>JACIWX010000009.1 GCA_014360755.1 Chloroflexota bacterium | reverse complement strand
ATGACTATTGGAGAGACTGTAGGGGCGACCCAGTGGGTTGCCCCTAGACCTTCAAGACCCATGGAGCGGGGCATGGACGGTGGACTGTGGTCCGTCTGGAGCGGGGAGATTCTTCGCCGCTACGCGGCTCAGAATGACAATGGAAGAGACGTGCATGGGCGAACACAAGGTTCGCCCCTACAGCCGACTTGTTTTAGCCAGGGAATTGATTCCCTGGCGACATCTGCGCACTGCCACGCCGGGGGAGGTGGTCTCAGGGCATCTGCGTTGGTTGGAGGCAGAGGCACTGTGCGGTATAATTCGCACCAGGTATGATGAGAGTGCGAAAATCTTGTCACCCTGAGCGAAGCGAAGGGTCTCGCGTAACTTTAGCCGTATTTTCCCGAGTACTGCGAGATGCTTCACTTCCCCTTCGCTTTGCTCAGGGCGAAGGTTCAGCATGACATTGGAAGGGCTTTTTCAATACCCTCGTATGATTGATCCGGTCAGAGAGAAATTGCCATGCCGATGAAGCGATTGCGCCTAGTTGTTCCTCTGCTCTTGCTCTGCTTGTCCCTCCTGTTCGCGTTGGGACGGATGGGAGGTGGGGCGCTGCCTATCCCCAGGGTGGCTGAGCGCACGACTTCTGCACCCCCCAGACTAGGGCAGGCACCACAGTTCGTACCCGACGAGTCTTTGGCTGGTCCTTTCGCCATTGTCTCCTCCGTGTCACGCGAAGGCGGGCTGTCTGTTGACACGCTGCACAAGGATCAGGCACTGGCTTTCTTCCACGCTTATTACCGTCCCTGTGAGGACATGCCCACAGGTTGGACAGGGAACCACGCCACGTGCGACGAAGGGAGCACCTCGGACGCCTTCCGCACGGCGGTTTTGCAGCGCATTAATTATTTCCGCGCCATGGCGGGCGTGCCTGCTGACATTGTTTTTGACGATGAATTGAACCAGAAGGCACAAAAAGCAGCATTGATGATCAGTGTGAACGGGCGCTTGAGCCATGCACCGGATGAGAGTTGGCAGTGTTATTCGCTGGAGGGAGCGCAGGGAGCACGCAGTTCCAACTTGTATTTGGAGGTGCATTCCTGCGTGGCGATTGATGGGTTCATGCAGGACGCGGGGAGCGGCAATGAGCATGTGCCCCATCGGCGCTGGCTGCTGAATCCGCGCACGATGACGATGGGCATTGGGGATATCCCTCCCACTCCAGGCTATCCGGCAGCCAGTGTGCTGTGGGTGTTTGGCGCTGCCTCTGCCGAAAGGCCCCAAACGCGGGACAATTTCTTCGCCTGGCCGCCGCCGGGATACGTCCCTTATGTCGTAGTCTATCCCCGCTGGTCTTTTTCCTACGATGGGGCGGATTTCTCACAGGCTTCGGTAGCCATGAGCTACGAGGGCCGCGAAGTGCCGTTGACGCTGTTGCCGGTCGCCGATGGATATGGGGAGAACACCATCGTCTGGGAGCCGCATATCTCACTGGAGCGTCCTGCCGCGGATCAATGGTACACGGTGCGCGTGCGCGATGTCGTGATAGGCGGCATTGTGTATCAGTTCACGTATGTGGTGATCTTGTTTGATCCATATTGAAGGGGTTTACCGCCGAGAGCGCAGAGGGGACTATTTACCACAGAGCCCACAGAGAACACAGAGGTTTTTACCACGAAGACACAAAGGCACGAAGAGAATGGGAAATCCCGATGGGCGAATGACCAATGACCAATTCCCTCTGCGGTGAAAAAGGTTTACCACAAAGACACAAAGATACGAAGATTTTGGTCATTGGGTTTTGTCCATTGGAGTTTCTTTTTTCCCCTTTGTGTCTTCGTGGTGAGGAGTTTTACCGGGATGGACTAGGGTGACAAGATTTTCAACACTCTCCATAGAGGAGATTGAGGTTTTTAGCGCAGAGAATGCAGAACAGGTCTAGTTTTCTCTGTGGGGTCGGTGTGCTCTGCAGTGGGAGAAAGCGAGAAGCATGGTTGAGTTGCGGACACTGTTCCGCTATGTGAAGCCATATTGGAAGCAAATGGCGCTGGCTGGGCTGGCGCTTGTCGTGGGGAGCCTCATCAGTCTGGCTTTGCCCTGGGCGCTGCGTGCGTTGGTGGATTCGGTGTTCGTCACTCGGGAGCAGGAACGGCTCAACCATCTGATCCTGAGCCTGTTAGCGCTCTTTCTGCTGCAGTCTGTGCTGACTTTTGTACAAAGTTATCTGCTTACCTTCGTTGCCCAGCGGGTAACGGTGGATCTACGGCGGGCCATTTACGATCGTATGGTTGGCTTGCCGCTGCGCTTTCTGGCAGGGCGTCGTGTGGGCGAGCTGGTCTCGCGCGTGACGAACGACATCACGGTGGTCCAAGCCATGCTGACCGAAACGCCCATCTCCTTGTTGCGCGAGGTGATTACGCTGGGCGGTGGCATCCTCCTGATGCTGTGGATGAACTGGCGACTGACGGCGCTGGTGTTCATCCTCGTACCACTGATGATTGGCATCTCCGCTTTTTTTGGGCGGCGTCTGCAGCGTTTATCCACGGCGGTGCAAGATCGCCTGGCTGATGCCACGGCCGTCCTGGAAGAGACACTGGCTGGCGTGCGCGTGGTCAAATCCTTCGTCCAGGAGGAATCAGAACGGCGCCGTTTTGGCCGCTATGTCGAAGCAGGGTTTGGCACGGCGATGGAGCGCACCCGCTGGCGTGCCGCTTTTATGGCGTTGCTCAGTTTCCTGGGCTTGGGGCTTATCTTGCTCTTGTTGTGGTTCGGGGGGCGGGAAGTGCTGGCGGGGAAAATGACCCCGGGCGAGATGGTCGCTTTCCTGGTGTATCTGATGCTGGTGAGCGGGCCGATGGCAGCGATGGCTGGGCTGTACTCGCAGGTGCAGGAGGCGATTGGCGCAGCACGGCGTGTGCTGGAGCTGATGCAAGCCGAGCCAGAACCCCTAGACGATGCCCAGGCGGCGGAATTGCCCCCGATAGAGGGATGGGTGCGCTTTGTGGACGTCCATTTCAGTTACAACGGCGTGGAACCGGTGCTGCAGGGGATCAATCTGGAGGTAAAGCCGGGCGAGGTCATCGCATTGGTGGGGCACAGCGGGGTGGGGAAAACCACTTTGGCGAGCCTGTTGCTGCGTTTCTACGATCCGACTTCTGGGCGCATTGAAATTGACGGGCACGACATCCGCTATGTGCGCCTGCGCAGCCTGCGCGAACAGATTGGGTTGGTGCCTCAGGATATTTTCCTCTTTGGCGGCACGGTGCGGGAGAACATTGCCTATGGCAAACCCGGAGCAAGCGATGAAGAGATTGCCGCTGCCGCCCGTGCTGCGTATGCGGAGGAATTTATCCTCCATTTACCGGCGGGTTATGATACGGTGATTGGTGAGCGCGGGGTGCGGCTTTCGAGCGGGCAGCGCCAGCGCCTAGCGATCGCGCAGGCGCTGCTCAAAGACCCGCGCATCCTGATTTTGGACGAGCCCACGTCCGCGCTGGATGCGGAAGCAGAGCATGAGGTGCAGGCGGCGTTGGAACGGCTGATGCGTGGGCGAACCACGTTCATCATTGCGCACCGCCTGGCGACCGTGCAACGGGCGGATCGCATTGTGGTTTTGGAAGGCGGGCGGATTGTCGAGCAGGGGACGCATGAGGAGCTGATGGCGGCGGGAGGCGTGTATCACCGTCTGTATACGTTGCAGTTTGCGGAGAGGGAGTAGCGTGGCGTGTTGAAGCGAGCACCAGGTTTGTCGTAAGCGCCCGTTCGCTGCGCTCAGGGCAAGCTTTAGCGCTCAATGCGCGCTGAAGCGCGCACTACGAGCCTAGTTTGTATATGAACTTTTCTGAACCTTGTGAGGGAGGTGGAAGATGTGCGATACATTGGTAGCGGTGGGCAGTGCAACGGCTGATGGCACGACGATCCTGGCTAAGAACAGCGATCGCGAGCCAAACGAAGCGCAGGTGCTGACCTACATCCCACGGGCGCGGCACGAGCCGGGGAGCAAGGTCAAGTGCACCTACATCGAGGTGCCACAGGTGGAGGAAACGTACGAAGTGATCCTCTCGCGGCCCTTCTGGATGTGGGGATGCGAGATGGGTGCCAACGAGCATGGCGTAGCGATTGGCAACGAGGCGGTATTTACTAAGGAACCTTATGGCAAGGAACCGGGTCTTATAGGTATGGACATGATACGCTTGGCGCTGGAGCGCGCGGACACGGCGCGCAAAGCACTGGACATCATCATAGAACTGCTGACCACGTACGGGCAGAGCGGCAATTGCGGCTTTCAGCACAAGACGTACTATCATAACTCGTTCATCATCGCTGACCCCAATGAGGCATGGGTACTGGAGACAGCAGGCAAGTACTGGGCGGCGGAACGCGTGCGCGATGTACGCAGCATTTCCAATGGTCTGACCATCGGCAGCGAGTGGGACTTGGCATCGCCGGGGCTGGTGGAACACGCCATTGAAAAGGGGTGGTGCAAGTCCAAGGAAGATTTCCATTTCGCCCGTTGCTATTCGGATTTTCTGTACACGCGACTGGATGGCTGCCGGCCGCGGCAGTGCCGCTCCATGGAGCTCTTGGAGGGGCAAAAGGGGCGCATCACTCCGGAGACGATGATGTCCATCTTGCGCGATCACGGGCAGCGTGCGGCAGCAGACCCGACTTGGAACCCAGGCCGCGGTTGGGTGATGGATACTATCTGCGTGCACGCCAGCCTGGGTCCAACACGGCCCAGCCAGTCCACCGGGTCAATGGTTGCCCACTTGAGGCGCGATTTGCCCACCTATTGGCTGACTGGCACCTCTGGGACGTGCACGGGGATTTTCAAGCCGGTCTATCTGGGCGGGGCAGGGCTGCCCCATCTGGGTCCGGAGCCGAGCGGGCGTTATGATGGGCAATCCCTGTGGTGGACGCATGAGCGCTTGCACCGCGCCGTGATCCGCGACTATGCGACGCGATTGCCGCTGTACCGCAGCGAACGCGATGCGCTGGAGCAGGCTTTCGTGAGCGAGGCGGCGGAGGTGTATGAAAGGTACCGCCACGTCAGCGCGGAGGAGCGGGCGCCGGCGTTGCAGGCTTTCACTGCCTCTTGTTTTGCGCGCGCCAAGGAAGCCACGCAGCGCTGGACGGAAGCGGTTTCCGCTGCACCGCTGAAGCACAGGGCGCCGCTGCTGTTCACACTGGCATGGAATGGTTTCAACAAGGCAGCAGGATTCACAGGATAGCGGCTCCGATGGCATCGAAGAAGTTTCTGCGCTTTGCTGGGTTGTGTGGCATGATTGCCCCATGGCTTTCCCTGGGGATGATCTTTTTCGCCGTCGCTATTTCGCCGTGGTTCAATTGGCATACGAATGCCCTGAGCGATTTGGGAGTGCATCCGGAAGCAGGCGGCTGGTTCAATGCCGCGCTGATCCTCGGCGGGGCGCTCACGGCAATTCTAGCCACCGGCGTGTGGCAATGGATTGGCTCAGGGTGGCTGGGCAGGGCCGGGGCAGCGTTGGCGTTCATCGCTGCGGTGGCATTGATTTTGGTGGGGGTGTTCCCAGAGCACTATGGCAAGTTGCATTGGTATGCTGCGGCGGTCTATTTTCTGGTCACGCCGGTGGGATACGTCTTGTTGGGCGTGGAGATATGGCGCAAGGGGCAGCGGGCGCACGGTTTGTTGGCGGTGAGTGCAGGGCTGGGCGCTTTCCTGGCTATCCTGCTGGTTCCGCACGATGGCTTGGCACTGCCGGAGCTTGTCGCGGCGTTGATCTTGACCAGCCGTGTGTTTGCGATGGGGGCAAGGCTGGTGCTGGAGGGAGATGCCCTCACCCCCTAGCCCCTCTCCCAAACTTAGGGAGAGGGGGGAATGTAGTGGAAGGAGGTCTAGATGAGTGGCGGTCGGAGTGTGTTGTTGGCAAGCATCATTGTAGCCGTGGCATTGGTGGCTTGTGGGCCGCGGGTTCGTGCTCCGTTGAAGGTGGTGGAGAGGGATAGCGGCTCGATGATTGAGCTGCGCGTCGGCGAGCAGATCGATTTGGTATTGGACGCCAACCCGAGCACGGGTTACACGTGGGAAGTGGCTGGGGAGGTAGGAGTGGTGAAGCAGGTGGGGGAGCCCCAATTCAAGGCTGACAGCCAGGCGCTGGGCGCAGGCGGCAAGATGACGATACGCTTTGAGGCAGTTGCGCCGGGAAAGGAATGGCTACGGCTGGTCTACCGCCGCTCTTGGGAGGAGGGTGTTGCCCCGGCAAAGACCTTTGAGGTGTATATTGTGGTCAAGTAGAGGCAACCCACTGGGTCACCTCTACATTTTTGAAGACAGACTTGACAGGTCTAGTGCATCCTGCTCCAGGCTGGGAGCTATTTACCACAGAGCCCACAGAGAACACAGAGGTTTTGACCACAAAGATACAAAGACACCAAGATTTTGGTCATTGGTCATTATTCATTGGGATTTGTCTCTATGCTCTCTGTGGTGAAAGATTTGTCCGCCAGGGAATCAATTCCCTGGCGGAAACAAGTCGGCTGAAGCCGACTTCACGCGAAGCGTGAGGCAACCTGCTCTCCCATTGTCATTCTGAGCCGCGTAGCGGCGAAGAATCTCCCCTCAGTTCCATGAGGCCCTTTCGTTGTACTCAAGGTGACACAGGAGACCATCCCTGGGCGCGCCTCAGGGCGGATGTCGCCAGGGAATAAAATTCCCTGGCTGAAACGAGGAAGTCGGCTGAAGCCGACTAACGCTTGCCCACCTTCAGCCGGGGATTTCAATCCCCGGCGTGCTTCAGAACGGATGCCGCCGTCCACGCCAGGCGCAAGTTTGCTCCATCCTGCTCCAGGCGGACCACAGTCCGCCGTCCATACCCCGTTCCATGGGTCTTAAACAGACCTGTCAGGTCTAGAAGACTAAGCCAGGGTTCTTTACGGTGCGCGTTTCTTTTGACAGATCTCACTCCTGGTTTATAATGAGTGGCAGGGATAACCAGAATTTCGCCGGCAGGAGATGTAGTGATGTCTATTTCTGAGCAAATCCAGGAGCAGGTACAAAAACTTCCCGCTTCATTACAGGCAGAAGTGCTTCATTTTATCGAGTATCTTTTGCTAAAGGAAAAGCGAGGGCGCCGGGTCATAGCCAAGGGAACCAAGGCTGAACGTGACAACTTCGCTGAGTATTTCGTGATAAAAGAAAGGCGCTTGGAAGATAGTGCCTGGAGCGAGTTATCCCTGGCGTCTGCTATGCGAGGAATGGAGGACGAGGAGACGCCGGTATACACTATGGCCGATTTGAAGGTAGTTTTTGCATGAAGAAGGCTGGGCAAATTGTATTGTTTCGCTTTCCGCAGACCAACCTCGCCGAAGGGAAACTGCGCCCTGCTCTTTTGCTGGGCAAATTGCCGGGCGAGTATTACGATGATTGGCTAATCTGCATGATTTCCTCTCAGATACATCAATATGTGCCCGAGTTTGATGAGCTCGTCCGAGAAAATGACGTGGATTTTGGCTGCAGCGGCCTGAAAAGCCCGAGCGTGATTCGCGTGGGTCGCCTGGCAGTGGTCCAAGGAGAGGTACTCCTTGGAGCGATAGGCGAAATTGCACCGGAAAGGCTTCAGAGCATCAAAAAGCGGTTGGCAGAGTGGCTGTTGGGGTCATAAATCAATTAGTAAGACAAACCTGTTTTTCTAACCCGAACAAAATTTGACAGAATTGGCAGGTTGTGCTATACTTAGTGTAGCAATACAGCGTCAAAGACTGTGAACAAGGCGAGTAGGCGTGCGAGGGCGGTGCAGAGAGCCGGGGTAAGGTGAGAGCCCGGTACCGAGGCGTACGCTGAATGGGCTTGGGAGTCGCAGGGCGAAAAGCCTAATACTCCCTCTCCCTGGCAGTTACAGGGAGAGGGTGGTGGTGAGGGTCTGAGTAGCCTGTGCCGGAGCCGCCACCGTTATCATGGCTGAGGGTATCGGATGGCATAGCCAGCGATGGCTATGGGCTGTCCCGTACCTGCAATGAGTGAGGCTGGCCCTCTCCCGACGTTATTCCGCCGTCACCGGCGGATTTTTTGTTTCTAGAGGGGGGTCCTTGAGTGGCATTGGGGACAACGACGGAGCAAGAGCGCCAGCCTAATGAGGGTGGCACCGCGGGTGAAAACCTCCCGTCCCTGGGTTGTTGAGGGATGGGAGGTTTTTTGGTTGGTGGGGAGTGAGGCGTATTGCGTAAAACGTAAAACGTAATACGTAATACGTAGTGCGTAACCGGTGGTGGAGTTTGTTGAGAGAGGGTGCGGAGATGGGAGAACGAACAAATCCCAAACTTCTAACCCCTAAGCCATAAAAACAAAAGGAGGATGGAAGATGGACGGAAACAAGTTTATCCTAGATGAGGCAAAGTTGCCGAAGGCATGGTACAACATCATTGCGGATTTTCCGGTGCCGCTGCCGCCAGTGCTGCATCCGGCTACACTGCAGCCAGTGGGACCGGATGACCTGGCGCCTTTGTTCCCGATGGCTTTGATCTGCCAGGAGGTGAGCACGGAGCGCTATATCCCCATTCCCGAGGAAGTGCGCGCCGTGTACCGGCTGTGGCGGCCCACGCCGCTGGTACGCGCACGCCGCCTGGAGCAGGATCTGGACACGCCGGCGCATATCTACTACAAGAACGAAAGCGTGAGCCCACCCGGCAGCCACAAACCGAATACGGCGGTGGCGCAGGCATATTACAACAAAGCGGAGGGCGTGCGCCGTATCACCACGGAAACGGGGGCAGGACAATGGGGCAGCGCCCTCGCGATGGCGTGCAACTTTTTCGGCATCGAGTGCAAGGTCTACATGGTGAAGATCAGTTACCAGCAGAAGCCGTACCGTCGCTCGTTGATGCAGTTGTGGGGCGCCAGCGTCACGCCAAGCCCCAGCCCGGAGACGGCCGCTGGGCGCAAGATCCTGGCGCAGAACCCCGATTCCCTCGGTTCTTTGGGCATTGCCATCAGCGAGGCAGTGGAGGTGGCAGCCACGAACACGGACACCAAGTACTCTCTGGGCAGCGTGCTCAACCACGTCTTGCTGCACCAGACCGTGATCGGCGAGGAGGCGCTCTTGCAGATGGAGATGGTTGGCGAGGAGCCGGATGTGGTGATTGGCTGCGTGGGCGGCGGCTCCAACTTTGCCGGGCTGGCTTTTCCTTTCTTGCGCGGTGTGCTGTGCGAAGGAGCGAAGACGCGCTTTGTCGCGGTAGAGCCCAAAGCCTGCCCCTCCATCACCAAGGGCGTTTATGCCTATGATTTTGGCGATACTGCCGAAACCACGCCCTTGCTGAAGATGCACACGCTGGGCCACTCCTTTGTGCCGGCAGGCATCCATGCCGGCGGCTTGCGCTACCATGGCATGGCGCCATTGGTCTCCGCCTTGGCGCAGGCAGGGTACATCGAAGCCGTGGCATACCACCAGAACGCTGTTTTCCAGGCGGCGGTGCAATTCGCGCGCAGCGAGGGCATCGTCCCAGCCCCTGAAACTGCCCATGCCGTGCGTGCAGCGATAGACGAGGCGCTGCGTTGCAAAGAGAGCGGCGAGGCAAAGGTCATCTTGTTCAATTTCAGCGGGCATGGTCATTTTGACCTGGCTGCTTACGATGCCTACCTCAGTGGGGCGCTGCAGGATTATGAGTACCCGGAGAGCGAGGTAGCCAAGGCATTGGCGGGATTGCCACGGGCAGGATAAGGGTGTGGGGCGAACCTTGTGTTCGCCCCTACATCTGATTCTTTGAGAGGGTAGGTGAGGAACGCATGTACCGCATATTGGTAACCGAACCGTTGGCTGAGGAAGGGGTGCAATTGCTCCGTCGGCAGGCGCAAGTAGACGTGCGCTTGGGCTTGAGCGCGCAAGAGCTGGTCGTTGTGATTGGCGCTTATGATGGGCTGGTGGTGCGCAGCAGCACGCAGGTCACGGAGGAGGTGATTGCTGCGGCGGCGCGCCTGCGGGTCATTGGCAGAGCCGGCACAGGAGTGGACAACATTGACCTGCCGGCGGCTACGCGCAAGGGCATTGTGGTGGTCAATGCGCCCTATGGCAACACCGTGGCGGTGGCAGAGCACACGCTGGCTATGCTGCTGGCTCTCGTGCGGCGCATTCCGTTCGCGGATGCTGCCTTGCGCCAGGGGCACTGGGACAAAGGGTGCTACCAGGGCGTCCAGGTGCGCGGCAAGGTGCTGGGCTTGATCGGGCTGGGGAGAGTTGGGACGGCTGTGGCGCGCCGCGCGCTGGGGCTGGAAATGAAAGTCATTGCCTATGACCCCTTCGTCACGCCAGAGCGGGCAGCGCAACTGGGGGTGCAGTGGGTGCCGTTCGACGATTTGCTGCGCAGCGCCGATTTCGTCTCGTTGCATTTGCCAGGCCATGAACAGAACCGCGGCTTGATTGGCGCCCGCGAACTGGCGTTGATGAAGCCCACCGCTTATCTCATCAATTGCGCGCGGGGCAACCTGGTGGACGAGGGAGCACTGTGTCAGGCGCTGGAAGAAGGACGGCTGGCGGGTGCGGCGCTCGACGTGTTCGCCCAGGAACCCTTGTTGAACAGCCGTTTGCTGCGCAGCGACCGCGTGATCCTGACTCCACACGTGGCGGGGTCAACCGTGGAGGCGCAGCGGGACACGGCGTTGGAAGTAGCAGAGCAGGTGTTGGAAGTGCTCGCCGGGCGGATGCCGCGCTACCCCGTGAATGCCCCGGCGCTGGCAGGCGAAGAGCTGGAGCGGCTGCAGCCTTACCTGGACCTGGCGCAGCGCCTGGGCAGTTTCTATGCCCAGTGGCAGGCGGATCATCTGCAGTCGCTGGAAGTGGCTTGTGGCAGCGAAGTAGCCAGGCAGCGCATGGACTTACTGGTCTCGGCAGCGTTAGTGGGGCTGCTGGCGAGGAGCAGCGAGGAGGCGGTGAACTGGGTCAATGCGCCGCTGGTGGCACAGGAGCGCGGCATTGCCTTCGCCGGGCAGTACGAACCGCTGGGCAGTGCTGGAGGGTGGTCGGATTGGGTGGAACTGCGCTTGTGCAGCGCCGGGCAGCGGCATACGATCACAGGGGCAGTGCTGCGTGGTGAGCCGCACATCGTGCAGATTGACGGCTACTGGCTGGATTTTGTTGCGCGGGGGTTGCTGCTGGTCAGCGAACACATCGAACAACCGGGCATCCTGGGGCGCATGGGCACGGTGCTGGGGAATGCGGGGATAAACATCCATTTTGTGCAGGTAGGGAGGCGGGAGCGCGGCGGGCCAGGGGTATTGGTGCTGGGGCTGGATGACCCGTTGCCGCCGGAGGTGCTGGAACAGGTGATGGCTTTGCCCAGCATCCGCTCCGCATGGATGGTACGGCTGTAGGATTTACCACTGTTTTACCGCAGAGCACGCAAAGCGCGCAGAGGCTTTTACCACAAAGACACAAAGACACAAAGATTTTGCTCATTGGTCATTATTCATTGGGATTTATCTCCGTGGGCTCTGTGCTCTCTGCGGTGAAAAGACGTTTTACCGCCGAGAGCGCAGAGAACGCAGAGGTTTTTACCACAAAGACACGAAGATTTTGCTCATTGGTCATTATTCATTGGGATTTATCTCCGTGGGCTCTGTGCTCTCTGCGGTGAGGTTTTTACCGCCGAGGGACATCAACGAATGGGAAAACGAATCCCCCATACCCCCTTCGTAAGGGCGAACCGTGTGTTCGCCCTCACCCCAACCCTCTCCCTGGAGGGAGATTGATCCCCCTACACCCCCCTTACTAGGGGGGACAAAGGGGATAAACCCCACAAAGGGTGTGCGTAGGGGCGCAATTTATTGCACCCCCATTCATTGGAGGGTGTTGAAAAGCCTTTTCAATGTCATGCTGAACCTTTGCCCTGAGCCTTGCCCTGAGCGAAGCGAAGGGAAAGCGAAGGGAAAGCGAAGGGGAAGCGAAGGGAAAGCGAAGGGGAAGTGAAGCATCTCGCAGTACTTGGAAAATACGGCTAAAGTTATGCGAGACCCCTTCGTTGTACTCAGGGTGGCACATGAGACCATCCGCCCTTGGGCATGGGAGCCCAGGCACAAAAACCGCCAGGGAATAAAATTCCCTGGCTGAAACGAGAAAGTCGGCTGAAGCCGACTGATGATCGGGGCCTCCTTCTGTAGGGGCGAGCCTTGTGTTCGCCCATGCACGTCTCTCCCATTGTCATTCTGAGCCGCGTAGCGGCGAAGAATCTCGCCCAGTTCCATGAGACCCCTTCTTGTACTCAGGGCAGGCCCTTCGGCTTCGCCTCAGGGCGACACGATTTTCAACACTCTCATACATTGCGCCCATTGAGCAATTTATTGCGCTCCCATTCATTATCCTCTGCGCTCTCGGCGGGGAAATAGCGGGTTAGATCTTGGGGTCCAGCGGCGGGAGGGGCAGGTTGTGCAGGCGCAGCCATGCCTCGCGCGCTTCACCAGCGGTGCTGAAGGAGCCGGCTGCCACCACCAGCCCATCCGTGTCCGCTTGCTCCAGTGCGGAACGAGTAGCCTGCCCCACGTCTTCGATGACCTGAGTGGGGGTATGATAAAGCGCTGCTTCCGTCTGCAACTGGTGCGGATCGGCAGCGCGGGGATGATTAGAGCGGGAGAGGAATGCCCCGCGCGCATGCGGCAGCAACTGGTGCAGGATGGCGGGGATGTCCTTATCGCTCAGGATGGCGAGGACAAACCACGGTCGTTGGTGTGGAAAGTACTGCTGCAGGGTCTCGGCGAGGCAGCGTGCTGAATCCACATTGTGGGCGCCGTCCACGACAAAGTAAGGCGAGCGCCCCATGACCTCAAAACGCGCTGGCCAGACGACATCGCGCAAGCCTTGGCGCAATGCTGCATCGCTGACATGCAGCCCTAACGAGCGCAGTGCCTCTACGGTCTGCAGGACGACAGCAGCGTTGCGCAGTTGGTGCTTGCCCAGCAGTGGGATGTAGAGCCCCTTGTAAGGGCCGTTGTTGGGGAGATGGTTCTGCCCGCGGTGGGTAGCGGTGAATTCCTGGCCCTCCAGGCTGTATTCTGTGTTCCGCCATTGCCAGTCGCGGCCCACGGCATACAATGGGGCGTGTTTTTCCTTGGCAACGCGTTCAATCACAGCCATAGCGGCGGGCTCTTGTGGCGCGGAGACAACCGGCGTTCCTTCCTTGATAATACCTGCTTTCTCGGCAGCGATCTTGCGCAGCGTCTTGCCGAGGATGTGCATGTGGTCATGGCCAATGGTGCAGATGACCGAGACCAAGGGCAGGATGACGTTGGTGGCATCCAACCTCCCGCCGAGGCCCACTTCCACCACGGCAATGTCTACCCCTGCTTGGGCGAAGTAGGCAAAAGCCAGGGCAGTGGCGACCTCGAAGGTGGTCAGTTCCTTGTCCTGCTCGGCGATGGGACGGATTTGTTCCATGAGGGCGGCAAAATCTGCCTCTGGGATGTACTCGTTGTTCACCTGGATGCGTTCGCGGAAGGAGTGCAGGTGCGGCGAAATGTATAGGCCGGTGCGGTAGCCGGCGGTCTTGAGGACCGAAGCAAGCATGGCTGAAGTCGAGCCTTTGCCTTTGGTACCGGCAATGTGTACGCTCTGGAATTTGCGGTGGGGATTGCCCAGTGCAGCGAGCAAGCGCTCAACACGGCGCAAATCGAAGAATTGCGGTGCATAGGCGTATGTTGATTTGATCTCATAGTTCGTGAGACTGTACAGATAGCGCAGTGCTTCTGTATAAGTAATGGACACGCATTGTTCTCCTTGCATGAGATGGCAAATTGTACTACCAAGAGGTATGGTTTGGCAAAATGGTGAGGTGAGAGCGTTGAAAAAGCCACATTGTCATGCTGAGGCGAAGCCGAAGCATCTCGACGAGACAGAGGTAGAGATTCTTCGCCTTGCCCCGAGCGAAGCGAAGGGCAAGGCTCAGGATGACATCATGGTGACCTATGAATGTTTCTCAACACTCTTGTGAGGTGTTTCGCCGCTGAGGGCGCAGAGCGTGCTCGGCGGTGAAATCAATGGGCGCAATGAATGGGGGCGTAGTACATTGGGGTGCAATGAATGGGGGCGCAATTTATTGCGCCCCTACATCCCCATTGCCTCCCTTTGTGGGGTTTATCCCCCTACACCCCCCTTACTAAGGGGGGGGTATGGGGGGATTCGTTTTCCATCCGTTGATGGCGCTTGGGGGCGAATCCGTGATTCGCCCCTACGAGGATTCGCCCCTACCCTGGCGTGCTCGGCGGTGAAACAAAGGGGCGAGTCATGGACTCGCCCCTACTCGATGGTGGCGAGGAATTCGCGCGCGAGCGCGCCCACGTCGGCATCGGCGCGGATGCCTTCCCAGGGCTTGCCCGGGGAGACGATGTTGACCACGACAATGTTGGCGCCATTGAAGATGGCGCTGCGTGCCTCGCGGAGGTCCACGCCGCCCGCAGCGGAGATGAGCACGTCGAATTTGCTGCGCAAGCGGTTGACGTGCCGGTATTGGATCACTTTGCCGCGCGTGCTCTCCTCATCTCTGCCACGGTGCAGCACAATGACCTTGGGCGGCTTTTTCAGTTGCATCACCACGCGCAGAGGGTCGCTCACCCCCAGCATGTCAATCATGGAGTCCATGCCCAGCCTGTCACAAGCGGCGATGAAGCGGTCCAGCGTCTCGATGGGCGAGCTTCCCAGCACTGTGGCAGCGGTAGCGCCAACTGCATGGACCATCTCCGCCTCCTCCGCGCCACCATCGGACGCCTTCAAATCGGCGACGATGTGACCGGGCCAGTAGTTGCGGATGGCTTGGATGCCCTTCAGCCCCTCGCGCTTGATGTACGGCGTGCCGGCTTCGACCAAAACGCGCTCGCTCACAGGGATGAGGGGCAAAAGGCGGCGTGCCTGTGCCCAATCCTCGTTGAAAGCCAGTTGCAGGTAGCGGAAATCGCTGCTCAGCCTGGCGCGGGTGGGCAACGTGAAGATTTGCTCCACCGCTTGCTGTGGCGCTTGCCATCCCTCACCGAGGAGGGTTTCCAGCCAGGGGTTAACCTTGCCCTGGGCGCGCTGTTGCGCCAACGCGGCTTCCAGTTGCTTGCGGATGATATGGCGCAGCATTGCCCTCTATCCCTTCTGGATCACTTTGGCGACGGCCTCCTCTAAACTGCTGGGCATGAAGATGATGATTTTCTCCGACGGGTCGGCGGCGATGTCACGGATGGTCTGCAGCGTGCGCAAATGCAGGGCACCGGGGCTCCTGGCGAGCATCTCCGCTGCTTTCATCAGGTTTTCGGCGGCGGACAGTTCGCCTTGGGAAGCGATGATGACGGCGCGGCGCTCGCGTTCCGCTTCCGCTTGCTTTGCCATGGCGCGCTTCATCTCGGCGGGGAGTTCGATTTCCTGGATCTTGATGGATTCGATGTCAATGCCCCAGCCGGTGGTCTCGGCGTCTACGATCTTGCGGATGCTATCCGCGATCTTCTCGCGCTCGCTCAGGACAAAGTCTAGTTCGCTATTGCCCACGACATCCCGGAGAGCGGCCTGCGTGTACTGTCGGACGGCATAGCCATAATCCTCGATCTTGATGATGGCGTCCTCCGGCCTTTCCACGCGGAAGTAGACGACGGTGTTGGCAAGGATGGTGATGTTGTCGCGGGTGATGACTTCCTGCTTAGGGATGTCGGCGGTAGTGATGCGCATGTCCACCACGCGCATGTTCTGGAAGAAGGGTGCAATCCAGGTCAGACCGGGATTACGGGTGCCGGTGTACTTGCCCAGGGTAAAGACTACGCCCCGTTGGTACTGGTACAACATGCGGATGCCTGACAGCAGGTAGAAGAACGCGAACAGCACGATCATGAGAAACAGCATGAGCCAAAACATGAAACACCTCCTCTTTTTATTTCGCGAGGGCTTGGGCGACGCGATGCCTAGCAGATCGCGATGGTTTCATCGGTATTGTACTCGAGGGCGGGTGAGTTTTCCTGACAGCCAGCCGACGAGTGGCTGACGCTGTAGCAATATAGCACAGCATGGCGCTGCGGTCAATTCGGGGGTGCAGAGGGGACCGATTGATCCCCCCTTTGCCCCCCTTAGTAAGGGGGGTATGGGGGATTCGTTTATTCGTTTCCCTATTCGTTGATGGCATGCGGGGGCGAAAACAAGATTTGCCCTACGCGGCAGGAAAATGTCTCCTTTTGACAGATTCTCTCCCCGGTCTATAATGAGGGCAATTGCCGAGCGGAGACAGATAGGAAAGGGAATACGTGGATGGAATCTTTGCGTGGGTATTTGGATTTTGCGGTGGAGACAGCGTACCAAGCAGGAAGGCTGACGCTGGGGTATTTTCAGCGGGAGGTACGGCCCGAGTTCAAGGATGATGGCAGCCCGGTGACGATCGCGGACCGGCAGGCGGAGGAGTTGATCCGCCAACGGATTGCGCAGAAGTATCCACAACATGCCATCGTGGGTGAGGAATACGGAACGCAGGGCAGCGAGGGGGCAAGCCACCGCTGGTTCATTGACCCCATTGATGGCACCAAAGCGTTCCTCTGTGGTGTGCCACTCTACGGGGTGCTCCTGGCGCTGGAGATCGAGGGCGAGGCGCAGGTGGGTGTGGCGTATTTCCCTGCCCTGGATGAGATGGTTGCGGCTGCCTTTGGCGAGGGGTGCTGGTGGAATGGCCGCCGGGCGCATGTTTCGGCTGTGTCCGACCTCCATCAGGCAGTAGTCTCATGCACCGATGTGGGCACTTTCGAGCGCTACGGAAAAGGGGAAGCGTGGGAGCGCATCCAACGCGCCACTTATTACCGTGCGGGCTGGGGCGATGCCTATGGCTATAGCCTGGTGGCTACCGGACGGGTGGATTTGATGCTCGACCCGGTGATGAGCGTGTGGGACAGTGCCCCGCTTTTGCCCATCCTGCGGGAAGCGGGTGGTTACTTCGGCGATTGGCAGGGGAATGAGACCATTTATGCTTTTGAGGGCATGGCAACGACCAGGGCGTTGCTGCCGCAAGTCCTGGCGCTGATCCGCGGTGAGGAGGCCAGGGATTGAAATTCCTGGCCCTTTTCTTGTCGCTGGCGATCCTCTGGGTGGTGGCGGGGTGTGCGCAGGTCGGTTCCCCTGTTGCTTCACTGACTGCGGCTCCCGCTACGGCTACACCGTCGCCGCTGCCTAGCGCAACCTTCACAGCAGTTCCTCCGACCGCGATGGCCACTCCATCTCCTACGTGCACGGCGACTGCCGTGCCTGCAACGCCCACGCCTAGCCCACACCCTTTGCCCACCACAGGCGCCTGGAGCGGCCAGCAAACGGGTTCGCTGACTGTGCCAGTGGATAGTGGAAATGGCATCACGGAGACGGTAGAGGTCCATTACCTGCTCTACCTTCCGCAGGGTTATGGGCAAGAGCCGGCGCGGAAATGGCCACTGGTCGTGTTCCTGCACGGTTCTGAAGAGCGCGGGGATGACCCCAATCTGCTGCGCAGGGAGGGCTTGCCCAAGTTGCTGGAAGGGTGGCCTGATTTCCCAGCCATCGTCGTCTCTCCGCAATGTCCTCAGGGAAAGCGCTGGTGGTCACGGGCGCACATTGTCGGCGCTTTTCTGGATCAAATGCAGTCCATGTATGCGGTGGATACGGGGCGCATCTACTTGACAGGCATCAGCATGGGGGCTTATGGCGCATGGGCGTTGGCGCTGCGCTATCCACAACGTTTTGCGGCGCTGGTGCCCATTGCGGGCGGAGCCAATGCGGTGGGGGACGACATGCCGCCCAACCTGTGTGATCTGGTGGGGTTGCCGGTTTGGGTGTTCCACGGGCGGCTGGACCAGAATGTGCCTTACACCGAATCGGAGAAGGCGGTGCAAGCGCTGCGGGCGTGCGGGGGTGACGTGCGCTTCACGCTCTATGACGATGCCGCGCACCGCGAGGCTTGGGAGCGGGCATATCAGGACCAGGCGCTGTACCAGTGGCTGTTTGCACAGCGGAGAGTGGGTTTGTAGTGAGCGCCCGTTCGCTGCGCTCAGGGCAAGCTTTTGGCGCTCAATGCGCACGGAAGGGCGCACTACGAACGGGTTTGTAGTGAGCGCCCGTTCGCTGCGCTCAGGGCAAGCTTTTGGCGCTCAATGCGCACTGAAGTGCGCGCTACGAACTATTGAGCGCGGAAGCGCTCATGGCGCACTAAAGTGCGCACTACGAACCTGTGAGTGCAGGAGGCGTTGCCGTTGCCTCGGGTGAGGCGCTTGGCTGCGGCGAAGGCGTGGATGACGGTATGGGTGTCCGGTGCGGCGTGCGGCGTGGCAGCAGCGTAGCAATGGGCGTGCGCATGGGTGGAAGGGTGACGATAGGCGAAGGCCGTGGGCCAGGCATGATCGTGCGCATCGGCGTAGGCGTAGGGTGCGTGCCAAGTCCAGGTGAGGGCGTTGCCGTGGGATATAGCTCCTCAATCTCTATCTGCAGCGCTACCAATGGTTGGCCGGCAATAGCCAGAGCGATGCCCCTCGCACGCCGCCCTACTTCAGGAGTGCCTGTAATTTGCGTCCTAGGCGTGACCCACACAGTCTGTCCACTGATTGTCCACGCTCCCAGCAGCCGGGCGGGGAGGCTCTCGATGACGCCTCGGAACGACACTCGGTTTGCCTCCAGCGTCAGTGTGGGCGTGATAGACATGCTGGCAGTGGGCGAAGGCGTCTGGCTGGGCATGGGTTGAGGCGTGCTGGACGGTGGCATGGCTGTAGGGTGTCTGCCCTGTTGTGGCGGCAGCGCGGGCATGTGTGTAGGCGTTGCGGTCGGCGAAGGCAACGTAGGAGCAGCAGGCGATGGCGTGGGAGTCGTTGTAGGCTCTGGCGTGGGCAGTGGCGTCAGAGTCGGCAAGTAGACCAACGGGGCATTGGCTGGCACAACCGCTGCCTCGCGCTCGACCAGCACCGTCTTTGTCACAGCATTGGTTACCTCTACCCTACCCTGTAGCACGGTTACCTGGGTCTGTTCCTGGCTCTGCACGGCGATCACGAAGCGCGTGCCATGCACAGCCACCCGCACCGTCGGGGCATATGCCTCAAAGCGGCATAGCGCGCTGCGCAAGGGGGCTACGTTGTAATCCACCACCCCTGCTGTTTGTCCCAACACAACCTGATACGTCACCCCAAAGAGGCCGGAGCGCAGTGTGGAGAGAGCCAATTCGCTCCCCGCCTGCATCTCCAGCAGGCTGCCCTCGAACAAGGCGAGCACAGCCGTCCCATCGAGGACACGCACTCCATCCCCTTCATGCACGGTTTCACCTGCTGCCATTTCTTGCCACGTTTGGCTGTCTGCATGCCGTACCTGCGCAGAACCCAGCACGGTGGTCAACGTAGCCTCGCGCGCGAACAATGTAGGCACCTGCGTGAGATACCATGCCATGCTGATGAGCAGCACCAGCGTCAGCGCGAAGGCAAAAGCCAGGCGCGGCGCGCGCTGCCGACCCCGGAGTGCCGCCTTTTTCGCACGGTACAATGCCTTCACCTGCGCCACGGCTTTTGCTGGAGGCTCGACCGTGTCGTCGCTGCGCGCTGCTTGGATGACCCGTTGCAGCCAGGCAAGGTCGCGCTGGCAGGCTGGGCAGCTCGCCACATGCGCTTCCACACGCTCCCGCGCTTCTGCGTCGAGGCGGTTGTCCAGCCAATCTATTAGGTTCGTGAAGTGTATTTCGTGATGGCTCATGCTCCATCCATCCCCATTGCCTGCAGGATCTGGCGCATTTTTTGCAGACAGCGCGCTCTTGTGGGGCCAATGCTGCCTAAGGGCAAGTTCATCCGATGGCTGATCTGCTCATAGGATGGCTCGGCAGGGTCGTAATAGAGCAGCCAGAGCAGCTCTTTGCAACGCCCTCCCATCCGCTCCAGCGCCTCGCGCACCAGCGCCTGATCTGCCCAGCGGCTTTCATCGGGATGCCCATGCAGGAGCCATTCCTCAGCAGGATGGTTGGAATCGGCATCCTGCGTCTCTGCCAGGCTCTGCGGCAGCTCGCGGTTGCGCTTGCGCAGCATGTTCCAACTGGTGCGCCTGGTCGTGGTGATGAGCCAGGCTGCCAAGCCCTGCGGAGCGTGTAGGTTAGACAGGTTCTCCACCAAGAGCGTGAAGACGGTCTGGAAGACATCGGCGGCATCTTCCTGGTCCAACCCGGCGCGCAGAGCAATGGAATAGACCAGGCGCTTGTAGCGCTCCACGAGCATATCCCACGCCCACTCCTGTCCTTTGCGGCAGGCGACGATCAATTGCGCATCATTGTATTCCGTCGGCAAAGCATTCCCTCAGCAAACCCCACCCGTATTAAAAGAGGGGAAAAATGAGTCAAAAAATACAGGCAAGTATATCTCCTGGTTTTATGACGTTGGGGTAAGGAAGAAATGACGGGGGAAGAATGATGAGTGAGGAGTGATGAGTGATGAGTGAGGAGTGAGGAGTGATGAGTGATGAGTGATGAGTGAGGAGTGAGGAGTGATGAGTGATGAGTGATGAGTGATGAGTGAGGAGTGAGGAGTGAGGAGTGTTGCGTATTGCGTATTCCGTATTCCGTATGGCGGATGCTGGGGTTGTTGTATTTTTTGGCGGAGCAATTGCTCTTCTACAGTGAGAGGGCGGAAATGCCCTGAAGATTCAGGAGGAAAGGAGAGATAGAGAATGGACAAGAAGTGGCGATTGGTGATATTGACGATGGTGCTGAGCGGGCTGCTCTTGGCTTTGGGCAGTGGGGTTGCCCTGGCTGAGCCTGAGGCGCTTCCGCCAGCGGCTGGCGGACGTGTGCCGCTGGTCAAGTTCACTGGCGTGGTGGTGGATCGCCCGGAAGACACGAAGGTAGGCGTATGGGTGATTGATGGCCGCCAGGTACAGGTAACTGAAAGCACGGTGCTGGATGAGACGCAAGGACAAGCAGTCGTGGGTGCATTGGTACAGGTGATTGCCAAGCGTCTGCCGGTGACCGACCCAGAAGCCGTAGCACTGGAGGCAATCTGGATACGAGTGCTCCCGGCAGCAGACGTGGCGCGGCCTATCACCATCCGTGGCTGGGTTACGGAACTGGAGAGCGACTATCTGGTCGTGAACCGGCTCAAGATCTGGTATGACGACTCCACTGAAATTTCCGGCGAGTTAGCGCTTGGCGTGCTCGTGAATGTGGTGGCGGTACGCACCAGCGAGGGATTGAAGGCGCTGAAAATCGAGGTGATAGGTTGGAGCGTGCGCATTGTAGAGTTCGAGGGCGTCATCGAGTACATTGGCCAACCAGCCTGGATCATTGGAGGCCAGAGGGTGAAGGTCACGCGCCAGACGACGATTATCGGCCAGCCGCAGGTTGGGCTGACCGCCAAAGTACGGGCGATACGGCAGCCTGATGGCATACTGCTGGCACTGCGTATCGAGGTGCAGAATGGGCCGGAATTCGTGGAATGGACCGGCGTGATCGAGCGGCTTCCGCCCAGTGTGGGCGGCCGTGCATCGAATTACCTTGGCCGCTGGGTCGTTGGTGGACGCGAAGTGTGGGTCACGCGCGAGACGGAGATCGTTGGAACACCACGGATTGGCTTGCAAGCGCATGTACAGGCGGTGTACTCCCCGCGTCAGCCATTGACAGCAAAGAAGATCGAGGTCTTGTCTACTACACCGTAAATCCTGTGACAAGATGCTCTACTGGCTTTTTCCCCGTGCGGAGTAGGTAGGGGAAGAAAATGTACAGCTCCCGCAGTGGCGCCGGCGCGGAAGGCAGCCGAGCACACTGCGACCTCAGCAACCCATCTCTCGGACAGCAGCCTTTGGAGCTGGGGCTGCTGTTCGCATGAGTGAGGAGGGAGGAGTGAGGAATATTGCGTATTCCGTATGGCGTATGGTGGGTACTGAGTGGCGTTTTCTGTTTTTGCTATGGTGTGTTGTGTTTTTCATTTTCCGCGTTCCTAGTGATGGCTTGGCGCAAGGGGGAGTATGGAGCGCGCCGTTTAACTGTTCAAACAGTGCTGCCTATAGCGAAAAGCCAAGCATCATCGTGGATCACAACGGCTGGGTGCATGTGGTGTGGAGTGAGGAGGGGCAGATTTTGCACCGCATGCGCAATGCTTCCGGCTGGTCGGACATTGCCACGGTAGCACGCGGGCATTCCCCATCCTTGGCAGCAGATAGCACGGGCCGTGTGTACATGGCTTTCGCCGCCCAGTCGGAGGGCGGTGATGATGTCTACTTTGTTTCCTGGCAAGCGGTGAGCGGTTGGAGCCTGCCGGTCAACGTTTCGGAAAGCAGCGCGCAGTCCTCTTCGCCGCGCATTGCAGTGGCTGGAGATGGTGCGCTGGCGATTGTCTGGAGCGAGCAAACCATAGAATGGGCGCCCATTTTCCTGGGCCGTTCTGCCGATGGCGAAGTGTGGATCACAATGCCCATCCCTTACGCCTATGGCAGCCGTCCTGTGCTGGCTTATGGCCCTGATGGTGCGCTGTGGGTCGCTTGGCAGGATGTGTTGGATGTGGGTTTCCCGCTGGAGATCTTTGCCAGCCAGTGGACAGGAAGCGAATGGACGCTGCCGGAGGATGTGTCCTACTCTTTTGAAGTGGATTCGATTTTGCCGTCCATAGCAGTGAGCGAGGGCAACGTGTACCTCGCGTGGCAGGAGGGTGAGCCGGGCGAGGAGGCGGTGTACTGGGCGCAGTGGACGGATGGGGCGTGGGGCTGGCCGCAAAAGCGTTCGGGGACTGAGCGGGCTTTTGCTCCGGCGCTGGCGGTGGATGCTTCTGGATATGGCCACCTGGTTTGGACGACAGAGGGCGCAGTGCAGTATGCATCCTGGGACACGGGCAGCGGCGTGTGGGGCTCCATAGAGAGCGTGGCTTTGGGACAAAAGGGGGTTTCTGATGCGTGCCTGGCTGTTGCAGACACGGTGCATGTAGCTTGGCTGGCGGAAGCAGCCAGTGGCTACCCGGATGTGTACTACAGTAGGCGGGAAATCACTCCTGTTACGCCGACGCCTAGTGCCACTCCGACGGCCACATCTACGGCGACGCCTACCACAACATCTACTGCCACAGCGATGCCCAGTGCGACGCCGACAGCGACGTTTACCGCGACGGCTACTGTCACAGCGACGCCCAGTGCAACGCCGACGGCTACATCTACAGCAATGGCGACTCCCACGCCAACGGCTACCGTCACTTCTGTGCCTGGATGGAAAGTGTTGTTACCCCTTGTGCTGTACTACGAATAGGCGTGCTTCAAGGCTGATATCGCCAGGGAATGAATTCCCTGGCTGAAACGAGGAAGTCGGCAGTAGGGGCGACTCACCGGGTCGCCCCTACATTCTTGAAGACAGACCTGTCAGGTCTAGAGCATCCTGCTCCGGGGCGTGGACTGTGGTCCACGCCAAACGTGAGGCGGCTCCCATCTCGGTGTCTATGGCCGTAGCCGTATCACATAGCCAGTGAGGGGTTCCAGCGTGGCGAGCGGGATGTAGCCGCTGAAGCTGCCTTCTGCACCCACGGTTAGCGGGGCAATGGGTTCGTTGCCCAGCAGGTCTTGAGGCGTGTACTGGCCGGCGAGGATGGGGCTTTGCGCAGCCGTCAGTTCGCAGTTGCGGATGGTGCGCTCCGCAAAGTTCAGCACCACCAGGATATCAGTATCGCTCGCATGGCGCAGGTAAGCATAGGCCTGTTTGCTGCTGGTTTCCAAGGGAACCCAGTCGCCAGTGCGCAGGGCACGGTACTGTAGGCGCAAGCGGGTCAGACGCTGGTAGTGGCTGAGCAGGGAATCCGGGTCGCCCAACTGGCTTTCCACATTGACCACGTTATAGTTCAGGTCTACGTCCATCCAGGGGCGGCCGGTAGTAAAGCCGGCGGCGCGTTGGTTTGCCCATTGCATGGGACGTCGGATGAAGACATCTGGTTTTGTACCCCTCATGCCGATTTCCTCGCCATAGTACAGGAACGGCACCCCAGGTGAGGTTAGCAGGATCGTGGCAGCTAGGCGTGCCTTGGGCAGGCTATCGCGGAGTTGGGAGATGATGCGGTTGTGATCTTGCAAGGCTAGGAAGATGCCGTACTGCCCCTTGGGGTAGAGGGACTGGATCTGTGCCTGTTTGGTGCGCAGCAGCGTGGGGTCGCCCTGATCCAGGCTGGCGACAGCGGCACTAGCCCATTCGAACTCGAAGCACATGTCCACTTCATCATGATAGTACCCCAGGCGTTCAGAGATGGGGCCGGTTACTTCGCCGATGGTGAAGGCGTTGGGTTGCAAGCCTTTGTAGAACTGGTAGAAGCGCTTGAGCCATTGATGCGCGGAGGGCGTGCTTTCTTGTTTCGCTCCCTCCTCGATGAGATGGCGAATGGCATCCAGGCGAAAGCCGTCTACACCCATGTCCTGCAGCCAGAAGCGGATGACGTCCAGCATCTGCTGGGTTACCGCCTCATTGCGCAAGTTCAGGTCAGGCAGAGATGGGCCAAAAAAGGCATAATAGTAGCCGCTATCGCGCTGGAACCAGACACGGCGTTGATCTGGGCCGCGCCAGCCAGGGTCTGTATCCGACCAGACGTACCAGTTACGGTAGGGGGAGTCTGGGCTGCTTGCTGATTCACGGAACCAAGGATGTTGTTCGGCGGTATGGTTCAGGGCGATGTCCACAATGATGTAGATGCCGCGGCGGTGTGCCTCGCTGACTAGTTGGCGGAAGGTCTCGTTGTCGCCATAGTGCGGTTCGATGGTGTAATAATCGCTGGCAGCGTAGCCGTGGTATGCTGGCGATTGGTACACCGGCATCAGCCATAGGGCATTGATGCCTAAGTCGGAGTTCGTGTTGGGGTCCCCGTCGTTGAGGTAGTCGAGTTTCTCCATCAAGCCTTTCAGGTCACCGTTCCCATCCCCATCGCTGTCGTAGAAGCTGCGCACCAGGATGACATAAAAAATGCAATCGTTCCACCAGCCAGGCTTCAATCCGCCAGGGATAGGCTGAGGAGGCGTGATAGCAGGAGTGGGTGTGGGTGGGATTGCAGCAGTGGCAGGCGGGGCAGCGGTGGGCGGGGCGGTGGTACGAGTAGGTGCGGGAGTTGCCTTGGCACAACAGGTTACCAGCAACAAGATGATGAGAAGTAGGGGCAAGGCATTCCTAAACGTGCCTCGCATGAGAGGGTGTATGCCAACGGATGCGTGTTGATGGCCAGACGGGGGCTTTTCTAGGAATGCCTTGCCCCTACTGTTACGTGGACCGTTCATTGTCACAGGTACCTCCCTGGGGCCATGTCTCGCTCCTACGTTTTTGCCAGCAGGCGCTCATAGACGGCAAGGGTTTCCTCTGCGGCGCGTTGCCAGGAGAAGCGCGCCGCCTGGGCAAGGCCCCGTGCGCGCATTTCCGCACGGAGGTCAGCATCTTCGAGCACTGCGCCAATCGCTGCCGCCATGTCGAATGTATCCTGTGGGTCAAAATAGCGTGCGGCGTCTCCCCCCAATTCAGGCATGCTGGAAGTGTTGCTGCAGACTACAGGAGTACCACAAGCCATGGCTTCCAGGATGGGCAAACCAAAGCCCTCGTATAGGGAAGCCAAAACATAAGCCTCCGCTCCGCTGATCACGGCAGGGAGGTCTACATCAGGCACATAGCCAGAGAGAAGCACCGCTTTGGGGTCATCTATCTTTTCCAGTGCTTGGAAAAAGTCCTGATATAGCCAACCGGCACTGCCCACAATGACCAAAGCCAGTTGTGGATCCTTCTGACGGAGCAGGCGCAGGGCACCCAGCAAACGGATGAGGTTCTTGCGAGGTTCGATGGTGCCCAACGCAAGGAGGTAACGTTCGGGTAAACCATAGCGCGCCTTGACATCCGCTATTTGTTCAGGGGTGGCGGGGCGGAAGATGGGTGAGGCGGCTTCGTAGATAACGGTAACCTTTTCCTCTGGCACCCCGTAAATGCGTATCAAGTCGCGTTTGCTCGACTCGGAGATGGTGATCAAGGCGCTAGCGCGGCGCACAAAGAGGGGCATGGCAGCATTCAGGAACCAGTAGTTCAGGCGTTTGTGGTAAGAGGGGAAGAGATGATAGACCAAGTCATGGACGGTGAGAACGGTGGGGATGTCCCGCAAAGGCGTCAGCAGGTGCTCTGTCGCGTGAAAGAGTTCGGCATCAGGGATCAGACGGTTGAACCCCACATGCAGCAGTTGGCCCAGCCAGACAGCCATGCGCCAAGGCTTGTACCCGGCGCGCACAGACCGGACGGGCACATCGGGCGGCAAGATGGGCAAAACAGAGGCAACCTCTGTTGGACCTGCGCCATTGTAGAAGAAGCCGAAGCGATACTTCTGGCCATGGTGAGCGAGAAGCGCACGGGACAAGCCCTCTGCATAGCGTGCTAGCCCTGCCCGCTGGTGTATGGCAGCCGAAATGTCCACGTAGATTGTCATATTCAATGGTCCTCTGGCATCCAGGTTACCAGAGGAAAGTAAATCCAATTGTCATAATACATGCGTGCGAATACCTGGATGCGATGATTCTCCGTGTCGGCAACGTAGAGCCGTCCATCTGCGTCAATGCTCATGCCGCGGGGATGGCCAAAGAGGCCAACGGCAGAGCCTTGGTGCCCCCATGTGGTGATCCACCTGCCCCCGCTATCCAGGACTTGGATGCGATGGTTGCCGGTGTCTGCCACATAAATGCGGCCATCCGCGCTAACGGCTATGCCTGCTGGCGAATTGAACATGCCAGAACCTGCGCCAAATCTGCCGAAACTGGAGAGGAACTCGCCGTTGGCATCAAAGATTTGGATGCGATGATTGGAGGTATCAGCGACGTAGACTCTGCCCAGGGGATCTACAGCGACGTCCGAAGGCCATGAGAATTGTCCGGGCCCAGCACCCTGGACGCCCCATTTGTTGAGGAAGGTTCCCGCGGAGTCAAAAACTTGGATGCGGTGGTTGTTTTTGTCGACAACGTATACCAGGCCTGAGGAGGCAATGGCTAAGCCAGAAGGCGAGGCGAATTGTGCATCGCCGCTGCCGTAGCTACCCCATTCCCTCAGGTAGTTGCCATCGGCGTCGAATACTTGAATGCGGCTGTTATTGGTGTCTGCAACGTACACTTGGCCATTGAGAGCGACAGCCACACTGGCTGGCAGATTGAATTGACCAGCGCCTGTCCCTTGCGTGCCCCATTGCGTTAGGTATGTTCCGTTACGGTCAAAAACCTGGATGCGGTGGTTGGAGGTATCGGCGACGTAGATACGGCCACCTGGGCTTGCTGCCACGTCGGCTGGCCAGAGCAATTGGCCATTGCCTGCGCTAGGCGCTCCCCATTTGGTGGCAAAGGTGCGATCAGGGTGAAAAGCCTGGATGCGCTCGTTGGCATAATCAGCGACGTAGATGCGGCCATCAGGGGCAACGGCAATGCCGGTCGGGTTGCGGAACTGGCCATCGGCTGTGCCATAGGAGCCGAATTTGTACAGGTAACTGCCGTTGGCATCAAAAATCTGTACGCGGTGGTTCCAACCCTCCGTGACATAGATATAGCCATTATGGTCTACAGCAATGCCGGCGGGTGCCCCAAGGTAGGTGTTGCCTGCGCCATAGCGTCCCCATTTGAGGAGGAAGTTGCCATTGCGGTCAAACGCCTGAACGTTGTGGTTCCAGGCATCCACAGCATAGACGCGCCCGTTCGGAGCTACTGCAATATCCGATAGCGAGGAGAACTGCCCGTCGCCGCTGCCTTCGGAGCCCCAGCGGAGGAGGAAATTGCCTTGGGAGTCAAAGGCTTGGATGCAATTGCTCTGGCGGTCGGCGACGTAGACGCGCTGATCGGAGCCAACTGCCAGCGCGGAAGGATAGGTGAAAAGTCCTTGGTCGGTGCCGTAGCCGCCCCATTTGCGCAGGAACTTGCCATAGGCATCAAAAACCTGCACACGGTAGTTGCCAGTGTCTGCCACATAGACGCTCCCGTCCGCACCCACTGCGACACTGCTGGGGAAATTGAACTGGCCGTTATAGGTGCCATAGGATCCCCATTGGCGCAGGAAAGTGCCATCCGCCGCAAAGACTTGGATGCGGTGGTTCGCACTGTCCACTACATAGACTTGGCCGTTGGGGCCAACCGCGACATCGGATGGCCATTTGAACTCGCCGGGACCATGCGGGATGCCAATGGTCTGGATCCAAGCATAGCCTTCTGTTGTTTGGGCCAAAGCTACAGGCGCACAAGCCAGGAAGAAGAGCAGAACCCACACAAAGCGCCTGAACGCGTTCATTGGGCATGCCTCCTCGCGCTTCTCTCTCAGTAAATAAGACGTAATAGGTTAATGTGTGGGTGCGTTACAATTTTTTCATCTGGTTTTATTTTACCACATTTGGAGCATTTGGTCAATTTGCTTTTTCGTGGATGTTCAGTAAAATAGTCATCCAGAGCAGTTTGTAGGAGCGATGTACAGTGCTCAGTGAGCAACGGATGCAACGTAACAGAAAATGGCTCGAGGAGGAGCGTGCACGTCTGGAAAGCGAGCTGAATCGCATGGGAGCCGCGATGGATGAACGCGAGCGTCCGGGTTATAGCACGCACATGGCGGATGATGCCACGGAGGTCTTTGAACAAGCCAAGAACTTGGCGGTGACCCAACGCCTGCGGCATACTCTGAGCCTCATCAAGAAGGCTTTGGAGAAGATGGACAAGGGCACATATGGCATTTGCGAGCAATGTGGCGAGGCTATCGACCCGGCACGACTGAAGGCATTGCCCTATGCGACGCTGTGCATGTCCTGCCAGGCACGCGCAGAGCTACGGAGTTCGCGTTAAGAACACGATGCAGAAGGAGAACATGCCTTGAACCCCAGGCGAGCCAAGGACATCCTCGTCTTCGGTGCCGCAATGGTAGTATTGGCCGCCGACCAGCTCAGCAAATCTTGGGTGCAACAGAACCTCTTGCCAGGCATGCCTTGGAATCCGGCGCCGTGGCTGCGTCCGATTCTGAGTTTTACCCTCGTTACTAACAAAGGGGCATCTTTTGGCCTTTTCCCCGAGTTAAGTTGGTTCTATACCCTCGTTGCGATCGTGGTCATTGCCGCTATCCTCTTTTTCTACCGCCGTTTCCCTACGGATCACTGGTTGGTGGCGCTCAGCCTGGGATTGCAGTTGGGCGGCGCTTTCGGCAATTTGGTGGATCGCATCTGGCGGGGGCAGGTGGTTGATTTCATTGACCTCAATTTCTGGCCGCTGCAAGAATGGCCGGTCTTCAATGTCGCGGACAGCGCTATTGTAGTAGGCGTGTGCATGCTAGCCATCTACCTGCTCTTCTTTGCGCAGGATTGGGCTTGACGGAGACCTCCGAGGTCTTTGCCCTAGTGACCTCGGAGGTCAATTTTTTCTTGGACAGAAAGGTGGCATGTGGATGCAGGACAAGGCATACCAGCGGATCATCAATGCCTGGTGCATGTATGACTGGGCGAACTCGGCTTTTGCCACGACAATCATGGCGGCGGTGCTGCCTACCTTCTATGGCGCGGTCGCTGGTGCAGATTTGCCTGGCAACCTTGCTACGGTGTATTGGGGATATACTTCTTCCATTGCGCTGTTGATCGGTGCGGTGTTGGCGCCTGTTCTAGGAGCCGCTGCTGATTACCTGGGCGCCAAGAAGCGCTTTCTCGCGATATTTGCCCTGTTTGGCATCTTTTTCACTTCGTTGTTGGTGTTTGTGAGCAGGGGAGACTGGCTGCTGGCTTCTGTGCTGTACATCCTGGGCGAGCTGGGCTTCAGCGGGTCTACTGTCTTCTATGATTCCCTATTGCCCCATATCGCTCGTCCAGAAGACATAGACTATGTTTCGAGCAAGGGCTATGCCATGGGTTATCTGGGTGGTGGCATCTTGCTAGCGATCAACATTGTCATGATCCTGTTCTGGGACAAACTGGGCTTGCCCAGCCAGGAAATGGCTTCGCGGCTTTCTTTCCTCAGTGTGGGTATCTGGTGGGCGGTATTTTCCATCCCTATCCTGCGCATTGTGCCGGAACCACCGGTGCGGGAAGCGAGTGGGCCACGGGTGAACCCGTTCCGCGCGGCTTTTCAACGCCTGGGCAGTACCTTTCGCGACATCCGCCGCTATAAGGAATTGACCAAGTTCATCATCGCCTTCTGGCTGTACAACGATGGCATCGGCACGATTATCAAGATGGCCACGATCTATGGCACGGAGATCGGCATTGGCCAGGCAAGCCTGATTGGTGCGCTGCTGCTGACGCAATTCGTGGGCATCCCCTTTTCGCTGCTGTTTGGCAAACTGCCCCGTTTCATCGGCACCAAGCGGTCTATCTACCTGGCGCTGGGGGTGTATACGCTGATTTCTATCGCCGGCTATTTCATGACCAGTGCCTGGCAATTCTGGGTGCTGGCGGGGATGGTGGGGCTGGTACAAGGCGGCAGCCAGGCGCTGAGCCGTTCGCTTTTCGGGCTGATGGTGCCCAAAGCGAAGAGCGCCGAGTTCTACGGCTTTTACGACGTGAGCAGCAAATTCGCGGGGATTGTCGGGCCGGCGGTGTTTGCGCTGGTGGGGCAGATTACCGGAACTAGCCGCTTGAGCATTATTTCGCTGATTATTTTCTTCGTCGTGGGCGGGTTTTTGCTGACCCTGGTAGATGAGCAGGAGGGCATCCGCGTGGCACGTGAGGCGGATGCGATAGCCGCAACGTAGGGGCGAATGATTATTCGCCCGAATAACCAATCGCCCGGTGGCCGCAACGTAGGGGCGCATGATTATTCGCCCGAAAACCATTCGCCCGATGGCCGCAACGTAGGGGCGCATGATTATTCGCCCGAAAACCAATCGCCCGATGGGCCGCAACGTAGGGGCGCATGATTATTCGCCCGAAAACCATTCGCCCGATGGGCCGCAACGTAGGGGCGCATGATTATTTGCCCCTACGTTATTTTGGCGTAGCCAACGGGTTTTCGCGATCGGATTCCCAGCGCTGGGGATTGTTGGCAATGTATTCGCGGATACGGGTTAACGATTTGTCGTTGCGGATAATGTGTTCGTAATAATTGCGTTGCCAGACGGTGTAAATATCTGTATTTTGTCGGAACCATTTGGTTACACCGATTTTGAACCCACGAACAATGGAACCAATGGTCTTGGATGGTGATCGCATGGCTGGGGATTGTAGGGTTGGTTGTGAGGGCGATGTGTTCCGGATGTCTACAACGATCCAAATGATGCCATGCACGTGGTTGGGCATGACCACAAACGCGTCCAATGCCGCGTGCGGGAAATGGTGTGGAATTTCTAGCCAACAATGTTCCACGATCCGGCCAGCATCGTTCAATTTCATTTCCCCATTCACCACCTCGCCGAAGAGGCAAGCCTTTTCTTGTGTGCAAATGGTGATGAAATAGGCCCCTACCTGGCGATAGTCATATCCCTTCAGGCGGATCGATTGGCGATGGTGGCGTTCAGGTTCGTATCGCATCACAGGATTTCGAACCACATCAGCGCACCGATGACGAGGAACAGCACAGCGGCCACTTTACGCAGGATCTGGGTGGACACTAGGCGCACAGCTATTTCACCGCCTAGCACACCGAGCAAGGTCACGCTCGCCAAAGCGATACTAGCACCTAAGAAGACGGGCAACGGGCGCTGATATTTGCAGGTCAGGGTAAGTACAGCCAGTTGGGTTTTGTCCCCCAGTTCGGCAATGAGTAAGGCGATGAATGTGGTAGTGAAGATTTTCCAGTCCATGAATTCTCTTATCCTAGTACAAGGTTTTGTGATGAGATTTTACGCGGGTTGAGAGATGTGTCAAAATGTTAGGGTGAGGGTGTAGTTCAACCTCGGGGCAAGAAATGCCTTGCATGGCCTCAGGCGGATGAAAAGCAGCCAAGTCTGGACAAGAACAATCACTGTCAGCAGATTTGGGGAACGGATGGAACGGATTCGCTCCTCAAGTAGATGGGGCTATCTTATACCCAGCGTGGACTGTGGTCCACGCCGAGCGTGAGATTGCTCCAGGTGGACCACCCGCCGTCTACGCCAAACGTGAGAGCACCTGCTCTCCCATTGTCATTCTGAGCCGCGTAGCGGCGAAGAATCTCCCTCGGTTCCATGAGACCCCTTCGTTGTACTCAGGGCAGGGCCCTTCGGCTTCGCCTCAGGGTGACACAGGAGACCACCTCACCTGGGCTCCCATGCTTAGGCGCAGATGTCGCCAGGGAATCAATTCCCTGGCTGAAACGCGCAAGTCGGCTAAAGCCGACTGGTGATTGGCAGCAGCCCCCTTCAGGGGCTTACTGTTTCAGCCAGGGATTTCAATCCCTGGCAGGCTCAAGGGCAAACGACGCCGTCTACGCTCCAGGGATCTTACACAGACCTGACAGGTCTTCAAGGCCTGTCAGGTCTAATCCATCCCGCTTCAGGGTCAAAAATAGAGGGGGAAATTTTTCATCTGATACATGAGTTCAGTTACCACAGCGGGCGAGTGCTCTGTCGCTGGAGGATGTACCAACTGATGAGGCCGGTCAGGCGGGGCAGCCAGAAGGCAATCAGGCGGTAGGTGAGCGTTGCGGCGACTGCCACGGGAAGTGCTACCCCGCGGTTGGCTAGGATGGCGGACAAGGAGCCCTCTGTGACGAGCAAGCCACCGGGCGAGGTAGAGAGAAAGCCCAAGATAGCGGAAAGCCCATAACTGACGATGGTGATGGGGAGGGATAGATGTTGTCCGAAAGCCAGGAGTGTCATTTGCAGGCACAGCATGTCCATCAGGGCTCGTGCCATGCAGCCCAATAATAGATGCCAGCGCCGCTGGGCGTTCAGCGTCAGGGCACCCTGGCGCAAAGCCCCTAGGCGTTGTTCCAATGCGGGGGATGGGAATGGGAAGTGTCCCCGGCGGGAGAGCAGCTCGTTCAGGCGGGCGAGCAAGCGATAGCGCCAGTCGCCCTTATGCGGGCGAGCCAGTAGGATGGCTAGGGCAGCGATGCCTACTAGCATGACGCTGGTCATCAGCAGGGCGATCCACCATGGCGCATCTGCGCCTTTCAGTGCCACTTGAAATAGAGCCAACGCCACCCATAGCGAGATGGCGATGCCCTGCCCCAGCGTTTCAAGGGCAAAAATGAAGAATGTTCCCTCTACGCTACAGCCATTTTCACCGAGGTAACGGGTGCGTACCGCCAGGCTGCTCAGTCCTGCCGAAGGGATGAACAGGCTGGCAAAGCTCGATGCCTGGGTCACGTGCAGGACGCGCACAAAATCCATCGCAGTGCCAAAGGCGGGCAACATCTGATGCACGAGGTAAGCGCCAGCCAGCACGCTGACAATTTGCAAGGCGAGGGCAGCCAAGAGGTACGGTGCATTCGCCCGCGGGATTAACTCTAGGGTCTCAGCCAGGCCTGCCAGGCGGGGGATGAGCAGGTACGTGCCTATCAGCAATAGCAAGATGACGACAGTGCGCCTCGGTGGGGTGCTGCCCAAGCGGTGGAAGGGCGAGTATTGATGAAATCCGTGGTTGTTGTCCTTCATAAGTTCACTATAACTGTGGCCAACGTGGCCAGGAATTGGATTGGATTGTCGCGCTCAGTTCGGGTTCAGAAGGGACCTTTCCATATTATAGGCAGATAGAGGCGCATGGGCAAATCCAGCCTTACTACGACCAGGCCGCCATCCCGGGCGGCGACAAAAGCCAGATGACGCACGGCATCCATCGCCACGTTGCTCGCCATGCCGGGCAAAGGTACGGAGAGGAGCAGGGCTTCGGGTGGCAGGGTGGGATCCTGGGTGGAAACGATTTGCAAGCCCGCTTTTCCCGAGGCGATATAGGCGTAATTACCGTTGATGGTGAGGTTCAGAGCGTTTCCGGGCAAAGTAATCGCTCCCACGATGTCTGGCCGCAGGGGATTGGAAATCTGGATAGAGAACAAGTCCTCCTCACCAGATGCAAGGTAGGCATAACTTGATTGGAGGGCGATGCCAGAGGCGTAGCCCGGGGGGTCAAAATGTTCGCCGATTTCATGGGCGGCGGTGGGGTCGGCGACATAGATGACGCGCAAGCCCCATTCGCCATCTGCCACATAGGCATACTCGCCCGCTACTGCCACATCCACTGCCTGTCCGGGTGTGGAGACGGTGTTGACAAGCGAAGGGGCAGCCGGGTTATACACGGAAGCGATCCACAAGCCGCCTTCCTCACCGGCAGCGACAAAAGCATAGTGATTCTGCAGGGCTACGCCGCTCGCCATCCCGGGACCGGTGATGGCTCCCACCTCAAGCAATTGGGTGGGTTCGGAGATAGAGAGGATACGCAACCCACCCTCTTCATCCGCTACGTAGAGGTAGGGATAAGACAGCGCCAGGCTGACGGCATAGCCAGGGGTATCCCATGTATCCAATAGGGCGAGCTGGCCATTGGCATAGGAAAGGGCATGTACTCCTCCTGCCCCGTTGGCAACAAAAACATAGCGGTTATAGAGGGCGACATCGCAGGCATCGCTTAGGAGGGAATAGGTGTTCGCAAGCGTAGGTTGGAGGGGGTTGGCGACATCCATGGTGTGTACGCCGCCGGCACCGTCAGCTAGGAAGACTCGATTGCCGTGGATGGCAAGGGCGGTGGCCAAGCCTGGGGTGGGGCAAGCCGCGATTTCCTCTGGAGCACCTGACGTGCTCACCGAAATAACGCGCAGCCCGCCCTCTTGCGCTGCCAAGTAAACATGGGTGGGACCTATGGCTGAGTCAAATGGTGCGATGGCTACTCCACTGGCAATACCCATGGAGATGGGCGTTGCACCGAGCAAGGTGGGCTGAGCAGGGTCAGCCAAGGAGAGGATTTGGAGGCCCTCTTCGCCGGCAGCGAGGTAGGCAAATGGCGGAGCGATGGCCACATCCAGGGCTTCGGCTGTCTGTGTATAGACAGTGGTTTGCTGTGGATGGGCGGGGTCGGCGAGCGAGAGGATGTAGAGGCCGCTTCGCCCGTCGGCGACGTAGGCGTAATCATCCACGATCTCGATGTCAAGTGCCTGGCCAGGAGTGGAGACAGAGCCCAGCAAGATGGGGTTGGTCGGGTCATGGATGTCCAGCACATAGATATTGCCATTGTCATCGCCGACGTAGGCATAGCCGTTGGCGACTGCTATGGATTGGGCTGATCCAAGCTCTTCTCGGCCGCTGATGAGAGCCGGTGCGGCAGGGTTTGTCAGGGACACGATGCGCAAGCCCTGGGCGCTGGCGGCTACGTAGGCGTAATCCCCTACAACCGCAATGCCACGCACGATGCCGCCAAGGTACAGGTTCCCCAGCGGGGTCAGCGTTGGGGTTGATGGGGAGAAGAGGGTCAAGTTAGGGCCTACACCCGCGCACAGCAACATATCCGTGGCGGCGATGGCGTAGCTGGCGCCACCCAGTTGGGCAACGATGTGCGCGGAGGTCTGGGCGGAGGCAGTGGGTGTGAAGAGGATGGCAAGAATTGCTATGGCCAAAACTAGGCGGATAAGTACATTGGATGGATGGATGATATCCATGTTTCCTGTCCTTTCTAGCTAGGATGCCAATTTTCTCAGAGCATACGGTACACCTCGCGCCGATGTCGAACGTATCGTTTCATTTCTTCCAGGCTGACTGGTTGCTCGTTCCGTCGCTCGGCTACTTTCGCCAAATCATGCAGGTCTTCCATCAATCGCTTGTATCTAGCGAAAGAAAGAATCACGCCTAGTTTTTTCCCCTTTGTATCAACTATATATTGTTCTTGGATCATTTCCATTTTCATCTGTGCCTCTCAAAGTTGCTTATCGGCTCGTGCTATTTTCCTGTAATTGTTGGTCAGTCTGCCTTATCATGGATAATGGTAGCGCAAATGGGTAAAGGTGTCAATTCGAACGTTTCACGTTGTAGGGGCGAGTCCTAGGATTCGCCCCAAGAGCCATCAACGAATGGAAAACGAATAAACGAATCACTCTGTGGCAGGCATTGGCATTCGTTAATGGCTATGCTTGCAGTGGACTATGGTCCGCCAAGCACAGGGCGAATACGAGATTCGCCCCTACATTGGTTGCAGCCCCCCTCAGGGCGCTTACACCTTCAGCCGGGGATTTTCATCTCCGGCGTGCTTCCACGCGAAGCGTGAGACCGCCTGCTTTCCCATTGTCATTCTGAGCCGCGTAGCGGCGAAGAATCTCCCTCCAGTTCCATGAGACCCCTTCGTTGTACTCAGGGCAGGCCCTTCGGCTTCGCCTCAGGGTGACACAGGAAACCACCTCGCCCGGGAATGGGAGCCCAGGCGTAGATGTCGCCAGGGAATCAATTCCCTGGCTGAAACGGGCAAGTCGGCTGAAGCCGACTGAGCAGTCATTCTGGGAGACTCCCCACTGTACCATTGTCTTGTGCATACACAGAAACCAGGTTCTGGAGAGAAACCTGGTTTCTGTGAGTCAGCCTATTCTATGGTGAATACGAGGCCATCGCTGCGGCCAAAGACCTCCGGGAAGTACATTTCGTAGGCAAAGGCAGGCATGGTCAAGAAGCGGCCGGGAATGCTGGCGCGGATGAGATAGGTATACTCGTAAGTGCCCTTATCCAGGTAGGTGGCGAAGAGGGCCACCTTTTCATCGCGCAGTTCGCTCTCGGTGAAGTACCACCAGTAGGGGTGCCACCAGCCTTCCTCTTCACCTTTGAGGGTTGGCATTTGGTAAACAGCGCTGGTGGTCTTTAGACTGATGTCCAGCGCTTCGCAGCCAGCGGGCAGGGGGTCTTCTACGACCAAATAGTGCAGGTTGTTGGGAGCGATGATGGTCAGTTTGACGCGGATGACGTCGCCAACCTTGGCAGCGGTGATGGGCTGATCCGGCTTGTCCAGGAGCGTGTACTGCCGGGAGACGATGACGCCGCGGTTGAGCGCTTTTACATCCTCCACGGGCAAGAAGTAGCGCAGGTAGAGGGAGTAGTACAGTTGCCCTTTCCCAGTCTGGGGCGCGCGTGCTGCCCTCTCCAGCACAATGCGGTTGCTCTCCTCGCGCAGCAGGTCTCGCACCGCCACGAGCAACTTGCGCGTCTGGCCCACATCTTGGGCAGTGACCGTGCCTTGGCCAAGCCGCTTGCCGTTCACAACGACCTGGTAGTCGTAGTCGGCTTGCAGTTCGCCGGTGGTTGCCATAAAGTCGGTCAGAGCCATGATAGCCCAGGCGGTTTCTTGCGTGGTCTCCCAATGGCCCTCTCGGCGCACCGCCATCAGCCAGCGCACTATGTTCGGGATGAGGGCGTTGGCGGGGTCAGCGCGCAGCAGTGCTTCCAGCACGATGGCAGTGGTGCGCGTATCGGTGTTCATCGTCCAGTGGTCTACCTGCTCTTCCTCCCAGTGCGCCCCGGTGGCGCTCAGGATAGCAGCATTGGTCAGTTCGCTGAGCAAGGTCTTGACGCGGCTTTCCTCCTTTGGCTCCAAGAGACGCAGTGCCATGAGCAGGTAGGCTTTGCCATAATTGGCTAAGGTTGCCCGCTTATCGAAGAGGGCGATGGTGCGGCCTAGATCGCCTTGGCCGTATTCCGCCAGGACATAGAGGACAAAGGCACGTGTATTGGGGCCATATTGGCGCTCGGTCTGGGCAGAATCCAAGGTGCCTAGCAGGTACTTGGCGGCACGATCCATCACTTGGCTGTCCACGGCAAAGCCAGCGCGGGCGGCTTCGTTCATGCCCAAGAGGACATAGGCAGAGATGAAGGGATTGCTGTCATCGGCTAGCCACCAGCCCCACCCGCCGTCATAATGTTGCAAGGCGTAGATGCGCTGCAAGCCAAGGCTGACATATTGTGGCAGTTTGGCTTCCAGTTCGGCATTGGTCATGCCCAGTTTTTTCAAGGCGCGGTAAGTGATGACATTGGGCAGGAAGCGGCTGACCGTCTGCTCGATGCAGTCGTAGGGATATGTCTCCAGGTAGGTGAGGCCGTCGCGCATGCCAGCTGCCAGGGATGGGTCAAGTTGTATCGTCAGTTCGCCCTGGCTTGGGTCTAGACGCTCTGGCAGGAGCACCGTTTCCACGCGGGCTTCTCCGCTGGGCACTTGGCCAGCCGTAGCGACGACTTCGGGAGTGCTATAGTGGTAGACAGGCAGGGTCAATTGCAGGGCATCGCTCAAGCCGCCGCTGACCACGCGCCAGGTGAGCACAACAGACTTACTGCCGGTTACCCGCACTGGCCAGGTAAGGCTTTGGATGGCATGCGCCGGTACCTGGATGCGCTGCGAGGCATTTTCGATAGCCACGCCTTCGCCCTCTAGGGAGGCGTCCACAACCAATGCCTGATCGGTGTTGTTGTGCACCACGGCGCCCAGTTGAGCCTGGTCGCCAAGGACGAAGAAGCGCGGGGCGACTGAGCGCACGAGCAGGTCTTTGCTGGTGACGATATCCATATTGCCATCGCCCACGAGCGTATCAGCAGTAACGGCTTTGGCGGTGGCGCGCCAGGTGGTGAGGTTGTCGGGCAGGTCTACCGTTACTTTGGCGCGGCCCTGGGCATCGGTGCGGATCTCGGCGTTCCAGTAGGCTGTATCAAGGAAGCGCTTGCGGATGGCATCCTCAAGGACTGCTTCCCTGCCACTGCCGCCCTTACCGGTGGGCGGTTGCGTCTGTTGGCGGTAGCGGTCTACGGAGATGGCGAGGGTGCTGCCGGTGCGCACGCCTAAGCCGCGCTTGCGGTAAAAGCTGTCCAGCATTGTGCCCTGCCTGCTGTCGGTGAGGGCGAGGACGGACAGGTCCACCAATTGCAGGGACAGTTCTGCTTCCACGCCGCGCCCGCGGTAATCCGTAGCCAGAACCTCAAAGGTCGCCTTCGATGCGGGTTGGTAAGGCGTCTTTTTGTCGGGCACAATCTGCACCTTCAGTTCTTTCTCTTCGGTGGAGATGTCTAGATTTACATAACCAACGCGGTAGGATGGCACGGGATTGGTGGCATCCACGCCTTTGACAATGACCACCGAGATATAGGCGTTGGGAGCGTACTCGGACAGGATAGGCACCTCCACCTGCTCGCTATTGCTGCTGAGTGTGAGCAGGCGATGGCTGAGGATGTGCCCGCGTTCGACGGTCAGCAGGGCTTGGACCTTGCCCTGGAAGGGCGAAGGGATGAGGATGCGCGCCGTCTCGCCTGGGCGATAGGATTTCTTGTCGGTAACCAGTTCGATGCGGTCGTTGTTCTCCTGCCGCCAGGGGATAAAGGTGCTGCTGCTGATCCAGATATACGTGGAAGCGCGGATTTCGTTCTCGCGCTGGTCACGGGCAAAGGCGCGCACGCGGTAGGCGCCGCCTTTCTCCGGTGTGAAGGAAATAATGGCGGTGCCTGCCGCATCTGTGGTCGCGGTTGTCGTGTAAACGGGCGTTTCCTCCAGCTTCCATTCCCAATAGAAGCGGCCATCTGCCGCTTGGGTCTGCACGTTGTACCATTTCTGTTCGAGGAAGACCACGGTGAGCGGGACATTGGCCACCGGTTCGCTCTTGGGGTTCACGGTGATCGCTTTGATTTTGCTTTCACGGCCAACAGAGCCAATGTATTCCAGTGGCGCCAAGCCGATGTAGAAGAAGCCCTTGTGCACGATGGCGCTGTTGCGGCCACTGACTTCCTGGTTGCTCGGATCGGTAACCGAGGCTTCGATGGTGAAGACTTGGCTGTTCTTGCGCGTGGCGATATCCGCAGGGATCTTGAGGATGAGGTGGCCGTCGCTATTCGTAATACCCTTGCCTTCGCTGAGCAGTTCGCCGTAGAAGGTCTGCTTTCCACGGGACTCGTAGTCGGCATCGGTAAAGTCATAGCGCTCCTTGCCCGTCCAGTTGAAGTAGTAATCCTGGCTCATCAACCGCCAGGTGACCTTGGCATTGGCGACGGGACCTCCGAAGTAATAGCTGGCGGCGATGTCCACCGTGATTTGGTCGCCCTGCACATACTCGTCTCTATCGGGCGTTACGGTAACGACGAACTCAGGCTTGCGGTACTCGGCTACTTGGAAATTGGTGCCAAAGGTTTGCTCTCCCAGTTGCGCGTTGAGGTAGTAGTAACCCAGGCTGGCTTCGTCGCCGAGTTTGAATTCGCCGTGCAGCGTGCCCATGTCGTTCAGCGTGTGGTCGGAACGGTAGATTTCTTTGCCTTCGTCGTCGTACACGACCACGGAAATGCTCTTGACGTCTGTGGGCAGGCTATAGCGGCCATCGTCATCGCGGCGCACGATGCCCTTAAAGTAGACAGTCTGGCCCGGACGATAGATGGAGCGGTCAGTGTAGAAGTAGGCATGATAGGGCTCCAGGTACTCTTCGGTAGGGATGTTGAATTGCCAGGGTGAGATGCCTCTTGACCAATCGGTGGAAACGGCTGCGGGGGCTTCGTCGGGGCCAACGATGGCTAAGATGGGTTTCCAGGGTTCAATGGGTTTGTCCAGCGTGAGCGCAGAGAACAGGACGCCATCCTTGTCTGTGCGGCCCGAAGCGAGGACCTGCCCCTCAGGCCCGAAGACCGCGACATCCAAGCCGGACACAGGCTTGCCGCTGTCCAAGTCAGTTACCCAGACCAAGGCTTCCTTCATCGTTACTTTGAGCAAGACATTGGCGTAGGAGACAACGAGCATGTGGCGCGCTGGCTCGCGCACGCCTGGGGCGTGCACTTCCAAATAGTAGAATCCGGGCAAAAGCGGGCTCTCCCCATCGGCAGCGAGCGGGACAACCGTTGCCTGATAGGTGTTGAGTTCGGACTCGACCTTCTTCGTCCACTTGCGGATGAGGTTTGCCGGCTTGGGTGCATATTTCTCCCAGCGATTCCACCATTCGCCGCTGTTCAGGAGGATAAAGTCAGCCCTGTCCAAGCGGTACAAAGCCAGGTCTAGTTCGGATATATTGACATGTTGCACATAGATGGCGGTGGTGGTATAGGCATTGTAGGTGCCGACACGGTCCATGGGGAAATAAACCGCAGGGGGCAGGGCTTTGGTGGTGAAGGTGATGCGATAAGACTGCCCCAGTTTGTGCCCATAGCGCCCTTCCAGGTCTGCGCCAAAAGTGATGGTATAGGTTGTGGATGGCTTGGCGCCGAAGGAGAGGTGCAGTTGGGTATCAGCATTCCACCAGGAGGTATAGACCTCAGTTGGTTTGGGCAAAATGGTCAGGTTAGGCAGCAGCGAGTCGCGGTTGATGGGGCTGCTGAAAGTTACTTCCAGGCTGGTGTAGGGCTCGACGTCTTTGGCGCCGTTGGCTGGCGAAGTGCGCACAATGCGCGGGGCGGGGATGGTGCGAAAGCGCCATTCAAAGGCATGCGCCATGCCCTCACCACCGATACTGGCACGAGCGCCTGGTGCGATAGCGACGACATATCCAGTGTCCAACTGGAGCGGGGTGGAGGGAGTAAAGCCTACCGTCTTGCCGTCCCAGGTGAAGGTGCCTGGGATAGAAGCCCCACCACTCGCTGGCTGCAGGGCAAAGCGTTGCTCTACCGAGGGGTGATCCATGAGCATATTGAAAGTGATGCTGATGGTCGGGGAGAGGCCAATGTATTCCTCTGGATCGCTGGTGGTCACTGCGGATACCTCGGGCAAGGCGGTGGTAAATTCCCAGGTGTACGGTTCAGGCATCACAGCCTCGGTGAGGTCTGCCAGGCGGTCTGGGTCTACCGTCACTTGAAAAGTAGTACCTGGGAGAAAGCCTGGCGATGCCTGGAAAGTGTAGATGGAGGTGTTCAGCCATTTGCCCTCGCCGCTGATGGGTGGGGCAAAGCGCAGCGGTTGGCGCAGGGCAAAGCCGGTTTGGGACTGGATGTCGCTCAGAGGCACGACCGGGCGGTTGAACATCACGGTAATGGTCGCATCGGGTGCCACGCCCGTTGTACCGGGAGCAGGCTGGACCGTTGCCACTTCCAGGTAGCCTACGGTGCTGAATTTGAAACTGAAAGCATCGGCTAGGGGCAATCCAGCGGCACTGCGCGCGGTGGGTTCCAAGGTCACACGATAGGAGGTAGCGCGGGCAAAGCCTTCCGCAGCGGGCGTGAAGAAAAGCCTGGTACCTTCCCATTTGAAGGTCCCGCTTACCTGTGGCGTAATGCGAAAGGCTTTTTCCACCGAGGCTGGGTCCATGGGCTGGTCGAAGGTGAGGACAATGGGTGCTTTGACGTCGTGTTCCTGACCCCGCTCCGGCGAGCGCGCGATGACTTTGGGAGGTTGCGGGGGCAACGGCGTGAAGGTCGGAGCAGGGGTGGGTGTAGGCTGGGGCGCACCACAGGCGGTGAGCAGGGTTCCCAGCGAAAGCAGGACAAAGAGAAGCAGGATATATCGGCGCATACGTTTTCCTCCCGAATGAAAGTAAGCGAGCCATGAGCGCTGAAGCGCTCACTACGAACCTGTTTGTAGTGCACACTCTAGTGCGCTATGAGCGCAAAGCGCTCACTACGAACCTGTGCGCACTTTAGCGCTCACTACAAAGCTATTGGGCACCCTCATCTAAAACGAAAGACGAAGGAGCCAGCCAGATAGTTCCCGCAATTTGTTCCCCGGTATCCTGCAGGTGGCTGTGCTATGCTCAGGGCTCGTTGAGTTCGCTGATGATGCGCAAGCCATCCAGGGTGAGCCAAGGGTCTACGGCGTCAATTTCACGGATGAGCGGAGCCAGGACGCTGCTCAAGCCGCCAGTGGCGATCACCTGTGCCTGTCCGCCCAGTTCAGCGCGGATACGGTGCAATAACTCTTTCACCAGCCCCACGTATCCGAAGATCAGCCCTGACTGCATGGAATGGACGGTGTTCTTGCCAATGGCTGCGGGGGGTGGGACGAGGGCGACGCGCGGCAATTGGGCGGTGTGAGCGGCGAGCGCTTCTGCAGCAACGCCCAAACCCAGGGCAATGGCAACGCCTAGGAAGTCGCCCTCTTTGGACACAGCGCTGAAAGTGGTAGCAGTGCCAAAGTCCACGACAATGCAGGCGGTGCGGAAGCGGTGGTAGGCGGCTACGGCGTCGGCTACCAGGTCAGCGCCGAGTTCAGGTGGGTTGTCAATGCGGATGCGCAAGCCGGTGCGCACACCGGGCCCTACGACGAGCGGTTCCGTGCTTAGGTAGCGTCGGAATAGTTCATTGAAGACGACGGTGAGCGGGGGGACGACGCTCGCCACCACGACGCGGGTGATGTCTGGGAAGTCGTAGCCCCTGTCGCGCAGCAGGGCTTTGAGCAGGACGGCGTACTCATCGGGCATTTGGTCGCGGATGGTGCGGATGCGCCACTGGGCAAGCCATTGGTTTTTGTCCCACAAACCCAGGACTATATTGGTGTTGCCGATGTCAACACAGAGCAGCATGTGCCTTTTCCCTTTCTTCTTCGGCGTCATTATACTGGTGTTGTGCGATACCACCAAGTGCTTCCTTTATATAGTAGAACTACGGCGTCCGCTCTCGAGGCGTTTCCAAGCCGCAACGACTGCTAGGGTGATGATCGCCGCGACGACGGCTTCAGGCAAGCCATTGGTTACCGCAATAGTGCCAATGAGGGCCCAGGGCAGGAAGCGATACAGTCCAAGCACACCTAGCACCAAAATGGTGTTGGTGAGGCTGCCGACCACCCCAGAAATGGCCAGAGAAAGCGCCTCATTGGTGGTTTTGAGTGCCTTGTAAGCCAACCATGCCATGGGACCGATGAACAATCGTGGGACGATGGACACTAGGGGGTTCGTGAACCAGACGTCCGCAGGTCCAGTGGGGGCAATGGCAGCTTGCAGGAGGCTAAATGCTCCAAAAATCAGTCCAATGGCTAGCCCGACTACTGGCCCCTCTAACACTGCGCCAATGATCACCGGCACGTGCATGATAGTCAGAGCAGCGCCGGCAAGCCAGGGGATGAACCCTAGGTGCGAGGCACCCAGAAAGATAGAGATGGCGCCCATTACGCCAGCGATAACGATTTTGCGAGTGGTGGTACTCATGTTTGATTCCCTCCTTTTGTTCCATAATTTGGTTAGAGATATGTAGAAAGCAAACGCCATAGCAACTGGTCAGCGTTTGCTGTACTCAGCCCAATAACAAGTGCCATCAGTGCGAAAGCAGCGGCTAGAGCGAGGTAATCCGCCGCATGGGCTTGCAGATGGATCAAATGGGTGCGGCCCTTGCCTCCGAGGTAGCAGCGGGCTTCCATAGCTTCGATAAGGTTGTCTGCTCGGTGCAGACTCACCAAGAATAGTGGCACCAGCAGAGGGAGCAGTTTGCGCGTGCGCTGGATGAAATTTCGTCCTTGGCCGAAATCTGCGCCGCGCGAAGCTTGCGCTTTCATCAGTCGCTCCGCTTCCTCCGCGATAATGGGCACAAAGCGCAGGGCGATGTTGACTGTGAGAGCGAGTTCGTGTGCTGGCAAGCCAAGTTTTTGCCAGGGGCGTAGGAGGTGCTCAATGCCATGGGTAAGCTCAGTAGTGGTGGTTGAAAATGAGAACAGGCTCAAGCCTAACACCATGACGGAGAAGCGAGCTATCAACAGGATCCCAGCCAAAATGCTCCGATCAGTGATAGTAAGCATAGCCCAACGCCACAGCACGGTAGCATTGGCAGCATACTGTGGAATGGCGAAGGTCTGCAGCAGTGCCAAGAGCAACAGATAGGGAAGCATGGCACGCAAGCCAGACAAAGCAAAGGACAGCGGGATGCGCGCTAACGCCAAGCCAATGAGCACAGCCCCCAGTAGCAGCATGATCCCTAGCAAACTTTGGCTGGCAACAACTACTGCAATCAGTAGCAAACACACGAGCAATTTGGTGCGCGGGTCCAACCGGTGCAGTGCCGAACCGGTAGGCAGGTATTGCCCAATCGTTACGCGTCCCAGGAATTCAAACTCAGTTCGTCTGGACATGGAGCAACCCTTTGATTTCATTTACGGCTTCTTCCATGCTGAGCACATCCGTTGGGACCGGGTAACCGTATTGGCGCAGCGCGTGCATGACTTCTGTAGCAGCAGGCACGGCTAGGCTATGCTGTACAAGCATCTCGTAGTGCGCGAACAGATCCCTTGGAGAGCCGTGAAACGCGATGCGGCCCGCTACGAGCACATAAACACGCGTAGCCAGTTCAGCAATGTCTTCCATGTTATGAGAAGCCAAAACCATGGCTCTGCCCGCTTTTGCACGCCATTGGCGCAGCACTTGGAGTAATTCACGGCGTCCTTGTGGGTCAAGCCCCGCTGTCGGCTCGTCCAACAGCAGTACTTGAGGCTCAAGGGCTAGCACGCCAGCCAAAGCCAATCGTCTCTTTTGTCCATGACTGAGTTCTGCGATCAACCTATCTTTGTACGCAAAGGGCAAGCCGACCATTTCCATTGCCAGGCGCACCCGCTCGCGGACCTGGTCTGCGGGTAGTCCCAAGTTGCGGGGTCCATAGGCAACGTCGTCCCCTGCATAGCGCTCGAACAGTTGGTCTTCGGGGTTCTGAAACACCAGGCCAACGCGTTGCCGAATGAGGCGCATATCTACACTGGGATCGGCAAGGGATAAGCCGTTAACGTGGACTTCTCCTTGTTGCGGCTGCAGCAAGCCGTTCATATGTTGCAGGAGTGTGGATTTCCCCGAACCCGTGGGACCTATGATGCCTACTGTTTCACCTGCGTGCACTTGCAGGTCAATGCCGCATAGCGATTTGGTTTCCAGAGGCGTGCCTGGCAAATAGCTGTGAGTCAAACCACGTATGTCAATGAGGGGGATTGCCGGCGAGTTCATTATCTGACTCCTGTGGTTGGCTTAGGTCGTAGTTCAAGCGGCTGCCCGAGATGCATGGATATGGCCTCCGCTAATTCCGTTACCGTTAACACGTCGGTGGGGAAATCCCTGATGACAGTCGCGAGCATACGTGCCATACGGGTTGGGTAAGGGACATCCAGTTGCAGGGCATGCAGCGTCTCTTCCTGAGCGAAGACGAAACGGGGATCACCCTGTATCGCGATGCGTCCCTCTGAGAGGACGACCACACGCTGAGCTTGAACTGCTTCTGCCATGTTGTGAGTGGCAGAAATGATGGTCATGCCGTCCTGATGCAGTTGATGGAGGATTTTCCGAACCTGGGTTTGTCCCGCTGGGTCAAGCATGGCAGTGGCTTCGTCGAGGACGAGACAGCGGGGTTGCATGGCTAGAGCTGCAGCGATGGCTAACCGTTGTTTCTGTCCACTTGAAAGAAGGCGTGAAGCGCGATGGCGCAATTCGGTTAACCCAACTGCTGCCAAAGCCCAGTCTACGCGCTGGTGCAACTCATCTTCGGGAACGCCCAAGTTTTCAGGGCCAAAAGCGACATCCTCTTCCACGACGCTGGCGACAATTTGATCATCGGGGACTTGGAAAACCATCGTCACAGTACTGCGGATGTCGCGGAGATGAACGGTATCACGTGTATTCCACTTGGTTACCCAAACATTGCCCGCGGTAGGCAAAAGGAGGGCATTGAAATGACGAAGCAGGGTAGATTTGCCGGAGCCGTTGGCGCCAATTACTGCTACATACTCCCCGGCTTGAACGGTGAGGTCAATACCTCGCAGAGCAGGGATAGGTTTCGGGGTCCCAGCCTGATAAGTGTAGTGCAGGCCCTCAACTCGTATCAGGGGCTCTTCAGCCCGAATCAATTTAGCCTCCAAATGGGAAGAACGACGACGTTCTATCCCGGTTGTCTCGGTCGCGAAGCGATCCAAGCAATGATATTATAACACAAAACGCCGCATCTGACAAATGAGCGCAGCGGTTAGACAAACAGGGATTTTATGCTATACTTGGGGAGAGAATCGCAGGTAGTTGTTGCACTGCAAGGCAATAGTGTGGGATAAAGACATCCTGGAGGGCGAAAGCGATGAACAATCTGGCAATGTATATTCAGGAGATCCGTGTTGGACCTGGAGATGTAGCGATTTTCTGGTTAGGAGGAGCTGGGTTTGCGTTTAAAACGGCAGCAGACAAGATTATCTTTATTGACCCTTATCTCTCGGATTGCCTGGATCACTTCTATTCTTGGAAACGATTGCCCCTCTCTCCGATACCTTTTGCTCCTGATGAGGTGAAACCGGACTTGGTGCTGGTGACCCACGCTCACGATGACCACTTGGATCCGGAGACGATTCCCGCTTTGGCAGCAACAAGCCATGCAGTGTTTGCAGGGCCGACGCGTTGCGTTTCCGCGATGCGGGAGTGGGGGATACCTAATGAACGGATCGTGGAAATCAACCGGGGCGAGAGCCGTGTTCTCCATGGAGTACGAGTCACGGCAGCCTTTGCCCATCACGTTTCTCCGGCTGGTGGAGAGACACCGGATGCCGTTGGCTATGTCCTGGATTGGGAGGGGATAACCGTCTATCATACTGGCGATACGCTCTATCACTCTGATTTGCGGAATGTGCAGGCGTTGCAGCCGCAGATCATCCTAGCCTGTATCAACGGGCAATATGGGAACATGAGTGCGGAGGAGGCAGCGCAACTAACTGATGAAGTTGGAGCAGTGGTGGCTATCCCCATGCATTGGGGGTTGGTGGCGGAGAATACGGTTGACCCAGCGCGTTTTGTGGCTGCTCTGGGCCGCGCGGGCAGTCGGGCGCGACCGATCGTCTTGGCACCTGGCGAGTTTTATGTGCACCGAGGCAGGGCTGGCAACAGGCAAGGGAAAAAGGACAATGATCAAGGGCCAAGGGGCGATGCGTAGATAGTGTAGGGGGCGAATCTCGTAATTGTCGTTTTTATTTGTCCTAATGGAGAAGGAGGGCTTTTCCCCTTGGCTCGTGGTGGGATTCCTTCTCATTGAAGGGCTTGTAAGGAGGGGTGGGCTTTATTGTAGGACGGTAATTTGTACCGGCGGGCTGTGCCAGGCATGGCCGGTGGAGTCTAGCGCCTCGGCGCGGAAGGTGTGCTGGCCTGGCAGCAGTTGCCACAGTACGGCGTAAGGGGGCTTGTCAAGGGTGGCGATGAGGTGATCGTCGGCGTAGAGCCTGACTTCAGTCAGAGCCGCCAAGCCTAAGGGCAGTGCGCTGATTGCGATTCGCTGGTTGGCAACAGGCACGTTTGGCACAAGGCGATAGGTGGCGTTCTGGTTCGGGCTGGTGAGGATGATGCCAGGCTGGACGGTGGCCGCTGCAGCGGTTGCAGATGAGGCAGGGGCGATGAAGTAGCGGACGCCGGCAGCGCTTTGCTGCTCATGTGCCCACTCCGCGGCTTCTGGCGGCAGGAAAATGCCCACAGTCTCGGTGACATATTCCGGGGGCGTCAGAGCGGTGGCGAGCTCCCCGGTACGGCGGTCCACTCTCACCAGTTGGTGCATGGTGCATGTCTCTTGAGGTTCCCTGCCCGCGATAAACCATTCAAAGCGGCGATGGGGGCAATAGGAATTGGGCAGCATGCCTGATTCGGCGCAGATTTCTACCCGCACCATTCCCGGTGGACGGGGGAAATCGCGCACCGGTTTGCCCTTCAACGCCTCTTCCATGAAATTGTGCCAGATGGGGGCTGCCCCGCTGATGCCGGACACGTTCACCATCGGCGAGTTGTTCGCGTTGCCCACCCACACGCCCACGACCAGGTCGGGGGTGTAGCCAATGGTCCAGTTATCTCTCCAGTCGGTGGTGGTGCCGGTTTTGGCAGCGGCGGGTCGGGAGAGAGCCAGGGCGCTGCCTTCCCCAAAGGCAGGGATGCGGGCGCTGTCGTCGGAAAGGACGTCGGTGATCCAGAAGGCGATGCGCTCATCGAGGACGCGCGGGCCTACAGAGGGTTGCAGTGTCCACAGCACCTGTCCCTGGGCATCCTCCACACGCAAAATGGGGCATGGTGTTACCCGCAAGCCACCATTGGCGAAGGCGGCGTAGGCAGCGGTGAGTTCCAATAGGCGCACTTCGCCTCCGCCCAAGGTCAATGCCAAGCCAAAGCGCTGCGGATCCTGAAATGTGGTGATGCCCAGTTTCTGTGCCAGCGAAACGAGTTCGGGGACGCCGATGTGATCCAGTACTTTGACGGCGATGACGTTCAGCGAAGAGCCCAGCGCCTCGCGCAGGAGCACCGGCCCGTGGTAGCGGCGGTCATAGTTCACAGGCACGTAAGCGTCGCCTTCACGGGTGATAAAGGTAGTGCGCACGTCCAGAAGCATGGTGGCTGGCGTATAATCGCGGGCAAAGGCAGCAGCGTAGGTGAGCGGTTTGATGGCGGAGCCGGGCTGGCGGGGCATGAGGGCGACGTTGACCGCACCATCAATGGTGGGGTCGAAGTAATCCGGACTGCCGAGCATAGCCAGGATTTCCCCACTGTGGGGGTCAAGGGCTACCAAGGCGGCATCGGTGACGTTGTGCGCTGGTTCGCCAGCGCGGGGCTTGGCGAGTTGTTGCAGGTGGTAACGGGCGATGTCTTGGGCGCGCTCTTGCAGGTCTATATCCAAGGTGGTGTAGACACGGAGGCCGCGGCGGTACAAGGCTTCTTCGCCGTACTCGCGGCGCAGGATCTCCCACACGTACATCACGAAATGGGGGGCACGGATGGGGAAAGGAGTGGCAGCGAAGGCGAGTTCCTCTTCGGCAGCGGCAGCCGCTTGTTCTGGTGTGATGTAGCCGTGTTTCACCATCAGGTTGAGCACAATGTGCTGCCTGTCCTTGGCTGCCTGGGGATTGGTAAGCGGGTCATAAGTGGCAGGGGCTTGCGGCAAGCCAGCCAGAAGGGCGCATTCAGCCAGGTCGAGGTCACGCACTGACTTGCCATAATAACCCCTGGATGCTGCCTCTACTCCATAGGATAAGTTACCATAATAAATTTGATTGAGGTATAGTTCCAAAATTTGATCTTTGCTCAGCGTGCGCGCTAGGCGGTAAGCCAGGATGGATTCGCGCAGTTTGCGCGTCAAGGTGCGCTGGGCGCGTTCTTCTGGTGAAAGGAGGAGATTACGTGCCAATTGCTGAGTGATGGTGCTGCCACCGGCAAGGACTTCGCCGCCGCGCAGGTTGATCCACAGGGCGCGGATGATGGCGCGCAGGTCTACACCGGGGTTTTGATAGAAGGTGGCGTCCTCGGTGGCGATGGTAGCCTGGCGCAGGTAGAGGGGGATCTCCTCCAGAGGCACTGGCTGGTGGCGCCCTACATGCGGGTCGATGATCTCGTACAGCACACGCCCATAACGGTCGTAAAGGATGGTGCTGGGGGCGACGGTGCCGGCGGGCAGGCTGCCCGGAGCAGGTAGGTCAGCCAGCAGCCAGCTTCGGAGCATCCACAAGGCGATAAGAGCGATTGCGAGTATGACAACCACTACTGCGGTTCGTACCGGAGAACAAGTTGGCGTTTTATTGTTCATAAGCTTTAGAACCTATGCTCTCATACTACTGGATGTCAGAATTTACCCACGGCCAGCGTAGGAGTCCTTCAGAATAAGGGGGAGGTAAATTCGAACGGCAGGAGGCGGGCCACATGATACGGTCACCGTCTTAGTGTCTGAAGCCGTGTATCCAGCAGCTGTATATGCTGTTATCGTCACCAGATATGTACCCGACTGAGCATATGTGTGGACGGCTGGAAACCAGCTGTCATTGGTTGTCCCATCACCCCAGTTCCAGTTGATACGCTGCACTCCGTCGCTGCATGGGCTGGTCACCACTCCGTTAATGATCACTGTGCAACCAGCAATCTCGGGGTTGAACACAATCAAGTCCGGAGGGCACCCTTGTTGCATGGGGATCAAGATAGCAGTCGAGAAAGCATCACAGGGAGGTCCCGGGGTCACAGGCCATACCTCTATTCGTTGAGGTGACCCCAGCATAGCCCAGGGTATGCGAGCCTCAGCCACTACGTTCGCGGCTCCCAAAGGATAGCCAACTGCTTGCCAGTTGTCTTCGTTGTACAGGGTACACCAGCTGCTTGTGAGGTCAAGGACATAGTGTTGAGCAATGCTATCGCTGCGATCAATGTGGAAGTGGAACCAGGCCTGACCAGCATTGTTGTCTGCTACTCTTTGCATGAGATACAGGTACTCAGGCGTGCTAACGTAGTAGAAAGCCGTCAAATCAGTGCCTGCGCCACAAAGGCTATCCCCTGTAGCGTCTACGGCGGCAGGAGTACGGCTGACCCAATCAGTGTCCCGGCCATCAATCACGAAACCATAGAGATCTGGTGTAGTACCCTCGCGGACGATCTGCAGTCCTTGTTCAATCTGTTGATCGGTGATCGTTACCCCACCCAAGCGGAAGAGCCAGCCTAGGTTCTGTCCGGAAAGATATGAGTACAGGATGGTGACGATCTGACGGTCGCTAAAACCGGCACCTCGTAGAGTTGTCTTGACTGGTGGGTATGATCCGTCAGCCCACCAGTGTACAAACTCGCTATGGATGTTTCGGCCGAATACTTTGCGCAAATAGAACAAGATGAATTGCATACGCCCTGCTTCGCTGGCTTCGCCGCCGTCAATGTACTTGAAGAAATCTATATGGTTAGAACGATGCCACTCAGCCAATTGTTCCCCCTGAAGCGCCTCAATGACTTCGCAACCTAGGTAGGTAGCCCATGGTTCGCAGAACCAGGGGCATTCGATGCCATGGAACAGCGGAGGGGTGAACTGGAAAACATGGCCTAACTCGTGCCATACAACCGGCTCGAAAATCCCAGCTGGCCATTGTGGATGATGCCATCGGAAACCACCAAACCATGCTTGCATCACATTCGTCCCACCCCAACCAGCGCTGGTAGGCCATGGCTCGATGTACACAGTGATCTTCCCAGAGAGTTGCTCTCCCAGATAATTGCTCAAATGCTCGTAAGCGGACTCCAACTCTGTCAACAGGGCTGCTGTTTGAGTTGGGAAACCGTAGGGGGTATGCAGGTCGAAATGGGTTGAACGGGTTACTTCCCACCCATAGGCTGTCTCTGGAGAGAGAAGTGTCCCTGTCAGGTTAAAGCGACCGTAGGGCGGGCCTAGGTCCAGGCTGATTTGATACTGCGGTGAGTCAGCTTGAGTGTAGCCATGTTCCAGGCGACCCCCCAAGCCAGTGAGGGTGCCTGTGTAGATTGTGTTGCCGTGACGGGTGAGTGTGATCGGTATGCTGCAAATTCCCCCAGGACCGCTGAAGAAATCCATTTGGTTGTCGAACGCATCTCGAACTCGCAGCCATAGCTGGGTATCTGTTTGCTTGCCAAGCACCTTAACGTCTGCTGATACCGGCCCGCCCATGTTGTAGCTAACCTCCGAACCCGGTTGCAAGTCATAGTGCTTGCCCACGAAGAAATAGTACCAGTCAGGCGCGGAAAGATTTCGGTAGTGCAGGCGTATCCATTGAGGCGTGATGTACAGGTCTGTCTGGCCCGTCACATTAAAGTCAAAGAATCCGTGCATGCGGTCCATGTCCAGCCAGGCCACAGTAACCGAAGTGTTTAGTGTGGTTGGTTGACCGAGACGGTCATAGGCACGGAAGTGCACTAGGGCCAGATCGCTGCGTGTAGGCCGCAGATATAACGTCCCACCGGCGGGCTGGCGTGAATAATGTAAGAAGTAACCGGGTGTTGAGCCTGGCCGCTTGAGCAGCAGGAGATCATATTGCGCATCTGCACTTACGTGCAAAGTGATGCGCCCTCCTTGAGTTCGCCCTATGATAGGAAATGGGACCCTGGGGATATGGCTGCTTTCCATCAAATAAACGTCGTCAGCCTCGAGCATATTGCCATTTACATCTCGAAAAGTAAGAGTCAATGTGCTGTTGGGCCTGAGGATAAGCGTCGTGGAAGCATTTACTGTTGTGCGCAGGAAAGCGAATAGGCCATGACCTGGCCGGTTCCATTTATATGCATCGCCGCTTGCTGCAAAGAAGGTCCAGTCGCCTGCTGGGAGACGACATGTGACTCGGCCTTGTTGGTCTGTGGTGTAAAAGGTTCCCCAATCAAAGGGGTAACGTACCCCCCAGTCCTCAGAAAAAGCCTTTACCAATGCGTTTTGCACCGGTACCCCAGTCTCATTTTGTACCACCGCCGTCACTGTGACCATAGTGAAGCCCTGAACCTCAGTGGACTGTGGTATCGTTTTCACGGGTATAGGAAGTGGCACCGCTTGTCCCAGGTCATTCACAGCATCTTGGCGGATCACCACCGTGGGAGTCAAGACAGGAGTTGGAACTTCCTTTTGGCTTGGTGAGGTCCAGCCCTGGGCAGATTGCGCCGTGGTGGCTCTCGTCACCAGCATCAATGCAACAAGATTAATAGTGGCTGTAAGAATGATAACGTGGTAGGTAAACTTCGCTCTCATCGAGATTCCCCCTTTCCCAAGGCTCGTCTTCTTTGACATGTTAGCCAAAATTGGCCTTGACAACACACTTTAGCATTACCAGCCACATAGATCTAGCACATTTTGCCCCTCTATATGCTGATCCATTGCGAGAGGTAGGCAAACAGGAAAGCCAAGGTGTTCATGGCAGCGTGCACGATCACGCCTGGCCAGATGGAGCCGGTTTGTTCGTAGAGGAGGGCGAAGAGCAAGCCGAGCACGAAGATGGGTGGCCAGGAAGTAGGCAGGATGTGGGCTAAGGCGAAGAGGGCAGCGCTGAGCACGGCGGCACGCCGCAGCCCCAGCAGTTTGTACAAGCCGGCAAAGAGGTAGCCACGGAAAAAGATTTCTTCGGCGATGGGAGCTACCACACCGCCAGCCAGGATCGCCAGGAGCAAGCCGGCGATGCCCTTGCCGAAGAGGGGCAGCATATCCGGTTGGGCACGCAGTTCGAAAAGCGAGAGGAGCAAGGACCAGATGAAGTTGAAGGCAAAGGCGAAGAGCAGGAAGATGCAGCCCAATCCCAAGCCGCGCGATACGTTAAATGGACGTAAGCCAACATCCCGCCAGGACAGACGATACTTGTACACACCAAACAGCCAGACGGGAAACAGCAACCCTAGTTCGGCCAGTACGGTGAAGAAAGCCAACGGCTGCGCTGGCTTGGATATGCCGATGACCATCTGGTACAGGGTCAATGCCAAGGTCATGAGTGCTATCAGCATGAGGACGGCAAGCACTCCCAGCACCACGGCCCAGATGAGGTCGCTGCGGGTCCAGGGCACTTGAATACGTGGGGTTTCGGAGGTATCAGCGGCTGGGTTTTCGTTCGGCAGATTGAGTGCGTCTTGCTCAAGCATTGGGTCAATGCCCCTTTCCTTACCTCTTGGCGTTAGATGCAGATTCCGCTACAATGAGCGGAAAGGATAGACATCACGTGGTTTGTTTGCATGGGTAGTATAACGGAAGAGGCGGAAGGCGTCAAGCGTGGGCTTTCTGTTGAGGTGCGCGCTAAAGCGCGCACTACAAACAGGGCGCTGAAGCGTGCGCTACGAACGCGTTACAAATATGGGGCGCGCTAAAGCGCGCACTACGAACGGGGGGGCGCTAAAGCGCGCACTACAAACGGGCTTACGCCTGGTTCGTAGTGCGGACTTTAGTCCGCAATTGGCGCTGAAGGGTGCACTACGAACGTGTTACAAATATGGGGCGCGCTAAAGCGCGCACTACGAACGTGTTACAAATATGAGGCGCGCTAAAGCGCGCACTACGAACTGGCGCTAAAGCGCGCACTACGAACGTGTTACAAATATGAGGCGCGCTAAAGCGCGCACTACGAACTGGCGCTAAAGCGCGCACTACGAACATGAAGCGCGCTACAAACGTATTGGAAGGGTTTCTCGACATGCGGGTTTTGGTGATACGGCCGGGGGCGTTGGGTGATGTGTTGTTGACTCTGCCGGCGCTGCAGGCATTGCAGGAGCGCTTCCCAGAGGCAGCGATTGAGGTGATGGGGGATCTGGCTGCGCTGCAGTGGCTGCCTGGACGCAGCGTGGTACGAAGTGTGTCCTCTTTTGATCGAGCGGATTTGGAGTTGTTTCAGCCCGAAGCGCAACCAGGGTCGGCATTGCAACGCTATCTCGAGCCGTTTGATCTCATCATCTCTTATGCCACTTCGCCGGAGCACGTTTTTGCCCGTAATCTGGTGCGCGTGGCACGAGGCAAGGTGATCTGCTGGGATGCCCGCCCGAGCCAGGGGTTGCAGATGCATATGAGTGCCTACTTGCAGCAGCCATTGCGGGAATTGGGCGTGCAAGGGGACGTGGATAAGCCCCGCCTCCTGCTCACAGTGGAAGATCAAGAGGCAGCAGCGCAATGGTGGCAGGAGCACGGGCTGGGCGAGGGGTTGGCAGTGGCGATCCACCCGGGGAGCGGCAGCACGGCGAAGAATTGGCCCGCAGAGCGCTTTGCTGCGGTAGCACAGCAGGTGCGGAAAGAGCGGGGGATGCAAATTTTGTTGGTGAGCGGGCCAGCGGATGAGGCGGTAGTCGCAATGGTGGAACGGGATTTGGGAGGGCAGGGGTATGTCCTGCTGCAGCAGTTGCCCTTGCCCCTTTTGGCGGCGCTTTTGGCACGATGCTGGGCTTATGTGGGGAATGATTCGGGCGTCAGCCACCTGGCAGCAGCAATGGGCACGCACGTGATAGCCATTTTTGGGCCAACAGATGCGGCGGTGTGGGCGCCGCGAGGGGACTCAGTGCGGATAGTGCGTGGTGAGGCGGCTTGTGCGCCGTGCAGCGTGGAGCAGCGGCGGGCTTGCCGCCAGCGGGTGTGTCTGGAGGGGGTGGCGGTGGAGGAGGTGATGGAGGCTCTTGCCCATTTGCGGTAAGGTGAGCAGGCAAGTATATGTGCTCCTAGGTGGAACTATGCCCATTGGGCTGAGGAAATTTGGGAGTAGGGAAGAATGTGGTACAATATACCCGTTGTGGCGATGGTCAGTCTGTAATAAGCCCGTGTTTGCCATACATCAGTGGAAAGGTGGCTATGGAGATGACGTCACAAAACATGCTTTGTCCTCAATGTGCTGCTCCTATGGGCATCCCTGCCGGTCGGAAGTACTGCCAATGTGAGTATTGCGGCTCAAAATTTGTCTTGGAAGGGCTAGAGATGGGCGCACCCCATCCGGTGCGTTTTGAAGCCGTGCTGGCGAGGACTGCGGAGCAAATGCCCTTGGAAGAGGTCGAGAAGCACTTGGCAGAGTTGGAACTGGCGATCGTGGATGCCGAGGAGGAGGTAGAGGCAAAACAGGCAGAACTGGCTGAGGCGCGAAAGGTCTACCGGGAGACGATCGCAGAGGTGCAGAAGGGCATTGAGCCGGTACAAGTGGGGACCTATGCCGCAGGGCTGCTGGCAACTGTGTCCTGGTTCCTGGTCGTTTTTGTCTTGGGTGGGAGCCAATGGTATGCCGGTTTGATCATCGCCATGCTGTTGCTTTTTGTGGCATGGGGCTTTTACCGGGAGTGGCAGGAAGCGGAGCGTCGAGGGCAAGGCGAATTGCGCGAATTCAGAGAGGTGATTGAGGAGGCAAAAGCAGCCGTGGACCAGGCAGTCGCGCGCCTCGCAGACTATACGTTGGAAAAAGAACTGTGGCAAAAGCGCGCCATAATCTGCCAGCAGGAAGAGGAATGATGGGCAAAAGGTATGAGATTCAACTGGCAGGCGAAGGTGGACAAGGGGTCGTGTTGGCAGCGGTCATTTTGGCTGAAGCAGCGGCCGTGCAGGAAGGCAAGAACGTGGCGCAATCCGCTTCATACGGCCCAGAGGCGCGAGGCGGGCTGACCGAATCTGAAGTGGTCATCAGCGACGAGGAAATTGATTACCCGCGGGTGGTCGCAGCGGATGTGTTATTGGCGATGAGCCAAAAAGCTTGCGATGCCTATTTCCCCTTTCTCAAAGAGAATGGCCTCCTGATCGTGGATTCGGTCCAAGTTGAAAGGACGCCGAGGGCGGATGCCTACCGCGTCCCCATTACCCAAATCGCCGAGGAAGCGACGGGGAAAGCCGTTACGGCGAACATGGTGGCTTTGGGATTGCTTGTGGGGCTGACCGGGGTGGTTTCCATACCGGCTATCGAAGCAGCGGTGGTAGCGAGGTCGCCGAAAGGCACGGAGGCACTGAATGTGAAAGCCTTGCACGCCGGGTTGGAATGGGCGAGGGAAAATAGGCGGTGAAGGGGAGCATGGAGGCAGGTATGCAAGTGTTGGTGCAGGAACGACATCGCGAGTACGATGGCTTCTTCAAACTGGACCGCGTGGTGTTGTGCTTTGAGAGGTTTGACGGGCGCATGAGCGAGCCGGTGGAACGCATCGTCTTCGAGCGGGGTGATTCGGCGGCAGTCCTGCTGTACGATCGAGAGCGCGATGTCGTGGTCCTGGTGGAGCAGTTTCGCTATCCTGTTTACATCCGGGAGAGCCCGGAGGGGCGTTTGCTGGAGATTGTGGCGGGCACAATCGAAGGAGGGCGCACGCCAGAGTCCGTGGCACGCCGTGAGTTGTTGGAAGAGGCAGGCTATGCTCTGGAAGAGTTGGCGTTCGTCAGCACCTTTTACCCCAGCCCAGGAGCCTGTTCGGAACGTATTCATCTCTATATCGGATATGTTACTTCCAAGGCGCGGGTTGCGCCTGGCGGAGGCGTGGGGGCAGGGGAAGACATCCGCGTGCATGAGGTCCCTCTGGGCAAAGCGTTGGATTGGATCCGCGAGGGAGTGATCCGTGACGCCAAGACGATCATCGCGTTGCAGCATTTGGCGCTGAGCAAGGGTTTTGCACGATAGGGAGCGCCTGGGCATGGGAGCCCGCTCTGTGGCGGGTGCGGGTTAGGTGAGCTGCTTCGGAGGTGTCATTCTGAGCCGCGTAGCGGTGAAGAATCTCCCCAGTTCCGTGAGGCCCCTTCGTTGCACTCAGGGCAGGCCCTTCGGCTTCGCCTCAGGGCAGGCCCTTCGGCTTCGCCTCAGGGTGACACAAGGGAGGCACATTATCCTGAGTAGCACTCTGCCCCTGTGTCATTCTGAGCCGCGTAGCGGCGAAGAATCTCAAGTTACGCGAGACCCCTTCGTTGCACTCAGGGCAGGCTCTTCGGCTTCGCCTCAGGGTGACACAGGGGAGGCACATTATCCTGAGTAGCACTCTGCTCCTGTGTCATTCTGAGCTGCGTAGCGGCGAAGAATCTCAAGTTACGCGAGACCCCTTCGTTGCACTCAGGGCAGGCTCTTCGCTCTGCTCAGGGTGACACAGGGGAGGTGCTTCGCTGCGCCAGATGCTTCGCTGCGCCAGATGCTTCGCTGCGCTCAGCATGACGTGAGGGGGCGAATTCTTCGCAAGGGGGATGGTGTCCTTGGCTTTTGTGCAAGATGAGCATCTGAAACACATCTTTGATTTATTGCGCAGCCAGGATGTGCCGTGTTACGTTGCTGGCGGATATGTGCGCGAGTGGCTCTTGGGGCAGCCGGGCAAGGACGTGGACATTGTGGTCGCCGGGGCTGCCATACCCCTTGCCCGACGCATCGCAAACAGGACGGGCGGGGCTTTTTACGTGCTGGATGAGGCGATGGAAGCAGCGCGCATCGTCTATCGTGCGCCGTCTGAGCTCACGGTTGACCTAGCCGCCATGCGTGGCGGGGACATCATCGCCGACCTGCAGATGCGCGACTTTACCATCAATGCTATGGCGGTGGATGTGCATGAATACGATGCGCCCCAACCACGGGTGATTGACCCTTGCGGCGGGCAGGCTGACCTGGCTGCACGCATCCTGCGGGCGACCCGCGAAGACGCATTCCAGCAGGATGCGGTGCGGCTGCTGCGGGCGGTGCGCTTCGTGGCGACATTGGGATTGCGCATCGAGCCGCAGACCGAATCGTGGATACGCCGCGATGCGCTGCTAATTGCACAGCCCTCGGCAGAGCGCATACGCCAGGAATTGGCGTTGATTATGGCTGCGCCGGATGCCGCGCAGCACCTACGCAAGATGGATGAGTTGGGTTTGCTGCCGGGCATCTTGCCGGAGGTGGCGGCGCTCAAGGGGGTGGCGCAATCCACACCCCATATCTACGACGTGTATGAGCACACCCTTGCCACAGTTGCCGAGGCGGAGCGCTTGGGCACCTGGCCCAATGCCCCCCTTTCCCCCGAAGAGGAGGAGTTTCTCCGCCCCTTTGCCCATGACTTGGCAGCGCATTTTCAGCCGGTACTCTGCGAGGGGCGCACACGCGCGATGTTGCTCAAGTTCGCGGCGCTCTGCCATGATTTGGGCAAGCCACGCACCTATACTGTGGAGGCGGATGGGCGCATCCGCAACCTGGGGCACGAGAATGTCGGGGCGGAGATGGCTCGGGAAATGCTCACACGTTTGAAATTCTCCGCCAAGGAGATCCGCCTCGTAAGCACCATCGTGAAGCACCACATGCGTCCGAGTTGGTTGGTGAAGCAGCCAGCCGTCACGCGCAAGGCGATTTACCACTTTTTCCGCGATACGGGTGATGCCGGCGTGGATGTGTTGATCCTGGCTTTGGCGGATCAACTGGCTACGCGTGGGGAGGCGCTGCGCACGGCCCATCGGGAGCATTGGCTGCGTTATCTGCGCCTAGCCCATTTGCTGCTGGAGCACTATTTCCGCAAACCCACGGAAGCGGTGGCGCCGCCGACACTGGTTACCGGCAGCGACGTCATGTCCTTGTTGGGCTTGCCACCTGGACCAGAAGTGGGGCGGATTCTGGAGGAAGTGCGTGAAGCGCAGGCAGAGGGGAAGGTGCGGACGAGGGAAGAGGCAGAGGAGATGCTGCGGCGCGGCGTTCCGCTAGGTGATGAGTGATAAGTGAGGAGTGATGAGTGAGGAGTGAGGAGTGAGGAGTGATGAGTGAGGAGTGAGGAGTGAGGAGTGATGAGTGATGAGTGAGGAGTGAGGAGTGAGGAGTGGGTGGTTAATGTTCCGCCCAGAGTTTTTTGAGCCAGGTGGGGATTTTGGCTTTTGGGATGCTGTCGCCGCGCGGTAGGTAGGGCTTGATGTCCAGCACCGGGCTGCCGTTGAGGGCATCCAAGCCGCGCACAGTGAGCACATTGCCTTCCCGAGCGATGAGTTCGACGACTTGCAAGCCAATGGGATTGGGCCGATAGGGCGTACGTGTGGCAAAGAGCCCCACGGCAGGGAGGTCTTGGCGGCTCTCTGGGTGGACGTGCAGGGCAACTTCGCCCTTGATGCCGTGTAGCCAGAAGAGGATATAGAGGTGGGAGAATTCCTCGATGCCATCTAGGGCAGGTGCCCACTTTTCCTCCAGGACGATACGGTGCACGGCGCTTTCCCACTTTTCCGGTATCTTGTCTATGAACTGATTTTGGACGATGCCAATTGGTTCAAAATGGATGGACATGGTTGCTCCTTTCTTCAGCTCTTACCTCCTGACCCCTCCTCATGCGGAGGGGAGAAGCCGTCGTCTCTGGCTCCGATTTCTACACCGATGGGGAGAGGGAGGGTCCTGTCCGGCATGGTTTCGTTCGGTAGTAGGTTACGTTGTTGGGCAAAGAGCGGATACAGATCGCGTGCATTCCACACAGAGGACAGGTCCCACTGCAAGTAGCGGGGGTAAAGGATGAAGGGATAGTCCTGTGCCCCGCCAATGCCGCCATGCGAAGCCCATTGCTTTTCGAAGCAGATGATCAGGTCCTTTTCTGGGTCATAATTGCCAAAGAGGATCAAGTCTCCGCTCTGCGGGAAACGGGCAATGCGCAGGATTTGCTGTGCAGCATGCCATGGTTCTGGCAGCCTCTGGAGGGGGTTTTCTCCCTCGATATGGGGCATCCCTTGCGCGTCATACGTCAGGATGCCCTGCTGACTCATGATCAACACTTGTTCCCTCTCCCTCGCCACTACGAGCCAGATGCCCTCGTGGGAGAGCAGTTTGATCACCAGGTCGGGGAATGCCGCTGCGATCTCGCTCAGGTCAAGGGGTTGGTTGGCGATGTTGAAATAGACGTGGGCAAGCGAGCCGGAGGATTTGACCACCACGTCATGCCGGCGCTGCACATTCCAGGCAGGCAACTCGTTGTTGGGCATGGATAGTCGGCGCCGCACCAAGATGCGAATGCGGCGTGCCACGCGGGCAGCGGCGGGAGGGAGGTTTACCTCGATGGCTTTCAGTTCGTCGAGCAGGTAATGCGCTTGGGTGAGGTATTGTTGCTCGCCCTCGCCATGTTCTATCAAGATGACTTCTTTGCCAAGCAAGCCCGCGATGTACTGCCCCAAGGTTTGTCCATAGCGCTCTTCAAAAGGCACTGCTGGCGTGAGTCCGTGGTCGCTGAGGACAAACAGGGCATAAGGACGGCTGATGCCCGCCCGGCGCAGGCGGTCTATCTGTCGGATGCAGCCGTCAATGCCGCGCAGAGCCTGATGCGCTGCCATGGAATGGACACCAAAGTGATGCGCCAGTTCATCGTAGCCGTAATAGGTGGCATAGATTGCCGGCACGCCGCGGTAAATGTCCACGAGCACAGCGAAGGTCTCGATTTCGCGGAAGATGACATTGCTGAAGATGCGCAGCAGGGGGAAAATGCCGATGAAGGGCAGGTAGGACTGCCCCTTGAGCCGGGAGGATACCCGCTGCAAAGCATCGGTGAGATATTCCTTCAGCACCAGGTAGAGGATGCGCAAAGCACGGATGGGATTGAGCAGGAAGAGCGCGATAAAGCCAATGCCCTGTACCCCCGCGAACAGGTGGCGTGGCTGCAAAGTGCTGAGAGTGAAGAGAGAGCTGGCTGCGCCGCCGTCAAAGATATTGACATAACTCACTCCATGGGCAAGGATGCCTGGCTTTTGCGCGATTTGGCTTTGCAAGGATGCGGCTGTGCCGGGTAATTTGCAGACCAGGGATGTGCGGTGTTGCTTGTCGTACCAGCGAAAGGCGGGGATGCCGTCATTATTGCCGAACATGATGCCGGCTTGGGCAGCAGGGGTGGTGCTGGGCAAGCCGCAACGCCAGCGCGATAGAGCAACCTCACCGCGCTTGAGCATGCGCCGGATGTATGGCAGATGGCCATTCTCCACCGCTTGGAGGAAATGGTCATACGACAAGCCGTCTATTTGGATGATGATCAATCCTGGCTGGTCCGCATCGTCATTTTCTGGTCGTAGCCCAAGCCGTTTGATGATGGCAGCATATTTCTTGGAGTAATAGAAGCCAGTGACGACGGCAAAGGCATCGAGCAAAGCGGCAACTATGCGCGCCAGCCAGTAGCGTATCGCATTCATCGTGTGTTTCCCACTCCGTTCTGTCCCTGTGATACAGGTGGCTGGTGCATTATACTCGGCCGTTCGTCTTTGGCAAAGCCGAGGGAGGTGGCCGTCAACGAATGGTGAACGAATAAACGAATGGATGTGGTGGCAAGATTCGTTTATTCGTTTTCCTATTCGTTGATGGCATGCTGGGGCTATATCGTTGTTGCAGGGGCCGTCAACGAATGGTGAGCGAATAAACGAATGGATGTGGCGGCAGGATTCGTTTATTCGTTTCCCTATTCGTTGATGGCATGCTGGATGGCTCCCGGGTTAGCCTGCGAACAGGTAGACGGTTGCAGCGGTCATTAGGGCTAGAATAGCCAGCAGGAGCAGGCTGTAGCGCATGATGGCTTCCATGACGGCGCCTTCTTTACCGCCCAGGTTGACCGTACTGCAGCCAACGATGATCTTGGCGGGGGCGAAGGTGGAGCCAATGGCGGCGCCGGAGGTCTGCGCGGCTAAAATAAAGGCCGGGTTGATGCCAGCCAGGAGGGCGATCTGCTGTTGCAGGCTGCCAAAGACGACGTTGGAATTGGTGTTGGAGCCGGTCATGAACGCTCCCAGGGCGCCGATAAAAGGCGCGACCAAGGGGAAAGCACGCCCTGCAACCTGCGCAATGCCACTGGCTAAGAAGTAAGTCATCCCGGCATGCTCCATGGTAGTAGCCATGCCCACCATGGCGGCGATGCCCAGACTGGAGCGGAGGGCTCCGTTGACGACGCCACGCGCAATGCGTGGTACAGCGGCGGGGGTCAGATAGCCCCGCCAACGCAGCACGGCATAGCTCAGGAGAGAAGCATACACCAGCAGCGCACCCGCATGGCCAAAGACGTCAATGGTGCGGCCAGGGCCGGCGGGAGTGACCCAGCCGCGTGCAGTGGACAGCTCTGGGAAGTCCACGCGAAGAACGACCTGTCCCAGGAAGTCGCTCACCGGCGTGAGCAGGTTCGCCGCCAACACGATGGCGATGAGCAGAACGTAGGGGAGCAGTGCCCAGCCGGGCGGTATGGCAGTGCGGACGTCGCTGGGCAGTGGACTGGGTAGTTGGGCGTGCGCGGCAACGGCATTGGCTTTCTGCCAGCGTGACCAGGCGACGGCTACGCCCAAGCCGAGCAAGGTGGCGATGGTGCTGCCCAGAGCCCACAATCCCTGCGACACGACGAGGAAAAGCGCAACAGCCATGGTCAGCCCGATGGCAAACATGGGCAACAAGCCTGCGCGCAAGGTGCGCCTCCCACCCGTTGCCCACAGCACGCTCGCGCCGCAGCCGAAGCAAGCGCAGCCGAGGAACAGCGCCGCTGGCAGAGCCAGTTCGCTCCCATTGCGGCCGGTGGCGGCGATGAGCGCATAGAACGAAGCGCCGAGGGAGCCAAAGGTGACTGCCCAGCCATGTCCCACGGAGGGGATGACCACGGCGGCAGCAGGTGAAAAGCCCAGCCCGACCAGCAGCGGTGCAATGACGGCTACCGGCACACCAAAACCGCCCACACCTTGGAGGAAAGAACTGAAGATCCAGCCCAGCAGCAATGCCTGCAGCGCGCGGTCAGGGGTCAGGTGGGGCAGCCAGTAGCCAATGGCTTTGACCAAGCCCGCCTCGTCGGTAACCCGGTAGAAAAGGAGCGCTGCCCAGATGATGTACAGCACATAGAGGGTCAAGAGGATGCCCTTCACTTGGGCATAGAACAGGACGGATGGACCCGTGCCGAAGAAGAGCCAGGCGATCGCTTGAGCGAGCAGCCAGCCAATGGCTCCTGCCTGTGCCCCGCCCCAGCGGTAGCGCAGCATCAAGACCAGGACTGCCAGGATGGGCAGGCTGGCTAGGAGCGAGTCCAGCAACAAAGAGAAGATAGATGGCGAGTTCACGATGGATGGCATCGCGATCCTTTCCATGGGGTGGTATCCGCGAACGTAGGGCGAGCGCATTCTGAAGTTGACATTTCCAAACCATTATGCTAAAATGAAAAGTAGTTGCCATTATAGCCAACCACGCAGCAAAAGTCAACGTTTTGGAGGGAGACGCGGGTTCTGCATGTCCCTCCGTTCAGCCGACCGCTTCGCGCTTGGTGTAACGGCGCGGCGGATTCCGTCCGCTGGTAGGCCTTGCTCCCTGCGCTGGCGGCGTTAGGCGGCATTACGGAAACGCATTGTGCCAGCATAGGATAACCGTGATAGGATTTGGGTGGAGTGAAAGATATGGAAACAAAGATACGACAGACCCACGCAGATTTAATAAAAGCCATCGCAGACATCGCTGCAACCATAAGCGCGTGAAAGAAAGCCAGCCGGTCTACTCAGTGCGTATCGGCTTGGGATACAGAGCGCTTGGATTACTGAAAGGCGATACGGTAACGTGGTTTTGGATTGGTACGCATGACGAATATGATCAGCTCCTCAGGTAAAATCAACAAGTCTTTACTATGCCGCCCAACACGCGTTTGCACCTGGCGTCGCACTGTTGGGCCGTACCACAGATGGAGCGATATTGATGGCAGAATTGGTCCGACTTCTGCGTGAATCGCTTCCAGAAGCCATCGGTGGACTGGCTACCGCCGCTGTCCTTGCGAACCTTGGTTTACTCTACAGGCGTTTGTCACACCGGAAGAAGGTAATGCCAACAAACTTCGTGAAGCCCGGATCGTTTGTTTCGCCTGTTGTTCCGCCGACTCCAATTCAACCGGATAAGAAGCAGGTAATCTTAAATGTATCCCAATCTATTAAGATACTTTAGTCGGATCAGCGAGTTGATCTCATAGTGACCGATATCATGTTGCCATACGGAGATGAAAAAGCTGTAGAATCACGATACTTGGGATTAGAAGTCATCCAAGCAGCAAGGCAATGGCGCGGTGACGTACCAATCATTTGTCTCTCCGTAGTTAGCAGCCAAGAAGTGAGGGAGCAGCTCCGAAAGCTTGGTGTGACCGAGCATTTGTTCAAGCCCGTGGCATCAAATGAGGTTGTGCAACGAGTTAAGCTCGCCCTGTCACGACCTCCAGAACTTCAGCGGGAGTTGATTGCGGACGAGATAAGCAGGCGCAAACATGAATTAAAAAGTAGCTATCCTCATATCCGCGTTCGTTGAAGCATATCAATATGTTTCTGGGCGCAGATGATTTGCTTTTTTCAAGATTTTCTGCCGCCCAACACGTGGTTGTAGCTGACACGCTCCGCTCACTTCGCTCGCTCTGCGTGCGGCCTAACCGCCGCGCCGTTAGCCCGCCTGGTAAAATGATAAGGGGGTCTTAACGATTGCCGCATGTTAAACAAGTGATTGAGAAAGTATTGCAAGAAGCGAGCTAACAAGCGCTTGCACTGACGCCGCTCCGCAGCGCGCGGCGCAGGTGAAGCGCAGCCCGCAGGTAGGCAGTATCCGCAACTATAGCGCAGCAGTTCTTTTGCCAGGGTGTAGTGCACTTTCAGGACAGAGATTGCCAGGGAATACAAATCCTGACTGAATAGATGGCGGATTGCCAAGGCCAAGCGAATGGCGAGTGTGTTTTCAGCCCTCTTCAGTAAAGGCGACAAATTTCTCGCCCTATCTTTATTTCCAACCAATGATTTCCAATCTCTGGCGACTAGCCAAAAAATTGCCCTAGGTCGAATGGCTACTCCTTCGCCTCTTTGAGCTTGTTCCACCCTGGGCGTGCGAGCCAGCGCAGGAGCAATGGCAGTAAGCCAAAAACGATGAACTGGCGTACCGAATGCAGTGAAGCCACGATGGACGGCTCTGCACCCAGGTCATAAGCAGCGGCAGACAAGCCGCTTGCGCCACCGGGCATGATACCGAAGAGGATGGTAGCCGCGGAGACGTCTAGAGCCTGGTGTGTGTAGACGAGCCAGCCTAATCCCACTGAGGCAGCGATGAGGATGCCAATCATTGCCGCTGCCCACGGCAGCACACGGCGGAGGCTGAGCAATGCCTCACGGTCCACAGAGGCGCCGATGCTGATGCCCAGCAGGACAAGGGCGACGGAGCGGATGACCTCAGGTAAGGGCTGCGAATCCGGCGCGAGGAGGCTCACGATGCCGGTGGAGAGCATGGCACCGAGGAAAGTGCCGCCGGGCATTTTGATGCGCCGCGCCACGATGGCGCCAGCCAAGCCGATGAGCAACAGGAAGACCGTATGTGCCAGCATGGGAGTACTGCCTCTCAGGAGAAGAACCAGCCGATGATCGCAGGCGCTAGGAGGACCACGCTGGACAGGCGCACGAACTGTAGGGTGGCGACGACGGTAGCGCCGGCGCCGATTTCCTGAGCCACAGCCACCATTTCCCCGATGCCACCTGGGGTCAGGCTGAACAAGCCCGTAGCGATGTCCAAATGGGCGATTTTGGCAAGGAGCCAACCCAAGGCTAAGCCGATGGCAATCATAGCCAGGGTGGCGGCGATGGCTGAGGGCAGCAAAGCCCCCAATTGCAGCAGCACGCGGCGGTTGAAGGTAGCGCCAATGACTGTGCCGAGCAGGATTTTGCCGCCTTCGTCGTAGAGGAGCGGTACTTTGCCTAGGTCAAGGCGTGCCAGTGTGGCGATGGCGACTGCCAGCATAGCCCCGATGAGCAACCCAGCAGGGATGCCCAGCCAGTCAGCGGCTAAGGCGCCTGCCAGGCCGATGGCGAGGAGTTGTAAGGGTTGTTTCATGGCATGGAGCCTCCCATGGTTTTGACATTGTGCGTAGGGTATCTTACAGTATGCCTTGGGAATTGACAACTGGGGTGGGCGAGACGGGTGTAGTTCAACTTCGGGGCAAGAAATGCCTTGCACAGCCCCAGGCGGATGAAAAGCAACCAAGTCTGGACAAGAACAATCACTGTCAGCAGATTTGGGGAACGGATTGAACGGATTCGCTCCTCAAGTAGATGTGGCTATCTGATACCCAGCGTGGACCACAGTCCACGCTGAGCGTGAGACTGCTCCAGGCGGACCACCCACCGTCCACGCCAAACGTGAGAGCACCTGCTCTCCCATGGTCATTCTGAGCCGCGTAGCGGCGAAGAATCTCCCTCAGTTCCATGAGACCCCTTCGTTGTACTCAGGGCAGGCCCTTCGGCTTCCCCTCAGGGTGAGAGTGTTGAAAAAGCCCTTCCAATGTCATGCTGAACCTTTGCCCTGAGCCTTGCCCTGAGCCTTGCCCTGAGCGAAGCGAAGGGAAAGCGAAGGGGAAGTGAAGCATCTCGCAGTGTTTGGGAAAATA
>JACIWX010000008.1 GCA_014360755.1 Chloroflexota bacterium | reverse complement strand
GCTCGTCACATCCTGGGGCTGGACAAGGTCCCAAGGGTTCGGCTGTTCGCCGATTAAAGTGGCACGCGAGCTGGGTTCAGAACGTCGTGAGACAGTTCGGTCTCTATCCGCTGTGGGCGCAGGTGGCTTGAGGGGAGCTGCCCTCAGTACGAGAGGACCAGGGTGGACGGGCCTCTAGTGTGCCAGTTGTACCGCCAGGTGCACCGCTGGGTAGCTACGCCCGGCAGAGATAACCGCTGAAAGCATCTAAGTGGGAAACTCGCCCCAAGATTAGGCCACCCACTCCGTGAAGGAGGTAAGACCCCTGGGAGACTACCAGGTTGATAGGCGGCATGTGTAAGGACAGCAATGTCTTGAGCTAAGCCGTACTAATGGTCGAGGGCTTAATCTCACGCATGTGAACAACAAACGAAGTTTGTGCATTCTGTTCAATTCTTAGGGTACTAATCCTCATATTAGTTCATTACATAACAAAGCGAAAACAGGTTCTTCTGGTGATTTGAGCGGAGGGGAAACACCCTGTTCCATCCCGAACCAGGCAGTTAAGCCCTCCAGCGCCGATGGTACTTGGGGCGCAGGCCCCTGGGAGAGTAGGTCATTGCCAGGAGAACCTGTTTTTTGCTTTCGACGAGACCCCAAAGGTTGGGAACCTTTGGGGTCTTTTTGTATAGTACGATTGGCGTCTTGACATGCGCAAGATCTCCTGTAAAATGGAGAAACGGAAAATACCTGGCGGTCTTGTTCATTGGCAAGCAGACTGGAGAAGCATCTCACCTCATTTGCGAATGGGAGGTTGGTTTCCCAGAGCGGCATGGCGATTCACGCCAACGGCGTGAGGCTCTACGGCGTTATGTGACAACTGCATCGACATATTTGTGTTCCAAACGCAAATGTCGCGGAATGGCTGGGCCGGCTGCACGAGATGTGCAGCCGGCATAAGTTGATGCCACGCTACCCGTAAAGGAGCAGTATCAAGACATACGCGTAACACGGTCTATATAGCTCACTTGATTCGCCCCGAGGAGATTCCTTTTGAAAGACTTGACTAAACTTAACCATGCACGTGATATCATCCGCGACCTAGGCAGCGCTGTGGTAGCGTATTCCGGCGGCGTGGACAGCACGCTCCTATTGGCACTTTGCCTGGAGGTACTGGGACCGGATAAGGTGCTGGCAGTAACGGCTCGCTCGGCAACATATCCAGAAAGCGAGTTGCGTGAAGCACAAGCGATCGCTGACGCATTGGGGGCGCGGCAGCGCCTGATCCAGACGAACGAGTTGGACGATCCCCGCTTTGCCTCTAATCCGCCCAATCGCTGCTACTTTTGCAAGCAAGAGTTATTTAGCAGGCTGTGGGGCATCGCTCAACAAGAGGGGTTGCAATACGTGGTCTATGGTGGCAATGCCGATGACCTGCAAGATCATCGGCCTGGAATGCAGGCTGCTAAGGAGATGGGCGCTAGAGCACCGCTGCTGGAAGCGGGGTTGACGAAGGAAGAGGTGCGTGCAATTTCGCGTGAGATGGGCCTTCCAACCTGGGATAAGCCAGCTATGGCTTGCCTCGCTTCGCGCGTGCCCTATGGCATTACTATTACCCCAGAAGTGCTGCAGCGTATCGAGATAGCCGAGAGCTTTCTGCATGATGAGGTCGGTTTGGCCCAGTTTCGGGTGCGACACCATCCTCCCATCGCGCGATTGGAGGTGCAGCCACAGGACTGGGAACGAGTGTTAGCCGAAGGAACTCGGCAGCGCATTGTCGCCAAGTTGCGCGAATTAGGTTATCTGTACGTCGCACTGGACCTAGCAGGATATCGTAGTGGGAGTCTCAACGATGCCATCAAACGCTGAGCGAATGGATGGGAGTGACAACAACTGCATTGCTCGCCCTGATTTTGAGCGGGTGCAGCGTAAAGGAGTGCCAGAGGTCATCCTTGCCGAGCACAAAAGCACCGAAGAAGCCCTAACGATTGCACGCCAGTTCCTGGCTGTTGAGGGTAGAGCTATCTTAAGCCGCGTCTCGGAGGAACTAAAGGCGCGCCTGTGCGAGGAGTTCAGACAGGAAGCGACGCTGGAGTGGTATCCACGGGCGCGTGCTGCCGTGCTACGCAAGCATGGCATGGTTCGTTCGGATTCAGGGGGACGGGTAGGCATACTAACGGCAGGGACCTCGGATATCCCCCGCGCGGAGGAAGCGGCGCTGATCTGTCGCGAAATGGGTTGCACTGTTTTCACTGCGTATGATGTCGGGGTGGCAGGCTTGCATCGTCTGTTTGAACCGCTGCAAAACATGGTGGAGAGGGAGAAGGTGGATGTGCTCATCGTCGTAGCGGGCATGGATGGGGCGTTGCCATCGGTGGTTGCGGGCTTGGTACCTGTGCCAGTGATTGGCTTACCGACTTCGGTAGGCTACGGATTAGGGGGTGATGGCACAGCAGCTTTGCTCTCTATGTTGCAAACCTGTGCCCCAGGGCTTGTGGTGGTCAACATTGACAATGGCATCGGTGCAGGCGCTGCCGCAGGGATGATCGCCAATCGAGTGGCGGCAGCTCGGAAGGGATAGGGAACGCATGGCTGTATTTTGTGCTTATTTCGATTGCTTTTCAGGTGCTAGCGGCGACATGCTGCTCGGGGCGCTGCTGGATGCAGGCTTAGGACTGGAAGAACTGCGCCACTGTCTGGCAAGTTTGCCCATCCAGGGCTATGAAATTGTTACCGAGACTGAAGTGCGCCAAGGCGTACGAGGTACCAAAACCACGGTGCGCTACAGTGAGGAAGGGCAGCCCCACCGCCACCTTATGGATATCATCGGCATGATAGAGAACAGTGCACTGCCCGCGGCGGTCAAGAGCACTGCCTCTGCGGTTTTTTGGCGGCTGGCGCGGGCGGAAGCACGCGTCCATGGTGTAGCACCTGAAGAGGTACATTTTCATGAAGTGGGTGCGGTGGACAGCATTGTGGACGTGGTAGGCGTGGTAGCTGGGCTGCATCTCCTAGGTGTGCAGGCGGTCTACGCATCGCCGCTGCCGCTGGGCGGTGGTACAGTACAAACAGAGCACGGCACTTTACCGGTGCCAGCCCCCGCGACGCTGCAGATTCTTACTGAAGCGCATGTGCCCACGCGACCGCATCCAGCGCAAGTGGAGTTGGTGACCCCGACGGGAGCCGCTCTGCTGGCAGAGTTAGCCCATTTCGAACAACCTGCTATGACAATCGAGTCCGTGGGTTACGGCTTTGGCACACGCCGCGTGCCTGCTTTGAATGCCGTGCGCGTCTGGCTGGGCAAAGCCAGCGAAGATGCACCTTGGTCGGAAGATGAGATCGTGCTTTTGGAGTGTAACCTCGATGATGCCACAGGGCAAGTGATTGGCTATGTACAGGGCCGTTTACTGGAGGCAGGTGCTTTAGATGTTTGGTATACCCCGATTTACATGAAGAAGAACCGCCCTGGGATACTGTTGACAGCCCTTGCCCGGCCGGCACAGGCATCAGAGCTAGCCGCCTTGATTCTCCGTGAGACGCCTACCTTTGGATTGCGTTGGCAACGCATGTCCCGCTCCGTTGCTGAACGCACGGTTACGACAGTGGAGACCCCATGGGGCAAGGTGCAGGTCAAGGTGAAGCTGCTCCACGGGCAAGCGGTGGCGGCTACGCCAGAGTTTGAGGATTGCGCGTGTCTTGCCCGCGCGGCGGGGGTGCCATGGCAGGCGGTCCACGATGCTGCAAAACAGGCTTGGGCGGCGCAAGTAGCGCGCCCACAGACCTCACAAAAGGCTAATTGAGTTTGCCAGCCTCCCGAAGGTTAACAACTTTCGGGAGGTTATTTTACTGATGACCCTATTCCTTCGATTTGACATCCCAAAAATTTTTGTGTTATTATTTGTATCTGTAAATCTTTGCAAAAGGAGGCTGTCATGTCTACGTTGGATTGGTTGTACCCACCCCTGGCAACGATGTCTGCCAAAGAGGCAATCGCTACGGATGGCTTTTCTCCAGCAGGGCCAGTGCCCATGCATATCCCGGATGGCTTCCTCTCCACACCAGTGGCGTTGCTGATGTGGATCGTGGCTGTCATTGGCGTCGCTTATGCGTTATGGCGGGTGAACCGCGAGTTGGATGAGCGCCAGGTGCCTTTGATGGGGGTGATGGCGGCGGCGATTTTTGCCGGGCAGATGCTCAACTTTAGCGTAACAGGCGGGACATCTGGCCACCTGGTGGGTGCTGCTCTGGCGGCGATTGTGCTTGGGCCATGGGCAGCGGTGTTGGTCATGACCTGCGTGGTGGGCACACAAGCCTTGCTCTTTCAAGACGGTGGGCTCCTGGCTTTGGGTGCAAATATCGTGAATATGGCTTTGGTAGGCGTAGCAGTCGGTTATGCCGTGTACCGCACTGTGCGCAAGCTCGCTGGCGATAAGAACTGGGGCCTTTTCGCAGGCGGCTTTGCTGCTGGTTGGCTATCTATTGTGATTGCTGCACTGCTCTGCGCGTTGCAGCTGGCGATATCAGGCACTTCGCCAGCCAATATCGCTGTGCCGGCAATGGGGGGAATCCACATGCTCATCGGCATTGGGGAAGGGTTGATTACGGCTGGCGCCTTGGCTTTTTTGTACGCTGCCCGCCGCGATTTGCTGATGGCTGGCAAAGCGCAGGTATCAGTCAGCAGAGGATTGTGGATGGGGGGATTGGCTATTGCCATTGTGCTGGCGGTTCTTTCTCCATTGGCTTCGTCCCATCCTGATGGTCTGGAATGGGTGGCTGAACAACAAGGATTCATCGAAGCGGCGCGGGAGGCGCCTTACCAACTGATCCCTGATTATGTGTTCCCAGGCATTCCCAATGAGGCAGTGGCCACCATTGTGGCAGGAATTTTTGGTGCGCTCATCGTGTTTGCCGTTACCTATCTCATTGCCGCAGCGCGGCATAGGCGGGAATCCTTACGCACGCGTTGATCGTATCCTGAGTAGCGCAGACAGGGGATTGTCCTGCGTCTGTGCTACTCGGCAATATTTTGTAGAAGCCTTTTTTCAGAATGCATATCCATCCTCTTGATGCCTATCGTTTTGGCGAGAGCCCTTTGCACCGGCTGGACGCACGGGTGAAGCTGAGCCTTGTGCTGCTCTTTATCTTGTGCGTCTCGCTCACGCCGACCGGTGCCTGGCCGGCGTATGTATTCCTCTTCACACTTGTTCTATCCGTTGCTGCGGCTTCTGAACTGGGCTTGACCTATGCCCTGAAACGTTCCTTCCTGGTGCTTCCTTTTCTGTTTGCCGCATTACCCCTTCTGGTTACAACTCGCGGCTCTGTGCTAGCCGAGGTTTCTCTGGGCGGCTGGTCATTAGAGGTTACTGCTCCTGGTTTGGAGCGCTTTCTGAGCATTGCGCTCAAATCCTGGCTGGCAGTGCAGATGGCGGTGCTGCTCACGGCAACCACGCCCTTGCCAGACATCTTGGTGGCAATGCGTGCGCTGGGCGTTCCCCGATTACTGGTGGCGATCCTGGGCTTGATGTGGCGCTATATATTTGTGTTGGCGGACGAGGCTCTGCGCAAGATGAGGGCTCGGGAGGCGCGCAGTGCCTCCGCGGGAGGAAAGGGCGGTGGGACTATTACCTGGCGGGCACGAGTCGCCGGACAAATGGTTGGTTCCCTGTTCCTGCGTGGCTATGATCGCAGTGAGCGCATTTATCATGCCATGCTGGCGCGTGGATACGATGGGACGGTCCGATCATTGCCACTGAAGCCGCTATCCTCTACGGAGCGTGTGGTCCTGGGCACGGGGATAGCAATCCTGTTCAGTCTCTTATTGCTGACGCATTTTCTGGGGTAGGTTATGATCATGAATGCACGCAAAAAGCAAGAGTCAGCGAAGAGCGAGGCGGTTCATCGTGGTGTGAGGCAGGATGAGGGCATGCGCCTTGCGTCCATTCGCCCTGCGATTGAAGTCTGCGACCTCAGTTTTGCCTATCCTGACGGTCATGCCGTATTGCATCACATCAACTTGAGCATAGAGCAAGGGGAACGGGTAGCGATTGTGGGACCTAACGGCGCTGGCAAGTCCACATTGATGCTGCATTTCAATGGCATCCTCAAGGGCGAGGGCACTGTACGCGTGGATGGCATGGAGGTGGCTGGCCCCAACCTCCCCAGGGTGCGCGCTCTTGTGGGCATGGTGTTTCAGAATCCCGATGATCAGTTGTTTTCGCCCACAGTCTTTGACGATGTTGCTTATGGACCAATTTACATGGGCTTGGCGCAAGATGAGGTTCAACGGCAGGTAACGTGGGCACTGCAGCAGGTAGATATGGAAGGCTATGCTTCCCGCGTATCGCATCACCTGAGCGTAGGCGAGAAAAAACGCATTGCGATTGCCACCGTGTTGGCTATGGAACCCAGCATCCTGGTCCTGGATGAGCCTTCGGCAGACCTGGATCCTCGCGCACGTCGCACGTTGATTCAACTGTTGAAAAGGCTGCCCCAAACGTTGATCATCAGCAGCCATGACTTGCGGCTGGTCAAGGAACTTTGCTGGCGCACCATCATCTTGGACGAAGGCCGCATTGTGGCTGATGGGCCAACGCTAAAACTCCTCTCGGATGAACAACTTCTTTACGCCCATGGCCTTGAGCCGGTATAGGGATGTGATAGGATTGTTCCAAATCGGGTGTCATGGAAGGTGTTGAAAAATCTTGTCACCCTGAGCAAAGCGAAGAGCCTGCCCTGAGTGCAACGAAGGGGTCTTGCGTAACTTTAGCCGTATTTTCCCAAGTACCGCGAGATGCTTCACTCCGTTCAGCATGACATTGGAAGAGCTTTTTCAACACTCTCGCCATGCGGATTTGACTGAAAAGCGATTTTGTGCTAATATATACTGTAGGGGGGTATAGTAATTATTGAGCCCCAGGCTGTAGGAGTATCTGGGGTTACTCCCGATGCCAGATCAAAACATAAGGAGAAAAGAAAGATGAAAGAGCCATTGCATATCACTGATGAAACATTTCAGAAAGAAGTGTTAGAGTCTAAACTGCCTGTCTTGGTTGATTTCTGGGCACCGTGGTGCGGGCCTTGTCGCATGGTGGCACCCATTATTGAGGAGCTGGCTGCTGACTACGATGGGCGTGCAGTGATCGCCAAACTGAACACGGATGAGAATGGCGAAACGCCAGTCCGATATAACATCATGGGCATCCCTACCCTGATTATCTTTAAAGATGGTCAGGAAGTAGAGCGGATAGTGGGCGCACGGCCGAAGAAAGCCATTGCCGAGAGGTTAGACGCGGTTTTGAAAGCCACGAAAGCCACTGCATAACCGTTCGTAACCTCGGTGGACTTTTGAGGTGGTGATATGCCGATTTACGAGTACCGCTGTAACGAGTGTGGGGAGAAATTTGAGAAATGGCTTCGCTCCATGTCCGCCACTGAAGACGTCCGCTGTCCACGATGTGGTAGCCGACGCGTAGCAAAAGCGATCTCGCTCTTTGGCAAGAGCGGTTCCGCAGCCAGTGCGGCAGCTTCCGATGCTTCGTGCGCACCGACAGGGGGTTGAAGCATTCGCAGGTGAGAGCCGTGGGCTCTCTAGAGATCATGGGGTGAAACAAATGGTTCTGCCTCAGGAAGTGCAACAGGAAATGCTCTCGCGCCTGCGGCGTATCGAGGGGCAGGCACGGGGCGTGCAGCGCATGGTGGAAGAAGGACGGGATTGCGCCGAGATCATCCAACAACTTGCCGCCATTCGCGCAGCGACGCATAGTGCCAGCCTTTTCCTGCTCAAGCACTATGCCAAAGAATGCTCCTCTGCTGCAGCGCAGAATAATGAGGGGTCAGCGAAACCCATTGAAGATTTGGTTGACCTGATGTTAACCATATCGTAAGTTTTGCTTTGCAAGCGCGGACAAGCCAGGTTTCCACGAGAAGCCTGGCTTGTCTTGTTTTTGCACTATATGCGCTGGTTGCCTAGCAGCGATTGTAAGATCAGGATAGCGGCAACCTTATCCAATGGTTCGTTGTTGTTGCCGCACTTGGGGGACTGGATGCAACTGGGGCATCCGTCCTGGCAGGGGCATTCCTGGATAGTGGCTAGGGTTGCTTGCCACAATTCCAGAAGCAAAGCGTAGCCTTTCTCCGCAATACCCACACCGCCCGGGAAGGCATCATAGATAAAGACCTGGGCACAGCCGGTATCTGGGTGGAGTGGCGTGGAGAGTCCAGCGATGTCCAATCGATCGCACATAGCAAAGAGTGGCAAGATGCCGATAGCAGCGTGTTCGATGGCGTGCAAACCGCCCGCGAAATCCAGTCCTCGTTTCTCTACCATGTGTCTGATGGCTTGGGGGATGTCAAACCATAGCCCTGTCGTGGTAAAGGATTGTGGCGGCATGTCCAAGGGCTCTTCCGAAAGCACGGTGTCCGTAAATTGCTGTAGCCGTCTATAGCCAATGACCTGTTGGGTCACAAGGAGTTCGCCCAGGTGCGCCTCGCTGGTGGGCATCTTTTTCTGCTGCCAGGCGCGCACAATGTTCACCTGGTTTGTTTCACGGGGCTCGGTGTAATAATCCACTTCCACTGGCGCAGCGTAGGCAATGCCTGTATTCAGGTCGAGGTGGGTGATGAGATATGACTCGCCTTGATGGAGGTAGATGGCACCCGGGTAAACACGTGCCAAAGCGGTCGTTTCCTCCAGTTCTTCCATCAAACGGTAGTTCTGCGATTCATCCAGGATGGCAATCTTGTTCCCAGAGATAGATCGTAGGCTGACCTTTTCTGCGGGATAGCCAATGCCTTGGAAGTACCAGCGCTCATTGCGGTATTCCAGGATGTGCTGTCGCTCCAATTGCACCATCGCTTCGGCAAAGCCCGGGCCGAACAGTTCCTCATCTTCGCTTGTCAGTGGCCGTTCATAGGCAGCGCAGGGCAGGTGTTTCATCAGGATGTGCACATTATCCGGTGCGACCAAGGCATGTTCCGGACTGCGACCGAACAAGGCTTCTGGATGGCGCATAAAGTATTGGTCAAGCGGGTTATCCAGCCCAATGAGCACATTGAGTGCTTCGCGCACCCCGCGACCGGCACGCCCCGCCTGTTGCCAAGTGCTGGCGATGGTCCCCGGATAGCCCACCAATACTGTCGCATCCAAATGCCCCACATCTACGCCCAGTTCCAAAGCCGTTGTTGCCGTCACACCCAATAACTGCCCCGAAAACAAGCCTTGCTCGATCTCACGCCGCAGTTCGGGGCGATACCCTGCGCGGTAAGAGCGGATCAATGGCACCAGTTCCGGCGCTTCCTCTGTCAGGATGTCCCGGGCGTAGAGCAAGATGAGTTCTGCTACTTTACGCGCTTTGGTGAAGGTGATGTTGCGAATCCCATGGCGCACCATCTCTACGAAGAGGGCGGTAGCCTCGATATTGGCGCTACGCCGCGTGGTGTGAGCTGCATCCACAAAGGGAGGATTCCAGAGCACAAATTGCCTCCCTGCTTGAGGCGAACCATCTTCGTGGATCACTACGGCAGGCACGCTGGTAAGCCGTTGGGCATGTTCTGCGGGGTTGGCAATGGTGGCGGAGCAGCAGATGAATTGGGGGTTTGCGCCATAGAAACGGCATAGGCGAAGCAATCGGCGCAACACGCAAGCCACCTGCGATCCAAAGATGCCGCGGTAGACGTGGGCTTCATCAATCACGATGTACTTCAAATGGGCTAGGAAGTTGGACCAGAGCGAATGGTTGGGGAGGATGCCCACATGCAGCATATCTGGGTTGGTGAGCAGGGTGGCTGCAGACTGACGCAAGCGCCTGCGTGTCCCCTGCGGGGTATCGCCATCGTACGTGCCAAAGGAAAGGTGGCGTAAGGAGTGTTGGGTTAACTGCCGGAGCGAGCGCAATTGATCCTGAGCCAGTGCTTTGGTAGGGAATAGGTAAAGCGCCCGCGATCGTCCATCCGTCAGGATGGATTCCAGCACTGGTACATTGTACACCAAAGTTTTGCCGCTGGCGGTGGAAGTAGCCACAATGACATTTTGCCCATCGCGGATGGCATTGATTGCTTCTGCCTGGTGCAGGTACAATTTATCCACTCCTGCCTGGCGCAGGGCTTCCTCAAGTGCGGCTGGCAAGGGCTGTTTCAAGCTAGCGTAGCGCGCCGCGCGGGCCGGGATGCGCTCCACGTGGACGATCTGCTGACGATAGTCGCGTTTGCTTTTCAGGTACTCAACAAATTTGTTCAGTTGCATGGTCTGTATTTCGCCTGTTTACTGCACAAGTGACTGGTCAAGGGGCATCTTGCGATGTGTACAGTGCAGCGCGGTAGCTAGTTGTTGCGCCCCAGCCGTCAACGAATTCGCAACGAATAAACGAATGTGCTGCATCGGCATCTATGTTTCTATTCGCTGATGACCGTCTGGCACATGCCTGCTCTATGCTTTACCACAGGTTGGATAACACTATCGTGGTGAACCCGCTAGTTATTCTCAAAACCCGGCCAGTTTTACCGTGGCAATCTGCTTTCCCTTTAACTGGATAGTAAGCATCCCTGAATCGTCCATATACAGTGGTTCCAGTTCCTCTTCTGCCAAATTAGCCAGCATGGCGGCTTTAGCTGGCGCGTTGAGGCGTAATCGGGCCATGACTGTTTCGTCGGTGATATTGTAGAAGCGTACAATCAAGCCATCTCCGGCTTCAGCTGCCTTTACAGTGCTCAGCACCAGCCCCTTACCTTCCAGAGTGAGCAGGCTTTGCTCCAAAGGCAAGGTGCCGGCATGGCTATCCGTGCTCACTGCGCGCAGCGGAGCATTGAAGGCATGGGCTTGCTCAAACGCGTTCAGCCACGTGCCGGCGTGGGGTACAAGTGCGTACTCGAAGACATAGTCACCCATGCATTGCGCCTCCGGCGTTTCCAGCGCAGGTCCAGCATGGCCTTTGCGGCAGGGATAGTCATCGCGGGATAACCATCCCACGCAGCGCAACAACGTCAAGGCAATGGTAACCTTCCCATCCTCTTCCTGCAGTGCCTCATATTCCGGCAGGCCACGGTTGATGACCATCAAGCCAATTTTGCCATCATGGACGTCCACGAAGGTTTTCTGTGGGTGAGTAGGAACTGGCTGCTCAATCCAATCTGTGGTATTCGCGGGCACGCCCAAGGGACGTTTCACGATGTCAAAGGTGCCCTCAGCATCAGAGCAGTCCGTATAGATTGGCGTTGGGAAGTGGACGCGCAGGCGATGGTCGCGGGCACAGTTGCGCACCCGCGTCGAAAAGTCCAAGCGTGGCACACCTGCGCACAAGCTGATTTGGCTCGTGATGGGCACTTCGACTCTCTCGGCACTGCGCCCACTGCGATCTTCGGTCAGCGCTGCGGGCAACAGATAGCGTTGGTGAACCTGGATGGTCCAACGAGCCGGACCATGTTCGAGCCAGGTAATTTCTGGCGCAGCGCAAGGTGTAGCAATCCACTGGTCCCTTTCTGGCGGGCAATAGTTGTATTCGTCACCACGATCCCCACCGTCCACGAAGCGGTGCAATCCAGGGTAGACCGTACCCGTGGATTTGTCCAGGAGAGTGAGCGTGCCATCCTCTGGGTTGACATCCACGGCGAGGAATTCGTTTTCCATGTGCAAGTTTGTAGTGGCTGCTTCGGGCGTTATCCGTGTGGAGGTAGTGGATGGGTTTGGCACCAGAAAATACGTCTTGTATCCACAACCGGGGACATCCTGTGCGACGAACTGAAAACCGATCCTGGTCGCTTGATGGGCGCGCACGAAAAAGGTCTCCACTCTGCCCTCGGCTAGGATAGCTTCTATCTCACTTTGGGCATGCGCGATAAGCGCCGGATCCGTGTGCCCATGCTCCATCAACGTAACATCAATTTGGGCTGTGTGCCCTTGGCTACTGATATGGATTTCTTCTACGGAGAGCCCTAGTGTGGCGACCATTTCCACCATAGCGGCTAGTCCCAACACTTCGTCACGGCCCAGTTGCAATGTGGCAAACTCGGTGTCTTTACGAGTCAGCACCTGGTGCGGAGCTGGCTGTCCCCTTTCATCCACTACCAGGAAATCCTCTAGGCTGCCGGGGACCTGTACCGTTGCCTGTACCAGGTCTGTACGCGCAGCAGCCAGCGGATTGAAGACGATCAGCGGTATGTGCGGATGAGGTAGGCGCGATTCTGGGGCGAGGGTGTCCACCTGATTGGCAATCGCTGCCAGGCTCTGCTGTGTTATCTCTTCGGCGATTTGCTCTGCCCAATCGAAGCGCGTGACCATTTCGCGGTGCGTTTGGTCTATGCTGCAGCCGCAGATGGAATCATGGGGTTGATTCTCCAGCAGGTACTTCCAGGCTTGCCAGATGATGGAACTGTACGGGTCGGCGAATGTTTTGCCTTTGCACGCAAGAGCAGCAGCCAGTGTAGCAAACGGTTCAGCCCATTTCTCCAGCAAGTTCTGGATGTGGTGGTTGCGTTGCTTGATCCACATGCGAGCCGACAGCACTCCGGACAGCAGATGGTGGCGTTTGGACGAACGCAGTTCGCCCTGCACAACTGGCAGTTTGTCGGAGCCACATTTCCATGAGATGGGATCAAACTGGAGGCTCTTTTTGACCGCGTCTATATACATGGGCAAAGTGCCATGAACGAGCTCCATGTCGGGCAACAACTCCCGTGCGGCAGCCAAAGCTCGGGGAAGCTCAGCCGCTGGTTCCATGTGGTCTACGCCGTTCATAAGCAACACATGGTCAGTTATGCTATGGGGGGCAAGGCTGTGATACAAGCGGGTGATCTCGCTAGCCAGAGCCTGTGCATCATGTACGGGAAGACGAGCGGCGTTGTCGTAACTATCGCGTAGATGGAAGAGCAAGACGGTGCTACCATCAGGCGCTTGCCAGAGCAATTCAACAGGTTCGTCGCCCAATCCTCGTGCCAAAACGGCACAGTCTATGCCAAAGCCGCGCAAGAGCTGGGGCAGTTGCGAGATGTGCCCGAAGGGATCTGGCGTGTAACCAACCATCATTTTGGGACCGAAGCGTCGTGCTATCTGGTCCCCCAAGAGCAAATTGCGCACGAGCGCTTCTCCACTGACCAGAAATTCATCTGGCAGTACGTACCAAGGGCCGATCAAAAGCCGCCCTCCCTGTATGTGCCTGCGCAGGTCATTTTCGCGCTCCGGTCGAATCTGGAGATAGTCTTCCAGGACGATGGTTTGCCCGTCCAGCGTGAAATAACGGTATTGGGGGTCATTGTCTAGGATGTGCAGCAACTTGTCCATCAGGCGCACCAGGCGTAAGCGAAAGCGCTGAAACGGTTCGTACCACTCACGATCCCAGTGCGTGTGTGAGACAATGAAGCAAGTCTTGGACATCGCCTCTCCTCATCATGGGAATGGATAGCAAGATACCCGGTTTCGCTCAGAAACCGGGTATCTAGGGTGTTTTTGGTTCTACAGCGTCAGCCCTTTCACCGTTGGCTCATCTAGACGCATAAGCAGTTTCACCAAAAGGTCCAGTGCATGGTCATAATCGCTGCGGTGCAGGATGCCCGCATGGCTGTGGATGTGGCGCGTGGGAACTCCCAGAACTACGGTAGGAACGCCTTCATTATGCAAGTGGATCATCCCGCCATCCGTAGCGCCGCCGCGCATGGCAGAAAACTGCAAGGGAATGTTGTTCTCTTCCGCTGTGCTGATCACCAAATCGCGCAGGCGGAGATTTGGGATCATGCGTGCATCGTACAACAGCAAAGTAGGTCCTTTGCCCAATTTGATGGCTGATTCCTCGGGCTTGATGCCTGGGACATCTCCGGCGATGTCCACTTCCAGGATGATGGCTACATCTGGGTTGACATTGTAGACGCTGGTCTTGGCGCCACGTAGTCCCACTTCTTCCTGTACTGTGCCCACGGCATAGACCGTGTTCGGATGAGGCTGGTCCTTCAATTGCTCGAGAGCCTGGATAAAGAGGGCGCATCCCAGGCGATCATCCCAGGCTTTTGCCATGTAGGTTTTGCCTGGGGCTAGCACGGTAAAAGGGCAGATGGGGATGATTGGGTCGCCTAGGCGCACCCCACAAGCCTTCACTTCTTCTGCACTGGTTGCTCCAATGTCTATGTACATATCTTTCTTTTCTACCGGTTTCTTGGCTTCTTCTTCCTCCAAAAGATGCGGGGGTTTGGCGCCAAGCAGTCCGACGACGTCGCCGGCCGATGTTTTGATCACCACACGCTGAGCCAGCATGACCTGGTTCCACCAGCCGCCCAGCGGGACAAAGCGGATGAAGCCATCATCAGTGATGAGGCTGACCATAAAGCCAACTTCGTCCATGTGGCCAGCGAGCATCACCCGTGGCGAATCGCTACTGCCACGCTTCACTGCGATGATACTGCCCAATTTGTCTTGTTCAATCTTTGCCATGGGCTCTAAATAGCGACGGATGACTGCACGAATTTCGCCTTCGTACCCGGGAACACCAGCCGCCTCGGTCAGGTTTTGGAATAGTTTCTCTGTGGAATCCATACTTTCTCCTTACGCAAGCATTAAATCTTCACTGGCCCGCTCAGCAATCCTACCAGCAATTTGACGGCATTTTGCACGTCGTTGTAGTCCACCATTTCCGAGGGGGTGTGCGCATAGCGGGTGGGGATAGAGAGTACGCCAGCAGCTACGCCAGCGCGTGAGGTCTGGATGGCCATGGCATCCGTTGTGCCAGCCTCCAATACCTCGAATTGATAGGGCAAACCCAGGCGCTCGGCAGTCTCCGCCAGCCAGTTCTTGACACCCGGGTGGGCGAGCATCCCTCGATCTTTCACCTTGATGGCGGGGCCAGCTCCCAATGAGACAGCCATGGGGTATGCTTCGGGGGTGTCACCCGTGGTGGTAATGTCTACGGCAATGGCTACATCCGGCTCCACACCAAAGGCGGAAGTCAGCGCACCGCGCAAGCCCACCTCTTCTTGCACAGTAAACACAAAATATACGTCGTGAGGCGTAGTCTCCAGTTCTTGCGCCGTCTGCACCAGGATCGCACAGCCAATGCGGTCGTCAAACGCCTTGGCAGTGAGGCGCTGGCCTAGGTCTGCCAGCGGTCGCAAGAAAGCAGCCATATCGCCAACCTTTCTGGTCAGGTGCTCTTTATCAGGGGCGCCGACATCAATGAACATCTTTTCGATTTTGGGAAATTCGTCGGGTTTCTCTGGCCTTTCTCGCCCGATCACCCCTATCATCCCATCGGCAAAAATCACCCGACTGCCTAAGAGAGTCAGTGGGTTTACTCCTCCAACAGGAGCGAAGCGGAGAAACCCTTTCTCATCTATTTGGCTGACGATTACCCCGATTTCATCCATATGTGCCGCGAGCATGATTTTGCGCGGTTCAATGCCACTCTGTGGTTGGCCCTTTTTTAGGGCGATGAGATTGCCCAGTGCGTCTACGCGCATCTCGCTGACATGTCCCGCGATATGCCGTTTAATCGTTTCGCGCACAGCGTCTTCGTTGCCCGAGGGACCGTACGCTTCGGTCAGTTCTTTGATCAGTTCTTTCACTGGTTATGCCTCCTATATAGGTAGTGGATTAGCGTGTCAGGTCTAGGTCATTGACCCTGGCCAGAGTCTGGCGCATAAGTTGGACGGTGTTTTCCAGATCATTCAGGCTCAACAGGGACGTTGGAGAATGGATATAGCGCGAAGGCACTGCTACCACTGCTGAGGGAACCCCTTCCCGTGAGAGGTGAATAGCTCCCGCATCTGTGCCACCCAGCGCGGGCTGTTTGAACTGATAGGGGATGCCGTTTTTCTCGGCGGTATCTATCAGTAATTCTACCAGACGACGATCGGCAATGACCGAGCGGTCCATAATCGTAATGGCAGGTCCTTTGCCCAAGACCGTCGTGGGGCTGGTATCTCCCTTTTTGGGCAAGTCATCGCAGATGGTTCCCTCTAGCGCAAAAGCCAGATGTGGGGCAATGGAGTAAGCAGCGACCCGTGCTCCACGTAAGCCCACTTCTTCCTGGACCGTGAAAGCAGCATAGAGGTCGAAAGGATAGCGATCTCGTAGCAGCTCAACGAGGACCGCACATCCGGCACGGTCATCGAACGCTTTGCCTTTGACTGTGCGCAAAGCTCCGCCAAGTTCCACGAAGGGGACGTCGAAGACCGCATAATCTCCGACTTTCACCAGGCGTTCCGCTTCTTCTTTGCTTGAAACGCCGATGTCAATGCTCATCTCTTTGAACTTGACCACCTGCTCGCGAGCTTTGGGCTCCAGGAGGTGGACAGGTTTGGCACCAATCACGCCCGGCACCTTGTTTTCGCCAATGAGCACCTTTTTGGCTAGTAGAACACGGTCGTCAATACCCCCCACCGGGTGAAAGCGCAGCGAGCCTTCTTTTTCGATATGCATGATCATCAAGCCCACTTCATCCATATGTGCAGCAATCATGACTTTGCGGGCGGTCTTCCCAGTGCCTTTTTTCAGTGCGATCAGGTTTCCTAAGGCATCTGTACGGTACTCATCCACGCGGTCGCGAATCGCGTCCAGGATTACCTGGCGTACAGCGCCTTCATTACCTGATACTCCACATGCTTCGGATAATTCTTTCAGTAGCAACATTCGTCCTCCTGAAGGAGATTGAGAAACAAGGGCTTACATCCCGCCCTTCTATTCGGACTTCAAACCAAGTGCCTGGGCAAAAGCCTCGTCCAAGCTGGCGATGAAAAGGGCTAGCAATCGGCCTGTCCGTTCCACATCTTTCAGCGACAGCGTTTCCACAGTAGTGTGCATATAGCGTAAGGGAATGGAGACCAGGGCCGTCGGAAGGCCTTCGCGTGTGACTTGCATAGCCCAGGCATCGGTACCGCTAGGGCCCGGTGTGGGATCAGGCTGGTAGCTGATCTCGAATGCTTTGGCAGTCTCTACCAAGCGGGAGTACAGCAAAGAGTGGATATTAGGGCCGAAGGCAATCGCTGGGCCACCTCCGACATTCACTGTATCTACTTCGGGTACACCGAGCATGTTCCCATGGCATACGTCTATTGCGACGCCTATATCGGGCATGAGTCCAAACGTGCTGGTCAAGGCACCTTTCAATCCCACCTCTTCCTGTACTGTGGCTACGGCGTATACATCCCAGGAATGTTTCATTGCAGCGAGATGTTGCAGGCAATAAGCGATACATGCTACAGCAGCTCGGTCATCGAATGCCTTGCCGGAAACCAGGTTGCCCGCCAGTTCGGTGAATTGGCGCTGCAAGGTAATTACATCACCTACGCGCACCAGTTGGGCCAACTCCTCTTCTGGCAATCCGACATCGATGAACAGTTTATCCAATGGCATGGTCTGTTCGCGTTCTTCTGGAGATAGTACATGAGGAGGGCGAGTGGCGATAATCCCAGGCAGGTCCCGTCGGCCATGCACGAGGACTTCCTGCCCGGGCAAGACGCGCAGGTCAAATCCGCCCACAGTGGAGAAACGCACAAAGCCCTTCTCCAATTTCGTGACCAGCAGGCCGATTTCATCCATATGTCCAGCCAACATGATGCTACGACGGGGAGCTTGTGTGGCCTCGCCACGCTTGAGGGCAATCAGGTTACCCATGGTATCGATGCGTATTTGATCCGCATACTGCGAAAATTCCTCGCGCACCAGTTCGCGTACGCCTGCTTCGTAGCCTGAGACGCCGCTGGCTTCAGAGAGCTTTTTCAGGAACTCTTTTATTTGCACGCATTTTCCTCCTCGAAGCGATTTTCATAGACCAAAGAAATATTGTAGCACGGATAATAAGGTTATCAAAACTTGCGCGCATGGATAACGGCCGAAGACTCTGTTGGTGTAGCAGGAGATTCAGGCGTATCTACGGTGATAATGGTTGGTGTTTCCAAAGGTATAGGCGTATCGGTAGGCAACGGTGTTGGTTGTGGTGTGGGCGGGAGCGTAGCGGTAGGAGTTTCTGTTGCCCCCATTGTTGGTGAAACAGTAGGTGCAGCCGTCTCTGTAGGCGTTTGAGCAGGCGTAGGAGAAGCTGTACTCGTGGCTGTCGGCGTCTGAGTGGGCACCGGTGTGTTGGTGGAAGTGGAGATGGCAGTTGGGGTGGGTGTGGCGGTTTGCGTTGGCACTGCTATAGCCGTAACAGTCGAGGTGGGAGTAGCAGTAGGCTGAGGACTGGAAGAGGGTGTCCATACAGGGGTTGCCGATAGCGTTGGCTTAGGAAATGGAGTCATAGTTGGTAGTGGTTTTGTAACCAATGGCACTAGAGTAGGAGAAATAAACTCTGTGGGTGTAGGTGTACGAGTAAGCGCCGGAAGGGGAGTCGGGACACCCCACCGCCAACGCACGATCAAACTGCCAAGACCCAAACAGTACAGGCATGAAGTGGTCAGTATCACCAATGCAAGCACTAGAAAGAGCAGCTTTTGCTTCCTGCCCAGCCGCTCGTACCAATCAAAGAGTTTTCTCACTCGCTTTTTCCCTATGTAGTATCAATGCAGGCTAAACAGACAGCTCAAGGACTGTCAGGATATGGCTGCCAGTTCCTTTTTGAGCAGGTTGAAAAATAATAACATCTTTTAGCAGGTTAGTCAAACATTTTGACCAGCAGCGATATCGCCCTACAATTAGTGAGGGGGAGCTAGGGAGTCAGCATGCCTTGGAACAAAGGGGTAGGTCAGGCCAATTGGGTTGAGTGAGATAGGATAGTTGGTATGTTGCGAACCAGGCTGAAGCCAGAGGAAGGGTGGGCTTCCTTTCTGCTGCTTATGCTGATGCTATTGAGTGTGGTCTGGTCAGTACGCGCAGCGGAGTGGACGGATGGATTGGCGATACTGCAGTGGATCGCCATCGGTGCCGTGTGGTTGGGGCTGCTCTTGGCTCAGACGCGTCGGATTCCAGGCATCGTAGCCCATTTAGTGAGCGTTGTGATAGGCACAGCGTGGGTTACTCTGATGCTGCTCACTGTCTTCAGTCCACCGGTGGTACCACCATACCTCGTACCGCCAGGGCAAAGCCTAGTGACCAGAGTACACGTCATGTACCAGCAAGTACAGAGATGGCTACTTGATCCCAGCGGCGCAGAGGTCTGGCTCTCCAACTTTATGTTTGTGGTTACTCTGGCAGCCCTTAGTTGGCTGCTGAGCTATTTCAGCACTTGGTTCGTCCTGCGTTCCCATTGGGTATGGGGCGCGATTGTCCCTGCAGGATTGGCTTGTTTACTGAATATCTACTATGGTCCACCCCGGTTGGTCATATACTTTGTTCTGTACTGTCTCTTTTCCCTACTGCTGCTGGTGCGCATGCATGTGTATTTGCGTCAGAAGATCTGGCGCAAAGCAGCGGTCAATTATAACTTGGATGTAGACCTGACTTTTCTTCGTGATGGATTCCTCATCTCTATGCTGGCGCTTTTCCTTGCCTGGAGCATCCCTGCTGTAGCCAGAAGCCCCAAACTGGCTGATTTCTGGGCAAAATTTGAGGGACCATGGCATGAGGTGCAGACTCGCTGGAATCGCTTGTTCACCTCCTTGAATTACCAGGGACCATCCACCTTGGTTCGCTTTGGGCGCACCATGTCCTTGGGTGGAGCAGTGAACCTCAGCAACACCCCTATTTTAGAAGTGCAGGCAGATGAACCTCACTACTGGCGTGCCGTAGCGTACGATCGGTACACGGGAAGCGGCTGGGTGAATACCGATGATTTGGAATGGACGTTACAGCCCAATGACCCTAGACTTGCTGCCGCAGCGCCTTATCTACTCATGCAAAAAGAAATTACCTGCACGATTCGCATGTTAGAATCGGGTGAGGATATATTGTTTTTCACTGGACAATTGCTGCGCGTCAACCAGTTTGCCAAGGCACGTGCTGCTTATCTCTCACCACCTGAAATAGTGATGAGCACAGAGATAAGCACGAAAAGTTCAACCTCCATCGGTGGAACCCCGATGCCCGTTATTCGCCTATCGCCAGCACAAACTAAGGAAGAAGTATTGGTATCTATGTTACAGGCTTTGAAACCCCTGCGCCGCAATCAGAGTTACACCGTGGTATCCCTTGTGTCTACGGCTACGGTGAGCCAGTTGCGGGCGGCAGGCAAGGATTATCCCGAATGGATGAAGGAGCGCTATCTACAGTTGCCCCGGAATCTTCCTGAAAGAGTGCGGCTTTTGAGCCAAGAAATTGTGGAAGGCGCTCTTACGCCTTATGACCAGGCAGTAGCCATTCAGAATTATTTGCGCGACATCACTTATGACCAGTTTATCAACCCACCTCCTGCTGGTCGGGATGTGGTGGACTGGTTCCTGTTCGAAAATCGGCGGGGCTATTGTGACTACTATGCGACGGCGATGGCAGTCATGTGCCGGGCTGTAGGCATTCCGGCGCGTGTCTCACAAGGATATACTTCTGGCGAGTACATAGCCGCTTCGCGGAGTTACCGAGTGCGGCAATTGGACGCCCATGCTTGGCCCGAGGTATACTTCCCTGGGTACGGCTGGATCGAATTCGAGCCTACTTCTTCTGAGCCTTTGATCGCGCGTCTGGAAGATAGTGCCACTCCTGCTTTACCAGGGCTAGATCTGTTGGCGGAAGGGCAGCAAGAGACAGCGGAAGAGAAATTTGGCCGTGATGAGCTTCTTGCCGAAGGCGAGGGTCAAGCAGATATCACATTGACACAGAGCAAATCATGGCAATCGAGACTGCTCTATGGCGTTTTGGCTCTGATGGGGATATTCGCTGGTGGATTACTGCTGGTTATCGGTTGGTGGTTCTACAGCCTGCGTGGCTTAAGCACAGCGGCAAGCGTCTACGAACAGATGCAGCGCCTGGGCGGTTTGCTTGGCGTAGCGCATCGCATGCATCAGACACCCGCTGAGTATGGTGAATCCTTGGCTTCTGTAATTCCTGAAAGCCGCGACGCGATCCGCTATGTTATCTTTTGCTACGTTAAACAGCGGTTCGGCAAAACGGGACTAGACAAGATGGAGGAGAAACAATTGAGGGAACAATGGCTTAAACTGCGTGCGCTTATCTGGCGCCGTTTGCTCATACCCAGGTGGCCGCAGCACCAACCTCGCACAACGGTCTGGGTTTCACCCAGTTCGCTGCGCCCACCCACGTCGCTAGGGTGATTGCGATGCCTCAGGTGCAACTGCCCAAAGCACAGCGATTTCCGCCATGGTGCCTCCTTTTGCTGTTCGGGATGGGCACAGCAGTATTGCTCTGCATGGTTTTATCCTTGCCCGGCGTAGCGGCTGGATTTGATTACCTCATCTACATGCCGCTTGCTGCCAAACCTGTGCCCACTCCTACGCCCACGCCTACAGTAACACCAACGCCTCTTCCACCAGATGTGCGCGTGGAACCCTCTTGCTCAAAATTTAGAGGCGGGACTGCTCAGGATCCCACAGGCGAGTATGTGTGTTTCAAGAGCTATGACCCACGCCCGATTGACATGACCAACTGGAAGGTTCAGGATTCCAAGCGACAGGAACAGTATACATATACCTTTCCGCCCTTTATCCTCAATCCAGGGGCAACGGTCAAGCTACATAGCGGCTACGGACAGAACACGGCTACAGATCTATATTGGGGGCGTGGTGGCCTCATCTGGAACAATGACCACGATACCGTCTATCTTTTCGATGCCTCTTGGAGAGAAATTCACCGCTATTCCTACTGACCCAGGCCTTTTGGGCGCAATAGCCTGTGGCAAAGCGCTGTTGCAGTACAAGCGCTTATCCCCCTAACGATGCCGGGGTAGTATCTCCCTCATAGTGTTGCCAGGCTATTTTAAGGCGCAAGATAGATGACGGTCAGTTTTGGTCGCTGCTGAGGCACACGCCATTCTGAAGAGTAGAAGCGAATTTCCTGATCCACGTTCTGGCTGAGCAGAAGGATGCCATGGTTGGTCCATGGGTCGTTGACCCAGCGCTGGACAAGTGGCGTCACATCCCAATCATAGAATTTGTTGGTGAAGTAGACAAACACGGTAGCCAAGAGCTCGCCTGCACGGTCGCTGCCGATAGATTCGCAGCCTGGAGCGGTCCAGCGGACGTCGGCATCGGCTTGATTCCAGGTGGCAGTTGCCTCATCCCAGGGGCGCAAGACGTCAAAAGCCAAGACCCGCATGCCATAGAGAGTGCGTCTAGACCAGGCAAATAAGGATAATTTGGCACTGAGGATATGGGCGTTGCTAGGGATATATCCCTCGAGATCGAAGCGGATGAGAACGCGTTCCGTACCATTTTCGCGCCCATTGATACGCAGGCTGTCCTCGTTGCCCCATGGCGTGTCTGGCCTGTAGGAGGAAAGCGAGGTATCAGTAGCCCCATCGTACGAGGAAAAGGGTAGGAACTCTTGTTGAAAGATGCGTTGTGTCGGGGTCGGAATAGGAGTAGCAGTTGGCGCGGGTGTACGGGTAGGGGTAACGGTGGGTGTGTTGGTTGGGGTAGGGGAGTGTATAGGTGTGAGAGTTATGGTTGGAGTAGGAGAGTTTGTAGGCGTTGGAGTTTTGGTTGGGGTAGGAGAGTTGATAGGAGTACTAGTTGGAGTAGGAGAATAAGTAGCCATGATGGTTGGTGTGGCAGTGCGGGTAGGGGTGGGAGAAGGCGCAGCAGGAAGATAAGTAACGACAAGATAAGGGCGCAGATCAGCGGAATCGATTTCTGAGGTGCGGAACTGGTACTGCACACTCAGCCCCTCGCCGACGAGGAGCACCCCTTCATTAGCGAGAGGATTGGCAACCCAGAACTGTGCCATCTGAGTAACATCCCAGGCGTAATACTGTCTGGTATTGGAAACAGTCGTAGAGACAGCAAAGGCAGGGTCATAGTCATAGGTCGGGCTGTTACAGCCAGGAGTATGCCAATAGCTAGTAGCGGTAGCGCGTTCCCAAGTCGCCTCGCGTTCGTTCCAGTGCTTAATGACCCGGTAAGCGTAGATAGTGATGGGGAAAGAATAACTCCAATACCAGGCATACATGTAGAGCGTAGCTTCAATGACAGTAGCATTGGTGGGTATGATAGAGATATCAAACTTGATCAAGCCGCGCTCGCGTCCCGAAGAAGAAGGGTGGATGCGCATGGTTGGGTAATCCCCAAAGTTCGTAGTAGGCTCGTAGAGTGAAATATGGGTATCGGAAACACCCTGGTAATAAATGTCAGGGTAGATCCTTTCCTTAAAGAAGACTGTGATAGGCTCGACAGCAGCGGATGCAGGTGGGCTGAGGGCTGGATCTGCTTGCGTTGAGGGGCTAGGAACAAGACTAAGCAACAAGACGATGGTCAAGCCAACGCAGGCCGAACGTTTTGCCCAGGAAAGAGAATGAGAAAAAACAGGATTTTGGTTCATCGGACATTACCTCCCCTACCAGGGTTGTCACATACCCTGGCCTCATCACAGGGTGGCATATGCTGCACTGACATATTCACCACCCAAAGCCTCACGAAACCTGTCGCTGTTTTATTTTAGCATAATTTTTTATTATGACGCTAATCACAACGCAAGTATACGCTGGACAAAAACACGTTTCCGTCCTTTATGCTGCGGGCGCGTAAGTCGAGCGAGATCAATAAAAAGCAACTTCTATATTGGTTCCGCGCAAGGTAATCAGACGGTAATGGTTGCCACAAGCCCAATGACCAACCAGCAAACGGGTGCCCGAATATGGGTCAATTTCCCACGAATCTAGGTGAGCGTGGCCTGCTACATAAAGTAGGACATTGTATGCCTTGAAGCGTTGACGCAGTTTATCCTGGTCTTGTGTATTATACACACTCAGTGGAAAATGGCCAAAGATAATGCAAGGTTTTTCGTTTGTTAGGGCATTATCCAGAGCAGTATAGTTAATGGCTTCGCTGTTGATGCCAATGAGGCGATAGCCACCGACGTCCCAGGACCATTCCAGCGGGCCAATGTATGCCGTGAAGATGCTAGGTGTGTCGTGGTTGCCCATCACCGCCCGCCAGGGAATAGTGATATTGCCGTCCACATGCTGTTTGTATTCAATAGTCTCTCCAGCGAGTCCGTTTTCTGTGCAATCACCTGTGTCTACCATTACGTTTGCGTGCTGACTAATCAATCTCACTAGGTTGATGAGACAAGTAGAGCAGAACTCGTTTCTGCCGATGTGGGCGTCGGTGATGTGTCCAATGATGAGAAACGGTGTGCTGCTAGCGCTGGGCGTAGGCGTGGGATCACCGGCAATGCGGTAGGTGATAACCAATTTCGGGCGCAAGTCAGGGGTGCTAGATTCGGCACTCGTGAACTGGAAGGTGCCGGTAAACGCAGGGTACATGGTGCGCACCAGCACACCGTTGTTCTCTAGGCTGCCATCTGCCCAGCCCTGGACAACAGAAGTGAGGTTAAAGCCGTACCAGCGCCGGATACCAGCTGTTTGCACCGTGCTTTCTGGGAGGGCACGGCGATCGCTGGTGGTGTCGTTGCACCCTGGCGAGCCCCACGGGTTATTGTCCTGTGCCCGATTCCATGTGGCTTGAGAGAGCGTGACGGTACGGGTAATGTAATAGACACCTAAGGTAGAATCCGCTCCGCTCCAGCCTGCGGCGTAGAGGTAGAGGGTGGCCTGGGAGATGGGGGCGTTTGGTGGGATGGGGGACAGGTCGAAGCGCAGCAGGGCAGCGTTCTGCTGTTTGTAGCCGACTTTGAGCAGGGAAGCGGAGGAGTTGGTTTTGTCTGGCTCATATTGGTAGATGTAGGTATCTTCGGCGCCGATGTAGCCGTTGAGGCCGTATTGCAGGGTGATGGTGGTCGCACCGCCGGGCGTCAACGTGGGTGTCGGGGTAAAGGTACGGGTGGGAGTGGGTGTAACAGAAGCTGTTGGTGTGGGCGAGGGGGTAGGCACTGTGGGAGTAAGTGTTGGTGTGGTTGTAGCAGTAAGGGTAGGAGTAGGCGTGCTGGGTGCGACACCTAAGGAAATGCGGCCATAGCCGTACTCATTGTCACGCCCGACAATACCACGGTCAACAGCGCGCTGCGCCAAGAAGGTCACTGTGTCTGTTACAGTGTAGCCTGGGTATACACCCCGGACAAGGACTGCTGCCCCTGCCAAATGCGGTGCTGCTGCCGATGTGCCGAAGAAAGAGCCTCCATAGGCTGCTGAGGAAACCCCATCAGGAGCAGAGAATTCGGGTTTTGAGCGGCCGTCGTTCGCAGGCCCCCGCGAGCTGAATGATTCTAGGGCATCCGTTACCCAGTACGTAGCCCCTGTGGCTACTGCTCCTCCTGCGTCAGCGGGTATGATCAGGCTGCTCGCTGGTACCCGGTATTCAAAGAGCTGCTGGAAGGAATAAAGTTCCAACTGAGCCGTACCAGTAGCAGAGTAGCGCTGGATCACTAGGTGATAGGTACCTCCAGCAGGTCCCACGTTATAATAGATGAACTCGCTGGGGAAATCGTCCCCATTTTGCCAGTCTGTGGAACTCGCTACCAATTGGTTATTCGCATCGTAGAGATAGAGATCGTAGTTGTTGCTCGAAGCTCCCCAGGGGTCATTCCACACCAGATTGGCTTGGATGGTTGTGTATGCTGCAGCGGTGAAGGATTGGGTTTCGTCGCTAAGACTAAAGTTATGCCGCCCGTTCCCATCGGGATCATACCAAGGGCCTTCCCAATGTTTGTTGGCGGCATTTCCGGCTGCTTGAGCCCAGAAGACGCCATGGTCGCGAGCATGGTTGACGATGTCGCAGATAGGCCCTGTGCCGTCGAAAGGCCCAGCTCCAAGCCAGCCTATAGAGCAAGAAATGACCTTTGCTCCCTGCGCGATAGCATAGTCCACGGCGTTGCCGAATTCGACATCTGTCTCAAAGTTCAGCAAGTATAATTGAGCACCGGGAGCCATATCGTAGATGATCTCAGCGCAGGCACTGCCGTGCACTTGGCTCGCTTCGATGTTCCCATCGCTGCGAAAACTACGTGCAACCAGATTCACCGGCAGTTCTCCGCTAGCCTGGAGGGCGGTATAGTTTTGAAAACCTAGGTCAATCACAGCGACCTTCACACCGTTGCCCACAAGGCCTGCGGCATGCCACGTATTCGCAGCGGTAATCGCGACTCCCTCACTGGTCACAGCCAAGGGAAATGGATAGTACGGAGGGCGCACGCGATGCACCCACGGCTGGTCAGCGAGATGCAGCAACGAGGTAACTGGAGCCAAGACCTGTACATGGTTGCGGTATATGGCTTCTACCTGGAGGCCCATCTCCCTGGCTAAGAGGTCAAAGGCAGCTAGAGCATCAGATTTGACTTCCAGCACGACACGGATTTGCTGGTTCTCGATCCTCAATCCCCAATGGTTGGCATAACGCTGGACTTGAGCCCAATTTCCATTGCTGGCAAGCCGGACGAGCTGGTAAAGAGCGGAAGTGATTTTCGGATTGTCCTTGGGTGTCATTGTGCCATCCCAGGGAACAAAGCCGAGCGCTGAGTGCCCTATCCCATAGGCAGCTTGAGGTGTGCGCGCTTGCAACGTGTGGGGTACAAAAAAGAAGAGCAGCAAGGCGAGCATGATGAACAGCGCGAATTTTTTCTTCATAGCAACTGGCCTCCAGAGGATAGTGATGTCGTGCTATGGCGGTATTGTAGCAAAATATAGGCGCATCGCCAAGAGGCTCTTTCTTTGGTGTAGGTAAAGGAAAAACAAATCGGCCAATGGTTCCACTGGCCGATTTCATGCGTTGCGTGCAAATTCTATTGGATAATGACCTGTACATCGCAAGGCGGTGGGAAATTGCCCGTGATATCCACTACCGTTAGGCGGAGTGTAAAGACCCCGCTGGGGAATCCCGTTGTATTCCAGACGCCCAGCACCCCATTGACTACAGGAGTACGGTTTATCTCGCCAATGCTGTGCCATTGTGCTGGATTTTCACCCACGCCATATTCCAGTTTGTAGAATTGAAAACGATCGATTTGCGCTGTACCCAGGATGGTTACTTGACCGGAAATGACTTGATTCATCCGGGGAGAGGTGATCTGGACACCAGGTTGAGGGCAAGGCGGTGGTGGCAGTGGGGTGGCAGTGGTGGTTGGCGTTGGCGGCAAGGGCGTAGGCCTTGGGCGTGTGGGGATACGGGTCATCGTCGGAGTCGGTGGAGCGGGTGTGCTGGTTGGCAATTCAATGACCAGCAGCGAGGTCGGAGTAGGTTCCTGTGCTAGAGGTATCGGTTGGGCAGGAATAACTACAAACATCAGCAAAGTCAAGGTGACCAGCAAAGCACTGGCAAGGATCAGAGAGGTGCGTGCCCGGTTCTCACGGGCTGAAGCCAGTTCTTTCTCCAAGGTAAAAATGGTTTCTTGTTTGTCTTTTTGCGCTTTGCGGAGTTCGCGCAGGCTGAGCAAGGCAGCCAAGAAGCCTGCGATATATATCCAGAGCGAATAGGCTTTGATCAGAGAGAGAACTTTGAGCATCATCTTTGGGCGCCTTTGTGACTCCAATGGTCTATGGCTTGAGCAACACGGCCTGTTGCTCTCTGTCCGTAGCTCCAGAACGTTACTGATAAGACTGGTTCTAGGCCAAATTTTGTTCCAGCCTGCGGAGAATCTCCTTAATGAGCGGGCTCAGTTTCACTACTATGGTTTGTCCTGCAGCAAGGACTTCTTCATGGCTGACCGCAGCAGCACCTGGTCCCATGACAGCGACATTGCTGATGCCTGAAATAGCCAGCACACGGATGCCTGCGTGATGTGCTACGGTAACCTCCGGCACTGTGGACATGCCCACTGCATCCGCGCCGATGAGACGCAGGAAGCGCAAATCGGCTGGGGTCTCATAACTGGGGCCACTCAGCATGATATACACTCCTTGATGCAGAGGGATGCCCAAGTCAGTGGCTGCTTGCAGTGCTAATTCGCGCAAGGCGGGGTCATAGGCTTGGGACATATCCGGAAAGCGTGGGCCAATCTCTGGATCATTGGGGCCGCGTAATGGGTTAAGGCCCACCATGTTGGTCAGGCCAATATGGTCGGTGATAAGCATGAGATCGCCAGGGCGGAACGAGGGGTTCAAACCGCCTGCAGCATTGGTTACAATGAGATATTTTATCCCCATGCCCCACATGACCCGAATGGGGAAAGTCACCTCCTGCATGGAGTAGCCTTCATAATAGTGAAACCGACCGCGCATCAAGAATACTGGGCAGTCCTGTAGCCAACCGATTACCAGCTCGCCAGGATGTCCCTCTACCGTAGTGGAAACAAAATGGGGTATCTCCGAATATGGGATACGCACAGGCTGCGCAACTTCATCAGCCAGGGAGGCCAGCCCTGACCCCAGAATAATTCCTACACGGGGGCGCAGGCTGGCTCTCCCAGCAATATATGCTACCGCCTCGCTGATCTCCGTTTTAGAGAAGGGCTTTTGCATTGTTTCTACTTGGCGCGTGGATGGGCTTCATCGTACACTTCGCGCAGCCGCTCGTTGCTGACTTGCGTGTATACCTGCGTCGTAGCGATGTTGGCATGACCCAGGAGTTCCTGGACGTTACGCAAGTCCGCACCGCCACGCAGCATGTGCGTCGCAAAGGAATGGCGTAAAGTGTGCGGAGTGACCTGCGCTTGGATGCCAGCCTCTTTGACATAGCCCTTGACGATCAGCCATAGCCCTTGCCTGGTCAGGCGCATCCCGCGCTGGTTCAAGAAGAGCGCCTTTTGCTCTGGATCGCGCACAAGTTGGGGGCGGCCCTTGTTTAGATACTCATCAAGTGCTTGTACAGCGCGTTCATAAACGGGGATTACCCGCTCTTTGCCCCCCTTGCCAAAGCAGCGGACGCTTGCCGAGGCTAGGTCCACATCCCCTACGTTCAGAGCCACGAGTTCGCTCACTCTCATGCCTGTGGCATACAGCAACTCGAGGATGGCTCGATCGCGGAGGGCTCTAGGGGCATCCGACTTGCTCGCTGCCTCCAGCAATTTCTCGACATCTTGCTGAGAAATTGCACGGGGCAGATACTTTTTTATGCGCGGAGAGTCCAGTGTCGCAGTGGGGTCGTCTTTGATCAGCCCATCGGCTACCAGAAAGTGGAAGAAGGACTTGATGGCAGCTATCTTTCTTGCCACTGTGGTAGAGGCATATTCCCGATCCGACTTCAAATTGAGGATATAGGTTACCAGGTGATCTTTTGTAACGTCGTCCCAGCTTGTCACTTTGGGCTCTGCGCGGGTTTTCAGGAACTCCATGAATTGCCGCAAATCGTTTTTGTAAGCGACGCGGGTGTTCTCTGAATAGCCCTTTTCCACTTCCAATGAGGTGAGATATTCTTCAATTCTTTTCAACATGTTACACTCCTTCATTCAGACCTAATAGTTGACTTGCAGATTCCAATCTACCATTTTATTTTAACATAGCTTTTCATAAGATGCAAGTGGGCTAGTGCACTGTTCGATTATTGAAAGGTGATTTCCTCTTTCCCTTTTAGCCTGTCCAGGACACGGTTGGTAATAATGGTCAGATGGTGATCGTGCTTGACAAAATCCAGTTCATCGCTTGGTATAGTAAGCACTGGGCATAGGTCAAAGTGCTGCAGCCATTCTTCGTAGAACGAATTGAGCAAAGCCAGGTAGTCCGCCGTGATACCGGCTTCGATTTCCCGACTGCGTTGGCGAATGCGTGCCATCAATGTCGGTACGGTGGCACGCAGATAGACCAACAAATGGGGCGCTGGCAGGTTGCGAATCACTTCTTCATACACGCTGCGATAGGCTTTCAAGTCTCGTTCATCCAGGTGGTTCAATGTATGCAAAGCGCGCACGAATATCTCAGCATCTTCATAGATACTGCGGTCCAGAATGCTTGAGTTAGGATGCTCTGTGCTTAGATAGCGGTGGATTTTGGCGCGGTGGCCAAGGAAAAAGATCTGCAAATGGAAACTCCATTTTCGCATGTCCTTGTAAAAATCAGCCAGATAAGGGTTGTCATCCACCGATTCGTAAAAAGCATCCCAGCCCAGGCGAGCAGCCATGAGCTTGGTCAAGGATGTTTTTCCTGCGCCTATATTGCCCGCTACGACGACAAAGTATCGCGGCATCTTCTGCTCCCCTTGTTGTCCATTGTGTGCCCAGTGTACGAGCAGCGATTAGAGTGGCATCTGCTCAACGGGCACTCACGAGTTTCTTGTCTGCGACAAGCCTACTGTGCTAATCGCCCCTAACCTGCGCACCTCGCGAAAGAATAGCACAAGAGGTGATTACAGTCAAATGAAGGAGGGGGTCATTCGCTGGTATCCAACGGGATACGCTTGCGCAGTGCTTTGATTTGCCCTCGTCTTCGTTTCTGTTCGAGGCGTTGCTGCACGCTTTGTGGGGAGGGCCTGGTAGAGAGACGTCGTCTTGGTACGTGCAGCCCCCGTCGTATTATTTGGACAAACCGTTCCAGTGCTTCTTCTCGATTGCGAAGCTGGCTGCGATAGGTTGTGGCGACAATGCGGAGGATGCCCTCGCTGTCTATGTGGTTCGCCAAACGGTTGAGCAAACGCGTTCGTTGTGCTTCGTTCAGGCTAGGCGAGTGTTGCACGTCAAAAAGCAGTTCTACACGCGTCTCACGCCGGTTCACTCTCTGCCCACCTGGGCCGCTGCTGCGCGAGAAGCGAAACTCCAGTTCGGAAAGTGGGATAGCCAGTTCGCTGGTTATGCGTATATCCTTCTCGTTTTTCTCTCCGTAGGTCATAGACCGCTCACAAGATCAGCATCGCGTCCCCAAAACTGTAGAAACGATAGCGTTCGCGGATGGCTTCCTGGTAGGCACGGTCAATAAGATCTTTGCCGGCAAAAGCAGCGACGAGCATCAGCAGTGTCGAACGAGGCAGGTGGAAGTTAGTGACCATGGCGTCAACTACGCGGAATTGGAACCCTGGGTAAATAAACAGGTCCGTGTAGCCGGTGAAAGGCTTGAGCGCAGTTTCCCCAGCTTGCAAGCGCAAAGCAGCAGTTTCAAGCACGCGCACAGTCGTTGTGCCGATGGCGATGACGCGCCGTCCTTCTCGGCGTGCGCGATTGATGGCTTCGCAAGTTTCTCTTGGCATTTCGCAATATTCGCTGTACATGCGGTGCTCTTCAACGTTCGTTTCATGCACTGGCCGGAAAGTGTCCATGCTGATATGCAGGGTAACGAAAGCAAATTCTACCCCTTGTTGTTGCAGTCGCTGCACTAATTCAGGCGTAAAATGCAAGCCGGCCGTTGGCGCGGCGACGGAGCCGCGCACCCGTGCATAGATGGTCTGGTAACGCTCGGGGTTTTCCAGCGGAGCGTGGATGTATGGAGGCAATGGGATCATGCCAATATGGTCAAGCAAAGGCTCAATAGGTTGCGAAAACGAGATAACTCTGCCGCCTCCCTCGGTGGAAGCCAACACGTGGGCAGTCATTTCTGGCGCGGGATGAATCGTGCTTGCTTCAGCGTTTGTTCCGGTGATGGAATGAATGGCGAGCACAGTCCCGGGTTTCACCCGGCGGCCAGGCTTCAGCAGCACGTCCCAGTTTCCATCATCGCGCTTTTTGATGAGCAGCAGTTCCACCTTGCCACCAGTGGGTATCTTATGTCCGAATAGCCGCGCGGGGATCACACGGCTGTCATTAGCGACTAACAAGTCGCCCTTCTGTAGGTAGGAGGTAATGTCTCGAAAGCGGCGATGCTGGATATGCCCATCGCTGCGGTGCAGTACAAGCAGGCGAGAAGCATCGCGTGGCTCAATGGGAGTCTGAGCAATGAATTCTGGCGGGAGGAAATAGTCGAAATCGCTGGTTCTCACAACTGTCTCTTATTCCTATTCCTAGTTGCCATAGCGATAGCGCCAACGATGCATAATACAGCGACAGCGGCGATCAGGTTAAGGACAAAGGCAGCAAAGGTAGAGATCAGAGCAGCTCTTGTCTGTGGTACGCCTCGTCCAGACAGGCGCATGGCAAATGGCGTGGTGAAATTCCATACGGCTTGCACGGCAACAAGAAGCATAAAACCGAGGAAAGCAAGGGCACTGCTGACGTTTCTCCGCTTTATCACCAGTGCCCCGCTGAGCGCTGCTCCCAGTAAATACGCCAGGAAGAGCGGTAGCTTGATAAAGAAATTGACCACCATTGTCCCTCCTTTAGGTGCCTCAGTCTTTAGCACCGCTTTTGCAGTTCCTTGGCCATGCTCTGCCCATTCTTGGGCGGTTGGACACCTAGCCAGTCCGCGATAGTGGCTCCTACATCGGCAAAGGTGTCACGTGTGCCCAAGTTGACTCCCGCCTGAATTTGTTCACCATAAATGAGCAGCGGCACGTACTCCCTGGAATGATCGGTGCTGGGCGTGGTTGGATCACAGCCATGGTCAGCAGTGAAGATCAGCACGTCCTCCCGCCGTAGCGCAGCCAGCAGTTCTGGCACACGCGCGTCAACGTCCTGCAAGGCTGCGGCGTAGCCTTGTACATTGTTGCGGTGTCCATAGACCATGTCAAAATCTACCAGGTTGGTGAAGATCAAGCCAGGGCCTGCTTTTGCCATCGCCTCCAAGGTTTTGTCCACGCCATCCATGTTGTCATGGGTGTGAACTGCGTAGCGAATGCCTTGCCCAGCGAAGATGTCCTCGATTTTCCCCACTGCCCATACCGTTTTGCCGGCTTGCACGATGTGGTCCAGCAAGGTTGGTTCCGGCGGTGCAGCGGAGAAATCACGGCGTCTGTCCGTGCGCTGAAAAGCGCCTGGTTGGCCAATGAAGGGGCGCGCAATGACCCGCCCCACGTTGTGCTCGCCTGTGAGCATTTCGCGTGCAATGCGACAAATGCGATAGAGTTCTTCCACTGGGATGATTTCCTCATGAGCGGCGACCTGAAAAACACTGTCCGCACTGGTGTAGACGATGGGGTAACCAGTGCGCATGTGTTCGGGCCCGAGTTCCTCGATAATGACGGTGCCAGAAGCGGGATAGTTGCCCAAGACCTTGCGCCCTATGCGCCGCTCGTATTCCGCGATCAGTTCCTCGGGAAATCCGTGTGGATAAGTCGGCATTGGGTAGCGGGAGATTACCCCAGCAATTTCCCAATGGCCAATGGTCGTGTCCTTGCCAGCCGATGCCTCAGCCATGCGCCCATAGGCGGCTAGAGGAGACACTGCGGCAGGCACGCCTAGGATAGGATGGATGTTGCCTAGCCCCAGCTTTTGAAAATGAGGCAGGTGAAGGCCTCCCAATGCCCGCGCAATATTTCCCAGGGTATCTGAACCTTCATCGCCATACAGGTGGGCATCGGGCAACGCACCAATACCCACACTATCTAGGACAATCAGGATAACTCGCTCGATCTCGTTCATCGTACTGGTACATCATAGCAATAAAGGCGGCTTTCAGCAAATGGCAATGTCCTGAGTATATCGCAGCGATGCCGCATTGCCTGCTGCTAGGAGCGCAGCAATGCCTTCAGTCCCTTCTCAGTGGTAACTGGAGAGCCACATTTGCCCGTGCCTGGTCCAATCCCATGTTTTGTGCTGCGACAGGGCATTTGGTGCGCAGCAGGCAGAAGAAAACTCCCCCGTAGTCCCGCGCCAGTTCAGAACAAGCGTAGTAATTGGCTTGCCCCTTGCTGATAATGACCTGGGCTCGTTCCAGTTCTCTGCGTAAGTCTGTGGACATCTCGTCCAGAGGTAAGCCCAATGTATCTGGGCCAGTCAGGATCAACGGGGCGAGCTTGTCCATGCCCACGCTTTGCGCATCTTCCCACACCGCATCGCTTGTGATGGGACCACCCTTGACCGCCACAGTCACCTGGCAACCATAACGTTGGAGTTCTGCGACCAGGAGGGTGTCCAAGGCGATCTCTCCGACGTTATCAGCCAGGTAGAGCACGTGGCAATCTGGGTGCAGCAATGGTAGCAGGGCTGGTATGTGGTCTATGGCCAATCCTTCAGCAACCACGATAGCCAGCGAGGCGGTGATTTCCTCTGCGGCCAGATGGTAGCCGGTGCCTACGGTGCGGAAATCGAGGTGGTTACCCGCGATAGCCCATAAGGCTAGCCAACGCAGGCGCTCTATGTTGTCCCTGATATGCGCCAATTCCTGTGCAACTTGCTGGCGAACGACTAAACCCGCTTTATTGCATTGTTGCCGCAGGCTGCGAAAGGGCATCTCCAGCCCGGTGCGCTGTTTCAGCAGGCGATGGACGCGGGTGATGTAAAAAGAGGGGATGCGCTGCTGGTCGAACTCTTGCCCCAGCCAAGTCATTGCTTCGCGTAGGATAGCCAAGCGTTTTGTTTCATCCGCCACGGTTGTCTCTAGGGCGCCGCGCAGGTCATCAATGATACAACTGGCACAAGCGATGTGAATCTGCATGGCGCAAGCTTACTCCATGTACAGCGATACGGCAAATACGCCAACAAACTCTAGGCCGCATTTGCCAATGCTCGGCTCCCATTGTATAATGATAAATAGTACACTACACAATCGCCCCGCTCAAGGGGTTTTCTTTTGATTTTGGGAGAAATATGACTACGGTATCTATTCTGGAGAAACTTGAACAAATCGAAGATCGTTACGAGGAATTGGAACGCCTGTTGGCTGATCCTGAGGTGGCCACGGATTATAACCGGCTGCGCGAGTACGCCCAGGAGCGGGCAGAACTGGCAGAGCTGGTGGAGACGTACCGCAGCGCCAAAAAAGTGAGAGAGGAATTGGATAAGACCAGGAGCATGTTGGAGGATGAGCTGGATGATGACATGCGCGACCTGGTCAAGCAGGAGATAGAGCGTCTCGAAGCCCAGGAGAACGAACTGCAGCAAAAATTGCGTGTGCTCCTCTTGCCCAAGGATCCTAACGATGAGCGCAATGTGATTATGGAGATCCGTGCTGGCACGGGGGGTGAGGAGGCAGCACTTTTCGCCGCTGACCTGTACCGCATGTACGTGCGCTATGCGGAGGCACATGGTTGGAAAACAGAATTGCTGAGCGCAAATGTAACGGGCATCGGGGGATTCAAAGAGGTGATCTTTGAGGTGCAAGGCAAAGGCGCCTATTCCCGATTGAAGCACGAAAGCGGCGTTCATCGGGTGCAGCGCGTGCCTGTCACAGAAGCGAGCGGACGCATTCATACCTCTACGGCTACAGTAGCCGTTCTGCCCGAAGCAGATGAAGTAGATGTGGACATCAAACCAGAAGATTTGCGTATCGAGGTTTTTCGCTCGAGCGGGCATGGTGGGCAAAGCGTGAATACCACGGACTCTGCAGTGCGTATCACCCATTTGCCCACTGGCATTGTTGTCTCTTGCCAGGATGAACGGTCTCAGTTGCAGAACAAAATGCGTGCCTTGTCTATCCTACGCGCCCGACTGTACGATATGGAGCGGCGAGCGCTTGAGGAAAAAGTGGATGCCGAGCGCCGTTCCCAAGTGGGCACGGGGGAGCGCAGCGAAAAAGTCCGCACCTATAACTTTCCACAGAATCGGGTCACTGACCACCGTATTAACTTTTCCAGCTACCGCCTCGAAGAGGTGTTGGCTGGTGAATTGGACGAGTTCATTGAGCAGCTCATCACGGCAGAACAGGCGGAGAAACTCCGTGTTGCAGGCATCGCGTAATGGCCGTTCCACTCCTGGCAGCGTGCCGGAGCATGCCGCTTCCGTGCAGCAGGTGCTCCTGTGGGCTACATCCGTCCTATCCGAAGCGGGTGTCCCCTCTCCCCGTCTCGATGCTGAAGTGTTGTTGGCACATGTGTTGGGTTGGAAACGGGCTAGCCTCTATGCTAGGCCAGAGTTTAAGTTGACGCCCGCGCAACAACAGGCTTTCCAAGCGTCTGTGGAACGCCGGTATCGTCGGGAACCGGTGCCGTATATTACTGGGCACCGGGAATTTTACGGCCTGGATTTCATGGTGGATCGCCGGGTCCTTATCCCTCGTCCTGAGACCGAATTGCTGGTCGAGCGAGCGTTGGAAACAGCCAAACATTTGGTGACGGGGAAGCAGCCGCTGATCCTAGCCGATGTAGGCACAGGCAGTGGCGTGATTGCCATCAGTTTGGCGATGCATCTGCCCCATGCCATGGTCTACGCAACGGATGCCTTTGCCGAAGCGTTGGAGGTAGCGGCTTGTAATATCTCACGCTATGGTTTGTCGCAGCGAGTGCGTTTGCTACACGGGGATTTGCTCCAGCCCCTGCCTGAGCCGGTACATCTTATCGTCGCTAATTTACCCTACGTTTCCACAGGCTATTTGGCTACCGCCGCGCCCGATGTGGTTGACTATGAACCCCTTGTTGCTCTGGATGGGGGGCCAGATGGCTTGGCGCAGATTCGGCGGCTGTTGACTCAGGCTGGGCCGTGGCTCCTGCCAGGCGGAGCGATTCTGCTCGAGATAGGTGCTGACCAAGGAAGAGAAGTTACGATGTTTGCGGCGCAGTGCTATCCCGCTGCCCAGGTAGAGTTGTTCCAGGACTATGCGGGGCTAGATCGGATCGTACGCGTTCAGATGTAAGGACTGGATATGCCCGTATTGTCTGCTAATGAACGAAACAGCATAGAGCAGGCAGTGGCCCTGTTGCGTGCAGGGCAAGTGGTTGTTTTCCCTACTGACACGGTGTACGGTCTGGGGGCGCATGGGTTCATGGCATCGGCTATCGAGAGATTGTTTGCCTTAAAAGGGCGGGAGGCTCAGAAAGCTATCCCGCTGTTGCTCGCCCGGGTAGAAGATGTCACGATGGTGGCTGTTGACATACCACCCATTGCCTGGCGACTCGCAGAGCGTTTCTGGCCAGGCCCGGTGACGCTCGTGCTGCCAAGGGCTGCTACAGTCCTGGATGTACTCGTGGCTGGTGGCAATTCTGTCGCGGTGCGCATTCCAGGGCATGAGGTTGCCTTGCAGCTCATCAGGGCACTAGGTGCACCCTTGGCTGCGACCAGCGCCAACCTATCTGGACAACCCGAAGCGGTAACTGCTGAAGAAGCACAAACCATCTTTGGTGACCAAGTGGCTCTGATCCTCGATGCGGGTCGTTGCCCAGGCGGAATCCCTTCCACTGTGGTGGATGTAACGGTGTTCCCGCCACTGATCCGCCGTCGTGGGGCATTGGCGGATGAGGTTGAGGCGTTCCTCGCCCAGTTTCTCTAGGGCTGGCTTTTTTACTCTTCCTCTTGGGTATCCTTTTCCCCTTGGGTATCCTTTTCCTTCGTCTCAGGCTCTTCTTCCGATTTGCGGATTTCCCGGCGGAACTCGCGAATGCTCTTGCCCAGTGCAGCGCCGATCTCGCTCACCCGTCCGACGCCGAAGATCAGGATAACGATCACCAGGATAATCAGCAATTCAATTGGGCCGATATTCCGTAACATTTCACCTCCCAATGGGTACAACTTGTTACAAGCGATTGGTTGGGCTGTCTGCCTAAAGGCAATAGAAGCGGCATGAACAGCCTGGCTAAAACTTAGCATAGTATAACATATCCATTGTAAAAGCCCAAAAGCGCTTGCATTTCTTTCCCATTCGTGTTAAACTATCCCCAGCATGGAAGGAGGGGAAATGGCCGCACAGGCACTATACCGCAGATGGCGCTCACAAACATTTGCTGAGATTATTGGACAGGAGCATGTTACACAGACCTTGCGCAATGCGTTGCGCGCTGGCCGTATTGCGCATGCCTATCTGTTCTCTGGACCCAGGGGCACGGGGAAGACGACTACGGCGCGGGTTTTAGCCAAGGCGGTAAACTGCTTAAATCCGCAAGATGGCGAACCGTGCAATCGCTGTGCCATCTGCCAGAGCCTGAACGAAGGGCGTTCGTTAGATTTGATTGAAATGGATGCCGCCTCCAACCGTGGTATTGATGAAATCCGCAACTTGCGAGAGAAGATCGCTTTTGCACCCACCGAGTGTCGGTACAAGGTCTATGTGATTGACGAAGTACATATGCTGACCAACGAGGCCTTCAACGCTCTGCTGAAAACTTTGGAAGAGCCACCCCCGCATGCCATCTTTATCCTGGCGACTACCGAACCGCACAGAGTTCCGCTCACCGTGCTCTCTCGTTGTCAGAGGTTTGACTTCCGGCGCGTTTCCCTATCCCACCTCAAACAAAAACTAGAGCGTATCTGTGCCCAAGAAGGCATCCGTATTCAGCCCACGGCATTGGATGCCATTGCCCGCTACGCTTCCGGCAGCTTCCGGGATGCAGAGAGCCTGTTAGATCAGTTGGCTTCTTACGGCGCGGAGGAAATCACCCTGGAGGACGTGCGTCGCGTGCTGGGCACAGCCCCGGAAGAGGTCATTGCTGGGATAATCCGGGCGCTGATGACCCGGGATGTCAGCACCGGATTGAGGCTCATCAACGAAGCGTTGGACAGCGGCGTGGAACCCCGGCAGTTCACGCGCGAAGTGCTGGAGTACTTGCGTGGGCTGCTCTTGGTGAAGAATGGCAGCGCTTCCCTACTGAGTGTAACGGATGAGATGCGCCAGGAAATGACTGCCCTGGCTGAGGCGATCCCTTTGGGACGTTTGTTGCACATTGCCAGGCTTTTCAACCAGGCAGCCAACTATGTCAAGACCGGTATCTATGGCCAGTTGCCCTTGGAACTGGCTTTTGTGGAAGCGGTGCTGTGGGATGAAGGAGCCATGCCATCAGGCGGAAAAGAACAACCCGTGGGCGTTGCGCAGCCCGCGCGTTCTGGCACAGCTAAGGCAGTCGCTAAGGAGTCGAAGGAAACTGGCGCATTGGTTGAGGGTGCAACGTCAGTTGTGGTATCCCCTCCACCGGCTGCCGCGGCGAAAGCAGTTGAGGAAGCCACAAAGCCATCAGCGGCATTCCCCAATGAGGGTGCTGCCATTCCAGGAATCACATTGGCGTGGTTGCAAGAGAATTGGGGCAGGTTGCTCCAAGCAACCCGACTGCGCAATCGCGTTGTCGAGGCGTTGCTCAAATCCTGCGAACCGATCTTGGTAGAAGATGATTTGGTGACGCTGGGCTTTTACCATAGTTTTCATAAGGAGAGGATGGTCGATGAGAAGCATCGTACCGTCGTGGAGGAGGCGTTGGCAGAGCTGACAGGGCGTTCCTATCGTGTGAAATGCGTCCTTTTTGAGGGAGATCGCAAGGGGAGGGAGAAGCAGAACGAAGTGGACCGCCGCGAAAAGTTGTTGAACAACCCGGTGGTCAGCGAAGCGATCAAACGCTATGGCGCCAAAGTGGTAGACATCCAGTAGGGCGGTGAAGGAGGACGAGGCATGGGCAGCAAGGGCAAAGGAAGCCGGATGCGCTTCTCACCTGATACCAGTGCAATGATGAAACAGGTGCAACAGTTACAAGCGCAGATGATGCAGGCTCAGGAGGAACTTGCTCAGGAGACCGTTACCGTTTCCGTGGGAGGGGCGGTAACGGTAGTCATGGATGGCCAGCAGCAGGTACGCGCCGTAACTATTCATCCTGATGCCGTAGACCCTGATGCGGTGGATCTGCTGCAGGATATGATCATGACGGCGATGAACGAAGCCTTGAGGAAATCCCGAGAACTAGCGGAGCAGAAGATGGCGTCGTTCACAGGCCCACTACGCGCGGCGGGATTGATGTGATGTCCGCAACACCCAAGCCGGTCATGCGACTAATTGAGGAATTTTCGCGTCTGCCAGGCATTGGCCCCAAGACTGCTTCTCGTTTGACCTATTTCCTGTTGCGTGCTCCTGTGGAGCAGGTACAGTCCTTAGCAGAAGCGATCCGCCAGGTGAAGGAGCGCACTGTTTTGTGCAGCGTGTGCTTCAACATTGCTGAAAGCAGCCCGTGTGCCATTTGCAGCAGCCCCGACCGCGATCAGAGCCAGATTTGCGTGGTTGAAGAGCCCCTGGATGTGCTGGCGATTGAGCGGACGCGGCAATACCAGGGTTTGTACCACGTGCTCCACGGAGCGATTTCACCCGTCGAAGGGATTGGACCAGAAGAGCTCAAGATCCGTGAACTGGTTCAGCGCGTCCGGAATGGTGTGGTCCGCGAAGTGCTTCTGGCAACGAACCCCAACCTGGAAGGGGAAGCCACTGCCATGTACATTGCCCGGCAGATTCTGCCGCTGGGCATCCGGGTGACAAGGCTGGCTCGGGGGTTGCCCATTGGCGGTGATTTGGAGTACGCTGATGAGGTAACGCTCGCCCAGGCACTGGAAGGCAGGCGGGAAATGTAGCGCTTGAGAGGCCAGGTTTTCTGAAAACCTGGCCTTTTTAGTTCCCCACAAGTTCTTTAAGCCGCAGTGCATTTTCCACCGCATAACCAAAAGCATCGTTGTTAAAGTATACGTATACGTCATTGCCGTCTGCGAGGAAACCGAGAATTTGCTCAGCCCACCATTGTAATTCCTCTTCGCGGTAACAACTGCCGTACTTGGCTTCAGCCCCATGTAAGCGGATGTACACAAAAGGGGCTGTGACGCGCAAGAGGCATGGGAAATCCGGCAGGCTGACGATGCAGAAGGCCACTCCGTGCTCTTCCAACAGGGAGAATGCGGCGTCCTCAAGCCATGAGGCATGGCGGAACTCGAAGACATGGCGCAGGTCGCCAGGGAGCAAGTGGAGGAAATTGTGCAGCCGCTCTAGATTGCATGCCCAGCGGGGCGGGAGTTGATAGAGGACAGGACCAAGGTGTTCTCCTAGCAAACGGCTGCGCTCCAGAAAACGTGCTAGGGCTTCTTCCACCCCGGCGAGCTTTTTCATGTGTGTGATATAACGGCTTGCCTTTATAGCGTAGAGGAAACGGTCTGGCGCTTCTTCCTTCCAAGAGCGGAAAGTTTGCTCCGATGGGAGATGATAAAAGGTGTTGTTTACCTCGACCGTATCGAAGCGAGTGGCATAGTACCTCAGCCACTGGCTGGTGGGCAACTCCCAAGGGTAGAGTATTCCACGCCAGTGGGGGTAAACCCATCCTGAGGTGCCGATATAGCAAGCTGGCTTGGTCGCTTCTGCTGTCATGTACTCCCTTCCCGGTGTGCAGTACTCCGTATAGCCATTGTATCACAGGTCGCTGAGATGTGGCAATTTATCCCTGGGCCTTACAAGGAGGGTGTTGAAAAAGCCTTCCAATGTCATGCTGAACCTTCGCCCTGAGCCTTGCCCTGAGCGAAGCGAAGGGAAAGCAAAGGGGAAGTGAAGCATCTCGCAGTACTTGGGAAAATACGGCTAAAGTTACGCGAGACCCTTCACTTTGTTCAGGGTGACAAAGGTGCGCTAGGTGCTAGGTGACAAAGGTGCGCTAGGTGCTGGGTGACAAGGGTGTGCTGGGTGTAGGGTGACAAAGGTATGCTAGGTGCAGGGTGACACATGGGGCGGAGTGCAAGGGGGTCAATGCGTGCGGGTGCAGGATGGCAGATGTATGCTGGGTGCAAGGTGACAGAGGTCCTGGGTTCAGGGAAAAACATGTGCTGAGCACGCGCAACCCAAGTATCCCCTTTTTCGTCCTTATAAATGGGTTGAGCGAATGTATCTATTTGGTAACAGCAGAGTTTTTATTTATCAACAATTTGTGCTATAATGGCGCTGAAGCGCGGTTCATGGTCTAAGACTGAGGCTGAGGGAGAGGTGGCGGTGCTCGAAGAAGAGAGGGAAAGGCTCCGCAGGCTCCGCTGGTTTATCCTAGGGCTTGTCTGGGTAGTCATCATCGGCAGGGAGATAGCGGATTACCTTCTGCAGAGGGTGACTCTCCAGGAGAGCATTCTCAGCGCATTGGCGATGGCAGCGGTTGCCACTGTGCTGGTTACCGTTGGGTTTCGTCTCGCTGCCAAATTTCCGACGGAGCGACAGCGCCTGCAGGAATCGCTGGTGCTGCTGGACATCGCCACGGCGGTGAGTTCTACGTTGGATCTCACGCAGATGTTGAAGCTGATTGCGCAACGCACCGCCGAAGCGTGTCAAGTGCACCGCTGCAGCATCCTGCTCTTCGATGAGCAGCGCCAACGCATCCAGCCACTCATGTCGCAATACGCCTCTGGAGCAACGGATAAAGAACTTTGGGAGCGCTTTCGCTATCATACCTATGCCCAAAAGGTGGAAGAGGTACCCGTTCTGAGGCGCGTCATCGAGGACCGCCAGCCACTGGTTCTCCAGGGGGCTGCGATTTCTGCCTTGCCGGAGGCGTGGACTAGACCATTTGGTATCCATAGCCTGTTGATTGTGCCGCTGGTAGCGCGCGATTGTGTCATCGGCATCATGGCGCTCGACCATGTTGATCCAGAGGGGCGTTTCGCACAGGATCAGATCAACCTGGCGATGACGATTGGCAGCCAGGTAGCGGTTGCGCTGGAAAATGCGCGCTTGTATCAGCAGGTTGTCGAGGAACAGAGCAGGCTAAGGGAGATCGACCGGTTCAAGTCCAACATTGTAGCCAATGTATCGCATGAATTGCGTGCGCCATTGAGTTCAATCAAAGCCTATACGGAACTCTTGTTGCATGGCGCGGATGGAGGCAATGGGGACTTGCGTCGGGAATGGCTATCCGTGATTGATCGCGAGACGGACCACTTGACAACTTTGATTAACGATTTTCTGAACATGTCGCGTCTGGAAGCGGGGCATTTTGAATTAAACAAGGTTCCGCTCCATCTTGGGGAAGTGGTTGCGGAGGTTGTAGATTCTCTGCGAGTTCAAGCGGAGCAGCGTGGTATCACGATTGACCTGGAAGTGCAGACAGGTTTGCCCAGGCTCGCTGCCGATGACAACCTCATGCGGATTGTGGTGCGGAACTTGGTGAGCAATGCCATCAAGTTCAGTCACGATGGGGGGCACGTGCGCATCCGCGTGTGGAGGGAAGGCGATGCCCTTCAGTTCTCTGTCCAGGACGAGGGCATCGGCATTCCCCCAGAGGCCATTCCCCATTTGTTTACCAAGTTTTTCCGCGTGCCTACACCAAACGCTGCTAGTGCTCAGGGTACCGGGCTGGGGTTGGCATTGGCTAAAGAAGCCGTGCTGGCGCATGGAGGGCGTATTGACGTAGAGAGCACTCCAGGGAAAGGCAGCCGTTTTACCGTTGTGCTACCATTGACGGGTGAATCTGGAGAAAGCGAGTTGCAGGATGTGTCCGAAACCAGTGCGGAATTCAACCGTCATCAGTAATATAATAAAATGAGGTGAAAAGTCGCAGGGGAAGACCCGATGGAGGTCTCAATATGGGCGACAAAAAGAAATTGTTGATCATCGAGGACGACGCTGACCTGGTGAGGGCCCTGCAGCTCTATTTCTCGGCAAACTACGAAGTGGTCACGGCAGCGAATGGGCTGGAGGGCTTGCAGGTTCTGTACAACGAGCGCCCCGATATCGTGATATTGGACATTGCGATGCCCAAGATGGATGGCTGGGAGGTCTGCCGACGCATCCGCGAGCTCTCCGATGTGCCCATCGTGATCCTGACAGCCCGCGTGCAGGAGGACGAACGCGTCCGTGGCCTGAGGTTAGGTGCGGATGACTATGTCGTCAAGCCCTTCAGCCTGAAGGAATTGGAGGCACGGCTGGAAGCAGTGCTGCGGCGGGCACAGGCTGCCAAGCCGATGAAAGAAGGCATCGTTTTTGCCAACGAAGAGTTGGTCATTGACGCGGATCGCATGACCGTTATACGCGAGGGAAAACCGCTGGATTTAACGCCCACCGAGCTGCGTTTGCTCTTCCTTTTGGCGGAGAACGAGGGACGCGTGCTGACCCATCGCCAAATCTTGGAAAAAATTTGGGGTTCTGAATACGAGGATGAAGTCGACTATGTGAAACTCTTTATCTACCGGCTACGGCGCAAGCTCGAAGCCGACCCACAAAAGCCGCGCTATATCCTCTCCGAGCGAGGGATAGGCTATCGCTTTGTGAACCCGCTGGCATAGCAGTGCCTTTTGCACTGCCGATAGCATGGCGTGAAAAACCCATGTGCGTGATCTCCTTTTTCGCCTCTTTTGTTTGGCTAGACAGCTAGGTTCGCTGTTGTCATGCATCGGAGCACGCCTGAGTGGGGCTGTCATAGTCTCTGCGGTATTCAAAATGAGATAAATATTAACACAACATTCACTCTTCATTCACGATTTACTCACTTTATCCCCCAAAAAGTGAGTATGATGTAGCCTGTGCAGCAGCGCCAGCGCTGTGTTTAGCCTTTCTGGAGGAAGAGCGAAAGCGAGCCTGTGGGATATTTCCTGTATAGTGCGAATAGCAGAGTGTTTTTCCTGAATATACGGACATGATGGACGGAGCGAATCAATAAAGGAGGAAAATGATGAATAGGCATTCGTTCAAGGTGATTTTCATTGCTTTGATCCTCGTTGCTTTGCTGTTTCCGGCAGCGAACAGTTATGCCTCACCAAGCGAACAGGGAGCCAAGGGATGGGGCCTGGATGCACCGCACGTGCCGGGACGGATCCTGGTCAAGTTCAAAAGCGGCGTGAAAGGTGAGCAGCGACTGCAGGTCCATGCCGAGCAAGGCGGGCGCGTGGTTGCCGAGATCCCTCGGTTGGGGGTGCAGGTGGTGCACGTACCGGAGGAGGCGATGGCTGCTGCATTGGCTAGATACCGCGCCAATCCGAGGGTTGCCTATGCGGAGCCGGATTATCTTGCCTATGGCGATTTTGCGCCCAATGATCCATATTACGCTACACTTCAGTATGGGCCGCAGATTATCCAGGCAGACCGCGCCTGGGACGTCACCACAGGCAGCCCCAATGTCATCGTGGCGGTAGTGGATTCTGGAGCTGATTTCCAGCATCCCGACCTGCAAGGCAAACTGGTCGCGGGCTGGGATTTCATCAACAACGATGCGGATCCAACGGATGACCAAGGGCATGGTACCCACGTGGCGGGCATTGTGGGTGCAGTAACGAACAACGGAGAGGGCGTGGCGGGGATTGGTTATGAGACGCGTTTGTTGGTAGTCAAGGTGCTAGATGCCTCAGGTGCTGGCACCTATAGCGGCATTGCCCAAGGCATTGTCTATGCGGCAGACCATGGCGCTTCCATCATCAACCTGAGCCTGGGCGGGACGTCGTTCTCGCAGACCTTGCTGGATGCGGTGGAATATGCCTGGAGCCGTGGGGTGCTTTTGGTCGCTGCGGCGGGCAATTACGCCTCCAGCAATCCATTCTACCCAGCCTCCTTTGAGCAAGTGATGGGCGTGGCGGCAACGGATGCCAATGACAACCGTTGGAGCAGTTCGAATTACGGCACTTACATTTCCGTATCGGCGCCAGGCGTGAACATCTACAGCACCAACTGGAACAAGACCAGCGGCACAGGCTATGGCTATCGCACTGGCACATCCATGGCTGCGCCGCATGTGAGCGGGGTGGCTGCTCTGCTCCTGGCGCAGGACCCCAGCCGCAGCAATGCCCAACTGTGGAACATCATCGAAAGCACCGCGGATGACCTGGGTGCAGCCGGCTGGGATGCCTACTATGGCTATGGGCGGGTGAATGCCTACCGTGCGGTTACGTATGGAGGAGCAGTTCCTACGCCGACCGCTACGCCTGAGCCAACTCCTACGGCAACCAGTACGCCGACGCCCATTCCTACGGCAACGCTCGAGCCCACTCCAACGCCAACGAATACGCCCATTCCGCCCCCTGCACCGTACCTACAGCGGGTCAATTGTGGTGGCACGCACTACACGGACAGTCAGGGGCAAGTGTGGGCGGCTGACCAGGCATGGGATGGTTCCTGGGGTTATATGAATGGGGCTGCCAAATCATCCACGATCGCCGTGAACGGCACCGTAGACGATCCACTGTACCAGCGTTGGCGCGAAAACCCCGTTGAGTACCGCTTTGCAGTGCCCAATGGCACCTACTGGGTTACCCTGCGTTTTGCCGAGTTCGAGGTTTCCAAGTCAACCGATCGGATGATGCGCATCACGATAGAGGGAGTGGTGGTCGAGGGACGGTTCAGCGTCTACGGCTTGGTTGGAAAATACACCGCCTTGGACAGAGAGTATCAGGTTACGGTCAGCGATGGCGTACTGAATATCCAGTTTGCCAAGAACGGTGGGAAGAAGAATCCGGTGGTCTCGGCGATAGAGGTACGGCAGTAGCCTCATCTCGACTTTTGCAGTGGGAGTTTGTAAGGGAGTGCATACAGCAGCAGCCTAACTGAAATACGCAGCAGCACGAGACGGAATTTCCCCTCACGGGCGGAGCATCCGGCGCATCATACATCGGATGCTCCGTTCCGTTAAAAGGGCCGCGATTTCCAGCCCGGTGGCCTGATTTTCCCCTTTACGCGTCCTCTGCACCCCATTGGATGAAAATATACACCCTGTTTCTACCCTGTAGATACCCGATCGTTACTCCTATCTGCTATACTGGAAAGCAGGTGAACAAGCGTTGTCTTTGTGCATCTAAACAAACGCTCGGCAAGACCGCCGGGTGAATTCAGGAGGGTATGATGGGTTCTACAAAAATGAGGGCAATGCTGGTTGTATTGCTGACGCTGATCCTTGTAGGAGCAGTTTTTCCTGCAGCGCAGCCAGCGGAGGCACAAACGCCGACCATTACCATGGTCGGCTTGCCGGACGCGGATCCGATGAGCGGGCGGTTCATCAATGTCACACGTGGGATGGATAGCTTGGGAGATGTAGGAGAAGAGGGGAATATAGTAAACATTTCCCTCGAAGTCTCGCCGGCGCTGAGTGAGTTTGCATTGTGGATCTTCGATGGGGATATGGGTGAACTATGGGATCGATGGGAGGAGCCCAGCGTTGGTATGGCGAGCTATCCCTTTGACGATGTGGAATTTGTGTTGTTCCGTGATCCGCAGGCAGTGGGCAACACGAATTCAGCAGACCAAATTGCTTTGTGGTCTGGCTTATCTATGCCGGACGATGATTGGTTTCAAGTCATGGTGAATCAGGATGCGGGGGCATTTAATGCTGAGCGTGGCGTTTTTATTTACCACCTGGTGTGTCGGTGGGTTATTACAAATGATTGGCATGATGAGCAAAACAACTTTAAAGTGGCGGTTCAGGGCCAGCCTTTCCTACGTGCAGGTAGCACCGTGGGGTTCGAGGGGTTCAATTATGTATATGGTCCGAATGTAACCTCGGTACAATGGACGAAATATGATGGCACATTTACTTTCCATTTCATGTTGCCTGAAGCAACACCGAGCGGGCCAATAAGGGTTATTGATATATGGGAGGGCGATGCTGATCGTTGGGATGACACAGAAGATGTAAATTCACCGTCATTCCCGACGTTTCAGTACTCACCTTATACACTGCCCGAAGGAAATAATCCAGGCTTACCACCTGATGACAATACTGCTTGGCCATGGGCTATCTCGCCTAATGTTCAATTTGTGGTGGTGGCTCCTGATTCTTTGTGGACGGTGACTAATGAGAACCCATCCGGCAACTCAGAATGGGAGCTGTTTCGTATTGGATTATCAGGAGAGTTAGATATCGATGTTGTCGTGAGTTCGCTACCAAGCGGGGTATATACGTGGTACTTCCAAGGCCTAGACTCTCTGAACACTATGTTTCTCCACCTCAAATACGACCTGTACACATCACCACCCCCGCCACCTCCGCCACCCCCACCAGGGACCGGGACGCCAGGTTATTGGAAGAACCATCCCGAGGCGTGGCCTGTGGAGAGCATTACCATTGGTGGTGTGACTTATGACAAGGCGCAGGCTATTACTATCATGAAGACCAACAAAGCCAAAGATAAGACCTACACCATGTTCGCCGCTCTGGTCTGCGCCAAGCTGAACCTGCTTCTTGGCAATGAATCCAGTTGCATTGCCCTTACCGTCCTTGACGCTGACCAGTGGATGAAGAAATACGGGCCAGTGGGTAGTGGTATCAAAGCCAGCTCGCAAGCCTGGAAAGAGGGCGAGCCGCTGTATTTGAAGTTGGATGATTACAACAACGGCTTGCTTTGCGCGCCTCATCGGGATTGAGGCGCTAAAGCGATGGGGGAGAGAAGGAGCCATCCAACCTTGCTCCACACGTGATTGTTGACTTTTCCAAAGAGCCTGCAGAGCAAAATCCGATGCTTTGCAGGCTTCTTTGTATGCTGTGAGGTCTGCCGGGCGAGGGTGGGATGGATTTCATGACATGGGCTAGATGGCTAGGCGTAGCCGTGGTTTGCGCAGTACCTGGGCGGATTGTGGTCCGCGCAAAGCAATTTGTGGACTACTCTCCCCGCTCGCAGCGGGCCACGGTCCGTCGCCCCTGGGTGGACCACAGTCCACCCAGAGCGCAGAACTGCGCAGAGTTACGCGCGGTACTTTGGCTTTGCCTACTCAGGACAACATTCTGCATTCCCGCATGCCGCCAGCAGCATAAGGATTCTCTAAAAAGGCGGCGGACTGTGGGCCATCGCAAGCCGGAGTGAGCCTCCCTTGTGTCACTCCTTTACTTCGTTCAGGACAAGCTCTGAGTGCAACGAAGGGGTCTCGCGTAACTTGGACGGAGAGATTCTTCGCCGCTGCGCAGCTACTCAGGACAATGTGGCGCTCTTGTGTTACCCTGAGCGAAGCGAAGGGTCTCGCATAACTTGAGGTGGATTCGCCCCAGTGGCAGGGAGATTCTTCGCCGCTTCGCGGCTCAGAATGACACTGGAGGAGAACGCTGCTCAGGACGATGTTCTATATCCCGCATGCTGCCTGCGGCATGAAATTCTCAGAATGGCACTGCGGGAGAGTGCAACTCAGGGCCATGTCTTGCTTTCCCGTATGCTGGCCGCGGTATGGGGACTTTCAGCATCACGGAAACGACCCTTGTGTCATGCTGAACGAAGTGAAGCATTCCGTGTAACTTGGACAGAATCTGCCCCAGTTGCGAAGGGATCCCTCACTTCGCTCAGGGCAGGCTCTGCATACAGGATTTGAGCCCTGTTAGGTCTCTAGGAGTGCAGTTTAACTCGGGCAAGCATGGATTGGAGTGTGATGAAGGGCCATCAACGAATAGGGAACACGAATAAACGAATGCTGGCGCAGCACATGCGTTAGCAATTCGCTGATGGCTGCTGCGAAACAGCTTGCCGCCAGACTGAACCACCCCGTATCTGGCGTTGGTTTGGAGAAGATAGATGGCTGAAGTATAATGTATATCGAGTTCAGGCATGGTAACGCTAGAGTCCAGAGTGGGGGTGAATCGAGATGTCTTGTTTCGGGATCTCGGCGGTGAAGCGGTGCTCCTGAACCTGCAGAGCGGGAAGTACTACGGTCTGGATGAGGTCGGCACGCGCATGTGGTCGTTGCTCGTGCAGCATGGCAAGGTCAGGCAGGCATACGATGCCCTGCTCGCAGAATATGACGTGAGTGAAGAGCGTCTCCAGGAGGATTTGCTGGATTTCGTTGACGAACTGGTTTCCCATGGGCTTTTGCAGGTTGATGAAACGTAGATTAGGTGCAGCCCGCGCTTTCTCTTGGCACGATTGGTACATCCTGGGGCAGGCTTGGGTTCTGCTGGGCATGGTTGACCTGGGCTTGCGCCTGCTGCCCTTCTGGCGAGTGCAGCAATGGCTCGCGCGGAGGGGAGGCAGTGAACCAGTGGCTGCGCCAGTGCTGGATACGATGCAGCGCGTATCACGGTTGGTGAGCCTCGCCGCGCATTGCCACGTGCACCCGATGCGTTGTCTGCCGCAGGCACTGGTCCTGCAATGGCTGCTGGGCAGGCAGGGCATCTACACGGAACTGCGCATCGGGGTGCGGAAGGAAGGCACACGGCTCTATGCCCATGCCTGGCTGGAGTACGAGGGCCTGCCCCTGGGCGAGCCGCCGGAAATTGCAACCCACTTTGCCCCTCTGGTAGCAGCGGAGGCGGGACAATGAGCGGCATGGGGGGCATCCTTCGCTTGGACGGTGCGTCGGTGGATCCAGAACTGCTGCACAAGATGGCACTGGCGCTGCAGTACCGGGGACAGGATGGGAACAAAGTATGGCACGAGGGACCAATTGGGCTTGTCCATTGCCACTTCTGGACGACGCCAGAGGAAGTAGGCGAGGAGCAGCCCGTCCATTCGCCGGATGGCCGCCTGTGGATTACCGCAGACGCGCGGGTGGACAACCGTGACGAATTGATACCGCTTTTGGAGGCTGCAGGTTACCTTTACAAAGAGGTGCCCAGCGATGCGGAGGTCATCCTGGCGGCGTACCAGCGCTGGGGCGAAGGCTGTGCGCAGCATCTCGTCGGCGACTTTGCCTTTGCCATTTGGGATGCGTCAGCCAGGAGGCTGTTCCTGGCACGGGATGTCATCGGCATTCGCCAACTGTATTACGCTGTGATAGATGGGGTGTTGTATTTCGCCAACACCATTGGCGCGGTGCTGGCGGCGCTGCCGCGCCAGCCAGCACTGAATCGCCCTCTCATCTATGAGTTTCTGCGCGGTTCTTACCGTCGTTGGATTTGCCAGACTGTCTATGAAGAGGTGCTGCGCCTGCCGCCGGCTCATCATCTGGTTGTGGATGGAAAAGTCCCCAAACCCATGTTGTATTATGTGCTGGGCTCAGGCCCAGTGCCGCATTGCACATCAGATGAAGAGTGGCTGCAAGCATTTCGGCACTTGTTCCAGGAGGCAGTACGCTACCGATTGCGCAGCCAAACGCCAGTACAGATTATGGTAAGCGGTGGCCTGGACTCTTCAGCTATAGCGTGCACGGCTTATGAGTTGGCAAAAGAAGGAGCATCCTTGCCAGGAATTCAGCTATTCTCCGCTATCTATCCTCAAACACCAACAGCCGATGAATCGGAGTTTTTTGACGCTATTGCCGCTCATTGTGCAGGGTTTACAGCCACTCGTATGGTGAGCGATCAATTTTGGGCTTTGTATGGGTTTTGGACAAGTGATTTTCCCTTAGATGAACCCGATATCTATCCTTTCCGTGATCATGTTCTGGCGATGTTGCGTGTAATCTCTGTTGCAGGCTGCCGAGTAGTGTTGTTAGGTACGGGTGGTGACCAAGCCTTATGCCAAAATTTGTACTATGAGCCTGCAACGTTACGCGGAGTTGGTTGGCGTGACTGGCTGGCGGAAGCGAGGTACTTCCTTGAATGGAACCACATTGGTTGGATTTTGCTACTGTTTCAAGCCTACATACGGCCAGTACTGCAGCGTAGCATCGCACCATGGGCGTGGACCATGCGCGCAAGATGGAGGAACTTGCAGCCCTGGATTCGGTGTTTAAACTATGCTGGTACTCCAGTTAATTTTTTACCCGATATTGCCTTTTTTAACCCGCCAGGTCTCACACCCTCGGCTGTTTTAATGCACCGAAATATACGTGAGCCCCGTGATATTATCAGCTATAGTGCGCTGGACGTGACTGCGGCTTATGCAGGTGTGGAATTGCGCTATCCGTTTTTGGATCGACGCTTGGTGGACTTCTTACTATATATTCCTCACCATTTGAGAGCTTGGCGAGGAATGGACCGTGTTATCGCACGAGAAAGCCTGAAAGGTATGCTTCCTGAAATAGTGCGTTTGCGATATGGCAAGGCACAGTTCGCCAGCTTAGTGCACCGTGGACTCCAGGTGGAGGAGCGGCGGAATATCGAGACGTTGCTTGATAAATCTTGTGCTGAGGCCCTTGGATTCATCGATGCCGAATGTTTGCGTGATGCATTTGAAACTTACTGGTGTAATGGAAATGTTGAGTATGGGGAGTTGTTAAGGCCCTTATATTTAGAAGCATGGCTTAGAAACAGAGTGCAGCCTAGCTCAGTCAAATGTAAAGGAGGATGTGATGGGTGACAAAATTGGATCAATGGTTAAGCAATATTCGGCATCTTTGGAGAAGTTGATGGCAGTTGTCAAGCGCCCCTATACTTCGCCGACATTGCAGGAATATGGTCATCTCTCTAGTGTAACCTGTGGGACCGGGAAAAAAGCCCCGGACTCTCCTTTTCCGGGGTCACAAACTACTTTTTTCGCACCCGAAAAACGGCGATTTTAATGGCAATGCATGTAACAGATCTCCTCACTGCAGGAGGTGTCACAAACTCTTCAGTGCCTATTACAAAGGGTATGCATCGCGTAACTTACCGACAAGCTGAGGCTGCCACGAAGCAACTGGCAGCCCAGCTTGTCCAGGCCTTTGGCCCTGAGGAGTTGTCCCGTTTTCGCTATGCCGCTATCCCCCGTGGCGGCTTGATTGTCCTGGGCATGTTGTCGTACGTGTTAGACCTCAAGCCGGATGCCCTGATGCCCCCAGAACCTGATGTGCCATTGGTGGTGGTGGACGATTCTGCCTATTCTGGGGCGCGCTTTGCGCAGTTCCTGCGCACAGTTGCCAATCAGGAGGTGATTTTCGCTCACCTCTATTCCCACCCCGATTTGCGCGCGGCGATCCTGCGCCAGGAACCGCGTGTGGTGGCGTGCCTGGCGGCGCACGACCTGCGCGATTTGGCGCCGGAGCGGTACCCCAACGCGGAGGACTATGCAGCCTGGAAAGCCCGTTGGCAGCAGCGGGCGCGGCAGCCGGTGTATTGGATGGGCTTGCCGGAGATGGTTATCTTCCCGTGGAGCGAGCCGGACCGCCCGGCGTGGAATCCGGCGACCGAGCGGGTGGAAGAGAATTGGTGGCTGACGGCACCGGATCGCTGCCTCAAGAACTGGGTGCGGCTGAAGGTGCCCCCAAGCGGCAAGGCGCAGCCAACGTTGCGCAGCCCGGATGCAGTTGCCTTCCATTTCCGCGATGACGAGATCATGCTCTGTGACCTGCGCACGGAGCAGGTCTATGGTTTGGAGGGCGTCGCGGCGGATATGTGGCGGGCTTTGGCAGGCTATGGCGATTTGGAAGTGGCGGTGGAATACTTGCTGTCCCTCTATGAAGTGGACGAACCTAGATTGCGTAGCGATCTACAGGCTTTTGCGGATGAATTGCTGGCAAAAGGGTTGTTAGAGTGGATTGATGAGCCAAGCAACACCGAGTGAGCCCTGTCATCACGCCTTGTCTGCTCTCTGGACCACCTATCGTCTCTTTGGGTTGACGCTGGCTACGGATTACCCCTTTGTCAGCCACCTTATGCCCGCCATTGGCGCACCTGACTTGACCTTTACCTGCACGCACACCGCGCCGCTCCCCGCTGGCTGGGAGCAGGGCATACCCTCTCATAGCAGTGCACATCGCACAGAGAATGGCGAAAGCGTTGCTTACCTCTACCGCTTAGCGGATTGCGATGTCATCCGCTTCACGCGCATTGCCGATTACTATCTCTGGCCAGAGCGCATTGCCTGCCACCTGTGGCATCCTGCTTACCATTATTTGGTGGAGATACACTTCTTGGGTCCAGTGCTCTCCTTGTGGTTAGAGCGGCGGGGTATTCCTATGCTGCACGCCTCGGCGGTTGTCGTGCATGGGCGTGCAGTGGGCTTTTTGTCTGCCAACAGTGCCGGCAAGAGCGCGCTCGCGGCAGCATTGGTACAGGCGGGCTACCCTTTGCTCACGGACGACATCCTCCCTGTGGAGCGCTGTGGCGATGTCTTTCTAGGCCGTCCAGGCTATCCCCAAATGCGGCTATGGCCCGATGAGGCGCAGCAGTTCTTGGGGCATTACGAGGACTTGGCATTGGTGCATCCGGCGTATGACAAGCGGCGCGTCCCGGTTGGGTCAGGTGAATTTGGCGCTTTCTGCGCTGTGCCGCAGCCGCTGGCTTGCATTTACCTCCCGGAGCGGCGCGATGCGCGGGATCACGGGACACGGATTGAAATCCTCCCGCTTTCACGGCGGGATGCAGTGATGGAATTGGTGCGCCACTCTTTCGTTGCCTCTGTGGTGGAGTGCTTGGGTTTGCAGGCACAACGCTTGGAGTTTTTCGCTCAGGTGGTGCAGCAGGTCCCCATGCGCCGACTGATTTACCCCAGCGGTTTCGAGTACCTACCTCTTGTCCTGGAAGCCATCCTCGCGGATGTGGCGGTGCTGTGATGGCTGCTCTGCGGCGGGCTGTGGTCCGCTGCAAGCAGGAGTGTGTCTCTTGTGTCACCCTGAGGCGAAGCCGAAGGGTCTCGCGTAACTTGAGAGGAACCGCACCAGTAGGGGCGGTGCTGTGATGGCTGCTCTGCAGCGGCTGTGGTCCGCCGCGAGCAGGGGTGTGTTTCTCTTGTGTCACCCTGAGGCGAAGCCGAAGGGTCTCGCGTAACTTGAGAGGAACCGCACCAGTAGGGGCGGCTCTGTGATGTCCGCTCTGCGGCGGACTGTGGTCCACTGCGAGCAGGACGACAGGGGAGCCGCCGCTGCGATGGCAGAGCCGCCTGTTCGGAGCATCGCCCAGCCTTAGCAGTACCTGAGGGCATGCCGGGGTTATCTCCTCCCTTGCACCGCGGGCAGGAATAGTTCATGCAGCAGATCTGGTCCCCGATGGTACTCCGGCGAGTCCCATTCGTAGCCGGCAAACCAGCCTCCGAAGGCATTGCCCAGCGGCATGAAAGGCTCCAATTGCCCCTCCACAATGCGCACGTTTTGTCCCTGAATCTCCAATTTGACCGCCTGGGCTTGAACCCGCCCGGTTGCTGTGGCAATGGGGCTCGCAGCAGTCAAGGTGACCGTTACCGTTTGGGGGAGTGAACCGGTCTGGAAGGGCAGCGCATAGAGCCGTTCTGCAGCGCTCAGGCTGGTGATTACCGTGGCGTAAGTGCCTTGTTCGGTTTGTACGCTCACAGCGATGTCCAAGGGCAACAATCCATCATTGGCGATGGATAGCAGCAGAGAATCGTAGCCTATCTCGGCTTTGCTGAGCCCGACGTTGGGCGTCGCCGCCAGGAGGTACAGGCTCCAATCCAGCCAGCGGTCTGCGGTGAGCAGGATGGCTTCCGGGGCTGGGTTGAACCCCTCGCCCACGCTCAGTCCAACTGTATAGGTGTTGGTCGTGGTAATGCGTTTGACGAAGGACAGGCTGCTTGCGGCATAGGTCTCCGGTGCCCAGGCAAGGAGCCCCTGCTCATAGAGCCAATCAATGGTGCTGCCGCTGGCAAAGTACAACCCCCGTGCTGTCCAAGCATGGGGCGCGCCTCGGAAACCGTTCGCTTCCGTGAGCTGACTCCCCTTGCGCGAGAGCAATTCATACCAAAAGCGATCCGGCAATTCCGCTTCCGTAGACCAAGCCCAGGGGTGCAGGAGGATGTCACTGCCGGAGTGGAAACTGAGCGCGGTAATCAGGTTGGGTCGAGCCAGTACGAAATCCCGCACAGTGCGGGTTTCGCGTTCGGAAAAAGTTTCTGGACCACGATAAATGTCTGATGAGGGATTTGGATCGCCCAGTTCCCAGTGGCTGTCATAATTGCGGTTGGCATCCACGCCTCCCGGTGGGTCCTCACCGCTCCGCCCATCCCCATCATTATCCACCTGGGGAATTTCTTGCCCCTCGCGATCGAACAACCCTGCAAATCTACGGCTTATCAAATGGCTCTGCCAGCCTTCGGCGAAGGGGTTATCGGGATGGTCCGCAACCCATTGGGAATCAAACGTGTAAAGATAGACCTCATAAGTGCCAAAGCCGGCGTTTTCGCGCCCATCCTCGTCGAACAGCGCATCCCCGTCATCATCGCTAGCGGTTGGATTGGCAGTTTTGCGCTGCCTCTGGTCTGCATGGAGAAAGATGTCGTTGCCATCGGGGTTCACGCAGGGAATGGCATAGACTGTTCGCGTGTCCAGCAGGTGGGTAACGAGTGCGTCATCGCTGTATCGCGAGAGCAGGTACCACAGGAAATACAGCACAGCCTGGGAACTGATGGCCTCACGGGCGTGGTGCTGCCCATCCACGTACATCGCCGGACGGCTATCGGGGTCTCCGGTTGCCTCGTTGCCAATGCGTATTCCTACAATAGGGCGTTCCTGCCACGAGTATCCGGCAACCATCACCTCGACTAATTCTGGGTATGAGCTTTCCAATTGGTATAGGAAGGTTGTGATTTCCTCTGATGTCGGGTAGTGAATGAAATCCACGGCGAAGGAAGGGTCTGGGCGTGGGATGTCCTCTGATTGAGAAGTGGCGATAGGGCGTGAGAGATAGGGACCATGCTCACGCGGGTACAGGTCATCTAAGCCTTCCACCCAGGTAAAGCGCTGGGGTGGCTCTGGGGGCTGGGCGAGGCTGTGGCTTTCCCATAGATAGAAGCCAATGAAAGCTACTATGGCAATAAGGAGATAAATGAACAGCCGGCGGTTGAGTATGTTTGTCCCATCCTTTCTCGGTGTGGATAGTATACCATCATTTTGTACCATAGCCAACCTCAGTCAATCGCAAGGCGTAGTTCAACTTGAGCAAGCACGCTCCAAGTGGTGGACAGCCATCAACGCAGGTGGCCACTCGAATGGACGAGCGCTAGTGCAGGGCATTCGTTTATTCGTTTTGCATTCGTTGATAGCTGATACTAGACAACCGGCAATGAGGGTGTTGAAAAAGCCCCTCCAATGTCATGCTGAACGGAGTGAAGCATCTCGCAGTACTTGGGAAAATACGGCTAAAGTGACGTGAGACCCTTCGCTTCGCTCAGACCGACAAGATTTTCAACACCCTCAGGCTATAGGGTTTGACAGCGAGGGGATGGTGGATTAGAATGGCTCACGCCTCTGACAGATTCGGGTGAGTTTTCAGACTGGCGTCGGCGCTGCCGCAACCATGGCATCCTAATAGTGTTATTATAATCAGAAATGGGTAGCCGGTTAGCGCCACGCCTGCAAGGTAGGAGCAATGGAAGAGGAAGAACGCCTCCTGATCGAGCGTGCGCAGAACGACCCTACAGCATTTGCCGATCTGTATCAAAAGTATGTAGATCGGGTGTACAACTATATTTACCAACGGACTGGTAACCGCCATGATGCCGAGGACCTGACGGCGCGGACCTTTCTCAAGGCTTTTGTGCACCTTGCTCAGTACCGATGCAGGGGGATACCTTTCTCCGCCTGGCTGTATCGCATTGCACACAATGCGGTCGCTAATTGGTACCGCGATCGCCATAGGCATCAAATGGTTTCGTTGGATGCGCTGGTGGGGTACAGCAGGGAGGAAGATAGGCCGGAAGATGCGACGCAGGCGCTGGAAGAAAAAAGGGCTTTGTTGCGCGCTATTCGTCACCTCCCGGCGGAAAGGCAGCAATTGCTCATCCTCAAATTCAGCGAAGGTTTGACGAACGCACAGATTGGGCAGATTATGGGCCGCAGCGAAGGGGCAGTCAAATCGCTCTATCATCGCACTTTGTTGGCTTTGCGCCAGGAATTGCAGAAGAAAAAGACAGGATAAGTTTGGATGGAAAACAAAGAGTTGCTACAAATGCTGGCAATATATGAAGACTTGCTGAATGGCAATGCCATTGATCAGACGAAGTACGAGCAGTTGTCCGAAGAGGAAAAGAACGAGGTTCTTGCGCTTGCTGAGTTAGCACAGCAAATAAAGGACGCGCTCACGCCGGTCAAGCCAGCTGCGTCCTTCAAGCAGGAACTTGAGGGGGCTCTGACTGAAGCGGCACGTCAACGCGTACATAGGGAAGTACGCATCGGGCCGCTTCCTCCACGGCGAGATGTGCTCATTGGGGCTGCAGTTGGGTCAGCCGTTGCTTTGGCTGGCGGTGTGGCTTATCTCGTGCGTACTTGGATGCGTGGGCGTTCGCAGCATATGGGACAGGTAGGTATGTAAAACAGGGGGAGCATGACCGTGATGGTCCTGTAACTCGAGCATAATCTCAAGCGCAGGCAGCAAAGGAGCTACCTTGCTGCCTGCTTTTTGTTTATTCGGGACTGGGAGATGTGTACAAATGAGCAAATACGCGGGAATCGTTGGTTGGGGCAAATACCTGCCCCCAAGGGTGGTAACAAATGATGACCTAGCACGGGTAGTGGACACAAGCGACGAGTGGATCGTGCGCCATACAGGCATTCGCGAGCGCAGGGTAGTGGAGCCAGGGCAGACGACAGTGCCCATGGCTGTGGCAGCAGCACGTGATGCACTTTCGGTGGCAGGCTTGTCGCCCACAGAGATTGATCTGATCATTGTCTCTACCTATTCTCCAGACTACCATTTGCCTGGAGCAGCTCCCATGGTGCAACACCAGTTGGGAGCCACAAGAGCCGCAGCATTTGATTTGCGAGCAGGCTGTCCTGGTTTTCTCTACGGCTTGGCTATCGGCAGCCAGTTCATTGCTACTGGGGTTTACCGACGTGTGCTGGTCATTGGTGCGGAAATTATCTCTTATTTTGTAGATTGGAGCGATCGGCGCACCTGCGTGCTGTTTGGTGATGGAGCAGGGGCTGTCGTCCTAGAAGCATCGGACCAGCCGACCGGCGTGCTCTCTTTCGCGATGGGCACAGAGGGAGCGGAATATCAGTCGTTGATCCACTATGCGGCCGGGAGCAAGTATCCGCTGAGCGATGAAGCATTCTCCAGGGATTTGCGCTATTTGCACATGGATGGTCGCCGCATCCTCCGCTTTGCGATGCAAAAGGTTGGTCCCGCAGTACATCGTGCGCTGGCCGAGAGTGGTCTCTCCAAAGAGGACATTGCGCTGGTCATACCGCAACAATCCAATCAACGCTTCATCGAATGGATTTGCAAGAATCTGGGATTCCCTTTGGAGAAGGTCTTTATCAACGTAAACCGCTATGCGAATACATCTTCTGCCTCTGTTGCCATCGCCCTGTGCGAAGCTTTTGAGGAGGGCCGGATTCGGGAAGGGGATAACTTCCTACTAGTGAGTTTTGGTGCAGGTTTGAATTGGGCTTCTGCTGTGGCGCGCTATGGGATAGTGGAAAGGGAACCTGCCACAAGGCTTGAGATTGCCCCACCCTATTTCATCGCGCTCGATGATTTGCTTTACAAAGTGCGTGTTTTCGCCCAAGCCGGATTGGCGAATATGACTGCGTTCTTGAATCCACTGCTATTGCCATTCCTTGCACGCAGCAAGGGGAAACGCAAGTAGCGCGATGTAGTGGTTTAATACGGGGATTCAGCGCAAGATGATCCTGCGGAATTCCTCGGCATAGGGCACGCCGTATTGCCGCCCAACCAGTCCATTCCACTCGCGGATGCGGATGTCTGCATATTCTGGGTCTACCTGGCTGCGGTGCGCTTTGAGGGCGGCGATTTTCAGGTCAATCGTGTCCGTGATATCCACCCAGGTATTGGGCTCTGGGGAGCCGTAGAGGTAGATTTCCCCCACTTTGTGTGGTTCTAGTCCCTCTGCAAGCAGTTCCGGGAAGATGAAACGGGTCACTGCGGAAGGGAAGACGGCATAGAGTGCGGCTTCACCTGCAGCGCGGTGGTCAGGATGGTTGACGTACATATCGCGGTGAAAATAGCGGGTTGGATCGCTGCAGATCACAATATCCGGCTTGTAACGGCGGACGAGGCGGGTCAAATCACGCCGCAGTTCTAAGGTAGGCTGCAGGGTGCCGTCTTCATGGTCGAGGAAGACAACGGTCTGCACACCTAAGATGCGCGCTGCCTCGAGTTGCTCCGCATGGCGAATGGGAGCCATGCGTTCTGGGGTCATGTGCGGTTCATTGCTGCCCCGGCTACCGTCGGTACAGATGACATAAATAACAGAATAACCCTCTCTGACCCAGCGTGCCACCGTGCCAGCGACGGTGAATTCCGCGTCATCGGGATGGGCGGTGATCACCATCCGGGTGGCAACTATGCTAGTGGGTTCTAGGCTTCCTGCGATGTTTTCTGTCACCATAGTTCCTCGTAAAGGCTCAACATGTGCTCGGCGACTGCTTGCCAGGTATAGGTTTGTGCTTTCTGACGGGCGTGCATAGACAATCGCGCACGCAGTTCACGGTCGAGCAAGACCAGGCGCAGTTTCTCAGCCAGTGCGTCGGGCTCCCCAGCTGGCACGAGAAAGCCGGTTATGCCATCCTCGACCGTATGCTGTAGGCCACCTACCCGCGAAGCAATCACTGGCGTGCCACAAGCCATAGCCTCCAGTGCAACGAGGCCGAAAGATTCGTAATGTGAAGGCACTACACAAACTTCAGCAGCAGAATAGTAATAGGGTAGCGTGTCTTGCGCGCGGGAACCAAGAAAGGCGACCAGGTCATGCATGCCAACCTCTGCCTTCAGCTTTTCTAGGCATTCTAACGCACTGCTTAGACTGCTTTGGTCCTCGTCCACATCGCCGCCAATAACCGCAAGGCATAGATTGCGAGCCAGCGCTGGTTCCATTTCTGTGAGCTTGCACATGGCTTTGAGCAACGAATCCAATCCCTTGAGCGGATCTAGGCGCCCCACGAAGAGGATGAGTTGGTATGCTTCAGGCAGTTCCAGCCCGATCGCCTTCATCGCTTCGTGGCGTGGGATAGGCCGGAACAGCGCTAGATCCACACCCAAAGGGATTACTGCAATTTTGCCAGGATCAGCACCATACAACTCTACCAATTGCTCTCGTTCCAGCGGTGTTGCCGCGACAAGGCGGTCCATGTCCCGTACCAGCTCCTCTTCGGTCTGGATGCGTATGGGAGGCTCCTTCTCTTCTTCGGAACGCGCTACGGCGTTCTTCATCCGTCCGAGCGTGTGGAACATGTGCACGGTGGGCAGCCGGTACTCGCGCGCGAGTTCGCGGGCTACCCAGCCAGAGAGCCAGTAGTGGCTGTGTATCAGGTTATAGGAGATGCCTTCAGCTGCTGCAAACTCGCGCAGCTCGGCTACGAATTGGGGTAAGTGGTTGTATACTTGGTATTTGGAGTAGGGTTTTTCTGGGCCAGCAGGGAGGTGGATGACGCGCACATTTTGCCACAGCGCGCGCACCCGTTCACGCAATGGGTCTTGCGAACGTGTGTAGATGTCCACGATCAAGCCCTTTGCACCCAGTTGGCGGCTGAGCTCCCGCACGTAAACGTTCATCCCCCCGGTCTCTTTGCCCCCCAACGCCGCCATGGGGCAGGTATGGACGCTGAGCATAGCAATACGGTGCATGTCTTTTTGGCCTTTTGACCTGTAACAAGATCAAGAGGGAATGGGATAGTCATCCCATCCCCTCTTGCTATGTTCCGGTTCGTTTTTTACAGTTTGTTCCCGATATAGCGGATCAAGTCCGCGCAACGGCAGGCGTAACCCCACTCGTTATCGTACCAGGATACTACCTTGACAAAGGTCTCCTGGAGGACCATCGTGGATAGCCCGTCAACGATGGATGAACGAGGATCGCCCTTAAAGTCCATGGAGACCAGCGGTTCCATGGTGATTCCCAGAATGCCCTTCATCCTTCCTTCAGAGGCTTTGCGGAAAGCCTCGTTGACTGCCTCAACAGAGGTCTTGGTCTGCACTTCGGCGACAAAGTCCACGACGGAGACAGTAGGCGTGGGCACGCGCAGGGCAAAGCCATCGAAGCGCCCCTTCAGTTCTGGGATGACCAGCGCTAAAGCGCGGGCGGCCCCCGTCGTCGTGGGCACAATATTCAGAGCAGCGGCGCGGGTGCGGCGCAAATCCTTGTGCGCCAAATCCAGGATACGCTGATCGTTGGTATACGAGTGAACGGTGGTCATGAGGCCGCGCACGATCCCGAAGGTGTCATGCAAAACCTTTGCCGCAGGAGCGAGGCAGTTGGTTGTACAAGAGGCATTGGAGATGACGTGGTGCTTCGCCGGGTCGTACTTTTCCTCGTTCACGCCTAAGACGATAGTGATGTCCTCGTTCTTAGCAGGTGCGCTGATGATGACCTTTTTCGCTCCCGCGTTGATGTGGGCAATGGCTTTTTCCTTTTCGGTGAAGACCCCGGTGGATTCCAAGACGATATCCACACCTAGGTCGCCCCAGGGCAGCAAAGATGGGTCTTTCTGCGCAAAGACCTTGATGTCTTTGCCGTTCACGCGCAGGTTCCCGTCCACTACTTCTACAGTGCCAGGGAAGGCGCCGTAGTTGGAGTCGTGTTTGAACAGATGCGCGTTCAACTTAGCGTCGAACAGGTCATTGATAGCCACAACCTCGATTTCATTCGGATAGTAATCGAGTATGGCTTTCAAAGCTTGCCGCCCAATGCGGCCAAATCCGTTGATTCCGACTCGAATGGTCATTTTGTCCTCCTCCATGGAAAATTTTTAACCAGCCGGGCGGTGATTCCGCCTTTGACGATGGCTGGCATAGATGTTCATGATCGTTCGTGCTAATTTGGCGGGATCATGCCGCCATGGTTTTGCCATGTCTACGACATCAGCAGTCCAGACTCGATACGAGCCATCGGTAATAGGTTTGACCATTTCTGCATTCCAATTTTCCGGCGTTTGCACCTCCAAATTGTTATTTAGCAAGATGTAGTCGAAGAGGCCTTCTCCCACATGGTTGTAGATAGCGCGCACGTGATCCGCGGCAGTATAGCCATCTGTCTCGCCTGCCTGTGTTGCCAAATTGCAGACGTAGATTTTCAGCGCTGTAGAAGCCCGGATCGCAGCGGCGATGTCCTTAACCAGCAGATTGGGCAGGATGCTCGTGTACAGGCTGCCTGGGCCTACGATAATCAAGTCTGCGTCGAGCAGTGCCTGTACCGATTCACCATAACCCCGCACATCATCGGGTTGCAAAAACACGCGCTCGATGGGAGCCCCGGCTTTGGGGATGCGAGATTCCCCCTCTACTTGATACTGTATTTCATGTCCGTCGTGGGGTTCTGCCAGTTCAGCGCATAGGGTTACGCTGTGCATGGTAGATGGCAGAACACGTCCACGCACGGCAAGCACTTTGCTGGATTGGCGGATTGCCTGCCCGAAATCGCCCGTTACCCCAGCCATGGCGGCTATGAATAGATTGCCAAAGCTATGGCCATTCAGCCCCTTGCCCTGGCCAAAGCGGTATTCGAAAAGCAAGGTCATGAGCGGCTCCGCCTCAGCCAGAGCGGTGATACAGTTGCGAAAATCACCGGGCGGCAGAAGCCCCAATTCCCTACGTAGGCGTCCAGAACTGCCCCCGTCATCGGCTACGGTTACGATGGCGGTCAGGTTGTCGGTGCATTCCTTCAAGCCACGCAGCAGTGTGGAAAGGCCCGTCCCACCGCCAATAGCGACGATTTTCGGCCCTCGTTTGCGCATGCGACGACGATAGATAACGTCTACTACGCTTTCATGATCCGATTCGAAAAGAGCAGAGACCAAAGACCGGCTTAGGCGGAAGACAGCCATTGCAACGCAGAGGATGCCCAAGGTGGCTAGGATTGCCCCACGCAACCAGCGCGGCAAGAATTGCAAGGTTACGGTATAAGCGATGGGCGAAGCCGGGCCAGTGAATTCCAAGGTACGATAGATTTGGACGTAGAAGAAACTCACTCCCAGGCTGAGCAAGAAAAGTCCTGCAGCCAGCAAGAGCAGCCAGCGCTTTACGCCCATGCCTGGGTAAAGCCATTTCCACGCCGAGCCGATCTTCTTCCGGAGTTGCACTGCTGCTATCCTCCATAAAGATATTATAACCCAGATTGCTAGCCTCGTCAAAAGAGTACTATGTGCTCTGCTTATCCCCGCGTTGACAACACGGCGTAGTTGTGTCATAATTGTGTATGGATAACTTGTTGAGAAAGGGTAGCTTGAAGGTCATCCTTACCCATGAAAATACAGATTTCGATGCCCTGGCAGCGCAGTTGGCGGCATCCAAGTTATATCCCGATGCCAAGCCCGTTTTGCCGCGGCGGATGAATCGCGAGCTGCGTGATTTTTTGGCTCTGTACGGTGAGCAGTTGCCTTTTGTAACTGCCGATGAACTGCCTCGTCGGCGCGTGTCCGAAGCCATCATTGTGGATGCTCAATTCGTGCCATCCATGAGGGGAGTGGATGCGAATACGACCTTCACTATCATTGACCATCATCCGCTGCGCGGCGAGCCCAAACCAGGCACGACGTACATGATTGACGAGGTAGGAGCAGTTACTTCCTTGCTGGTAGAGAAATTGCGTGAACGGCGCATTTCCCTCACTCCTTTAGAAGCTACCTTGCTTCTGTTGGGAATCTATGAGGATACGGGGTCACTTTCGTATTCCACCACGACACCTCGCGACCTACGCAGCGCCGCTTGGCTATTGGAGCAAAAGGCCAGCCTGTCCGTGGTCAACGATTTCTTGCGCCATCCCTTGGATGAGCGCTATCAGGCGGTCTATGCACAATTGGTGGAAAATTTGGAATGGTTCCACTTGCATGACCAAGCGATTTTGATCGCGACCGCGCATCTGGATGAGTATTTGGAGGAACTCTCTACGCTGGCGCACAAACTGGATGATGTCTATGACCCAGATGCCTCCTTTCTCCTTTTTGTATTCAAAGATCAGGTGCAGTTGATCGCCCGTAGTTCCACTAAGGCGGTTGATGTGGGGGAGATTGCCCGCGCCTTTGGGGGAGGTGGCCATGGTGTTGCAGCAGCCGCCTTGATCCAGGGTGCCGATGCGGCTCAGGTGCGCGAGCAATTGATCGCCGCTTTGAGGCAGTATGTGAAGCCGGCCGTTACAGTCAGCCAGATCATGTCTTATGGGGTGCACACTTTGCACCCAGATATGACGCTATCCGAAGCAGAATCCTATATGCGGCGTTATGGGCATGAGGGGTTCCCTGTAGTAGAGGATGGCCAATTGGTAGGCATTTTGACGCGGCGAGAGATTGACCGTGCTCTGCAACACCGTTTGGGGCACGCTACCGTGCGTTCGTTCATGTACAAGGGGGACATGGCTGTATCCCCCTCCGATAGTGTGGCTACGGTGCAGCAAATTATGACGAACCATGGCGTGGGCCAAGTGCCGGTGGTGGAAAATGGCCGTGTGTTAGGCATTGTAACCCGTACGGATTTGATTAAGTTGTGGAGCGCGCCTGCGCACCCTGGGCGCCGTGAAGAGATCCAGCAGCGGCTTCGTCAGACGCTGCCGGCTCCCTTGCTCGATTTGCTCATACAGGCAAGGGATACAGCGAACGAAATGGGCTACTCGCTCTATGTAGTAGGTGGTTTTGTGCGTGATCTGCTGCTTGGCTCGCCAACACTGGACCTGGATCTAGTCGTGGAAGGGGACGCCATTGCTTTAGCCAAGGCATTGGGCAAGCGCTTGAAGGCTCGAGTGCGTAGCCACGCACGCTTTGGCACTGCGAAAGTCATTTTGAATGGCACCGCCGGGACCAATTTGCCGCCTTCGTTGGATTTTGTCACCGCACGCACCGAGTTCTATCACCATCCCACGGCATTGCCAGAGGTAGAGCGCAGTTCCATCAAGCAGGATCTCTACAGACGAGATTTCACGATTAACACCATGGCCATCTCTTTGGACCGTGATCGCTGTGGTGAACTGTTGGATTTCTATGGTGGGGAGCGCGATCTACGTGATAAGTTGATCCGAGTACTGCATAACCTGAGTTTTATCGAGGACCCCACGCGCATCCTCCGTGCCGTACGCTTGGAACAGCGCCTTGGATTTACGATCGAAACACGGACTGCTGAATTGATAGATGATGCCCTGGGCTTGCTGGACCGAGTGACCGGAGAACGGTTGCGTCACGAGTTGGAACTTATCCTGGACGAACGAGAGCCTGGAGCAATTATCGCGCGCCTGGCACAGCTGGGTGTGCTGCGCCATCTAGAGCCAGCCCTAAAATGCGATGAATGGCTTTTGAGCAAGTTCCGCGAGGCTGTACAGTGGGTGGAACGTGAGGAAGCGAGCAAAAAAGGGGGGATAGAGACCGAACAGGAGGCGCTGTTGCTAAGCCGGGTCGGACTTGAGAAGAAGTATCTGTTCCTCGCTCTCCTTACTTATCGCTTGACCAAACCGCAGCTTGACCGTTTCCTGGAAAGGTTACGGTTCAGCCAGGCGGTGGCAAAATATCTGCGTGAAGTCAGAGAGCTCCATGCCTTAGCCGTGCGTTTAAGCCGACCCGATCTGAAACCTAGTCGCATTTACCGCCTCTTGCGGGGCTATTCGCCACGAGCCGTTGTGGCTTTTTTCATTGCATTGGATTCCCCTGTGGCTCGTGAGAATGTGCGGCTGTACCTGGAACGGCTACGTTGGGTGCGCCCTCATCTCCGCGGCGACTTTTTCAAGAAGCAGGGCATACCACCTGGGCCCATCTACCGGCAGATTTTGGACAAGTTGCTCTATGCGCGTCTCGATGGCCAAATATGCACTGCTTCTGAGGAGGAAGAGATGGCTAAGAAGTTGCTTGCGGACCTGGGAGGGAAGAGAGCATAGCGCACGACTTGAAGCACCCCGTTCACTGCGAGCGACATTGTAAGAGTGCTTACTAGAAACCGGGATACATGCTAAAAGAGTTTGGTAATTTCATCCTGATCAAAGCGGGGCAGGTCCGTAACTACTGCCCCGCTTTTCAGTTTTCGCCCCTCTTCCGCAGGTGTAACGCGTCCGATTACGGCACAGATGACCTGAGCCTTTTCGTATGCAGAGAGCAAGACAGGGGTTTGTTGCGGCGGGAGGGCGATGAGCAGAGCGCCTGAGGCGATAGTGCCCAGGGGATTCAAGCCAAATGCCTGGCACAGCATGGCGCTCTCGGGCCAAATAGGGATTGCCTCCTCGTCTACCCAGACTCCTACTTGAGCTGCTTCTGCCAGTTCATGCAAGCCGGTGGCTACACCGCCCTCGGTGGGGTCATGCATGGCATGGATAATGGCAGATTCCACAGCAATCTTGGCTTCCCGCACAATGCTAATGCCAGGATGATAGAGGTAGTTCTGGGCTCGCTGGATCATATCGGGTGTATAGCCACGCTGCTGTAGTTCTTGGCTCTTTTCCCGTGCTATGATTGAAGTGCCCTCAATGGCAATGCCCTTTACCAGCACGAGGTCATCGCCTACACGCGCTCCCGAGGTGCTGATTAACTTGTTTTTGGCGACTTCTCCGAGCATGTGGCCAACGGCAATGGGGCGATCCAGCCCATAAGTGACCTCTGTGTGCCCACCCACTAAGGCGATGTGCAGCTCCTGACAGGCAGCATCAATTTGCGCCAAGATGTGGTCTGCCAGCTCAGGCGTCGTCTTGTTCTCCGGCAGGAGTAAGGTCACCAGCAGCCAGCGGGGCATAGCGCCTGTTGTCGCCAGGTCATTGGCATTGACCTGGACCAGGTACCAGCCGATTTCTTCCGTGGCAAAGGTAATCGGATCGGTCTTTGCTACCAGGTACCGGTCACCAAAATCAATAACGGCGGCATCTTCACCGATCTTTGGACCTAGCACGACCCGGTCGTCAGGCCATCCTTGGAAGCGAAGCAATTGTGCCATCAGTTCTAGATTCAGTTTGCCTACAGGGAGGTAGGGGGATTCAGGCATTGCCAACCGTGTCCTCTTAGATGGGTTTTTCCCCTTTGTAATGGGTGGTACAAGCGGCGAGCCAGGGGCGCTTGGTCATGCACCAAACTTGGTCAAGCGCAATGCATTCGCCAACGCAAGCGGCATCAAGTCCACGGCAAGTATGTTGCCCAGTGCTCCGCGGGCACAGGCGCGTTCATTATACGCGCGAGCCTCATCGCAGCGGCAATAGCGCGAGTACAGCATGGTCGGCACGGGGTGCCAGCTGTGTGCGCGCAGCAATGAGGGTGTGGAGTGGTCACCGGTAACCACCACCACATCTGGCTTCAATGCCATAACACGCGGGATGTAGGAGTCGAACTCCTCAATCATGGCGACTTTGGCTTGGAAGTTGCCGTCCTCACCGCGGCTGTCCGTGTACTTGAAATGCAGGTAGAAAAAGTCATAATCCGGCCAGGCCTTTTCCAAAGCATCGAATTCATCGGCCAGGCTGGTACCGCTGGGCAGTGCAGCCATGCCCACGAGCTTAGCCAATCCCCGGTACATAGGATATACGGCGATCGCTGCCGCGCGTAAGCCAAATACTTCTTTCATGCTGGGGATAGCGGGGCGTTTGTCCAAGCCACGCAATAGCACCATGTTGGCTGGATATTGGTCTTGTAGCACCTGCTGAGCCTGGGCAACAAATTGGTTCACCAAGTCTGCCGTTTTCTGTGACGCCTGGGGTTGTGGGGCATCCTCTACGGGACGGATGGGCAGGGGCGGAACGCCGAGTTGTTGGGGATCTGATTCGGTCAGATCACCTGCCAAGCCTTCACCGCGCAGCACTAGCACAAAGCGATGCTCTTTCACTGGTTCAATGAACAGTTCTACGCCGGGCAACTTGATTCGCTCGCGTAGCAGAGCAGTTAGCTCAATGCATTTCTCGGTGGAGATACGGCCTGCGCGGCGGTCAATAACGCGGCCTTGCGCATCCACAGTGCAAAAGTTGCCCCGACCAGCGACATCCTGTGGTTGCAGGTCAAAATCTATACCCAGTGCCTCCAGCACACCCCGCCCGATCACGTAGCGGCATGGGTCATAGCCAAACATGGCTAGATGCCCTGGCCCACTGCCTGGCGTGATGCCCGGCGAGATGGGCGTGGTAAAGCCACAGATGGATTTCGCAGCTAGTGCGTCCAGATTCGGTGTCCGCGCTGCTTCGAGTTCCGTTGGGCCACCTTCTTCTATAGGCAACCCGCCCACGCCATCCATCACCAGGAACACGATTTTGGTGTCTGCCGGGATAATCAGTTTGCGAATGAAATCTAGATCAGCCATGGGCACTCCTTTTGTGAAAAAGGATGAAGTGATAAGTGACGAGTGACGAGTGATGAGTGAGAGGTGGCAGATACGCGCCGCGCTTTTATTTCCCCATCACTCGTCACTCATCACTGTTCAAATGGCTATTTGTCCTGCAATGCGGCTACGCCAGGTAGCACGCGGCCTTCCAAGAACTCGAGCGAAGCTCCACCGCCGGTGGAAATGTGGGTCATCTTGTTGGCAACACCTGCTTGTTCGACTGCAGCAGCCGAATCTCCGCCTCCGATAATGGTCGTGGCATCCGTTTCTGCTAGGGATTTGGCGATGGCCACGGTCCCAGCAGCAAAGGCAGGGAATTCGAATACGCCCATAGGACCGTTCCAGACTACCGTCTTGGCTTTTTTCAGCACTGCGTTGAATGCTTCCACGCTCTGTGGACCGATGTCTAGGATGCGCCAGCCAGGCAAGACCTTATCTACAGGGACGGTCTGATGCTGAGCATCGGCGGCAAAGGCATCGGCAATCACCACGTCAACGGGGAGCATAAGTTTCTTGCCCGCGCGTTGGAGCAAGTCCTTGGCTAATTCCACCTTGTCCTCTTCCACCAGTGAGGCACCCACCTCATACCCCAAGGCTTTCAGGAAGGTGTTAGCCATGCCACCGCCCACGATAAGCCAATCCACTTTGGGCAGCAGGTTCTCGATGACGCCAATTTTATCCGACACCTTGGCGCCGCCTAGTATCGCCACAAAGGGGCGGGTAGGGTCAGCCAGGGCTTTGCCTAGGAAGGTGAGCTCGCGCTCCATGAGGAAGCCAGCGACAGCGGGCAAGAAATGGGCCACCCCCTCTGTAGAAGCATGGGCACGGTGAGCAGCGCCAAAGGCATCATTGACATACACGTCTGCGAGCGCTGCCAACTGTTTGGCAAAGCCAGGGTCATTGGCTTCTTCCTCGGCATGGAAACGTAGGTTTTCCAGCAGGAGCACATCGCCTGGTTTCATCGCTGCGACAGCCTTTTCCACCTCAGGCCCAATACAGTCGTCCGTTTTCTGCACAGGTGTGCCCAGCAACTCTGAGAGGCGTTTGGCAACTGGCGTCAGTCGGAATTCCTCTGCCACTTTGCCTTTGGGACGGCCAAGATGCGAACAGACGATGACCTTGGCTCCCTTATCGCGCAAGTATTCTATAGTTGGTAGCGCAGCGCGAATGCGGGTGTCATCGGTAATCTGCCCGGCTTTATCCAAAGGCACGTTGAAATCCACACGAACCAGAACACGTTTTCCAGCAACCTCGATGTCTCGAATTGTCTTTTTGTTCACTTTTTCCTCCTCCGTCTCATTGATTTGTTCCTAAGGAATTCGTGAGGGCTGCTGCAGCAGCCAATATTATGCTTGAACATGGCCCTCATAGACGCGGCCATGAACGGGGTCCAGAGTAACGGTTTGCCCATCCCGCAGCAGGGAGAGAGCACCTTGTGCACCAATGATCGCCGTCACCCCCATTTCGAGGGCCATCTGCGCCGCGTGTGAATCCATGCCGCCTTGTTCGACGATCAACCCTCCTGCACGACGCGCCAATGGGACATATTCTCGTGTTGTATATGGCACAACCAGGATGTCCGCACGGTTAATGCTCGCTGGTGCGGGGAGCACTTCTCCGAGTAACCGTACGCGGCCTTGGACGCGCTCGTTTCCGATGCCCGTACCCATAACCAGGATGCGCTCCACTTCCTGGACTTTGATGAGGTTAGTCGTACCGGGGGCACTGCCTGCCGCTCCCCCGGTAGCCACGATGAGTTGACCGGATTGGACAAATCCATGCTCTCGCGCGGCATGGATGGCGTCAGCCAGCATTTGATCGGTATTGGCTGTCCTGGGTGCCAGCAAGGGGTAAACGCCCCAATACAGGCAAAGTTGTCTTTGCACCATCGGGCTAGGCGTGACCGCAACGATGGGCATATAGGGTCGGTATTTAGCTACCATACGGGCAGTGTAGCCGGAGACAGTGGGAGTGATGATCGCTGCGGCATCCAAATCTCGCGCTGTCTCACAAGCAGCATGGCTTACTGCTTCTGCGATGGTTTTTGTCCGCGGCGGCGCGATTGCGAAAAACTTGTTTCGTCGCAATATTTCTGCTTCAGCGCGCTGTGCTATCTTCACCATTGTGCGCAAAGCTTCTAAAGGGTAGCGGCCTACAGCCGTTTCGCCAGAGAGCATAATGGCATCCGTGCCATCCAATATGGCATTGGCGACGTCGCTGGCTTCGGCACGGGTGGGGCGTGGGTTGTGGATCATGGATTCAAGCATCTGCGTAGCAGTGATGACTGGAACCCCTGCTTCGTTGCATTTTTTGATGATTTCTTTCTGCATCATGGGAACTTCTTCTGGTGAAGCCTCTATACCCAGGTCTCCTCGCGCGACCATAATGCCGTCTGATGCTGCGATGATGGCGTCAATGTTTTTGATCGCCTCGGGCTTTTCGATTTTCGCAATCACCGGCGTGGGACGGCCCAAAGTGCATTGCCGCTGGATAAGTTCTTGAAGAGCCACAACTTCATTCGCGTTGCGTACAAAGGATAAGGCAATCCAATCCACTTGATGTTCCAATGCAAAGGCAAGGTCTTTCTTGTCTTTCTCGGTGATGGCTGGAATGCTGGTATGAGCATGTGGCAGGTTTATGCCTTTGTTGCTCTGCAACAAGCCTCCTGCAATGACCTTACAGCGGATATCCGTCTCTGTCGAGTCAAGGACAAGTACTTCCAAAAGCCCATCATCCATCAAAATGCGGTCTCCTGGCTGCACGAGTTTGGGCAGTGCGTTGTACTGCACAGGGATTTCCCCTTCATGCCCAATAATCGGCCGCGCAGTGAGGATGACCTCTTCTCCTTCGCGCAGTAGGACACCATCTCCCCCTATCTCACCCACGCGCAGCTTGGGGCCTTGCAGATCAACCAGGATCGCCACAGGCTTTCCCACTTCTTCTGATGCTTTGCGGATCCTGGCAATGTTCTCACCGTGGTATTCGGGATCGCCATGAGAGAAATTCAGGCGCGCGACATCCAGGCCGCTAGCAATCATTTCCTTAAGCATCTCCGGTGAGCGGCTAGCTGGGCCAATGGTGCAGACAATTTTGGTTCGCAGCATCAGTCAGTCTCCTTGTGTCATCCTCCTGCAGGCTATGGCTGCCACGAAGCACCCCCTAAAAGGCAAAGACAAAGATCAAATCATTCACATTCGTATTCGTCGGGCCGGTGATGAGCAGATCACCCAAAGCCTGGAAGAAATGGTAGGCATCGTTGTTTTCCAAGTAACTGGCAATCGAAAGCCCTTTTTCTGCGGCTCGGCTAGCAGTGCTGCCGGAAGCAATAGCACCAGCCGCATCCGTGGGTCCATCGGTGCCATCGGTTCCCAGTGTGACAACGGCCGCCTTGTCCAAGCCAGCGAGGAGCGGTGCTGCTGCCAGCGCCAATTCTTGGTTACGCCCGCCAAGCCCTTGACCTCGCACGGAAACCGTGGTTTCCCCACCTGCAATCATGCAAGCGGGTCGTGGCATCGGCTCTCCCGAGCGATCAATCTCTCTGGCTATAGCGGCGAAAACCTTGGCGACCTCCCGCGCTTCACCTTCAATGAAAGTTGACAGGAGCAGGCTATTCAAGCCCAGTTGGCGAGCCTTGTCCCGTGCAGCGTGTGCTGCATGCTCGTTGCTGGCGATGACCAGATTCTGTGTGCATTGAAAGGCCTCATCCTGTGCTTTAGGTGTCTCGCGGATTCCTCCCTTCATGCCTTGCTTGAGATGGCTCACAATGGAATCCGGCACTTCTTGCAATAGCTGGTATTTCTCTAGTACCTGATAGGCTTGGGCAAACGTTGTCGGATCCGGGCTTGTTGGCCCTGAAGCGATGACATCCAAAGGGCTGCCGACAACATCGGAAAGGATCAAGGAAATGACCTGCGCTGGATAGGCAAGTCGGGCAAGCTGGCCTCCTTTGACTTGTGACAAGTGTTTTCGAATCGCGTTCATTTCATTGATGGTTGCTCCGCTACGCAATAGCGCTTGGGTCAGGGCTTCCATATCGCTCAGGGAAATACCCTCTGCGGGCAATGTCATCAAGGCAGAACCACCACCAGAAAGGAGGCAGAACACCAAATCTGTAGCCTTAGCCTCCTTCAGCAAGGAGACGATTTGGCGGGTGCCCTCTACGCTGCGCCTATCGGGAAGAGGATGGCCAGCCTCATGGATCATAATCTTGCGCGTAGGTGCGGTGTAACCATCCTTCACGTTTATCCAGCCTGCTGTGATGCGCTCACCTAATATGTCTTCCAGTGCCATAGCCATGGCGGCACTTGCCTTGCCGGCTCCTACAACGTAGATATGCTCGTATGTGCGCAGGTCATACATTCTCCGGCCAACATGCAAGGTATTTCCCTGTAAAAGGACATTCTGCCGCACCGCCTCAGCCGGATCTGCCGCTTGGAGGGCAGCTTCCATGATCGCGCGCACATATTCAGCGGCTTTGCCTTGCAAGTCCACTTGGAATACCGTAGGCTCCTGTTTGAGTTTCATGCTGCCCTATCCTTGTGGTTTGATTCTAACGCAAAAGGAGTGGATGTCAAAGTCTGTACTCTATCATCGGGTCGCGGTTTGTTTGGTGGCAGGTGGGTTGGATGGTATAATTATCCATGCGAGTTGTTTCTTGTGACAGTGGCAAGCGCACTGGGTGTACATAGACTGTCTGACAAAACAAATATATCAAGGAGGATAATGAACCATGGCAGAAGCGAAGCAAAAAATTCCTGGACCTCTGGCTAAGCAATATGTGAAAAGGGATAAGGAAGTAATTTCCCCCTCGTACACGCGGTCATATCCCTTTGTAATGGATCATGGCAAGGGTTCCCTAGTGTGGGATGTAGATGGGAATCAGTTTATTGATTTTACGGCGGGCATTGCGGTAAACGCTACGGGACATTGCCATCCCGAAGTGGTGCAAGCGATTAAAGACCAGGCAGACAAATTCATCCATATGTCTGGGACCGATTTCTACTACAAGGTGCAGATCGAGTTGGCTGAGAAGCTCAATGCGATTGTGCCAGGGCGCGAACAAAAGCAAGTTTTCTTTACCAATTCAGGCACAGAAGCAGTCGAAGCGGCCTTTAAGCTGGCACGCTATTCTACAGGCTGTACGCGGATGATTGCTTTCCTTGGGGCGTTTCACGGACGCAGTATGGGCGCACTGTCGTTGACGGCATCCAAATATGTGCACCGGGCTGGATTTTCACCCCTAGTGCCCGGGGTTACGCATGTTCCCTATGGTTATTGTTACCGCTGTGCGTACAATCTGGAGTATCCCTCCTGTGACATCTATTGCGTGAAATATATTGAGGACACGCTCTTCAGACGGCTCGTTTCACCAGAAGAGGTAGCCGCTATCTTCGTCGAGCCCATCCAGGGTGAGGGCGGGTATGTGGTTCCTCCGCCTCTCTACCACCAGCGGCTGCGCGAACTAACGGATAAATACGACATCTTGCTCGTTGACGATGAGATTCAAGCAGGCATGGGCCGTACCGGGAAGATGTTCGCTATTGAACATTGGGGCGTAGTACCTGATATTGTTTGCATTGCGAAAGGCATTGCTTCAGGAATGCCCTTGGGGGCTATGGTCGCAAGCAAGCGCCAGATGACCTGGCCATCAGGGGCACATGGCAATACTTTCGGTGGCAATCCTATCTCCTGTGCTGCCGCATTGGCGACGATACGCCTCATCGAGGGGGGCTACATGCAGAATGCAGCCCGGATGGGCGAGAGGTTCTTGGAACGGCTCAAGAGCATGCAGGGAAAGCATCCCTCTATGGGCGATGTGCGCGGCTTGGGGCTGATGATCGGCGTCGAGTTGGTCAAGGACAAGGATACGAAAGAACCCGCAGTAGAGTTGCGTGATGCGGTTGTGCAAAAGTGCTTTGAGCAAGGCTTGTTGATCCTGGGCTGTGGCATGAGCACTGTCCGCTTTATGCCCGCATTGAACATTACCGCGGATTTGGTAGATGAAGGACTGGAAATCTTCGAGCGGGCGCTCACTGAAGCAGAGAAAGAGGTTTAGGGTGACGGTCCCGTAGAGCAGACACTGCCGGCAGGTTCTGGCTCCCATGCCCTGGATCGCTAGGCATGGGAGCCATCTGTGCCAGTTTGGTGATGGTTGTGCTCAGCTCAATTCTTCGACCATCTTGGTGAAATCAGCGAAGGGGATAGCGGTTAAGGTTTGGGTACTGCCCGCCCCAAATTCATTGGAAAGCAAAGCCACCTTTGCCGCTGTTATAGCATCGGGCGCTTCAAAGATGTGCAGGAAGTCGTAGGCTCCAAGCAAAGCGTAACTGGCAATGCGTTTGACCTCTGGGCACTGTTCGCGTAATTTGCGCTCGAAAGCCTTGTCCATTGCGGCCAAGTTTTTCACGCGTTTTACGTTCTCAGCAGATACCTTGGATAGAAGGACATAGGTCGTCATCGGTCACCCCTCCTTTTTCTATTGGATAGTGATTGTTCCTACCCCTCCTTTGATTTCCAGGTCCAACTTGTTTTCTGCTGTCTGGTAGTTTGTGCTTGTGTATTCATTGCCAAAATGGGTAAAGCGCGTGTTTTTCACCCGTATGGAGCCTAAACCTTTGGCCACCAGGATCCTTGCACCTACCTCTTTTGGTATTTGGACGGTGATGGCGCCAACGCCTGCATTGATATTCGCTCTGGTTAACCCGGCTGCAATGGGGAAAATGATCACCGTTTCGCCGACGCCTGCATCCAGGGAGAGTCGCGTCACTTTAAGCCCGCTCAAATCCATATTCACTTTGCCCACGCCTGTCTTGATATCCATTTCGAGCGGGATACGCGGGGTGAAACGAAGATCCCAATATTCGCCGGCGATATCACCGGGTACCCAGAACGGGATAGGCTGGCTGCGAGCGGATAAGGAGAACTCCGCGCGACCGTTCTGGACACGGAAATCCCTCTCGGCTTGTAGTGAGTAGCGAGTATACTCCAGCTTGCCTTCTACGAAATTCGGCGAATCAGGTAGCGCTCCAATGGTAACCCTTCCTGCGCCGAATTTCAGGGTAATCTGGCCACTGTCAGCGTCCTGCATCAATTCCGAGATGGTTTCTGTGCTGACTTTGGGCTGCGCGATGGCAGGTTGTTCCCCCTTGTATACCGCGTAAGCGATCACAGCCCCCAGGATAGCAAGCGCAATCAGCACGCCTATAATGTATATGAGGTTCGAGCGGCTTAGCCCGATTAGGATCTCCAAGCCAAGCAAAATGAGGATAACGGGCCAAAAGCGCCACAGGGTTCCCCAGATACCCCAGGGGAGCTTGCCCACCTGGTTGAGCAGCAGCAGGACACCTGCTGCGATCAAGAGCAGTGGCACAATAATGCTGGGACGGGGTTGTTTTTCTTCTTCTTCCATCATATTTCCTACCTTTCTTATCCTTTGTGCAATGCCCCGTTCAGCAGGACAAACCCTGCTAGAATCAAGGCAATAGCCCACAATAGATCCAGGCGAAACCAGTGAAAAAGATGAAGGCTATCCACCAAAAGTACCAACCCAATGAGGATGAGGATAGCACCTAGCCAGATGACGCGGTTGCTTGTTTCGGCTGTTGCTGGGCTTTTGCCCCCGAACATTGCCTGTAGTTCTTGGCTCAAGTTACGCGCCTCTGTGCCAATCTCTTGCACATTATCGCGTACTATTTCTCGGTGTGGGGTGCCAATGGCTGCCCTTACCGGGAGGAAAATCCATAGGATGATGTACGCCAATATCGCTGGGCCTCCTGCCAGGGCAACCAGAACGAAGATAAAGCGTACTAGCATTGGGCTGACATGGAAATACTCCGCCAAGCCAGCGCATACACCAGCGATTATCCCTTTGCTCCGATCACGGTAGAAATCTTCTCCCATAGTCTAGTTTCTCCTTCTGCTATATTGGACGTTTGCGGGTTCAATTCTTGATGGCTCTCTCAGCGCCGGCTGAAACTCCTCTCCAGTTGGGCAGAGCTCAGGTGGATCATGGTCGGCCGTCCATGGGGACAAGTATAAGGGGCAGTTGTTTTCTCTAATTGCCGGATTAACTCGCGGGCTTCGTCTAAGGTCAAGGTTTGGCCAGCGCGCACTGCACTATGGCAGGCAATGATGATTAGCAGGTGCTCTGCTGATAAAGTCGCATCACGGCCTTCGCTTGCCATATCCAGCAATTCAGCAATCACAGCAGGCACATCGGCAGGGTTCAAAGTGGCAGGAATGGCGCGAACTAGGTAGGTATCGCCCCCAAAAGGCGCGATGTCAAAACCAAACATCGCCAATGATTCCAGCATCGCGTCAAGTAAGCCGCGTTGCTGGGGTGGCAGTTCAATAGGCAATGGTTGCAGCAGGTTCTGTGCCGATGTGGTCATGCTGGCATACTCAGCCTGCAGTTGCTCGAAGAGGACGCGCTCGTGGGCGGCATGCTGATCGATCAGGTACAATCCATCGGGTCCCTCCGCGATGATATACGTTTGCCGAACCTGCCCCAATACTCGGAGCATGGGCAACTGCTCCAACATCGGGGCGCTGCTGATTGGGGATGGTTCTACATCGGCGGTGCGTTGTACTTCCAATGCCATCTGGGTGCGTGTGATGCCCGGTTCTGCCCCGGTGAGGTGCAGGGAAGGCGGTTGGTGTTTTTCCCATTCACGGGGCAAAACTGCTGCTGGATGACCGCTTATAGTAGCCACAGGGGCTTGTTGCATCACTGTATAGCGCACTGCCCGTTGTACGGTGGCGAATACTCCCCGTGGGTCACGGAAGCGCACTTCGCGCTTGGTAGGGTGCACGTTGACATCCACATCTGCTGGTGGCATCGTGATGCCTAAAATAGCCACGGGGTAGCGGCCAGTGGGCAGAATAGTGCGATAAGCCTCTTCGACGGCATGGCTGAGTGAACGGTCCTGTATCCATCGGCGGTTGACGAAAAAGAGCTGGTAATCTCGTGTGGCGCGGTGCAGGGAAGGGCTACCGACGTATCCATACACGCATACTCCGTCGCTGCGTTGGGGTGGGAGATCAGGGTCCTGCGCGCTCTCCGTCGGTCGGATTTCCAGCATTTGCTGTGCGGTCTCTAAACCAAAAACTTTGATCAGCACATCATACAACTTGCCGTTGCCAGAAGTCTGCAAGGTCAGCTTGCCGTTATCAATCAAGGTAAAGCGCAATTCGGGGTAAGCAATAGCATACGCGCTGACGAGTTTGATGATATGGCTACTCTCTGTGGCTTCAGAACGCAGGAATTTGAGCCTGGCAGGGGTATTATAGAAGAGGTTTTCTACAGTGACTATGGTTCCTGGCGGGCTGGCGCGTTTTTCCTTTTGTACGAGTTCGCTGCCTTCCAAGCGCAATAGGGTGCCCGTATCCGCGTTTTTCACACAGGTGAGCATGGTTACGTGGGATACAGCGGCAATACTGGCCAGAGCCTCACCGCGAAACCCCAGGGTTTGAATGTGTGTCAAATCTTCTTCGCTGGAGATTTTGCTGGTCGCATGGCGCGTAAAAGCCAAGGATGCTTCATCTTCTGGGATGCCGCAGCCATTATCACTGACACGGATGAGACGACGGCCACCATTTTTTATCTCGATACGGATGTCAGTAGCGGTGGCATCAATGGCGTTTTCGATGAGTTCTTTCACTACAGAGGCCGGTCGCTCTACCACTTCCCCAGCGGCAATTTTGCTTGCTACCTGGGGTGGCAGTATTTTGATAGGCATAACATGCGCTCCCGTTGCAACAGAAACGGTCTCTTTACCAACCCTTGTTTCTGCTTTTATCTCATTGTACCATACGGCATATAAATCCGCAAACGTAATCAGTGTCCGGCATCGTGCAGTTTGTCCAAGCACCTCGTGTTGTGGAGATGCGAACTAGAGGCTGATTAGGGGGAGATTGTGAATTCTATCACCAAGTTGCCTTTTTTGCAATTTTGTTGTAGAATAGTATTGCTTTCCAAATATGTCGTGCTGCGACGATGAGAAAGGCCTAGAAATGAGCAATGATGCTTGAGGGAAAGAAGGTGCATTTTAGCAACTTTTCCCTGTTTTGTTGCATAGTTTTATCCAATTCCATGACCGGCAAGAGTCCGCAATGGGAATAGTTTCCCAGTGCCTAGACCCTTGCCGGTTGTGTTTTCAGTCAGTATCCGCTCATCAAAATAAGCCAAGGAGGGATAAATGAAAGAAGTGGTTATTGTAGGAGGAGTGCGCACGCCTATTGGGCGACATGGCGGTGGGCTCAAGGACATTACTGCCCAGGATTTAGCAGCGCGAGTCATCAAAGAAGTGCTCAATCGCACCAAGCTGGATCCAGCGTTGATTGATGACGTAATCTTTGGTTGCTGTGGCCAGCTCAGCGATGCGCCGAACCTCGCACGGGTGGCAGCGTTGATGGCTGGTATCCCGAAGGAGGTACCAGGCTATACCGTGCAGCGCAATTGCGCCTCAGGACAGGTGGCAATCACCAACGCCTACCAGGCTATCCAGGCAGGGGATGGTGAGATTTTCATGTGCGGCGGTACTGAGAGCATGTCCAATGCTCCGTATATGGTGCGAGGTGCTCGTTGGGGGCTTAAGCTGCGTCATACCACTTTCATTGATACCCTGTGGGAGGGCCTTACCGATCCTATCTGTAATCAGATCATGGGACGCACGGCGGAGAACCTGGCTGAAATGTACAACATCTCTCGCCAGGAGCAAGATGAGTATGCTGTTCAGTCGCATAAGAAAGCTTTTATGGCCACACGGACGGGCAGGTTCAAGGATGAGATTGTCCCCATTGAAGTAAAGAAGAAAGTGGCTGGACAGGAAGTGGCTTCCGAAATGATTACCCAAGATGAGTGCATCAATCCAGGGCTCACCGTGCAAAAGGCAGCATTGTACCCTACCGTATTCAAGGAGGGAGGTACAGTGACACCCGCCAATGCCTGTCCTATTTCTGATGGGGCGGCAGCCTGCCTGGTGATGACTGCAGAGAAAGCAAAGGAGTTGGGGCTGGAGCCCATGGCTTACATCCGGGGGTATGCGTACGCCGGCGTAGATCCAGCACTGATGGGCATAGGGCCCGCTTATGCGGTACCTAAGGCATTGAAAAAGGCGGGGTTGAAACTGACGGACATCGAGTTAATTGAGCTGAATGAAGCATTTGCTGCCCAAGTGCTAGCGGTGGGGAAGGAATTGGCGAAAGACGGCTGGAACTGGGAAAAAGTGAATGTGAATGGCGGGGCAATTGCCCTTGGCCACCCCGTTGGTTGCTCTGGGGCGCGTATAGTGGTTACTTTGCTGCATGAAATGCAGAAGCGTGGCTTGTCGCTGGGTCTAGCTACAGAGTGCGTGGGTGGTGGACAGGGTGCGGCTATTGTGTTGGAGAGGAAGTAGACAAAGGAGTCGAAGCAGGGGCATCTCTGGTATGCGCCTGATTCCTTAACAATAACTTGAAGGGAGGAGAGCCAATGTATATTTTTAAAGCAGCAGTAGTTGGGGCAGGCTTCATGGGTGCTGGCATTGCCCAGGTCATTACCTATTCAGGCTTGCCGGTCGTATTGAAAGACGTTGACCAGAAGATGCTGGATAAGGGCATGGAACAACTTCGCGGCATCTATCAGCGGCGCGTAGATAGCGGCAAGATGAGCGCAGGGGAGATGCAGGAAAAGGTCAGCTTGGTTATCCCCACGCTTACCTATGACGAGTTCTCCGATGTGGATATTGTTATCGAAGCCGTGCCCGAAGTGATGAGCGTTAAGAAGAAGGTCTTTGCTGAGTTGGACGAAGTTTGTCCTGAGCACACCATCTTTGCTTCGAACACCTCTGCTCTGTCCATTTCCGAGATGGGCGCAGCGACCAAGCGGCCGCAGAAAATGATCGGCATGCACTTTTTCAGCCCCGCGCATGTCATGAAACTGGTGGAGATCATCCCTGGGCTGGATACCTCGCAGGAAACAATTGACGATGTAGTCATGTTTGCTGAGTCGCTGCGCAAGATTCCGGTGGTAGTGCAGGAGTGCCCGGGATTCCTGGTCAACCGCTTGTTGATGCCCTACCTTGGGGAAGCTACTTTTGCCCTTCAGGAAGGGGCAGCCACGGCACGTGAAATAGACGAAACGATGGTCAAATTTGGCTGGCCGATGGGCCCCTTCACCTTGATGGATATGCTGGGCATTGATGTCGTGTACCATACCGCAAAGTACTTGGGCGAGGAATATGGGGTTGAGATTCCGCCGCTGTTTGAGATGATGTACAAAGCAGGTCGGCTCGGGGAGAAAGCGGGCGCTGGCTTCTATGGATACGGGGATCAAACCGATGAGCCAGTGAGGGCTATGATCAAGCAATTACAGGATGAGGGCAAGGTTCCAACAGGCACTGAGTTCAGTTGGCAGCGCCTGATGATGCCTATGATCAATGAAGCGATACAGTGTGTGACGGAGAACATTGCACCGCCAGATAAGATTGACATGGCCATGATTGCCGGTACGGGCATGAAATACGGAGAGGAGCGCATGGGACCTCTACAGCTTGCAGATGTGCTGGGACTGGATGTCGTGCTGGCTGAGCTGGAAAGGCTCCGCGCCCAGTTTGGGAACCGTTTCCGCCCCGCGCGCTTGCTCAAAACCAAAGTGCGGGCAGGACACCTCGGCAAGAAGGTCGGCAAAGGCTTCTTTGAATACACGACATAGCCATCAGCGGATAAGCAGCATTGGGCACATGGTGTGCTGTTCTGCTTCCTGCTACAATTCAAAACTATGAAGGAAAGGAGTGTGTCAAATGGCAGACCGCCAATATGTCAAAGTTTCGATAGAGGATCGTATTGCTATCCTTACTATTGATCACCCGCCAGCGAATGCTTTCAACGAGCAGACCGTGAATGATTTGGCGAGCGCTTTTGAGGAGGTGTACAACAATCCCGAGGTCAAAGCCATTATCATCACAGGCGCCGGGCAGTTTGCGTTCGTGGCTGGAGCGGACATCAATGAGATCAAAGCACAGATTGATCTGGCGCGGTCCGGGCAGCCAGTCAAAAGGGATCTCATTGTCAAAGGGCAGCAGCTTTTTAACCGTATTGAGCGGAGCACCAAGCCTGTCATTGCTGCCATCAATGCTGTTTGCCTTGGTGGTGGCATGGAGTTGGCTATGGCATGCCATATCCGCATTGCATCGGATACGGCTCGCTTCGGTCAGCCGGAGGTAAACCTGGGGCTGTTACCCGCTTGGGGTGGAACAGCGCGGCTCCCTCGTCTGGTCGGCAGGGGTAAAGCGATTGAGTTGATTCTCACGGGTGACATGATCCCCGCCCAGGAGGCAGCACGCATTGGCCTGGTGAACAAAGTGGTACCTGCTGGTCAGGTCATCAAAACCGCCCAGGATCTGGCTAAGAAAATCACCTCCAAGAGCGCGCTGGCAACCTCCGCTATCCTGGAGGCGATCAACCACGGCATGGAAGTAAGCCTGCTTGACGCTCTTAAGGTGGAAGAAGAAAAGTTTGTCGCGTTATGTGCCACCCATGACGGTTACGAGGGAGTCACCGCCTTCCTGGAAAAGCGCCAACCCAAGTTCCAGGATAAATAAACCCTTGTGAGTGATGAGTGATGAGTGAGCGCTGATCCATTGCCGCTGATGCCCTGTCTCACTCGTCACTCATCATCCACTATTGGTACTCGTATGAGCTTGAATCTGGCTACTGTGCTCGAGGCCGGGGCTTTCAGCCAGCCTCAATATACCGCGATTATTTCCAATGGCTGCCGGATGAGCTATGCGCAGCTCAATGAAGCGGCGACCCGTTGCGCTGCTGCGCTGGCAGGGTTAGGAATGCGCCCAGGGGATAGGGTAGCTATCATGTTGCCCAATGTCCCTGAGTTTGTTATCGCGTATTTCGGGGTATTGAAAGCAGGGGGCTGTGTTGTTCCTTTGAATCCATTGTTCAAGGCTTCTGAAATCACTTATGAGTTAGAGGATTCGGAAGCAGCGGTATTGATCGTTGATGAGGCGTTCTTGCTGGAAGCGCAACAGGCACTGAGACGTGTGGAATCTTGCCGTCACTTCATTGTGGTGGGCAAGCAGGCACCATCCGGCTGGCAATGCTTTGCCGATTTGTTGGAGACAAGCCTGCCTGACTTCGACACCGTGCAGACCAGGCCGGATGACACTGCGGTAATCCTCTATACGGCAGGGGCGATGGGATATCCCCGGGGTGCGGAACTGACTCATTTTAACATGTTCTACAATGCTGCACTCACTGCGGACCGCTTGTGCAAAATCACCCCTCAAGATGTCTCCTTGGCCGTGCTGCCCCTGTTCCATGCTTTTGGACAGACCTGTGTGATGAATGCTACATTGTATGCCGGCGGCACGCTTACCATGCTGGCACGTTTTGACTCGGACAAGGTTTTGCAGATCATTCAGCGCGATCGAGTTACCTTGTTGTTAGGCGTGCCTACAATGTACTGGTATCTACAGCACTATCCAGGTGCTGAAAAGTACGATTGGAGTTCGTTGCGTCTCTGCTGCTCAGGTGGGGCAGCGTTGCCAGTGGATTTGATGCGCGCATTTGAAAAGCGATATGGCCTACCGATTTTCGAAGGTTATGGTCTATCGGAGACCTCGCCTGTGGCGTCGTTCAATCCCACAGACAGACCGCCGCGCCCTGGCTCCATTGGACAGCCTATTTATGGCGTGCAAATGAGGATCGTCGATGAAGATGACCGCGAGCTGCCACCTGGCAAAATAGGGGAGATTGTGATCCGGGGACACAATGTGATGAAGGGCTACTACAAGCGGCCAGCGCTGACTGCTGAAGCCATGCGTGGCGGTTGGTTCCATACTGGTGACCTGGGGCGCAGGGATGAAGAAGGCTATTTCTATATCGTGGGTCGAAAGAAGGATCTGATTAAGCGTGGTGGGCTCAATATCTATCCACGAGAAGTAGAGGATGTGCTGCTTGCTCACCCGGCAGTCGCTGAGGCTGCTGTTGTTGGTATCCCTGATGAGGTGATGGGAGAGGAGATTAAAGCCTTTATCGTGCTTGAGGCAGACGAAGTAGTGGATGCTGAGGAACTTATCGAGTACGCACGTTCACGGATGGCGGCGTACAAATATCCGCGTTATATCGAATTTCGCACCGAGTTGCCCAAGGATGCCGCTGGCAAAGTCCTCAAGAGGCAACTGAAGGAATAGAAAGAATTGTGAAGGAGGAAGCAATGGATTTTACGTTCCCTAAAGAGTATGAATTGCTCCGTCGCATGATTCGAGAGTTTGCGGAGAAGGAAGTAGCTCCTCTTGCTGAGGAGATCGATCGTGATGAGCGGGTTCCGTTCGAGATCATTAAGAAAGCAGCCAAGTTAGGCCTCATGGGAGTCCCATTTCCGCAAAAATATGGTGGAGCGGGTGCGGGAGAGATTGGTTACTGCATTCTTATGGAGGAAATGAATAAGGTATGTGGTTCCACGGCGACCATCATTGGGGCACATACTGGCATTGGCGCCATGGCGATCTATCTGGATGGCACAGAAGAGCAAAAGCAGAAGTACCTCGTGCCGCTTGCCCGCGGCGAAAAAATTGCGGCTTTTGCCCTAACCGAGCCCAATGCTGGCTCTGATGCAGCGGCCATTCAGACGAGAGCGATACGCGATGGCAATTACTTTATCTTGAATGGTTCGAAGCTGTGGATCACGAATGGGGACATCGCCGATGTCATTAGCGTTCTGGCGGTAACGGACCCGGCTTTGGGCGCGCGGGGTGGGGTAACCGCTTTTATTGTGGAGAAAGACTTCCCAGGCTTCAAAGTAGGACGTAGGGAGGAAAAGATGGGTATCCGCGGGTCCCCTACTGCAGAGCTGTTCTTTGAGGATTGCCGAGTTCCAGCAGAAAACGTGCTAGGCCAGTTTGGGGCTGGCTTTCTCACCTTCATGAAGACTCTGGATGTTGGTCGCATCAGCCTTGCAGCAGGATGTCTTGGAGCAGCCCAGCAGGCGTTGAAGATGAGCATGGAGTTTGCCAAGAGCCGCTATCAATTTGGCGCTCCGATTGCAGCCAAACAAGCGATCCAGTGGATGATCGCGGATATGGCCATTGAGATAGAGGCGTTGCGCTCTCTGGTCTATCGCACCGCATGGATGATGGATAGTGGGAACATGGGACGTGAATTCAGTACTATGGCGGCCATGTGCAAGGTCTTTGGGTCTGAGGTCGCCTGCCGTGCAGCCGATATGGCAGTGCAAATTCACGGCGGGATGGGCTATATGAAGAAATATCCCATTGAGCGCATGTACCGCGATGTACGCATCACCCGTATCTTCGAGGGGACCAACGAGATACAGCGCGAGATTATTGCCCGCAACCTGTTCCGCAACATCGGGCTGCGGCTCAGGTAATTGCCTACGCCATTGATCACGGGAAGGGAGGATACATTACCCATGAAAATCGTTGTACTGATTAAGCAGGTTCCAGACACCACGGAAGTCAAGCTCGATCCCAGAACAGGGACTTTGATCCGAGAGGGCGTGCCCAGCATTATCAACCCTGAGGATAAGAACGCCCTTGAAGAGGCGCTAAAATTGAAAGAGCAGATGGGGGCTCAAGTGATCGTGCTCTCCATGGGACCGCCTCAGGCGGAAGATGCGCTGCGGGAAGCCCTGGCTATGGGTGCGGATGAAGCGATCTTGCTGACCGACCGTGCCTTTGCTGGTGCGGACACCTGGGCGACAGCGACCACGTTGGGGCTTGCCCTGAAGAAGATCGGCGATTTTGATCTGGTTTTGGCGGGCCGCCAGGCGATTGATGGGGATACTGCTCAGGTGGGCCCACAAGTGGCTGAGTACCTGAAAATTCCCCAAATAACCTATGTGCGCGAGTTAGTTGTCGAAGATGGCAAAGTGCGCGCAAAGAGAGCCATCGAGGATGGCTATGAAGAAATTGAGGCAAAATTGCCTGCGCTCTTGACGATTACGAAGGAAGCGAATACGCCACGCTACCCACATGCAGGCGCCATTATGAATGCCTACCGGGAACGCAAGGTTACGTTCTGGGGCGTAAAGGATGTGGATGCCAATCCAGAACAAGTTGGGTTGCAAGGGTCTCCTACGCAGGTCAAACGGAGTTTCTCGCCACCGCCGAAGGAGCCGGGGCAGATTATCAAGAGCGGGCCTGCGGAAGCCGCGAAAGAGTTGGTAGCGATTCTGCGCCAGAAGAACATCATTTAATGCTGGCCTGCCCACTCGTGGGACAATCTAGGTATGCGAGGCAGGATGAAAAAGATATACATATCGGCTGATATGGAAGGCGTGTCAGGCATTGTGAACTTTGCCCAGACAGGCATGGGAGATAAGGAGTACGAACGCGCACGCAATTTGATGGCTGATGAAGTGAATGCAGCGATTGAGGGAGCTTTGGCGGCGGGGGTGACCGAGGTTCTGGTCAATGACGCACACGGATCCATGCGCAATCTCTTGCATGAGAAACTGAATCCGGTGGCGCAGTTAATCAGCGGATCGCCCAAGCCGCTTTCCATGATGCAAGGGATTGACGAAGGTTGTGATGCTGCGTTCTTCATCGGTTACCATGCCCAGGCAGGTGCCATGTATGGCGTGCTGAACCACGTGTACAGTGGGCGCGTATATAGTGTGGCGCTAAATGGCAGATTGGTGGGTGAGTTTGGCCTGAATGCTGCTCTCGCGGGACATTTTGGCGTTCCAGTTATCCTTGTCACTGGAGATGACACGCTCGTTGCCGAGGCACGCTCCATCCTGCAGGATGTAGAGACTGTAGCGGTCAAGCATGCATATGGCATGCGTGCTGCGCGTTGCCTGGCTCCGCGCAGAGTTCATGACTTGATCCGGGAAGCAGCGACACGAGCGGTGCAGAAAGGTGGCGTTCCATTTGTTGTTGCGCCGCCCATTACCTTAACCGTGAGTTTCCAGCAGAGCATTCATGCCGAAATGGCTGAGCTGGTGCCGGGCAGCCGCCGGGTGGATGGCAGAACAGTCGAGTTCGTACACGATGATATGCCCACACTCTATCGTGCTTGGCGCGCGATGGTGGGGCTAGCTGGGTTGGTGGATGAGTAGGTATATGGTGTTTCGTCTCTTGGATGAACTGCGCAGAGGGTGGTTTGTAGCCCGTTGTACATGCCACCCGCCAGTTGAACGCCGGTGATGGCGACGGGGGCGTAGTGTGAAGCGGTCTGGGCTGCAATGTGCGCTTTTCGATCTGGATAACACCCTATACCCCGAAGGCGTAGGGGTCATGGAAGTGGTGAGCCAGCGTATCAGCGAGTACATGTCCTCTCGCTTGGGTATGGATGAGGAGACGATCAACAGGCTACGGCCGCGCTATTGGCGGGAGTATGGCACGACCATGCGCGGCTTATTGGTAGAATTTCAGATTAATCCCGACGATTACCTGACCTATGTCCATGATTTCTCGGTGGAAGAGTTCTTGTCAGCCAACGAGGAACTGAATCGGGTATTGGCCGGTTTGCCATGGCGCAAGATCGTCTTTACCAATTCACCCAAGGAGCATGCGCAGCAGGTTCTAAAAGCGTTGGGAGTGGCGCATCACTTTGAGCGCATTTTTGACATTAAGGACAGTGGATATGTTGGTAAGCCACACCGGGCTGCCTACCAATGTTTGCTCGATGTACTTGGCGTCACAGCCGAAAAGTGTATCACATTTGATGATTCCTTGCCCAATCTGCGTGTAGCAGGGGAGTTGGGCATGGTTACTGTATGGGTGGGTTCGACAGAGAAGGTAGATGGTGTGGACTGGGCGATACCTCGGATTGAGGAGAGTTCGGAAATTGTACAATGCCTGAAGGAGATGAATGCGGCATAGAGAGCGGGTTATGACTATGATTGTATATCCGAAGGGCAACGGAGCCCAAATGAAAATTGTGGAAGGAGCAATCTATGGCTGACAGTGTGGTCAATTGGGATGGCAAATGGACTACCGATTGGGAAGGCGCTCTCGCCAAACGAACGGAACGCATGACCAGTTCCATTATTCGTGAAACGCTCAAGCTGATGTCCACGCCTGGGCTCATCTCTCTAGGTGGGGGTATGCCGGCACCTGAGTTGTTCCCTATCCGGGAGTTTCAAGAAGCCTGTCGCTATATTCTAGAGCACGAAGGACCACAGGCTTTGCAATATAGTGTAACCGAGGGGTATCCGCCTCTGAAGCAGTATCTGGTAGCCAAAATGCAGAAGTACGGGGTTCCTGCTGAAGAAGAGAACATTCTGATTGTGAATGGTTCGCAGCAAGCCCTTGATCTGATCGGCAAGGTCTTTCTCAACCCAGGCGACACAGTTCTCACGGACCGCCCTACTTACCTAGGGGCGATTCAGGCTTGGAGTTCTTACGAGGCGCGCTTCGTAACCGTCCCGTTGGATGATGATGGAACACGGGTGGATTTGATGGAGGACATATTGAAGCGCGAACGTGTCAAGTTCATCTATTCCTTGCCCAATTTCCACAATCCGGCTGGGGTAACGCTGTCTTTGGAACGCCGGCATAAATTGGTGGAACTGGCTGCGCGGTATGGCGTATTCATTGTCGAAGATGACCCCTATGGTGAGTTGCGCTTCGAAGGGGAGGACATCACTCCAATCATCGTTCTGCACAAAGAAAATACTATTTATTTGAGCACCTTTTCCAAAACGCTGGCACCAGGGATCCGCCTGGGTTGGATCGTTGCCCCTGCCAGGGTACTGGGTCGGTTGGTGCAGGCTAAGCAAGCAGCCGATTTGCACACCAGCATCTTTGTGCAAATGATTGCCAATGATATTTGTCAACGCGGCTTCTTGAGGCAGCATGTGAAAAACATCCGGAACATGTATCGAGAGCGCTGCGCCGTCATGCTCTCGGCCATGGAAAAATATTTTCCACCTGGTGTGCGCTGGACTCGGCCGCAGGGTGGTCTTTTCCTGTGGGTGATTCTCCCTGAAGGCACGGATTCGATGGAGTTATTGAAGGCGGCCTTGGAGGAGAAGGTTGCTTTTGTGCCAGGCAGTGCTTTCTATCCAGATGGGGTTAGTGGGAAGAACACGCTTCGCCTGACCTTTTCGACTGCTACCCCAGAGATGATCGAGGAGGGCATCAAGCGGTTGGGCAAAGCGATTGAGAGACAGCTTGCTCAATGTAAGAAGGTACAATAAAAAGCGTTCTTGGCAGCATTTTACATCGTTAAGGAGGACAACATATGGAGTTAAAAGTTGACCTGGAAAAATGTACAGGGTGCGGTACCTGCGTCTTTGCCTGTCCTTTTGGGGCCATTGAGATTGTGAATGGTAAGGCAAAGATCTATGAAAGCTGCGTGGACTGCGGTGCTTGCGTAGACCAGTGTCCTGAGGGTGCGCTGTTTATCGGCGTGCGGGTAGCAGGCGAGGTCAGGGTTCAGGAGTACCGCAATGTGTGGGTCTTTGCCGAGCAGCGGGATGGCGTGCTGACCAAAGTGGCGCACCAGTTGATGGGCAAGGCGCGTGAGCTTGCCGACACATTAGGGGCTAAGGCGGAAGCAGTGCTGCTGGGCCACAATGTGGAGCACTTGGCGAAGGAACTTGTTGCTGATGGTGCAGACACAGTCTACTTAGCGGACGATCCTTTGTTGGCACATTATCGCACGGATGCCTATGCCAAAGTTCTTGCGGATTTAATCCAGAACAAGAAGCCAGAGATCGTGCTTTTTGGTGCGACAACGGTTGGGCGAGACTTGGCGCCGCGCATTTCGCAACGCATCTATACTGGTTTGACTGCTGATTGCACCGGATTGGACATTGACGAGAGCGAACGCTTGCTCTTGCAGACGCGCCCTGCTTTTGGTGGCAATATCATGGCAACCATTGTCTGCCCGCGCCACAGGCCGCAGATGGCTACCGTGCGTCCAGGCGTGATGCGTGCACCGCAACCTGATCCATCGCGACAAGGGGAAATCGAGCGTGTGCCGGTGGATATCAGTGAAGAGGATTTGAATATCAATATCCTGCGGGTGGTCAAAGAGGCACGACGCCGTGTGAACCTAGAAGATGCCAAGATCATTGTATCTGGCGGTCGTGGTTTGGGCGGGCCTGAGGGTTTCAAACTGATTGAGGAACTGGCTGAGACTCTTGGCGGGGAAGTTGGTGCTTCGCGCGCAGCGGTAGATGCAGGTTGGATTGACCATGATCACCAAGTGGGACAGACGGGGAAGACCGTGCACCCTGATCTTTATATCGCATGTGGCATATCGGGGGCTATTCAGCACCAAGCAGGGATGAAGGAATCCAAGTTCATTGTGGCTATTAACAAGGATCCCTCCGCGCCGATTTTCCAGATTGCTGATGTGGGCATTGTGGGCGATCTGTACAAGGTCATCCCAGAGCTGATTAAGCAACTGAAGGCCGTGGGGGCTGGGAGCAAGATATAAAAGGATCCTTCGGCCTTTTCGCAGGTGTGTGAAAACAGCCACATAGCAGGGCATACTCTTCCTGAGAGCGGGGTGCTGCACAGGGAGTTTGCCCTGCTATTTTCACAATCAACTTCCAAGGGCACAGATGAGGGAAACCGTGAAGAAACCGCGCGTTGTCGAATCTGAGGTCCGTGTACGCTATGCAGAAACGGATGCGGAAGGCGTGGTTTACTACGCCAATTACTTTATCTACATGGAAGTGGGGCGGGTCAACTATTTGCGTGCTCTGGGGTTAAACCGCAGTGTTTGGCAGCAAAGTGGGCTTGGCCTTGTTATTGTGGAAGCCCACTGCCATTATCACGCTCCGGCCCATTTCGATGAGCGCTTGATTATCCGTACTTGGGTGGAAGAGATACGCCGTTCCAGTTTTGCTTTGGCTTATGAGATTCTCCATGCAGAAGATGGGCGTTTGCTCGCCAACGGGTACACCGTGCAAGTGTTGGTTGACTTGCAAAGCATGCGCCCGATTCGCTTGCCTCCCGAAGTGCGGGATGCCTTGTGCGCTGCTTCGGGGACAGGGGACGAGCAATAGCCTAGTGGTGGCAATGGAGGTATTGTGCTCGAAGTAAGGGAACATGGCCTAGTGATCTCCTTTCGTGCGGCGCGCAGTTTTTTAGGTCATGCCTTTTATCACACAGCAGCGTATTGGGTGGATAGCTTGCTGGTTGATACCACTTGTGCCTATACGGCACGTGAGTTGTTAGATGCCCTTTCCACACGGACGCTGACTGTGGAACAAGTTGTGAACACCCATTGCCATGAGGATCATATTGGGGCAAATGGCTTGGTGCAGCAGGTGTTCGGTGTTCCTATCCTGGCACATCCTTTGGCTTTACCAATTTTAGCCGAACCCAAGTTACAATATTTACAACCTTACCGCCGCTTCTTCTGGGGATGGCCAAAGCCCTCCCAAGGCCAACCCCTGGGTGAGTGGGTGGAGACGGAGCACTGTCGTTTTCAGGTGCTGCACACACCGGGGCACAGCCCAGACCATATCTGTCTCTATGAACCAAAGATGGGCTGGCTCTTTACCGGCGATGCGTATATTGGTGGTCAGGACCGTGCTGCCAGACCTGACTATGATATTTATGAAGTGATTGCGTCCCTCAAAAAACTTGCTGCTCTGGAGGTGACGGCGCTGTTTCCGGGAAGTGGTTCGGTGCGCATGAACCATCCCACTGCCGAAATTCAGCGGAAAATTGCCTATCTAGAGGAGTTAGGGGCAAAGGTGCGTGATTTACATCAGCAGGGGTATAGCGTGCGAGCGATTCAAAAACGTTTGCTAGGCAAGGAGCCGCACATCACTTACCTGACGCAGGGGCATTTCCGCGGAGTGTATCTTATTCAAGCCTATTTGCGTGATCCGTCTGCAAAGGAAAGCAGGGGCGTATGACCGTCGGTATTGTACGGGCAACGTGGGATGATTTAGAGCAGAGCATGGCTGAACTGCTCCGCTTGATTGGCTACCGTCCTCAACGCGAAGCATTGTTTATCAAGCCGAATGTGCCTGATTCTGGGCCACCAGGACAAGGGCTGTACACAGATCCTGCTGTTGTGGAAGCTTTCCTGAAGTTGTTCCCAGGAATGCCAACAGTTATTGGTGAAGGCGGTATTGTCGGGCGAGACGCTGGCATTGCTTTGCAGAAGAACGGCTACGCTGCCGTAGCGGAGCGCTGCGACGCTACATTGGTCAATTTGGAGCACGCAGAGCGGTACACTGTTTCGTGGCCCTATGGTCAGCTCAAATTGCCGATTTACCTGCTTACTCACGAATATATCAACATTGCCAAGATGAAGACGCATGTGCAGACTGGTGTAACGCTGGGCATGAAGAACCAAAAAGGCTTGCTCACCTCCACCGACAAACGTCGTTTCCATCGCCTTGGGTTAAACGAGTGCATTCGGGCTTTGGCGGATGTTGTCCGGCCGGCGTTAACCATTGTGGATGGCATTGTTGCTTTGGAAGGCAATGGCCCATGGCGTTACGGCCGCCCACGAGAAATGAACGTGTTGGTGGCTGGGACAGACCTGATTGAAGTGGACAATGTGTGCCGACAACTGATGGGCTTTCCTCCAGAGCATGCCCCTCACATTCCGCCACTGCCGTCTGTGGAGACAGTAGGATTGAGCATCGAAGAAGCCCAACGTCCCTTTGCCTTCGATTACCAAGGCTATTTTGTATACAAGAATGTGTATGAGCACATCCATGATTCGTGCAGTGGCTGCAACTGGGTGTTGTATTACGCTTTCAAGGCAGTGAAGAGCAACCATTGGCGTCAGCTCAAGTTCCTCTACCGCGGAGTGTGGCGGCGCTTGGATATTGTGATGGGCCACGCTAGCCAGTTACCGGCAGGGCACGGCAAGGTCATTTGTATGGGCGATTGTGCGCGCCAGTTTGCCGAGGAGCATGGATTGCCTTTGGCGCGTGGCTGTCCTCCGAAAGTGGAGGATGTATTGAGGCTGCTCTAGGAGACATGTGGTGTACTGTGTGGTTCAGGTGAGGGAACCCCTGCTTGGTGACCAAATCCAGTGGGATTGGAATTCCCTGGCTCATCCCTGTAAGGACTGGCAGACACGCTACCCTACCAAGCGAGCTTTTGGCTACCTGTGCACTTACTCACCGATTGAGTTGTTGCATGCCGCAGGCTTTGTTCCGGTACGCTTGGTGCAAGGTTCTGGGCAAGTAGCGTTAGCCAATGCCCATCTCCCTTCTTTTTCCTGTGCCCTGGCTCGGATGGTAACAGAACGTTTGCTGAGCGGCGCGCTGGATTGTCTCTCTGGCTTGTTAGTGGTGCATACCTGTGATACGATGCAATGTGTGGCGGACATTTGGCATATGGCGGACCCGCCATTTCCATTGGTCACCTTCTCACTGCCCACCGTGTTGAGCAATGTGGGTGCACGAGATTATCTCCTTGCCGAGTTGCACCGCCTAGCGGCTGTTTTGGAGTCGGATTTTGGCGCACCGGTCACAGAAGATGCACTACGCACCAGCATTGCTTTGTACAATGAACAGCGTCGCCTGTTGGCGACGCTCTATGAACATCGCCGGGCATTCACGGTAGAGCAATTCTGGACCCTAGTCCTGTCAGGCATGGTGACACCCGTGGAGGAGCATAATGTCCTGTTGCAGTCGGTCCTGCAGAGTGTGGAGGAAAAGAAAGAGGCTGTTCGTCAAGGGCCAGCAGTAATTTTGGTGGGCGCCATTCTTGATGATCCTACGATCCCTGTAATAGTTCATGAACTAGGCGGCCAGGTGGTGTGGGATGACTTGTGCACGGGCAGTCGATATTTTGATGTGCTGGTGGATGAAACGCAGGAGCCATTTGGCGCACTGGCAGATCGTTACTTGAAGCGTGTGCCCTGCCCAACCAAACACGATGATGCAAATCCTCGCGCGGAGCATTTACTGAGCCTGGTGCACCGCACGGGAGCCCAAGGTGTGGTCTTTGTACTACCCAAGTTCTGCGAACCCCACGCTTTCGACTATGTGCTACTCTCCAAGGCACTGGCCAATGAAGGAGTACCTCACCTCTGGATTGAAACTGACCTGACTGCGCCCATAGGCCAGTTGCGCACCCGCATTCAGGCATTCATCGAATTACTGCGCGGGTCCTAGACCTATGTCTCGACGCAGTCAGAAAATCTACATATACATATGGAGAGTGCTTTTTCGGTACTCTGAGTGAAGCGGGAAATGGCGGAGAAACGGTACAAGAAACTAAAAACAGCCGCTGAATTGCAGCGCTTGATGCAATGGCATTATACCAGAATACGCCTCCCACGGTTGGGCAGACCCCTTGCGTGGGTGACAAGCGGTGCACCAGTGGAGATCTTGCGCGCGATGGGCGTGATAGCCGTTTATCCTGAGAATTATGGGGCTCTGTGTGGGGCGCGCCGAGAAGCAGTGTCTCTCTGTGAGGCTGCGGAGGCACAAGGTTACTCCCCTGATCTCTGTTCTTATGCACGCACTAGCCTGGGTTCTGTTTTTCAGAGCGAGCGCGCGCCGATGGGCGGATTGCCGCAGCCGGATTTGCTTATTGCTTGCAACAATATCTGCGGCACAGTCATCAAATGGTATGAGGCAGTTGCTGCCCATTATGAGGTGCCGCTTTTCATCCTGGATACTCCCTTTATCCACGGTGCATTTGAACCGCACGCGTTGGCTTATGTGGTAGCGCAGCTAGAAGCAATGATCCGTTTTGTGGAGAGGACGACTGGGCGCCGCTTGAGCATGAAGCGCCTGGAGAGAACCGTTCGCCTGGCGAACGAGACGGTACAGTTGTGGAGTGAGATACGGGCTTTGTGCAAAGCACGGCCTTCGCCGCTGAATGCTCCTGATCTATTTGTGAATATGGCTCCGATTGTGGTATTAAGAGGTACCGAGGGAGCAGTCCGTTTCTACCGTCATCTCAAAGCCGAGGTGGAGATGCGCGTGAAAAACGGCATAGGGGCTATCCCCAAGGAGAAGTACCGGCTACTTTGGGATAATATCGCCATTTGGCATCATCTTTATCGTTTTTACAACTATTTTGTGGATTACGATGCTTGCTTTGTGGTTGATACTTACACCGGAGGATGGTCCCAGGAAATTCCTGAAGGACAATCTGAACTGATGGAAGGGATTGCTACAGCCTATGCTACGGTTTTTCTCAACCAGAGCCTGGAGTATCGCAGCCACCTCATGGAGCGGTTGATTCGGGAGTACGATGTAGACGGATTTGTCATGCACTGCAATCGTAGCTGCAAGCCATATTCCCTGGGACAGTATGCGATAAGGCGCAGGATTACCGAGGGCACAGGAGTGCCTGGCCTGATCATTGAATCCGATATGTGTGATGCGCGCGCTTTCGCTGCAGAAGCGGTGAAGACACGGATCCAGGCTTTTATGGAAACATTGGCAGAGAGAAAATGACCAAGCCATGTTTTTTGGGTGTAGATATCGGATCGCTTACTGTCAAGGCAGTGTTGCTGGATGCAGGTCAGCGTTTGCTGACGCGGGGAGTAGTGCCAGCGGGTTATGGCGGACAGGAGGCGGCTGAAGCCTTGGTGGCTCGACTGTTGAGAGAGTGCGGTTTAACGCCTGACGAAATAGCGTACACCGTGGTGACCGGCTATGGGCGCGTGCGCTTTGCGACAGCGGATGAAGAAGTCTCCGAAATTTCGTGTCATGCTCGCGGCGCCTTCCATCTATGCCCCGCAGTACGCACAGTCATTGACATTGGCGGGCAAGATAGCAAGGCAATGCGCTTGGACGCGCAGGGGCGTGTGGTAGATTTTGCCATGAACGACAAGTGTGCGGCAGGCACTGGGCGCTTTTTGGAAGTAATGGCGGCTGCATTGGATGTACCTATAGAGCAATTTGGGGCATTGGCGCTTCAGTCTGAGCATCCTGTGGCCATCAGCAGTACCTGTACAGTTTTTGCCGAATCAGAGGCGATTTCCCACATAGCACGGGGAGTGGCAAAACAAGATGTCGCGGCGGGTTTACACCAGGCGATTGCCAGCCGTGTGCTGGGATTGGCAGCGCGCGTGGGTTTGGAAGCAGAAGTTATGCTCACCGGAGGGGTTGCGCTCAATGTGGGCGTGGTAGCAGCATTGTCCAGGCAATCCAATCAGCGCATTACTGTGCCTGCTGATCCGCAGACTGTGGGTGCCTTAGGAGCGGCGCTTTATGCCTGGCACAAAGGAAGGAGGTGAGAAAGGGATAGAGAGGTTTCATGTGCAGTAGAGACACAGGATTCGCTTTTTGACATATTTGCAGAAGTCATGGTATATTATCTGTGCCGCTTGCGTTGAGATGGCACACTATTAACCCAAAGGAGGGAGTGGAAACAATGGAGAAGCCCTGGCTAAAAAATTATGAGCCGCAAGTCCCGCATACGATCAAGTACCCCGAACGCCCCTTGTACACCAACTTGGAGGAGGCTGCGCGCAAGTACCCCGACGCGATTGCCACCATCTTTATGGATGCCAAATTGACCTACGCGCAACTCAATGCCCTTGCCGACCGCTTCGCTGCTGCCCTGCAACAACTGGGGGTCAAGAAAGGCGACCGTGTGGCT
>JACIWX010000007.1 GCA_014360755.1 Chloroflexota bacterium | reverse complement strand
AGATTGCTCCAGGTGAACTGCCCGGCGTCCACGCCAAACGTGAGAGCACCTGCTCTCCCATTGTCATTCTGAGCCGCGTAGCGGCGAAGAATCTCCCTCAGTTCCATGAGACCCCTTCGTTGTACTCAGGGCAGGCCCCTCGGCTTCGTTCAGGGTGACGCAGGAGACCACACCTCACCTGGGCATGGGAGCCCAGGCGCAGATGATGCCAGGGAATCAATTCCCTGGCTGAAACGTAAGTCGGCTAAAGCCGACTGGTGATTGGCAGCAGCCCCCTTCAGGAGGCTTGCTGTTTCAGCCAGGGATTGAAATCCCTGGCAGGCTCAATGGCAAACGCCGTCGTCCACGCTCCAGTGGTGAAATAAAACTACTCTGCGTGCTCTGCGCTCTCTGCGGTAAAATAACCTTTCTCTGCGTGCTCTGCGTTCTCGGCGGTAAAAACCAAGATTTCTCCGTGTGCTCTGCGCCCTCTGCGGTAAAAAAGAAAGGCGGCCTCGAGTCGAGGCCGCCTTTCATCCTGGGACAGGTTTGGGCTTTGTTGTTGGCCAGGGTACGTTGTCGGTGCAACGAGGGTGAAGGAGGGAGTACGATGTGCCATGAAACCTGCCCAGGCGGAGATGGTACACCAATTACGTGAAAATTCGGTACTTGTTAGGTAAATTTTCGGTGAATAATATCCATTCCCACCTGATAGCAGCGCGCTGGCAAGTATTTATTTCTGCTGACGCACACCCAGCGTTACCGTTGCGCCATCCAGGTCATGGGTCTGGACAAAAGCATCAGGCGGTGGCGCTTCGCGCAGCAGGTGCGTGGACAGCGTCTCCTGGCGGATGTATTCTCCCCACGCCTGGAAGACCGGCAGCAGGCTTGCGTCAGCCTGGTAGTAGGTCGTGATGGTGTCCTCGATGCGGAAGCCAGCATCCTTGCGCATGGTCTGGATGCGGCGCACGATCTCGCGCGCCAGCCCCTCCAAGCGCAATTCCTCGCTGACGGTCGTATCGAGGGACACCACGTAGCCCGCCTCCTCAGCCAGCACATAGCCCTCAGGGGCGATGGTTTGCACCTCCACGTCTTCTGCTGTCAGCATTACTTCCTGTCCCTGGACGGTCAGTTGGAGCGCCTCTCCTGCGCGCAAGCGGGCAGCCACTTCTGCTGCGTCCATCTGTGCTAGCGCTTGTTTGATCGCGGGGAACAGCGCTTTGTACTTCTTACCCACCTGGCTAGGAACGGCGTTGATGCGGTATTCCACCAAGTCGCGTTCATCGAGCGTGATGCGCACCTGGTGCACGTTCAACTCATCGCCAATCAGGTCTGCCAACCGTTGCAAGCCAGCCACCTCTGCCTCTGAACGCGGCTTGATGGTAACTAGCCTCAGGGGCTGCCGTACCTTGATACCCGCCTTGTTGCGTGCCGCATGGCCCAGCGCCACGACGCGCAAGGCGGTGTGCATCTCAGCCATGAGTTGCTCGTCAATCAAAGCTGTATTTGCCTGCGGGTAATCGCACAGGTGTACGCTTTCCGGGGCGCTGGCACCCCAGGAGCGCACCAGGTTTTGATACATCTCCTCGGTCAAGAAGGGCTGGAACGGAGCCAGCAACTTGGTCAGGGTAACCAGGCATTCATAGAGGGTGTGATGGGCGGCAGCCTTGTCCTGATCCGCTTCGCTCTTCCAAAAACGCCGGCGTGAACGGCGTACATACCAGTTGCTCAGGTCCTCGACAAAAGCCTGGATTGCCCGTGCGGAGCTGGTCATATCGTAGTGCGCCAGCTCATCGTCTACCGTGCGCACCAGATGGTGCAGTTCGGATAACACCCAGCGGTCCAGCTCGCTGCGCTCAGCCACCGGTGGTGCCGGCGAGCGCGGGTCAAAGCGGTCAATATTGGCATAGGTGACGAAGAAGGAATAGGTATTCCACAGCGTCAGGGTGAATTTGCGCATGGCATCAGCCACTAGTTCCAACGAAAAGCGCCGTGGATAATCAGGCGGTGAAGCAGTGTAAAAGCTCCAGCGCATGGCATCGGCACCATAGGCGTTGATCACATCCCATGGGTCCACCACATTGCCCTTGGACTTGCTCATCTTCTGCCCTTCGGCATCGAGCACGTGGCCAAAGCAGAGGCAGTTGAGGAAGCAGGGCTTGTCAAAGAGCAGGGTGGAGATGGCATGCAGGGAATAGAACCAGCCGCGCGTCTGGTCAATGCCCTCGCAGATAAAATCGGCGGGGAACTGCTCAGCAAACAGTTCCTGGTTTTCAAAGGGGTAGTGCCATTGGGCGACGGGCATAGAGCCAGAATCGAACCAGCAGTCAATGACCTCTGGCGTGCGGCGCATCGTGCCCCCGCATTGGCAGGTGAGCGTTACTTCATCAATATAAGGGCGGTGCAAGTCCAGTTCCGGTAGATCGAAGCTGGAGCGGCTCAGCCCCACGCGTTTGCTATCCTTTGCCCTCTGCCGCAGTTCTTCTACACTGCCAAAGCATTCCATCGCTCCGCACCGCTCACAGACCCACACCGGCAACGGCGTGCCCCAGTAGCGATCGCGTCCCAATGCCCAGTCCACGTTGTTCTCCAGCCAGTTGCCAAAGCGCCCATCGCGGATATGGGAGGGATACCAATTGATGAGCTTGTTGTTGGCGATCAGGCGATCCTTCACCTGCCGTGTGCCGATGAACCAAGTTGGCTTGCCATAGTAGAGCAACGGTGTGCCGCAGCGCCAGCAGAAGGGGTACACGTGTCGGTAGCGACCAACGCGGTACATCAAGCCGCGCTCCTGAAGATCGTGGATAATGAGTGGGTCGGCGTCTTTGACGAACATCCCTCGCCATGGGGTAACTTCCTCAATCAGGTTGCCGTGCAAATCCACCGTTTGCAGCACGGGAAGGTTGTACTCACGGCCCACTTCCAAGTCTTCCGCGCCGAAAGCAGGGGCGATATGCACAATTCCCGTCCCTTCCTCCGTGTTCACGAAATCTGCAGCGATGACATAACAGTAGTCCTGCTCCACAGGCAAGAAGGTGTACAAGGGCTGATAATGCTTTCCGACCAAATCTTTGGCGCTGAGGCTTTTCAGCACGGTATACTCGCCTTGCAACGCCGCGTCGAGCAGCTTTCTGGCGAGGATGTATTTCTCACCGTTCTGCTCCACAAGCACGTATTCCACTTGGGGGTGCACGGCTAAGGCAGCATTGCCCGGCAGTGTCCACGGCGTGGTTGTCCAAGCCAGGAAGTACACCCCCCGCTCACCGCGCAAGGGAAATTTCACATAGATGGACGGGTCTTCGACTTCGTCGTAGCCTTGCGATACTTCATGGTCCGAAAGGGGCGTTTCGCAGCGTGGGCAGTAAGGCACACTCTTGTAGCCTCTGTACAGCAAGCCTTTATCCCAGATTTGTTTCAGGATCCACCAAACAGACTCGATGTACTCGCTGTCGAGAGTAACATAGGGATCATCCATATCAATCCAGAAGCCGATGCGGTCGCTGAGCGCCCTCCATTCCTTGACATAACGGAAGACGCTCTCCTTGCATTTGGCGTTGAACTCCGCTACGCCATATTCCTCGATGGCGCGCTTGCCACGCCCGGTGAAGCCCAGTTCTTTCTCCACCTCGATCTCTACCGGCAAGCCATGCGTGTCCCAGCCGCCTTTGCGCAGCACATATTTGCCCTTCATCGTCTGATAGCGCGGGATCGTGTCCTTGTAGATGCGGCCCAAAGCATGGTGGATGCCGGGCAAGCCATTTGCTGTCGGTGGCCCCTCATAGAAGACAAAGCGCGGCGCATTCTCGCGCAGCTTCAGGCTCTGGCGAAAGGTGTCATGTTTTTGCCAGAAGCGCAAGATGCGCTCTTCCATCTCACGAAAATCTATTTTGCTAGGAACCTCCCGAAACATCCTTCCTCCTTTCTACAAAGAACCTAGATACGGAATATGTAAAACGTAAAACGTAAAACGTAAAACGGAATGAGTGCTTTATGCCAGGTCTAACCACAGTTGGTTCAAAAAGTCCTGGAACCCCATCGCACGCCAAAATGCCTGGGAAGTGGGGTTCAAGGCCGCCACATTGAGCTGCACGACGGGCAAGCCTTGTTGGCGAAACCACTCCTGGAGCGCGGCAAACAGCTTGCGTCCCACGCCCAGGCGTCGCCACGGCGGAGCCACGCAGATGTCTGTAACATAGCCAAAGCGGCGCAACGCAAATACAGGTGGGTTTTCCGCCAGGCGGCCGATAATGTACCCAATGACCTCGCCGTCTGCCACCGCCACCAGCACACACCGGGTATCGTCATCCATCCACTCTTTCAGCGCTGCATGGAAATGTGCTTTTCCGTCCGGCGATGGTTGAAAGCGGGGGTCCAGGTGCGCATGGTAGTCCATCATCTCTTGCCACAACTGGAGCACCGCTTCCTCGTCTTGTAGTGTAGCGCGGCGTACATGTACCTCGGACATCGCTCCTCCATTCCATAAGAAAAACTCTCGCCCCTGCAGGGACGAGAGTTCAATCACTCCCGCGGTACCACCCTGATTGGCATGGTGTGCCCGCTCTATGGGGTACGTGCTCATACCCCCGCCGTGATAACGGCCGGCGCTACCGTCCAAGTCTACTTGCGGACAAAGCCGCTTTCGGTTGGCGGCTCCGGAAGGATTTTCAGTGGGCTCACCGCACCCGGCTTCCACCTCCTGCCAGGCTCTCTGAGCGGCTACCGCCACTTACTCGTTTCCATCACAGCCTTTCGTAAGAGTATGGCATGAAATGCCATTTTTGTCAAATTTCGCCTCTCTCTTTCTTCAAGCGAAGAGGTCCTACTCATCGAGGAAGCGCGTCTCGTCTAGTGCACGGCGCAGCCGTTCCTCGTCACTAGGGGTGGGGTATGCCTTGCCCATCGCAGCCTGCTCCAATAAGGCTGCCTCCGCAGCGGCGAGTTCTTCTCTAGACGCTCTGCCCACCAGACTCCACCTCCCGCAGTGGGGACAGCGATCCAGCTTGGCAAGGCCTAAATTGGGCGCCCACCAATGGCGGGCAAAGGGGCGCTTGCATTGGGGGCAGATAGCACCACCGAAAAAGCCATAGTTTTGCGGGATACCAGCGGGCTGAGGTCGTGATTTGCCACCGGACAGCAGGAACGTAACGGCAGCAGATAGAACCATGATCCCCAGGATCGCGCCCAGCAGGGTAACCAGTAGCCGTGATGTAGCTTGCCGAGCCTCTGCAGCGGTCAGAAAGCGGGCTTGCAGCACATTGGAGTGCAGTTCCTGTCCCTCGCGGGTATAGCCGACGGCGCTCATGGTGTGACTGCCCGGAGGGAAACTGCTCGTGTGGAATTGCCATTGGAAAGGCGGTTGGGCAACTTCGGCGACGGGCTCATCATCCAGGTAAAAGATGACGCGCACCAAGTCCTGCGGCCCACTGGCTTGAAGGCGGAAAGTGCCCTCAATCTCACCGAAGCCGCCATAGCCAAAATCGCGCCGCAGCCGCAGGATCAGTTGTGGTTCCTCTGCCTGCGCTTTCAACGTGGGAAGCAAAGAGAGGGTCACCGCACAGAGTAGGAGAGGCAGAAGCACCTTCTTCATCCGCGTCTAGCCCTCCGTTACCGCCAACGGGTGAGGATGGTCTCGCGCTGGAACAACCGTGTAGCCAGGAAGACCATCAGCGCATCCAAAACCACAAGGATAAGAGCGAGGATGACGACCAAGCGCGGGCTGAGGAAAATCCACCCCGCGAGCTGGCCGAAGAAGAGGAGCAGCAGCGGTAGGATCACTACCGCCGACAATTGCTCCGCCACACGGGGGTCATTGACCCGTGAGGAGACCATCAGGCTGAAATTGACCGATAGGATGGACAGCAAGGGCCCAACAACTGCAATCGCCAGCCACCATTTGGGATCGAACAATGCTGCAACTACTCTGGGATTGTCGAGGAGCAGGTTTGCTCCAAGGGCATAGAGCAGGAAACTGGCCCACGTAGCCAGGACGGCCGGGATCGCCGCTGCTAGGTTCTTCCCCGCAAGCAGCTCGAGCGTGGTGATGGGCGTAGCCAGCAATGGCTCCAGGCTGCGCGTCGTCTTTTCGCCTACAATGGAATAGGCGGCGATGTTGACCGGGATGATGAGCGGGGTCAGCAGAAACAGCAGCATGAACTGGCTGACGAAGTAAATTTGCAGGCATTCCTCAGCAGTAAGCCCCTCAGGGCAAGCGCGGAAAAAGGCATCTGGGGTTGGGCTACTGATGTCGCCAGTGCCTGCTGCCCGTGTCAGGAAGAGCAGCACCAGCGCCAACACTGTGAAAAACAATGGCATAAAAATCACAGTGAAGAGCACAAAGCGGTTCTTGAACACCTCAGCCCATTCTTTGAGAATAATCGTCTTGATCTTTGTCACGGTCCCCTCTCTGCCATATTTACCACTAAGACACAAAGGAATAATAAGGTTTTCTTGGTGTCTTTGTGTCTTCGTGGTTAATACTCAAGCATTCTTGACCAATTGCAGGTACACGTCTTCCAAAGAGCGGCGCAGTTCACCCACGAACTGCACGTCAGCGCCCAAACCCACCAGGAGGCGGATGATCTCTGGATTGTGCCTTTCGGGGTCATCCAGCGCGACCAGCAGCTTGTGATCTATCACCTGTACATCCTTGACGAATGGCATCTTCCTCACCGCTTCCGCCATAGCGCCATCGGCTTGGCGCAGGTGAAAGACCACTTTGCGCCCGAATACGCGCGACCGCAGATTGGCTGGCGTGTCCAGCGCCAGCAGGCGCGTCTTGAAGACCGCGATGCGATCGCAGAGGCGGTCTGCTTCGTCGAGGTTGTGGGTGCACAGGAAAATAGTTCGCCCTTCTTTGCGCAACCCGGCGATGAACTCACGCACCATATGGGCTGCTTCGGGGTCGAGCGAGGCAGTGGGCTCGTCGAGGAAGAGCACTCGCGGCTCGTGGAGCAAAGCGCGGGCAATGGCGAGTTTTTGTTTCATGCCCTTGGAGAGGGTCGCTGCTGGGTCATGGCGGCGGTCCCACAGGTCGAGCATGCGCAAGTACTTTTCTACCTGCTTTGCGGGGTCGCGCACCTCGTACAGGTTGGCATAGATGCGCAAGTTGTGTTCCACGCTCAGCCCATCGTACAAGCCCGGGCTCTCCGTGAGCAAGCCCACCGTACGGCGGATGTGCTTGTCTTCCTTCCCTACGCGGTAGCCGTTCACAATAGCCGTGCCGCTGGTGGGGGCGATGAGACAGGTCAGCATGCGCACGGTAGTGGTTTTCCCAGCGCCATTCGGACCGAGGAAGCCAAAGACTTCGCCGGCGCCCACCTGCAGGCTGAGATCTTCTACCGCGACCAGCTCACCGAACTTCCTGGTGAGGTTCTCCGTCTGGATCACCGCTTACCCTCTCTGGCATCATCCCATGCAGCGAGAATGCGCACGCTCTCCACGGCCACCTCAATCAGGTCGCTGAGGTCGGTGACCACCACTCGCTTGCCCTGGACCTTCGCCAACTCCTGGTTGGCCATAGCCAAAACAATGCATCCACTGCGCAGGCGCTTGATGCTGGAAAGGACGAAAATGGCTGCCGCTTCCATTTCTGAAGCCAGTACGTTTCCCCTCAGCCAGGCTTTCCACCGGCTCAGCAGGTAATCGCTGGCAGGCATGGCCTCTGGTTCATGCTGGCCGTAGAACGAGTCTTTGGACTGGACAATCCCTACATGGTAGCGCTTTTTCTTGCGCTCCGCTGCCTGGATCAAAGCACTGACCACCTGGTGCGAAGCCACAGCTGGATAGGCGAGGGGGATGTACTGGATGGTGGTGCCCTCATCGCGTACCGCGCCTGTAGCGATTACCAGGTCACCGGGGAGGATGTCGAGCTGCATCGCCCCCGAAGTCCCGACGCGGATAAATGTATCGGCTCCGATGCGCGAGAGTTCTTCCACTGCGATGGCGGTCGAGGGAGCTCCAATACCAGTCGAGGTCACGGACACCTTGTGGCCGTCCAAGAACCCCGTATACGTCACATATTCCCGGTGTTCTGCCACTTTCCATGCTTCGTCAAAGGCGTTGGCGATCACTGCGCAACGACCAGGATCGCCAGGGAGGAGGACATAGCGCCCCACATCGCCTTCGCGGCATTGGATATGGTATTGACGCCCCTGTTCGTCTTCCATAGGCCTCCATTCTTTCTCAGTGGTTGTGGGCAAATGCTTGCCTATATAGGCTCACCAGCATCAATGAGGATTACTTTTATTGGCACAGCGGGGAAGTGCCTTTTCAAACGCTCAATGTCATACACAAGCTGCTCTCCATAAGATACACCAGTAGACATCCGCTTGTGTAGAGCGTGGCAGGGCACGATCTCGACTCCGACATCGGCTTTATTTTCGTTGAAGAAGTACTGAAACTTGGCCAGGTCGTAGAACATAAAAGCATATTTCCCGAACTGTACCTCGACCAACACCTTGTCCTTGACAAAGTCTATCTGCTTGAATGCTCCTGGAATGGCAATATCGCTATTGGGCAGGCGAATGGTATAGGTATCTCTTATTTCGCGATACCCTCTGTCCTCAAACTGTCGCCGGAATTGTTGATTCATATCCCTTGGGGCGTAGAGTTCCCTACCTTTCATGGATTTCTCTTTGCTGATCTTTGAGCGGCGTGCCTCAACGTTGGCAATCACCTCGTAGATTTCACGCTCACACTGGGGATAATGTATGTGCAATATCTCAGAACCGCCAAGGTGTGAGTATTCGTAAACCACTTTCATTCGTCATACTCCTCAATGTCGTAGGTGCTATCGTCTTCAAGTAACCGAGGTTGCAATGGGCCTATTCCGATTTGCACAAATTGGGGTGGGACCATCCGACTTGGAGCGTTGGGATCATAAACTGGCCTGTGCATAGGGCGAATACGCAATTCGCCCCTTTCCGCCAAAGCAATTCGTTGTCTAGCGATTTCTATATATTCTGGCACAATTTCAGCCCCGATCGCCTTGCGTTCGTGGATAAGTGCCGCGATAGCCGTCGTGCCAACACCAATGAATGGATCAAAGACCCAATCCCCTTTGTTAGTCAATGCTAACACAAGGCGTTCGATCAACTCCACGGGGAATTGGCAAGGGTGAATGGTCTTTTCGACGTGGTTTGCCTTTACATTTGGAATCTCCCAAACATCGCTGGGATTCTTTCCCAAAGGATGCCCCGAGAATTGCCCTTTTTTTGGTCCCTTGAAATATTTCTTTTTGGGGTATTTCTGCGGTACACGTACCGCATCCAGATTGAAGGTATACTCCTCACCTTTCGTAAACCAAAGGATGACTTCGTAGCGACCGGAAAAACGCTTGGAGGCATGAAGTCCGTGTCCGAAGTGCCATATAATCCGATTGCGTAGATGCAGGCCAAGCGAAGCAAAGATGGGGTAGAGTACGATGTCCAGTGGGATGATTTCGCCATCTTCTACATAGTTGCCAACTTGCCAGCAGATGCTCCCTCGCTCATCCAGCACACGCACACATTCTTCAATGACTCTCCGCTGCCAAGCCACATACTCATCCAACTCCAGGTGGCTTTCGTAAGGCTTGCCTAGGTTGTATGGAGGTGAAGTGACTACTAACTTCACAAAGTTATCAGGGATCAGAGGAAGCAAATCCATGCAATCACCCTCGTACAGGATGAGGTCTGCCGTCTGATCAAATTTCGCAGCGATCTTTACTCTCTCCATAGGATACTCCGCTTGATCCTAAAACCCTTTCGCTGAATGCGCTTTTGCTAAGAAAAGCCAGCACTTTCAGTGAATCAACTACACCGTAATCCCCCGTGCGGCGAAGACATCGCGGATCAGTTGGTCGTGCGGGCCGGGCTTGGTCACGTCAGCACTGATGAAGCGGTCTGCCATGAGCAGCGCCTCTAGCCCGTGCTTGAAGTTGAGGGTATGGCGCATGCCATCGCTCAGGTATTGGTGGCTAGTGAGCACGATCTTCAGCGCGGTATCGCGTGCCGCCTTGCGCGTTTGCGGCTGAGCGCTGTCCCCACCCAACCTCAGGTACAGGTCCCATAGCGCTGCCGACCAAATCTCGCCGTCGGCGTGCTCATCACCTTGCCAGTTCGCCATAGTCTTACCGCTGTCCACCCGACGCAGGTAGGACCTGGGTGTGGTGTAACCCCGTGCATCCCAATCCCCCACATAGGTGGGATGGAACTCACGTCTCTCTTCGGCAAAGTACAGCGTAGCCAGCCAGTCTCCAAACCCCTCACCCATCGCCCGCACGGGCAAGTTCTTATCGCAATCCGCCCATCTAGGGACCTGCGCTTCCTGGATGGCATGGCCCAATTCATGCAGGATAATGCTGGCGTCTTCGGCGTCCATGACCTTGCCAGTGCCAAAGCGCACTTCCCAGCTCGTGGGCAAGAACTTGGAATTGTCGCCCAACGGCGCCTGGGCATTGACCTGCAGTGGCTTGGGGAACAGTTTAGACCAGCCCTGTGCGCGTAACAGGTTCATCACCCGCGTAATAAAGCAGTAAGCCATCACTTCCAGGAAACGTGGGTCGCCGCGCTTGTAGAGGAACTGTTTGCTGGGTTCGTAAGCGCGGTTGAGCGTCTTGCCTGTATCCGCGTAGGGCCCACGCAGGAAACCGCTGTCATCCACGCCAGCCAGAATCACCTTGCGGTAAGCCCCATCAGGGATCTGGGCGTCGTGGGAGAGGTTTTCCTGGCGCAGTGCTACCACAGGATTGGGGTAGAAAACATAGCCCCAGGCAGCGTCATAGAGCGACAGATCGCGCAGCTCCAGCAGGTCAGCCGTGTAAGCATCCACAATTGCGCGCCAATCGGAGGAGCGATCCAGTTCCGTCTGGATGGGTTCCTGTGCGCGCAGGCTCAGATCAATGCACCACGCGAGGCGAAAATCGTCGCCCAGAGGGTAATAGATTTTTTCGCAGCGGGGCTCGCTTTCCTCCCTGTTGCGCCAAGGCAATTTCATTGACACTGCCTCTAGGGCTTCCTCGGCAGAGATTTCCCCCGCTTTGCCTGCTTCTATTTCCGGTGTCTTGGGGTGCAGATCGCTGACATAGAAGTACACGCTCCGCTCCTCCGTCATGTGCACCGTTGCCTGCCCCCCATAGATGGGAATGCCCTGGTACATCTGCTGCAGTTGTACGTGATAGCCAACCGGGCTGCGTTTCACCAGGCTGGGTCGGACAACCGCCTTTTCCTCCGGCCTTGGCTGTGGCCTGCCGTCCAATTCGTAGGGTCCAGCAATCAGGTCAGCGTTGGTGCGCGTGAACTGGAGGGCTACTTGGCGCGGATTCACCATACCCACTGGCGGAGTCAGAAAACCGCTGACTACTCCGATGGTCCCCTTCATGCGGGTATGTTCCTGTACTTCCACGCGATCGAGTGGTACAGAGAGAGTGGGTAACCGTTTCATGGGGTGGACCTCCTATTCCATTGAGATTTCACGCTGCCGCAATACAGTGCCATTGACCGCGTCCACCCATACCGTCCATTCCTGTCCCTGTTTTTGGGTGGCGAACTGTACTTTCCAAGCCAGGTGGGGCTCTTTTTCCAGCAGGATGACCTGTTGTGCCTGTACTGGGCCAGACAAGTCCTCGCCTGCGCCGATATGATGCAGGGCGATGCGGATTGCCTCTTCGCGGTCTATGCCGTTCTCAGCCAGTTTTTTCACATCCAGTTTAGCCACCTGCGACGCCAGACGGCCATAGGCAGCATGGACGCGCTTGTCTGGGGTCATGTGCACAGAAATAGTGGCTTCCTCTACCGGGATGCCTTGATGTACTTGCTGGAATACCACATGGTATCCTGCCGGGCTGCGCATGACTCGTTCCACTTCCAGTTCCCGTATGGCGCTGGGTTTGGGTTCGAAGAGGCGGTAATTGGCATCGAGGAATTGAGAGGCAGCTTCTTCAGGTGCTCCCTGGAGCGGGCCAGACAGGAAGCCGTGTACCCCATATACGCGGCCAGTCTCGGGTTCGCTCTGCAGCTTGACACGGCGGCGATCGATCTTTGCGCCCTTGAAAACGACCAAATCACCGGGCGGTGTTTTCATACTCCCCTCCTTCTCTCACGGGCTGCTGACAAAGCCTTTATGCCTGGCCAAAATGGCTTTCATGCACTGTTTCCTCGCTTAGGAAGGCAAGGCGGCTCCATCCGCTGGTTTTTCCATGGTTTCAAGGTTCTGTCAATGAATTGTACACTGTCCAACCCCAATCTCAAAATTTCTCCCGGGTTGGTGGAGATGGAGCCAATTGTCCCTTTTCCCGGCGTAGGCTATCCAGCACTGCCGCCAGGTCATGGGGTAGGCTAGAAGTGAACTCAACGGGTTGTCCAGAAGAGGGCAGGGTGAAGGCAAGGCGTGCTGCATGGAGGAACTGGCGCTGCAGCGGGAGTCTCTGCTTGCGAAAGCCGTACACGCGGTCACCGGCAATGGGATGGCCAATAAAGGCAAAGTGAAGGCGAATTTGGTGTGTGCGGCCGGTGACAGGTTCCGCTTCGACCAACGTGTGCTGCGCAAAAGTTTCCAGGACGCGGTACTCGGTGCGTGCTTCACGCCCGCCGTGTGGCAGCACAGCCATGCGCTTGCGTTGTTGGGGATCGCGGCCAATCGGCGCCTCGATTACGCCACGTGGTGCTTCCAAGATGCCTTCTGCCAATGCCAAGTAAGCCTTGTGCACCAGGCGTTGTTTGAATTGCTGTTGCAAATAGCGATAGGCGCGATCGTTCTTGGCGACAACCAGCAACCCAGAGGTATCCTTGTCCAAACGGTGCACGATACCAGGCCGCAGCTCTCCGCCAATGCCTTCCAAATCTGGGCAGCGCGCCAGCAGCGCATTGACCAAGGTGCCGCTATAATGGCCATGGGCGGGATGCACCACCATACCCGCCGGCTTGTCCACCACCACAATATCCGCATCTTCGTACACAATCGTCAGCGGTATCTCCTCTGGCTGCAATGCAATGGGCTCTGGAGGTGGCACACGCACCGTGATGACATCGCCCGCTTCCACTTTGTAACTGGCTTTGGGTACCCTGTCAGCAATGGTGATACGGCCTTCGTCCAGTAATTTCTGGACGAAGGAGCGGGAGAGGTCGGGCACCGCTCTGGCAATGTAACTGTCTATGCGTTGGCCACCTTGCTCTACGTGCAGCTCGATGATTTGTTCCATGACATAAAGTATACCTTGTTCCATATCCCCATGCAAATCACTTACTTGACAAGGAGGCGGTCCGGCATAGGGCGAGTTGTTGCGTCTAACCTTAATGAACGCACTGTGCCTTGGATGAAAGAATTGTCATCCAAACGGAGAGGTGTTTTCATCGTGAATTCATCTGAATACTGTATGATGGGAAAGCGGATGGTAGAGGCGAGTACAATGCAGCCAACTTTGACAAGAGGCCTCGAAATCCAGCAAGGGGGTGGTTCCTATACCACCGGACATGGGAACTCAGCCCTCGCAGAGTGGCGATGGTGCAGTTTGGGGCCATCGTCGGAGCGCTCCTCGTCACCTGCCCATAACACCCGGAAGCCTCCGCTACACTAAAGGGAACCCCCCTCCCCGGGTGGCGAGGAGGATGAGACGGAGGGCACGCACCTTTTGCTTGTGGCGTGCCCTTCGTTTCTTTTCATTGCTCTCAGCGCATGCCCAGGAGAGCCATCAGGCGCAGGCGAGCTTTGGGTCCATTCAAGCCATCGGCGAAGAGGCAACCCAGGCGCTGCAAGTCATGGTAAGCGCCAGTATACGAATAGCGGTCATAGATGGGCCCAGAAACGCAACGCGTGGTAATCATCACCGTTACACCCTGAGCAAGCGCTTCTTGGATTGCCTTCAGCCACCACGGCGGTACCCGGCCGCCACCAAAAGCCTCGATGACGATGCCCCGTGCGCCTAGCCTGACGGCATATCGCAGCAGTTCGGTGTCCATGCCCACTGCTAGCTTGAACAGGTAGACGCGCGGCTCCAACCGAGGGCAAGGGATGATATCCCGTTCCATGCGCCGCGCGATGACTACCCGCTCAGCCTCTACCCGGCCAAGTGGGCCCCAGACAGGCGATTGGAAAGTATCCGTACTTTGGGAGTGAGTTTTGGTTACGTCGCGCGCAGCGTGGATTTCATCATTCATCACCACGAGCGCACCCAATCCGCGCGCTTCACGGCTGGCAGCTACCCGCACGGCGGCGAGCAGGTTCGCTATCCCCTCGTAGCCCGGATCCGAAGCCAAGCGCATGGCGCCAGTGAGCACAATGGGCTTATCCCCGGGTACCGTCAGGTCCAGGAGATAGGCTGTCTCCTCCAACGTATCGGTGCCGTGAGTCAAAACGATGCCTTCGACGGTAGGGTTTTTGAGGATCTCAGCGACTCGCTCGCGCAAGCCCCATAGATGTTCCACCGTAAAGTGGCTGCTGGGCAATGGGCCATATTCCTCAACGCTGACCTGGGGCAGCCCTGGCCCAGCCTGGGAGATGATTTGACCGAGGAAATCCACTCCGCGGAGCGACAATACAGCTCCTCCGGCTTTTTCATCATGCGCCATCGCGATAGTGCCGCCCGTGGCAATCAGGTGAATGGTCATTATGGAAGCCTCCTTCTACGGCAGAATTGAACTTATCGTCCAAATACGAGTGTTATTGCAAATGTCAAACGGAGGAAGGGTTGGATCGCAAAGGTCATGAAAAGTCTTCGCTGCTACTTGTTCGGAGGCGTGTGCACAAATCGGCGCACATCCAAAGGCTTCTGTCCAAAGTTGACCAGCAGACATAACCGGTAGCCGCCTTGATGCAGGTACAGCAAGCATTGCTCAATATCCTCAGGCAGAACGGTGCTCCTGGCTTTGGTTTCCAGGATTAGCTCATCCGAGTCATCCCAGATGACGAAATCCACACGCCGTTTGGTGATCGGGATACCGTCAAAGGTGATAGGAATCTCTACTTCCCGTTGAAACTGCAAGCCGCGCTTTGGCAGTGCTATCTCCAGGGCACGCTGATAGTCAACCTCCATACAGTGGACACCCAACTGACGTTGTACTTCAATGCAAGCCCCGATCACTTCATGCGATAGTTGTCCAAAATGGTATCCTTTGCTTGAGAGAGGGTTGGACATCAGGAAAATTCCTTGTCAAGGGAAGCAATTGGAACACGAAAGATGCGAAAGAATCGCGAAATGCACGAATTTTTCGCGGATTTCGCGCCCTTTCGTGGCTTTCGTGTTCCGATGCTTTTCATACATATCGCCCGGTTGCACCACAATCCCCACCTAATCCTAGTGATACGCTTGCTCCTTCTTTTCCATCTGCTGGTCCAATTGCAGGGAGATGACTTTGGAGACGCCCTCTTCGCCCATGGAGATGCCATAAATGGTGTTGGCTGCTTCCATGGTGTGGCGGTTGTGCGTGATGACGATAAATTGCGTTTGCTTGGAGAACTCCTCCAACAGCGCGCGGAAACGCCCCACGTTCGCTTCATCGAGCATAGCATCTACCTCATCGAGCAGGCAGAAGGGCAGAGGCCTGGCTTTGAGCACGGCAAAAAGCAATGCCGTAGCGGTCAGTGCCCGCTCGCCCCCGGAGAGCAAAGCCAGTGACTGCTGGCGCCGCCCCGGTGGCCGGGCAAAGATTTCCACACCCGTAGTGGCTAGGTTATCCGCATCCGTCAATGCTAACCTCGCCTGTCCGCCACCGAAGAGGAGTTCGAAATAGCGCGGGAATTCCTCAGCCACTGTCGAGAAGATGGAGAGGAACTCTTTTTGCATCGCTTCATCCAGCTCTTTGATCACTTTTTGCAACGAAGCCGCGGATTGCTCCAAGTCGGCGATCTGTGATTGCAGGAACTCGTACCTTTGCCGCACTTTCTCATATTCCCGTGGTGCTTCCGGATTCACACTGCCCAAGCGGCGCAGCCGTGCTTTCAGCTCCCTGATCTCCGCGCTCAGGTTATCCGGCAATGCCTCCGGTCGGGCAAGCACTGGGCGATCCTGCTCCAGAAACTCCAAGCGCAACTGCTTGGCTCGCTCGCTGGGGTATTCGATATCGCCCAAGTCCTCTTCAATGCGGCGTTCCAGCGCTTGCACTTCGTCCAATTGGCGCTCCTTTACCAGCATCTGCTGGCTGTACAGGGCATCCAGTTCGATCAGGCGCTGCCGCCCCTGGGCTAGCTCTTTTTGCAAAGCCAGCGTCTGGCTCTCCAGAGCCAAGACCTCTGCTTCCGCTGGGTCTATTTGGTGCGCCAGGGCTGTGATTTGCTCGGACAAGCGGTCTGCTTCGCCTTGCAACATCTGCACCTTAGCGTCAAGTTCTTGGGACTCTCGCTCCAATTGCGCCAACTGCTCTGACTTGGCTGCGATTTCCGTCTCCAGGCGTTCCAGATTGGCTCGTTGCGCTGCAACCAGTTCTTCCTGCCCTTTCACCTGGCGCTGAGCGACGGCGAGTGCTGTTTCCTCTTCTGCCAACGCCTGCCGTTTGGCTTCTTCCTCCTCGCGCGCCGCTTCCAGTTTGGCGAGCAAATCCTCTAACTCTGCCTTGCATTGCTCATGTTCCTGTGCGCGCTCCTCTGCTTCCCGCTGGTATGTCGCTATCCTTCCCTCCAGCGTGGCTAGCTCGTGCTGTTGCTGTTCATCCAGTTTGCGCCGCCACGTGCTTTCTCCTTGCAATCGTTCCTGTCTCTGTTGTACAGCGATAAGGGCGCGTTCTGTCTCCTCTCGCTGTTGAGACAGACGAGTCCATTCTTCCATCGCGGCTGCTAGTTCTTGCTGCTTCAGTTTGTACTGTTGTTCTGTATCCTCTAATCTTGCCTTGGCAGTCCCTTCTTCTGCCTCCAAAGCCGCCAGTTGGGTGGGCAGTTCGCGCCATTCCCGTTCTTGAGCCAGCAAATTGCCACGTTTCCTTGGGGAACCGCCGCTGATCACCCCGCTGGCTTGGACGATCTCACCGGACAAAGTAACCAGCCGCTGGCCTGGCTGTAGGAGAGGACGGATGCGTCGCGCGGTATGGAGGTCCTGAACAACCACTACCTGCCCCAGCAGAAGTTGGAATACAGCGGCATAGCGCTCATCGTATGCGACCAGGTCCTGTGCCAACCCCAAGACGCCTTCACCTGCAGGCGCCTTCTTGGCACGCGGTGGGGTCAGCGAGTCCAGCGGCAGGAAAGTAGCCCATCCAGCAGCTTGTCGGCGTAGTTCGTCAATGGCTTTGCTGGCATCCTCCCACCGTTCGACCACCAGTGCCTGAGCATACGAGCCCAGGGCAGCTTCGATAGCGCGCTCCAGTCTCTGGGGAACGCGCACCAATTCAATCACCGGACCGACGATGCCGGATAGCCTATCCCTGGCTTCCAACACTGCCTTGACACCGGGAGCGAAGCCAGCCAGGCTCTGCCGCAGCCCTTGCAGCATCTCGTATCTGTCTTCCAAGCGCTGACGCCGTCGGGAAACCTCTGCAAGTGCCTCACGGCGTTGCTGGAGTTCTGCTTGCAAAACTGCCAGTTGCTCCTCTATTTGCTTCCGATGGGAGGCGGTCTCTGCTAGCAATTGGAGGATGCTTTCTTTCTGGCGCTGTATTTGCTCTGTTTCGCTTGCTAATGTGGTCAATTTTGCTTCAATCGCGGCCAACTCATGCTGTCCTTTTTCGCGCTCTGCCCGCATCCGTGCCAATGTTTCCTGCAAACCGCGCTCCCGATTGCGCGCATCGGCTAGCGCCGTGGCAAGGCGATAGGCTTTTTCGCGTGTGGCATCGAGGCTCTGTTCTAGTGCTGCCCGTGCTTGTTCCGCCTGTTGCCATTGCGTGCGCAGTGTCTCCAATTGCGTCGTCTGCTTGGGTACTGCTTCTTGCAAGCGTTGCCATTCTGCCTCTACTGCAGCCAAGTTCTCCTGCAGTGCCGAACGCCTAGCCTGCCATTGTGCCAGTTCCGCTTGCAACTCGTTTTGGCGTCTTTGTAGCAAGTGGAGCCGTTCCCGGCTCACTGCCAATTCGCGGCCCGTTGCTTCGGCGCGGCTGTGCAGTTCTGCACTGGCTTTGTGCCAGACGCTCAGTTGTCGGCGTAGTTCCCCTTGGTGCTCCTGGGTGCTGGCGATGAGTGCTTCCAGTTCGTGCAGACGAGCTCGTCCCATGTTCAAGTCTTCCCGGCGGCGGTGCAGTGCTGCCTCCGCTTCAGCCAGCCTGGCTTGCAGGCGATGCCATTGGTAGCCATACCAGATGCGCAGCAACTTTTCCAAGTCCCGGCTGAGCAGTTCCCGTTCCTGGGCACGCTTTGCCTGGCGCTCCAATTCGTGCAGGCGCGGGGCAATTTCGTTGAGGATGTCATTGAGGCGCACAATGTTTTGTTGCGTTTCAGCCAGTTTGTTCAGTGCATCGTTGCGTTTTTCCTGGTAGACATGGATGCCGGCTGCTTCCTCAAACAGGATGCGCCGCTCTTCCGGACGCAGGCTCAGCGCGGCATCCACCAGCCCTTGTCCAATCACGACAAAACCTTGCCGTCCAAGGCCTGCTTTGCCCAGGAGGTCAAGCACATCGCGCAAACGCACGCGGCTGCCGTTGATGAGGTACTGGTTCTCCCCGGAGCGATAGGCACGACGGCAGATAGTTACTTCACTGAAGTCAATAGGCAGCCAGTTGCTCGTGTTATCGAGGGTCATGGTCACTTCAGCCATGCCCAGTTGTGGCCGTCGGCTCGTGCCAGCAAAGATCATGTCTTCCGTGCGCTTGCCACGCAAGGCGGTATAGCTTTGCTCGCCGAGCACCCAACGCACAGCATCGGCGATGTTGGATTTGCCGCTCCCGTTGGGTCCGACGATGGCTGTAATACCGGCATCGAAGACAAAGTCGGTATATGAGGCAAAGGTCTTGAAACCCCGTAGTTCCAGTCGTTTGAGGTACATAGTGCCAATAGTATACCGTATCTTTATAGGTGATGACAAATGGGATGCTTGTGGGGTGCAGTCCGGCCTGGGTCAAGTTGCTTCGTATCAGCCATCAGCGCATGGACAACGAATATATGAATATGCTGCGCCAGCATTCGTTTATTCGTGTCCTATATTCGTTGATGGCCGTCGCTGATCCTAACTAAACCATGCTTGCCCAAAACTGAACTGGGTCCAGAAAACCTTCGTATTGCCTCTTGCGCGGAATTGCTTATAATGTAAATCAGCAGTTGACCATCACATCGCACAAGGAGGGTGTACATGAGCAAGGAAGTCGTCACTACCGATAAGGCGCCAGCCGCCATTGGCCCTTATTCCCAAGGGATACGGGTAGGGAACCTGGTTTTCACCGCCGGACAGGTGGGGTTGGTGCCGGGCACGAAAGAATTCGCTGGTCCAGACATCACTAGCCAGACCCGTCAGGCGCTCCAGAACCTGCAAGCCGTCCTCGAGGCTGGTGGATCGTGCCTGGCTCACGTGGTCAAGACCACAGTCTTCATGGCGGACATGAAGGAATTTTCCCTGATGAACGAAGTGTATGCGCAGTTCTTTGGCGCCAATGCCCCTGCCCGTTCCACCGTCCAGGTGGCAGCGTTGCCCATGGGAGCGCGCGTGGAGATCGAGGCAATCGCGGAGGTCTGTGATTGTGGGTCCACGCGCCTGGAGGGTTGCACCAAGGGATAGGACATGGAACTCAGCAACGAGTTGCGCCAAGAACTGCTCCTTTATCAAGGGAGTGAGATTACCGAGCACCATATCTATGCCCGCCTAGCGCAGACAGTCCCTGCGCCAGAGAACCGCCGCGTTCTGGGAAAGATTGCCGCGGATGAATTGCGCCATTATCAGCAATGGCGCGCCTATACGCAGCAGGAGGTCAAGCCCAACCAGCGACAGGTCTTGTGGTACTATTGGGTCTCCCGTATCTTCGGGCTCACCTTTGGCATCAAACTTATGGAGCGAGGCGAAGAAGCAGCACAGGTAAACTATGAGCGCTTTCGTGACATCATCCCAGAAGCCGATGCCATCGCGCGTGAGGAGAACGAACACGAGCAGGCGCTGATCAATCTGCTGGATGAAGAGCGGCTGCGCTACATCGGTTCCATCGTCCTGGGGCTGAACGACGCCCTGGTCGAGTTGACCGGCGCCCTGGCGGGCTTGACCCTGGCTTTGAGGGATACGAAACTGGTTGCTCTGACCGGTTCGGTGACGGGTATTGCTGCTGCTATGTCCATGGCAGCATCGGAATACCTCTCCACCAAGTCCGAAGAGGGTGTCAAGGATCCCCTTCGAGCCTCTCTCTACACCGGCATTGCTTATATCGCGACCGTCTTGACCTTGATCCTGCCCTATCTCATCTTGAAAAACATCTATTTATGCCTTGCCTGCACGCTGCTGGCAGCAGTGGGGATCATCGCCTTTTTCAACTACTACATCTCTGTCGCGAAGGACGTCCCATTCCGCAAGCGCTTTCTAGAGATGACCGCGCTGAGCCTGGCGGTGACCATACTGAGTTTTCTCATTGGCATTGCCATCCGCTTCTTCCTGGGAGTGGAGGTATAGAGGCAAACCTTATGTTCACCCCTATGACGGGAATTCCTTGGTAAAGGTCTTTTCATGTGGAACACCCGGGAACTCACGGACAAATCCGAAATCCTGGCTTACCTGGAGACAGACCGCCTCTATGCTGCCTACGCCATCGGCGACTTGGAGGCAGGGCTGTTTGAGCAATGCACCTGGGCTGGCGCAGAAAAGGATGGCCGGTTGCAAGCCCTAGCACTATATTTCCGCGGCCTGAAGTTGCCGGCATTGGTGCTGATGGGCGACCCTGAGGGTTTACAGGCTATCTTTCAGGAGTTGCTGTATCCAGAGCGGGCTTACCTTACTTGCTGCACCGGGCATTTGGCAGTGCTCGAGCGTTTTTACGCATGGGAAGAGAGGATCCCCATGTGGCGCATGGTGTTAGAGCCCGCGCACTTCCACCACGTAAAGGGCGACTGTATACGGCTTGAGCCAAGCCATGTTGACGACCTTATGGCATTGTACGCACATGGTGGCGCAGATGCCTTCATGCCCACGCAACTGGATGGAGGCGTTTTCTATGGCGTCTATTTGGGGGACCGCCTGGTTGCCGCTGCCGGGACGCATCTGGTCAGCCCTACTTACCACGTGGCGGCAGTGGGCAATGTTTTCACCCATCCGGACTATCGCGGGCGAGGCTTTGGCACAGCAGCCACCAGCGCGGTCGTTGCCGAGCTGCTGCAACGCGGCATTGCCCATATCGTCCTCAATGTCGGTCAGGCTAATATGACGGCCATTGCACTCTATGAACGGTTGGGCTTTCGACGCGCTTGTCCCTTCTTCGAGGGCCCCGCTCATGCCATCGCGCTGTAGGCGATGAGCCCACAAAAGGACTGGAGGAACCAAGACATGCAGAAGATTGATTTGAAGAAAGAATGGAAACACCTTTATGCGCCCTCGGCGAAGGACGTGGAGGTTGTGGATGTCCCACCGTTTCTGTTTGCCATGATAGACGGCACAGTCAAATCCGGTGAGACGCTGGCGACATCACAGGAATTTCAGGAAGCCATCGGTGCTTTATATGGCATATCCTACACGCTCAAATTCCTATCCAAACAGCGGAAAGAGAATCCCATTGATTACACGGTCATGGCTTTGGAAGGATTATGGTGGACGGCCTCGGGTGAGTTTGATTTCAACACCGCAGAAGATTGGCAATGGACACTGATGATAATGCAACCAGATCATATCACTGAGGAAATGTTCCAGGAAGCACTACAGCAACTCAGAAAGAAGAGGGACAGCCCTGCCTTGAGCCGGCTTCGCCTGGAGCGCTTCCATGAGGGGCTTTGTCTCCAGATCCTCCATGTGGGGCCCTATTCCACAGAACTTGCAACCATCGAGAAAATGAAGGCTTTTGCCCAGGAGCATGGCTACCGCTATTGCGGTAAACATCACGAAATCTATTTGGGCGATCCCCGGCGTGCCAGTCCAGAGAAACTGCGCACGATATTGCGGCAGCCCGTTGTCAAGGAGTAGAAATATCTGAGTGAAGCACTCCTTCATATGTCACCCTGAACCTTGCCCTGAGCGAAGTGAAGGGGCGGTGAAGGGTCTCATGTAACTTGGACAGAACTCGTCTCAGCTGTGCACAGTTTCTTCACTGCGTTCAGAATGACACTGTAGTCTTTGTCGTATTGGACATCGCCGCGCTGAGGGTGCTGTGCAACCCTCCTTCCCCAGCCGCTTGACCGAGGTGGGCGTCCATAGTACACTATAAGCAGCACACCGACATGGTCAGAATGGAATGCAATGTGGCAAGTGCCAAGGATAGACAAGTGATTGAGCAGTAGCCATGCCGACAAACCTCCCGCCAGAGTATTTCGAAGTTGAAAAGCGATTCCGCGCTGCCAAGTCGCCGGCAGAAAAAGTCGCCCTGCTCGAAGAACTGATCAGCACCGTTCCCAAGCACAAGGGCACAGATCACCTGCGGGCTGACCTGCGCCGGCGGCTCTCCCAATTGCGCGCTGAGGCGCGCTCCAAAAAGGGCGTCAGCAGGCGCGAGTCTGTCTTTCGCATCGAACGGGAAGGAGCAGGGCAGGTGGTCGTGGTTGGTCCAGCCAATGTGGGCAAGTCCGCGCTAGTTGCTGCTTTGACCAACGCTACCCCCGAAGTCGCCGATTACCCGTACACCACCTGGGAACCCACTCCTGGCATGATGCCCGTGGAGGACATCCAGATTCAGTTGGTGGACACGCCTCCGCTCGACAGGAACTATGTAGAGCCAGAACTGATTGATCTCATCCGCAGGTCGGACCTGATCCTGCTGATGGTAGACCTGCAAACCGATCCCCTGGGACAGCTCGAAGAGGCGCTTGCCATCCTGCGCGAAAACCGCATCGTACCGCTGCATTGGAAGGAGCAGTACAGCGAGGATGAGCGCGTGACCTTCAAACCATTCCTGGTGTTAGCCAACAAAGCAGACGATGAAGCGTCCGATGAACTATTTGAACTGTTCTGCCAACTCCTGGATGAGGAATGGCCTTGTCTCCCCGTTTCCGCTGCCACCGGACGCAATCTGGAAGGACTAAAAAGGGCCGTCTTCGAAAACCTGGGCATTATCCGCGTCTATGCCAAGCCGCCTGGGAAGGAGCCCGACTTCAGTGCCCCCTTTGTTCTGAAGAAGGGGAGCACGGTACAAGACCTGGCTGGGAAAGTGCACAAGGATTTCCTCGAGAAACTGACCGCCGCGCGGGTGTGGGGCAGTGCTGAATTCGATGGCCAGATGGTGCAGCGGGATTATGTGTTACACGACGGCGACGTAGTCGAACTGCGCATCTAGTGAAGATGGCTTTTAACAAGATATTATTTGGACAGAACTGGTGTGCGATATATAATAGGTATAAATCGTATATGGAAAAGGAGTGAGAAATGTCTTCCACTGTGTCTATTGAAATACCCCGTGAAGTGATCCATGCAACGCGCATGACCCCGCAAGAATTAAAGCAGGAATTGGCTGTGCACCTATTTCAGCAAGGCAAGCTATCGTTTGGTAAGGCTTGCGAAATGGCCGGCATGACTGCGTGGGCATTTCAGCAACTGCTTGGGAGCAGAGAAATTCCGGTTCACTATCATCTCGAAGACTATGAAGCGGATTTGGCGGCATTGAAGGAGCAAGGTCGGCTGTGACCGTTGTCAGCAATGCTTCTCCATTAATTAATTTAGCGCGGATTGGCCAGTTAGATCTTATCCACATTCTGTATGGTGAGCTCGTTGTACCTGAAGCAGTATGGCATGAGGTTGTCATAGTAGGAGCCGAGCAGCCAGGGGCAATCGAGGTCAAATCTGCTACGTGGATCAAGATGCAAACCGTCGCTAATAGGCAGCTTGTTCAAGCTTTGCAGCAGGAATTGGGAGCTGGAGAAGCCGAGGCTATTGCGCTGGCATTGGAAACAAGAGCCGAATTGCTGTTGATGGACGAGCATTTTGGTCGTGAAGTTGCACATCACCTTGGGCTGCGTTGTATAGGATTGATCGGTATGCTCATCGAAGCCAAACACAAAGGGTTCATTCAGGAGGTAAAACTTTACCTGGACGCATTACGCGACATAGCCGGATTCCGTGTGAGCAGAGAGCTTTATGTGCGCGTTTTACAAGATGAGCATGAAGAATAAGGTCCTTAATTTTGTAGGCTCTTTGCCGTGATGACCAAGTTGCCACTCTTTCCCCACTCGTAGGGGTGTCCCTCCATATCTCCCCAGCAGGAGATTTCCGCAAAGCCCGCCTTTTGCAATGCCTCAAGCAACTCATCCCGGCGCTGTGGCCAGAGCCGTGCAGCGGTGACACGCTGATCCCATTTCCCCGCCCCTTGTCGCTGTAATGTGACCAGGTTGAACGTGATTGTCCCGTCGGGTTCAAAGTCGTAAAAGCGCAGGAAGAGCCATTCCCGTTCCCCTTCACGATGATATTGGGGCTCTTGCCAACGCTCCCGCTGTGCTAGCACGCGGTCAAAATTGCGGTTCTGGATCAGGAGCAACCCCCCAGCACGCAAGCAGGCAGCAAAATCAGACAGTGCTGCCTCTAGGTCGTCAGGGGTCAACAGATGTGGCAGGGAATTGCCTAGGCAGAGCACAGCGTCAAAGTCGCCTCCCACCTTTGTGTGCAACTCGCCAAAGCCAGCGACAGCAAAGCGCACCGCGACCCTTGCGCTGGTGGCGTTCGCACGGGCTTGCTCGATCATCCTGGGGCTCAGGTCAGTCCCCACTACTTCATAACCCTGTTGGGCGAGGGCAATGGCGTGCATCCCCGTGCCGCAGGCAGCATCTAACACGCGGTGCGCTTCTACTTTGCACAGTTCCTGTACAATGAAAGGCAACTCCAAAGCCAGCCGCGCTGGCCAATCCACAAAGCGGTCATAATCGCTGCTCAGGTCATCGTACATGGTATTCATTGCGTCTCCCATGCTAGCGAATCTAGTAACCCGGATGCCCCGATTTTCACTGAGGCGGGTTATCTCGTCCTTCCTCCCAGATAGATTGGTAGTAGCGGTCTGTGTTCACGGCGTTGGTGTCTGGGCAGTGAGCTGGATTCTCGATGTCCAGGCCCCAGCGCAGAGGATTGTTGACGATGTATTCACGAATGCGCTGCAGTGCCTGTTCATTGCGGATGATATGTTCGTAGTCATTCCGTCGCCATACATCCATGCCTGGCGTATGACGGATACGGTTAATGCGCCGCGCCGTGACCGATTTGAAACTGCCCACAATGGCACCCAATGACCCCGGCAGTGCGCCGTGTGCAATGGGTTGTGGTAGGGGCAAGGCGTTGCTCGATTGAATTTGCATGGCGGTGTGAATTTCACTCGAAGCAGGTTCTTGCACGGACAAAGGCAGCCCTTGGTAATGCCGTGCCCCTAGAATTGCCGGACGTTCCATGATGATAATAATGCCATATATGTGGTTTGGCATCACCACCCACGCATCCAGTACAACATGGGGTGTATGGCGTGGGATGGCTTGCCAGTGGGTTTCAACCACAGCACGCAGCACCGGATCGTCAAACAGGCATTCCCGATTCTGCGTGCAGAGGGTGACGAAATACGCCCCGGTGTTGTGTAATCATATCCTGGTAGGCGGATGGAACGCCGATCATGTTTTGGGGATTGTATTTCATGACCACCTCTGCATTTTGTGACCGCCGGCACCACGCAATAACGAACGTAACAACGCCATTTCTTCCGCGCTGAACTCTCCCAATAGCACCAAAGCCAGCGCGATGGCGAGGGCAATCGCTAGCAATTTCCCAAAGAGCAGGAAGCCTGGGGTATGCCACCGGGCAGCCACGAGATAAGCAAAGGCTGAGATGAGGCTGCTGCGCAGCGCAGTGTCCAACGGCGGACGGACTCCCCACAGGCGGCATACACCGAGCATGCTCACCAGAGCAACCATGCTGATAGCAATGGTAGTCACAGCGGCCGCAGCGATGGCTCCATAGCGCGGAATGAGCAGCCAGTGGCCCACCATGACCAGCGGCAAAAGCGGCCCGGTCAGCACCAGCATAACTCCTGGCTTGCCGGCCGCAGTGAACAGGACCCCACATGCCGAAAGGACGATCAGTGCTACTCCGCCAAAGATCAGCCAGGCGAATAGCGGGGCAGTGGGTAAAAAGGAACCGCCGTATGCCAGTCGCACAATCTCCATAGAGGCTCCGGCTGCCAAGGCAGCAAAGGGCAACAAACATAGCAAGAGGTGCATAGCCCGCCCGATCATCTTCTGCGCTGCTTCCCCGTGCTCTGCTTGCCTCAGCCGGGCAACGGTTGCCAGCAATGGTGAGGATATAGAAGTGGCAAAGGTGCCAAGAGGTGTGATGGCTAGATTCTGAGCAGCCCCATAATAGCCGGCTGCTGCCGCTGACCCACTCAATGCTTGTACGAACAAGAGGTCAATGCGCGCTATCAGGCGCATGCTAATGCCATGCAAGAAAAGCGGCAGGGCATAACCCAGCACAGGTCGCAGGGACAGCGATGACTGCTTCAGCAATGGGGGATGAATCAACAGGCGCGCCACAAAGAAACGCACCACCGAAGCACCCACGATGGCTAGAATCGCCCCCGTCACCGAGAATCCCAACCCGGTGAGGAGTACAACCAGCAAAAACCGCGTCAGCCAGTAGACAGTTTCTGGCAATGCCCCGCTCCCGAAGGCTCCTCGCCCGATGAGCGTTGACCTATGCCCATGCGCCACAGTATATAACGGAATATCTAGCGCAAGGAGACAAAGATAAAGGGTCAGTTCACGGGATTTGAGCCACACGGACAGGGCTGGTGCGCTGATCGCCAAAAGGGCAGCCGCCGCAATGCCAACGACCAGCGCGGCTTGTATCAAGGCTGAGGCGGTTTCCTCCCAATCGGAAGCCTCGGCTAGGAATTTGATGGTGGCTTGGTGGAACATATAGTGGGTACTGAGCTCAATCCATAGGACGACTGCTACGGCTACGCTGTACAATCCATAGAGTTCAGGGCCCAGCCGGCGCGTGAGGATAAAGGAGATGCCAAAGCCCAGCAGCAAGCCCAGGCTTTCGGCCGCGGTGAGTTGCAAGGTTCCAATGGCCGTCGCACGGGCATAATCGGTCTCAATCCTCGGTGCATTCTTGATTTTCCCCCCTGTGGAAACTCCAGGGGCGTGGTGGTCTTGCATTTTTCTTTCCTTAATAAATGTCAGGGGTTCATTGACTGGCTATCAAATGGAATCCACAGGCTGCAGCTTTCTGTGGGGATTGCCCTGGACGATTCTAGGAAAGCCCTCGCGGCTAACAGATGAAAAGTCCCCAGCGATGATGCACGCTTTGCGCGGATAGTCCGTGCCAATGCACGGCTTGAGAGGTGACCTATCGTGCTCGCTATTCGTAATACTCTTGTTCCGTGTTCACTTTCCATAAGTCGTGTTGCTCTCCCAGCACATTCCTCGCTGCCAGCATGCCCGTGAGCATGGAATGGTCCATATTGTTGTAGCGATGCATGCCATTGCGCCCAATGGTCTGCAGGTTGGTCACTGTGGCTAAAAAACCACGGATAGCCGCCAGGTTTACGCGATAATCCCGGTCGTAGACCGGGTAGGCTTTCCTCTGGCGGAAGACAACTCCCTCCTCGACATCCGCTGCACTAGCCAGGCCGATGCTGTTCAATTCGCGGGCAGCCAATGCCACCAATTCCTGGTCGGGCATGCTCCAGAGAGCATCGCCTTCGTTGCAGAAGTACTCCAAACCCAGGCTTGTTTTGTGGGCGTCTGGCACCATCATCTGGCTCCAGTTGCGGAAGTTTTGAATGCGCCCCACCTGAACCTCTGGGCTATGGATGTAGAGCCAGTTATCAGGGAAAGGATTGGGGCAATTCAGGATGAGTCCGACCAGGATAAAGTCCCGGTAGTGGAGTCCTTGCGCCGCCTCGCGCACGACATCGGGTGGGGGTGGATCAAATGCAGCCACCAGCTCTCTCAAAGGCATGCTGGAGATGACCTGATCAACGGTGATCCGCACCTCCTTACCTTCGTGGTTCACGAGGACGGCGTTGACGCGCTGGTCATCGCGCTGCAGTGCTACCACTTCTGCTTGGAGCCAGACCTGGCCACCTTTGCTTACTACCGCTTCTGCAAAGCGTTGCCACATCATCCCTGGTCCCTGCGTCGGATAGTAGAATTCGTGGATGAGCGATTTAGCGTTTTCCGTACCGAAGAGGGCGCTCAGCACCGCCGTAGTGAGCGAAAGCCCATGGATACGCTGTGCCGCCCATTCTGCCTGGATTTCATGGCAGGGGATGCCCCATACTTTCTCCGTGTATGTCTGGAAAAAGGTCTGATAGAGGCGCCAGCCAAAGCGGTTGCTCACCCACCGCTCAAAGTTATCCTCGGGCTTGGCAGGCAACAGCCGTGCCTTGATATAACTGAGCAGAATCCATACGCTTTCCCACAGACCCAGATTGGACAATGTGTTCCATAGGTTCAGAGGGTAATAGAAAAAGTGACCGCGGTAATAGATGCGTGATAGGCGATGTACCCTGTGGAAATCTGGGCCAAGCATTTGCTCCCAAAGCTGTTGTACCGTGGGGATTTTGGTGAAAAAGCGATGGCCGCCGATGTCAAAGTGGTATCCCTTGTAGACCTCGGTGCGCGCGATTCCCCCTACCTTGTCTGCTTTTTCAAGCACCAGGGGGTGGATATTGTGCATGGCGAGTTCATAGGCAGCCGTCAGCCCGGCTGGCCCAGCACCAATGATCACCACAGGGACATGGTTGGATGTCAACGTGGCGTTTCCTCCTCTTTTAGGGGCACCTTTGTCTCAGATGCTTGCTTCTCGTTGTGTCGCCTGGGCATCCAGTGATAGATGAGGGCGAGGGCAAAAGCCAAGCCACTGTACAGATAATAAAGCCAATGCCAAGGGATGGCAGCCAAAGCAAAGAGCAAGCCGCGTTTGCGCCAGAAAAAGCGATAAAGGGATGCATTCAATGCCAAGAGCGCTATAGCGCAGCACAAGGTTGCGATCCAGAGCGCCGGCCAACGCCATGCGACAATCGCGGATGCCAGCAGCGCATAAGTCAGCACCACGGAAATGCGACTGGTGATGTTGACGTTCAAATCATTGATAAAACCGCGGCTTTGCAGAATGAGCGCACTCCAAGGCAAGGCGCGGGCGAAAAAGTCGGATTGGAGCAGCGAGACAGAATCCCATCGCTTGAGGTGTTTTGCTTGCAGTGATTTGCGCAGTCGGATGCGGTAACCGGCCTGTTTGAGGCGGTAGCCCAGCTCGATGTCCTCAATAGAGGGTTGGCGGTAGTGCTCAGCAAAGCCACCCATCGCGAGGAAAATATCGCGACGAATAGCTCCGCAGCCCGTCCAGAATGTGGAGGCTTCCTCTTGCGATGTTTGATGCACATAATGGTGGAGCAAATTCTTGTACTGTGAGAGGAAATTGGGTTGGCCTGGAGCATCATCATAGGAGCCGAAAACGCCCACCAGTTCTGGTTCACATTGAAAAGCATCCAATACCTGGGCAATGGCATCCGGAGGAATAATGACGTCAGCATCCACAAAAAGGAGAATATCGCTTTTGGCTAGGCGTGCGCCGAAATTGCGCGCTTTTGCTGGCCCGCCTCGCGTAGGGGTCTGGGCCACTTGGGCACCCAGAGCCAGCGCTATTTCTTTGGCGGCTTCATCGCCGCCATCGAGCACGACGATCCATTCATCTGGTGGTGGCCTGGCCTGACTTACGCTGGCCAGGCATCGCCGCAAGTCCTCGTTTCCGCGATATGCGGGGATAATGACCGCAACGGTGGTCTGGGACATGTCCAACTTTCCTGAATCATAAGGAACAAACAAAAGGGCCTATTAATAACATTGTACCACAAAACCGGGAGGGAATGCAAATCCAGAGCGTGCATGGGGTGTAGTGCAGTTGGTGTGGACGGCGGCGTTTGTCCTTGAGCCAGCCAGGGAATTGATTCCCTGGCGGCATCTGCGCCTGGCTCCCATGCCCAGGTGAGGTGGTCTCCTGTGTCACCCTGAGGCGAAGCCGAGGGGCCTGCCCTGAGTACAACGAAGGGGTCTCATGGAACTGAGGGAGATTCTTCGCCGCTACGCGGCTCAGAATGACCATGGGAGAGCAGGTGCTCTCACGTTTGGCGTGGACAGCGGGTGGTCCACCTGGAACAGTCTCACGCTTGGCGTGGACCACAGTCCACGCTGGGTATAAGATAGCCCCGTCTACTTGGGTAGCGAATCCGTTCAATCCGTTCCCCCAGTTTGCTGACAGTGATTTGGTTCTTGGCTAGACTTGGCTGCTTTTCATCCGCCTGGGGCTGTGCAAGGCATTTCTTGCCCCGAAGTTGAACTACACCCTCCCGCATCGCCGACATTGACAATTCTGCAAAAAAGGTGTAAAATAAAGATACCATGAACCGATTGTCTTCCTTCTGCACGTTGCTACTAGCGCTCCATGGCCCAGCACTATTCCTTTTCATTTGTTTGTACACACAAACCGAGAAAGGAGCAGAGCATGATGCAGCTGATTATCAAGGGTAAGAACATGGAGGTCAGCGAAGCCCTCAAGAAGTACGTGCAAAAGAAAATCGGCAAACTGGACCGTTATCTCCCCACGATTGATGAAGCCCGTGTCGAGCTTTCCGTAGAGAAAGCCAAAAGCAACCAGGACCGTCAAGTTGTGCAGGTTACCCTCCGCAGCAACAGCACCATCCTCCGTGCCGAGGAAAGAAGCTCCGATATGCTTGCCGCAATTGATGCCGTCCGCGACAAGTTACAGCGCCAAATCAAACGCTACAAAGAACGCCCGATGCGCATACGGGAGCGCGCTCGCGCTGCCGCTGCCGCCTCGTCTGAGGAACAGGCGGAAGAACTTCCGCCCCGTATTGTGCGCGTCAAACGCTTTAGCGTAACGCCGATGGATGAAGAAGAAGCTATCGAGCAGATGGAATTGCTCGGTCACGACTTTTTTATCTTCTACAATCCTGATACCGGTTCAATGAACGTGCTCTACCGTCGCAAAGACGGCAACTATGGCTTGTTGCAACCCGAACTCGCCTAGCGGCAGCGATAGGGGTCGGGTTACCCGACCCCTATCTTCATGCCCGGGGATGACGATAGAGGAGTGCATTGGCAATGCCCACGAAGAAGAAAACAGTCCTTTTTGTCTGCACTGGCAACGTCTGCCGCTCACCGATGGCAGCAGGGTTCCTCTATGACAAATTGGTCCGCGAGAAAATGGACGGACGCGTGCGGGTGCGCTCAGCCGGCATCTGGGCGTTGGAGGACCAGCCAGCCAGTGCCTATGCCTTGCAGGTGATGGCTGAGCATGGATTGGACATCAGCGCTCACCGTGGGCGCAACTTGACACAAGCAGATGTGGACGAAGCAGATTTGATCCTCGTGATGACCAAGCGCCACGCCGAGATTATCACCCGCGAGTTTCCGAACAGCGTTGGCAAGGTCTACCTGCTCAGCGCAATGGCTGGCGAACCTTACGACATTCAGGATCCGTACGGCGGCTCACTCTTCGAATACCGCCGCACCGCAGCCGAGTTGGCTGATTTGATTGAGCGAGGCTATGCCCGCATCATGGAACTTTTAGGGAAACACTGAGTTTCCCCCTTTGACAAAGAAACCAGGTTTCTCTCAGAAACCTGGTTTCTTTATTCCCACCAACCTTGCAGGAATTTCTCCCATTCCTTGTTTTGCTCCAGATAAGCCTGGAACAAATACCTTCCGGTGGGTCGTGGTTCGAATGGCTGACGAAGCAGGCGCATATGTGCCTGCTCCAGGGTCTTACCGCCCTTGCGGCGGTTGCAAGTCGGGCAAGCACTCACCAGGTTCTCCCAGACATGTTGGCCACCACGATGGCGGGGTACGACATGGTCCATGGTCAGGTTATGCGTCTGTCGCCCACAGTACTGACAGGTATAGTTGTCACGGCGGAAGATCTCTTTACGGCACAGACGCACGCGCGGCAGCGGACGCCGCACTTGATACTCCAGGCGGATCACGGAAGGCACCGGCCAGGCGCCATTGACCGAACGGATAAAGCCGCGCCCGTTCTCCAGGATTTCTGCTTTGCCGCCCAGGATCATCACCATGGCGCGACGCAGATTGCAGACGTTGAGCGGTTCGTAATCCTGATTGAGTACTAGTACTACACCATCCATATTGCCTGCCTTGATGCCTGTCTATCGCAGTATAGCACAAAGCGGCTGCCTAGTCAACCTTGCGCAATTGTCAAGAGTGTAGTTCAACTTCGGGGCAAGAAATGCCTTGCACAGCCCCAGGCGGATGAAAAGCAGCCAAGTCTGGACAAGAACAATCACTGTCAGCAGATTTGGGGAACGGATTGAACGGATTCGCTCCTCAAGTAGACGAGGCTATCTTATATCCAGCGTGGACTGTGGTCCACGCCGAGCGTGAGACTGCTCCAGGTGGACCACCCGCCGTCTACGCCAAACGTGAGAGCACCTGCTCTCCCATGGTCATTCTGAGCCGCGTAGCGGCGAAGAATCTCCCTCAGTTCCATGAGACCCCTCGGCTTCGCCTCAGGTAACACAGGAGACCACCTCACCTGGGCATGGGAGCCCAGGCCCAGATGCCGCCAGGGAATCAATTCCCTGGCTGAAACGTGCAAGTCGGCTAAAGCCGACTGGTGATTGGCAGGAGCCCCCTTCAGGGGGCTTACTGTTTCAGCCAGGGATTTCAATCCCTGGCAGGCTCAATGGCAAACGCCGCCGTCCACGCTCCAGGGATCTTGAAGACAGACCTGACAGGTCTAATCCATCCTGCTCCAGGCGGACCACAGTCTGCCGTCCACGCTTATCCATATTCTGCCCCCAAACTGAACTACACCCCATTGTCAATGCCGCCTTGCCTGCGATTTGGATAAAATTGCTTCCCTTGCTACAATTTGTTGGAACGAGAATGTAGACTTGGCTTTGCATGTCAGCCAGTTGGAGAACGGTTGGATTCCCCGGGGAGGCCGCGATGCTTCTTCCCTTGCAAGTGGACATCCTCTATGGCCCCGTGAACTCCCGGAGATTGGGCAAGTCTCTGGGCATTAACCTCATGCCTGGAGCCTACAAACTCTGCTCCTTTAATTGTGTGTACTGCCATTACGGTTGGACAAAAAGGCACACCTTTGATGCAAGCCCATTTGCAGAGGACTTGCCGCCTCTCCAGCAAGTGGTGAAGCGTATTGAGATCGCAGCCCGTTCGGCGCTCGATTTCCATTACCTCACCTTCTCCGGCAATGGGGAACCGACCCTCTATCCGCAGTTCGCGGAACTGGTGGATGAGGTGGTGCGTATTCGCAATACCTACCGCCCCGAAGTCAAGATTGCACTACTGTCCAATTCCACTGGCTTGATGCGCGCTGAGGTACGGGAGAGCATCTCCAAGATAGATTTCCCCCTGTTCAAACTGGATGCGGGAACCGAGGAGACATTCCGCGCTATCAACCGCCCTGCCAAAGGGGTTTCCCTTGCCGAGGTGGTAGCGCAGCTCTCCTCCTTGCGGGACATCAACATCCAGACGATGCTGGTTGATGGCTCACCCTCGAACATAAAGGAAGGAGAACTGGAAGCCTACTTCCAACTTTTGGCACGTATCCAGCCCAAAGAAGTGCACATCTATTCTATTGACCGTCCTGTCCCCCATGCCCAACTCCTCCTGGTCCCTCCGCAAAAACTGGAGGACATCGCACAGCGTGGGGAAAAGGAGACTGGAGTGCGTATCAAGGCATTTTACGCCCGGCGCTAAAGCGTGGGGAGGTGAGCATGAAAAGGATAGAGGTTGATGTGGACCTTCTGCGCGAGTTCGAACGGGGCTTGGACCCACGGCATCCTGAGCGCAGCCGTGTGCCGGCGCGCGTGCTGGGGTATGGTGAAATCAGCACAGTCTTCGCCATTGAGGTGGAGGGAATGTGCGGCTTAGCGTTCAAGCGCTTGCCCATTTTCCACACCGAAGAGGAGATGGGGAAATACCGCGCCACGTATGAGGAGTACAACCGCTTACTGGAGGAGGAGATTGGCCTTTCTCTCCCGCCTCACGGGTACGCCGCTTTCCTCACCGATACGGGGCGTCCTATTTTCTACATCGTGCAGCAGGAGTTGCCCGCGTTATCCGTGGGCAACCGCGCCATCCATCTGCTGCCCCGCCAGGATATATTGCTCCTGGTGCGTCGTGTGCTCCAGGAACTGTGCAAAGTGTGGGAGTTCAACCGTCGTCAGGGCTATTGGCAGGTGGGCATTGATGGGCAGATCTCGAACTGGGCTATTGCAGGCTTTGACCCGGAGCATCCGCACCTGGATGAAGGCACCCGCCTCGATTATATGGATACGAGCACGCCCCTCTTCCGCGTTCAGGGCATGGAGCAACTGAATCCTGAACTGTTCTTGCGCAGCGCTCCTCCCTTTCTCGCCTGGGCGCTGCGTTTGTTGTTCCTGGAAGACGTGGTGAACCGCTACTATGATTTCCACCGCGTCGCTGTAGATTTGGTGGCGAATTTCTACAAAGAGCAGCGCCCGGATTTGGTTCCCGACCTAGTGGCAGTTGTGAACGAAGTGTTCAGCCAAGAGGCACCGCATCTCGGCGTACCGCCCATTTGGGAAAAAGAGGTGCGTGCATACTATCGCGAAGATGCCCAGATTTGGTCGCTCTACCTTTCAGCGCGCAAAGTGGATCGCTTTCTACGTACTCGCATCCTGCGCCGGGAATATCCCTACATCTTGCCTGAGAAGATCCAAAGGTAAGGTTTGTCATGAGCGCTTTAGCGTCTATAGGTTTGTAGTGAGCGCTTCAGCGCTCATAGGTTTGTAGTAAGCGCTTTAGCGCCTATAGGTTTGTAGTGAGCGCTTTAGCGCTCATGCGCACTGAAGATTGCCCTGAGCGCAGGCGAAGGGTGCCCACTGCGAGCCTCGTTCGTAGTGAGCGCTTCAGCGCTAACACGTGCTTAAAGGAGGTCATCATGTCGCTCGTGGCTCAAGATAGCAAAGAAGCCATCATCGAGAGGTTCTCCCGTCACGTTTCCCGTGGCAAGGTAGAATTCTTCTCCAGAGTAGGCATTGATTTTGTCTTTGGCAAACGGGAAGGCGTCTATGTCTGGGATGTCAGCGGGCAAAAGAGGCTGATTGACTGCCACTGCAATGGCGGCGTTTTCAACCTAGGGCATCGCCATCCCAGGATCATTGCTGCCTTGCAGCGAGCATTACAGGAGTTGGACATCGGCAACCACCATTTCATCAGCGAGCACCGCGCTTTGCTGGCAGAGCGCCTGGCAGCAATGTGCCCCGCTGATCTCAAGCGGGTGGTCTTTGGCGTAGGGGGTGGGGAAGCGATAGACCTGGCGATCAAACTGGCGCGTGGCTACACCGGCCGGCCCAAGGTCATTTCAGCCAAAGGCGGCTTTCATGGCCACACTGGCTTGGCGCTAGCGGCAGGCGATGAGCAATACCGCAAGCCGTTTGAACCGCTCGCGCCGGGCTTTGTGCAGGTGCCCTTCGGGGACCTGGCAGCGCTGGAAGCGGCGATGGATGGGGAAACGGCGGCGGTCATCTTTGAGACCATCCCCGCCACGCTGGGCATGGTCATCCCACCGGAGGATTTCTATGCTGGCGTACGCGCGTTGTGCGATCGCTACGGGGCAGTGATGATCATAGATGAAGTGCAAACCGGCTTGGGCCGCTGTGGTGCAGTGTGGGGCATTGATACGTACGGTGTGGTTCCGGACATCCTCGTCACTGCCAAGGGGCTTTCAGGCGGCATCTATCCCATGTCCGCCACCATCTACCGCGATCCCCTCGACTCTTTTCTGCGCGAAAACCCCTTTATCCACATTTCCACCACGGGCGGCGCAGAGGTGGGCTGTTATGTGGCGCTGGAGGTACTGAACATCCTGCAAGAGCCAGGTTTTCTGGAGCATGTGCGCCGAATGGCGGCGTTTTTCCGCGAGGGCTTGGCAGCGTTGAAACAGAGGCATCCCGTGCTGGTGGAGGTCCGCCAGCGTGGCATGATGATGGGGCTGAAATGGGCGAACGAAATGTGCGGGCCCATGATGACCCTGGCTGGCTTCCAGCACGGTTTGTTGCTGATTTACGCCAACCACGACCAATCGGTGAGCCAGTTCCTGCCGCCGCTGACCATACAGGAAGAAGAAGCACAGCAGGTACTGGAGATACTAGAGCGCATGGCTACTTGGTTGGAGGAGATGTTGCAGAGCGGATAACCTGCCACGCTGGGTCATCGGCAAAGTAGTCGTACACGCCACAGAAGTACTCTTTGTGGCCGCCCATGTCCACGCCACCATAGGCATACTGCCAAAGCAGGTAGCCGTCCACACCGGCTTCTCTGCTCCTGGAGATGCTCCGTGCGATGGCTTCCGCTCGTTGCTGGAGTGCTTCATTGGACAGCGGCTGGCAACTTTCATCCAAGCCGCGCTTGGCTACCTCTCCGAAGTAGATGGGTTTGCCCAACTCATGGGCAATAGCCAACTCCTTCTCGGGCAAGCTATCCACTCCACAGTGCACGCTCACGATGTCAATCGTGTCCAGCGCGTGCACGCGCCGGAATGCTTCTATAGCATCCTCGTCAAAGCCCGCGCGTTGAGTGCCCACCGAGACGAGGTGATTCGGGTCCAGGCGCTTGATTTCACTGGAGGCGACCGCAGCCCAGCGAACAAATGCATCCCAGCAACTCTTGTTGGCATCCTCCGCTGGACAGGTGGGTTCGTTCATCAACTCCCACATCAGTATTTCAGGGCGGTTGGCAAATAGTGGGACGATGTTGCGGATATGCGGCAGGTCCACACTCTCCACTTTGCCTTTGAACCACCAGCCATCCTTGTGACCGAAAAAGTCCTGCAGGGTCAGGATGAGGCGGACGTTGTACTTACCCACAAGGTCAACCAGGCGCACCACACGCTCCAAATCGCACCACGGTTCGACCCACACGCGGATCACCTGTACGCCATTTTCAGCCAGATAGGCAATAATCTCCTCCACCTTTTCTTCCGGGAAGAAGGGCCCCGCTAAGTAGGAGACATTCGTTCCGATGAACGTGTACGGCTTGCCATCCAGTTGCAGGTTTTCGCCCACGCGCTGCACAAAGCCAATCCGCTGTTGCATGAGACGCACGTTCGAACGCCGTTCCGAACGCTGTGCTGAGCCCCCCTGTAAAGGCGTGCTCAATAGGGAGAGGAACACCTTGAACGATGTGCTATTTCGAGACAGTACAGGTAGGTATAGCCTATACTCCTCCACTTGCGTGTCAGGAAGCGGCGACTGCTGCTGCGCATTGGCGACGGGGAAGCCAAGCATAGCCACCAGCAAGGCACCGAGCAAGAGGCACACCGCAGCGCGGCTCATCTTCGGATAGGGACTTTGTTCTACTGGCATGGGATTTCTCACGACCATTGTAAGTCAAAACGCTCGTTTCAGCAAATGCAGCACCTGATGCTGGGACATGAGCCGTACAGGATCCGCTCCAGCAGACCGCGCTCCCCTGCCCAATCTACGGCGACATGGAAGCCGCCGCTGCGATGGCATCTGCGTCTGGGCTCCCATGCCCGGGCGAGGTGGTCTCCTGTGTCACCCTGAGGCGAAGCCGAAGAGCCTGCCCTGAGTACAACGAAGGGGTCTCATGGAACTGAGGGAGATTCTTCGCCGCTACGCGGCTCAGAATGACAATGGGAGAGCAGGTGCTCTCACGTTTGGCGTAGACGGCGGGTGGTCCACCTGGAGCAGTCTCACGCTCGGCGTGGACCACAGTCCACGCCAGGTAAGAAATAGCCCCGTCTACTTGAGGAGCGAATCCGTTCAATCCGTTCCCCCAATCTGCTGACAGTGATTGTTGTTGTCCAGACTTGGCTGCTTTTCATCCGCCTGGGGCTGTGCAAGGCATTTCTTGCCCCGAAGTTGAACTACACCCCCTCTAGCCCTGAGAGTGTTGAAAATCCTGTCACCCTGAGCAAAGCGAAGGGTCTCGCGTAACTTTAGCCGTATTTTCCCAAGTACCGTGAGATGCTTCACTTCGTTCAGCATGACATTGAAAGGGCTTTTTCAACACTCTCTAGCCCTTTGCATTGACAACAGTCCAATATTGTGCCATAATCACCCCAGACCTGACAGGTCTCGTAGCCTTCACCACGGACCCGGGCATCTCTTGCCCAAGTTGATGGACACCAGTAGCAGGTCAAAGAGGTCCACCACGCCATCGCCATTGATGTCGGCACGGGGGTCTGGAGGTGGACTGCGGCGATAGTTCACGCTGACGATCACCACGTCGGACAGGTTGACCGTGCAGTCGCCGTTGGCATCCCCGCCGTAGAGCAGGGCATCGGACAACTCGGTTATGGCACCGGGTTGGACCACAACGCCACTGCGATGGGTTTCCACATAGCCAGGCATGCGCAGGGTTACGGTGTAAACCCCGGCAGGCACTTCTGCCAGGAGATAACTGCCATCGGCGGCTGAGGACGTAGCCGCACCGCCCGTGATGCTCACGGTTACGCCGCCATGCGCCGTGCGCCCTTGTAAGGTCACGCGCCCGCGGATTGCGCCAAGCTCAGGCGTAGGCGGCAGCGGGGTGGCGGTAACGGTGGGTGTAGCGGTAACCGTGGGGGTAGGAGTTTCCGTGGGTGTGGCAGTAGGCGTGCTGGTCACTGTGGGCACTGGCGTGGCGGTAGCCGTCTGAGTGGCGGTAGGGGTGGGCGTGGACGTGCCCGTTGCGGTAGGAACCGACGTAGGAGTGGGTGTGGGGGTTGATGTGGGTGTGGGAAGCGCATAGGCTGGGCTCACCGCCAGGTTGCCAGCGCGGTCAGCAATGCGGAAACGCACCATCGTTGCCCCATCCGCCGGAGCGCTGATGGAGACCACAGCAGTAGTGCCCTCTGTAGCCGTGAGAGATGCCGCTTGCCACACGCCCCAATTGGCTCCGCCATCCCAAGAGGTGGCGTATTGCGCACTGCTGACGTGCAGCCCCGAGAGGGTATCGCGCACCTGCGCAGAGACCCCGTCCCACCCCAGCCATTGCGGTGCCTGGGTATCCAATACCACAGTCGTCGAGACCATCGCCGAAGGGTTGCCTGCTGCATCTAGATAGCGTACTTGTACCTCTTTGCGCCCATCGCCTGGGGGCAGTATCCACGGCACGCTTTGGGCGTATGGAATGGGGGCACGGAAGACGGAGATGCGGTCTAGGTACAGGTTGCTCTGGCCCGTGAAAAAGACGCGGAATTCGAGGCCATACTCATCGCGCTGATAGTAACTGAAATTCAGGTAGGGCTCCTGGTAGCCGGTGCCCATGAGGTCTTCCCCCAGCAGCACCTGGCTGACATAGGTATTGGTGCCAAAATTGTCTGTTACATCCAGTGTGGCAATGTCCGTAGAGGCGCTGTAGCCATTCGCTTTCAGCCGGTAGTAGACGCGGTAACTATGTCCCGTGGGCAAGGCGCGGAAATAGGGCCCGTACCACCAGCCGGCTGGGTCGCTTCCGGCGTGCCCCATCCAAGCCCAGCCGTTTCCTGCCGCTGTGTCGCTGACCAGGCTCCCGCTCTGGTGGTTCAGGTCTTCTCCTTCCCATTGCCAGCCATTGCTGAGCAGTATCCAGGCAGCGCTGTCAGCCCAGGTCGTCAGGGTAACGGTGGGCACATTGCTGAAAGCAGGCGCGCTCAAGGTGCCGGTAGGGGGTGTGTTGTCCACTGTTACCGTTACGGTTTGCTCCGCACGCAGGTCCAGGGCGGTGCGTGCTTCCACTTGCAGGCGATGCAGCCCGTCCATCACCTTACTAGTGTTCCATTTCCAGGAGAATGGCGCAGTGCTGTCAGTGGCGCTCGCTGCGCCATCCACATAGAAGGTAACCTGCGTGACCGCCGGGCTGGCTGTGGTCAGACAGTTGACCACGCCGCCGATGCGGGATTCAGCAAGGGGTACATCTATGCGCACATTGGGAGGGATTTCCCTCATCCGCGCAAGGACTGCCTCGCGGATGGCTTGCATCCGGGCATAGGCGTAGCGGCCTGGGCACGTAGTCTCTGCGACATCGCGGTGGGCAAAGATATTGGGCAGGTCGCAGTCAATGAAGAAGCCGCGCTCGGTAGGATGGACAAAGTGCAGGTTGCCTTTCCAGGCGATCAATTCAACCAAGGAGCGTTCCATGGCAGCCGTCATGGCTACCTCATCGTAATTGCCGATGAGCGATACACCGATGGATCCCCAGGCATACTGTTTGGCATGCCCGCCGACGACACCTTCCCCGCCATACCTTCCTTCATAAATACGGCCTTGGGTGTCAATGAGGTAGTTATAGCCGATGTCGCCCCAGCCGCGGGTTACGGCATGGTAATAGTAAATGGCACGCACGGTGGCAGCGGGGTCTAGATCGCCGTTGGGCGTGGCGGTGTGATGGATAACGAATTTGCGCACCGTGCGGTATTCCGGCGGCCAGGTCATCAACCTCTCGTCGGCACCCCAGGCAGAACGGGGGATGATGACCGGTGCGGTGGGCGGGGAAACGGCCGCGGCGATGGCTTGTGCCTGTTCAGCGGTGTTGCCGCGCCGGGAATCAATCAAGACCAGCGTGAGCGCGGACAATACCGGGCTAACTCCTGCCTTCTTGCTAGCCAGGGTCAGGCGATATTGCACGTAGGGGCCACGCAAATAGAGCAGTTCGCCGTAGGACAGGCGTGACTCCTCGCGCTCAGCATCCATGGGTGGGACCACGACCCAATCGGACCACGCCTTGCCATCCGGACTGCTGCGCAAGGCAACGGTAATAGCGGTCCCCGCAGGTATAGTAGCCTGCCAGAAGGAGCCAACCGCCACAAAGTCAATCGGTGCCAGTTTGACCGTTGAGGTGTAAAAGCCCAAGGTGCGATCCGGGGACAGCGTGATTTCCCCATCGCCCTCGCGAGTTACAATGGCATCTTGGAAAGTGCCCCCGCTGAAATCAGTTTGCGTGGTCTGCACCCATTGCACGGCTTCTGTACCGAGCGACGAAGGCTTGGCAGTGGGGGTTGGTCCCTCGGATTGGCGCACCGTAGGCCCGCTAAGTGTGCCGGAGGCGGGGAAATCCACCGCGGGGTTGTAGCCATCCTCGAAGTGGAAGGCATAGTTGTGCTCCCCGGCGGGCAACAAGGTGCTGTAGCGGTATGTGCCTCCGCCGGACACGGTGGGGGTTACCACGCTCATGTGATACGCCTGGCCGTCAATGTAGACATAAGCGGCGATAGGCGGGTCATTGCCCTCGTACTGCACCTCATAGTGGAACATGGTGGTGGTATCCCCTGTTTCTGGCCAGACACGGCCCTCTTTTAGGACATGGGGTGGCAGTGCTGTGATCTGGACATTGGAGTAGTAATGCAGCAGGATGTCGGTGTAACTGCGGCCGTTCTGTGCCAAGACGCGCGCCCCTTCCTGACACATGCCCACCCCGTGCCCTAGGGAGGTGGTGGAGCCACAGGGACAAGACACGCTCTGACAGTATGGCACGTTGGTGCCCCACACTTCCAGCGCACTGCGCGTGCGGCCATTGCAGCGCGCGAAGAAAAAGGCGCGGATGACGTTGCCGGCATAGGTGAGGGCTACGTTGTGCGTGCTGTCCACGGCGCGGTCTGTCGTCTCATAGTGCACCGGGCTCCATACCTGGCAATGTACCGTGGTGCACACATCTGCCCCGAGCGCGGCATGGCGCGGCCCGGCAGCGGCATAGCAGCGTGCCGCCACTGCCTGCGCTTTCAAAGCCTCCATGGGCCAGTAGGGCGGCATTTCCTTGGGCAGCACGCCCTTGACATATTCATCCAGAGGCATGACCACGACCGTGTTATCGGGCATCAGCACGCGGATGCTGGCTGGCAACCGCGTCACACCGGAAGGTTGAAAGCCACTGATCTGTAGCGCAGTCAACTCTTCCGCCGTGAACTTGGTTTCGACTGGCTGGCGTAGGATGGCATCTAGGGCGACACGTTGCGCCTCTGAAGGCGCAGCGAGCACCATGGCAAAGTCCACGTTGGTGTACGTATTGCTGCGCACTGTCTGGTAGCTCTTGGACATGCCGATGTATCCTGTCGCTTGCACACTGATTTCATATGTCCCCGGAGCCAGCCGCAGCAGATAGCGGCCATCGGCATCCGTGGTCGCCTGTGCCTCTCCCGCCTTGACCAGCGCCCCGCGGATGGGCTGCTTGCTGAGCACATCAATCACCTGGCCACGGAAACCGCCGCTTTCGGCGCAGACAGTCTGCCCTGTCCTGAGGAGGAGCCCCATCAAGAGCGTGATCACCAAGACCAGCACCATCCCCCGCGAAACAGCCCTCACACCAGGGCATCTCGCAGATGTTTGTCGCAACGGCTTCAGCCGTTGACAAAAGCTTGTCGTAACGGCTTCAGCCGTTAGGGTGGCTACTTGCCTATTCGGTTCCTCATCGTCTTCCATCACTGTCTTTCTCTAAGTTGCCTGACGGATGTTTGTAGTAACGGCTTCAGCCGTTAAGGTGGCTACTTGCCTATTCGGTTCCTCATCGTCTTCCATCACTGTCTTTCTCTAAGTTGCCTGACCTTGGCTGCAATCTGTGGCAGTATTACTGCGACATCTTCGTGGATGACCACAGTGGCGTGCCCATCCATATACGTCGGCGCGTAGTTGACCACGATCAATCTAGCGCCATGCTCGACAGCGCGGTTGGGCAACTCTGCCGCCGGGTACACTTCCAGCGACGACCCGGCGACTAGCATGACGTCGCAGTGCTCCGCCTCCTGTTGTGCTTCGTAGATGACATCGAGGGGCAGCAGTTCGCCAAAAAGCACCACATCGGGCTTGAGCAGTCCACCACAAGCAGGGCAGTGCGGCACTGTCCCACTGGCAACGAAGAGCGGCCACATCTCCGCCGTAGATACTTGTTTGTGGCAACGCGTGCAAGTTGCCGTGCGGACACTGCCGTGCACTTCCAGGACGCGCTTGGAGCCGGCGCGTTGATGCAGTTCGTCTATGTTCTGGGTGATGACCACCTGGAGCACGCCCATTTGCTCCAGTTCAGCCAGGGCAAAGTGCGCTGGGTTGGGCTTTGCCTCCATGATCTGCTTTGCCAGCGGGCGGATCCACTCGTAGAAGGCTTGGGGATTGCGCTGGAAGCCATAGAGGGAGGCCACTTTCATCGGGTCCACCCCTTCCCACAGTCCAGAACCTGGGCTGCGGAAATCGGGAATGCCAGAGGGTGTGCTGTGCCCTGCGCCGGTCAGTGCTACTGCGTGGTGGCTGGCAGCCAAGGTTTCCGCCGCTTGTTGTATTTCTTGCTCAAAAGCCATCTACGCTCCTCTATTACCGGTACCCAAGACATGTGCCTCTTTGCCTTCGTGGTGCATCCATCAGAAAAGCGTTCCTTGTTCAGCGCGTGGCTGAGGCTTGGGCAGGCGCTCCCCGCCAGCCACGCGGTGCGCCCAACGGATTGGCTCCGGGATGCGGTAGCCCCCGCGACAGCGCAGGACGTAATCTATTGCTGTAGGCAAATCTACCTTATGTCCTACAGAAATATAGACGGGGCTAACCCCTTCTTTCGTACGCAGGGCTACGCCAATGACCTCGCCTTGATGCTCGATAGGACTGTAATCGCCCACCTTCGGGCCTACCATCCCATGATGGCCGCACAGCAGCGACTTGGCACAGCCAATGCTGGGCTTGTCAATGACCACCCCCACGTGGCAGGCAATGCCCATACGCCGCGGATGGGCTAACCCTTGCCCGTCCACCAGGAAAAGGTCTGGCTCAGTCTGCAGGCGCTCAATGGCAGCCAGAATGGCGGGCGCCTCGCGGAAAGCTAGCAGACCAGGGATATAGGGGAAGGTGAGGGGCAAATCGGCTTCGGCTGCTTCTAGTGGCTGCAGGTCGGGGAAGCGCAACACGACGATGGCAGCGTGCGCACGCTCACCAGCGGTGCTGATATCTACTCCCGCAACGGTGCGTACCTGCCCCACTTCGTTGCGTGTGACGACCTTTGTGCGCAGGTTTTGCTGCACGGCGATGGCCTCAGCAGGGGAGAGGTCCCATCGGTGCAGGACTTGGATGCGCATGGTGCCTCCGTGTTGCGTATTGCGTAGTGCGTATTGCGTGTTCCGTCGTTGCATAGTATAACTCATCTGAGAGGAAGGGTCAAAATGCATGGGCATTTGCGCCTGGGCTCCCATGCCCAGGCGAAGTGGTCTCCTGTGTCACCCTGAGGCAAAGCCGAAGGGTCTCATGGAACGGAGGGAGATTCTTCGCCGCTACGCGGCTCAGAATGACAACGGGAGAGACGTGCATGGGCGGACACAAGGTTCGCCCCTACGGGGGCTGCTGCCAATCAGCAGTCGGCTTTAGCCGACTTGCACGTTTCAGCCAGGGAATTGATTCCCTGGCGGCAACTGCGCCTGGGCTCCCATGCCCGGGTGAGGTGTGGTCTCCTGTGTCACCCTGAGGCGAGGCCGAGGGGTCTCATGGAACGGAGGGAGATTCTTCGCCGCTACGCGGCTCAGAATGACCATGGGAGAGCAGGTGCTCTCACGTTTGGCGTGGACAGCGGGTGGTCCACCTGGAGCAGTCTCACGCTCGGCGTGGACCACAGTGCACGCTGGGTATAAGATAGCCCCGTCTACTTGAGGAGCGAATCCGTTCCATCCGTTCCCCCAATCTGCTGACAGTGATTGTCCTTGTCCGGACTTGGCTGCTTTTCATCCGCCTGAGGCTATGCAAGGCATTTCTTGCCCCAAAAGTGAACTACACCCCATCGCACCAAGTACTTGACCGCTGCGACAACATCCCCTATACTAGGGTTAGCCTGAAAATCAAGCGGATAAGTGGTGATTGGGATGATGGACTTGACTGATTTTGGCAAGATGCTGCTCATGTTGGGCGGGCTGATTGTCCTGCTTGGCTTGATCCTCGTGCTGATGGGACGGGTGCCATTCCTGGGGCGCTTGCCCGGCGACATCACCTATCGCCGTGGCAATTTCAGTTGCTACGCGCCCATTGTTACCTGTCTCCTGCTCAGTTTACTATTGACCATATTGCTGAATCTGATCATTCGCCTGCTGGGTAAATAAGGCCTATGATTCCAGTACCCTGTTTTGCAGGCATTTGTTCTGCCGCCGGAGGAGCCCGTATGTGGCTGAGGCTCGGTAAGGTCCGAGCAATCCAGCTGGACAACGCCGCCCTCCAATGGACAACTCCCTTTGGGATGGGCACGCCTGGCGACTGTATCGCGTGGTACAGAAGCCGACTCATGGCACAAATGGACTGAGTTGCCCCATGACGGTGAGCATTCACACCTTATCCCAATTGCCTCTATTCTCTGGGCTGGACAAAGCGGTCTTGCAACGCATCGTGCCGTATGTCCGTGAAATCGCTGTGGCTCCTGGGCGAGCCATTGTTTGGGAAGGCGAACCCTGTGAGGCGACCTATTTTGTCATCCATGGGCTGGTGCGCACCCGGCGCATGTCGCCCCATGGCCGTGAGCAGGTGCTGGCTTACCTCGGCCCAGGCGAATGCGTGAACCTGGTCGCTGCGCTTGACGGTAAACCTAGCCCGGTTACCGTAGATGCGGTTACTCCTACTACCTTGTATAGCATCGCTTGCGCGGATTGTCGCCATATCCTCGAGGAGCACGGCGAGCTAGCCCATGCCGTTTTGCAGTACCTGGCAGGCGAAGTGCGCCGCCTGAGCGACCTGGTTGAGTCGCTGGCTTTGTACACCGTGCGCAGCCGCCTGGCGCGCTTCCTGCTGCAGTACGCGGATGAGAAAACATCGCCACGGCAATGGACGCAGGAAGAGATTGCCACACACATCGGCACAGTGCGCGAGATGGTTGGGCGTACCTTGCGCGACTTTGCTGCAGAGGGGCTCATCCGCCGCCAGCGCGGCCGGATCGCCATTGTGGACCGTGCAGGACTGGAGCGCGAAGCCAGTGGGATGGGGTAGGCAACTCTCTGCACCCAGTGCCTGTCCTTCCTGTGCGGATCTTCCGGGTATGGATTGGTGGGCAATAGCGCCTGAGAAGGCAAGATTTTAACCAAAAGTTTACCTTGCAAAGGTGAATTTTCATCTTTTATTCATGTTTATCAGTTATACTATGGTTAACAAGGATAGACTCATGAGAGTGTTGAAAATTTTGTCACCCTGAGCGAAGCGAAGAGCCTGCCCTGAGTGTAACGAAGGGGTCTCGCGTAACTTTAGCCGTATTTTCCCGAGTACTGCGAGATGCTTCACTTCGTTCAGCATGACATTGGAAGGGCTTTTTCAACATCTTCTGCTGATTTTGACATAGCCGAATTTTTCGTTAAGATAAAGTATCATGCATCCCCAAACTGAATAGCGTGGCTTTTGGCATCTGGGACGCGGTCTAAACAGGGCATCAAAATGGGGGAGGTTACGATGTCTGCACACAGGTATAAACGGCTTGGCTGGTTCGCGCTCGGTTTCTTTACCGCTGCTTTTCTCCTCTTTCTGACCTTCTCTGGTGTTGTTTCTTCGCAGCCCGCCCCAGGCGTGGGACCCAACCGTTCTTTGTCCTTCGCCATGCCACAAGAGCCTGAGTCAGCGCTTGTCTCCGTGTCGGAGCAGCCAGTTCTCCCTCAGGCAGGGGCTGGACAGGGCAATGTCCGGAGCCAGTCACCGGACCTGAATTTGCAACTGACTCTCGTTGGCCCAGAAACCATCGAGATCTGCGATCGGGTAACCTACACCCTGTTCATCACGAACGCCGATACCATTACTGCGACCAATGTCCGCGTTACGGATACCATGCCCTCTGGTTTCTCCCCGACTAGCTACAGCGTCAACTTGGGCACCCTCCCCCCAGGGCAATCCACCAGCCGCGCCTTTGTCTTCGATGCCACCTGTAGTGCTCCGTCTGGGCAGAACCAAACCACGGTAACCGATGACCAGGGCGATTCCTTTATTAGGTACAAAGATTTCACCGTCCTCCCCGGCGCCATTACTGTGCGCAAGGAACCATCCGTCATTTGGGCAAAGATCGGCGATGTGGTTACCTGGACCGTGTATGTGGAAAACACGGGCTATGGACGCGTTTCGAACGTGCAGGTAACAGATACGCTGGGTGCCGGGCTGTCTTACGTCGCTGGCGCGACAAGCGCTTCTTTTGCCAGCATCCCGGTGGGGGAGACTAGGTCGTTTACGGTTAGTGCCAGGGTGGTGGCTTGTATGGGATTGGATAACGTGGTTACTGCCACTTGGGGATGCGGCGCCAGTGTGTGCCAGGAACGCGGCGCGAAAGCCAGCATTGATTTACAGACCCGCGAGCCACATCTCGATTTCACTCCACCAGCCATCAACATCAATTATTGTACGGGCAGTGGCACTTATACCATGCCCATCAACAACTTGGGCGATGGCACAGCCTATACCCCGACCATTGCCGTTGATTTCTCACCGCTGGTGGTGGTCGCTGTTTCCCCGGGGGCATCATACAGCAGCGGGGCTTTCCATCTTCCCAACATTGCCGGCGCCAGCAGCTACCCGCTCACCTTTACGCTCGCGTTGCCTTCCGATCCCTGTGACATGGCTGGGCAGGGGGCATCGCTCCTTTATGAGCCAACCTATTACGACGAGTGCCACAACGCGCACCTTTATCCCGTACGCACGGGATCGTGGGCAGTTTCTGGCTTAACTCCGTCTCTCACGGTAACTAAGAATGGCCCAAGAGAGGTCTACTGGAACGAGCCACTTACCTATACGCTGAGCGTCATCTCAGCCAATCTTTCCAGCGCGGTGTATATCACCGATGTATTTCAAGCCAACTGCGGCTATACCTTGTTAGATGCGGGTGGCGGCACAGTGATCACCGGCACCGACCGCGTGACCATCACCTGGGTTACGACGACCAGCCCTTGGACACGCACGCTCGTTTTCACCCCGACAGGGAGCTGCCCCCAACTCTGCGGCTGCTGCGGACAATTCGTGCACAACACCTTGATGGCTTCCGGCAGCGATTGCCAGAACTGCACCGTGAGCGCTTCGGACAGTGTGGATACCGCAGTGCAGTGCGAGGAAATGCTTTCCTCCCATTCCAAGGAAGTCTCTCCTCTGAGCGGAGAAGCATGCACTACGCGCACTTTTACCAATACCTATGTCTTTGCGCCCTCGTTCACCGTTGTCCCATCCTGGGGAGGCATGGTCTTTACAGATACGTTGAGCCATCTGACCTACGTGAATGGCAGCGCTTCTGTCTATGTCAGCAACGGTGCGCAATCTTGCCCCGCCAACTTTACAGTGAGCAGCACGGCGCCGCTGGTCATCCGCAATATTTCGCCCACCTGTAGCATCACTGTCCCCGGTGCCACGATGGTCATTGTTTACCAAGCCACGGTCAACGATGACTTTACCTGTTCGGGCGGGGAATTTTATGATTGGTCTTATCTGAACTTGGGTGTGACCGGCAACTTTTGGTGTGCGGGTTGCGATGACGGCATTTCTGAGGAAGTAGTGTGGGTCGAGGTAGCCGAGCCCCAGGTGAGTGTCAACATTAGTGGTATCCCGTCTACCGTCTCGGCTTGTGGCGTATATACACCGCTCATTACCCTGAGCCGTAGCGGCAGCACACCCGCTTATGATGTACGCTTGCGCTTCCCGACCGGGGACTATGAGATCCTCGATGTCCTGGGCTTTGGCGGCGCGGCGCCCGTCTTCACCACCACGAATGCGAGTAGTTATACCTGGCATTATAGCGATGCCTTCACTACAGCGACCACGGCTACGGTACAGTTGCGGGTACAGCGCCGTTGCGATGCCACTGGCTCGCTGCAGGCTACCGCCTACTACGATAACCTCTGCGCAGATGACAACGTGTATGACGATACTTGTTCCGCCAGTGCCAGCCAATCCCCGCTTGTGCTCGAGCCGCGCCCGATTCTGTACAAGTTCCCTGAACTGGTCTACGCCACGGATGATGTCGTAACTTGGACCCTGACCGCCATCAACTCAGGAGCCGGTCCTGCCTATGGCGTTACCATGACCGATGTCTTGGGCGCTGACCTGCGCTATCTCTATTCTGTCATCACTTCCAGCGCTGGCTCTGCCGCGGGCGCTACCCCCATCACTTCCAGCCAGGGGGTGACTTGGAGCAACCTGACCTTCCTGTCTGGCGAGAAATATATCATTACCCTGACAGCGGAGGTCATCGGGTGCGATGACTTGGACAATGTCTTTGCCGGTGTACAGGGGTGCCTGGGACAGGTTTGCCTGGCGGGTGGTCCAAAGTACTCCCACGTCGAATTGCCACCGACTATTTTGATCAATACCAGCATGGTCAGCACGCCCATGCCCACTTGTGTTACGCGCACCATCACGGCCACGGTGCGCAACGCCGGTTTGCTGAGCGTGTACACCGCGACGCTGACCGAAACCTTACCCAGTGGGCTGCGCTATGTGCCCAACAGCACGCAGTACGTAACGGGCACGGGCACAACGCCGCCATTGACTGGCTGGGTGAACGGCGGGGAGCCCTCTGGGGCGCCGCTTGGCCCATTGGTCTGGACATACAACGAAATCCCTGCTTTGGCGCGCTTGTACCCCAAACAGACCGTTTGGGTGCGCTATGATGTCTATGTGGACTGCGATTTCCAAGGCGGGAACATCGCCATCCGTGCCGGTTATCGCGATGTCTGCGATGCCCCCCATGCTACGGCAGCCAGCTATTTTGCCACGTCCGCCGATGCGCCACAGATGACGGCACAGAAACAAGGGCGCAATGTGACAACTGGTTCAGCCTGGGCGAATACCGTCTACGCTGAACCAGGCGAAACCGTGGCGTGGCACCTGGTGCTGGACAATGCCAGCCAAACCCCCGCTTTGCAGACCGTGGTTACTGATGTGTTGCCATCCAATGTAAGCCTGAGTGCGGTTAGCCCTACGCCAGATTATCAAAGTGGGCAGGTCATTACTTGGTATTTGGGCTCTTTCTCTACGGGGAGTTGGGACGCTTGGATCACCACCACGGTGAACGCTGGTGAGTGCACAGAAAGCGATACGACCAACGCTATGACTGCCACATGGGGTTGCCCGGAGACGGGCTGTCGGCAGCAGGTCACGGCGCGAGCCGTCTTGCGCACACGGCCCAATTTTGACACTCCCTCGATTACTACCGACATCGCCCCATCCACCCTGCACCAATGTGGCGGGGTCATCACGATTACTTTGACCAACAATGGCCCTCCTGCGTACACTGTAACGCTGACGAATACTCTGCCTTCAGGATATGTGTATAGCACTACGCTATTCGCCAGCACAGCGCCAGCCACTTACCCAACTCCTGGGACGACGGCCCCGGTTTGGTCCTGGGGAGCTACGCCGCTGCCCTCTGGTAAGACCACACTGGCATTCCGCGTGGTTAATAACAGTGCTTCGGGAAGCTGTACAGTGCCCCCTGGCGGGCTCAATACCGTCAGCCTATCCTATGACGATGCCTCTAGTTGTGTTGGCACCGGCCCGTATTCTGCCAGCGGCAGCACCAACGTGTCTGTTGCCAACCCAACCTTGACGGTGCGCAAGATACCCGCGACTCAGATTGCCTATGTCGGGCAGGTCATCACCTGGACCGTGCGCGTGACCAACACCAGCAATACGTATGCGCCCAATATCCTGGTAACAGATGTGCTCGCCAGTGGCTTCAGCGGGATCCAGGCGAGCAATGGCAGCTATCCCGGTGGCAGCAATACGCCGCTCATCGCAGGGAACGTTATTACTTGGACACCGTCCTTTACTTTGCCAGCGAACAGCGCCTGGAGCGCTGTGGTTACGGCGACGGTTTTAGCCACCGGAGAATACACCGATGGCGTAGAGGCATCTGGTGCCTGCGCCGTCGGCTGCGTCTATGCCACCGCCGCCTATACTTCCTACGTTACCCTGTTGAAGGGCTTTGACAAGGGGCCGGCGGTGCAGACGGGCACCATCGGCAGTCTTGCTGTCTTTACCTTTACCGCCTTTGCGGAAGGCGAAGATTCGCTGTATCAGAACGTAACCCTGACGGACACGCTCCCGACCGGTTTGGGCTATGTTTCCGCGGTGATCACCTATACGTACGATGGCGATGGCAACCAGGGTGGACCGGTGACGGTCATTTCCAGCACGCCGACGGTTACGCCGGGTTGGTTGCAGAGCGGGGATGTCGTCTGGCACTTGGGTGATTTGCCAGGCTGGATCACGGTGGATGGCGTCATCACGGCGGTTATCCAGAACATCCCTAGCAACCAGAGCGGGGTGAGCCGCACGAATGCGCTGTTCATGTCCTATGTGGACGCGGGGCAGACCTATCGTTATACCGATACGGCGCGGGTGGACATCGTAGAGCCCTTGATACAGCTCAGCAAAGCAGCCAGCAGTTCGACGGGCAGCCTGAGCAATCTGGATGGGAATGCTCTGCTCACCTACACCCTCCGCCTCACGAATACCGGTACTTCTATTGCCTATGATGTGGTGGTTACGGACACCATGCCTTCTTACTTGGTGTTGCAGGACATAGGGCAGGGTGGGATCAGCGCTACCGTAAACAGCACGACGCGCATCACGTGGACCATTGCCAGCATTGGCATTACACCGCCCGCGCCCAGCACCGTGCTCACTTACACGGCGCGCATTGTCGGCGCACCAGCGGGCATGACGCTTACCAACGATGTTACGGTAACGTACACCTCGTTGGAAGGCGATCCACCGCCCTACCAGGAGCGCACCTATACTACGACCACGCAGTTGGGCGTGGGCATGCGCGGCCTGAGCACAACCAAGACTGTAACGCCCACTAGTGCTAGCGGTGCCCTTGGCGCCAAACTGCGCATTGGCGACTTGGTTACCTACACCATCACGAATACTGTTCCACCAGGCTTGGTTGCCTATTGGCCCTATCAGTGGGATAACATGCAGCCGGGCTTGCATTATGTGCCGGGCACATTCTCCATCGGCGGCAGCCTGCCCGGCAGCCTGGACCCGAATACCAGCCATTATACCAATCCGAACGTGCCCTACAGCCATGTAGTTGGCGGCAATCCCACGGGTGCCAACCCCAATGTCGGCACCTACACCGGCGGTACGTCTTATGAGGCGATTGAATGGTGGATGAATACTTTTACCAACAGCACCACCCTCTCGCAGACTGTGGTAGTGTCCTTTGCCGCCCAGTTTACCGGTATCAGCCAAACAGGCGGCACAGTAAGCGTAGGAGGCACAGGCCTGTCCCGTAGGAACGCACAGGAGTTGGATTGGAATCTCGCTGATAGCGGGCAGTTCACGAGCACGGCTGCCCTGACACGCACCGCCGGCGTGAATTCGTACTTTGGGCGGCCTACGCTTGCTATCACCAAGACTACAGAACCACCGGAGGGGGGCATTGTTGGTGCAGGAACGCCCATTACCTATTACCTGTGGGTGGTCAACAGCACCCAGACGCCGGCGTATGACATCGTGATCAGCGATGTGCTGCCCAGTGATGTGGTCTATCAGGGCTATGCGCTGAGCAGTTCGGCGGGGTCTGGGCCGCCGAGCGTGGTGGTTGCCCCCTCCGTTGGCGCGACCGGCGTGATCACCTGGCAGGTGGACATGCTGAATGGCACCATCGTAAGCCCCACCGGCAGCAAATCTTTCACCCTGACGGTTTCCACGGTCGTTTCGCCGGAGGTCAGCGCGGGGATGGCGTTGACGAACACGGCGGTCGTACCGTACTACGATTCACAGCCTGGGCTAGGTCCCCAAGTCGGCCTGACGCCTACCCAGCGCATCTTTGTGGATGGGACAGACGATGTGGTGCACTACACGACTTCGTCCGTGGGGATTGTAAAGGCGGTGAGTGACATCACAGCGACCATTGGGCAGGGCATCGTGTACACCATCACCGTGCCCAGCCCAGCCATCACTGCTACGTTGCATAACGTATGGGTCACAGACGTGGTCAACAGCCGCTTGCAGGTGAATGGGGCGTCTGCTTTGGCGGGCAATGGCGGCCAGGCTTTTGTGGCGGGGAATACCGTCACGGCTACGTGGACTTCCATTCCGCTCAACGAGCAAGCCTATCTGGTCATCACCGCCACGGTGCGCAACTTGGTGACCAATACGGCTGGGGTAGATGTGCCCGACCAGGCGAGTTTCACTTGGCAGAATGAACTGGGTACGGTCTTTGGTCCACAAAGCTCGAACGTGGTCACCACTACGATTGTAGAGCCGGATGTGGGCATTGCCAAGTGGGTGTCGCCCACCGGCACGCTTGTTCCTGGTGATGTGGTGACATATACCCTGGCATTCACCAATGCGGCGGGGACCTATAACAGCACCGCGTACGATGTGGTGATCACGGATGTCCTGCCCGCTGGATTGACCTATGGTGGGGTTTTGCCGGGCACACCTGCTCCGGACAGTGTGAGCGGCACCGGTCCGACGACGGTTACTTGGACGCTGGCGGCGATACCGCCTGGCGTGAGTTACACCTATCGCTTCACGGCGACGGTGAACGCCGGTATTGGCACTGGCGTGCGCATCACCAACACGGCTTCCATCTGGGGCAGCACGCTGCCAGGCGTAGTGCCCGGCGAGCGCGATGGCGACAACGCGCCCACCAATCCGCGCTACCGTGAGGAAAGCAGCGCCGTCTCCTACACGGGTGGCTCTCTGGGCAACTTTGTCTGGTATGACTATGACCTGGATGGCATCCAGGACATCGGCGAACCCGGCGTACCGGGCATCACTGTCACACTGTACACCAGCCTTGGTGCAGTGGTTGGTGTAACCACGACGGATGGCAATGGTTTGTACCTGTTTGAGTATCTGCCGCCGGGCGACTATTACCTGGTCTTTACCCTGCCCAGTGGCTATGTCTTCACACTGCAGGATCAGGGCGCTGATGACGCCGTAGACAGCGATGCCAATCCCGCCACGGGACAGACTGCCACGACCAATCTGGCCATTGGCGAGAACGATTGGACGTGGGATGCAGGCGTCTATCAGCTTGATTGGGGCGACCTGCCCGATGGGCCATATGCCACGCTGCAGGCGAGCAACGGCCCGCGCCACGTGATCCTGCCTGGTGTCTATCTGGGCAACCTTGTGGACGCTGAAGCGGATGGCCAACCAAATCTCGCTGCTACAGGTGATGACCTTGCTGGCGTCCCTGACGATGAGGATGGCGTTGTCTTTGCCACACCGTTGGTCCCAGGGCGCAGCGCCAGGATCACCGTTACTGCTTCCACCGCTGGCTATCTCAATGCTTGGGTTGACTTCAATGGCAATGGCGCCTTCGACGCGGGCGAGCAGATTGCGCTCGATACTCCGCTTGTTGCCGGAGCGAATGCCATTACCTTCCTCGTGCCAGCCAATGCCACGGGTGTGGAGTACAGCCGCTTCCGCTTCACGACTGGCTCTGGCCAGGCTACTACGCCCACGGGGTTTGCTCCCAATGGCGAGATGGAGGACTATGTCTTGGCTTCGCTGGGCGATTACGTCTGGCTTGACGTCAATGGCAATGGCCTGCAGGATGATGGCAACACGGGTGTCAATGGGGTAGTCGTCCGCCTGTTGGATGGCAGTGGCAATGCGGTATTGGATGCCAGTGGCAATGCCATTACCACCACGACCCAGAACAACCCCATCTCCGGCAATCCGGGCTGGTATGAATTTCCTGGCTTGCCGGCTGGTTCCTATGTGGTCCGCTTTGATCCCCCGGTTGGCTATGGCTTCACGGTGCCGAATGTGGGGAGCGATGACACCATAGACAGCGATGCCAGCCCCATCACTGGCCAGACGCATGTCGTAACCCTTGGACCTGCTGATTCTGACCAGACGTTGGATGCAGGCTTGGTGCAGTCCGATTGGGGCGACCTGCCCGATGGGCCGTATGCAACGCTCTTTGCCAGCAACGGTCCGCGCCATGTGATTATCCCTGGCTTGTACCTGGGCAGCCATGTGGACTCGGAAGCCGACGGGCAGCCCAATATCAACGCCAATGGCGATGACCTGAATGGCGTGCCAGACGATGAGGATGGCGTAACCTTTTTGACGCCGGTAATGGCATTTTCTGCGGCAACTATACAAGTGGTGGCCTCGCAGCCCGGCTACCTTAATGCCTGGGTGGACTTTGACGGCAACGGCGTCTTCGACCCCGCTGATGTGATCTTTACCGATCATCCGTTGGTGACGGGCGTCAACACGCTGAGCTTCCCGACCGCGGTTTTCGTCTCATCCACTGTTTACAGCCGCTTCCGCTTCACCAGCGGCACCGGGGAAGCCACGACACCCACCGGCCAGGCGCCCAACGGCGAGGTCGAGGACTATGTCCTGCTCAGCCTGGGCAACCGCGTCTGGCTGGACAACGGTGTGGGCACCACGAACAATGGCATTCAGGACCCTGGAGAGCCAGGCATCCCAGGCGTACGGCTGGAGCTGCGTTATGCCGACGGCAGCCCGGTTTTGAATGGCTACGGCAACCCCGTGGCTACCTACAGCGACGCTAATGGCGACTACCTGTTCACTGGGCTGGCGCCAGGCAGCTACCTGGTCCACGTGTCATCTAGCAGCTGGACCCATGTTGGCGCACCGCTGCACGGCCTGCTGTCCTCCAGCGGAGCAGGCGTACCGGATGACGACCTCGACCAAGATGTGGACGAGAACGGCATAGATGATCTGTTCCCGTCGCTGAATGGCATCTCTTCAGGCCCCATCACCTTGACCATTGGCGGCGAGCCAACCTTCGAGGATGGTGATGCCAACAGCAACCTGACGCTGGACTTTGGTTTCTATCCGCCAGGTGTGATTGGCGATACGGTCTGGCTGGATTACGATGGCGATGGCGTGCAAGGGCCCGGTGAGCCTGGGCTGGCTGGCGTGGTGATTACGCTCACGAACCAGTACGGCCAGGTGTATACGACCACTACGGACGCGACCGGTACATATACCTTCTCCAACCTGTTGCTTGACACCTACTATACGACGACGATTGACATGGGCAGCTTGCCGCCGGGCACCTGGCTCACCACGCCAAGCAGCTTCTCTTCGTTGCTCACGTCCACCGCACCGACGGATGACACGCATGACTATGGCGTGCGCGGACTGGGCGAAGTTGGCGACTATGTCTGGTTTGACCAGGATGGCGACGGGCTGCAAGATGCGAACGAATTGGGCTTGCCCGGCGTGGTCGTTACGCTGACCAGTTCTTCGGGGTTGGTGGTTACGACCACCACAGATGCCAATGGCTTGTACCTGTTCACCAATTTAGTGGTCAGTGAAACATACACGGTAACCGCATCGCCCGTGCTGGGCTACTTCTTCACCACGCCGAGCACGCAAAGCACCTTGCTCACCGTGGATCAACCGACTGACTACAGCCTGGACTTTGGCTTAGATACGCTCATTGACCCGGTCAAGACGCGGCCTCATGGTGATGTCTGTCCCACCTGGAATTTCTGGTACTGGATCTTTGTCACCAACACCAGCGGATCAGCCGTCCACAATATCGTGGTGACTGACGTCTTGCCTGTGGAGGTCGCGCCATATTCGGTGCAGACGGGCTTTGGGCCTCCAGATCCTGCGCTGGAATACCCCGGAGGCACGTTTGATGGCGTGCGCACGGTAACCTGGACAGTGGCTTTCCTAGGTCCTGGTAGTAGCGTAGCGATGTGGATCAAGGCGCAGACCTATTCCTGGGTAGGAGGGATTTGCATCACCAACCGGGCTTGGGTGGATGCGGACGAAGTGGGCATCCCCATCCCGATTGCAGAGGTGTTCTGCGTGCCGCGTTGTGCTCCTCCCACGCCGGCGCCAACGGCGACAAGCACACGGACTCCGACGCCAACGGGTACCTTGACGCCCACTCCGACGCCGACGAGCACAGCCACGCCAACGCCTACGCCGACGATGACGCCCGTGCCGACGGCGACAGGCACGCTCCCGGCAACGGCAACTGCGACACCCACGCCCACAGTAACCTGGACGCCTACCCCGACTCCGACTCCAACAGTGACGTGGACACCCACGCCGACGGTAACCTGGACGCCCACGCCAACGGGTACTCTAACGCCTACTGCAACGGTTACAAGGACGCGCACACCGACGCCAACGATATGGGTGCCGCTGCCGACAGAGACACAGATACCGCCGGCGAGGCTCTACCAACTCTATCTGCCCCTTGTCAGGAAGGGATGGTCCTTCTATGTTTCCCTCATGAAAAGGTAAAGCGCAGACCCCAGAAACCCCAGAGACCCCAAGGGTTGCCAAAACCCTTGGGGTCTTTTTGATGAATGAGACTTTTGTCACAGACGCTTGGCCACTTTCTGTGCTATAATTACTTTGTGTGTAGGAGATGTGATGATGACAAGACCATTGCCACAGGTAAATGAAGCGCTGTGCACACGCTGTGGTTTGTGTGTGGAGGCTTGCGCTTGCCCTGCCGTTGCAATGGGAGAGCGAGGGCCGATTTTCCATTGTGAGGAGGTTTCCTGCCCCCTTTGTCTGGAGGGTGTGGACTGTGGCTGCCTTTGCGAAGAAGTCTGTCCCACCGGTGCTATTCAATGCGCGTTCGAGATTGTGCTGGATGACAGCCAGAAAACAGGCTTTGCCTAAGGACAGGCAGCGCTGACGGAAGGAGATGCTATGCGCGTCTATGAGGACATTACGCAAACGATAGGCAACACGCCGCTGGTGCGCTTGAACCGCCTCACGCGCGGAGTAGGGGCAACGGTGATGGCGAAGTTGGAGTTTTTCAACCCCTTGTCCAGCGTCAAAGACCGTATCGGGGTCAACATGATCGTCGCTGCGGAGAAGGCAGGTCTCATCAAGGAAGATACGGTTATCTTGGAACCAACCAGTGGCAATACTGGCATTGCCCTGGCTTTTGTCTGTGCCTCCAGGGGGTACCGGCTGGTGTTGGTCATGCCTGAAACGATGAGCCTGGAGCGCCGCGCATTGCTGAAGGCACTGGGAGCAGACCTGATCCTGACGCCAGGCGCCGAGGGTATGAGAGGCGCCGTGCGCAAGGCGGAGGAATTGGCGGCGGCAGACCCGCGCTACTTTATCCCGCAGCAGTTCAAAAACCCAGCCAATCCGGAAATCCACCGCCTCACGACAGCAGAGGAGATCTGGCGGGATACCGATGGCAGGGTGGACATAGTGGTGGCGGGGGTCGGCACAGGGGGCACCATCACCGGCATCGCCGAAGTCATCAAGCCGCGCAAGCCTGGCTTTCAAGCCATCGCTGTGGAACCCGCTGCTTCGCCGGTCCTTTCCGGCGGCAAGCCGGGTCCGCACAAGATCCAAGGCATTGGCGCCGGGTTTGTGCCCGATGTCTTGCGCGTGGATCTGCTGGATGAAATCATTCCGGTTACCGATGAGGAAGCCATGGCTATGGCACGCCGTTTGGCCAGAGAGGAAGGCATCCTAGGAGGTATTTCTGCGGGTGCGGCTGCGCACGCTGCACTGCAGGTGGCAGCCAGACCAGAGAACAAAGGCAAGTGGATCGTCTTCATCGTCCCGGATTCGGGCGAGAGATACCTGAGCACACCCCTCTTTGCCGGAGAGTAGACAATGTACAGTAAAGAGATCTTGAAGCACTTTCAGAGCCCACAGAACGTGGGCTCCATAGAAAACGCGGATGGCTTTGGCATAGGGTATGGCGGCGAAAAGTGTCCCGAGGATTTGGCACATTTTTGGATTCGTGTGGAGGACGATCGCCTCATTGAGGTGAAACACCGCACGCGCGGTTGTCCGGTGGCTATCGCAGCCAGCAGTGCCACCGCAGTTATGGCCACCGGTAAAACGTTGCAGGAAGCATTGCAGATTACGGAAGAAAAGGTAGCACAGGCTTTGGGTGAAATGCCAGAACGCAAACTGGACTCGATCGTCGGCCCACGTGCATTGCGTGCGGCAATCGAAGACTATCTAACCAAACGGAAAACGGAAAACGTAAAACGTAATGCGTAATACGCAATACGCAATAGGTAGGGCATCTATGCTCAAACGAATTCATGAGGACATTCAAGTCGTTTTTGACAAGGATCCTGCCGCCAAGACGGTGTGGGAAGTGTTGTTTTGCTACCCAGGGCTGCACGCGGTGTGGATCCATCGCTTGGCACACTTTTTGTGGGAACGTGGTTTTCTTTTCCTGGGCCGTTTGGTTTCTCACATCAACCGTTGGCTGACCGGCATCGAGATCCATCCCGGCGCCCGCATCGGGCGGCGCTTTTTCATTGACCACGGCATGGGCGTGGTCATCGGTGAAACAGCGGAGATTGGCGATGACGTGCTGCTGTATCAGGGGGTTGTCCTGGGTGGTACGAGCCTGCAAAAGGGGAAACGCCATCCGACCATCGGCAACAATGTCGTCATTGGCGCTGGCGCCATCATCCTAGGACCTGTTACCATCGGCGATAACGCCCGCATCGGTGCGGGTTCAGTGGTCATCCGCTCCGTTCCGGCAGGTGCTACGGTCGTGGGCGTGCCGGCACGGCTGGTTGGCCAACCCGAACCAACCCGGGTCGGAGTGGATTTGGAGCATGGGAAACTGCCCGACCCCGTAGTCAAAGCCATCAGTGAGGCATTTGAGCGGCAGAGCCGTTTGGAGGAACGCGTGCAAGCGCTAGAAAAAAGGCTAGCGCAGGTTGTCCCGGAAAGCAGAGCGCCCAAGCCACGCCTGACGCTGGAGGAGGCAGAGCTGCTGCGACGCGTTCAAGCCGCATTGCGCGAGGTGATTGACCCTGAGGTGGGGCTCAGCCTGGTTGACCTGGGATTCATCCACGATGTGGCGGTGGAAGAGAAGCGGGTGGAAGTTCGTTTGGCACTGCCAGAATCTGAATGCCCCTTCATGGATTATTTTTCGGATCAAATCCGACGCAGGGTCATGGCACTCAATGGGATTGAGCACGTCGGAGTAACGTTTCTAGATGAGCCATGCTGTGTACGTCAAGACAAGTCATGAGACAATTTTATGGGGAGGAGTCAAAGGATGGACAATTTTGTCTATCTCGATAACGCCGCCACGACGCGGCTAGACGAGCGTGTCCTAGAGGCGATGGTGCCCTATTTCTTTGAGAAATATGCCGTCGCGACCTCACAATTTGGCTATTCGCCGGGCATTGAGGCGAAGGACGCCTTGGACGAGGCGCGGGCAAAGATCGCTGCGGTGCTCGGTGCGCAGCCGGAAGAGTTCATTTTCACCTCTGGGAGCACTGAATCCAGCAATATGGCTTTGAAAGGCGTGGCGATGGCTTTGGGGGAGAAGAAGGGCAAGCATATCATCACCACGCGCATCGAGGATTTTCCCGTTTTGCACAGTGCGCGGGCTTTGGAGAAGCAGGGCTTCCGCGTGACGTACCTGGATGTGGATGAGTTTGGCCGGGTGGATTTGGAACGGTTGCGTGCTGCCATTACCCCCCAAACGATCCTGGTTTCTATCCAGGCAGCCAACCAGGAGATTGGCACATTGCAAGACGTGCAGGCGATCGCGGAGATTTGTCACGAACGAGGAGTGCTGTTCCATACTGATGCCACGCATTCCTTTCCTCGCGTGCCGTTAGACGTGAGCCAAGTGCCCGTTGACCTGATTACCGTAACGGCGCATCTCATCCATGGGCCAAAGGGCATTGGCGGGCTTTACGTGCGCCAAGGGACGCCGCTGGCGAAATGGATGGATGGCGGTTTCCAGGAGTTCAACCTGCGCCCCGGGGAGGAGAACATCCCCGGCGCTGTGGGCTTTGCCAAGGCGGTGGAATTGGTCACACCCGAGGAGACGGCGCGGTTGCAAGCGATGCGCGATGACCTGATGCAGCGCCTGTTGCAGGTGCCTCATTCGCGCCTCAATGGCCACCCGACGCTGCGCCTGCCGCAGAATTTGAATATCTCTTTCCGCTTTGTCGAGGGCGAGTCCATCTTGCTGCACCTGGACATGCGTGGTTTTGCCGTGAGCACCGGTTCCGCTTGCTTCAGCCGTTCGCTAGAAGCCAGCCATGTCATCCTAGGCATTGGCGGGGACCATGAGCGGGCGCACGGTTCGGTGCGTTTTACCTTTGGCCGCTTCAACAAGCCAGAAGATGTCGGCGCAGTAGCCGAAGCGATCACCGACGTCATTGCGTCGCTGCGCGCCATCAGCCCGTTGGGCAAGGACTGAGACAGGAAGGAACACAGTACATGTAAAACGTAAAACGTTAAACGTTATAGGGTAACCATCAATTAGAGGAGGAGAAGTATGTTGAGCAAAAAACTACAAGATGCATTGAACGAACAGATTAAGAACGAGTTGTATTCAGGGTATTTGTACCTAGCCATGTCAGCCTATTTTGAGGCGAACAATCTACCCGGGTTTGCGCACTGGATGCGCGTGCAGGCTGCCGAAGAGCAAGATCATGCGCTCAAGTTCTTCGATTTCATCGTTGACCGTGGTGGCCGGGTGGTGCTCCAAGCCATTGACCAGCCGCCTGTGGAGTTTTCATCGCCGCTCGCCGTGTTCGAAACCACGCTGCAGCATGAGCAGAAGGTAACCGGCTTGATCAACGCGCTTTATGAACTGGCTGTCGCCGAGAATGACTACCCAGCCCAGGTCATGCTGCAGTGGTTCATCAATGAGCAGGTCGAGGAGGAGAAAAACGCCACGCAGATCGTCGAGACGCTCAAGATGATCGGCGAGAAGGGCCAAGCCTTGATCATGCTCGACCGTGAACTGGGTCAGCGTGGCAAGGAGTAGGAATAATGGGGAGTGGGAAGCGGCCAACCCGCTCCCACTCCACACTCATCACTCGTCACTCGTCACTCGTTACTCGTCACTCATCACTCGTCACTCATCACTCATTATCCTATTACGCAACACGAGATACGAAATACGCAATACGAAATACGTTCAAAGGAGGTTAGTGATGCCTTTACCCTATAGTGAAAAAGTCATGGAACATTTCCGCAACCCCAAAAATGTGGGGCGGATGGAAAACCCAGATGCTAAAGCCATCGAAGGCAGCCCCGCCTGCGGGGATATGGTAGCCGTCTACCTGAAAGTGAACCCAGAGACCAAACGCATCGAGGACATCAAATTCGAGTCCTACGGCTGCGCTTCCAATATCGCCACGGGCTCGATTATCACCGAATTAGCCAAGGGCAAGACGCTGGAAGAAGCGAAGCAAATCACTTGGCAGCAGGCGTCGGAGGCTCTGGGGGGACTGCCGCCTATCAAAACCCATTGCTCCATCCTGGCGGTGGATGGCTTGCTGGCTGCCATCGAAAATTACGAAGAAAAGCATGGCTTGATTAAGGAACGGCAGCCAACGACTGTGGAGGTGGTGCAAAAGCGCCTCAAGCATGTGATGAATCCTATGGTGGGGCTGGATTTGGTGCGCACGAAGGTGGTCAAGGGCATCCAGGTCCAGGATGGAGTAGTCCGTATCGCCATTGACTTGCCACCGGACCACCAGTTCGCCGCCAATATCCGCGAAGAGATCCTGGAAAAGATCCAGCACCTGTGGGACGTCAAGCAGGTCGAAGTGGAATTCGTGGGCTAGCAACAGGGGAAAGGGGTGCAACATGGCCAAGGTTCAAGTGGATACACGGGGTTCTGCATGCCCGGTGGCAGCCGTTGTGGTGGATTGCCGCGGACAGACATGCCCGGTGCCTTTGGTGGAGGTGCGCAAAGCCTTGCGCAAGGCTGCGCCGGGCGACATCATCGAGGTGCTGGGCACGCATCCCGCATCGAAAAAAGAGATCCCCATGGCTGTCCAAGCGCTGAAAGCCGAGTTGCTGAGCGTGGAAGGCTCGGATACAGATTGGACCATCCGCATCCGCCGTTGATGGCTGCAAACGATGAGAGTTTGGGATTGAGAAGATGCGGATGACTTGGCGTTGGTGGACAATTGGGATCGGGTTACTGCTAGCTTTTGTGCTGGTCGGGTGTCGGGGCACAGCGACGCCCGCCCCCTCCATGCCCGATGTGCCGATTGCTGCGCGTGAGGGGGCGCGCGCCCCGGATTTCACCTTGCGCGAGTTAGGCGGTGCGGAGGTGAGGCTGAGCGAATTGCGGGGCAAAGTAGTCCTGCTCAATTTCTGGGCAACTTGGTGACCACACTGCCGTGCGGAGCGGGCCGCTCTGCAGAAAGCACACGATCAATACCGTGACCAGAATGTGGTCATCCTATCGGTGAACATTGGGGAAAAGCAAGGAGAGGTGCAGGCTTTTGCGGAAGCACGCAAACTGACGATGCATGTGTTGTTGGACGAAGATGGAAGCATTGCCCGCACATACCGCGTGTCAGGCATTCCGGTGAGCTTTTTCATTGACCGTGAGGGCGTGATCCGGGCGCGACACCTTGGGCCACTGAGCGAAATGCTGATCTTGCAGTATATACAGTTGATACCGTGAGCGGGGTTCATGATGACACGTTTCGCGCACTAAGGTTCCGTATGGCGGAAAGCGTTGGTATAAGGGATCCTAGCCCCACGGAGGTGATAAGATGAGGGCAACTGAGTTGTTGATGGAAGAGCATCGCGCCATTGAGACGATGCTGCGCATTCTGGAAGGCGTCTGCCAGAGGCTCCAAGCAGGAGAAACAGTGGATACAGAGCATTTGGAGCGCATTTTGGAGTTCATCCGCGTCTTTGCAGACCAATGTCATCATGGCAAGGAAGAGGATTTGCTCTTTCCTGCCATGGAGATGGCGGGCATCCCTAGAGAGGGCGGGCCCATTGGGGTGATGCTCATGGAGCATAGCCAGGGACGTGAATACGTGAAGGGCATGGGCAACGCCATTGCCCGCTATCAGGCTGGGGAGAGCAAAGCAGCATTCGATTTCATTGCCAATGCGCGGGGCTATATCGCCCTCCTGCGGCAGCATATCAGCAAGGAGGATAACATCCTCTATCGGATGGCTGACATGCACCTGACGGCAGAGAAGCAAGAAGAGCTGCTCGAGCAGTTTGAACGGGTCGAACGAGAACGCATTGGTCCCGGCAAGCATGAGCAGTTCCACCAACTTCTGGAGTATTTGAGGAAGATCTATGCAGAGCAATCGTGACTTAGGGGAAGGAATCCCTGTGCGGCAAGCGACCAGCCAAATGACGTGGGTGAACTATTGGGATCACTTCTTAGCCCGCTGTGGGGTGAACCGTGGTGGGCATCGGGTGGAACCAGGGCTGTATGCCCTGGGCCATCCTACGCCGCATTCCCCGGTTTTTGTTACGGCCAACTACACGCTCAGTTTCGATGCATTGCGCTCGGCTTTGGCCGGGATAGATGGTTATATCTTAGTGCTGGATACGCAGGGTATCAACGTGTGGTGTGCTGCAGGCAAGGGCACATTTGGCACGGACGAGTTGGTGCGGAGGATTGAGGCAGTGCGCTTGTCCGACATAGTGTCTCACCGTCATCTCATCTTGCCACAGTTGGGCGCTGCAGGGGTCTCGGCGCACGAGGTGAAAAGGCGTTCTGGGTTCGACGTGGAGTATGGTCCTGTGAGAGCGGCAGACCTACCAGAATATCTGAAGCGCCACCAGGCGACGGAGGAAATGCGCCGAGTGCGTTTTTCACTGATTGACCGTTTGGTGCTGATTCCCGTGGAGCTAGTCCATATGTTTGTGCCAACGCTGCTTGTGGCGATTTTGTTATATGCCATCAGCAGATGGCTGGCTGCGGCCAGCGCGGTGGCGGCAATTCTAGCCGGTGTAGTTTTGTTCCCTATTCTCTTGCCCTGGCTGCCGACGCGCGACTTTAGCAGCAAAGGGTTTGTCCTGGGAGGGATTGTCGCCTTGCCCTTTGCCTTGGCGATGTTTCAGCGCAGCGCCGCTGCGCCGCTGTGGCTTCGGCTGAGCAGCGCTTTAGCCTGCTTGTTGGCATTGCCGCCGGTTACCGCTTTTCTCTCTTTGAATTTCACCGGCTCGACCCCTATCACTTCCCGAAGCGGGGTCAAGCGCGAGATATTCACCTATGTCCCGATCATGGCGTGGATGTTTGGCATTGGCATGCTATTGACGGTGGGAGTTAGGCTATTTCAACACCTAGGAGGTGCGTAATGCGTGCATCCATGTGGAACACTTTGGAATACGATGCACAATGGTGTATTGGATGTGGTTTGTGCAGCGACGTCTGCCCACATGGCGTGTTCGGACAAGATGGGGGCATCGCTATACTGCTCAGGCCGGATGATTGCATGGAGTGTGGCGCCTGCCAACTCAACTGCCCAACGGGAGCGATCAAGGTAGATAGTGGCGTGGGCTGTGCAGCCGCGATGATTTATGCCGCTTTGCAAGGCCGAAGAAAGCAGAGGCAGGGGGCAACTGCTTGCTGCGCACCCGCCCAAGCATCTTGTTGCGAATCTAGTCAACCATCTTGCTGTGACAACAAGCGGTGCTGCTGAAGGCAGCCGGTAGGGAAAACATCTTCACAAAATGGAGGTAAAGATGGGCGAGGAAAAGAAGAAAAGCGAGAAATTGACCATTGTCCTGCACAGCGGGGACATGGATAAAGCCTATAGCGCTCTAATTATTGCCAATGGCGCCTTAGCCATGGGCATGGAAGCGAGCATCTTTTTCACTTTTTGGGGGCTGCAGCGCCTGCGCAAAGACAAAGCGTTTGCCTTCCCGCCCGCTGGCTTGGAAAAAGGTCCGCTGTCGAAGATGAACTTCCTAGGCTTGGGTAAGTGGATGATCAAACAGCGCATGAAAAAAGCCAATGTAGTTTCGTTGGAAAAGCTGATGGCTGATTTCAAGGAACTGGGTGGCAAAGTCATCGCCTGCGATATGACCATGGAGATCATGGGCATCAAGCCCGAAGACCTGCGTCAGGAGTGGATTGACGAGTGCGGCGGCGTAGGCGGCTTTATCCAAGAAGCGAGAGAGTCGGGAGTGGTGTTGTTTATATAGGAGGCCTTATGTCCAAACAAGCCACATTGCCCATCCGCGGCATGACCTGCGCCTCGTGCGCCGCGCATGTCGAGGAGGCTTTGAAAGAGATAGAAGGGGTGAGCGAAGCCAACGTCAATCTGGCCACTGAGCGTGCCAGGGTGGCTTTTACCCCCGAACAGGCAAAGGTTGAAGATTTGGTAAAAGCCGTGCGCAACGCCGGTTATGACGTTGGAACGGAGAAGGTCATCCTGCCCATCGGCGGGATGACCTGCGCCGCGTGTGCGGCACATGTGGAAGAAGCGCTGCGCAGCCTGGATGGCGTGCTGGAGGCAAATGTCAACCTGGCGACCGAACGGGCAACCGTGGAGTATATCCCGGGCTTGGTAGGCATGGAGGATTTCCGCCGTGCCGTAGCCAATGCTGGCTATGAAGTGCTGGAGATGCCGGCAGAAGGGGTGCCGAGAGAAGAAAGGGATGAAGCCGAAGAGAAGATGGCTGCGGCGCGCTTCCGCATGCTCGTGGCTTGGGCTTTCACTATCCCCGTGGTATTGTGGATGCTGCCCGAGATGCTCTGGGGCATCATGTGGCCCAACCATCTCGTCTTCAACCTGGGGATGATCGTGCTGGCGTTGCCGGTGCTGTTCTGGGTTGGCCGGCGCACCTACCGCAGTGGCATCCGTGCTGTGCTGCATGGCTATGCCAATATGGATACACTGATTACCCTCGGCACCGGCGTAGCGCTCTTGACCGGACCCCTCTCCTTTTTCTTCCCCGTTGCCAACTATGCCGGAGTGTCGGCGATGATCATGGCTTTCCACCTCACTGGACGCTATGTGGAGGAGACAGCCAAGGGACGCGCCTCACAAGCCATCCGCAAGTTGCTAGAGTTGGGGGCAAAGACGGCGCGTGTCCTGGTGGATGGAACAGAAGTAGAAGTGCCCATTGAAAAAGTGACGGTCGGCGATGTGATGGTCGTGCGCCCTGGGGAGAAGATACCAACCGATGGCGTGGTGGTAGAAGGCGAGAGCGCTGTGGACGAATCCATGGCCACAGGCGAATCCATGCCGGTCAACAAACGCCCAGGGGACGAAGTCATCGGTGCAACGGTGAACCAGGAAGGCCTGCTGAAGGTCCGCGCTACGCGCGTGGGCAAGGACACGTTCCTAGCGCAGGTGATCCGCCTGGTGGACGAAGCGCAGGGCTCGAAGGTGCCCATTCAGGCTTTTGCAGACCGCGTGACGTCCATCTTCGTGCCGGTAGTCATGGGTATTGCGTTGCTCACATTGTTGGCTTGGGTCCTCGTGCCGGATGTGATGCGGGCATTGTTGGTGCGCGGCGCTTTTTTGCCCTGGGTGAATCCTGACCTTGGCGTGATTACGTTGGCGATTGTCTCTACCGTCTCGGTTTTGGTCATTGCCTGTCCATGCGCTTTGGGCTTGGCTACGCCGACCGCCTTGATGGTGGGCAGTGGCATGGGTGCCGAGAACGGCATCCTCATCCGCTCTGGGGAAGCGATCCAAACGCTCAAAGACGTCAGGGTCATCGTCTTTGACAAGACGGGTACGATCACCAAAGGCAAACCCGAGGTTACGGATGTCATCGGGGATCGCCGCGAGGTCCTGCGCATGGCAGCCAGCGCGGAATATGGCAGCGAGCATCCTCTGGGGCGGGCGGTCGTGGAAAAGGCGCAAGCCGAAGGAATCCATCTCAGCGCACCACAGGAATTTGAGGCGGTGCGCGGCAAGGGCGTAATAGCCAAGGTGAATGGCTTGCGGGTGCTGGTGGGGTCACGGCGCATGATGGAGGAGGGAGGGATCAATGTTGCTGCCTGGCTGCCCAAAGTGGAAGAACTAGAGGCGGCCGGCAAGACGGTGATGTACGTGGCTGCTGGCCAGGACGGGCAACGAGAGGTGATGGGCGTTATTGCCGTGGCGGACATGTTGAAGGACGATTCGGCGGCAGCCATCCGCGAATTGCATCAGATGGGGGTACAGACGGCCATGATTACCGGCGATAATCGCCGCACTGCCGATGCCATTGCGCGCCAAGTGGGCATTGACCACGTGCTGGCGGAAGTGCTGCCGGATGGCAAGGTGGCGGAGATCCGCAAATTACAGGAACGCTTTGGCTTGGTAGCGATGGTCGGCGATGGCATCAACGACGCTCCCGCGCTGAAGCAAGCCAACGTTGGCATCGCCATTGGCACCGGTACCGATATTGCCATCGAAGCCAGCGATGTTACGCTGGTGCGGGGCGAGCTGTCAGGTGTCGTGAGCGCCGTGAAACTCAGCCGCGCCACCTTCCGCAAGATCCGACAGAACCTGTTCTGGGCTTTCTTCTACAATGTGGTCATGATCCCGTTGGCTATCATCGGCTGGATGCACCCGGTGCTGGCAGAGATTGCGATGGCCACCTCTTCCGTTACCGTGGTGACCAATGCCAACCTCTTGCGCCGCGTGAATATCAAGTCGGGAAGCGAATAAATCACTTATCACTCGTCACTCATCACTCATCACTCGTCACTCATCACTCATCCCTGATCACTTATCACTCGTCACTCACCATGTGATTACAATAGGAGGATAACAATGTTTGGCAACTCGGTGCGTATCGGACGTATCTTGGGCATTGACATCCGCGTGGATTATTCCTGGTTCATCGTTTTCGTGCTGGTAACTTGGTCGCTGGCGGGCCAGTATTTCCCGAGCACCTACCCCGGCTGGTCAAGCACCGCCTACTGGGTGGTGGGAGCACTGACGGCTGTGTTGTTCTTCCTCTCGGTGCTAGCGCACGAGTTGGCGCACAGCGTCGTTTCCCAGGCTTCGGGCGTGCCGGTAAAGGACATCACCCTGTTCATTTTCGGTGGCGCCGCGCGCATCAGCGATGAGCCCCAAACAGCCGGCGGGGAGTTCTGGATGGCGCTGGTTGGCCCATTGACCAGCCTAGCCATTGCCGCAGTCTCTGGGGTAGTATGGTGGGTAAGCCACGCGTTCAGCCCTTACCTCCATGCCCTGGCAGGTTGGCTGGGCGTGATCAACCTCTCGCTGGCACTGTTCAACCTGATTCCTGGCTTCCCGCTGGATGGCGGGCGCATCTTTCGCGCCCTGGTCTGGGCACTGACCGGCAACCTGCGCCAGGCGACGCGCATTGCGACGAACCTGGGCCGTTTAGTAGCGTACGGCTTCATCCTTTTTGGGGTGCTGCAACTCTTCAGTGGCAACTGGGTGAATGGCTTGTGGATAGCCTTCATCGGCTGGTTCCTGGACAACGCAGCGACTGCTTCCTATCGTCGGGTGGCGCTGCGGGAGATGCTGGCAGGGCACACGGCGCGCGAAGTGATGACCACGGAATGCCAATGGGTACCTCCCAACCTAACCCTGGATACGTTGATCGAGCAAGTAATTTTGCCCACCGGCCGACGTTGCTTCCCCGTGCAAGAAGGGGGGCGGCTCTATGGCCTCCTGACCCTGCATCGCATCAGCCAGGTGCCGCGCCAGGCTTGGAAGGACACACGCGTGGAAGATGTGATGATCCCACGCGCGGAACTCAAAACCGTTCGTCCCGACGACGAATTGGATGTCATCCTCGACCGCATGACCACGGAAGACGTCAACCAGTTCCTTGTCCTGGATGCCGATGAACTGCTAGGCATGGTAGCCCGCGACAACCTGTTGAACTTTATCCGCATACGATCTGAACTAGATTTATAATAGCGGGGGATAGGCATCCTGAGCATAGGAAAAGACTGTTGAAGATCTTGTCGCCCTGAGCGAAGTGAAGAGCCTGCCCTGAGTACAACGAAGGGGTCTCGCGCAACTTTAGCCGTATTTTTCCCGAGTACTGCGAGATGCTTCACTTTGTTCAGCATGACATTGGAAAGGCTTTTTCAACACTCTCTAGGAAGGAGGTGAAATGACGGGGAAAATACGTTGGTTATTCGTCGTCGCCAGCGGGGTATTGATCGGTCTGATTTTTGCAGGAGCCCTGTGGCTGGTATGGTGGATGATGGGAGGAAAATGATGAACAGTAACGAACGCCTTCGTAACGCTCGTCCGTATTGGCACATAGACGCCAAATGGGTAGCAGGCTTGCTCCTCGTCGTCGTACTGAGCGTAACCCTGCTGGTATTCAATCTGGTTCAGATTACTGCTGAACGGCCCGCTACGGAGATCATAGCAACCGTGATGGCTACCTTGTTCAGCCGTCATGGCCTGGATGACGAAAGTGAGATCGCTCAAATGCGCTCGGCTTTGCGCGCCAGCCCGGATGGAACGCTGCAGCCGATTCCAGGATTGCCCATCGTTATCCGTGAGAAAGACATTGCGGGCCTTTCGCCGCGTCAGATACGCCTCTATGCTTTTCGTCAGTTGGCTACGCCGCTGTACCGTGGAGGTGCAGCCGGGTTGGCAGCCCAGATAAGCGACCCCGAAGCGCGCCAGAGTCTCGCTGGTGGGATTGGTTTTCTGGAGTTATTCACTTTGAAGACCCACCGGGTCCTGCGCCGTGTGTTCTTGGTACTGGTGGGCGTCTGTCTGCTCTTGCTTGTCCCGCTCATTTTCTTCAGTTACCGTTTTGGGCGGCTGGGCAGTCCCGGGGTGGTGCTCTTTGCAGCGAGCCTGCCGGGAGCAGCATTTTCTGTCTTGTTATGGATGGCGGTACGGAACCAGGAAGTGTCTGCAGTGCCCGGAGAGGAAGAGGGCTTGACAGGTATGCTCAGTGCTATGTTGGCGAATGTCTTGCCCCATATAGCCCCTATCATGGCGCGAAATTACCTGATTGCTCTAGCGTTGGGCTTTGGGCTGATGCTGCTCGCTGTTCTGGGCAGTGTCTTATGGCGCTTAACACGGGCGAAAGGATAGCCTGCCCTTCACTCATCACTCATCACTCATCACTCGTCACTCATCACTCCTCACTCATCACTTATCACTCGCTACCCTGCAAAGAGACTTTTGTCACAGACAGGCGAACATAGGTGTGGTATGATGTGTACGAAATACGAAATACGAAACACGCAATAGGAGGCTTGACCCATGGAAAAGGTTAAAGATTTAGTCTGCGGGATGATGATTGACCCCGAGAAAGCAGCGGCGACCTCGGAGTACAAAGGCAAGAAGTATTACTTCTGTGCCAAAGGCTGCAAGGTGGCTTTCGATAAGGATCCGGAGAAGTACATCAAAGCCGAAGAAAAGGCACAGTGAGAGGTAGGCGCGGACTGTGGTCCGCGCTGAGCATACGGCGAGTGCTTGAGCGCTATGATACTGCTCTGGCTGGACCACAGTCCAGCCGCGTTGTGCGCGGGCTGCGCTGAGCATACGGCAAGTGCCCCATGTGGAGGCGGCTCTGCCATCGCCCAGGTGGCTCCTATGCCGCTGCATCATTCGCGTTGCGCATTCGTTTATTCGTTCCCCCATTCGTTGATGGCCGTCTTCCTCGCAGGGATTTGTCTTCTCATACGAATTGGGGTATGATTGTGTTGCATGGACGCCCGCTTTGATTGTCCTGACGGCGCACGATGTTATTATGACATAATAACAAAAGGGGGTGCAAAGATGACACACCAGGAGCTGGAAACAGTCGCTCGTGCCCTCGTGGCTGAGGGCAAAGGAATCCTGGCCGCCGACGAAAGCACGCGCACCATCACCAAGCGCTTTGAACGTGTGAATGTTCCCTCTAACCCAGAAACCCGCCGCGCCTACCGCAACATGCTCTTCACCACACCAGGCGTGGAAGCCTACATCAGCGGGGTGATCCTGTTCGACGAAACCATCCGCCAGTCTGCTGATGACGGCACGCCATTCCCTCAACTGTTAGCTCAGAAGGGCATCATCCCCGGCATCAAGGTAGACACGGGAGCCAAAGACATGGCTGGCTTCCCTGGCGAAAAGATCACCGAGGGCTTGGATGGTTTGCGTGAAAGGCTCATCGAATATCGTGGCATGGGAGCCAAGTTTGCCAAGTGGCGTGCGGTCATCACCATTGGGCCTGGCATCCCAACTATGGCGTGCATTACCGCGAACGCACATGCGCTGGCTCGCTACGCTGCCTTGTGCCAGGAACAGGGATTGGTACCTATTGTTGAGCCGGAAGTGCTGATGGATGGCGATCACACCATTGAGCGCTGCGAGGAAGTAACGGCTGCTACGCTATGGGCGGTATTTTCTGCCTTGCACGAGCACCGTGTATTGCTAGAAGGCACGCTGCTCAAGCCCAATATGGTCCTTTCAGGCAAGGATTGCCCTCAACAGGCGGGGGTGGAAGAAGTAGCGGAAGCGACTGTGCGTTGTCTACGCCGCACCGTGCCTGCTGCAGTGCCTGGTATCGTTTTCCTGTCTGGTGGGCAAAGCCCTGAGCAAGCCACGCAGCACCTCAATGCCATGAACGCCATGTTCGACACGCCTTGGGAACTGAGCTTCTCGTATGGTCGGGCATTGCAGGATCCGCCCTTGAAGGCATGGAAGGGCGATGCTGCTAACGTCCCTCTGGCACAAAAACTCTTCTATCACCGTGCCTGGTGCAATGGCGCAGCACGCTACGGTAACTATACGCCGGAAATGGAGATGGCGGTAGCGTAGGCATTTCACTGTGCTGCGTCGGGTGAAGCGTAGGGGGCGAATCTTGTATTCGCCCCATGGTTTCACCGCGGAGGGCGCAGAGGGTGGGGATGGCCATCAACGAATGCGCCACGAATAAACGAATGGCAATACCTGTCGCGGCGCGTCATTCGTTATCCCATTCGTTGACGACTTTTCCCCGCCGTTTGTCATGCTGAGGCGACGCCGAAGCATCTACAAAACTTTGGGTGTAGTTCAGTTTGGGGACAGAATATGGATAAGCGTGGACGGCGGCGTTTGCCATTGAGCCTGCCAGGGAATCAATTCCCTGGCGGCATCTGTGCCTGGGCTCCCATGCCCAGGCGAGGTAGCCTCACGCTTAGCGTAGACGTATGCAAGGCATTTCTTGCCCCGAAGTTGAACTACACCCAAAACTTTCCGGCATTTGCCATTTCCCTTGTTTCGATACTATAATATGACATAGCCCCTGTAGCTCAGAGGATAGAGCAGCGGCCTCCGGAGCCGTGTGCGGGCGTTCGAGTCGCCCCAGGGGCGTAAGTTTATCGTGCGCACCGTTTGTCATGAGCGCTTCAGCGCAGTGGGTTCGTAGTGAGCGCTTCAGCGCTCATCGCGCACTGAAGTGCGTACTACGAGCCTCGTTTGTCGTGAGCGCTTTAGCGCAGTGGGTTCGTAGTGAGCGCTTCAGCGCTCATCGCGCACTGAAGTGCGTACTACGAACTAGTTTGTCATGAGCGCTTTAGCGCAGTGGGTTCGTAGTGAGCGCTTCAGCGCTCATCGCGCACTGAAGTGCGTACTACGAACTAGTTTGTCATGAGCGCTTCAGCGCTCGAAACGCACATCTTTGGAGAATTGCCGTGAGCCATCACTGGGAAGCGGCGCGACGCTTGCGCGAAAAAGGGCATCGCCTGACACCACAACGCCTGGCAGTCTTGGAAATCATCAAGGCTGGCCCAGGCCACATGACGGTGAATGAGGTGCTGGAGCGTCTCAAACCCCAATACCCGACCATTACTATTCCCACAGTATATCGAAACCTGCAATGGTTGAAGCAAGTGGGGCTAGTTGCCGAGACTGACCTGGGTGGCGAAGGCCATGTCTACGAGTACATCGCGGATCATCCCCACCATCACCTCGTGTGTATCCACTGCAAGCGTGTGATAGATCTCCCTGATTCGTCCCTCGATCCCTTGTTTGAGAGCGTCTGCAAAGAGTACGGTTTTGAACCTGCCATGAAACACATAGCTGTCTTTGGCGTTTGTCCGGATTGCCAAAAGCATAAGGAAGGTGGAGAGGAACAATCACCATAAAGGAGGGGCACAATGAGGTTGCTGCGTAAAATCCTGCTGAGCGTTCTTGTGGTGGTATTGGTGCTTGTGTTGCTCGTGAGCAGTCTCGCTTACCTGTTCGTACGCCGCAGTTTCCCCCAGACCAATGGCACCTTGCACGTTGCCGGCTTGCAAGGCCGTGTGGAAGTATACCGCGATCAATGGGGCGTGCCGCATATCTTTGCGGACAACGCACATGACCTCTATTTCGCCCAAGGGTATGTGCATGCCCAGGATCGCCTGTGGCAAATGGAGTTCAACCGGCGCATCGGGGCTGGGCGCCTCTCTGAAGTGCTCGGCGAAGCCACGCTCAAATCCGATCGTTTCCTGCGCACCATCGGCCTGTACCGTGCCGCGCAGGCGGATTTGGCGGTCTTGCCCTCTGAGGTCATCGCAGGCCTCCAGGCTTATGCGGATGGGGTCAATGCTTACATCTCGACGCACCGTGACCGCTTGCCGCTGGAATTTGCCCTGTTAGGTTTTCAGCCAGAACCCTGGACTCCTACGGATACGCTAGCTTGGGGCAAGGTGATGTGCCTGGACTTGGGTGGCAATTGGGAATCGGAACTCCTGCGTGCCAAGCTCCTTTCCGTGTTCGGCGAGGACAAAGTGCGTGAATTAGTGCCTCCTTATCCTGATGAAGGTCCTTTTATTATCCCGCCAGAGGCAAAGAGCTATGCCTATTGGGATGAGGAGCTCCTTGAAGGCTATCAGCAGGTCAAAGCACTGGTTGGTATGCACGGGCCCTATCTGGGCAGCAACAACTGGGTCGTAGACGGCACCAAAACAGCCACCGGCCGTCCGATGCTGGCGAATGACCCGCATCTGGGGATACAAATGCCCTCCATCTGGTATGAAATCCACCTGGTAGGCGATGGCTTGGATGTCGTGGGCGCCTCATTCCCAGGTGCACCGGGTGTGATCATTGGCCATAACCGCTATATTGCCTGGGGCGTGACCAACGTCGGACCCGATGTGCAGGACCTCTATGTAGAGAAAATTAACCCAGACAATCCGAACCAGTACGAATTCATGGGCACTTGGGAAGACATGACCGTTATCGAAGAGGAAATCAAGGTCAAGGGGCGTGCGGAGCCAGAGAAACTGACCGTGCGTTTCACTCGCCATGGCCCAATTATGACCCCGGTTATCCCCGAAGCGAAGGATGTCTTAGCCCTGCGCTGGACTGCCCTCGAAGGCGGTCAACTTTTGCGCAGTGTGTACCTGCTGGATCGCGCTCGTAATTGGGAAGAGTTCCGTGAGGCATTGCGCTATTGGCAAGCCCCTTCGCAGAACTTTGTCTATGCCGATGTTGAAGGCAACATCGGCTATCAGATGCCCGGCGATATCCCCATCCGGGCGAAGGGAAGAGGCTTAGTGCCCGTCCCCGGTTGGACGGGTGAGTACGAGTGGACGGGCTATATCCCCTTTGAGGAATTGCCCTTTGTGTACAATCCGCCCACCCATTACATCGTTACTGCCAACCATAAAGTCGTTCCGGACGACTACCCCTATTTCATCTCCGATGAGTGGGCAGAACCCTATCGTGCCCAACGCATCATAGACCTCTTGCAAGCCAAGGACAAACTGACCGTGGATGACTTCCGCGATATTCAGGCGGATACCTACTCCATCCCGGCGGCAAAATTGCTGCCCTATGTGCTGCAACTGGGGCCAGAAGGTTGGCTACAGGAGCGCGCCTTCAAGTTTCTGAGGGAATGGGACGGCCGCTTGGAAAGCGATAGTGGCAGCGCGGGGATCATGGAAGTGTTGCTGTGGCGGCTCCTGGTCAATACCTTTGGCGATGAACTGAAAAAGGCTGGGATAAAGGAGAGCGATTTCATCGGTTTCCCCTCGGCTTTGCTGAACCTGTTCCCTTCCGCGAACAGTGACTGGTTTGACGATGTCTCCACCCCGGAAGTGGAAAACCGCGATGACATCTTGCGTCGCAGCATAGCGGAAACGATGGACTTCTGGGGCAGGAGATTCGGCGATTTGATTGGCAATAAAGAAGACCAGTGGGCATGGGGCAAAGTACATTTCGCGCTCTTTGAGCATCCCCTGGGCAGTGTCAAGCCGCTCCACCTCCTTTTCAATCGCGGGCCTGTGCCGGCGCGGGGCAGCGGCGAGACGGTGGACAACGCGGGCTATAAACGCGGCGATTTCACGGTGCGTGTGGTCGCCTCCTACCGGCAAATCATTGACGTTGGGGAATGGCGCAACTGCCGCTCGCAGCACACCACTGGCCAGTCTGGCCAGCCCCTGCACAAACATTACGGCGATATGATCGCCTCCTGGCAAGATGTCCGGCATCACCCCATGTTGTACGAAAAGGAAGACATCATAGCGAAGGCGGAAGGATTGCTGATCTTGCTGGCGAAGTAGGAGAAGTGTCGAGAGCAGAGCCACTCCATCCCGCCTTGCGTGCCGCGCTGGAGCAAACGCCGGGCGTTATCTTTGACATCCAGCGTTTCTCGCTGCATGATGGGCCAGGCTTGCGCACTAATGTCTTTTTCAAAGGCTGCTCCCTGCGTTGCGATTGGTGCTGCAATCCTGAATCGCAGCGCCCCACACCGGAAGTGGCAGTGTTTGTTGCCAACTGCTTTGGCTGTGGCGATTGCCTGGACGTTTGCCCCCAGGAAGCGTTGCGGCTGGAAGAGGGGAAGGTGGTGCGCGACGAGTCCCGCTGCGACCACTGCGGACAGTGTATGCCCGTTTGCGCTGCCGGCGCACTGCGGCTCATCGGGCGCGTGGTTACCGCAGGCGAGGTGCTTCAAGAAGCCTTGCGCGATGCCCCCTTCTATAGCCAAGTAATGGGCGGTCTGACCTTGACCGGCGGCGAACCTACCGGCCAGCCCGAGTTTGCCCTGGCGCTCTTGCGCCTAGCCAAAGCGGAGCATCTGCACACCACCTTGGAGACCTGCGGCCAGGCTGCTTGGGAAGTGTTGGCAGCATTGCTGCCCTATTTGGATTTGGTGCTGTACGATATCAAGCACATGGACACGCAACGCCACCTCCAGGCGACGGGGGTGGGCAATGAACTCATCCTAGAGAATGCACGGCGGCTGGTAGAGGCGGGAGCGCAGGTAATCCTGCGCGTCCCCCTGATTCCGGGTTTCAACACTGACGAGGAGCACTTGCATCAACTGGCTGACTTTGCCTCCCGCCTGGGCATTGGCGAGGTGCATCTCTTGCCCTACCATACTCTGGGCAGGGCGAAATATCAGGCGCTAGGTAGAGGCTATTGCATGGCAGAGATACCGCCCATGAAAGAAGGAGAAGCAGAAGCGATGGCGGATGTCATGCGCGCCCACGGCTTGTACGTGAAAATCGGTGGTTAGAGAGGGATTTCAATGGCTACAGAAGTAGAGACAAGGACAGATTTAGAAACCATGGTCCGCCCCCGTGCGGGCACTACAGAACGCATCCGACGCATGCGCGAAGCGTTGCTGGCTACCATGCCCGAAGTATGCGTAGAGCGAGCGCGCTATGTGACCGAAGCCTACCGTGCCCATGAAGCAGACCCACCGGTATTGCGGCGGGCGAAAGCTCTGGCGCACGTGTTGGATAACATGAGCATCTACATCGGGGAAGGGGAGCTCATCGTTGGCAACCAAGCCAGCAAGCCCCGCGCTGCCCCCATTTTCCCCGAATACTCGGTGGATTGGATTGAAGCCGAGATGGATGAGTTCGCCACACGCCCCGCCGACCAGTTTTTGGTCAGCCCGGAAGTCAAACGGGAGTTGCTGGAGGACATTTTGCCCTACTGGCGCGGGCGCACGCTTTTCGACCGCGCTATGGCGACTCTGCCGGACTGGGTGCGTCAAGCCCAGGAAATCGGCGTCATTTCGGGGCGGGGCAACATCACTTCAGGCGATGGACACATCATTGTCAACTACCGCAAACTGATGGAGAAAGGCTTGCTGGGCGTGCGCCAGGAAGCGGAAGAGGCTTTGCAACGGCTGAATCCTTACCATGCTGCCGAGCAGAAAAAGCGTCCTTTCCTGGAAGGCGTGCTCATTACCATAGATGCGGCGATTCGTTTCGCAGCCCGCTACGCGGCTGAGGCAGAACGCCAGGCTGCACAGGAATCCGACCCGCAACGGCGCGCGGAACTGCAGCGCATCGCCGAAACCTGCCGCTGGGTTCCTGCCCATGCCCCGCGCACCTGGTACGAGGCGATCCAATCCGCCTGGTTTGTGCATCTCATTACGCAAATTGAGAGCAACGGCCATTCCTTCTCCATGGGCAGACTTGACCAGTACACCTACCCCTTTTACCAGGCAGACATTGCCGCAGGCCGCCTCACCGAGGAGGAGATGCTGGAGGTCTTGCAGTGTCTGTGGCTCAAGTTGTTCTCGGTCAACAAGATCCGCCCTTGGGCTCATACGCGCTTTGGCATCGGTTATCCCACCTACCAGAACGTTACCATCGGCGGGCAGACTCCAGATGGACAGGATGCCACGAATGAGCTGTCTTATGCGGTGTTGCGCACCATCCAAGAAACCCGCCTGACGCAACCCAACGTTTCTGCGCGCTATCACCTCCGTACTCCCGAGCGTTTTCTGATGGAATGTGCGCGCACCATCCGCCTTGGCTTTGGCATGCCCGCCATGAAAAACGACGAGATCATCATCCCGGCTTTGTTGGAAAAAGGGGTCAAGCCGGAGGATGCATACGACTATGCCATCGTGGGCTGCGTGGAGGCAGCCGTGCCGGGCAAGTGGGGCTATCGCAACACCGGTATGAGCTTCCTGAACCTGCTGAAGGTGCTTGAACTGGCTTACAACGATGGCCGCGACCCCAACACAGGGGTGTGCCTGCACCCAGGGCGGGGGAATCTGCTCACTTTCCGCTCTTTTGATGAGCTCTACGACGCCTTTCTCGACCAGCTCCGCTTTTACACCCGTGCCCATGTCGTGATGGACACCACCGCCGACTTGGCGTTGGAAGAATTGGTGCCCGATGCCTTCTGCTCTGCCCTGGTGGATGATTGCATCGCCCGTGGCTTGACGATCAAAGAAGGTGGCTCTGTCTACGATGTCGTCAGTGGATTGCAATCCGGCTTAGCCAACGTAGCCAATGCCTTGATGGCGCTGAAGAAACTGGTTTTCGAGGACAAAGAACTCACCTCCCAACAGGTCATGGAGGCGTTGGCGACGAACTTTGCCGGGGTGGAAGGAGAGCGCATCCGGCAGCGGCTGCTCTCTGCTCCCAAGTACGGTAATGACCTGGATGAAGTGGATGGGCTCGCCACCAGGGTCCTGAGCGACTATTTGGAAGACATCAAAGCGTACCGCACTACGCGTTACGGACGGGGGCCCATTGGCTGCACCTACGCCGGCTCCACTTCCAACATCTCAGCGAATGTCCCGCTGGGGCAGCCGGTATGCGCTACGCCCGATGGGCGGAAGGCAGGAGAACCCATTGCGGAGGGCGTCTCACCGGTGCATGGGACGGATACGAGGGGTCCCACTGCCGTGATGCACTCGGTTGCCAAGCTCCCCACCATCAAGATGATCGCGCAATTGTTGAACCTGAGGCTATCGCCGGGGAGCCTGCGCACCGACGAAGGGCTGCAGCGTCTGGTGCAATTGTTGCGCGGTTTCCAGGTTTTGAAGGGCTGGCATGTACAATTCAACACGGTATCCACCGAGACGCTGCTGGCAGCCCAGAAGAACCCCGAGCAGTACCGTGACCTGGTGGTGCGCGTGGCTGGCTACAGTGCGCTCTTCGTTACCCTGGACAAGGCGACACAGGACGACATCATCAACCGCACGATGCACCAGCCATGAGGGAATGGGCGAGGCGAATAGGAGATGCGCCCCTACACGTTGGCGATCGTGGGTAAATGGTGAGGGCGAGCCTCGTGTTCGCCCCTCTTTGTAGGGGCAGGCCTTGCCCCTGCTCTACCATGAACGGGGAAATGATCTCCTCTGCGTTCTTTGCGCTCTCGGCACTGCCGGAGCAATTTCACGCTTGGCGTGGACCACGGTCTCACGCTTGGTGTAGACGACGGACTGTGCTCCGCTTGGAGCAGGATGGATTAAGATCCCTGGAGCGTGGACGGCGGCGTTTGCCATTGAGTCAGCCAGGGATTGAAATCGCTGGCTGAAACAGTAAGCCCCCTGAAGGGGGTTGCTGGCAGCCATCAGTCGGCTTCAGCCGACTTGCTCGTTTCAGCCAGGGAATTGATTCCCTGGCAGCTCAATTGGTTTGTAGTGAGCGCTTTAGCGCTCACTGCGCACTGAAGTGCGCACTACGAGCCTCATTCCCACGCTCCGGCGGGCTATTGAGTCAGCCAGGGATTGAAATCTCCGGCTGAAACAGTAAGCCCCCTGAAGGGGGCTGCTGGCAGCCATCAGTCGGCTTCAGCCGACTTGCTCGTTTCAGCCAGGGAATTGATTCCCTGGCGGCATCTGGGCCTGGGCTCCCATGTCCAGGCGAGGTGGTCTCCTGTGTCACCCTGAGGCGAAGCCGAAGAGCCTGCCCTGAGTACAACGAAGGGGTCTTATGGAACTGAGGGAGATTCTTCGCCGCTACGCGGCTCAGAATGACAATGGGAGAGCAGGTGCTCTCACGTTTGGCGTGGACAGCGGGTGGTCTACCTGGAGCAGTCTCACGCTCGGCGTGGACCACAGTCCACGCCGGGTATAAGATAGCCCCGTCTACTTGAGGAGCGAATCCGTTCAATCCGTTCCCCAAATCTGCTGACAGTGATTGTTCTTGTCCAGACTTGGTTGCTTTTCATCCGCCTGAGGCTGTGCAAGGTATTTCTTGCCCCGAAGTTGAACTACACCCCTCTAACAACTGCCTCACCCGCGCTTTGGCGCCCATGCCCATCTCCACAGGCGCACCCACGCAAGCCGGGCAGCCTTCTTCACAAGGACACTGGCTCACCCATTCCCGACAGGCGTGGAGCAATTCATCATGTAGCCGGTACAGGGCAGTGCTGAACCCTACACCACCGGGTACTGCGTCGTACATCACCACCGTGGGCGCATGTGTAAAGGGAAAGTCCAGGTCCGCCGTCACGCCCAAGTCGCGCCGTTCGCACATCAGGTAGAGCGGCGCCAATGCCTGCAGCAAGTTCGCCAACCCGTCCAAGGTGCCTTGCATGGCACGTGCGGTTTCCAAACGGCGATGGCATTCTGGACACAAGGTGATGAGGTTGGAAAGGTCGTTGGCAGCGAGATAGTTCTTGTTTTGGCCGGGTCGGTAGTCAAAGGTGCGGAATGGCCGGATATGGTGCACGTCATGTTCACGGTCTTGCCCCTCTGGCAGGCCGCAGTGCCGGCAACGGTATCCATCCCGCTCCCGTGCGCGTCGGCGTTGCGTAGCCCAATTGGGGCCATACGAGAGGATAGGCGCAATCGTCCAATCGCCCAGGTCGCGCATCGCGGTAACGACTCGCTCGCTCAGGCTCATCCAATAGGCGGTCGTGAGCAAGGTTTGCTCTGGCAAATCGAGGGGCAGGGTAGCCAGTCGCTCGTGTGTATGCCAAGCCATTTGCTGGAACTGGGTGGCTTTGGTGCGCACACGCACCTCTCCATGGGCACGTGCGGCAGCCCCCTCCGCCGACGATTCCAACACGCGCAGCACCTCTATCTTTATGGACAGGCTAGCGGTGGTAAAGTATTCTGCCTTTGCGGCACGCACCCGTGCAATACGTTTCTCCCAGTCCAGTTCTTCAACTAGGTAGGGTTGCCCTTCGTGGAGGTACACGGCGCCGGGGTGAATCAGCATGGGGGCACTGGCAGCGTCCACTTGCCCAATGACTTCCCCATTGGTTTTCTGGACGATGGCAAAGTTGTCCTGTGTGGCTGTGCGCAAGGACACTTCATGAGCCGGATAGCGGTTGCTCATCCAGTACCAACGCTTGCGCGCATAACGCAGCACCCCTTCTCCATCGGCTAGTTCTCGCAGGAGGGCGGTGGTGTCCCCGTGCTCGGACAGGCTTTCGTCTTCAGCGATGGGCAGTTCAAAGGCGGCGCATTGGAGGTGCGAGCGCAGCAGGAAAGGGTTGTCCGGCGCCAGGCGTGCTTCCTCTGGCGTGCGTCCGAAGAAGAAGGCTGGATGCGACAAGAGGTACTGATCCAGTGCGGAAGGTCCACCGACAAGTACAACTGCCGAAACATCCTGACGCCGTCCTGCTCGCCCCGCCTGTTGCCAGGTGCTGGCGATGCTCCCCGGATACCCTGCCAGCACACAGACGCTCAGTTCACCGATGTCAATCCCCAATTCCAGGGCATTGGTGCTCACTACGCCGAGGACACTGCCCTCGCGCAAGCCGCGCTCGATGGCGCGCCGCTCACGTGGCAAATAGCCACCGCGGTAGCCGCGGATGGTCCCAGGAGGCTGCCCGCGCTTCTCCCCTGCCTGGCGCAGGTAGGTGAGCAACAGCTCGGTGGAGAGCCGCCCCTGGCTGAAAACGATGGTCGGCAATTTCCTGCCCAGGAAAAAGTCAGCCACCGCCGCTGTCTCGAGGAGGATACTGCGGCGCACCCCTTGTGCTCGATCTACCATGGGAGGGTTGTAGAGGATGACGTGCCGCTCGCCGCGTGGCGAACCGTCCTCGTCCACCAGCGCCACCGGCCGGCCCACAAGCAAAGTAGCCAGTTCCTGTGGGTTGGCAATGGTGGCGGAGCAACAGATAAACGTAGGCTGCGCGCCGTAGAAGCGGCAGATGCGGCGCAGACGACGCAGGAGGTTTGCTACATGGCTGCCAAAGACGCCACGATAGGCGTGCATCTCATCCACGACGACATACTTTAGACCGCCGAAAAATGCGGCCCAGCGGGTGTGATGGGGCAGGATGCCCACATGCAGCATGTCCGGATTGGTGATGAGCAGACGCGCGCTCTCACGGATGCGCGTCCGGGCTGAAGCAGGCGTGTCGCCATCGTAGGTGGCTGCCGCTGCGGGCGGGAGCAAACCCAGGCTCAGTCCCTGCCAGGCGGCGAGCTGATCCTGCGCCAAGGCTTTGGTGGGGAAGAGGTACAAGGCGCGCGCCTGGGGGTCGCGCAGCAATGCATGTAGCACAGGGACGTTGTAGCACAGCGTCTTGCCTGAGGCAGCACCAGTGACTACTGCCACATCCTCCCCGCGCAAGGCAGCAGCAATGGCTTGGCTCTGGTGCGTGTACAAGTTTTGGATGCCTTGTCGGTGCAGCGCATCCAGCAACCGGGAGTCCAAGCCGTCAGGCATCGGACCAAACCGTCCAGGACGGGCTGGCAGACACTGCCAGGCAGTGATCTGCCCCGCAAAGCGTGGATTCAGGCGCAACTCTTGAAGTGCTTCAGCGACTGGAGAAGCCATCACTGGGATTATAGAGACCCCTTGCCGTCAGGCAAAATGGATGGCTTTTGTTTTACGTCTGACGTTTTACGTTTTACCTTTTTCTTCATCCATGCTATAATTGTTTAGGTACCGGGCAGATGATCGCCCTATTCTTCTATAAGGAGGAAGGTTCATGAAAGCGTATTGTTTCAAGTGCAAGAAGCAGCAAGAGATCAAGAACCCAGAACAAGTCGTCCTGAAGAACGGCCGGCATGCGGTCAAGGGCATTTGCCCGGTTTGCGGGTCCAAACTATCCAGGATGGGGAAGGCGTCGTAGGACGTATTACGAATCTAGATGTGATGTACAGTTCGGGCAGCGTGTGGCTTGGATGGGAATGCGGCTGAAGCAGTAGGGGCATTCTTTCGTCTGCGGCGCCGCGGGCTCAGCAGCACGCTGCAGCCGGTTGATTTGTCGCACCAGCAGAAAGAGCGCAAAGGCAACAATCACGAACTCGATGACCGTATTGAGGAACAAGCCATAGTTCACGGTTGCTGCGCCAGCCGCCTTAGCCTCTGCCAGAGAGGCGTAACGCTGCCCGGACAGGTTGATGAACAGATTGCTGAAATCCACCTTGCCCAGCAGCACGCCGATGGGTGGCATGAGGATGTCACCGACCAGCGAAGCGACGATCTTGTTGAAAGCGCTGCCCAGCATTAACCCAACCGCCAGGTCAATGACATTGCCGCGCATGGCAAACTGTTTGAATTCTTTCAACATGGTTAGCCTCCTCAGCGCATAGTCCAATGTACCATGCATGATACCCCAAGGGTGAGCAGGAAGCAAAAGCGCCCCGAGTCTGCCTGTAACTTTGAGAGTGTTGAAAAAATCTTGTCACCCGAGCGAAGCGAAGAGCCTGCCCTGAGTACAACGAAGAGGTCTCGCGTAACTTTCGTATTTTCCCAGGTACTGCGAGATGCTTCGCTTCCCCTTCGCTTCCCCTTCGCTTCGCTCAGGACAAGGCTCAGGGCAAGGCTCAGCATGACATTGGAAAGGCTTTTTCAACACTCTCATGAATAGAGTGAAGGGGCAGGCAGCCTGCTCCCCTGCACGCTTGCTAGTGGGGGAGACATGCCAGTGCCTGGGTTTGTAGCGGGCGCTTGAGCACGCTTCAGCCACTTTGCATATGCGATGAAACCCGGCTACAATTAGTTTTGAAAAGCAGGGCCGCGGGTGCCATGGCTCTAGACCCAAAGAAGGGAGAGGGACCCATGTGTCATCTATACCTATCTTTGATACCAGAGGCGCTGATTGTTTCGATGTTGCCACCGGAGGAGTTCGGGGCGTATTACGCCTGTGGCACGCAGAAACGAGCGCGTGAACAAGCCATCTTCTTCGAGGTGGACCCGCAGTTCCGCCATCCCTACTTCCGCATTGATGAGGGCTTGCAGCGTTGCGTGCCCCATGAGGATGGCAGTCCGAAGCGTTCCATTTACATCTCCGTCTACCGTGTGCTGGAGCACGTGCCGTTGGATGCGCTCCAGAAGTTGTACCTGGTGACGCAAGATGGACGTTCGCTAGCCCTGGATCCATCTACAGAGTATCCCGAAGAAGAGGAAGGGTTGCACCTGTACCAGGAAATCGCGCCGGTGCATCCGCTCGTTGCCAGTACTCTTGGCCCACGTGCGTTCTATGAACTGATTGTCAAAACACCTATTAGCCTGCTCTCCCTGCCTGCCGTGTGTTTCGTCGAATTGAAACTGGGGGAGCTAGCGCATGACCCAGAGCATGGGGCGGTCAAAGATTTGCCCTATTCCAATATTGAGCACCTGCGACAATGCTTGATAGAACTCAAGACCAAGACCGTCCGCGCGAAGATGGTCAACCGTATTCAACCTGTGCGCTTTCCTTATCGCATGATCAAGAACGGTGTATTCGTGGGGAATGAGCAGCAATTCATCTATTTCCCCATGCCTTCTGCAGAAGAACTGCGCCAAAAACACTATCTCTGGTGGCGCTCTATTCAGATGTAGGAGGAACAAACAAGGCTCTGATCGGTCATTGCGAACTGGATAACGGAACTTTTATCCAGCCCCATCGTCGGGGCGGCGCATTGCCATGCATTTGTCACCCTGGGCGGAGCGAAGGACTTTTGCGTGCAACGAAGGGGACCTCACGTAGCTCGGAGGAGGTTCGCCTCTCTGTGTCACCCTGAGGCGAAGCCGAAGGGCCTGCCCTGAGTACAACGAAGGGGTCTCGCGTAACTGGTGGGAATTTGCCCCAGTTGCATAGGGATTCTTCACTCCCCCTTCGCTCAGGGCAAAGACTCCGAAGGACAGCGAGAGGCTGTTCAGGCTGAGACATCGTTCTGAACCCGGGCGTGTCGCGCATGGCAGAGGCTGCTCGGAGTGACATGGAGCGTGCTGTCCTGGCGCTTGGGGCTGTGCTTTTGTGCCACAGGGACACGGAGGAGAGAGTGTTGAAAAACATTCAGAGGTCACCGTGATGTCATTCTGAGCCTTGCCCTGAGCGAAGCGAAGGGAAGGCGAAGGGCCAGCGAAGAATCTCTACCTCTGTATCGTCGAGATGCTTCAGCTTTGCCTCAGCATGACAATGCGGACTTTAACGCTCTCCGAAGGACACGCGGATCTTGCGGCTCTCGTGTCTCTGTGGTGAGTATGAGGAGGAGGGGATATGTTACAAGGGTGGGTTTTCGCTGCTGTGCTGGCAGGGGTTGCCTCTGTCGGTGTAGCACTAGGGCTATACCGCTGGGTGGAAAAGCAAGATGCTGGCCCGGCACGGGCGCAGGAGATCGCTTCCTGGATCCGCGAGGGCGCTACCTCCTATCTGCGCCGTCTCTATCTGGCGCTTGCTGTCCTGGCAATTGGCTTGGGCATTGTGATTGCCATTGTCTTCAGTTTTGACATTGAGCACCTGGGTTTGAAAACGGTGCATTTTGACCCAGGGCGCGGGGCAAGCATGGCTTTGGCTTTCGTCGTCGGGGCGCTTTGCTCCGCTGCTGCCGGCTATCTAGGCATGCGTGTGGCAGTATCTGCCAACGTGCGCACGGCGGCGGCTGCCGGGGAGAGCCTCAACCGTGCCTTTCGTGTGTCCTTCAATGGCGGAGCGGTGATGGGCTTGGCAACCGTAGGCATGGCCCTGATTGGCATGAGCCTTACGTATCTCGTGAGTGGTGACCCAGAAGTGGTGCTTGGCTTCAGCTTCGGGGCGTCCACCTTAGCGCTGCTCGCTAAAGCCGGAGGGGGCATCTACACCAAAACGGCGGACATCGCTGCCGACTTAGTGGGCAAGGTGGAGGTGGGCATCCCGGAGGATGACCCGCGCAATCCGGCGGTGATTGCGGACAATGTGGGCGATAACGTGGGCGATGTGGCTGGCATGGGCGCGGACATCTTCGACAGTTATGTGGCTAGCACTGTGGCAGTGATGTTGCTCGGTGCCGCCCTCTTCGCGGACCGCCCGGCGCTGCAGATGCGTTACATCATCTTTCCGCTTGTCTTGTGCACACTGGGCATTGTCGCTTCGCTCATCGGTTTGCAGTTTGTGCGCGTGGGCAAAGATGGCAAACCAGGCCAGGCACTTAACCGCGGTACCATTTTCACCGCCTTGATTTTTGCTGCATTGGCAGCGCTAGTAACTGTGCTGGGTGGCTACAACCTGGGCGTGTTGTGGGCGACTTTGGCAGGCCTGACCGCCGGCGTGGGGATCGGCTTCACGACCGATTACTATACCTCTTCTGATCAGAAGCCGGTGCTGGAAACGGCGCGTGTCTCCAATTCTGGCGCCGCCATTAACATCATCACCGGCTTCAGTTACGGATTGATCAGCATTGTCCCTTCTATCGTCGGCATCGCCGTGGCTACTCTGGTTGCCTACTTCCTGACTGCACGTGCAGGCATGGATGGCATCTATGGCGTGGGTGTGAGTGCCGTGGGCATGTTGACTATCACGGGGATGATCGTCTCGGCAGATGCCTACGGTCCTATCGTGGACAATGCGCGGGGCATTGCCCAGATGTCCGGAATGCCGCACCAGGTAATTGATACCGCCGATGTGCTCGATGCCGCCGGCAACACCGCCAAAGCCATCACCAAGGGCTTTTCTATCAGCGCAGCCGCACTTACCGTCTTGGCTCTTTTTGCTGCCTATGCACAAGTGGTGGGCATGAGAGGGGTGCAATTGTCCCTCAGCCTGCGCGACCCGGTGGTTGTCGCGGGGACCCTGTTGGGGGCGATGACGCCACCGCTCTTCAGCGCTTTGACCATGCTCGCAGTGACCAACAATGCTTTCAAGATGATTGAGGAGATCCGCCGCCAGTTCCGCCAACGCCCGGGCATCTTAGCAGGAACGGAGAAGCCGGACTATACCTCCTGCGTCAGCCTGGCGGCGCAGGGAGCCTTGAGCTCCCTCGTGTTGCCCGCTTTTCTGGCAGTAGTCCTGCCCGTGCTAGTGGGCTTTGTCCTTGGCCCAGAGGCGTTGGGAGGCTTCCTGGGCGGGAGCATCTTCACCGGTGTCATTTTCGCTCTGCTCATGGCGAATGCTGGCGGATTGTGGGATAATGCCAAAAAGTTCATCGAATCTGGCGAATTCGGTGGCCCCGGCTCTGATGCGCACAAAGCCAGCGTCGTTGGCGACACCGTCGGTGACCCGTTCAAGGACACGGCAGGCCCTTCCATGAATACGCTGATCACCGTGATGTCGCTCGTCTCTTCCCTTTTTGCCCCGGTTATTGCAGCGATCCATTTGTTCTAGGCTGCGCTTGGCATGGACGGCGTTTGTCCTGGAGCCAGCCAGGGATTGAGATCCCTGGCTGAAACAGAGCAGCCCCCTGAAGGGGGCTGCTACCAATCAGCAGTCGGCTTCAGCCAGGGAATTGATTCCCTGGCGGCAGCTGCGCTTGGCTCCCAAGCCCAGGCGAGGTAGCCCCGCGCTTAGCGTGGACGGCGGACTGTGCTTCGCCCGGAGCGTTCTCACGCTTGGTGTGGACCACAGTCCACGCCCCACGTCCGGTACATAGATCAATTTGCCAGGAAACAGGGTATGCAGTAGAATGGGTTTTGTGTTTTTGCCCTTGTGGCTGCTTCACGACATCAACACATTCGCTTATGTGAAAGGAGACCGTGCATGTCATTGAAGGAAGACATCTACAACAAAGTCATCGTGGGTGATGCGGAGGGGGTCAAGGCATTGACTGCCCGCGCCGTTCAGGAGGGTTTCACTGCCGCTGAGTTGCTCAATGAAGCCTTGATTCCTGCCATGACCGAGGTTGGCCAGCGTTTCGAGAGGCAGGAGTACTTCGTGCCGGAAATGCTCATTGCCGCCCGTGCCATGAAAGCAGGAGTAGAAATCTTGCGCCCCTATTTGGTCGAAGCCGGGGTCAAGCCCATTGGCACGATCGTCATCGGAACGGTGGCGGGCGACCTGCATGACATTGGCAAAAACCTGGTCAGCATGATGCTGGAAGGGACCGGTTTCCGCGTGATTGATCTGGGCGTGGATGTACCGGCGGACAAGTTTGTCCAGGCAGTGCGTGAGAACAATCCGCAGATTGTGGGCATGTCCGCCTTGCTGACCACGACCATGATGGCGATGAAGGCGACCATCGAAGCGCTGAGCAAGGCTGGCTTGCGGGAACGGGTAAAAGTGATGGTTGGCGGTGCGCCGGTAACGCAGCGTTTCGCCGACGAAATCGGCGCTGACCTCTATGCGCCCGATGCCAGCTCGGCAGCACGCACGGCGAAAGAAGCGGTCTCCTAAAGGGACTCAGTTTGTAGTGAGCGCTTTAGCGCTCAATGCGGTTTGTAGTGAGCGCTTCAGCGCTCATTGCGCACTGAAGAGCGCACTACGAACCCAGTTTGTAGTGAGCGCTTTAGCGCTCAATGCGCACTGAAGTGCGCACTACCAACCCAGTTTGTAGTGAGCGCTTTAGCGCTCTCTTGTCCTATTGGGCGCAGAAGCGCCGCACGACATCGTACAGCACCTTGGTGCCGAACTCCATATTCGCTAGCGAAATGCGCTCGTTGCGTGCGTGCGCCATTTCTAGGACAGCCCAGCCTGGTTCCTGTTTCGTGGGCGAGAAGCCATAGACTTTGACGCCCTTCTCCGCCAAGAAACGCCCATCGGTCGCTCCTGGCACCAGGAAAGGTGCGAGGGTACAACCGGGGTCGTGCTCGTTCAATACCTGCTGAAAGAGGTCGAAGAGTGGGCTGGCTGGGTCGCTCTCATAGGGCTGGGAACGTCCCAGGATTTCTACCTCGATTTCAGCCCCGATATAGGGGCGTATCTCACGCAGCAGGTCCTCCGGTTTTTGCCCTGGTATCAACCGTCCATCCACTGTGGCAGAGGCTTCGCTGGGGATGACGTTGGCTTTTTGCCCCGCTTGCAGCATAGTGGGGGAAACCGTGTTGTGCAGCGTAGCACGCAATACCGCTGCGATTTCGCTCTGTTTTTCTGCCCGTTGTAGGATAACCCCTTCGAAAAGGGGATTCAACACCAGGGGTAGGAGGAAAGAGGCAGGGAATTTCTGGGTAGCAGCCAGGTGATGCACTAGGCGCTCCACCGTTTTCGTGCGGTGCATGGGCAAGCGCGCCCGGGCTAGCCGCGCCACTGCGGCGCAGAGTTTCGCCACGGCATTGTTGGCACGGGGAAGGGAGCCATGGCCTGGCGTGCCCCGTGCGGTCAATTTCATCCAGCACACGCCTTTCTCCCCTGTCTGGCAGACGTAAAAACTGCGTCCCCCAACTTGCACGCCAAAGCCACCGCCTTCGTTGATGGCATATTGGCACTCCACAAGTTCCGGATGGTTCTGCACCAGCCATCCCATGCCCTGCGTGCCGCCCATCTCCTCATCCGCAGTGGCAGCCAGGACGATGTCACGTCGCAGGGCTACTTGTTCCCGTTTGAGGTGTACCAATACCGCCAGTTGCATGGCAGTGAGTTGTTTGGTATCCACCGCACCGCGGCCCCAGATGTAGCCGTCCGCCACTTCTGCCGCGAAGGGTGGGTGCTCCCATTCCTTGGGATCGGCTGGTACCACATCCAGATGCGACATGAGTAGCAGTGCGCCGTCAGAACCACTCCCGCGCAGGCGGGCTACGACATTGCCTCGCCCTGGGGATGATTCCAACACTACCGGTTCCAAACCCTCCTGCCGCAGCACCTCCGCGATATACTGGGCGGCAGGGAGCTCATTCCCGGGTGGATTGCTCGTATCAAAACGGATCAGGTCGCGCAGGAATTGTATGGCTAGGTCAGCAATGGGGCTGGTCATGGGAGTCTCCTTTCATGGGATGAGTGATGAGTAACGAGTGATGAGTGAGGAGTGTGGAGCATGGGGTTCTTTCCTCGCTTGGGTTAGTCGGGTGAGAGCAGACTTTGGAAGTCAAGGCGGCGCTGGCGCTTGAAGCGGCGTCGTGCAATGCGTTGCCATAGCGATGCAATTTGCCCCTCGCTCAGGTCGGGATAATGCTCGCGCAGGTAAACATCGAGCTCCTGGCGATGTTTCCAAGCCCAATCCATCCAGTTCAGCACGGTCGCGGCAGACACGCCTACCGCCTTGGCAACTTGTGAAGCATAATGGCCCTGTGCCAGCAGCACCAAAGCCGGGGCAACAGACTCCACGGTGCGAGGGCGTCTGCGCCGCGCCTTTTCCGCCCTTTCCGACATCGTGACTCCTTTCCTCAGCCGCATCGAACCCGCAGATTGCCCAGATGTCCGCAATTTCATGCCTATCTAGAGAGTTTTGAAAATCTTGTCACCCTGAGCAAGCGAAGAGCCTGCCCTGAGTGCAACGAAGGGGTCTCTCGTAACTTTAGCCGTATTTTCCCAAGTACTGCGAGATGCTTCACTTCCCCTTCGCTTCCCCTTCGCTTCGCTCAGAGCAAGGCTCAGGGCGAAGGTTCAGCATGACATTGGAAGGACTTTTTCAACACTCTCTATCTATATTATATTTTACTCCAACTTATCCCCTGTGCAAAACGAACAAATGCTGCCAGAATCCGTGTCATCCATTCCCCGAATCCGTTGACAGCATTTGCTTACTTTTGTCTTACCACAGAGCACACTGAGGCTACAGAAGGAATCAGGCGAACACGGGGTTCGCCCCTACCACTCGGCTACGATCGCCACCGTGTAGGGGCGAATCTTGTATTCGCCCCGCCATGGAGATTCTTTGCCGCTGTGCGGCTCAGAATGACACTGGGGAAGGCACTCGTTACTCATCACTCATCATTCTCCATTTTGCCCAACTTGCCCTCCTGTGCTATCATCTACCGTGTATCCTGATGGAGGAATCTCGCTGTGAAAGCAGTGTTCATCAAACGGGATCTGTTGCTGGAACCCACTCCCACAGGGGAGCAGGTAAAACTCCGCCCTGGCGTGGCTGAATGTCTGGGATCATTGGCGGCAAAGGGGCTGTTCGTGATTGTCCTAGACGCTGCCTCCTGTGCGCTCGCGCCAGAGGCATTGCCTGCCGCGAATGCCGCCGTAACCCAGCCCATGCTGGATGCCATCCGTGCCGGTGGCGGGAGAGTGGATGCCCTGCTGGAATGTCCGCACCGCCCGGAGGATCATTGTGGCTGCTGGGGCACGTACCCGGGATTTCTCTATGCCGCCGCATCGCAACTCGACCTGCGGCTGGAGGAGTGTTATCTACTCTGCGATGAAGCCAATGACGTGCTCCTGGCTTATAAAGTGGGCTGTCGTCCTGTGCTCGTCCTGAATGGCCGCGCCATCGGCGACTTGTACGATGGCCATCAGCCAGAACCACGCGACTTTCCCATTGCGCGCAACTTGAGCATGGCGGTGCAGTATGTGCTGTGTGAGGAAGAGGCGAACGAGGAATGGGGCCATCCGCGCCAGCCTGCACCCCTCTTGAAATTGGAAGAACTACCGCTAATGGATGAAAATCCCGCCTTTACCCCGACGCTGAAACTGTTCTCGCCGGTGCCAGGCTTCAAGGCGGTGTTGTTGAACCTTCCTCAGCTCAGCCGCAGTGCGCGGCGATGGCTGCTGTTCTTTGTCCTGGGGGGCGTGTGGCTCAGCCTGGGCATTGCCTATCTCCTTACCCATCTTTACCGTGTGCAGCCCTTCCCAGCATTCGTCTGGTATCTGACTTTGCAATTTATCCCTCGACCGGTGCGTGGCTTGTTGTTCATCACCACCGGAGCGGCCGTCGTATGGATTTCGCTGCGCGCGTTCCTGCGCCTTTTCCCTGGCAACGGGCAGCGGAGATAGATGCCTACCTTCCCGCGGATTACTGATCCGCGGGAGGGTAGCGGTTGACAATCATCATAGAAAGGATAATCAATGCAAGTTCTGGTGGCGTATGCCTCCCGACAAGGAGCAACGGCGGAAATTGCGGCAAAGATCGGAGAGGTGCTTTCGGAAAACGGTATTGCTGCTACCGTGCTGCCTGCTAGCCAAGTAACCGACCTGAGCCCATACCAGGCGGTTGTCTTGGGCAGCGCCGTGTACATGGGCCAATGGCTCAAAGAGGCAGCAGATTTTTTGCGGAACAATCAAGATGAGTTGGCGAAGCGCATGGTATGGCTCTTTTCCAGTGGGCCCACAGGACCTGCCCCTGTGGGCCGGTTGTTGAAAACGTGGCGGTTCCCCAAGTCGTTGTTACCCATTGCCGAGCGCGTCCGACCACGCGACATCATTGTCTTTCACGGGGCGCTCGATATGGCCAAACTCAGCCTGCCTGAGAGAATGGTCGTCAGCGGCATCAAGGCGCATTGGGGCGACTACCGCGATTGGGACGTCATTGCGGTCTGGGCGGATACCATCGCCGATGCGTTGAAGGCAGCCGTGCAGGATAACTAGGCGGACTGTGCTCCGCCTGGAGCGGGGCGTAGACAGCGTCGTTTGCCCTTGCGCCTGCCAGGGATTGAAATCCCTGGCTGAATACGGAAAAGCCCCCTGAAGGGGGCTGCTGCCAATCAGCAGTCGGCTTCAGCCGACTTATCAGATTTCAGCCAGGGAATTGATTCCCTGGCGGCATCTGCGCCTGGGCTCCCATGCCCAGGTGAGGTGGTCTCCTGTGTCACCCTGAGGCGAAGCCGAAGGGCCTGCCCTGAGTACAACGAAGGGGTCTCATGGAACTGAGGGAGATTCTTCGCCGCTACGCGGCTCAGAATGACAATGGGAGAGACGTGTAGGGGCGAACACAAGGTTCGCCCCTGCAGAAGGGGGCTGCTACCAATGACCAGTCGGCTTCAGCCGACTTGCGCGTTTCAGCCAGGGAATTGATTCCCTGGCGGCTTCTGCGCCTTGGAGCGTAGACTGCCCTGCGTGGTAAGAATGACCGCAAATGCGCACAAAAATTAGTCCTGCGCTCTTGACAATTCAAACGAAATGTGCTATAATGGTGCTGTGTTTCACAAGCATACATAGCCGCAATTGAGTTCGCGCCTGAAGAGATGCACGCAGTGCTCCTGGCTATGTGAATGTAGGGTCTTTCGAGTTCAAACGCTGTGTCGTAGGTGTCACAGCCTCCGACCTGTCTCCTCCCCCTGGGAGGAAACGGGCGTTAGGGTACAGGGAGCAATTCCTGTGCCTGCCGTGTTTGCAAAGGGGGCAAATCGCTTGATCGCAAAGCGTCAAGTGTTTGCTCCCTTTTGCATTGTGTTGTGATCGTGTCATGAGAGCAGGTTCATTCACTCAGAGAGGAGGTGGTGTGCAGGCAGTACAAACCCTTGGACGTCCGTAGAAGTTACATTTCTTGATCAATTTTTAGGAGGAGAGGAAAGAAATGTCACAAAACTTGCAAGAAAGGATTTCGGAGCTGCAGGAGCAATTGCGACAGGGCGTGATCAGTCGGCGCGAATTCTTGCGCTATGTGACGTTGCTGGGTGTATCGCTGGGAGCGGCTGAGGCTTTGGCCGCCTGCGCGCCCAAGCCCACGCCAACCGCGGTAGCGCCTACCGCTGCGCCGCCGACGGCTGCACCGCCCACAGCAGTTCCGCCGACGGCCGCACCGCCGCCCACCGTTGCCCCGACAGCTCCCCCGCCCGCAGCCGAGAAGCAAGCCCTGGCTGGGTACATGCTGCGCTTTAACCCCGCTATCTGCACCGGCTGCCTCATCTGCGCGGTAGCCTGCGCCGACAAGTGGGCGACGGAGTACTTCCCGGAGGAAGCCGCCAAAGGCGTCAACCTGGAGTTCTCCCGTATCCGCCCCATGCGCTCGCAGTATGTGGACATCATCAACGTCTGCCAGGACTGCCGCTTGATCGAGTGGGCGGAGGGTTCCACCAAGGCGCCGTGTGAGCAGGTCTGCCCGCAGGGAGCGATTTCCGTCGTGCCCGAGGGGCAAGGCAAGCCGGGTTACACCGGTATGGGCTACCTGAACATCGACCGCGATTTGTGCCTTGGGCTTGACCTCTGTGGGCGCTGTCTGGAGGTCTGCGAAGACCAGTTCGGCAGTGGCATCTCCTTCGACCCCATCGAGAAGAAGGCGCAAATCTGCACCCGCTGCGGTGGCTTGCCCACCTGCGTCGAGGTCTGCCCCGAGCCAGGCGCGCTGCTGTTCGTGCCGCTGCAGACCAACGGCCGCTACTGGGCGCACCAACCAGAAGAGTTCTTTGAGCTGACCTATGCCAAGTTGTATGCGGAGAGGAGGGACGTATAATGGCCGAGTTAAAAGGTGCTACAGGGAAGATCGCGCGTGTTGATCTGACCACAAAGAAGGTAACGGTTGTCGAGCCGCCAGAGGAGGTGTACAAGAAATTCCTCGGCGGTGAGGCGCTAGGGCTCTATTTCATGGTCGCAGAGGGCCTCATTGACCCCAAAGTAGAGCCGTTCAGCCCACAGAACATGGTGCAGTTCATGATCGGGCCGGTGACTGGAGTGGCGCCTAACGCTCGGTCGGTGATCGTCACCAAGAGCGCGTACAACTTTATGACCGTCACCACCTCCGGTGGCCGCGCTGCGTCAGAACTCAAGTTCGCCGGCTGGGATGGCATCCAGGTCGTGGGCAAGTCCGACAAGCCCGTCTACATCGCGGTGGTGGATGACAACATCGAGATCCGCGATGCCAGCCATATCTGGGGCATGAGCACGGAAGAAGCCGAGTTGGAGCTGCTCAAGTCGGTGCTGGCGCCCAACGAATACCGCGAGAGCATCCTCACCGAAGCGGACATGACCCCGGAATGGGCTGCGCTGCGCCCGCCCAAGGGCAAGGGCATCGGCGCCAAGCGATTGGCGGCGGCATGGGTCATCGGTCCCGGCGGCGAAAATGGGGTCTGGTACGCCAACGTCATCACCGAAGGCGCTCGCGCTCACGGCCGCTATGGCGCTGGAGCCATCGTCGGTTCCAAGAACCTGAAGGGCATCGTCATCCGCGGCACCAAGGGCCACGTGCTTGCTGACAAAGGCAAGTTCCTGCAACTGGCCCGTGAGATCCAGGCTTCCGAAGCCACGAACTACTTCTGGCGCTCCTTCGGCACCGCCGGCATCGGCGCGCGCTGCGCCAACTCCGAGGACGCCTTCCCCATCCGCAACTGGCAGTGGGGTGCTTGGGCAGATCCTACGGTTGTCAAAGCGCTGGAAGGACCGTGGATGGACGCCGCCAGCTTTGTCAAGCAGATGGCTTGCCCCGGCTGCACCTTGCACTGCATGTATCTCACCGAAATCACCAGCAAGGACCCGCTTATGGATGGGGTCGTTACCGACATGCCCGACTGGGAAGCCATGGGCCAAGTCGGTGGCAACCTGGGGTATTGCGAACTGGAAGGCATGACGCCCAGCGATCCCTTCACCGGCGACCATTGGGACTTGATGGAAGCGCTGGCAAAGACGCAGTACACCACTTTCCTCCATGACAGCAATGGCCTTGACTACATCGAAGGCGGTGCTCTGCTGGCGCTGCTTATGGAGCTCATCCAGCGCAACCTCATCACCCCGGCGGACCTGGATGGCATCAACCTCAAGTGGGGCGATGTCCATGCCGTGGATGCCATCGTCAAGAAGATCGTGCGCAAGGAAGGCATCGGCGCCGTGCTTGCCAAGGGCACCTGGGAGACCGCCAAGTACTTTGCCGAGAAGAAGGGCAAGCCGGAGATCATGAACTATCCCAGCACTGGACACCGCTATGGCCAGCCAGCGCACGACGTGCGGGGCTTTGACAAGGACGCCCTGGAATACGTTACGGTGGTGCGGCCATGCGAGCACACCGGTGGCGGCGGCGCTGGATTCCTGAAGAAGGACTATCCCGCAGCCATCGCCGGGCAGAACACCCAGGCAACGCATAACTCCCTGGTCATCTGCTCCTTCGCCGCCGGCAACTGGGCGGGCAAGATCGCCGCTATGGTGCAGGCAGCCACCGGTTGGACCGACTTTACCGAGGATGACGTGGTCAAAGTCGGTGCCCGCGCCTATGCCCTGGGCAGGATCTTTAACCTCACCACGCAGGGGATCAAAGACCCGAAGAAGGAATGGGATACGCTCTTCCCGCATCGTTGGTTCTACGATCCATTGCCCACCGGTTCAGGCAAGGGCAGAGTGGCGTACGATGGCAAGCCGGAGGTGCTGTACGACGAAGCCTTGCCCGCGTACTGGAAGACCAGAGGCTGGAGCGAGGACAAGGGCGTGCCCCTCGCCGACACGCTCAAAGACCTTGGGATTGACGACATCGCTGAACCCTACGCTGCCAAATTGCGCTAGATTTGGCTAATCCCGAGGAAGAACGCAAGGCCCCAACCTGTGTCCTCCATCGGGTTGGGGCCTTTTGCGTATTTGGGTGTGCTAGATCTGACTTGCTAGACCTGACAGGTCTCCAAAGACCTGTCAGGTCTAAAGAAGTGTAGGAGGATAGGCTAGAAAATGGCAGCAAGTGAGTGGGATTATGAAACATACTTCTACCGTAATTATGGCATTTTCACCGAAGAAGAGCAGCGCCGCATTAAGGATGCCAGAGTTGTCGTTATTGGCTGCGGTGGCATAGGCGGAGTTATCGCAGTCGCTTTGGCACGCACGGGCGTCGGCCACTTGGTGCTTATGGACCCAGAGTCCTACGAACCCTCGAACATGAACCGGCAAATTGCCTGTTATTGTGACACCATTGGCAAGAACAAAGCTGTGTGCCTCAGAGAAGAAATCCAGCGCATCAACCCAGAGGCTGAGGTGACTGCCTATGAGCGTGCCCTGGTCTACGAGGAAATCGAAGAGATCGCCAAACTGGGCGATGTGATCCTCCCTGTGATGGACGAGTGGCCCTTGAGCCTGGCGGCGCTGGAGATCATCCGCAAGTCCAAACCAGCGGTGATGGCTTACCCGGTGGGGGCGTTGGGGAGGGTTTCGGTCTTCACTAAGGACAGCCCCACCGTCGCCGAGTGCCTGGTGATGCCTTACGGATTTGGCTATCATGAACTGCAGGAGTATACTGTACGACCGGATGCCCGGCGGCTGTTGCTCTACTATGTTACCGAGGGCCAGTGGCGGGAAGACTGGTTTGAGCAATGGGTGGAAGGCAAACTGCCCCACGCCCAAATTTGTCCCATTGTCTGGGTTACAGGGACATTGGCGGCATTGGAAGTGATCAAACTGGTGAGTGGCAAGTGGAAGCCCATTATCGCCCCTTACTACTGGTACATTACGCCGTCGAACGCGCGCATCCGCAAATTCGGACTAGGGCGCAAACTGGCTTCGCGCCTGTCGCGGTATCCCTGGTTGTGGGAACGGATGATCCGGCTGTCGCGTTCCAAGACGGTAGTGCGCTGGTTTACACGGATAATTGATTAGCATGTGCGAGGAGTGAGAAATGAAACGCCTCTTCTCCTTCCCTAACTTTTTGGCTCTGGTAGCGGTGGCTTTGATTGTCCTTGGCCTCATGCGCCCGTGGTGGAGCCTGACCTTGTTTGGCAACGAAAGCGACATCTATCCTTATCAGATTGTCGGTCCCCTCCGCGAGCTTTTGGGCTACAAGCGCAGCCCGCAGATGCTCCTCCTGACCAGGGTACTGATTGGTGCCGTGGTGCTGATCGCACTGGGCAGTGTGTTGCGTGGCTGGCCCGGACGAATCTTGATTGCTCTCGGAGGGATTATTATCCTGCTGGGCGTGTCCCGTTTCTTGGGCAGGATTGCTGAGGTCGCGGAGGGGTTTAATGTGCCCATCCAGGGCCACGGTATTGGCGACTACGGCGGGTTTGCCAAAGTGGAAGTGAGTACCAGGTTGCGCACGGGGCTGTACCTGACCAGAGCAGGGGGGATAGTCGCTTTGCTGGCTAGTCTGCTGCATAATATCGTACAGCCGCGTGCGAAATAAGACGCAACTGCATGGAGGAGACCTGACAGGTCTCAAGTCTCTGCAAGAGGTGAGAGAAATCATGTTCGGTGAAATCAACAGGTTGTTAAAAGAATTACAACAGGGCCGTATCAGCCGGCGTGGCTTTATCCGTTACGCCACGCTTTTGGGGTTATCGCTGGGAGCGGCTGAGGCGCTGGCTGCTTGTGCGCCTTCGCCAACGCCTAAGACAACTGCTATCGCGGGTCCTACAGAGACAGCCACATTGATCCCCAGTTACATTGCCGGGGAAGACGCGGAGGTGCCTACTCCCGAATGGGAACCAACACCCTTACCCCCCATGACGCCCACGCCTACCGCAACCCGTCTCAAGGCAACTCCCACGCCTGTGATGTGGGAGCCAGCCATGTGGGCTTGCCCCTCCTGCGCAGAGCGCTTCTCCACGCAGGAGGAACTGGTCAAGCATATCCTCGCGCAGCATGCACGCAAGATCCCCGGGGCTAGGCGCGTGGACAAACCTACCTATGCCCCCTACCTGACGGATAAGGTCGCACGGTTTGACCAGCGCAACACCGTGTTCTCGCGTGTGATGTGGGACAAAGACTACCAGGAGCAGATTAGCAAAGTTACACTGCGGCAAAGGCGCGAGACGCCAGAAGAGATGATCAAGGGCAGGGCACTGGTCGCTGGCGCCATCTACGTGGATGATGCTGTCGGCAGCCTTGTCCCCAATTACCGTGGCTACTCTGGCCATGTGCGCGGCTATGGCGGGCTGTACGATTGGGATGATGCAGTCAGCCCAGAGAGGCTGCCGGTTGAGGATACGTCCGCAATGGCGGAGCACATCAAAGCCGTCGCACGTTTCTATGGTGCCGACCTGGTGGGGATTTGCGCCATTAACCCGCTCTGGGTATACTCGCATTACTATGACCGCGAGACTGGCGCGTATGGGGAACTGGAAATCCCCTACAAATATGCCATTGTGATGGGGCTGGAGATGGACTTTGCCAGCATCCGCAAATCGCCCGGTTTTCCGGCAAGCGCAGCTACGGCGCTGATTTATTCCAAGATGGCGGAAGTGAGTTCCAAGCTCGCCAAGTACATCCGCGCTTTGGGTTATGAAGCCGTGCCCTCGGGAAATGACACGACGCAAAATATCCCCCTCGCCATTGATGCTGGCTTGGGGGAGATCGGGCGGCTGGGCTTGTTGCTCACGCCGGAATTTGGACCACGGCAGCGTTTGTGCAAGGTGCTCACGAACTTGCCGCTGGCGACAGACAAACCGATTGATTTTGGCATGCAACGGTTCTGTGAAACGTGTTTGTTCTGTGCCCATGCCTGCCCCGCCAAAGCCATCCCCTTCGGCGAGCGCTCGCTGGAACAGACCTCCATCTCCAACCGTCCGGGCATCTTGCGCTGGACGGTGAATGTGGGCAACTGCTACCTGTTCTGGCGCTCAAACGGCGGCACGGATTGCTCGAACTGTATCGCCGCCTGCCCCTGGGCACAACAGAACCGCCCCTGGCTATAATACTATCCCAATTGCTTTTCAACAAGCCGCATATCTTGAACGCGACTATTTACATTGACAAGGAGGAAAAAAGAGCATGTTCGATGTGAACAAGGTGGATGCCGTCATCGAGAAGCATGGAGCAGAACAGCGTGCTCTCACTGCGATGCTGCAGGATATCCAGAGCGAGTACAACTACTTGCCACGAGAAGCCTTGGAGCGCATTGCACAGAAAATGAACTTACCCCTGATACAGGTTTACCAGGTGGCCAAGTTCTACAAGGCTTTCAGCCTGGAGCCTCGCGGCAAGCATTCTATCACCGTCTGTTTGGGAACCGCATGTCACGTGCGCGGCGGCGTCGCCATCGCCGATCAGGTGGGACGTTTGCTCGGCGTCAAGCCCGGTGAGACGACCAAGGACAGGCGCTTCAGTTTTGATACTGTCAACTGCCTGGGCTGCTGCGCCCTGGGTCCCGTGATGGTGGTGGATGGCCAGTACTACGGCAAGATGGCTGCTAGCAAAGTGGAGCGCGTGCTCCAGAAATACATGGAAGAGGAGGTTGCTGCCAATGCCTAGGCTAACATCGCGCGCCGAGTTTGAGGAGTGGCGCCAGTCTGTGCTTGCGAGCTGGGAGCCGTCCAAGCCTTGCATTACCGTGTGCGGGGGAACAGGTTGCCGGGCTTTGGGCGCAAAAGAGGTCACTGCCGCCTTGGGACGTGAGCTGAAGAAGCAGGGCTTGCAGGATAAGGTGGACCTCAAGATGACCGGTTGCCACGGCTTCTGCGAACGAGGTCCTTTGGTCGTTGTCTACCCCCAGCAGATCTTTTACCAGGGGGTGACGGCAGAGGACGTCCCGGACATCGTCTCCGAGACGCTCGTGAAGGGGAATCCCGTGGAGCGAAAACTGTATGTAGACCCAGTGACCGGACAACCGGTTGTCCATGAACCAGATGTCCCCTTCTATCGCGAGCAAAAACGCGTCTTGATGAAGTACAATGGCTTGATTATCCCCACCAAAATCGAAGATTATATCGCCATTGGCGGGTATCAGGCACTGTGCAAAGCCCTCTTCGAAATGACCCCGGAACAGGTCATCGAGGAGATCAAGCGCTCTGGCTTGCGTGGCCGGGGCGGAGCAGGATTCCCTACAGGACGCAAGTGGGAAGAATGCCGTCGGGCTGACGGGGATGTCAAGTATGTTATCTGCAATGCTGACGAGGGCGACCCAGGTGCCTACCAAGACCGCAGCCTGGTCGAAGGAAACCCGCACAGCATCCTCGAAGGCATCATCATCGGCGCCTACGCCGTAGGTGCGCACGAGGGCTTTATCTACATCCGCCATGAATACCCCCTGGCGGTAGAAAACATCACCCGCGCCATCGAGCAGGCGGAAGCATATGGCTTGCTGGGGAAAAATATCCTCGGGTCCGGTTTTGACTTCACCTTCAAGGTGCATCGCGGAGCAGGCGCTTTCGTCTGTGGCGAATCCAGTGCCCTGATGCGCTCCATCGAGGGCTATGCCGGCGAACCACGGGCGAAACGCATCCACGCCACTGAAAAAGGGCTGTGGGATCGCCCCACAGTCCTGAACAACGTCAAAACCTGGGCGTCTGTGCCCTATATCATCAACAACGGTGCGGATTGGTTCGCTCAGATGGGTACGGCGACAAGCAAAGGGACGATGGTCTTTTCCCTGGTGGGCAAGGTCAACAATACCGGCTTAGTGGAAGTGCCGATGGGTGCTACGTTGCGCCACCTCGTGTTCGACATTGGCGGCGGCATCTCCAGCGGTAAGAAGTGCAAGGCAGTGCAGACTGGCGGGCCGTCCGGCGGTTGCATCCCGGAGCGTTTGCTCGACCTGCCTGTGGATTACGAAGCCCTGACAGAAGCCGGCTCCATCATGGGTTCAGGAGGCCTCATCGTCATGGATGAGGATACCTGCATGGTGGACGTGGCACGCTACTTCCTGCACTTTACCATGGAGGAATCCTGCGGCAAGTGCACGGCATGCCGCGAGGGAAGCCGACGCATGTACGAAATCCTGGAACGCATCGTGCATGGGAAGGGCCAGGAAGGGGATGTCGAGCGGCTGCAGGAAATAGGTGAAGCGATGATCGCTGGGTCGCTCTGTGCCCTGGGCCGCATGGCACCCAATCCCGTGCTGAGCACCATCCGCTACTTCCGGGATGAGTATGAAGCGCATATCCGCGATAAGCGTTGTCCGGCAGCGGTTTGCAAGGACCTGATTACCTTCTCCGTCATCGCTGAGAATTGCACGGGCTGTGGCGTCTGCCTGCGCAATTGCCCGCAGGGAGCCATCACCGGCGAGAAGAAGCAGGTCCACCACATTGATCCTAACAAGTGCATCCGCTGCGGAATCTGTCGCGAAGTCTGCAGATTCAACGCCATCAAGGTAGAATAGGAGACAGCAACATGGTAGAACTCACGATTAATGGGCAAAAAGTACAGGTTGAGGAAGGAACAACTATCCTGGAGGCAGCCCGAAAGGTAGGCATCGAAATCCCTACCCTGTGCAGCCATCCAGACCTCAAGCCGTATGGCGCTTGCCGCGTCTGCGTGGTAGAGGTCAACCGCAAAGGGCGCTCCGTGGTGAGTACTTCCTGTGATTACCCAGTGGAAGAGGGTATGGAGGTCAAGACTGATTCTCCCGCGGCGACAAATACGCGCAAGATGATGATTGACCTCTTGCTGTCGCGGTGTCCCAATGTGCGGCCCTTGCAACTTTTGGCGAAACAATACGGCATCGAGAAGCCTAGCTTCCCTACGGACCATCCGGAAGAAGATTGCATCCTCTGTGGGCTCTGTGTGCGCGCTTGTGATGAGGTCGCCCACAAAAACGTCATTGGTTTGGTGGACCGCAGTCAGGCGCGCAAAGTGAGCACACCGTTTGACCAGCCATCTCCAGAGTGCGCCACCTGTGGCAAGTGCATTCCCTATTGCCCGACTGGCGCCATTGCTCATGTGCCTGGCATCCAAGTCAAGGGCGTGGGGGGATTGTGGGTACGGCTGCGGCAAGTGGTGCAATTGGGATTGCTGGCGCTGTTCCTGTACCTGGTCTGGAACACCACGCGTCAGGGAGTGGAAGCACTGCCGATCAACCTTTTCAGCCGCTTTGATCCACTTATGGCGTTCGTTTCCATGCTTGGTTCGAAGAAACTGATCGCCAACATGATCCCGGGCTTGGTCACCATTGTCGTCACGCTCTTGCTCGGCAGGGTCTGGTGTGGTTGGATCTGTCCTCTGGGAACCGTGCTGAACCTGTATGGCCCCAATAGGAACCCACGCATCCCGGACAAATTGCGCCAGGTCAAGTATTTCTTGCTCTTTGCCTTCATCGCAGCGGCATTGCTGGGAAGCCTGGCTCTGATGTGGCTAGACCCCATCACGATCTTTGTCCGTCCGCTGGCGGGGACGATCTACCCGGCGATCCTGCAGAAACAGGCGCCAGTGGTCATACCCCAGGGGCTGACGACCAAGGAACGGGCGGCAGCGGTCCCCTTGCGGCCCTTAGTGCATCCGGTGTTGGTGATACCCCTGGTCATTGTGCTCGTGCTGAACCTGTTCGCCAAGCGCTTCTGGTGCCGCTATCTCTGCCCCTTGGGGGCATGGGTGGCTTTCCTATCCAAGTTCTCTTGGATCAAACGCTATGTGGATAAGAAGATCTGCCTGGAATGGGGACGCTGCGTCCCGAGCTGTCCCATGGATACCATCTCCTATGCAGATTTGAGCAGCGACCCGGGCGAGTGCCTCATGTGCCTGGATTGCTTGGGTGTCTGTCCGGCAGATGCCACCAAGTTCGGCCCGCAGCCCAAGCCCGGTTTTGGCTACCGTTACGACCCCTCGCGGCGGCAGATGTTGGCTTCGTTGGTGGTCGGCGTGGGCGGTGCAGCCCTGCTCAAATCAGATATGCTCAAGAGCAAGTACCCCTACCAACTCCGTCCACCTGGGGCGAAAGAGGACGAGTTCCTCAGCCGCTGCATCCGCTGCGGCCAGTGCGTCAAGGTCTGCCCGAACAATGCCCTGCATCTGGCACTGTTTGAGGCTGGCTTGGAATCCATCTGGTCGCCCTTGCTCATCCCACGCATCGGCAACTGTGACTATGACTGCAATGCCTGTGGGCAGGTCTGTCCGACACAAGCCATTCCCAAACTATCGCTGGAAGAGAAACGCAAAGCCAAGATTGGCACCGCCGTAGTGGATTTCGACAAATGCATCCGCTGTTTGCTCTGCGTGCAAAAATGCCCGGTAAAAGGGGCATTGGTACAGGGTAATGTGCCAGGCAGGAAGGGCAAGTATCCCATTGTCAATCCGGACGTTTGCATCGGCTGCGGCACGTGCGAGTTTGTCTGCCCGGTGAAGGACGAGGCAGCGATCCGCGTGCATGCCCCAGGCGCTGTCCCCCGTACATAACACATCTGCTCAACCTCCCGCAGGTTCCCAACCTGCGGGAGGTTCATTAATAATTTGGGAGACCAATATGGTGAGGGATATAATGGAAACACTGGTTTTGGCGGTGGTTTTTTTTGAACTGGTGGTGTTGCTCTACCATTGTACCGTTATGGAACGGCACGAAGGGAAACTGGAGAATCATGTGGCAGCGCTGGATCAGCATCTGCTCAAGTTGCAGGAACACATGGAGAAACTGGACCGCCATGTCGCAGCGATGGATCAGCATCTGCTTACGATGGAGGAACACACGGCGCAATTGGACAGCTATCTCGAAGCGTTAGATCGGTATTTACAGGCACAGAGCGAGAAGAGAAGCTGAACAACCGCTTGCCATTCTTGTGTTTGAGAAAAAGCGACCTCCCGCGAGTTCCCAACCCGCGGGAGGTTGACTTCTGAGGATTCAGCAGTATAATGGGAACAAGCAATGCGCAGCCAAATTCCCCTTGTGTGAACAGGGGCTAATTGCTGAGGAAAGGAGGAACAGTGCCTCGTATTGGTGTACCAGAATTGCTGATCATTCTCGTGATTGTGGTGCTCATTTTTGGTGTAGGAAAATTGCCTGAAGTTGGCGCTGCCTTGGGCAGAGCCATTCGCGAGTTCCGCGAAGCGACGAGACCAGAAGAGGAAGCGAAGGAAAAGAAGCAGTGAACCTGTTCAATATCGGTCCCATGGAGTTGCTCTTCATCCTCATCTTGGCTTTGCTCATCTTTGGCCCACGGCGTTTGCCGGAGATCGCCAGAGACCTTGGCAGAGCCATCACCGAGTTCCGGCGCGCTTCTGAGGATCTGACGACAGAACTGCGCAAGGAGATGGAGAGCACCCAGACCGCGCTGGAAGAAGTGAAGAAAGAAGCCGTGGCAGCCGCAGAGGAAGCGGTCGCAGAAAGCGCTCCAGAGAAAGCGCCTGCAGCGGCGCCAGAAGAAGCCCAGGAACCCGCAGAGGCCACCACGCCATCTCCTGTGGCAGATGAAACAGGAGGTACTGCCAGCGAAGCGAGCGAAGAGACTGCATCCGCCCCCCAGGTGCCTGCGCCGGAAGGTCTTCCGCACGAAGAAACGCCTGCGGGGTAATTACCAGGTGACGCGGTGGAGTCGGCATGGAAGATTGGTTTGCACTGGTGCAGGATGCCTTTGCCGCTTTGCCCCGCCTGAATGACCGGGCGGAATGGCTCTATCACGCCGGGCTACAGCCAGCCGAATGGGATGTATTGCAGGCTGCCTACCTGTGCGAACCTCCACCCAGCGTTGATTCGCTGGCGGAGTGGCTGCCTTATACCTCTCCCACGCTGATCCGGGCACAACTAGACATCTTGCTGGAGAAGGGCTTGCTGCAAGCCCTGAACGAGCAAGAGTACTTTTTGACTGATAGAGCGGTGGATTTTATCGAAGCGCGTGTCGAACAAGAGCGTGCATTTCTTGCCGCGCACTCCCCGCTTCCCGCCCGGGATCTGCAGCGGCTTGCCCACCTGCTATCGCGCATCGTGCAGACAGCACTGGCAGCACCCCCTCCGCCGGACAAGACGCGCTTGCAGGGCAGTCGGCGCCTGGCTCCTCCTGCCGATGCTGCACCCATGGCGCTTATTGACCAGTACCTGACAGACCTGCTCTACTTTCGCGATGACGCCCACGTTGCTGCCTGGCGCCGGCACGGCTTCGATGGCCCCGTCATCGAGGTGCTGATGCTCTTGTGGCGTGGTGAGGCTTCCGATGTGGATGGGATCAGTGCAATGCTCAGCGCGCAGCGCGGCTATTCCCACCAGGATTATGCCCGTTTCGTGGCACGCCTGCAGGCGCGCGATTGGGTAGATGCATCAGGACCCACGCTCATTGTTACCCCTGACGGACGTGCCCTGTGCGAGGAAATCGCCGCCACCACAGACCGTTACTACATGTTTCCCTGGACTGCGCTGTTGCCGGTAGAAGTGCGGCAACTGCGCGATCTATTGCAGCACTTGATAGAAGCATTCAGCCATTCGTGAGGGTGGTTCACCGCAGAGGGCGCGGAGAGAAATCCCAATGAACAATGCCTAATGAGCAAAATCTTCGTGTCTTCGTGGCAAGCAGTCCCCTCTGTGTTCTCGGTGGTCAGGTCCTTTCACCGCAGAGGGCGCGGAGAACGCAGAGGGTAAAAGATTTCTCCGTGTCCTCTGTGTTCTCGGCGGTCAGGTCCTTTCACCGCCGAGGGCGCGGAGCACGCAGAGGGTAAAAGATTTCTCCGTGTTTTCTGCGGTAAAATGTCATTCGTGCATGGAGGAGATACATTATGCCCCAATTCCCCTGGCTCGACCCCAGTCCCTTCTCCTTTCCTGGCGGGCAGGTGGGTTGCCTGCTCATCCATGGCTTCACCGGTGCTCCGCCGGAGATGCGCCCGATGGGCGAGTACCTGGCGCAGCGAGGCGTGACTGTCTCTTGCCCGCTCCTGGCAGGGCATGGCACAACCCATGAAGACCTGGCACGCACCACCTGGCAGGACTGGTACGCTTCCGTGGAGGCTGCCTTTGTGGAACTGCAGAAGCAGTGTACGGAGGTCTTTGTCGCCGGATTTTCATTGGGCTCGCTGCTGGCATTGCACTTGGCAACGCAACACGAACTAGATGGCATCGTCCTGCTTGCCCCGGCGTTGCAACTGCGCGACTGGCGGATGCGGTTGATACCTGTCCTGCGCTATTTCCTCAAGGAGACGGTGAAAGACACCGATCCCCAACATTCAGACTTGACCGACCCCGAAGCCTACAAGCGCTTCTGGTCCTACGACATCGTTCCTGTGCCTGCTATCTACCAGCTATACCGCTTGCAGCGAGTGGTGCGCGCGGAGTTGGGGCGCATCCGCACACCCGCATTGGTCATCTATTCCACGCGGGATATGGCCATTGCGCCGCAAAGTGGGCCGACGGTGTACAAACGACTTGGCTCTGAAGACAAGGAATTGCTCGTGTTGCACCATTCAGGGCATGGACTGGTCGTGGACAGCGAATGCCAACTCGTCTTCCAGAAGGTATACGAGTGGATCATTGCCCGCACGTAGGGGCGAACCTCGTGTTCGCCCCCTACAATGTCTAGTGAACGCCAAAGCCGGCGGGATTGGCGTGAGCATCCCAGAAGTGCTCGTTTGCCACTGTACCGTGGGAGAAGATCACTTCAAACTGGCCCCAGATGGCATATCCTCCCTCTCGCCAATATGGGCTATTCTCGAGCTCTGGCCCTACCCAGATGATCTTGTAGTGCCAGGTTTCTCCGCTTCCGCCGGGCACCTTGCCGTTCCATTCTACGGCGCAGCCACGCCAGGGATTGAAATCCCTGGCTCAAACGCAAAAGCCCCCTGAAGGGGGCTGAAAACGCGCTCTAGCGCCTAGTTGGCTGAAGCCAACTAGACAGTGTTCAGCCAGGGAATTTATTCCCTGGCTAAATGCGGGCAGGTCTATTTTGCCGCAAGGTGCATTTATGCTATCCCCTCAACTCCCAAATTCTCGCGACCTTCCCCGTCCATCTCCTCCATCTTGCCTGTAACGGTAAAGACCACGCGCTCGCAGATATTGGTTACCCGGTCTGCCGCACGCTCCAGGTTGTGCCCAACCCACAGCAAGTGCGTGGCTTGATCCAGGGTGTGGGGATCACTCATAATGAATGTGATCAACTCGCGGTAGACCTGGTTGTACAGTGCGTCCACCTCGGCATCTTCCGAAGGGATAGCGCGTGCCAGTTCTACGTCGCGCTGCACAAAGGCTTGCAATGCGCGGTGGAGCATGGAACTCGCCTTCTCTGCCATGCGTGGCAGGTCAATCAATGGCTTGATTAGTGGCTCTTTCCCGATCAATAATGTGATCTTAGCAACGCCCTTGGCATAATCCCCAATGCGTTCCAATTCGGTGATGATCTCCAGCACCGCCGCCAAGACGCGCAAATCGCCTGCCATGGGCTGTTGCGTGGCAATCAAGGTGAGCGCCTCGGATTCAATGGCAAAGCGTTTTTCGTTGATGATGCGATCCTGTTGAATCAATTGCTTTGCTGCTTCCAGATCCTGCCGCTTCAGGATATCCACTGCTTTGACCAGCGCTTCTTCCACCATGCTGCCCATGACCAGCAGGTCATCCTGTACTCGTTGCAGGCTGCGTTCAAAGCTTTCTCTTACCATGCTATTGCCTCACTTTCTATTTCGCCTTCTCTCATCCAAAACGTCCAGTGATATAGTCCTCGGTACGCTTGTCGCGCGGATTGGTGAATATCTGCGTCGTCAACCCATACTCCACCAGCATTCCAGAGCGGCGCTCATCCACCCAGAAAAATCCCGTGTAGTCTGACACCCGTGCTGCTTGCTGCATATTGTGCGTAACGATGACGATGGTGTACTGCTCCTTCAAGCGCCGCATCAGTTCCTCAATGCGCAAGGTAGCGATGGGATCGAGCGCGGAGCAAGGTTCGTCCATCAAAATGACCTCGGGTTTGACGGCAATCACACGCGCGATGCACAGACGTTGCTGTTGCCCTAAGGATAGCGACAGGGCGTCCTGGGCTAGGTTGTCTTTCACTTCGTCCCATAGGTCTGCTCCGCGTAGGCTCTCCTCCACTATGTCGTGCAAATTGTTGCCCTTGTCCAATCCCAACACGCGCGGGCCAAAGGCGACGTTGTCAAAGACAGACTGTGGGAATGGGTTTGGGCGCTGAAACACCATCCCCACCCGCTGCCGCAGCGCTACCACGTCCGTGCCCGGCGCATAAATATCCTTGCCATCGAGCAGCACTTGGCCCGTGAGCCGCGTGCCGGGGATGGTGTCGTTCATGCGGTTGAGGCAACGCAGGAAGGTGGATTTGCCGCAGCCCGATGGCCCAATCAGCGCCGTGATATGCCGTTCCTGTATCTCGACGTTCACATTCGACAGGGCGAGGAAATTGCCGTAGTAAAAATGTAGCCCCTTCACAGAAATTTTGCTCATGCCTATCCAAACCGCCCCGTAACGTAATCTTCAGTCCTCTTGTCCCGCGGTGCGGTGAACAGCGCCTTCCCCGGCTGATGTTCCACCAACTCGCCCATCAGGAAGAAGGCAGCATAGTCTGCCACCCGTGCTGCCTGCTGCACACTGTGCGGGACCAGGACAATCGTATAAGACCGCTTCAATTGGTAGAGCGATTCTTCCACCTTAGCAGTGGAGATAGGGTCTAGTCCCGAAGTCGGTTCATCCAGGAGCAGAACCTCTGGCTCCAGTGCCAGGCTGCGCGCAATGCACAAACGCTGCTGTTGTCCACCCGATAGCCGGTTAGCAGGGTCGTCCAGGCGGTCTTTCACCTCATCCCACAGTGCGGCTTGCTGGAGGCTGCGCACCAATATCTCTTCCAGGCGCGTGCGCTCCTTGATGCCCGCCAATTTTGGGCCGTAGAGCACGTTTTCGCGAATGGTGCCAGGCAAGGGAAGCGGCAGGGCAAAGACCATTCCCACGCGTCGCCGCAAGGAGGGGACATCCACCTCTGGAGCATAGATGTCCTGCCCATCGAGCAGGATCCTGCCCCTCATTTGCGTGTTTTCCACCAGGTCATTCAGGCGGTTAATCAGGCGGAGCAGCGTCGTCTTGCCACCACCCGCTGGTCCCAAGAACACTGTAATGGCGCAGGCTGGCACATCCAGCGTGATATCCTTCAACGCGAGCACACCGTTATAGGCATAACTCACGTTCTCGATACGAATCTTCGGATTCAAAACCATTTCCCCCGACATCATTACGTTTTCCGTTTTACGTTCTTCGGATTCCGTATTCCGTATTCCGAGTTCCGTGTTCCGTTTTCCGCTTTTCGTATCCCCTCTCACCACTGCCTCCGTCGCCGGAAGTAACTGCGGATGAGCGTAGCCACGAGGTTCATCGAAAGCACCACAGCAAGCAAAACCAAGGCTGTGCCGTACTGGATGTGTTCCGGCATACCGGGCACCTGGGTGCTGATGACATACAAGTGATAGGGCAACGCCATGGTTTGGTCAAAGGGCGAGCGCGGCAGGCGGGGCAGATAGAAGGCTGCCACCGTGAAAAGGATGGGTGCCGTCTCACCTGCTGCGCGTAGCAAGCCCAGAATGATGCCCGTGATGATGCCCGGCAGCGCCTGGGGCAGGACAATGTTGCGGATGCCTTGCCAGCGCGTTCCGCCCAGGCTGAAACTCACCGTGCGGAATTCCATCGGCACGGCGCGCAACGCTTCCTCCGATGTGCTGATAATGACCGGCAGCGTCATGATGGCTAGCGTCAGCGAACCAGCTAGGATGGACGTGCCAAACTGCAAGAAGAGCACAAAGAGCCCCAGCCCGAAAAGGCCATACACAATGGAAGGTATGCCTGCCAGGTTGACAATTGCCAGGCGGATGGCGCGCGTGAGCCAGGTATCCCGTGCGTATTCGGACAGGTAGATAGCCCCGCCGACGCCCATGGGAATGCACACCACCGCTGTGCCCAGCGTCAGCAACAAGGTGCCGACCAGGGCGGGGAAAATGCCTCCCGCTTTCATCCCATTTTTGGGCATAGCGGTGAGGAATTCCCAGTTGATGGCTGCCAAGCCACGCACGACAATGTTGCCGATGACCAGCAGAATGGGCAGCACCACGGTGATTGCGGCCAGGGCAAGCAGAGCAAAGCCGATGCGCTGTACCTGTTGGCGGCTCATCGCAGCCCTCCTCGTCGCCGCTTGGTAAAGATCGCTCGTGCCGCTGTCAGATTGATGAAAAACGTTACCACGAAGAGGAGGATGCCAATGGCAAAGAGCGCGCGGTAGTGCACACTCCCCTTTGCCACCTCGCCCATTTCCGCTGCGATCGTCGCTGTCATTGTGCGCACAGGGCGGAAGAAGGAATCGAGGGTCAGCGGCATGCGCGCCGCATTGCCCGTGACCATCATCACTGCCATTGTCTCGCCGATGGCTCGCCCCATGCCCAGCATCACTGCCGTAACAATGCCCGAACGAGCGGCTGGCACCACCACACGCCAGATGGTCTGCCATTGCGTCGCGCCTATGGCTAAGCCGGCATCGCGGTAGCTCTTGGGGACAGCATCCAGCGCATCCTCAGCCACGCTGATGATCGTGGGCAATGACATGTAAGCCAGGACGAGGGCGCCGGTGAAGGCGGTCAAGCCCGTCGGCGCTCCCAGGATTTCGCGCACGCGTGGCGCGATAAAAGTCATGCCGAAGAACCCCAGTACAACCGAAGGGATGCCGGCAAGTACCTCAATCAACGGCTTCAGGATCTCGCGTGCCCAGTTTGGTGCTACCTCGCGCACAAACACCGCTGTTGCTACGCCCAATGGCAGGGCAATGGCAATGGCTGTGAACGTGACGAAGGCAGAACCCAGCAGCAACGGCAGCGCGCCGAACATGCCAAAGGTGGGGTACCAGCGCACATCGAGGAAATTCGTCAGCGGCACTTGGAAAAAGACGGGCAATCCCTCGCGCAGCAAGAAGGCGAAGATGAGCAATACAATGCCGATCGTCGAAATGCCCAGCACCCGGATCAGCGCTTCTATGGCGAATTCCATCCAACGTCCGCGTGTGTCGTGCATCGCATCTCCAACCTCAAATCTACCAGACTTGATAGACCTGACAGGTCTTTCAAGACCTGTCAGGTCTAGTCACTCTATCGCAGCAGCGGCACGAATCCCAATTCCGTGACCTGCGTCTGCCCCTCGCTCAGGATCCAGTCCAAATACGCTTTAATCTGCCCGTGTGGCTCCCCCGCCGTGTACATATACAGGGGGCGTGCGATGGGGTATGTGCCGTCGTTGACCGTCGCTACAGAAGGGAGCACATAGGGGCTGCTGGCGTCTTTGGCGACGGCAATCACTTTCTGATCTGGCGTGACATAACCCAAGCCATCGTAGCCAATGGCATTGGGGTTCTGGCGCACCTCACAACTGATACCCTCCGAAGAAGGCATCAACAGGGTATCGGGGGAGAAGAGCAAATCGCTATCCGCCTTTCCTAAGCGGACGACATGCTCGAGGAAATAGACATACGTCCCTGAATTCGATTCGCGCGAGAGCAACACGATGGGGCGGTTTTCCCCACCGACCTCGCGCCAGTTGGTGATTTTCCCCGTGTAGATGTCGGAAATCTGCTGCAAGGTGAGCTGCTGCACGGGATTGGAGGGGTGGACGACCACCGCGATAGCATCGCGCGCCACGACGAACTCCACAGGCGTGATGCCATTGGCTTTCGCTGCGGCAATCTCCTCGGGCTTCATCTCGCGCGAGGCATTGGCAATGTCCACCGTGCCGTTAATCATGGCGGCAATGCCTGTGCCCGACCCGCCGCCCGTGACGGAGATGCGCACTTCGGGGTGCAATTGCATGTATGCCTCAGCCCACGCCAGCGCCAGGTTGACCATCGTGTCCGAGCCTTTATTCTCAATGGTTTCTACTGCTGTATCTGTGCTCCCTTGCCCAGGCAGTGGCTTTGGACGGCAACTCAGCAGCCATACGGAGAGGATTAGTAACAAGATGCCCAAAAACAGTCTACGCCGCGCCATTGCGCCACGCTTGTGAGCCGATTCATGCTCCTTGATGCCCGTCGTGTATGCCATCACACGGGTATTGTACAGGATAGCCCATTGCTAGTCAAAAGAGGTAGCAGGGGTGAACCTGGTATCTTACACCGCCGTTCTCCCATTCGACCCTAGCCTGTTTTACCCTGGTTGACAGTGCAGAGTTCCTACGATAAAATATCAAAAAGGTCATCACACCGGCTGGGTCTTCGTCCATCTCACCTCAGTCAGACCTGACAGGTCTTTCAAGACCTGTCAGGTCTAGTCAAGTCTAGTGACGAGAAAGGAGCCATGCCATGCCCATCCAGACCCTTGTCCTACGCCTGTTGTTGGCGGTAGTGTTGGGTGGAATCATCGGTTGGGAGCGCGAGACGGTGGATAAACCTGCCGGCTTGCGCACATTGACCTTGGTTTGCGTCGGCTCTACGCTGTTCGTCCTGCTCAGCCTCGACCTGATTCACGCCCAGGGAGAATTGGCGTGGGACCCACTGCGCATCGTGGCGGCCATCATCCAAGGCATTGGCTTCCTCGGTGCAGGTACCGTACTGCAGCGCGGGGAAACGGTCAGAGGCTTGACCACCGCCGCCGCGCTGTGGGCAGTTACAGCCGTGGGTGTAGCCGTCGGCTTTGGCATGTACACCACTGCTGTATTGGGCGCGTTCACTATCCTCCTCGTCCTGCGCGGCTTGCATTACATCACTCCGCACTCAGACAGTAAATAGACTATTTCACTGCCGAGGGGAATTCCCTCTGCGTCCCCTGCGGTAAAACAACTCCTCTCGCCGCCGAGAGCGCAGCACACGCCGAGCAAAATTTTTTACCACAGAGAGCACAGATACAAATCCCAATGAATAATGACCAATGACCAAAATCTTCGTGTCTTTGTGGTAAACCCTTTTCACCGCAGAGGGAATTTGGCCATTGGTCATTCGCCCATTGGGATTTCCTATTCTCTTGGTGTCTTTGTGTCTTCGTGGTAAACCCTTCTGCGCTCTCCGCGTGCTCTGCGGTGAAACAACTCCTCTCACCGCAGTTCACTCCCTATTTGTTGATGACCCTTTGCGTCTCATGGCGCGCTTTTACGCTTTCTAACATATTCTCACGATTTTTCACAATATATCTTGACAAAATCTCACAATTGTGGTATAATATCTGTGACCTCAAGAGTTCTATGCGTAGTTTCATATGAGCACGGCGTAGTGTACAAGCAAAGGAGTCTTTTATGCTCGCTGAAGAACGTCGGGCCAAAATTCAAGAATTGCTCACACAGAAACCCACCGTGGTGATTGCTGAGCTGGCAGAGCAGTTTGGGACATCAGAAATGACCATACGGCGTGATCTGGATGAACTGGAGGCACGCGGCATATGCCAGCGCATCCATGGTGGGGCAATGAGTCTGCGTATTTTGGAATACCAGAACCTGTACCCCCCGTTTCCAGCCCGTGAGCAATTTCAGGTAAGAGAAAAATCTGCCATTGGCCGTGCTGCCGCAGCTATGGTGCAACGTGGCGAGTTGATTGCCATTGACTCTGGTACCACAGCCGCGCATATGGCTTATGCACTGCGCGATCATGCTCCTGTAACTGTGCTGACCAATTCGCTGCGGGTAATGGAGCAGCTCTATGATGTGCTTAACATCACCGTCATCTCCCCTGGGGGTACGCTCTCTACTGAAGGAGTGGGCGCGGGCATAAGTCCGGGTAGTGGTGACCTGGCTTTTGTTGGCCCGATAACTATCTCTACCCTACGCAGTTTCCGCCCCCGTAAAGCTTTCATCTCCACCTCTGGTTTCAGTATCCCTGATGGCATCTCCAATGCCAGTTTGCCCCAGGCAGAAGTCAAACGCATGCTTATCGAGATTGCTGACGAAATCATTCTCATCGCTGACCATACCAAATTTGGACGGCTTTCCAATTTCATTTTTGCCCCCATAGAGCGTGTGCATAAAGTGGTTACGGATATTGCAGCACCCCAGGAAGAGGTAGAAAAGCTGCGCAAACTGGGGATCGAAGTTATCCTCGTTGAACCAGCAGAAGAAGTGATGCCACTGCGTGTGCCCGTTCTTCCAAGTGTGTGAGTTTCTGGGATAGAGGACACACCGTGATGGTGAGGGATCAATGTTTGCCGAGCAGATAAGCGTTTGTGGAGAAAAGGGGGTGGTCAAGGCGCGAAAGGATAAAAAGATACCAAAATGTTTTACAAGTTTGAATTCAAATCATCAAGTGAAAGCAAGGAGGAGTGAGAACCATGCGTAAGACAATCGTTAGTATCGTTTCTGTGTTGCTGCTTGTGGTACTTGTGGTCATTTCATGTGCACCACAGGCAACGCCTACACCTGTACCAAAACCACAACCCACGGAGGTAAAACCTACCCCAGTTCCGCCTACTGGGCCTAAAAAGATTGGCATCACGTTATTCACGCGGCGGCATCAGTTCTACATGGACATGGAAAGGACATGGAAGGAGAATGCAGCCAAGTATGGTTTTGAGTTGTTGATCCAGAATGCTGAGACGGATGTTGCTGCTCAGACGGCGCAGATGGAGGACTTTATCCAGCAGAAGGTGGATGCGATCATCCTATGTGCTGTGGATCCGAAGGGGATGATACCTGCGGTGGAGGCGGCGCATAAGGCGGGGATACCGGTGGTGACAGTGGATGGGCCGGTAGACAGCGAACTGGTAGTGACATTCATTGGCACGGACAATTTTGAGGGTGGTCGGCTGGCTGGTGAGTTTGCGCGGAAGTACATTACAGAGAAGTTGGGTGGCAAAGCCAATGTAGCGATTTTAGACTTTCCGCAGTCGGCGGTGGTCTGTGTTGCGCGGGTGAATGGTTTCAAGAAGGCTTTGGAGGGCATGCCGGATGTGAAGATTGTGGCGCAGCAAGATGGAGGGGCGATGCGCGACAAGGCCATGGCGGTTTTTGAGAACGTGTTAAGTGCCAATCCCAAGATTGACGTAGTGTTTGGGATCAATGATGACACGATATTGGGTGCGATGGCGGCTGCGGAGGGTGCGGGTCGAGTGAAGGAGATGATCTTCATTGGCTATGATGGGACGCCGGAGGCGGTGCAGTTGATGGCGTCTGGGCAGAGCCAGCTGAAGGCAGATGTAGCGCAGCAGCCGGTAGAGATCGCTAAGAAGGCATTGGAAGTGCTGAAGGGTGTTTTCGAAGGCAAGCAGTATGACAAGAATACCCCTGTACCTCCTATCCTCATCACTGAGGAGAATGCCAAGAATTTCCTGCAATAGGGTAAAGGCAGGCAAGGGATGGTCCTCCCCATCCCTTGCCTGCGGATAGGTCGTCAAAGTATAATATCCTCAATATTATCTATCTTCGCAAATTCGGTTGAGGCGATATGGACGTGCATTCCCCTATCAAAAATGAGTATGTGCTCGAGATGCGTGATATCTGCAAAGCATTCCCTGGTGTCCAAGCTCTGGACAAGGTGAGCCTCCGCGTGCGCCGGGGTGAAGTGCATGCCTTAGTAGGCGAAAATGGGGCAGGCAAGTCCACTTTGATGAAAATCCTCGCTGGAGCCCATCCTTGTGATGCGGGCGAAATCTTGATAGATGGCAAACCTGTAGAGATATCAGACCCCATTACCGCACAGCGCCTTGGCATTAGCATGATTTACCAGGAATTCAATCTCGTCCCTTCACTCAGTGTGGCAGAAAATATTTTCCTTGGTAGGTTGCCAGCAGCATGGGGGTGGGCGCATCTGAACCGCAATGCGCTTTTCGCAAGCGCCCGCGAATTGCTGGATCGATTGCATTTAAGTGTAGATCCCGGGGAGAAGGTAAAGTATCTCAGCGTGGCCAAAAAGCAAATGGTAGAGATCGCCAAGGCACTATCGCTTCAGGCTAAGATCATCGTGATGGATGAGCCAACCTCGGCTCTGACTCTGGCAGAGACGGAGACTCTCTTTGAAATGATATGTCATCTGAAAGACCAAGGAGTCGCTGTAATTTTTATCACACACCGCCTAGAGGAAGTGTTCGCCATCGCTGATCGTGTTACGGTCCTGCGCGATGGCCATTATATTGCAACCCGTGACATCTGCGAGATCGATCAGCCCACTATTGTCAGTATGATGGTAGGTCGGGAACTGACCACGCTCTTCCCCAAGGTGGAAACTAAGATTGGCGATACCGTATTAGAAGTGAGAAACGTGAACAAGGAAGGCGCGCTTCGCAATATCAATCTGAAGGTGCGTAAAGGGGAAATCGTCGGGCTGGCAGGGTTAGTTGGAGCAGGACGCACGGATTTAGCCAAGGTGATATTTGGCATTGACTCCGCGGATAGCGGTGAGATTCTCATTGATGGCTTGCCTCGTCCGATTCGTTCGCCGTGGCAAGCAATTGAGTGTGGTTTGGGGCTCGTTCCGGAAGATCGCAAGGAGCAGGCGCTCTTCCTCGCCCGCCCTGTCCGCGATAACATAAGCATGGCCGTGATACGCCTTTTATCATGGCTGGGATTTGCGATCCGGCATAGACAGGAAGATGATCTGGTAGCTCGTTACATTCGACAGTTAAATATAAGAACACCTAGTGCGATGCAACTAGTACGGAACTTGAGCGGAGGGAATCAGCAAAAGACAGTCATTGCCCGCTGGCTAGCAGCCACGCCGAAAGTCCTGATTATGGATGAGCCTACCCGCGGAATTGATGTAGGAGCCAAAGCGGAAATCCATGCCCTGATGGGCAAGTTAGCCCAAGAGGGCGTGGGCATCTTAATGATTTCTTCCGAACTGCCTGAAATCCTCGGAGTGAGCGATCGCATCGTGGTCATGCATGAGGGTAGGATTACGCGAGAGTTTGACCGTAGCGAAGCTACGCAAGAATTGATTATGCAAGCAGCAACTGGTAGAGAGGAGTGTGGAGAGGGTCAATGAAAGAGCATGCTGAGCCCATAACCTGCGTTGCAAAACCAGCGCGCGTAGGATTCTATGCCAGGTTCCTTGACTGGATAGGCCGCCAAATCTTTCAGATGGGCGTGTTGGTTGGCTTTCTTGCGCTGTGTGTGTTCTTCACACTGACATCCCCTTATTTCCTAAGTTTCGATAACATGATGAATGTCGCACGCCAGATTTCCATGATCGGGATCATTGCTGTGGGTATGACGTTTGTCATCATTGCGGCTGGAATTGACCTCAGCGTTGGCTCCGTGGTGGGACTGGCAGGATGTATTACTGCTGGCTTACTGCGCGATGGCATTCCGATGCCTGTAGCTATTCTAACTGGTCTTTCTTTTGGCTTAATCTCAGGAATAGCCAATGGGTTTTTGGTAACGAAGGGTGGTTTGCCCCCGTTTATTGCCACGCTGGCTAGCATGAGCGTATGGAGGGGATTAGCGCTGACTTATACCCAAGGCTATGCCATATTTGGTTTACCCAAGGGTTTTGGCTTCATTGGGCGCAGTTACATGGGTCCTGTCCCCACCCCGGTTGTCATCATGTTTGTGGTCTTTGCTATAGGGTACTATGTCCTCAACCATACTGCCTTTGGCCGTTATGTATATGCCGTTGGTGGCAACATCCAGGCAGCAAAGCTGTCCGGCGTCCATGTAGACCGCACGTTGCTGGCTGTCTATGGGCTCTCAGGGTTTTTCTCGGGCTTGAGCGGGATTATCCTCGCCTCACGGCTCATGTCAGGCCAGGGGGCGGCTGGAACTGGCTATGAGCTGGACGCTATTGCTTCCTGTGCTCTGGGTGGGATTAGCCTCATGGGTGGCGAGGGCAACCTAGTTGGCACCATTATTGGCGCTTTTATCATCGGCGTTTTAGCCAATGGGATGACACTGCTCAATGTGTCGTCTTTTTATCAAATGATGGTCAAAGGCTTAGTAATCATGCTGGCAGTATTCGTGGATCTGAAACTAAAAGCGCGGCGAGAAAAGAAATGAGCAAAATTGGCTTCTTGGTAGTTGGACATCCGGATTACCCTAATGACGTTGCACTGCGTTTTGCGGACCGCGCAGCGCAGGAATTGCAGGGTCAGGGTATAGAACTGCTCTATCATCGCCAGCCCCTGACCACCCCCTGGGAAGCGGATGAAACAGCGCGTCAATTACTGCGGGTAGGCGATTGGGGTGGCGGGATTATCTTTATAGGCACTTGGATCGAAGCCCCAGTTGCTATGGCAGCGATACGGGCATGGGAACATTTCCCCCTAGCTATCTGGGGCTATCCAATGTTTGATAACAAGGGGATGCGTGACTCCACTGGTTCTTCTGTGGGTTGGGCGGTGGTCAAAGCAGCGCTCGACCGCGTGGGTTTTCCTTGTAAGTGCATTGTAGGGCCAGTAGATGACACGGCTACAGTGTCACATGCCCTCAGTTTCTGCCGCGCTGCACTGGCGGCTACTAAGTTGCGTCAGTCACGTATTGGCTTGGTTGGCTATGCTTCCATGGGCATGTACTCAGCCACCTTTGATCACCTTTTGCTGCGCTTCCGTATTGGGCCAGAGGTGGAGCATGCTGATGCCTACAGTGTGATCCGACGAGCAGAAGCAATCACCCATGCAGAATTGGCTCACACGCTCTCTCGCCTTAGAGAATACCGCATCGCGCCAGGAGTACGGGAAGAGCAATTAGAGAAAGCCGCGCGGGTCTACCTGGCTTTGAAATCTTGGGTGGAAGAGCGCCATCTTGATGCCATCGCTTTTAAATGTCAGTACGAGTTCTCTCAGGAATATGGCATGGTTGGCTGTGTGCCCTTGGCATTGCTGACACAGGATGGCATTGTAACCTCCTGCGAAGGTGATGTCATGCTTGCTTTGAGTATGTTGACCTTGCATTACCTTACCGGACAGGAAATTTACTACGGGGATGTCCTCGATTGGGTAGGTCAATGCATCTATCTGTCATCCTGCGGTTTTGTCCCTTATGCCGTAGCCTCTTCTGCAGAAGACATTGAAATCAGGAACTTTCCCCACCCTGGTTTCAAAGGGTTGTGCAATAGTTTTACTCTAAAGCCAGGACGGATGACCTGGCTCCGGTTTTCCGAGACGGTGGGCGGGCATTTTATGCACTATGGTACAGGCACAGGACATGCCACCGAGCGACGACAAGGCTGGGCTCCAGCCATTAACCTGGAATTGGAAGGCGATGTGCGCGAGTTCATTGCCAATTTGACTTCGCAACACTATGCGGTTTGCTACGGTGATCTCGCAGAGGAGATTGGAGATTTGGCCCGCATTTTATGCATACCTGCGGAACGCATTTAAATTTATCTTTAATCACTCGATGAAAGGTACCCATGGGACTGTTGCTCGGCATTGACCTAGGCACTACCGGCTGCAAGGCTGGGGTGTATGACCAAGATGGGCATTTGTTAGGCGAGAGCTATCTGGAGTACGGTCTGATTACGCTGTCCCCCACTATGATAGAGCAGGATGCCCATGCCTGGTGGCAACTCACCTGCCAGGCTATAGAGCAAGCATTAGAGGGGGCAGATGCGCTGCGCAGTGCCGTACGTGGCTTGGCGGTCAGTTCCCAGGGCATCTCCTTTGTCCTGTTGGACAAGGGCGGCAATGCTCTGGGTAATGCCATCAATTGGCTGGATCACCGCGCCCTTGAGGAAAGCGAGATGATCCTCGAACGCTATTCCCAAGAGGAACTGTTTACGGTCACTGGCAAGCGGGCTTCGCCGTTCTATGTATTGCCCAAGTTGCTCTGGTTGCAGAAACATCGCCCTGATGTATGGCGCAGAGTGCATAAGGTACTCATGGGACATGATTACCTGGTCTACCGTTTCTGCGGTGAGACCGTTACTGATCACTCTATGGCTGGCGGCACGATGCTCTATGACCTTCGCGCTTTGGAGTGGAGCACCGAGTTACTGGATGTGTTTGGCATACCGCGCGAGATATTGCCTGCTATCTGCTGGTCGGGGACACCGGTAGGGACGTTGCGGTCCGACGTAGCGCGAGAACTGGGGCTGCCATCCAATGTCGTGGTTTCCGTGGGAGGGCAGGACCAAAAGTGTGCTGCACTTGGCGCAGGTATCCAAGATGGCAAGGCCACGCTCTCACTTGGGACAGCGTCGGCGATTAGTCAGGTCATGGATCGTCCGCATGTAGATGTACAGATGCGCGTGCCCACTTTCACTTTTGTTGTGCCAAATCGCTGGGTTTTAGAAGGTGTGGTCAGTACAGGGGCGGGGAGTCTCCGTTGGTACCGTGATACCATCTGTCCGGGCACACCATATTCCGCACTGGATGAGGAAGCAGCACAAATCCCTCCAGGGGCTGATGGCGTATTCTTCTATCCCCATCTCAGTGGCGCCGGGAGCCCACATTGGAAGAGCCAATCACGGGGGACGTTCCATGGCTTGAGCCTGGCTACAACCCGTGCCCATCTCACCCGCGCTATCCTCGAAGGGATAGCGTATCAGATGCGCGAGAACCTGGCCGTAACCGAGGAACTAGCTGGCCCTGTCGAAGAAGCGATTGTCTTTGGTGGCGGAGCGAAAAGCGCCCTGTGGCGGGAGATCATTGGTGATGTGATCAATCGCCCACTGGCTTGGACACAGACAGTGGAGACGGCCAACATCGGAGCTGCCATGCTGGCAGGGGTGGGAAGTGGGCTTTTCTCTACTCTAGCCCAAGCTAGAGAAGTGATGGTGGGCGAACTAGCTCATCGTGATCCTGTTCCAAAGAATGTAGAGATCTATGCCCAACGGTATGAAGAGTACCGACGTATCGAGTCAGTTCTTGTGAACCAAGCCTGAATTGGGTTAAAATACTATTTTATAGAGATTGAGAGGAGGAGCTATTCATCATGCATTCGGATTTCTTGCTCAATAGTAGTCTAGAGATCGAAGAAGCAGTTCAGAAGAATGCAGTCGTGTTATTGCCAATAGGTCAAGTGGAAGAGCATGGGCCTCATTTGCCCGTTGGCACCGATACATTTATTGCGGAAGGAATAGCCAAAAGGGTAGCGGCTGCATTAGAGGGAGAAATACCCGTTTTGGTTATGCCAGCGGTGTGGTCTACTTTTTCTGTAGATGCGGTGGGCAAGTGGCCTGGGCTGATCAAAGTGCGCACTCGTACTGTGATTGATTTGGTGCACGATATCGTTGCGTCTCTCCTGCGGATGGGGTTTCGCAAAGTGATTCTCATGAACGGCCATGGCAACAATCCAGAGTTGTTACAAGTGGCTTTGCGGGAGCTCGCCGATGAATTTGAGGCTACGCCCATCCTGGCTAATGTCTGGAACTTTAGCGCAGAAACTTTCAACCAGGTGAGGCGTTCTGCACCTGGGGGTGCAGTCCATGCTTGTGAGTATGAGACCTCGCTTATGCTGGCGATGGGTTATCCTGTGGATATGTCCAAAGCACCTTCGGGCGAATCGCTGCGTTTTGAGTCCGAGTTTCGTGCTCAGGACAATTTTGTGGGAAAAAATCTTGTCACTTGGTCTACTTGGAAGCTGCAGAAGAGCCGGACCGGCGTGTACGGCGATCCCACAGTGGCAACAGCGGAAACCGGGGAAAAGGTCATTCAAGGCACTGTGGAGAAATTTGTGGCGCTGGTGCGTGAGTACTATGCTTGGGAGCCCCCCGTGGATTGACAATCTTTTCATCATACCGCCGATATCCGAGCCGAGAAACCAGGTTTTCCCCAGAAACCTGGTTTCTTATGTTGGACGCCCCTCAATGCCGAGAAAAACAGAAATCCCTCTGCGCTCTCTGCGTGCTCCGCGGTAAAACAACTCCTCTCGCCGCCGAGAGCGCAGCACGCGCCGAGCAAAATTTTTTACCACAGAGAGCACAGAGGCCACAGAGACAAATCCCAATGAATAATGACCAAAATCTTCGTGTCTTTGTGGTTAAAAACCTCTGTGTTCTCTGTGACCTCGGCGGTACCCCCTTCACTGCAGAGGGCGCAGAGGGAATTTGGCCATTGGTCATTCGCCCATTGGGATTTCCTATTCTCTTGGTGTCTTTGTGTCTTCGTGGTAAACCCTTCTGCGCTCTCCGCGTCCTCTGCGGTAAAAGAACTCCTGCGGTGAAACCAAAAGGGCGAACCTCGTGTTCGCCCCTACACCACGTTACCTTATTAGGATTTCCTTCCCTGCATCCTCTGTGGTGACGAAGACCGCTTGCCCACCAAAGTCAACATGCCCATGGCTAGCAAGAAGCCTGCCGTTGCCACCCCAAAGGGCATGCGCAACCCCCAGGAAGCAGCAACGGTTGCTCCCAACGAGGGCCCAATGGCATTGGCTGCGGACACCACGCTGGATTGCAACCCAAACACCGTGCCCTGGCGCCCGTCCGGTGCGGCATCCGCCAATGCCGTGCTCAGTGCCACCAGGATGCCCCCAATGGCAAATCCGGCCAGAGCGCGCAGCAGCAGCAACTGCATGGGGCTGCTAGCCAAGCCCTGCAGGGCGTGGCATCCAGCAGCCGTGGCAAGGCAAGCCAACAGCACCCGCCGCGTCCCCACCCGTGCCCCATAGCGTCCGATAGCCACGGAACCGATCGCTGTCGCAGCCATGTTCGCGCTGTTGATCACGCCCACCAGCGAAGCCACCCTTGCCTCCGCTGGGACCAACGTCTGCACAAACAATGGCAGCATGGGGTTCACCGTGCGTATGGCGGCTGACGTGAGCAAGCGTATTCCGAACACAGACAACACGCCGGGAGAGCGCAATACCAAGCGCAAGCCCTCCAGGAAAGAACCATCTTCCTCTTTCCTCAGGTCAGCGCGTGCCTCGCGCACCAGCAGTGCCACCAACAAGCCACCTGCAGCGAGCAGGATGCCTGTGATGAGGAAACACGCCCGGTAGCCCCACAGGTCAGCCACAAATCCGCCCACGCTTGGGCCCAGGGACCCTCCCAAGTACACGCCCATCTGCAACATGCCCAAGGCGAAGGCGCGTGCCGCGGCTGGTGTGCTGGCTGACACCAGTGTGAAAGAGGCAGCCACCGTGCCCGTTACTGCTCCCTGCAGGACGCGCAACACCAGCAGTTGCTGGACATTGTGTACAAAACCCATCGCGCCGAGGAGCAAAGCCCCGCCGAACATCGCCCGTTCCAGCATTAGTTTGCGCCCCATACGGTCGGACAGGGATCCCCAGATGGGTCCCATGGTGCCCATTGCTACCGCGTTTGCCGAATAGAGCAAGCCCGTCCACAGTTCTACTTGCCCAGGTCCGGTGATGCCCAACTCTTGTACATAGTAAGGCAAGAAGGGCATCGCAGCATCAAAGCCCATGATGGCTAACACTTCGGCCAGCCACACAGTGTAGAGGTTACGCCGCCAATTGGAGTGCGTGGATTCGTCTGCCATGCTTCGTCCCTATACCATTTGGGTAACGAGGCTATTGTAGAACAGAATGGCGTTATCTCCAAAGCGGCGTTTTTTCACCGCAGAGGGCGCAGGGATCACAGAGGGAAATCAAAAACACTGTGCCCTCTGTGATCTACGGGGTGAATGATCTTCTCTGCGCTCTCCGCGTGCTCTGCGGTGAGACTCTGCCTCGCCCTTGACCGCTTTGTCTGTTTTGAGCAAAAGGGGATATAATCCGTCCAGGAGGTGCACATGGCAGATCATCGCTGGGTTGACGAATTCCCTGCCGCCATTACTGTTTGCGATGCGCAGGGCATCATTATCGAGATGAACGAGCGCGCGGCGCAGGCTTTTCACAAAGAAGGCGGCAGGAAACTCATTGGCAGCAATGTGCTCGATTGCCACCCTGAGCCAGCGCGTACAAAGCTCCAGCACCTGATGGAAACGCAATCCACGAATGTCTACACCATCGAGAAGGGCGGGGTGCACAAACTCATCTACCAGGCGCCATGGTACGAAAATGGGCAGTACGGCGGCTTTGTGGAAATGGCTTTTGAGATCCCTGCCCAAATGCCCCATTTCGTGCGCCAGCCTTGAGAGAAGGGCTTAGCCGCGATGGGGAGTATGACAGAAGTGTTACCTTGCCCTGATATGCGAGGAGGGGAAGGGCGATGCTCCCCGGAATCCATTTCCTATTGACTTATCGTTGCAACTTGGAATGCGAGCACTGCTTTGTGTACAGCAGCCCGCAAGCCAAGGGCACTTTTACCCTGGCGCAGGTGACGGATGTCCTGGATGAGGCGCGCCGACTGGGCAGCGTCAGATGGATTTATTTCGAGGGCGGCGAGCCTTTCCTCTTCTACCCGTTGATGCTGGAAGGCATCCGCCTCGCACGCGAACGCGGCTTTCAGACCGGCGTGGTGACCAATGCCTATTGGGCTACAACCGTGGAAGACGCAGAGCTTTGGCTACGTCCTTTGGCGGAATTGCTGCTTGCCGATTTTGTGGTCAGCGACGATTTGTTCCATCACGAGGAGGTACAGGACAACCCCGCCAAGCGAGCGCTGGCAGCGGCAAGGCGCCTGGGCTTGCCCGGCGACTCGATTTGCATTGAGCGGCCCACGGTCGAAACCGGGGTGGACAAGGAGTAAGAGCCCGGGGCGCCGGTCATCGGTGGCGGCGCCATGTTCCGGGGCCGGGCGGTGGAAACGCTGACCGCAGGGCTTCCCAGGAGGCATTGGGAACAATTTACCACCTGCCCCTACGAAGACCTGCGCGACCCCGAACGGGTTCATGTAGACGCTTACGGGCATGTCCATCTCTGTCAGGGGTTGAGCATGGGCAATATGTGGCAGACTCCCCTGTCCCGGCTGGTCAGGGAATATGACCCGGACTCTCATCCCATTGTCGGGCCACTGCTGCGCGGTGGGCCAGCATCCCTCATCAGAGAATATCATATCCCGCATGAGGAAGAATACGTGGATGCCTGCCACTGCTGTTATTCCCTGCGCCTAGCGCTCTTGGGGCGCTTTCCCCAATTCCTCGCCCCACGGCAGGTGTACGGCCTCGCAGCAGACGTGGGAACCTGACCCGCTGGAATGCGTCCTTGTGGTCAGAGAGGGACGAACACGAGGTTCGCCCCTACGTATCCCCCCTTGGCCCTCTGAAGGGCGAAACAAAGGGGCGAGTCCATGACTCGCCCCTACGTGGATTTGCCCCTACGAAGGGGGGATGGGGGGATGAATCACCCTCTCCCCGAGGGAGAGGGCTAGGGTGAGGGCAAATTCTCTGCTTGCGGCGGACCACAGTCCGCCGCCCGCACCAAGCGTGAGAGCATCTCCTCTCCCATTGTCATTCTGAGCCGCGTAGCGGCGAAGAATCTCCCCCGGTTCCATGAGGCCCCTTCTTGAAGACAGACCTGACAGGTCTTGGAGACCTGTCAGGTCTGCACTAATCGCCATTGACTTGCTCCGGCTGGACCACAGTCCAGCCGGGTTTGGCACGGACTGTGGTCCGCGCTGAGCGGGGTCGGGATTTTAATCCCTGGCGTGGCAGTGCGCAGATGTCGCCAGGGAATGAAATTCCCTGGCTGAAACGAGGAATCGGCTGAAGCCGACTCCACAAGACAGACCCGACAGTCGTGTCTAGCCCACAAGAGAAAAGGGTGTGCCCCAAGGGGGATAGAGGTCTCCCTCTCCTGAGGGAGAGGGCAAGGGTGAGGGGATTCGTTTATTCGTTCCCCATTCGTTGATGGCACTCTAGGGCGAATACAAGGTTCGCCTTTACATCGGCGGCACACAGTCCGCCGCCCACGCCGGCAAATTCTGCTCAGACCTGACAGGTCTAGCCCACTAAGCCAGTTCTATTCCGCGCTCGCCCAGCAAGCGGCGCAGGTGTTCCAGGTCGTCGGTGCGCACCTGCAGCAAACGGCCACTGGGGTCGGCGGTAAAGCGCGCTAGGAGCGGCGCCAACTCGTTATCGGCCAGCAGTTCTTCGGCTGTGGTGGCATCCTTCACCTCCAGCAGCACCGTCTTTTGCAGTGAAGCCTTGCCGTAGTAACGCCCCCAGGCTTTGATGCGTCGCTGCCATTCCCCCGGCAAAGGCCCACGGTGCAAAGCCGCCAGCCGCTCCAGATATTCCCCCACGTTCATGCCAGAAGCCAAGGCGCGTTTCACTGCCAACTCGCTGAGGTAGAAATGTCCATCCCGTTGTTGCGCTAGATCGTGCAAGCAACTTTCCAGGAGCAGATCGGGCCCCGCATGGACGGGGCGTAACTCGCCATCTGGAGTAACCTGCACGCGTCCCTGGCAGGAGTCATCCTTCGTGCTCAAGGCGGGCAGCATCTTCCGCTGCAGGAGGAGCTCGCGCAAGGCGGTCACGCGCCCCTTTTTCACCATCGCCACCGTAGGCGTTAGTTTCCGTTCCAGGTGCGTCCGCACCGCGGAGTCATCCCACAAGGAATCGAGCATTTCTGCACTAGCAGTCTGGCAGAGCGCTACCGCGCGGTGAAAGACAATGCGCTCATGCTGTTCGCCCCATTCTTGCAGCGTGCGCAAGACGTTCTGCGGCAACGGGGCTTGTGATTGTTCCTCGAGGAAGGCGATGATCTGCGGCACGGACATGCCATGCCTTTGCCCGCGGTACACCGTGTCGCGCGATAGTGCATAGGTGAGGGCACTGCGGTCTGCCTTTACACGGTCAGCGAACATCTCCAGCCTCGCCAGGACCGCCTCCGAAACGGGCCCTAGGGCTAAGACCTCAAAATTGGGCTGCACGATCACCTTGGCGCCCTCTGCTTCCGGCGTCTCTTTGCGCTTCTTGATCCCCAGCGCTTGCGCTCCGCCGGTGTTGATGCGGAAAACGAGCAGGCGATCCCCGTCTATGGAGACATCCACGATGCCCAGCCAGTGCAATGGCCCGCTCAGTGCGCCGCCGACAAACGCTGCTTCGGCTTGGGCAAACCAGCGGTTCTGCTCCAACACACGCTGGGCATTGGTGTAATAAAGGCTGTCCGTGTAGCGCTCCCGGGATTTGAACAGCATCCGTGGGGCAGTGATGGCGAGGCGGTTCAGGAAGCGTTCTGCCGAAATCCAGGTCTCGGCAGGCAGGAGGCGCAGTTGCTCCAGCAAAATACCCCGTGCCCGTGGCAGGTCAATGCTGAAGCCAACTACCCCCATATCGGTCAGTTCGTTCCATCCGCTCAGGCGCTGCCAGGCTTGGACACAGGCGCCCACACGTTCGTCCAAAGGCTTTTCCCAGAATTGCGGAATATGGCTTGGCTCATCAGCGGCACGCACTTGGTCTCCTTCTTCGAGCAACAAGCCCAGTTCTTGCAGCAACAGGCGGAAGAAATAGAGGCGATGGACCTCGTTCTCTTTCGTGGCACTCTCCAGCGCCGGGTCGGGAAAGAGCAACTGCTCATTGAGGAGACGCAGCGCCCGTTTCTGGACCAAGCCAAGTTGGGTGAGGGGCAATGGCTTAGCGCGCACCGCGCTCCAGTAGAGGAATAATTCTCGTTGCGCCATGGCTGTGCTGGTTTCTTCTACCGGCGCAGGCAAACTGCCTCTGCCCCATTCCACTTCGGGCAAGGTGGGTTGGGGCAAATAGCGACGCACGGGCTGTGGCACGATCAGACGCGCGCCTGGTGACAGGTCCAGTTTGCCTGCCGGCGGCCAGAGCAGGGATTTATTGCTGCTGAGCACCAAGCCATGCATGGTCAGGCTGCTTATCGCCTCCCGGAAAAGTTTGTCCTTGTACTGCCGGAGAACCACTTCGGGTTGGTCCCGTTTTCCTACCGGCAAGGACGTGGGAGTGAGCAAGCCTTCCTGTTCCAGTTCGGCGCGCAAGAGCAGCGTGTCCGCTTCGCCGCCATGCCGCATCAAGTGGTCTAGGACAGCACGCTGCAGCGGGTCGAGGGAAGCCAAAGCTTGTGTGAGCCGCTCCGCAGTAAAGAGTTCTTGGCATATCCTCTCGATTAATTGGCGCTTGCGCAGCCTCTGTCTCTGGGCATCGTATATATCCAGGCCGTTGCACTCGGCGATAAACCGCAGCACATCGTATTGATAGCCATTGAACAATTCCGCAAGCGAATCCGCCTCGGGCATCCCCTTACCTCACTTCTTTGGGCGTGTGCCCCTTCTCAATGAACGCCTGCAGCAATGCCTCCACCGCTTTATCCTCTACCAGCACCAAGCGCGGCGACAACCGGGCGACAATGTGTTGACGTAACGGAGTGCTTGCTTCCAACTCCATCAAGGCAACGTCATCGCTGACTTCCAGCAGGGCAAACCCTTCGTACAGGCGCACCTGGCCGTACTGGCTCCACCATTGGGCGAGCACTTCGCGCAGGGAGGAGGGCATGGGCACAGGCAGGGCTTTATCCCAGGCAGCCAGCAGTTCATCGAGCGACTCACCACGCTCAAAAGCGGCATAGGCGGTGCGCAGGTCCAGATGGTACACGAAACGGTCCGGCGCTGCCTCCTCCAGACGCGCGATGCGTCCCAATAGGGCGTGTGCCTGCGGCGGCACAGCGCCTGGGTGCACCGTGATGGTGTGGGTCGTTTCATCTATCTGGACCGGTTCGCTGGGCAGCGCCTCTTCGAGGGTAGGGGCGGTGCGATCCCATAGGCGATCCGCCAGCCCGCTCAGACGGACCGCGACAAGTTTGCTATTGTCCAACCCCAGTTCTACAAAGCCCAGCCAGAACAAGGGACCTGTCAACAGGGTGCGCAAAAAACCGCCTTGGGCTGCTTGCCAATCCGGCTCGTTTTCTCCGCTCAGCTCACGTCCATCGCTGCGCCATGCCAAGCCCCACAGGGAAAAAGGCCAGATGGGGACAAAGGGAATGGGATGAGATTCGAGGATGGTAGAGACTTGCGGCCACAGTAGGCGCAGCGATGCCTCTAGATCCGTCAGTGCACACCAGCCCTCTTCGCCTGCTGTTGCCAAAAAATGCAGCAACACATGGCGCAGACGGAGCAAATGGAGGCGAAACTGATCGTAGGTGAACAGGTAGATGGGCCTGCGCCACAACGCCAGGCGCTGGTCAGTGCGCAGCAGCATATCCAGTTCGCTCCACTCCTGCATGGCGAGATATGCCGACACCACCGCAGCATATTGCTTCGTTTTGGGATACGCCAGGAACTGGGTCATCCATTCTGGGCGGGGGAGCAAGTAGCCCCTTTCCGCGCTGGCTAACTCCAGTTCGCACAGCAAACGGCATAGGAATTCCAGCTCCTCCTGGTCGCCTCCTGTCAGAGGAGCCAACTCTGCCCGAGCAGCCTCATGCAGTAGGTAATCGGGAGTGGCAACAGGGATCATTTGCTGCAGGGATGCAAGTCGTTTTTGCCTGTTGAGCCATTCCTCTTCTTCCTGGGAATCGGATTCCCAATCCTGCGTGGCAAACGGGGTGCGCTTGGGGGGAGGTTGTTGCGGGCGAGGACGCAGGGCAGGAGGATGCTCGGCAATGCGTTTCCATAGGGCGTACAGGCGGTCCAGGATATCCTGGCGTTTCCGCGCGTGCGTCTGCGCTGTTGGCGCTTGGGGCAATTGTCGGCACCAGCCGGGCAAGGGTGGTACATGGCGCTGTATTTCCCAGGGGAGGAGGTAACGCTGCTTGCCATCGGGGGCGTCATGCCAACGGAAAAGCAATCCCCAATGTGCCAGGTCAGCCAGCAATCCGGCCGCTTCCACGGCTTTGAGGGGGGGTCCCGCGGCACCGCGCAGCGCCGTGATGACCTGCGCCAGAGCCGTCGAGGTGATGCCGCTGCCCTCTTCAACAACGAAAGCTGCACGCAATGCCTCCCGCAAAGGGTCTGATAAGGAAGTGACAGCGCGGGCAATTTCCGTGGGGTCGGTAAGCAGGGGAGCCAATGCGGCGCAGTAATCCGCCTTGTTGCCGCCCTTGATCCGCCAGCCGCGCAGGCGCGCTATCTCGCGCAACTCATGGAGCGGGATCCTCTCCAGCAGTGCGGTTAGGCTGGACGGCTCCCCCTCCTTAGCAACGAGCGCAGCAACGGCTTCGGGCTGCTCATGCCACCAGGGTGGCTTGTGTAGAGAGGTTGCCTTTTGAGGTCGAGTTTCCTTAGTTGCTGTGGTGGGTGTGAGGGCTTCTTCCTCCTCCAACACCTGGAAAGAATCGGGTTCATGGACCCATTGCAGCAAAACGGCGCCAATGTGCTTGCAGATGGCTGTTTCGGCAAAAGGGCAGGTGCAGGAAGACAAAATCGTGCCTTCATCTACTTGGATGCGCACGCGATACAACTCCGTACCCTGTACTTCTGCTTCCAACTTGGTGCCAATACGCCGTGGGTTCCGCACACGGCGTTGGCGGTAGTACATGTAGGCACGGTCGTAGATCCTGCTGCCGAGCTTGTTGGCGATATAGGATTCATCCAGTGTATTTAGGATATCCCAATCAGACTGCTGCAAAACTCTTTCCTCACTTCCCCGCTACCAGGGCTTTGGGCCGTGCTGGGCGTGCCTGCAGGGCAAGCGTCGCCGGTTGCCATTGCGGCACCTCGTCCTCATAGATGATGTCATAGCGGTAGCCCTGCTCCGTCAGGAACAATTGCCGCTTGGCAGCATAGTCCTGATCGCGTGTATCGCGCGTGACCAGGGTGTAAAAGTGTGCCAGCAAGCCATGGCGCTTGGGCCGCAGGATGCGCCCCAGGCGCTGCGCTTCTTCCTGCCGCGAGCCAAAGGTGCCCGACAACTGAATCGCCACGTTGGCATCAGGCAGGTCAATGGCAAAGTTGCCCACCTTGGAGACAATCAGGCGTTTGATTTCCCCGCGCCGGAAGGCATCATACAACTTCTCCCGTTCGCGCACGGTGGTCTTGCCCGTAATCAACGGGAAGCCATAGCGCTCAGCCACCACTTGCAGTTGATCCAAGTACATGCCGATGATGAGCACACTGTCGTCGCGGTGCTTGGCGAGCAACTGATCGAGGACGAGCAGCTTGCGCGGGTTCTCCGCCGCCACGCGGTACTTGTCGCGCTCATCCGCCAGTGCGTAGAGGAGGCGTTGGTCGTCCGGGAGCGGGATGCGTATCTCATGGCACTCGGCGGTGGCGATCCAGCCTTGCCGCTCCAGGTCTTTCCATGGCGCATCGTATTTCTTCGGACCGATCAGGGAAAAGACATCCGTCTCGCGGCCATCCTCACGCACCAGCGTCGCCGTCAAACCCAGGCGCCGCCGTGCCTGGATTTCCGCCGTGATACGGAACACCGGCGCCGGCAGCAGGTGCACTTCGTCGTAAATGATCAGCCCCCATTGCTCCTCGTTGAACAGGGCAAAGTGCGGGAACTCGTCCTCTATCTTCGTCCCCTTGCCACGCCGCCGAGGGTGATAGGTCATGATCTGATAGGTGCTGATGGTCACCGGGCGGATCTGCTTGCGCTGACCCGTGTACTCGCCGATGGACTCCTCGGGCAGGTCGGTCTTGTCCAGCAGTTCTGTGATCCACTGCCGCGCTGCCACCGTGTTGGTGGTCAGGATGAGCGTGGCGCACTGCAGCATCTCCATCACCGCCATGCCCACCATCGTCTTGCCCGCGCCGCAGGGCAGCACCACCACTCCGCTGCCACCCCGTGGCCCTCCCCCGGCGTAAAAGGCGGCGGCTGCATCCAACTGGTAGGGGCGGAGGGCAAAGGGCTCTCCGCTGCGCGTGACGGGCAGCAGGGAAAAGTGCAAGGGCGCGCCCTGCACATAGCCCGCCAGGTCTTCGGCGGGGTAGCCAATCCAGACCAGCGCCTGCTTGATATGGCCACGGCGGAGCGGATCCATGCGCAGTCGCAATGGGCTCACCTTCTCCAGGATGTAGGGCGCGAGCCGCTTGTGGCGTGCCAGTTCCGCCATCAAGGCGGCGTCGTCCGACTCCAGAAACAGGTGGCTATCCTCACGCGTGAGCCTGACCCTGCCATAGCGCGAGATGTACTCCACGATGTCCACGCGCACATTGTCGGGCACGGGGTACTTGCTGTACCGTTGCAGTGCCTCAAGGATCGCCTCTGCGCTCATGCCGGCCGCGGCGGCGTTCCACAGCGACAATGGCGTGATGCGGTACGTATGGATGTATTCAGGGCTTTTCTCCAGTTCGGCAAAGCGCGCCAATTGATCGCGTGCCTCTTCGTAGAGGGGGTTATCTACCTCTAGGAGCACCGTCTTGTCGCTTTGCACGATCATCGGATTGCCCGCAGCATTACCCATAACCAACCTGCCTTTGCTTTCTCTCATCCCGCATATACGGGATAGGTCAGGATATTGTAATGAAATGCACCACGCAAGTCAAATTAACAATGGAATTATTAGCATTTCTAGGCATGTCGGGGCGCGTAGGGGCATGTAGGGGCGAGTCCATGACTCGCCCTATCCTTCTGCCGTTTTTCGGATAGTTAGGCCATTTCGTTGAAAACATAGTCGGGTGCAGCCCAAATCACACCAAGGGGGAGAAACCCATGAAAGCGAAAATTCTGACTGTGGCTGTTCTCACCTTGTTGGCCTTGCCTCTCCTTATTCTCCCCGTCCACGGGGGGATGCCAAGCACATCAGCGCAGGTAGGGACACCCTTGACGGATGCCTTCACTGGGGCAGGAATAAACCCTGAGCCTATGATGTGGCTGCCACACAATGTAGGGAGAACTGGCCCAGACCTGACAGATCTTGACCTGTCAGGTCTAGCTCTGCGCCATCGGCGGTGAAACAAAAGGGACGAACACGAGGTTCGCCCCTACACCACGTTGCCCCCCGTTTATCCCCCTTTGCCCCTGGAGGGCGAAACAAAAGGGCGAGTCATGGACTCGCCCCTACGGGGATTCGCCCCTACGAAGGGGGGATGGGGGGATAAATCTCTCCCTCCAGGGAGAGGGCTGGGGTGAGGGGATTCGTTTATTCGTTCCCCATTCGTTGCTGGCCATTTAGGGCGAACCTCGTGCTCGCCCCTACATCGGCGGCACACAGGCCGCCGCCCACGCCGGCATCTGCTCAGACCTGACAGGTCTTGAAGACCGAAGCGCGTTTCCCCTTTGTATCATCCTTCGCGCAGCGAAGGATTTATGTTACAGTGAAACAAGTTACGCGAGATCCTTTTCACTTTGCTCAGGGCAAGGTTTAGGGTGACACAAGATTACCCGTTGGACAAAGTTTTATTATTTTCTTGTTCTGTGGTATCATCGCACTTGACCACACCACACCAACGGAGGTGGAAGCATGGAACACGTTACTTTCAACCTGCGGACGGCGGATGGTTTGCAACTCTACGGCCAGGGCTGGCTTCCCGAGGGCATGCCCCGCGCTGTGGTCTGCCTGGTACATGGGTTGGGCGAGCACAGCGGACGCTACTCCCACGTCGCTGCCGCATTGACCCGCGCCGGCTATGCGCTGCTCGCGTATGACCTGCGTGGCCACGGGCAATCCGAGGGCCAGCGCGGCCATGCCCCTTCCTGGGACGCCCTAATGGATGACATCACGCTGCTGCTGCAGGAGGCGGCGCGACGCTTCCCTGACCGTCCGCTCTTCCTGTATGGCCACAGCCTGGGCGGTATCCAGGTGTTGAGCTATGCCCTGCGCCGCAAACCACAAATCGCTGGAGCCATTGTTACCAGCCCCTTGTTGCGCACGGCTTTCCAACCGCCCGCGTGGAAGATGTGGCTGGGCAAGACGCTCTACAACCTGGTGCCTACGTTTTCTCTGAGCAACGAATTAGACCCGCGGGGCTTGTCCCACGACCCCAAGGTGGTGGATGCCTATGTCCATGACCCGCTCGTGCACAACCGCGTTTCCGCACGCCTGGGCATGGACATGATCTGGACTGGCGCATGGGCTTTGGAGCACGCCGCCGAATTCCCGTTGCCGCTCCTGCTCATGCACGGTGCCGAGGACCCCATCTGCTCGCCGCAAGCCAGCCGCGAATTCGCGGCACGTGTCCCCGGCGATTGCACTTTCAAGATGTGGGATGGCTTGTACCACGAGACCCACAATGAACCGGAGCAGCAACAGGTCTTGGACGTCATCATAGAGTGGTTAGGGAAACATAGCGAAAGTCGTTCGTAGTGCGCGCTTCAGCGCGCAAGGAGCGCTAAAGCTTGCCCTGAGCCTTGCCCTGAGCGCAGCGAAGGGGCAAGCGAACGGGCGCTCACTACGAACTCATGAGCGCTAAAGTGCAAGTTCGTAGTGCGCACTTCAGTGCGCTAGTTGGAGAGATATGGAGGGGGAACATGCGTCGGATATACATAACTGCATGCTTGTGCCTGGCTCTGCTGATAGCCACCGGCTGTGATCTCCTCTTCAAGACGCCCACGCCCATCCCCACGCCTACCGCCACGAGCATCTCCACCATGACCGTCACGCCCGTCGCCCCCACCGCGACGCCTAGCCCCACCGCCACGCCTTCGCCATCTCCCTCACCTTCGCCCTCTCCCACGCCAGAACCAACACGCCAGGTTGACCTAGGCATCCCAGCCGGGGATACCTACGGCATTCGCGCCACAGCGGTGGATGGCAATCGCGGCTTGCTCTATGTGCTCGGCATGGCTGGGGATGCCAGCAGCGGCCAGGGCGTCTTGACCGTAGTAGACCTGGCAGACGGGGAGGTGCGCACCTCTGTGCCGCTGCCCGCTGCCTTCATCGAAACGCCCCAGATTGCCCTATCGAGCGATGGCACACGCCTCTACATCGTAGATCGGGGCAGCAGTGAAGGGAATAGGCTGCTCGTCGTGAGCACTGGTGTGGGGGCTGAAGCGGTGGGCACGTTGCTGGATAGGGTGGACGATGTGAGTACAATGGCGCTCGATGCCGTGGCAGGCCGGCTGTATGTTGCCGGCGCAGAGGGATTGCGCCGCCTCCATGCGCGCACTCTGGCTGTGGAAGCGCGCACAGACCTCCCGCCAAGTGGCGCGGGTTTCTCCCTTTCCTGGCTGGTTGTGAACCACCAGGCTGGCTTGCTCTATGCCACCGCTCTGGATAGCGAGGCGATCGCAGTCTACCACCTAGAGGACCTGCGCCAAGAAGCCGGCATCGCTCCTGGTGGACGCATCCAAGCCATTCTCTCCGCTCCCCATCGCGATCAAACCTATGTTTTGGTGGAGCATTTCCAACCAGTTTCCTCCCGGCGTCTAGTCCTGATCCAGGGCGCACGGCTATCGGCGCAGTTTTGGGAGTCAGAGGCAGGCTGGGCTATTGGCCACATCGCACTGGATCGCGAAAGCGGTAACCTCCTCCTGCTGGAGGACAGCCAAGGGGAGGAACGGCGCTCCAGGATACGCGTGGTAGAACCCGAGTCAGGACAGGTGGTGAGAGCCGTGGAAACCCCTTACCTGAATTGGACCTATGCTGGGTATCCGCGCGTGGCATTTGTCCACCGTGGTGTGCTGTATGCCTGGCGCCAGGGCGAGGTCGCTAGCGAGACATTAGTTGCCATCCGCATGGAAAGCGGCGAAGCAGTTGAACCCCTCCACGTGGGCATCCGCCTGGTGAACGCAGCGCTGGATGAGGCGGCCGGGCGCCTCTACGTGCTCGATTCGCGCGGCGCTGTACGCGTGCTGGACGCCTCTACCTTGAATGTGGAGCACACATGGCAAGGCGTCCTGTCCCCTGTTTTCGATGCTCTCCAGCACGCGCCTATGGCAGTAGCCAACGGCAATCTCTATATTGCAGATTTCGCCCAGGATGCCACGCTAGTGCTCGACGCTGCCACAGGCGAACTCCTGGCGTCCATTCCCAAAGCGGGGCAGATCACGGCGGACCTGGCGCGCAACCGCATTTTCATCACGGATCAAGGCGTCTATGTTGTGGACAGCGCCACCTACCAGGTCATTGACGTAATCCAGGAAACGGTGCGCAGTGACCCGCTGCTCGTGGTGCCAGGAGCAATCGAAGCCCATTACAACCCTGTACACGACCTGTTGTTCGTGGTTATGAGCAATAACTCCCCAGGCTCCAGCGCCAGCACCTGGCTGCAGATTTACGATGGCGCAACCCTGCAACGGGTGGATCTCCCCATCTGCGCGTACCAGCAGTTCGTGCGCGGCTTGGCATGGAGCGACAGCCCCGCGCGTATCTGGGTAGCGAGCGCCTTTCCTTCTACTGATTTGGCTGCCTTCACACCCCGGGGCGATCCGATAGTACGCCTGCAAGGGCTGGGCGGGCTTCTGTTCTTTGATGCGGCACAAGGGCGGCTCTATGTGGCGGACTGGGGCGGCTTGGTTACTGTGGATGCCGCCACAAGCAATGTGCTGGGCTACCAGCCGCTGAACCTCGCCTATGCCCCCTTTGCGCTCTTGAGCACGGCGCAGCATCGCCTGTATACCAGTGCTGCGGACAGCGCCGATGTGCAGGCAATCACCCCTGGAGCCATGCCTATCCCCAGCATGGAAGAGGTAGATGTATTGCCCTTGCATCCGGTACAGCAACTGGCGATCAGCGCCGATGGGGCGGTTCTCGCGGTGAGCCAGGTGGACTCGGGCAGCGTACTGGGTGTACTGCGTCGCGATGGCAGGGGCTGGCTGCTCGTGGAAGGAGGGGTGCCCGCACAGGGCAAGCCGGTTGTCCTGGCAGCACCGGGCGCACGGGGTACCTTCTTTGCCTTCTGCGACGAGTTCTGGCGGCCTTGGGGGCTGTTCCGCTCCCAGGATGGCGGCAGAAGCTGGCAACCCGCCATGCGCGGCTTGACTGACCTGCGCGTGCGCAGCATGGCGCTGTCCCCCAACTTTGCGCAGGATGGTACGGCAGTGGTCCTGGCTGGCGAGAGCGGCATCTTCCGCACCCGCGATGCCGGCGACAGTTGGACACGCCTCTCTCCTCTCGTCGCCACGCATATCGCTATGGCACTGACGAGCGCCGGGACACCGACATTCCTTGCCCTAGCGCAGAACACGGGGAACCCTGCCCAGACAGTTGTCTATGCCCCATCCGAGCATACAGGCAGTATCCAGCGCCTTGGCACGATCTCCATCCCTGCTTATCTCATCAAGGCGCTAGCCCTCTCTCCGCATTTTGCCCGTGACGGCAGCGCATTCATTGCGGCGGAACAGTACGGGCTGTGGCGCTCCACGGATAGGGGGCGGAGTTGGGCTCCAATGGGTCCCGAACTCACCGGCACTATCCTCTCCTGCCATTTCCTCTTCCCGCCAGAGGCTATGGGGCAGCAAACGGTGTATGTCTTGCTGACGAAAGGGCTCTACGGGGGAGGCGAAGCCAGAACACTGCTGCGTTCCAACGATAACGGGCAAACCTGGCAACAAGCCATTGACCTGGATGCGCGTATCTGCACCCTGGCCATTGCCCCTGATGGCACGATGTGGGCAGGTGATATTTATGGGCGTGTGGCGCCGCTGGATCCCACTCGCCTGGCGTGGGAAGCGGTCCCTTCAGCGGCGCCCACCGCTTCGCCACTGCCGCCGCTCACGCCGGCGCCCACCCCCAGCCTATTCCCGACCGCGCAGCCTGGGCGGTGAGGGGCTCAACTCCCCACTGCCTCGCGTGCGGCGCGGATATTGCCCACCGGTGTGGTGAGGAACATCACGCACCCGGTGCCGATGACCAACCTGCGCCCCTCGGTCTCTTCGATGGCGGTGCGGATCTCGGCGCGCACCTGCTCAGGCGTGCCGCGCAGCATGGTATGGATGCGGTGCAATCCGCCAATGAGGGCGCGGCGGAAGCGCGGCTTCGCCTCGGCGAGCGAGGGCGACGTCTCGCGGTCGTGCCAGTTGATGGCTTGCACCGGGTAGTCAGCGACGAGGTCGAACATGACGTGCTCGCCGTGCAGGTGCAGCACGTTGAACCACATCCCTTCCGTTGCCCCTAGGATGCGCAGGTCGTAGGGGCGCCCAAACTCGCGGTACTCCGCCTCGCTGAGCAGGTCATAAGTAGCGTGTTGCAGCGCCAGGAAGATGCCTGCGACGCCGGTATCGCGCACTTCCTCCACAAAGCGGATGGTGCTCTCGGTGATGGTCTCCAGCCCTGCCTTGAGCGCGTCGGGGTATTGGCGCATGTGACAGAGCAGCAGATCCCCCGCTAGGTTTTTGGCTTGGGCGAGCGGGTTGAAAATTGTCCAGATGAAGGGCACGTCCCTGCCAAGTCCCTGGCTGATGAGTTGCATAGCGCGGTGCATCTCGTGCAACATGCCGCGCGCCGGATCGAGCAATGGCAGGCGCGCCCAGTCGTCCGGATGCTGGATGACCCGTTTGCCCCATTCGCGCGTGCCTTCCTCGTTGCCCATCCAGCGTGATTCCGCGCCCCAATCCGCCAGGCAATAGTTGCTGGCGGGCATGCATTTGACGAAATCGAAATCGTACGTACGCTGGAAATCAACCGTGGCGCGCGCCAGCGTTGCCGCACGCTGGTCATCACCGGGCCAGTGCCGCCACAGCGCGATCGCCGGCCGGTCCACCGGATGCCCGGCGATCGTGGCTTCCAACCGCTCGCGTTTGGTCATCTTAGGCATGATGTGTCTCCTTTTTGTTTGCTTGAATTTGTGTAAACTTCCTGGGGCGAATACAAGATTCGCCTCTATTTTCACCAGAGCCCACAGGGAAAGACTTGTATTCCTCTGCACCCGCGGCGGTAAAAGCAAAAGGGGCGCACATCAGGTTCGCTCCTTACACATCCCCCCTTACTAAGGGGGGTATGGGGGGATTCGTTTATTCGTTCCCTATTCGTTGATGGCACTCTAGGGCGAATACGGGATTCGCCCCTATGGTTTGGATACCGCCTCCCTCCCTGCACGGTAAGCCGCCGCCAGCACCTCTGACTGCGCGCGCACCTCGCCGGGGTCGTTCACACCCGGCGCCAGCACCGTGGCGAAGAACTCCGCCTCGACATAATCTAAGGCATCCGTCATCATCCCCACTACATGCTGTGCCGTCTTGACCTCGCTATCGCCGAAGGGAACGACCAAGATCACCCGCCGCCCTTGGAAGAATGCCTTGTCCTCCTCGCGCTGGGCTTTGGAATACCAGCGGTCAACAAAGGCTTTGAACTGCGCACTTGGTCCCCACCAGTACACAGGCGTGCCAAGCACCCATACCTCGCTGCGTGCCATCTTGTCCAATAATTCTTCCATGTCGTCGGCGAGGATGCATTCCCCACTGTCCTTACAAGCATCGCAAGCGTCGCACGGTGCAATGTCCAAAGCGCTGAGGATGATCTTTTCCGTTGCTGCGCCAGCCTCTGCTGCCCCACGCAGCACCTCATCCACCAGGGTTTCCGTATTCCCGCCCCGCCTGGGGCTGCCAACGATGCCCAATACCTGTTTGCGCTCTGACATGGGTCCTCCTGTCTGCGAAGTTGGCTCATCATACCTCTAGCCGTCCTGCCTGTCAAAAAGCACGGGCATCCCCTTGTCATGCTGTTTGTAGTGCGCAAGTTCGTAGTGCGCACTTCAGCGCGCCATGAGCGCTAAAGCGCTCACTACAAACCCTTTCATGCGCCATGAGCAAAGTGCTCACTACAAACCAAGTTCGTAGTGCGCACTTCAGTGCGCCATGAGCGCTAAAGCGCTCACTACAAACCAAGTTCGTAGTGCGCACTTCAGTGCGCCATGGGCGCTAAAGCGCTCACTACAAACCAAGTTCGTAGTGGGCACTTCAGCGCGCCATGAGCGCTAAAGCGCTCACTGCAAACCAAGTTCGTAGTGCGCGCTTCAGCGCGCCATGAGCGCTAAAGCGCTCACTGCAAACCAAGTTCGTAGTGCGCGCTTCAGCGCGCTATGAGCACTAAAGCGCCCACTACAAACAGGAAAGACCTGTCAGGTCTAGTCAGGTTTCACATACTTTGCACAATCTGTGCTATAATCAAGCCCTACATAGGGAAAAGCAAAACCGGGAGGTGCAGGCATGGAAACACGACCCTTTGGCAAGACCGGCGCCCACTTGCCCATTTTGAGCCTGGGCTGCCAGCGCCTGGTGGACGAGGAGGGCTGCAGCGAAGAGGAAGCAGTGGCTATCCTGAACACGGCACTCGCACGGGGCATCCGCTACTTCGACACCGCTTGGATTTACTCCGATGGCCAGAGCGAAGAGCGGGTGGGTTTGGTGGCAAAAGAGCGGCGCAAGGAGATGTGGATCGCGACCAAGACCTGGGACACCACGCGCGACGGTGCGCGCCGCCAACTGGAGGAGAGCCTGAAGCGCCTGCAGACGGACTATGTGGACGAGTGGCGCCTGCACAACGTGTCGCGCTTCGAACGGCTCGATGCCATGACCGCCAAGGGCGGGGCGTTGGAAGCAGCGATCCAAGCACGGGACGAGGGCTTGGTACGTTTCATCAGCATCTCCGGACACGCCAATCCGCAGGTGCTCATCGAGGCGCTGCGCCGTTTTCCTTTCGATACCGCGCTGGTAGCGGTGTCGGTGCTGGATCACTTCATCTACAGTTTCGCCGAGGAGTTCCTGCCCGTGGCGCAGCAGCAGGGAGTGGGCGTGGTCGGGATGAAAGTCTTTGGCTACAAAGTGCTGGGGCATGTGGCGGAACGTGCCTTGCGCTATTCCCTGGCACTGCCGCTGACCACCGTCATCGTCGGCTGCTCGAAGATGGCTGAACTGGAAGCAGACCTCGCCGTGGCGGAGCGCTTTACACCGCTCAGCGGCGCCGAGCGCCTGGAACTGTACCGTGAGGTGCTTCCCCTGGTCAAGCCGCAGAATATGTGTTGGAAAGCGGAGGATTGGGATAACCCGGTGGAGTGGCGAAAACGGGTCGAGCCGGCGGGCTTGCCCCACTGACCATCACTCCTCACTCATCACTCGTCACTCATCACTCGTCACTCGTCACTCGTCACTCATCACTCATCACTCATCACGAAAGGAGTCTCACACCATGAACATCCAATATGTGGACGGAAAAGACAAAGGCGAGGTCTTCCTCTACGCCCTGAGCACCTGTGGATGGTGCAAGAAGACCAAAGCCTTCTTGGCTGAACAAGGCGTGGCATACAGTTACGTGGATGTAGACCTGGAGCAGGGCGCAGAGCGGGAAAAAGCATTAGCAGAAATGCGCCGCTGGAATCCAAACACTTCCTTCCCCACCCTGGTCATTAACAACACCACCTGCGTGGTCGGGTTCCAGCCGGACAAGATCAAGGAGGTTTTGGGGCTATGAGCAGCCAGCCCACCCCGGAGCAGGTTACGGCGTTGTACGAAAAACTGAAACGCGAGGCGGAGGCGGGGGGCTACCACCTCAACCCGGATGTCGCGTTCACCCGGCAACTGATCGAGGGGTTGCTCGTCAACGAGGCACGCTACGGCTACCCCTCCTGCCCGTGCCGCATCGCGTCGGGGGTCAAGGAAGAGGACCTGGACATCATCTGCCCTTGCGATTACCGCGACCCAGACCTGGACGAATACGGTGCCTGCTACTGTGCCCTCTACGTTTCCCAAGCAGTCCTGAAGGGGGAGCAGCCCGTGCGTTCTATTCCCGAGCGCCGTCCACCGCCAGAGGAGAGGAAGAAGCGCCAAGCCCAACCTGGGGCGGGCATTCCCTCTGCCCTTCCTTACCCAGTGTGGCGGTGCAAAGTGTGTGGCTACCTCTGCGCCCGCGATGGGCCGCCGGAAGTATGCCCTATTTGCAAAGCGAAGAAGGACCGCTTCGAACGGTTTTTGTAATGGGGCATCCAGACCTGTCAGGTCTAATCAAGGCAGGTCTAGCCCCAAGGAGGTGCGTATGGCACAACCCCAATTGACCTTCTTCTGTGAACTCGAAGCCGACCGCCTGCAGCGACTATTTGCTGATGAGGCAGTGGTCAAGGGCTTGCGCGCGGTGCAAGGCAGCGTCAGCCTGGGCATCCTAGACCTGAGCCCAGAGCGCGCCGCCGTCGTCCGCCTCCTGAACCAGCACCATATCCCGGTCATCGCCTGGCAACTCTTGCCCAAAGAACAGGGCTACTGGTTCAATGTGGACAATGCGCCGCAAGCCGCCGCCCGCTATCAAGCGTTCAAAGAGTGGACGGCAGAGCATGGCTTGCGTTGGGATGGCGTGGGCTTGGACATCGAGCCGGATATCCGTGAGATGCGCCAACTGACGGTGGACAGATGGAGCTTGCTCCCTGTGCTGCTCCAAAGGGGCTTGGACACGGAGCGCTTGCGCCGCGCCCAGATGCAGTACCAGATCCTCGTGGCGCAAATCCGCGCCGATGGCTACCGCGTGGACAGCTATCAGATGCCGCTCATTGTGGACGAACGCCGGGCTGGCTCCACCCTCTTGCAGCGCCTGGCGGGCTTGGTGGACATCGCCGTGGACCGTGAGGTGCTCATGCTGTACAGCAGTCTCATGCCGTATGGCGCTGCCTTGCTCTGGAGTTATGCCCCAGACGCGCAATCGGTGGGGGTGGGTGTGACCGGCGGTGGCGTGGAAATCGAGGGAGTCACGCCTTCCCCGCCCCTGGATTGGGACGAGTTCTCCCGCGACCTGCTCTTGGCGCACTGCTGGACGGACGACATCCATATCTTCAGCCTGGAGGGGTGCGTCCAACAAGGCTTTCTCTCCCGCCTGCCCGACTTTGATTGGGAGGCGCCCATCGTGCCACCGGTGGAGAGCGCCGCACAGGTACAGCGCTTGCGCCAGGCACTGCGCGCCGCCCTGTGGGCAAGCGCCCATCCCTGGCTGGTAACGATGGGGCTTCTCAGTATCCTGTGGATGCTGCGCGGGGGAAGAGGGAAACGTAAAACGTAAAACGGGAAACGTAAAACGTAAAACGGGAAACGTAAAACGTAAAACGGAATACGAAATACGAACAGTGGCACTGCTTTCCCTAGCCAAGGCGACTGAATGCCATATTATCCAACGCCTGAACCGCTTTGTCGTCGCGGTTGATGTGCAGGGACAGAAGGACTATGCCTGGCTCAACAATACGGGCAGGCTGCACGAATTCCTGATCCCCGGCAGGAAAGCGTTCTGCCTGCCGCGGCAATTCCCCGGAAGGACATCCTACCGCTTGTTCGCCATTGAGGAAAGCGGCTTGGGCGCGCTGATTGACACGCAGTTCCAAATGAGAGCCTTCGAGCAATGCTTGGAGCGGCGGCTGCTCCCCTGGCTGCGGGATGCCTGCACGTGGAAACGCAACGTGCGCCTCAACCGTTCGGTCGTGGATTACCTCTTGCAATGCGGGACAAATCAGGTGTATCTGGAAGTGAAAAGCGCCGTGCTCAGGCAGGGGCGCTATGCCATGTACCCGGATTGCCCCTCCGCCAGGGGGCGAAGGCATATCCAGGAACTGACGGAGCATGTGCGCCGGGGCGGGAAGGCGTGCATCGTATTCATTGCTGCCTTGCCGGGGGTAGAGTTTTTCCGCGCCAACCGCCTTGCTGATGCGGAACTCGCCGCCTTGCTCACGCAGGCGCATCGTGCCGGAGTGGAGGTGCGGGCGGTGGGCATGTTCTATGCCCCGCAGCATCGCACTGTGATGCTATCCGCGGGCGATTTGCCGGTGGATTGGCATCTATAGCGGGGTTTGTAGTGAGCGCTGAAGCGCTCATGGGTTCGTAGTAAGCGCCCGTTCGCTCCTTGGTTTGTAGTGAGCGCTTTAGCGCTCATAGGTTCGTAGTGAGCACTTTAGTGCTCATCGCGCACTGAAGTGCGCACTACAAACTTGCGCTTCAGCGCTTATCGCGCACTGAAGTGCGCACTACAAACTTGGTTTGTAATAAGCGCTTGAGCGCGTGTATTCGCGCCCAAGCGCGCACAGCATCTTGAGGTGGTAATTAGAGGGGTGCTGAATTAATAACGACGGGGCCTGCGACCGCCTCGGCGGTCATCGTAGCGGCGTTCTTGCCTCTCGCGTGGGGGCCGTGCCTCGGCAACCGTGATTTGGCGCCCTTCAAACTCCTGACCGTTCAGGCGGTTGATGGCATCTTGCGCTGCTTCATCGGTGGCCATCTCCACAAAGCCAAAGCCTTTGGAGACATTGGTCATGCGGTCGGAGATGACGGTGGCAGAAACAACCTCGCCAATGGTGGCGAATAGTTCGCGCAAACTGTCCCCGGTGACACTGTAATTCAGATTCCCAACGTACAATTTTTTCGCCATAAGTATCCTTTCATCATTCTAGACAAAGGCGCACCAGGTGACCCAGGTGCGCCTTTGCATTCCATTATCTCACCTAGAGGGGGACAACGTTGGTGGCTTGCGGCCCTTTGGGGCTGTCTTCCACGCTGAATTCGACACGCTGGCCTTCTTCCAGTTTCCGGAAGCCATTGGTTTGGATCGCGGAATGGTGGACGAAGACGTCGCTGCCCTGGTCACGGGAGATAAAGCCGTAACCTTTACTGCTGTTGAACCACTTGACAGTGCCAGTAATACGTTCGCTCACAGTCGGATGCTCCTTTCTTGTGTTGATGGATAGAAGGTGGAAATGCACCCGACGTGCTCGTACATACAAAAAGCTAAGGCTTAGTGAACCTTGGCAGATGCACTTGCAAGCCAGTGGGGTACTTCCTACATTCTATTCGCACACACTATACCACACAATGGGAAATTTGTCAAATCGCGTACTACCTTAAATAGACTCCAATATCTCGGGTGTGAGACCACGTGCCTGAGCTTTCTCGCTAATTTCGTCCATGATCGCCTTGAGCGGTCTTGGGGATATAGCAAATTCTCTTAGCCACAAGCTCAGAAGCAGATGCAACTTCTTTTTGTCTTCGTCAGATGCCTCTGCGTAAAGACGCGCTGTATAACTATCCAATGGAATAGTGATATTTGTGATTGCCATCTTGCTCCTCTCCTTATCGGCCATGTGCCTCACGGCAATCCTTAAGGAATCTCTAAACAGCTTTTGTGATGTGCATTATACCAGGAATTTTTGCATGTCAATACAAACTCCGCGCTCTCTGCGGTGAAAGGGCTTACCACAAAGACACAAAGACACGAAGATTTTGGTCATTGGGTTTTACCCATTGGAGTTTCTTCTTCCCCCTTTGTGTCTTCGTGTCTTAGTGGTGAGGAGTTTTACCGCCGAGGACGCAGAGAGCGCAGAGGTTTTTACCACGAAGGCACAAAGACACGAAGATTTTGGTCATTGGGTTTTACCCATTGGAGTTTCTTCTTCCCCCTTTGTGTCTTCGTGTCTTAGTGGTGAGGAGTTTTACCGCCGAGCACGCAGAGAGCGCAGAGAGGGAATAATCCGTGATCAACCTCAGCGTGCGCGTCTCCGGACGATGTCGAGCAACTGTTCTCGCGCTTCCGGGGACAGCCCCAATTGGTCAATCTCAGCCTGTAACTGGGCAGTAGTAGGTCGGGTTCTCCGTAGAGCCCCCGGCGTATCCGACACGTGTACGTACCACCCCGGGGAGAATCCCAAACTGGGATTCGCTCTCCCAAAATCAGCCCAACGCAAAAGTCGCCGTCTTCGTAGCGGGCGGTGCGGCATCGATGGGAGGGATAGAATTCTGTTAGAGTTTCGTTTGCATCAGCGGCTAAAAGGCGAGATGAGGGAAGTTTCCAGGTGGTCCCTTCCGTCAGTGAGCCAGTCCAAATCCACCCTGATCAAGGTGATGGATTCCCGGAGATCATACTTTCCGGTCTCGAATAGCGCTAGGATCGAGTAATCCGACAGGACAGCCAATTGGGAATAACCTGCTGCCCCTTCATAGACCAGTTTTGACACAGGCCATGTTTTGCCTTCGTCGTAACTTAAGCGGATGGTGAATTCACCACGATAGGGTGCACCGGGCGCCGAGAACAAAAGGCGGTTCTTCATGCCTTCCTTTTCACTCGTGAAGCGCATGATAGAAGCCTGGGTGCCTGGATCTGGCAGGTCCTCTTGGAAACTCCACGGTTCCCACGTTTCGCCCCCGTCATGGCTGCAGGTGACGATGCGGTATTTGCCCCTCTTGTAACGCAAGTTGGCGCATAATGCGCCGTCAACCCTCTCAAAGACCTGCGGTTCCGTGCCAATGCCTACCTCCAAAATCTGCGTACCCACTTTCTTGGGCGTCATAGGCTCACTGATTTTCCAGGTCACACCATGGTCATCGCTATAGAGGATCCGCGCCTGGCCCAAACAAGTGGGGATCACCAACCTACCCGTGGACATTTGGATGCCATTCCCTGGTCCATTGTGACACCATGTCCCTTCCGGCAAGCCCAATTCCTGTGAGAGATCTCGCGGTGTGGACCAGGTCACCCCATAGTCAGTGCTGGTGATCATGAACAGTCTCTTGTAATCAACGCAGAAGGGCAGCCAGACGGTTTGCGTATCACGGTCGAAAACAGGACAGGGGCTGTGCACGGTATGGTTTCCCATATCTTGCACGACCTGTAATGCACTCCAAGTATGCCCCCCATCCAGGCTTCTCTTCATCACCAAGTTGATGTCCAGCAAATCGCTCATGGGATCAAGGCGCGACTCGGCAAATGCTATGAGCACGTCACCAGGCAGTACAATCATTGCTGGAATGCGGTATCCACGCCCGGGCTCTTCACCTGGCACAAAGAGCCTCCTGTACTCTACGCCTTCCGTCCATTGCGGATTCCAGAACAAGCCAATCAGACCAAAAGCAAGAAAGGCAAAAAGAAACGCAAAGCCACTGAATTCCACTCCCCATATCAAACGGTTACTCCCTTGGCGGCGGACAAAGCGAAGCAAGGTTTGTATACTGCTTATCAGAAACAAAAGCGAATATCCAAGGAAAGGAATGAGCAAGATACCGATCAGGAAAAGTGGGACAGAGCCCAGTGCCCCCAATGCAAGCACCTTGCCTACAAATAAAATGGGAGGGATGAGCAAGAGGTTCACGATAGACCAACCAATGAGCCAGGCGTTTCTTGTGGTTAGATGAGCGAGCCACGAGGGTAGGGCACTCTGCAGCGCTGGTACGCGCATGCCTCTCGCGGCAAGGATCACCGCAGTGAGTGTTCCAGCCAAAAGGAGGGCGAGGAAAATGGGAAGTACCCATAATCCTTTGATGACAATCAGGAATTCCCCTCCGAAGGAAGTAATAAAGACGAGATAAATAATGCACAGGAGAAGAGCGAAGAAGAGTTGCAAGCAAGCGACGATGAGATCCCATTTCCATTGCCTTCGGGTTATTGATGTGTTCATTTTTTGAATCTCCTCCATGCCAATTTATACCGCACTGCTCAAGCACGACAAGGCGTGCTAGTTAGTGTACTTGTCGCACAGTTTCAATGCTTCATGACCATCGGCAGAGCCAGCCACGCTGTAGGCCGCCAATATTCATAGGCGCCGATGTCGGGATGGGCGTCACGGGGATAGCGCTCCAGGTCCACAATCGGAGCACCTTCAGATGTGCCGGCATCCACTGCTGGGCTGCCCTCGCGCAGATGGTAATCTCCTGTCGTGCCCCACGCCGGACGGACGAAGAGCGGATCGCCGCAGCGGTTGCCCATACCCAAGGAGGCGATGTCCCCACAGCGGTAGTTGCTCTCGCCATGGGTCAGGATGGTCTCGTTCTGTGGCAGGTAGAAGAGGTTGTGGTCGGCGAGCAGGGTGCTCGTCGCGCCGACGTAAAGGGGACAGTCCGGCCCCTGTCCGCTGAAGATGTTATTGCGCATCACAACCTGCACCGGCACGGGATTGTCATACTGCACGTACATCAGATAGTTCTGGCCCACATAGTCATCTGCCGTGACGTTGACGATCTCGAAGCGAGCATTGGCTTGTTCCACCTGGTCAATGACGATGGACGCCCAAGGGGAAGGTTCGGGGTTGCCATCGCCCCGGCCGTAGATGAGCGTATTCTCAATGCGGCTGCCGCCACCCCACAACTTTACCCCATCGCAGGAGTTGTTGGCGACGATGCAACGCCGGATGGTAGTGTTGGCTGCTTTGGAATCCAATCCATCGCCGTAATTGTGCTCGGCGATGGCATCCTCGATGAGGATAGGTCCCTGGGAGGGTTCGATGCCAAAGCCATCGGGGCGATCGTAGGGGCGGTCAGAGCCATCGCCGCCCTGATAGTAATGGCCACTCCAAGAGAGGGAACAGCCACGGATAATGACGTTGCGCCAGCCACCATGCTCGCCAGCGGGGCCACCCAGGGCGCCGAAGCCGCAGTATTCGATACGGCAGTGGAGAATTTGCAGGTCGTCTACATCCTGGATGTCCATCCCAAATTCATCCAGGTGATGAATGTAGAGGTCTTGCAGGACAATGTGACTGGCTGGTGTGGCGAGGATTTCCACCCCTTCGCGGAACCACAGTGCTTCTCCCTGCGCTTGGCTGTCATGGGTGATCTCCAGGTTGGCGATGCGCACGTACTGGACGCCGCTCAAGTCAATGGCAGTGATCAAATTATCCCGTCCAACCAATATCGGACGATGGCCTCCCTCGCCCTGGATGGTGATCCAGGCATTGGCTGTGCCGGAGGGTGGGGTGATGATGTCGGCGTTGTACTCGCGCAGGACATAGCGGCCATCCAGGATGATGAGGGTATCGCCGGGCTGGAGTTGGCGGGAGCCATAGCCGGGGGTTGCCCAAGGCTGCTCGCGCGTGCCGGGGTTGCTGTTATCGCCATGCGGAGCGACGTAAAAGGTGCGGCCGGCGGCGACGCCCGTGAACGTTGCAGCCGCTTCGGATGGGGTGGCACGCCCGACCAAACTAGGAGATGCGCTGGGCATGGGGATGACTGGAGTAGCGATAGCACGTGGGCTACATGCCAGGGGCAGGAAAAGAGCGAGACACAGCAAGGAAAGACGCTTGCATATCATTGTACCTCCTTCATCCGTTGCTTATTCAATCGGCTCCTGGCGCCATTCGTCATGGGTCATTCTTCATTGGGCGGTGTTTCCTTCTCCCTGCTTTCCATGAGTGCTAAACGAATCAGTGAACTCGTGCTGACAAAGCGGGGGTCTGAGGCTGCAATCTTGGCGGCGAGGAGGGCACTGCGCTCTTTGTTCTTCACTTCCAGCATCAAATCGAAGTCAAAGGGGCGGCTCTCCTTCAGGAAGCGTTTGAAATGGGCTTTGTTCAGGGAGTAGGCGTGGCTTCCGGTGCGCCCTTTGGGCAGTGGCGAAGAATAGTCCACCATAGGCAAGCCGTCCTTCTGACTCCAAGTAGCGGCTGCCGCTGCCAAGGCTTCACGCAGAGAGCGCCCATCGGGGTTGAGTTCGTGGTGGAAGGTATCCAGCAGCACGGGAATACCGCATTGGGCATGGATGGAGAGGGCATCCTCCAGAGTATAGAAACGCTCATCGTTCTCCACGACCAGGCGGTCGCGCACTGTCTGTTCGAGATTGTTGACACGCTGGACAAAGCGTGCCATTGCTGCCTTCTTATCCCCGTACAAGCCACCTACATGGATCTGGATCTTGGCTGTTTGATCCAGTCCCAGCAAGTCGAGCACGCGAGCGTGGTAGCGCAGGTCTGCCAGGCTTGCAGCGAGCACTTTGCTACGCGGGCTGTTGAGCAGCGTGTATTGGCCAGGATGCATGGAAATGCGCAAGCCATAACCCTGTATCTGTTCACCAATGCGCGCAAAGTCGGGAGCAAATTCCTGATCCCATGGGTACTGGTTGGCTGGGTGGGAGCCAAAGGGGACCAGGTCGGAGGTAATGCGCAGGAAGAGGAGGTCATGAACGGCATTCCAGTAGATGATTTCCTCCAGACAGGCCAGGTTGTTGGCAAGCGTTTCGCACAGCCGTTCCTCGGAATAGGACGCCAAACGAAAGGTGCGGCTAGGCCGGCAGGTCAGACTCAGGTTGATGCAGGGATAACCAATGCGCATGGGCGACTTTTTCCTCTCCTGTTGTTTTCCTCCGCTCGCGCTCCAACTCCTCCTCCAGTTCCTCCAACTGCTGGAGCATCGCCGGAGGCACGGAGTGAGCCGGCAAGCGGCGCTTCAGCTCAGCGATGCGCTCTTCCAGTTCCTTGATCCGCGTATTGCTCATATCGCACCTTCTAACGTCTTGCGCCTTATGGCGCAAGCGCAGCACATGGTGTTCCTTTGCTTTTTGATACCTGTTTGGGGTGAACTGGCTATATTTTACACAGAAAAAGCAAAAATGGAACTGAGGGAGATTCTTCGCCGCTACGCGGCTCAGAATGACAACGGGAGAGACGGGCATGGGCGAACACGAGATTCGCCCCTACAGAAGGGGCTGTAGCCAATGACCAGGCGGCTTCAGCCGACTTGCATGTTTCAGCCAGGGAATTGATTCCCTGGCGACCTCCGCGCCGGGCTCCCATGCCCAGGCGGGGTGGTCTCCTGTGTCACCCTGAGGCGAAGCCGAGGGGTCTCATGGAACTGAGGGAGATTCTTCGCCGCTACGCGGCTCAGAATGACAACGGGAGAGCAAGTGCTCTCGCGCTTGGCGCGAGCGGCGGACTGTGGTCCGCCTGGAGCGAGGGAGGCTTG
>JACIWX010000006.1:157811-182542 GCA_014360755.1 Chloroflexota bacterium | reverse complement strand
CGGCGGATAGAGTACTAACAAAGTATCGCCAACTTTCAGTATCCTAACCTCGGATCGTGGGTCTGCAACGTGATAAGTGTCGGTTTTTGATCGCATTTTGGAGTGGCTTTCAGTATCCTAACCTCGGATCGTGGGTCTGCAACTGCACCTGGGTATCGGGAAGGCATGCTGGTTGCCATTTCTTTCAGTATCCTAACCTCGGATCGTGGGTCTGCAACAAATTGCTTATCCGTTGGGCTTTTTGCGGGCAAAGATCGACTTTCAGTATCCTAACCTCGGATCGTGGGTCTGCAACGGGACGCACCCATCCGCGGCCTGGGGTGGCAGGCCACTTTCAGTATCCTAACCTCGGATCGTGGGTCTGCAACTATGGCAAAGATGACTGGTTCTTCCTTTGCGGAAAAATCTTTCAGTATCCTAACCTCGGATCGTGGGTCTGCAACTTTGCCATGTTATCACCTCCCAGTTGCCAGTTTTACTCTTTCAGTATCCTAACCTCGGATCGTGGGTCTGCAACGGCAAAATTAAAAGGGAGGAGACAGATGGAGACGACTTTCAGTATCCTAACCTCGGATCGTGGGTCTGCAACTGTTGGGTATACGCTATCCCAGCGGCTTCGACGTGGCACTTTCAGTATCCTAACCTCGGATCGTGGGTCTGCAACGCGACTGGAGCGGCGCATGGGATGCCGCCAGAGGTGCTTTCAGTATCCTAACCTCGGATCGTGGGTCTGCAACCTTCCACCGGCGCTTGCAGAGGCGCTGCGGCACACACTTTCAGTATCCTAACCTCGGATCGTGGGTCTGCAACCATCCACGGCGTCGTCTGCAATCGTGCCTGCGGTAACTTTCAGTATCCTAACCTCGGATCGTGGGTCTGCAACTGGGCAATGGATATATTTGCATCGCATGGTTGGTGGAGCCTTTCAGTATCCTAACCTCGGATCGTGGGTCTGCAACCTGCACTAGGCACCGCGGATATCGCGACGATTATACTTTCAGTATCCTAACCTCGGATCGTGGGTCTGCAACTGTTTCGGATACCATCGCGCCCTGGACTTTAGCAAGCCACTTTCAGTATCCTAACCTCGGATCGTGGGTCTGCAACCGATCCAGAGGCTGTCGCCAGCTGGCTCTGGGGGAACTTTCAGTATCCTAACCTCGGATCGTGGGTCTGCAACTCCCTTTACAAGTTACGCAAAGCGCTAGGCAAATCGACCTTTCAGTATCCTAACCTCGGATCGTGGGTCTGCAACTACTCTGGGTAGTAGTGGTGCAACAAAAAAAGAGAGACTTTCAGTATCCTAACCTCGGATCGTGGGTCTGCAACTGGCGCAAAAAATTTGCCAAAAAATATTGACAAATTCTTTCAGTATCCTAACCTCGGATCGTGGGTCTGCAACTAGCCTTCGGCTGCGATGACGAGGGTATTGCCCTCCACTTTCAGTATCCTAACCTCGGATCGTGGGTCTGCAACCGCACGCCAAAAGCCCCTAAAAAGAGGGCAATCGGCTCATAAAGCCACAAATATGCCCAAAATTCGCCGTAACAGTTGGAAAATCGTGCCGCATCGCATATCCAAATCCATTGTACAGGCATTTTCACCGTTTGTCAAAAATGCCGGGCTGCGCAAATCCATTTTTGTCCGAAAAAGGCTTCTGTTTGCAGCAAATGGCGTCCCCAATATCCTCACACATCATTGCAGAAACGACGGAACTCGCACACGCGGCATTTCCCCTTTTGCCGTGGTGGGGGTGGCATCGCTTCCCGTGTCGCAATGTGCCGCATCGCCTCCACGGCGGCTTGTACTTGGTGCCGCAATTCGGCGGTGATGGGTATCTCCCGCGCTCTGCGCGCCGGAATCAGGTAGAGGAACCCCCGTTGCACGGGAATGTTCCACGTTTCTTCCAAGAGCATCCCGTAGGCTACTACCTGGAGGGCAAAGTGCGTTATGATCCGCCCGGGCGTCAATTTGTAATCCACCGGGATGGCTTCCATGGTTCTGTGGGGGTTGTCGTCCGTTTTAATTGCCAAGTCAAGGCGTCCGTGTAAGCCCAGCCGTGAGGAGGCGAGCAGGAGGTCAAAGAAGCGTTCCCCCTGTCGCAAGCCATATACTTTCAGCGAACGCCTTTCTTCCCGTAGTTGCTCGTTTTCTCCCTCTTCGCGTCCCGCCTGCATCTTGAACGTTGTAGGCCGTATGGTGGGCAGGCAGTAGTGGTAGTAGACGATGCGTGGACAGAAGAAGTACTGCTTCAGGTCGCTGACGCGAAAAGAGAGGGCGCCTACTCTTTCTTCTGCTTCGCTTTCTGAATCCATACTAGCCTCTTGTCCCAATCCTTTTCGCAGATGGAAAAGACTTGGATATTGGCTTCCTTGTTGCCTACCTTTTTCTTCGCCTTTAGCAGCAGTTCCTCCTGGTAGGCTGGTTCCAAAGAGCCTTGGAAGGCGGAAAATTGGATGCGTTCCAGTCCATAGTCCAGGCATACATCTGCCACTCTGGCACGCACGCGGTCATCAGGGATGTCATAGACAACGACGCAGTGCATAGCCTCACCACCTGACGATAAAAGGTTTGTAGCCCGCCCGGTCGCCACGCAGGAAAGTGGCGATATGACGCGCCTGGTATTGGATGATGTGGCGTAGGGCTAGTTTTTTGCGCTCGTAGCACTCTGGCTTATCCAGGCGCGCCAGGATGTTCTCCGCAATGGCGCGGCGTGTCTTTTGCACCAGCAGGTTTTCACTATCTATCTCCAACTTGGTGCCGCGGTTAATCATGGCAAAAATCGTGCGATCCACCACGGGAACGCGGAATTCTTCCACCAGATCCAGAACCAGGCTTGGTTTGCCGGGGCGGTCCGCATGGATGAATCCGGCATAGGGATCCAGCCCAGCCAAAACGATCGCCCGTTCCACCTGACTGTACAGGATGCCGTAGCCATAGTTCAGGGCGGCATTCACCGGGTCTGTGGCTCCTCGTCCGCTACGTCCTTTCCAATCGGATGGCACATGGACTACTAGGCGGATTGCCTCCCAGTATTTTTCGGCTGCGTGTCCTTCTATGGAAAGGAGTTGCAGGCGTATTTCCTCAGCGGTGTGGCCGGAGAGAGCACGCAGTTGCGCGGCACAAGCCATGACCTCGTCGGCGCGCTGCTTGAGTTCGCGGTGCAAATCGGGTTTGATCCCTTTGCGGTACTTGGCTAGATAGCGTATGAGAGCAGCTTGGTTGGAGATTTTGCCGAGGGCAAAGGCTTTAGCCAAGGTAAAGCCGTGGCGGGTATGCGCGGCTTCCAATTGTGCACGGCGGGTCTGGATGGTGCCTGTCAACCCGGCAGAGAAGATGCTGGCGCTGATGCGGCCTGAAGCATGGACGAAGTGAATGGGAATGCCCGCGTCAGCACAGGCGGTGATGGCATCCGCGGAAAGGGCGACACCGTGGCTAGCGATAATGACCCCCTCCAGGTTGAACAGCGGTGCCTCCTGCAGCAATTCATTTCCTTTGCGCACTTGTAGCCTCTCGGAGTGTCTGCCGACAAAGGCGCCGAATTGGTCAACCACGAGGTAAGGGGTGGCGGGGTTAGGGGTTATGGAGTTAGGGGTTGGGGTCATAGTCAGCCTCGTGTTCCTTGAAGTATTTGGTATTCGCTGGCTCTGCGGCGATTTTCTGTCTAAGGCTAGAGCAGGTGGTAGAGAGCATCTCTTCCCTAACCCTTATTTCATACCAACCATTTCCCTTGACAGCGTCCTTGCCTACATGCGTAAACTGGCCCCACAATAGCCAGGGCAGAAATGCTGCGATGGGTCCAACATAGGTTGCTTGCCCAATAAAGCCGCCCATCGGTGTATGGGTTTGACGGCGCGTGGAATAGCTATCGAGTTCCACCCAGTGCGTGTCGTCCTCTACCAGGTGCACCTGTTCGGCTTGTTGTAGCAATGCACGAAAGTCCAGTTCCAGGGGCGTCTCTGAGTAGGCGCGTGCGAGGGCAGAGAGGCGCTCGAAGAGGCGCTGCACCAGCGGTCGGAAGAGCGGCTTGTGCAAGAGGCGGCCTCTTTCGATGAGACGGGTGGGGGTGAGGAAGTGAAGGGTTAGGGAGATAGGGGTTGGGGAGGTAATGTGAACCCCTGATTCATCACCCCTATTGACATAACCCCTAACCGTATCCATGATTTGTTCGTGGGTGATGGGGATGTCCGGCACGTTGACCAAGGGGTCGTTGGCATGCAGCACGGCTTGGCGCTGTCCCGTGAGGGGGTTTTCCGCCCAGATTTCGCGCAGGATGAAGGTGCCTCGCCGCCAGCGGTTGGTTTCGACCTTGCGGCCAATGCCCTCGCGTTGCAGCGCCGTGGCAGCGACGACGAGGTAGGGGAAGAGGTTGAGGGCGTGCGCGAACATGGTCAAGCCGAACTCCAGGCGGTCGCCTGGGGCATAGTGGGGCGTAGCGCCCAGGGGTGGTTCGATGGTGTAGGGGCGGGGCAGGTCAGCGCCGCGCTGCGCTGTATCATCTACCGTGGCGAGCAGGAAACTGACCGGGCAACTGGCGTGCAGCGGGCAGGGCTGGCAGGAGGTGAAGCGCTGCTCCAGGCAAAAATTGCGCCGCAGCACGTTGAACAGGGCACCGCGGATGGCTGAACCCTGGTGCTCATTCAATTCGATGGTTGTCTGCACTTCGCCGACAAAGCGCAGGCGGTGGGCAGTGAAATGGTGCATGTATCACCTCCCATCATCTTATCAGTGGACTGTGGAGCATGTCGCAGGTACAACGGGTTATTTGCCTGGGCATGAAAGCCCAGGCAGCTCTATGTGTACGGTGCAATCTCATATCCATAGATGGTCCACATGATTTTTGTCCTCTGCCCAGCGGCATGGATTGTCCAGGATGTAGTGCCGGATGCGTTGTAAGGAAGCCTCATCGCGGATGATGTGGTCGTAGAAGCGTGTCTGCCAGGCAAAGTCGCGGAACCCTGCGGCCCAGATGCGTTTGGTGCACACCGATTTGAATTGGCCGATGATGGAACCCAACGAATTGGGTTGCAAGACGCCCCGCCGGGATGTAGAGACGCCCCGCCGGGGCGTCTCTACGGGGGCGATGGCAATGATGCCATGCAGATGGTTGGGCATGATGATCCAGGCATCTAGGGTTACGTTGGGGCGGATGTGGGCGGTTTTCTGCCATTCCTCCGCCACAATTTCCCCGATGGCGGAAAGGCGCACCTCGCCATCCACGATATCCCCCAGCCACGGCTCGCGGTTTTGGGTGCAGATGGTAACGAAATACAGGCCGGCGGAAGTGTAATCCCAGCCGCTGAGCCGTGCAGCAGGGATGCGGTATTTGCCCTGGAACAGGGCAGATGGGTCGTTGGAATCAGTCACATTGCCTCCTGAGAGCGATTTCTATCGTACACGGTGCTCCGAGGTGAGAAGCAACCACGATGCATGGGAACTCACCTCGGAATCTCTCTTCTGACGAGGAGAGTTGGCATTGCTGATTTAAAACTGGCAGCAGGCCGGTATTTGTTCTAGGTAGAAATCGGGCAAACAGAGGCTGGTGTCGGGAAAGATGAACTTTACATAATTTACTTTTTCCCTGGTAACCCCCCGCAAGATGAGGTATCGTAAGGTGCCCGCTAAGACCTCAAAGCGCTGGAAGCGTCCACCGTACTGCGGTGAAAGCTCTAGCCAACCTGTTGTGCACGTTCCTTGAAGCCATTTGCCTTCGGCTATTCCAGAAAGAGCAACGATTTGGAACATTGTGCGCTTCTTACCCAGGAGGAAGGATTGTGCTGGTACAAAGTGTTCCAAGAGTGCTCGTCGAGGAGAGAAGGCATATGTTATCAGCCGCCCATCTGGTTTTACTGCCTGAATCGTGCCGTAAGTCGGGACGTGATAGGGCCGATTCTCCTTCTCCTCCAAACTGCCCTTCTTGAGGACATAGGCTTTGCTGGTGCTGGGATAGAACTCGTGCACCACGTTGAAGGCGGTTGTGTCCAGGTAGGCATCGGGCAGGCGAGGGCTCCCATCAGCTATGAAGATGCCGGGCAGGAACCAGATGGGCATGGCGGCCACGTCGTAGGCTAGGGTAAAGTCCTCTGGGTCATCTTTTAAGTTGATCAGACGTGGCCACCAGGTAGCACCTCGGGTCAGACTGGCGTAGAGAGCCTCGCTGGTGACATGGGTGTGGGTGCGATAGTCCGAGCCAAAGTCGGAGGCGATCACTGTGAAGCGCCCGCAATTGCGGAGAGTAATGGCTCTGGCGTAGAGCATGGCTCACCTCCTAGCCAAGGGCTTGAAGGTACTCGTCAAAGGTCTCCGTGAGCTTGCCGGCCAGGGTCTCGATCTCCTCGCCAAAGAGGGCTACACTGCCGTTCAGGTCGTCAAAGCGCACCTCTTGATTGGCGAAGCGGCTCTCCAAAGTCCCCTCATCTGCCCACTGGAGCATGTCCAGCACCGAGAAGCGGGGGTAGCCGGTGGCCACCACCAGGAAGCGGGTGTCAAACTTGCCGTGGTTGGCTGAGTACTTGCCATAGCCATGCTCGTCGGCGCGGCGCACGGCGTGGAGGTAGCCAGCCACGTCCAGCAGCGTCGGGCTCTCGATGAGGGTGATGAAGGGGAAACGGGTGCCGGCTTTGACGTACTCGTAGAGGTGATAGGTCTCGGCGCCCCGAGCCTTGTTCACGTCCTCGTAGACCTGGTTGCCGATGCCCATGCCCTCTTCGCTGCCCTCCATGGCGATGCAGTCTTCTGCGGCCTCAATGGAGTAGGTATCAAAATAACGGATGCGGGAGAAGGTCGCGCCTTTGCCGGCTTCCAAGCCACCGAAGAGGGAGCAATTCCAGCAGGCGATGCAAAGTGCATCGGGGATGGTGCAAGGCTTGTCAAAGTGGGTCTGGAAGTACTCCTCCCAGCCATTTCCGGTGCGCTGTTCCACCATCTCTCTGAAGAGGCCCATGTGAGCCCGGCGCTCGATGCCCTTCAGTTTGCGGCCGATGAACTCGGCGCGGGTCTTGCCTAAGAGTTCCAGTTTGTCCACGTAGGATTCGTTGCCGTAGCCTTCATGGGACACGGGCAGGAAGCGGGTCTTTACGGTCTTGATGCCGGCAATCGTCACCACCCGGCGGGTGAAGATCGGTTGTGCAACCTTTCGCTTGTTCACCTCTCTAGGGACCAGGGCATCAACGGCGGTCATTTGGGTAGCAAAGGTCTCTATCTTGTCGCTCATGGTACTTTCCTCCTTGTTTTCCTTTTTGTAGACAAAGCCTGAAATGTTGACATTTAGCCTTCCGCTATTTCTTCTGGCGTTTCCACTGCTTCCATCTCCCGCAGCCTCCAGCGGTAGCGCTGGCGGTTGGCGATGAGGAACTCTTCGGCTTCAGTCACGATAGTCTGGAGCCGCTCGCCCTCACCGTAGACCTCGGCCAGTTTGGCGATGTGGGGTTGAACAACCTGGCGGAAGTTGTCCCGGATGGCGTTTTCCTCCAGGGCATCCGGTTTGCCCCGATTGGCTTCCGCATAGACGCCGGTGAGCAGCCGCCGGGGGTAGAGGTATTCGTAGGCTCGGGCGTAAAGGCTGCGCTTGAGATGGTTCAAGTTGTCCTTGCGGCCCTCGAAGAGGTCCCGGTGTTCCAGGAGCCACTTCTTAAGGGCCAGAAGTTCCGGGAACTCTTCCTCCCGCCGGCGGTCGCTGGCGTCGCGCAGGACCTTGCTCTTCCACTCCTCGAACCCTGCCTCCACATTGTCGTAGTAGCGGATGTGCCCCAGGAGCAGGCGAGGGTACTTCTCGTAAGCCGTAGGCCGCTCGCTCAGGAAGAGTGGCAGCAGGTCGCCCCCCAGGCGATCCAGGGCGCGGAAGAGGAGCCCGCAGAACTCGTCCAGTTCGGCTGTGTTGACTTGTCTTGGCATGGTTTCACCTCCTCAATCGTTATATTTCCGCAAGCTGCTGCGGCTCATGACTGTTTGAGTCGTTCTATGAGTTTCAGGTACTCTATCCCATCAATCACCCCCATTCCTTTGATGAACTCGTTGGAAAGGCGTTTATAGCGGGCTCCTTGTGAGTCATCCCCACCTCGCAGAGGCGAGTCCCGCAGGACTTCCGAGAACATACCCAGCGGGTCCTTCTCCAGCCGTTCTGCCAGCAGGATCCAATCTGCCAGGAGCGAGTGTCCCTCCCGCCACCTGGCTACCCGCCGGGCAAAGTTGACGATGGCGCTGTAGCGGCGCAAGGCTTCGTCGGCATTCTCGGCCTTGCCCTGTACATAGAAAGTATTGGAGTCAACGCCCCCTGGAGCTAGGGTGGGCACCGATTGGAAGTAGTATGGCCCATCGCAGCTGCACAGTTTGCGCAGGAGGGCCAGCAAGGTGAAGACAGCCAGGCGGCTGCGAGAGAAGCGGCGCTGGACGAAATCCAGCGCTTCGTCCCGACCCGGCTGAAGCTGGGGGAGGATGAAAGCCAGTAACCGGTATTGGCCCACCCCTATGGGCAGGACCTGTGCCTGCACGTCCGTGCGCATCTGTCCCAGGGTCTCCAAGCCAGGAAGCACCGCATCGTCGGCAAACAGTGCGGCAAGGGCTTCTTCCTCAGAGCGGGGGGCTTTGCCTGCTTCTTGGCGTTCTTGAGCCCGTCGGGTTAACTCTTCGCGGATGTACTCCACCGAGAAGAACCGCTTCTCTTCCTGCGCTCTCCGCCGGAAGGAGCCAATCAAATCGAAGAGGTCGTCAATCATGGCGGCGAGCCGCTGTGCCCCGGCCTCGTCGTGGTGGCCGTAGTGGAAGACGAGGTTGTATTGCTTAGGGACGGGATAGTCCTTGCCTTTGGGCTGAGGCCGGGCAATGTGCATCCCCAGGAGTTTGGTCACCAAGTAACTACTGATGCCACACCGTCCGCACAAGGCTTCTTCAAAGGGGCGCAGCTTGGGTGACTGGTTGTAAAAGCGGCCTGCGCCGAACCCACCGATGATGTTCTTCTCCACAATGATGGCGGCATCTGTGCCACAGAAACGGCAAGGCAACCTCTCCTTGAGGTCTGGCCTTTCTCCCATCTTGTCGAGTGGCAAGAAACCCAGTTGCACTCCTTGAGCCAGCACATCAGCCGCCTGGACAAGGCTCAACGCCGGCATCTTGCCCGCCAGATTGGCTGCCAGGTTCTCCGCCTGCCCTTGGGCTAATTGCTGCTCAACATTGCTCAGAAAACCGGCAATGGCCTCCTGGAGTTGGACCCGGTCAATTACCTGGCCCTTCTTCCGTTCGGTGAAGACGTCCTTGTCGAAATCTTCTCCCGCGCCCAAGGCAAAGACGGCGCGCATGGCATCTGCCGGCAGCAAGCCGTCATTCATAGCCCGACGAAGGAAGGCGAAGAAGCTCTGCATCTCGGCGCCGTCTTTCGCGTAGAAGAAACTGAGGATAGCCAGGATGACGTTGATGTTCGTTTCTCTATCGTTCACTAACTGCCGCAGTTTTTCGTTGACCCTGCCCAGCAGTTCAGGCAAGAGGGGACGGGGGACAGCAAAGGCGGGGAAGGGCTCGATGTTGCTCTTGTAAAATGTGAGCATCCGCCCCAAATCGCCGTAGATACCCCTGGCTAGGTCCTCATTGCCAAAGTATAGGTCAAGCAGGCTGTCGAGCATCTCCTGCTGGAATGCCTTGGCTAGTTCCTCCAGAGCCGCTCGGCCGTGGTAGAGGTAGTAGTAATTCTCCAGGTCGTTGGCGAGAAGGGCCATGCGGCCCAAGTCCTTTTGCTCCACCGACCGGAGCAGGGCTTTGCTCAGGAAGTCGTTGAGGAGCACATTGCCCAGGAAGACCTCCTCGCGGCGTACCACCGGCGAGAAGAGGCGGATGAGGGCTAGGTGGGAGCCGTCGGCCAGGTCGTGCCGCCAGTAAGCGGCGCCGTCGGCGACCAGCGAGGCAATGGTGTTGCCGCCGATCGTTCTGGCCATACCCCAGCAGCTTAGGACGTCATCGGCGGCTTGGGTCACGAAAGCGAAATCAGCCATAGGGTTACTCCTTTCTAGTTTCTATTCGTGCGTTCAGTTACGTTTTCTCCGCGCTGCATCACGTACGCTTGCTGGTTCAGCACTTCGGCCGGTTCGTAGCGCGGCGTACTCCTGAGCACAAGCCACACCCACAGATGCACAGGGAAATAACCGCGTTGTACAGTGATGGCAACCGGGCTTCACCCGCGTTTCACCTTTGCCACCACTTTTCGCCCCTCTTGCTCCTGCATGGCATATTGAACCCGCACCTTTCTCCCCGGCGACCAGCCTTTTTCTTCAATAGCATCCCGATGAAAAAGCAGTTCTTCGTTTGTCTCGGTGTCCACCAATCGCCCGCGCCCCCTATCCGGATGATATTCACGGACAATGCCGGTGCGCCATTCCAGGGCTGCCATGGGAGGCTGGGGTGCAGGAGGAGCCACAGCTACCGAAGGAGCCGCTTCGGTTACGGCCGTCGACGCTGGTCCACTGTGTGACTAATCGCTGAAATACCCATACCCTGCGCTAGTCTTGGCGCCGGCACCCAGTTCCAACAAACCCTTGATGAGCCACTCGCGGGTTTTGGCTTGCAAGTCCTGATTCGGCGTGCCGCGCCAACCAACCGCGAAACAAAACTCGGTATTTGGCGCCACGGTGAGAAAGTACACCGGCACCGGGCTCTGCCAGTCGGTGGGAAACTCTTCGCCGCTGTAGTACCTGGGATAGTGTGGGTTCATAATGTCCAGTTCCAGCGTGGGCTTGCGGGTCGGAATGGCATCGAAGAACACGGCCTGGCCAGCGGCTGCGGTGGTGCCGAAGATGGCGCGGAAGTCATCGGCGAGTTGCTGGACCTCTGCCGGTTGTCCCACTTTCCAGCCCTCATACTTTTTGCGTTCCTCGTCGCCATCGGCGCTCAGGATTCCGTCCAGGTCCTTGAGTTCGGAAGCGCCCACTTTCTCGGCAATCTGGAGGAGCGCCCAGGCCCGCGCCACGCCCTTCACGCTGCTTCCCGGCAGGATGGGAAAGCCATAGAGGTGGAAGGTAAAACCGACTTCCAGCGAGCCCTTGCGGCCCAAACCGGCGATAAAGCGCCAGTCAGTCTTGAGGGGAAAAGATTCGCCGTTAGCTGCACGGACCAGTGCTTTCCAGCGGGCGTTCCAATCGCGCAGGAGTTGCTCGTCCACCCTTACCGCTGCCCGGCGCACTGCTTCTAATCCCTCTTTTTTGAGGGTGGGTTGCCTGCTCCAATCCGGCGCAAAACGGTCGAAGATCAGGCCAGGGTTCTGGGGCTTATTCTGATCTCGCCCGGCAAGGGCCTGCGCACTGGCCTTGGGGACGGGATAGCGCATTCCATCCCGCGAGGTATCAGCCGGCAGACTTGAGGACCTTTGTCCGGACGGTTTGCCTTTGGCTTTCGATGCCCTCATCACTCACCCTCCTTGGGCAATTCCGCCTCGGCAAAGCGCTTAAGCCAGGTGAGAAAAGCAATGGCTTCAACAGTAGCCAGACGATATTCATCGGTCGTGGCGTCTTGGCTGATCCAGTCCACAGGATCTTTGCCCTCGGGCAGAATTCTCCGATGGCGCAACCATCTTGCAACATGGCTGAGTAATTCAGCATGGGCATTATCCTGCTTTGGCTTACTTTGTTGTTCCTTCTTATCCCATTCGTACCCTTTTGCAAGCCAAAAGGCTATAGTCTGGCCAAGTCCGTTGGCTTGAATATCAGCAGGTGCACTGCGGGCCAAGCTGCTATATTCCTTCGCGTACTTTTTCTTGTCCTCAAGTTGCTTGTTCCTTTCCTGGACGCGCTGGATACATTCCCATGCCACGCTGGCGCGCTCCTGCTCCAGAGAACGCTGTCGGCTCATTGTCCACCTCCTGCGGCTGCATTCGATTGGGTCTGTGAAGGGTTACCTCGCGAATCGGTGAAGCGCAGGGCTACCATGCCCTGGCCGGTCGTCTCATCGCTGCCCAGTTGGGTGTGTACCAGCCCAAGGCTCTTAACCTTTGTCAAAATCTGCTGCCCGCTCAAATCCACGCCGCTTGCCCTCGAACGGGTCGCCATCAGCGGCGCATAGAGCAGGGTGTCCACGGGCAGGCTCTCCGTCGTCCACAGGGCGCCGCTCTGCACCGTCTTTTTGTCATGGTCTAGTTTGATGTGTGTCTGTACCTCGGTGCCGTAGAGCACGAAATCGCGGAAGACGTCTTCGGGCAAAATGCATAGTTTGTTGGGCAAGGCCTGCTTCCAGTAGTTGTAGCCACGCTGTGGCAGTGCGTTGTTCGCCAGCCACTCGCCGATATTCTTGACCTTATCGGCCTGGTTCTTGTCCGGTGTGAAACTGAACTCCTCCAGCACTACGCTCTGTCCAGCAATCAGGGCCTCTCCGCTAACCAGAGCTGTGTCCTTGCCCGGCTCAGCGGGGAGTTGCCAGTCCACCGGCAGGCCGACCATCTGCGCCTCGCGCAGGAAGCGGGCCAGAGCGTCGCGGCTAGTGGTCCAGGCAAAGACGCCGGCCAGCGAACGCACGGGGAAGAGCAGAATGCGGGCGTCGCCGGTGGAGAGGGCGCCGGCATACTCAGAGGCGTTCCCGGTCTCCGGACCAAAGATGGCCAGATGTTCGGCCTTGGTAAGCCCGACCTTCGAGTTGAAGTTCGGATCGCTGGCTGCCCGCAGCCGTCCTTTGAGGCTGCTGGCCTGCACGATGGGGTAGCCGGTGATGCGCTCCCGCTGGATGGGCAGGTCCACCGCGCCCAGGCCGCGACCAGTGCCGGCGTGGAGCGGCGTCTCCACGTAGATGAACAGTATACTCTTTGCTTCAAACATGTCTTCCTCCTTTTACCATTCCGTGATGATGACCTGGCCGAAGCCAATCTCCGGCCAGCAATTGGTAATTGCATTGTTGATGAGACCGGGCTTGAGGCGAGCCGATCCATCATGGGTGAAATAGTACACACTTCCGGCCGGCACATAACGGCGGGCCGGTTTTTGTTCAATGTCGGCCCAATCAAACCCGCCGATGCTTTCATAGCGGTTGAGGGCGATGGCTTGCAAAGTGACCGTTCCGTCGAAAAAGCAACCCCAATCCTTCGGCTTCCAGCCTTCCTCAAAATAGGTTGGGCTGGCAAAGTAGACTTTGAAGCGGGCCGGCAATGGGGCGGGCACTTGTGGCCAACCCAAGGTCGGCTCAATCCTAGTAAAGTGCGCTCCACGCCCTTCCCCGCCGATGCGCATCAACCCGGCATCGGGCCAACCGTTGTAACCGTCCACCTGTACCCACAGGCCTACGCCCGGGCAAGGACGGATGAACTCCACTTCGTACAGCACGCCTTCCCGGGTGGTGCGGGTAGCATCGTCGCGGCCAATGCCGAAGCGGCTCTCGCGGGCGAAAAGCGTTTCGCCAGGCACCGCTCTGGCCAGCTGGCCATGAAGACACTTGAATAGCTCTTCCTCAACCAGCCATTGTCCCAGTTGTCGTTTCCTCGGCTCAAAGCCCTCGGGTTGCCAGAGCAACATAGGCAGCTCAGTGGGCGCGTTAGTGAGCACGTAAGGCGCTTCTTCCCGCGGTCGGGGCCTGAGCGGACAATAGACTTCGGCCTGCTTGTCCAGCACCACATCAGCGGGGACTGGGAAATAGCGGACGATTTTGTCGCTCTCCTTCTTGGCGATGAACGGTCCGCGCAGCCGAAAATTGCCGAAATACTCTGTCGTGCCAACAGCCTCGGCGATAGCCGCCGGATTGCGCAGGTCCACACCCTTCACCACCAGATGATGGGAGCGGATGACGCCCTGCATGACCGTCGGGTACGGCGGAAAGAGGCTCCGCGCGCGATGGTCGCTGAGCGCGTCAAAGGGTTTGCCATCTCGGAACAGCCAGACATCTATAGGTTCAAGAAAAAGTTCCATTACTCAACACCTCCTTTGGACACAAAGCGGGCGAACACCACCCAGCGGGCCAGTTCGGCAAAGCCCTGGGGAACCTTCACGCCCTCGATTTCCTCGGACAGCGCTTGACAATCCAATGCCTGTGCCCACCGGACCAGGCGCTTGGCCAGATCTTGGGCAGCGTCATCCGCCAAAGCGCTGGTTTTATGCCGCTGGATAAGCTGCTTGAGCGTCGCCTCCTGCGCGTCCGTTGGTAGAGCTGTGACCACCGATGCTCGCTCGCTTAGATCGTAGGCGAAGCGGGAGGAAAGGCGCTCCTCGGCGAAGTGCCCGACCAGTTCATTGAAGAGATCGCCCAGGCTGTACCACCTGCTGCGTACTGTAACCGTCTCGCCGCTGCGTTTCAGTACCTGCGCTGCTATTGCAGCCTTGCCCGGCATTGTTTTCGCTGCCCTTTCGGCCTCGCGGGCAGCAGCCAGAGCTGCATCCAGGGGGTAGAGGTGGTGGACAATGGCGAGACCGGCGCTCAGCGTGATATTTGGGCCAGGGACAAGAAGAACTTCCCCTCCCCACACCAGAAAGCCGTTGCTGTCGGCTTTGATTCTCAGGTCCCCGCCTTTCACCTCCGCATAGCCGGTGAACAGGGCATACAGTTCATAAGCGGCACAGATAGCCTCAGACAGGGGTAGCAGCGCCAGCACCTCATCACCGCCAGCGTACACCACACGGCCGAAATGCCGCTCTTCTACCACCCAGCGCACGCAACGCCAGGCAAAGGTACTCAGGGCCGCGCTCAGGCTGGCATGCAGGTTGGCCGCCAGCAGTCGTGGGGCGTCCAGTGTCTGCTGCCACTCGCTCGCATTCTCCAGGCTCTCAAACTTGGGAAGGACATCCGGATGTATCGCCTTCCGGAACGCCGGCATCTTGTCGTGCTTGCCCGCCAGCCATTTCCCCATATCGTCGCCATCCATCAACAGAATGGCATAGTAAGTCGGCGGCGCCATGCCGACCGCCCGGCGAAGGTCTTGGCAGGTCTGCTGGGCCTGCATGGCTGCATCCCGATCCTTCAGGCCCAATTCGCGTTCCAGTAACCGTGGATCCAGCCGCTCTGGATACAGCACGTCGGCATCATAACGCAATATTGCCCCTGCGTCGCCTTGAAGATCGGTTGGCAGTTGTTCCAATTCTCTGCGCAATCCTGGCAACGCCCATTTCGCGGCTTTGCTGGATACCTTTGGATAACCCAATCGCTCAAGCGAGGCCAAATGCTCCTGAAGGGCCTGTCGGAGTTCTGTCTTCCTCGGCAATTGTCCGTACAGTGCTCTGTAAAACGGTGCGGCAGCAACGCGAGAGGTGGAGGGAAAGTAAATCTGAACGCCGTGCTGCTCAAAGTAGCTTCGTTGTGCGAAACGCTTGATAGCCGCAATAGCGCTCAGACGCTCCCGACCATCCGCTGCCAGCTCATGGGCTCTTCCCTGTGTCTTGAGTTGCTCAGCAACCTCTTGCCAGTATCGCCGAACTTGCTCGCGGCTCTGTTTCTCCGCAGTCCGTAAGGCTGAAAGGGAGGGGCTGACGGTACACTTTTCTCCGTCTTCCTCAGCGGGTAGAAAATCCTGGCTGTGTTTGCGGGCATCCAGGGCCTTGCTCAGCAAATCGTAAAGTGAGGCGTACATCGTGCCGACATTGGTGCCCTTTTTCAAGCTCCGTTTGTACAGGTCCAGTCGCTCCCGCTGCGCACACTGGATCCCTAGGCAAGCCTCCACTCTCCTAAGCGCCTCGTCTGCTCCTTTCTGTTCCGGATATTTCTCTATATTGGGCCAGAGCACCGCCGACCAGTAGATTTCTGGCCAGTCCTCTCTTTCGACCTGCCGCTTCCAGATGTCCATCCAGACGCCATTTCCTGGCCCATCCGGAAAGTCTTGGCGGACCGCTTCGGCGATCTCCCGCCAGGTGTTGCGAATCTCCTGAGCCACAGCACCGGCCAGGTCATTGACCTCCTGGGCTGGCACCAAAGCCACGAACTTGTTGGGCGTTACGGCAATGGTGATGTCGCCCGTAAACACCGGTGAGGGGAGCCGCCCCAGTTCATTTTGCAGCCACCGATCCATCCAGGGATGCCCGCGCAGCGAGGGGTAGAGCAAGGCATCTGGCCCATATTTCTCGGCAATTACCTTGATTCCCGTCCATGCCAGGAACGAGAGCAGATAGCTTCCCATCCACAGGTCCTGAGTGCGCCGTGCTTCGTAGATAAAGGTCTGCACAGGATCGATACCTACGTGTAACATCGCCACTTCCGGCAAAGCCGAAACCAACGCCGATGAGACGTCCAGGTGTGCCCACAAGGTATGGTCAAGTATGCGCGTATCAGGCGGCAAGAGGCGTGCAGTAGGATGCGGTGAGAGCAGAGGCAGGATGCGCCACAGAGCCAGGTATTTCTTGCGTGGATCGGGCTGGCGCCGGACAAAGTCAAACAGATCTGTTGATACCTCATGGCCAGAATCGCCCACTGGGGGCAGGGGCAGCGGTTGACCGCAAAATGGATGGCGGATCTGCAGGTTGCAGAGAAACTCCGCTGACTCCAGTCGGGTCTGATTGGGAAAAGCCGCCCGATCAATGGCCGAGGCAATGCGGTCGGCCTCCTTGATCAGCTCGCCCTCCGAAGTGGACTTGAAGTCCTTTCCGGTGAGTGCAGAAGATGGCTTGCCGAAGCGTTTTGCGAATGTCTGTGCTCCGATAGCCCGTTCTATGAGCTCAAACGCCCGCCTCTGATGGTCTGCTAACTGCAAGGTCTTACCGGGTGGGTCGTGCAAGAGCGCTATGATTTTGAGCGTCCAATCGGTCATGGAACCACCTCCTTTATTTAATAACAATCCGCCGCCCGTCGTGCCTCGGCGATGAAAGCCTGGATGGGCAAGAAGATGAGGGCGGTGGCAGTCATTGCAGTGGAACCTCCAAAACGCTGTAGTCAGCGTCACTAAGTGCAGAGTGTTTTTCTGGATCGACCCCTGTGAGAAACATTTGGATCAGTTGATCGTTCGGCAATTGCTTTCCACGCAATTCCAGCTGCTGGCGCTCGGTCAAGAGGAATTCAGCGTTTGCCGGCAAGAACCGGCTTTTGAACCAGGTGAACACCACCGCGTATTTGCAATTACTGAGTTTCACTGCGCGCATCCACAGCGGCGAGGCGCGTCGATCAATTTTCGAGATATCATTCCCCTGGCGTTCCTCTGCCTGCAACGTGGCCGTGCGATTGCCCAGTGAACGGTAAAAGAACGGAATGGGCAATCCAAATGCCGCCCGCTTCACCGTTCCTTGCAAGTCGTTACCGCTGGTCATCGCTGTTTTGACCACGTTATAGTCCGGCTGCCGCAACGCGCGGAACGATTGGTAGATCTGGCCAATCTTTTCAACAGCGTCTTGCCAGGAGTCGAAAGATTGAACCAGCACGAAGATCTGGCAGCGATCAGGGTGCAACACGTCGAACTGGTCTGGTGCTGGATTGGCAAGTTGCTGGATGCCAAAAGCGTTGCGGGCACTCTCGATACCATTGGCGAGCTCGTCAACCAGCTCTTGCGGTGAGGTGGCGTGGACGCGCAATCGGCCCACAATGCTCTCCAAGTTGTGATTCGATTTCACATTAGCCACTTGCACGCCGCCGGCAAACCGCCGGCTGCGCGCTCCAACCCCTCCCAATCGCGTGAGTAGCCATAGCACAGCTGCTGCTTGCTCCAGGTCTTGCGCCGGTTGTTTGCTACGAGGTAAGGACATTTCAAATTTGAACGCAGTGGGCAGGATCGCATCGCGTTCAGGCTCTCGCTTTGTGCCACGCGCGGTGAACCACAGATACGCTATTCCCGGCCTTTTTTTTACCAGTTCTGAGTAAGACTGTGTCGGCGTCCCCTGCAATGCGGGTAAGCGCAGACTGACCGCGCCTGCAGTGGCCTGTTCGCCACCCATGCCAAACAGGTGCTCTTCGTGTTGACGCATGACTTGTTCGCCGGCTGCGCCCACCAGTGCCCGCAGCCAATACCGCAGCGCGCCGCGGAAGGCCGGCGCCCGCAACTCTGGCACGCCGCGTGGGTCGGCGCCGCCCAAAAACATCGGCGTCACCGTTTCTAAGGTTACGGTCAAAGTTCTCCACTTCTCCATGTTGCCCTCCCTTCTCCTGTCAAGAGCTTTAGCATCTCTCGTAGGTTATAGTCCCGTGGGTCATAACACCTGATCCCTTCCTCGATCTCATCCGCATGGGCGATTAGGCGTTCAAACACTTCTCCCAGGCTGGACGCTTGGCCGAAGAGCGCCTGATAGTCCTTCCCTTGCTCATGACAATACGAGGCTATCAAATCGCTGAGTATCACCAGCCCGCCCAGGGGATGGTACTCAAACAGCAGGTCCACCAGGGTAATGCGCCGTTCTTCGTTGGGGTAGAAACTGGTCCACTGACGGCGGATCAAAGGGCGGAGGGAGCCGGCCCCATCCCGTTCATAGGACAGGTAGAACAACCCGTGATGGGTCACGGCAAAGACCCAGATGTGATCCATAGCCCCCTCCAGGCTCGCCAGATGCAGGTCGTATCCACATGCCCCTCGCAATTCCTCCCGGATGGCTTCCTTGTTCTCTTCCACCAACCGGGGGTGGTCATAGTCAAAGGTGCTGGCTTCGTGTTTCACCCTCTTGCCCGGCAGAGGGTGACCGCTCGCTGCAGCCTCCAGCATAGCCTGGAATTTTGGGTCCAGTTTCCCCACGTCGTGAACAAACGTGGCAAAGATCAGCCGGTCCAGCCGGGGGCCTGGCTCCTCGCCGGTCATACGGGCCACTCGCAGTGCCACGTCCACACAGGCCAGGGAGTGATCGTACAGGCTCTGGCAGCCCGTGGATTTGCCCAGTGCAACTTTGTATCTATCTACCAACGTGTTCGCTTCGCTCAGTGCAGGCATGATCTATCAGCCTCCTGTATACGTCGAAGCAGGCCCCGGCGACCCGGTCCAGGAGCACTGGCCCGATGATCCGGTTGCCTTGCACCTCTAGAGCCTGCCAGTCATAGACCACCTCTTCCCAATCCAGGGCGGACACCCTCTCCAGTAATCTCTGAGCCTCTTCCTTGTTGTAACCGTAGAGGAGCAGCCAGGTCTGATCGGGAAGCACGAGTGGGTTGCCCAGGCAGTCCTCCACCGATTCAGTATTCCCATTTTGATCCACCCGCAGCAGGTGCACATCGCCCTGACCCAGGACGAAGCGGGCATAGGGCGCAAAGAACAAAGGCAGCGCCTCGCCTAACTGGAGGAGAAAGCGAGGCAGGGGCTTAGCCTTTTGTTCTTGAAGTTTGGAAAGAAGTCCCCCCAAATTTTGGGTGATCTCGGCCTTGAGTGAGGTAAGCAACTGGGCTAAAGTTTTACCCTGGCTTATCGGTTGCTGACTAAAGAGTTTCAGGTAGTTGGCAGTGATGCCGTAGCCTGCTCGCAGGTGCCACCGGCCGTTCTGCCACAAGAAGAGGGCTTGACTGGCCTCCAGCGTGGCTTGAGCATCCACCACGATCTTCCAGGGAGCAGATTTCCACAGGAACTCCAGGTACCACATGTCCGCCCTGGCCATCTCAAACGGCGAATCAGACGACAAAAGCCGGTCGTTGGGTACCTTGCGCAGGATGTAGAAAGGCTCGCCGCTCCCACCACCCGGCAAAGCGACCTCTGGAAGCGTACTCCGCAAGCCATAGGCGAAGGGCAAATTGGCCGACCGCATCTGATGAGCAAGATCCGCCGTCTCTTCTCCAAACATCGCCTTATTCAGGTAGCCGCCGATCTCGCCCAACTGGGCATTGACCAGCCAGTGGGTGGCATCGAGGAACGCCGAGCCTTCGGCGTAAAGCCGGGCCGGGAACACACCATCCCTCGGATCAGCGATCAGCGCGGAGAACTCCTCCCGGTTCATCTGAGGCCGATGGCGCTGGAACAGGCTCACATACGTCTCCCCATCCTTGACCAGAACGAGTACCTTGCCCTGGATGCCCGGCCTGCGACCCACCCGTCCGAAGCGCTGCAAGAAGCCATTGCCATCGCATTGCTCGGTGATCAGGGTATCGGCGGCGAAATCCACTCCTACTTCCACGGCCGGCGTGGAGATCAATACCGCGCGGGGAAGCCCAGCAAAGGCCTCGATCAGCCCCTGACGCTCGCTTATGGTCATTTTGCCGGTATAGATGATGACCGGCACGTCCAAGTCACCCCAGGAGGCGATGTGCTTGGTGTCAGCATTCAGTTTGCCCTCAGCCAGGGCTCCACGTATTCGCTCCGCCAACTCCTCCCGACGGGAGCACTCCTTGATCAACCAGTCCAGCCAATGGAAAGCCAGGCGGCGCTGGGCCAACTCCTCGGGGGACATCCTGAGCCGTGCAGCGGCCTGCTCAGGAAGTTCCACGGTGTATTTCAGATAGTTCGTGATTGCCTTGGCCAGCTCCTGGTTTGCTCCTGCCTGTTGCAGGGCGGTCGTAATCTCCGCAAAGTCGGAGGCGGTCACATAGAGCGGGTCATCTACCCATAGATGCTCCAACCCTGCCTGGATCAGGCTGACCTGGGTCTCCAGGGCCTCTAGGAGGCTTTCCGGGGATGCTTTGTCTTTGGCAACGGGTGTGGTAGCACGCCACAACAACCGGGATAACTTCCCTTTGCCTCCCAGCCGCTTATCAACGGCTTCAACCAGGTCATGTCCGCCTTCTCTCGCCACTGTGTAGACCAGGCGCTTAATGTTCCAGGACTGCCCTTCCAATAGGCGTGCTACCCTAGCAGCTAAAACCTCAACAGAGATGTCCACCGATTGTCCTGACTCTAGGTCTTTCAGGTAAAAAGGCGCCTCCCGTCTCAGCCATTGCTCGATTTCGGCAACGGTTTCGGTCGCAATCTTTTCTTGTTCCAGCCAGCGTTTGAAATCGCCCCACCTGATGCGTCCGAAACGGTACTGCAAATCGGGCGGCAAGGCAGGTCTGGATCCACCTTTGATGCCTTCAAAGACCCGATGGGCCAGGTCGGCGGAGTTGAAGACCAGAAGCACCTTCTGGGCTCCGTCAGCCAAGGCCGATTCCACGGCATCTACCAATCTGTCCCGGCGCTCGTCGTATCCTTTGGCCGGGTCCAGAAAGGTGACCACCACATCCCCACACTTGGATCGGCCTCGTACTTCTACCCCGGCCGTCAGGCTACGTAGCTCTGGAGTAGGGGTAGCGGTGAGCACATGCCAGCGCGGGCGCCTGCCCAACTTAGCGGCTAATAGTTGTACCCGCTGCTTGAGATGGGCAAGGTTGCGCAGCATCAGCCCGTTGAAGAGGTGCGCTTCATCCAAAACGAATTCGTCCACCAGGGCCAGGCCATAGATCAGTAAGCCACTGTACTTCACATTCTTGCGGAAAAACCAGTAGATCTCGTCAGGAGTCGCCAGGATGACCGGCTTGTTGAGAGCAGCCATCAACGCGGTGCGCGACATGCCGCCCTGTAACTGTCCGATCTCCAGGCCGGTGATCTCGGCCAAGGCATCCATCACCCGGCGTTGGTCTTCCATTAGGGCGATGGTGGGGTATATGAAAAGCACCTTGTGGATATGCCCTGTTCTCAGCTTTTCAAAGAGTGGCACAGCGATGGCCAAGGTTTTCCCTGCCGCCGTTCCCGCAATCAGAAAGGCTTCCTGATCCATCATGACCAAACGGAAGACCTCAGCCTGATGTCGAAAAGGAGAGTAAACCCGGCCGTCTGAAATGCGTGTATATTCCTGGAAAAGCCTTAGCAATGGTTGAGGTGCATCGTTGTCTGTATCAGGTGCTTGGTTAGTGACCAAAACCGACAAAGACATTCAACTCTCCTCAGACTCTGCATTCGCCGCCTGTTGCCCTCTATGCCATGCGAAATACATTCTGCGCCGAAAGGCGCTTTTCAGCCCTTGGCATACTGACGCGCTGTCGCGTGCGCCTCTTCGGCGATCTCCTGACGCAATGCCTCCGGTGCTAGCACCTCGACATCCGGGCCCCAGCCACGGATCCATGGCTTCATCTCCAGCGGCATGCTGACACGTACGCTGAAGATGCACCCGCCGTCTGCGCAGTCTTCAATATGCTGCGTCGGATGCCAGACTGATTCTTTCACACGCCGCGTAACTTGTGGTGAAAAGCGTAGCCGGACTTCCACCGGCTGGTGGCCGAACATCACACCCCATGCCGTGGACAGCAATTGCGGCCCATCAAAATCTGCTGGCGGTTCAAAAGTCTCCTCTGTCAGTTCGGCGCGGTGAATGCGTTCCATTTTGAAGGTATGCAAAGCATTGAAATAGCTGCTGTAGCCGATGAGGTAGGTAGCGTAGCCTTCGCTAGAGGGCTCAATAAAATAGGGACAAACGAGGTATTGATGGATGTTTTTGCTGCGCGCTGCCTGGTGCCAGATGCGAACCTTGCGCCTAGTTGCCCAGCCTAGGGCAATGACATCGAATACCTCGTCAAAGCGGTGGTTACAGGGCTTGTAGGTCAGGGCCTGGATCGAGCGTTGCATGTGCGCCGCCATGGATTCGGGCAACACGGTGGCTAATTTGGCCAGCGCAGAGATGATGTAGGGGTTTTGCTGATCGCTGTAACGCGCCAACAAGCGTGCCGCCAGGTAAAGCGCTGCGGCTTCGTTGAGTTCCAGTTTTAGCGGGGGTAAGAAGTAGCCTTCCAGCACACCGTAGCGGTTCCCTTCTTGCCATAGTGGTACTCCTGTGCGTTGCAGGGACCAGAGATCCCTTTGGATCGTTCGCCGCGTGACGCCGCATAGTTCGGCCATCTCGCGCACGGTCAGGCCCTGTGGATGGTGATATAGCAGGTAAGTCAACTTGCTCAGGCGTTCTGCCTTTTTCAAGCTCTCCAATTCAGCCACATTCCCCCTCACTGATGCAAGTACTCAGCAGGGAGCAAACGGCATGCTCCGCCATTGAGAGCTAAACAAAGGGCAATTTTGGCTCTGCATCATCTCTATACATGATACGATTGTAATGCGACAGGTATTGTCGCATTATACCTGCAGAAAAGACACAGCATAATACGAGAACCGTGCCGTGCTCCATGCTGCGTTTTGCTCATGCACTATTCTTGGAAGCGGGCAGAGGGTCACTTTTGTTCTTTCTCGTTTCTTCTCTCATCGTGCAAGGTTGAGTGGATATAGTTACGCAATACAATGATAGCAGAAAACTTCATAACCTGCAAGTAATAGTTTGTTTACGAAAAAGACACTATTGCAAGTGTGTTTCGCATGCCACCAAACTGTACAAGGACCAGGGCAGCGCTGCCCTGGCTTCATATCGCCCCACCATTGGGTCTACTCGTGCTAGTCCTCTGCCGCAGGCACTTCCGGCGCGGGGAACATCTGGAAGACGAGGTTCAGCAAGATGCCCGCTACGGCACCCGTGGCGATGGCTGGCCAGCCGTTGGGGAAGATGTTGCGTAGCAGCGGGATGGGCAGAAATCCACCGGGAAAGCCGATGTGCCCGCCGACCCCAATAATCAGGATTGTTGCCCCGATAGCCAATTGCTTGGGGTCGAACAGGTTTACCTTCTCGGACATCATCAGGGCAATGCCCTGCATACCAATCACGCCGAAGAGGTAGATGGCTAAGCCACCGCTGACTGCTGTGGGCACACTTTGCACGACCCCTGCCAGTGTACCGCTGAAAGAGAGCAGGATAGCCAGGGCGCCCGCTGCAATAATCGCCGGACCAGAGTAGTTGCGCGTGATGACCATCAGCGAGTTGTTCTCACCATAGTTCGTCCCTGCTACACCTCCTAGCAGTCCATTGACTACATCACCGATGCCATCTAGGATCAGGTTGAAGCCGATATACTGGCTCAGTCTGTACTTCTTGCGGCCCATGCGTGCTGCCAGTTGATCTACGTACAGGCTGATTTGGTATAGGTGCGCCGTAGATTCCGGGATAGTGGCGATGGCCATCACGCCAATGCCAAAGATGGCGGTCATGGTCAGTTCACTGCTAAAAGTTGGGAAAGTCAAGTGCGGCGTTTGGAAGAGTGGCGCACGGGTGATCAGGCTGAGGTCTACCAGTCCCAAGGGGATGGCTACCACATAGCCGACGATGGCTCCCAGCAGGATTGGGATCATCCCGATAAAGCCTTTCCCTTGCAGGTAGACGGAGAAGAGGATCGTGGAGAGCAGCGTAACCACAGCCACGAACCACCATTTCATGCTTGCCATGGCCATTCCCGAGGCGTCGAATAGGCAGCAGGTGCCGGCAGCCATGTCAAGGGCTGCTTTGCCCAGCGCAAAGCCGATCACTGCAGCCACTGAGCCGGTCACGATGGGCGGCAGTATTTTGTCAATGGCTTTTTTGCCACCGATGTAATGGATGGTTAAACCAACAACGATGTTGATAAGGCCGGTGACGACGATGCCACCCTGCGCGATTCTGATGAGGTTGTCTGGGGCGGGTACGCCATAGCTGGCTTTCGTGATAGCCAGCGTCGCTGCGATGTAACTGAAGCTGGAGCCGTAGTACAGCGGGATGAAGGTGCCGATACCCCAGCGTGACAGCAGCAGCGCGACAATGGTGGCGAGTCCCGAAGCCATGAGCACTGTGCTGACGTGAAATCCGACCAACAAAGCCACCAACACCGTGGCTGGGAACATGGTCAGCACGTGCTGGAACCCCAGCACAATTGCCTGGCCTATTGGTGGGACATCATTCGGCAGATAGCCGAGAAGCCCTTGCTGTTTGGAAGAGGTTGACATGGTGAAAGCTCCTTTCTACAGTGTGATGATATACCATTCGTTTCTATGTCACGGATGACACCGTCTCAGGCCTATTCTTCCCAGTTACCACCTCCTTTCTTGCGCGTGGCATGGGTCGCGGCGCAGGCTTAGCCTG
>JACIWX010000006.1:0-157801 GCA_014360755.1 Chloroflexota bacterium | reverse complement strand
CCCCCCCCGCGACTTGCTGCGCATGCTGTCAGTTGTTGTCCTTCGCCACGTTATGTGGCTACCGGTATGGCTGTATTGCGCTCAAGGCATAAAAAAACCGCAACACCGGGCGTTTTTAACGCCCACTGTGTTGCGGTTGCTCAATTGCCGTTTTCTCGAGCGAAAGTGGGTCACTTCCGATCTCTATGCCAATGTTTGTGTTTCTAATCCGAAGAAATATTATAGCACAAATAGCCAAAATAGGCAAATTGACCCGTCAGCCGTTTTCGGGGTGAAATTTGGCGCGGTAAGCGGGTATGGTAATCATGGGAGGGCGCTCGTGTTCGGTAATCTCTTCTTCATCGAGGCAAAAGCGTCCTGGTTCACTGCGGATGATCTTCATCGTGCGTGCCAGGTCATCTAGTAAGCGTGTTTGGGCGCGCTTTTCCAGGCGTGAGGCAAAAACTTGTAGGATAGCGAAAGCCATCTTGCTCAAGTCAACCAGCTCTTTGTGGTGATGCGTGCGCATCTCCAAATTGGATTGGGCGATTGCTTGCAAGCCACATTGCTGCAACAAATCCACCAGCAAGCCAGCTTCGACGCCGTAGCCGACGAAGAAGGGCAAACGCTCAAGCGCGCACCGCCGCCCGGCATATTCACCAGCCAGCGGTTGGACAATTCCTGAGAGTTCAGGGAAAAAGAGGTTGATCAAGGGACGTGCCAGTAACTCGGTTACGCGGCCTCCGCCGCCGACTTCCACTTTACTCCCTACGCGTAACGGTCGCTGGTAAAAGCCTTTCACGTACTGGATTCGGTTCCAATTGAGCAGTGGCCCCAGGATGCCGATAACAAAACGGGGGTGGATGTTGACAATGTCAGTATCTATCCAAGCGATGATGTCTCCACGGGATACATAGAGGCTCTTCCACAAGGCTTCGCCTTTACCGTGGTAACTGCCGACTTCCTCGGCTAGGACCTGCTGGTGGATATAAACGGGTATGCCCAGAGAGGAGGCAATTTCACGCGTGCGATCGGTTGAGCCACTGTCCATGAGGATGATTTCATCTAGGAGGGGATATTCCTTCATCAGTGCAGTTTTGATCGTGGTGATGACTTTGCCCACCGTCGCTTCTTCGTTCAGTGCCGGGAGCACGAGGCTGATGGTTACTCCCTGCTTCTCTTTCGCGCGAATCAGTTGCTCCACATCTCTGAACTCGCTCCAATGGAAGGTGTTCGTGGCAAACCAGCGGCTTACCTGCTCAGAAAGGGTCGAGGGACGTTTGACGGTTTTAACAGGGGGCAGCGTTTCTGGAAGCTCTTTGCTCCCTGGATAGAAGGACCGCACGAGGAAAATGGGCAATTCCGTTTGCGCCAGGAGTTCAGTGGGGACCCTGCCTAAGCTGCTAGCGGTAGTAGATTCAGGCAAAGTAGTCCCTACCACCAGGGCATGGTAGTCGGTGGCGAGGCGCTGGATAACCTTCAGTGGGTTGCCGCTGAGCGAGACAACCCGTGAGATAAAGGGCGCCCTCTCTTTGAGCCATTTGAGGGCTGGCGTAGGCTTGTCCTTGCCCTTGACGGCGACCACATCAATTTTTTCACCACTGATCTGATACAGTGCCCGCGAAAGGCGCAACATCAATTCCAAATGCGGGCCTCCACGGATGGCGAGCAAGACACGGTCATAGCGGTGCACCATACCACGGGAGAGGATCAAATCACATGGTGCATGACTAAGCACTTCTTCCAGAGAGGCACCCAGCACAGTCGTACAGTTCGTGTCCCAAGTAAGGAGCAGCAGATTTGCTGGGTTATCCTGGAGTTCGCTGAGGACATCTAACCAGGGGGTATAGCTCACTCTCACGCGCGGTTTTAGGTACAGGGGGAGGTGGGCTAGGTTTTTCGCCAAGTTAGCCAATATTTCTCGGATTTCCTGTGCTGGCAGGGCTGCCTCACTGAGGGAGTGGCCTTCCGGCACCAAGACCACGCCCATCAGGTCAATCTGGCCTCCTTCTGCAGGAAGAAGATGGCTAGCCAGCGTGACCAGATCGGCATGCGCGTCTTCTTTGCGCAAGGGCAGCAATATGCGATAGGTAGACATCACTGCTCCTTTACAAGTGCTCAAAGCGCTCTACGTGCAATACGAATGCTGTTGCTCCGCCTACTTCTACCTGTACCGGTAATGTCCAGCCTCTGGCGGTTGCTACATCGCTCAGAGGTACTACGGGTGAGACGAACTCACGCCGCGCGCGGCAACACTTGCGCAGGGTGGACAGCACAGCATCCACCTTGTTGTCCTCCACGCCAATGAGGATTGTCGTATTGCCGCGCACCAAAAACCCGCCTGTGCTGCTGATCTTGGTAGCGCGGTATCCTTCACTCATCAGGGTGTCTAAAAGTCCTTTGGCATCCGCTGTTTGTACAATCGCCAGAATAAGTTTCATCCTTCGCTCCTCAGCGTATTGCATCTTTGATTAAAGGTATCACCCGATCGTGCACGATGCTTTCCCAACGGTATTGCTGCACGATCCGACGGCGCAAGCGGAAAGCGGGGTTGGTCAACAGTTTATCTGCAATCAACGCTGCCACATCCACAGGATCGGCATGGGGAGTGAAGTAGTAGACCTCTTCTCCGCCGGTGGCTTGTAAGGGTGGAATGTGGCTGCAGAAGATGGGCAATCGCAATAGCCCCGCCTCGAGCAAGGGGATGCCGAATCCTTCTCCCAGGCTGGGGAAGAACAGGGCATCTGCCAGGAGGTAGAGGGCAGCCATCGTTGCCTCATCAGGTACCAAGGGCTGGGACTCTTTTCCCAGTTCGTAGACAAAGTGGGCTGCCTCAGCCAGCCCTAGATCGTGGCGGAGAGCTTGCAACTCAGCCAGATAGGCGATATTGGCTGGATTGTGTGGGCCAGGTGGACCCGTTACCACCAATCGCGCGTCCAAGCCTGTTTGTGCGCGTAGTGCCGCCAGTGTGCGCACTGCCAATTGGATGTTCTTGCGGCGTGTGATGCGCGCCGGCAGCAGCAGTACGATGCCTGCATCGAGCAGTTGGTATGTTTCTACGATGTGCTTTGTCATTTCAGTCCAGCGCAGGAAACTGGGGATGTCCACACCGGGTGGCACTACTTTCACCGTCTCAGGTGGAATGCCATAGAGGGCTGCCAGTTCTTTCTGTCGTGGCTCCGAAACAGTAACTTGGATGATCCCGGGCCAGGGTTGCCGCAACAGGTCCCAGGGATAGCCAGTATGCATTTCATCCTTGTACTGGCGGCTTTGCCAAGCCAGGTCATGGTGCCAGGCTAAGGTTCGCGGATGGGGTGGCGGCTCTTCAATCAACAGGTGATACAAGGCGGCGGTCAAAGGCAGGTTCTTGTGCAAGGTGAAGACGTTGTGGGCGATGAGCACGTCCGTGGATGCGAGGTGTGGGCGCAAAAGGTCCACCAGCCGATCGCGCAGCCGATGGAATTGAGGCGTAACCTGACCACGGTCTAGTTCCTCCTTGATTGACAGCACTTCAGGGTGGAGCGAGTCCACCTCCGGCAGGGCGTGAAAAGTTACTTGGGGATGGAAGGCTTCTCCGCGTCCAGCGATGACCAGTACCTGATAGCCGTCGCCAGCCAGCAGGCGGGCATGGTGGTAAATGGTATGCTCTACGCCGCCAACGATGGGTGGTGCCGAGTAATGCAAAATGGCAATCCTCCCCTTTGGAGTTCTGTCCGGTGGATAGTTCAGAGGGTGCTCCTCTACCGATGCTTCTATGTTGGGAATTGCCGGATGTGCAGCAAAAATGGACATGGTCAAGCTCCCAAGCATTGATCCACTAAGGTGGCCAAGCGCCTCTCCAAAGCACGGTACGAGTAGTATCTTCTCCCCAGTTCGTAATTGTGGTCCACCATCTCTTTGGCGCGATTGGGATCGTAAAGCACTGCCCGTGCCTCGCGTACGGTGTTGTCATCAATAAACTCGTCGAAACCAATCACGCGGAAACCTTTGGGTTGGATGTCGGTCTTGAATATCTCGTATGTGCTCATCACAATGGGGCGGCGATAGTAAATCGTCTCCAGGAAGGCGTTGCCGAATCCTTCCACGAGAGAGGGGTACGTTACCAGGTTAGCTTGCTGGTAGGCATCTGCCAGGGAAAAGATTTTGCGGCCATCGGCAGTCAAGCCTCGGTCATAATGGATACGGTCGGAGGCGAAAAGCACGCGCACACCAACCAGACGCGCATATTGGCGCAGGTATGCTTCGTAGGCATGGCCCTCATCGCCGGCTTCGTGAGAGATAACCAGTACACAGGGGGCATCCAGGCGCCTTGCCAATTCGATGGCGTGCTCAATGCGTTTACGCGGGACAATGCGCGTTGGTTGCAGGAGGAGGAACTCATCGGCCGCAATGCCCAGTTCAGGGCGCAGTGCGACCGCATAGGCATCGGGTTCAGGGGGTGGCGTGTCAAAATCCATCGCATTGGGGATAAGCACTGACCCATTGCCTGTACGCAGGGCAAGTTGCTGCGCAGCAAAGGAATTGATGACTACATGGCAGATCGAAGGCAAGGCTGGTGGGAAGGCAGCGCGTAAATAGTCCATGGCAGCAGAGAGGGCATAGCGATGGCGCTCCCAGTAAAAGTCATGGTGATGGGCAATAGTGCGCTGGTTGGTTTCAGCGATGAGCTCGGTCAGCGCTAGCCCGAGCGGGACGTTCATGGGCAGCGATAGCGCATTCTCCACGATCAACAGCCGGATGCCAAAGGTGCGCACAAACCTGTAGAGGTGCCTTTTTAGGAACTGGCTGAGCCTCTGAATGGCGCGCGAGGTCTTGGGCGAGCGGATATAATCGTCGAAGAGATCCGCGTGGACGGCGCGGATATCCGGGTGATCAAAGTGCGCTTCTTCTACCACATAAGAGCGCTCTGGGGGCCGGTCCGACTCTCCTGCAAAGTAGAAGCACTCGAAACCAAAGCGCGTCAGGATGTCAGCCCACTTGGCGGTTTCCAGCGAAACGCCGTCTGTTCCGGCGAAACGCGTGGATACAAATCCAATTGCTGTTTCCTGATGCCATTGCCGCCTTTTCATTTCCTCTCCCACCTGGCATGGAAATGGATGCAAAAATTCCGGCTTGCCTATCCATAACTATACCATATCCGACCAGGTTGCGCAAGTAGAGGCGTAATTCCATTGCGCCCATGCCATAGGGTAGTTCGCGCAAGGGAATAACCGGGGCAAAATTACCGTTGGCGAATTCACGCGGAGGTTTTGACCAACGCCATTTTCTGCGGTAAAATGGGAATGACCAACGAAAAGGATTGGGAAGAAGATGCCTCAAGACCATGCCTCAGGGATACAAGCCTTGTTGTTCGATTTGGATGGAACATTGTTGGATGCCTTTGATCAGTATGCAATCTCATTGATTGCGGCATTGAAGCACTTTCATTTGCCGACACCGTCTCGAGAGCGCGTACGCGAGTTAATGGGCAGCTCGGGAGACTATGCCATGCTCAGCCTCGGAGTGCTGCCAGAGCAACTTCGGGAAGCGCAGCGGCGCTGGGTGGAGTGGGCGCAGCCTATTGCCTATTTGGCGCGGCCCTTCCCTGGGGTTGTGCCCTTGCTGAAGCGTTTGCGCCAGGCTGGCTACCGCCTGGGCATTGTTACCTCTCGTCCGCATCGCAGCGTGGAGATTACCCCAGCGGCGATGGAACTGGCTTCGTTGGTGGATTTGCTGGTGGCGCGCGACGATACGGTGGAGGGGAAACCCCATCCGGAGCCAGTGCTGTATGCCTTGAACCAACTTGCGCTGGCGCCGGAGCAAGCTGTTTATGTAGGCGATGCCCATTATGATATCGAAGCGGGACAGCGGGCGGGCTGCCTCACGATCCTGGCGACATGGGATGGCGTGCACTTGGACCCGGATGGTAAATACCAGCCCCACTTTACGGTTGCTACACCGGAGCAACTGGCTGATTTAGTGCTCAATGGAAAATTAGAGGAACGATCGCACCACAGCCGTCAGTTGGGGTGAGTCACTGAATGGAATCATATCCTGTGCAATAAGAGGAGGATTTACCATGGAGTGGAAAGCCGTAGGGCCGGAAAACATGCTCGCTGATGGCAGCATGGCTGAGGTGAAAGTAGGTGACATAACGATACTTCTCGCGCGCGTGGAGGGCAATTATTATGCTGTCCAAAGCCTCTGCCCTCATCAGAAAGCGCATTTGGCGCGGGGTAAGCTGGGCGGGTTCGTTGTCACCTGCCCGGGCCATAAGTCGCAGTTTGACTTACGCGATGGGCGCAATCTGGTCTGGCTCCCCAAGCTGCCCCCTTTGGCGCGCAGGATGGCAGAAGCGCTCAAGAAACCAGAAGGCTTGCGCACCTACCGCACGCGGGTGGAGGAAGGGCAAGTCTGGGTAGAAGTGGACTGAAAAGGCGCAATACCTGTGCGAATGCCTTTTGAGAGTGTTGAAAATCTTGTCACCCTGAGCAAGCGAAGGGTCTCGCGTAACTTTAGCCGTATTTTCCCAAGTACTGTGAGATGCTTCACTTCGTTCAGCATGACACTGAAAGGGCTTTTTCAACACTCTCAATGCCTTTTCGAATTTGACAAATTGGTCAGTTTGGAGTATTTTATGATTAGTAGTTTGTTCATAACTTCCGCACGATGGAGGCGGTCCCTGCTGAGCCGTTCAAGCGAGGTCGCTTTCAAGGTGTAGGCTCTCATCCAAGCTAGACCTCCAGGCACGGTGGAGAGGAGGTGATGCCTATAAGCGTAAAGCAGTAGGTGTGTCATCGGTTGGAATCTCTCTCGCCTAAATTTTTAGAAGGAGGTATGTATGCTAACGGCTTTGATTCTGGCAATTTGGGCCTACCTGGCGATCTGTGATAACCTCTCCCCAAAGCTCATTATGGCTGCCCGCCCATTGATGGCTGGTACGGTGGCTGGTATCTTGGTGGGCGATGTGCAGATGGGCATGATGATTGGGGGAACCCTCGAACTGATGGCCCTTGGTGTCTACACCTACGGGGGTGCGACCATCCCAGACTATCTGGTTGGCTCCATCCTGGGCACGTATTTTGGCAAGACCATGGGCTTCGAGACGGGAATTGCCCTGGCTATCCCTGCCGCGCTTCTGCTAACGCAGGTGGACGTTTTGCAGCGGTTCCTCAACTTTGTCTTTGTTCACGCGGCAGACCGCTATGCGGAGAAGGGTGATGCTGCAGCTTTTGACCGGATGATGATCTTTTTCAGCCATACAATCTGGGGCCTTTCTCGTGCTATTCCCGTCTTTCTGGCGGTGGCCTTTGGTGAACCGCTGGTGAAAGCAGTTTCCAGCTTCTTTGAGGCGAATCCTTGGTTTAACAAGGGCCTTAAGGTCACTGGGGGTATGTTGCCGGCTCTAGGTTTTGCCATGTTGCTCAAAATCTTGCCCGTCGAGCAGTATCCGATCTTTTTACTGCTTGGGTTCGTGATGTTCGCTTATCTCAAGATGCCCCTGGTAGGTATTGCTCTGGCAGCAGTTGCGATCGCAGTTATATACCAGCAACTGAAGTATGGGGCTAAGGAGGCATAACGATGGCAGAAAAGAAACTCACACGCGCCGACCTTATGTCGGCTTTCTGGCGCTACTTCTGGACCTTCCAGTTTGGCTGGAACTATGAGCGGATGCAGTCTGTGGGTTACTGCTTTGCGATGATACCCATTCTGAAAAAGACCCGCCCTGACCCAGAGGAATTCAAGGAAGCCTTTCTGACTAACTTGAACTTCTTCAACACCAACCCACTGATTGGAGCCCCGTTAATCATTGGAGCACACATTGCATTGGAGGAAGCCGGCGCCTCGTTGGAGACTACAGAAGGTCTCAAAGTTGGTTTGATGGGCCCGCTGGCTGGTGTGGGCGATAGCCTGGCATGGGCATTGTACAATAGCATTGTTTTCAGTATCGGCTCTGTGATGGCTCTTGAAGGGAATATTATGGGTCCGATACTGACCGCGCTGTTGATCTTCATCCCCTACTTGGCTGTGCGCTACTGGCAATTCTTCTGGGCATACAACCAGGGCACGAATCTGATCGCCCGGTTGGGTAGTGGGGCTATCCAGCGTATCACTGAACTAGCCACGTTCGTTGGCCTTATTGTTGTAGGCGGCTTTGCGCCCTCCATAGTGAAGGTCAGTACACCACTGAAGTGGGTGCGCGAAGTTACGGTACGCGGCGAGAAGGTCACGCAGACTATTGAACTTCAGAAACAATTAGATACGATCTTGCCCTATATGCTTCCCGTTGCGCTCACGCTTTTGGCCTACTGGCTGCTCAAGAAGAAAGGCTGGACCCCCATGCGCGTTATCGTGCTCTTAGTGGTTATTGGTTTTGTGGGTGGTGCGCTAGGCATCCTGGGCTAGTCTCACAACTCAGTACGGGTAGCGGCTAAGGAGGGGCGAGGAAAGAGGAGGTTCGTACTCCAATTGCCTTGCCCCTCTTCATCACGCTCTATTGCTAGGAACACAAAAGGAGAAGGAAATGTACATCGAGTATCTGGATATGCTATGTAAGTCGTTGCAGCAGATGAAGGAAACCCAGGGCGAGGCCATTCGCAAGGCGGCAGTCCTGGTGGGAGATACGGTCATTAAAGGAGGACTGGTATACGCCTTTGGTAGCGGCCATTCCCAATGCCTCGCGCGGGAAATCCACTCGCGCGCAGGAGGATTGTATCCCGTGGTCAGTATCCCTGATCCCATGTGGGGCAAAGCGGAACGATTAGAGGGCTATGGGGAAATCTTGTTGAAGGGCTTGCCGCTTAAAGCTGGCGAGACAATCTTTGTCATTTCCAACTCGGGGCGAAACCCTGAACCTATCGAAGTAGCAATGCGAGCCAAGGAGATGGGCCTGCATGTGATCGCTGTGACTTCCTTGGCACACTCAAAAAGTGTGCCCTCGCGGCATTCGAGTGGAAAGAAGTTGTACGAGATTGCGGAAATCGTGCTGGACACCGGGACGCCAGTAGGTGATGCCTGCATGAGTTTTGAGGGTTTGCCTATGAAGGCGGGACCAGCCTCAACCGTATTCGGTGCAGCAATTCTCAATGCGGTGATGGTCGAAGCGATTCAGTACATCATTGAGAAGGGCGAAACTCCTCCAATTCTTATCAGTGCTAATGTGGAGGGTGGGGACGAGCACAACCGTCGCGTGGTAGAAAAATACGGACATCTGGCTGCTTCAATGGGTCTGCTTTCTAAGATTTAATTCTTTAATCGTTATAGGGGGAGATTCTGGTTGGGATTGTGATTGTTTGTCATGGCGAGATGGCCGAAGGGATGCTGGATGCTGCGCGTATGATCGTAGGCAAGCAGGATGGTATCGTGGCTGTTAACCTGCGCGAGGAAGACAGCGTAGAAAGCTTAATGGATCGCATCGCGGCAGCGATAGAGGAAGTGGACCATGGGGATGGCGTCCTGATCCTGGTAGATGTTTTCGGTGCCAGTCCGTTCAATGCCAGCGCCCGTCTTGCCGTGCAGCGCGATCAGATTGAGGTGATCTCTGGGGTGAGCCTGCCTATGCTTTTGGAGCTAGCTGTCCAACGCGAAGGGCAGAGCTTGACGAAGTTGGTAGAAGTCGCTCGGGAAGCAGGAATGAGCGGCATCCGCACCTTATCGGAAACCCTGGACAAAAAGCCTGTTGAGCAATAAAAATCATCCTGTTGAGTGTGGGAGAGTAGCATGCCAGTTATTCATGTGCGCATGGACAATCGTTTAATCCATGGCCAAATCTTGGTATCATGGAATGCCGAGTTTCGCATTGATCATATCATCGTGACCAATGACCAGGTGGCGGCTGATCCTTTGCAGGTAACCCTGTTGAAGGCTGTGGCGCCAATTGGTGCCAAAGTCTCCGTGCTTTCCATCAAAGACTGCGTGGCTTATTGCAATGGCAATCCCGAGGCGGAGAAGGAGAACATTTTCATCATCGCCAAATATCCAGAGGATGGATTAGCGCTGGTGGAAAATGGCTTGAAGATGCCCGTCCTGAACCTGGGCAACCAAGCCTTTGTGCGCGGTTCTAAGAAAATCTCTAATACGGTGTACCTGACGGAATCGGGCGTGAAGGCTTTGAAGAAGCTGCATGAGATGGGCATTCGCATCACTTGTCGCATGATGCCCCCAGACCCGGACACTGAATACTGGCCAACTATTGAAAAAACTTTGCCAGAATGGGCTAAGTAGCCGGACTGTTTCCATTTAATGTCTTTGTGATGGGCCTGCACGATGTGTGGTGAAGGCCCTTTTCTTTGCGATGTGCTGGCGTGTGATACTCCTTTGCTTATTCGAAGGGACCAACATTGCGCCATTCCCGCGGGAAGAAATAGTACGAATTGGCTGATATGGTGATAAACAACATTTGGTGAGGTGTGATCATGGTAGAACAATTTCAGGCTGGCGCGGTCGAGGTAGACATCACCCCGCCAGTTGGCTCAGGTTTTGATGGCTACAGTGCCCGCAAGGGGACCAGCCTGGGTGTGCTGGACCCACTGTTGGCTCAACTTTTGCTGCTCAAATGTGGTGACGATCAGGCAGTGCTCATCAGCATGGACCTATTGGGGGTGAGTCTGGACTTTACTCAACGGGTGCGGGAGGGCATTGAACAAGCGATTGGAGTACCTGGCCAGTGTACGCTGGTTGCTTGTACACACACGCACTCGGGTCCTGGGGGTTTCCGTCGCCCCCATTTCTCTGCAACTCAGGATTCTGAACTTCAAAGTATAGTGGAGCGCAAACTAGTAGGCGCGGCGATTTGGGCTCGCGAACGTCTGCAACCAGCGCGGTTGGGTGTGGGCCGCGGCAAGGTGGAAGGGATTGGGCGCAACCGCAACGACCCGGAAAAAGGCTTGCTGGATAGCGAAGTGGTTGTCCTGCGTGTAGATGATGCCTCGGGTCAGCCTATCGCGATCATGATGAACTATGGCTGCCACCCCACAGTGCTCGGTTACCAGAACTTGTTTTTCTCCGCGGATTATCCCGGGGCGGCACGTGCTGCGTTACGCTGCCTCTACCCGCATACTGTCTTCCTGTACACGAACGGGGCTTCGGGGGATGTCAGCACCCGTTTCACCAGGCGGAGCCAGTCCTATGACGAAGTGGAGCGCATGGGGCGCATCCTAGCTGGCGAAGTGCTCAAGGAGATGCAGACCATTGTAACGCGGGAGACAGTGAGTCTAGGCGCTCGGATAGCGGTGGTGGAACCCAAGTTTCGGCACTTTCCGTCCGCTGACGAAGCACAGCGTGAAGTAGAACGGCTACAAGCAGAGTTGGAAACATTGAAAGCGGTTGGGGCAGCGCATGGCGAGATCCGTCGTGCAACCACACGGGTGGAGGGTGCGATGGGCCAAGCACTGATGGCTAAAGAATTGTCCAACCTTAAGCAACGCAGCAGCCAGGTACAAGTGATGCAGATAGGCGATCTGGCGCTTGTGGGTTTGCCCGGCGAGCCTTTTACACGAACCGTGCTAGAGATCAAACAGCAGAGTAAATATCCCTATACTGCGGTGGTGAGTTATGCCAATGACTATTTGGGCTATTTCCCAGACGCTGTCTCTATCGCCGAGGAAACCTACGAAGCGCTGATCAGCCCCTATGGTGCTGATGCCGCTGAAGAACTGCGCGACGTGGCATTGCGCTTACTGCAAGAGGGGTGAGATGTTTGGACTTGATGCACAGTTTTTGATCAGAATCTTTGGAGTTACTTTTGCTGCTTTGGGTGTTGCCGCGCGGCTTGGCTTGTGGAAGAATTGGTACTGGCGCTCGCGTGGCACGGTTTATGGCTATATCCCCCTGGGATTGCTGTTTATCCTGTACTCTTTCAATGCTATAGCGGCAGCGCGGCTGGGTTCCTACTATATCTTGTATCAGGGCTTGTTTGTGCTCTTGATTGCCTGTGGGCTGTGGTGGACGTTGCAGCCGCCAACTTTTATCAAGCCTGCCTGGGTGCGCTGGGTGGAAGCATATCCCAAAGAAGTTTACCAAATCATTGAGAAGGCAGTTGAAGGCGGAGCGGATTGGGAGCCCAACGTGGCTAGCCCAGAGCGATTGGAGCAGTGGGTCAAGTCTTTGCGCAGCAAAAGACGCCGCTCAAAGAGCTGAGCACAAACGCGGAAAGAAATGGTGATTAAAGTTGAGGTCGAAAACAGCGGTGCTGTGCGATTTCGATGGTACGGCTACACCCTGCATCGTGATAGACATGCTGTACCGCAAGTTTGCGGCTCCTTCTTGCCTGCAAATGGTGAAACTATGGGAGCAGGGCAAAATCAGCACCCCGGAAGAAATGCGCGCTTGCTTTGCCACTGTAACAGCCAGCCAGGCTGAGATGGAGCATTTTCTGTCTACCATTCCCTTGGACCCGGCGTTGGCTGATTTGCTAGATTTCTGCAAGCAGCGTGGCTACCATTTTGCCATTGTCAGTGATGGCCTCGTCTGGTATATCCAGCATATCCTCCATTGTCACGGCATTCATAATGTAACTATCTATGCCAATGAAATCCACTTTGGTCCAAATGGATTGCGATTGTCTTTTCCATGGTATAGCCCAGAAACCCCGCTGCGTGGGACATCCAAACTAGCCCTTGTCCGGCGCTATCAGGCAGATGGTTTTCAAGTGGTGTTTATCGGCGATGGCTTGTCTGACGTCGAGGTAGTAGGAGCTACTGATGTGCTGTACGCCCGAGCGAGTTTATTGGATTATTGCCGTGCGCATCATAGCCCTGTCATACCTTTCTTGAACCTGCGTGAGGTGCTGGAGGATCTCCGCAAGCGTGATTGGTCAGCCCACTCGATAGGATAGCACAGGCTTCAGCGCTTGGGAGGTTTTTCTTTCTTGAGGCGAGCGCTCTCCTCGGCTGCTTTGATGCGGGCATTGAGGATCATACGCAGTGGCACACGCGCCAGCATACCCAGGAGGAAAGTCCCACCCCATGCGAATGCGACAGCGGCTATGATCCAGAGGGCACTGAATCCCCGGCGATAGAGCACGTAAGCCAACAAGGCATAGGCAGGATAGGTAAACCAGACGAGTGTGCTCAACGGGCGATAGAGTTTGCGGTCAAAGTAGAACTGGAAGAGGCTTTCCAATAGTACCAGAATCGCGATGCCAGCCACAATGCCGGCGCGCAAGTCCAACAGGCAAGTCATGGCTACGGTAACCAGCACGGCTACATCATGGGGTATCGCTTGCCAGCCAATGCGTTCTTGCTCATAGCGCTTGGCTTCGATGACCTGGCGGAGCACATCTTTGAATTCGGTTTCGCCGAGCAGAGGAAAATCGCGCAACAGATTGCCTTGTTCCTCTGCGCTAAGCCTTTCCAATTGGCTCACCTTGTATTCGTACAGCCGTCGTGCAAGCTGGCGGCCTTGTTCTGTACGGGCGTCTAGTTTTCTGCCTTTACGTGGCATGCTTGCTCTCTCCTCTCATACGATACCCCTCTTGCGGTAGGCTGCTCCTCAGCTGCAATAGCATGGGTTAGCGCGATGTATCCACCCAATAGGACAAGTTACGCGGTTGATCTGGGTTCAAGCCCTGAGCCAACGAGCGGTAGTAAGCCATGTACTGCACAGCCGGCATGTACAGCAATCCCCGCACGAGCTCAGGGAGGTCCGAATTCAGTTCGAGCATATAGTCTGCGTGTAATCGCAGTTCCTCGTCCGCATGATCACAGAGCGTCCAAATCACGCCCCTAAGGGCTTTCATATCACGCACAAAACGCACTTCTTCCTGCCGTGCGCGATCTGATAGAAATGCGATGACCAATGTCTGCCCATCCACAGTAGATTGTGGACCGTGTCGGAATTCGAGCATAGGATAGGCATCGGCTGGCAGCAGTGCTGTCTCCTTGATCTTCAATTGGGCTTCGCGCGCCAAGCCAAAGAAAGGTCCGTTGCCCACACAGGCATAGCGACTCAAATCAGTGCGTTGACCCAATGCCTTGCCTAGGTCGTGGTAGTGTTCCATCTGCGCCTGACAGAGCTCAGGCAAGCGATGCAGGACATGGAGATTGGCTTCGTCATCCGCAACGATGGCCGCAAGGAACTGGGCCGCTAGTGTCATCCCTGTGAACGAGCGTGTGGTCGCGACTGCTTGATCTAATGCCGGGGTTAATACCAGAGCGAGGTCACAGCCTTGTGCCAAGGGGCTGTCCGCCGTGCAGGTGATGCCGATGGTACGGATGCCGTGGCGTCGTAAATAGTCCAACGCGCGCACAACCTCCGTGGTTTTCCCTGAGCGCGAGATGAGCACAGCCAGTGTTTTGCGTTGGTTGACCAAAACGCCTTTGGGGAATAGATAGATCTCCGCGGCTGCGACGGCACGGGCGGAGAAGCCTGTTTGCATCTGCAGGATGGATGCTGCATAGAGCGCAGCGTTGAAGCCAGAGCCACATCCACTGAAGATCACCTCATCTACTCGGGCAAAAAGTTCCTTGATGGCGGTGGCTTGCCTGGTAACAAGGGGGATGATCTCAGCCCAAGTTTTGCCCTGACTTGTGATCTCCTCACGGAAGAAAGCGCCGGGTGTGTCATGAGACATAAGAGCCTCCTATTGGGATCTTTCGGCGAAAGGATTATACCAGGCGGCGTTTTTGCCGTCAAACGGGTGTTGACCGAGGTTGTTAGTTATGCCAGTTTGACTTTGGATGAATTCGTGTTTAATATGTTGCCAGTTCAATGGAGAGCGAGTGAAAAAAGGAGGAAGCGAATCATTATGGCCATAATGCTATACTATGCGACCGTATTTACCCCTACGGAGGTTATCGAGCGCGGAGCAGTGGTCATTTCCGATGATGGGCGTATTGCCTATGTAGGGCCGATGGAAGATGCTCCCCGTACTGATGGCTTGCGTCTCGATTTGCGCGGCCGGATAGTGGTTCCGGGCTTCATTGACGTCCACGTGCATGGTGGCAATGGGATCACCTTTGGAGAGTCGGATCAAATTGCGGGGGATTTGGCTGCCTACTCCAAGTGGGTCGCCAGCGCGGGTGTGACGGGTTTTCTCTGTTCGATTTCTGCCCCTCACGCAGAGGCGTTGGTGCAAATGGTGCGTGCCTATGCAGATGCGTTGGATGCCGGCACGCCTGGTGCGGAAGCCCTAGGCTTGCACCTGGAAGGCCCATTTCTCAGCAAGGAGAAGAAGGGGGCATTTAACCCTGCTTGGCTGCGGCAGCCAGCCATGGACGAAGCAGAGGCGGTGTTGCAGGCTGGGCGGGGCTGGATTCGCCAAATGACACTGGCTCCAGAACTGCCTGGAGCGCAGGAAGTAGCAGCCCTCTTCCGCGCGGCAGGGGTGGTGGTATCCATGGGGCATACCAACGCCGATTACGAGCTTGCCAGCGCTGCCTTGCGCGGCAATTTTACCCATGTGACGCACACTTTCAATGCCCAGCGGGGCTTCCAGCATCGGGAGCCGGGCGTGTTTGGAGCGATTATGACCTCTGATGAAGTAACGGCAGAGTTGATTGCTGACACAGTTCATGTGCATCCTGGGGCGATGAAGATGCTGATCCGCTGCCTTGGCACCGATCGCGTTGTGCTGATTACAGATGCGATGGCAGGGGCAGGGTTGCCTGATGGGACATACGAGTTAGTTGGCCATACCGTCATCGTGAAAGAAGGGCGGGCAACGCTGCCTGATGGTACCCTGGCTGGAAGCACGGCTACATTGGATCAGTGTGTGCGCAATGTCCATCAGACGGTCGGTGTGCCGCTGCTCGAGGCGGTCAAGATGGCCTCCCTGAACCCGGCCAGAGCCATGGGCTTTGCTGATCGCCTGGGGAGCATTGCCGTGGGCAAGGATGCCAGCCTGGCGGTAATAGATAAGCAGGCAAACGTCTATCTAACGCTGGTCAAGGGCCGCATTGTTTACTCACGGCTGTGAGGTTTGCGCTATCCAGGTGCAATAAGGCTGAATGGTTGCAGACGTAATGTCTCTGTAATTCCTAAGGCTCTTTCACAAGGGCAGGCGGATGGATTCGCCACCATGTGCAGCAGATATATAGGCAGCCTCAATGACTTCTTGGGCTGCTGCGCCTGCGCGGAAGTCAACCTGGGATGGCTTTCGTTCCGCTACGTTCAGCAAAAAGTCGTAAGCGGCTGCCAGATGGGCATTGGTCATGTAGCCTTGGGAGTATTTGCTGCTGGGCCAGATGTGCTCAATAGGACGCTCACCGGGGATAGGAGGAAGGTTTATAGCCCCTCGGATCCATTGTTGCCGTTTTAGGTCATACAGGCGGGCAAAATTGGGGTCGCCTGCCTGGAAAAGCAATGCCCCTTTGCTGCCATAAACCTCAAAGTCTGTAGCGTCTTCCGCGCCAGCAGCCATGCGCGTGACTTCGAGCACGCCGACGGCGCCGCTCGAGAGCTCCAGTGTACATTGTGCCCAGTCATCTACATCCACGGGCTCGCGTATGTCGCTACCTGGTGTTGTGCAGCGCTCACAGATGAAAATGCGCATAACAGCCCGCACGGTCGCGACGTTGCCGAGCAAGTAGTGGGTCAAATCTACGAGATGAGCGCCCAAGTCCATCCATGCGCCGCCACCAGCCTCTGCCCTGCGCAAGCGCCATGACATGGGACGGTCATAGTCCAAATAACTGCCGTGGAACATGCGACCGCGAAAATGGAAAACTTCTCCAATCTCGCCGGCAGCAATCAGGGCTTTCATTTGGCGGATAGCAGGCAAATAACGCAGGACAAAAGCCACTTGGGTCAAGGCACCGGTTCGTTCAACCAAATCCGCCATCGCACGCGCATCTTCTAGGGTGCAGGCTAGCGGCTTTTCGCAGTACACAGCCAGACCAGATTCCAGGGCATGTTGGGCATGCTGGCGATGTAGGTGGTTCGGAGAACAGATGTCTACCATATCCAGGGGCTGTGCGTAGAATTCGGCAGGATCAGTCGTAGCATTGGCAAAACTCTCCATGGCTTCAGCCTCACTGTCCAAACGAGAACGCAGCACAGCCACGAGGTTGGCGACAACCGGCGTTTTGGGGAAGCAAAAGGGGATGTCGCGGTAGGCGATGGTATGAATCTTGCCGATATAGCCGAGGCCAATGAGCCCAACGTTTATCTTTTTCGTCATGTACTCTAAGCCTCCTTGTGAGCCTGTTTGATATTTGTGAAAGCAGCTTTGTATCGCTTGCTCTGTCAGCCAAGCGGGCGTATTCCTTGTGGATGCCGGTTGCTATGATAGCACAGGTCCCATCCCCAGGCAAGTGGCACTACAGCGATCCCATTATCCGCCAGTGCAAACGGCAGGCTTGACTTGCAGTATGAGTGTGCGTAAGATGTAGGCAGGCCACAACAGGAGGCACAAATGCGGGAAAAGGTCGATCTTGTGGGGAGAGTTGGCCGTTTGGCAGCCCATTTCTATCTACCCGAGGGCACGGAGCCCTTTCCCACGGTCGTGCTATGCCATGGGATCACCAGTTGCAAGGAGAATTACGCGGACATTGCCCAGTTTTTACAGCAAGAGGGTTTTGCAGTGCTCGCCTACGACTGTCGCGGGCATGGGGAGAGCGAAGGGGCATTGGACGGCCAGGCTTGGCAGGATGTGGGCACAGTTTTAGATTACCTGGACGCTCGGCCAGAAGTGGATAAGAGACGCATCGCTTTGGTTGGCGCGAGCATGGGTGCACATAATGCCCTGTATGCTGCTGCCGAATACCCTTCTGTGCGTACGGTGGTTACCTTCTGCACCGCTGCTGGGGAACAGCTCAAAGCGGGCTTGCTCAGTGCGGATTACTGGCATTGGATACATGCTTCTGGTGGTCAAGTGCGTGTGACTTTGCCTGATTATCTGCTCTATCTGGAGACTGTGGATATCTTCGACCTGCCGGCGCGCATCAGCCCACGCCCTATCTTTTTCATCCACGCACGCGATGATGAATTTGTCCCATACACGGTTAGTGAGCGGCTCTATGCGGTTGCTAGCAAGGACAGCCGATTGTGGCTGTTAGAAAGCGGGGGGCATACCGGCCCACGCCATGATCCTCAAGTGCAGCGTGCAGTAGCAGAATGGCTACGTACGAAACTGGGTCCATAACCACTACTGGCTAAACCGACAACACCTCGTCTGGAGTTTTCCTGCCTCTTTCGGTCTGATCGAAATCGTGATCCAAACTGACGATAGTGAGGCTGTATTTCTCAGCAGCGACATACTGGTAGGCGTCATCGAAATCGAGATCGAATTGGTCCATGACATGGATGAGCCCGCGCATATCTTCTGGTTTGAGGTGAATAAGGACAACCGCTCCGTCTATGAAAGCGTCCTGGACAAAACGGAGCAGGGCATCCAGGCGCTTTAGTCTGTGCATCACTATCCCAATAGAATGCAGGGGAAAATCCGTTATAAAAAGATGTTCTGAGGGTGTGCGGCTGAGGAATTGACCAACTACTTCAGATTTCTCTTGGTGTAGGAGGCGTTCAAGCCATATATTTGTGTCTATGAGATACATGGCTTAATCGCCTCGCCATTCTAATGCCTTTTTTGGAGTTCTAAGGAGGTGTATTGGTTGCGATAGTCTTTCAAGGCACCTGCCCAGTCTTGACGCAATTTTCTGCCCGATCTTTGCCCTCGTTTTATCAGTAGGAGATTTACGAAAGCCCTCACTTCATCCTGTGATTCTGGGGGGAGCTTTTTGACCAGTTCTTCAATCGGTTCACTTTGCTCTCTCATTCGTTCACCTCCTAGGCGAAGTATAACACGGCCTTTGAACTTGTCAAAACCGCTTTCTTGCCCTAGTTTGCTCTTTTAGGAGGGATTGTACCTTCATCTCTTCTGTGAATTTGGTGTACAATTAGAACCACGCTATAGAACATTGGAGGAGCGATGACGCAGTTAAAGTGGTGGCAAAAGGCAGTCTTCTATCAGATTTATCCGCGTAGTTTTGCTGATGGCAACGGCGATGGCATTGGCGACTTTCCAGGCATGATCGAGCGCTTGGATTACCTGCAGGATTTAGGCATAGATGCCATCTGGCTCTCACCGCATTACCCCTCGCCGCAGTATGACTGCGGGTACGATGTCAGTGACTATCTGGGTATTGCCCCTGAGTATGGGACAATGGCTGACTTCCGGCGCTTTCTGGACGGAGCGCACCAACGCGGCATCCGCGTGATTTTGGATATGGTATTGAACCATACCTCCCATGAACATCCGTGGTTTATCGAGTCCCGTTCCAGCCGCGATAACCCCAAACGGGATTGGTATATCTGGCGCGATAGCCGCAATGGCGAGCCTCCGAACAACTGGTACTCGGCATTCGGCGGTCCGGCTTGGGAATATGATGCGTCCACTGGCCAATACTACTACCATTATTTCTTGAAGCAGCAGCCTGACCTCAATTGGCGCAACCCAGCCGTTAAGGAAGCGATGTGGAAAGTCGTTCGCTTTTGGTTGGAACAGGGAGTGGATGGCTTCCGCCTGGATGCGATCGGCGCGATCTTTGAAGATCCGGCTATGCCTGATCATACCGCTAAAATGTCGCAGGTGGAATTGTACCGGGCTCTACGCTATGCCAAAAGCGAGGAAGAGTGGTCTATGCTCTTGAAAGAGCAAGAAGCCTTGTATGAGCACCAGGTGGATCAGCCCGAAACGCATGAACTGATGCGCGAACTGAGAACCTTGGTTGAGGAATACCCGGACTGCGTGTTGGTAGGAGAAGATGATGACATCTCCTACTATGGGGATGGGCGAAATGAGTTGCATCTCCTCTTTAACTTCCCATTGATGAGGACCAATCGCCTCACACCAGCCTGGGTGCGCGCTAATCAGGAAGCCCGCCTGAGCGCTCTGCCTCCTGGAGCCTGGCCGTGCAACACCCTGGGCAATCACGACACAGACAGGGTCTATAGCCATTTTAGTGATGGGCGGAATGATGCTGCCCTTGCCCGTTTGTCGGCAGCGCTTATGCTCACTCTACGTGGAACGCCATTCCTCTATTACGGGGAGGAAATTGGCATGACCGATTTTTTGCTCCGTGACGTGCGCCAGTTCCGCGATATGCTGGGCATCATCACGTACCAGGTGGAGACGGAGATTTTGGGGACCCCGCCGGATGAAGCGGTAGTCTATGCTGCGCGTATGGGCCGGGATAAATGCCGTACGCCCATGCAATGGTCGAATGCACCGAACGCTGGTTTTAGCCCACCTGGTGTACAAACCTGGCTGCCGGTAAATCCGAATTATGCTCAAGGTGTGAATGTGGCTGATGAACTGGCACACCCAGACTCCCTGCTCAATTTCTACCGACGATTGCTGCGTGTACGGAGGCAAACTCCAGCTCTCATCAGTGGTGACTATGTGCCATTGCACGAAGAGGCTCAGGATTACCTGGCTTTCCTGCGCCGCAGTCCAGGCGATCACCAGATATGCCTGGTGGTGTTGAATATGTCTGCTCAATCGCATGCGCTGACCTTTGATCTGCCTATGAGTACAGCACACGTGCTTTTCTCCAGTCGCTCGCGAGAGAATGCTGCGGACGATCTGACACATCTCTTCATTGCTCCTTTTGAAGTATACATTGCAGAGATTACATAACAATGGAGAGTGTTGAAAATCCTGTCACCCTGAGCAAAGCGAAGGGTCTCGTGTAACTTTAGCCGTATTTTCCCAAGTACTGTGAGATGCTTCACTTCGTTCAGCATGACATTGAAAGGGCTTTTTCAACACTCTCTAACAATGGCTAGATGGAATCCCTGACCAATGAAAGATGAGAGAGATAGGTATGGAGAAAGTAAATTACAAAGGATGGCCCAATAGTTACCGTCTGTCCAATGGTTTGGTGGACCTTGTTGTGCTCACAGATGTTGGCCCACGTATCATCCGCTTTGGCTTCGTCGGGGAGGAGAATGAGTTCAAAGAATACGAAAGCATGGCGGGTAAGATGGGCGGCGATGAGTGGCGCATCTATGGCGGGCATCGCCTGTGGCATGCCCCAGAAGTGATGCCGCGCACCTATTTTCCCGACAATTCCCCCATCCAGATGGAAGACCATGGCGATTTTATACGCCTAGTGCAGCCGATAGAGGCGACTACCGGCATACAGAAAGAGATAGACATCCGCCTTTTCCCTGCAGTGGCTCATGTGCAGGTTACCCACCGCTTGCGCAATCACAATTGCTGGGCGGTAGAGTTAGCCCCTTGGGCATTATCCGTGATGGCTCCAGGCGGCACCGCGATTGTCCCCCTGCCACCCAGAGGTGCGCATGAGGAATTTTTGCAGGCGGTAAGCGCGATTGCCTTGTGGGCTTATACGGATATGAGCGATCCGCGTTGGACCTGGGGGCAGAAGTATATCCTGCTGCGCCAGGTTCCTCATGCTACTACCCCGCAGAAGGCTGGGACGATAGTCCCCGACGGGTGGGCAGCCTATGCGCATAATGGGCACCTGTTCGTGAAAAAGTTTGATTATATCCCCGGAGCGCGATATCCGGATCTCGGTTGTGCCGTAGAGGTATGGACGGATGCAGACATGCTAGAGGTAGAGACACTGGGTCCACTGACTCTTCTGCAACCGGGAGCAGCGGTAGAGCATATCGAGCACTGGTTCCTCTTCCGCGATGTGCCTATGCCACAAGGGGATGCCGACGTGGATCGGTATATCCTGCCTAGGGTCTGGGCAGCTCATGCGAGTTGACGATTTTGGCAAAAGGGCAGGAGCAGAGAATGGACTTGAGCGTTGGATGGGAGCGCTTTGCTGATTGGGCTTGATCTGGGCACCACAAACTGTAAGGCTGTGGCGTTAACTGCTGACGGACATGTTGCGGCGAGTGCTTCCAGTTCGTATCGCTTGCAATCGCCTCATCCAGGATGGGCAGCGCAGGATGTGTGGGAAGTCTGGCGAGGGGTTACGGAGACGCTGCGTGCCCTGGCGGCAAATGTGAATCGGGAGCAGGTTCATGGTCTTTGCCTCAGCGGGGCGATGCATAGCCTCTTCCCAGTGGACAAGGAAGCGGATCCGCTTGCTTTGGCTATGACCTGGGCTGACAACCGCGCTGCCTCGTATGTGCCTGTACTGCGTGCCCAGACTGACCCTTCCGCCTTGTATCAGCGCACCGGGTGTCCGCTGCGCTCTACCTATCATCCGGTGCGTTTGCGTTGGTGGCTGGGGGAAGGCATGCCAGCCCCTCGAGGAGCATTGCGCTTCGTTGCCATCAAGGATTGGATCCTGCATCGCTTGACGGGCATCTGGGCTACCGATCTGAGCCTGGCTTCTACGACAGGGTTGCTCCATCTCGAGCGACTCTGCTGGGATGAAGAGGTATTAGCGCTGGCTGGCGTAACAACAGACCAACTGCCTCCGCTTGTCTCTCCTACGGCAGTGGTCGGCGGGCTGACTCGGTCCGCCACAGAGGAGACAGGCTTGCCTCAAGGTCTGCCTGTCATTGCAGGAGCCTGTGACGGAGGATTGGCTAATCTGGGTGCTGGCGCAATATCCCCTGGGCAAGTGGTGGTATCCATTGGCACCAGCGGTGCGGTGCGCAAAATCGTTGAGCATCCCCTGTTTGACTCAGCCGAGCGTATTTGGTGCTATCTCCTCATGGAAGGGCGTTGGTTTGTTGGAGGATCCATCAACAACGGCGGGCTGGCATTGCAGTGGATATGCGAGAAATTCTACCCTGATCTGCCTGCAGAGCGAGGGTATCAGCAACTGTTGGAGGATGCGGCTACGATTCCTGCTGGCGCTGGCGGTGTGCTGATGCTGCCCTATTTCAGTGGTGAGCGCAACCCGCATTGGAATCCTCAGGCGCGTGCCCTCATCCATGGCTTAGGTTTGGGGCATACTCGCGCGCATGTGGCTCGAGCCGTATTGGAAGGAGTGGCTTTTTGCCTAGCAGATGTCTGGGAAGCCCTAGTGGGAGAGGAGCAATGGATAGAGCCGGCCCGCCTCACGGGAGCTGTTACCCGTTCTCCTGTATGGGTGCAAATCCTGGCGGATGTGTTGGGCATGCCTTTAGTTCCTGTGGAGACAGCCGATGCCTCTGCATTGGGTGCAGCGCTACTGGGCCATTGGGCTTTGGGAAATATCAAGACCCTTGGGATTCCACAAACCCCAAGGGTCTCTACCGCTTTTATGCCAGATCCAGAACGGCATGCTTTCTACGCCACGCGACATCGAGCGTTTCAGAAGTTGTACCGGCTCCTGGAACAAGCGCCGTCAGCCGGACAAGATGCTATCTCCCTTCCAGGGAGATAAAATCAGGGGTTCATCAGCCATCGCCTTCGACAAAAGTCAGGCCCTCGATCTGTCCAACAGCGTCAATAATGGCTTTGCGCAAACGCATCTCCACTGGTGATTGATCAGCCGCCTCTGTGATGGGCAGGTCTTTGGTCAGCTCCTCCAGTATTTGCCACAGGGGCACTGTGCCGCGATCCGCTTTGGGTTGCTGCGGCTCAAGTTCCAAGACCAATTGGCGAATGCGTTCTGGTGTAATGGTGGCTAGAAATTGCTCTAATTCCTGCTCATTCATAGGGCTCTTTCCTCCTGCGCAAAATCTCGAATGCTGCCTCCGCTCTGGCTCACGGCCAGTAGATTACACCGTTCAAGAGCCATGAAACCCAATAATGACTTTCTCGCCCATCACAATGGTGGGCACCCTGCGTTGCCCGCCGTTCAATGCTAACATGCGTTGCAGCATCTCTGGATCTTTAAGCACATCGTATTCCACAAACGACTGGCCGTCGTGTTCCAACTTGCGTTTCAGTGCGCGGGTATAAGGGCAGCCTTCTTTGCTAAAGATTTGGACCGCATCTGGCGGTGGGGTAGAAGATGCTCTCTTGCGCTGTTGACCGTCTGGCAGCGCGGTAGATTTACATTTGCATGGCTGTGTAGGTTGTTGCGTCATCATTAATCCCTTCCTCTGCAAACAGTGGTCTCGATAGAGAACATCGCGATCTGTCCACCATGATGTATTCACTGACAAGGTTCTCGGCTTTTCCGTGCTAGCGTGCTGGACACACGTTCAGGATTAAAGAGTTGCTGGCAAGAGGCGATGACGTCCTGAAGGTGCTCTAGGTGAATGGAATAGTACATCCAGCGGGCATCGCGGCGCACGTGCACCAATCCTGCCTCGCGGAGCACAGCCAAATGGTAGGAGGCAAGCGGTTGTGACAACCCAAGTGCCTGTGTGATATCGCAGACACACTGCTCACCGGTAGCGAGAAAATCGAGGATGCGCAGCCGGGTCTCATCGGCAATGGCGCGCAGGGCTGCGGCGAGGTTCTCCAATGTGCTGGGTTCTGTGAGTACCCATTGCGTCAATTCGGTCATGGCACCTTCTCTATGCGCGATTCAGGCTTCATATAAGCGAATTTTGATATATTATACACCAATTTTGCGAAGAAGTCAAATCGCGGGGGCTGATGGGTGTAGTTCACTTTTGGGGCAAGAAATGCCTTGCATATCCATGAGACCCCTCGGCTTCGCCTCAGGGTGACGCAGGAGACCACCTCACCTGGGCATGGGAGCCCAGGCGCAGATGATGCCAGGGAATCAATTCCCTGGCAGGCTCAAGGGCAAACGCCGCCGTCCACGCTCCAGGGATCTTACACAGACCTGACAGGTCTTCAAGGCCTGTCAGGTCTAATCCATCCCGCTCCAGACGGAGCACAGTCCGCCGTCTACACCAAGCGTGAAACTGCTCCGGGTGGACCACCCGCCGTCCACGCTTATCCATATCCTGCCCCCCCCAAACTGAACTACACCCGGGCTGATGCGCAGCTTTTTGCACCCTTGTGCGGTTACTGCAACATGCCCCGGATGATCACATCTACAGCGGTTTCCTCGTCCAAGCCGCGCGCCATCAGCGTTTCCAGTTCTTTTTTATCCACGGTGCCGATGGCTGCCTCGTGGGTGACATAAGCGCGGGGGTCCGTTACCTTGACCACGGGGATGGCATTGGCAACCGCCTTATCGCGCACAATTTCGATGCAATCCACATGGCCGCGAGCGAAGGGGGCATTCCCTTCGGTAGTGCCAATGACCTGGCTGGTGGCTTGGTCGCGCACGGCAATGCGTGCTTTAGCGAGACCGCGCGCTCCTTCGCCATTCAAGCGAATCGTCTCTTTCACAGAGATGGCATCTGTACCGTAGCCATAGGCTTTCGTGGTCAGTTCGGCTACTCCGTGGGCATCCACATTCACCACATAGTCCAGGTCGAGTTTGCCCACGCGGCCAGTAGTCAGCGTAAATTCTGCTGCGTACTGACCGCCTTCATCTACGATAACCTGGGCTTTGGGCAGCACTTCTGCGCCCCCTTCCTCACCGTGGTAATGGGTTTCGGAGTATTTCATCTGAGCATTGCGCCCCACATGGATCTGCGCTTCCATCAGGTGTACGATACTTCGGGCGTTGGGGAAGGTGCAGTGGGCGATAAAATCCGCTTTGGCGCCCGCACCGATTTCAAACTTGGACAGGATGCGCTGTATGCCTTCGGCCGGGATCACTCCAAAGCAGAGGTGCGCTGGGGTATCTAGTTTGACCCCCGGTTCGACCACGACTTTGACCCGTACGCCATCGGGCAGTTGTTCCGAGGTGAGGTGGATGCCGGCAATTTCATTGGCGCCCAGCACGCGGTTGCCGCTGACAACCAGGCTAGCCACACGTGATGACCTGAGGAAGCGGGGATTACCCCCTGAGCGTTCGTACGCTTTGAGGATGGCTTCAAAGTCGCTCATATTCACCTCCGGGAGGTTCTACCGCTTCGACTGTGATGCACGGCTGGCAGCGGCTAGCGTAATAATCGCGCATTTCCTGCGGTTCCCCGATGCGTAGGATTTCTCCGGCGCACATCAAAGCGGCTACATCGGCTACGGACACCATCTCGTTGCGGTGGGTGATGAGCAAAACAGCAGTGCCCTCCGCAGCCAAGCGGCGGATAAGGCGGGCGATGTCGTCCAGCGAAAGCACGTCAATGCCCGAATCGGGTTCATCGAGGATCGCAAGACGCGGGCGCATCGCATACACTGCAGCCAGTTCAATGCGTTTGCGTTCTCCGCCGGAAAGGGCGTCATTTACGGTGCGCTCCAGATAGGAGAGGGGAGAAAGGGCGACGGCGTTCAATGCCGCTTCCATCTTTTCCCGTGATGGTTCTTTCATGCCCAACGCTAGGTAGTCCTTCACCTTCAATCCCTCAAAGCGGGCTGGCTCTTGCCAGGCTAGGGTTATGCCCAAGCGCGCGCGTTCGGTAATAGAGAGGTGGGTAATGTCCTGGCCGTTGAAAAGGATACGCCCCTCAGAAGGGGTGTACCCTGCGCAGCCCATCAACGTATAAGCCAGGCTGGATTTGCCTGATCCGTTGCGGCCCAGGAGCGCAAATACCTGCCAAGGCGCGATCTCAAAGGTCACGCCGCGCAGGATCTTTTTCTCTTGTCGTTGTAGGTGGAGGTTTTCCACCCGCAAAAGATAACCGTTTTGCATGTTGCATCTACCTCATGATTCGATTCAGTAATTTTTCTCTGCGCAGAAAAAGCCTCTACCAGCCCAGGGGTAGAGGCTGTCACAATCCAGCAAGTCAGGAAAACCTACTCTCATGCCAAGTTCATCGTTGGGTTTTTATTATAACTTGAAAAGGGAAGCGGTCAAAACTTTTCTACCACGATCCAAGCATTGGACCGCTTTGTCTCGATGTGCACGCGTGCATCGGGATACGGGAACAGGCGGGCAATTTGGGGCGGGGTTAAGAAGTGGCTGCGCATCAGAGCCAATTTCTCAGCCAAGGCAATCAGCCTAACCACAAGGGTGCGCACATCCGGCTCTTCGATCACGATTCGTCCGCCGGGCTGAAGCACACGCCACAATTCCTGTGCTGTTTGCCGCTGGTTGCAAACGTGGTGCATGGCGTCCACCATGATAATGCGCGCAAAGGAAGCGTCGGGGAAAGGCAGTTTTTCGGCATGGGAGCAAATTGGGTGCAGTCCTCCCTTCTTGTAGGCTTTCTTGAGCATTTGCCAAGACGGGTCCGCCACTATCAGTGAGGTAGCCATGTCACGCAGAAATTGCGTTACTCGTCCTGTGCCTCCGCCAACATCCAGCAGCGCACCTTCTACTGGCAGAGCAGCTAACGCCAGAAGTTCCCGTGGGGATTGGGGCTTGATGAAAGCCTCGTAGAAAGGAGCCAGGGAATCAAAATGGCTAAAACCGTGCGTTGTACGATGATCATGGCGCATAAGAAGTCTCCTTCTCCTGGATCGCCAGTGCTGCCACAAAACTGCCTGTAAAATAGCGCCAGCGTGTATGCTCCAATTGCTGCGCACGGATCAGCATGTGCTGCACCCAAGCGATTAGCGGCGGCCAACGTAGCCTGTTTGCTAATGCCACTGCCCCAGTTGCCACCAGGCGCGGGTTGTGCAAGATGGCTGTCGTATCTTGTACCTTCAGACCGGCAGCCTCCAGTTCATTCACTAACTGGCTGACCGTATATGACCTGCCAATGAAATAGGGGCTTTTCCTCAGCCGGACGGCTAGGCGCAGCAGGGGATCAAAGACGTTCTGACGGTTGTCCAGGGTTACAATAAGCCGGCCGGCTGGTGCCATGACACGCGCTAATTCGCGCAGACTGTGGCTCAGATCGGCTGTGTCGGCAAAATGATCTAGCGTTGAGGGAGAAACGATGAGGGCAAAGGATCCATTGGCAAAGGGCAAATGGCGCACATCCGCGACAACATAATGCGCTTTCTGCGCGCTGTCTCGGCCTTGCGCTTGGCTGGCAACCACTTTGGAGATATCCATGCCGATCAGGGGGAGCGCATCCTTTGCCAGGTCCGTTAAAAACACGCCGGCTCCTGTTGCTTCCTCAAACAAATCGGTCTTGAGCACCCTCCCCGTGGCTGGGACGCCACCCCATCGTTCAATCAATGCCAAGTGGGCTTGCCGTTTCATTTCACTCAAGAATGCGTCCAAGTAAGGCGGTTTTGTGTCCATCTGGCAAGCCACGTTGTCCCAATAAGCCATGCTGGACTGGCCGTTCGGTTGGCCTAGCGGACGTGCACCGGGTCGTAACCGGCAGAAATCCCATCGCCATGGGCCAAGCCGCACATACCCTATCACGCCAATGGGATGAAAGCCCGCTTTCTCCACAGGCCGGAAGGCAGGCTTGTTCTCTGGCATGATGGCGGATATGATGCGACGGTAACCTGCTTGGCGAAGTACCTGAAGCACGTGTAGCAAACGCATCGTAGACACGTTTTGACCACGGTAATCTGGGGCAGTGAACGATTCGTAACTATAGGCTTCATCCGGTGCCAGTGTCATGGTACGGCCTAGGTAGCCAATCCAAGCCTGGCCAGTTGCCACCCAGGCAGCGTGGACAATGCGTCCTTCATGCCAGGCAGCAAAACACATTTGCCCAGACGCTAAACGGCGGCGTACTTCCTCTGGATCAACCTCAGGCCGGAAGCGAGTGAACGCAGCGATATCGGTATCTCGCAGCAGGCGGATGGTGATAGGCAGGCGCGTTGTCAACGGAGTAATGGGCTCGTCAAGCGGCCGTTCAAATAATACCAAGCGGCGATAAACAGTCTCGCCGAGTATTTTGAACCAGAGGCTTTTCAGCCCCTCTTTGCGCCATACTTCAGCAGCGCGTCTCAGGATTTCTGGCAAGGTCCTCATTTGTGCGCCCATCCGCCCATTAGCCCCTGTTTCTTTCCATAGAAGATCAACTACTTTGAAATAACAAGCACGCGATGTATTTATCTAGCCTTAGTCTATCATAGCACAAAGCGGCTAAATAGTGGAAAAGGCGGATGGTTACTCTGTATGGTAGTTTAGGGGTTTATGTGGTTGCTTTGAGTTCCGCGATGCGTTCTTCCACCGCCTTGGCTTCAGCTTGTAGTTCTTTCAGGTACTCTTCGAGCCAGGCAATACGTTCTTCGCGCGTGGGGAAATGCCGCCTGAAGCGCATCATGCGAGGCCCAAAACGCATCCAGGGACCAAAATATCCCTCTTCACAGCAAAAGCCGTAGCCATGACGGCCGTGGTGTTCACCGTGTCCGCACATCTTGTTCACCTCCCTTTTTACTATGGAAATACGCTTCATATTCGCTCAGGAAGCGGTCCAGCCGCTCCCTTGTGCGACGGATGTTCACTACCCAGGCATGGAGATAGTCCAGCCCTTCCGCGGTAATTTCGTACACGCGGCGTGCGGGGCCACCCCCTTCTGTGTCCCATGACGAACGGACCAGCCCTTCTTCCTCAAATTGACGCAGGGTTCGGTAAAGCAAACCCGGATCAGCAGCAGGGGTGGCCTCTCCTTGGCTTAGCCGTTCCATCAGTTCGTAGCCGTGGGCAGGCCTTTGTGCCAGGAGCAACAGCAACCAAGGCTGCATAAAGCCTCGTACCCTGCCTCCGCGAGGACAGCAGCGGTCTGTACTTTCTTCTATCTCTTGATGATGGTTACACATGTACGCCTCTTTTATTAGATTGAATCTGTTATCTGATTTTCACATATATTATACCACAAATCGCCTTTTTGTCAAATAAAGGTGGTGCCGCGAGGTTATCCCAAGAAGGTTTGTCGTGAACGCTTCAGCGTTCAAATCTGCCTAAGCAGTCGCTTTGAGCGTAGCCGAACGGTGCGTTTTGCGGATGAAAAGCCAGGCTGCAAAAGTGCGCTCACGCAAGCCGGGCTCATTTCTTTCCCGTTCCGTAGCGGGTTGCCCAGGCAGGGTCGTTGATGCCATCGCGGGGCGCTTCGCCCTTTATCAATGCTACAGCGGCGGGCAAGAGAGGCCCCAGCAGTTCCATGTGTTGGCGTACCGCCTGGGGATTGCCAGGCAAGTTCACGATGAGAGTTTTGCCTCGGATGCCGGCTACAGCACGGGAGAGTACAGCAAAAGGAGTGTGTTGCCGATACCCTTCCATGCGCATGAGCTCCGCCAGCCCAGGCATTTCCCTTTCAATCACTGCCAGCGTTGCTTCAGGGGTTACGTCACGGGGCGCTGGGCCGGTGCCACCGGTAGTGAGGATCAAGTCTACATGCTGCCGGTCAGCTAGGTCCAGCAGAGCAGCCTGAATCCGCTCTTTTTCATCCGGAACAATGGCATAAGAGATCACTTCACCGCCCCATGCAGTAATGAGACCTTTCAGCAGCGGGCCGCTCAGGTCCTCCCGTTCGCCATGGAAACAGCGGTCGCTCACGGTGAGCACGGCTGCGGTGAGGATAGTCATTCTGTTTTCCCTTCTGGAGTGAGTTTCCTCAGGTGGTACAGCACTCTTTCTGCTGTGGCAGGCAACCGATCCAGCCAGATGCCAGTGGCGTCGTGGATCGCGTTGAGGATAGCAGGAGCGGTGGGAAGGGTGGTCATCTCACCTACTCCCTTCGCTCCGTAAGGGCCTGTTGGGTCGGCTACTTCCACGATAATAGGCACAATCTCCCGCGGCATGTCCAAAATCGTTGGGATTTGGTACTCGGCAAAGTTGCGCGTGCGCACCAAGCCTTCCTGCTGGATGAACTCCTCCATCAAGGCATAGCCTAACCCCATGTGTACCCCGCCGCCAACTTGTCCAACCACCATATCTGGGTTCACCGCCTGACCCACATCTTGGGCTGCCCACAGTTTGAGCACATCTACGACACCTGTTTCCGTATCCACTTCCACCAGAGCGATTTGAGTGGCGTAGCCATAACTGATATGCGGGTCGCATTGGCCGGTTTCAGGGTCATAAGGGCTTGTCGGGCGGGCACTGCGTCCACAATAGGTATACTCCGCTTCAATGTGCCGTTCTCCTGTCTCTGCGCGCAACACTTCCTGCAGTTTTGCCTTTGCCTCTTGGCAGGCACGCAGCACAGCGTTGCCGGAGATGTAGACGTGGCGCGAGGCGGAAGAGGAGCCTGCATCCGGCACTTCTGCGGTATCCAGGGGAGCAACCTCCACGCGATTCAGGGGCACTCCCAGCGCCTCGGCGGCAATCTGCGCTAGCGCGGTGTGCACTCCCTCTCCGACATCTGAAGCACCTACTCTGATGCGAGCATGGTGGATAGCCCCTGACTCTTCGAGAGTGAGTTCAACTCGTGCGGTGGTCTTGTCGTCGAAGCCAAAGGAATAGCCGACATTCTTGTAGGCGCAGGCGACGCCAATGCCTCGACGCTTGTGGGACGCCGAAGGCGGACCCAAATCTGGTTTCAGCCAGTGGCCGTTTTCCTCACGCCAGCCAGCAGCCAACGCCGCTTGACGCAATGTCTCCTTGATGCCCACGCCAGGGGGCATGCGGTTGCCGGTTACAGCGATAGAGCCTTCTTCGAGGAGGTTCTTCAGGCGCAATTCCACCGGGTCCATACCCAGTTTTTCAGCGAGTTTGTCCATCTGTTGCTCGTAGGCTACGGGAGGCTGAGTGGCGCCAAAGCCGCGCATGGCCATCGTAACGGCATTGTTGGTATAGACGGTGTAGCCGTCAATCTTGGCATGGGGGATCACGTAAGGCCCGGCGAAGAAACTAGTGGCGTTCGCCAAAACGGGGACGCTCGTGGAGGCATAAGCTCCTGCATCAGAGATGCCTTCAATTTCTACTGCGGTGAGTTTCCCATCGCGGGTAGCGCCCCAGCGGTGGCGCAGGTAGAAGGGATGGCGCTTGCCGGTGCGCATGACAGATTCCTCGCGGCTAAAGACCATCTTCACCGGACGGCGGACGACATAAGCGCACAGGGCGAGCAAATGCTGGATGTACATGTCCTCCCTGCCTCCAAAAGCCCCGCCCACAGCAGGCACAATCTCGCGGAGTTGGTCTGCCGGCAGGTTGAGCATGTGCGCAATCTGATGGAGGTCGTCGTGGGGCCACTGCGCAGCAGCGATGACCGTTACCCGGCCCTGTTCATCAATATAGCCCAGGCCGGCTTCTGGCTGCAGGTAGGCATGTTCCACATGTGGGGTGATGTAATAGCCTTCGACAATGACATCCGCTTGGGCAAAGCCCACTTCGATATCCCCTTTGCGGATGCGAAAATGGTGCAGGATGTTGGTGTCTCCTCGTTCGTCATGCACCAAAGGGGCGCCTGGTTTCATGGCCTCGCCCGGGTCGGTGACCACAGGCAGGGGCTCATAGTCCACCTCTACCAAATGGCGGGCTTGCTCGGCAATTTCCTCCGTCTCGGCAACGACGATGGCAATGCGATCGCCCACCCAGCGCGCTTTGTCCCCCTCTGCAATGAGAACGGGCTGGTCCTTGGTGTTGATGCCGTACTCATTCACTGGCACATCGCGGTAGGTGATGACTTTGACAACGCCAGGCAACGCTTCTGCCTTGGACGTGTCAATGCGCCGCACACGCGCATGAGGGTACTCGCTCCAGACCACTTTGGCGTGGAGCATTCCGGGCATGGAGAAATCGCCGGGGTAGCGAGCCTGCCCGGTTACTTTCTCCCAAGCATCAATACGCGGCAGGCTTTGGCCTATGACTCTGGTATCCATATCGTCACCTCCTTGCTGCGCAGTGGAATAGCACGTTCAATCCAGCCATCGCGCCAAGATGCGCACAGCCAGACTGAATAGAATGATAGCAAACAATGCCAGTACGAGCAAATCAGGAGTAAGGTACCCTACAGTTCAAACGCTATCGCGCCCAGCGGCGCGATAGCGTTGTCCATAGCGCTTTCATGCGTGGGTCATAGGTCTCGGCGGGGCAGGGGACACTCAGATTCGAAGGCTTTGCCCAGCTCATCAATGAGCGCGCCGTTGTACTTTGCAATCTGCCCCTGGTCGCCAAGGCGAGACAGTTCAGGGTCAACAGGCAGCCGTGCCAGGGTCGTGGCGTTGGCAGCAGTAGCGACTTCGTCCGCATGGCTTGGCCCGAAAATTTCATAACGCTTGCCGCTGTCAGGGCATTGGAAGTAACTCATATTCTCCACCACTCCCACGATAGGCACATTGAGTTGATGAGCCATGTCTACGGCCTTGCGCACTACCATGGCTGCCAAGTCCTGCGGCGTGGTAACCACGAGCGCGCCATTCACCGGCAGGCTCTGCATGACCGTCAGCGCGGCATCCGAGGTGCCCGGGGGCAAGTCTACCAGCAGATAGTCCAGATGCCCCCAGAGTACTTCGTTCCAGAACTGCTGAATGGCATTGCTGATCAATGGTCCGCGCCAGATAACCGCAGTAGTTTCGTCAGGCACAAGCAGGTTAATGGACATCACTTTGATGTTTTCAGCAGCGATAGCCGGCAGAAAGCCCATCGGGTCACCGCGCACTTCACCTGGATGCAGGCCAAAAAGTTTTGGGATGCTTGGGCCAGTGATATCGGCATCGAGGATGCCCACCTTATACCCGCGTCGTGCCAAGGCCAAGGCCAGAAGGGCAGTGACAGATGATTTGCCTACCCCACCTTTGCCACTCATAACCGCTACAATGCGGCCTACCTTGTTGAACTGGCTGGCTTTGGGCAAGCCAGGTTGCGCCTTTTCTAGCGTAGCTTCTCGTTCCTCGGCGGTCATCTCGCTCAAGGTAACTTTTACTTCCCGAACGCCAGGCAATGCTTTCACGGCGGCTTGTACGTCATCGCTGATGTTTTGTGATAGCGGGCAGGCGGCAGTGGTCAGTGCTACTTCGATCTCGACTTCGTCCCCGTGCACTTGGATGTCACGCACCATTCCCAGTTCGACGATATTGCGTCGTAGTTCCGGGTCTATGACCCGGCTCAATACATTCCTGATCTCTGCTTCTGTTGGCATCGTGATCCTTCTCTTCAGATTTCTGTCGGCGTTAGTGTAGCCACTCGGTATGATCTACCAAGCGGCCAGCCAAGTACGCTTGCACGGCTTCGTCAATGGAAGCGATGTCTGTGATGATGGGGCGAATGCCAGACTGGCGCATGCTCTCGTAAGCACCGGCGCCCATCCCCCGTGCCAGTAAGACCTGGCAATCGGCAATGGCAGCGGCCATACGTGCATGGCGGCTCTGGGCGCCCGCATCAAAGCCGTGCCCGCGCGGGTCAGCCCCGTGAGCTTCTTCCACGTGTGGCTCACCAGCGAACTGGGCATGTCCCATTTTCTCACGGATCTCGCGCCCCACGATTTTGTTGTTTTCAATCGTGACGACGACATAGAATGGGGCGCGTCCAAAGTGTTGGCTGATAGTTTTCCCATCTTCTGATACTGCGGCGATTTTCATATGATACTCCTTTCAATAGGTTATCTTTCTCGCACGCTGACATGTCAATGCCAGTATAGATGCATAATACATTTATAGAATATATTCAAATAGCCATTTTGTCAAATTGCCATTCAGAGGCAAAATAGTTTTTATTGGCCAGACTGTGCGGATGCTGCCGGCGTCAATCCCTCTTTTCCATAAGCAGTGCACGCGGCTTTCCGCTGCCGCCATAGCGCACTTGCACGATTTCAGCCAGGATGGCCAGGGCAATTTCGGCTGGGCTGCGGCCGCCCAAATCTAGGCCGATCGGTGCATGTACCTGAGCTAATCGCTTCTCCGCTATGCCTTCCGCGCGCAAGTGGTCGAAGATGGTGCCTACTTTGCGCTGGCTGCCGATCATACCGACATAGGCTGCAGGTGTGTCCAGCACCTGGCGCAGCGCCTGCTCATCGGTAACGTGATCCTCGGTGATCAGCACTACATAAGTCCACGGGGTGATGGTTGCGGGGTCGAACTGGGGCACGGTAGCTCGCTCTGCGCGCACATCTACTACTTGCACATGGAAGCCGACGATGCGTGCCATCTCGGCCAGCGGCCGGCCGATATGTCCACCGCCGACGATGAGCAAAACAGGGGCTGGTTGGTAGACTTCAATGAAAACGGTGGCCTCGCCGCCGCAAAGCATGCCTATGGCGTCTGGCCCTGCCTCACGCAGCGTATAATGGACCAGGCGGGATTGCCCCTCACGCAAGGCACTCATTGCTTCCTCTCGTATCCGTTTTTCCAGCGCTCCACCGCCCACGTTGCCCATGATGCGGCCATCGGGCCAAACCAGCAACTTGAAGCCTACCTGAGCCGGAGAGGCTCCCTTCACTTCCACCACAGTGGCTAGAGCGACAGGTTCATTGCTTTCCAGGCTTTGTTGCAATGCTTGCAAAATTTCTTTCATCTTTGCTCCTTCAGTGCTTCATCCATGACGGATCCCAGGGCTCATCCAGCAGCGTTACCTTGACTTCCTTCACCCCAGGCACAGTGGCAGCAGTCTGCTCTACCTGTTCCGTAAGCATGCTGGCAAGGGGGCAGAAGGGAGTCGTCAGCACCATCTTAATCTCTACCCTTCCTTCCTTATCCAGCACAATCTCGCGGATCATGCCCAGATCTACTACACTCATGCCGATCTCCGGATCTACGACCGGCCGCAATGCTTCGAGGATTGCTTCTTGGCTCAACATTTTCTTCTCCTTTATTTTCTTCAGAGCCTTGTCTAGGCTGTTGTTCTCGCAGTCCAAAAGGCTGGAGCCCTTGGGCTTAGCGGGGGCCGGGTGTTGGCGGCGGGTAGAGCTGATTGTAGCGGGCGACGAGCGCTGCCAGGTCCGGATGGTCGGCGACGTCTGGCCCCAGGGGTACAATGTCCACCCAGGGATCGCTGACTTTGCCCTCGGCAGTAATCGTCACGCCCAATTTGCCCAGCCATTCTCCGTCGTAGCCTGCTTGCACGATAACCGTTGACCCTACCATTTCGGGTGCCCGGAGCAACCTCCTTGTCCTACCGCCTACGATCACATCAATTTCTGGCATTGCTTGGGCAATGGCTTTGTCCCCCTCCAGGCCTACATGGGAAAGCACGATGATCACATCGCTTTGTTTCTGCAATTCGGGCAGGTACTTCCGCAGGCTCTGCACTGGATCCATAACTTTGGCTACTTGGGCTATGTCTGCCAAATTGGCGATCTCAGGCTCGCTGACGCCGATGATGCCATAGCGCAAGCCAGCGCGTTGTACGACGATATAGGGCGTGAAGATGGGCTTCTCATCCTGCGTATCGAGGATGTTGCAAGAGAGAATGGCAAAGTTTGCCTCTTTTGCCCGTTCCTGGAGCACTTCAATCCCCTGGATCAGTTCCAGGGTGCCCACAGTCAAGGCGTCATATCCCATGGCATTCATCGCTTCGACGATGATGCGCCCCTTGCTCTCCGTAGCCAGTCTCTCTCCAAAAAGCGTGTTCCCTGCGTCCAAAACGAGCACATGGTTGCCAGCCTGCTCGCGAAGGTACTGAATCGCGGTAGCCCGCCGGGCTACTCCTCCCATCGGAACTCCTCAACCGCAAGGGTCTACATAGCCGCGTGTGTCGTTGGTATAGAGGATTGTAAGCCTTGCCAGCCCCGACACAGTTTGCGCAGGGGTAGATGTAGCCGGCGACAGCATGACCGTGGTCGGTGTGGGCGGCATGGCGGTAGCAGCGGGTGGCACGGGCTTTGCTGTCGCCAATGCCCGGCTCGGTGCCACTGGGATGATGGTTGGCGCAGGCCTGTTCGCGCTATCCTCCGCGCACCCGATGAGCAACCCGGCAAGCAACACCAGGAAGGTTGCCTTCAGGATATGCATTCGTAAAGGCAGATTGTATCTTCGCAGGCTCATTTGTCCTCATTCCTCTGGATGTGCATCTGGGTGTTTGCCATACGCCTTTCCAGTTTACTCCTCGGTCATCAATCTGGCCAATTCGGCGCGTAAATCCTGCTGTTTCATCAAGCCAATGACCCGTTTGACTTGTCCGGAGCGATCCACAAACAGGGAGGCAGGGATGCTGCCAATGCGTGCTGCGCGCACCAGGTCGGCGTTAGCCGGATCGTCAATAACGACCTCGATGAACACGACGGTGGGTTCGTAATCGCGTCGCACCATTTGTACCAGTGCTTCCATCATCAAACAGGGCCGGCAGAGATTACTGTGAAAAAGGATCATCGCCGGCTTCTTATGGCGCAGCACCCATTCAATTTGCGCCGCTGGGTCCGCCTTGGATGGGAACGGGTCGGTATTTTCATCCGGCAGGGATGGCGTTGGTGTTGAAGAGTGCGTTGCCGAAGCCATCTCCACAGCGGTAGGCGAGTTGGACGTAATGCCCTGTGCTCCCGTGAATTTCAGCACGAGAATGGCAACAACAGAGGCAACGACAAGCAACCCAACGAGCCACCGGTACGTTGATGAACACATAGGCAGTAGTTCCTTTATCTTTACTTTGTCCTGCCAACTGGCAGGTGATTTTAGCGCATTCAGCCAGAGCAGGGGATTGATTTAGCACTGCCCAGGCTTGGGACAAGCAAGGTATAGGTGTAGGGTATGGTATAGGATTGTCCATTCAATGTGAATGATACGGTGGAAGCAAATTGTTGTTCTTCCCAGATAATGGTATAGTTGAAGCGAGAGTACGCTCCCGCGACCATTTCGTCCTGCTCGACCTTGGCTTGGGCAGCAGCCAGTTTGTCCTGGTAGGCTTTCTCAATCTCGATCATCAGTTTTGCGCGGCATTCTTCTGAGATGGTCGTTTTTTGGCCGCTGTCCGTGGCTGTTGCCTCGCTCCCAAGGGTGAGGGTTTTTTGCACTTGGGCGATGGTGCTCAAGGATTGGCGCCGCTCTTTCGTGCCGCTGCAGTTATCAAAGTAATAGGTGTCGTTGCGTGTAACCTGCTTGACGGGCTCCACCAGCGTGACCTGAATGATCTCTGCAGGCGTCGGAGAAGCACTTGCCATTGCCATACTTTCCGTAGGCTTAGATGGGGCAGCAGGAGTTGCCTGACTGCTGCATGCGCCGCAGCCCAATAAGAGCATCCCCGCTAGTAGCACGAGGGTCCATGCGCGTAATTTCATTCTATTCTCCTCCTTATCCATCATCACTTTCGCAGACGTTGAAAAGGTAGCATCAGAGCGTGATGATGCTATAGCCCAGCCACCCCGCCAACAGCAAGAAGAGCACGGCAGTGCCGAGTTTGACCGCAGCGGCACGCCGCGTCATCCAGCGCGTGAGCTGCTGGGAAGTTGTTCCAAAATAAACGAGCAGAAAGACGATAATCAAAGGCGTGATGAACATCAAATTGTACACGAACAGCGCTGCTATCGCCTTAGCACGCCATTCGGGCAATCCCAGCACGAAAATAATCGTCGGCAGGTAAACCTGTCCAGTGCAAGCCAGCTCGACGATGGATACGACAAATCCAAGAACTAGAGAGGCTGCTATATAATTGCGTGCTCGGGATCCTTCGCGGATCAGGAAGCGGATCCAGCCACGCATACGATCTGGCAACTTTAGGCTCATGTCTTCGAGTTGGCCTTGTTTGGCTTTGCGGTAATCGCTGAAACTGCCCCAGGCCAGCCCTAGGCAGAGCACCAGGGTGACCGCGTAAATCCACTTGCCCACCGTGTTCAGCACCGGTAACGAGGTGAGGAATTTGAGCATGCCCAACCCTACACCGAGATAGGCGAAAAAGACCCCCACAGTGAAGGCAGCGCCGGTAGCCAGTATTTCGCGCCCTTGCCGCTTGCGCACCGAGAGATAAGAGACCAGGAAGATCATGGTGGCAAAAGCACAGGGATTCAGTCCGTCCAGCAGCCCTGCCCCGATCACTGTCCACAAGCCCAGTGAGCGGAAGCGTTCCAAGATGGTCTTTTCCGCGGCCTCTTTCTGCGCTTCCCAACCTGCCCATGGCTCTGGCGCGCCGGTTTCGAGATAAGGGCGGATCAGCTCTTCGATGCTGGAGCCGGTAATCTCTGCCCCTACCAGGGCGGAACTCCCAACAAAGATCGCTGGGGCAATGAGGTGTCGTTCCTCTGGGACATGGGCTTTCAGACACAAGTATTGATTCAGCGCGATCTCTTCTTTGATGTTGAAACGGCGTACTTTCACCTGCGGATACTTGTCCAGGATGTACTGCAGGTCGTGTTCCTTGCGTTCACACAGGTCGCAACCTGGCTGATAGAACCAGGCGGCATAGATGGGCGGTTTCTCCGCTGGAACAGGAGTGGCTGTCCACTGCGGCGTGGGCGTTGGTATATTGGCCACGGCCGTGCGCTGCGCCTCGTGGATTTCGGCGCATTCCGTACACTCAGGCGTGGGGGTAGGCAGCACGGCTGGTGGTTCGGCAGGGAGAGCCACGCCACCCTGTGCCAGATAGTAATCAATGCGCTCTTTCAGTTTTGCGTGGATCTCCTCTGGACCGATGAGGGCATCCTTGCCGATAAAGATTTCGGGGATGCCCGGATTGGTAACCCCAAATTGCTTTTCCAGTTCGAGGAGGAATTCAAAATTCGCTGCATCAGCCATGCTGCGTTCATCCGCAATAACGCGCCCCTCGTAGGCAGCCAGCAATGGTTCCAGGACATCCTGGTGGATTTCCTGGCATACCGGGCAATCGGGGTCGTAGAAATAGAAGAGATGCACGACGCCATCGGCACGGCCGTGCAGGGACAGAGTGCTGCTGAGGATCAGCAGCAAGATGCCAAGCAATGCCTTTTGTACTCGTTGCGATGTAGTCCCAATCATGGCTCTTTCTCTTTTCTCCTGTTTTGCGGGATAGCGGGGCAAGATAGCCTTGCCCCGCGATAAGGACCAGGTGCGCTCAGCGCGGCTGGTACTGCTTACGCAGCTCCTTAATCACGGCTTTCACTGCCTCTTTGGGCGGATGGGAAATAGCCCCCGTCTCACAGACATACTCACAACTCTGGCAAAATACAACGCATTCGTATGGATTGGCGACCAGGGGCATGTCTGTATCCATAGCAAATACATCGTGTTTACAGGCTCTCACACAGTTCATGCATCCCGTGCATCGCTCCTGGTCAATGATGGGATACCACGGGATCAATGTGCGCGGTATACCCAGATGTTGCTTTTGAGCTTCCATGGGTGTTCAATGCCTCCTTCATCGGTGGTTTGATGGTTTCACGTGCTTGCAGCACAGTATTTCAATATGTATCCTCGCGCGGTGAGCAGCCGGGCTCATATTGATAAGGTTCTAACGCCCCATCGTGCGCAGGATGGAGCGGGGCGGAAAAGTAATGGCATGGTGCGGGCAGAGGCGTGCACAGGCATCGCATCCCACCACGCAGTTGGAAGGTTGCACGACATAAACTACGCCATTGTCCCGCTTGGCATATACCCCGCTGCTGCAGAAATTCAAGCACTTGTCGCAGCCATCGCAAAGCGTCTCATCCAGCATAGGAAACCACGGCACTTGCTGGCGCGGTGTGCTGCGCTTCATAGTTGTGGCTTGGCCGGAACGCTTTTGCTCGTAGTAACTACGGTATTCCCGCAGCAATGCCGCAGCGAAATCCTTTTCTGCAGATGCAGGGATATAATTGTGCTGCCGCGCCCGTGCGACGAGTTCCGCCCCCAACTCATCTGTGGGCGGTGTATTCGCCTGATACAGCGCCTCAAAAAGTTCATCAAGCCCGACCATACCGGTCGGGAAACGTCCTACAATGATCTGACGATAACTGAGTTCTTTATTGTCTGGCATTGCTACTACTCTTAGGCTATGTTGTCATTTCGGCGGATTCCAGCATCTGCAGTAGTTGCTCACGTTTTTCGCGATATACTTCCTCGAACAGCGGGGCACAGGAAGCGATGTTTGCCTGGCCTGCCACCAACTTCAAGGCGAAGGTGAAACAGGTTGGCTGCCCGCAGGCTTTGCAGTTTGACCCAGGCAGCAATTTGTACACATCGAGCGCTCTGAGCGGCTCACGCTTCACCAGGCTGGGCTGGATTTGCCCGCGTTGTTCCCAGGTCTCGTTCACCAAATCCACCATGCGTTTGACGATGGCTTCTGCTTCCGCGCGATCTTGCAAATTGCTCACGGCGATCTCGTAGGGACGCACCGAGACGGCACGTCCGCCTGTACGCCAGGTCAGTACCTGAGCCTTATGATCGTAGATGGCTCCTTTGAGCCTAGCGTTTAGATAGGGCAGCACTGCCGAGATGTCCGTGTTGAGCCGGGCAAAGGCACTCCAGCGTTCACTGCCTGGATCACATGGCGGCGATTCTAATCTGATCTCGTATTGTTCGATCAACATCACCATCCCCTAGTCAATGACCAAATCCCAATGACCAAATCCCAATGTTGGGAGTTGGTCATTCCTTCCTGGTTGCTGTTGGTTCCAAGTATATCCAGAAGCGTCCATAGCCTGAAACGGCGACCAACAACTTTGTTTGGCGCGGCTTCAGGTTTTCCCAGATGCCCTTGGAAAGATAAATAGCCAGATCATCCGCTTCCAGCCGGACAAAATCCTCTGGACGCTCCGGTTCGCCCACCCGACCGGATGGGCCTCTGTATGCGGTTCATCAGTCCACCACAATGTCGTGTGAAACAGTCAGCACTCCGCCGTGCTCGCGGATGTGCTGGACCAACCAATCGGAAGTCAACCGGGCTTTTCGTTCTAGCATTGCGCCCCCTTTTGAGCGTGCTTGCTCCTTAGTTTCATACTTCGAGCGTTGGTGCATCGTATGCCTTTCGCTGTCCGATGCAGATCAATCTGCTTCCGTCAGACATTGGATCTCCTGCCTGGCATGGCTCATAGACTGACTGGCAGTCGCGGTTGCTTGTAGCACAAATGCTGGTGCATGACAATCGGATTGGCATATATAGTCATTGGCTGACTGGTACAGTTCTCCGTACGTCTGTATTTCCTGCCCATACAAAGGCGCGTGCACCACATGCAATGCAGATGCCCAGTGCTGCAGGTTGGTGCAGTCTGAATTCAGCGAGACAGCTACATGCTCTGCGGATATCCGATACACACGGACGCAAACGGAACGTCTGCAATCGGCCATCTCTGCTCTCATTGCTGAGCCCCTGGAGCCGAATGGTGCTGTTGAGAGATGGGCCTGCACTCTGATTTCGGTGCATTTTGGACATGGGCACAGCCACCATGGTGCCGGGATCACCAAACAGGCATAGCTGTCGGGCGCAATCAACGCATACAATTTCGACAGCACGGCCCCCACTTCTTCATCCCGCAGGTGATAGCTAATGCGTTGGCCTTCACGGGTTGGTACAATGAGATTCGTTTGGCGTAAAAAAGCCAGTTGCTGCGAGATGTAAGCCTGGCGCCGGCCAAGGGTGGTCATCAAATGACAAACATATTGCTCACTAGTGCCGAGTGTCCAAAGGATCTGTATGCGTATTGGGTGCGCAAGCACTTTGATGAGTTCTAGCCCCTGTGTATGGTTTTTCATCGGATTCTTTACCCGGGTTCATGCCCAGGCCTGACGGTGGCTTCCCTCTGGGAGCGCTTCAGTGGCATCATTGCCAGTTTGAGTGCCCTTGTTTTTCTTCTGGGAAGCCACCGTCAGGTCAAATCGCTATTTCGCATACAACGCAGCCATTACTTTCCCGAGTTCTTCCTTGGTTGGGAAGGAAATGGCTTCACCGCTGCAAAGATTGGCACAAGCGCTGCACCCTACCACGCAGTTATATGGGTTGGCGACAATAGGGTGATTCCCTTCGTCATCCCACTGGTACACGCCATTCCCGCAGAAGTTGAAACATTCCTGGCAGCCAGTGCATTTGTCTAGATCAATTCTTGGATACCAAGGGATTTGTTCCCTTGGCACACTTTTTTGGTTCATACATCCCTCCACCAATTTCCCAATATATGGCAGCGTTTAGGAGGACACCGTTTGTTTAACGGCTTCCTCTACTTTCTTCATCGCGTCTTCTGTGGACATGTTGCGCAGGTCGAGGGAGATCACCTGTTGGTCAAAATCGCCGCCGACTGACGCAAAAGCGTCTTTGAACATCTTGCGCTGCATCTTCGGATCGCAGGCACCGATGATATACTTGGAATTGGGTTTGATGTAATCTGTCAGGAAGCGATCGCCGTCATCCACGCACAGTTGTGGGTGGACGATAGCATACTCTACGTCCAGTTCATTGCGGACATAGTTAATCAGTTGCCACAGATTCAGGCTTTGAAAGCCAGGGCACTCGCCGGTGCAAATACACATGACAAATTTGGGTTTCTCAGACATAGCACGGTTCCTCCTTAAATGTTTTTCCCTGACCTGTCTATTCAGTACAAACCAGCCAAGGCATTTTCTCCCTGGCTGGTCTGCATGGAAACAGGCAGAAATGTTAGCATAACTATATTCATTTTTCTGAATATACTATATCGCAAATGCAGCTTTTTGTCAAATCGTATAGGGAGCGCGTATGTCCGAGATTCACGAAATCTGTCCTTCAGATGCACTTGGCATCAAGCAGCAAGAGCCTACTCTGACAGAGCCACTGTCAGCCAATTCTTGATCTCCGCTTTCGTTGGGATGCGCCCACTGCAGACCACTTTGCCATTGATGACCAAACCTGGGGTGCGCAAGATAGGGTATTGCATGATCTCAGCCATATCGGTTACTTTCTGGAACGTAACATCCTCCAAATTCAGCTCTGCCACTGCTTCCTTTGTCAGAGCCTCTACCTTTTTGCAATTTGGGCAGCCAGGTCCGAGTATGATAATGTGCATTGTGTTCCTCCCAAGTTTTTATGAACTATCTCGTGTTCTTGCTAGATAACAAGTAAAGCCAAGCCAAAGAGATAGCCTGCCAGTGTGCTGAACAAAGCAGTCAATGCTACGTACAATACCGTGCGCTTGCGGCCCAGTATTCTGCTGGTTACCAGGATGCTCTGCACCGAGAGTTCGGGATCCGCCAAGAGGTATGCCAGCAGTGGGCCGCGATGCATGCCTAGGTCTAGGAACATGCGCGCGATAGGCACTTCAACCAATGTTGGGAAATACATGAAGATGCCAAAAGCAACGCCTATAAGGTTAGCCCATAACGTGTTGCGGCCGGCCAGAGTGCGAATCCATTCCTGTGGGATAAGTACTTTGACCATACCCGCGATAAAGACGCCGACAACGAGCAGGGGGAAAATTTGCTGCACAAAGCGCCAGGTTTCCCATAGCCATGACTGCAACTCAGCACGCTGCAAGCCCTTTATAGCGGTAAAGGAAAGGGCAACCAGCAATAAGGGTATGAGGATGGACCTGCCGGTGAAGCCAATAACGATACTGCCTGCGGCGTGTATAACAGGTGTTGCGATGAGCATAGTTACAACAACCAGGGCTAGCGTAACCCACGTCCAGCCGCTGACTTTCTCCAAGATATTGCGCAGGCCTACGTATGCCGCTGATGCTACCATGATCAACATGCTGATAATCAGCAGGCCCTGTATAGTCAGGTGTAGCTCATCCAACAAGCCGAGGAGACTAGGCGGCACATCCCACGCTAAGTTTACCGTGAACCAGATATTTGTAAGCCAATTTACCTGCAAGGTGCCGGCGATGAGCATCGCTACCAGCAGGACGAAAAATGCCCAAATTGCAGGTCTGACTTTTACCTGGGCTGTAAACAGGTTATCTTCTGGTATTGCATCGCCGTTATGAAACACTGTGGCCATGATGAGACCAATGACGATGCCAAAGGCAATAGACAGGATGATGCGTGCTAACGCGATGTCCATGCCAATAGCAGCTCCGGTATAGGCAATGGCTAGGATATTGACTGCAGGGCCTACAAACAAAAAGGTGATCGCTGGCCCTAATCCAGCGCCGCGTTTCCAAATGCCGGCGAATAGTGGCAAAATCGTGCAAGAACAGACAGCCAGGAGGAATCCGCCAAGTGCTGCCGCTGGGTAGGAGACCACCTTAGGCGCTCGCGGGCCCAGGTAGCGAGTTACGGTTTCCTTGGGGATCAGAGCGCTGAGTGCTCCAGCGATAAAAAAGGCAGGCACAAGGCACAGCAGGACGTGCGCAGCCAGATAATCTAATAGGCTAACCCAGCCAGATTCCATGAGTCGAGCTACAAAAGGCACAATGGAGTTCATCGTGTTCATTCTCCTTATAGGGAAGATTATGGGTTAGAGCGAGTAGCACAACAAGCGGGACAAGTACACGTGCTCTCGTCGTATTTGGGAGGTACGAAGTTTTGCAAGACCTCATCGCCGCTGATCCGTGCCAGACAAGAGCGGGCTTCCTGGAGGAGGCGCGGGATGTCTGCATTTGCCAGCGAATAGTAGACATAGAGCCCCTCTTTTCTGTCGGTGATCAAGCCAGCCTCTTTCAGTAATGCTAGTTGCTGCGAGATGTATGCCTGACGCAATTGCAATAGGGACGCAAGATGGCAGACACAAGCTTCACCTCCTGCTAGGATGTCCAGGATGCTCAGCCTGACCGGATGTGCCAGGGCACTGAAGAACTGCGCTTGTCGTTCGTAAGTTGATCGCACCATTTTGCTATCCTTTATATTCATAAAATTGAATATATTCTAGCCTGATTCGTTTTTTTGTCAAATCAGCATTGCGCTTGAAAGGGTACCTTCTTCGACACCCCCTATGACGCTTGAAGGGAAGCCCATTAACGATCAGGAAAAAATGGACAAACGCGGGCATAGACAGCCAGAATTATCGGGATTCGTTTTGCATTTTTTGCACTTCATGGTTTGTTTGACAAAATTGAGATTTTTGCTATAATTGCACTTATCATAACTGCGCTACGATGAGCGAGTACTGAGCCGTGCTGTGCTTGCGAGTTCGTCTCCTCGATGAGATGCCCTTGCTAGCTTATCCTGTCTGAGGAGGAATACATACAAGTGAAGAAAAGGCGGCCTGTACCAATCGTGGTGATCGCTCTATTGCAGATCATACCTGTCCTTTTGCTGCCTCCCAAGGTATTGCTGTCCATCAACCGACTACTGTTCGTGATACCGGTAGTCATCTTCGCCTTGCTCGCCTGGGCACTGCTTGACCTGCGCCCGGTCGGAAGGCTCATGACCATCTTCGTACAAGGTTTTCATATCATTGTACGGCTGTTGATCACGCTTTCCAGGGTTGTCCCGTCGAAAGCTCCGGGCACCCCGGCGGATATTCCTCTCTTGGTTACTTCGTTGCTAGCCATCGCTTTATCGGCGTTGATCCTATTCTATGTGGATCAGCCTGAAATGCAGCTGTTATTTGAAGCATAGCCTTGGACGTTTCGGTTTGGGCGGCGTAGCCTGCCAAGTCAATGGATGACAGTGCCACAGGGTTGGGCTCATACTCTTTGGAAGAAGGAGGGATAAGCCTAAAAATGACCGTTTTCCAAAAGAGGAGAATGGAAACCCTTGCGTGCACTGTTGATAGAAGTAAGGGGTGGCTTCCCTGGTGTGCAGTGCCGTGAGAGGTGCAATACCAAACCAATTCTATTGCAGGAAGGGGGGTTTTTGGCAATGAAAGGCAAATGGACAGTACTGGTCAGTGTGTTGTTGGTGTTGAGCATGTTGCTGGGTGCCTGTGCACCGAAGCCCACTCCTACACCAACGCCCACGCCGAAACCAGCAGTTCAGCCTACAGAGGCACCGCCTACAGCAACGGCAGTGCCGCCCACTCCTAAGCCGGTGGAACCGATCAAGATTGCCATTTTGGGTCCGCTGACGGGTGATGTAGCGACCTTTGGTGCGTCGAACCGAGATGGAGCGATTATGGCATTTGAGGAGTGGAACGCCAAGGGAGGCGTGCTGGGTCGGCCGATTGAGTGGGTGCTGGGCGACTCGCAGTGCGACCCGAAGGCAGCCGCTGACGTGGCCAAGAAGGTGATTGATGAGGATCAGGTGAAGTACATAGTAGGCGCGGTGTGCTCCAGCGAGTCCATTCCCATCAGCGAGTACGCCAACCAGAAGAAGGTGGTGCAGATCAGCGGCACGTCCACGAATGTGATGGTGACGGTGGACAAGGATGGGAAGGTGAAGCCGTACACGTTCCGCGCGTGCTTCATTGATCCGTTCCAGGGTTCGGTGATGGCGAAGTTTGCCTTGGAGAACCTGAAGGCGAAGACGGCGGCGGTAGTGTTGGATGTGGGGAATGACTACATCAAGGGGTTGGCGGAGGAATTTCGGAAGGCGTTTGAGGCTGGAGGCGGGAAGGTCGTGGTGTGGGAGTCATTTGTGAAGGAGGACACGGACTTTTCTGCCATTCTGGCGAAGGTGAAGGCGGCGAATCCGGATGTATTCTACATTCCCACGTACTATGACAAGCTGAATCTGATTGCGGCGCAGGCGAAGCAGAAGGGGATCACGGCGGTGTTGCTGGGTGGCGATGGTTGGGATTCGCCGGATACAGACCTAGCGGCATGCGATGGTGGGTATTACACCAACCACTATTCGCCGGATGATCCGCGTCCGATCGTGCAGGATTTTGTGAAGCGGTATCAGGAGAAGTTTGGGAAGGTACCGGATGCGTTAGCGGCGTTGGCGTATGATGCGGCGAACATTTTGTTGGCATCGATTGAGAAGGCTGGGGTGGATGATCCGACGGCGGTGGCGAAGGCGATGGAGACGATCAAGTTTGAGGCAGTGTCTGGCACCATCACGTTTGATCAGTTCCATAACCCAGTGAAGAACGCTGCGATCCTGCACGTGAAGGATGGCAAGGTGCTCTTCGAGGCCTCGGTCAGCCCGTAATGTCCTTATGAAGGGAGGGGGCACGAGGTCGTGCCCCCTCCCTTGTTTCTGAAAAGAGAGGAGGAGTCAGTTCGCAAAATGCAAAATGCCTTGAATCGTTTCATTCCTTTTTTGCGTAGAGGTTGGTACGCGGTCCTAGCAGGGTTGTTGATCTTGTTATGGCTAGTTGGGCGTTTCCGCGAGAACCCAGTGCTCTTTGCGCAGTTCATGGTGGATGGCATCCGCCTGGGCTTTGTCTATGCGTTGATTGCGCTAGGCTATACCATGGTATATGGCATCGTGCGCCTGATTAATTTTGCCCATGGCGATGTGTTCATGGTCGGTGCCTTTACGGCTTATTATGCGACAACACGCTATCATTGGGGGTTTGTTCCAGCGATGTTGTTGGCAATGGTGGTCTGCGCGTTCCTGGCTGTGGTCATCGAACGAGTTGCGTATAAACCTCTGCGGGATGCTCCACGCATCGCCGCTCTCATCACTGCCATTGGTGTTTCGTTCTTCTTGGAGTATTTCACTGCTTTGGACTTTGTCTTCACACCGAACTTTATCAACTATACGCCTTTGCCAATCAAGTTCAAAACCTGGGATGTGGCCGGGGTGACTTTTTCCAACATCATGTTTATTGTCATTGCGGTCAGCACGATGCTGCTCGTTATCCTATGGTATCTTGTCTATCGTACCAAGTTGGGGAAAGCCATGCGCGCTGTGGCTTGGGATAAGCCCACGGCGCGTCTGATGGGCATTGATGTGGACTTGGTGATCACCTTTACCTTTGCCATCGGCGCCGCTCTAGCAGGCGTAGGGGGCATGTTGTACGTGATTGTCTATCCGCAGATCCGCACTTTCTTGGGCGTGATGCCTGGCTTGAAGGCATTCATTGCCGCCGTATTTGGTGGCATTGGTAGCATCCCTGGCGCGTTTATAGGCTCACTGCTGATTGGCATGATAGAAACTTTGAGCCAAGGGTACTTGTCTTCGACGTTGCGCGATGCCATTGTGTTCTCTATCTTGATTATTGTGTTGCTCTTCAGGCCGACGGGATTGTTTGGCGAGGCGGCCAAGGAGAAGGCGTAACACATTCCAATGGCCAAATCCCAATAAGAAGGCTAAATCCGACTGATAGGAGTGGGTATGACGAAATCTCGGTTGCGTTTTCTAGGCCAGAGCTGGTTGTTCTGGTTGGCAGTATGCATGGTCTTTTTAGTCGTGCAGTGGGTAATGATGCCCCGTATGACGGAATTCCGCCGTACGGCTTGGATTGTTTTCCCCTGCATTATGGCGATCATTTGCTTAGGCTTGAACCTGATTTATGGCTTCAATGGGCAGTTTTCGTTGGGGCAGTGGGGTTTTTATGCCATTGGTGCGTATACTGCAGCGCTGATCACTTACCATTGGGCGGAAAGGATTAGCTACCCCGTTCAAGGCATAATCCTGCGCGTTCCGCCCCTGTTGCAGAAGCTGATCCCAATGGCTGAAATTACGCTTTTCCACTTTGACGCGGGCAAGTCTCTTGTATTGTTTATCGCTCTTTTGGCTGGTGCCGTTTTGGCGGCAGTGGTCAGCCTTGGTTTTGGCTACATCGTGCTTTTACGCTTGGGCTCTGATTATTTCGGCATTGCAACGCTTGGTTTCACCGTCATAGTACAGGTATTGATTATTAACTCTGACCAGGTGATTCCAGAGACCAAGGGAGCACGCGGGATGGTTGGTATCCCGCAAATGACCTCTTTCTTCTGGGCTTTTCTTTTCCTGATTCTAACTATTGTCATCATCAGGAATATCATATACTCCAGCGTGGGCCGCGCCATTATCTCAGTGCGCGAGGACGAAGTAGCTGCCCAAGCAATGGGCATTGATGTCCTCAAGTACAAAACCGTTTCCTTCGTTATTGGCAGTTTCCTCGCCGGACTGGCAGGAGGGCTCTATGCACATTTGTATGCCTTCCTGTCACCTGGTTACTTCTCCTTTGTCCGCTCTTTTGACCCACTGATTATCATCGTCTTCGGTGGGTTGGGCAATATGACGGGCACGCTCATCGCTACGTTCCTCTGGGCGATTTCGTTGGAAGGCATGCGTATTTGGTTGCCACAGGGCTTTGAGGCGTGGCGTTTTGTGGTCTATCCCATTGCTCTCTTGTTGATCATGCTGTTACGACAAGAAGGCTTGATGGGCAGGGTTGAACTTGGCTTCTTGCGGGCGCCGAAGTGGCCGGTGCCCAAAACACTTTTGCGCGAGATGAAGCCACAAGCAGCTCCAGTGGGGGCTGGCAATCCTCAACCGGCGGAGGATAAGTAGTTATGACAGCGAGCATGGATGAAAGGCCTGTTGTCCTGGATATCAAGGGGTTGTCTAAGAACTTTGGCGGACGACTGACGGCGTCGGGTTATGAAGGTGGGCTTTGGGCTGTCCGTGATTTTGATCTGACGGTCTGCGAAGGGGAATTGGTGGGCCTGATTGGCCCCAACGGTGCGGGCAAGACAACCGTTTTTAATATGATCAATGCCTTGATTCCTGTGACTTCAGGGCAAATTACCTTCTATGGCAAAAACTTGGTTGGCTTGCCTCCTCATGCCATCACGCAGGCGGGGATTGGACGTACTTTCCAGAACATCCGCCTTTTCCCACGCCTGACTGTGCTGGACAATGTGCGTATCGCGTATCACCCCCATGCTGGCTATGGGTTGTTCCATGCGATGGTGCAGAATGGCTTATTTGAGCAGCGGGAGCGTGAACTGACAGAGAAAGCACAGGAATTGCTGGCTTTGTTCAACTTGCTGGATCGCCAGGATGAGATTGCCAGCAACCTGCCTTATGGGGAACAGCGACGGGTGGAGATTGCCCGTGCTCTGGCGGCTCAGCCTAAACTGCTGTTGCTGGATGAACCAGCAGCGGGTATGAACCCGCGTGAAGTGCATGGTTTGATGGACTTGATTCACTTTATCCGCGACAAGTTCAAACTGACCATCGTGCTTATCGAGCACCAAATGCGCGTCGTCATGGGCATTTGTGAGTGGATCACCGTGATGGACTTTGGTCAGGTGATTGCACGGGGTACTGCGGATGAAGTTTCCAACAACCCTAGAGTGATCGAAGCCTATCTGGGCAAAGCAGGGAGGAGGGTGTAGCACACTATGGCAGCATTGCTGGAAGTCAAAGACCTGCATGTCTTCTACGGGGCTATCCATGCCCTACAAGGCATTTCTTTCCACATCGAAGAAGGCGAGATCGTTACCCTGATTGGTGCCAACGGTGCTGGCAAGAGCACGACATTGAAAACCATCTCGGGGCTGTTGCGCCCTCGGCAGGGTAGCATTCTTTTCAAAGGCATTGATCTGACCAAAGTGTCTGCGCCTAAGATTGTATCGCTGGGCATTTCCCAGGTTCCTGAGGGGCGGAAAATCTTTGCGCCGTTGACCGTGCGCGAAAATCTGGAGATGGGTGCTTATACACGCAATGACCCCAAAGGGATTCAGGAATCTATGGAGCGGGTTTTCGCCAGTTTCCCACGTTTGAAGGAACGCATCAATCAGCCTGGAGGCACGCTCTCCGGCGGGGAGCAGCAGATGCTAGCCATGGGGCGCGGTTTGATGTCCAATCCCAAGTTGTTGCTTCTGGATGAGCCTTCTATGGGCTTGTCTCCGCTTCTGGTGGAGGAGATTTTCCGCATCATCCAGGAAATCAACGCACGGGGCACCAGCATTCTGTTGGTAGAGCAGAATGCTGCCATGGCTCTTTCCATTGCCCACCGCGCGTATGTGTTGGAGACGGGAAACATTGTGCTCGAGGGGCCGGCAGCAGAACTGCTCGAGAATCCTCTAGTCAAAGCGGCGTATTTGGGAAGGTAGGCGCGACGCATTGCTTACCGCGCGTTTGTGCATGATCCTTGGCATTTTGCATGAGCCGGGTGATAGAACCCGGCTTTTTACTTTTGTATCTTCAGCACGAACGTAGCCGGTTGCGCTGCAATGGAGAGCACAATGTCATCAGGGACACCATCTGTCGCTTTGGATTGCAGGCGCAGGTCAATGGGGTCATTGACATAATCAACGGCAAGGAAGCGGCCGTCCGTAGAAACGGCGATTTCGGTGGAGAAAAGTTCCAAGCCGCACAGGCTCGCAATGTGGGCAGTGATGCTGCGCAATGGCGCTAGGGCATACTGAGTTTCCTCCGCTAGGCTAAGTGGGGTGTACCGATGGGTCTGAACGTCCCACCAGCAAGGGTAGACCTGTCCGGCGCAATAGATGATGCGGAACCACGCGGGCCGCGTGCCTAGCTGGGCAGGGACGACACGGGCTTGTAACAGGTATCCATCCTCAGGGTAAGATTGCCGGGCGATCAGTACCTCCTGCCAGGAGGTGGCTTCGTTAACCACCCCCTCGCCACCTCCACGGCAAGCAGGTTTGATGGTAAATGTGGGGCCCAGCGAACTCAGGTCGAGCGCTGGGAGATCTGGTAGCTCATTGTACGGTGGGAGGATGAAGGCGCGTGGCACAAGCACGCCGGCGCGCACAAATTCTAGGTGCATCGCTGCTTTGTCCCAGGCACGGCGCGCTTTCTCACAGGCGTTGATGCAGCGCACGCCAGTCTTACGCGCCCAGGCTACGATGGGCATGAACTCTGGATCAGCATCAGAGGCACGGTCAAGAAGGACGCGGAAAGCCAGTTCGCCGGTCGCCAGTGCTTGACAAGCCCAGGCTAAGTTGTGCGGGGTAATTTGCAGCAGCGACAGCCCGCGCGCCTGACATGCTGTCTCCAGTAGAGCGACGAAGTCAGCGTCGTATTCCCAGTTCCAGGCGATGCAAAGGTCATGGGTCATTTCGGGGTGTGCGTATTCTATTCCGTATTGCGTGTTCCGTATTCGGTGTTGCGGGATGAGTAAGGAATCACGGGTGATGGGTGAAGGGCATCCTCAGGCGTATTATAACACAGTGGGGAGTAGGCACACAATTTGACAAATGCGCATTTCTGGTTAGAATAACGCCAAATCGAATAGATCTTTCGGCTCTGGCGAGTCCCCATGCGGGGAACGGGGGAACCGATTTCTTGGGGTGTATCTCGTGGGTACGAGTAGGAGAGTCTTCCCTCTCAAACCCGTCAGCTAACCTCGTAGCCTGTGGAAGATAGAGCTATTTGTGCCTTTTCGGGTGTGCACAGAAAGTGAATTGACCGCAGTTTTTCCTTGCTGGATGCGACAAGCCGGGCTTTGCCCGGTTTTTTGTTGCACTGCAGCACCCCCTTACCGCCAGTGGCCAATGTAGAAAGGAGATGCGCATGAAGGGAGTGATTGTTGCCACAGGCCTCGGTCAGTACCTATCGCCGTTGGCGGTGCATTTGCTCAAGCTTTCTACGTCTGTACCTGAGCGACCTTTGATAGACTATGCCATCGAGGCATTTGTAAACGCCGGCTTTGAGGAACTGGGCGTTGTGCTGGGACCCAACGAGGAAATCCTGCGTGCTTATCTCCAGGATAGTGCGCGGTACGGAATTGCCATCTACTGCCTGTACAATCCCTGGTATGCACGCGGCAGTGCTACCTCTCTCTATGCAGCGCAGCCCTTTGTAGGGGGTGAGTCCTTTGTCTTGGCGTTGGCGGATCGCATTTTTCCTCCCCATATCCTTTTTCCCCTATTGGCTTATCCTTGGCAGACGCATGTGATGTGTGTGACTCGCCGCCATAAGAAGGGATTCGGAGGGCACAACGGGATCAAAGTGCAACTGGATGCACAGGGCCGTGTGCAGCACATTGGCAAGCGTTTGCCACATTGGCATGCCGTAGACGCTGGCATATTCCTCTTCCAACCGTACATTCTGCATGACCTTTCCTATTTGCTGCGCCATCGGGCAGGGCAGTGTTCGCTTATCCATCTCGCACGAAGCCTTATTGCCCGATGTCAAGACCTCTTCGCCTGTGATGTCTCCCATACTTGCTATGCCGCTCAAGTTGATCAGCGGGATCACTTCAACTATACACAGCAGGTGCTCAGTGTGAGGCTGGTGCAAGAAGAATTCGTTGCCTAGTATAGTCCGCGCAGAACCGCTGGGCATTCTATGGAACGCTGTTGCTCGGTTCATCCCGCCGTGCCAGTAGAAAAGAGAGTGTTGAAAATCTTGTCACCCTAAGCAAAGCGAAGGGTCTCGCGTAACTTTAGCCGTATTTTCCCAAGTACTGTGAGATGCTTCACTTCGTTCAGCATGACACTGAAAGGACTTTTTCAACACTCTCTAGAAAAGCGAACTGCCCCGCAGCACTGACCAGATTTGTCCGAAACAGCATTTCGGTTACAATTAGCAACGTCGCTTTTTGCGCGGTGAGAAATTGGCCGGACACTAGCGAAAACAAATTCAGATGCTGCGTTGTTTGCTATGGAGAGGTTTGTGATGATCCGATTTTATAGAGATATGCCACTGGATGACACTTCCGTTTATCCAAGTACCGGTAGGACACAATGGCATTCAAGAGACAAGGAGAGCAAAATGACATGACCGAAACATGGCAGCTAGATGGCCGCACGCTTGAGCTTTCCCATTTGGACAAAGTTTTCTGGCCGGAAGATCGTTTGACCAAAGAAGACATGTTGCGCTATTATCAGATGGTCGCGCCGACCATGCTGCCATATCTAAAAGATCGGCCGGTGACCTTGCGCGTTTTTCCTGATGGCATCCATGGCTTTTCCTACTACCGACGGGATGCACCGGAGCATGCCCCCACGTGGTTGCGCTACGTAGATTACCAGCCAGCGACGTCCGAGCGCCTGATCCAATTACCGATAGTAGATAATGCGGCGGGGTTACTATGGCTGGCGAATGAAGGGGCGATTGAGTTTCATACCTGGGCTTCCTGTGCCATGAATCTGGCGCAGCCGGATATGGCCATTCTTGACCTGGACCCGGGAGACGAGGCCACCTTTTCCGATGTCTTACAAGCGGCATTGCGGGTGCGTGATGCCTTGGAGGAGTTGCATTTGCGCAGTTATCCAAAAACCAGCGGTGGTCGAGGTGTGCACGTCTATTTGCCTCTGGAACCAAGCCATACATTTGATGAGGTGCGCATGTGGGTCAAAACGTTGGCAGAGCGGCTGGCTGTTTCGTACCCTGAGCTCATTGCGGTGGCGCATGGCGCTACGCATCGGGGCCGTCAGGTGACGATTGACCATGCCCAGAACAGTATAGGAAGAAATACGGCCGCACCGTACACGTTGCGGGCGCAACCCCGTGCCCCGGTATCGGCTCCGCTTGCCTGGAGTGAGGTCGAAGCAGGGCGAATACGCCCCTCGGAGTTGAATTTGCATACGCTGCCTGAACGTTTGCAGGAGGTGGGCGACTTGTTTGCCCCAGTGCTACAGGGAGGGCAGCGCTTGCCCCCACTGACTTCGGGGTAGCGGCAAATGAGCAAAAGAATCTTGATTCTAATGAGTGAAACAGGCGGCGGGCACCGAGCCAGCGCCGAAGCCATACGAGATACCTTCCAGGTGCGATACGGCACGCAGTTTCAGGTGGATATGATCGATTTGTGGATTCAGCACACACCTCCGCCCCTGAATCAAATACCCAAAACGTATCGCTTCTTAGTGAACGATGCGCCCTGGTTATACAAGTTCATTTATGATATTGGAGAGAAACCCGAACTATTAGAGCCATTGATGAGGGTTACGGCTACCTTTTTGTTGCCCTTTGTCCGTGGAGCAATTGAGGACTGCCATCCCGATTTGATTGTCTCTGTTCACCCCTTGATGCAGCAGATTACACTGGAAGTGTTGCAGCACATGAAGCAGGTTGTCCCTTTCATTACTGTGGTGACTGATTTAATCACCATTCCTCCAGTTTGGTTTGACCCTCGCGTCACGCTCTGTTTTGTCCCCAGCGAAGAGGGCTATGCCCTGGCACTGCGCGCTGGGCTGCGTCCATCGCAGTTGCGTCAGTTTGGTTTGCCCATCCGACCAGCCTTTGCCCAAAAACCACCGCCGAAGCCAACCATGCGCCAGAGGCTGGGTATGCTGCCTGATGTCAAAGCGGTGTTGATTGCTGGCGGAGGCGAAGGCATGGGACCGGTGGGGGAAATCGCGCAGGCAGTAGCGGAACGTTTAGCTGCTCGTGGCCAAGCCGTGGGGCAGCCAGCGGGTCAGTTGGTAGTGATCTGCGGCCGCAATTTGGAGCTGCAGAGGGAACTGAGTGCTTATGCTTGGCCCGTGCCTACCATCATCCATGGGTTTGTAGAGAACATCTGGGATTGGATGATAGCGAGCGACTGCATCATTACCAAGGCTGGCCCCGGCACTATCGCAGAGGCTTGCGCTCTAGGGCTACCCATTGTGCTTAGCGGCTACATTCCCGGTCAAGAGTCGGGCAATGTGCCCTATGTGTTGAAGCACGGCGTGGGAGTCTATGTCACTGAACCGTGGCAGATTGCAGAGGTCATTAGTGGTTGGTTTGGCCCACAGGAAGCGATACTGGAACAGTTCGCTGCCAATGCACGCAAGCTGGGCCATCCCCAGGCAACGTTCCAGATCGTGGAGGAAATCGCCAGGCTGCTTGACAGAACTGGGCCAGATTTGCCATAACAACATGGGAAACAAAGAGGATGCCGTATATGCCAGGTGATGACGCAATGCACAATTCGATTGTGCAGACCCAAGGACTAACCCGTTGCTTTGGCCCGCTGAGAGCGGTGGATGCCATCACTCTCACCGTTGAGGCGGGCGAAGTGTTTGGCTTGGTGGGTCCGAACGGTGCGGGCAAAACGACGATGATTAAAATGTTGACCACACTGTTGCCGCCCACTGCGGGCAAAGCCAGTGTAGCCGGTTTCGACATTGTTCGCCAGGCAGCCAATGTACGGCGTTGTATTGGCTATGTGCCGCAGGTACTTTCTGCGGACGGTACGTTGACCGGCTACGAAAACCTGCTTATCTTCGCCAAGCTGTACGATATCCCGCGCAGCGAGCGCGAACAGCGTGTGCGCGATGCACTCGCCTTCATGGGATTGTCCGATGCCGCTGACAAATTGGTGCGCAACTACTCTGGCGGCATGATCCGGCGGTTGGAAATTGCGCAATCCATGTTACACCATCCTATGATCCTGTTCCTGGATGAACCTACGATCGGCTTGGATCCATTGGCACGCAAAGTAGTGTGGGAGCACATTGAACGCTTGCGTGCTGATTATGGCGTGACGATTTTCCTGACTACCCATTACATGGATGAGGCGGACAGCCTGTGCAACCGGGTAGCGATCATGCATCTGGGCAAAGTAGTTGCCCTCGGGACGCCAGCGGAGCTGAAAGTTTCCATTGGCAATCCGGATGCGACATTGGACGAAGTATTCACCCACTACACGGGTGACATCTTGGAATCGGGAGGAAGTTACCGTGAGACTTCTCGAACAAGGCGCACTGTCTACAAGCTGGGCTAGCGTAAGCCAGCCATTCCTGGAGCGCGTCTCCAGCACCATCATCCGCTTTGTGCGCACCACGCTGACCATTGCTGAACTGGAAGCGCGTAAGTTGCGCCATGACCCCACGGAGTTATTGACGCGTGCCGTGCAGCCTGCATTGTGGCTGCTGGTGTTTGGACAGGTTTTTACCCAGACGCGCGCAATTCCTACGGGCGATCTGCGTTACATTGATTTTATGGCTCCAGGGATACTGGCGCAGAGTATCTTGTTCATTGCCATCTTTCATGGGATTTCCATCATCTGGGAACGTGATTTGGGCATCGTGCACAAGTTCTTGGTCAGCCCCACGCCGCGTGCAGCGTTAGTGCTGGGCAAGGCGCTCTCAGCCAGTGTGCGTGGATTATCGCAAGCAATCCTTGTCTATACTTTAGCGCTGCTTTTGCATGTGAAAATCTCCTGGAGCCCTTTGGCATTGATAGGCGTGCTCATCACGATTATCCTAGAGGCAGCGATCTTTTCATCATTCTCCTTGATTGTTGCCTGCCTGGTGAAGACGCGAGAGCGTTTCATGGGCATTGGCCAAATGCTGACGATGCCGTTGTTCTTTGCCAGCAATGCCATCTATCCCGTCTCGCTCATGCCAGGGTGGCTGCAGGCGATATCGCATGTCAATCCCCTGACGTATGAAGTGGATGCATTGCGCGCATTGATGCTGGTTGGAGGGACGAGCGCCTATGGCATAGGATCGGATTTGGGCGTCTTGCTGGCAGTAACCGTGTTGCTTGTTATCCTTGGCGGGCGCTTGTACCCCACCGTCGTTATCTGAACAAAACCCAAAGACGCTGAAAGGGGGACAATGGTACACGGGACAAGGTTATCAGGCAGGAGAGGGACGCGCTATGCCATCATGCTTGCCCTGGCAATAGCGCTCATGCTGGCCCTCATGCCTCGGGTGGGCAGCTCCTTTAGTGGCGGGCTGGCGCTGTCTGAGGTGGAAATAGAGGTGCTGGGGCAAGTCGGTGGCGCAGTGCGCACTGTGGCCGTGAAAGAGCCATATGCCTATATTGGCCTTGGTCCTCGCATGGCTGTGCTCAACGTCTCTAACCGTAGCAGTCCACAGTTCGTGGGGCAAACTGGATGGTTTACCGATGTGGTGCAGGCGGTAGCGGTGTCTCTTACTTCGCCATACGTCTATGTGGCAGCCGGGAGCGCTGGGCTACGCATCTTCCGTGTAGATGTGCCTTCGGCTCCGACAGAAGTTGGCTCCTGGCCTGTACCGGAGGGTGGCCGGGCGATAAGCCTTGCGCTGGATGGATCATATGTGTACCTCGTTGTGGATGAACAGGGGCTGGGACGCCTGTACATTCTGGATATCCGCAATGTACAATCCCCTCAGGAAGTCGCGCATTATGAAACAGAAACGTCCACCCGCATCTGGGGAGTGGATGTCGCTGCAGGCTATGCCTATGTTGCTGCGGATCAAGCCGGTCTACACATCCTCAACGTCAGCAATCCCGCCAATCCCACCTTTGTCAAAGCGTTCGAGACGCCTAGCTACGTCCTTGATGTGGATGTGGAAGGGAACCATGCCTATGTGGCTATTGAACCCTATTGGAATCCAGAAATTGGGGATTTTGTAAGTGGACTATGGGTCGTCAATGTGAGCGACAAAGCCAATCCCTATGTGGAAGGATCCTGTGACATCCGAGGTTATCCCACGAGAGTGCTTGCGAGGAGTTCTTACGTCTATGTAGCCGCGCAGAACGGGGGTTTGTGTGTAGTGGACGCCAGGCAGCCGGGGAGTCCTTCTACCGTAGGGCAGTACTTGGAAGCCTACAGTGCCCTGGATGTTGACCTGGCAGAAGGGTTTGCCTTCCTGGCGGACGGTGGAGGCGGCTTGCGTATCATTGATGCCCGGCAGCCGGCTACTCTGCGTCAGGTCGGCCGTTATTCCCAGACGGGCACTTTCAGCAGCCTGGATGTGGTAGGAAGTTATGCCTATTTGGCGGATGAAGGCAATGGCTTGCGCATTGCGCAGGTGAGCAATGCCTCATCGCCGAGTCTATATTCTGTCTGCAGTGTCCCCGGAGTGGCTACGGGGGTGAAGGTGAGCGGCCGCTATGCCTATATCACGCATATCCCAGCCCCCAACCTTCCTGAGCAGCCTCCTGGCTTGAGCATCATGGATGTCCTCAATCCAGCCAGTCCCAGTCGTGTGGGCTTCTGTGATACCCCTGATTTCCCCTATGCAGTGGATGCCAGTGGGAATACTGTCTTTGTGGCTAACAACCAGGCTGGGCTAACGCTGATCAATGTCAGCACTCCCTCTGCGTCTACGGTGATTACCAGCTATAACACCCCTGGAGAGGCTTTAGGGGTTACGGTGGTGGGCAACAATGCGTACGTTGCCGATGGCACCGGCGGTTTGCAGGTGGTCAACGTAAGCAATCCCGGACAACCGCAGTGGGTTGGCTCTAGCGACGCACCGAAGAATGCCTGGAGCGTCACCGTGTCCGGTACCGTGGGCTATGTGTCTGATGGCATATGGGGGTTGCGCATCATTGATCTGAGCGTGTTGAGTCGCCCGCGCGAATTGGCTTGGTATCCCACCGATGGCACGACGTATCAAGTGGCTTTGTATCCCCCTTATGCGTTTCTCGCAGATGGATATCGCGTGCGGGCAGTGAATGTGGGCAATTCCTTTTCGCCTTACGAGGCCGGGGCTCTCTTGCTTCCGGGGCAGGTAAGGGATATTGCTGTGAGCTGGCCCTATGCCTATGTGGCTGCCGGGGAAGCAGGCCTGTTCGTCGTGCGCATGGAAATCCAGCCTCCTACGCCTACACCGACGCATACTGCCAGTCCCACACCGACGCATACGCCCACAGTGACGCTGACGCCGACAGCAACGCCGACAAGGACACAAACACTGACTCCCACAGTGACGCCTACTTGTACATGGACGGCAACGCCAACTCAGACGCCCACGGCAACGGCTACATCATCGCCGAGCCCGACGGTTACCAGTACGTTTACGCCACAGAGACGTAATATTTATCTGCCGATCGTGCAACGCGGTGGCTAGAACTTTGTTACGCCGGTGAAGGTAAAACGCTCAATGCACAGGGCAGGCACGCGGATCCCACCGTAAAAACCGCCCCTCAGTTTGGTCTCCGCGCTGGTCATACGCACATGGGAAAGCGCTTCTAGGACACTCTGGGTAAAGCGCAGGTTTTTCACGGCTCCCTTGATCTCGCCTCGCTCAATCCAGAAAGTGCCATCGCGGGTCATACCGGTGAGGATGGCTTTCAGAGGGTGCACTGGGTTCACATAGTGAAAGCGTGTCACCCATAGACCCCGCTCCACAGAAGCGAGCATCCGTTCTTTGCTGTCTGTCCCTGCTTTCAGGAACAGGTTTCCTGGCAATGGGCCGTATGGATTCGGCGCGGGCAGCGCGTGGCCAGTGGATTCTTTGCCCTCTCTGTACGCGGTATAGCTATCGTATACCACTCCTTTGGCGATGCCATTGACGATGAAATCCACGCGCTGCTTGGGTACCCCCTCAAAATCGAACGGCATGGGCAAGCCCGTCTTGTCCAGCCCGTCATCCCAGATGGAGATGTTTTCTCCGACCAGGGGTTGGCCAAACTTGTTCACCATGAAACTGCGCCCTTCTTGTACCGCCAGCGCACTGAAGCCCAGGTAGGACAGGTAGGACAGCATCTCTGCCACCGCGTACTCTTCGAGGATCACGGTGTATTCGCCTGGTGCGATGGATTGGGGGTTGCGGCTGCGCAGCGCTTTGTCTACGGCTTCTCGTCCCACTTGTTCGGCGTTGATTTCACGCACATCCAAAGATGTCGCCCCAGCATAGCCCGAACTGTCATTAGACATAATGACAGTCGTGAGGTCGGCGGCAGTACTGGGGGCATAGGCAAAGACACCTAGCGAATTGCACACGGCGATTTCCGAAGTGGTTGTGGTGAACGCGCCAGAAGCAACTAGCCCGTTTTCTTTGGATAGTTGACAGATTGCCGCCACCGCCTTAGCGCGCTGTTCAGGGGTGCATTCAGCCGTTGCCGGGACGAAGGCATCCACCTCTGGGATGGGCTTGGGCGGGGGTAGAGAGTGGAAGTCGGGGTTCTCTGGCTGCAAAAGCGCAATCTCGACCGCCCGTTCGGTAACACGATCCAAGGCGGATTCGCTGACATCATTGCTGGAAGCGACACCGACCTTCTTGCCAAAGATTGCCCGCACACGGACTTGCACATTACGTTCACCGACATTCTGATGGATGCGGGAATTGGCAAAGCGCGTCAAATACGTCTCATCGCTGAACAGCACCACTTCGGTTTGGTCGGCAATGGAATAGGCGAGCACACGCTGAGCAATTTGTTTCATCTTTTCTGGACCTAGCATGGTCGTATCTCTCCTTTGTTGCAGGCTTAGGCAATTCCTACGCGCACATTGCGGAAGCGCGCCGGGGCAGTGCCATGTGCGACATGGGCTGCTTGAGACGGTTCCCCTTTTCCACAGTTGGGGAGCCCCCAGATTTGCCAGTATTTCTCGTTGCAGATGGCATCGCAGGAGCGCCAGAATTCGGGTGTGATGCCGGTGTAGGTGGCGTTTTTCAACATCCGTCCCAACTTGCCCTTCTTGATCTCATAAGCTAGTTGTGTGCCGAATTGGAAGTTCAGCCGCTTGTCGTCAATGCTCCAACTTTTGTTCACGGCCATGTAGATGCCATCCTCTGTGTCAGCGATGAGGTCTTCGAATTCCCAGGTGCCCGGCTCCAGGTTGATGTTCGTCATGCGGATGAGAGGGATACGGTTCCAGCCGTCCGCGCGCATCGTGCCGTTGCTGCGCTGGCCTAGCACAGCAGCGGTTTCGCGCGAGGTTAGGTAGCCGACAAAAATGCCTTCCTTGACTATGGGCGTGCGTTGCGCTGGTACCCCCTCGTCATCGTAGCCAAAGGTGCCCAAGGCACCGGGGATGGTGGCGTCCGCATAAATGTTGACCAGGGGTGAACCATAGCGGAAAGTGCCGAGTTTGTCCAAGGTCAGGAAACTGGTGCCGGCGTAACTCGCCTCGTCGCCGAATACGCGATCCAACTCGATGGGATGGCCGCACGATTCGTGGATCTGCAGGGCGAGTTGGGTCGAGTCGAGGATGAGGGTGGTGACCCCGCTAGGGCACTGGGGCGCACTCAGCAGGGCGACGGCTTCTTCGGCGATGCGTTCGCTGTTCTCCACCAACTGCAATGCGCGGATGAACTCATAGCCGCCCTTTTTCTGTTGCCTGCCAAAACTATTGGGGAAGGAGCGCGTCTGCATCTCGTTTTCGCCAACAGCAGTCGCTTCGATCCCTGCCCCGCTTTCCACGAGTGCCTGTTCGATATAGCTGCCTTCGGTGCTGGCAAAGACTTTGTCCTCGCGGAGGAAAGCCATGTTGCTCTCTGTTACGGCGATGCCTTTGACGCGGCGCATGCCCTCATCTGCTGCCAGCAGCAAGGCGATCTTCTCCTCCAGAGGGACAGAGAAGGGGTCAACCTGTACGGGGGTCTCGTAGCGCGCTACGTGGACTTCCGGTGGGCCGAGGAATACGTCGCGGGTTTTGGCTAGGCTGCTAGCGCGGGCAATCTGGGTTGCCTGGGCTGCCACACGCGCCGCTTCTTCCACACTGAGAACGGAACTGCTGGCAAAGCCCCAGGCACCGTTGACGATGACACGCACGCCAAAGCCCTGGTTCTCATCATGGGAAATTCCTTCGACATGCCCGTTTTTGACCAGAATGGATTGCACTTGTTGATGGACAATGCGTATGTCGGCATAGCTTGCTCCCTGTAACTGCGCTGCGTTGAGCGCTCGTTCGGCGATTTCTTTCACAGTTTGCCTCCTTTGTCAATGTGAAGGATAGCCATCAACGAATGATGGGCACGAATAAATGAAAGTCGCTATTGCTGTGTATTATTCGTTGGTGTTTGGTACCTAATAAGTTGTCCGTGATTGCACTGTGCCCCATCCAGGAAGTTGCTTTGATAATTCGCGGACTAGGCGCTATAATTGTACTGTAAGTGCAAGCCTGTAGCAAAGCGTTCAGCAGGCAGCGTGCTTAATCTATTGTAGGCACTAGGAGAGTTTCTATGCCCCTTTATGAATATATTTGCGATGCATGTGGATGTAGATTTGAGTTACTGCGCAGCTTCAGCAAAGCGGATGAGCCGGTCACGTGCCCGAAATGTGAGGCTCCTGGTGCACGCCGGCTTCTCTCCACCTTTGCCGCGTTGAGCAAAGGCAGCGATGGCACCACGACCAGCGTAGCAGGAGGCAGTTCCTGCGCTTCCTGCGCCGCCACTTCATGTGCTGGATGCAAGCGGTAAGTAGATACGGTAGAGACGGATTCTCAGACCTGACAGGTCTTCAAGACCTGTCAGGTCTAGTAAGGCCCTACACGCTGCGTTTGACAAAATGGGCAAGTTGGAGTACACTATCTGTTGCAAGAGGCAAATACGATGAGCGATTGTTGGTCAGTGATTTCTGCAGGATATATCCGACGAGCCCGCGAAGAGCCAGACCACCCGTCTGGGTAGCTTCGTTCGGGCTGCATTCTTGACAATTACAGAAAACAGGACAGCCAGCTTCCAGACGGAAGCTGGCTCTTTTTATACGCGGTGGATGTCCTTTCCATCGCGTTTCGTTTTTCCTACAGGCGGCAGAGCGACTGCTAGCCGTTATCCATAGATGAAAAGGAGGAGGTACAGATGAAAGGCAAATTCAAAAAAGTGGTGTTGGCGTATTCCGGTGGCTTGGATACGTCGGTCATTGTGCCCTGGCTGAAGGAAAATTATGGCTGTGAGGTGATCACCTTTACCGCCGATGTGGGGCAGGGCGCGGACGAACTGGTTGGCTTGGAGGAGAAAGCCATTGCCAGCGGCGCCAGCAAGGCGTACATCAAGGACCTACGCGAAGAGTTCCTGCGGGAGTATGCTTTCCCCACCATGCAGGCAGGGGCGATTTACGAGCGCCAGTACTTGTTGGGCACTTCCTTTGCCCGCCCCATCATCGCCAAGTACCTGGTGCAGGTAGCCGAGCAGGAAGGCGCTGATGCCGTCGCCCATGGCTGCACCGGCAAGGGCAACGACCAGGTGCGCTTTGAGTTGAGCGTCAAGGCACTCAACCCCTATCTCCACACCATCGCACCCTGGCGGGAATGGGAGCTGCGCTCGCGCGAAGACGAGCTGGCTTATGCGCGGGCGCACAATGTGCCCGTGTCGGCGACGGAAAGGTCCATTTACAGCCGCGATCGCAACATCTGGCACCTGAGCCACGAGGGTGGCATGTTAGAGGATCCTTGGCTGGAGCCAGAGGAAGACCTCTTCTGCATCACCGTGGCTCCCGAGAAGGCGCCAGACAAGCCGCACTATCTGACCATTGACTTTGAGAAAGGCGTCCCTGTGGCGATTGATGGCGTGGCGATGGGGCCTGTAGAATTGCTGACCCAACTCAATGAATTGGGGGGCGCGCACGGTGTGGGCCGCGTGGACATGGTGGAGAACCGGCTGGTGGGCATGAAATCGCGCGGCGTGTACGAGACCCCGGGCGGTACCATTCTGTACACCGCACACCAGGGCTTGGAGAGCATCTGTCTGGATCGGGAGACGCTGCACTACAAGGAACTGGTTGGCCACCGCTATGCAGAACTGGTATACTATGGGCTGTGGTTCACTCCGCTGCGCGAGGCGTTGGATGCTTTTGTCGCCAAGACCCAGGAGCGGGTTACCGGTACGGTGCGCCTGAAACTGTACAAAGGGAGCTGTACCGTGGTGGGGCGCAAGTCGCCCTTCAGCCTCTACCGCGAGGATTTCGCCACCTTTGGCAGGGACACGGTCTATAACCAGAACGATGCCGAGGGGTTCATCAACCTCTTCGGGTTGCCGTTGAAGGTCAAGGCGCTCGTGGACCGTGCCAATGGCAGGATACCCTGGCCACCGCCTGAGCCGATTCAGCGGGACTGAGCCAATAAATGGGGAGTGGGAGTGACAAAGGAGTCACTCGTCATACCTAGTATGCAGATTAGATGAAGGAGGAATAGCGAAGATGCTGTGGGGAGGACGATTTGCCAAGTCAATGGATGAGCAGGCGAGGCGCTTCAACGATTCTATTGCCTTCGACCGACGTTTGTACGCTGCCGACATCCAGGGAAGCATTGCCTATGCACATGCCTTGCTGCGGGCGGGCCTGCTCACTGTCGAGGAATGTGACCAGATTGTGGCTGGCTTGGAGCAGGTACGGGCTGAATTGGCTGCAGGCGTCTTCGTGTTTCATCCCGAGGATGAGGATATTCACACTGCCGTCGAGCGGCGCTTAACAGAATTGGTGGGGCAAGTGGCGGGCAAATTGCATACGGGGCGCTCGCGCAACGATCAGGTGAGCACGGATTTGCGCCTCTATTTGCTCGAGGCGCTTGATGCTTTGCGTCAATCGCTGGTTGCGCTGCAGGAAGCCATCATAGGGAAAGCGAAAGCCTGCCTCGATGTCATCATGCCCGGTTATACCCATCTGCGGCCAGCACAGCCGGTGCTTTTCAGTCATTGGCTGATGTCCTTCTTTTGGAAATTCCAACGTGACCGCGAGCGGCTGGCTGATGTAGCGCAGCGCACTGCCGTTCTGCCTTTGGGCGCAGGAGCGCTGGCTGGCAATCCCTTTGGCATTGACCGGCAAGCCCTCGCGGCGGAACTCGGCCTTGCGGCTATCGCAGAGAACAGCATGGATGCCGTGAGCGACCGAGATTATGTGGTCGAGTTCCTGTCCTGGGCTGCCTTGTTGCAGATACATCTCAGCAATCTGGCGGAAGACCTGATTCTGTGGAGCAGCCGCGAGTTCGGTTTTGTCGAGTTGGATGATGCCTACTGCACCGGCTCCAGCCTGATGCCTCAGAAGAAGAATCCCGACACGTTGGAGTTGACGCGCGGCAAAAGCGGGAGGGTGGTGGGCAACCTGGTGGGGGCATTGATGATGTGCAAAGGGCTGCCGTCGGGATACAATAAGGACCTGCAGGAGGACAAGGAGGCTGTTTTTGATACGATAGACACCCTGTCCCTCGAACTGCCCCTTGCCGCTGGGGTCATCTCCACCCTGCAGGTACATGCCGAGCGCATGGCTGCCGCGCTGGATGAAGGGATGCTCGCCACGGACCTGGCGGATTACTTGGTGGGCAAGGGCGTGCCCTTCCGTCAGAGCCACCATTTGGTAGGGCAGGCGGTGAAGCGGGCGGAGGAACTGGGCGTGCGCTTGCACGAACTAGGACTCGCCGAGTACCAAGCGATCCATCCTGCTTTTGCGGAAGACCTCTACGCTGTCTTTGACTACCATCGCGCCGTGGAGCGGCGCAATGTCCTCGGCGGCACTGCGCCGGCCGCTGTACGCCTCCAAATTGCCCGTGCCAAAGCCTTGCTGGAAGAGGAAGGATGTTAACCCCTGAATTACTCTCTGTTAGTCATGAGCGCTAAAGCGCTCACTACAAACTCTTTTTGAGAGGAAGGACGTTAACCCCTGAATCATTCTCTATTAGTGATGAGCGCTGAAGCGCTCACTACAAACTCTTTTTGAGAGGAAGGGCGTTAACCCTTGAATCACTCTTTGTTGGAGTGCGCCTGTCAGCGGATTTCTGGATCGGATTGAACGGATGGGCAGGCACTCGTGAGGGATGCTACCTCAAAGGTAAATCCGTGTCATCCGCTCCCTGCATCCGTTGACAGTGCTCGGCCTTGGGTGCAACTCTCTCCAAAAACTGGCCCCTCTGTGTCCTCTGTGCGTTCTGTGGTGAAACCATCCGGAGGTTTGCGTTTTCGCTCTGATGTGTTATGATTATGTTAGAAACGTTTACAGTGCGAAAGGAGCAAACCCAATGATGCGTGCGGTTGACATAATAAGAAAGAAACGCGATGGCGCTGAGTTGTCCAAAGAAGAGATTGAGTTCATGGTATGGGGCTTTACGCGCGGTGACATCCCGGACTACCAGATGTCGGCTTGGATGATGGCTATTGTCTGGCGGGGCATGACAGAGCGGGAGACGGTGGATCTAACCCTGGCCATGGCTCATTCTGGAGATGTGCTTGACCTGTCCGCCATTGCTCCTCTCGTCCTGGACAAGCACTCGACGGGTGGGGTAGGGGACAAGACCACGCTGGTCGTGGCGCCGCTGGTCGCCAGCCTGGGGTTGCCGGTGGGCAAGATGTCTGGGCGTGGCTTGGGCTTCTCCGGTGGCACGCTGGACAAACTGGAATCCATTCCGGGGTTCAATGTGAACTGGACTCGCCAGCAGTTTATGGATCTATTGAGGGATCACGGCATTGTCGTGGCAGGGCAGTCCGCAGACCTCGCGCCGGCGGATGGCAAAATGTATGCCTTGCGCGATGTTACGGCAACGGTAGAGAGCCTGCCCCTGATTGCCAGTTCGGTCATGAGCAAGAAAATCGCTGCTGGCGCTACGGCCATTGTGCTGGATGTCAAGACGGGCAGAGGAGCCTTCATGAAAACAGAGCAGGAAGCGATTGCCTTGGCTGAAACCATGGTCAAGATTGGCCGTGGGGCAGGGCGGCGCATGGCGGCTGTCATCTCCGATATGGAGCAGCCCTTGGGCTACGCCGTAGGGAATGCGCTGGAAGTTGCCGAAGCCATTGCCACTTTGCAGGGCAGAGGCCCAGCAGATTTCACCGAGCATTGCCTGGTTGTTGCGGCAGAGATGCTCCTTCTGGCTGAAAAGTGTCCCCATGCAGAAGCAGGCAAGGCATTGCTGAGAGAGGCGATCGCTTCTGGGCGGGCTATCGCCAAGTTCCGCGAATGGGTGCGTGCGCAAGGCGGCGATGACCACGTTGTGGAGAACACCGGACTCATGCCGCAGGCGCGCTTGGTGCAGGACTTGCCTTCGCCGCAAAGCGGCTATGTTGCCACGCTCGATGCGATGAAGGTCGGTTTGGCTACGGTTGCCCTCGGCGCCGGGCGCCAGAGGAAAGGCGAAGAAATTGACCGTGCGGTGGGGGTTGTGCTGAAGAAGAAGGTAGGCGACCGCGTGGAGAAAGGCGAACCACTGCTTGTCATCCATGCCAATGACGAGAGCAGATTGGCTGAAGCGCGGGAACAGTTATTGGCTGCCTACACGTGGAGCGATGCTCCGGTAAAGCCCGCGCCGTTGATCCGCCAAATTATCCGCTGAGAGTTTTGGGCTTTTTATCCCTGGCTGCGTCCCGCGACGTCTTGAATCGCTTCAATAATCTGGATATAGCCGGTGCAGCGGCAGAGGTTCCCAGCAAGGGCACGGCGGATCTCATCCTCGGTGGGATGGGGGTTCTGGCCCAGCAAGGCTACCGCAGAGAGCACCATGCCCGGCGTGCAGTAGCCGCACTGGATAGCGCCATGCTCGATGAAGGCGCGTTGCACCGGATGTAATTCTCCATTTTTTGCCAAGCCCTCTATCGTGAGCACGCGGCGTCCTGCTGCTTTCATCGCTGGGTAAATGCAAGAGTTGACCGCCTGCCCATCTATCAGGACCGTGCAGGCTCCGCACTCTCCTTCCTCGCAGCCGATCTTGGTGCCGATTAAGCCGAGTTGTTCGCGCAAAACGTCAGCCAGCGTGGCGGAGGCGGATACCTCAACCTGTACCTCTTTGCCGTTCAGATTCATCTTAAGTGGGTAAGTTTTTGCCATGGTCTCTATCCCCTTGCAGCAGCTATCGCTCTGAGCAGAGCGCGTCTGGTCAACACACGGATGAGTTCTCGGCGGTATTCTTTGCCCGCGCGGAGCAGGCTGGAGCGGGGTTTGCTCTCCAGCACAGCGGCTTCCACCGCTTCGGTGATGGCGTCTTCGTCAATAGCGCGGTTTCTGAGTGCAGCCTCCGCTTGTTGCGCCCGGAACGGCACTGGCGCCACTGGACCAATGCAAATGCGCACATCTCGCACATGGGTGCCTTCTGCATTCAATAGCACACGCACTCCAACGTTGATGATGGGCAAGGACAAAGCCTTGCGGCGGGCTTGTCTCTCGAATGCGGAGGATTCTCGTGGGCCGTGAGCGCGAAAGCGGAAGGCGGTGATCATCTCTGCACTGGCATCTACGCGGGAGACGCCAGGGCTCACAAACAGACTCGCTACGGGCACCCACTGGCGGCCGGTCAGGTTGGCGATTTCCGCCTCTGCGTCTAGTGTAAGCAGGGCGATGGACCCATCAGCCGCCGGTTGGGCGTTGACCACATTGCCTGCCAAGGTACCCACGTTGCGGATCTGGGGAGAACCCACCCAGGATGCCGCTTCAGCCAGAACCGGCGCGCGCTGGCGAATGAGGGAGGAACGCTCAATTTGGGCAAAGGTTGTTGCAGCGCCGATGATGATATACGAATCCTCTAATTTGATCTCATCTATGCCCGGTATGCGCGTGATGTCTACTAGACAACGGACGCTCCGTTCACCGCGCTGTAATTGTAGCATAAGGTCAGTGCCGCCCGCAATCAGGCGCCCTTCGCCACGCAGGGAAGCTAAGGCGGCGAGCGCTTCCTCCACCGTGGAGGCTAGGATATATTCCTCACAGATCATTTCTACACCCCTTTCCCGCAAAGATTAGCGGATATAGGTTATCGCTTGCGAAGCAAGTATAAAATGGCTTCCAGGACGCCTCCGCCGATGGCGCGAGACTTGTCCGAGATGGTAAAGCAGTACTCCGCAACTCCCCGTGGGTCTACGTCGCCAACCTTTTGACCCTCACGCACAGGGACGTTGTCGTGCAATATTCCGCGCAAGACACCGGATATGCTTGCCAATACCGGCTGATCCGCGACATAGGCAACTGCCTGCCCTGCTTCGACCCGCTCCCCGATATGCAGCAAGCCATGGAAAAGCCCAGCGCATGGTGCCCACAGCACCCGCTCGCGCCCGTAGCCTTGTACCAAGCCGGGGATATGGGTGTCTGCTTCTGCGCTGCCTCGGAGGATCACGCGGCCCAGGTTATGGCCACGCGCAGTCTCGATGACGGCGTGCACATCCTGTCCGGCGGTGAAGCCAGGTCCTAGCCCGATGACGATGGGCGCATCGGTGATGGTGGTTCCCAAATTACGCTTCGCCATGCGGGCATCTACGATGACCTCTGGCTTCAGGAAGGGGATGCTTGCCCCCTCGGGGTCAACGATGACCGGCACAATGCCCTGGGCTAGCAGATCCTCGATCTCTGCGCTGTCATGGACCAGCCTTGCTTCCACTCCTTCCACTGTGATGTGCCCTTCGTACACGGCAGAAGCAAAGGAGACAGTGCGTCGGATGACCAAGGGCTGCAGCAATTCCAGGATGACCACTTTGAAACCCGCCCGGTGGAGTCGGTGAGCGACTCCTGAGCCCAGGTCACCGCCTCCTCGTATCAGCACCAGAATCTCTTCTGGTTTTCCCATGCTCTCCCTGCGCCTCGCAGATGGCTTGTTGCCTTGCATGCGCCGTTCCTATTCACCGATGGCATCCAGTGCTTGGGCGAGGTCAGCGATGATGTCTTGCGCTTCCTCGATGCCTACGGACAGGCGCACCAAGTCGGGGGTAATGCCCTGACGCTGTTTCTCCTCATCGCTCAGCCAGCGGTGCGAGGAGTGGGCAGGGTAGAGGACGAGGCTGTAGACATCGCCCAGGCTGGTGGCAGGAACGATGACCCGTAGGGCATCCATGAAGCGGAACACCTTCTCCTGGTCTGCCCCCTTGATCCGGAAGGAAACCATGCCCCCGAACAGGTTGCAGGGGAACAAACGGCGGCTGAGGGCGAACTGAGGGTGGGTCGGTAGGCTGGGATAGAACACCTGGCTGATGCGGGGGTGCGATTGTAGGAAGTGCGCAACCAAGTTGGCATTCTGGCTGTGTTGACGCATGCGCAGGACGAGGGTTTTCAAGCCCCGTAGGATGAGCCAGGCTTCGTTGGGTCCCAATATGCTCCCCAGCAGTTTTCGCTTCTCACGTATTGCCTGGCATCGTTCTGCAGAGGCGGCAACGAGTCCGCCCATCGCGTCACCATGGCCACTGAGGTATTTCGTTGCGCTGTACACGACATAATCCGCACCGTTCAATGCGGGGCGATAGAGGCAAGGAGTGGCAAAGGTATTGTCCACGATGAGTTGGGCTCCGCCATCATGGGCTAGCTTAGCCAGGGCGGGGATGTCAACGACTTTGAGCAGGGGATTAGAAATGGTCTCTACGAACAGGGCAATAGGTTTCGTTTCGGCAATGGCTTGGGAGACAGCACCGAGGTCAGTCATGTCCACACTATGGACGTGCACTCCCTGCGTTGGGAATATCTGCGTTAGCAGGGAGTATGTACCCCCATAGAGGTCCTGCGCCATGAGCACCGCTTTGCCAGCAGTCGCTCCTGCAGCCAACAGCGCTAAATGCACGGCTGCCATGCCTGAAGCGCAAGCCACCGCAGATTCTGTCCCTTCCATGTGCGCAACTGCTTCTTCCAAGGCGGTTACGGTGGGGTTGGCAAAGCGGCTATAGACGTAGCCGGGGCGTTTGCCAGCGAAAACAGCATCCAAGGTGTGCATGTCGTCGTAGATATAGGTTACAGCATGGTGTATCGGCGTGGATATTGGCGTGTAATCAGGAACACTGAGCCGCTCACCAGCGTGCACGGCCAGCGTTGCCAAGCTGACCTTGTCCATCGGTTACCTCCTGGCAAGTAGTTGACATTGCTAGCCCATAGTATAGCGCAATATCATAGAAAAGCAAAGCCTTCCCTCTACCGGAATTCCTGGGTAAAATGAAGTCACAAGGCATATCACGAAACACGCAATACGTAATACGTAATACGTAATACGTAATACGTAATACGTAATACGTAATACGAAGCAGGAGGCCCTTCCATGTCCGATGAACAAAATCTCACACCAGTGGAAATGACCATCCGTGAGCGTCGCTCGGTGCGGCAATACCGGGCGGATGCTGTGCCACGTGAGCTGATTTTGCGTGTGCTGGATTCCGCACGCTGGGCGCCGAGCGCGGTCAACCGTCAGCCATGGCATTTTGTCGTAGTAACGCAGCCCGAGCGCCGAGCAGCGTTGGCTCAGTCCACGCGCATCATGGGCGTGGTGCCACGCCATGTAGCGCAGGCACCGGTGCTCATCGCCTTGTGCGGTGATGAACGGCGCAGTAGCTGGTATGTACACGATTGCTGCTTGGCTGGTCAGAACCTAATGCTGGCTGCCAAGGCGCTGGGCTTGGGGACGTGCTGGATTGGCGCGTTCGATGAAGAGCAGGCTGCAGCAGCCCTGGGCTTGCCTGATGGCATGCGCGTCATCGCACTGATCACTATGGGCTATCCGGTGCCTCCAGAGCAACAGCCTACGCCGCGTTTGCCTCTGGAACAGGTCGTCCACTGGGAGGGCTTTGGCCCGCCAGAGGCATGGGGCCAGCGCATGAGCCGGCTGCGCCAAAGCGGCGTGCTCTCGCTGTGGCGCAGATTGGGTGATTTCTTAGGCTTCAGGGCATTGAAACACTGAGAGTCTCTTTTCATCTGCCTGAGGCTATGCAAGGCATTTCTTGCCCCGAAGTTGAACTACAAAGCGCAATGTGCAGTTGCTCTTCAATCGCTTTCACAGTATAATTCCTATTTGCTCAAAATGGCAGGGGTGAGTGCAAATGCCTCAGGACAAGATTATCATTCGCGGTGCGCGCGAGCATAATCTCAAAAACATAGATGTGGAGATCCCGCGAGACAAGTTTGTCGTCATCACCGGCATCTCTGGCTCTGGCAAGTCCTCATTAGCCTTTGACACGATTTACGCCGAAGGACAGCGTCGCTACGTAGAATCCCTCTCGGCGTATGCCCGCCAATTCCTGGGCCTCATGGAGAAGCCCGATGTGGATTCCATTGAAGGCTTGTCGCCAGCCATCAGCATTGACCAGCGGGGCGCAGGGCACAACCCTCGTTCCACCGTAGGCACTATTACCGAAGTCTATGACTACTTGCGCCTGCTCTATGCACGTGTGGGCATTCCCCATTGTCCGCAATGCGGCCGAGTCGTTGCCCGCCAGAGCGTCCAGCAAATCGTGGATGCGGTGCTGGCTTTGCCCCAGGGCAGCCGCATCATGATCCTGGCGCCGTTGATCAAAGACCGCAAAGGCGAGCACCGGCGCGTCTTCGAGGATATACGACGCTCCGGGCTGGTGCGCGTGCGGGTGAATGGGGAAATACGCGATGTGAACGAAGACATCGTGCTGGACCGTTACAAAATGCACACCATCGAGGCTGTGGTGGACCGCCTGGTGATCCAGAACCCAGAGGACCCGGAGACGGGCACAGATCAGCTGCGGTTAGCAGATTCAGTGGAGACAGCGCTGAAATTGGGTGGGGGCATGGCTAAGGTCGTACTGGAAGACGGCACGGAGTACCTCTATTCGGAACACCTCGCTTGTGGCTATTGTGGCATCAGCCTGCCCGAGATTGAGCCCCGCACGTTTTCTTTTAACAGCCCTCATGGAGCCTGCCCTGCTTGTACAGGCTTGGGCACCTTGCTCGAACTGGATCCGGATCTGGTGATTCCGGACAAAACTTTGTCGCTCAGCGAAGGTGCATTGGCGCCAAGCCCCTGGAACCTGGCACGTAACGCCGAGGAAGACAGCTATATGGGGCAGTTATTGGAAGCAGTAGCCGAGCACTATGGCTTTACGATGGAGACGCCCATTCAAGACTTGACGCCCCAGCAATTGGATGTCCTCCTCTATGGCTCTGGGGATAAGGTGATCACGCTGCGCTATCGCAACCGCTATGGCTATCTGCGCGAGTACGAGACCACTTTCGAGGGCGTCATCCTCAATTTGCGGCGGCGTTATCAGGAGACGACCTCCGATTACAGCCGTGCCTTGATTGAGTCCTACATGTCTACCAGACCGTGCCCTGTGTGCAAAGGCAAGCGCCTGAAGCCGGAGAGCCTAGCCGTGACCGTGGCAGGCAAATCCATTGTGGAAGTAACGGCACTTTCTGTGGCTGAGGCGATGAAGTGGGTGGACCATCTCCCCTCAATGCTCTCCCCACGTGAGCAGGCTATTGCGCACCAGATCCTCAAGGAGCTCAGGTCCCGTCTCAAGTTCATGGTGGATGTGGGGCTGGACTATTTGACCTTGGACCGCACCGCAGCGACTTTATCGGGAGGAGAGGCACAGCGCATCCGTCTGGCGACGCAGATTGGGTCGCGTTTGATGGGAGTGCTCTATATTCTGGATGAGCCCAGCGTTGGCTTACATCAACGAGACAACCGCCGCTTGATTGATACCCTGATTGGTATGCGCGACCTGGGCAATACGCTCATCGTCGTCGAGCATGATGAGGAAACCATCCGCTCAGCGGATTACATTATTGACCTCGGTCCTGGAGCGGGGGAGATGGGTGGCCGGGTAGTAGTTGCAGGGACATTGGCAGATGTCATGGCTTGTCCAGATTCGATTACGGGACAGTACCTGCGCGGCGAAAAATCCGTGCCTGTGCCCAAGCAACGCCGTCCGGGGAATGGTCAGGTATTGGAGATCCTGGGGGCAGCAGAGAACAACCTCAAGCAAATCAACGTGCGCATCCCATTGGGCAAGTTCGTGTGTGTGACCGGGGTGTCCGGCTCAGGCAAGTCGAGCCTGATTATCGAGGTATTGTACAAAGCCCTCGCACAGCATTTTTACCACAGCAAGGTCCGCCCCGGAGCACACCAGGGCATCCGTGGCATCCAGTATTTGGACAAAGTGGTGGATATTGACCAATCTCCCATAGGGCGCACGCCGCGTTCCAACCCCGCCACCTATACCAACGTATTCACGCCTATTCGTGAGTTATTTGCCTCTTTACCCGAAGCCAAGATGCGCGGCTATCGTCCGGGACGTTTCTCCTTCAACGTCAAAGGGGGTCGTTGTGAGGCTTGCCAAGGCGATGGCATTATCCGCATCGAAATGCAGTTCCTGCCCGATGTCTATGTTCCCTGTGAGGTCTGTCATGGCCGGCGTTACAACCGCGAGGCATTGGAAATCAAGTTCAAGGGCAAAAGCATAGCCGATGTGCTGGACATGACCGTAGATGAAGCCCTGCGCTTTTTCGAGCATATCCCGCCCATCCGGCGCAAGTTGCAAACCCTGTATGATGTGGGCTTGGGGTATATCCGTCTCGGCCAGCCAGCGACCACGCTGTCTGGCGGTGAGGCGCAGCGCGTGAAACTGGCGCGAGAATTGTCGCGGAAAGCAACGGGGCGTACCCTGTATATCTTGGATGAGCCGACGACCGGGTTGCATTTTGCAGACATTGCCCGCTTGTTGCAAGTGTTGAACCGGCTGGTAGATGCTGGCAACACAGTGATCATCATTGAGCACAATATGGATGTGATCAAGAGTGCGGATTGGATCATAGATCTGGGGCCAGAAGGAGGGGACGCAGGCGGGTGGGTGATTGCGGAGGGCACACCGGAACAGGTGGCGGAGATGCCGCATTCGTACACAGGGCAGTTTTTGAAGAAGGTGTTGTCTAGGGCCGCTTAACCTTCGTGTAGTCATCACAAGAGTGGCGCAGGGGAGGGAATAAGACCAAGCTGTCTGGAAAGGCAGAATAGGCTACGCGAACCTATTTGAGATACTTGTCCAGCAGCAATCCCAATTGTGCCTTGACCGTCTCTGGAATCATATCGCGCTGGGTAATGATGGCTGCCGATAGGGCAGTAGCGCATTTGCAGGTGCGCTCCTTTTGCGCGGCAACCAGAGGCGCCAAGTAGGTGAGTGCCTGTTTGGTCGTTGCGGCGTTGGCAAGCAGGTTCTCAATGAGCATGGCAACTGTAACCGGCTCTTCGGTTTCGTGCCAGACGTCATAGTCTGTTACATGTGCCATGGCTGCGTAGCAAATCTCCGCTTCGCGCGCTAGTTTCGCCTCCGGTAGGGCAGTCATCCCAATGATGTCCACGCCCCATTGCCGGTAGATGCGCGACTCGGCTTTGGTGGAAAATTGTGGGCCCTCAATCACTATGAATGTCCCACCTTTATGCACCGTTGCTCCAGTCTTTTTGACCGCTTGATACACCAGTTCGCTCAAAACCGGGCAGTACGGCTCATCGAAGCTGATATGCACCACCAGCCCATTGCCGAAAAAGGTATTCGGCCTGGCTTTGGTGCGGTCAAAGATTTGGTCGGGGATCACGATGTGTCGCGGAGCAATCTCTTCGCGCATGCTCCCGCAAGCACTGATGGAGACAATATACTGCACGCCCAAAGACTTGAGGGCATAGATATTGGCGCGGGCGTTCACTTCGCTGGGCATGATGCGATGACCGCGGCCATGGCGCGGCAGGAAAGCCACCCGCACGCCAGCTAACGTGCCCAGCACAATAGCATCGCTTGGATCGCCGAATGGCGTCTTGATGCGCACTTCTTTGACATCTTGCAATGTCTCGACATCGTATACACCGCTACCACCAATAACACCCAGGATTGCTTGTTCCATTCCTCTCCTCCTGTGTTGATTTTCAGAGATCCGCCTGGCACACGGATAAGCCCCGTTCAGTCATGCGAAAAGCGAGCGTATTATAAGCTATTGGGCTGGGATGTCAAAGAAGAGGGGTCAACTGTGAAGCTGCCGCCGCCGGGCGAGCAGGCGTTGCACCCGCGCATGCCGTTCGCGGGTGAGGGGGTAAAACCAAGTGACTACTGCGACAGTAGCGAGCAAAAATGTCCCCACAGGACCAATTAACATGCGGATGGCTGTTAAAGTGATGGGGGCTTGCTGGAATTGGATCGCATTCTTAGGCGGGGACTGGTAACCAAACCAGCCCAGTACTTGCAGCGCAAAGAAGATAGCGAGCGCTCCAGCCAGTTTACGTACAAAGTTCTTGATGCCGTAGTAAATTCCCTCGCGACGACGGCGTGTACATAGTTCATCCCAATCAATCACGTCGGGGAAAATGGCGTCTGGAAGCGCATGAGCAGCGGAAACACATACTCCTGCTAGCACTGCCAGCATGACAATCAAGCCCATCTGTCCAGGTTGGATAACCAAGACAAAAGCCTGCACGATTGCCCAAGCGCTCATTGCCAGGAGATAAGCACTGCGCTTGCTGAAGCGGTGGGACAACCAGTTCCACAAGGGCAACGCAACCACCGCAGTGATTAACAATAGCCCCAGGACTACGGATTCCAGGGCAATTTTTTCGCCCCCGAGATTGATTGAAGCCAATAAATCGCCCTGAGCAACCCAATACAACAGGAAAAAGGGCAGCACCATCGCCACCAAGTCAAAGATAATCCAGTTCAGCATGTAGATTGCGACGGCAAAGCGGAAGGGAATGTTGCGCCAAAGCGCCTGCACAATCTTGCGTAGGGAAACCGGCTCCACTACGCGGATGCGCTCCGCGAAACGCTCCCGTATCACGAAGAAAATCAGCAGGAATGGCAAGGCTGCCAATCCACCAAACAAGGCCGCCACAGTGAGATACCCTTGCTGTTGGGTGAAGCCTGCCCTCAGCACAGCTTTCACAATCATCGGTGCCGACACGGCAGTGATCAGCGAAGCCAGCAGGTTGAAAAACATGCGGTAGCTGGCTAAGGTGGTGCGTTCATCATAGTCAGGGGTAATCTCTGGGGTGAGACTGACATAAGGGACGGAAACCAAAGTTTGCATGGTATCGCTGATCATGAAGGCTAGCATTACCGTGAGCATCAACGCGATCTGGCTTGACCAGGGAGGTGCCCACCACAGGAGCAAGAAGCTCAGTCCAAAGGGGATGGAGAAGAAGAGCAAAAAGGGGCGTCGCCGTCCCCAGCGTGTCTTTAAGTTATCACTGATGGCACCCACGATGGGGTCATTGATCGCATCCCAGATAGTGCCCAACAGTGCAGCAACAGAAGCCAGGCGCGCATCGAGTCCAACCACGTCAGTGAGGAAGATGGCATAGAAGATCTGGCGCAATGTGCCATAGCTGGCATAGCTCCATTCGCCAGAACCATAAATCAGCTTGACCAGCAGTGAAAGTGGGGGCAGCTTCTCGAGCGCTACCTGCTGGGGCGTTTGCTCACGCCCTGGCTGCATGTTCATCTCTGTTTGCTCCTTTCTACCTGACAGGGTCAGGCGTACTGAGCGGCGAGTTATTCTTCTGGTCGGGTCAGGCGGTCCAGCAAATCGAGAACGAGCTCGCGTAAGTCACCGCGGTTGGGCAGCGAGCCCATCATGCCATACATCGCTGCCGAACGCTGGGGCAATCCTGTGCCTTTTCCGCCCAAGAATGCCCCCGCGCGGGACATCAACCGACTGACTACTTTCTCTGGCAACAGCCTGGCAGCGGCGTTGGCAAGCGTAACCGCCAGGCTGCTTCCTATCTTCTGCAGGCTGGGTTTCTTAGCCACCTCCACTGCGGCGGCTAGATCGTGTAGGAAAAGATCGGCGATGCGGGCATGAGCTGGCGTAACCGTTAGGTGTAGGCTGGGAGGGAATTGTTGCCGGTCGAGGTGCCAGCCGCGCAAAGCCATCTCATCGCCAATCTCGTAGATGTTCAATTTGTCCGCAGCAATAGCCATGATGCTCATATCCGGGCTGCCCAAGATGCGCAGTCCAGGGATAGCGGCGATCCCTTGGCGAAGTGTGAGGGCAGTTTTCATCACACTGTCTGCCAAAGCCAGGTACCCTTCCTCGCCTAAGTAGTGCATCAGTGCCCAGGCAGCAGCGATGGGCCCGCCGGGCCGAGTGCCAGCAATCGTGGGCGAGGCATAGATACCGCCGGGCCAATCGGTATAGACGAAGAACTGATGGCGGCGCAGGTCTCGATTGCGGTAGAGGATCACGGATGAACCCTTAGCGGTGTAGCCGTATTTATGCAAATCCGCGGATATCGAGGTTACACCAGGCACTTGAAAATCAAAATCTGGCACAGGATAGCCCAGGCGACGGATAAACGGCAGCATCATTCCACCCACGCAGGCATCTACGTGAAACCAGAGGCCCTGTTCCTGTGCTAGTTGGGCTAGCTCAGCGATAGGATCTATCACTCCATGCGGGTAGGAGGGAGCGGAACCGACCAGAAGGATGGTGTGCGGGGTGATAGCCTTTCGCGCTGCTTCTACATCGGCGCGGAAATCATCGCGCACCGGGAAGCGAATGGTCCTCAGTCCAAGATAGTGTGCTGCTTTCTCCAAAGCCGGATGGGCTGTAACGGGCAACACTATCTCTGGGGATTGAATGTCTGGCTTATGTACGCGTGCCCATTCTCTCGCTGCTTTCACCGTCATCAGGAGGCTCTCCGTGCCTCCGGAGGTCATACTGCCCACGACGTTTTCATCCCCACCCAGCAAATCAGCAACCATGGCCACCACTTCTGTCTCCATGCGGCGCAGGCTGGGGAAAACGGTGGGGTTGAGTGCATTCTCAGAGAAGAAGAGGGAGTAGGCTTCTTTCACCAGCTCTGTAACTTCGTCGCTGGCATAATACACCAGACTGAAGAGGCGGCCTTGTTGCCATGGGACATCTTCCTGGCGGAGGGCTTTCATCGTTGCCAGGATTTCATCTTTGCTCTTGCCTTTGGGTGGGAGGCGGATGCGCTTCTCATCCACAGCAGGGTTCCCTCCACGGGATAAATATTGCCGCTGTGCGGCAATCGCTCCACACCAAACAGTGGAGATGGCGGGAATCGAACCCGCGTCCGAAGAGTTCGACTGGAGACATCCTACAAGCTTAGTCGGCTTTTTGTTCTCGCTCCATGCACCTCAACCGACGGAGTTGCCATGGAGCCAGCTGATCCCCTCGTTGGAGGGGCTTAGGCCGCCCTTATCAGCATGGGGGCGACCGCACTCCGGTTCCTATGACGCCCGACCCCACTCCACCGGAAGCGAGAGCGGGATGGACGTGGCCACTCGTAGTGGCCAAAGCGTCTGCTTACGCTAGGTCCGCTTTATGCAGCCATGGCGTAAGCATACGCCGGCATTCGTGCTGTGTTGGCACTTGTATTTTGCCCCTGTTTTACGAGGTGGAGGCACCTCAGCTTGCAGTCTCGAGTCAGCCCTCCCCGTCGAGACCTGTCATCCCCAAGCGATAAAAATTATACTATATATGCGGAAAAATGGCAAATTGTGGAGAATGACAACGGAAAACTTGGACTCAGCGCCGTCTTTTGAGTTCTTGCTCCATTATGCGCTGTGCTTCTTTCTTGGCGAGTGCTTCGCGCTTGTCGTACAATTTTTTCCCCCGTGCTAGGGCGATTTCTACTTTGGCGCGGTTATTTTTCAGGTACAGCCGCAGCGGCACGATAGTAAAGCCCTTTTCCTGCACTGCGTTCTGCAGCCGAGCGATCTCACGGCGGTGCAACAGTAGCTTGCGGTCACGGCGCGGGTCGGGGTTCTCCCTGCTGCCCGCGGCGTAGGGGGCAATGTGCACGTTCATCAACCACGCTTCGCCATTGCGTATCTGCACATAGCTATCGCGTAGGTTGACGCGCCCTGCCCGCACTGACTTGATCTCCGTGCCGGTCAGGGCAATGCCCGCTTCCTGGGTATCCTGCAGGAAGTAGTCGTGATAGGCTTTGCGGTTGGTGGCAATAACTTTGATCTCGCTCATGGTGCCTGGGAAAGCAGGTAAGCAATGGCGCGCTCCAGTTGCGGGTCGCGCTGGGCTTGCCAGTCTTCCGCCGTGATGCCAACCTCGATATCCGGGGTTAGGCCTTGTCCCTCGATCGCTCGGTTTGCCGGCGTATACCAGCGTTGGATGGTTACCTGCAACGCAGATTGATCGCTCAGACGCTCGGTGATCTGCACCGAACCCTTGCCAAACGTCCGCTCTCCAATCAAGACACCGCGTTTGTGATCCTGAATCGCGCCGGCGAGGATCTCCGCTGCGCTAGCACTGCCCTTATCCACCAACACGGCTAGGGGTATTTGGGTCGCGATGCCCAAGCCCGAGACGGAGTGTCTAGTTTCCTGGCCATTGCTATTGCGCTCAATGAGCACCGTTCCTTCGGGGATGAATTCGCTCGCAATTTGCACGACGATGTGCAGATAGCCGCCTGGATTGCCACGCAGATCGAGGACAAGCCCAGAGGGATTCTTCCCCAGCAGTTCCTTGAGGCTTTCGCGCACGAGGGCGGTAGCCCGCGCGTTGAATTCCCACAGACGGAGATAGGCGATATTGTGATCCAGCATGCGGCTCTCGACCGTGGGGATTTCCACGATTGCACGCGTGATGGTAATTTCTTCCGTCTCTCCCTCAGGGTGCTTGATTAGCAGCCGCACTTGCGTGCCCTTTGGCCCACGAATCAGACTGATTGCTTGTGCCATGTCCAAGCCTTGGATGGATTTGCCGTCTACTTCTAGGATAATGTCCCCAGGCTTCAGGCTTGTCTTCTCAGCGGGTGCACCAGGGATGAGTTTGACTACCTGCAAATATCCTTCTTCGGTCATATTGACTGTCACGCCAATGCCCCCGAATTCGCCCTCGAGGTCCTCATGAAATACATTGGCTTGCTCTGCCGTGAGGAACACCGTGTGAGGGTCTCCCAGGGAAGACACCATGCCACGGATCGCGCCGTAGGCCATGGACTTGAAATCGAGGGGCTCTTCGGAGTAGAACTTGTCCTCAATAATTTGCCATGCTTCCCAAAAGATCCGTAACTGTTCTTGTTGCTTCTCGGCAGTCCTTTGGGTCGGGTATAGGTAGGGCGGCACGACATAGCGGCCTACGCCAAAGCCAGCGGCGAATGCCGTGGTAGTCAACAGGACAATCAACAGGGCGGCAATGGCCCATTTCTGCCAGTTATTCATATTCCTCCTCAAGCATTTTCATAACAGAACATCATCCAATGCTCAAACGGGGCAGGGGAGTAATCATCCCCTTCCTCGCTAGGGGATAGACGACTACATTTGACATAACAGAAAAGCAGGCGAAATCTCTGCGATTCACAATACTCATTTTATCACATGAATGCGACAACGGCAAGCAACAGGTCAAGCGGGCCATCAACGAATAAATATGGGAACGAATAAACGAATATTGGCGTAGCATGTTCTTGGGCATTCGTTAACGGCTGATGCTGCGCGGCGATGTACCTTGGGTCATGTTGAGCCTGATCCTGAGCATTGCCCTGAGCAAAGCGAAGAAAAACGGAGAGGCAGCAAAGTATCTCGTATCACTTGGACGGCATGTGCCTTACCCACGAGGCTATGCCAATAGGTTCTTGCCTATGGTGCTGGCAATCCCTTGGCAGTTCCTGGAAAACCCATGCTTTAGTATACATAAGATTCATAGTGCGAAATTCAACCCTTAGTTTTTCGCACATTCTGACGCCCTTGTAAGATTGATTTATGTAAATGGAATAGGCGGCTTCATGGCAATGGATACTGCTTCTCTTGCGAATCCGTATACGAAGGCGTTGGAGAGGATCTTGTTACCTTGGGTCTATCGCAAAAGAGTAAGCATCGTTGTGATTGCTTTCCCTGGCTACTGCGAGATGCTCCGTTTCTCCTCGCGCTTCAATAACAAGGCTCAGCGCTCTCGTAATCCGCGCGTCGGATCTGTGGGCTGCATTCGCCCTCTGCACAATTTGTGCATTGGAGGTCAGCGCTTGTTGTACTCTCTAGATACTCTACGCGAAAGCCATTCCAGTAGCAGCGCATGGGCTATTCTTATTATGTCATATTGATACTGCAAATGTTCTTCAATTTCGCTGAAATTATGTCATAGACATGGCAAGAAGAACGGTCAGGGCAATCTTGGGGCGAGAGAATGCCCAAAATATTATGTAATGAACGTGGTATCGCCTACTGCTGTGCAAGGCCTAGGCTGCGCAGATAATCCCGCACTTCTTCAGCCGTTCTCTTGCTCAGCGCGGTCTGGGCAATTTCCTGTGCTTGCGGCAGGGTCAAGGAAGCAATCAGACTTTTTGCTGCCGGGATAGTTGGAGCATTCATGCTGAACTCGTCCAGCCCCAACCCTAACAATATGGGGATAGCCTCCAAATCGCCAGCCATTTCCCCGCACATGCCCACCCATTTCCCTACGCGATGGGCTGCCTGAATCACATGCTGGATCAGGCGCAGTACCGCCGGGTGCAAGGGATCGTATAGGTAAGCCACTTTTTCGTTGACCCGGTCGCAGGCCATAGTGTATTGGATGAGGTCATTCGTGCCGATGCTGAAGAAATCCACTTCCGGAGCCAATATATCGGCGATCAGCGCTGCCGAGGGCACCTCCACCATAATCCCAATTTGCGTGTGAGGATCGAAGGGGACTCCTTCCTGGGCGAGTTGTGCCTGCACTCGTGCCAGGACCTCCTTGGCACGCTGTACTTCTTCCAGTGTGGCGATCATGGGGAACATAATCTGTACGTTGCGCTCCACGCTGGCGCGCAGGATGGCACGGAGCTGGGGCTCGAAGATATGCGGATTGTCCAGACAAAGGCGGATGGCACGCCAGCCGAGGAAGGGGTTGGCTTCTTGTCCTATGTTCAGATAAGGGAGTTGCTTGTCGCCGCCGATGTCCAGGGTGCGGATAATCAGAGGACGATTGCCCAGCACATCCGCTACCGCGCGGTAATCCCGATATTGTTCCTCCTCTGTAGGAACGCTCTGGCGGTTCAGGAACAGGTATTCGGTGCGGAACAACCCTACCCCTTCAGCACCAAAGTCCAGGGCGATTTGCGCTGATGCGGCATCGGCGATATTTGCGACAACCTCCACACGATGGCCATCAGCAGTGGCTGCTGGCTTATGTGCAGCCGCTTTTTCCTTCCTCTGTCTCTCTGCTTCTGCATCCCGCTGCTTTTTGTACTTTGTCATCGTGTCCTCATCCGCGTTTTCCAGCACGATTCCCTCATGGCCATCCACGATCAATGGCGCACCAGGCTGCACGTTCAGGATGTCTTCGCCGATGCCCACCACGGCGGGGATGCCCAGGATACGCGCAATAATCGCTGTGTGTGAGGTTAAGCCGCCCGTGGCAGTGCAGAATCCCAGCACCATGCGCTTGTTCATCTGCGCTGTGTCCGACGGAGTTAGGTCGCGCGCAATGATAATGACTGGAGAAGTCAGGTTAGTCAGGGTTTCCTGATCCTGCACTCCTGCCAGGATGCGACGCAGTCTGCGGCTTACGTCGCGTAGGTCCAAGGCTCGCTCCTGGTAGTACGCATCCTCCAGAGCCTCCAGTTGCTGGGCGTATATCTCAAAGGCAGTTTCTACCGCTGTCTCCGCGGGTGCATGCTGCTCCTGGATCTGCCGCTTCACCTCGGCAAGCAATTCCGGGTCGGAGAGAAATTCCTGATGCGCCAGAAAAATGGCTGCCGCCTCCTCCCCTACTTCGGCGACGGATTTCTCGTAGATAGCGGCTAGTTGCTTCTGGGCTTCAACGATGGCTCGCTCGAGTCGAGCAAGTTCGGCCGCGGGTTCGACCGGACCACAGGGCAACTGTGCGCATTGCACCTCTGGAAGATAGATGTAGGCCGGGCCTATCGCGATGCCGCCCGAGGCAGCAAGCCCCTGATATGTCTTCATGTCTTCACTCCGATAGAACATAGAATTTTCACATATTATGGCCCAAGTTCTCTGTGATGCCAAATTTGGCTTTGGTTAACTTGCCAGTATTCAGCCAGATCGTTACCTCATAATATTTGCCCCAAGACAGAACTTACCTGGCGTTCTCCAAAATTTGACAAATTTGGGAGTATGTGATATACTATATATAGTATATAATATATCACAAGGAAAATTCGATGGTTGAGCTTCCTGTCCAAAGAGGTAAACCAGCAGCATTGACGGATTGGGCATACGGGGTCATCAAAGACAGTATCCTCACCCTCAAGATAGATCCCGGAGCCCAGTTGCATATTGATGAACTGGCTGAACAGCTCAATATCAGCCGCACTCCCATACGCGAGGCATTGCTCAGACTGGAACGAGACGGTCTGTTGCGCATAGTGCCTCGCGTTGGTTTTTTTGTCACAGAAATCACCAAACGCGATTTGGAAGAGCTGTTCGAACTGCGTGAACTCTTGGAGAGCCATGCGGTAAAAAAAGCTGCCTTCGCGCTCACGGATGACGAATTAGCCCGCTTGAAGCGTCTTTATGAGGAAAACGCTGCTGCTACCGAGCGTGGAGACCTCGATGCATTCCTCCAAACCGAGATTGATTTGCACTCATTTCTCATCGAACACGCCCAAAATTATTGGCTCATCAAGATGATGGAGAGCGTTCAAGAGCTCATCCACCGCGAGCGCGTGCTGTCGCTGCGCTCTATGGAAAACGTGCGGGCTTCGGCAGAGGAGCACCGTCGCGTCGTGGAAGCCCTGCTCCAGCGAGATGCTGAGTTAGCCAGTCGGCGCATGGCAGAACATATCCACGCTGTCAAAGAGCGATTGTTGCAATTCCTCGATTTGCCTGAGGATTAAATAATGGCATCAACACAAAAGGATAAGAAAGGAGCATCGAAGCAATGGAAAAATGGAAGCTCCCACCAGAAGGTGGGCACATGGATCGGGCAACCGGTATCTACCTGCAGAATATGACCGGCAAGGAGATCGAAGAGCGGCTGAAGAAAAATGATTTGATCATCGTGCCCATTGGCAGCACGGAAAACCATGGACCCCATGCCTGCTCAGGCGAAGATACCTTTCTTGTTACCCGTATGGCGGAACTGGTCGCGCAAAAGACAGGTTGTACGGTAGCACAACCTCTTTGGTACGGCTCCCATCCTTTCCACCACTTAGGGATGCCGGGTACCATTGTCGTCCCCGAAGAGACTTTTATTGCCTACTTGCGTGCGGTCATCGCCGGCCTTTGGAATACCGGTTTCCGCAAGCAGATCCTGCTGAATGGTCATGGCCAGGATTATGCGATTCCCGTAGCCATGCATCAGTGGGCGAAAAAGTATCAGGTGCCGGCATTGCTGATCAACGTGAACTGGTGGTTCACCATCAAGCCGCACATCCGCGACAAGAAACACGGTGGGCCTTTTGAAACTCCTTTTATCCATGCCGATGAATGCGAAACTTCCTACTCGCTAGCCTTGTTCCCTGAAATGATCAAGATGGAGGACGCCGTAGACACCAAGGGTGAAAGCCTCATGCCCCCTGGGCACATTGACATGTCCGGCTCAGCGTACGATCTCCCCATCCCCTTCTGGCAGCATGTCGGCGCTTCCACGATCGAGGTCATTGCTACGCCCGAAGGCGTGGTAGGCTGTGCCACGCTGGCAGACATGGACAAGGCAAAGCCGGGGCTTTATGCCATCTTGGACTACCTGGAGAAGTTGATCAATGACATCATGGCACGTTACCCGGCCGGGGTGCTGCCGCCCGCTGAGAAACTGACCCAGCGCTCTCCGGAAGAAATTGAGGCACTGCTGAAGGGGCCCACAAAGGGTGGCAAACACCTATACACAGTTGCCTACCCGCCATGATAGGCACTACTTAGAGCGCTGCATGATCACACTACTTTTCGGACATAGGAGAAAAACATGCCAGAGAAAGTAAAAGCAGCCGTGATGGTAGCACCTGGGAAAATCGAGGTGCAGGAACTGCCCTACCCTGATCACCTGGAGCCAGGAGCAGTCATTGTCAAGATGGAAATGTCCGGCATTTGTGGCACAGACAAGCATGCCTATAAGGGAGAATTGACCCTTTACGGGGGTACAGAAGCAGAGCAGGACATGGTGTTTCCCTGCGTGCATGGCCACGAGAACGCCGGCATTGTGGTGGAGATGAACGGCAAAGGTTCGGAGATCGAGTACAGCGGCAAGGATTTAAAAGTCGGCGATCGAGTCACGAACTGCCCCAACGTGATCTGCGGCGAATGCTGGTATTGCCGCCACGTGCACGGTTATCCATACTGCGCGAAACACCAGGGCATAGGCATGACCTATCGCTCTGACCAATTTCCGTATATTGTCGGTGGTTGGGCTGAGTACATGTATTTGCCCCCCAAAGCGTGGGTATACAAAGTGCCGGAATACCTGTCCGTGGAATACGCTTGCCTCACCGAACTCTTTGTCGTAACCGCGCTGCTGGACCGCGCGAAGGAATATGCCGCGTACGCAGGCAAAGGCTTCCATTTTGGGGATACGGTGGTGGTCCAAGGCGTGGGTGCAGTGGGTATGATGATGGTGGCGAAGGCACGCCTGCTCGGCGCGGGCAAGATCATCGCCCTCGATGAGAGCGATATGAAACTAGAGTTGTCCAAGCAGTTTGGCGCCGACATGGGCATCAATGTCAAAGGACTCTCTGACAAAGAATTGGTACAAATCATTCGCGATGAGACGGAAGGACGTGGCGCAGACGTAGTCGTGGAGAACGTGGGGCGTCCTGAGGTGCTCAAAGTAGGTTTGGAGATGTTACGCCGTGGCGGTACATATTTGGAAACGGGCAACTTTGTGGACACCGGCAACACCGTAACCCTGAATGTGCACCGCCATATCGCTGCCAAGAATGTCCTGCTCTTTGGCAATACCAACCACCCCCACGATGGCTACTACGTTGCTATGGAAATGATGTACCGCCATCGCCACGAATTTCCCTTCGAAAAGCTGATCACGCACCGCTTTACGTTGGATCAGGCGCAGCAAGCGATTGACAAGTCGTTTGAAGAGGATGCGCTCAAAGTGGTCTTCCAAATGTAGGGCGCGCCACTAGGGTTAGAAATCGTTATGTAAACATAAACTCATGGTAGGAGGATCTGTGCTGGCAAAGGATAGACCGCTGCTGGAAATGCGAGGCATCAGCAAAGCATTCCCAGGGGTTCAGGCCCTGGATAAGGTAGACCTGGACTTGTACCCGGGTGAGGTGCATGTACTGGTCGGTGAGAATGGCGCTGGAAAGTCTACCCTGATGAAGATTCTCGCTGGTGCCTACGAACGGGATGCCGGGGAAATCGTCATTGATGGCGAGGTACAGGCACATTGGAATCCGGCCCTAGCGAAGGCACATGGCATTGCTATGGTATACCAGGAATTTACGCTGGTCCCGTACCGTAACGTTGCCGAGAACATCTTTTTGGGGCGTGAGAAAACGCGCGCTGGGTTCTTTCTGGACAAGCGAGTCATGCATCAGGAAGCTCACAGCCTGATGGAGTCCATGGGCGTACCCATAGACACGCGCCTTCCGGTGATGGAGCTGGGAGTCGCCCAGCAACAGATGGTGGAAATCGCCAAAGCCCTTTCCCAGGAAGCGCGCATCCTGGTGCTGGATGAGCCAACCTCTGCCCTCACCGTTCGTGAGATCGAGCAGCTTTTCGAAACCATCCGTCGGCTAAAAGCCCGCGGCGTGGGCATCATCTACATCTCCCATCGCTTGGAAGAGTTGTTCATTATCGGAGATCGGGTAACCGTCTTGCGCGATGGTCAGCGCATTGGCACGCGGCGAGTTGCGGAGACCAATGCGGATGAAGTGATCAAGATGATGGTAGGTCGGGAGATCAAAGACCTCTTCCCACGCCGCTATTGCCAGCCAGGTGAGGTGGCCTTGCGCGTTCAAGGCCTTTGTACCCATGACAAATTGCGCGATGTCTCTTTCGAAGTGCGTTTTGGAGAGATCGTTGGCCTGGCTGGCTTGGTTGGTTCTGGTCGCACGGAAACGGCACGCGCTATCTTTGGCTTGGATCCTCGCACTGCCGGCACCATCGAGGTTATGGGGAAGAAAGTAGACCATATTGATCCACCGCGCGCCGTGGAGATGGGTATCGGATTGTTGCCCGAGGATCGCAAACGCGATGGGATTTTTCCCATCCTCCCGCTGCAAACCAACGTCGTGATGGCGAGCTTGAAGCAGTTGTTCCCTCGTGGCATTTTGAACCCCAAGAAGGAGCAACTGGAAGCAGGGAAATACGTAAAGCAACTGCGAGTCTCTCCACCTGACTTGGCTCGTGAGGTACAGTATCTGAGCGGAGGCAACCAGCAGAAAGTAGTGGTGGCTAAGTGGCTTTGTACTGGGCCTAAAATCTTTATCTTTGATGAGCCAACTCGTGGCATTGATGTGGGCGCTAAAGCGGAAATCCACGCTTTTATGGATCAACTGGCTAACGAGGGAAACGCGATTTTGATGATCTCCTCGGAGTTGCCAGAAATTTTGGGGATGAGCGACCGCATTTATGTGATGCATGAGGGCTCTATCGTGGGCGAGTTCCCACGCGGTACAGATGCCGAAGAGATTATCCGCTGTGCTATGGGAGCGAAAGCATGCAAATGAGTCCAGGTTCACGGAAAACACTCCTTCGTCAAGTCCCAACAGTAGTGTGGGTATTGCTGGGCATGATCCTGTTCTTTGCTCGCTTTGCCCCAGCTTTCTTCACCCTGAAGAATGCTGTCAATCTCCTGACGCAAGGTTCCATCTTGATGATCCTGTGCATGGGCGTCATCGTAGTCAAGATCACTGGTGGCATTGAGCTTTCGGTCGGTGCCGTGATGACCCTGGCGGGTATGGTGATGGCTTGGGCTCTGGCTTATGCCAAGCTGCCTATCCCGGTAGCCTTGCTGCTCAGCCTCATCGTGGGGGGCTTGTGTGGTTTGTTGAATGGCTTCTTTGTTACCAAGATGGACATCCCTTCTTTTATTGCTACTCTGGGCACACAGGGCATCGCGGCAGGGATTTCTCTGGGAATGAACAACGGGAATGTGATTTGGGGATTGCCTGCGTCCATAGGGTACCTGGGCAACGGCACATTTCTGCATTTGCCAGTGCCCATGTGGTTATCTGTCCTGGCTTTTCTATGCTCTTTCACCTTGCTGAACTTTACACCTTTTGGCGTCTATGTCTATGCCTTGGGTGGCAACGAACAAGCGCTCGTGCTCACTGGCAAGCCAGCCTGGTGGTATAAGACTCTAGTGTATGTCTATGCCGGCCTCATGGCAGGCCTGGCAGCTATCGTGATCACAGGGCGCAATATGTGTGCTCAGCCAACCGTCGGTTTAGGCATGGAGTTCGAAGCTTTTTCTGCCGTTGTTTTGGGCGGGAGTTTCGCCGCGGGGCGTGGCACAGCTATTGGAACGGTGATTGGCGTCTTGTTTATCCTCATCCTAAGAAATGGGCTGAATGTGATGGGCATACCGACCTACATCCAGCTGGCTATTATTGGCCCCGTACTGATCGGCGCCATTGTCTTGTCTGTCCTGGTAGAAGGCGGAGCGCAGAAATAGCGCAAGATCATGGAGGAGATGGCAGGAAATGACATTAAAATCTTTTTTGCTTAGGTTTTCACGATTGCTAGCGCTGGTGCTGTTGAGCATGGTTGTCGCTGTGCTCAACCCGAACTTTCTGAAAATCAGCAACCTCATCAATATCGTGCGCCAGGCTTCGCCTCAAATCATTATCTCGGCAGGCATGACGATCGTGCTGCTGACAGGTGGCATAGACCTTTCCATAGGTTCAGTTGTGACGCTGGCGAGCATCATTGCAGGTTATGTGCTTACCCAGACGAAGCTGCATTGGTCAATTGCGATTGTATCCGCGTTGGGTTCCGGATTGCTCTGTGGTTTGGTCAGCGGCATTCTGGTTGCCAAAGTCAAATTGCCTTCCGCCATTGCCACATATGGCATGCTCTGGGTAGGTCGAGGCCTTGCTTTTGCGATCATGGGTGCTTTTCCCTATTTTGGCTTCCCCAATGCATTCCGCTATATCGGGCGCGGAATCTTGTTGGGCATTCCTGTGCCGATATGGATCATGGTCGCTGTAGCACTGGTGGTTTATCTCTTCTTGAAGTACACCACGCTGGGCAAGAGCATCTACGCGGTAGGGGCGAATCCCTATGCTGCCAAAGCTTCAGGCTTGCGCGTGGATCGTATTTTGATTTACACCTATATGCTCAGCGGGTTGTTAGCTGCATTAGGTGGGATTATCTTGACGGCGCGGCTCAATGCTGTAGACCAGGATATTGGGGCTCCCTTCCTGCTCCCTGCTATTGCAAGCCCCGTGATGGGTGGCACGAGCATGACGGGGGGACGTGGTGGAATCGGAGGCACGATTATCGGCACGTTGATCATGACAGTTCTGGTGAATGCCATGAATCTGTTGCGGATTTCCTCACTTTGGCAGCAATTTGCCATTGGCTTAGTGGTTGTGTTGGCAGTTTGGCTGGATATGTGGATCAAGAAGAAGACGGCATGAAGCGATAGATAGCCGCAAAATTCTTCGAAAGGGGGTGAGAATCCATAAACCAAGCGGTTCACTTTTCGAGTTTCTGTGCCCAAATTTGTAATTTGAAAAGGAGGAGGAAAGGGAAATATGTACAAGAACAACCGTAGTTACTTGCTGATCGCAATATTGCTGGCGGTAGGCATTGGCTTGTCAGCCTGTCAACCAGCAGCCACGCCCACGCCTGTGCCTACACCAACACCCAAGCCGACGGAAGCGGCGAAGCCGACAGCTCCGCCTGCGCCCACGGCAGCGCCAAAGAAGCTGACCTTTGCTCTGGTCACGAAGGCGCTGAACAACCCCTTCTGGGATATGATGTATGCGGGTGCCAAGCAGGTTGCTGAGGAGCATGGCATTGAGTTGATTTACTTAGCGCCGACGAAGCCGAACAACCTGGAAGAGCAGACGCGGTTGGTGGATGACCTGATTGCGCGGAAAGTAGATGGCATAGTCTTGGTGCCGGTGGATTCGGCGGGCATTGTGCCGGTGATTGAGCGAGCGAATCAGGCGGGCATTCCCGTAGCCACGGCGAACACGAAGGCTTTTGGTGGCAAGGTGATCACCTTCTCGGCCATAGAGAACTATGAAGCGATGACGTTGGTAGCGGAGTACATGGTGCAGAAGCTGGGTGGCAAGGGGAAGGTGGTGATCCTGGAGGGAGCCACAGGTTCGCAGACGGCGATAGACCGCAAGAAGGCGATAGATGACGTATTGGCGAAGTATCCAGGCATCCAGGTATTGGCATCGCAGACGGCTGACTTCCAGCGTGCGAAGGGCATGCAGGTGATGGAGAACTTGCTGCAGACGTATCCGGAGATTGATGCGGTATTGGCGTGCAACGACGAGATGGCGTTGGGTGCGATCGAGGCGTTGGAGGCGGCTGGGCGATTGAGCAAGACGTTGGTGAGTGGGTTTGATGCCAACAACGATGCGCTGAAGGCGATTTACGAAGGGCGGATGGTGGTATCGTGTGATCAGCGGCCAGGGAAGCAGGCTGGTGATGCGATCTTGGCGCTGATTGACTACATCAATGGGAAGCCGGTGCCGGAGCGGATCGTGACGCAGGCGACGGTGGTGGACAAGAGCAATATCATGGACTACGCCAGCCGTCTTGGCCTGTAGTTTTCTCGGGTAACCTTCAATGGCATATGAGGGCATTGGGGGAAACCCCCAATGCCCTCAATTCTGGAAGGGGAAAAGTATCACAATGACTTTGCTTACAGAAGAACGAATCCGTTATTTGGAAGAGACCGCACGTAGGATCCGCTGTCACGTTGTGCGTACCATTTCCGAGGCAGGAGTGGGCCACCCAGGTGGCTCGCTATCGGAAGCGGATATTCTCACGGCATTATATTTTCATATTATGAAGATAGACCCTCAGCGCCCGCAGTGGGAAGAAAGGGATCGTTTTGTACTGTCAAAGGGCCATGGTGCGGCAGGCCTCTACGCTACACTAGCAGAGCGCGGCTTTTTCCCTATCGACTGGCTCAAGACATTTGGCCGCATTGACAGCCGTTTGCAAGTGCACCCAGATATGCATCTGGTACCGGGAGTAGAAGTCTCTACAGGTGCCCTGGGGCAAGGCTTGTCGGTAGCCTTGGGCATGGCATTGGCAGCGCGTCTGGATGGCAAGGGGATTCATGTCTATTGTCTCATCGGCGATGGCGAAAACCAAGAAGGGCAAATTTGGGAAGCCGCTGAAGCTGCTGCGCATTATAAGGTAGATAACCTCACTGTTATCTTGGACTACAACGGCGTGCAGTTGATGGGTCCCCTGAGAGAAGTGATGGAGATAGCGCCCATTGCGGACAAGTGGCGCAGTTTCAATTGGGCAGTAGCAGAGGTCAACGGACACGATATGCGGCAGCTCATTACTACCCTGGAAACAATAAAAGAAGTGAAAGGCCAGCCCCACATTGTTATCGCTCATACAGTCAAAGGCAAGGGAGTCTCGTACATGGAAGGCCAATCAGCATGGCATGGCAAGGCTCCCAATCAGGAACAACTAGCCCAAGCGCTCGCTGAATTGGGATGTTCTCAAGAGTAAGGAGTGTCAGTCATGGTAGAATCAGCACGAGAAGCGTTAGGTCGCACGCTGGTAGAATTGGCACGGCAAAATCCTAACATTGTCGTGTTGGATGCGGATTTGGCCAGTTCTACTCGCGTGGTATACTTTGCTCAAGAATTTCCAGAGCGCTTTTTCCAAATGGGAGTTGCCGAACAGAATATGATGGGAGTGGCTGCAGGCATGGCTTTGATGGGGAAAATCCCCTTTGTCAGCACTTTTGGTGTCTTTGCTTCACGGCGTGCCTGTGATCAAGTGGCTATCTCTGTTGCCCATTGCCGGCTGAATGTGAAAATCATCGGAGCTTACAGCGGTATTGTCAGCGGCAATAATGGTGCTACACACCAAGCGGTTGAAGATGTGGGGATCATGCGTGCAATCCCTCATATGGCTGTGGTAGACCCCGCGGATGACATCGAGATGGAGCAGGCGGTGCGGGCGATTGTCGCTTATCCTGGGCCAGTCTATCTGCGCGCAACGCGGGATGTCTGGCCTCGTGTATCGCCTGAGGGTTATCAGTTCAAATTGGGAAGAGCGGTGAAAGTGCGAGAAGGCTCAGATGTAACCCTCATTGGCAGTGGCATGATGACCTCGCAGTGTGTGGAGGCCGCGCAGCTTCTTGGAAGAGAAGGAATCAGCACCCGCGTGCTCCATATGCCCACGATCAAGCCTATTGATATAGAAGCGGTGATACAGGCAGCTAAGGAGACCAGAGGCATTGTTACCGCAGAAAATCACAACATATATGGCGGCTTGGGAAGCGCGGTAGCAGAAGTCCTCGTAGAGCATGCGCCTACCTCCATGATACGCGTTGGGCTCTGCGATTGCTATGGTGAGTGTGGCACAAATGCAGAACTATTGCACAAGTACGGTATGTCGCCGCAGCATATCGCGGAAGCAGCCCATTATGTCTTGGAGAAGGCAGCTCGTTTGCTGAGGAGATGAGGATGTTCAAAACCAGCATGGCCATTTCCCCACTGCCAGCCAATTTTGCCCCATTGCTTTTTGCCGGTAATTGGGAATTGGGCGTAGAGCAAGCGGCTAAGTTGGGATATGATGCGGTAGAACTGAGCTTGCTCGATCCGTCGAAAGACCTCTTGGGGCATATTGCCAGCGCCTTACGCCAAAAAGGTTTGGCACTATCAGCCGTGGCTACGGGGCAATCCTACTACACAGATGGCTTGTCCCTGGCTAACACTGACCCCGCGGTGCACGCAAGGCTGCGCGAAAGGATGAAACGCCTCCTCGATTTTCTGGCTCCTTGGCAGGGATTTCTGATCATTGGTGGGGTGCGAGGGGTGCTCAGCAAGGAACCTGCTGTGCAGGCTGAACAGCGCAAGTGGGCTCTGGAGGCAGTCCGTAGCTACGCCGAATATGCCCAGTCCGTTGGGGTGCGTGTGGCGATTGAACCAATCAACCGCTACGAGACCAATTTTCTGAACACTGTTGCTGAAGCACTGGCATTTGCAGATGAAGTGGGTCTGGACAACGTGGTTGTGTTGGCAGATACTTTCCACATGAATATCGAAGAAGTGTCCCTGCCCAAAGCGCTGGAACTGGCGGGGAAACGTCTTGGTTATGTACATCTGGTGGATAGCAATCGTCGCGCACCAGGGCAGGGTCACATCAATTTCCAAGAGGTAGTGACAGCATTACGCAAAATAAGCTATGCAAGCTATATCAGTGCCGAAATCCTTCCTTGGCCTGATAGCCAGACTGCTGCGGAGTTGGCTATCGGCTATTTCCGCTCATTGTAGCATTGCCTTCAATGTAAGGTGGTAGATTCAAGACAGAATAGTTGCAAAGGAGGTTATCAGATGAGTAAGGTCAGAGTTGCAGTAGCAGGTTATGGCACGATTGGTACGCGTCTAGCGGATGGCGTGGCGCGACAGGAAGATATGGAATTGGTAGGAGTCGCCGATGTCGCTCCCACGCTGCCTATTCGCGCTCTTTACGAGAGCGGTATGCCCTACCGCCTTTTCCTCGTGGATGCCAAACGCAAGCCCGAGTTTGATGCCCTCGGGATCCCTGTCTCGGGCACTTTCGAAGAGTTGCTGGATCAGGTAGACGTCGTCCTGGATGCGGCACCAGGCGGAATAGGCATCAAGAATAAGGAACTATACCTCAAGCACGGAGTAAAGGCGATTTTCCAAGGTGGCGAAAAAGATGAGGTTGCCGATGTCTTCTTCCATGGATATGCAAACTATGAAAAAGGCATCGGCCAGAGGTTTTTGAAACTTACTTCCTGCAATACCACCGGCCTGATTCGCGCCGTAGATGCTTTGGATCGTATGGTGGGTGTGGAGAAGATAGCCATTACCATTATCCGCCGCGTGGCTGATCCCGGGGATACTCACCGTGGCTATGTAGACTTGCTTCGGCCAGATGCAGTACCGAGCCACCAGGCAGTAGACCTGATGCATATTATGCCCCATGTACAAGCCACTGGCCTTTTGGTGCACACCCCGGTTACCCATGGACATATCATCAATATCGTAGCCACACCGAAGAAAACCGTGAGCAAAGAGGCTTTGCTGGAAACGTTCCGGGAACATCCGCGCATCCGCGTTGTCCGTCTCGCTGATGGCTTTACTTCGAATACAGCCCTTTTCCAATATGCGCGGCACTTGGGCAACAAGCGCAGCGATATGTACGAAATTGCGGTGTGGGAAGAATGTATTGGTTTTTCCGGTAATGATGTGATGTTTGCTATCAACATCCCTCAAGAGGCAGTAACCATTCCAGAAACCATTGATGGCGTGCGGGCTTGCATGGTCATGCAGACCGACCGTTTGGAGGCTGTGGGACTAACGAACAAATACCTAGGGCTCAAACCGGGACGCTAAGTTCTTCTTGGGAGGAGTGTTGTGGAAGCTGGGATCCTCACATTAGATGATTTTGATTTCCATGACAAGACCGTTATCCTGCGCGTGGACATCAATTCTCCTATTGACCACAAGACGGGTCGTTTGGCTAATGACAACCGCATTCGCAAAAGCCTGCCCACGATTAAGGAATTGTCGGAAGCAGGGGCACGCGTAGTGATGCTTGCTCATCAAGGGGATATCGAGGATTATCACAATCTCATTCCCTTGGAGATTCATGCCCAGCGCCTTGCGGAATTGCTCGGCCGGCCTGTGGCATTCATTGACGACATCGTAGGGCCAGCGGCTTTGCAGCGAGTGAAAGAACTACGAGCAGGGGATTTACTGCTCTTGAACAATGTTCGTTATCTGACTGAAGAAGTATCCACCTTCGTTCAATTTGTGAAATTGACCCCGGAGCAACTTGCCAAGACCTGGTTGGTGCGCAACTTGGCTCCGCTGGCAGACTATTACGTGTGCGAAGCGTTTGCTGCTGCTCATCGTTATACACCATCGTTAGTTGGCTTTGCGGAGGTGTTGCCTTCGGCAGGCGGGCGGCTCTTTATCGAGGAATTTGGCGCCCTTGTGCGCGTGAAGGAGAACCCGAAGCATCCTTGCGTGTATGTCTTGGGTGGGGCGCGCATTGCTGATGCCTTTAGCATGATGGAACAGGTTCTGAGTGAGGGCACCGCGGATTATGTCTTGACCTCGGGACTGAATGGCGAAGTGATGCTTCTGGCTAAAGGGTATGCGCTGGGAGAGCCGACGGAGCGTATCATCCATGAAAAAGGGCTGACTCCCTTTGTCGCGAGGGCACAACAGCTCCTCCAGCGCTATGGGGACAAGATCCTCTACCCCATAGATGTGGCGATAGATGATCAAGGGCGAAAAGAAATTGGATTGGAGGATTTGCCTACAGAGCGCCTTATTGTGGATATCGGGCAACAGACTATCGCTCGTTATATCACAGTGATACAGCAAGCCGCCACTATTTTCGTGAACGGGCCAGCCGGCATCTATGAGGATCCTTTGAGCGCAGTAGGGACTGAAAAGTTATGGAAAGCGATTGCCGATGCACCTGGATACTCAGTAATCGGTGGCGGAGATAGTGTCGCTGCTGGGGCAAAGTTCGGTGTATTGGAGCGCATGGGGTACGTCTGTACCTCGGGAGGCGGCATGGTGCGCTTTCTGTCCGGGCAAGAACTGCCCGTGGTAGAGGCACTGCGGCGTGCTGCACAGCGTTATCAGAAAACTGATAAGGAGTAAGCGGCGGTATGCGACATTATACGATTAGCGTGATTCCGGGTGATGGCATTGGCCCAGAAGTGATTGCGGAAGCGAAAAAAGTTCTCGAAGCAACGGGGCGAGTCTTTGATTTTCGTTGCGAGTGGATCGAGTTTCCCTTCGGTGCGGAGCACTATTTGGCGACTGGCAAGGTCGTGGACGACGAGGCTCTGCGTCGCATTGCGGAAACGGATGCTATCCTTCTGGGAGCGCTGGGTGATCCTCGCGTCTCAGAGCGCGTGACATTGGGCGGCATCGTGTTAAAGCTCCGTACCTATTTTGACCAGTACGTCAACCTACGCCCGGTGAAACTGTTGCGTGGTGCGGATACCCCGCTGAGAGACAAGACGGCGGCGGATATCAATTTCTATGTCGTGCGTGAAAACACTGAGGATCTCTATAGTGGCGTAGGCGGGCGGGTTCGCGAGGGCGAAGCCACCATACATGGTGCGATGCATCGTAGGCTGTACTCCGCATATTTCGATGTATCGGTGAGAGTTGAGCCCCAGGAGGAGCTGGCTTATCAGATCGGAGTGCTGAGCCGACGGGGTTGCGAACGCGTTATTCGCTACGCATTCGAGCTCGCACGCCGTAAGGGGCTGAAACGCGTTACAGGGGTAGATAAAGTGAATGCCATGCCTGATATTTACGAGTTTTGGCGCGAATGCTTTGAACGCGTTGCCCGGGATTATCCTGACATCGAATATGAGTACAACCTGGTAGATGCTGTTACTATGTGGTTTATCCGCAGGCCGGAGCACTACCAGGTCGTCGTGGCGCCAAACTTGTTCGGGGATATTATTACGGACTTGGGGGCAGCCATTCAGGGAGGAATGGGCTTGGCTCCGGGCGCCAATATCAATCCGGAGGGCCTCTCGATGTTCGAGCCCATCCACGGCTCAGCGCCGCGCTATAAGGGCCAGCAGAAAGCCAATCCCATGGCTGCTGTCCTTGCTGGAGCGATGATGATGGAACACCTCGGTGAGGTAGATGCTGCGCAGGCAATAGAGCAAGCTGTGGAGCAAGTGTTGCAGTACGGTCCCAGAACGTATGACCTCGGCGGAAATGCGCTGACCTATCAAGTCGGAGATGCCATTGCCGAACAGGTAAGAGCAAACACGAAGTAAAAAGGGACTAGTAGTGAGCGCTTTCGCGCTCATCAGAGATGTGAAACCAGTGCCTGAGAAGGTACCCTCAGGCACTGGTTTCATTTTCCAGACGCCTTATTCAAGATACGGTTCGAAACGTCCCATCAGGCCGGGCGGGAGTTTGCCTTCGATGAGGATGCCATTCTGGCCATGGCGCTCTTGCGTAACAATCCCGTGCCTATGGAATAGCGCCACCAATTCGCTTGCCGCATAGGGTACACGTGCGCGCACCTGTACCATCTGCTGTGTCAGCATGCGCTCGATTTGCCGCAAGAGGTTGTCCAACCCTTGACCGTATAGCGCGGAGATAGCTACCGCGTTGGGGAACTGCGTAGTGACTAATTCTGCTTTTCGGGGATCCGAGAGCAGGTCAATTTTATTCAGGGCAACTAACACGGGTTTGTTTGCCGTACCTATCTCCCGCAACACCTGCTCTACCGTATGCACCTGTTCCCGTACGTTAGGATGTGTTATGTCAACAATATGGAGGATCAGATCGGCTTCGCCGATTTCTTCTAGTGTAGCGCGAAAGGCAGCGACAAGCTGTGTGGGTAGCTTCTGAATAAAGCCTACTGTATCAGTGAGCAATGCTTCCTTACCCCCTGGCAGAATCAGCCGCCGCGTAACTGGATCCAACGTTGCGAAGAGCATATCCGTAGCCAATACACCAGCATGTGTCAACGTATTGAGCAAGGTAGATTTGCCCGCATTGGTGTAACCTACTAAGGAGATAACGGGCATACCCTGCTCTTTGCGATGTCGCCGGTACTGCTGGCGATGGCTGCGTACATGTTCCAGCTCTTTCTTGAGTTGTGTAATGCGCTGTCGGATGAGCCGGCGGTCGGTTTCTAGTTGGGTTTCGCCAGGACCGCGTAGTCCTACACCACCAGGGCCACCACGAGCCGCTGCTCCGCCCACCTGACGTGCCAAGTGGGTCCAAGCACGTGTTAAGCGTGGCAAGCGGTAAATATATTGAGCCAGTTCCACTTGTAACGCACCCTCGCGAGTACGGGCATGTTTAGCAAAGATGTCAAGGATCAGCGCAGTGCGATCAATGACCTTTGTTCCTAACTCTTCCTCGAGGTTGCGTTGCTGTGCGGGTGATAATTCATCGTCGAAGATAAACGTATCTATGTTCAGTTGTCGTGCCAGCAGTTTCAGTTCTTCGACTTTGCCTTTGCCCACGTAGGTGGCTGGGTTAACCTCGTCAAGCCGCTGTGCTGTCTGGCCTACTACTTCTACACCAGCTGTCCTAGCCAGTTCAGCCAGTTCGGCAAGGGAATCTTCCAACCGCCATGGATGTATTGCCCCTTTTACTTCTACGCCGACCAGATAGGCTCTCTCTGGCTCAGCAGGAATTGGATACAAGTTTCTGTTTTTGGTAATGCTTTTCCTCCTAGCGAGTTCGTCCAACAACTGCAATTTTACTACTGGATGGCAAGGCTGTCGAATAGAAATTTCTCCTCGCCTGATGCATCCTGTTTATAGTGCGTATTTTGGTGCGTCGTGAGCGCTTTAGCGCTCACGACTAACCCGTTTATAGTGCGCACTTTGCTAAATTGTGCTCTCCTAGTTCGATTTTGCCTGCCGCAATCTCTCACCAACTTCCCGTAGCCTTTCTTCCGGCACCGTCAGTGCGATGCGCACATATCCTTCGCCATGTTCACCAAAAGCAGTGCCAGGAGTCATCCAGACGCCAGTCTTTTCCAAAATGTAGAGGCTGAACTCCTGAGAGGTGTAACCCCCAGGAATCCGAGCCCAGACATAGAGCGCAGCCTTGGGTAGCATTGCGCTCATCCCAGCCAAGGGCAGGAATTCCATCACAACATCTCTACGCCTCTGATAGATGGCGTTGCGCTCTGCAATCCAGCTCTGGTCGCCAGTTAAGGCGGCTATAGCTGCTTCTTGGATAGGCTTGAAGATGCCTGAATCCACATTGGTTTTGACGCGCCGCAGGGCTTCTACTGCTTCGCGGTTGCCAACGGCCATACCCACCCGCCACCCTGCCATGTTGTAGGTTTTGGACAGGGAGTTGAACTCCAGTGCTACCTCTTTTGCTCCTGGTACTTGTAAGATGCTTGGCGCACGGTAGCCATCGAAGGTCAAATCACAGTAAGGATTATCATAGCACAGCAGTAAATCGTGGCACTGGGCAAAGTGCACCGCTTGAGAGAGGAATTCCAGATCCGCTACTGCTCCTGTAGGATTGTTTGGGTAATTCAGCCATAGAATCTTGGCTGCATGGGCGACGTCAGCAGGGATGGATTCCAATTGGGGTAGGAACCCATGTTCTTCCCATAGAGGCAGTGGATAGCATACTCCCCCAGACATTTGTGTTCCTACACTATAGGTCGGATAGCCTGGGTCTGGAATCAGGGCTACATCACCGGAATCTAGGAAGGCTAAAGAGGTGTTGAAGATACCTTCCTTCGATCCAATGAGCACGGCAACCTCTTTGTTGGGATCGATCTCCACGCCGAAGCGATGGGCGTAATAATCGGCGATTGCCCTGCGCAGAGCGGGTAGCCCATAGTAGCCGGCATAACCATGGTTATCCGGCTTCAAAGCAGATTCGTAGAGGGCATCAATAATCGGGCGTGGTGGTGGCAGGTCCGGGCTGCCAATGCCCAAGTTGATGACATCTATGCCCTTCGCCTTCATTTGCTCTAGTTTTTGGCCCGCTTCAGCAAAGATATAAGGTGGAAGGTCAGCAATTCGTTTGGCCAGTTTCACAGCGTTCCTCCTATGGTGAGTGGTGTTCTTCGATCCAGGTTTCCAGCACACGGCCTACTCGCAGCAGGCTTTCCGCGCTCACTTTGTCTGGGGTATCTTCCGTCGTGTGCCAGTAGGGATAGTCAAAATCAATGATGTCCACTGCTGCCAGTCCCTGTTGGCGGAATGGCAGGTGGTCATCTATGATAGCATAACGGTACTGGGGAATGAAATACGATTCGTAACCCAAATCGGCTGCGATAGCCCATAGTGTCTTCAACAGAGGCTCGTCAGAGTTCCTTTCCCAGAAGATTTCCTGTTCGCTGTCTCCAACCATGTCCACGACAACCACTGCCTTAGGTCGCACAGAGAGGTGTTGTGCCATGTAGGAAGCACCCACTGAAAATGGCCAGCCATGGATATTGCCCAAATCCTCGGCATCAAAAAAGGCAAGCCAGACCTGCACTCCAGCCCTGCTTAGGTCCAGGACCCGTGCCAGTTCCAAGAGCACTGCCACTCCGCTGGCTCCGTCGTTGGCGCCGAGGATCGGGCGGTTGATGTCCACAGGATCACGGTCAGCGATAGGCCGCGTGTCGTAGTGTGCTCCGAGGATGATCAGAGGTCCCCTGCCCTGTGCACCAATGATATTGCGTACCTGAACACCTTGGTAGGTAAATTCCTGCACCTCGGTTACCCAGCCCCATTTCTGTAGTTCCGTGATGATGTAATCGCCTGTCTGGCGGCTTTCCTCAGAGCCTACAGGACGAGGGCCGAATGCGCACTGATTGAGCACATGCTGGTAAGCCTTCTGCCCATCGAACTGCTTCTCACTGCGCACGCAAGCCGTTGGCAGAAGGACGATCAGCAATAAAACCCCGATCATTCTCCAAAAGGGAAACGCGCCTCTTCGCATAGCCCATTTCATCCTTCCGGAAAGAAAATTCGCCCTGGTGCTGTACGCCAAGTTGTTTTGGCTACACGAAAACACTTGTGCGCCCTCCTTGAAAACCCAGAACGGTCATGGCCCTTGCCATGCTTGATCTTTCTGCCCTCCCCTACCCCACCTTTTTGGATGCTACTCTGGCACTTGCCCTTCATGTAGGGATGCGGGAAGGATGCCATGCTCTGCGACGAAATCCCGCAGAGCCGCCAGCGCTCTCTCCGCATATGCTTGGTACCGCCGCCGCTTGCCCTTCTGCCTGTCATCCAAAGGTGGCATCAGCCCAAAATTTGGCTTCATCGGCTGGAATCCTGTGGCTTCTGCCGATGCCACATAATGGCAAAGTGCACCGAGCATCGTAACACGCGGAAATTCCACCAAAGGCATCCCCATAGCCAAGCGAGCAGCATTGAGTCCCGCAACATAGCCACTGGCCGTAGAGGCAATATATCCTTCAGTCCCTGTAATCTGCCCGGCAAAAAATAAGCCCCTCCGGCGCCGACATTCCATCGTCGCATCCAACAAAGTTGGCGCATTGATAAATGTGTTGCGATGCATCTGCCCATAGCGCACAAATTCCGCATGTTCCAGCCCTGGAATGAGCGAGAAGACACGCTTCTGCTCGCTCCACTTCAAATTGGTCTGAAAGCCAACCAAATTGTACAAGGTGCCAGCCAAATTGTCTTGGCGCAATTGCACTACTGCATAGGGTTGTTTGCCTGTGCGCGGGTCTACCAACCCCACCGGTTTCAAAGGGCCAAAGGCTAATGCCTCCCGCCCACGCCGTGCGATCACCTCCACCGGCAGGCATGCCTCGAAGAAACGCTCATCCTCCCGTTCGAAATCACGCAAAGGGATTGTCTCCGCCTTCAATAATTCGTCCACAAAGTGCTCATATTCCTCACGCGTCATGGGGCAGTTGATATAGTCATCTTGGCCTCGCCCATAGCGGGAAGCCCGGAATGCCCGGCTCATGTCAATGGACTCAAGCGTAACAATAGGAGCCATGGCATCGTAGAAGTATAAATACTCTTGCCCTGTCAGACGCGCAATGTCTTCAGCAAGTGACTCTGAAGTAAGCGGTCCTGTGGCAATAACCACAATCCCTTCCTTGGGAATACGCTGCACTTCTATACGTTGCAAAGAGATCAGGGGATGTGCCTCGATCTTAGCCGTAACTGCTTGGGCAAAGGACTCTCGCCCCACTGCTAGAGCACCCCCAGCAGGCACTGCATTTTCATCCGCGCACGCCAGGATCAAAGACCTAAGATAGCGCAGTTCCGCTTTCAGCAAACCCGGCGCCCGATCGGGCAAATCCGAGCCAAGAGAGTTGCTGCACACCAACTCGGCGAGATAGGAAGTGCGATGTGCAGGCGTCATCACCGCAGGGCGCATCTCATAGAGCGTTACACGCACGCCCCGCTGCGCCGCCTGCCATGCTGCTTCACTACCAGCCAACCCTCCACCAATCACTACGATCTCGGCCATCGCCGAACCAGACCTCCTAGCTATGCAAAGCACGTCCTTTCGCTGCCAGAGCAGCCTCAGCCACTGCTTCGCTCAAGGTGGGATGTGGATGGATGGTAACTTCGATTTCATCCAATGTTGCTTCCAAAGTCAATGCGAGAGTGCCTTCCTGAATAAGGTCGCTGGCATGAGGACCAACGATGTGCACACCGAGGATCTGACCATACTTGCTCTCCGCCACAATCTTGACCAACCCTTCATACTCGCCCTGCGCCAGCGCTTTCCCATTCCCCCGGAAGGGAAACTTCCCTATGTGAAGGTCATAGCCCTGTTGTCGCGCCTGTTCTTCACTCAATCCCACGCTGGCTACTTCCGGAGAACTAAACACACAACTGGGCACAGCAGCATAATTCATCGCGCGTTGCAAGCCCATGGCGTTCTCCACAGCCACAACCCCTTCATGCATGGCGACATGCGCCAACAAGATGCCACCTGTCACATCACCAACTGCGTAGATGTGGGGGACATTGGTGCGCATAAATTCATCCACCTTAATGCCGGATTTCTCCACCTGTACCCCAAGCACATCCAACCCCAGCCCTTCCACGTTCGGCCGCCGTCCCACGGCGACGAGTATCTTATCCACCTCAACCGCACTCTGCTGATCCGCTTGCTGAATGGTAACGGTATATTTACCATTGCTCCTCTCCACTTTGGAGACTTGGCTTCCTGTATATACCGCTACCTTTGCCTTTTTCAATGCGCGCTCTACTTCTCCACCCAGATCTTCGTCCAGTGTAGGTAGCACCCGCGGCAACAGCTCTACCAGCGTCACCTGAACGCCACAAGCACGGAACAATGTCGCGAATTCCACCCCAATCGGCCCTGCGCCTATGACCAGCAGGCTTTCCGGTAGTGCCTCCAGAGCCAAAGCCTCATCGCTAGTCAACACACCTGGACCCTCGAGCCCTGGAATAGGCAGAGAAGCGGGGCGTGAACCTGTAGCAATCACATAGTCCCTTGCCTCCACCCGTTCCTGGCCATTCGCTCCGACGACCTCCAAAGCGGTTGGCGAGACAAAACGCGCCGTTCCAAACAGCAGTTGCACGCCAGCCCTTTCCAAAAGGAATTTGACTCCACCGGTCAGACGCCGGACAACCCCCTCTTTCCTCTTCTGCGCTGCCGCCCAATCCAACCTGACACCATCCACCATTACCCCGTACTCAGCAGCTTCGCGTGTCAAACGGAGGACCTCTGCCGTGCGCAGCAAAGTCTTGGTCGGGATGCACCCCCAGTTCAGGCAAACTCCTCCCAACTTGTCCTTTTCCACAAGCACCACTTTGGCTCCCAGTTGTGCTGCCCGTAAGGCAGCTACATATCCACCTGGACCAGCTCCAACAATCGCAATGTCACAACGAATCGTCATGTTCCCTCCTCTGTCAAGCCAATAATAGATAAGGTTGTTCTACCAGTTGTTTTATCCGCTGCAGAAAACGCGCTGCCGGTGCACCATCCACCAAACGATGATCGAATGTTAGGCTCAGCACCATCATCTGGCGCACACAGACCTGCCCCTGGTAAACCGCAGGCACTTCACGCAAACGCCCTACCCCCAGGATAGCACATTCTGGCAAGTTGATAATCGGTGTGAACGCATCAACATCATACATCCCCAGGTTGGTAATGGTGAACGTGCCTCCACTCAGGTCATCTGGCAAGCTCTTCCCAGACCGCGCCCGTGCTACCAAATCGCGCAAAGTTCGCGCAATCTCTGTAATCCCTTTCTGATCTGCATGTCGGATCACAGGTACTAACAAGCCTCTCTCGGTATCCACTGCCACCCCAATGTGAACCTGCGCCACTTGTTGGATTTCGTCTTGGACCAAGCGTACATTCATGTACGGATATTCGCGCAAAGCCCGCGCAACAATCGCCACAAGGATGTCTGTATACGAGATAGCAAAGCCTAGGGTGGGTTCTAATTGCTCCTTCAACAAAGTGCGCAGTTGTACCAGATTCGTTGCGTCCACCTCAGTAGTCAAAGTCACAGGCGCGGTGGTATGTGCACTAGTGCTCATGCGCTCAGCAATGATGCGCCGTACCCCGGCTAACGGCTTACTTTCACTTGGCGATGGCACTGCCTCCACTGCTGCTGGCGCCAACGCGGGTTCCTTTATCTCTGCCTCCATGGCTGCGATAGCGGCGCGCACATCCTGTTCCACAATGCGCCCTCCAGGCCCAGTGCCCTTCAAACGCGTGAGGTCTATGCCGTGTTCTGCTGCCAATTTTCGTGCTCGTGGAGAAGCAAAAACACGCGGGGGGATCAATCCCTTACGAGGACCTTCTGCCATGGGCCTCCGTTCAGCCGCTACCGTTTCTGATATTGTTTTACTAGGCTCTAAGCCACCCTGCTCGTAGACGCTGACATCCTCATTGGGATCAGCAATCAGCCCCACCACAGTCAGCACAGGGATCTTGCTCCCCGCGGGATAAAAGATTTTGCGCAACACTCCGCTCGCCGGTGCATCTACATCCAATATGGCTTTATCGGTTTCAATTTGATAGAGAGGCTCTCCCTTTTGGACGGGCTGGCCTACATCCACAAACCACTTGATAATTGTACCCTCATCCATGGTTTCGCCCAAAACGGGCAAGATGACTTCGACTGCCATGTCTCTCCTTTCACAATATGCTGCGTATTGCAGCGACAATTTGCTCTGTGCTGGGGATAGCCGCTGCCTCCAGCGGCTCGCTCATCGGAATAGGGACATCCGCACCAGCCACGCGCACCATAGGTGCATCCAGGTAATCAAAAGCTACCTCGTTCACCAGAGTGAACAATTCGCTGATGAAGCTCCCTGTCTTGTAGGCTTCAGTTACCCCCACCAAACGCCCCGTTTTCTTCACCGAGTTAACAATGGTCTCCAAATCCAACGGCTTCAGTGTACGCGGATCAATCACTTCAACGCTAATGCCCTCTTTGGCGAGTATATCGGCAGCCTCTAGAGCCCGATAACGCATGCGCGAATAAGCCACAACCGTTACATCGCTTCCCTCACGGACCACATCGGCGACACCCAAGGGAATGAGATAGTCCCCCTCCGGAACTGGCCCCTGCACTTTATACAGCATCTTATGTTCAATGAACATCACCGGATTGTCATCACGGATGGCTGCCTTGAGCAAGCCTTTGGCATCATAAGGCGTTGCCGGCATCACGACGTAAATGCCCGGAAAGTGCAGCCACAACGCTTCCAAGCTCTGCGAATGGTGGGCAGCAATGGAACGTCCTGTCCCACCTTCCGTTCGTATGACCATCGGCACAATCGTCTTGCCCCCAAACATATAGCGGTTCTTGGCTCCCTGGTTGGCAATCTGATCCATCGCCAGCGGAGTAAAATCAACATACATGATCTCTGCGACCGGCCGCATGCCAGCCATCGCCGCACCTACCGCTGCTCCTCCAATAATCGCCTCAGAAATGGGCGTATCCCGCACACGTTCTGGACCATAATCCTCGATCAGGCCACGCGTTACTCCGTACGCCCCACCATAGATACCCACATCCTCACCCATGATAAAGACACGTGGATCACGGTCCATCTCTTCGCGCAAAGCCTCGTTAATCGCCTGCCAGTACGGTATCTGGCGCATACTAGGATCGCTGCGCACCCTTTGGCGCAACTGTCGCTCCGCTTCGATATCGGCTGCTGTCGTTTTGCTGGGAGCATACACATCCTGGTACAGTTCAGATGGATGCGGTAACGGCGAGTTCAGGGCAAAGTCTGTAGCAGTCTTGATGGCAGTGGCTGCCCGCCTCTCCACGTCCAGGATCTCTTCCTCCGTAGCAATGCTCTCTGCTTTCATCCGCTCCTCAAGCACTACGATGGGATCGCACTTTTTCCATTGTTCTTCCTCTTCACGCGTACGGTAGACACAAGGATCTGAACGCGAATGGCCAAACCAGCGGTAGGTTTTGCACTCAATCAACGATGGACCCTCGCCTCGCCGAGCACGTTCAACCGCTTTCCTGACCGCTGCGCGAACTGCCAGCACATCCATCCCGTCTACAACTTCGCCCGGGATGCCATAAGCACAAGCCCGCGCTGCTACATCCGGTAGCTTGGAGGCTTTGGCGAAGGGCACGGACATGCCATACAGGTTATTCTCCACGATGTACACTACGGGCAAATTCCAAACAGAAGCCAGGTTCAGCGATTCGTGGAAATTGCCCGTGTTCGAGGCGCCATCGCCGAAGAAACAAAGCACCACCCGATCCTGATTTTGCATCTTCACCGCCAGAGCTGCGCCTGTGGCAACAGGGATATTACCACCTACAATGCCGGTGGCGCCCAGATTGCCCCGCTCGACATCTGCAATGTGCATGGAACCACCGCGCCCCTTGCAATACCCCGTGGCACGCCCGCACAATTCCGCCATCATTTTGTTCAGGTGCTCTTGCTTCTCCTGTGGTGTCTTGGCGAGGCTATCTCCTCGCGCATGACAATGCCCATGTCCACGATGTGTGCTGGTAATCAAGTCATCATCGCGCAGGGCGGAAATCGCGCCTACGGCAACTGCTTCCTCGCCGGCATAGAGATGCGAAGCCCCTTTGATCAGGTTTTTACCCAAGAGTTCATACACAGTTTCCTCGAAATAGCGAATCTCTAACATTTGCCGCAGATAGTTGAGAAGGTCATCCTTGCATAGACCTTCTTCCTGCATGATTTCTTGTAGGTTCTTCTTCGATGTATTCCTCTTAACCATGCTCCTCACTCTCCCAAAATTTTTATATCTAAAATCCTGGCGTCAGACAAGCCTTACCTCAACTCCTAACGCCGTTGCCTGAGCGACAAAATCGGGCGGGGCGCCATCATCGGTGATGAGGATATCAATGTCCGTTAAGGGCACGACAGTTGCCAATCCCTTACGCCCGATTTTGCTGGAATCAATCACGGCAATGACCTGCTCCGAAGCTTTGACACAAGCGCGATCCACTTCGGCATCGAGCACGGTAACAGTTGTTGCCCCCACATCCAGACTCAAACCACCCGCGCCCAAGAACATCTTGTCCGCGTGCAATCCTGACAGGCTAGCAATCGCTTGCGGTCCTACGACAACCTCCTGCTGGGGCAAATAGATGCCACCCAGCAAAATCAAATGCACGCCTTTCCAACAACCCAGTTCTCGCACAATTGGCAAGGAACTGGTAATGACTGTCAGATGTCCCGCGGTTAGGATATCGCGTGATATATATCGGGCAACATGGACCACGGTTGTCCCCGAATCCATGATGATCGCATCTCCATCTTTCACCAGTGCAGCAGCAGCGCGTCCGATGCGTTCTTTCTGCTCTTTGTGCATCATCATCTTCTCGTTGAAGGACCACTCGAGGATAGTCTGCGGCACACTGACAGCCCCGCCCCACACTCGGCGCAACAAACCCCGCGCTTCCAACTCCTCTAAATCGCGACGAATCGAAACTTCTGATACACCAAATTTCTGGCTGAGATCTGATACCAGGACTCGGTGCGTATTAGCTAGTTCTTCCAAAATGGCTAACTTTCGCTTCTCATTCGTATCTAACACCCGCAAACCTCCTTATGAAACCACACTGCCCAGACACGGCCATTTGCACACTTTTCTTTCATATCTCCTTCGAACTCATTATATTTATCTTTCAAATTTCGTCAAATGGATTGCGATTCAAACAAGAGCCTCTGCATTTGACATTGGAATAGAGCCGAATTATAATTTTGCCTACAAATGCAATGATTCGCTCAGAATCGGGGTAGTTCTGCACTGCACATCAGCACAGATTGAATACAAGGAGGTGGGTGATCCATTGACCGAGGGAGAAAAAAGACAGCGATTGGAGGTGAACGGCACTGTTGTTGAGGCTTTGCCCAATGCCATGTTCCGTGTCAACCTTGATACCGGGCAACAAGTCTTAGCCTACCTTTCAGGCAGAATGCGCCGTTACTACATCAAGGTCTTGCTGGGCGATAGAGTGCGAGTGGAACTATCTCCCTACGATTTGGAAAAGGGGCGCATTGTCTATCGCTACAAGACACCCGCAGAGTAATAGCATTTATCCCTACGTTCCCGTTCCTATCGCAAGTAGCAAGGAATTGGCATCTTCCGTGGAATCATACGGTTTGTCATAGAAGCCGGCATCTGCCGGTTTCTTTGTTATTGCTATCAGCAGCCTAAACGTACCACAGGACAGCGGGTAAACATGAAAACCCATCCATCTATACACATTGGGATAGCGTTGTTCATCCTCCTGGCAGTGCTCTTCCTCGCCTTGTTCCTGCCAAACCAATGGGCTTTGTTCCAAGACCAAGAACACTTGCGCGATTGGGTAAGCCAATGGGGAGTATGGAAACCCGTCGCGGTTGTCTTCCTGCAAATGGCTCAAGTGCTCCTGGCGCCTGTTCCAGGTCAGGTAGTGGGATTGGTCAGTGGTTACTTCTTTGGCGTTGTCTGGGGGACTGTGTACAGTATAGCCGGCACCACACTGGGATCGGCAATCGCTTTTCTTCTCGCACGGATTTTCGGACGTCCGTTGGTGGAGCGCTTGACCCCTGCGCCTACCTTGAAACGCTTGGACGATGGCGCACAGCGCCGTGGGCTTTTCTTCTTCCTGCTGGTCTTCTTGATACCCTTCTTGCCCGATGATCTAACCTGCTTCGTAGCTGGCTTGTCTCCTATCCCCATCCCAGCGTTAGTACTGGTCGCCATGGCAGGACGACTGCCAGGTATTTTTGTTTCCTGCTGGGTGGGAGCCAACGCCATGAACTTTACAACCACACAGTGGGCATTGCTGATCGCCGCCTCTGCCCTCCTCGCGGCATTGTTTTTGCTCTACGGCGATCAACTCCAAGCATGGGCTTGGAAACTCACGGGCAGCAAATAACCCACTCATCACTCATCACTCATCACTTCCCTCCTCCACACGGCCATGTGGCACAAAGTACTGGATGGTAAGATACGGCTTGATTTGTGCTTTCACTTCCTCTTTCGCGATATTGCCTGAAACATGCATCAGGGTATCGGCGAAATCCTCATCAATGCCCATCGCCGCTAAACAGGGATAATGGTGATGGAGCATGCCAGCCTGGAATTCAGCTTCATCTACGTTCACTCCAACCAATCCCGCCGCAACATGGCGTGCGCAGCCACACACCGCATCGCGTTCTACCTTTGCTTCGACAATAGCCTTGCTGGATGGATCTACGGTGAGGATAAAGCGAGGACGGCCAAAGAAACGGGCGAATTCTGCAACGAGGTCATGATGGTATTCCACACGGTGTCGCCCTACATTGTAATGTGTCTCGGTTAGTGAACAGAGCGGCTTGGGGAAAACGGCTGTCACACCAATGTCCTCCAGCCAATGCCCTAACTGCCGTGCCAGTCCTTTGGGCATCCATTCCTTGCGGTCAATGGGGACAATGGCAGCACGGGCGCCGGTGCGTTTCGCTATCTCAGGAATGAGCTCAGCCACACCCGGGTTCTCGCCCAAAGAAAGGATCAAATCCACTGGTGGCAATACATCGGGGATATATTCCTCTGGATAATCCATCACCAGAGGCAAATTCTCCGGTGCTAGCCATTCTTCGATCACCCATCCTGGTGGCGCATGGGCACGCAAATTCTGCACCATGCGCTTGCCATATTCACCTTGGGTAATCACCAGGATACGCATTAGCGGCCTGGCTCACCCTGTCCGGGTCGGGTTGGCGAAGGGCGATAGGGTGTCGGAATAAACTCCACGGAAGGACGCCTTTGCCCTGCCTGCGGATACAAGTCCATTAAGGCATAGATTTCCTTAGGCATGTCCTCGGAAACAGGCAATCCCAGTTCACGCGCCTCATCCGCGGAAATGGGATAGTCGTGCGTCCAACACCCAGCGCTGAGTTTCCGTGCGATCTCTTGCGCCTTTTCTTCCTCCATACCGTTGTTGCGCAACAAGGTATAGACTGTATTGTGCACCTGCTGGATTGCTTTGCGTGCCATATCAGCCATGATAAGGGTCTGGTCATCGCGGTTGGGATTATCCACTTCGAGCGCAGCCAGCACAGAGACCGCCGGGACATAGCCCCCGCCCTGCGGCATTTGCAATTGAGGGTCCACTGGGCCTAGCACGCCATTGGGGTCCATCACAATCTCATCCGCAGCGAGGGCAATCAATGTGCCACCAGACATGGCATAGTGTGGCACAAACACAGTAACCTTCGCTTTATGCCGGCTGAGCGCACAGGCGATCTGCTCTGCCGCTAGCACCAGCCCTCCAGGCGTGTGCAGCACAATGTCTATCGGCACATCATCAGCCGTCAAGCGGATGGCACGCAATACCTGCTCTGAGTCTTCAATGTCAATGTAGCGACTAATGGGAATGCCCAGCAGGCTCATCGTCTCTTGCCGGTGGATGAGCGTAATCAGGCGGGAACCACGCTTACGTTCAATGGCATCAATGACCATGCGCCGCCGTGCCTCGATAGCGCGCCGGGTCAACGCTGGCATCAACGTAGACAGCAGGAACAGAATCCATACAATGTTAAAAATGTCACTCAGGCCCATGCCTCCCCCTTTCATGCAGTTTCGACGAGATTATACTACAAGGACGAAATCCTGTCCATTGCCCATGCTACAGCCCCCAGCAATCCGACCTGATCCCCCAATGCTGCTGGCACAACAGGCGTCTCACGCTGCAAATCGGTCATGGCGTGTTCTCGCACCCAGGCGCGCACCGGGTCAAAAAGTAGGGAACCTAGTTTACTCACCCCACCGCCCAAAATCACCCGATCTGGGTCGAAAATATGAATGAGGTTCAACACACCAATCCCCAGGTAGTGGGCTGCGCGCGCAACGGCCTGCAATGCCACATCATCCCCCTCCTGTGCCGCCCTGCCCACCATCTCTGCTGTGAGTTCCATCCCACCCTGCACCACTGCCCACAAGGTCGAATGCTGGCCTTGCTGCATCAGATCCAGCGCATGGCGGGCAATAGCTGGGCCAGCCGCCATCATTTCCAGGCATCCTACGTTGCCACAATTACAGCGTGGCCCCGCAGGTTCGACAGTGGTGTGGCCCGGCTCCCCAGCTAAGCCATGCGCACCCAGCAACAACTGCCCACTGCTGATAACACCGCCCCCAATACCCGTGCTAATCGTCAAATACACGATATCCGAACAACCGCGCCCTGCGCCGAAGCGTTGCTCCGCCAGAGCTGCTACATTGGCATCATTATTCACATATACCGGCAATCCAAATTCCTGCGACAAGATCTCGCGCAATGGCACATTGCGCCATCCCGGCAGGTTAGGCGGTGCAATCACCACGCCAGTCCGTGGATCAAGCGGCCCCGGCGAGCCTACCCCAATGCCCAGGACCTCTATTCCAGAGATGCCATGCAGTACTTGGGCGATCGTTTCCTTCATACGCTGCAATACTGGTTGTAGCCCCTCTTTTGCCAGCGTCGGCTGGCGAGCCTCGCAAAGAATACTCCCTTTCATATCCGCTAGACAGGCTCGGATCTGCGTCCCGCCCAAGTCCACTCCTACAACATATCCCATGCCACCAGCCTCCTTGCATCTGCCTCGCGAAAATAGGCGCGGTACGCCGCTGTCTCGTGCAGCAACTCTTCCAGTTCGCGCCGCACCCGACGCTCAGCCGCCTCATCAGTGTGCCCTCCGCCCTCCACAATGAGGATATCCCCTTGTTGTGTCACCGGAGACACCAATCCATGAGCCATCAACCAGCGCACGCCCGCTTGCACCGTCTCCTCGCAATGAGCCATGGCAGTCGCCAGCGCCTCCCAGTTCAATTTACCATTGTAAGCACTGAGGGCATGCTTGACCAGCCCCGTCAGGCGGCGTAAGAAGGCATCCACGGTATCCAATCCTGGATCCACGCCGAACAAAAATACCTGTGAGGGCTGCACACGATGCAGAACTTGCTTCCACACCCTTGGACCCGGTGGAATCGTCCATACCACCAGGATAGAGTTGGGCTGCAGATCGCTCCTTCCATGCGCCGGAAAGCCAGGAACTGCCACCGCTTCTGCCCAAAGCGCCATCGTCCCTTCTTCCCACAACGCCTGTAAAATCGGTAATGGCTCCTTGACCGTACGATAGTCTGCCACAGCAATGGCTATGGTGGGCACAATCCTCTCCACCACTGGCTTTTCCACTATATGCGCGTCAATCCATTCCAGGTAGAGAGTACGCTCTCTGGCAAAATTCCCTGCACGCAGCACATAAGCCAGGTCAAAAAGACCCTCGGGCACAGGCAAATCAGCGCTTTGCCACCACACTGCTGGCAATGCATGTCCCTCTTCATCCTGTACCTCCAACCGGCGATGTTCGCCTATGCGTCCAATAGTGCGCTCGGCGGTCACACGCAACCGCCGTGATGCCAAATACAACGGTGGATTGCCTGGCCCAAACGGCGCTAGACGCGCTACCTCATCCAACAACTCCAAAGTAAGATCGGGCAGGGAAAGGTAGGTTGCAATGGGTAACTCGCGTTCTGGTGGCAACACACCAATCTGCGCTGCCACCGTCTCTACCAGCAAACGTCTCAATTCGGGGATACGATCAAGCGCAATAGAAAAGCCAGCCGCCATAGGGTGGCCACCAAAACTAGCCAGCAGCCGGCTATGTGCAGCCAATGCGGCATAGAGATCCACGCCAGGCACAGAGCGCGCGGAAGCACGCGCCATCCCACCAGGTGGCGCAGAGAGGAGTACCACCGGCCGGTTGTAGCGCTCGGCTAGGCGTCCGGCAGCAATACCCAGCACCCCAGTGGGCCACTGGGGATGGGACAGCACCAGCACCGGCTGGGACAACAAAGAACGGTCCTTCTCAATCTGTTCCTGCGCGGCAACAAACACTTGCTGGCTGAGAAATTGACGGCGTACATTCCATGCCTCCATCTCCGCAGCGATCACACGCGCCCGGGCTAGGTCTTCCGTCAGGAAAAGTTCCACCCCCACAGAAGCGTCCGTCATTCGGCCAAGGGCATTCAAACGCGGCGCTAAGGCATAGCTAATCTGATCCTCATCCAATGCATCGGGGCCGATTTCGGCGACCTCTAATAGCGCTTGCAGCCCCACACGTCTCACTTGGCGTAGCATCTGTAGCCCGCGTTGTACAAGATAGCGCACCTCTCCCTGCAGCGGCACCACATCCGCCACCAGCCCCAGCACAACCAAATCCAACCCTTTTTCACCTACGCCCAGCGCTTCTGCGAGTTTGTAAGCTACGCCCACACCGGACAGATGGTATAGGGGATGCTCGCTTGGCAAGCGCCGGGGGTTTACAATGGCCTGTGCCTGCGGCAGTGTAGGGGGTAGCGCGTGGTGATCCGTAATGAGCACATCCAATCCCGCGTGTTGCGCCAACGCCACCACCTCGTGCGCGGATATCCCTGTATCACAGGTCAAGAGCACGCGTACTCCCCGCCCCAGAAAAGGCTGCAACGAGCGCCAATGAACACCATGCGATTCCGTGCGACGGTCAGGAATGTACCAGTCTACCTGCGCCCCCAGCGCCCGCAGTGCTTCCACTAGCAAAGCCGTGGCTGTCAAACCATCCACATCAAAGTCACCCCACACGAGAATGCGTTCCCCTCGGGCAATGGCGCTCTGTAATCGCTCCACGGCTGCTGCCATATCAGGCAATTCTAGTGGCGAGGACGGGCGATAATAGGCTGGATCTAGAAAAGCCAGCGCAGCATGCGGCGTGCTCAAGCCGCGCTCCACCAACGCTTTCGCCACCAGTGGATGCCCACCCACGGCTGCTTGTAATTCTGCCGGCACCTCAACCGGCGGCGGCTCTACCCATTTCATCAGCAACCCTCTCTAGAACGGAATCGGGGCGATGCTTTCCAAGTCGAGGTCTTCCAAAGCGGCTTCAACTGCTTCCACCTCCCCCGCCTCAGCGAGCAAGCCAGCTTCCACGTCTGTCCAGCACAGAGAGCGATATACGCAATAGCGACACAAGCGGCGCTGCTCTGTTTTGGGGAATACCTCCTCAGGCCGCCTTGCGATCTCGTACACCAAATCAGCCAAAAAAGCGGCATCTGCAGCAAATTGCTCTTCACTATAGGAAAAACGCTCCGGCTGGGCAGGGAACTCGGCAAACCAATACAGCATTTCCACCTGCTGTGGAGCAATCGGCTCACCCTGATTGAACATAGCGCCAGCCTGTACCAGCACATAAGGGTAAATACGTGTCTGCAACCGCTGCTGCAGCCAGGCGCGACTGTTGCGGTGCTGCCCTGTCTTCCAGTCCACAATGACCCAACGTCCGCCTGGCTCCCCTGCCAGCAAATCATAGCGCGCCTCCAGGCGAAAGCGTCCATCTCCGCCCTCAGCGCGCTCTCCCTGCTCAGGCAGCGCAATAGCCACAGACAAAGCCACCTCCGCTTCCTGTACTGCAGTTGGCAAATCCTGTGGCGAGGCATGACGATAATTCAGCCACCAACGTGCCAAGTCAGGATCAGCCATTGCCACTGCCTCCAAGGCTTCCCGCGGCACACCGCTATAAAGCTGGCGCAACAAGCGGTGAAACGCCTGGCCTCGCTGCATGAACCGTTCAAAATCCAGTGCATCCGCCGTCTCCGGCGCAGGCCAGAGACACTGCTCCAAATAGCGCAATTGGAAGCGCCGCGGACAATCCATATAGTCCTGCAGGCTGCTTTGGCTGAAGACAAAGCCTTCAGGGACCATGCGTTCCTCCTCCCTTCTCCTTCTGTTCATCCTTCTGTGGGCTCAATGCGGCGAACTTTTTGGAGGCTGTTCCTTCCCAATAGGTGCGCAAAACTGTGAAAGGCAATGCCGGCGTTTTAGGGTCCCTTTCGTTCTTGCCTGTATTCCACGTTACGATCAGTTCTCGTTTCGCCCGCGTAATGCCCACATAGAGAAGGCGCAATCGTTCCCGGATGTACTCAAGGCGCGCTTTCCGAGAGGGCTCCCCCTCCACATACGGCTTTCCACCAGGACGCAATGCTTCCAATTGCCCCAACGCTTCCGCCACCAGGTTCAAATCGCCGCGTACATACCAGCGTTCACTCTTGTAGCGGTCAATCTCCTCCCCAGAAGGGAAATCATAGTTATTTACCGCTGTGAGATGCACGCGATCCCACTCTAGCCCCTTGGCGCGATGCATGGTCGCAACCACCACCTGTCCCTTGTAGCGTTCTGGGTCAAAACCCGTGTCCTCGGCAGACAAGCCTATAAAACGCCGCTCATTGCGCGCGATAACATGCAATTCCTGCGCCAGATCAGCCAAACGCCACGCTGGGTTAGCCTCGCTGTAATCGCGCAGTACTACTGCAAAGTGGTACGCACGAGCTAAATCAGCCGGCTCATCGAACAGATCTTGGGATAAAGTGAGTATCAATTGATCAATTGGCAAACCTGCTGCCTTATGCCAGCGCTGTGCCTTTTCGCGGAATTCAGCCAAGAGGGCAAATGCCTCATCATCCTCGCTAAAATCTTGCTCGCGCAGCCAATCCACGCCCAGGCGTGGCCATAGATAATCTTCTACTTTCATACACTTCCCCAGCAAGCGCGACAGCCGGGTTAAATACAGGTAGCGTTCCTTATCCACCCGCTCGCGCCAATGCCAAGCCAGAAATGCCGGTCCTAGCCGTTTGGGGTTGTCTGGATCCGCCAAGTGCATCAAAATCGCTTCCAAAATGCCTGCCGTATCCCGGGTCGGCCCAGTGCTATTGAGCAATTCCACACAAGCCAGGCCCTTTTGACGCAGTGCCTCAGCGAACTTGAAACCCCGCTCGTTATCCGGCACCAGCACAGCAACCGTTTGCTCCCTGTGCGCTGGCACCCACTTGGCGAGCGATTTGACTACTGTGCGTATTTCGCCATCCGGTGTCAGCCGCCCCGGATGAAAGTAGATGCGACACTCTTCGTCAGGCGGGTTGGGCTGCGCATCGCCTTCAGCGGTGGGTAAGATATGTTGCGGTCGAAAAGCCAACCGTGCTTCTTCCAACGGGTGCTCGTTCACAGTCCAATCCAACAGATAATTGGCTAACTCGATGATGGGGCGGGCTGAACGTCCTGACTCCAACATTTCTACAGTCTGCACTTCAGGGCGTTCCAAAAATTCGCGCAATAGGCGCGGGTTAGCCGTCGTGAAAGTGTAGTACACGGCTTGGTTGGGATCGCCCACCCTCACCCAGCGCCCATTTGGCCCAGCCAGCAATGCCAACAAGTCCTGCTGTAACTCGCTCGAATCCTGCGCCTCATCTTCCAAAATGAAAGGCCAGCGATATTGCAAGCGCCCGAGATAATCCTTGTCCAACCGCAGCGCCGTAATCGCATAAGCCACCAAATCATCGAAATCCACTTTGCCGCGGTAGGATAAACTGCGCTGGTAATCTGCATAGACATCAATGCAAAACTCCGCCAAAGGCAAACGTTCATCCCGTAGCAAAAGCCAGCTCCGCAGCATCTCTGGCGTCCACTGTCGGTCTTTGGCACGATGGATAAAGGCGTTCGCCACTTCGCAAGCCTCATCAGGCCACCAGTCTTTGGCAACAACGCGCACGCGCCATTCTTCCAGTTCCGTGCTGAGATACATTTCCAGCAAGTCAGGATGCGTGCGCAACCAGGAATACACCGCATCTTCGAGGATGCCCCTTGCTTCTCGTTCATCCGCGATTGCAAAGTCATCTGCTAATCCTACCAGACCTGGGCGCTCGCGCACAATGTCATGCGATAAGCCATGCAGCGTGCGCACACGGTAGCCCATACCAGGCAGGAGTTTGTATTCCTCCCGTAAAAATCTCCGGATGCGTGCGGTGAAATTGTCCACCGCCGAATTAACCAGGGTAACAATCAGCACTTCCTGCCCTTCATCCAGGCTGGTAGCCACTAGTTTTGCTGCCAGGGCGGAGAGCACTTCCGTCTTGCCGCTACCAGGCACTGCTGCCACCCCCATCAGCCCCCCACGGTAAGCCAATACCTCTTGCTGCCCCCGTCGTGGTCGAAACATATTCCTACCCTCTATCCTCGGGTGATGGGCTAGGGGTGAGGGCAACCTCGCGCAGCATCCGCTGCACCCAATCCAACAATGGTCCTCGCTCCTCACGGCCACGGGGATTCAACTCGCTGATCCCCAGATATACCCGCACGCGGCAACGACGCAGCAACCCTAGCACGACACGCCGCAGCATGGTTTGCCCAGCCTGGAACTCATCCTCTTCGTCCCAACGGCGTCCGGGCGGCCAATGCCGGGTAAGCACAAAGGGATGAGTCAGTGGCTGGTACAAGCGCCGCCCCCAGGAGAGGCTGTTGGCATTGAGCCAAAACTGGTAATCAACCGGGCGGTTCTCGGCTAAAAAGGTGTAGGCAGGAGCAATGAATACTGCATTCTGCTCTGCAGATCGCCAGCCGCGCAAGTATTGCGCTGCTACGACTCCCCCTTCTACCATGCGGATATAACGCTTGCCCAATTCATCCACATCCGCCACATCCAGCGCCCAGCGGAATTTGCGCACCGACTCAATCAAGTGGGCAGCGGCAGCCGCGGCATCGTAATGATTATGAAAACCGTAGCCTGGCTTTGCCAGCAATTCATCAAACAACCTACTAAAGAACAGATCCAGTGGCAAAGGCGGCGCTGCCATATAGGCTTCCATCCAGCGCAGCAAGTCGCCGTAGCGGGTTCCTAGGCTGAACGTGATCCGCTCTTGCACCTCTGGTTGAAGCTGCCCAAAGGGATACAAATGGGGACGATGCTCTTTCGTAGTGTAAACAATTTCGGTAAGGTAACTGGCACGCACCCAATCCAGACCTGCGATTGCCTGCACCAATGCCTGCGCGACGTCATTGCGCGGTGGGCACATCTCCCATTGTGGATGTGCCAATTGCGCCAGTGTCAGCAAGCAGCGCACTGCCGGCTCTTCCCGCAAGGCGCGCGATGGACGGTGCGAACGCACCGGCACGCCATGGCGTTCGAACTCCGTCATGAGCGTAAAGCGTAGGGCATCATCTACAAAGGGCGCCAATATCGCAATCTGGCCCGGCGCTACGCCTTCATCCATCACCAAATGCAGCACCTCCTCCACCACATTGTGCAGCATGGCGGTATGGAAATGCCCTTCCACAAAGCGCAACGCCTCTTCCAATTGTGTCGCATCGGGAAGAGGTTCGGCTGGGTGGGGGCGCTTCCCTGTGGCTTGCTTCGCCAGGCCATTGCCCAACGCCTGCACGGCTGGCGAGGGAACAAACGGCTTGTCTAGGATCACCCTCTGATCACACCGCTCTCCCAATGCCAGCGCCCCTTCGGGATCCGCACCCAGATAAGTCCGAAAACCCCCATCCTGATCATACACCAACAGAGCAGAGGCAGCTTGCTCCAGCCACTCCCGCAGCAAATCATGGGCTACAGGAATATCCTCTTCCAAATTATCCGCAATCAAATGGCGGTAGCGCCGCAGGAGATAAGCGCGGCATTCTGATTGCGGCCATACATGACGGATGAACGTCTCCACTTGCAACGAAAAATCCAGCAAGTTGTGCTGCAGACAATACTCACGGAAGGCATTCGCCGCACGCTGCACCGCCTCGTACACCCTCTCACGGCTGCTGGGCCCATTCCAGGCTGCGATCAAGCGTGCCCCAATCTCTGTGTGTGGAAAGCCAACCAAGGCTGCCTTGTTCAAGTTATCAATAATCTGGCTCAGCAAACGGTTGCGCGACACCGTCACATCACCGAAAGCCCCCTCCCGGATGAATGGCTCCAAGACCTGATCCATATAGTACTGTGCCGTCTCCAGCGTCAGGAACCTGGGTTCTTGCGTGGGGTTGAAACCAGCCCGTTCGGCGATCACCGGCCAGAAAAGGTCTAGCGCCCTCCGCGCAAGCCCATCCACGCTGAGCACATCCACCCGTGCTCCGGCAGGGATCGTTGGACGGCGGAGTGCCTCAACATAAGGCCAGCCTAGTGAACGTTGCGGCACCCATACCAGAATGTGATCGGCGCGCACACCCACATCCAGGAGGTAGAGCAACCGTTGCACTGCCACCGTCGTCTTGCCGCAGCCAGCCGGTCCCTCCAGGAAAACCGTGCGTGGCTCACCAACAGGCATCAGAACGAGACTTTTCTGTTCGGGGGTTAATTCGATATCAGCCATGATCAAGCATTAGTATAGCATATAGGCGATGGAAGCACAAGCCACATTTTGACAAAATTCAGCCGCGATGCTACGGACGACGGCCGACCCATCAGCCCAGCGGAGGCACGCAGCTCTTCGCCAGTTTTGAATTTTCGGGTATATCGAACAACACCATCTTTGGCGAGGTTTGGGCTTGGAATGAGCAGACGATCGTACAGAAGCGAGAGGCTTGGGATGCTGGCGCTTGGACCCCATCCCTCTACAGCGTGAATAGATGCAGACGGAAACCTAGCCCTTGCTAACAGTTCCTACACAGTGGCATGGGCTATCAATCATCTTACATGCCCGCCAGTAGGCTATGAAGGTGTAGTAAGCCATGAGCAGGCTCAGCAACAACCCATGCCCCCCGTCCTTGTAGCCTTGCAGCGTCCAATAGCGGCGGAGGAACTCGCGCAGCGGCTGCGAGACAAAATGGTGCGGGCGAGGCCGTATGCCTTGCTTGATGAAAACGTCGGCTTCATAAGTGGCATAGAAATCCTGCTTCTGCAGAAACTGGCGCACGGTGGCATAGTTGTAATGGATCAGCGGATTCTGTAAGTAGCCTTCCGCGCCATTCAAGATGACGATCTCGTGTACCTCGCGTATTGGGTCATAGCGCGCAAAGCCCCGCTTCAGCAAACGTAACTGGTAATCCGGATACCATCCTGCGTGGCGTATCCAACGTCCCCAAATATAGTTCCGTCGTGGCACCCACCATCCCACCGCATCCTCCTGCCGAATGACGCGCCGTATTTCCTCGCCCAATTCCGGCGTGCCGCGCTCATCGGCATCCACAAAGAAAATCCACTGTGCAGGGAACATCTCCAAAGCCGCATTACGCTGATCCGCATAGTTAACAAAGGGACGTTGACGCACTTCCGCACCAGCCTGGCTCGCCAGTTCCACCGTGCCATCGCTGCTCAGTGAGTCCAGCACATACAGCCGATCAGCCCAGCAGACGCTTTGCAAGCAATCGCGGATATTGCCCTCTTCGTTCTTCGTCAACACCACTACGGCTAACTCCGGCTCACCTTGCGCCGTACCAGATGGGCTTCCAGCCGCGCATTGGCTATCTCCTGCTCTACCCGATGGTAACTGGCTACCACACACTGCTATCCGTCATCTCCTCTACACGCTGATAGGCTGCCATGCGGCGAGCCAGATCCTCCTGTGAAATCACGCCTGTCTCAGCCTGACGTTGCGCCCTCCGCCTCTCCTGCCACAAACCCAAACGCACCACGCGACGCAACATCCAGTTATCGAACCGTCCGTAGTGCTTGGCATAGAGGCGAAAGCGGCTGCGCCACAGGGCAACGAACATTTCCTCGCGGAATTGCTGTGTGCTCTGCCCAGCATAGTGCACCACCTCCGCCGCTGGCACACAGTAAATTCCCCATCCAGCGCGTTTCAGGCGCATTGCCCAGTCTATTTCTTCGCAGTACATGAAAAAGCCCTCGTCCATGCCCCCTACCTCGTCAATCGCCTGCCGCCGGACCATCATGCACGCCCCTAAAGGATGGTCTATAACAAAGGGACGCCCGGCAGCATACAGGGAAGGCGAGTAGCGCCCGTTCAATGGTGATTCCAACAGCCGGTAATGCACGGGGAAGAAATCAAAGAAAGCCTGCGCCAGCGTAGGGAAACGAAATGCCGCGTGTTGGAAACGCCCATCGGGGTAGACCAAGCGCGGACCAGCCATGCCAGCTGTGGGGGTCTCATCCATAAAGCGCACTAGTATGTCCAAAGCGTCGCGGCGCACCACGGTGTCCGGGTTCAATAACAGCACCAGGCGACCTTGTGCTAGTGCCATGGCTTGGTTATTGGCAGCGGCAAAACCCCTGTTCTCAGCATTCGCCAAGAGCGAAACCTGCGGGAAACGCTCGCGCACCATCTCAGGGCTGCCATCGGAGGAAGCATTGTCCACAACCAATATTTCGCAGGCAAAATGGCTCCTGCCCAAAGCGTCATAGACAGAAGCCAGGCACTCAGCCAGCAATCCTTTGACGTTCCAACTGACGATAATAACAGAGAGATCCATCAGAATCCGATGGTGATAGGCACGGGCTCCACACGGTCTTCGACGATCCACACTTGCTCATGGATCAAGCCCAGCCAATAGTAGGGGGCGACCTTCACCGGCTTGTCAATAATCTGGATATGGCCTACCACGGTAGCAGTCTGACCGGGCATGAGGTACTTCTGCCCATCAATTACGGTCAACTCGTCATCGCGGCCCAACTGCCAGCGAAATGGATAAATGCGCCCGGAACTATTGCCCTCATAGTCCAAACCGATGCGGAATATGCCAGGCTCTTCATAGAACCCCTTGCTGTTGAAATTCTCGCTCGTGGTATAGAGCGTGCCTGGCTCTGGCCCTTTCGTGCGCACTCCTACCTTGCCAATGTTGCGCACCGTACAGGTGAAGGTGAGCGTGCCACCCAGCGGCACTACGGTGGACGACCATTGCGCCGCACGGTTCACGATCTCCACCTGGGGCACACCACCATTGACGATCGTCAACTGCCCACGTGCCACATCGCGGTTGCCCACCGCATCCTCCGCTTCCACCACCACCGTATAGGTTCCGTCTGGGGGCGGCGTAGCGCCTAAATCAACGCCGCCTTCGTAATCGTGCTCATGATTGCCTGCCTGCCCCATGGGTCGAATCTTGTCTTCCGGGATGGGATACTTATCCCCCTTCTCGCTGAGCAAATAGACTTGCACACTAGTTGCCTCTTTCGTCAAATAGTAGGCAATCGTTACACGGTCATTGATGCCATCGCGGTTAGGGGTAAAGGTAGTGGGATAGATATTCAAGTTGCGGATCTCGATGTAATTCGGCTCCCCGCCTTGGATGGTCAGCGGTGTTTGCACGGCAACCCGCTCCCCGTCATCCGCCACGGCTTCTAGCACACACTGATAATGCCCATCGGGCAGCAGGCGGTTTCCGATTACCCCGCTGAACAACGCCTCATAGGAACCCTTTGGCCTTGGCACATCCGTGCGAAAATCGTGTTTTCCACCTTGTTCATCCAGGAAATACATCGAGACGCGGGCATAACGTGAAAGGTGGTACGTGATGCGCGCGACATCCGCTACGCCATCTGCATTCGGTGAGATGACATCTGGTTCAATGCGCACATCATAAACCAATGGCGTGTGGCTACAGCCCACCAAAAGCCACAGGGCCACCGCCAATATGGCCAGGGACACAATTATGGCTCGAACTCGCAAGATGCCTCCTTTTCGCCTCCGCTTGCCCAGTATGTTTAGGCTCAGCATCCTCTCCTTGTCATTCTGAGGAGCGAAGCGACGAAGAATCTCCTCGTAGCTGAGACAGGTTCCCTCCAAGTTACGCGAGACCCCTTCGTTGTACTCAGGGCAGGCTCTTCGCTGCGCTCAGAGTGACACACGGGATGTCTGCCATTTCGCGCTGCACAAGTTTACCCCATGCTGCCCGATTAGTCAACTCTCCGCGCCCTCCCTCGTCCTCTGGGTGTAGTTCAGTTTGGGGGCAGAATATGGATAAGAGTTGAACTACACCCTCGTCCTCTTATCCCTCTGAGTTCTCTGCCTTCTCAGCAGTAAAATCAGACCTCCCTAGTCATTTTGGCTTTACCATAGGCAAGGCTATACTTTTCGCATATCTCTAAGAATAGCACGGGAGAACACCATGCATCACTCTTTATCTCCTCAAGGGCAAAGCAGCGAACAGTTGCAAGACCTCCGTCAACTCTTCCTCCTGCGTCCCGATGTCATCTTCCTTAACCATGGTTCTTTCGGCGCCTGCCCACGCCCTGTCTTTGCTGCCTATCAGAACTGGCAACTGGAACTGGAGCGTCAACCGGTGGAATTCCTCGGCCGGCGTTTCACGGAACTGATGCGCACTGCCCGCACCGCATTGGCGGCTTTTGTCGGTGCGGATACAGACGACCTAGTGTACGCCCCCAATGCCACCACGGCGCTGAACATTGTCGCCCGTTCGTTGCCTTTGCGTCCCGGCGATGAAGTGCTGAGCACCGATCACGAATACGGTGCCATGGATCGTACCTGGCGTTTTGTCTGCCAGCGTCGCGGCGCACACTACATGAACCAGCCACTTCCCTTGCCGCTGGAATCGCCTGAGCAGGTCATTGAAACCCTGTGGGCAAGGGTCACTGAACGCACGCGTGTCCTTTTCATGAGCCATATCACCTCCCCCACCGCGTTGATCCTGCCTGTCGCGGAACTGGTCCAACGCTCGCGCAACGCTGGTATCCTCACCGTCATTGATGGTGCACACGCTCCTGGTCAGATTCCGCTTAACCTGCAATCCCTGGGTGCTGACTTTTACGCTGGCAACTGTCACAAATGGCTGTGCGCCCCCAAAGGGTCAGCCTTCCTGTTCGCCCGCCGCGAGGTCCAACACCTGTTGGAACCGTTGGTTGTCAGTTGGGGCTGGCAGAGCGATACACCAGGCCCCTCGCGCTTCGTAGATGAGCAGGAGTGGCAGGGCACCCGCGACATCTCTGCCTATTTGACCGTCCCTAATGCCATCCAGTTCCAGGCAGAGCACAACTGGCCACGGGTGCAGCAACGATGCCATGAACTCGCCTCCTTGGCTTACCACGACATCAGCGAACTGACCGGCCTAGAACCGCTCTACCCCGACTCGCCCGATTGGTACGCACAAATGGTCACATTGCCCCTGCCACCTTGTGATGCACAGGAACTGAAACAGCGCCTGTATGAGGCATTTGCTATTGAGGTACCGATCATCACCTGGAAAGAGCGGCAATTTATACGCGTCTCCATTCAAGGCTATAACTCCCCTGCCGATGTAGAAGCGCTGGCCGCCGCCCTTACACGGCTACTGCCTAGATGGCTGTGATCGGAACAACCTCCATTTTGACAGCAACACTGCACCCCAATACAATGTGCATTAACTTGTCAAGATCTCTGCTGGAGAGTGTTGAAAAAGCCCTTCCAATGTCATGCTGAACGGAGTGAAGCATCTCGCAGTACTTGGGAAAATAGGCTAAAGTTACGTAAGACCCTTCGCTTCGCTCAGGGTGACAAGATTTTCAACACTCTCCTGCTGCACCGAGTGTAGTTTAACCCGGGGCAAGTTGCTGTGAGCCAGTCGTCAGCGAATTGACAACGAATGTACTGCGCCAGTATCCGTGTTCCACATTCGTTGATGGCCATCCATGACACTGTAACGTTAGCCATAACGTATGGATATGCACACGATCGAATATTTTGAAAAATCACGTGCTAGTCGTCTGCTGTTCATCGCCGTCATCCTTTGGGCTACCATACTGCGTTTCTACAACCTGGCAGACCAAAGCCTGTGGTACGATGAGGGCTTTAGCATTGCTTTGGCAAAAGCATCTTGGGCGAAAGCGATCGCCTGGACCGCTCAGGATGTCCACCCGCCTCTCTATTACCTGCTGCTTCACCTATGGATCCGCCTTTGTGGCGACAGCGCCTTCGCGGTGCGCGCCTTCTCCGCCCTATTTGGTATCGCTATATTGCCACTCATCTACCTTATAGGCAGGCACGTTTTAGGCGAGGCAACCGGCCTTGTCGCCACCTTCCTTGCCACTCTTTCGCCATTGGGTCTCTATTACTCCCGAGAAACACGCATGTACGCCCTCGCCACATTCCTTGTCCTCCTCTCCAGTGACCTGCTCCTGCGCATCACCAATGCCCGTTGCCCCCGGGAGAGGCGCATCCTCTGGTGGGCAACGTACCTGTTCACCTCGCTCGCTGCTGCCTATGTGCATTACTTCGCGCTACCCGTCCTTGTCGCGCATGCCCTTTACTTCGGCGTGTGGTGGTGGATGGCTGGACGTCCGTCAGCCTACCTGCGCGAAGCCGTGAGCGTACTCATCGTCTGGGCGCTGGGCTACGCACCGTGGAGCGCTGTCCTCATCAATCGTTACCTATATGACACCGGCTATTGGGCTGCCACCATGCCCTTCCTGCTCGCTTTGTACCGTGTGTTCACCAGCCTCAGCGTGGGCGAGTCCGTGCTGGAGCCCCTCTCCTGGTATGTAACCCTCGGCTATATCGCGTTGCTCATCGTGAGCGCATTACAGTTTGTCCAGGCATGTAGGAAATCCCACACCATCCCCCCGCTGTCTTTTCTCTGGATATGCCTGCTGATACCTGCTATCCTGATTGCCTTCCTGTACTCGCGCAAGCCGCGCATCAGCCCGCGCCATTCTATGCTCATCTCCCCCGCTTTCCTCCTGCTCATCAGCGCCGCCCTTGTCCAGCTCACATCAACCGCGGGCCAGTTTGTAGCGAGCACTTCAGCGCTCACGCGGTTTGTAGGCACCTCAGTGCCCAAACGGTTTGTAGTAGGCACTTCAGTGCCCAAACGGCTTGTAGTAGGCACTTCAGTGCCAAAGCAAAGAAGTAGCAAACTGCGTCCCATATCCATATTGGCAGCATTCATAGCCATCTGCTTTGTCCTGGCAACCTCCGTCTACGCCGATTATAACCTCTTCTGCAATCCCGACCTGCGCCGGCCGGACTTTCGCGCCGCTGTTGGCTACATCCGTGAGCACCGTGCACCCGATGAAGCAGTCCTGCTCATCTCCGGGCACATGTTCCCCATCTTTGATTACTATTGCCCTGGCTGCGAACGCTACCCTATCCCCAATGACCCCCTGTTGCGCGTGGACCACCGGCTCACCCTGCAGTTCATTGACCAGTTGCAACCCATCATGGCTGGGAAGCGTGGCGCATGGCTGCTCCTCTGGCAGGATTACGTAGTAGACCCACAGCACATCGTCGCCAATCTCTTGCTCAGCCAAGGCACAGAATTGCCTGTGCCTGCCTTCCATGGCGTGGGCGTGCGCCACATCCAGTTATCGCCAGGAGCCCAGTTTGTGTGGAACGACGCAGTGACCCTGCCTGCCCCATTTCACTGGCAGGGCGGCATCACCCTGCGTGAAGCGCGGGTCAACAGCCTTGCATTCCACCATGGCGAGACCATGCAATTGACCCTCTACTGGAGCACCGATAGCCCTATCAAAGAATCGTACACCATCTTCGCCCACGTCGCTCAGGGGGAAACACATACTCAGCACGATGGCATCCCCGCTAACGAGACACGCCCGACAAACACCTGGCGTCCTGGAGAAATCATCGAAGACCGCCACATCATCGAAATCCCCTCCTGGCTCCCTCCAGGTGAGTACGAACTGCAACTGGGTTTCTATCGCCATACCCCCGAAGGCTTGCCACGCCTGCCAGTGGTGGACGAAGCAGGCCAAGTGATCGGTTCCGAAATCATCCTTGGCGCCGTGCGCATCTTGGCAGATGGGCAATGAGGATAAGATGTGCGGCAAACTTGACAGTATAGTGCTTCCGCAGTATATTCGAGATACAAATGAGACCCTGGAGAGCAACTTCACCACTCTCTTGTGACCCCTCAAAGATACAGTATCCTAAGGGGCAGTACCGTGAAATCACTTGGACAAAGTATGCAGAAGAGCGTCAGAAGGAATGGCACAAGAAATTGGGCATAACCCGCGAAGAGGTAGAAGAATTGCTCAGAAATCCTACCCAAATTGTGTCAGGCGATCTAGAGGCATTTGTAGCTCAAACAAAGAGAGGAAATGGCTTGTTACGCGCGGTCTTTGTCGAGCTGCAGGATGAGCGGAAACTGCTAACGGTATACTGGACAAGTAAGATAGCAAAATATTGGAAGGAGGAATGAAATGCGCATTCAATATGACCCCGAAGCAGATGTGTTACTTCTGATCCTACGCGATCTTCCTCCTGTAGATGCGGTAGAAGAACCTGGCGGTGTAATCATCAGTTACGGTGAGGACGGCGAAGCAGTCAGCGTCGAGTTCCTAAACGCTTCCGTGCGACGCTTAATCCGAGCGGGTCAGATTACTGTAACGCTGCAAACTGAAAGCGCACGCTGAATGCCCCGCATCCAATGACAGGACAGTCCAGTGCGCGCATAGACAGATACCTGTGTAAGTGTTCACATAACTTGTGTTTGCTTTGCGTTGGTTTGACAAACTGAACTGCTTCGAGTAAAATAAGAACTGAAATTCTCACCAATACCAATGACGCGCCAACTTGCTCATGGCGACGTCATACATCGCAGTCATCTCATACATCCTGACGCCAGCCAGGCGCGAAAGCGCGCCTTGGCTGGCGTTTTGCTTAAGGCACAGAAGTAAAGGTAGAGCAAGGAGTTGGTTGGCATGCAAAAGGTGTTGATTGGACGCTAGCTCTCCCAGTGCTGAAGGCAGGACAGTGATTCGCCTTCTAGAGAAAATTCAGATGGAATCCTCGCGTAGGAGGAACGCGTGTGATGAGCAGAATGGTCCTGGAGATCCCTGATGAGTTGGCGGACGCGCTTCGAGTGCTACCCGAAGAGAAACTGACTCGCTTGCGCCGGGAATTGGCGGTGCGATTGTACCAAAAAGTAGGACAGTTGTCCTGACCAGCCTCATTGGCTGCATAGCATAAGTGAAACTGTAGAGAAATCTTTGCCACCGACGCGCCGACCCGTCTGTGGCTCACTGCTATACCCGGGTTCATCGCAGGGATATACATAGTTCTGGCCATAATGATGTTTATCGGTGGCGCTGCAGCAAGCGCCAAGAGGGAAGAAAAGGGCAGCGAGGTTGAAGAGGGGATTCGACGAGCCCTGAGATAATGCTGCCAAGTAATTCGACCGCCGCTTGACCGGGGAAACATAGCAACATACAATATGGTCGTACGAGATGGCCTAACCACTCGCTGAAGCCAACCGTGCTCCGCTGCGCGTCGCACAGCGCTTCAGCTCGGTGCCGTTATGCAGCCCATACATATCCTGGCTAGCCTGCCAGCATCCGGCCGACGGGGCCCAGGTACGACGGAGCGCCCTTAGCGTACGGTAAGCACATTGTACTGACAGGGCGAGGCGCTCCTTCATGAGGTTATCCTTGCTTGCATGATGGAGGTGTGAGATGAGAAAGTCGTTTGCCTCAGTCGCTCGAAGTAAAGCTCTTGGCAAGTTTCTCTGCGCGGTTGTCTTTCTCGGCTTGGCCCTCTCAAGTTTGGGATCAAGCACAATACAAATGAGCCGAGCGCAGCAGGTAGCTACTGAAACTCCCCGCGAATCCCCTTCGGCAACCAGCCTCACAACGCACCGGGATACAGAAGGACGCTATGCAGACAGTGGCCCAGCTACCATTGGTGAACCTGTGACAAGGGATGCAACGAAGAACTGTCAAAGGCAGGGAAACCCCCGTCCGCCTTCCATAGAGCCGTTCCTATATCTCCCATTCCGCGGCGATTGGTTGACTGACATGACCTCTGTTTTTGACCACAGCTATCCCGACTATCGCAAGGATGGCAAGGTTGCAGCTTGGTTTAACACGTCGCTCAATAATGGCGCAGACTATGCACGCAAGGAATATGGTGCCTACAGTTGTGATTTGAATAGCTGTGGCCCAGGGGATAGTCGCCCAATAGCTGCCTACTTCTCTCGCCTCGCTGAGCATCACATTTGGTATGATGGTCATGATGGTTATGATTGGAAAACAAATAGTGATGTTCTTGCTGCCGCTCCAGGATTGGTGACGTTTGTTGGGTGGAATGGCTGTCTGGGATTCACAATAGAAATTGATCATGGAAACGGGTACAAGACTAGATATGCCCATCTGGTGCCAAACAGCAACACCGTTGAAGAAAATCAGTGGGTTTCCCAACCTGGTATTCGAATAGCTCAAGCAGATACCACGGGCAATTCTACCGGTAGTCATCTCCATTTTTCAGTGTTTCGTTATGATGCTTCTCACCAAGAATGGAATGTAACAGATCCATTTGGCTGGGACGTATTTTCCCCACAACTTTCACGGGATCCTTTGATTGATTGCAATGGGGAGACAAGCATCAATTTGTGGGTAGGGGGAAGCCCACGGTTGCCAGGTGATCAACCAACACATCCCATTAGGTCACTCCCATCGAACACTCAATATGTAGGCGGTAGTCCTTACCTATCGCCACCTCCTTCTTCTACTTCTACTGACTCCGCCACTTTCCTCTCCGACGTCACCCTCCCCGACGGCAGCGTCGTCCCCCCTGGCCAGGCGCTGGTCAAGACCTGGCGGGTGCGCAACAGCGGCACGTCAACCTGGGGCCCCGGTTACCAACTGGCCTTCATCGGCGGCGACCAGATGGGCGCGCCTAACAGCGTGAACCTGCCCCGCAGCGTTGCCCCAGGGGAAGAGGTGGACATCAGTGTCAATATGACGGCTCCATCCACCGGCGGCAGCTACCAGGGCAACTGGCAGATGAGAAACGCTCAAGGGGTGTATTTCGGCGACAGAATGTGGGTGAGGATTAGCGTGCCCAGCGGGCCAACGCCTACACCACCGCCCAGTGGTGGAACCGAGGACATCACAGTGCAAAACGTTGAGTATCCATCGGTAGTGACGCCTGGACAGCACTTCCGCCCCAGGATCACGGTCAGGGTCAACCAGGGACAACTCCTGCAAAGCCGGGGAGATATGCTGCGCAATAGCGATGGCAACCTCTATGGTGCCTTGCCCCACGTAGCAGTAATGGGGACAGTCAACGCTGGCCAGACCTACACCTTTGAGTTCTACGAAACCAACCCCATCACGGCCCCATCTGACGAAGACACTTACGAGAGCAAGTGGCGCGTCTGGCGTGATGGCAACTGGGCCGGACCAGAAATCACCATCCGTTTCGATGTGCGCATTGGCGGTGGAACACGGCCGAACCCGCCTATCCTCGTCAGTCCTCCTAACTGGTATGTGTCCCGCGATGGCAGCACGCCGACCCTGTGCGCCAGCGCGCCCGGTGGGTTGCAGTATTTCTTCCAGATCTATGAGAGCCACGACAATCACGACAGCGGCGACTGGATCAGCAGCAACTGCTGGCCGCCGCCAAAGTTAGGGCCCTATGGTTACCAGTGGCATGCGAAGGTCAGGAATCCGAGCAACGGTTTGGAAAGCGACTGGAGCGAGACCTGGCACTTTAGCATTGACTCTCAGCAGTTAACCATAGATGACCTGGTCTTTGAGCCTGGCTCCCCATCTTCAGCCGATGAAGTTCGTGTCTATACTTGCGTGCGTGGTTTCGGAGGCATCGGGCTGGGGCTGAAGATTGAAGCTAACACAGCCACCGATTGTTCGGCCAGCGGTCAGTGGCAATGGATCCACCATCTGGGCACCTTCTGTTATGACCGCAACAACTCCAATACATGGCCACGCTGGTGGACTCTTCCATTGGAGGATGGGTGCCACCTTATTCGGGCAACTGGTTTCCATGGTGATGATACAGTTGTAAAGGAAGCCACTTACACTCTACGTCGCCGCCGTCCTAATGGGCCTGCACATGTTAATCCCTCTCACGACATTTGGGTCAATAACCGCACAGTCACGTTCCGCTGGACTCCTTCCCCGCGTGTCCAGAACTACAGGCTGATAGTGGCAACCGACCAGCAACGGCAGAATCGCGTTGTCGACGAAATGCTTCCCGCGAGTGCCACAGAGCATATGATAACCTTCACTCAGGATTATGAGCTGTTGTACTGGTGGGTTGACGCCTCCAACGAACTGGGCATAGAAAGTTCAGGCTGGCGGCCATTCCATATCGATCGCACGCTGCCTGCATCAGCTATCTCCACCCTTTCTGAAACGACTTCAGAGACCAGCTTTGTCGTCCAGTGGACTGGCAGCGATGACCGCTCAGGCATCCGTTGGTACGACGTGCAATATCGAGATGCCGAGCGCGGTGAATGGGCTGATTGGATTGCGAATACAACCTTGACTGCTGCCATCTTCACGGGCTCGGCGGGCCATACCTACTACTTCCGTGTTCGCGCCCTGGACAACGCCGGCAATCTAGAGCCCTATCCCGAAGGAGGTGGAGATACGCACACCCGTGTGGATCTCACTGCTGGACCGCTTGCTCCGTGGTGGAACACGGCATACTCCTTCAAACGCAATGTGGTCATCCTCAACAATGACACCCAGGGTTTAGCGCAGGGCTATCCGATCCACCTGCACTTTGATAGCGGCACTACTCCCACTGCCAGCGAGCTATACAACGCGTCTCAGTCCAGTATTAAGGGGGATGATTTCCGCATTATCTACAACAATCGGACAGAGCTGCCGCGCTACATAGAAACTTTCCGCAGAGACCGTATTGACATTTGGTTCAACCTACAAGCCAGCATCGGTTCCAGCCCAGGATCGGACAGTACAAGCTACCAACTTTACTATAGCAATCCTGCCGCCAGCCAGCCGCCTGGAACCATCAACGATGTTATTCCCGAATCAAGCGATGGGAATACGCTGGGATTGTGGCATTTTTACGAAGGCAGCGGGAGCACCGTCCATGATAGCTCGGGCAATGGCCGCCACGGCACTGCCGTGAACATGGGATGGACTGAGGGTAAGTTTGGTGCTGCTGGGATCTTCAACGGGACCAACAGCTTCGTTAACTTGGGTACATCGCGCACTTTCAACGCACAAAATATAACTCTGGAAGCCTGGATCAAGCAGACGAGCCAGGGCTGGTCCCCAGAGTGGACCATTCTGCGCAAGGACGCGGATGATAACAGCCTGATCTACGACTTCCTCACATGCGGGAACCGCGTATATCTGCGACTAAATGGGAACGAAGGACACGTCCGTTCCAATTCTCTGCTCCAGAAGGACCGCTGGTATCATGTTGCAGGCACCTATGACGGCAGCACAATCAAAGTGTATATCAACGGGACTCTGGACAATTCCGCATCATACAATAAGCCGCTTCGCTACGGATCATCCACCACGCTCTACCTTGGCGGGGACGCCAAGAACAACGACAAATACTTCCCCGGCCATATTCAAAACGTCAGGATATCCAACATCGCTCGCACGTCATTCCCCTACGGCTCCTATGGAAATGTCATCAATGAGCCATCTTCAGCGGTGGGCGACGTCATTAGGCCACCCATCAGTGGGTCAGCGGACCTGGCCGTCCTCAGCCTGGCGGCCTATCCCAATCCCACCGGCGGCGCCCTGGTCCAGGCCGTGGTTCGCAACCAGGGCAATGCTCCTACCCAGAATGGCTTCTATACTGACCTTTACGCCAACCACCTGCCCACCGGAGTCGGTGACTACACCGGTAGCATCCGCTACTGGGTAGCCAGCCCTATTGCGGCTGGGCAAACCATCACCCTGACCACCGTCATCACCGATCTGAGCGGTGCAGGCAGCCTGGGTTTGCAAAGCATCGGCTCAACCGGTGAGGTCAGCGGTACGTTGTATGTCCAGGCGGACTCCACCAGCGCGGTGAGCGAGACGGACAATGTCAACAACATTTCTGCCGGCACAGAGGTCTGCATTGCCAGCGGCGATGCCTATGAACAAGATAACACTCCTGCCACTGCCCGATTCATCGCCATCGGCCAGACCCAGCGCCACAATCTGCATGCCCCCGGTGATCAGGACTGGGTGAAGTTCACGGCTCAGGCAGGGGGGACCTACAGTATTCGCACCCTCAACCTTGACATAGCTGCTGACACGTACCTGTACTTGTACGATACCGATGGCACGACTCTTTTGGCAGCCAACGATGACTATGGTGGTACCCTGGCCTCGGAGATCGAGTGGACAGCATCGGTTACCGGCACATATTACCTGCTCGTGCGGCACTGGAATCCGAATGTTAGCGGATGTGGCACAAGCTATGATGTGGAGGTTGTGACCCCCATTCGCCGACCAGACCTGCGCGCGGACCCTGTGCTGGCTTCGCCTGTCAAGGGCGCGTGCAACGTGGGCGTTCTCTATGCTGGCAAGACTACTTACTTCGACGGGGGCTTCACCAACATCGGGGGCAGAACCGCCGCGGGGACCTTCCAAGTTGAGTTGAGCGTAGATGGCATAAGCCAAGGACGGCGCGACTTCTCCAACATTGCTGCTGGTGCGCGGGGTACTTTTGCAGACTGGGCAGTGACTGTGCAGCAGTCGGGTACGCATACCGTGACGCTCAAAGTTGATCCGAGCGGCAACGTGGCAGAACCTGACGAGGGTAACAACATCTGGCAAGGGCAGTTTACTTGGGAGCCGGTGCATGGCTGGTGGGGCGAGTACTTTAACAACGAGACACTGTCTGGCGATCCCGTCTTTGTGCGCGACGACCATGAGCTCAACTTCGACTGGGAGGCGGGCTCTCCGCATCCGTGCGTGAACGCTGATCACTTCTCGGCACGCTGGACTCGCACGTTGCCTTTTGAGACCGGCATATACCGCTTCAGCGTCTTCCGCGATGATGGCGCCCGACTGCGGATTGACGATGCCTTGGTCCTGGACAAATGGCGCGATGGTCGAGAATGGAACACCATTACACATACCTTGTCCGCAGGCAACCACATTGTTCAGTTGCAGACATTTGAACTGGGGGGCTGGGCTTCCGCCAGGTTGTCTTGGCAGAAAATCACCGTACCGGAACCAATCCCCTTCGGGTTAGTTGTGCCGGGCGAAATCCGCCAGCCCCGGGAGGCATATACGTACACTCTGCGGGTTAATGCACCGCAATGGATCAGTGCGCGTATGGTTGGCAGCAGCGGCCTGGATGCTTATCTAGAGCTGAGGGACGAGAATGGCACCTTGCTCATGTACAATGATGACACATGGGGTCTGAACTCATTCTTTACCTATCCGTTGCCAAAGGCTGGCATCTACAGAATCGTTGCCCGTGGATATGGTACCACCACAGGCCAATACCGACTGCGCGTTGACCCAGGGCGCGCTGCGCACCCAGCAGATATCAATGCAGATTGTATCGTGGATGAGGCGGACCAAACCGTTCTTTTGGGTTGCTGGTTGAGTGTTGTCCCTCCATGTGACAATGCTGATCTCAACCTTGACGGAAGCGTAAACTCGGGCGATTTAGGCATTCTTCTCGCCAATTGGAGGCACACATGTCCACCGGCTGCTGTATACATGCGTTCCTATCCTCAGTTAGGACGCAGCGGAGACCCCATCACGATAACCTGGACTATCGTTGCTACCGGTACTGTTGCCCACACAGACATCCATTGGGGCACGGAGCCCGGCAGACTTGACCGCACGGGCAGGGCTTACAGTGGGAATTCAGGAGACTATCAAGATACGCTCACCGTCAGCGGCATCTCCACCTTATACTTCGCCGCTCACGCCCAGGTAGGCGGTAACGACTACTACTCGCCCGAGTTCCGTATCCCTATCTCACCGTCTGCCCTGCAGCAGGAAGCCGAAGATGGGACAATCGAGGCACCGATGGTCATCGGTTCCGATCCAGGCGCCTCCAATGGCAGGTATGTGTACTCTCCAGTGAGCCATAACGGTCAAGTTGCTCTGCGCTTCTTTGTGCCTGAAGAGGGCGACTATCAGGTTTGGGGCAGGGCATGGGGCGACGGGTATGGTGGGGATTCCTTCACCGTGAGGGTGGACGGTGGCCCCCTGGTCACATGGGATGTGCCTATTGAGGGCTGGACATGGGTGCCTGTGACTAATCGCGATCAGACGGGCAACGCCCTGGTGCAGCACTACTACCTCACAGGAAACACTTGGCACACGGTTACGGTGCGTGCAAGGGAAGCCGGGGCTAGGTTGGATGTTGTAGAATTGCGGAGCACAACGCCTCCGCAGCGAGCTTGCTTCGGGGCCACGCCAACGTCCGGGCGTGCACCTCTAACTGTGCAGTTCACCAATTGCTCCACGGGCACCATCACTAGCCGTTTGTGGGAGTTCGGCGATGGCCAGACCAGCGCCGCTATCAACCCGACACATACTTACACCCAAACCGGTACCTATACCGTCACCCTGACCGTCACCGGTCCGGATAGCAGCCATAACCTGACTCGGCCGAACTTTATCACTGTGACCGAGCCAGTTACGGCAACCACGGTGGTGAGCATCATCCCGCCCGCCTGCCCAGCCATGTCGGGATACCCATTACGGTGCCTGTGGCCATCTCCAACGTGACCAACCTGGGTGCCTTCCAGTTCACTCTGGCTTACAGCCCAAGCCTGGTGCACGTTCAGGACATAACTTTGGGACCTTTCCCGGGCAGCAGCGGTCGCAACTTTATCGCCGTCGGCCCGGCCATCAGCAACACCATAGGCACGGCAACTTTTGGCGCCTACAGCCTGGGCAGCACCCCACCTGGGCCCAGTGGCTCTGGCGTTCTGGCTCATCTCCGACTCCTGCCGCATGCGGTAGGCACCGCGTTACTGGATCTGACCGATGTCCAGGTCACCAATGTGCCAGGCGTGCCCATCACGCCCACCATCCAGGACGGGATACTGCATATCAGCGCCTGCATGGGTGACTTTGATGGCGACGGGGATGTGGATGTCGTGGACGTGCAGCGCATCGCCTACCGCTGGGGTAGTCGCTGTGAGGATGGCCGCTATGACCCAATCTACGACCTAGACGGCGACTGCGACATTGACATCGTGGACGTGCAGCGCGTAGCCTATCACTGGGGGACACGCTGTGGTTCAGCAGCAACGACTGTGCCAATCCAGCTGGCAGCGCTGCAACCCGTCACCATCACCCTTCAACCGCACAGCCGCATTGCCTCCGTTGGCCAGACCTTCACTGTCGGCGTTCACATCAGCAATACCGTGGATCTGGGAGCCTTTGAGTTCACCCTGGCCTACAGCCCCACTATCCTTGAAGTCATCACTGCCACCCTTGGCTCTTTCCCTGGCAGCACAGGGCGCACGGTGGTACCCGTTGGACCAGTCATCAATCCAGGGGCTGGTATGGTTACCTACGGTGCCTACAGTCTAGGTAGCACTCCGGAAGGCCCCACTGGCGATGGTCTGCTGGCCATCCTCACCCTGCGCGCTCTGGCCGAAGGCGAAAGCAGCCTGAATTTCACTGCTGCACAAGTGAGCGATCGTGCCGGGAACATGCAGCCTATCGGCCAAACGTCTGGCGGCGAGGTTGTTGTCACATCAGAATGGAGAATCTACCTTCCTGTGCTGCTGCGGAGAGTGCCGACGGCTGAAGTCACATCGCAAAACACCAATGGGCTAATTTGGAATGACTCGCGAGCACAGATCCGTCTACTGCGAAACGCTCAAATTCTACGGGGAGACTCGTCCTCGTAGCCTAGGAGGTGCATAATGGCCAAAACAAACCATTCGTATAACTTGCTTGGGCTGCTGTTTTTCCTTGTAGGTGTGTGGACCTTCAGTATGCTTTTGCATCTTGGTCTTCCGCCTGTAACAGCATTGACGTCAATGACATCCACTGACCAAACACCGACCTCCACCATTCAGGTATACTGTACTCCCCCACTTTGTCAACCTGGTGAGGTGCTCTATTGTCCGGATTATTGTCCTGGGGGGTGCGGTGTCCGGTGTGCCACACCTACCTCGACACCGACAAATACTCCAACTAGCACTGCCACCCAACTCCCGTCTGATCAGTGGCGTGTGGACTATTATAACGGCAGAAACTTTGATTCATATACCTCCACGGACTATGAACCAGACTTGTTCATCTCCCACAATTGGGGCGGCGGCAGCCCTGGACACGGCGTAGGCGCGGATAACTTCTCTATCCGCTACCAGCGCCGTGTGCATTTTGACTCCTCCTGCGAGTGGGAGTTTACTATTGGCGCTGACGATGGCTACCGCCTGTACATAGATGGCAATGTGATCGCTGAGAGATGGTCTGAGGGATACCTCGGTGGCAAGGCAACGGTGTTTCTCACAGCTGGTTATCACGATGTCAAGCTGGAATACTTTGAAGCTACGGGTGGGGCTAGAGTATCTCTTTCCTGGCAGTGCCAAAACCCTATTACTCCGACTCCCACGCCTCCGCTAACCTCCACTGCCATCGTACAGGTCTTGCCAACACTGATCTCAGCCAATGTGGGTAGGGCTATCACCATAACTATAGCTATCTCCAACGTGAATAACCTGGGCGCCTTTGAGTTTACCCTGGCTTACAGCCCCAGCCTGGTGACTGTGCAGAACATCACCCTGGGTGAGTTTCCAGGCAGCAGCAGGCGCACTTTTAACCCATTAGGGCCAACCATTGACAATGCGGCTGGAACCGCAACCTTTGGTGCTTACAGCTTGGGAGCCTCGCCGCCTGGCTCCAGTGGCTCGGGGGCTTTGGCTCACATCTGGCTTCAGCCGCATGCAGTAGGCACAGCACCATTGCATCTATCCAATGTCCAGGTAACGGATGTCCCCGGCAATATCATCGAAGTCACTACCCAAGATGCTACTCTGCGTATCAGCGCCTGCTTAGGTGACTTTGACGGCGACGGGGATGTGGACATCATTGACGTGCAGCGTATCGCCTACCGCTGGAACACTCGCTGCGGTGATCCACTCTACGATGCAATCTACGACCTAGACGGCGATTGCGACATTGATATTATAGACGTGCAGCGGGTAGCCAACCGTGTGGGGACACGCTGTGATTTGACAGACATGCCTCAAGCAAACCAACTAGCAACGCTGCAAGCAATCACCCTTACGGTTCAACCGCAGAGTCAGATTGTTTCTGTTGGCCAAACCTTCACTGTCGGAGTTCACATTAGTAACGCTGCGGACCTGGGAGCCTTTGAATTCACCCTAGCCTACAGCCCCACCGTAGTCCAAGTGGTCACGGCTACCCTTGGCCCATTCCTTGGCAGCACTGGCCGCACGGTGACACCGCTTGGACCCGTAATCAATGCAGAGGCTGGTGCAATCACTTACGGTGCTTACAGTTTGGGTAGCACACCGGCAGGCCCCACTGGCAATGGCCTCTTGGCTATTCTGACCCTGCGTGCACTGGCTGAAGGTAAGAGTAATCTGGTCTTCACAGCTGCTCAAGCGGGCGACCGTATAGGGAACGCCCAGCTCGTCAGCCACACAGGTGGAGAAATAACAGTGAACGTTCCACTTGCCCAGAGGACATATCGGGTTGGCTGGCTTTCTCACAACACGCCTAACACCCTACGAGAGGGTGAAACCAGAACAGGCATCAGTATGAGCATCCGCAATAATGGCAACTGGACCTGGCCGTATACAGGCTCCAACCGTGTACGCCTCAGCTACCACTGGCTAGATAGCACTGGCAAGACCGTTATCTGGGATGGCTTGCGCACTGCCTTGCCCTATGACCTGCGCCCTGGCCAGCAGGTCGAGCTCAGCGCCAGGTGTAAAGCTCCCAGCGCGCCCGGTACCTATACCCTCGTCTGGGACATGGTCGAAGAGGGCATCACCTGGTTCGAATGGCGTGGCAGCCCTCTCTTGTCCCTTCAGGTCAACGTCCAACCACGCACCTACCGCGTAACCTGGCTTTCCTTCAGCATGCCTGTCACCATGATGCCAAATGAGACCGTGACGAACACCACGATCACCATTCGCAATGACAGCAACTGGACCTGGCCATATACAGGCACCAACCGTGTACGCCTTAGCTACCACTGGTTGGACAGCACTGGCAAGACTGTTAGCTGGGATGGCTTGCGCACTGCCTTGCCCTATGACCTGCGCCCTGGCCAGCAGATCGAGCTCAGCGCCAGATGTAAAGCTCCTAACACGCCCGGCATCTACACCCTCGTCTGGGACATGGTCGAAGAGGGCATCACTTGGTTCGAATGGCGTGGCAGCCCCATCCTCTCTGTTAGAATCGATGTTACGCGTGCACAGGGGTCAGCACAGTACAAAAGGCAAGATCGCGATATACAGTAACCAATATTCATTACCCGTGATAGGCCACCTCAAAGAACCTAGCAGGCTGCAGTTCAGCAGAACAGCATTGCTGAACTGCAGCCTTTCATCGCGGTTTGTTGATAATTCCTTTCACTATATCTTTTAGAAGCAATGGGAAAAATCTGCTTATCCCCTTACTGTCCCCCTCCTTGCCAAATCCTGTATAATCACTATACTATGCTGCACAAAGGAGCATCTCATTCATGGCCCGTTTCGTCCTGCGCCGCTTGGGCGCTATCTTACTTATCAGCCTGGCCATCATCTTCTTCTGCGCCTTGGGTTTGCAGTTGATGCGCCAGCCATTCACTAATACACGGTCTAGTGCCAACATGCTGCTGCAGGCTATCCGCGATACGCAGTCCTTCCTCCGCGGCCTGTTCGCAGGCAACTTGGGCATGGCTTGGCGTGGCAGCGGCCGCACCCGTGTTGCCGTGCCCGTAACTACGGTGGTAGTGGATACTTATGTCAAAAGCATGGGCCTGCTGCTCATCTCCCTGCTCTTCGCCTCCGTGCTGGGCATTGGCGCGGGCATGCTCGCCGCCTATTGGGAAGGCTCGCCACTGTCGTTGGGTGTGCTCACCACAACCCTGCTGGGCGTCTCGATGCCCACCTTCTTCACTGCTCTGCTGCTACAGGTCATCGAAATCACTTGGTACCAACGCACGGGAGTGCGCCTGGTGCCGGTGGGCGGCTTTGGCTGGGATGCGCACCTCATCCTGCCTGGGTTAGTCCTCGCTATGCGGCCATTGGCACAGTTGGCGCGCATCACCTTCGTCTCCTTGACCGAAGCAGCCCATCAGGATTATGTCCGCACCGCCTGGGCAAAGGGCTTGCCCACGCGACAAGTTTGGGGTGGTCACATCTTGCCCAACGCCATCGTGTCCATCCTGACTTCCCTGGGTGTTTCTCTGCGCTTTTCCCTGGGCAGCCTGCCCGTTGTGGAATATTTCTTCTCCTGGCCTGGCCTTGGCGCCACGCTGCTCAATGCTATCCGCACGCGCCAGACCAACCTGGTCATTGCCCTTGCCCTTGCTTTGGGCTTGACCTTCATGTTCATCAACCTGATCTTGGAACTAGCCTACCGCCTGTTAGATCCAAGACTGAGGAGTGAAGAGTAAATGGCTAAATCACTCATCACTTATCACTCATCACTTACCACTTATCACTCATCACTCATCACTCATTAGGGAAGGATGACCTTGCTCGACCGACTGAAACGTGCCATTCGTTCTGAACCCGACCTGTCCTGGCTGGAAGCGGAAGGCGAACCTATTCCATTGCCAGGGGAGTCCCGCAAGCGGGAGTACCGCTATCGCCGCCGGCGGGTGCAACTGAACGCACCGCTAATCTTGGGCAGCCTGATCGTGCTGGGGCTGTTCCTCGTCGTGCTCTTTGGCCCATTGCTGGCCCCAGCCAACCCCTACCTGTCCGGCCAGCGCAGTTCAATGATCGTGGATGGCCAATTCATGACCCCACCCTTCCCACCCATGCCGGGGATACCATTGGGTACTGACGAATGGGGTCGCGACATCTTGAGCATGCTGCTCTACGGGACGCGCAATACCCTGGTAGCCTGTTTGTTCATCGCCATGGCACGCGTCTTACTTGGCTCAGTGCTGGGTATGATCGCCGGATGGAATGAGGGCGGGCTCCTCGACCGCTTCATCATGAGCCTGGTTGATTGGACCACTGCGTTGCCTGCACTGCTCACCGGCATGATCCTCATCTTTGCCCTCGGCATCCAGCGTGGCATCACTGTCTTCATCGTGGCGCTTTGCTTTGTCGGTTGGGCAGAGATCGCCCAGTACATCCGCAGCGAGTTCATGGTCATCCGTCGTAAGCCGTTCATCGAAGGAGCACGCGTTATCGGCTTGGACGGCCTGGGCATTGCCATCCGCCATATCCTGCCCAACGTCCTGCCCTCTTTGGTCATTATCGCGGTGCTGGAGATGGGCGCTGTCTTGATGATCCTTGGCGAATTGGGCTTTATCGGCGTGTTCATCGGTGGGGGTGCCTGGGTACAAGTGGACGAAACCACCATAGCCAACATCCCGGACATCCCAGAATGGGGAGCCATGATGGCAGGTGCGCGCCAGTTCGCCCGCAGCAAAACTTGGATGGTCTTTTATCCCGCGCTGGCTTTCTTCCTCGCTGTGCTGGGCTTTAACCTGTTGGGCGAAGGCTTGCGTCGTATTGTGCAAGAGCGCGGCGTCAGCACTGCCTTTATCCTCAGTAAGCGCATGGTCCTTGTCATCATTGCCATTACCCTAGCAACTGTTTACATTGTCACCCACGTTGGCCCTGCACCCTCCTATGCCGGACTGGCACAACGTTTCGACACGCAGAGTGCCATGTCCCATCTGCAAGCATTCACCGCGCCGGAACTGGAAGGCCGCCAGGCTGGCACACCAGGAGCCCGTGCAGCAGCAGCCTATATCGCGCAGCAGTTCGCCAACTATGGCTTGGAAACGATCAAGACTGGGCTGGATTATCGTCTGCCATGGACTTCACGGGTCGTAACGCCGCTCACCCAGCCTGTGCTGGAGATGCTCAATCCCACAGGAGAGGTCGTACATACCTTTGCCTACCGGGTGGATTTCGGTGTGGACATCCGCGGCCACGGTGGGCCAGGTGAAGCCAATGCCCCTGCTATTTTGCTGGCTTTCACCAAGCCCTCGTACCAAGCAGAGGATTTCGCCAACCTAGACTTGCGCGGCCGCATCGTGCTCTGGCTCGCCGGCAATGCACCGCCAGACTTTGTCGTAGAAGCGCTCATCCGCGGAGCAGTCGGGATTGTAGTGATTGATCATGACATCACGCCACACCTACAACTGGCTGATCCGGAGGCGGATTACCTGCGTCCCGTTGTCCTGCCCATCTTCCATATCAGCCGTGCTGCTGCCGACATACTGCTCAGTCCCGACGGTCTGAGCGTCGAAATGCTCAGCAAGGCAGTGGCGCAAACGAGTCCAGATGCATCTCCTTGGACACTCTGGGAGTTAAGCCATCGCCTGCACATGCGCCTGGACCTTTCCCCGGTGCAAGAAGTGGAAACCGAGAATGTCTTGGCGGTATTCAGAGGGGCAGACGCCCAACTGAACAAGCAACTGGTCATTGTTTCTGCCCACTACGACAGCGCGGGGCGTCAGCCAGATGGCACCGTGCTCTATGGCGCCAATGACGGCGCCTCTGGCGTCGCGGTCATGCTCGAAATCCTGCGTCTGTGGGCAGAAACTGGCTTTCAGCCGCGCCGCACCATGCTCTTTGCCGCCTGGTCAGGTGGAGAATGGGAACATTCTGGCGCACACGAGTACCTCGCTGCCCAGGCACCCTATTCCATCCTGCAAACGGTCGCCGTTGTGAACCTCGATGGCCTTGGCCGCGGCGGCAGCGAATGGATCGTCAGCGGCGACGCCAAACTCGTTGACCTCTTCCTGCGCACGGCGGAGAGCACCGGCATCCCAGCCAGAGCCAACACCACGCGCTACCATCCCTACTACACTGCTTTTTCAGCACCCATGGTAACCGTCGGCTGGAGCGATGACGGCCTGCCCGCCACGGAGGATACTCTGGACCGCATCAACCCGGCACAGCTCAGTGCCGCGGGCCAAGCCATCAACCTGGCTCTCATCACCCTGGGCCGTGAGTATGAGTATTGAGAGGAGGTAAGGGCCGTCAACGAATGAAAAACGAATAAACGAATAACAACCTGTGTCATTCGTTTATTGATTGCCATACACGGCTAGTGGCACTTTTTATCAACGAATCATCACCTGGATGAGGGACGGCAGCCATCAACAAATAGGACAACGAATAACGAATTGTAGCCTGCCTCATTCGTCTATTTGTTGCCCCATTTGTTGACGGCAAACTTGGAGGGACAGACAATGCCCAAACTGGCAATAGATGCAACAAAGAATGATCTGACTTACCGTATTATTGGGGCAGCAATGGCTGTGCACAACACACTAGGCCCTGGCTACAAGGAAGAAGTCTACGAGCGAGCATTGGCAGTCGAACTGAATCAGCGCAATATCGCAGCAAAGCGGCAAGTACCAATAGAAGTTTCACACGAGGGAGTACCAGTTGCCTTGTTTTACCTTGACCTGCTTGTTGAGGATCAAGTTGTAGTCGAGGTTAAAGCATTTAATCACGAACTAACCAATGATGAAATTGCACAAATGATCAATTACCTAAAGGCTACTAACGCCCCGGTAGGGTTGCTGTTCAATTTTGGACGACGACGTCTGAACTACAGGCGTATTTTCCCTCCCACGTCACTTAACGGCCCTATTCAGCGCCTAGGCCGTGACAACGTCAAGAAAGGAGGGTATCAACGAATAGAAAACGAATAAACGAATCACTGGCCCGTGCCATTCGTTTATTCGTTATCCTATTCGTTGACGGCCATCTCTACCATGATACAACGAGGAAATAGCCATCAATCGATAGAAAACGAATCACTGGCCCGTGCCATTCGTTTATTCGTTATCCTATTCGTTGACGGCCATCTCTACCATGATACAACGAGGAAATAGCCATCAATCGATAGAAAACGAATCACTGGCCCGTGCCATTCGTTTATTCGTTATCCTATTCGTTGACGGCCATCTTCACAAACTATGACCGAACGTACACAACAAATCATCTGGACAATCATGACATTGATCGCCATAGGCTTGAGCGCAGCGACCATCTTGCTCTTCGTGAAGAGCTTGCAGGTAGTTTCCACTCAGGCAAGTTCGCCATACCTCATTGCCTACATATCGGATCGTAGCGGCGCATATCGCATTTACCTCTGCGACTTGGAGGGACACGAAGTCCCCTCACCGATGGCGTTTCAACCAGGCGATGTCCTGCCGGTCTGCGAATCCCTACCGCGGGGAAGTGGCAAAAACCCTCGCATCGCCTTCGTCCGCTTCGAGGCACAGCCGAGCAGCTCGAGTGACGCTCAGGCGGGGACCCCTGGAAGCGTCCATGTAGTCACCTACGGCGCGGATAAAGCGACCAAAGTCAGTGGCAAAGTGCCGCGTATCCTGCCCATTGCCCCTGCCTGGTCGCCAGACGGTAAGGAACTCGCCTTCGCTGGCGTTGAGGATCTCAACGGCGATGGCCAATTCAGCAAAGAGGAAGCCGGCATCTATGTCGCCAACGTGGAAAAGGGCGGTGTCAGGAGAGTGGCTACGGTCTATGCCACCGGTTCGCACCTTCGCTGGTCGCCTGTAGACCCACTCCTGATCTTGCAGGTTGAGAAACCAAACGTCCCCGTGCCCGTGGCTCACGTCCTGGATTTAACCAACGGCCAATTGATCGCTAGGGATGACGCCACTACGGTCGCCTGCTGGTCACCCGACGGCCAATTCATCGCGCTCTACTCCATGGCTGACCGCAAAATCCATGTCCTCAACAAGAGTGGCTCTGAAGAATACGCCATCAATGCCCCCGGCGGCTTCGTAGCCGATCTGCAGTGGCTGCCAGCCAGAGCAGGCGCCAGTATCGAAGACAAGGGGTATCTGTTGGCTATCTCGGGGGGAGATTTTAGGTCTGCCACAGGTCAACTATACCTTAGATCTGCTTTGCCCAGCCGCACTGAATCATGGCGAGTCCTCACCGATGCGAAAGCCTCTGTTGCCTACCTCGCTGCATCGCCTGATGGGCGCTACCTGGCGTATACGCTCATGACCTCCAAAGGTCCCCCACCCACACTTGAAGCAGATCTCTATGTGCTGGATTTGACCCAGGCAGAGCCGCGTCGTCTGACCACTGACCCAGGGTTCGAGGGTTTCCCCACCTGGATACCTACGGGGAAGTGAGGAGTGAAGAGTGAAAAGTAGCAGATTGCCCAATCCCAAGTGGATACCCATAGTTGCCATTTTCCTAGTGCTTTGGGCAGCAGCCTTGGGCGTATGGTGGTCCCGCTTAGAGAGGGCGCCTGTCACCCCACCGCAGCCCACGCCAATAACCACGGCTGTGGCTCGTGCCACGCTCCAACCAGGCGAGACGGCCCAACCTACGGTAGAAGCCACCCCCCTCATGGTGCCGGTGGTGCGCCAAGCCTCCCAACTCGTCCGCCAGGAAGACTGGCTTGCCCTGGCGCGGGCTTTTCGCGTCGAGCGCGCCTTGGCAGACATCGCTGAGCTGATCAGCCCCACGTACGCTGGCCGTGCGGTCGGTTCACCCGGTGGAAAACTGGCTGGCGAGTGGATTGCCGCGCGCTTTGCCGAATACGGCCTGCAGCCAGCGGGCGATAATGGCACGTATTTCCAGGAGTTCCCGGTTCCTTATGCCGAACTTACTGCCATGCCCACTTTCCAAATCGTGGAGGAAAGTGGGCAAACCGTGGTGGAATACCGCTTGCGCGAGGACTATATGGTCTGGATGGGCGGCTATGCTGATGGGGGCAAAGCCGAAGGCCCTGTGCTCTGGGTCAGCGATGGCAGGCATGACGATTACAATGGGCTGAACGCGGAGGGGGCTATTGTCCTTTGCCGCTACCGCTATCCCGTAGACGAGGTGCTGCGCCAGGCACTGGAACACGGCGCCAAAGCAGTGTTGCTAGCCAGACCAGACAGCACTAGTTTTCTCATGCGCCGCCAGGCTCGCCAAGGTCCTCTGCTGCCTCAAGGCATCCCTACCCTGATTGTTGGACAAAAGGCACTGCAAGGCTTGCTCGCTGGCACTGGGCTGACCCTTGAAGACCTGACCATCTTATACCAGTCGCGCCCCTTAGCCACCCGTGTGCGCCTGGAGGTGCCCCTGCGCTATGAGAAAGCTGCCACGGGCCGCAATGTGCTTGGCGTCCTGCCTGGTTCAGACCCAGATGGCATCAACCAGATTGTTATCCTTGGTGCACACTACGATCACCTCGGCGCGGATCCCGACGGCACAGTCTGGGGCGGTGCCAATGACAATGCCTCAGGCGTTGCTGCCCTCCTGGAAATCGCACGGCTGTGGCACGAGCAAGGCTATGTGCCACAGCGCACAGTGCTCTTTGCAGCCTGGGACGGCGAGGAAATTGGCTTGTATGGCTCAGATTATTACGTTAAGCACCCGCGCTACCCTTTGACCAACACCGTGGGCATGCTGCAATTGGATATGGTCGGAGCGGGGTCCTCCAAGCTGCTCATCGACGCTGGCGGGATGGTAGCCGACCAATCCCTAGTTTCCGCAGCCCAATTGGGCATTGAAGTTGAAACCCAATCCTTGGGACGCAGCGATCATGCTCCTTTCGTAGGTGCAGGCGTGCCGGCATCGCTCTATATCTGGTGGGACAGTGTTAGCCCTGGCGTCATCTACCATGTCCCGGAAGACAACCTGGACAATATTGAACCGGACAAACTGCAGGCAGCAGGCCAACTGGCTAACTTGGTGTTGCTCCAACTGAGCTGGGCGCAAGAAGAGTTAGAAGACATCTCCATCGCCTATGAAAAAGCAATTGCATCCCTGGATCGGGAGGCTTTGCAGACAATCACAGATGCCCAGGACAGAGAACTCCTGCTCTGGCAAGAGGAATGGCTGAAGGGATTGTCCCTCCGCCAGCCTGCTGCATTCAGCGCTACCGTAGGTTCGCCGCTCATTGCCACAGACATCGCTACTTCAACGGTTACCATCCGCTATCGCTGGAAACCTGAAGAGCCTCTCTCCACAGCCACTTTCCCTGCCAAATGGGTGCGCCGCGACCTGGATTGGTACTATGGCGGCCCAGCATGGGATGAGATGCACAATGAACACATTCGCGTCCTGCACCTACAGCAACCAGTATTGGCACAGAACCTTATCCAGGAGGCAGAAGCGCTCTACGCATTCCTGAAGGATACTGCTGGGTTCACCTTGCCTGAGACATTTACCATACGTTTTTACCGCTCAGACTCTACCGGCACAGAATGGCAACTATCTCAAACCAATGGCAGCGCCCTCCTGCATGCGCTTCATAACCCACCCGCAGGCTACGAAGGGGCAACGGGGTGGCCAGTAAGCGATGGCATCGTCCTGAGTTCCGCGGCGGATCTCCCCGTGCTTTTCTTCGAGTTCGCTCTGCAGCATGCAGATTGGCCCATCCAAACCGCCAGTTGGCTAGCCCAGGGTCTGGCGGACTGCTGGCAGGCGCTGGATGCACAGCGCGCTGAGGAAATCACCCGCGCCTATATGCCCCTTCTGTTAGAGGCGAACCGCGATGGCACGCTGTGGCATGCCCAAGAAATGCCCTTGCGCAACCAGGTTGATTCCTCACAGCAAAAACTGTGGGCTGCCCAGGCTTGGGCGATGTCCCACTATCTGCTGCAGACCCGTGGCTGGATGGGATTGCAAGCCCCTACCGCACTGGACTGGGAAGGTTGGCGCTCTGCACTCCTTGCCCCCTGGCAGCAGGCTGCCGAGGGCATAGCACAAACCCTAGAAGAGCGCAGCCAAGCTATCCTAGCCCATGACAAGGCAGCCTTTTTGGCTACCGTAGACCCTCAAAATATAACTCTCTACCAGGAGGAAATGCACTGGTTCGACAGTTTGCTGGAACATCCCCCGGCAGAATTCGCCTATGAAAGCCAATTGCTTGGATTGGACAATAGCCTAGCCACCGTTCAACTCACGGCGAACTACCGTTTGTCCTCAGATTCATCACCCAGAAGCATCCGCTACAATGCTCGGTTCGTCCACACCAGCAATCGCTGGCTCTATGCGGATGTCGCTTTCCTGGAGCAAGGCAGCGAGCACTTTGTGCTCAAGTATCCACATCCAGACCAAGGGCTTTACGCGGATAATGTGCTGCTTGAGGCGGAACAAGCGTATGCCCTGGTCACAGCCGACCTGGATTTCCGTCCCAATCTACCTATCGAAATAAAGGCATATGACAGCAGCGCTCTTTTCCGTTTTTCCCTTAGCCCATCCATGCCCGAGGCTACCAGTTGGATAGCACCTGGCGAATCGCTCAGGCTAGGCATCGAGGACTGGAGACAGAGCCACTACCAGGGCGTGGGACGCATGATTGCCCAGGAACTGGCGCATGCCGCTCTCCTTTCCCGAGGAGTGCAGCATGCCGCTCTGTATGCAGGCACCGCACAGTACGAAGCCTGTCGCTATGACCCGCCATGGTGCCATCAAGAGGCACGCCGTTGGCAGAGACAGGTGTACGATTGGGTGCGCAGCAAACGCCCGATCACCTTGGCAGATTTAGGCGATCAGCGGGCACTGAGCAAAGAGGAAATCCAGTTACTGCATCCGCTAGGCTGGGATGCCGTAACTTACTTTAGACAGCGTTATGGCAAGGAAGCCTTCCTGGAATGGCTCAGGGGGCTGGGTTCAGGGGTGCCATTTGAACAAGCCTTTGCCCAAGCAACCGGCTCTTCCTTTGCCGCTTTCGACGCCACCTGGCGTGAGTCTGCCCTGCACGGGCATATCCCTCCCCAATATATCACTCTCGCATTGGAATTCAATGGAGAGCATGCGTTGGAACATATTCTCAACCTAGCACAGCCAGCCTGGGCTGGCCGCGAAGCAGGAACCCCTGGCAACGAAGATGCTGCCCGCTACCTCGCAGAGCAATTTGCTGCCCTCGGACTGCAACCTGCCGGGGACAATGGGACCTACTACCAGACGTTTGCCATTTCACGCACCGCCCTCATCACGACACCACAATTGACGCTGATAGACCAAGAGGGCAAGGCACATAACATGCAGTATCTGGTGGACTTTCACGAATTACAGGGCACACACGCCGGGAGTGGCCAAGTGCAAAGCACCATGATATACGTAAAAGATGTGGAGAATGAGGACATACAATTGGGCGGGCGCATACTGTTAACCCATGCCAGCCCAGACCCTTGGAAAGATGTGGAAAATGCCCTCACCCGTGGGGCCGGCGGTTTGTTGCTCATCACCGACAAATGGGCAAAAGACATGTCCATGAAAACGAATAACCTCCCCAATCTGATTGCACCCACGATCCCCGTATATGAGTTGTCACGAGAGGCTTCTGAGTTGCTGCTCTCGCTCGCTGGCTACCGCCGTGCGCAGCTGGAAAAGGCTCCGCCTGCGTTGCCTTTGCCCCTATCCGCGCACATGAGCGTGCAACTAGAAAGCACGGCCGGTATCAGCGTCTCGAATGTGCTGGGGGTCTTGCCTGGCAGCGATCCCCAACAAGCAAACCAAGTGCTCATCGTAGGAGCACACTTCGACCATGTCGGCCGCTTGCCGGATGGCACACTCTACCCTGGCGCCAATAACGACGCCAGCGGAGTAGCGGTTCTACTGGAAATTGCCAGGCTTTGGAATGAAGGGGACTACCACCCACGTCGGACAGTGCTATTCGCTGCTTGGAACGCTGCGGAAAAAGGGCTGTTAGGCTCAAATAATTATGTCATGCACCCTATGTATCCCTTGACCAACACACTGGCGATGATCCAATTGGACATGGTTGGCCAGGGACGGGGCTATTACATCAACGCCTATGCTGAGGAGCGACAGGATGCCCTGATCCTCCTGCATCTAGAAAACGCAGCCAGACAAGTAGAGGGACGTCTGAACGCTGTCAAATATGAAGGCGGCAGCGATCACGAACCCTTCCATGCACGGGGAATACCCGCTGTCATGCTGTCGTGGGAACGCCCGGATTATGTCCATACTCCGGACGATACTCCAGAGCGGATAGACCCCAAGAAACTACACGCCACCGGTCGCTTGCTTTCTTTGGCACTGATGACCTTGGCGGACCAACCATGAGAGTGTTGAAAAAGTTCTTTCAGTGTCATGCTGAACGAAGTGAAGCATCTCACAGTACTTGGGAAAATACGGCTAAAGTTACGCGAGACCCTTCGCTTTGCTTAGGGTGACAAGATTTTCAACACTCTCAACCATGAGGTCCGAGGAGAAAGGCTAGGGAGTGAGGTGAAACACGACATCGCCCGCCATGCCCGGCTTGAGCAGACCTTCTGGGTTAGGCAAGCGCACTTTCACCGCGTACACCGTATTGACCCGTTCCTCCTTCGTCGCTATGCTCCGCGGCGTATATTGTGGTTCGTCGGAAATATGCACGACATGCCCTTCAAAGCGCCGCTGGGGGAAGCTGTCCACCGTTACTCTCACCTTCTGTCCCAGATGCACCTCACCCAGCCGGTGCGCTGGCACATAAACCATCAGGTACACTTCATTCAAGTCCGCTATCGTCAACAAAGGGACTCCAGGCAATGCTGTCTCGCCCACATTCGTCATGCGTGCCATGACCATCCCGGTGACTGGTGCACACAAGGTCAATCGTTCTTGCTGCAACTGTGCCAACCTGAGCTGTGCCTGCGCCAGCGCTACATTCGCTTCCGCTAGAGCCACTTCCTCTGTCGTTGCTCCAGCCAGCAGATCATCCAGCTCAGCCTGCACGACCGCTACGGCTGCCGCCGCGATATCGTACTTGCCTTTTGCCGCGTTCGCCCTCGCCTGGTATGCCAGTGGCTTCTGCTGCATGCCTTCCAGATGTTGCACCGCAACCGCGGCAGCACGTTCCTCTGCCCGTGCGGCAGAAAGCGCTGCCTCTGCTGCCTTTGCTTGGAACTCCAATATGCGACGCTCTGTACTGTTCCACTCCGCATGATCTGCCAAGTACCGCGCACGGAAATAATTCGCTTCCGCTTGCTCCTCGTTCTGACGGGCGAGTGCCCATTGCGCCCTCGCTTCCAAAAGCTGCTTCTGCAATTCTTGTAACTCTTCCAGTTCCCGTTGCGCAGACTGCCAGGCAGCGTAGGCTTCATCCCGCTGCGCCTTCGCCATCGCCAACTGCGCCTGCTTGATGGATACCTCCTCCGCTCGTGGCTTGCTCCGGATGAGTTCCAACTCAGCCTGCGCAGTTTTCACCCCTGCCTCAGCTTGGCGCACAGTCGCCTGGATAGACGGGCTATCCAACACCACCAACACTTGCCCAGCGCGCACCATTTCCCCTGCATGCACGGCTACTTGGAGCACAGTGCCTTGAAATTCAGACGCGATGCGGATTTCATCCACTTCAATAACTCCGCTGGCTTCCAAGGGATCTTTCGCCTGTGCGCGGCCACCGCTGAGAAACACCACTGTAATAGCCAAAAGGAGCAGGCATGCCATCAACAAACACGCCATACGCAACACGCAATACGCAATACGCGACACAGAACCCACAACTCCCCTCATCATTCCACTCCTCACTCCCCAAACCTCACATCCGCTGTCATGCCTGGTTTGAGCAACCCATCTTCATTGGGCAACAGGATTTCCACGGCATAAACTGTATTGACCCGCTCCTCCTTGGTAGCCACATTGCGTGGCGTAAATTGGGCTTGGTCCGCAATGCGCATGACCCCTCCTTCAAAAATACGTCCAGGATATGCATCCACGCTCACTTGTACGGTTTGATTTAAGGCTACCTCGCCCAGGCGGTTCTCCGCCACGTACACCGTCAACTTTACCTGTGCCAAATCCCCCAAAGCAAGCACCTTTCCCCCCGCTGCGACCACCTCCCCAACATGGACCGCACGGGAGAGGACAACTCCATCCATAGGTGCAACGAGAGTCATCTCTTTCCGTTGCGCTAGCAACGCATCCAGCGCTGCCTGCGCCTGCTCCACCCTTGCACGGCCAGCAGCCAATTGCTCTTCCGTAGCCCCTGCTTCGTACGCATCCAATTGCGCTTGCGCCAGATCCACCGCTGCCAGCGCTTCCGTGACCGCTGCCTGGGCAGCAGCCACCTGCGCCTCCAACTGCAGGGGATTAGCCAACAAGTCGCGCCAATAAGCCAAGCGTGCCTTGGCATCCTCTAGGCTAGCACTGGCAGCGTTGACCCCTGCCCATGCCTGCCACCAATCATAGAGGGACAAACGCAGTTCCTGCGGGATCTCAGGTGGCGGTATGGGATACTTCCAGTTGCGGATTTGGTCCTCGGTGTACTCCATGGCATTCTTCGCTACTTCTGCCGCATCCTTCAAAGCCACCGCCTGTTCCAAGCGATGTTGGGCAATTTCAACCTGAATTTCGCTGATCGCCACCTGCATTTCCAATTCCTGCGGATGCTCCCGCAATGCCTTGGCATCCGCGAGTGCTTGCGACGCTGCTTCATAGCCAGCTTTTGCCTGCGCCAGGCGCGCTTTTGCCACCTCAATCGCTCCAGGCCTGGCGCCTGCTTCCATCTGTCCTAGCGCTGCTTGGGCCACCGCAAGTTGCGCTCGCGCTACCTCAATCTGCCCATCCAGCAAACTTGTATCCAGCGTGACCAGCACCTGCCCTTTGACAACGACATCACCTTCGTCAACAGCGATAGATACTATCCGCCCCCCATAGAGCGAGGAGACGGCAACCTCTTCCACGCTAATCACCCCCGATGCCTCTAGCGCCTCGGGCACGGATCGCGTCAGCCATGTAGTGGACAAACCCGCTCTGTTCCACGCGGCTGCGATAACCAACACCGCCATCAACGCAAAGACCAATCCTCCCATCAATCTACCTGTACGTTGCTTCATACAAACTCCCCCAATTTTGTCTATCTTTCAGGACAGGATGTCTCTGAAGAAATCCCAGCCTTCTCAGACGTTCTGCGCACATTCGAAATGAACACATCCTCAAGCGAAGGGGCAATCCAATCGATGCTACGCACGACAATGCCCTCGGACTGCAGCAGAGAAGCAATCACAGGCATAGACTCCTTGGCATTCTCCACGACCACATGCACCAATGCCCCATAGAGCGCGATTTCCTCGCTCTGCAGCAGCCCGCTTTGCTGGGCGCGGCGCAGCACCCGCATGGCTGCCTCTGCATTGGAGCAGTCAATCTCCACAACCTGTCCACGCATTTGATGCGTCTTGAGTTCCCATGGAGATCCCAAGGCAATCAGCCGCCCATCGCTGATAAAGCCTATGCGTTGGCAATGCTCGGCTTCATCCATGTAATGGGTGGTAACAAAAACTGTCGTGCCTTCCCTGGCTAAGGTATAGATGAGCTCCCAAAAACTCCGCCGCGATAACGGGTCCACACCTGCCGTGGGCTCATCCAGGAACACCAATGCCGGCTTGTGGATGATGGCACATCCCAAGGCTAGACGCTGTTTCCAACCCCCAGATAGGTTCGCTGTTAGTTCATTTTCCCGTCCTTGCAAGCCTGCCATGGCGATAATCTCTTCCCGGCGCCGCGTCAATTCTCGGGCGCTCAATCCATATACCCGCCCATAAAAGTTGATGTTCTCCACAGCCGTCAGATCCCGATACAGCGTGAATAACTGAGACATATAGCCAACCCGAGACTGCATCGCTTTCGCTTCCCTGGGGATATCATAGCCCAGCACGACCACCCTCCCGCTGGTAGGGTGTAACAACCCCAGCAGCACACGGATCGTGGTGGTCTTGCCCGCGCCATTTGGCCCCAGGAAGCCAAAGATCTCGCCGCGCGACACAGTAAAACTGATGTCGTCCACTGCTGTAAACGTCCCAAAGCGCTTGGTCAGGTTCTCTACTAGGATGGCGGGCGTCGCATTCATGGACAGCCTCCACTATCCCCCACGCGCTGTCGCCTGATCAGAAAGACAAAAGCTTGCTCCATGCGTGGGGCAATTTGCCTCAAGTTGCTGACCGTAATCCCTTGTGCCGCCAACGCCGCTTCTATCTGGGGGATACGCCGCCCTGCCTCATCCACAAAAACATGCAAAAGATCGCCATAAGTCTGTACCTCCAACACGCCTTCCAACTGGGTGAGGATATCCCTCCCTGCATATAGCGCCGATGGCCGGAATTCGATCAAGTCTCCTGGCACCATACGCCTGATTGCTTCTGGCGTGTCGCAGGCAATCAATCGCCCTTCGTGCAATAGTCCTACACGATGGCATCGTTCGGCTTCATCCATGTAAGGCGTACAAACAAAGATCGTCAACCCTCTCTCAGCACGCAACTCAGACAGCAAATTCCAAAACTCGCGCCTGGAGACCGGATCCACCCCAAGGGTGGGCTCATCCAGGAACACTACTTCCGGCTGATGCACGAGCATACAGGCCAGAGCCAGTTTCTTCTTCATCCCTCCTGACAAATGTGCCGCCAGACGTCCCTGGAACTCTTCCAAACGGGCGAAACGCAGCAAGCGTGGGATGCGTTCTTGCTGCTGGGCGTGTGTCAATCCATGTACCCGGGCAAAGAATTGCAAATTCTCCAGCACGCTCATATCGCCATAGAGTGCAAATTGTTGGGGCATGTAACCAGCCCGCAGGTGTACCTGCTGATATTCCCTAACTGTGTCAAAGCCAGCGACCCTCGCCTCTCCGCTATCAGGCAGCAATAAGCCATTGAGCAGACGCAGGGTAGTCGTTTTGCCTGCTCCATCCGCTCCAAGCAATCCAAACGTTTCACCGCGCTCCACTTCGAGGCTCAGCCCATTCACTGCCAGGGTTTTCACCTTGCCTCTGTGGCTCACAAAAGCCTTGCATAGATTGTGGGCTTCGATCATAAGTGCGCTCATGCTACTTCCACCGCTGCTGAAACTGTCCTTTCACTCCAGCCGCTCCTTGAATGCCGCTTGGCTCAGCATAAAGACAATCAGGCCATAGATAAGCAAAATCCACACTTGCTGGCGAATGAAATAGAAGCCAACGCCCTTGGTCATGATGCCTCGTGAAATCTGCAGGAAATGGGTCACCGGCAACAGATCACCTGCCCATTGCACCACCTTCGGCATCATGGAACGGGGAAAAACATAACCAGAAAGCATCATACCCGGCAACATAATCAAGGCAGTAAGTTGTTGCGCCTGCCTCTGGTTTGTGGAGACAGTGCTGACCAGGATGCCCAGCCCCAGCGAGGAAAAGACAAAAAGCAAAGACATCAGGAAATAGAGCCCCAGGCTGCCCTTGAAAGGCACCCCAAACCAAAATACCCCCAATGCTAGAACCGTGCCCATGTTGATGAAGGCGATGATCACATTGGGCAAAATCTTGCCCAGCATCAGTTCCCAGGGCCTGATTGGCGTGACCAAAATTTGCTCGATTGTCCCCAACTCCCGTTCGCGTACAATAGCAAGCGCCGTGAGCATCACCGTCTGCTGCTGCAGGATCAACCCCACCATGCCCGGCACCATAAAGACGAGGCTGCGGATATCTGGATTGTACAGCACGCGGGTACGCACATCCAGCGGAGCGAGCGAAGCACCCCTTTGTAAGCCTGAGCGTTCCAGTTTCTCGGTCAGCAACTCCACCGCATGGGCTTGTCCCACCGTAACCGCCGCGTTGAAAGCCGATTGCACCGTCATGGCATCAGAACCATCCACCACGACCAATGCTTGTGCATTGCCTCGCTCAACCGCAGCCGCAAAACGCGGCGGGATGACAATCGCCACACGGGCTCGCCCTTCATCAATGGCTTTGATCGCCTCCGCTTCGCTTTCTACATAGTATTTGATGTCAAAAAAGCCTGACGTCTCCATCGCTTCCAGGAATTTCCAACTCCGTTGGTCCCGGCTATTGTCCACAACTACGGTTGGGATATGGTCCACCTGCATCTCCACAGCATAGCCGAACAGGAAAAGGAGGATGACGGGCAAAAGGAGCACAATGGCCAAAGTGCGCCGGTCGCGCAATGTCTGCGTAAATTCTTTGCGGATGATGGCACGTAGTCTTTGCCACATAGAACCACCCCCCTATGACTTGAGGCCTTGCAAGAGGATACTGACCAATAACTCAGCCTGTTGATGGCGTTGCTCTGGTGAAGGCATCGGCTCAACCCCTTGGATATAGGGAACGGCTAGATAGATCACCATTCCCATCACCATACGCGCGACTATACGTGCGTCGCAAGTCCGGATTGCGCCTGTTGCCATGCGCGCTTTCAGATAGTCTTCGACCTGCTGTATCAATGTCTTCATGCCTGGCAGGAGATAGCCATGAAACCCATATCCTTGGTCCCAAAGCGCGGTCAGTAAGCCCTTAATCACCACTACATTTTCTGCAATCACCGCCAGTACCTCCTCCATCGCCCGTACGATGGCAAGGCGGTCATCTCCATTGGCGGTTGGCTTCGGGACAATGGCGGAGAACTTTTCCTGGATCATCTGTGCCAATGCAGCAAGCAGTTGCTGCTTGCTGGCAAAGTAATTGTAGATGGTGCCCTCAGATACCTTAGCCGCCTTTGCAATTTCCCGCGTGGTCGCCCTTTCAAATCCCTTGCGGGCAAAAACCGCTGCCGCTGCCTCGAGGATGCATTGCCTCCGCTCCGTCGCACGCTGGGCGCGGCGCTTGTCCAATTCACTGTCCATGCCGCCCTCCTAAAAATTGAGTGAGTACTCACTCAAATATATGCAAATCTGCCGTTTAGTCAAATTCACCCAGGCTGGGTGTAGTTCAACTTCGGGGCAAGAACTACCTTGCACAGCCCCAGGCGGATGAAAAGCAGCCAAGTCTGGACAAGGACAATCACTGTCAGCAGATCTGGGGAACGGATGGAACGGATACGCTTCTCAAGTAGACGGGGCTATCTGATACCCAGCGTGGACTGTGGTCCACGCCGAGCGTGAGACTGCTCCAGGTAGATCACCCGCTGTCCACGCCAAACATGAGAGCAACTGCTCTCCCATTGTC
>JACIWX010000005.1 GCA_014360755.1 Chloroflexota bacterium | reverse complement strand
CTGGATGCGCTTCTTCTCGTACTCATCCTCCGGCATCTCCAGCCCTGTCCCCGCTACCTCCGGCCCGTAATCCCACAACTGCGCCGCTATGTCCTTGCGTACATAGAGGGCAAACTTGCTCACGAGAGGCCACGAGGTGGTAGCGTGGGGGTACTTACGGAACCACAGGATGTCCCACCAGTACCTGCGCCTGGCTGGATCTCGCAGGTCTTTCCATAATTTTGCTAGCGTCAGATTGCGGTACGGCTCCTCGTCGGGCCACCATATCAAGCGGTAATCCCGCCCTCGTCGCACATATTTGCCCACGAGTTGGGACTTTAACTTGCTCTCGTTGCCCACGCCAATAATCACGACATGCGGATCTCCTGATAAGCCTGTGTCTCCCGTGAAAAAGGTGACGCCTTCGCGATCCCGCAGATACCAGAAAAAGGGCTGTTGCGACTCATTGTCATAGGCAATTCTCAGCACTTGGGAACCTATCATACGCCGTGACATTTCATCCAATTCACGCATGATGGCTGCTGTATCCGGTGTGGAAGCCGCATATACTAGGAATTCGGTAGCATAGTCCTGGTTGACGAAACTCAACATCCAGGCAAAGCGCACCGTAACCGCGAGCAAAGCCACACAGAGTGCTCCTAGGCAAATGCGCATCCAGCCACTGCGGCCAAGATGGCGACCCCGGGGGTAGATGAGCGCTGCGACAATCAGGAACAACACAAGTGCCAGCACCCAGCGCAGAGTTGCCTGCAACTGCTCCAGCCCCGCCCCGCTGAAGGGGCGTATGGGAGACCGCATGGTGGCAAACAGGATAAAGAGCGAGAACAAACCGACAGGCAACAGAACGGCGACCGACGCTGCTCCCTGCTGCACCAGTCTACGCCAATCTGTGCCTTCCCACACTTTGCCCAGAAACCACCCGCCCAACAAGCCAAGGGGCATCACAAGGTGCTGTGTCTGCCAGGGCATCTTCTCGCCTGACCAGGCAAAAATAGCGAAATTCATTACTACCCAGTACAGAAGAAAAGGCACAAAGGCGCTGGCAGCCTGTTCGCTGCGCCGCCTCCGCCGCCGGCTTGAGGCAGTGCTCTCCTTCCTCCTGGCTATAGTGCCCAGGTAATACACTGCTCCCAAACCAGATAAGAACATGGGGAAAAACTCATACACGCTCAGGAGGAAGAAGTAATAGTACCAGGGCTGCTCTCCTCGTGCTACGCTCTGCTGGGAAGTCCAGTGGCCAAGGATGCCCACAAACCCCGCTTCGATCCCCCGCACATTGGTGAACAGGGTGGTGTACAGGGGGACAAAAATGGTGTAGAAAATAGCCACAGCAGTAAGCCAGGTTTTGCGTTTCCACCATATCCCTATGGCCGCTGCTATAGCGAACAACAGCAGAACAGTGATGCGAATACGCCACAGACCTGGCGGGCTATAGTCCAATGGGTCAAACTTCAGCACTTTGAGCACGAGCGCAGAAGCCATCGGCAGGGCTAATGTAGCCAACAAGACTATCAAATCAAAGGCAGGCAGTTTTTTTAGAGGTGCACGCTCGCGCACCCATTGCACCACCAGATACAACACCCAGAAACTACCAAAAATAGCCCCATTGATAAATGCATGGCCCTTGGCGCACATGGTGAGGGACAGGGTGGCTGCAATCAGGTACAGCCAGCGTTCTTTACGCTCTTCTAGATAGCGGAAGAAGGCAATGACCATTGCCATGCTTGGGGTGATGACAAAGATATCGTGACGGATGAATCGGCCACGGAACATCAGTGTCGGTGATATGGTCAGCAACAGCATGGCGAACAGCGCCCCCGCCCGCCCCAGCCAGCGGCGCATCGGCCAGACCAACAGCACTGCTGCTACTGCAAACAGTGCCGCCGCGATACGGGCAGTAGCATCACTGACCCCAAGCAAGAAATAGACAAAAGCAGTGATGTGATACAAGAATGGACCATGATACACGGGGTCAAATCGGTACCCCTGGCCAGTAAACAATTTCCAGGATTCCCAGGCGTGGGTGCTCTCATCATGAGAATACGCGCGATTGCTCAAGTCGTATAGGCGCGTCACCACAAGCGCCAGCACGATTAGACACAGCACCACCGTCCGCCCATTGAGCCTCAATACAGAGGACAATGGCTTGTCCAGAAAACTCGATTCCGCAGCAACCTGATCTTTACGCATCGCCCTCACTCATCACTGATTACTCATTACTCATCACTTATTACTCATCACTTATTACTCATCACTCCTTATTCTCCCACTGCACCCCTGACCCAGAGCACCACTTCCTCCGCCTGTGGGGCAGGCAGCCCCGATTTCAGCCCTAGCCACCAACGCAGCCACTCCAACAGCGGGTATTTTCCACCGAGCCAGGCCGAGCGCAAGTCAAAGTGCAAGCCGACATACTTGGCAGGAGCTGGCGCACCCGCCGGCAAAATTACCCCCACACCCTGCGGTTCAGCAGTTACTCTGCTGACGTAACTTACCTGTTCGAAGTGGCGCAAGTACCAACCCAGCGGGATCTCCAAGCGCTCATCCACCTGCCAAGGCATGACTTTTGGATCGCCCTGCAAATGGCTGGAGAACTCCGCCGCTTTCTGAGCCAGTTCCAACACCTCCGGCGAGATCGTCGTACCCACCATAGGCTCACGGGGGTCGCGTGCCTGGATGTAGTTCAGCCTGACCTCCGTCCGTATCAACACGAAGGATAATAACAACAGCAAGAAGAACGCTGCTGCCCGCAGCGGGACTTCAGGTCCACCTATGCTCCAGAACAGGGCATAAGCGGAGATCACGAACACACAGAGGGCGGCAATGCGCAGCAAATAGACGGACACAGACACCGCCAAATAGCTCACCAGTTGCACATAGGCTGAAGCCAAGACAATCAAACTAAGGATTACCAAGACCCAGAAGAGAGGCTCTTTCGCCGCGCTTTGCAAGCCCTGCCACAGCTTCTCGAAAGCCTGGCCTGCAGCCAGGATAAGCGGCACGAGGAGCAGCAATACGCTGCTTGGCGGCCGATAACCAGGCACGATCGAAAACAAGAAAGCAAAAAGTGCCCAGTAACGCAACAAGAGGGCAAACATGTCGCCACGCTTGCGTCCTAAGAAGAAGCCAACCAGTCCCAAGAATAGCGTTAAGGTTTCGTAAAAGAGAAGCAACAACAAGATACGATACCACGGCGATTGACCCAGGAAAACGAAGCCTCCTACCCACTGGCCCAATTGGTCTAGGGTCAATTGCAACCCTAAGGGATTATAGAGAAAAGCCAGGCCAAAAACGAGGAAAAGCAGACCAGCCAAAGTAAGCGCCCAGCGCCAGGCAGAAGCGTCCGCGAGTGCCTCACGCCAAGCAGTATGCATGACATCAAGCGGCGCCCTGTCCTTGGTGATTCTTGCACGGATAAGCATGAAGACAGGGAAAGCGGCGCACAGAGCAAACACAGTGTAGGCGGATGGCCCCGCCATAAGGGCAACGGTTGCCAATACGACCATAGCCACGATGTACACAGGGCGTCGCTCTTCCAGATAGCCGGTGAATGCCACAAGCAAACCCAATGCAGCGAAAGCAACAATTACGCTGCCATCTACGGCTCTGGAGAAATAGGTGAAACTCGGGGAAAGAGCCAGCAGTACCGCTGCTGCTAACGCGCCTATACGGCCTAGATGTCGGCGCAACCCATACGGCAACAGCACGATCAACGAACCAACCAGAACACACCACAGGCGTGCCTGGCTATCACTGCCATCCGTGAGGAAGAACAGCAGCGTGTTCAGATGGAAAAGCAACGGACTATGCCCTCTCAAAGGAGTCGGAATGCCCCGGGCGAATCTCCAGGCAGCCAGTGCCAGCGAGGCTTCCTGCTCCAACAATGGCCAGCGCCCCAAGGCGAAAAGGCGCAACGCAAGGGCTAGGATCAAAATCAGCCCGTAAAGAGCCATCTCTACAGTCAACACAAACTGTTTTTCCCATTGTTCGCCAGCAGTTTCTGTCATCCATGTACCCCTGTTCGAAATCTTTCCCGAACCGTTGCCCGGCAAGAACTCGGCGCGGCAATCCGTATATCTGCTGCGCTCAACGGCGGTAGATACTGACGTTGCCTACCTCATAGACCCTCTCCAGGAAACGCGCGAAACGTTCTGCAGCATTGGGAGGCAACTCGTACTTGCTCTTTTCCATTGTCCCCAAATAGACATAGCGCACGTTGTACTTATCTAGCAAGGACAAGACTTGCTTGGCATCCGTACTGCGGTAGATTTGCTCAATATCTGGCCTACGCTTGTTCGCTTCTATCGAGTTACCGCGCCATTGGTGTTCATGGAAATCCCAACCGAGGACGGTCGGCAAGCCAGTGAAAGCAGAGACCCAGGCTGTTTCCGTATAAGACCCCCCCGTAGATTCGACGATATAGGCAATGCCCCGCACATTCTCCTGCAGCCATTTGATCGCCGCATAATCATCGGGGCGGACATTCTGCAGGAAAGCCATGCCATCGAGAGTGGGCTTGCCCCTAAAGCCTCCCGTCTTATTGGGGATGCCTAACAATGGATAGATCATCCCCACACATACCAACACAACAAAGACGACCAGCCAGATGCCACGTAGGACAGGATTTGCCAGGGGGGACTTCCTAGGACGCCCCAGGATATAGTAGCTGCCAAAGGCTGCTGCAATGGCCATCATCACCCAAGCCTGGTAATAGAACTTGAACACCGTGTTCATGCGCGTGCCAAACGAATCGCGCAGGTAGACGAACTCTACCGCAAAAGTGAGCAAGAAAGCAACCCCCGCAATCCAGTAGATAAACGGCAGGGCTGTTTCTGCTTCCCTGGATTCCCCCTGCCATGAGCGTTGAATGAGATAGAGCAGGGCTGCAATAGAGCCTGCCAAGAGCAAAAATGTCCACGGGTTAGTCAAACGCATGAGAACTGCCTGCCGCAACAACCCCACAACCCCTGTGCTCCCTATCAATGCCTTCACCCGCTCATCAGCCAGAACGCCTTGCAGGAACTGCTTCCCTGCAGGGGTAATCATAATCGAAAGCACAGCCAACACCATCAGCAGTAACGGCCCTACCACCAGCCACAGGAACCAATTCAACAGTTCAAACGGGAACTGGCGCCGTTCCCCAGCAGGCAAAGCAGCCACCGTTTTGGCTATCTGCAGCACGATCAAGCTGCCAATGACAAAGACAAACAAGCCGAACATCATCAGATACTGGTGCACTCGTGTAACATTGAACAACACCGGCAGAATGCCGCCGGCTTGCGATTGAAAGCCTAGGTAGAAAGGCTCATACAGCAATACGGCCGGCACCGCCAGCGACAACCCAAATGCCACGGTAGACATGAGCCACTGCGGGCACTGATGAATGCGCTGCCCGATGAAGAAAGCCCCCAAGACCACTACCAGGTGAATAGGGAAATCCCAGGTGTTCAAAAAACCCAATGCCCCCAGGCAAAAACTCAACAGAATCAGATCAAAAGCGTGCGTTTGCCACAGAGCGGTCAGCGGTTCGCGCAATGGGCGCAACCAACGCAACACGCCACTTGCCTCGCTTGCCGCACTGTCAACGGTGCTATCCCTTGTCTGCTTGCTCTTCTCTGCCCTGCGCTTCCTGCCCTTTACCGCTTGCTCCTTGCCCTCTGCTTTGCCCCACTCCCTGGCACCCAGTAGCACATTGAGCGCCAGAGCAAGCGTCAGCAGGACAAAAGGCAAAGCCAGCACGTGGGGGTGCATATCTCCCAACAGGAAGCTGAATTGGGGGAACTCGTCAATCACTTCCATGTGATTGCCATACAGATCGCGGTCATTCACCACACGGGAAGCCCGCCACCACCACCACATATCAGTGGGGATCCAGCGATTGTTTACTGGTGCCTCTGTTAGCCCATGGATGTCCAGCCATTTCCAGAAGGCTGCCGAACCGAGTCCCCGCGTATGCAATACCTCGAACAACCCTTCTAGATTGCCAATGACCACAACAAATAGCGGGCCGAGCAAAGCCCACAACAAGGTGGATACGCCTCCCTTTGCCTGCTCGCCTTTTTCCGTTGCTAGCAAGTTATAGACTAGGCTAAAAGAACCCGTCGCAGTCAGGGCAAAGAGCAAAGCAATGGCAAGGTTGAACGCCACACTGGCAGCCACTCCCGACAGTTTGGTCAGCAGAGCCATCAGCAAATAGCCAAAGTAATAATAACTGATGGCAAAACCAGATAGCCACGGGTCATGAGGGGGGAAACGTTCGCTGCGCAAAATGGCGTTCAGAAAAGCAATTTCCATGGGCTTTTCCGTCGCCGCGATTTCCGGGTTGTACGCCCGCACAAAAGCCCAGCCAAAGAATGCTAGAGCAAATACAAGTTCCGTAGCAATGACCAAGCGCCACTTCTGGCGCAAGAAATCCACCACACTTTGGCGATCACGCCGCAGGATCAGGAGCGATGCCAAACCGACAAGCAACAGCACGAACAAAATCGCGCTGCGGGTATTATGTAAAAAACCGAGGCTGCATCCAATCCACAACAAATAGCCCGCCAACAAGAGCCCAAGAGGCCGGGCAAAGGCGTAACCCCGCTCAGGAAGGTGCCGGAAAAGGCGCAGCGTGATCGGCAACGCGATCAGCCCAATCACTTCCAGAATCAACCACCAACTCAAAACGGACAACATGACACCCTCCACTGGTAATGCGTGATGAGTAACGAGTGATGAGTGATCTGTCAGTACGCCGCAAAGAGCAGCTTACATCACTCGTCACTACTTACTCATCACTGTCCACCCGTTACTGCTTAACCTCGTAGATCCTCACCTGCTCATTGTGGTACACCAGCTCCAACAAGCCATCGGCGCGCATGCGCTCGAACTTGTCCAATCCTGACCCAGGATAGTAGATGCGCTCTACCTCACCCAGGTAGATATAACGCACGTTATACCTGCGCAGGATCTCCAACGCTACCCCTATGTCAGGGTCGCTGTAGAGACGTTGCACATCATTCAGACGCGTATCAATCCAGGTACCAGGCAAGGCTGAACGCTGCTGCCGCTGATGCCAACTCCAGCCGATAATGGTGGGCAAGCCAGTATAAATCGCCACGCGCGAGCCCCAACGGTAGAGCCCACGGGGCTCGGTGTTGGCTTCAGCAATGACTGGCGAGCCTTGGATATGGTCGAGCATCCAATTGATCGCTTCATAGTCCCACTTTAACTCGACCAGTTGGCCGCCGTCATTATACACCGCCCGTTTCATATACGCCATACCATCCAGTGTGGGTCCCACTTGCGTATCGAAGCGATCGTTGATCTTAGCCTTGGTGGCGAAAATGGGATACAGTGAAGCCAGGAAGAAAAGGAAAGCAAATCCTGTCCACCATAGCCTACGGTGATCCACGCGCCACTTGCGCAAGCGCTCAGCCAAGCAGCTCAAGCCCACTGCCGCAGCGACCGACCAAAGCACCCAAATCTGCAGATAGAACTTGAACACCGTGTTCATGCGTCCAATGTCGCCCTTGAGCACTACCAGGTCAACACCTAGGCTCAGAGCCAACCCTATGCCAAACAGCAGCCAGACAAAGCGGCGCCTTGGCTCCATACGCCAGCGCAATACAACCATAAGCGTGCCCAGGATCAGCAGCAGCACAAAAATGTAAAACCACTCTTTGGACTTCACCAGCCAGGCGATGAGCAACGCCATAGGCACGATGACGGCCCATCCTAGCGTGTCAAACTCCCGTCCTTTGCGCACTAGGCGCTGATACAGAGCAAACAACCGTGGCAGGCGATCCCAGTAACGAAGCGCAAGCCGCAACATACGTGCCGCGCCCTGCCGTACCTCGCGTCCAAACAACTCCACGCCCATCCACGAGATAGTCACCCACAAGAACAAGCCATGGATGACCAAATAAGCCCCCAAACCAGTGCGCGGCCCCTTCCAGCGCTCAAAACTGACATAGGCAGTGGCAAAGCGAGAGAGGAAAGGCCAGAAGAACACATAACTCAGGAATAACACGACCCCAGCACGCCAGGCTACTGACCATAATCCCTCCAAATCAATGCGCCCACGCAGCTCATATTCGCGCAAAGCAAGCGCAATGCCTGCCACCAGCAAATACGTCGGATAGTCCCAAGAGTTGATGGGCCGCAATGCTCCTATGACAAGGCCCATCATACCCAAGAGCAGCATCTCGTTCCAATCCACCCTCTGTGTGAAGACAAGCCAGGTGCGTCGCGCAAATTCATCAACATCCTTGGGCAAAGAAGAGAAGCGCACCCTTCCCGCAATTTTCCTGCGCGACGTTTGCCTGATGACTGCCACAGCCAAACCTAGGGCGAGCAACGTGAACGGCAGGGCAATCAGGTGCGCGTGCAAATCTGCGTACAGGAAAGTGAAGAACGGAAACTCGTTAATTTCGCCATTGGGCATCACCCTGGATGGGTTCCAATAGGGCCATTCCGGCCGTATGCCCAGCCTAGCCTGCCCGCTCAGCCAGCGGGATAAACCAGAAAGCACCCGCAGAAAATCGACCAGATATGGGATGGAGCTCTTGACCGTGGTGGTGCCTATATCATGCAAGGCTTTGAGTGGTACACCAATTTCAGCCAGATTCCCCAGGACAGCGACGAAGAGTGCGGCAAGAAAACCCCACAGGAAAGCTGGCTGCCACCATTCCTCAATGGCCAATGACCAATGACCAAGTCTAGGGCGCAGCTTCCCACCTGAGACAGAATCCCTCGCTCTGGGCTTGGTAACGGTGAGATTGTAGACCACACAAAAAGCACCCATGGCTGTCAAGGCTGCCAGGAGAGGGATTGCCAGGTTGTAAGCGACCCAGGGAACAATGCCGGTAAATTTAATCAAGGTAGCCAGGATAATCTGTCCAAAGTAATAATAGTTCAGATACCCCCCAGCAAACCATGGGTCATACGGCGGGAAGATGCTGCTCTTGATCACCGCATTGAGATACGCGAAATCCATTGGCTTCTCCCCGCCCATGATGGGATGCCAGAGATCAGGGTTGCCATAGCGGATGAGCAGGAAAAGGAGGAAGAAAAGCAGGAACAGCCCCTCGTTGATCCAAATCAAGTGCTGATTCGCCTTTTCTCTCCAGAAGGCAAGCAGTTGCTCTCGTCGCCGCCAGAAAATGAGTGCTGAACTGCCAGCGAGCAACAGCAACGCCACGCCGATCGCAGTGCGGCTGAAACCGGTCAAGCCAAGGTTGACCAACATCCAGGTGATCCAGGTGAGCAGCAAAATGCCCAAGGATTTTGCCAAGATATACCCACGATCAGCGAGATTGTGGAATATGACATCGGCAAGGGGCAGGGTAATCACGCCCAGCACCTCGACAAGCAGAAGCCAGAAGAAGACAGGCAATGCATTGCTGAGGCTATTGCGCTTGAAAATCGCCGACCAGGTGCCTCCGTTGCGTTGTATTTCTTGCTCCTCCTCTGTCATCTGCAAGCCATTCTTCCAGCCAGCAACTTGAATCGGCAGCAGTCGGGCAATGTTCTGCCAGTCAATGCCCTCAGACAGCAGTCGGTATGCTTTCTCCGGCGAATAAGCCGCCGTCTTCTTAAAAATCAATACTTTGGGATGATCATAGACAGTAAAGGATTCATCCGCCTCATCATCCCTAAATTCGATGGGCCCCAGGTTGGGACGAGAAGTGATCGTCTTGATCAACTCGAATCCCAGTTCTCCAGAGAAGAGATACTTGTAATAGCGCGTTGTCATCGGGTAGCGCATTGGTAAGCGAGGGATCGAGGCATACAGGCGGTTGCTGCTGAGGATGATATAGTCAGCCTGGTTCAGCCAATCCATAAACCAGCCTAACTTCTCAGGCGAATCCTCCGCATAGGGATGCATCTCGATACCGGTATAGGTGCCATCGGCAAAGCCGTTGCGCCCATCTACCCCTCCCCAGGGCAGCCAGTCTCCCCACGCTTCACCGGTAATCGCCGAACCCTTCGGGATATTCTCATAAATCCAACGGGAAGCAGTCACCCAAGTATGGGGGCGGGTATAGATGCGCGTAAAGGCAAAAGCCCAGAGAAATGTGCCTATGGTCACGAAGGAGATCACGGCAATCGCCACAGGCTTGCTCCACCGAAATTGTGCTGACCGCGCACGATCCCAGAGATAGACCAGCAGATAAGCAGCCATCAGGGCCATGAACGGGTAGAAAGGCACCAGATAGCGCGGATTTTTGATGAATTGCGTGGAATGATAGAAAAACGCAAACGTGGTCCACGCTAACGGAAGGAGATGCTGGAGCAAGCGCTTGCGCAGCAATTCATACCACGCCAGACCCCAGCCTGCCCAACTGGCGACTCCCATAGGCACGCCAACCAGCCAGAGCACCATATTCGTCAGGGTGTACAATACCGGAGGGCGTGCAGCCCATTGATGGCTGGGATACGAATCTGCTTTGCCACTGAGGATGGGAGACCAATTGCGCATATCCCTCAACCAGTTCTCCGCTAACTTGATATCAAAGAATCCAGGCCCTTGGAAGGTATAGGGTTGTGCAATGCGAAAAGTCAGAAAAGCAAAAGCAGCGCATACGATCGCTTTGAGAGCCAGACTGTAGATTGCATCTAACCAAGTGCGCTCTACCTGCTGCACAGGGACAAAATCCGTTGCGGCGTTGTGCTCGTTCGAGCGCGAGTTCACTTTCAAAGCGATGCGCACGCCACCAAAGGTCCATTCCCATTGACGGCGGCCAGGCGCTTGGACAGGTATCTGCTCGACAACGGCTGGTGACCGATATAGTCGGTATATACGCCAAAGGACAGCCAAGCCCATGACGATGGCGATAATCGCTACATTGATGCGACAGGCAACTGCACAGCCATAGCTGATACCCATCCCAATGAAATCGCGCCATGAACCACGATCTGCGACCCATAAGGCGAAATAGAAGGTCAAGGCGACAAACATGGCAGCAAAGCTATCCATGGTGAAAAAGTGCGCTTGCTGGATATTAATGACCAGACAAGCGGATAGAAAAGCGGCCAGAAGCCCAACTCGTTCATTGTACAGCTTGCGTCCGATGAGGAACATCAGCAGCACGGTTACCAGGTCAAAGCTGGCTGCCAACACGCGCCCCAAGAGATGGATGCGATCGCCACCCACGCGGAACACCTCCCCTAACCATTTGGTGAGGAACAGGGGCAGCGTGCCATAGACAAAACTGCTGCCACGATTATAAGGATTCAGCGGTGATACAGCGGTGTTAAAATACTCTCCCAGACTCTTGGGCAGAGAAAGGGATATCGCCACCATCCAGATATGCCGTTCATCGGGGTGGAAATGAAAAGAATCATCCCAGTTTACGCCTGTAAATCGGAAAGTCGCTCCCAATAGCAGGATCAACGCCAAGCACACGGGGACAAAATAACGGCTTTGCCAGAAGGCAAGCCAGTGCCTGCGCATGTGGGCAATCCAAAGCCGCCATTTTTCAGTCTTGGGAGTCGTGTTGCTCTCCACAGCCATCTCTTACCTAGCTCCTCTACTTCTAAATCTTTACCCTGCTCCCATCCTATCAACGCTCAACATGCACCACGATAAAAGCAGGAGTGCCATCAGGGAACAAATAGGGCTTGGTTGTGCAATGAGGAAAAGCATTGCGTAGCACAGTCAAGCCTTCCTGGTCAGCAGGGTTCAATAGGAAAAGCGCCCGATTGGTGATCAAAGATAGGGGCGGTTGATTGGGATCCAGTTTGTCCAGATAGAAATACGGGTTCCATTCCCTCTCGCTTTCCTGACGCAAGTACATTAGCAATGCCCGACCATCAAACCAATGCGGCCAAACCTTGATAAATGACGACGCTGGATCGCCATAGGTTTCTATCTGCCGCGCCATCTCTTTAGCGATGGAGACATTCTGCTTATCAGGCAAGACTTGGACAAAATCGTGGAAATAGAACCTTCGCGTTTCTCGATATTCCGCTATAAGCAACAACGCCATGACAAGCACTGGCAAGGCGAGGAGCAGGCTACGCCTGCCCACTTGCCAGAGGAACTCATACGCCTCTCCAAAAGACGACAGCCTGAGCTGGATACGTACGTCCCAATCTGGCAAATCAGCGCTCAAATCCTTCAGCCGCTTCCCAATCACGGGCAAAGGCAATGCAGCTAACACCAGCCCTGGGCCAATAGAGCCTGAGGCGCGGAAGATGTTGGGCAGTTCGCGCGGGAGCGCCATTAAGCCAGACGGTAACATGAGCACAAAGAAAAAGGCCAAAAGGACTCCATTGTTCCCATGACGCCACCGCCGCAAGGCATAGAATGTGCCCAGTACCAGTAGTACCCCACTGATAAAACCAAAGTGCCGAAATGCAGGGACGTTGAAACGGGAATTGCCATCTCCATACACATTGAACATGAGCACGGTAGTGCGCAGATTATCCATCAGGAATGAGAGGTTCAATCCTGTCCGATGTTCATCTCCCTTGAGCAAGCGCGCCTGCAACGCAGCACGCGCGATGTATTCCTGGGGGTGTTCCAGAGCATAACGCCCTAATGGGGCATATACAACCAGGGCAATTGCAAGCATGATCGCCAGTAAGGGGAGGAGCGAAGTCCATGGTAGTCGCCTTCCACTAAGAACGAGCAGGAACAAAGCGGCTACCAGCGCCCCTGGTACAAACAAATAAGGGAAGTACGTATGCAAACCTAACCCAAGTACTAGCCCTGCCAACCCAAAATCGAACAGGCGATAACTCTGCAAGGCACGCACAAAAGCATAGATCATCAAGAGAGAAAAAAGCGGCAAAAGGATAACGCGAAAGCCGGCACGGCTCAGCACAATATGCCAGCGATTGATCGCCAGCAGAAAAGCGGCGCCAAGGGCGACGGACTCAGGAAACAGCCTGCGTGCGGTCAAATACAATACAGGGATAGTCAATATGCCCACAAGCGCCGAAGTGAGCTTGATCGAAAAATGGCTCAGCGGAGCAAACTTGGCTACCAACGCGATCAAGTAGAAAAACAAGCCCTCCCGGCCCAAATTCGCCGGGAAGAAGATGCGGTACTCCCCCCGTAGGATGGACAGCGCATCCGTAAAGTTATAGGGCAAGTCCCAACCAATATCCGCGGGCACCACGTCCAAGTGCTGCAAGCGCAACAAGGCTCCAACCGCCATCGCTAGTCCTAGCAGCAGCCATCTGCGGGAAATAGCCACAGTCTTTCCAGCAAAAAGGGCTGCCACTTGCTCACCAAGCCGCACAGGGCTATCGCTCACGTATAGATAAGCCAGGCAAAAGCATAATCCCCCAACCCATAAAACCAGCCCGAGGGGACGAAAACGATTGCCGCCAAAATCAAGGCAGCCCAGGAGCGCTATAAGCAATGAAACCCCCATCGGGCCAACCGACTTGCTGAACTTTGCCAAAACACGGGATACCCCTGTCTCATCGGGTTCTGAGGACTCTTCAAGATCTACACTCCCGAAAGCCAGGGCAAAAACTATCGCAGCCACACCGTACGGAAGATATCCGCGGTAATCCCTTACTTTGCGGTCCAAGTTCCGCTGCGCCAACACCGCCAGGACAAAACAGAGTGCGGCAATCAACAGTACTTCACCGATGCGACGCCGTGTAAACAGCTCGGAAAAACGCAAACTTGCCCGCACAGTTGCTATTCCCCTTTCACCATCGCGCTGGAGCGAAGAAAATCATAAAGTTCTTGTCTGGCGAAAAAGCCTCAAAACGCATCAATTGTCCATTGGGGTAGTGTTCCAGCAGCCACCGCTCTGCCTCTGTGTTTATTGGATTGTAGATGTATAGCCTATTGCGGGGTTCTACCAGATGCGGCTCCATGTCACTTGGCTGAAAGATGAAATTCGCCCAAGTGATGTCTCCGAGCACCAGCGATATCGTCCAACCATCGATCCAATAGGGTGTGCAGATGAGGTACGCATTCTGTATGCCACCGTAGATATCGCCAAAAGAGCGGATAACGCGCGCCATATCTGTCGCATTCCAGGCTGAGCGACGGTAATGCTCTCGATAATCCACAAAATAGGTCTGGAAATTGAGCCGAGCCGCTTGCCACAGCACCAAGACCACCATGGCAATCACCAATACGATGCCCATGCTCCCGCGCATCAGTTGAATTACCCTCTTGCCCACCAGATATATCGGCAAAGCCACCAAGAGAAGCATCACCGGAATCACCGCAGAAGCGCGTAAATTGCTAGGATTCTCAATAGGGAACGCAATGGCGAGCGTAGAAGGCAACAGCAAGACAAACACGGACACAATCAAATAAAGAGCAAGTGGCCGGCGTTTGACGAAGAACAAATAGAGCACATACGCCGCTCCCAGGACAAACAAGCCGCCACTCACATAGTCGAGAGCAGGGCGCAGAGGAACGCTTTCTGGCCAGGCATCGTCACCCATCCAGTTAAACATCAAAAAAGCCCGCTTTACATTGTCCGCAAAGACCTTTACGTTGTCGCGAGGTGTCGATACTTCCAGGTTGGTTGTGCGGGTCAACGCGCGATACCAATACATCTTGGGTTCATCGTACATATAGCGAAGCATGGGCAAAAAGACCAACGCGGACGTTATCACCAGCAAAATGAAATGCTGCACAAAACGCCCCACTTGAAAGCCTGGTTCTCGATCAAATGCTACTTTGAGCGCACAAAGTACCACAATCAGCAGCGGTACAATGCGAAAAGCATAATAACCATACAGCCCTAACCCAAGACATACCCCGGTGAGCAGGAAGTCGTTGCGTTGCCTAGTGCGAAAGGCACGCAGGAGAAAGTACAGTGTAGCAGAAGTCCAAAGCGGGGCAAGCACGATGCGCAAACCAATGCGGCTGATAATCACATGCCAGTACGAAATGGCAACAAAGAACGCTGCTAGCAGGCCAAAACGTCTATCCAACAATTCTTTGCCCAGAAAGTACATGGGAATGACATTTAGCACGCCCACCAGAGCCATCGTCAGCTTGAGCGTAACAAAGCCGTAACCAAAAATGCGAGACAGAGCAGCCGTCAGGTAGAACTGCGTGGGTTCCCGCCCCGTATTGCGGGGGAAAAAGATGCGGTACTGGCCTTGCAGGATATCCCACACATCCTTCGACGCCTCTACGTGGTCGGACTCGGGATCTGTAGGAATGGCATCAATGCGATAAACACGGAAGAACAGCGCTACTAAGAAGATAACGAGCAAGGTTAGGGTAGCCCAGTTGGTGCGTATCACCAGGATGCCCGAACGCAAAGCCTCTTTCCAGGCAGCAGCATCCGGCAGCCTGAGGCGGAAAGAGCGCGAGCGCACTTCTACAGTTGCCAGCAGCCAAGCGATCACCGCCCCCCACCAGCACAACACCCCACGCAATGTAAAGCGGTTCTTGGCTAAGGAGACAAAAGCCACCGCTGCCAGCAAGACTGTCGCATAAAGTAAGAAACGTTGTACATGCCCGCTAGTTAGTGGGACCCGCTGTGGCTCTTGTTGGGAGAAGCCACGGGGCCACAAGACTGAGCCCTCGCTCTCTTTTCGCATCACCACCAGTAAGAAGAGCACCACGGCAAGAGCCAGAAAAAGCACTCCATCCAGCACATACTCTCGCGTAGCGAGGCGACGTTGTCCAAGGATGGCAAGCCATATCGCGACCAGCCCCAAGATCCCCCATAGAGAACGTGTCCCAGATCTCAATCCATGACCTCCAAGTCATTCATGCCGTTTATCCATTCTACTTTGCTCTATGCAATTGACAAAATTGCACGGTCACCCCATAATTGCGTTATGACGTCCTCGGTAACCAAAAATACAGACGGGGTGCTTCGCGTTTTCCTACGCTCGAGTGATAACCACCATGCGTGATTCCATGCACGGAGATTATAGGTTGTTGCTCTCTCGCTGGCGGTATTATTTATCCTCTATCCCCACCCTTTTGTTCGGGATAGAGAACTGGCCCAGGATGATCGCGGCGTTCCTCGGGTTGCCCCCCGCGCAGCCATTCGTTATCGCACTGCGGAATGGTTGCCGTTTTAAGGTACGCACTCGCATGGACATCTGGATTATCAAAGAGATTTGCCTCGACCGCCAGTACGAGAAAGCCAGCCTCGAAATAGGGAATAACTGGACCATCATAGACATCGGCGCAGGGTTGGGTGATTTCGCCATCCATGTTGCCAAAGAGCATCCTTCCGCCACGATCTATGCCTACGAACCATTCCCACAATCCTTCGCCCTGCTACAAGAAAACCTTCGCCTGAACCAGGTTGAAAATGTCCGTGCTTTCCCCTATGCTCTGTGCGCTCATACAGGCCCAGCACGCTTCCACATCGCTTCAGAAGCCGTCGCACATAGCACTGCTGCTCCCCAGAATGGGATGTCAGGAGAGTGCATCGAGGTGCCGGGCATCACTCTCGACCAATTGTTCGCTGCGTTGCAACTGTCAAAGTGCGACTACCTAAAGATGGATTGTGAAGGCGCAGAATACGAGATTCTCTTTCAAACAAAACCCGAAACCCTACAGCGCATCCGCCATCTTTGCCTAGAATATCATGAGGGAACCAGCGGTTTTTCACATCAGGACCTAGTTCGATTTCTCACAAATCGCGGTTTTCAGGTGGTCAAAATCACACCCTGTCCCGCACATCGCCACCTGGGATTGCTCTACGCTCAGAATCCCTACTGGTTGACATCGGGTCCAACGCCATCGCCTCAATCAGCCGACTGAACTAGGCTCTGAAACAACCGCTCATATTCGTCAATCGTCTTCTCCAGGTCAAAAACAGCAGCGATCTCCTCGCGGCTCTTGATGTACCGCTCGCGATTATTCAATACCTCGACAATCCCCTCAGCCAGAGCACGTTCATCCTGCGGGCGTACCAAGCGCCCCATTTTCGTCAGCTGAATGGGCACCCGCAATCCCGGGATGTCTGTCGCCACGGTCGGTGTACCGCAGAGCATCGCCTCCACCTGTACCATGGGGAAACAATCTGTACGACTTGGTAAAGCCAGGACATCACACATAGCGTAAAAATTGGCCACCTTCTGGGCGTCATCGAGCAAGCCTAACATGACGATATAGTCCTTCCATCGCTCTACCAGATGGCGCCATTGTTCAAAGAAAGACTCATAGACTACGTTCACTTCTCCTGCATAGACAAACCTGGCATTGGGTATCTGTTCCAACACGTACGGTATCGCCTTCAGCAAGAAATCGAACCCCTTTTCCTCGACAAAACGCCCTGCAAAGCCAACCAGCTTGGCTTTATCGAGCTGCAATTCACGACGCCAAGCCACAACCTGCTCAGGAATCGGCTGAGGAATTTCCACAGGGGGCAGGATTGGTACCAGCTTCTCTCGGAACGGCCTGAGGAAGGGTGAATTGTCTGCATAGTCCCTAGTGTGTATCGTTATCCGCGCTGCACTCTTCAGAGCCTGGCGCATCAGCCAGGTGACAGTCATCTCAACAAACTGATCAAATGGTTTTGAAGGCATCACCAAATCCCCGTGATGGGTAATCAATACCTTCTTCCCTGCTCGCTTCGCCAGAGCAGTAACCAGCGGGGATTCTAGGATGGGGATATGGACTTGTACTACGTCATGTTCGTTAATGAGACGATAGGCCGCAAAAGGAAAGCCGGGCATCACCAAGCCTCGGCTGATACGCATCAAAGGTTCAAGACGTACAATGCGCACACCCTTGTGTACTTCTTCTTTGGCAAGAGTGCGCCAATAGCGCGAGGTCAGCACAGTAACCTGATGACCTCGACGAGCCAAGCCTTCCGACAACCGTCTGGCATAAGCCGTTAAGCCCGTCCAATGAGGGTAGTAGTATGTTAATATGACGAGTATTTTCACTAGCCATGTTCCTCCAGCAGCATAGAATTTGCATTATGTGAACATTTGATGAGACCCCACCTGGCTAAGTGTCTCGCGCAGGCGCGAGTAGGAATAGCCCTCTATCCAAATCGCAACAAGCCCTAACACTGCCACGATGAGATAGCTCAGCGCATGGAGCACCAGCGCATAGCCTAGCGCGCTCTCCTTATCTACCCCAAACAGCGAGAGAGCAACCACAGTAATGTACTCAAAGACGCCTATATACCCGGGCGAAGAAGGCACCACCATGCCCAGTGACGTAAAGCATAGCACAGCCAACGCGGCTGCGAAAGGCAGCCGCAAGCCACTAATCCGCATCACAGCGTAGAACTCGACCGCTGTACTGATCCAGATAACCAGCGACCACGCCAATACTTCCACTGCCCCGCGAAGTGAACCCAGCGCCGACAAACCATCCATTGCTGAGACAACACTTCGTCGCACCCATGTTCGATCCAAAAAACCAACCCGGCTTACGAACCTATCGTAGAGTGCTAGACTGCGTTCCCGTTGCACCGCTAAGAAAAAGAAGAAAATCACGGCTGCTGTGGTCAAGACGCCGATGCCAAAAGCAGGACGTAGAAAAGCATCGGGCAACGAGAGGAAGGGGAACAGACAGAGCAGCAGAACCAAGATGGTCAATGTATCGGCAACCCGTTCTACAACCACGGTAGCCAGCGCCTGCACAGGGCTCAGTGATTCTAACTGAGCAAGCAAGTAAGCCCTCAGTAGATCTCCAAGGCGCAGCGGAGACACGTGATTGATCAGATAGCCAATATTGACCCAGTTGAACAGCCGGCCAATGCGCAACCTCGCATGCGTATGAAACAATGCCCGCCAGCGCAAGGCTCGCGCCAGGAAAATGAAGACGAGCAATCCAATGACAGGTAAAAGAAGCACATAATGCACTTGGCTGAGTGCCGTCAGCAGGCTGCCAAAATCCAGGCCTCTGGCGACGAGATAGAGACACACTATGCTAATGAGAATACCAATCCATGGACGCCATTTTTTCATCGTCGGCAATTATAACCCACGGCTAGAGTATTGACAAGTGGACCCAAACACAGGGAGTATCCCAACTGGGTACGCTATGCCCAACCCTCAGATGCGCTCTTAGCACAGAACGAGTAACCTCAGGGCACAAGCAGTGTCCGCAGTTCCTCACGTGACAGGCGTGTAACCTTGGCAAAGATCAGGGGTTGGGGATGATCGTACACGGTAAAACTCTCATCAGCCTGGCCCAGGTGGAGAACCAAACCCTTGGGCTGGCTTGCCACGAGGAGCAGGGGTGAAGGCAACGGCAAGCCATGGCGTGGGTTATCCAACAAGGTGATGCCCAGCCATTGTGGATATACCGCCGGTGCCGCCACCAACTGAAAACCGAGTTCTTCAGCGAACAAGCGCTGATAATAACGGCTGGCTATCGGATAGCATTCGGACAGGCGTGAGATAGGCGCATAAAGCCTCTGGCTGGAGAGTACAATGTAATTGCTAGCCTCAATGCTATCGAGCAAATTCTCCAATCGCGCTTCCGTATCTACGGCGTACATGTCTATTGTGATGAAAACGTATTCCTTCGGACATCCCCCACGCGAAATCCCTCCTTGCACGGGCAGGGGATCATCCCAGTACTCCGTCAGTATCGAGCTCCCTGCCGGGGCATGCTGGCAAAGCCATGCTGTCGCCTGTATCCAGGGATGCACCTGCCGATAAACATTCAGAAACGCGATGGCATAGAATAGGGTAGCTAGCAAAACTCCACAGAGCAATAGCCCCCATGCCCATCTCATCAACAATGCAGGGCACCGTCCCTGATTGCGGCGGGCTTTCCCCAGCATATCCCAAGTTTTCACCCACATCGCTGCCGCGGCTAGGGAGAGGAATGGCAAAATGGGCAGTGCATAACGGATGAACTTGGCATGTGATCCTCCATTCACTGCCATATAGAGCACGGGCCAAACCATCAGAACGGCTTCGTCGCGAGAAAAATGCCGCCATTGGCGGAGAAACAGCCACAATAAGCCGCTGAAGCCCAGGCACCCCAGCGGTAAGCCCATCGCAAACAACAAGATCTGCCTCGCATGATAGAGATAGGGAACGGTGCCAATATACTGGCGTGTGTAGGGAAAGTCGAACCACCCGCGCGCCATCGCGATCTCCTGTCCTACTCCCAGGGCAAAATGGTATCCATCTATCACAGCATAAGGCTGCAATAGGACAAAGCACCCTGCAGCCATCCCGAGGGTGCGCAATGCTTTACTCTGCACTTGATGCCATGCCGATCGCAACCGAAGCCATACCTTCTCCCCCTTTCTCGGCTGGGGCCAGCCAAATGCTAACCACGCTGCTATCACTACTGCGATCAGTGGCAACGCGCTGACCTTTGTCGCCAGAGCCATACCGAAAATCACGCCAAGCATCAACCCATCACGGAGTCTCCCACCTCGCGCAACATCCACGGCTTTGTGGACAGCCAGGACGACCAGCACCGTAAGAAGGGTATCTACCGTATAGAAGTGGGCTTGTTGGATATGCAAGACAGTGAAAATGACAAAAGTAGCGGCTAGAATAGCTGCAAACCGACCATGTACCTTGCGCGCTAACAAGTAGGTACTCCATACGGTAAGCGTGTCAAAGAACGCGGAAAGGAGGCGACCTAACAGATAGAAGCGGCCCATAGAAGCCCACTCTGCACGCCAAACCGCCAGTAACGAAGAGAGCAAGCGCAGCAGATATATTGGAAAAGAACCATAGGCAAAGAAATGAGGGTTCAGGGGACTATGAGGAGTCAACAATGTGAGAGGATCTCGTGGCCATGATAAGCCAGCGACAACCATCAAAATCTGGCGCTCATCCGGATGGAAGAAGAAACCATGATCCCAGTCTAAGCCATATATCCGCAGGAGGAACGCGCCAGGCAGGAGGCCAAACAATGCTAGGTCGGTCCAATGCTGCCTGATCCAGTGGCTAGGGCATTCAGGCAAGACAGACACGCTCTTCACGGGATTCTATCGCGGGGAGGCTTGGCATGTAGGAATCACAACTGCTCGAAACGCTCTACGTTCAGCACAAATACGGTGGCTCCTCCTACTTCCACCTCCAAGGGCTGCACCCATTGTCGTGCTGCCGCAGCCTCACTGAGGGGCATGACAGGGGACACAAATTCACGCCGGGCATGACAGTGTTTGCGTAAAATGCCCAAGACATCCTCCACCCGATCATCTGGGATGCCAATCAGGATCGTCGCATTGCCGCGCACCAGGAAGCCCCCTGTTGTGCTGATCTTCGTCGCACGGTACCCTTCAGCCATCAGAGCGTCCAGCAGCCCCCTTGAATCTACATCTTGTATGATGGCCATAATTAGTTTCATCACACACCTCCCACCTGGCCTAGCAAAGCACTGTTACGCATACTGAAATGCGCCGATACCTATAACTTGCAGTATGCAGTTTACCACATTCATCCTGCCTGAGTCAAGACTTGCCGAAGTAGCCAAGGTTTGCTACCATTACACCGATCAACCAGTTAGCATCATGACTCAGTGGAGGAAGTACTACATGCCAAATTCCCGTTTGATTGGGCGATGTGGCCTTTACTGCGGGGCCTGCACAATTTACCGCGCCTACCAGGATGGCCGGCAGTTCCAAGAATTGCTCGCGGCAAAATACAACTGCCAGCCAGAGCAGGTACGCTGTGAGGGCTGTCAGGTGCTTACCGAGTCCTGTTGGGGCTATAACTGCCCTATTGTAGCCTGTCTACGTACTCACGGGTATAACTTTTGTTATGAATGCGCCCAATGGGCGCATAGGACCTGTGAGAAGTATGCCCGCATAGCCAACTCTTATGCTGGCCGTGGCGAGGATGTGTATGCCAACTTGCTTACTATCCAGGCTGGCCATACGGATGAATGGCTGCAGGAACAAGAACAACGTTGGCGCTGTACTGCCTGTGGCCAGCCCAGTGCTGCCTGGGATGACCGTTGCCGCTGGTGTGGAGCAATCAAGCCCAACGAGGGCAAAAAGCAGGCACCTTGAGGCCTAGCGTTACTTTAAGTAAATAAAGGGGTTTCTGCGCACACCGTTCAGCTTGATCTCAAAGTGCAAGTGAGGCCCCGTAGATTTGCCGGTGTTGCCAGAGAGGCCAATGGTTTGTCCCTTGCCAACGGATTGCCCTACTTCTACGTAAATCACGCTCAAGTGTGCATAAACGGTCTGAAAGCCGTTTCCATGGTCAATCAATACATAGCGGCCATAGCCCGTGTCACTGCGGCCAACAACCGCTACGTAGCCAGAATCAGCCGCTTTCACCGGTGTCCCTTCTGGCACCCCAATATCTACCGCGGGATGCACCTCGCTATACCGTTGCGTAATGTAGCCGCTGACGGGCCAGCCAAAAACTCCTGTGCCGCGCTTGGCACCTTGAGGTATAGGTCCTGACCAGGCGACGACGTGCCGCACTTGGTATGGCTTACGCCCACCGGGTACAATCAGCTTCTGCCCCACCGTAATCGTATAGGGCTCCTGCAGATAGTTACCTTCGTAACTAGTGATGTCCTCGACACGCACCTTGTACTTTTGAGCAATGCTTTCCAGCGTATCGCCCTTCGCAACAGTGTGGTACACCCCCGAAACCGGCAAGATAATCAATATATCTCCAACTTGGAGATAATCAGGGTTGTCTTCCAAGTTGCCATTGGCCCAAAGAATCGTCTCGACGCTAACCCCAAACTTTTCGGCTATGGTCGAAACATTGTCCCCCGCCTCAACAGTGTATGTAATGGGATCAATGCGATACCTTCTGGGGATCGTGGTATGTGGCACGACGGCACAGACCAAAACATCAGCCTCTTCCCCGCCGGTTCCTCCCGGGGATACCGTACCCAGGGACACGCTTTCTTCTTGGCGTGCCGTTTGTGCGGCGATAGTGGGAAGGTGAAATACATTCTGCGGGAGAACCACCGCCCTGCTGAGCCAAATGCCTGCCAAAAGCATGGCGAGGAAACAACCATGCAGCACAAAACGAGACAGCAGGCCCGTCTGCCAAAGCTGCCCCCAGAGCATTCTCAGCCTTATCCAGGCTGTGGGTGGTGAGGCATCGCTTTCGTTCGAACTACTCACGGGGTCACCGTCAGCAGTCATCACAGGTCCTTGTTCAGAGTTTCGAGAAATTCCTTATTGCTCTTGGTTTTGGCCATGCGCTGGAGCAAGAGCTCCACCGCTTCCAACTCACCAATAGCCGAAAGCATGCGCCGTAGTGTCCACACTTTGGCCAGGACATCTGGCGGCAACAATAGTTCTTCGCGGCGGGTGCCAGAGCGCTCGATATCAAAGGCAGGGAAGATGCGGCGTTCCGCCAGTTTGCGATTGAGGTGCAACTCCATGTTGCCTGTGCCTTTGAACTCTTCATAGATGACATCATCCATGCGGCTACCCGTGTCCACCAAACAGGTAGCAATAATGGTTAGGCTGCCCGCTTCTTCCAAGTTACGCGCGGCACCGAAAAAGTGCTTCGGCGGATACAACGCTACTGGGTCCAATCCACCTGACAGGCTGCGTCCACTGGGTGGCACAATCAGGTTATAGGCACGAGCCAGGCGCGTGATGCTGTCTAACAGAATCACGACATCCCGTCCGCATTCCACCAAGCGTTTCGCGCGTTCCAGAGCCATTTCCGCTACGCGGGTGTGCGCCTGCACGGGCTCATCGAAGGTAGAACTAATCACCTCCGCCTCGACCGAACGGTCCATATCTGTAACTTCCTCCGGACGCTCACCGATCAGGCAGACCATCAGATGGACATCATTGTAATTATGGGTGATGGCATTGGCAATTTGCTTCAACACAGTGGTCTTGCCTGCTTTAGGTGGTGAGACAATCAGACCACGTTGGCCTCGCCCAATGGGGGCAATCAGGTTGATCAACCGGGTAGCGAGAACGTCGGGGCTTGTCTCTAGGTTGAACATCTTGTTGGGGAAAATAGGGGTCAGATCGTCAAAGTGGGGACGGTTCTTAGCCGCTTCTGGGTCTAACCCGTTCACCGCTTCCACGCGCAGCAGGCTATAGTACTTCTCTGACTCCTTAGGAGGCCGTACCTGTCCAATCACCAGGTCACCAGTGCGCAGGCCAAAGCGGCGAATCTGTGACTGTGAGACATAGACGTCATCAGGTCCTGGCAACAGGCTCGGCGCACGAAGGAAACCAATGCCATCCGGCATGATTTCCAGCACTCCACCGCCAAAGATATATCCTTGACGCTCCGCATTCGCCCGCAGCAAGCGGAAAATCAGGTCTGATTTCTTCAGACGACTATAGCCGGAAATATCGAATTCTTTGGCTAGTTCCTGCAACTCGTCTAGAGTTTTCGTTTCAAGCTCGACAATATTCACGTTCACAAACTCCATTGAAGATTATAGGCTATTAGGGCTTCATTCCACAGTACCTTGCGACAGCCAGAAACCCCTTAGCAATTCCAAAAACCTTTGTCAGTACGCACAGGGCAAGGTCCTTGGATATGTCTACACCTCGCTTTGGGCAGAAGATGGCAAAGAACGGCACAGCAAAACGCGACCAGCAACAACCATAGGCTGAGAACGCTCCATCAGGCCGAAATGAGTTTTCATCGGGGCTTACAAGCCCTGTTGAACCCATCCAACACACTCCGGCTATCTCATTGGGGTAACCACAACATGAAGATTGAATACAATCAGCACGAATTCGCTGTTATTCACGAGGTTCGCTTCATAGTGGGGAGATCCAGCGAACACTACATAGGTTTTCTGTTAACACAAAACGTTGTGATTTACTATATCATCTTTTGGCAATTCAGTCAAATAGCCAGGCAATGAGAGTGTTGAAAATCTTGTCACCCTAAGCAAAGCGAAGGGTCTCGCGTAACTTTAGCCGTATTTTCCCAAGTACTGTGAGATGCTTCACTTCGCTCAGCATGACACTGAAAGGACTTTTTCAACACTCTCCAAGCAATCGCAAAATGCCATAAGATAGCATGCCCGCGAGAGGACTCGAACCTCCACGCCCAATGGGCACAGGCCCTCAACCTGCTGTGTATACCAGTTCCACCACGCGGGCAATTCACAATCACATTATAACCCGAACAAACCAAATTGTCAAGCGAAAAAGCATGAGAGTGTTGAAAATCTTGTCACCCTGAGCAAGCGAAGAGCCTGCCCTGAGTACAACGAAGGGGTCTCGCGTAACTTTAGCCTATTTTCCCAAGTACTGCGAGATGCTTCACTCCGTTCAGCATGACATTGGAAGGGCTTTTTCAACACCCTCAAAGCATGTGTTCAAGCGGGCTTTTCCATCAACCAGCGCCGCAGAACGTCTAACGCGAAATGAAACGTCCACACGATGGCCACATCAGAGCAACCCCGAGATGGCCACCGATGCAAGTGCACCCCATCAGGAGCAGCTAGCGCAATGCAGAGAAGAGGTGTCTCATCATCCGTCTCGAGTATCGCCAGCCCCAAATCTGCAGCGTATCGTTCCCGTAGGAGACCGGCTAGTTTGCATGCCATCTCCCCATTCGCTTTCGGCTCTTGGATCCCCAAATCCTCCGCCAGCCTCAAACCGTCCAGGGCAATGCGCACACCAACCAGGACCTGCTTACCCTCCTCTGTTTCTAACAGCCTCCGGGCGACCAACCCACCCGTATTGGTCTCACCCAGAGCCAATGTAAGCCTCCGCTGGCACAGAGCTGTAACCACAACGCCCCCGAGCGTTTCCTCATCTACTCCATAAACCACAGCACCCAGCCGCTCACGCACCTGCTGTTCCATGTGTTCAAGCAATTGCAACGCTTCCGCGTGCGTCTTCGCCTTGGCGGTGATGCACACATCGGTCTGACCCGGATGCGCACGCGTACCTACAGTAGGGTTGCTGCTATGCATTAGACCAGAAATGGCCTGGTCAATAGCGCTCTCGCCAATGCCCACGGTATGCAACCAGCGACACAGGATAACGGCGCCTTCCCCCATCCTTTGACTCAGATAAGGCAGCACCCGTTCCTGCAACAGGTACGTCATCTCATGGGGCACCCCGGGCAAGCATATAATTGCCTTTTGGTCTAACTCAACAATGAATGCGGGTGCGGTACCCACTGGATTCTCGATAGCCAGAGCCCCAGCGGGTAGATACGCCTGCCTTCGGTTATTGGGGCTCATGGTAGTGCCGCGCTTGCGAAAGAAGGCTTCAATCTGAGCCAGCAATTCGGGGTGAAAAACAAGTTCACGGCCACAAACGCGGGCCACTGCTTCACGGGTAACATCATCCACGGTGGGACCCAACCCACCTGTGGTAATCACCACATCCGAGCGCGCTAACGCACTCTGCAATACCGCTGCAATACGCTGCTCATTGTCGCCCACAGTAGTAGTGTAATAATGGTCTATGCCAATAGTGGCCAACTGTCGCGCGATATAAGCAGCGTTGGTGTCTACAATTTCTCCTAGCAGCAACTCCGTGCCAATCGTTACAATCTCTGCGATCAAGCCGCAGTCTCTCCCTATTTCGCACCTTCACCCACGCAAAAAGGTCGCGTGAGGAAAAAGGTTTTCTACAATCTCAGAGATATTGCACCTTCCCCAGGCGTTTCAGTTCTTCCACCACTTTTTTCACATCCTGCGCGCGGTCCTTAGGGCATACCAGCACCGCATCACCAGCATCAATCACGACCATGCCATGTAAGCCCAAAACGGCTACAAGACGGCCAGAGCTGTAGACAAAGGTGTCCTTACAATCTAGCACGACATGCTCTCCCTGTGCCACGTTCCCCTCACTGTCTGTTGGCAATAGACTGGCGATGGAACTCCAGCAGCCTACATCGCTCCAGCCAAAGTCAGCAGGAATGACCACAACGTCATGGGCACGCTCCATAATACCCACGTCAATGGACACGGCACGCACAGTGGGCCAAACGCGTTCCACCACCTCGGACTGTTGCGGCGTATCCAACGCTGACTCTATGTCCAGCAATTGCAGGTATAACTCAGGCAACAGGCGGCGTATTTCGTCCAGGATTGCCGATACTTTCCAGATAAAAATGCCGCTGTTCCAAAAAAAGCGCCCACTTTGCACAAAAGAACGGGCTGTCTCCAAATCAGGCTTTTCCGTGAAACGCTCCACACGATATATGTCCTGACCGCCAGCGCGGCCTAACGGAGCACCGCGCTCGATATACCCATAGCCTGTCTCAGGATATGCCGGTTGGATACCTACAGTAACCAGATGGTTGTCCTGCGCCGCTTGCACAGCCGCTTGTAGCACACGATGAAATTCCTCTTCACGCTCAACAACGTGGTCAGCATGCAAAGAGATCATAATGGCATTTGGATCTCGTTTACGGATAAGCAAGGCCATCAGCCCGATACAGGGCGCAGTACCACGGCCCACAGGTTCTACCACAAAGTTGGAAGAGGGGATGTCCGGTAACTGGTCGCGTGCTGCTTGTGCATGCTCGGCGACCGTGATGACCATGACGCGTTCGTTGGGAATCAACGGGCGCACACGCGCACAAGTCTGAGCCAGCATGGTGTCATTGCCATTCAGAGCCAAGAGATGCTTAGGGTGTTTCATGCGGCTGAGTGGCCAAAGACGCGTGCCGCCACCACCAGCCAAAATAACGGCATACACGGAAGGTTGATTGCTGCTCACACCTACTTCCATGGCATTCATGAGTCCCAGTCCCCTGCTCTCCAGTGGTCAGTCTACAGTATAAGAGATACGGCTCTCATGGGCTAGTATATAGTGCATGCCTCCAGTTTGACGCACCAGCCCTTTGAGTTCCATAAGGGCAAGGGTACCAGTGACTTGCGCGATGGGCAAACCAGTAGCACGCCCCAGTTCATCCACATGCATCGGTTCCTCTGACAAATATCGCAACACAAGAGCTTCCGTCTCGTTCTCCGGCACTACTGCCCGCACTTCCGCTTGTTGGTTCACCATCGTCAGATTCAGTTCCTCCAGTATATCCTGCACGCGTGTCACCAACTTGGCTTCTCCTTGCTGGATGAGACGGTTCGTACCACTACAGCCGTGATCAAAGATGCTGCCGGGGACGGCAAAAACTTCGCGGCCTTGCTCCAGCGCATAGTAAGCGGTGATCAGAGCACCACTGCCCTCACCTGCTTGGGTAATTAATGTGCCCAAAGCCAAGCCACTAATGATGCGATTACGGGGTGGAAAATTGGTCTTTTCCGGCTTTGTGCCCAAAGGATACTCTGTGATGAGCGCTCCTGAAGCGACAATATCTCGTGCCAAACCCGCATTCTCGTAAGGGTAGATAACATCTATCCCAGAGCCCAACACAGCAATACTGCGTCCACCTGCTTCCAAAGCAGCACGATGTGCTTCCGAGTCAATGCCCCGTGCCAAGCCACTGATGACCGTGATATGATTTCGGGCGAGTTCTCCCGCCAAATAACGCGTTACCTCATGGCCATAGGCTTTGGCATAGCGTGTGCCAACCACCGCTACCGCCCATTCATCCTCAGGTTTGTACGAACCTTTGAGATACAACACTGGGGGCGGTAAATTGATCTGGCGCAGCAAACGTGGGTAATCCTCGTCTTGTAAGGTGAGCACACGCGCGCCTGCCTCAGCAATTCGGCGCATTTCTCCATCCAGATCGAGTTTATCCCGCGCGGCGAGCAAGTTCTGAAGGGACTTGCGATCAAGCCCGGCGCGAGCCAAATCCAGCGGAGAAGCGTGCCAGGCTTTCTCAGCACTGCCAAAGTAATCCAACAACTTTTTCAGACGTGCTGGGCCAATCCCTGGGATGATATTGAAACCTACCCAATATTTGGTATCCATGTGCCTCCACGGTTGCAGGGATTCAGAAGAAAGGCAGATGGCTCAGATAAACAAAGTCTGGAGAAAGGCTGTAGAGCCCAGACAAGAAGGCTTCTCCGCCTGCCCCATGACGCCCTAACGCCTATGGCTATGAAGACACTGCTTTCAGGCAAAAAGCGCACGCGAATAGAGTAGAATATCTCCGCTACTCGACAATTTCCAGAATTGCGCGCTTCCCTGCCCGTGTCGAAGCAACGCGCAGCAGACTGCGCATCGCGTTGGCCACACGGCCGTTCTTTCCAATCACACGGCCCATGTCAGACGGGGCGACATGTAACTCATAGATGATGGAACGCGCTCCAATGATCTCCTCAACCCGTACTTCTTCAGGATGATCAACAAGGGATTTGGCTATGTACTCGATGAGTTCCTTCATCCGCCCTTCAGACACGAGTGATTATCCTCCCTCTGCGTCAGGCCCAGCAGCATTCTCGGTCTCGGTTACTGCCCGCGCATTGTCGCGCAACTTCCGCTCTGCAATCAGCCCCTTTTTCTCCAACAACCGTGCTACGGCATCGCTGGGCTGCGCACCATGCGATAGCCAGTAACGAGCGCGTTCTTCATCCACTTCAAAGGTCGGTGGTTCAGTGCGCGGGTTATAATGGCCGATGATTTCGATAAAGCGCCCATTTCGCGGAGAACGCGAATCCGCTACCACAATACGGTAGCTGGCTTGTTTTTTTGCACCAGTACGGCGAAGACGAATTCTAACTGCCAAGAAATCCTTCCTCCTCTATTGAACAAGATGGAAACCCCGGCTTTCACGGAGCCTAGGTTCTCATGAACCAGTCTGTTTATATGGACGTTTAGAAATACATTCTAATAAAAAACGAGCACATGGTCAAGCCACGGGTGATGAGCAAATCACGAACTGATTCGCCAAGCCTTACAGCCCAAACCGTCCGAAGAAACCCCCTATACCTCGGCCTGCGCTCATCTGCTTCATCAATTGCTGCATCTGGCGAAATTGGTTCAGCAATTGGTTAACCTCGGACACCGTGGCACCACTGCCACGGGCAATGCGTCGTTTGCGGCTACCGTTGATGATCCGTGGGTCGCGCCGCTCCTCTGGGGTCATGGAGCGAATAATGGCTTCCACGCGTTTCATCTGCTTTTCCGTCAAATCCTCCGGCAATTGGCTCTTGATGCCTGAAAACCCCGGCATCATCTCCAGCAGCTGATGCAGCGGCCCCATCTTTTTCAGTTGTTGCATCTGCTCCAGGAAATCTTCCAGGTCAAAAGTAGCCGTGCGCAGCTTCTGCTCCATCTTGCGTGCCTGCTCTTGGTCGAAAGCAGCCTCTGCGCGTTCAATCAGGGTCAGCACATCTCCCATGCCCAGGATGCGTGAAGCCAATCGCTCGGGCTGAAAAGGCTCCAGTGCATCGGTCTTTTCGCCTACTCCTAGGTACATGATCGGCACGCTGGTGACGGCGCGGATGGAAAGAGCCGCACCGCCTCGCGCGTCCCCATCCACCTTGGTCAAGATCAAGCCGGTCAAGGGAACACGGCGATTGAATTCCTCCGCTACACGCACCGCATCCTGGCCCGTCATGGCATCTGCTACCAGCAGGACCTCGCTTGGCGAAACCCGCCGCACGATGTCTTCTAGTTCGCGCATCATCTCATCGTCAATGTGCAGACGCCCGCCCGTATCCAGGATGACCACACTGTAAGCGCCCTTACGCGCGCGGTCAACTGCATTCGCACAAATGCGTGGCGGAGGCACCTTATCTCCCTCGCTGTGCACCGGGATATCCAACTGCCGACCAAGTACTTCCAACTGGGTGATAGCTGCGGGTCGGCGCGTATCCGCTGCCACTAACAAGGGCCGCTGCCCTGACTGCCGCAACTTCAGTGCCAGTTTCGCAGCCGTGGTCGTTTTGCCTGAACCCTGCAAGCCAGCCAGCATGATGACATGCGGCGGTGTGCCAGACAAATTCAGCTTGCGGGGCTCGCCCAAAGTGGCAATCAGTTCCTCATGGACGATCTTGATCACCATTTGCGCCGGAGTGAGGCTCTTCATCACCTCTGCACCAACAGCCCGTTCGCGCACACGGGCAATCAAGTCCTTCACCACGCGGAAGTTGACATCTGCTTCGAGCAGCGCCAGGCGTACCTCGCGCAACGCGGCGTCCACATCCGCTTCGGAAAGGCGGCCCTTGCCAGAAAGCCTATTGAAAATGTCTTGCAATCTTGTGCTTAGGTTTTCAAACATAGCAATGGAAACATCAGTTCGTTATGGCTGACAGTGAATCGGATGCAGCAGCATCCGTCCTGTATCAGTCATTGTAACGCAGACCTATGCATTGGTCAAAATCAACGGCTTTTGTGCGATTTGCCAAAAGCGCAAGAGTGGGGTATAATGATCAAGAAACGGGGCGTAGCGCAGCCCGGTAGCGCACTTGAATGGGGTTCAAGTGGTCCGCGGTTCAAATCCGCGCGCCCCGACTAGAAGCCCTTGGGAATTGTGAAACCCAAGGGCTTTTCTATCCTATCGCCTCTCTAATCTTTGCTGCCACCTCCCGGAGCACCTGTGGATCCTCACGCTGATGCCGCCATATTGGCACCAAGCCGTCATCCCACCAACGTGGGATAACGTGTATGTGAAAGTGGTATACACTCTGGAAAGCAGCGCGTCGGTTGGCTTGTATCAAGTTCACCCCATCGGGTTGCAAAGCCTTATCTATGGCTTTCGCCACGCGCACAACGGTGCGCATCACATGCAATGCCTCTTCCTCGTCCACATCGAAGATATCCCGGGCATGTTTCTTGGGGATAACCAGCACGTGCCCCCGTGTAGCCGGATTGATGTCCATAAAAGCCATCGTATGCGCGTCCTCATACACCACAACCGCAGGTGCTTGACCAGCGACAATGGCACAGAAAATACAAGAATCAGGAGAAAGCTGGCCAACGGTGCGATCCATTGCTAATTTACCCTCCTATGCACTTGATCCAAGAATATCATGCTCATCGCCATACTCAGATAAAGCGGCATGCCCCTGCTCGAACTTCAACCTGCTGAAGATAAAACCGGGCATCACGTGAGTAGATGAAAATCCGTCCGCTGCTCCCCTAATCCAAGCACTTGACACTTCATACGGCGATTGATAGTCTATGCCAACTTCACTCGTTCGTCAAACGCACGCCATCGGAAACGAGTCCCATTACAGGCATATCTTCCGATCGGTTGCCACTCAGATTTGTTCATTTCCCCCCGCTCGTTTATCATTTGCGGTGGGAATCCTCCAGGAGGCTGTCATGTACAAAGAAATCCAAACACCATCTGGCGCACATCGCCGCTATAATCCACTAACACGGGAGTGGGTCCTGGTATCGCCACACCGCATGGAACGCCCTTGGCTGGGTCAGGTAGAGACCATGCCGGCAGAAATGCGTCCCAGGTACGATCCAGACTGCTACCTATGCCCAGGCAATGTACGTGCCAGCGGCAAACGCAACCCAGACTACACGGGGACATTTGTTTTCGATAACGATTTTAGTGCCTTACTACCCCGATCTGCAGGTGTGAGCGAGGCTGCAAAAGCACAATCCTCGCTCCTGATCAGCCACCCAGAGCGTGGCTTGTGCCGCGTCATCTGCTTCTCCCCGCGCCACGATCTGACCCTTGCGGAAATGCCCGTGGAGCACATCCGCAATGTAGTGGATGTCTGGATAGAGCAATACGCTGAACTGGGAGCATTATCATTTATCAACTATGTGCAAATCTTTGAGAACAAAGGGGAGATGATGGGTGCTTCCAACCCCCATCCACATGGCCAAATCTGGGCCAACGAGTCCTTGCCCACCGAAGTATTCAAGGAAAACATGGCGCAGCAGGACTATTTGCATGAGGCAGGTCATTGCTTGCTATGCGACTACCTGATGCTGGAGCGCATGGAAGGGACGCGGATTGTGCTAGAAAATGACCACTTTGTCGCCCTGGTCCCATTTTGGGCAATTTGGCCCTTTGAGACCATGGTGCTCAGCAAGCGCCATGTCCCTTCCCTGACTCATCTGAACCAGGACGAACGCGACTCATTGGCAGATGTCCTCAAACGATTGACCATCCGCTATGACAACCTATTCCAGATATCCTTCCCCTATTCTATGGGCTTTCACCAGCAGCCAACGGACGGCTTACCCCATCCTGCCTGGCACTTGCATGCGCATTTTTACCCGCCTCTGCTCCGCTCTGCTACCGTGCGCAAGTTCATGGTTGGATATGAGATGCTGGCACAGCCCCAACGCGATCTAACTGCGGAGGCTGCGGCAGAACGGCTTAGAGAGCTGCCGGACGTGCACTACAAAGAGCGAAGCCAATGAGTTCTTGCGTTCCAACGTCATGGGGAAACTGTGGAAAGAGAATGTGGGGACTCAAGCCTTTATAGGAGTGCGCTCGCCCTTGATTGCTAACGTTTCTTCATACATCTCCCGCGCGCTGCGTTGACGCGCCTCACCAGGCGGCCCACCCAGCATCGCAGCAAGCTCTTCGATACGTTCCTGTTCGTCGAGCACTTGCGCGCGAGTTACTGTGCGTCCCTCGCTCTGCACTTTATTCACCTTATAATGGACATCCCCATAGCAAGCCAACTGGGGCAGATGAGTCACACATAGCACTTGATGCTTTGCCGTCAGGCCCCACAATTTCCGCCCAACGATGCCCCCGGCGCGCCCACCAATGCCCTGATCAATCTCATCAAAGATCAGCGTAGGCACCTCATCTACCGTGCTGAGCACAGTCTTCAGCGCCAGCATCAGCCGTGAAGTTTCACCACCGGAGGCGATTTTCGCCAAGGGCTTGGGTGGCTCGCCAACATTGGGCGAGATAAGGAATTCCACATGGTCAATGCCACTCAAATCACAAGCATAGCGTTTGCCCTCGACCACCACCCCATCGTCTGCCTCTCTCCACTGCATATCCACTACAAAGCGCGCTTGTTTCATGTTCAGTTCATCCAGCTCGCGCTCTACCGCCAACTCTAACCGATTTGCTGCCTGTCTCCGAGCGGTGGAAAGCGCCGCTGCCTGTGCGCCGATGTCCACCACCAAGCGCGCCTCCTCTTCCTGCAGTGCTGCAATGCGTTCTTCGTTATGGGTAATGGCGTGCAACTCTTTTGCTGCTTCTTCAGCAAAATGCAACACTTCAGCGATGGAATTGCCGTACTTGCGTTTCAAATTGTGGATTAAATCCAGCCGTTCCTCGATTATCTGCAAGCGTACAGGATTGAATTCGATGCGATCCCGGTAACTGCGCAGCGTGTGCGCCAGGTCATCAAGTTGATAAGACACTTCCTCTACCATTTGCCGCTGCGGTGCGATGTGCGCGTCAAGCCTCTCTAGCTCGGTCAAATCGCGCAGTACGCTCCCAAGCAGGTCCACCACAGTATACTGTTCTTCATTACCTCCACCAAGCTTTTGAAACGCCGCATTGGCTAGAGTCGAAAGGCGTCCTGCGTTAAGCAATAATTTGCGCTCTGCCAAAAGTTCTTCTTCTTCGCCCGGGCGCAGTTTGGCGTCCTCGATTTCGCGTATCTGGTACTGCAGCAAATCAGCCCTTCGCGCCAACTCGCGTTCATCACGGCGCAAGGCAGCCAGTTCCTCACGCACACGGCGCAACCTTCGTACCTGCTCAGCCAGCATTGCTCGCTGCTCTTGCAAGCCACCGTAACGGTCTAGGAAGTTCAAATGCTCCTTAACACGCAGTAGAGACAGGTGCTCACCTTGGCCATGGATATCTACAAGGCGCTCGCCTATCTGGGAAAAGACACTCAAAGTCACCGTACGCCCGTTTACGCGGCAAACATGGCGGCCATTCCTATTGATTTCGCGTGTGAGAATAAGTGTATCGCCACTTTCATCCAGACCATGTTCGCGCAAAAACGGCATCAACTCGTCCCGCAGCGCGGGAGATAAGACAAAAACACCTTCAATACGCGCCCCCTCCGTACCAGAGCGGATCAGTTCGACATCTGCGCGTCCACCAAGCAATGTGCTTACCGCATCGATAATGATGGATTTACCTGCTCCAGTCTCACCCGTGAGCACAGTGAATCCCGGCGACATCGTCAGGCGCAGGTGATCAATAATGGCAAAATTGGAAATGGTCAGTTCGGATAACAAACGTTACCTCCCCACTCATCAGAATCGGTTACCACGGCAACCTGACCACAGCACTTTTCCATGCTTCACCCCAAATAAAGAACATGCAAAAACGGAATACGCAATACGGAACACGTTATCTAAGCCGTTCTAACAAGGTTTTATAGAAATAATTCCGCTCCCCCATGCGCACAAAACGACACACATTGCTGCTGGCTGCCACAGTAACGACGTCACCGTCTACCAGCGGCAAGTCCACCTGGCCATCGATCGTGAGTGAAGCCTCGTATTCCGTAGAAAGCCCCAAATGCACATGCGCTGTGGAGGGTAGCACCAGCGCCGTCGCGACTGTCAAATGTGGAGCAACGGGCGTCAACAATAGGTTAAATAATGTGGGCTCCAGGATGGGTCCGCCCGCTGCTAGTGAATAAGCAGTGGAACCGGTAGGGCTGGCCACAATGACGCCATCTGCCACATAAGTAGTGAGATATTGCCCATCCACATAGGTCTCGACTCTCACTACCCGTGCGATACGTCCCCTGCTGACTACCACATCATTCAGTGCCTCATAGGAATGCACGATACGCCGTTCCCGCTTCACCTCGGCATACAGCATCATGCGCTCTTCCAGCCAATATTGCCCATCCACTAGTGCTTCTATCTTATCCTGCACCTGAGCGGGCTGCAATTCAGCCAGAAAACCCAGACGACCCAGGTTCACACCCAAAATGGGCAAATGATGCGCAGCCACGATGCGCGCTGTGCGCACGATCGTGCCATCTCCTCCAAATGTAATCAACAAATCAGTACCCGGTGCCTGTCGCAACACCTCGGCTTCATCCCAGGCAGAAGCCTGCCATGCCACTACGCCATAGGAGCGCAGGCTGGCTTCAACCTCTTGCGCTAGAGTCTGCGAGGCACTGATTTTGGGATGATGCAGCAATCCAAATCGTTTCATTGTCAGCTCACAATGGTTCATGAATAGTCAGTAGTTGGCAGCAACATACCGCCAGAAACAGCTTTCTTGGAGGGTATTGAAAATCTTGTCACCCTGAGCGAAGCGAAGGGTCTCGCGTAACTTTAGCCATATTTTCAAGTACTGCGAGATGCTTCACTTCGTTCAGCATGACATTGGAAAGGCTTTTTCAACACTCTCTTTCCTATACCACCAGATGCCGTGATTATAACCCAATCAGCCATCCTTGTCGAAATAACACAGTTGCCTTGTGGTTTGATTGCCGCGATGCCTTGCTATATAATCCACGCACGAGATGAGAGGGGCAAACTATGCGCCATAGACTCGGCATAGAGAATCGAGTTACACTGGTCAGCCTGCTCGCAATTGTGCTGATTGTGCTGGGAAGTTGTATCCTCCTCGACCGCCCACTGGTACGCGGCGATGGCCTCGCTTATTTTATGTGGCTTGATTCACTAGCATGCGATGCAGACCTGGACCTGGCTAATCAAGCAACGAAATTCGCTCACGTCAACACCTATCATGCCTTCGTATATGAAAAAAACGGGGCACTATGCCTCTGTCTTTCCCTTTGGCAATGCTTTGCTGTTGGTGCCTTTCTATTGGTTGGCTATGTTAGCAGACAAACTCCCGTTTCTACGTATTCATGACGCCTATTTCATACAGCACCAAGGCACTACCTTTGCTTACAGCTTCTTTCCTATGTTAGGCACCAACATCTATGTTCTGGCAGCGGTTATACTGACATACTTTGCCGCGCGCAGAATTGCGCCGAACGGGGCTGCGCTGCTCTCTGTCCTAGCACTCTTCTTTGGCACTCCGCTTTGGTACTATAGCACGATAGAGCCGCTGAATTCGCACGCCTGCGGCGCTTTCGCGGTGAGCTTGTTGTTGTTTCTATTTGTCCACTGGTGTACCAAGCACCCGGAAATCCCGCATCAGGGTGCGCAACTGCTGTGGTTAGCCATGGGGATTGTTTCGGGCATGGCTACATTGGTGCGCTGGCAGCTTGCCCTGTTTGCCCTGCCGCTGGGAATATCCTTGCTATGGCAGAAGCGAATCCGGCTAGTGCTGGCATTTGCACTAGGTTTTGTGAGCTTGGCCTGGTTAGTGCCATATTCCTGGTGGCAAATGTTTGGCTCGCCGTGGGTTGTTCCGGCTGCGGAGCAGAACCGTGCTGCCTTTCTCGTATGGCCGGCTTATCTGAGACAAATCCTTTTTTCATGCGAGAAAGGGCTGTTCATCTGGGCACCGCTCACAGGGGTGAGCTCGTTGGGTTGGTTTGTCCTGTACAGCAAGAACCGTACCCTAAGCCTTGCTCTAGCTACTATGTTCATGTTGCAAGCTCTGATCAATGCTTCGGTCTACGATTGGTGGGCGGGATGGGGCTTTGGAATGAGGCGCATGATTGAGCTGTATCCAGTCTTCAGTTTAGGTTTGGCCAATCTGCTAAGCGCATCCTTCTTTCGTTGGCCTATGCGCCGCCTATATCAAGCCGGCATCTATTTGTTAGCAGCCGCCAGCGTAGGCTTTACTGTGCTGCTTCTGCTTTCACACCTGAACTTTATAAACACTGTCCTAGATCGCCCCCAAGGCGACACCGCGCTACAAGAAATATATCACCAGCTCCGGCAATCAAGCTTCCGTATCACGTGGCTGGTGATCAAGGAGCATTATGGCCCTTGGGCTTGGCATCAACCAGGCCCTTAGCCGCTCCTATGCCAAGCGTCTGTCACAGACATAGCGATGACCACAGTACAGGCAGCGGCGTGCTTCATTGTGATTCGGAGCCACATCGGATGCACGGAAATCGCGGCGCATTGCCTCCAGCCTGGATAACACATGGTGGCGCAAGTTACCGGTGTAATTGATGCGGAACACCGCTTGTTCATACTTGAGATAACCATAGCGGGGGCGTTGTCCATACTCTTCTTCTACCAGCAAACAATAGGCCGCCAGTTGCAAAATATCCCCTTCATACGGTTCAGCCGCTTGGCGATTAGGCTTCACTTCCACGGGTACAATCCGCCCATGTTCTCGTACCAAATAGTCTGGTTTTCCAGAAAGGCGATGGCGCTGCGAAAACAACGGACGTTCACAGCGTTGCCAAGCACCAGTATCCGCATACACGATCTCACCAGATGGTAAGCCGGCTATTTGTCGCTGTCTGCGAGCATAAAGGAGCAAGACCACTCCCGCCAAAGCCAGCAAGAGGGCAAAAAACAACCAGGGCATAGGATTATGGCCTTCGCGTAAGGGGCAAAATCACGATATGTACTCCTTCTGGCCCCCATTCAGAAAACCATTTGGCTTCTTCAGGTGGCAAGCGGATGCAGCCATGGGACACAGGCCGCACGCCAAGCGCATCCAAATCCTGATACACCTTTTCCCCGTTCTCCTTCACATAGGGGGCACCATGGATCAGAATGGCGCCATAATGATCGAACAGATACCAGGCATCATCGGCCCATGTTCCGAAAGAGAAAAAAGTACCCACATATTTGCCCACTTCGCCTTCCCAGGGTGGTGTCATGGTTGTTTTGTCATCTGGGTTACCCGTGCTCACTGGTATCGTACGGATTTTGATCCCATTTTCATAGACATACATCGTCTGCGTATCTTGGTTGATCAGAATGAACCGCTTGAAAAGCGCCTCCAGCCCAGGAGTAGGCGTTGGCGAAGGGGTCGGGGCTAAGGTCATGGTTGGCGTTGGCGAGGGCAAAGGCGTTGCTGTAGCAGTCCATGTCGGGCTTGGCTCTGGCGAAGGCTCGGCAGAGGCTGTAGCCGCGGGCTGAACAGATGGGATAGGAGAGTTCCCCGGGTTCCCTGGATCAAAGCGACACCCAACCAGCAGGATCACAAGCAGAGAAAAGAGCAGATACTTGCTACGCATTACACACCCCTGACCAGAAGGGCTAGTCCTACGGCTCCAACCAGCGCTGCTATCCAGAGCAGGGCATAAGCCAGGCGCTGCAGACGATGATAGCGCACCACAATGCGTCCATGCACCTGGTGAGCAAATTGACCGCGCTCCATTTCCTGCATATGGTCAGATGGATACCCCCGCACGTGCTCCAACCACCAACTACGAGCGCAAAATGTATACTGGCCCAATTCACTGGCTCTGATAACCAATGCAGAACGCTCGTCACTCATTGCTTGCTCCTGGTGTTGGCTTTCTGCTTGAATAGGCTTCTGTTTGCTGTAGAACGCGCTCCTCAAAGTCCTGCAGTGCACGTCGTAAAGCCTCTTGACGCGCCGCTACAGTCAAGTCGCCGCGCGTGCGTTCCAGGACACCACGTACCATATCGGTGGTGTGCCGCAGCCCGCCAGTGACTGCATCTGGATAATCTATTGTTACAAGGGCGCTATACACCTCTTCCATGACCTGCAGCATCCGCTCACATCGCTCAACATCACCCTGGCGAATGACATCCAGGACATGGCGACGTACTTCCCCCATCGCTTCTCCCAAGCCATTGAGATAAGTGGCTGGCAGTACATCCAGTTCATCTGGAGTAGGCAGCGGCGCATCCGTAATAAGGGCATAAGTAACACTGGCTTCCACAAATTCCTTCAACGCATCTTGCGTATACCCACTGTGATACAGGTCAGAATGATCACGTAGGTCATTAGCCATGCGCTGGGCAGCTTCCCTTGCCGCACCCAACAAACCCGCTGCCTTGTCATACTCAGCGCGATGTACAGCACGGATAGCGTTGGCACAACACCTGGTCAGTTCACGTGCACGGGCTAGCGCCTGCTCACGAGCGGCATTCTTCGCTTCGAAATACGCCTGAATCTGTTCGTTCATGCGCTCCAGAGGTTCCAATTTGCTCCTTTTCGTTAAGTCAAGAAAGGATTATGTTTTCGCTCAAAGTCAATGGTTGTCTTTGGTCCGTGTCCAGGATAGACCACCGTATCATCGGGCAAGGTGAACAATTTCTCGCGGATAGATTGCAACAAAACCCGCATGCTGCCTCCCGGGAAATCCGTGCGCCCAATACCTAGATTGAACAAAGCGTCTCCACTGAAAACCACCTTTTCCTCAGGGCTCCATAGGCTGATGCTCCCAGGAGAATGTCCGGGCGTATGTAACACATTCAATGTATGCGCGCCGAATTTCACTGTTGCCCCTTCTTCAAGCAACAAAGTGGCTGGCGGACTAGGGTGAACTTTGCCCACGAAAAGGGCAAAACTGCGTAGAGGGTTGGTCAGCATGTCCGCATCCTTGGGATGAATAGCCAATGGGGCACCAGTCCCTTCCATGACCTCTTTGTTGGCCATAATGTGGTCAAAATGACCATGGGTATTCACAACCATTTTGATGCTCAGACCCATACGTTGTATGGTGCGCAAGATATGGTCACCGTCTCCACCTGGATCAATGACAATACCTTCTTTGGCGTTCTCATCAGCAACGATGTAACAATTAGTTTGCAATGGTCCAACGACAAGTAGTTCGACGATCACACAACCCTCCTTGTTCATACACAGTGGCGGCCAACTCGCATGGCTCCCCCGCCTTACTGTCGCAAGTATATCACATTCAGGCAGTATGTACAAGCATAACCCCGCTCCATGTAGCCTTATATGGAATCTTTGTTGCTGACAAGGCGCTATGCTACAATACCATCGCTTTGTGCCAATTCGCAGAGGAGGATAGGATATTGAAACAGCCATTGCAAGGTGTGCGCATCGTTGACCTGACCCGCCTCGCACCGGGTCCCTACGCTTCATTAGCGTTAGCCGATCTCGGCGCTGAGGTCATCAAAATTGAAAGGCCGCGTTTCGGTGATCCACTGCGCTACATATCCCGTTTCGGTGTTGAGGGCGGAGACTTGCTCTTTGAGCTGCTGAACCGCAACAAAAAGAGCATGACGCTAAACTTGAGAGCACCCGAAGGCAAGGCGATCCTACGGGAATTGACGCGCCAGGCTGACGCACTGCTGGAAGGCTTTCGACCCGGCGTCATGAAGAGGCTGGGGCTCGATTATGGAGCACTAGCGCAGGTGAATCCACGTCTAGTCTATGCCTCGCTCAGCGGCTATGGCCAGACGGGCCCCTACCATTTACGCGCTGGCCATGACCTGAATTATATTGCCCTCGGGGGGCTCCTGGCACTCACAGGCAGAAAAGATGGCCCCCCGGTGATTCCTGGCGTGCCTGTGGCTGACCTCATGGGGGGCTTGTGGATGGCTTTTGGCGTGCTAGCTGCACTGTTTGAACGCGAACGCAGTGGACGGGGGCAATATCTGGATATTTCTATGCTGAACAGTATTACGGCTTTGCTGGCTATACCGCTGGCTGAGTGGCTGACGACAGGCCATACGCCACAGCGAGGGCAAATGTGGCTGACCGGCAAGCAAGCCTGCTACAACGTGTATGAGACTGCTGATGGAAAATATATGGCTCTGGGCGCATTGGAGCCAGAGTTCTGGCAAGCTTTCTGCGAGGCGGTAGGCCGCCCAGATTGGCAAGCGCGACAGCATGATGCAGATCAAGCGAGCCTTATTGCCGAAGTAGCAGCGCTTTTCCGTACCCAGTCTAGGGATCATTGGACCAATCTCTTCACCAACCACGATTGCTGCTGCGAGCCAGTCCTCACCTTAGAAGAGGTATTCACCCATCCACAGGCTATACATTACCAGTTGTTGCGCGAAGGAGAATTAACGATGCCATTGAGCAGTGGCGAGGCACCCCACCTGCCCGCACCACGCTTGGGCCAGCACACTACGGAAATACTCACCACACTGGGTTATACCGCCGCAGATATAGAACGCTTGCAGCAAAAAGGAATTATTTGAGCACAAAGTAACACTCTGACCAAAGGAGTCGCGATGTGCACCAACTCATTAAAGGAAGACATTGAACGATCATTTCGGGAACTATGCGCTGAGGCAGGGCGCTTGGGCATAATTGGCTTCTCCCCTCTCAATACAATTCGTTTGCTGCCTCAGCAACAGCAATATCTGCAGGAAAAGCTAAAGGCGCTCGGCCCAATGGAGGAGGTTACCGCGATCTCCCTTGGACTGCTTTACCACGAGCAGGAAATCCTATCCATACCTGCTACCTGGCAAAGCAAAGCCTCGACTGATGACCCCTGGAATGAGTATGCACTAGCCTATCTAACGCTCAACCGTACGCTCAACGATTTCACCAGCACACTAGTGGCGCGTTTTGGTGGGGTTGCCGAGCAGGCTACGATTGAGGGCTGGGCTGGGCAGGTCAAACATGTGGATGACTATTTTCCGCATTGCGTCTCCCATCGCGCTTTTGCGGAGGCAGCCGGATTGGGTTGGCGAGGTAGGCATGGCTTGATTGTTACGCCAGAAGCAGGCCCAGCGCTGCGCTTTGCCACGATTTTCATCGCGGGTCGCATCCCTGGCACGCCAAAGGAATTCATAGGATGCAGTGAATGCCATGCCTGTCTGAAAATCTGCCCTATCCTGCGCAAAGCCGGCGATTACCGCGAAGCCTGCCGTCAGCGTATTCACGCCCTTGGTTTAAAAGCAGATGTCTGTGGCATCTGCGTGCGCGTTTGCTGGGAGCAAATCCGAAAAGGGGCAAGCACACCACCCGCTGGATGAATAAGAGCGTTGAAAATCTTGTCACCCTGAGCGAAGCGAAGGGTCTCGCGTAACTTTAGCCGTGTTTTCCCGAGTACTGCGAGATGCTTCACTTCGTTCAGCATGACATTGGAAGGGCTTTTCAACACCCTCGATGAATCAGTAGGCTAGAAAAGCCGCACCCCTGCGTGCTCACTAAACTTTGCCAAAGCGGTATCGGATCAACGTCCAAAGCGCTGGGAGCCCGTCTTTCCATGGGTTCAACTTCTTCGCTTTGCGCGGCTTGTACCAGATAGGGACTTCATAGATGTGATAGCCCTTGCGCAACAGTTTTGCTGTGATCTCTGGCTCAATCTGAAAACGGCTTGGGCGCAGGTCGAGTGCCTGCATCACTTCACGGGGCAGTAATTTGTAGCAAGTCTCCATGTCTGATATCTGTGCGCCATAGAGCACATTGGTCACGAAAGTCAGGAACTGATTGCCTAGACGGAAGAACAACTTCTGTCCGCTGAGATCGCGTACCCCGTACACCACCTGAGCCTTGCCGTTTAGGACCGGCTCAAGGAGTTTGGGGTAGTCATTGGGGTCATATTCCAGATCGGCATCCTGGATGATCACCCAGTCACCAGTGGCATGGCTGAGAGCCGTGCGTATGCTCGTTCCCTTGCCCTGGTTAACCTCATGGCGATAAACACGCACCCGCGGATCCTGAATGCTGTTCAACACGTTCCAGGTATTATCCGTGGAACAATCATCCACGACAATCACCTCTTTTTCAACCGGAACAGCCAGCACACGGTCGAGCAGCTCTTTAACGCTTTCCTCTTCATTGAACACAGGGATCAATACGGATAGCTTCACATGGCTCCTTCAATAATCTAAGTTGCGACTTGATACAAGAAGCAGGTGCAGCCTGATCACCAACATCAATCAAACTCATCCCAAGGATCAAGCATCGCATGTTCACGATGACAGCCACCATTCTAATGGAGCGCTGGGTGGTTGTCAACTTAGCATGCCATGCATATTTGACTAATCGCCATAATTTTTCTATACTATAGGTGCCTGCCGAAGTGGCGGAATGGTATACGCGGCGGTCTCAAAAACCGCTGGGGGTCAACCCTGTGTGGGTTCGAATCCCACCTTCGGCATAGAAGAATAAAAATTTGGCAGCGATGCCAGCGGGGCTATGGACAAAGCCCCGTATTTTGTGCTGCAAGGAGGGACAATATGCCTCTGGTAACGAGTAAAGAGATTTTGCTGACTGCTTTGGAAAATCACTTCGCTGTAGGGGCCTTCAACGCCAATAACATGGAACAGGTCCAAGCCATTGTCGAGGCCGCTGAAGAGGAGCGTGCTCCGGTCATCCTGCAAGTGAGCCAAGGCGCAATCCGCTATGCTGGGTTGGAGTTCGCCGCCAGTATGGTAAAAACCGCGGCAAGCCTGGTTACTGTCCCAGTCGTATTGCACCTGGATCATGGCTACGATTTTGAACAGAATGTGCTTTGTCTGCGCGCTGGCTTCACCTCGCTCATGTATGACGGTTCAAAAAAGCCCTTTGAGGAGAACGTTGCCATAACCAAGAAGGTGGTCGAGATTGCCCACATCGCTGGCATCCCAGTGGAGGCGGAACTGGGTCGGGTTGCTCAGTCAACTGACAAACTCTCCTACGAAGAAATCTGTGCTTTGATGACCGATCCACACCAGGCTAAAGAGTTCATTGAACTCACCGGAGCAGACTCGTTGGCTGTGGCTTGTGGCTCTGTCCACGCCATGAAGGTGCAGGAAGCAGAACTAGATATCGACCGGTTGAAGGCGATTCACGAACAGATCCCGCATATACCGTTGGTGCTGCACGGCTCATCAGGAGTTAAAACCGAGAGCTTTCTCGAAGCCATCCAACACGGCATCTGCAAGATTAACGTAGCCACTTACCTTAACCAAGCCTTCACCCGGGGGCTGCGGGAAGCAGTAGCGAAATACCCCGACGAAGTTGATCCCCGAAAGTTTTTAGCCGTGAGCCGGGAGTACGTCAAGGAAGCAGTGCGGGAAAAGATCCGGTTATTTGGCAGTGCAGGCGTCATTGACTCGCGCGGAGGATTCCGTAGCCCAGCACGGCAGTTTCGCAGTGTAGAAATCGGTGCTGCGGAATAAATAAGACAGGATTCCCTTCATAGACCATCGGATTGAGGAGGAAAAAACATGCGTATTGGAGTTTTGACTGGTGGGGGCGATGTGCCTGGCCTGAACGCGGCTATTCGCGCCGTAGCCAGGCGCGCTTTCGAGTATGGGTGGGAAGTTTATGGCATCTATGATGGATGGAAGGGCCTTCGCGATGGCATCATAAAACCCTTGGAGCGCGCTGATGTTTCGGGTATCTTGCACAGGGGCGGCACCATTTTGGGCTCATCGCGCACGAACTTGGCCAAGAAGCCTGGGGACATGGAAAAAGCCCTCGAAAACGCCAAGAAATTTGGACTCGATGCGGTGGTAGCCATTGGTGGGGACGACACGCTTGGGGTTTGTGCACAACTGACCAAACGCGGCTTACCCGCTGTGGGCATTCCTAAAACGATGGACAACGATGTGGTGGGCACGGACTATTGCATTGGATTCAACACAGCGGTGACCACGGTGGCTGAAGCGCTGGACAAACTGCACTCTACTGCTGAGGCACATCACCGCGTCATTGTGGTCGAAGTGATGGGACGCTACACCGGCTGGGTAGCCGTTATGGGAGGCTTGGCTGGAGGTGCCGACTATATCCTGACACCGGAGAAACCATCCAGCATTGCCGACGTATGCGAGCACATCAAGCGCCGTTGGGCTATGGGCAAGAAATTCAGCATCGTTGTAGTCGCAGAAGCAGCCAAAATCGCTGAAGTCATCACGGATGAGGCGGAAGCGGAAAAGCGCAAGGACGAGTTCGGCCATATCCGGCTGGATTTGCGCGGCCTTGGGCCCACGATAGCTACGGCTATTGAGGAACGCACAGGCTTTGAGACCCGTTTTGTGGTGCTGGGCCACCTGCAACGCGGCGGCTCACCCACGGTTTTCGACCGTGTGCTTGCCACCCGTATGGGCGTTTACGCGGTTAACCTGATTAGGCAGGGGAAATTCGGGCGCATGGTTGCCCTACAAGGGGATAAGATCACGGATGTGCCACTAGAGGAAATCGCTGACAAGCGGAAGGCAGTTGATCCGGAGCTGATTGAACTAGCACAACTCTTCTACTAGGGCGCAAGTCCTATTCCCCCGCTGCGCACGGCAGTGAAACACAGGCTGCTCGTATCATTTACCTGAGCAGAAGAGGAGAGGGGCGGGTCCCTACCTCGCCCCTCTTTTTATGCGAAACCGGGGAACACAAATCCTGAACTTAGCGAGCGCTGAAATCGCCTACCATTGGCTGGGCAATCCTCTCAAAGTCCGCATAAGTAATGCGCATAATCTCGCGATGTGAGCCGGCCGGGAAAGCAATTTCGGGCTGGGTGGTGAGCGTACGGTCGACACAAAGGCGCACATTGTACAAGCCGCCAAAGGGAGGCATAGCCCCCACTTCGCAATCTGGGAAGAGGCTGGCGAATTCTTCCTCTCTGGCTAAGCGTATATCCTTTGCTTTGAGCACTCTCTTGACCTTGGCGAAATCAAGCCGGTATGGCGCTGGCAATACCAGCATCACCCATTCGTCATCTGCTTTCACCATGACCACCTTAGCTATCTGCTCTCCTGGGATATGCAATAAACCTGCCAGGCGCTGTGCACTATAGACCTCTGCATGTTTTGATACACTGAACTTGACCCCTGCCTCCCGGAATATCTTTTCCAGTCGCTTCCTACACGTCATGGTTTCACCCCCTATTGTTTATTTGAACCACGCTATCCCCACATGCTGACATCACCACTAATCGCTCGGGCAAGAGATTCATCTATTGCCAAAAGCACGCCCGCCGCTCTCCAGTACGACCAATGAGAGTGTTGAAAATCTTGTTACCCTGAGCGAAGAGCCTGCCCTGAGTGCAAAGAAGGGGTCTCGCATAACTTTAGCCTATTTTTCCAAGTACTGCGAGATACTTCACTCCGTTCAGCATAACATTGGAAGGGCTTTTTCAACACTCTCGACCAATCATCTTGTAGGCGTAGCAGGCAGAGCGGTCGGTGTTGGCACAACCAGCAGCGGTGCGAGATAGGCGCCTTTGCACCAACCGGTGTGGTCCGTACCGACAACCTGCACGCGATACCAAGGCACCCCTTCCACCCATCGTGGCCACTCGAGAACCCACACCGTGGTACCGCGAGGCATGCCTAAAATCACGGCGTATTCCTCCCCTGTTCCCGTATGCAATCCGGCTACACTGGCAATGACAACTGCCTGGCTGTGAGGCGAGATGGGTTCGTATGGCGTAGGGCTGGCGGCAGTCGTTGGAATAAGGGTACGTGTTGGCTGTGGAGAGGGAGTCAGTGTCTGGGTAGGTGTCATTGCTGGGATAGGAGTGTCTGTGGATAGAGGTGTTGGTGTTGGCCAAAGCAGAGGCCCACGGAACCACCGCCAAAACCCACCTGCTTTCGCGGCATAGGCGAGCCAAGCTCGTTGCATCACCCGCCCATTAGACCGTACAGTAGCCTGCACGCGCACCTGGGCAACATTGTTATAGGCCTTACCTAGCATCACCCCTGAGGTAAGCATGCCCACAGGGTCCACGGAAAAGTCAATGAGATCATAAGGCCGGTGCTGCTCCATATAGCGGATAAATTCTTCACGGCTGAACAGCATCTGCACATCGGGATGTAATAGGTCGTATTGCCGGCCAAATTCATGTTGTCTCTCATAGTTGTAGACAATCTGAAAAGTGGTTGAAGCATCAGGAATCAGATCAATTACCAGGGGGAAGCCAGCGCGCGGACGGATCTGCATCGGTTCATAGCCTGGTGCTGTGATAGTGATCATATCCTCCCCGAGTGTGGGCACGCAGAAGGCACCTTCCACATCGCTGAGCGCAGTAACAACCCCTGCTTGCAGTTTCGCTGCCACGATGGGTAAACGGGTAATCGCATCTCGAATTTGGCCCTGTGTCAGAGTCACCGGAGCCGTTGGCGTGGCTCTATTGAGAGGCCATAACCCTTGGTTGCAGCGCAACAACAATAGCGAAGTTACAATCCCGAGCACAAGCAGTGCTAGCAGCAGAGCCCAGAACAAAGCCTGCCTCTTCATAGAACAGCCTCCTTGATCTTACGCGCCATGCCTCGCAATCGGCCACAAAGCAATTAGAGACTAGGGGGCAATGGGCACAAGCCAATCACCCGCTACCCAACCAACCAGTCCGTCCTCAGTCTGCACCTTCCACCACTTGTAGCCATCGGCTGTTTCTGGCCCATCTAACACTTTCAATCGCGTATCATCCGGTAATGTGCCTAGCATTTCCTTGTCCAAGCCAGGCCCAGCGCGAAGGCGGAGTTGTTGCGCTCCCGTGCCTTGAACCACCGCTTGCCCACCAGGCATAAGCAGTGGCTGTGGAGTGGGCGTAGCCGTGGACAAAGCCGTCGGAGTAACAGTCAGCGTTGGAAAGGATGTGAAAGTGGGCATTGGTATAGAGGTAGCCGCCGGTGTAGGGGACGGCGGGGCTAACCTGCCCGTCCATCCAGTGACTCGGCACAAACCTATGATAGCGATGACAACCAAGGCTAAAGCGACAAGCACCTGCCACGCAGGCGCGCGACGCAATCCTCACTGAGCCCTGGGCCTTGTCTCCCTTCCCTCAGGCGTTTGTCCGGTGCGCACCGCATCAGATGACATAGGTGTTCTCCTCCTCTGTTGGTAAGACGCTTATCGGTCTCGTTTTGTGCCGAGATCTTTTCCATGCACTGGCGGACAGTAAGACTGCGATCAGCGTATGGTACTGTGCTCTTTCAGTGTCAAGCGCTCGAGAAGCTGTGGTAAAGGCAGTGTATTCACGACATGATGGGCTTCAGCCCATCCTCGACGCGCCATAGCCACTCCGTATTCCATTACCTCCAGCCCATTCACACTATGCGCGTCTGTATTGACAGCCAACTGTACCCCTAACTGGATAGCCTGGCGTATGTGCACGTCATCCAAATCCAGGCGATTAGGAGTGCCATTCACTTCCAGGATGGTATGGGTCTCCGCTGCCACCCGCAAGACGGCATCGAGGTCCACGTTGGTTGCTTCGCGTTGCCCCAACAGACGCCCAGAGGGATGTCCCAAGATATCCACATGGGGATTGCGCATGGCGCGGATAACACGGGTAGTCATTGCTTCCCTGTCCTGCCGCAAGCCACTGTGCACAGAAGCAATCACCACATCCAATTCCTGCAAAACTTCGTCTGGGTAATCGAGTGTGCCATCGCCGCGTATTTCTACTTCCGCTCCGTGCAACAGGCGAAAGCCAGAAAACCCCTCGTTCAACTTGTCAATCTCAGCCCGTTGCTGTCTCAGCCTGGCTATGTCCAAGCCTCTGGCAACCCCTAAGCCTTGCGAATGGTCGGAGATCACCAAGTATTCGTAACCGAGTTTCTGTGCCGCCTGAGCCATCTCGGCTAAAGTTGCCGCCGCATCGCTCCAGTCGGTATGCACGTGCAAATCCCCACGGATGTCATTGCGCTCGATGAGTTTGGGCAACTTGCCTTGTTGTGCCGCCTCTATTTCACCACGGTCCTCACGCAGTTCAGGAGGTATCCAAGGCAGATCCAGAGCGTGATAAACATCCTCCTCTTTCGGACAGAGTAGCTCCTGATCGCCTCGCTTGAAACCGTATTCGCTCAGGCTCAAACCTTTGCTCAACGCCAGTGTCCGTAGTTTCACATTGTGTTCTTTGCTGCCTGTGAAATACTGCAATAGTGAGCCATAGCGTTCTGGTTTGAGGGCACGGATATCCACTTGCAAGCCATTGTACAGGACCACGCTGGCACGGGTTGGGCCATGCGAAAGGATCTCCGCCACTTGCGGCAACCGGACAAAAGCAGCCGTGGCTTGCTCAGGCTCTTCATAAGCAGCCAGGAGGTCAATATCGCCTACGGTGTCTTTCATCCGCCGCAGGCTGCCCACAGGTTCTACGGTATCAGTGCCCAACTCTTGACGCAAGGCTTGCGCTAATTCATTAGCTACCGGCCAGGCAACGCCAAGGGGAATACGCGTTGTGCGGCGATACAGTGACTCGATGCCTTCGAGGATACGTTGCTCCGAACGTACACCCAGGCCTGGCAATTGGCGCAGTTTCCCTTCCCGGGCCGCACGCTCCACGTCTGCCACGCTGAGCGCTCCCAGTTTCTCCCAAAGAAGTTTGGCTGTCTTCGGTCCTACATCAGGGATGCTCAGCAAGCTGACCACGCCAACGGGAATTTCCTCCTGCAACTCTTCATAGTAGCCCAAGCGCCCGGTACGGAGCAACTCATCTAGTTTCTTTTCCAGTGCCTCGCCAACGCCAGGGATTTCACGTAACTTGCCCTGACGCCAAACCTCGTTGATATCCCGGCCAAGGGCTTCAATATTATCCGCTGCTTTGCGATAAGCCAGTGCCTTGTAAACAACCTCGCCCTTGATTTCCAGCATATCGGCAATCAGCCGCAGCAGGTCCGCTACCTCACGATTGGTCACAGGCACCCTCCAATGCAATTATACTAAAACTGCTATAGTTTGCCAACCTCAGATGACATCTGGGGGATAGTCCCCTTTTGACGAAAATCTCGAGATAGGATATAATGATGCTAAATAGCACATGTGTTCTATCTTCACACTGTGAAAGACGGAGGAAAAATGAGACAAATTACTGTCGCTGTCGTTCAGATGGCTCCCCAATTGGCTGACGTCGAAGCCAACCTGGAGCGCATGGGCAAGTGGGTGGAAGACATCTGCCATGAGCAGAAGGTGGATTTGATTGTTTTCCCTGAATTGGCAACCACCGGGTACGAATGCGGCGTGCGCTTTGCCGATCTGGCTGAGCAAATCCCAGGGCGCATCGTAAATGATATGGCGCAATGGGCTAGCGAGTTCAGAGTGCACCTGGCTTTTGGCATGGTCGAGAAACAGAAGATCGAGAGCGTGGTATACGATGCCGCAGTGCTGATTGATCCAGAAGGAGAAGTGAACACGACCTATCGTAAGGTTCATCTGCGGGGCGAAGAGCGATTGGCTTTTCGGCCAGGATACCGTTTTCCCGTTGGGGAGACGTCATTCGGAACCGTAGGGCTGTTGTTGGGTTGGGATCTGGCTTTCCCCGAAGCAGCGCGCTGCCTGACCCTACAAGGGGCCGAATTGTTGTGTGTCTGCGCGAATTGGGAGCGTCCCAATACCAATGCCTGGCGCAACTATATGCTCACGCGGGCATTGGAAAATTCGCTCTTCGTGGCAGCGGCAAACCGCATTGGTGGGGAATACACGTACAACTTCTTCGGTAGTAGCCTAATTGTTGGGCCAAGAGGAGAAATATACAGCGCATTGGATGAAGACAGAGAAGGCTATGGCTTGGCTACGATTGACCTGGATGAAGTGAAGAAAAACCGCGAGGACTCGCAGTTATTGCAAGTCCGCCAACCACGCAGCTATCGTGAAATTGTGCGGATGTACTGATCAGAAATGGTAGGTATGGATGAGTTTTTTCTCTTCGCCTTCTATGCGTGCCTCGACTTCGATATAAGGTTCCAATCCTGAACCTTGCAATTTTTCCTTGAGCAACTCATCGAGCTGAAAGATGCCTGCTGAGTTGCTCATCAGCACGCGTAGACGGACTGGCTTTTGGTCCCCGTGCTCGATCTCCAGGCTTTCGATTGCCGCCGCAGAGACCGAATGGATATTGATGACGCCTGCTTCAAAGGGTATACGCGAGCGCCCCTTAGCCATGTCCAGGGCATCAGCCACGCGAACAATCCCTGCTTCCAAAGTCAGAGGATGCCCTCCAGCGCGATGGGCAATAATAGCGTGCAAGGTTTCGGATAGTACTACCGTGCCTATAGGAACCTCATACAAGCCAGTGAGCAGTTCTTTGATCAAGGGGGCAGCGATAAAAAGGCTATAGCGTTCGTGGTCATCGCGATGAATAGACATGCCCACATCATGCAAAAGCGCTGCTAGCACGACCACAATTTCAGCATCCTCATTTTGCAACCCATAATCGCGCACAATACTGGGCTGCACCCCGCTTTCTATGAGCAATCTAAGCAGCTTGAGCGCAATGTTGGTGATGATCTGCACATGCACCGGCCCATGATCTGTCATACGCAGGCGGTCCACGGCTGTAACGTTACAAACACGCCACAAGGTATGCAATTCGCTGTGCTCATTAATCCGTGCTACCAGCTGCTGCAACTTAAGGTTATGACGCGTGGGCAAGTGCAATTCCACCGGTTTTTGCAATAACGCTTTCACCGTTTGTGGCATCTCTGTGGGGTTCTGGGGAACCTGGTTTTCCTCTTTGGTCATGGGTACACTCCTCACCTCTGAGCCAGAAAGTTACGCCGCTGGGTCACTACGAGGAATAGCCCGGTAAGCCAAGCGATTCACGCGTTCGTTCTGCGGATCATCACTATGACCTCGGATCCAGTGCCAATGTATCTCGTGTTGGAGGGTAAGGGCGTAAAGCTTTTGCCATAGATCAGCATTCAGTACGGGCTTGTGATCGCTCTTGCGCCACCCACGCTCTAACCATTGCGGTAACCATGTCGTGATCCCCCGCTGAAGATACTGGGAATCGGTATAGAATTCCACCCGGCAAGGTTGGTTGAGCGCCTCCAGCGCAGCAATCGCTGCCTGAAGTTCCATGCGGTTGCTTGTGGTGTGTGGTTCACCACCGCTGATTATTTTCTCATGTGTGCCATATCGCAGAATCGCTGCCCAGCCCCCTGGGCCTGGATTAGGTTCACATGCCCCATCTGTGTAGATCGTAACCTCTGGCAGGAGCATCTTTCACGCTCCATGAACAAGTGGGAGCACTTCCTGCAAAGAGTAAATCTGGGTCAAGTGACGATAGGCTGCAGGGATACGGGCTTCGGGCAGCGGCGTCCGCAAGAGCCATAGCCCCTTAAGTCCCACTCGCTCCGCCGCCAGCACGTTCTTTGGGATGTCATCTACAAAGATAGCCTGGTCAGCGTCGATATGGAACAGCCTCAAAGCGAGCTCATAGATCGCGGGGTTGGGTTTACTCACACCAGCCTTTGCCGAAATCACCACACTTTCGAAGTAAGGCCAAAGGCCAAGAAAGCGCAGTAGCGATTCCAAATAAGGCCAGGCGTTGGAAATAATCCCCAGCTTGCAAGTCCCATGTAACGCTTGTAGCGTATACAAAGCATCCGAATACACACGGAACCAACTGGCAACAGTGTTTTCATCCCGCCTCAGCAATGCCCAAGGCCCAGTCCTCGCCATTCCCGACCAGTCCGCAAAGGAAGCAAAAAGACGCGCCGGGAATCCCGCCTCACCGGCACGGGCACGTCCATATACCGCTTGCAAACCTGCATCGAGATTGTGCAGGAAATGCTTCATCGTCTGCTGAAAAGGCAGCCTCTTCGTGGGAGCATCTTTTGCCCAACGCGGGCCAAAGAGCGTGTTAAACGCATCGAAGAATACTGCTTGATACACCGATTCTCTCCTCATCCATGGGATTACAATGGCAAAGCCACCCGTTGGCGCAGGTGGCATGTATCATTCAGAGAATGAACAAAGAACTTGCCATGGCGCCAGTCAATCACATTGATGGCACAGGTATCCTGCCCGATACGCCAATATTCAGAATTGTCGAGTCCCAACACCGCACATAACAGGACGCGGTTCACCACGGTATGCGCAACGATGACGATCTCGTCGTTGGGATGACCCTCGATAAGCTGATGAAGAGCAGCCATGGCTCGTTGGCGCACCATTGCCAAATTCTCACCTTCAGGAAAAGTAACCGTATGCGGCGCTTTCAGCCAAGCGCGCGCTAGTTCAGGCCAGCGGCGCTCTACCTCCTCATAGGGCACCCCCTGCCATTGCCCAAAATTCATATCGTTCATACCCGCCACAATCTGCACTTCTAAGTTGCATCTACGGGCAATGGCTTGTGCAGTTTGCATCGCGCGCAGCAAAGGACTGCTGTACACCGCGACAGGTTTCCATTCATCAGCCACCCGTGCGGCGGTGGCTTCGGCTTGGGCAAGTCCTACCTCGTCCAGGGGGATATCCACTTGACCCCGAATGCGCTCCGCTTGATTCCATGCTGTTTGTCCGTGTCGGATAAGAATAATGCGTGTCATTTAACCCCCGTGTATCTCCTGAGAAAGGATTCTCAAAGCAACGATCACAATCATATTGTAGAGCAAAATTATAATTCGAAATGCTCTATTCTCCAAGCAAAAGAGAACATGCATACAGGCTATGCAAAACAAGTTGGCAACAGAGCAACAAAAGAGTATCATATCTTTGAACCTGAACAGAGGAGGCTGCGTGGATGATCTGACGCCCCGAGCTATCTTGGATGGCTTGTGCACTCAGTTTCTTGCCCGGCAACTTGTCTATTATGAGGTCATTGACTCTACCAATGCCGTAGCCAAAGACCTGGCTAATCAAGGCGCAGCAGAAGGGACGATGGTCATAGCCGACGAGCAGACCATGGGCAAAGGAAGGCTTGGCCGTCAATGGTTGGCACCAAAAGGTAGTTCCCTCTTGTTCTCCCTGATCTTCCGCCCCCATCTACCAGTCCCGCGCGCACAGGGCTTGACCATGGTCTGCGGATTGGGTGTCAGGCAAGCCATTCGTGAGCTCACCTGCCTCCCTGCACAGTTAAAGTGGCCCAATGACATCCTGCTACGAGGCAGGAAAGCAGGCGGTATATTAACCGAAATAGGCAGCACCGGTCAGCACCTCGATTATGCTGTGGTCGGGATAGGGCTGAATGTGAACATGGACACCAGCCAGTTGCCCGCCGAGTTCAACGCTACCAGTATCAGCCAGGAATTGGGAAGGCTCGTATCGCGGGTGCAATTGCTTCAGCAAATCCTTTTGCGCATCGAGGAGCGCTACCTGGCGCTATGCGCTGGCGAATGGCCGGCAGCAGAGTGGGCAAGCGCTTTAGAAACATTGGGACAATGGGTCGAATTGCACACAGCCCAAGGCAAATGGCGTGGGATTGCCCAAGCGGTTGACAATGAGGGCGCTTTGCTGCTACGGCTTGAAAATGGACAGGTGAAAAGAGTGCTAGAAGGGGATATCACTCTGAGCAGGAGAAATAATGGGCCCTTATCGCCAAGGAATAAATGAAGTCTGTGCCGTTACCGTCCGCCCGCCATACGTTACACGGACATCAATCAGAACCGTGTAGCCGAGCGGTTGATCGCCAATGTTAAATGTGAACGAACAATAGCCAGAAGCATCCGTGTTGCCAGCGTTGAACACTTGGTCACCACCACGGAAATGGACAATGACCTCGACATTAGCATTGGCTATTCCGTTCCCCCAATTATCCGTTGTTCGTACATAGACCGTTTGCAAGCCACCCTGTCCGGTAAGGGCGTATTTCACCCAGGCTGAGACCGCAAACTGAACATGCGAAATCGGCGTGGGAGTTGCAAAAACAAAGGAATCTAGCTGCCCTTTATCTGAAGAAACCGCTGTAGGAGAAGCAACCTCTGAAGGCGTGGGTTCAATCGGTCTTTGCCCATCTGAGGGAGTGGGTAAGGGTGCAACTGGCGCAAGATAAGACGCGGGTAGGTTTATGCGCCTGATGTACTCGTCTCCCAGATCGCCTAATGTTACTTGATGAGGTATGGGGTTCTCCGGATGCCACTCCATCTTGCCCCGCTGAAAATACTGTACCACGATCCCGTTCTCTACTATCAACTCGGTAATCGGGTAGCCAAACACATCCAAGCCGCCATGGCGATCAAAATACTCCAGGAAAGTATAAGAGAGCGTATGCCCAGTCTGCGGATAGTAGCGCCGTTGTGGATGGTTAGGGGGCGGGATACTAGAAGGAGGGATAGGCGGCAACCGGTATCCCAACAGATCCCCGAGCAAGGTGAGTTGTACCCGATAGGGTGCAGGATTGTAAGGATGGTACTCCATCCTCGCGCGTTGGAAATACTGTACCTTCAAACCATCCTGAAAGAATTCTTCCGTGCGAGGCAAGCCAAAAATTGCCTCTCCACCATATTTATCGAAAAAAGTTAGGAACTCCCCTTGAACATTATGTCCAGTCGCAGGGAAATAACGCGCCCCAACACCGACTTGGGATCGTGCTGGAGTAATCACCCATAACACCAACCCCAGCGACAAAGAAGCCATGATAACTACTTTTAGCAGCCTGTTCATATTAGGCCTCCGCCTATATCGTAATCCCATGGTGTTAGGCTTCCTGAGAAGTCGGCCACATATTGTTACGATGTGCTGCTAGCATCGGGTACATGAATGCGCTCCAAAGCCATCCAATGTTGCCATTCGGCTTCATACGTGCTCTCAATGCTACTGTACATGAATATCGAATTTGTGTCAAATGAATAACACAATTGTATATACTCTTCAGGCCTAACCCACCTGTTGCACCTTGTAAGTGCATCGTCTGCATCCATTTGTTGATATTTTACAGCAAAATGCAATCTGTGTCAAATTGGTAGCAGACTAGTATATGAAATGTTACGATGTGTAAAAGCACTGATTTGACAAATTGCATAGTTTGGTTATAACACTGCATGTCCGTAATATGCAGAAAAGCGGCGTGTAGATACATGTCCTTAGAGAGTGTTGAAAATCTTGTTACCATGAGCGAAGCGAAAAGCCTGCCCTGAGTACACCGAAGGGGTCTCGCGCAACTTTAGCCATATTTTCCCGAGCACTGCGAGATGCTTCACTTCCCCTTCGCTTTCCCTTCGCTTCGCTCAGGGCAAGGCTCAGGGCAAAGTTTCAGTATGACATTGGAAGGCTTTTTTCAACACCCTTTGTCTTAGGAAATTGGGGAAAAAACAGACCGGAGTTTTTCTCATTGCGTGAAAGGGACAGCCGTGTGTGCTGCATGCGACCAGGAGTTACCCAAATGGTGCGGGTGAATACCCAGAAAAGGCTAAAAGCAGGATTACGGCCCTTTGATATACGATATGACCTGCTGCCATTGGCCGACCTCATCGAGCTAACTTTCCAACCGGAGCTTGATCTGACTGCCAATCCCATTGTAAGTGAAATGAGGGATCTAGCAAGGGCAGGACCACTGCTCTGGATTTTCGATGCCTCTTTTCGCGTGCTCTCGCCTTTTCTCCGTGGCTATGTCTGGGTTGCAGAAGGACAACTCGTTGGCAATGTCTCTCTCACTCGCGAAAACCAACAGCACAGCCTTTGGAGCATCAGCAATGTCGCTGTACACCCTGATTTTCGTGGGCGAGGTATTGCCCGCCAATTGATGAAAGCGGCAATACAAGAAGCGAAACAAAAAGGCGCCCAATGGGTCATCCTAGAAGTGCAAACAGACAATGCTCCAGCTCGCCAATTGTACCAGGAGCTAGGATTCCAAGTGTATGACACTGTAGCAGAACTCAGCCTGCCTGCCGGCAAGTACAGGGAGCGATGGCCCACACCCACCTTGGCACTTCGAGAGCGCTATCCAAAAGACTGGCCGCGTGTTTATGAGCTCCTCCGGGTGGCAACGCCAGAGGCTGTGCAAAAAGTCCGCCCTATCCTCAGCAGTAACTACCGCCTTACTATCCGACGAAGGCTTGCGCGCTGGCTAGACAATCTGCTGTACCTCCGCCAAAGCCAGGAGTGGCTTCTGGAAGAGAACGGCCAAGTAGTCGCATTATTACAAGTAACTGGTCAATACACAAAGGCAGCGCATCATATACAGATCCATGTACATCCAGATCACCGCGGGATCATCGAGGAAGAACTATTGGCTTCGGGATTAGATTGGCTGAGCCGTTTCCCAGAGCGGGAAGTTGTATCCACAGTCTCTACCTCGCATCCCGAGGCACTGCAGGCATTCCTGAAAAGTGGTTTTCGTACCCTCCGCCTCTTGGATCAGATGGCGCTGCATCTGCGCCATCCTGAGGAATAGGCAAAGCAGCACGATGGAGAGATACATCAGAAAGGAGAAACTTGAAACGATTTTTGCTACGGTGGTTGATCACTGGTATCGCGTTATATGCAGCCGTGCGCCTGGTGCCAGGCATCTCTTATGAGGGGGGATGGCAGACATTAGCCGGCATGGCGCTCATCTTTGGCTTAGTGAACGCGTTTGTGCGTCCTATCCTGACCTTGCTAAGTTGCCCGCTGATTGTGCTCACCATGGGGCTGTTCATCTTGGTGATTAACGGGGTGATGCTATGGCTCGCCACACAACTGGCAAGCCTGTTCGGGGTGAGCTTCTATGTCAAGGGATTCGGCTCTGCATTCTGGGGTGCACTGGTTATCAGTATCGTCAGTTTCCTTATGAGCCTGTTCATCGGAGAAGAGAGCAAACACAGAGACTGAGCATCGATTGCCTGCATCATCTAGAGAGATAGGGAGAAAGTGAATTGCTTGCCATCCGAGGCTAGCTATTCTTCACCCACAATCCGATCGTACAAAGTTTGCAACTCTTCCTCTGAGAAGAAATGAATCACGAGTTTTCCCCCGCGTTTGCTGCGGTAAAGGTTCACCTTGGTTCCTAACGCTCTCGCGAAACGGTCTTCCAAGGCGCGCGTCTCGGGTGTCTGCTGCGCCGCTGCTTTCTTTTGTACCTGTGCACCCGCTGCCAAGCGTCTCACGAGTTCTTCGGTCTGCCGAACGGAAAGCCCTCCTTTTTCGATGGCACGCAGTACCCGCAGTTGCAGATGCTCCTCTGTTAGCCCCAATAAAGCCCGCGCATGCCCCTCGCTAATGCGGTTAGATAAGAGCGCATCTTTGATTTCCTCAGGCAAGCGCAGCAAACGCAGCGCATTGGTCACACTAACGCGGCTGCGGCCTACACGCTCGGCTACTTGTTCTTGTGTCAGCCCAAACTCCTCCATCAATTGACGGTAGGCATTGGCTTCCTCTAAGGGATTCAAGTCTGCGCGCTGAATGTTCTCGACGAGGGCTAGTTCCAGTGTCTCTTGGGGCGTAGTTTCCTTGACCAACACCGGGACAACTTCAAGCCCTGCCAACATAGCCGCACGCCAACGCCTCTCACCAGCGATGAGTTGATAGCGTGGTCCTCCAGTCGCTTCGGTTGGTTCTATCTCGGTAACAATGAGCGGCTGGAGCACTCCATACTCGCGAATAGAAGCAGCCAATTCTTGCAGGCTTTCTGAGCTGACGTCATACCTAGGTTGGCGTGGATTTGCGGTGATGTCATCCACTCGAACCTCAATCAGCCCCAGCGGTACTTCTGCTCCGGGGATCAAAGCGCCCAGTCCCTTGCCCAAACCTCGCCGCTTGCTGCTCATAGCATCCCCCTAACTAGCCCCCGCCGTCAAGTCGTGGTTCAGGGAGCAGATCAATTGCTGTTCATAATCTCATGCGCTAACGCTTGATAAGCCATTCCCCCTGGAGAATGCGGTGCATAATCCACAATTGGCTCGCCATAACTTGGTGCTTCACTCAAGCGCACGCTGCGTGGAACAATCGTTTGGAAAGTTTTATCAGGAAAGTGGCGACGCACTTCTTCTACAACCTGCTGAGCCAAGCTGGTGCGTGCATCGTACATAGTCATCAGTAGCCCCCTGATGCCCAAAGAGGGATTGAGATTGATGCGCACCAGTTCAATAGTGTGCAACAGTTGTGCCAAGCCTTCCATCGGTAGGTACTCACATTGTACAGGAATAATGACTTCATCAGCAGCAGCTAAGGCATTGACCGTGAGCAAGCCAAGGCTAGGTGGGCAATCAATGAAGACATAGTCATAGCGGTCACGGATGGAAGCCAACGCATTTCTCAGGCGATGCTCCCTTGCCATCATGTTCACTAACTCGATCTCTGCCCCAGCCAGAGCTGGAGCAGAGGGAACAAGATCAAGCCCGACGCGCTTGGTCAGCAGGAGCACGCTTTGCAATGGCTTGCCCGCAATGATGACATCATAGATCGAACGTCGCAAGGCGTTTTTATCAATGCCCAGGCTGCTAGTCGCATTGGCTTGGGGGTCAATGTCAATCAATAAAACCCGCTTGTCAGCGGCAGCCAAGTATGCGCCTACATTGACCACCGTCGTGGTTTTGCCCACTCCCCCCTTCTGATTCGCCACCGCGTAAACCCGGCTCATATCCCTCTTCTCACGTGTACAGCTCGCCAAAGCGCAGGCGTTCTTCCACTTGCTGCCTGGTCGGGATAGTACTCGTCCCTTGTCCCTCAATAGAGAAAGAGGCTGCACAATTGGCAAAGGGCGCGGCTTGGAATGGATCGCCTGTTTCCTTCAACCGTATGAGAAAGGCTGCTGCAAAGACATCCCCTGCTCCGGTGGGATCCACTTCCTTGGCACGAAACGCCGGAAAGTCGCGCGCTACGCCATTGTAAAACACGGTCGCTCCACGCCAACCACGGGTAACCACTGCGATCTTGGTCAGTTCGGCATAACGCCGAATCACTACCTCATCACAAGCGACATCCTCTTCGCTGTACACCAGCACCTCTATATTGGGCAGGATCTGCGGAGCCTCTGTCCACGCCCTCGCCATGACTTGTCCCCGTTTATCCCACTGCCGCATCCAACCTTGAGGAGTGACTCCTACGATGGCCTCAGGAAACACCCCGACCCAATCCAAGTCCAGTTCGCATACCAACGGGCAGAGCAGAACGATCGCCGGCTGTTTCCAGGCCAGGGGAAGATGCGCTGCTTTTAAAGGACTGGCTATGCCGTGCACAAACTGACGACGTTTCTGCCCTTCATAGATATTCTCAAAAGTTGTGGCAACCTCGGAAGGGACGATATGCCAAGCAATGTGCGGCAAGGCATTGGAGAGATCCAGATCAGGCGGAGCACTGGTGAGGACAGCCACCGAAAGGCCCAGTCGTTGTGCCGTAAGCGCTGCATAGGTTGCTGTCCCCCCAATAGTATAGTTACCGCCTGGCAACAAATCCTTCGTCACATGCCCAATAGCCAGAAAATCAGGGGATTTCGCCATATACCCCGTCTCGGATTGTGATACCAACGCCACACAAGAAGGGATCATTTCTTGGGCAGGATGACTACTTTTCGTTTCTCATCCTGACCCACGCTCTCTGTGAAGACATCCGGATCATCACGCAAAGCCAAATGTATAATACGCCGCTCATACGCGGGCATTGGCTCCAAAGATACTGGCTGCGCAGTGATGCGCACTTTATTAGCCATGCGCCGCGCTAGGTCAATCAATGATTTCTGCCGGCGCGATTTATAATGCTCTACATCCACCATCACATTCGGCCAGTACTGTGTCCGGCGACTGATCAGCAAGCAGGTCAAATACTGCAAATCACGCAGGGTCTCCCCTCGCCGGCCAATCAGCACCCCCAAATCAGTGCCACTGATATTGAATGCCACCGTAGGAGACTCGGCCTGAATTTCTGCTGGCGCTTCTTCTTGGGTAACTTTTGCTTGAAGGCCCATATAGTGAAGCAAGGTCTGCAATACCTCGCTGCCCAGCTGAGCCAGCGTTTCTTGTTCCGCGGCAATTCCCTCTGTCTGAGCCTTCTGCGGCGCAGCCGGAGGCATAGGCTCTTCCTGCATGGCTGAGGGCGGCTGTTCTGAGACCCCTTCCTCTGCTGTCCCCGGCAACTCTTTAGCCGTTACCCTAACGACTGCGTCTTCACCGCCCAAGCCCAACAAGCCACGGCTCCCTGGCTTGATCACTTCTACCGTAACCTCATCCTGGCTCAAGCCTAGTTGCTGTAATGCCTTGAGCACAGCCTCGTCAACAGTCCGTGCGCTGACCTCAATACTTCTACTTCTTTCGGCCATAGCCCTTACCTTTTGGCGGAGCTGCACCAGCGGGCCCAGCCTGCCCGCTGAATAGAGTAGCCAGTGCGCCCCACCCGCTGACAAAATACTGCTGAATAATGCCTACGACGTTGGTTGCAACAAAATACAGACCCAATCCTGAAGCCAATTGCAAGGTAATGATGCCAAACATCATCGGCATCATAAGCTCCATGCTTTGGTTCATGGCCTGCTGCTGGGGATCAGCCGTAGGAGCAGCCATCATCTTCTGTTGGACCCACATGGTAGCAACAACCAAAATAGGAACAATGTAGTACGGATCCGGCCGCCCCAGGTGCAACCAAAGGAACCGCGGATTCAGCGGCACCAGGCTCGACAAAAGCGGGAATTGTGGATAGATATGTCGAGCCAGGTTAAGCAACTGCAATGGGTTATCAGGCAAGGCATTGATGATGGATTGGTATAATCCAATCCAGATAGGCAGTTGAATCAGAGTTGGCACCAGACAACCAAGGGGATTGACGCCAGATTCCTTATACAATTTCATTTGCTCTTCAGCCAGTTTTTCGCGATTGTCTTTGTACTTTTTCTGCAGTTCTTGCAGTTTGGGTTGAAGTTCCTGGCTGGCCTTTGCCGAGCGCATTTGCTGCATCGTAATGGGCAGAGTCAGTACCCGTACCAGCACGGTAAAGACGACCACGCTGAAGCCAAAATTCCGACCCAGCAGCGAATACAAAAAGAGCAAGCCATTCAACATTGGCTCAAAAATCACTGCATTCCAAATCTGACCCACTTGAGAGGACCTCCTATTTTCTCTTGCTTGGAGTCACGCTCCAACGTTGAACGCCTGTTTCAGCGTCCAATGCATAGATCATGTCACCAAGAACGCTCACATATACTGTGCCATCGTACACCACTGGCGAGGTGAGCATAGCCTGATCCGCCTTAAAAACCCATTTTTGCTGCCCAGTGCTAGCATCCAGAGCATGCAACACACCGCTATCCGTGCCAACATACAACAAGCCATTCGCATAAGCGGGTGTAGCCCGGATCAAGCCATCCGCCGCAAAATCCCAGAATTTCGCACCCGTAACCGCGTCCAAAGCATAGAGTCTTCTGTCCAGTGATCCGACATAGACCACTTTCTCCATAACTAGTGGACCAGCCCACACCCAGTGGCCGGTTTGAAACTGCCAGCGTACAGTACCGCTGCTCGCTTCCAGGGCATACACTTTGCCATCAAACGCTCCACAGTAAACCGTATCGCCAGCCACTACAGGGCTGCCTGCAAAGGCACCACCAGCCTGAAAATCCCATAGTTTCTGGCCAGTAATTGCGTCCAAACAATAAAGTCGGTGATCGAAAGAGGCTACATACACCCTATCATTGGCTACTACCGGGCGAGCCCAAACCCAGTTACGGGTGGCAAACTCCCATTTTTTCAATCCGCTTTTTGCTTCCAGCGCATAGATCTTGTGATCGCTGGAAGCAAGGTACAACAAGCCATCGGAAACAGAAACCTCGGCCAAAATATAGCCATTCGTACTGAATTTCCAGCGCAGCGAACCAGTGTTGGCATCAAGAGCATAGAGATTGTTGTCGTGGGAACCAATATAAAGGGTATCTTCCAGCAACACAGGTGCGGCATACAATGGGCCGACTGCCTTCTCAGATGAGGGCGGGTATTGCCAAATCTCGACGCCATTGGTAGCATCCAGCGCATACACGCGTCCTGCTTGCCCACCCGTGTATACAATTCCTCCGGCAACAGTTACGCTAGACCAGGCCGGTACTGTGGCTGTGGGAGCACAGCCTCCTAGTGCAGCCACCAGCGTGACAAGTACAAAGATAAGGATAACTTTCGCATGCAAGGTTTTCAAAGAACAAGCCCCTCCTTGTGTAATTTCACGGCACACATGCATCAAGGTACCGGATCATAACCTCCTGGGTTCAATGGATGGCAACGGCTGAGACGCCTGATTGCCATCCAACCTCCGCGCCACAAACCATACCGCGCAATCGCTTCATACGCGTACTGGGAACACGAGGGCACAAAACGGCATGAAGGAGGCAAAGCAGACGAAATATGTTTTTGATAAAACTTGATCAAGGCTAAAACAATCTGCTTCACTGGGCCACATCCGTTGTTTGTACAGGCTTTGTCTTCAAGCCAGCCCGCTGGAGCAAAGAATCCAAGGCTTCACCAATGCGCCAGAAATCTGCTTCCACGATGGGTGTGCGGGCAATCAATAGAATATCCCATCCCGCAGCAACCTCGTGCAGGCGCATACGCATTGCTTCACGCATCAAACGCTTCACACGATTGCGTACCACTGCCTTGCCAATACGCTTGCTCACTAAAAAGCCAAAGCGACTGTAGGACAAATCGTTTTCGGCGGCGAGGAGCACCAGCAATGGGTGAGACCAAGAACGTCCCTGGCGCCGTACACGTTGAAATTGCTTCCTGTGAGCCAGGCGATAGCGTCTGTTCATGCTGGAATGCTCCAAAACCATCGCGCCCCGTGTTCACGCCCTATCCACCTTAGCAAATCAAATGGAAATCCGCTTGCGCCCCTTCAGACGACGCGCCTTTAACACGCGCCGACCACCCTTCGTGCTCATACGGGCGCGGAATCCATGCACTTTCTGACGGTGCAGTCTCTTGGGTTGATACGTCCTCTTTGGCATACTCCTACCTTCCTATGGTTAAAATACAGGCAATTATAGCCATTTCTGGCACGTATTGTCAAATGCACCCAACCCCATTGGGGGCACTACAAAAGCCTTTGGATTTGCCTATGTCCAGACCGGGAAAAGCCAGAGGTAAGGCTATAACCTTGTGGAGTGAGAGTGTTGAAAATCTTGTCACCCTGAGCAAAGCGAAGAGCCTGCCCTGAGTACACCGAAGGGGTCTCGCGTAACTTTAGCAGTATTTTCCCAAGTACTGCGAGATGCTTCACTTCGTTCAGCATGACATTGGAAGGGCTTTTTCAACACCCTCTGGAGTGGAAAAGCGTTGCCTTGTCAGTCAATTGACAGAGACATGTCAGGCAATTTGGACGAAATGTGGTACAATGATGCATGAAAAGCAGCAGAGAAATTTCTAAGGAGGATAAAAATGGGTATTCTGGAACGCATCAGCACGATCATGAAAGCCAACATCAATGATTTGTTGGACCGCGCCGAAAACCCCGAGATCATGTTGGAACAGTACATCCGTGATCTGGAAAGCGGCGTGAATGAGGCACGGGAAGAACTGGTCAATGCTATGGCGGATGAGAAGCGCCTAGCGGCGCGCCTAGAGGAACGCAAACGGCAGGTTCGCGAGTGGGAAGAGAAAGCCGAACAAGCCGTGCGACTGGGCAAGGACGAAGCCGCACGCTCTGCTTTGCGGGCAGCGCGTGCCTACCAGGACGAAGTGCAGACCACCACTGCGGCATGGGAGACGCAAAAGGAGAAAGTAGCCGAACTGCAAGAGCAGTATGAGCAAATCGAGAAAAAACTAGCAACCATCAAGGGCGAACGAGATGCGCTTCTGGCAAAGTACAAGGCAACCCGCGCACAGGAAAAAATAACTACTACCAAGGTAAGCGCCAGCAAAGCCAAAGAAGCACTCAAAGGCATTGAACGAATGAAAGAGCGTATGGAGCAGGAAGCAGCTAAAGCAGCTGCCCGAGAAGAATTAGCAGCGATGAGCACAGCAGTGCTGGAAGCGGAAAAGAGCCAAGAGGATATCGAGATAGAGGCTCGCCTGGCAGAACTCAAGGCGAAAATTGCTGCGGAGGGCAAATAGCCTAGCGCCAAATCTCTATCCCAGGGCAAAGACAAAGAAACCCTGGCTTCATACCACGCTGACGCCAGCCCATCTCCATAGGGGAAGCAATGTATCGAGCGAGGGAACGCCGGCAGTCGCTGGGCGTTCCCTCGCTCTTTTTCCATCCTTCCCCTTTTGCCACTGCCTTTTTAGTGCAGTATAATAAACCTGCAAGATTAGGCAGTTGCCTGATCAAAAGAAAGAACGCAATAAGAGCTTTCCACGCTCCTAACCCATTCTAGGAGGTAATACGATGAGGTTCCCCAGAGCCAGCGGCATCCTGTTGCATCCCACGTCACTCCCAGGTCGCTATGGCATAGGCGATTTGGGCCCAGAAGCATATCGCTTTGTGGATTTCCTGCACGAGACAGGCCAAAGCATCTGGCAAGTGCTGCCCCTAGGGCCCACTGGCTATGGAGATTCCCCTTACCAGTGCTTTTCCGCTTTTGCCGGCAATCCCCTGCTGATCAGTCCAGACTTGCTGATCGAACAAGGGCACCTCTCTCCGAAAGACGTGGAAGATGTACCTAATTTTCCTGCAGAGCGGGTGGATTATGGCTCAGTAATCGCATACAAGACACGCTTGCTGAAAAAAGCCTTTGAGAACTTTCAACGTAGGGACAACCTCCTGGAAAAAACCGAATTTGCTGCTTTCTGTGCCCAAAAGCGAGCCTGGCTTGATGACTATGCTCTCTTTATGGCTCTGAAAGATCAACATGGTGGCTCTGTGTGGACTGCCTGGGAAAAAGATATTGCGGCCCGACAACCCGAAGCCATGGAACACTGGAGGCGAATACTTACCGAGGAAGTCGAGCGACACAAGTACCTGCAGTACCAGTTCTTTCGGCAATGGAACGCCTTAAAGTGGTATGCCCATGAACATGGCATTCGCATTATTGGTGACATCCCTATTTTCGTAGCCCATGACAGCGCTGATGTATGGGCAAATCCAGGCCTTTTCTACCTCGATGAGCAAGGCAATCCTACCGTCGTGGCTGGTGTGCCACCGGACTATTTCAGCGAGACCGGTCAACTGTGGGGGAACCCCTTGTATCGTTGGGATCGCATGGCAGAGGCAGGTTATACCTGGTGGATTGAACGCTTCCGGGCTATTTTCGAACTAGTGGATATTGTCCGCCTGGATCACTTCCGTGGCTTTGAGGGCTACTGGGAAGTGCCAGCGACAGAGAAAACCGCTGTACGCGGCCGCTGGGTGAAAGGCCCTGGGGCTGATCTCTTCCTCGCCGTAGAGAAGGCGCTGGGTAAACTACCCATTATTGCGGAAGACCTGGGTGTCATCACACCACCAGTGGTGGAGCTGCGCGAACGCTTTGGTTTTCCAGGCATGCGCATCCTGCAGTTCGCCTTCGCCAGTGATGCCAATGACCCCTTTCTGCCGCACAACTACATACAGCATTGCGTGGCATACACGGGCACACATGACAATGACACCATTATTGGCTGGTTCAACACCGCCACAGAAAAAGAACGAGAAGCGGTGTTGGCTTACTTCGGTACAGATGGGCACGACCTCCCCTGGGATTTTATCCGCTGGTTGTTTGCCTCTGTTGCCGATACAGCGATTGTGCCTCTGCAAGAAGTGCTGAGCCTTGGCCCCGAAGCGCGCATGAACTACCCCAGCCGATTAGGCGACAATTGGAGTTGGCGTTTCCTGCCTGGGGCATTGACTCCCGAGATTAAAAAACGGCTACGCAGGCTCACGGAAATCTACGGACGTTGCCAGCCAGAAGTCAGGGAGAACTAGTAAACAGAAACAAGCACAGTATTGATTTGACAAAAAAGCATGAGTATATTATAATGTACTGTGCCTGGGGCACAATCCCCAGGCATTTTGGCGTAACCCTGTTACGAGGCAGTTACAGAGGTAAGGCGCTGTGACTGCCTCGTTTTATGTGCCTGTGAAGGACCTTGGGCAACGCTTGTACAAAAATTATGGGTTGTGAAAAAAAATGGCAAATAATCAAAAATCGCATCAATTTGATATCCACCAGATTCGGAACATTGGTATTATTGCCCACATTGACGCGGGCAAAACAACGACTACAGAGCGCATTCTGTTCTATACTGGCCAGACATACCGTATGGGCAATGTAGATGATGGCACGACCGTTACCGACTTTATGGATCAGGAGCGCGAACGAGGCATCACGATTCAGTCGGCCGCTGTAACGTGCGAGTGGCAGGGACACCAAATCAACATTATTGACACCCCCGGCCATATTGACTTCACGGCGGAGGTACAGCGCTCATTGCGTGTGCTGGATGGCGGCGTAGTTATCTTCGATGCCGTAGCTGGCGTCGAACCACAATCGGAAACGGTATGGCGCCAGGCAGACCGCTTTGGCGTGCCGCGCATTGGCTTTGTCAACAAGATGGACCGGCCGGGAGCAAATTTCGCGCGCACCCTGAATATGGTCAGAGAACGCCTAAGCGCTAATCCAGTGGCTTTGCAACTGCCTATTGGCGCCGAGGCAGATTTCCGTGGCTTTGTGGACCTGATTGAAATGCATGCTGTGTTCTTTGCTGACGGCGATCGCTCATCGCCGGGAAAAGGGATGGAACAACCCCATATCACTGCCATCCCGACACAAATCCTGGATGAAGCCAAGGAGCACCGTGACCGCATGCTGGAACAGTTGGCTGACTGGGATGATGAGATCGCATTCCTGTACTTGGAAGGCAAAGAGGTGCCAGCACACTTGCTGCGCTCTGTCTTGCGCCGTGAGACACTGGCTGGGCATATTGTTCCCTTCCTGTGTGGCTCATCATTGCGTAACAAAGGCGTGCAGAGTATTCTAGATGCAATAGTCGCTTACCTGCCTTCGCCGCTGGATGTACCGGCAATACGGGGTACGATACCTGGATCGGAGGAAGAGGTAGTCTGTCGTGCAGATCCCTCTGAACCAGCCGCGGCCCTGGTTTTCAAAATCGTTACCGATCCATACATGGGCCGCCTGGTATATCTCCGCATGTACTCCGGCATCTTAAAGCACGGACAAACGCTCCTCAACGCGAATCGGGGAGAGAAAGAGCGGGTTGGGCGCATCGTGCGCGTCCACGCCAATCGGCGCGAAGAGGTAGAGGAAATTCGCGCAGGTGATATTGGCGCAGTGCTGGGCTTCAAAGCGGCGGCGACAGGGGAGACGTTGTGCGATCCAATGCGGCCAGTCGCTCTGGAGAAAATCACTTTCCCCACACCCGTGGTCTCATTGGCAGTGGAGCCCCAGAGCAAAGCCGACCTGGCTAAATTGGGACTTTGCTTGCAACGGCTCGCGGACGAAGACCCCACAATCCATGTGCGCCAGGACGAACGAACCGGGCAGACAATCATTTCGGGTATGGGAGAACTCCACCTGGAAGTATTTGTCGAGCGCATGAGGCGTGAATTCAACGTTCATGCCAACGTCGGCGAACCCCAGGTTGCCTATTGTGAGACGATCACGAGGCCGGCCCGTGGAGAATATCGCTTGGTACGGCAAACCGGTGGCCATGGCCAATTCGCCCATGTCATCCTAGAACTAGAGCCTCTACCGGCTGGTAGCGGATTCGTCTTCGAGGATGCACTGCGGGGCGCTTCCATCCCCCGCAAATACGTTCCGGCGATCGAAGCGGGTGTGCGCGATGCTTTGCAGCGCGGTGTGCTGGCAGAGAACCCAATTATTGACATCAAGGTCACCTTGGTAGATGGCAACTATCACGAAGTGGACTCTTCCGACATCGCCTTCCATGCGGCTGCTTCTATGGCCTTGCAAGATGGCGCTGCAAAAGCGGCTCCAGTCATCCTAGAACCCATCATGCGTCTGGAAGTCACTGCACCGAACGAATACACCGGCGAAGTAGTCGCCGATCTCAAAATCCGCCGGGCGACCATTCTCAGCCTGGAGAGGCATGGAGATGTGCAGAGCGTGGTAGCTCATGCACCTCTGGCGACAATGTTCGGTTATGCCAGCAGCCTACGTTCCCGCACACAAGGACGCGGAACCTTCGGTATGGAATTCGACCATTATGCCCCCGTCTCTGAAGCAATCCAGCGCATGTTGTGCCTCAAAAAAGCAGCATAAGCCAAGACCCCAAAGGTTGCAACCTTTGGGGTCTTCTTGTTTCTACTAGAGATTGGGTAAAATGCATAGCGGGGAACGGATCATTCCCGGACCGTCAAACAATAGGGCAGACGTAGCAGCACGAAAGGGAGAAAAGAGGAATCACATGGTTACAACGTCTCTGCACATCCTGAGCGGTAAAAGCAAACCCTACGTAATGGCACACCGCGGCAATCGCGTTGCTTGTCCGGAGAACACGTTGGCAGCATTCCAACGAGCCTTGGCTGATGGAGCGGACATCTTGGAAACTGACTTACACCTGACAGCAGATGGCCACTTTGTCTGTATCCACGACGCGACCGTGGACCGCACAACCAATGGACATGGGCGGGTAGCCGAAATGACCCTAGCCGAACTCAAGAAATTGAGTGCCTCCTGCGGTCGCCCTAACTTCGAGGCTGAGCGCATTCCAACTTTGAGCGAAGTGGCGGAAATCCTGCCTCCCCAAGTGGCCCTCGCGCTGGAACTAAAAACGGATCGCTTCCTAGAGACGGACGTATGTCGCGCTCTGGCTGCCGAATTAGAGCGCGCTAATGTGCGAGGACACACCGCCGTGCTCTCTTTTTCTTTGCCCCGCCTGCGCGCCGTGCAAACCGTCGCACCGGACATCCCCGTAGGCTGGATCACGATCGCTAGGTTGTGGCCACTGCCTGAAGTTCAGCTCACGGGACCATTTTGGCCAGTACTGCTGGTCAACCCATGCTTTGTGTGGATTGCTCACCGCTACGGCCAGCTAATCTGCCCGCTTGATCCCACCCCTGATGCGCGCCTTGGGCTCTACCGCGCACTCGGCTGCGATGCCGTGTTGACGGACGATCCCGAAGCAACGTGCAAGGCGTTGGGGCGGAAAATACATCGCGATGCAGCATAATGGGCGTCTACGCTTAACCAGACAAGCCCACTGTCTCCGCTTTTTCCCTGCGCAGAGGGAAAAAGCCCTCATCGCGCAAATCTGGGTTCTGCGCCAGGAAGTCAGGCAAGGCGGCTATCGTCGGGATACGATATCCCGGCCAGCCCTCATAGAGGCCATAGCGATCAAGGTGTAATGCAGCCATTCCTACCTGGTTTGCCCCCAACACATCCACATAATAGACATCGCCCACAAAAAGGCATTCTTCAGGATGTAGTCCCAGCTTCGTCAGAGCATGCTCAAAAAGGCGGGGATCGGGCTTGGCGTAGCCAACAAGATGCGAATCAAAAATCTCCTCGAAATAAGGCGCAAGACCGACACAATCCAATTCTTGTGCGACATGCCCATCGGCATTGGAGATAACCGACATCCGATAGCCTTGTCGCGCTAAACGTGCCAACGCTTCATGCACCCAGGGATAGGTGTACGTCCAAAGGCTCTTTTCGGCATCCCTAGCCAGCAGTTGGCTGATAACCGCTGGAATGACCTGCCTGTCCACGCCCGCCCGCGTCAGTATCCACTCGAAGAGGTCAAAGTCCGCTTGGCTGTTGTTTTTCAGGCGCTCATCGTAATCCCGAATGAATTCAGCCATCAGCCGTTCGAGGCGTTCTTCGGGGATATCATATCCATTTTGTTGTATGACCTGACGGATAATCCGATAGTCAGGGAAAAGCACGGTCCATCCTGCATCGAGCAAAAGATAGGGTTGCAATGCAACGTACCTCCAGAGAAAATGATTGCCATATCCCAGGGGCTCAGCCTTTGGGGAAGGCCGAGTCCCAGACGGGAGATTATTCCTGAGATTCGCCTACTGTTGATTCCAGATAGGCTTTTATGAAGGGGTCTAACCCTCCATCCAGTACAGCATCGGTGTTGCCGGTCTCATAGCCGGTACGCAGGTCTTTCACCATGTGATACGGGTGTAAGACATAGGAGCGGATTTGATTCCCCCATCCAGCCGAGACATGCTTGCCCTTTAGTTTAGCTCGTTCTTCCTCTTTCTTCGCCTGTTCCAGGGCAAACAATCGCGCGCGCAAGACTTTCATCGCCATTTGTTTGTTCTGCATCTGAGACCGCTCGTTCTGGCAAGTGGCTACAATGCCTGTTGGGATATGCGTGATGCGCACCGCCGTGGCATTCTTTTGCATGTGCTGTCCCCCAGCTCCAGAGGAACGGAAGACGTCTATGCGCAGGTCATCCGGATTGATTTCCAGTTGGATCTCATCCTCAACATCCGGAATCACCTCTACCAGGGCAAAAGAGGTATGCCGGCGATGTGCTGCATCAAAAGGTGATAGACGCACCAAACGATGCACTCCTCGTTCGCTTTTCAGATAACCGTATGCATAGGGCCCCTTGATAGAAACTGTAGCGCTTTTAATACCCGCTTCTTCACCAGGCATGCTATCCAACAAGTCGGTTTCATAGCCATGCTCTTCTGCCCAACGCAGATACATGCGCAACAACATCGCAGCCCAATCTTGCGACTCAGTACCGCCAGCCCCAGCATGGACAGAAAGGATCGCATCCTTGGCATCGTAGGGGCCTCCAAGAGCCAGGCGGAGTTCCCGCTGATCTAGCTCCTCTGCTAATTGGTTGGCTTCTGCCGCTATTTCCTCCCCTATTTTCCAGTCATCTTCCTGTTGTGCTAACTCAAACAGATCCCGCAACTCCCGAATGCGCCTGGACAAGCCCTGCCACTCGTCCACCTTTTCCTTCAGCCGTGTCAGTTGTTGCATCACCTGCTGAGCTTGTTCCACGTCATCCCAAAAGCCATCAGTGGCTATACGTTTCTCTAAATCAGCGATCTCTTTCTCCGCACCAGCGATGTCAAAGACGCTCCATGATTTGAGTAATGCGGTCATTCAATTGGTTCAATCGCGATTGCAGTTCTTCCATATAGTCCTCTCTCACAACTTCACATTAGAATAAATGAATGCTTTATCGGAATAGCCCGTCAACGAATTGCACAGCATCAAATTCGGCGATGTCTTCCGCGTGCTCCCCCGTACCAACGAAAAGGATAGGAATGCCTAACTCGCGCGCCACAGCAAAAACGATCCCGCCTTTGGCTGTGCCGTCCAACTTAGCCAGGAAAAGGCCAGTGACCGGCACCGCTTCGCTGAACGTCCGCGCCTGCGCCAAGCCATTTTGTCCCGTGGTGGCATCCAGCACGAGGATAGTTTCATGCGGTGCACCGGGCAACCGCCGGGCAGCGACATGATGGATTTTCTTCAATTCCTGCATCAGGTTATGCTTTGTGTGCAGGCGTCCGGCTGTATCCGCAATCAATACATTTGCCCCGCGTGCTTGTGCGGCATCAATCGCATCATAAAGCACCGCGCCGGGATCGCTGCCTTGCTGGTGAGCTACGAGCTCAACACCGAGGCGCTTAGCCCATACCGCCAATTGATCAATGGCCGCCGCACGGAAGGTATCGCCTGCTGCCAACAGCACCTTGTCGCCGCGCGACTGATGGTACCGCGCTAACTTGGCAATGCTCGTCGTTTTCCCTGAACCGTTGACGCCGACAACCAGCACAACGGATAAGGGTCTGCCATCACCTTCCAGATAACGGCGCGTCTTGGCTTGCAACAAAGCAACCATCTGCTGCTTGAGCAAATCCTGTGCCTCATCCGCATGCCGAATGTGCTCGCGTGCAACCTGCTCCCGCAAAGCATCCACGAGTTCAATCGTAGTAGCCACCCCCACGTCGGCAGCAATAAGCAGCGCCTCCAGTGCTTCCCAGGTCTCCTCCGTGATATCACCGCCGGAGAAGAGCCCAGCAATACGGCCAAAAAAAGACTGCCGCGTGCGCGTCAGGCTGTCTTGTAATCTGTTCGTTCTCTGAAAAATCATGAAAATATTATACTCGATTCTGCTCCCTGGACAAAGCAGCACCTAAGCAGGGGCAGTTTGACGCTGTCAGAGCACCAAGGAGTAGAAAGTTCTAGGATGAAGTTGAGCAGGAAATGGCCTTATGGCGAACGCTGTGCCTGGCGTAGCCACAACGTGATTGCCAACAGCAAAGCAACCAAAGCAGCCAGTGTCCACTCTAGCCAAGGCAGCACAGGGCGCGTGGCGTGCAAGATTGTCCAGAAACCAGTAGGACCAGGCGCTATTTCTTCTGGCCCCGCTTCCCTTGAAACCGGCTGTGGCGAAGGCACCACAGTAGATACAGGCATCTGTACGGGCAAGGGCGTCGCTGTGGGTGGTAGAGGTGTCTGCGTCGGCATTGGTGTGGCTGTAGGCGGCACAGGTGTAGCAGTTGCTTCGGGCGTGGCCGTGGGCGGCACAGGCGTAGCAGTGGGTTCAGGCGTGGCTGTGGGTGGCACAGGCGTAGCAGTTGGTTCAGGCACGGCTGCAGGCGGCACAGGCGTGGCCGTTAGCTCAGGCACGGCTGGAGGCACTACAGGTGTAATGGTCGTCTCAGCCATAAGCGCAGGCAGTGCAGATGTATCGGTCGGCACTGGTGTCACCTCAGGTAGTGCGGCGGATTCCAACGCACCAACCACCGTCGGCTGTTCTGCTTCGGCGGATGGCGAAGCAATCATTGTTGCTTCAGGGCTGGCTGTCGGTAGCGCAGGAGCACCCGCGGAGCGAGCAAAAGTCTGCGAAGGCATGGCTTTCGCACCGAGCGCTTGGCTATCCGTGGTGACTTCCGTTTCCTGCGGGACTGTCTCGCCAGCCGTGAACGGTACAAGTACGGCAAAGGCGGTTGGTTCAGGTGACTGTTCTGGCACTGCTTCGCTCACGGTGAATGGCGTCCCAGCCGGTGTCTCCACAGGGGGCGAAATAGCCGGAGACGGAGCTGCCAATAGCCGAACTTGCTCCATGGGAGTCGGTTCTGCCTGGAGCGTGCTCAACTCTGGCGCTGCTACGGGCATGGGACGAGCAGGTGCTACCGCTGCAAAACGCAACAAGGCATCACCGGAGATGACCAAGACGAGCAAGACCGTTGCCATAGCTGTTGCCACGCGCAGATAGCCATAAGCCAGACGGGTGCGTTGCCATTGCCTTTGCCTAGCCCTTTCTGATGCCGGCAGGAGGAAAGAGCGCGGTGGCTTTACCATCGGCGCAGCACGCAACAGGGCTACCGTCTGTTGCAAAGAAGCCAAATCCCTCCGACAGGCAGCGCACTGTTCAAGATGCTTCTCCACGCGCCGGCGCTCTCGCGGAGTTAATGCCCCATCGAGAAAAGCGGAGAGCTCCTCCTGGCAGAATTCGTGTTCAGTTTTCGTCCAACGCTTGATCCAGTGGAACATGTTTCGCTCCATCCTATTTCGATAGACGATAGCGTTTGGGCAAAAGTTCCTGTTCCCGCTGGAGGTAATCCCTGAGCCGTGCCCTTCCTCGACTGAGCCGTGACTTGACCGTGCCCAACGAAACCCCTGTCACCTGCGCGATTTCCTCGTAACTAAGCCCTTGGATGTCAGAAAGGATCACTGTGGCTCTCTGGTCTGAGGGCAATGTATCCAAGCCCGCCTGGATGGCTCGACCGAGATCCTGGCGCAACGCATATTCTTCCGGCGACTCGTTGCCATCTGCCCACATCGCGCTGTGATCGGACTCGACCTGCAGGTCATCCAAAGAGGAAGTAGGACGGCGCTGTGCAACTCGAAGTTGGTCGTAACAGGCATTCATGACAATGCGCAGGAGCCACGCCTTGAAGGAGCCACCCCGAAAGTTCTGAATCCCACGGAAAGCAGAAATAAACGCTTCTTGTGTGGCATCCGCCGCAGCATCCTGGTCATGCAGCATGCGATAAGCCACATTATAAAGCAGCGTTTGGTGCATCAATATGAGCTTGTTGAACGCCTCCGTGTCACCACGGCGTGCCGCAGCGACCAGGGCTTGCTCATCCATCATTTCGCGTCCATACTCCTGCGCCTAAATACCTCAAACGAGATTATAGCCCTGCTACTATCTGCCGTCAATCACACAAACAGGCACGACGCTTACGCCATCCGTGATTGACCGGGCTCCATCTCAATGATATAATATCCCTCGCAGAGCCATATCGAGCAGTGAGGAAAAGCAACTCATGACATTGCGCCTATATTACGAAGATGCCTATCGTACCGAATTCGACGCCCAGATCGTGCGTACCGTAGCGGGCAAAAAAGGGACCACAGGGATCATCTTAAACCAAACCTGCTTCTACCCCACTTCTGGCGGTCAGCCGTGTGATCACGGTATGCTGGATTCCCAACCGGTTTTCGATGTGGTTGAAGAGGATGGAGAAATCGTGCATTGGATCGCTGGTGCGCTCCCAGGCCCGTCTGTCCACGGCCGCATTACCTGGCCCCGGCGTTTCGACCACATGCAGCAGCACACCGGCCAGCATATCCTGTCACAGGCTTTCTTGAAGTTCCTCGATGCCCAGACAGTTTCTTTCCACCTTGGCGAGGAGATTTCTACCATAGACCTGGATCGTGCTACCCTTGAAGCCGAGGAGGCCGAAAAGGTCGAGGATTTGGCTAATGAGATTGTGTTCGCCAACCGTCCGGTACTGACTTATTTCGTATCGCCAGAAAAAGTCGCTGCTCTTGGACTGCGCAAAGCACCGACGGTGGAAACCAACATCCGCATCGTGGAAGTAGAGGGGTTTGACCGCTCCCCTTGTGGGGGTACCCACTGCTCCCGCACAGGCGAAGTAGGAGCCATTGCCATCCGCAAATGGGAACGGCGTGGACAGGAAACGCGCGTCGAATTCGTGTGTGGTTGGCGCGCGTTGCGCGACTACCGTTGGAAAACGACCACCGTCAATGAACTGGCGCTGGCTTTCAGTGTGAAGGACCGCGAACTTGCTGCCGCTGTGCTCCGCTTGATACAAGAAGCGTCTGAGAACCGGCGTGAATTGCACCGCCTGCAGGAGGAACTATTGGCTGCGGAAGCAGCCAGGTTGCTTGCTGAAGCAAGACAATGGGATGACATGGCTATTGTGCTGCGCTCTTTCCCCGAACGCGAACCCCAGGAAGTGCGTAAACTGGCTTCTCTCCTGACCGTGGGTCAGAGAACAATCGCTTTGCTTGGCATATCAGGCAAACAAGCACGCCTGGTGTTCGCCTGTAGTCAAGATTTGCCCGTGGACATGGCGTCTTTGCTCAAAAAGACCTGCGCTACTTTCGGGGGAAGCGGTGGCGGGCAAGCGCATATCGCCCAAGGCGGGGGCTTTGCCGGAGAGCGGGTGAACGAAGCTTTAGAATGGGCGTACCAGTCCTTGATTTCGACATAATGGGCCCTAGCAGCAATTCAGGTGATAGAGAGAATAACCGCCGTATCATGAGAGTGTTGAAAAAGCCCTTCCAATGTCATACTGAACGGAGTGAAGCATCTCGCAGTACTTGGGAAAATAGGTTAAAGTTATGCGAGACCCCTTCGGTGTACTCAGGGCAGGCTCTTCGCTTCGCCCAGAGTGACAAGATTTTCAACACTCTCGTATCATGTTGGTCGGAACAGAGTGAATCATCTCACTACAAGGGGTTATGATGCAAGAGATAGCCAAGGGCATATACATAGAGGACAGTTATCACTCGGGTAATGTGGGCTGTGTGCTCACCGGCGAAGGGGCAGTGCTCATTGACTGCCCCATGCTGCCCAGAGACGCCTGGGATTGGCTGAGAAAGATTACGGCAAAGACAAAGAAAGGCATCACCTTCCTCATCAATACGGACTGCAAAGTAGAGCGCGTCCTGGGCAATTGTTTTATCCCAGCCACTGCCACTATCGCCCACCAACAAACATGGGCAGAAATACAGCGCTACGATGAAGCCTTCCTACAACGCTACCTCGCTCACCAGAAGGATTACAACTCCAGCACCGTAGCGGATCTCGCCAAAGCGCGCATTGTGCTGCCTGAACTCACGATGACGGTGGACATGACGATCTATAAGGAGGACCGCGTCTTTCGTTTGCTTTACGCTGAAGGACACACTCCTGCAAGCATTATGGTCCACCTGCCTGAAGAACGTATCCTTTTCACGGGGGATGTAGTCGTCAATGGAGAACATCCCTCACTTGCCCAGGCAAACACCCTGAAATGGCTGCATGCCCTAGAAATGATCCGCAAGATGGACAACGTTGACTTGATTGTGCCTGGCTTTGGCAAGCCTTGCGATCTTGCCGCTACGGAAGAGCTCACAGAGTATATCAGCCAAATGCGTGAACGGGTGTACGAGTGTTATCGCAGCGGCTATACCCGCCGTGAGACGGTAGACCGAGTCAGGATGGAGGAATTTTTCAGCATACCCCCTGCTCGTCGTGAGGTGATCGAACAGCGCATCCGAAGCAGTGTGCAACACGTCTATGACGAGTTCAAGAAAGCAGCCGACAAGAAGCGATAGCGAGGCTACGTCAGGGGAACTGTCTATGCGCAGAAGACGTCCCTGATATGGACCAATGACATCATCCTTCATTCCGGAGGTTTCTCCATGCGAAAAGTTTTGCTGTTGCTCTTACTGTTCTCAATTGGTGTCTCGATGATTGTAAATGGCTGTGGAACTCTGCTACAAGCGCTGCGCTAAGAGGCAAATGGGTAGCAGGTGCTCTTTTCCCCAGGAGCAGAGAAAGGAGGAATACTGTGCCCCTCACGCAAAATCCCATTGCCCATGCACTGCATGGCATACGCACGGTAGGCTTTGGACGAGCGGTCCAGTCTGCGGTATACCCACTACGGCGCACCTATTATGAAGCCAAATTCAGCGCAGGGGACAACCGTGGTTCCATCGTGCACGGGCTTGCCGGGCTGATCGCTGCACTTCGTGGACAAAAGGCAGAGGAACGCCTTGACCTCCGCGACTTTGTCCTGCTTGGAGACGTTCTCTCCCACCGCCAGGAGGGACAGAGGGTGTATATCCGTTGCCAAAATGCGGCACTCGAGATCACTATCCTGGCTCCAGACCTGGTACGTGTGCGGCTGATCTTTGCCGATCACTCTCCTCTGCCCCATTCCTATGTGGTGTCAAAAGCGGATAGCGCATGGATTCAAGCCCCCTACACGCTGATTGAGACAGAAGATGCAATCGAAATACGCACCGCTCGCATGTCATGCCATGTTGCGAAAAACCCGTGCCGCCTCTCTTTTCATGATCTACAAGGTCAGCTCATCCATGCAGACTCTGCCGGCTTAGCGTGGAAAGGGGAAAAGGTAGCTCGTTTTGCCACACTGACTCCTGAGGAGCACATCTACGGCTTGGGGGAAAAAGCGTTTCCCCTGGACCGCCGCGGGCACCGCTACCTGATGTGGAATATTGACCCCCAGAACTATGGCCCCGCTGATGAACCCATCTACCTCAGTATCCCCTTCTGCATCGGGCTGCACAATGGCCAGGGCTATGGCATCCTCTACGACAACAGTTATCGCGCGCACTTTGACGTGGGCGAGAGCCAGCCAGGCGAGGTAATCTACCTGGCGGATGGCGGAGAACTGTGCTATTACTTCTTCTATGGTCCTGCCTTGACTACGGTATTGGAGCGTTACACGGAGCTGACAGGCCGTATGGCCCTCCCACCGCTGTGGGCGCTCGGCTACCACCAGAGCCGTTGGAGCTATTACCCGGACTCCAAAGTGCGCGAGATTGCGCGCCTTTTCCGCGAACACCGCATCCCTTGCGATGCCCTCTACCTAGATATCCATTATATGGATGGCTACCGCTGTTTCACCTGGCACCCCACGCGCTTCCCGAATCCTTCAGCCTTGTTGACTGATTTGCACAACCAGGGCTTCAAGGTAGTGGTGATTATAGATTGTGGCATCAAAGCAGATCGCAAATACCCTGTATGCGCCGAGGGCATCGCAAAAGGCATGTTCTGCACCTATCCCGATGGCACGCTTGCCGGTGGCCCAGTCTGGCCAGGGGAATCCTACTTCCCTGATTTTACCAACCCTCGCGTGCGTGAGTGGTGGGGAAACCTCCATGCCCCCCTGCTGCAAGTGGGAGTGGATGGCATCTGGAACGACATGAATGAACCCACCGTTACCGGCCCAAAAGGCGATACTTTGGCTGGCTGTGTGCGCCATAATTGGGAGGGGCAAGGAGCAGACCACCGCCAAGCACATAACGTCTATGGGATGCAAATGGTACGCGCTACCGCAGAAGGATTGCAGCGTTTGCGCCCGGAGCAACGCCCCTTCGTGCTCACTCGCTCGGGCTGGGCGGGCGTACAGCGTTATGCCATTTCCTGGACTGGCGACAATCTGAGCACCTGGGAGCACCTCCGTCTGACTATGCCCATGGTGATGGGGCTAGGGCTCTCCGGGCTGGCTTTCACCGGCGCCGATGTGGGCGGGTTTTCCGGCGGTGCGGAGGCGGAGTTGCTCGTGCGCTGGATACAGATGGGCGCTTTCCTCCCCTTCTTCCGCAATCATGCCTCCCTCTGGAGCCGTGCGCAGGAGCCGTGGGCATATGGAGAGCCATACCTCAGCCTGAACCGCAACGCCGTCGAATGGCGCTATCGCCTGCTGCCCTACCTATACACTGCCACCTGGCAATGCGCCCAAAACGGACTGCCCATCGCTCGCCCCTTGGTGCTGGCTTATCCAGAGGACGAACGCACGCACGCGCTCGACGATGAGTTCCTCTGCGGGGATGCTTTGCTAGTCGCTCCCATTTGCGAGCCCCAGGCAACCTCCCGCGAGGTCTACCTGCCGGCAGGCAATTGGTTCGACTTCTGGACGGATGAACAGCACCGAGGGCAAAAGACCATACGCGTGGCTGCCCCACTGGAGCGCATCCCTGTCTTCGTGCGTGCCGGTACGGTATTGCCCACCTGGCCAGTGATGCAACATACAGATGAACAGCCTGTGGATAGGCTCATCCTGCACGTCTACCCAGGGGACGGGCAAAGCTGGCTCTATGAAGACGACGGGCACAGCCTAGCATACCTGCGCGGTGAGTACCGCCTAACCCGCTTCACCTGCCAGCGCACCGCAGAGAACGGCTTGAGCATCACCCGCCAAGCACAGGGACCGTATTGCCCAGCCTATACCCGTTGGGAGTGGACCATCCACGGGCTGGAGCAAGCGCCAGCGCAAGTGCTGGCTGATGGGCAGCCTGTGCAAGACCTCTCGTGGGATGAGGCTAGCCATATGCTGCGCTTTGAGACCAGCGAGCTACAAAGCATTAGCCTGATGTAGCAGAAATGGAAAATGCAACCCAATGTAGGGGCGACAAATTTGTCGCCCCTACATTCTTCTATGCCGATGGCTTCCATACCGCCAGCGCCCGCTGCACGACATTGTCTACGGTGAATCCAAACTCCTTCAACAGCACTTTGTAAGGCGCTGACGCCCCAAACCGCTCGAGGCTCAATACATCGCCTTGCTGCCCCACGTAGCGGCACCAACCTTGACCTACCCCAGCCTCGATCGCCAGCCGCGCCGTAACCTGCGGCGGCAGCACCGCCTCCTGGTATTCCCGCGGTTGCGCATCGAATAACTCCCAACTGGGCATGCTGACCACGCGTGTGCCGATTCCCCGCTGCTCCAACACGGTGCGGGCTTCCAACGCCAGGTGAACCTCTGACCCCGTGGCGAGCAAAATGAGGTCCACATGGCCTAGGCTGGCATCTGCCAATACGTAAGCGCCGCGCGCCAAACCATCCGCTGCAGCGTAGATGCTGCGGTCTATGATGGGCAACTTCTGCCGGCTGAGGGCTAGGACAACGGGTCCGCTGCGGTGCTCCAATGCCACTTTCCAAGCCGCGACGGTCTCCGTAGCATCTGCAGGACGGATGACGGTGAGATGGGGAATCGCACGCAACGATGCCAAATGTTCCACCGGTTGATGGGTTGGCCCATCCTCGCCCAAGCCAATGCTGTCATGGGTCAGCACATAAATCACGGGCAACTCCATCATCGCAGCAAGGCGCATAGCAGGGCGCATGTAATCAGAAAAGACCAGGAACGTGCCACCGTAGGGCTTGAGCCCTCCATGCAGCGCCATGCCGCTGAGGATAGCCCCCATCGCATGTTCGCGCACGCCAAAATGCAAATTGCGTCCTCCGCGGTTGGCGGCTTGAAAATCACCCATGCCCGCCAGATAGGTCAGGTTCGAAGGAGCAAGGTCTGCCGAACCGCCCACCAATTCTGGGATATATGGAGCGAGAGCATTCAGCACCTTGCCCGAAGCCTCGCGTGTAGCCATCGGCCCTGCCGACGGTTCAAAAACGGGCAAATGCTTTTCCCACCCCTCTGGTAACTCGCCGCTCATGACCCGCCGCCACTCTGCCGCCAGTTCTGGATAAGCCTTTTCGTAAGCGGCGAACCGGGCCTGCCACGCCGCCTGGGCAGTAGAACCAACCTGCAAAGCGCGGCGGAAGTGAGCCAATGCCGCCTCGGGAATGTAGAAGGGCTCATCCGTAGGCCAGCCTAGCGCCTGCTTGGTAAGCCTGACCTCCTCCTCTCCCAGAGGGGCGCCATGCGCCTCGGGTGAATCCTGTTTGTTCGGACTGCCATAGGCAATATGGGTACGGGCAATGATCAGCGAGGGCCGCCTCTCCTCAGCCTGCGCTGCCCGCAGCGCCGTTTCCACTGCCTGCAAGTCATTGCCATCTACGCGCTGCACATGCCATCCGTAGGCTTCGAAGCGCTCCGCCACGTTTTCGCTAAACGCCAAATCCGTTGACCCCTCAATGGTAATTTTGTTGTCATCATAGAGGTAAATCAATTTGCCCAGGCGCAAATGCCCCGCCAGCGAAGCCGCTTCGGAAGCCACGCCCTCCATCAAGTCGCCATCGCTGACGATAGCGTAGGTGTAGTGGTCTACAATCGTATGCCCTGGGCGGTTGAAACGTGCCGCCAGCATGCGCTCGGCAATAGCCATCCCCACTCCTGTAGCGAAACCCTGCCCCAATGGGCCAGTGGTGGTTTCCACGCCCGGCGTCTTCCTGTACTCACTGTGCCCGGGAGTGCGGCTGCCCCATTGGCGGAACTGTTTCAATTCCTCCAAGGGCAAATCATAACCGGTCAGATGCAGCAGGCTGTAGAGCAACATACAGCCATGCCCTGCCGAAAGCACAAAACGGTCGCGGTCAGGCCAGGTTGGGTCCGCAGGATTGTGCTTGAGAAAGCGCGTCCAAAGCACATAAGCCATCGCCGCCGCCCCCATTGGCATACCGGGATGGCCGGATTTAGCCTTTTCCACGGCATCCATGGCTAAGGTGCGAATGGTATTGACGCAAAGTTGGTCTAGGTCGAAATCGTGCATCTTGTCATCCCCTCTCCATGATAAACTTTTCTTCACATGTCACTACCCGCATCTTCTTGCTCCACCGCGGATAGCTGGTCCGCTCCTGGCACCAGGGGTGCCCCTTGCGCCAGAATCTTGAGCATAAGCGTAGCATAACTGCCTGGGGGCAGGACGAACGAGATCGTCCGTTTGTAGCGCGTTGTCGCTAGCTCATCCAAACCCATCTCTCCCACACTGGTTTCCGCAGGGAAAACCAAGAGCGCCCGCGAACCCCGCGGCAGATAAGCCTTGCGCAATAGGCGCACTTTGAGATCCTCGCGGCGCATGCCTTCCTCAGCCAATATGGCTTCGCTGATGGCTGCCATTCTGGAGTCAGCCGTTGCCATACGATGATGGAAAAGCGGCACCTGCACCGCTTTCAACTGTTCCAAGCAGGCGATGGGTAACTCTTCGTAGAACGGCAGCAATTCGCCAGCCACCTGCACCGCCCTGTCCAAATACACACTATTCTCACGCAGGACATCGCCTAGATAGCGCGCAGCCAGCCGATTCCACAACAGGCTGCTGTATGCCGCTAGGTACAACGAAAGCACCCGCGGCGTGACCAGGTTCAGCGCCTTGCGATAATCTTGCGGGTGATCTACCAGAAAAGTCAAAACACTGCGGAAGTTCGAGGGCTTGGGCGCCTCTTGGAGCAACCTATCCCATTCCCCCCAATACTGTTGTGCATGCGCTTTGAACGCCCGCACCTGTGGTGGATCTCCGGCAAATGGCTCCGCCAGATGAGCACGCAATGCCCCCTCTGCATCCCGCAAGAGGATGCGTTTGCCCACCCACTCCCGGCCTGGGGCATACGAACCAAACCGCTGTTCATCAAAATAGTTCGGGAAGCCAAAGCGCTGCAAACATGCCAACCGCTCGGGAATGCTTGCCGCCTGTTCCGCTGTGAGATCCCGCAGGACCACGGTAAAGCGGTTGCCCAGCAAATCACGCGGAGAAAGGGGCCGCGCGCTCATCCCCACTCGCTCGGCGCAGAAGCCTGGTCCCTCCACCTCCGCTAGCCCGCTCCCACGCACGGTCCCATACTGCACGGCAAGCGCCATCTTGTCCTTCAACGCGGGAAAGGATACGGCGGACAGAGGCACTCCGAACAGAGCAGCCAGCCCTGCCTGGGCTTGCAGAGTGGTAATGCCCCTCTTCTGCAGGCGGTATATGGTATACGCTCCACTGCGTTGGACAGGCAGACGGACGATTTCTTCAACGATAAAGTCATCCGGAGCAGATTTGATGCGCATGGGAGGTCATCCACCTGAATGTTCACCCGTTGAGGACAACGCTACATCCTGAGCCGCCTTGTCCAGCAACCCTCGTTGTCTCAAGCCAGGAAGGCGCACTCCGTTGACCTTCAAATGATGCTCATCAAGGACAAAAGCCGTGCAATTCTCCAAGGGCACATAGGAATCAACAATTGGCGTGGGCGCTGGAAGATGGGTATAACCCCGCTCCTGCAACTCCTGTGCTACACTCGGCGGACAGAACGTCTCAACTGGCTGCATGGTTTTGTACACGGTGCAGCTTCCCCGCGTCCAGTCATCACCGTACATCAATCCGCTCTCCGCTTTGAAATGCGCGCAATGGCGGCAAGAATCCAGGCGGAAATCACACTGTGGGCAGGATACAGGACGCCGGCAAACTGTCAGGCGACCCGTCCTGTCGAGTGCCCAGGCTTGTGCGATTTCTGCGCTACAGAGTGGACAGCGCAGATTCCCCACGTGTTGAAAACCAAGCCGTTGCGCCTCCTGCCTTTGCAACCGGGCTCGCTCCGCAGGCGATAGGTAATGAAGCCGCTCCTGATGCCAGTAAACATGCGGGCGTACCAGCGCAGAAAAGGCTAAGCGGAGCGCAGGAGCACGGTGAACGCCTAGGCGGCGCGCATCACCATAAGCCAGCCCTCCGGTCAGCGCCAGCCAGAGCACAATCAAAGCGACTCCCCAGACCGTGAGGTTCATCTATCCCATCCCATGCACATATCGAAAAAACCTTACCTCATCTTTTGCACTGCTTGGATTATAGCACACCCGCGCACATTGCCCGCATGACGCGGAAGCGCTTGCCTCCATACGCAAGGTCCAGCAAGCAATATTACCGATGGAGTTTGCGCTTGGCATTCAGAATCTGACCCGTTGTTTGCCGGAACTGCCCCTCAGCGGTAAAATGGTTCCATGCTGAGACAAGCGCCCGTTACCATAGAGACAGTCCGTGCTGCCATGCAGCTCCCGCTCCCTGGACGGGCAGCACAACAGACAATGGCTGTTCGCCCTCGACCTGGAGATCGGCCAGACCTGCCGAACCCATGTCCGCGCGAAGGCGCTGTCTTGGTGCTGCTTTATGAACAAGAAGGCAATCTCGTCTTGCCACTGACCTACCGCACAGAGACCGTCGAACTGCACAAAGGGCAGATTTCCCTGCCTGGCGGGGCGCGCGAACCCCAGGATGAATCCTTCGCGGATACTGCCGTGCGCGAAACGAGCGAGGAATTGGGTATCCCACGAGAAGCCATCGAACTATTGGGAACCCTTACACCGCTCTATATTCCCGTGAGTCGTTTCTGTGTGTATCCCTATGTGGGCTACGCCACACAGCCCTTCGACCTGCACTTTGACCCAAACGAAGTGCTGCGGGTCATCGAAGTACCTGTAGAACTTCTGCTCGATCCCTCCACTCGCCAGATTGAAACCCACTTTCGCGACAACCAGAGATTTGAAGTCCCCGTCTATGCCATCGCTTCGTACAAGGTTTGGGGTGCTACAGCCATGATCCTCGCCGAATTCCTCGCTCTGGTGCGCATGGCACAGAGGCAAGAAAGCGCCTAGCCACCAGGCAGTGCCCTTGTCAGGCAAGCACCCTCCTCTGCGTTACAACGAAGCCAAATAGCGCTCTAGTTCCCACGGCGTGACCTGAACACGGTACTCATCCCATTCAAGGCGTTTCACTTCCAGGTAGCGGCGGAAAGTGTGTTCGCCTAACGCCTCTGCGATCACCTGGTCGCGCTCTAACTCCTGCAACGCCTCTTCCAACGTGCCCGGCAGCGAAGCGATTTCATGCGAATGCAACTGGAGGGAATCAAATTCATAGACATTCTCTTCCACGGGCGGTGGCGGCATCAGGCCGCGGCGAATGCCATCCAAGCCCGTAACCAACATGGCAGCAAAAGCCAGATAGGGATTGGCACTGGGATCAGGGCAACGCAATTCGCAACGGGCAGAGTTCTCGGCAAGGCCAGGCGGAGGAGCCGGAATGCGGATCAGGGCGGAGCGGTTAATCCGCCCCCAGCAGATGTACACTGGAGCCTCATAGCCCGGAACCAGCCGCTTGTATGAATTCACCGTAGGAGCCACGATAGCAGCCAGGGCTCGGGCATGTGCCATTTGCCCGGCAATGAAATTGTAGGCGATGCGCGACAACTGATAAGGATCTGTGGGGTCATAGAAAGCATTGCGCCCATCCAAAGTGCACAGGCTCTGGTGGGTGTGCATGCCTGAACCGTTCACACCAAACAAAGGCTTGGGCATAAAGGTGGCATACAGACCTTGGCTCTGTGCTACTGCCTTGATGGTGTAGCGCAACGTAACGACCGCGTCGGCACTGACCAAGGCGTCATTGTAATGGAAATCAACCTCATGTTGCCCTGGCGCCACTTCATGGTGCGTCGCCTCCACTTCGATGCCCATCGCCTGCAAGTCCAGTGCGATTTGATTGCGCACCTGTGACGCAAGATCGCGCGGGGAAAAGTCAAAATAACTGCCAACGTCCTGGGGCACCGGGCTTGGCTTGCCATCTATTTTGAAAAGGAAAAACTCCACCTCAGGGCCCGTATGGTATTGAAATCCCATCTCCCGCGCTTGAGCCAAAGCCCGTTTGAGGATGTAGCGGGGATCGCCGACAAACGGCCGCCCTTCTGTATCATAGACATCGCAGATCAGCCGTGCCGTCCGCTCATGCTCAGCTGTCCAAGGCAGCACACTGTACGTGCTGCAGTCGGGACGCAGGATCATATCGCTCTCGCAAATGCGCGCAAAGCCCTCAATGGAAGACCCATCGAAATTGACCCCGTGCTCCAGTGCCGTTGCCAGCCTGTTCACAGGAATGGTTACATTCTTCACTGTGCCAAAAAGGTCTGTAAACTGCAGGCTAATGAAAGAGACACGGTCTGCTTTTGCCCTGGCTATGACTTCCTTCGCCTGTTCCTCCACCTCCAGCCTCCTTATTTTTCCTAAAAAATAGAAACGGCGACCCCCTTCTTTGAGATCACCGTCGTTCTAACGATAGCAGGCCCACTATGGCCCCCATTGCGCTTGCTATCCGGAGCAGATTATGCCGCAGATGCTGCCAAAAGCCAAATCACCCTATCTCTGGCGTCTCCTCAGCACATACCAACCGATTAGGCATAGGATACTCACGATGATCAGGGCATTGCGCAGCATCTCTAGCCACGACCAGGGAATGAAAGGCTTACCCACCCTGATTATTTTTGTCTGATACCAGACGCCGGGCTCCTTACCCGTGATGGGCGCTGCCCCGGCAACCTGTTTCCAGGCAAAGAGCAAATCAATGGACAAAGGTTGCAAGCCCACAATGCGCGGCGTAACCTGCCAAGACCAGGAAAGCGAACCTGTCAGGTCCTCCAGCACCTGCTCTTGTGGAGAATCGCTCACCACTTCGAAAGTGGGCGCAGTCAACTGCGCATTCACGCTCAGCACATAGAGGTGAGCAGGACTGATCGCTGCAGATGTCGTCGCTGGCCGAAATGTTACCGTAATGGAATAGGGCTTGCTGACATCCATCCGCTCGCGCCAGTGCACTTCCACCACGCGCGGAGAAAGGGTGGGAAGCGGTATGGGGGTATGAGTGGCAGTACCAATTGGGGTAGTAGTTGGCATTGGGGTCGAAGTAGGCGTCTTGGTAGGCGTAGGCGTCAAGGTCTGAGTTGGTGTGGGAGTGGGCAAAGCAGGATCATACTTAATAACCAACTTCGGGCGGACAGCAGCTTCGCTGGACATAAAGACATGATGGGACGGCACTCGCTGGTCGAAGCATTTGAGGATCAATCCATAATTGTGTTCAGGGTCACGCAGCCATTCTTGAATGATACCAATGAGGTTAATTTCGAGAAACCCAGGGATTTCTTTTTCTTTCGCCTCCACTCGGGGCTCTGCATCGCGGTCCAAAGCCCCATCTGCTCCTGGCCCTTGCCATGGCGTATTCCAGGTCACGGTGCAGGCATCCCAGGCACGTCGAGGCTGGTAAACACCAATCACGGTATTAGCTTGTCCTTGCACCGCATATAAGTACAACGTTGCCTCATGGATATGCGAGTCGCTATTGAGCCCTACCACACTGTCAGGAAGCTTGGTGAGGTCAAAGCGGATTAGAATCGCACCTCTATTGGCAGCAACCAAGAGCAAAGAAGGATTATCACAGAAATTGCTATCCGGTAAGTAGTAATAGATATATGTATCCGTGCACCCCTTATAGCCATCGAGCCCTTGTTGCAAGGTAACAACAGCAGGTTTGCTTGGCGCAATATAGGGTGGAGTAGCTGTGGGGGTTATCTCCGCTATATCAGCCGCGGAAGCCTCCTCGGTAGGCAAAGGTAACTCCAGTACCTCAGGGTCTAGAGGGAAGACCTCCACCACCGTTTCGCCGCGCAGGACAAATAGGACAACGGTCAGGAAAAGAGCAGCAGCCGAAGCAACCAGTCCTACCACGAGCAGCAATCGCCGCATGAAACGTCTCCTTATTCAGGCTATATAGCACAGAGCGATTATATGCCAGCAATGTCAATTTGGCAAAACCTTTTTGACCCATCACCTCTTCTGTGCCATAATATGTGCCGAGTTCCAAATGGAGCAATACTCATGTACAGTGGGACAAGACAGTTGAGGCGACGACGAATTTCCCGTAGGGAAATCCTGGCAAGCATAGGGTGCGGCTTCATCTTGGTTTCCCTCGCTATAGCCTGTATGAAGCAGCCTAGCACAGAGCATCTCTATGCACTGGGTGAAACGGCTGAGGTAGATGGCTGGCAGATTACCGTGCACAGCTTCTCCACCTTGGCGCCAGACCAATGGCACCAACCCATAGAAGGCTACGCCCTTTGCGCGGTAGAGTTGACGCTGCAGAACAGCAGTGGACGGATCCGTTATGTCATGCCGGAAAAGCAAATGACATTGCTTGATGGGAACAACCGCTCCTACACCTTAGATTCACAAGCCAGCGTGATGGCAGCACGCTTGCACAATTGGTTTGTCCCCCAAGGGGGAATTGGGGTTGGTCAGAAAGTGTATGGCGCTGCTGCTTACCAAATCCCAGCCAACGCTCAAAACCTGCGCTGGGTCTTCCGCAGCGGGCTGCTGCCATGGTCACGCAGCGCAGTCTTTTTGCTGGGGAATCTGCCCACGCAGTAAAAGATAGAGAGAAACGTAAAGCGTAAGGCTACATTCTCTGACGGTTGCATTCCTATGGCAAAACACTCCACCCTGTTCGAGGTAGTGCTCAATTGGCTTTTTCCTCCGCATTGTGTAGCCTGCAACAAGGCTGGCTATTGGCTATGTCCATCCTGCATAGACCAGGTAATATTCTTTGAGCCTCCCTGGCCCTCCTTGATGGACGATCCGTGGCCACTGCAGGGAGTTCGGTCAGCTGCCCGCTTGGGTGGTCCGTTGCGCGAAGCCATCCATTGCTTCAAGTACAAGGGGCTGCGCGCGTTGGCTGGCACACTTGGCGAGATCCTCTACGACTGTTGGGAGGCAGAGCCTTGGCCAGTGGATGTGATTGTACCGGTACCCTTGCATCCCCAGCGCCTCCGTGAGCGCGGTTATAACCAATCCACGCTCTTAGCCAGAGAGTTGGCCCGCCACACAGCCTTGCCCGTCGCCGAACACGCTTTGCGGCGCATCACCCCTACCCCTCCCCAGGTTGGGCTGAATGCCGCCCAACGGGCCGAAAATGTGCGCAACGCCTTCCGCTGCATGGACGATAGCCTCAGCGGGCTGAGCATCCTGCTCGTAGACGATGTGCTCACTACAGGCGCAACGCTGCGCGCTTGTGCTCAGGCACTGCAACAGGGGCACGTGCACGCCGTGTGGGGGCTGACACTGGCACATGAATAAGAATGGCTCCTGGAGGGTGTTGAAAAAGGTGGGTAATGGGGAAATGTTCCCCTTTTTGGAGGGGGTATTGAACTCTTTATGGATCGGTGCAGGCCTCTAGAGTCCCATGCAAGGGCTGCCGCAGGCCAAGATACCACCTGATTTTTGCCGAGAGGTCGCTCTTAGCGTATCTCCCCGCTCATCAGGCGCACTTCTCCCTCGGCTTAGGCCACCGCCCTGGCCCGGCCCTTGAAAGGCACTCCCCTCAGCAACCACACCAATCGTTTGAGGTTCAACACGATGGCGGTCAAAAAGCACTGTAGGGCATAGCGTATCAGTCCGACATACCGGCACCTCCCCAAGCCATGTCCTCTTTTCCCTTCTCCAAACTTGCGCTCGATCTGGTATCTTTGCCTGATGCCGTTTTGATCATGCGCACTGGCTTGTAGTTCTTCCCATACCCCTTTGTGCCCATCTTTCTTTTGCCTACGGTACTCGTTCAGCTTCAGGGCATCATGCAAGTGCTTGGCCTGCAAGAAAACATGCCATGCGCTGTCATCATACGCACGGTCACCAGCGTAGGTATCCACGGGTAGCCCTTGCGCGAGGTCCGCTTGGACCAAGCGACAGAAGTATTCGTTATCCGGGCGGTTGCCGCTGGAGCAGCACAGGCTAGTAATGAGGCCACTCTGGGCATTCATACTGGCATGCATCTTGTAGCCATAGAAATACTCCCTACGCTCTTGGGGCTTCCCCTCTTCATCCCGCACCTTGTAGCTGCCCTTCACCCCCCCAATAAGCACTGCGATCTCCGGGAGGTTGCCCTTTCCTTTGCCGCCGTTCATCCTGCTGCACATTCACCTTGGCTATACTGTGCGTGCTGTCCACAATCTGCAGTGCACCAAACTTCACCCCTTTCTCCACCGCCAGGCGCACGATCTCCTGCAACAGCTGCTCATAGGCCGCCAGCTTCCCATTCTCCAAAAGGCGCTTCTTGAACGCCGTCAAGATTGTGTGGTCAGGAGCTTTCTCATCCACCCCCAGACCAAGAAAGTACTTCGCAGGCAAATAGAGGTTGCTTTGCTCCTCTACTTGGCGCTCAGAAAGGTGATACAGGTAGGCCAGGAGTAACATCTTCAGCAACACCACCGGGTCATAAGGCGGTCGGCCCTCCTTGCCGCCCCCGCGATAGTACTTCACCAGTTTGTAGGTGAAACGTTGCCAGGGGATAACCTGCTTCAGTTGCACCAAAAAGTGATCGTTGGGGATGACCTGTTGGTATAAAAATCCGCCAAAAAAGGAATGGTTAGTGTTTGGTTTGAATCTCTCGCTACCCATTTCGGCCCCTCCCGCAGGTAATATGCATGAGCGATCATTTACTCCCTTTCACCCAGTATACAAAACCAACAAACTTTTTCAACACTCTCAGAATACGTCCGCTTGACAAAATTGAAAAAGTGTGGTATAATGTATAGGCATGTATAGTCATGTATAACACAAGGCAGTGCGCATGGGAGTATGATAGTGACCTTGGATAAAACGTCCGCTCAGCCTTTGTATCTCCAAATCGAAGAGCTGTTACGTGGCTGGATAGAGAGTGGAAAATTGCGCCCGGGCGATCGTATCCCCTCAGAACTCGAGCTGGCGCAGACCTATGGCATCAGCCGGATGACAGCACGGCGGGCGATTGATACACTAGTCATGGAAGGCATCCTCTTCCGTCGCCCTGGCAAGGGGACCTTTGTCGCCCAACCCAAGACACCGTTTGCGCCACTCACGGTGTTCAGTTTCAGTACTGCCATGCGCACACTAGGGCTGTTTGTGTCCACCAAAGTACTCAATTTGGAGCTCGTTGCGGCACCGCCTCGTGTGGCCCGCGATCTACAACTTCCCCCACAAGAAGAAGTGATTTTCCTTAGGCGTCTACGTTACGTCGAGAATCAACCTATGGCTATCCATATTTCCTACATACCCAAAGAGCGCTTCCTGCGCCTGCTGGATGAAGACGTTACTAGCCGTCCCTTAAACAAAGTGATGGAGGAGATCAGTGGCCTACGTATTGTCGCCTCACGCGACTATGTTGAGGCTGCACTGGCCCGGCCGGATGAGGCCAGTCTGCTCGGAATCCGGCAAGGGGCTCCGCTCCTGCTGATCCGCGGTATCGTCTACGCCGAAGGCGAATTGCCTGTGCGTTCGACCAAATCTGTATTCCGTGGAGACCATTTCCGTTTCTTTGTTGCTGGTAACAACCTACTTGAGGTTAAACTACCTGGTCGAGTTCGCGGAGAGGCACAAGCGGGTGAGGAATGGGTGGGGCTTAGCAGTAATATGCTAGAGAAAAGCGGCGCACAGAACAGCATCGTTTCCCGAATTGAAAAGTGAGTCGAGATGGCGAGGTCCTATACCACAAACCCAGAAAGCAGAGGAGAAAATCACATGGTAACAATGACAAATAGCCCTCAAGAAGTGTGTTGTTCAGGTGCGGTTAGCCTAAGCACTCGCGTAGTAGAGCTTTCGCATGTGCTTTATCCAGGGAAAGAGCAATACAAACTCGAGATCAAGCCCCAGAAGGAGCGTACTGGTCCTGGCTCAATTCTTTATGAAGTTGCTCTTTGGTCGCATGTGGGCACGCATGTGGAATACGCTCTGCATTTCTTACCGAACGGGCGGGATATCTCAACTTTGCCCCTTAGGCGTTTGGTTGGGGAAGCAGCGATTGTAGACCTGCGGCACAAGCAAACCAATGAGCCAATAGATATCGAGGATTTCATGGCAGCAGACATCCGCGAAAGGGATATTGTCATCACCTGGACAGGCAGAGACAACCTGTACCGCACGCCAAACTCACACGATCGGCCCTATGTTACTAAGAAAGCTGCAGATTGGCTGGCTAATGACCGCAAGATCAGTGCTTTGGGTACCGATAGTTCTGGCTTTGAGGTGCGCGGGGGCGCAGAGCATGAACCCAATCATTTCATCTTTTTCGATCGTGAAGACCCTATTCCGGTCATTGAGTGTATGGGGCATTTGGGTGAATTGACCCAGAAACGCGTCTTCCTCATTGCTCTGCCAATGCGCATTGTGGGCCTTGACGCATGGCCAGTGCGCGTGATTGCTATCGAAGGAAATGCAGAGACGAACGATGTTGTTCTTGCGCAATTGAGCAACTTGTTCGCGCTGCCTTGAAGCACGGCTATACAGTCTACTTTGATTTATGGATTGAAGGAGAACGGTGAAATTGGCCAACGATGATACGATCATTGTTTCTGCTACCCAGCTTGAGAATTTGATCGCCGAGATTTTCGTCAGGTTAGGGGTCCCAGCGGAAGATGCCGCTTACCAGGCAAGGATCCTGGTAGATGCAGACCTGAGGGGCATCGACACGCATGGCGCCCTCCTGGTGCCGTACTATGTGAAAAAGATCCAGAATCGACTGATCAACTTGCGCCCTCAGATGAAGGTGATCAAGGAGACGCCCACAACTCTGGTGCTCGATGGAGATAATGGCCTGGGCCATATTACTGCGGCCAAGGCTATGGAGCGCTGTATTATCAAGGCTAAAGAAAGCGGTGTAGCCCTGGTTGGCTTGCGCAATACGAACCATGTCGGGTGCATGGGTTACTATGTCATCCAGGCTGTGGAAAAGGACCTGATTGGCTACATTGTGACTGATACACACGCTAATCTCGCCCCTTGGGGTGGTAAAGTGCCGATGTTGGGCAATAACCCATTCGCTGTAGGCATTCCCGCTGGCGAAGAACTGCCCATTGTGCTGGATATGGCAATCAGCGTGGCAGCGAAGGCCAAAGTCATCAAAGCTGCGGCCCAAGGGAGGCGCATTCCTGAAGGGTGGGTCGTGGATGCCAACACAGGCGAATCCATTACTGATCCCGAAGTCATCGTTGGCCCACTGGAGAAACGTAAAGAGTTTCTGTTACAACCCATTGGTGGGCCCAAGGGGTATGGCATGTTGGTGGTGAATACGATCCTGGCTGGTATCCTGACCGGAACCGAAAACTTTGGGCCATATCTGCCGGCCTTTGGCTCCCAGTTTACCAAGGTTCAGCATCTGGGTGTTTTCATGGCGGTTGTGGACATCACCGCTTTTACCCCACTCGATGAGTTTAAGGCCAAAGTGGATGACCTGATCTGTAAGTTGAAATCCTCTGAGCGCCTGCCTGGGGTAGAAGAGATCTTCTTACCAGGAGAAATTGAGTATCGAACCAAGCAGCGAAGACTAGTTAAGGGCATTCCGGTGCTGCGCGAAACGTGGCAAAACCTGCAATCCATTTCGCAGAGTTTAAGTAAGTAGTGAGACGATATGAGCACAGCTCACCTAGGAGTAACTGAGATGTCTGCAACAAAGTCAGTGCGCATTGGGTCCGCGATATTCAACGCAGATCATGGTCACCTTGCCGATGTGGTTGCCGAACTAGATCAGGCAGGAATAGACTTCTATCACTGGGATGTGTTCGATGGCCATTTCATTCCCGAACTAGGGTTTCCGCCCCGAGCGTTACAAGCAGTGCGGCATTTGACAGGCAAGCCATTCGAAGTCCATCTGGCGGTGGTTGAGCTGAAACAGTTTGTTACCGCACTAGCCACCGCAGGAGCTGATTTAATCTTTATTCCGGCTGAATCTACTCCATTGCTGTTTGAGGGCATCTCATTGGTACGCAATGCAGGGCTGAAGGCGGGCATCAGCATTGCGCTGGGCACACCGCTTTCGGCTATTGTCGAGATATTGCCGTTCGTAGACAGCGTTTTGGTCTTAAGTCGAGCGTATGGCGAAGCGACCGCTGGCGCGCATTTTGTGTCGCAGTCTATGAGTAAAGTGAAAGCAATTCGTGCTCTTATGAAGCAGGATGGTTTGGCACTAGATATTGAGGTGGCAGGTGGGTTGTCTGCCGAAACTGCGGCGTCCGCAGTGGCAGCAGGCGCAACCTCTGTCGTTTTCGGTAGTACATTACATAAAAACAAAAACTTGACACAGAGATTGCGAGAGTTACGCGATGCAGTGGGGAGCATAGCGGCCACATGAACTGGAAGCATTTCCTTCTGTTCATTGCGGCAGCGTGGGGGCTGCAGGCAATCCTGACGATGGTACAGATGCAGAACTACCGAAGGCGATTTTCCGAGCTAGCCGCTTTAGCCAAGGATGGTTATCTAGGCGCTGGCTCGTCCGCAGGACGAATCAGCGCAGGGGTTGTAGTACTACTTACAACCGATGCCAATGGCAAAGTGACACACGCCGAGCGGATGAAGGGGCAGACGGTATTTGCGCGTTTCCACTCGCTGCCAGAAGTCATCGGCATGGATATGCAGAGCCCCGCTGCTTTGCCGCTTAAGATCTACCTGGGTACAGGTTCGCCTGTTCGCGCAGTTGCCGTGACGGGTTTGTTGGACTAGCATTGTCGTTGCCTGTCAAATAAGGACCAGCACAAGCGAGACGAACATGAAAGCAGATGACATTCTGACACAGGCTCGAGAGGTCATCAGGGCAGAAGGACTCGCCCTTTTGCATTTAGCAGATCAGCTGGGCGATTCCTTCGTCCAGACTGTACGCCTAGTTAGTGAGTGCAGGGGCAGGGTGCTGATATCCGGTGCAGGCACATCTGGCACCATCGCCCGCCGTCTGGCCCATCTCCTGTCTTGCTGCGGTACGCCTTCGTTCTATGTGCATCCTGCTGATGCCCTACACGGGTCTTCCGCTGCAATCGTGCCTGGTGATGTGGTGATCGCCTTGTCCAAGGCTGGGCAAAGTGCAGAATTAAATCAGTTCGTGGCTATCGCCCGGCAACGTGGGGCCAAGGTAGTGAGCTGGACTTCTGATGCCGAGTCGGAGCTGGCTAAGTGCAGCGACATAGTGGTTCTGATCCAAACGGATGCCAGTGCGGAAGGGGAAGGAGTTTACCCATTCGGGAGTTCTCTCGCTCATGCTGCGGTAGGCGATGCGCTGGCTCTGCTCAGCATGCGCATCCGTGGCTTCAAGCTGACTGAGTTGCTGCAGACTCATCCTTCGGGTGCGACGGCCAAGTTGGTATCTAAAGAGCATGGCTAGTTTCCTCTACCGGTCAATCCCAGCATCAGCATGAGCGTGCCCAAGGCGATGAGAAGCACGGGCCAGTAGGTACCGAACACATTGGGGCCACAGAGCAGCGTGCCAGATACGGCAGTCAGTACTGCACCGATCACCAGCAACCACAATTCCGAGTCAATCACCTGGCATAGTTTGCCACTGAATAGACCCATCAGCATAATGCCTATGCTGACGAATCCCGGAATCAGTGCCTAAACCCAGGCCCAACTATCCCGGTTGCCGGTAGCATTTTGACAGAAGAACATGGCTACGACGCCACTAACGACGCAAGCCAGCACAGCCAGCGCTGGCACACCACTCAGCAAAGCCGACAGCAGTAGTAGTAATCCGACGCCCCCGATCCGCAACAGCTACCGGTACTCAATATTCAAAATTCTCAACACAGCCTGGTTTGTATATTTGACGAATTTGGCAGTATAATTTTCCAAAATAGGAGTATACATGATACCGACTTTACCCATTCAGATTAACTGCCCCAATTGTGGCACAAAATATGTCGCTCAGGTGCAAAGCATCGTGGATGTGGGCCAAGACCCTCGGCTCAAAGCCTTGCTGCTACGCGGACAATTGAACACGGTGGTCTGTCCCTCCTGTGGCACGCCTGGTGTGGTGAACGCACCCCTGCTTTATCATGACCCCAGCAAAGAGCTGCTCCTGCTCTTTATCCCACCAGAATTGAACCTGCCTATGGCAGAACGCGAACGCCTCACAGGTAACCTGGTGAATGCCCTGATGAGCATTGTGCCGCCAGAAGAGCGCAAAGGCTACTTCCTGAACCCACGCACGGTGCTCACGAGGCAAGGGCTGATAGACGAAATCCTCAGGGCTGATGGCGTGACCAAAGAAATGATCGAGGAGCAACGTGCCAAAAATCGCCTGCTACAAGACCTGCTGAATGCATTGGACAATGAAGAGCAACTGCACGCCCTGATTGAGCAAAATAAGGCAGCGATTGACTATCCATTCCTCCTTCTCTTAGCTTCGGCCGCCGAGAGCAGCGCAATGGCGGGCCAGCAGCAGCTGACCGAAAGGCTATTGCAACTGCGCGATGTGTTATTAGAGCGCGTACCCATTGCTTTGCCAGAACCGCTGCCCATGGACACACCCACCGAAGAAGTGGTCAATAGATTTGTCGCAGCCAAAGATAAAGAAACCCGTTGGGCTCTCGTCGTATACAATCGCCATTTGCTGGACTATGCCTTTTTCCAAGAATTAGCCAGGCGCATCGAAAAGGCTACCCCAGAAGAGGCTGAGGCACTGCGCGGGTTGCGCAACGAGTTGCTCGAGATGACCGAACAACTGGATCGAGAAGCACAAGCAGTGCGCGAGAGCAAGATACAACTGCTTCAAGAGGCTCTGAACAGCGCAGACCCGGCTGAGGTTTTGCGCGCGAGGCGAGACGACCTCGATGCCCTGTTCCTAGCAATCCTGGGAACAGCCTTGCGCAATGCTCAGCAGGCAGGAGCTACAGAGGATGCACAGCGACTGGCAGAAATCAACGAAATCACACGCAAGATCCTCCAGGAATCACTACCAGCCGAACTGCGCCTAGTCAACGAACTGGTTTCCACCGACTACCCCGAGGGGACACAGAAACTCTTGGAAGAGAGACGCGCAGAATGGAATGCGGACTTTTTGGAAATTCTGCAGGCTCTGGCTGAAGACCTGGATGCCCAAGAACGAACAGAAGTAGCCCAGCGCTTGCGCGATATACAGGCACAGGCGGAGGCTATCCTCCATAGGGTTACTAACCAACCGGCTACATCATAACGTACGGAATAGGGATACAAAATGAAACAACCCCGGACTCGCAGCGAATCCGGGGTTGTGGTTTGTCTCACGCTCCCCAGAGGATGAGCCTCGGCTCAAAGGGATTCGGCAAATCCTCGTGGCGTGGCAGGACACGCAGGGTATATCCGCGCCGTCCACTGCTGTGGAAACGAACCTTGGTTACGAATAGCGAGAGGCCCTTTTGCATCCCCGCATAGGACATGGGTATGGCTTGACCTTCTACGATTTTCTGATCCATGTCCAGGGCTCCTTCATACAGTTCTACGGAGACGTCATCCGGGGTCAGATGGCCCAAATCCACGCTGGCACGCACTTCCAGTTCAGCGCCTACGGCGATCTCCCCAGAAGCATCCGTCTCCACCCCTACAATCCGTATCTCAGGCCAGTGCTGCCGCAGCAATGCTTTCCAGTCTGCCAAACGCCTGGCACGCGCAAAATTGTCCGCTGTCAAACGCTGATACCGCCTGTCGGCAGGCCGGTAGAGGTGCTCCATATACTCCATGACCATGCGATTGGTGTTATACATGGGGATGACCGTGCGCATCGCATCCTTCATGCGGCGAATCCAACCACGCGGCAATCCGTCCTGCCCGCGGGTGTAAAACAGGGGCACGATTTCCTTCTCCAGCAGGTTGTAAATGGCGTTTGACTCCACCTCATCCTGGTAATTCAAGTCTTCGTACACTTCACCACGGCCAATCGCCCAGCCGATGTCCGGATGATAGGCTTCCGCCCACCAGCCATCCAGCACACTGAGGTTTAGCACTCCATTAGCCGCTGCCTTCATACCGCTTGTGCCACTCGCTTCTTGCATCAAACGCGGATTGTTCAGCCACAGATCCACCCCTTGCACCAAGTAGCGCGCTACATTCAAATCATAGTCCTCGATGAAAACCACATTCTCCAACCCATTGCGACGGGTCAGGTGGATCAACTCTCGAATCAGTTCCTTGGCAGGATTATCCTGAGGGTGCGCCTTGCCGGCAAAAATAACCTGCACAGGCCGTTCTTTGTTTTCCAAAATCTGCGCCAGCCGTTCAGGATCGCGCAACAACAACGTGGGGCGCTTGTACAACGCAACACGACGGGCAAAGCCAATGGTGAGCGCCTCTGGATTGAGTACCTCCGTCGCACGCGTAATCTCAGCCGGTGGCGCACCCTGCCCCTCCAACTGTGCGCGCAGCCGACGGCGGGTAAAAGCCACCAGGCGCGCCCGCCGCCTCTCATGTAGGCGCCACAGCTCCTCATCCGGGATCTCCTCTACTGCTTCCCAGATTGTCTGGTCGGCCGGCCTTTCTCTCCAATGGGGACCCAGATAACGATCAAAAAGGGCAGCCATATCTTGTGAGATCCAGGAAGGAGTGTGAACCCCGTTGCTAATAGCAAGAATAGGCACCTCCCATTCAGGTACCCCTGGCCAGACATTTTGCCACAGCCGGCGTGAAACTCGGCCATGTAGCTGACTCACCGCATTGCTCTGCGCCGCCAAGCGTAGGGCAAGAACAGCCATATTCAATGGTTCATCCTGGTTCACAGGGTTCAACCGCCCCAGTGCCAGGAAGTCAGCACGAGAAATGCCCAGCGAATCGTAGTAATGCCCTAGGTACTGATCCACCAAATGTGGGGGGAAGAGATCAATGCCTGCCGGAACGGAGGTATGGGTTGTAAAGACGCCCCCTGCACAGACCACCTCCTTTGCCTCCGCAAAAGTCAAACCATGGTCATGCACCAACTGCCTAATGCGTTCAACTGCCAAGAAGGCAGAATGCCCTTCATTCATGTGACAGACACGGGGCTTGATGCCCAGCGCTTGTAACGCCCTCAAACCACCTATCCCCAGCATAATCTCCTGACGGATGCGCATCTCACAATCACCGCCGTATAACTGATGGGTGATGCGGCGATCATCCGCCTGATTCTGTGGGACATTCGTATCCAAGAGATACAAGGCGACTCTCCCTACCTGCACGCGCCAAACATGTGCAACAACTCGTCGTCCCGGGTACTCCACTTCAATCGTTACCGGCGCGCCATTGCGCTTTTCCAGTCGCACAGGCATGGTGTAAAAGTCATTCTCTGGGTAGAGCTCACCTTGCCAGCCATCTGCGTTGAGATATTGGCGGAAGTATCCCTGCTGATAGAGCAAACCAACTGCCACTAACGGCAACCCAAGGTCACTGGCAGACTTGAGATAGTCGCCAGCCAGCACTCCCATGCCTCCTGAGTAAACGGGCAAGCATTCCGTAAGCCCGTACTCAAAGCAAAAATAGGCGATGAACGGATCAGGTGGGGCGCCATGATTCTTGTGGTACCAGGTATTCGTGGCTGTCATGTAGCGCCGGAAATCTGCGTAGACCCGCTCTAGGTGAGCCAGGAAACCGTCATCATGTGCAGCTGCCGTGAGACGGTCTTGCTCAATCATGCCCAGCATGCGCACAGGATTGTGGCCAGAAGCCTCCCATCCCTCGCGGTCCAAACGGCGGAATAACTCAATCGCCTCTGGATTCCAAGTCCACCACAAGTTATACGCCAACTCCTTTAGAGCCCCAAGGGCTGGTGGCAAGGAAGGAACTACATGGATAAGGAACATTGGCTGCATCAATCGATCCCCTTTGATTCAGAAATGATTGCGTTTTGGACGAGGTTAATGGTTCCCCCCGCTGGACGAGGTCCCCTGTCGCCAGACAGTAAAATGCTGCAGGCTGGAACCGCCGATGAACTCGCGTAGAATCGAGTTCGATGGGACAAGTTCTAGCGGGAAGGGCAAGAACCAATGCAACAAAGCCAACAGGCGACGGGCTTCGACATATTCTGGGGCATTGGGCTCAATCTGGAAGAGCAAGGGTTCGGCGAGGGATTTCAATGCGGACAATTCATAGGCAAGGGCAGAGTTGAACATGACATCCGCGTGCTCTTGATAGGGGAAAATCCAACGCTTCTCGCCATTGCGCACGCTCTCCCAGCGGCGGAGCGTATCCAGCGCAGAGTAGCCCCGCTCTCGGGCATCACGCACAATGCGGCGAATGAGGCGTGTCTCTGTCGTGGGTACGCGGTTATAGTGATCCAAGTTCAATTGCGTCAGCGCAGAAACATAGATGCGATAGATACGCTCTCTGGGCACATTGGGCACCAAATCAGGATTCAGTCCATGGATGCCTTCCAATAAAATCACATGCTCTTCGCTCAGTTTTAACCATTCGCCTTTTTCGCGCTTGCCCAGTTGGAAGTTATAGCGCGGTAACTGCACTTCCTGGCCAGCCAGCAGTCTCAGCAATTGTTCATTGAGCAATTCCAAATCCACAGCCCACAAATGCTCAAAATCATACTGGCCATGCTCATCCAAAGGCGTCTTCTCACGGTCCACAAAATAGTTGTCCAGTTCCACCGCCACAGGACGCAAGCCATTAGCCAGCAATTGAATTGCCAAACGCTTGGCAAACGTCGTTTTCCCCGATGCGGATGGCCCTGCGATCAACACTAGGCGCACTGTATCCCGTCGCTTGGCGATTTCCGCCGCGATGTTCGCGATACGCTGCTCATGCAACGCTTCAGAAACCAATGCCACCTCACTGGCGCGTCCTGCACTCAGCGCGTCATTCAACTCCCCCACATCACTGATACCCAGGACACGCAACCAATGGCCATATTCACGGAAAACCGCCACTAGTTTCGGATATTCGACAACGGGCTGCAAAACCGTAGGCTGCTCATGTCGCGGATAGCGCAGGATAAAGCCCGGGGAGTAGTACTGCAGTGCAAAATGGCGCAGATAACCAGTGGAAGGCACCATGTACCCATGGAAATAATCATCCACATCATACAAGCGGTAAAGGGTAACGTAATCCTTCCGCCGGTAGCGCAGCAGGCGCACCTTGTCCTCCTGACCGCGGGCTTGGAACAACGCTCTTGCCTCTTCTAACGGCACGCGCCGCTTGCGGATGGGAACGTCATCCGCCACAATTTCCTTCATCCGCTGCTCGAGCAGCGCCACTTCCTGCGGTGTGAGCGGAGCACGTCCTTGCACCTCACAATAAAGCCCTCCAAAGGTCAGCGAGTGATCCACATAGACTTGCACGCCAGGGAATAACTGATGCATGGCAACCACAAGCACAAAAGTCAGCGAACGACGGTAGATGCGCATGCCGTCGCTGTCGCCAGTGGAAATAGGAGTTACCTCCATATCGCGCGTCACCGGCTGGGTCAATTCACAGAGCTTGCAGCGGTCAACCAGTGCCGCCACAATGGGCACCGCACTTTCACGATAGGCCGCCCGCACAAAAGCTTCCAAGGTCGTTCCAACAGGCGCTTCAAAGATGCGCCCGTCTGCAAAGCGCACCTGCACGGTTTCCCGAGGCTGAGCAGGCCGTGGCCAAGGACCTTCTTTGGCTAAAGACACGCTTTCCGCTATTTGAACCGATTCTCTCGCTTGCACCATATCCCTCTTCGCAGCCTGTTGCTATGCTTGGTAATCCGAAAGCCTTTCCGCGATAGAACGCATGGCGTTTTCTGACACTCGCCCGCGCAGCAAACCAGTATAACACAAACTGCCTCTGAACGCAAAGTTTGCTTTTGGTGAACCTATGAGAGTGCTGAAAAACATTCAGAGGTCACCATGATGTCATTCTGAGCCTTGCCCTGAGCCTTGCCCTGAGCGAAGCGAAGGGAAGGCGAAGGGCCAGCGAAGAATCTCTACCTCTGTATCGTCGAGATGCTTCGGCTTCGCCTCAGCATGACAATGCGGACTTTAACACTCTCAACCTATCTCAGAAAAATTGACAACAGTAAGCATTCGCAGGATAATGTAGCCCACATACCGACTCAAGGCGGGTAAATGGCTCCAGATCGCACAACCACGCAACAGAGAATGAACCGACGCGAGTTCATCAGGGTAGCCACGGGGGCTGCTCTAGCCCTCTTCGTGCCTGCTTGCCGTCGCACTTCGCCATCCCCTTCTGCTCTCCCTGTGCCTAGCGGCTGGGTTGACACACAGCGCTACAAAAAACCAGGACCGTGGCGGATCGGACGCTCAGGGCGAGGTGACCTGTCCTCTTGGATGGTCATGTTCAGCGCCCATATCGCGTACGGCATCCGGGTGAAATACAAGGAACGCTTCAAAGAGTATTTCGATCTTCCTGCGAACTGGGATCCCAATAAGCAAGTTCAGGATATCGAGAAATTGCTGGCAAAGGGCATTGACCTCCTTCTGATTGACCCCATCGACCATGCTGCGGTAGCCCAAGGGATACAAGAAGCGATGGACAGAGGCATTCCCGTTGTCTTGGCCTCCAGCACTGCGCAGAACGCCCCCTACGTGAGCCTGGTTGCTCTCAATGAGGAAGCGCGGGGCTCCACCTGCGCAGACTGGCTCTCCCGCGCAATGGCTGGCGGAAATGTAGCCATCTTGGCAAGCCAACCCACGGCAGGCGATCACCGGGCATGGCTGCGAGGAGTTCACCGCGCTCTGGATGCACAATCCCACATCCGCCAGGTGAAAGAAAGCACCTGCTTCTGGTCAGTTCCAGCGGCAAAGGAAGCCACGAAGGCTATTCTCAACCAGTTTTCTGCCATAGATGGGGTGCTGGTCAATAACGGGGTAGTGGCTCAAGGCGTTGTTGAGGCTTTTGTGGAAAAAGGCAGGGCAATTCCGCCTATCGCGGGCGCAGATGACTGGAACGGTTGGCTGCGCACAGCGAAAGAACATCACGTGCATTTCATCGGACTGACTGGTGGAGCCAATCTGGGCTTGCGTTGCGTTGACCTGGCAGTAGAGATACTGTCTGGCAATGCTGTTCCTGTCTATCTGGAATTCCCCTATGAGATATTCGATGAGAGTGCCTTAGACCGCTATTATCGCCCTGATTTGAGTGACCACTATTGGGCAGCCCATGACCTGCCCGAGGACTGGATTGAAAAGATGTTCAAACCATAGGTACATCCCCAAAGGACAGCCTTTTTCAGTCCTGGTCAATTTGCTGTATAATGGCGAAAAGTTCGGAGGGCAAAGATGCAACTCGAAGAATTGATCCAGGTCGCCAGAGGCGAAGTCGAAGTTGATTTGCTGCTGAAGAACGCCCAAGTCGTCAACGTATTCTCCGGTAACATCCATCCTGCCGATGTGGCTATCCACCACAGTTATATCGTAGGGCTCGGTGACTACCGTGCGCGCCAGGTGATTGACTTACAGGGGCAATACCTATGCCCCGGCTTCATAGACGGGCATGTGCATATTGAAAGCTCCATGCTGCGCGTCCCCGAATTCGCCAGAGTCGTAGTTCCACAGGGCACCACCACTGTTATCTGCGACCCCCATGAAATCGCCAACGTCCTAGGCTTGGATGGCATCCGCTATATGCTGGAATCCAGCAAGTACACCCCTTTCAGCGTCTATGTCATGCTGCCCTCTTGTGTCCCTGCCACGGACATGGAGACCGCCGGTTCTAAGCTCGCGGCAGAAGACTTGGCTGCCATGTTGGGCAGCGAATGGGTGCTGGGGTTGGGAGAAGTCATGAACTACCCCGGCGTGATCTTCCGCGATTGGGAGGTGTTGAACAAGATCAAAGTGGCAGCCGGCAAGGTGATTGATGGGCATGCTCCAGGCTTATCCGGACGGGACCTGTGTGCCTATATCGCTGCGGGGATTCGCTCTGACCACGAATGCACCACCGTCGAGGAAGCGCGAGAGAAATTGCAGTTAGGCATGCACATTATGATACGCGAGGGCACCACCGCGCGCAATTTGGAGAGCCTGTTGCCCCTGGTCACAAGGAACAACGCCAGCAACTGCATGTTCGTTACCGATGACCGACATCTCCCTGATTTGCTCAATGAAGGCCACATGAACTTTGTCATCCGCAAAGCCATCCGACTGGGCTTGGATCCCATTATTGCTATCCAGATGGCAACCATCAATACGGCGCGCTATTTTGGACTGAAAGACAAAGGGGCCATTGGCCCAGGCATGCGCGCGGATTTGGTGGTCCTGGACAACCTGAGCGATTTCAACGTGCAGATGGTTTTCCGTGGCGGACAAATGGTGGCAAAGGAGGGCAAGTTGCTCCCCCTCCCACAGAAGCCCAAGGATGTCCCGCTGCGCAGTTCGATGAACATCAACTGGCAAGCATCCGATGATTTGAAAATGCCTGCTGCTGGAAAATGGGCGAAAGTAATCGGCATTGTCCCCAACGAAATTGTTACCGACAGCCTCCTGGAAGAGGTCAAAAATGAGAATGGTTTTGCTGTGTCGGATGTGGAGCGGGATATCCTGAAAATGGCGGTGATCGAGCGTCACCTCGCTTCAGGAAACTTGGGGCTTGGCTTTGTCAAGGGCTTGGGGCTAAAGCGCGGAGCGCTTGGCTCATCTGTGGCACATGATTCGCATAACCTCGTGATCGTGGGCACGAATGACGAAGACATGCTGCTTGCCGCACACGAGATAGAGCGCTTGCGCGGGGGCCTCGTAGCCGTAGCCGATGGACAAGTTCTGGCTTCATTGCCCTTGCCCATTGCTGGGCTCATGTCCGACCGCCCTTACGAGGAAGTCAACGCTGCCTTGAACCAGTTGTTGCGCGTTGCCCACGAACTTGGCTCGGATTTGCACGATCCCTTTATGACCCTGTCCTTCCTAGCCCTGCCGGTTATCCCCTCACTGAAGCTCACCGACAAGGGCTTGGTGGACGTTACCCAATTCAAGTTCGTGCCACTGTTCGAGGACTAACCACGGAGAATGGGCCTCGTCAGGCATGTGGGCCCACCCTCCGCCTTAAGCGAGATTTCATTGCCTTTGAAGGTGAACACCCGGCACCCGACTTCTTCGAGCCGTCGTTTGGTGACGGGATTGCCCTCCAGCATGACGCATTGACGCGGGGCAAGTGCCAAGACATTGGGGCCCATAGTGGGAAATTCCTCCTCGGGCACCTCGACAAAGCGCATGCCACGCCCTTTCAGATACTGCCAGAAAGGCACAGGGAGCAAAGGCAAATAGGCCACTGCCAGATCGTGATCCACCAGGCTGATGAGCGACATGAGGTGCAGACAAGCCTCCGCACCCCCGAAATAGGGCAGTGGGACGGGGATGACCTTTACGCCTAACTCACCCAGCGCTTCCTGCAGTTGGCGTAACCCCTCGGCATTGGTGCGAAACCCCTGCCCAACAGCCAAGGTATCGTGGTCCAGCCATAGCAAGTCGCCACCCTCTGCCCGCGCTTCACCGTGCAGCGTGTAGAGAATGGGTATCCCCAGCCGCTCAAAGCAGCGTGCCATCGCTGCTTCCTCACCCTCACGCAGCACCTTGCCCATCTTCAGAATCACGGCGCCACGGTCGGTAACAATTGCCGGGTCATGCACAAAGATTGCATCCGCATGGTCCGGCAAGAATTCGTCATGGTAGAGCACCTCTGCCCCGCTCTGGCGCAGAATTGCCACCAGGGCATCATGTTCCTGACGGGCAATTTCCAGATTGGGACGACCTGTATAGTGCCAGCGTACAGGGTCCGCTTCGGCGAAAGATCGCTCGGGGCGCCTGACCAGCACCCTGCGCAATGGCTCGACCATGCTCTGGCTACCGTAGCTCTTCATACGAAGCCCCCGCTATACATTGAGGATTTGTTCAGCGACATCGCACTGGCGCCGGTTGAAACGATTGCAAGCGGCGACCGGCGTTTCCTTTGGCGCGATGCCAAACTCACGCAACATGCGGTACAGATGACAGAGTGGCAAACCCATGACGTTGGCATAACAGCCCTCAATGCGTGCCACTGGGGCAAAATCGGCGTACTGGATGGCGTACGCACCTGCTTTGTCTAGTGGATCGCCAGTGGCGACATAGGCGGCAATCTCCGCATCGCTGTAATGGCGCATCCACACCGTGCTCTGGGCTAGCTCTGTGCGCATCCTCCCGGAAGGCGTATAGAGCAAAGTCACGCCACTGAAAACCAGATGGGGGCGTCCGCGCAGACGGCGCAGGATCGCCACCGCCTCCGCCGGGTCACTGGGCTTGCCTAACACTCCTCCATCCAAGCAAACCGCAGTGTCAGCGGCTAGAATCAAGCCTTGTGGCACACGGGCTGCCACGGCGCGTGCTTTGGCTTGCGCCAGGCGGGCCACCATCGTCGCCGCATCCTCGCCGACATGATTCCCCTCCTCCACATCCGCTGGATACACGACAAAAGGCAACCCCAAAAGGGCTAAAAGATCCTTGCGCCTTGGCGAGCCTGAGGCGAGGACCAATGTACTTTTTGGATCATCACAGAACGCGCACATTGGCGCGATTATAGCAGGGAAGCAGGGGATGAGTCAAAAAACATTCACCCAACACTCTCCTGGTTTCGCTGCTTGTGATTACAGGTACTTCATGCTATAATAAGTTATAACACACCTCTGAACATGGCATAGACCCCACGCGAATATCGCTACGTGGCAATGAGCCAACAGAAACAATAGGATATGAATAAATGGCACTGGACGAAGCGAAAAGAAAGCGGATAGAGCAGATTTTTCAGCAGTTTCTGCAAGAAAGGGCACACACGATTCGCCGCCTAGAGATAAAGGACTTGAACATTAACCCTTTCCTTATTCGGCTTCTAGCAAAGGAAATGGACCTGAATGATGCTCGATCTATAGTAAGATGGCTCGTGAGCCAACGATTGGAGCGCGGTACTGTAACATCTTTTGGCCTCGCCCTTCAGAAAGCAGCCAGCGTCTTCTCAGAGGGCACGGGAGTTGAGGGTGCAGATATCCTTAAGACGAAAGAAGGGCGGCATTATCACATTCAGGTCAAGAGCGGCCCCAACACAATTCCCAAGGACCTAGGAGTTCGCATCGCACAACTGCTTCGCTCTGCCCAGCGGCGCAATCGCGGCTCGGTTGCCCTCTTTGGTATGTGTTATGGCAGCAAACAACAAGTCAGCAACATCGTACGACAATATGTGGAAGAAGAGGGTGGCATTAGCTGGATGACAGGCCGCGACTTCTGGGAATTTATCTCCGATGACCCAGAGTGTATCATTGAAATTTACCGGATCGCTGCACAGGTAGGAGAAGAATTCAGAAATGCCTTTGGACAGACTCTGTCCGACATCCTGGAGGCAAAGATCGACGAGCTGCAAGGGCAGTTTGAAGAATTATATGGAAAGAGCGGCGATATCATGTGGGAAAATTTGCTACGGCTCAACTCATGAGATGGCAATGACCTTTATTGAGAAGAATCTGCCTGTTGAAAAGTTAAATCCTGTGGCAATGGCTGAGGGCAATGCGAAAAAGCCGGTCTACCAAATGCACAAATGGTGGGCGCGGCGATTAGGCAGCGTGTTCCGAATGATCACCCTTTCTACCTTCAGCCCAGAGAGCGAATCAGAAACAAGCATCTGGCGCAAGTTTTGTGAAGGCGCTGACCTACAAGGGAAAATCATCCTCGACCCCTTCATGGGTGGTGGTACTACTGTTGTGGAGGCATTACGGCTCAGCTGCAAGGTTGTTGGCATTGATGTCAACCCTGTCGCCTGGTTTGTGACGAAGAAAGAAATCGAGCCAGTAGACCTGGCCGCCTTGGATAGGGCATTTCACGAGCTCGAACAAACCGCAGGCAAGAGAATCCAAGCATATTATCGCACAACGTGTCCAAAGGGACACGAAGCCACAGTGATGTATTACTTCTGGGTAAAAGTAGCAGAGTGCAGCAACTGCGGCGCTCAGGTAAAGCTTTTTCCAAACTATGAGCTGTCGCGCCGTGATCACACGAATATTTGCCTATGCCCCAACTGCCTGCAAGTGGTTGAGACTGCGGGATATGATCCCCACACGAGATGCCATGAATGCGGTCAAATTTTCGATCCCCGCAAGGGTATATCGGGGTATGGCGTTTTCCGATGCCCAGAATGTGGCAAGAAACAGAGCATTCTGGACGCTGTAAAGCGCAAAAGGTCAGCCCTTGATATGGAGTTGCACGCGCTAGAGGGTTATTGTGAACTATGCGGTGATCGCTTTTTTAAACGCGTGGATGAAAAGGATCTAGAAAACTGGAAGCAAGCCAAGGCAGAATTTGAGCGACAGAAAGAGCATCTCCTGTTTCCGCGTCAGAAGATTCCTACGGAAGGACGTAGCGATCCTCGCCCCGTTAACCATGGTTACACTCATTTCTGGCACATGTTTAACGAGCGACAGTTGCTTTGCCTATCCATATTACTCGAAGAGATCATGAAGATACCAGAACAAAACATCCGGGAACTAATGCTCATTGCGTTTTCCGATTGCTTGGATTCAAATAACATGTTCTGCAAGTACGAAATTGAATGGCATAAGATTTCCCTGTTTTTTGGATTGCATGCCTACCACCCGATTGAGCGACCAGCAGAGAACAATGTATGGGGTACTGTATTTGGACGTGGAACTTTTGCCAAATGTTTTGAAAAGGTGCGTCGAGCCAAAGCATACTGTCAAGCACCGTACGAACGATTAGCGAACTGGCGCGGCCAGCGCTACAGCAAGCGCACGGGCAACGAGCGTATCGAGGGACGCTTGGTCAGCAATTTTGGTGAGTTGGAGCGTACCGATCGATCTGCACTGTTGCGCTGCCAAAGCTCCGAAGACCTATCCTTCATTCCCGATCAATCCGTTGATGCTGTGATTACAGACCCGCCTTACTTCGACAACGTGCAGTATTCTGAGCTTGCCGACTTTTTCTATGTCTGGCTGCGGATCGCATTGAAAAATGAGTACCCATGGTTTGAAAACGAGTTATCCGGTCACCCCGCAGAGATCGTGAAGAACGATAAGCTGGGCAAGACTACTGAATTCTTTGCCGCTAGATTGCACCGTGTATTTGCTGAATGTCACCGAGTGCTGAAAGATGATGGATTACTTATCTTTACATTTCACCACAACAAAACTTGGGCATGGGAGAGCATCACCCGCTTATTGTTAGACGCAGGCTTTTACATCGCTGCAACACCTGTTGTGCGCTCAGAAGGGAAAAGCGGATTCCATAGCAGCAAAGGGAATATACGCTATGATTGTGTGCTAGTTTGCCGTAAACAACCAAGCCCAGGGATAGAAACGAATTGGGCAAATCTGAAAAACTTGATCCTGGAAGATGCTATTATGTGGACTAGGCGCACACTAGAATCGGGAATGCCCATTAATGAAGTGGATATATTCACCATCATTATGGGGAAAACCGCTGAGTATTATACCAAGGCGGTCACTGATGGGAACAGCAGCAGTATAGCCATCACACTTACAGGAGCCCTTGAGGAAATGGCCGATCTTTCGTCATACGTTGGAGCCAGCGCTGAAATAGAACGTGCAAAACTCTCTCTAAGTGATGCAAACAGATTGCAGCAGCTCAGGCTATTTGTAACAGAATCCCAAGAAAAGTATGGGAAAGCCTAAGGTTCATACTGCCCAAAAGCTAATCAAAAGCGCTAGCGGGTATTGGCTTGTATCGGACAATTATTGAGTAGGTCATCGTAGATGCCTACGACAAACCTTCCTCCTCTGCTTCCCCTTCTGTTTGCTCCTCAGCCAGGATCCTCCTCGCCTCCTCGGCGTCCCCAGGACGCACGAGAATGCGCACCTCGCCGATGCCATCTACAGTGAGGCCAAAGACCAGGCTGGCTGCATCATACGACAGAATGGCTGGGATGCCTGCCGCTTCCAGTTTGGCTTTGATGACATTTGCCCGTAGGTGCCCCTGTTCCTTGCATACCTCGACCAGTTGATCTGCTTTCCGTTCCCCAGCCACTCCCTTCTCCTGAACTCTGAAGACGAGCAGCAAGCCCGCACGCAGCGAAACCTGTGCCTTCTCCGCAGTCATTACGTTGCTCACCCCACGGGCAAGCCCAAAGCGCAACGTGTCATCACGCAACGCCCACTCCAACCCACTGCTGTGGATGCCCACAGCATCCTGGCCCACAGGTAACAGGGTTACAATGGCGCCGGGCTGCCCCTGGATTGTCAGTTCCTCCCCACCGCGCAGCAACCAAACCTCCGTGCGCCCTGTGAGGATGCACGCTTTCTTGCCCCTAAGTTGTGGCATACCCAACAAAAAGACATTGGCTAGCGTGTGGTCCAAGCGATCGCCGGTGGCAGCGAGGAGCACAATTTCTTCTGCCCCCTGCTCCAGTGCATAGCGGATAGCCAGTTCCGTATCCGTTTCATCCTTACGGGCGGGGTAATGCAGAAACTGACAACCACGCTCTTCCAACTCGCGACGCACTTCCAGCGGCAGCGAGTCCAGGTCCCCCACCACCGCCTGCGGTTCAAGGCCGAGTTGCAGCGCGATCACCGTCCCTCCATCGGCAGCGATGACCAAATCTCCTGCCCGGACCAATCCACTGTAGTTCTCCCCTTCCTCGACATGACCGTTAGCCACGATGATCGCGCGCATATCCCCTCCAACAATGGCAATTGACTAGGCAAAGCGGATGCCCCGCCAAGAAAACCTGCCTAGCCCTAATGTACCTCAATCAAGCCGATTCATCAAGTAGTGGAGACCTGGCTATGGGGGCTGTCTTGTAGTGCTTCCAACAGTTGCTGCTTGAAAGCTGCGAATTCTGCTGTCAGGGTCATGGCGCGTTGACGGGGGCGCGGCAATGTGATGCGCACTTCTCGACGCACCTGCGCCGGCCGCGCACTCAATACATAGACCTTGTCCGACAGAAAGACCGCTTCCTCTACATCGTGCGTGATGAACAGGATTGTGTAACGAAAGCGCTGCCATACTTCCAGCAGCCATTCTTGGAGCCCATTGCGCGTGATGGCATCCAACGCTCCGAACGGTTCATCGAGGAGCAGGATGTCCTTGCGGCACAGGAAGGTGCGCAGCAAGGCAGCACGCTGGCGCATGCCGCCCGAAAGCGCTGCGGGGTAGCTGTCGCCAAAGCCTTCCAATCCGAAAAGTGGCAACAGGTCGCGTGCTTCACGCTTGGCAACGGCTATATCCTCACCATGGATCTCCGGCCCCAGGATGACGTTATCAAGCACCCGTCGCCAGGGCAGCAGCAAATCGCGTTGCGGCATGTAACCCACTGCCCCCAGGCGTTGCCTGACCGGCACCCCATCGAAAAGGATCTCGCCGCGGTCTGGTTGCTGCAGCCCGCAGATGATGCTGAAGAGGGTGCTCTTGCCACAGCCACTAGGGCCAATGATGGTTACGAAGGTGCCCGCAGCAGCGCACAGGCTCACGCCTGCCAGCACCTCGGTTGGCTGCCCGTCCACCCGGTAAGCCTTATAAACATCGCGTATTTCTACTTTGCACGTTGGCGCATCGTTCATAGAACCTGCTCCTTGCCGCCCTTCTTCAGACTAGTAGCACGCGCTTCTGAAATGTAACAAACTTCAGATTAGTAAGGGCTGTAAGTCCGAGAGTGTTGAAAATCTTGTCACCCTGAGCGAAGGTTCAGCATGACATTGGAAGGACTTTTTCAACACCTCTAAGTCGAGCCGCCTTGTTGTGCTTCGCGCGGACCACAGTCCGCGCATAGGCTGGACCGTGGTCCAGTTTACGCGAAACACGGTTCAGCATCCCCGCTCCGTGCAGACTGCGGTCTGGGCTTGGGCTGGACCGTAATCCAGCCCAAGCCCGTTACACGCCCTGTCCATCACGGCAAAAAGTCGTTGGTAAAGGCTTTCTGTGCCTCAATGGGCTTGGCGATTAGCCCATTGTCGTACATGAACTTGGCGAATTCTTCCCACACCTCGAGTTTTTGCACCCCCCAGCGCGGCGCATCGTCCTGATAGCGGGGGCTGAGCCACTTCTGGCTGCGACGGGCTAACTCAGGATCGGTCTCCGGCGAGGCGCGCAGCAGGATCTCCGCAGATTCTTCTGGATGAGCGATGGCGTATTCATAGCCGCGCACGGTAGCCCTCATGAAGCGCCGCACCAGGTCCGGCTTGTTAGCAATGGTAGTTTCCCCGGCGATGATCAGTGGCGTGTAATAATCCGGCACGCAACTGCCGTACAGGGGCAGGAGGTTCAACTGGATGCCCTTAATCTCCGCCTGTATGCCATCCCAAGCCATGAAAATCCACGCCAGGTCAACCCGTTTGCCAAGCAAGGCAGGGAAGGCATCAAAGCCTACGTCAATGAACTCTACTTTGTTGATGTCACCGCCATCACAAGCCATCAACTGCCCCAAGATAGGCCGCTCGATGGGCAATCCATACGAAGCGTAACGCTTGCCCTCGATGTCTTTCGCCCGCTGGATGCCCGTCTCTGCCAGCGAAGCGAAAGCCGACGTGTTGTGCTGGATGATCGCAGCCAGCGATACCACAGGGATGTCATTGGAGCGGGCAATGGTTACTTCCTCCTGGAAGCTGACGCCGAACTCCGTGTTGCCATAAGCAACCTGCTTGAGCGCCGCGGCAGGGTCAGAAGGAATCTGAATCTCCAAGTCAATCCCTTCCTCCGCATACCACCCCTTCTCCAAAGCCACATAAAAGCCCGTGTGGTTGGTGTTGGGCACCCAATCCAGGGACAGGATCGCCTTAATTGGCTTGGGCGTCGCTGTAGGCTGTGGAGTGGGAGTGGGCTGCGCTGTAGCACAGCCAACGGCTATGCTGACGAGCAGCAAAGTTATCCCGATTGACAACCATTTCCTGGACATATCCACCTCCTTTTTGAATATGAAGAGAGTGTTGAAAATCTCGTCACCCTGAGCGAAGGGGCTCGCGTAACTTTAGCCGTATTTTCCCAAGTACTGCGAGATGCTTCACTTCCCCCTTCGCTTTCCCTTCGCTCAGGGCGAAGGTTCAGCATGACATTGGAAGGACTTTTTCAACACCCGCATACGCATCCTGAGCAAAGCGAAATATTTCCGCATCATGCCGACATCTCCTCCCAGCGTTCTGCACGGGCAGAGGTATAGTACCAAGGCAGAGCCAAGCGCTCGATGACCGCCACTGCCAGGAAAAGCAAAATGCTGAGCAAAGAACTAATGGCAATGGCGACGAAAACCCAATCCGTGCGGAAGGAATTGGATGCGCGCAACATGAACACGCCCAACCCCTTGCTCGCCCCTACCCACTCGCCGATGATGGCGCCAATGACGCTATAGGTGATGGCGATCTTAATACCGGAAAAGACCGCAGGTAACGCACCGGGCACACGTACTTTCAAAAACACCTGCCTGCGCGACGCCCCCATGGCTTGCAACAATGCCAGCAACTCTGGGTCCGCCGAGCGTAAGCCATCGGCGGTGGTCACGACGATGGGGAAAAAGCATACCAGCGCTACCACGATGATCTTGGGCCAGATGGTATAGCCTAGCCAGATGACCAGCAACGGCGCAATGGCCATGATGGGCACCGTTTGCGTCACCACCAGCAGCGGATACAGTGCGCGCCGCAGGAAGGAAGACAGGTCTATCGCCAGCGCCAGGATCAGTCCGCTGACCAGTGCTGCTGCAAAGCCCAGCAGCGTCTCGCGCAGCGTTTGCTGCACGTGTTCGCTGAGCAAGCCACGGGCCTGTACACCTGCCTGGACAATGCGCCATGGCGAGGGCAGTAAATATGCTTCGATGCGCCACAGCCACGTTGCACATTGCCATACTGCTAGGAACAGAGCGATGAGAAGGGCTGGTGGCAGGTATTCCTGGACCGCTTGCGCGAGCAGCCTCTTGGATTTTTTAGACATGGTGCGCCCTCTCCCTCTTGGGCGGCAAGCGCGGACAGGCATTGGATACCGTAGCCACCATCACGGTCGCTCCGTATTGGCTTGCCGCATGAAAGGCTTCGCGCAATGCGACAAACACGGCTTCCTCCTCTCCTTGCGCCAGTGTGCTCATGATCCCAGGTTCGTAATACAATCCATGCTTTTGGAAGACCTGCCAGACTGCCTCGATCGCTGGCGCAAGGTCCTGCTGACCCAGTGGATAAACGCTTACCTGTGCGCTGATGGCCACTTCGTTACCCTCCCTACCAACAATGCTCCAAAGGGTCGGAAAGCGGTTCGTCCAACCCGTTCCAAACCCCATGCCCAACGCAATCCCGCGCCATGTGGGCTAATAAAAACGGAACTGCTCCAGGTTACTGCACCCAAACGGCGCAAAAGCCGCACGAACTCCCAGGGGTAGAAAAAGTGTGCATGGGAGAACGGCGTCTCCTGCTTCTTGCTCTCGCGCCGTCGCACCCACGCCCAAGGACTGAGCGCATTGAGCACTCCCACCACCAGCCGCCCGCCTGGGCGCACTGCTCGCCACATCTCCTGGACAGCCCGTTCGGGGCAGGCGACAAACTCCAGTGCCGTAACCGAAAGCACCAAATCAAACGATTCTGCCGCCAGCGGCAGTGCGGCAGCGTCCCCCCGGAGCAGATGGACTGCTGAACCTTTGCTTTTTGCGACAGCCAACATGGGCGATGAAAGGTCTACACCCACGACAACCAGCCCACGATGGGCTAAATCAACGGCAAAATGGCCTGTGCCCGTGCCCACATCCAGCGCACGTTCGCCACTGTGCAGTTGAGCAAGGCGGTACAACAGGTCCTTTTCCAGTTCGTCCACCGTCCGCCCCAGCGGGACCGCAAACCACGAATCATACAGCGCAGCCACTGCATCAAAAGCGTGTTCCGATGGCGGCCTGCATAGCAGTTGTGTGTTCATTGCCTACCCTTGACCTCCCAAAAACAATGCCGCTGACCCAGACAAGGCCAGCGGCATTCCAGCACCAACACTACCTCCCTACGCTAGCATTACCTAGGTCAGGTTCAAGGGGTCGATGGCTTACGGCCATCCTCTCAGCCCGGCTCACCGAGCTCCCCACGGCAATCAACTATTCAGTTTACATGAATATCATACCACAGAGCGTGCCGAAAGTCAAACTGTGTGAGAGAACAGGGTACAGCTCAGTTTGGGGGCAGAATATGGATAAGCGTGGACGGTGGGTGGTCCACCCGGAGCAGTCTCATACTCGGCGTGGACTGTGGTCCACGCCAAGCACGAGTGTGCGCTATCTCGCCCCAGACGGACCACAGTCCGCCGCTTTCACACATCCGGACGCACAAAATGTCCAGGTTTTCCTTTCAACCTTGCCGCATCATATACACTCAAGCCGCATCACCAATACTATGGAAGACCTGTGGTATAATATCAAAAGAGTTTGGCTCTGAGCAGATGTATTCAAGGAGAAAAGCATGTCTGGTAAATATTTCCAGCGTTTTGTGTCCATTGTCCTGCTGATCCTGTCCATTGCTGCCTGTGGTCCCGCCCTCCCCACAGCCGCGCCATCGCCCACGCCGCTTCCAACGCGCAAATGGACAGGCCCAAAGCCGCTCATTGCCATGAATTTCGAACCATGGACAGAACAACTGCCCACAATGAATGATTTGAGCGTGCTATGGGGACCTTACATGGCTGAAAGGGAATGGGGCAATCCCAGGGAGGCAGTGCAAGGCGATGGGTGGGGTTTCACCTATGACATGGCGATGGACACCCAGTACAAATATGGTGAGGACGGCATCGCCGGCTGGGCTGACCTGCAGGAAACGGTGTGCTTCGCCTTTGGCTTCTGGGATGAGCGACAGCCTTACGTTACGGAAAGGCTCTACGGGCTGAGCAACCCTGAAGGCAAATATGGAGAGACCATCCTGGAGCAGCGCATCTTCTGGGAGAACACTCCTACCCACAGTTATGCCCGTTATGAATACCACTACCCGCGTGAAAAGCCCCGTTTCGTCGTGGAAATTGTGTATGCCAAACGCGACAACCAAACCACCCTGGTACAGGTAACCGTGCAGGCAACCGAAGCCGGTACCTTGCACCTCCTGCCCATGGTCTGGCTGCGTGGCGAAGGGTATGTCCAACGATTGGGAGGGAACGCGTATGATGTGGCTTACAACGGCGGCCACTTTGTGATCAAGACTGCGACGCCACCAACGGGTTGGCAAATTTCATCCAATATCACGGGCAAGAAGGGCGACTTCAACCGGGCGATGATCCAGAACAAGCAACTCGCCAATACAGGCGAGGGCAACCGTGCTGCATGGGACTTGGCGTTATCCTTGCAAGCGGGAGAATCACAGACTGTGTACCTGGCATTCGCCAATGCTGCCAGCACGCGGGAAGCGGAACGTAATGCGGATGCCACGTTGGCTCACTCTTCCTCCATCCTTTCCCTGCGGCAGGCGGAGGCAGAAGCACTCTATCAGAACCAGGTGACTCAACACCAGGACGTCTACCGCTATGCCCTGATGAACCTTTTGTGGAACAAAATGTACTACGCCTACGACGGCTCGTTTGAGGAGCACTGGAACGGAAAGGTGAATCTGCACGATGTGGTGCTCGTGCCAGATAAGTGGGAATTCCCCTGGCCAGCGATGTGGGATACCTGCTTTCAAGCCAAGGCCGCCGCGCTCGCCGACATCACCCTGGCAAAAGATAACCTGCTGCTGTTCCTCAGCCCACGCTGGCAGACAGACGCTGGCCATGTGCCAAATGTGGAATGGGACATGGATGCGGAGACACCGCCCCTCTTTGCCTGGGCAGCATGGGAAATCTACCAGACTGACGGCGATCGCTACTTCCTCGAGTGTATTTTCCCCAGGCTTCAACGGCATTATTCCTACTGCCGCTCGGCTCTAGACGAGGATGGTGACGGTTTGTACACCGGCGGGTTCATGGGCATGGACAACATCCCACGCCCCAGCGGCCCAGATGTGGAACAAGCCGATACCTCCGCATGGATGGCTTTCTTCGCCAAACACATGAGCCTCATTGCGCAGGCGCTAGGCTTTGCGAGTCAAGCAACACAATACGAGGATGACTATGCCGCATTGGTGCAGCGCATCAATCGCGAACTGTGGGATGAGGAAGATGGTTTCTACTACGACCGCGATGCCAATGGCCCATTGCGCATCAAATCCTATGTGGGCTTGATACCCCTCATCGCAGGAGTACCGGATAAGGAGCGAGCCAAGCGCGTGCTGTCCCATCTAAGCAATCCCTACGAGTTCTGGTCTGACTATGGCATCCGCAGCATGGCGCGCAATGAAACAATCTACGAAGCAGGCTACTCGACTTCAGGCTGGAAGAACTCCAACTGGCGCGGACCTGTTTGGATGCCTATCAACTATCTGCTGGTGCAGGCACTGGGAGAGCATGAGCCGGTCCTGGCGGAAACGCTGCGCGAGAACCTAATCAGGACCGTGGAACAGGAGTGGCAAGCCACACATCACTTCTTCGAGTACTATCACGCAGAAACCGGCAAAGGGCTCGGCGCCGACCACCAAACCGGTTGGACTGCCCTGGTAGCCAACTTGATTCAGGAGCGATGGGGACGCTAAACAAAAGCCCCCAAAGGTTCTCAAGCCTTTGGGGGCTTTTACTACTTCGCCCTAGGCACGCCTGGCATAAACTTCAGGGCATCGCGCCGCTTGGCTTGCGATTTCAACTCCAGTTCCTGAGATGCCATCTCCAAAGAAATCAGTTTCTCCACTGCCGCAATCCATGCCCCAGACTTGATAGGGGTGTGGCGCACGCGATGCCGCCTGACCAGCAAAGCTTCTGGCACCGGGCAGACTTGTGTGCAGGCACCGCAATAGAGGCAAAAACGGTCATCGAGGACCAAATTGCCGCTGCTCATGAACAGAGCATGGGTGGGACAAATGTCCGCACAGGCTTGACAGCCCAGCGGGCAAAGGCTTCTCTCCAGGCGGATTATGCCTTCAAAAGGATGCGTAACCTGGAAGGTTTCGGGGCTGACAACTTCGCACTGCTTGCAGTAGATGCAGTTGCTCGTATCCACCTGCACGCCCTCCACTGCAGTTACCTTCTGCCCATTACGCTTCACATCCACTGTGATCACATCGGTTGGGCAAACTTCAACGACTCTATCCGCCAGTTCTGCTGGCAATTTCGCTCCATCCCACCGGATTTCCTTGATTAGGGTCGGGAAAACCTCATACTCCCAGACCGGGATACGCGCTTGGCCATCCACAAGCAGGCTCAAGGCATTCACCGGGCATACCACCACGCATTCCCCACAGAAGTTGCATTTCTGGGGGTCAATATCCACACTCGGACGCTGAAAGAGCTTCCCTGCCTCCAGCACACCAGGCTGTAATGTGATAGCCTCTTTCGGGCACACGGCCATGCACAAATCACAGCCCACACATTTCTGCCGGTCCAATCGCAACAGATGATGGCGGGTAATCATTTTGCGTTCTAACTGCAAGGTCGCTTCATCGGATAGTTTGATGGTCGTACCGCGTTTCATATTTCCTCCACATGCATGGTTGTGACTTACGCGCTTTCTTCCGTTACCCGGCCATTTTCATCCCGGCTTATCGTCCTAATCAGCTTATCCTCATGGTCATAGATATTGATCGTGAGCGGCAACTGGCCAGGCAGGGCATGAGTTGCACACCCAAAACATGGATCATAAGCGCGAAAAGCCATTTCCACTCGGTTGAGCAAGCCTTGTGTAACCACTGTGCCTGCATGAATCAGTCCTTTTGCCGCTTTCTGCACAGACATGCAAATAGCTGCATGGTTGTTCGTGGTGCCTACAATAAGGTTTACCTTGCGTAATAGCCCCCGCTCATCGGTAACATAGTGGTGGGTCAGGGTTCCCCGCGGAGCTTCCACAATGCCAATCCCCTCATCAGGTACAGCCGTGGGGATAGTCCGCACCTCAGGGCTGGTGATTTCTGGATCCTGACTTAACTCCAGAGCTCGCTCCGCGGCATAAAGCAGCTCAATCAGGCGCGCCCAATGGGTAGCCAGCGTAGCATGTACTGGCTTACCCCCCAGAGCATCATAGAAGCGCTCATACGCTTCTTGAGCCAAAGGCGTAGCCATGCCGTCGGAAGCATTGAGACGGGAAAGTGGGGTGGCTCGGTATACTCCGCTGTCCTTGCCATCCACAAAGCCTTTCCAACCAACGCCCTTGAGATAAGGGAATTTGAGATAGGTCCATGGTTCTACTCGCTCAGATATATGTTGCAGATACTCCCTTGGTTCGTATTTGATGAACTCTTTGCCGTCAGGATCTACGACACGCACCTTGCCATCATAGAAATTTACCCGGTTCTTATCATCCACTAGACCCATATAGTAGGTCCTGTGGGTATACATGTCGTTAAGGATGAGGTCTACATACTGCTTGTTTTTTAACACGACATCCTCAAAGAGCTTGAGCGACAACTGGCCAAACTCGACAGCATTCCGGGCGATTTGCTCCAGGCGTGCTCTCTCTTCTTCGCTGATCGGCTTGCTGACTCCGCCAGGCAGTGCACACACCGGATTGATATACCTGCCGCCGAGGATGGCCACCGCTTCATGGTTTTCCTGCAAAGCCTGTATCACTCGGCTGCCAACATCCAGGCCTACTTTGGCAATCACGCCAAAAATATTGCGCTCGGCAGGGTCTGCATCCGGCCCGACCACAAAATCGGGGCCACCCAGGACGTAGAAGTGTGTAGCGTGGTCAGCAACGAAGAAAAAACTATACAGCATTTCGCGCAACTTTTTTGCCGTTGGCGGTGGATCTACGTGGTATACCGCATCCGCGGCTTTGGCTGCTGCCATATGGTGTGCACTTGGGCAAACACCACAGATTCGTTGCGTAATGCGCGGCATTTCCTCGACTGGCCTTCCCTCGCAGAACTTCTCAAAGCCGCGCAACTCTGGGATCTGAAAATATGTCCTCGCGACTTCACCCGCCTCATCAAGGAAGATATTGATACTGCCATGCCCTTCTAATCGGGTAATCGGATCAATGCGAATCTTTTGCGTGCTCATCATCTTTTTCCTACCTCTAACCACTTGGCCTGTTGGAGAAGCGAATCGGGCAAACTAAAGCGGTAAAACGTTCCCGCGGGATCAACAATCTGCTGCACTAGCTGCTCAACGTCAGCCTCTGGGTCTATAATCGCCATCACTGCGCTGAGCAACTTTGCCCCTTGATCACTAACCCCTTCCGGTGGCCCATAGCAGCCACGACACGGCATATTGGCGTGGATACAGGGCCTGCCACAACCCGCGCGGGTCACTGGCCCCGCACAGATAATGCCTTGCTCGAGAAAACACCGCTGTGGGTCAGCAATGACTTCATGCGGTCGGACAAACCGCTTAACCTTTGTACCTTCTCTAACCCGTTCGCATTCATCACAAAGGTTACGCGTGCCTACCCCAACCACTGCACCGGGTGGTGGCAGTTGTCCAGCAATGATCGCTTGCAGAACGTTCCATACCTGTGCGGCTACGGGCGGGCACCCAGGGACAAAGTACTCTACCGGCACTACTTGTGCCAGCGTCTTCACGGCATCATAGAATTCAGGCAGTTCCAGGTCCCCTTCGGGCACAGCCCAATGCGTCTGAGGCATGGCTCCTGCATGGTTGTCCGTCGAAGGAGTCTCCTGATAAACACAGGTCAGGATATCCCCGCGGTTGGTCAGATTGGCCAGGCCCGGAATACATCCCTCATAAGCACAGGAGCCAAAAGCTACCATCACCTTGGACTTTGCTCGCAGCAGCCTAGCCACATGCTCATTCTCTGAATTGCGCACACTGCCATTGAACAGACAAACATCAAGCGACTTGTCTGGTAGCGCCTCCACATCCTTGTATTTGAAATCCATTGCTGCTGGCCAAAAGAGGATCTCGGCTGCTTCAGCTAGTTTGAGGATGTTGTGCCCAATCTCCAGCACAGCAATATCGCAACCACCACAACTTGCAGCCCAATAGATGGCAAATCTGAGTTTTTCAGCCATTGTCATCTCCGTAGCACTCTAAGCGGTTATGTTGGCTGGTTCCATTCGTGCTTTCAAGTCAGCCAGCATCTGCATCACTAATGCAGGGAACCTGCCTCGTTCCTCAGTACCAATCTGCACAAAACGCACCCGGCTCATATCAAGGCCCATCTGATCCAATATCTGCTGCAGAATACGCATTCTGCCTTGCGCTATACGTGTGCCTTGTTTATAGTGGCATTGTCCGGGTTGACATCCAGCAACCAATACTCCATCTACCCCTGATTTTAGTGCCAACAGGATGAAAATCGGATCAACACGCCCCGAGCAAGGCAGAACAATGACGCGCACATTGGGAGGAAATCGGGTCAATGCCGCCCGATCCACATCCGCCCGCAGGTTCCAGCTACAATTGAAGACGAGAAGCTGGGGTTCTCCGGGTAGACGCTGCGCCGGCTCAGTCAACCAACCATCCGCCTGAATCTGTGCAGCAACCTTCTCATTGCTATATTCTTCCACAGTAATGGCAGAAAGTGGACATGCAGCCGCACAAATGCCGCAAGTCATACATAGGTTCTTGTTTACTTGTGAGACTTTGCGTTGTTGCCCATCGAATACTTTTGTCACTAACGAAAGTGCCCCGTATGGGCATGCCTTCTCACAGACATCACACCCTGAACATTCTTCCTCATTGACTACCGCTACTGGACCAGGCGCCTCGTACCCATCGCGGACAGCGATGTTCTTTATCGCACGCATTAGCTCCGAAATGTGGATACCCTGAGGACAGTGCGGGTAGCACAAATCACAAGCTGAGCACATCCAGATAGTGGGGTTACGGAACACCTCGTCGCGCATGCCCAGCATCACCATGCGCATCGTTCGCCGTGGGTTGAATTCACTGCTCACACGGCTGACGAGGCACATGCTCACACATGTACCGCAGGAGTAGCAACGCAATAGATGCTCTCCTCCTAGCTCAGCCATGACCTCATCTTTGAACTTGGGATCAATTGTGTCAGGATTGGACATGGTTGTATCCCTCATCACGCATAAACCTGTTCAAGAGCTTTGGCTACATCTGGGATCTCTGTCAACCGGCGCAGCCGCCGTTCCAGTTCTGGACGCACTCTTTCGTTTTCTTCTTTTAACGCCTGTGGGTCGAATGACCGGAGCACCTCATCCATCTCACGGATCACCTGCGCGTATTTGGCGCCCTCTGCCGCAGAGATCCACTCGACACGGAAGCGCTGAGGTGAGATACCCATCTCTGCCAAACGCTTCGCCAGGCGCTCAAACCGCTCCGCCGCTACCCTTTGCCCCGTGATATAGTGGCAATCCTGCGGGTGACAACCGGAGACCAGCACCATGCCCGCTCCGAGACGGAACGCCTCATAGACAAAGTCCTGGTCCTGGCGCGCCGAGCACATCACACGGATGCCGCGCGACGAAGCAGGGTACTCAAAGTGGCTCGTACCCGCGTTGTCTGCACCGCCATAGCTGCACCAATGGCACATAAAAGCGATGATCTTTTTCTCTGGCTCTTTGGCTAGCAGAGCGTGCAATTGGGCAAGGATCTGGGCATCTGTGAAGTGCATCTGGGTGATGGCATTGTGAGGACACTCCGCTACGCAGCCACCACAGCCATGGCATTTGGCAGGCATAACTTCCGCTGCCTTGCCCTGCTCCACAACAATCGCGTTGTACGGGCACTTGGTCGCGCAGATGCCGCATTTCTTGCCTTGGGCAGAAATACAGCGGTCCTCCCAAACATGCGCCACAATAGGCTCTATCTCCCATCTCTCAGCGTTGAGGATGCGCGCTGCGCGGGCTGCAGCACCGCTGCCCTGTGCCACACTGGCGGGGATGTCCTTGGGGCCCTGGGCAGCGCCGGCTAGGAAAACACCGTCGGTAGGCGAATCCACCGGCCGCAGTTTCGGATGGTACTCCATGAAGAATCCGCCTGGGCTGCGGCTAATGTTCAAAATGGAACTCATCTGCTCTGTATCTGCTCGCGGGACAGCCGCTGTAGATAGAACCACCAATTCGGACTCCAGTTCAATGAGCTGGCCTAAGCCCACATCCTCCGCCTGGATAAAGAGATTGCCCGTATGGGGATCCTCGGTGATCAGAGCGGGACGGCCTTGGATAAAGCGAATGCCCATCTCGCGTGCCCAGCGGTAGAATTCCTCATAGCCCTTAGACGGCGTACGGATGTCCATGTAGAAGATGGTGATGTCCGCATCTGGATAGGTCAGCTTCCACTGTACCGCGTTCTTGATGGTGTACATACAGCAAAAGCCGGAACAGTACAGGTTGAAACGTTCGTCGCGCGAGCCAACGCACTGGATGAATGCCACCTTCTTGGGGAACTTTTTATCTGAGGGGCGTATAATTTGGCCAGCCGTTGGCCCGGCTGAATTATTGATGCGCTCCAACTCCAGCGTAGTAATGACATTGTCGTAGCGGCCATAGCCATACTCAGTCAGTTCAGAGGGGTCAAAACTATCAAAGCCGGTGGCGACAATGATGCTGCCCACATCCAACCACCGCTGCTTCGGCTGCTGGCTAAAGTCAATGGCATCCAGTTTGCCACAGGCATCCACGCACTTGTAGCACTTGATGCAGTGGTCAATGTCAATGACATAGCGCAATGGAACTGCCTGGCTATGTGGAATGTAAATCGCCTTGCGTGGCGCGAGCCCCTCCTCAAACTCGTTGGGCACTTCAATAGGGCAAACAGGCGCACAGGCGCCGCAGCCATTGCAGCGATCCATGAGCACATAACGAGGCTTTTCCTCTACCAGGACTTTGAAGTTGCCGATAAAGCCCTCTACTCGCTTCACCTCAGTATAGGTGAGAAGTTCGATATTGGGGTGACGCGCCGCGTCAACCATCTTGGGGGCAAGTATTCAGATAGAACAGTCCATCGTAGGGAAGGTCTTGTTAAGTTGCGCCATCCTTCCCCCGATGCTAGGCTCCTTCTCCACCAGGTAGGTCTTGATGCCCATGTCCGCCAGGTCGAGCGCTGCACTGATTCCTGCAATGCCGCCGCCGATGACCATCGCTGCCTTGGTAACAGGCACCTCAATCATATCCAGAGGGGTCAAAAAGCGGGCTTTGGCTACGGCAGCAGCCACGATATCCTTGGCTTTTTGCAACGCTGCCTCAGGTTCATGAGAGTGGACCCAGGTGTCCTGCTCGCGGATGTTCGCCATTTCGAACAAGAACGGATTCAGGCCCGCGTTGGCGACACAGGCACGGAAGGTAGGTTCATGCAAGCGCACGGAGCAGGCAGCCACCACTACGCGGTTCAAGTGGTATTTTTTGATGTCCTCCTGGATTTGGCGCTGCCCAGGATCCGAGCAGGTGTACAGTTGGTCTGTAGCCCAGACCACATCTGGTAAAGTAGCAGCATATTCCGCTACTGCTTTGGGGTCAATCACGCCAGCGATGTTCGATCCGCAATGGCAAACGTACACCCCGATTCTCAAATCTCCATTTTCGCTCATGTACTTCTCCTGTGCAAACGTTGTGAGCTGATATCAGCCTCTGAACAGGATATGGCGGATGGGGCACATCTGCCTCATCCGCCATGGTAGACCATTCGGTTTAACTTCCCGAGACCAGTTCCTGCAATAACTTGCTCACGACCTCGCGCCGGGTCTTTTGGGCGACAACTTCTGGAGCACTGAGCGATAGCGCATCTTTTTCGCAGTACAACACGCACTGCGGCTCACCCAGGTCAGCGCACAGATCGCACATTTCCACCCGCTTGGTATTCGGATTGAGCACAATCGCCCCAAAGTCACAAGCCTCGATGCACCAACCGCAGCCGTCGCACTTGTCCTCGTCCACGCGGATAATGCCCTTCTCGGGATCCTGAGTCAAAGCATTGCGCGGACAAGCGAGCACGCAGGGGGCATCGTTGCACATGCGACACGACACGGACAGCATCACAATGGGTTCAATGCGCACGTTGCGGATACGCGATAGAGAAGGGTCAAAAACTTGATGCTTGGTCATGGCGCAGATCAACTCGCAATATCCGCAGCCCACGCACTTGGTTGGGTCACAAACGATGTGTTGAAATTGTGTCACCATTTTTCTTATACTCCTATATCTTCAGCGATGTCATCCAAACCCAAGGAAATCAGCTTTTCCTTGGGGATCATGCCCTCGGGCGTCCAACCCCGTGCCTCATAGTAACTCTGGATCATCATCCGCAGGTCATCTTCTTTGACATACGCTCCCTTAGAACCTCCAGAGGGCAAGGGGTCCTTCAGCCAGCGCGGTGGCAACCAATCGTCTTTCATCGTCCAACCGTGGCGGATGTTAAATGCCTTTTTGATGTTCCAGGAACGCTCGGTAAGTTGTCGTAAGTCATCAGGGGTCATCGCGAACCCGGTCGTATAGGTATACAGTTGTGGGATCTCGCTCCAAATATCTTTGAAACAGCCACGGATAAATTTACAGAACATCATAATGTCAAAGACGCCTGCAAAATCCTCCGTTCCTTTCGCTAGTTTGCCTCGTTCCGGGCCAGCCTTTAGACGGTCAACTTCACCCTTCGCATCAGGCTCATAAGCCAGAGAACGGTTATGGCATGGTCCGCGTGTGCCCACGGCACAACCCACAGCAAAGGTCTGCATACCGCGCGCATCATAGCCGCAGCATTCCAGGCCCTTCACATGCATAGCAAAGTGCTCCGAGCCTCTGCCTACCTTGGCTGCAGCGCGTTTGACGCCCTCAGCCAGTAGATCGCCAATCCCTTCACGGTAAGCGATTTTCCGCACTAGTTCCACCACTGCCTTGCCATTGCCCCAGACTGGTTCCAGGCCGTCAAAATCCTCTTTCGTCAGGATGCCGCGCTGGAAACATTCCATTGCCCAGGAGATGGTCACGCCGGTGCTCAACGTATCCATGCCGTAGAGGTCACAGCGTTCTATGGCAGCAATGATTGCCGCCATAGAATCCACACCACAATTGGACCCCAGGGCGTAGAGGGATTCATAGTCAACCGAGGTCCTCGCTCCCTTGAACTCTCCTTCCTTTACGTGAGTAACTTGCTCACAGGCGATAGGGCACCCAGCGCAGGCTACCGCCTTTTCCGTATAATGCTCATGCATATACTCGCCACTGATCTTCTCAGCACCCTCGAATTCCCCCTGCTGGTAATTTCGCGTAGGGAGAATGCCCAGGCGGTTCATATTCAGAACATTGGCTGGAGTGCCCAAGATACGGTATTTCTCCGTTTTGGTCGTCTGGGCCAACTCTGCCAGTTTCTGGCTCATGGCGAGTAAATCCTGGGGATCCGCTACTTTCACCGGCTTGGTGCCGCGAATGGCGATTGCTTTGATCAGCTTGGAGCCCATCACTGCACCTGGCCCAGTACGCCCTGCCTGGCGGCCGCGGTCATTGGTGAGGTTGGCAAAGCGCACGAGTCGTTCACCGGCCGGTCCGATGGTGCAAGCGCGCACGCGCTCGTCGCCCACCTTAGCGCGGATAGCTTCTTCGGTCGGGAAGGTTTCCATGCCCCACAGGTCTGCGGCATCGTTGAAGTACACCGCATCGTCATCAATAAAGATCCAGATAGGGCGGTCAGCCTTGCCTTTAACGACGATGCCATCGTAGCCCGCGCGTTTCATTGCCGCTGCAAAGTAGCTGCCGGCCAAGCAATCCCCGAGGAACCCTGTCTCTGGGGACTTGGTGGCAACGGCGTACTTCGTGCCCACAGGAACGATGGTTCCTGAGAAGACACTGTTGGCAAAACACAGCGCGTTCTCTGGTCCCAACGGGTCCGCACCTACGGGGATGTTATCGTACGCCAAGCGCGAAGCCATGCACACGCCGCCAACGTACTTCCTCAGCCACTCCTCATCCACGTACTGCACGTGCGTCTTACGCTCCGACACATCAATGTGTAGAATCTTGCCCCAATACATGATTTTTATCCTCCTGCCTCCACAAAGAGTAATAGTAACCGTTCGCCTTCCTTGGGTTGGTACTCTAAGTTGCGCGGAACATAGCGTGCATTGACATTGAAGAAATACGGTGGTTCCAATTCGTATGTTTCGGGGTTGATGAGGTCGCCTAGAAAAGCAGGAAACTTGGCTGCCAACGCCTTCACGACATCGCGCAGCGTTGCTCCCTCTTTCACCTCAACTGTGGTTTCTTTCACTCCGCTCAATCGCCGCGGAAGCCCAAAAAACTCTACCGTGATCTCCATCACTCACCCACGCTCTAGTCCTTGAAACTTACCATCACCCGGACAATGGCCCTCAGACTCAGGTTGCTATGTTTTATCGGAGTTACATTATCATTTTACTACACATTGCCCGGATTGTCAAGAGCAAAAGCCTAATAACCTTTGATCACGCAAGCGATTATAGCAAAATCTCCCCAAAATGCAAATGCACCTAATGAGAGTGTTGAAAATCTTGTCACCCTGAGCAAGCGAAGAGCCTGCCCTGAGTGCACCGAAGGGGTCTCGCGTAACTTTAGCCGTATTTTCAAGTACTGTGGAGATGCTTCACTTCGTTCAGCATGACACTGAAAGGGCTTTTTCAACACTCTCCCTAATGTGTGGTCAAGTCTGGAGTAAACTGCTAAGCGTTAACACTAACGAACATATGTCCCGGCATTCGTTCATGCATGTTTGTTGACGACCCTCCATCCGCTCCACAGACCATGTTTACCCCGAGACGAACCGAGACCCATGAGGGGATCGCGCTCCCTATCGCCAACGTTAGGAGCATGCTTGATTTTCACCGCTCGAAATCAGCACTGCCCGGCATCCTCTGTCCGCCCGTTATCCGATGCGCTCATAGATGAGATAACCATCCCCTACAAATGTTACTGCATAGCAGCTACCCAAAAACTCCCGTAACTCAGGAAAAGAAGTGGTGCAGTCTATCCCCGAAATCCAAGGTTTATTTGTATCAACCTCTATGATGAACCGTGGCTGTGCTGCACGGAGTTGGTGCATAAATGACCGCCGTAGGTCCTGGATAATGGGGGAAGACACATGGTGATAAAAGTAGTAATCAAACAAGAACTGGGTTGCTGGCTTGGCTTCAGCCAAAAGCATCGCATGGATGCTTCCTCCTGTCCAATCAAGTGCTTGCACAGTATCACCAGGCTGGAGCTTACTCCTCAGCCAGCCTGCGATTTCATCCACTCGTCCATTCTTGGGCGCATGCATTTCGGGGCCTGTACGAAGATCGGTGTACAAAGAAAGCGCAAAGCGCGGGAGTGATAACTGCACGGTTATTGCAATGACGAAAACCAATAAAGGAAGGGCTTCTTGTATCGCATACTGGAATCGTACTGTAGAAAGCTGGGATCCTCGCCGGGGAAAGAGACAAAGCGCTGCCGAAAGGGCACAAAAGTATGCCAAGGGCATATAGTGGTATTCCCAGAACTTGCCCGCTAGAGTGGGATAAACAGCATACGCAAGGGTGCAGAGGCCCAAACAAAGCACCGAGATTACAGTCGCTTGATCCGTGCCCGCATGGACCAAGACAAGGTAATAAGCAAAGAAGGAGCACAGAAGCAATGGCACATACCCGCCAAACTTGAACGTGTACTCAATGAGGTAGAAAATGCGATAAGAGCCAGAGACATTTTCCACCCATCCTGTCAGCATGCTGTACAACGGGAAGTACTTAAGGGAGATATATAGAAAAGGGGCTAAAGCCGAGTGGACAGCTAACCAGAAAAGGGCAATAAGCACAGGGGACAAAAGCGATATGCCACACACTGTGGCACACCTAAGGAGATCAAGCGAGGATTTTCTTTGAGCAAGCCAACGGAATGCGAGCAGGGTTCCAAATACTACCGGCAAGCCGAGCCCAAGATGTGGCTTTACAAGAACTGATATACCGAAAAGCAAGCCAACAAGTGCAAATCTCCATAGCGGTACGGTTCTACCCGTTTGGGATGGTATGCATAACAAAGCAAAAGCGATTGGGATAATCCCTATATAGTCCCTTTGTAGACTCGTTGTCTGGCCCTTAGAGAAGTACAAGAGCCCAAAAAGAATAGCAGCCCAAGCAGCAGCCAATCGCCCAAAGCGGGACATGAACACAAAAGTGGCAACAAGCAATGCGCAAAGGAGAGTCAAGTCAACGTATCGAAAGGCAACATCACCATATCCGAACAGTTTGCCGATGATGTAATGAAAGGCGAGGACTCCTGGCATAGAGGTCTCCCAAAAATCGCGATAGGGAATCATGTAGTACTTATCCACCAGGAATGCCGTATAGTATAGAAGGGGCGTGTCGTGTTCCATTCGCCAGTCCAATGTGGCGAAAGCCTGTATTAGAAGAAGCGCTACGAACATGGCAAGTATCACTTTCTGAAAAACCCACAGTATTTTCTCAAGTGAAATATGCCTCATTATTGCGCTCCTTGTGCCCACCCCCCATTATGGAAGAGCAAAGATACCACATACTACACCAATTATACCAGAGTTATCTATTGCAAATCAAACACATGAAAGGGAACAAATAAGGATGAGCAATCCTCTGGTTGGCCAAAAAAGGGATTGTCATTAGAATAGACTTGCATTTCATCGTACAGGAAACGCGTATGGATTTATTGAGCGGATTAAACCCGACACAAAGAGAAGCAGTAGAAGCGCTAGATGGTCCCGTCCTGATCCTGGCCGGCCCAGGATCAGGCAAGACCCGCGTCCTCACTTACCGTATTGCTTACCTAGTGAAACAATGCGGCGTCGACCCGTATAACCTGATGGCTGTTACTTTCACCAACAAAGCAGCCAAGGAGATGCGCAGCCGGTTGGATCGGCTGATAGGGCAGCAACAATTAGAACGACTGACGATTGGCACCTTTCATGCCATCTGCGCTCGTATCTTGCGCCGCGAAGCACCGGCGATAGACCTGCCCTCAAATTTCATCATCTATGACCAAGATGACCAACTTGGCCTTATCCGGCAAGCACTGCGTGAACTCAACCTAGACGAGAAAATATACCGTCCAGCAGCGATTCAGGCTGCTATTTCCAAAGCTAAGCGCTCCATGTTGACACCCGAGGAGTACAATCCTCCTACCTATTGGCACGAAGCCGTGGGACGGGTGTACAGCCGCTATCAGCAGTTATTGCGAGCAAACAGTGCCTTGGATTTCGATGACCTCCTCATGTTTGCTGTGCGCCTGTTCACTGCGCACCCGCCGGTCTTGCAGAAATATCAACGCCGCTATGCATACGTCTTGGTAGATGAATTTCAAGATACCGACAGCACCCAGTACGAGTTGTTGAAATTGCTTACTGCTACCCGCAAGAACCTCTTTGTTGTTGGCGACGAAGATCAGAGCATCTATGGCTGGCGGGGAGCGGACTTTCGCAACATCCTGCGCTTTCGCAAGGACTACCCCCAGGCACGGGTGGTGCTGTTGGAACAGAACTACCGTTCCACGCAAAATATCCTCGAAGCAGCCAGGCATGTCATTGCGCTCAATACCCAGCGCACGGACAAGAGGCTATGGACGAGCAATGAGGCAGGACTACCCATTACCGTGCATGAGGCATATGACGAACAAGAAGAGGCTGAATTCACCGTCAAGGAGATCGAGAACCTGGTCGCAAAGCGCGCAGTCCACTTACGCGATTGTGCCGTCATGTACCGTACGAACGCCCAGTCCCGCGTGCTCGAAGAGGCTTTCCTGCGCCATGGCATACCCTACAAACTGGTGGGAGCCACCCGCTTCTACGAACGCCGCGAAATCAAAGACGTGCTAGCCTACCTGCGCCTTATCCATAACCCCTACGATGATGTCAGTTTGAAGCGCATCCTCAATGTGCCACCCCGCGGCATTGGCAATAAGACAAAAGAGGCTCTTGAACAGTGGGCGCAGACACATCATGTTCCCTTATACACTGCCTTGCAATTGCTGAAGCAAAAGCAGGAAGCCACTGTTTCCGACCAAACAGCGCCTGAACAGGAAGCCCCTGCAACCCCCGCTGCTCCGCCTTTTGACAGCCGCAGCACCAAGAAATTGCTTTCTCTTCTAGCCTTGCTTGACAACCTCATCGCCGCTCGGGAAAAGAGTAGTGTGCTCCAGCTCTTGGACAAGCTCCTGGCAGACTCAGGGTACAGCGACTACATCCGAGATAGCAGTGAAGAGGGCGAGGAACGCTGGGAAAATATCCAGGAATTACGCAGCGTGGCTCAAGAGTACGCCTATTTGCCACCCGATACTGCTTTGACCACCTTCCTGGAGGATGTAGCCCTGGTCTCTGATGTGGACAATCTGCGCGAAGAAGTTGACGCCGTCACCCTACTTACCCTGCACATGGCCAAAGGGCTTGAGTTCGACACCGTGTTCATTGTGGGGTTCGAGGAAGGCATATTGCCCCACAGCCGCTCCTTGGAAGAACCCGAGGAAATGGAGGAAGAGCGCCGTCTATGCTATGTGGGCATGACACGCGCCAAACGCCGTTTATATCTCGTCTATACTTTCCGCCGCACCCGTTTTGGCAATCAGGCAACGAGCATGCCATCCCGTTTCCTGCGCGATATCCCCAGCCGATTGATCCAAGGAACCAGCGTCCCCGCCCCGGCGCGCCTCAAGGCAAAGTCAGTACCGTCTTCGTCCCTGAGACAAACAGCCGGCTCTTTCCACCCTGGCGATCGGGTGAGGCACCCTGAATTTGGCGAAGGCATCGTGGTCAACAGCCAGATGCGTGGTGGGGATGAGGAAGTGCTCGTTGCTTTTGCTGGCAAAGCCGGCATCAAGCGCCTGTTGACCAGTTTTGCGGGGCTGAAACTCGTGAAACGACCAGAGTAACGCTTACCTCTTAGCCTAACCAAGATTGCAACGCAGCAAAAACAGGGGAGGATAAAACGCCTATCCTCCCCTGTTCAGATGTCCGATAAAGCTGCGCTATGGCGGGGTGAGCTGCTCAAACTCCCTCAAAATGCGCAACAACTCTTGCATTTTCCTCTCTAATTCGATGACCTTGGCTTCTAGCGCAGCCAACCGATCCTCAGGCCGTTCTGTGAAAATCAGACTCCCAAACTGATCAGGCCGACTATTCGTATTTGTCCCCTCCCAGATGAGATAAGCATCCCAGTTGCCCCCATCGTCATCGTCGTGGATACCTACAGTAAATCCCATCACGGTACCCGAGATAGGAACGCCCGGCAGCAGCTTGGAGATCGGGATCGCCACTTCTATATTGTATCCGTCCTCAGTGGCAAGCACTGCAGCCCTAATATCCTTTGTTAAGACACCGCGATCGGCCGTACGCCCATCCACGACAATGGTATACTGATGGTCATCCCAGCCCCAGGCGTACTGGTCATAAAGCCCATCCAATCCGATTTCCACACCATCATCGCGCCACACATCGGTACTGTCTGCCACAAGCACGTCGTCTTTGACCTGTATGGCAAAGTACAAATGGTTGTCATCCCAGCCGCTGCGGATCACCGCGCTCAAATCACTGAGGCTGTCCACACGGCCAGAAAAGGAATAGGCAGTATTTCGGTTCAATTCAATGCTCGGAAGGGCTGGCCAATCACTCACTTGGCCATCAATGACAGGAGCACCGATCAGGCGCGCACTGTATAGGCTCCTCCCCGTTGTTGAGGCAGCCTGAAAGAGAGGCTGAGAATGAACAATCCTCACAGGCATGTTCTCCTGGGCGCTCGCCCTTAAAAAGCGAAGCCCAATAACAATGGTACCAATCACAATCGCCAAAATGAGCACTGCTTTTCTCATGATATCCTCCTTGGTCCCATAGGAAATCCGCCAAGCGACTCCCTCACTCTTCACCGCCCAATCTGGCTCAAGCGCCTGAAAATATCAATCATCCTCTGCAACAACTCTTGGAGAACGTTAACTCTCCTCTCCATCTCCTTGATGTAATCCATGACACTGGTTGCGGTTGGCGTGGGCACCATCTCTGACGTCGGAGTGGGAGAGACTATCGGCGTTGGCGTAGGTGATATAACAGGCATTGGCGATGGCGTAGCTGTTGGGGTGACCAAGGGCGTGGCAGAGGGGGTCAATGTGGCGGTCGGCGTGGGCGTAGGCGTCTTCGGAAGCGGTGTGAAGGTTGCCTCTGGAGCAGTATAGTCAATCACCAATTGAGGCCGCAGGGAAATGCTGGGGTAATTGGCGCTCGCAAAACTGTATGACACAGACGCTACGCCTGAGCCACGCAAAAGCAAACCGTAATTTGACTGGCGGTTGTTCACCCATCCCCTCACCAACTCGCTGACATCAAATTCGTACCAGGTTTTGAGCAATGACACCGTCTGAACTGCAAGCGAAGAGGCTTCCCGGTCTACCCCTGGGCCATTAGCACCAGGCAAGCCCCATGATTGACCAACCGAAGCCATCTCCCAATTCGCTTCTGTATCCACCCACGGCCGCAGCAGTCGGTATATCTCTACATTCATCGCCGCAGCAGCGTCCCGCTCGTACGGATAAAGGCGCAAGATAGCCTGATTGATGCTTGCTTGTGCAGGAATGCTCGATATATCAAAACGGATTAAACTGACAGAGGAACTGTCAGCTTTGACCCAAAGGTTGGCTTGCCGCCCAAAGTTCCCAGAAGGACTAGAGGACGTAATGTAAGTGTCATTCGTACCCGCATACTCCAGTATCCCTTGCTGCAACGTAACGACATTGCGGCCGCCAGGGAACCAAGTGGGAGTGGGAGTGAGGATAGGCGTGTTGGTCATAGTAGGTGATGGCTCTGGCATCAGTGTCTTTGTAGGAGTGGCCGAGGGCGTCGGTGTTTGGGTTGGGGTCGGCGGAGTGAGCGTACCGGTCGGTGTTGCGGTCGCCGTACGGGTGCTAGTTGGGGTCGCCGTGTCTGTCCAGGTCGGAGTTATTGTCGGAGTCGGGCTTGCTGTCCTGGTAGGCGTGCTCGTCAGCGTGTCCGTGGGTGTCCGTGTAATAGTTGGCGTAGGGGTGGGAGTACGTGTCTTAGTCGGTGGCCTGGTCCTGGTCGGGCTGGGCGTAGGCAATCGCAGCCCTTCCCCCCGCACAATCAAGCGATGAATATACTCGTTCCCGTCATTGTTGCAATCAATGCGAAAGTCCATCCCTCCAGGCAAGCCATTCGCAAAATATGCATCATCCAAGCGAAAAGTATAATCCACCCAACTGCCTACAGGACCTAGCGCCGCCCCCTTTGTCACTCGTCGTTCCACTAAATTGCCATAGTAATCCAGATACTCTAACGAAAAGGTATCCGTCCCATTGTTTACTAATGTTACTGTAATCGTCCAACTCACCGGTCCGCCTGCTGCCTTGGGCACATGACCGGCATAGGGATAGCGGTCATCCACATCAAAGGACATATAGGGATTGCCACTGCCCTGATCCGTACGCCGCGTGCTGTGCCAGGCATAGACATGGTCGCGGGCAAGAGCAGGTAGTTCATTGCGTGCATCTCCAGTTAATGCCACTGTACGGCTGCCTGGAGGCGTGTCGCGCCGATACAGCCAGTATTCAAAATCCCCATGGTGAGGCATATAGCACTTGTAGATGCCGTCCGCGCTTCCCCTCCAGCAGGTGTCTGATTTCGTGGTCTCGCGCAGCACAATCCACACATCGGGCGTATCCTCCACCACCTTTCCCAGGTGGTTGCGCACGAAATTCATGATGGGGAAGCCTGTTTCCACCTCCGCTTGATAGGTGGCATTAATAACCGGATATTGAAGGTCAAACATGTGCGGATGGGCGCTCAACCCTTCGATAAGCAGCCAGTAAGTGCCCCGTACAGGCACCCCGCTCTTCGGCTCATAGCCAGTTGGGATCTGCTCGTGATAGAGCTGAGAAAAACCCAAGATGCCCCCAACCAACACGCCATCGTAGCGAATCTCATCACCTGTAAAGTCAATTTCGAGGCCGTTGTTCTTGACCCCAGTCATACGCGAGGGAAAAGACGCTGCATGCGCAGCCAACCCATGCAGACTATGCAATGTCCCCTGGACAAACTGCACAGTGTTGGGAAAAGCGAGATTATATGTCTCCATGACATGCTTAACCCAGTTGTCGAAAGCCAAACTATTGCTCGTATAATAGGTACAACCGCCTACATTTTTGCGCTCATTCGTTTCATCGTCAAAGCCAGTGGCGATGAGCACAAACGAGAGGTTGTAAAAATCTGGATTGTTGTCATAGCGCCGCCCCATGGCTAAGACGAACTGATCAAACCAGTATTGCCAGACGGTGTTCCCAAAATTGGGTGTACACATAGGCTTGCACGGTCCTGAAGCCCCATCCGGGTCATAGCAAGAAGTGATGTCTCCGCCGCCTTGTGAAGCAACCCAGGAAGGAGTGTGGTTGATGCCAATTTGTGTCTCAGTTTCATCGGATGTCCAGGTCTGCACCGCAATACCTACGGGCTTGGCGATAACGCTGCCATCAGGCAAGGTCACCTGCATCTCCTGGGCATCGAGAATGTATTCATCAATCAGTGTCCAATCATAAACCCCTTTTTGTGGATTGAGATCCTTCCAGAGAAAAGCCTTCCAGCCACCCAATGCCCCCCATTCTGGGTGGCCACGCACTTCTTCCCAGCCACCCCAACGATTGACATACCTTAAGTAGTAGTCTGGATTGCTCCAGTCGCCATTCATCCAATCCAACATGACAAAAATGACTGGCGGAAGATTAGCGGGAGTGGTGCGCACGGCGACAGATACAGGGGTTCGCGCAGCCTCAGGCTGGGGCGCAGGTTCGGATAAGGTTGGGGTAATAGACAGCTCTGATACCGAAACGCATGAGGTGAGGACGATACCCACGGCAATGCCGAGTACCAGAAGCAACACCATGACGAGCCAAATCCAGCGGTGACGACCGAGCGTGCCTGGATGGTTACGCCTCACTGGGTTGCACCTCCCCTACTGTGTTGCATTCTGGCTCCTCTGAAGTAGATACTCGGCACTAGGATCATGACACATTGGATTCCCAGTATATTGGCCAAATGCTGTCCTGTCAAATATGACGTAGGAAGGTGCCTAAAGCTTTCATCCAGAGTAAAGTGAAGGTGTCATCTAGGGACCCTAATAAAATCTCGCGTCAGCTACTTCTTCTCAATCCACTTCAATGCCGGTCCCTGCTTCCACTTCGCCGACAATCCAGTAGCGCTGTCCCTTTTTGCGCAGGAACGCCTCAACCTCAGCCAATTTCCCCTGTGGCACAGCAATCAAGAGCCCTCCTGAGGTTTCCGGAGTGTAGAACAGCATCAGCAACTCTTCACTAATCCGTGGAGAAGCCTTCACCCACTGTCCGAAATGGTCTGCGTTGCGCCTGCTTCCTCCCGGGAAGAGCCAGTTTTCTGCATAATCCCGCGCCCCTGGCAACAGTGGCACCTGCTCGGCGTGGATGCGCAGGCAGACACCACTGTGCTCTGCCATTTCCTGAGCATGGCCCAGCAGGCTAAAACCAGTGATATCAGTCATTGCCTTGAGATCGAATTGGGACGCCAGCCGCGCGCCGATGCGGTTCAATTGCAGCATAGAGTCAATGGCTGCTTGCAGATGCGTAGCATCAGCCACATCGCTCTTGGCAGCGGTGGTGATGAGCCCAGTCCCAATGGGCTTGGTCAGCAGCAACACATCGCCCGGACGCGCTCCTGCTTTCGTGGCAACGTGCTGTGGATGCACAATGCCCATCACAGAAAGCCCGTACTTCGGCTCAGGATCATCCACCGTATGCCCACCCGCAACTACTCCACCTGCTTCACGCACTTTTTCTGCTCCACCGCGCAGGATCTCCGTGATGACAGCAGGTGGAAGGTTCGCTGGGAAGCACGCAATGTTCAACGCCAAGACGACCTCACCACCCATGGCATAAACATCGCTCATGGCGTTCGCGGCTGCAATGGCGCCATACGTATAGGGGTCATCCACAATAGGCGTGAAAAAGTCTATTGTTTGGACAATCGCCACATCATCGTTAATTTGATATACCGCCGCATCATCGCTGACCTCCAAACCCACCAATAGGTTGGGGTAGTCAGCACGGGTGAACATGCCTTGCAAAGGGCGCAGAACCTGCACCAGGGCCGCTGGGCCACGTTTTGCCGCTCAACCCGCGGCAGCGGTCATGGCTGTCAAGCGCTTGATCTCGCAAGATTCAGCCATCTCCATCACCTCCTCCCAGGAAGCAGCCGCTTCTCACGCTCACTCATTTACCGTGACCTTGTGGATGCTAGCGTATTCGACCTTTGCCCCCTCTAACGCCGCCTGAACCGCTTCGGCATCTGCCCAGGCACAGCGCAAAGCCGTCCCACAATCGGAACTGAGTTGGCGAGGTGTTGGGATCAGTTTCACCGCAAAGCCTGCACGCAGCAGGGCACGCTCTGCTTTGATCGCACCTTGCGTTGAATAGAAAAGCACAACCGCGTATTCTGTTTCAGCCACTGTCCTCACCTATCTAGTGCTTTTTCATAGCGATGTTACGCACCGCTCTAATGGCTGCATCCACCTCTTCAACGGAGTTGAAATAGCTCAGCCCGAATCGAACGGTGCCGCGTGGGTACGTGCCTATCGTACGATGCGCCGCAGGAGCACAATGCAGACCTGGCCGGCACAGAATGGCATATTCTTCATCCAGCCTCAACGCCACGTCCGAAGGTTCAATGCCCTTGATATTGAACGAAACACAAGCGGTCTGCCGTCGAGCATCACGAGTGCCGTAGACACATACTCCCGGGATATCTTGTAGGCCGGCGAGTAATCGTTCTGTCAGCATTTGTTCATGCTGGCGGATATTCTCTATACCCTGTTCGAGCACAAACCGTACTCCTGCACCCAGACCAGCGATGCCCACGCCATTGGCTGTGCCGCTCTCATATTTATCAGGCAAGAAATCGGGTTGCTCTTCCAATTCCGATTGGCTCCCTGTCCCACCTCGCGTGAGAGGGCGTAATCGATCAAGTTCCACACGCTCCCCCAGACACAGCCCGCCTGTGCCTTGGGGGCCAAAAAGGGCTTTGTGCCCTGTAAAAGCCAGCAAATCAATATGCATTTGGTCCATATCAATGGGATAAGCACCCGCCGTTTGTGCGGCATCCACCAGGAGCAAAAGGCCATGCTGACGAGCAATCATCCCTATATCTGCAACAGGCTGGATCGTGCCCACTGCGTTGGAGGCATGGTTGACAGCCAGCAAGACTGTATTGGGGCGAATCGCCTTTTCCACATCCGCGGCGTCTAAGACTCCCTCTGAAGAACAAGGCACTACCGTCAATTCTACCCCCAGCGATTGCAGATAACGCAGAGGACGCATGACAGAGTTGTGTTCCATCGATGTCGTTACCACATGGTCACCTGGGCGCAGATACCCAAAGAGCACCAGGTTGAGTGCCTCGGTAACATTGGCTGTGAAGACAATACGCAGAGGATCAGCCACCCCAAACAATGTCGCTAGCGCTTCGCGCGTATCATACACAACTCTATTGGCTTCTACCGCCAGCCGGTGTCCAGAACGGCCAGGACTACCACCTATATGTTGTACAAAGTTCAGGACCGCCTCTGCGACACCAGGCGGCTTGGGCCAGGTGGTCGCGGCATTATCGAAGTAGATCACAGTTACCCTTCTTTCTTAGCATGTTGCCATACTGCGGCCACGCACCGCCATTATAGGTTGATCGGAACAGCAGGTCAAGACATCACACAGTAAGACATCTCGTTCTGGTAGGCCCCAGGGGGATTCGTCCCCCTGGGACCTTCCCCTTCATTTCGTGATAATCAGCTTGAACTCGTCCCCAACCGTTTCAACACGTACCTGTAGGCCAGATTTCTCAGCCATTCGCCGTACGTTTTCCCGAGAGGTAACCGTGTCCACCAATACCTCAATGGGGAACTCTCCCGTTTGCATGGCATTCCTGGTAAGGATAACAGGCTGGGGACAAGAAAGCCCACGAGCATCAACCACTTTCATCGATCATCCCTCCGTTCTCTATTCTGCTTTGCGCATGGTGAAGCCAATGGCCAGGCACGTCACCAACCCTAGTAACACCGCCACCATGCCGGCAGTGGTCAAGCCACCGACTTTCACGACGCCTTCCACAACCATGTCAGGCTTACCAGCCAGGGCAAAGTTATGGGAGAAGCCTGCGCCAACGATCATCCCCAAGACAAAGACCGCTGCATCTCCATCCCCTTCACCTGAGAGGAAAAGCTGACGGCCAGGGCAACCTCCGGCGAGGGCAAAAGCCAAGCCTGCCAGCATCATCCCCAAAAAGTTCCACAGGTGGCTGCTATGAGCCGTTGGCTGAGCAACAAAACCGACACGGATTTGTCCCAGCAACAGGTTGGTGACAAAAGCCATCGCTAGCAGCGCACCCACGCCACTGATGAGATGGGTATCTCCCATCAGGATGACATCGCGCATCGCCCCCATGGTGCAAAAGCGTGTTCGCTGCGCCAGGAACCCGATGATCATGCCCACGCCCAGGGAAATCAACAAGGGGGCGTGAAGCGACCCAGGTCCGCTCTTGCTGAAGAAAATTGGGCCATCCGGGCTGAACTGAGGTCGGAAGATCAGCAACAGCAGCAAGCCAACCATCAAGAGGGGCATGATCCAACCAACCGCCGTATACGTGCGATACGAGCGCCCCAAGTCATAGCCGGACTTGAGAAATTGTACGCCGACCGCGATACCGGTGGCGAGGCCTGCAAGGCCTAAGAGCGCATTGAGGTCTCCGCCCGCTAACCGCAGCAGCGCTCGCCAGGGGCAGCCCAGGAAAGCCAAGGCGCCAATCATGGCAAATACGCCCAGGACAAAGCGCACAATGGGGGCAGAGCCAGCGCGAGCTTTGAACTCGCGGAAGAGGAGCGCTGCAACCAGCGAACCCAGCACGAAACCAATGATTTCCGGCCGGATGTACTGGACGGCGGCAGCGCGGTGCAACCCCAGAGCACCTGCAATGTCCCGCTCAAAACAGGCTACGCAGATGCCCATGTTGGGTGGATTGCCCAGCCGTTGCAAAAGCGGCGCCAGAACACCAATGACCCCTCCGGCTAGGACGATGCCTCGTCGTGAGGCGAAGAAAGCAGTGATTTTCTCCGACATACTTGTGTTCCTCCTTGCGATATAGTCTCTACGCAGTCGACAGACCGCAGCGTAGGCAAAAGCAAACCGCCGCCAGCACACGCTGGCGGCGGTTGCCATCTCCGGAGGGACACAATGCCCTAATTCAGGGCGTGGCTACACCACCGCCCCAGTATGTGCAGGTCGGCTCGCGGGCACCAACTGATGCCCCGTGCTACAACTCAAATTCAGCGGTGGTGCATTTCAAACAAGGTCTCTCTCCTCTGATAAAATCCGCACATAACGATCACGTTCTTGCATGAGAAAGTATATTTTCCTGTGGCCCAAAAGTCAAATGCTCTATGCGCTTTTGTACCCTAATAGCCGAGAGTGTTGAAAATCTTGTCGCCCTGAGCGAAGCGAAGAGCCTGCCCTGAGTGCAACGAAGGGGTCTCGCGTAACTTTAGCCGTATTTTCCCGAGTACTGCGAGATGCTTCACTTCCCCTTCGCTTTGCTCAGCGCGAAGGTTCAGCATGACATTGGAAGGGCTTTTTCAACACCCTCTAATAGCCCACCGATCACTTGAGCCAACTGCGCAGCCACTCCCAGATAGCACGCAAAATCCTAAGCAGTGGATTCTGCACTGGTGTGGGGGACTCCGTGGGCATCGCAGTAGCACTGGGAATGGGCATTGCTGCGCTGTGCACGGTAATCCGTCCCACCGTATATCTGCCCTCGCCATCGTGCTGGTTGACATTCAATAGATAAAAATAGCGCCGAATATCATCCGGCGGAAGGCTGGGATTTACCAGTGCAATACGCACATCGTACTCACCCATCGGCATAGAAGAAGGCAGCACAATGGGCTCCTCAATGCGCATCGGTTGAGCAGTGTACCATTTCGTCGTAGGCACTGCTGGCGCAAAGCGGTGCTCAAACACCGGTGAGCCAGTGACAGGATTTACAAAAGCGATGACAATGTCATACGAGGCTGGAATATCCTTTATGCCTTGGCGTTCAGGGCGCATGAGCGGTGTCGCCCCACGATTCACCCAATACGTAACAAGGCGGTACTCTTGCCCTGCTACCACTTCGTCAGGCATCTCGACCCCCTGACAGAAGATTTGGGCTCCCAAGTAGCGTGCTGCCATTTCGCGCGCTTCCTGCCACTGCGGGTCAGAAATGTCAAAAATTGCTTTCTGTAAGCAAAGATAACTGGCATGTTGCTCTAGGGCGGTCTGAATGTACTCTTTGGGCCTATCCGGAAAATCTGACTGGCCTCCGCCAGGCTCATAGCCAACCTTGGTAAGGGCAGCATACTCTTGATAAAGCCAACCCATGTCATGATTGCCACCGAAACCATTGTATTTCAACCACACACGCATACCATACTTAGATATGGCGTATTCCACCACAGGCTTGATGACTGCCGTAGTATGGCCATAAAGCCCTCCACCAAGCTGGAGCACGACAGGCGTCTTGAGAAATCCATGCGTCCGGCTGCCATCTTCCCACACATATTCTTCTTCCAGATAGATGTCGAGAATCTGCTGGACAGCCGCGATAAATTTTTCATCCGTGTATCCAGCCTGTTCCCAAGCGGGTGTATCGCTCTCACGAGCACAAATCGCCATCTCACCATAGCACCCCCCAGCCATGACGTTAATGGCATCTACCGTGGGATCTCCATCGTAGCGAGCAGCCATGGCGTGCACTGCCCGGCGCAGCAAGCGCAGGTAGGTTTCATTCCAGGGAACAGGCGTCCCGCCGCGCGATCCAATGAGCTCTACACCCATATCCTGGGCCCATTGCGGTGTCTGGCCCTCAGTGGTCAACAGTTCCAACCAAATACGCTTGCCCAGGCTGCGTGCTTTGTTGACCTCAGCATCCAGGGGTTCCCAATTGAAAACGCCCGGCTGTGGCTCAATCGCCGCCCAACCGCTGACCTCTGCCCTAGCGTCATAACCCCAACTGACATCCGGGTTAGACACGATTCCGACAGCGAGCCAGTGGCATTGTCCCAAGCCTTGCCCAGCATTCACCACAATATCGGGCGGCAGACTGGGATCCATACGAAAAGGCGGCAATTGCTCGCCTGGCGCGGTAGCCTGGGCCAAAGAATGGGAGGGCGGGCTGAACATCAAACAGAACAGCCAGAGGATAGTCAACCACACGCGATATGAGTTTGTGGTGAAAGATTTCGGAGTGGAATGCATGTCCTGCCTTCTGTGATAAATTTTGCTTTGCTTCAAAGTTTGGGCTTTGTCCTGCTCATCGAGCACCACGAGCCGAGAGCACCACGGGCAAAGTTTTGAGCAAGATGGCGAGGTCAAGGAGGAGCGAACGCCGCTCAATGTATTCGAGGTCAATACGTACAATTTCTCGAAAAGTTAAACTGCTCCGGCCCCTGATTTGGGCCAAGCCGGTGATACCTGGCAATACTTCCAAACGCCGGAAATGCCATGGCTTATACACATCTACTTCATAAGGCATGGACGGACGCGGCCCCACCAAACTCATATCCCCTTTTAGGACATTGAAAAGCTGGGGCAATTCGTCCAGGCTGGTCTTGCGTAGCCACCTGCCCACCGGCGTTATCCGCTTGTCGTTGGCGGGCTTGAACACCCCTCCCTGCGGGGCTGCCGCTTGATGATTGCCATGGATATATTCCCGTGCGTACCGCTTATCCTCAGCATTATCCGAGTTACTATACATAGAGCGAAATTTATAGAAGAAAAAGACCTTGCCGCCCTTGCCTACTCTTTCTTGCACCAGGATCGCCGGCCCAGGTGAAGTTGCTTTAATCACCAGCGCAATGACAAGCATGAGTGGTGCGAATAAGAGCAAAAGCAATGCCGCAATGGCGAAATCCATCATTCTCTTCGCCAGAGCATACAGTCGCCTGCGACGAGCCACCGCTGGCTGAGCAAGGCTCAAAAGGTACAACGCTCGCACTCGGTTATTTTCCCATGGAAGGGGTGAAATGCCCTCTTTGCTAGTTGCCTCCACTGCTTGTTCGCGTTACCTCTAATGGCTTACAAGATGCCAGCATTATAACCTTTTCCCTTCGAATACCAAAGTGCCGAACCCAAAGGAATCACAAGTGGATAAAAAGCAAAAGGCTGTCTTTCCGACAGCCCTTGCCATTCATTGCTAGAGGCTACTCCTCTTCCTCATCGTACTCATCAAAGTCTTCATCCCCGAACTCATCATCCCAGTCTTCCATGTACTCCACCTTCTCCCAGGCGCCTACTGCTCCACAATCGGGACATCGGCGCGGGGGGTTCTTTCCCTCATAAAGGTATCCACATTCCATACATTCCCATTCCGTATCCATTTTTTCTTAACCTCCAAAATTCTTTTCACCCATTACATATTTAACTTCGCTACGCGTAGGTTCCATCCCACAGCCCGTAGCGCCGCGCAGCCAATTGCAAAATATCATTCACTAGTCGGGTATAAGGCATACCCTCCGCCCTAGCCATAATGCATAGGTCACTGATCTGTGGGTTCATCCCGGGCAAGGTATTGATCTCCAGGATGTGCGGGCGGCCCTCAGCATCTAGGCGAAAGTCTACTCGTGCCACATCCAGAGCATCAATCGCTAGGAAAGCAGCCACAGCCAGACGCTTCAATTCACGTTCCAATTCTGGGGCAATCTGCGCCGGGCAGAGGTAATTAATTGCCAACGGCATTTCGGACTTAATGCGATTGGTATAGATGCCCCGCTCCGATTCCGCAACCGGGCTCGTATCAATCTCCAACACCGGGAACAAGTGGAAACCATTCTCATCATATATCTCTGACAACGGTGCTTCCCCGGGTGCCAGCGCATTGCCTAACAGCCCTACCGTGAACTCTCTTCCTGGCAGATAAGTCTCTACCAAAGCGGGCTGACGATATGCTGAGATCAGCCAACTGACCCGCCGGCGTAATTGGGCTTCGTTCTCAATGATTGCATTCGCATCAATGCCTTTCGCCGTGCCCTCACGCAAGGGTTTGGCGAACAAAGGAAAGGTCAGCAAGGGAGACAATGGCTCGTCGGGGCGTTGAAAAACCTGAAAAGCAGCCGTCGGCAACCCATTGGACATCCACACTCGTTTAGCCATCGCTTTGTCCAAAGATAAAGCGTGAGCCAGGATCTTGGATGCGGTATAGGGGATGCCGAGCATCTCCAAGATGGCCGGTACTTGGGATTCCCGGCTATCGCCCTGATGCCCCTCACAGATATTGAATGCAATGTCAATCTGCCCGCGCAGGCGTTGTAGGGTTGGATAGAGGTTGACGTCCCCTTCCAAAGGAATCACATAATGGCCACCAGCCTCTAAAGCTTCCTGCAACGCCTGTGCGGTTTCTTCCGAATCCAGTTCAGCCGCTGCATCGGCTGGCTCACCGGTGGTATGCGGAGCATTCTTCTTCAGATTGTAGAGCAAGGCTACACGGAGCGAGCGCATGTCGACTCCCGTGTGACAAACACAGGCACACTGATCACCTGCTGTTGGCTTTCCCCCCTTTGTGGCTCGGTAGTTAGTTCCTGGGGTGCCTGGGCACGCATGATCAGCCCTTGCCCATCCATCAAGCCAGCCACACCCACCTCAGCCTTGGGCGCTTTGTGGTATTCACAACTGGGCGGGCACTCGCCTGTATATCCTTGAGGTAAAGGATAAGCGCTGATAACGCCCGCGTAATTGCGCACTATCGCCACCTTATCAGACATAGAGATGAGATACTGAGGCATGATGGGGACTTTTCCCCCTCCACCAGGCGCGTCTACGGCAAAGGTAGGAATCGCCAAACCACTGGTGTGCCCACGCAAATGCTCAATAATCTCAATACCCTTGCTGATGGAAGTGCGGAAATGCGAGATGCCCTGTGACAGATCGCACTGGTACAGATAGTACGGACGCACGCGGATTTTCAGCAGTTCGTGCATCAACTTCTTGATGATATGGGGACAGTCATTGATGCCGCGCAGCAAAACAGTCTGGCTGCCCAGCGGAATGCCCGCATTGGCTAGCCTGGCACACGCTTCCGCCGTTTCCGGAGTAATCTCCTTGGGATGATTGAAATGGATATTGATCCACAGCGGATGGTACTTGCTGAGCATGGCTACCAATTCTGGTGTAATGCGCTGCGGCAAAAAGACCGGCACACGGGTACCAATGCGGATAATCTCCACATGGGGGATAGCACGCAATCCCCTCAGCAAAGGCTCAAGAACGCTCTCGCTGAGCAAAAGAGGGTCTCCGCCAGAGATCAGCACGTCACGCACTTCAGGATGATCAGCAATGTACTGTATCGCACGCTGCATCGCTTCGGGAGGCATGCGTTCCGCCTTAACTCCCACCCATCGTCGCCTGGTACAATGCCGGCAGTACGAAGCACACTGATCCGTGACCAAGAGCAATACCCGATCGGGATAACGATGTACAAGCCCTGGCACAGGCGAATCCGCGTCCTCGCTCAATGGGTCACGCAGCTCATCTTTGCTAATCATCAACTCGTTTGCCGTGGGCACAACCTGACGGCGGATAGGACAGTTCGCATCTTTCGTATCCATCAGCGAAGCGAAGTAAGGCGTAATCGCCATCCGCAGGCGCTGGCAGGTTGCCTGCACTCCGGCCTCCTCCTCGGGGGTCATCTCAATGACGTTTTTCAGTTGTTCTGGTGCGGTAATGCGATGGCGTAACTGCCACCGCCAATCGTTCCAGTCTTTATCGGGCACATCCCACCATATCGGTGCACGACGAGATGCAAGTTGCTTCTGGCTAGTACCGGGAGGTTCTTCGCTACAACTGGGAGGTTCTTCGAGCTCCGTATTCTGTTGTTGTGTGGCCATATTCCAACTCCTGCCATACAAGATATTCCTGGACTTGTGCAGCCAAAAACAATAGGCCGCTGCCATTTCAACAGGCGATTGTATCATAGGTCCTACCAAGAAGTGCACAAATCGAGTGCAATAGGAGCTCCATTTTGGTGAAAATTTGGGGTATAATGGGGAGAGAATCACATTACTGCCTCTTTTGACAATTTTGCTATTAGGGTTATGATTTCATTGTCCGTGTTGCATCACGGCGAATTCTGACTCGCCCCAAAGGGGGTCTTTCCGTGGAAATTTTAATTGTAAATCCACAGCCTGTCTGGGCTCAACGGATTCAAGTCAGGCTCAGGTCTACTGGCGCCAGGATATCCGTGGCCAACGACTGGAATAGTGCCATGTCTATATTGGATGAAGTCTGGCCTGATATCCTCATTATCGAGCACCGCATCCTAGAGAAGGAAGCCGGTGTTCTGTTGGCTGCCCTCAGACAAGGTGAGTGGCTACCCATTATCGTTCCCACTGCACTTGCTCACCTTAGTGCAGATTCTGCCCAGATTTCGCTGCGTGGCGAAGAAGCGCTGCGCCGTCTGGAGACAATGGTGATGCGTCTACAAGGGGTTTTTGAACCGGCTACCCATCAGCGCATCCGGGTGGGCAAGCTCACGATAGACCCAGCGCGCAAAGAGGTAGTCTTTGCCGCGAAACGCATCCCCTTGCCGCCCAACCAATTCCGCTTGCTCCTGTATCTAGCGCTCAATGCAGACCGCGTAGTCAACCAACGTGAATTGGCGCGTGAGGTATGGGGGTATGTGGGATCAGAAAGCGAAGTCCGTGAGCTCATCAAAACATACGTGCGCTCGATCCGCAACAAGCTGGGTTGGACGGACGAGAGCAATAACTACCTGCAATCTGTGCGGGGGTTTGGCTATATGCTCACCCCTCCCCCACGGGCAAAGAAAGCGCCCGAACAAGCGATAGAAAAACCGGTGAAAAACACTGCAATAAAGAGAAGCGAGCAGCAAAATAGCTCCAGCCAAAATCAGATTCCCAGCCTATAGCCTTTCGGCTATACTGAAACTAGTCCAAGTTCACCTGCTGCTCGAGAAAGCAGAGCAACCCAGCAACGATGCCTGTGGCTAGCCTGTCAGGCTCGTTTACCAGGATATCCCGATCCGATAGCATAAAGCCCAATTCAATAATGGCGCCTGGTGTTTGGGGATCAATTTCCATAAATGCGTGGTACTCGTGCATGTTCGGTGTAATGCTGAAATCATGACGAGGCAATCCCGTAGCACGTTCGTATTCCTGGTACAGACACTCCACCAACCGATCTTCTATCTCTGGGATAGCGCTGTGTAAAACCCGTGCTACTTTGAAACCAGAAGCCTCAGGGATGTCACAGGAATCTGAATGGATGGAAAGAAAAGCATCTGCACGGTAGCCGCTGAGCCTCTCATCAAACTCCTCGAGCAAATCCACCGTGCATCCCTGTTCCCCTAGCAGCGCCGCCACTCTTTCCGCCACGGCCAGGTTGATGTCCACCTCGCGCAACCCATCAGGGCAAACCGCGCCTGGGTCGTTCTGTGGACCCGAATGCCCAGCCAGAATGCCCACATGCTTCCCCTTTACGGCGGGATTGATGGCCAACTTACGTGGCGTAACGCTGGGAGTTGGCGTAGGAGGGAGCATCGTGATGGCTCGCGTACCCGTAGCATGAGGAACAGGCTTGGCTATGCCCAAAGCCGGCACTTCCCGCCGCCAGACCGTGTAACACACCATCACAACAATAACGGCTGCTATGACCACCAACACGAGTTGCACATAGCTCGCCATGCGCCCAATGGCACCTTTGCGCAGGGCTCTTCTCCTCTTGCTCGGACCGGGATTGCCCTTCATTTTCCTGCCCTTATCCTGGTTAAGCCAATCATATCCCCGTTTGCTCTTTGCGTCAACAGTGCGATCTCTGCCGTATAGGTTGGCATTTTGCGTTTGTGTGCAAAATGCATTATGATAGCATACGTTAGTTTTAGATGTGGAGAGATCGGAGCACATAGCGATGTTGAAAGCTTTCTTTACCCCGCAATCTGTAGCGGTCATTGGCGCGGCACGTGAGCCGGGTAAATTGGGATATGGTGTATTGAGCAATATCTTGAAATATGGCTACACTGGCCAGGTCTATCCCATTAACCCAAAGGCTGATCAAATCCTCGGCCTCAAATGTTACCCCACTGTCCTAGACGTTCCCGGCCCGATCGAGTTGGCCATCATTGTCATCCCCAACAAATTCGTGCCGCAGGTCATGGAAGAGTGCGGCAAAAAGGGTGTGCAAGGAGCCATCATTATCAGCGCTGGCTTCCGCGAGTCGGGAATGGATGGCATCAAATTAGAGCACCAGGTACTGGACATCGCCAAGCGATATGGGATTCGTGTGGTTGGCCCGAATTGCCTGGGAATTATCAGCACGCATACGCCGCTCAATGCCTCCTTTGCCGCCGGCATGCCTCCAAAAGGGAGCATTGCCTTCATGTCGCAATCCGGCGCCCTGTGTACGGCTATCCTCGATTGGGCTTTGGCGAAGGAGATCGGGTTTTCACACTTTGTGAGCCTCGGCAACAAAGCAGATGTAGACGAGGTGGACTTGTTGCAAGCCTGGAAGGATGACAAACACTCTCGTGTGATCATCGTGTACATGGAAGGCTTGCGCGATGGGCAAAAATTCATGGAAGTAGCGCGCCAAGTGACACAGCATACACCCGTTATTGCCGTGAAATCTGGCAACACTGCCGCAGGCTCGCGAGCTGTTTCCTCGCATACCGGTTCGCTAGCCGGCTCAGAGCGAGCGTATCAGGCTGCCTTTCACCAGACAGGCGTCCTCCGTGCTACCTCCATCGAGCAATTGTTCGATTATTCGCTGGCTTTTGCCTACCAGCCGGAACTGAAAGGCAGGAACATCGCCATTGTCACCAACGCCGGTGGCCCGGGCATCATGGCGACAGATGCTCTGGAAAGCAGCGGCATGAAGCTGGCCACATTGGAACCAGAGACCATCGAGACTCTCAGACAGGGGTTGCCTGCTGCCGCCAACGTGTATAACCCCGTGGATGTCATCGGCGATGCGCTGGCTGACCGTTATGAACACGCCCTGAAAGCAGTGCTGCAAGATAAGAATGTCCATGGAGTGCTAGTCATCCTGACTCCACAGGTGTACACGCAAATTGAGGAAACGGCGGAGGTCGTTGGCCGCCTGGCTGCCCTGTACGGCAAACCGGTGCTGGCATGTTTCATGGGTGAAGAGAAGGTCGGCCCAGGCATCAAGATCCTCAACCGCTACAGCATCCCCAACTATCCCTTTCCAGAGCGGGCGGTAGGCGCTTTCCGTGCTATGGCTGCTTTTAGCGAACGTCGCCAGCGACCAGCCCCGCAATATGAGCGGTTTGAGGTAGACCGTGAGCGCGTCGCGCAAATCTTTGCGCGAGCGCGCAGCGAGGGCCGTGTTACCCTGGGCGATGCGGAATCCCGCGAGATCATGGAAGCGTACGGCTTACGCATCCCACGCTCTATCCTCGCCAGGACGGTGGAGGAAGCAGTGGAAGCAGCAGATTCCATCGGCTATCCAGTGGTGATGAAAATCGCTTCGCCGGACATCTTGCACAAATCGGACATTGGCGGTGTGCGCCTGAATGTCGCCAATGCGGAACAGGTGCGTGATCTCTTTGACCTGCTTATTTTCCGCGCCCAACGCTACATGCCCGAAGCTCAGATATGGGGCGTGCTGGTGCAAGAAATGGTTGCCAAAGGCAAGGAAGTTATCATCGGAGTCAACCGCGACCCTCAATTTGGCCCGTTGCTGATGTTCGGCTTGGGCGGCATTTACGTCGAAGTGCTGAAGGACGTCACCTTCCGCATTGCGCCAGTCTCACGAGAGGAAGCGGTCGAAATGATTGACGAGATACGTTCCTACCACCTGTTGCGCGGCGTGCGCGGCGAAAAGCCTTCTGACCTGGATGCCATCGTAGACGCTATCCTGCGCGTGTCGCAACTGGTCACGGACTTTCCCGAAATTGTGGAAATGGACATTAACCCCTTAATGGTCCACGAAGCGGGCAAAGGAGCAGTTGCCGTGGACATGAGATTTGTGTTGAAAGAAAAGGAGAGCGAAGAATGATTACGCTGTACATCACCTCGACAACCCCTTATGCCGGGAAAAGCGCCTTATGCGTTGGCTTAGGCAGGCACTTTCAGAAAAACGGCTACAAGCTCGGTTACATGAGGCCTTTGACCACCGTCAAAACGCGCATTGGGGAATGCGTGGTGGACGAAGAGGCGAATCTGATGCGCCAGAGTCTGGGACTGACCAACCATGTCGAGGCTATTTGGCCCGTTTGCCTCGATGCCCCTGCGATAGAGGCAGTGCTGCGCGGTGAAGGCCCTGACTACCCCAAGATAGTCATGGACGCCTTCGTAGAGTTATCCAAAGGGAAAGATATTATGATCCTGGAGGGAGGCAGCAGATGCAACCAAGGTCTGGGAGTTGGACTTGCCGCCGACAGAATTGCGGAGATGACAGGGGCTAAGGTACTAGTGGTAGCCAAGTATGATGTCTCCACAGTGATCATTGTTGATGACCTGCTGGCTGACAAAGCGCGACTGGGAGATAGAATGTTGGGCGCAGTGCTCAACGGGGTGGATCGCCAGCGGCTGGATTTTGTCCAAGAACTCGTTGTCCCCTTCTTGGAGAAACGCGATATACCCATCTACGGTGTGCTGCCACTGGAACGGCTTTTCGCCTCTGTCTCCATTGGCGAATTGGCTGAAGCCGTGCAGGGCGAAATCATCTGCCGTCCTGACCTGGCTGATGAACTGGTAGAAAATCTCATGGTTGGCGCCATGAGCGTGGATTCAGCCTTGACGTACTTCCGCCGCAAGTTGAACAAAGCGGTTATCACCGGCGGTGACCGCCCCGACATCCAACTGGCGGCGCTGGAAACCTCTACCAAGTGCCTGATCCTCACCGGCAACCTGCGCCCCAATCCACTGATCATCAGCCGTGCCGAAGAGGCCGGCGTGGCCATTATGATGGTCAAGCATGACACGATGACCACGGTGCAACTGGCGGAACAGGTATTCGGCAAGACGCGCTTCCATCAGGAAAAGAAGATCGCCCGCTTTGAGAGCATGCTTGCCGAGCGCTTTGACTTCGACCGCTTATACCGTGCACTGGGCTTGCGTAAGGGTCCATAGATGGTGCGTCCTTCGCAATTCTCACAGTTTTCCACGGAGGTGGAACAATGACAACTTTGATTGATAACATCGTCGCCCGTGAAATTCTGGATTCGCGTGGCAACCCGACCATCGAGGTCGAGGTCATTCTGTCCGGGGGCGCCGTAGGCGTAGCAGCCGTTCCTTCTGGAGCTTCTACCGGCATACACGAAGCCTTGGAGTTGCGCGATGGGGATAAATCTCGCTTCGGCGGCAAAGGCGTGCGCAAAGCCGTGACAAATGTGAACGAGACCTTGGCCATCGAACTGGCTGGTTGGGACGCTCTAGATCAAGTGGGCATTGACCAGTTCATGTGCGGATTGGATGGCACGCCCAACAAAAGCAATCTAGGTGCCAATGCCATCCTGGGCGTGTCCCTAGCCGTGGCTAAGGCAGCCGCGGCGGCGTTAGGGCTACCCCTTTACCGCTATCTGGGCGGCGTCGCTGCCAGGGTGATGCCCGTGCCCATGCTGAATATCCTGAACGGCGGCAAACACGCTGAGGACAGCACTGACCTGCAAGAGTTCATGATCGTGCCCGTGGGCGCGCCTTCCTTTGGCGAAGCCCTGCGTTGGAGCAGTGAGGTATACCACCAACTGAAGAAAGTGTTGCAGAGCAAAAAGTACAACACCAATGTTGGAGATGAAGGCGGTTTTGCCCCCTCGCTCCGCACCAACCACGAGGCAATTGAGCTCATCCTAGAGGCTATCAAAAGGGCTGGCTTTGAGGCAGGTAGAGATATCTACATCGCACTAGACCCCGCCGCCAGTGAGTTGTACCAGGACGGTGTGTACATCCTGAAAAAAGAAGGGCGCAAGCTCAGCGGTGCAGAGATGGTGGATTTCTATGCCGACTGGGTCGCAAAATACCCCATTATCTCCATCGAAGACGGCTTGGCTCAGGATGACTGGGAAAGCTGGCAACTCCTTCGCCAGCGCCTTGGTGACCGTGTGCAGATTGTGGGCGATGATTTGCTGGTCACCAATGTCAAGCGTCTGGCGATGGGCATTGAGCGCAAGGCAGCCAACTCCATCCTGATTAAACTCAACCAGATTGGCACACTCACCGAGACCATCGCGGCAGTGGAGATGGCAAAGCGTGCCGCGTGGACAGCGGTGATCTCCCACCGCAGTGGCGAAACAGAAGACACGACCATTGCTGACCTGGCTGTAGCCCTCAATACCGGCCAGATCAAGACCGGGGCGCCCTGTCGTTCCGACCGCGTGGCAAAGTACAACCAGTTGCTGCGCATCGAGGAGGAACTCGCTGACACGGCCATCTACCCCGGCATAGATGCGTTCTACAACATCCAGCACAAGTAGGCAACACCACAAAACCGTTCGTAGTGGGCGCTTGCCTGCCTATTGGCAGGAGAGCGCCCACCACAAACGCCCTAGATCGCAAGCGTACGGGAGCGTGAACTGTGGCCATCATCATTAAAACCCGTGAAGAAATCGCGCTAATGCGCGAGGCAGGGCGGATTACAGCCAGGGCTCTGGAAGCCATGTGTAAGGCAGTGCGACCTGGCATCACTACCGCTGAACTGGATGCGATTGCCAGGGACATTTTCCGCACCCATAACGCTATCCCGGCTTTCCTGGGTTACCCTAATCCCAACCCGCATTATGCGAACCATCCGTATCCCGCTACCATCACAGCCAGCATCAACGATGAATTGGTGCATGGCATCCCAGGCAAGCGCATTTTGAAAGAGGGCGACATCATCAGCCTGGATTGTGGCTGCATCTACCATGGCTTTGTGGGAGATGCAGCTGTTACCGTGGGCGTGGGCCATATTTCTGCCGAAGCAGCGCGTCTGATTCGCGTTACCGAAGAGGCGTTGTACAAAGCCATTGAAGTTTCACGCGTAGGCAACCGGCTGGGAGACGTGTCTGCTGCCATCCAGGAACATGCTGAACGCCACGGCTACAACGTGGTGCGCGAATACACGGGCCATGGCGTGGGCCGCGACATGCACGAAGACCCCCAAATTCCCAATTGGGGCAAGCGGGGCACCGGCATTCCCCTGCGCGCTGGCATGACCTATGCCCTTGAGCCAATGGTCATCGCCGGGAAGCCTCAGGTGTACGTCAAGCGCGACACTTGGACCGTAGCCACCAAGGACCATAGCCTCTGTGCCCACTTCGAACACACCATCGCCGTCACCGATGGCGACCCGGAGATATTGACGTTGCTATAGCAGAGTCCCCATTTGTTGCTGCGTGATCTTTTGCCAACTGCCCAGCAAGCGTCCTATCTCGGCTACCATCCCCGCTGCATGTTGATACTGCCCTGGTTTCAACCAGTTCCAACGGTTGGCTAGGCGCAGGTACAGACGAACGCAGTCCAACAGCTCGTCAGCTTCGCGCAGCCTGGACAGACGCGTCTCCCCGCGACAATTATTGGCTTGAATAATCACTTGCTGAAAGTCTAATGCGGCATCTAGTAAACGCTTCGTGGCAATGAACCGCTGGCTGCGCGGAAAATGGTTGGTGACCGGCAGTAGCCAGGTGATGAAATCGAAAGTGCGCGTGAAGATGGGCATCTCTTGCATCGCGTCATTCCCCTTTTATGACGAATACTATTCGCTCAAATAACGCCTTGCGCAAGCCTATGGTATTCCCGTAGCGAGCATGGTTGACCCATCCCTGTACGGAAGCGCTAACTTGCTTCAGACTAAGCTCGCCACTGGCGTATTGACAAGCCATTTGCCTTAATCGTCGAGTATAGGCCAAGGCTTTGCCTCGTTTCAGACGACGTTTATGGGGATAGATGATAAAGCCAAGGAACGGGATGCCCTCACTAACTGGGTGCACCTGTGCTCGCTCCTCATGAATGACTAGCCGCAGCCGTGCTAGACGCTGGATGATCGCTTTCTTCCATTCCCAGAGTTTTTGCTTGTCATCGCTGAAAAGCAGGAAATCATCCACATAGCGCACATAGGCAAAGCAGCGCAATTCGCGCTTGATGAAATGATCAAAAGGGTTCAAATAGCAGTTCGCCCAAAACTGGGAGGTCAGGTTGCCAATGGGCAGACCTCTGGGCCGCATGACAGCCATGAGGTCATCCCCAGGGAACCAAGCCATGTCGTACTCCTCAGACAGGACGCCCACCCCGCTAGCCAAAATGCGCTCTACCAACCACATTACTCGGGCATCGGTAATCTTGCGGGCTAGGATATCGCGCAGGATAGCATGGTCAATAGACGGGAAGAATTGCCGGACATCGCATTGCAGCACATAGGGATAGCAACGAGCAAACTGCTGGCAGCGGTCCAAGGCGCGGTGCGTGCCCTTGCCCACGCGGTTGGCGTAGCTGTCGGCGATAAAGCTGCGCTCAAACAAAGGCTCGATGACATTGCAGAGGGCATGGTGAACAACGCGATCCCGGAATGGCGCAGCCGAAATGAGGCGGCGTTTAGGTTCATGAATATAGAAACTAGAATAGGGACTCGGCTCATAGCTTTGCTCCATCAGCCTTTGTTGCAGTGCAACAAGGTTGTCTTCAAGAAGGTACTCGAAAGCTGCCACAGGCGGCAAGCCACGCTTTCCTTTCGCCGCCTTACGATAAGCCAGAAGTAGGTTATCCCAGGAACAAAGTTGCTCGTACAGGTTTTCGCCACCCCCTGACAAAGAATAAATGGCCCGCACCAAGGACTAACCCAAGGTGCGGGCCGGTTGCTATTCGCCCGGCTTCGACCCTCCCCGGCGCTTTTTCAACGTCCAGAGAGACAGTCAACGCGCGGCCAGGACGCGACCGCACTGGCTCTCCATGCCTCGGCGGCGAAGCGTTCTACGTAGTGCCGCGCCGCATTTCTGGCAACCAAACGTCCATCACTCGTTTCCGAGAGTCATGACGCCCCCACCACCCGAAAGCCGATATTGTTGTTGCGGTTGTTCGGATTGTTCCTGTCGCGGTACGCGCAGCGCACGTTGTTACGATTGTTGTTCCATGACCCACCACGCAGCACACGGGGGACGTTCCGGTCGGCCCTACGCCTCACAGGGCGCGAGGGGGATCATATCATACCCTGTAAAAATATGCAAACAGAGTTCGCTTCTGAAGGGGCACCGCCCCCTCAGACTCCCCCCAGAGGACAGAGCTCCAGAGACCAAAGGGACAGAGCACAGAGTCAGGGAGAGCAGGACGCCCCCACCACCCGAAAGCCGATACCGCTGTAGCGGTAGTACGGATCGTCCCTGTCGCGGAACGCGCAGCGCACGCTGTTACGATCGCTGCCCCATGACCCACCACGCAGCACACGGAGGTCTTCTCCTCTAAGGTCCTCCCTCTTCACCCGATCTTTTTCATAGCCCTGGTAATTTTCCGCCCACTTGGTGCTGCACCACTCCCAGACATTGCCTGCCATGTCAGCGCAGCCGTAAGGGCTATCTCCGCCTGGGAAGATGCCCACGGCACTGGTGCTACCGATGCCTGACTCGGCCATATTGCACCTGCCTGAGTCAAAGTCGTTCCCCCAAGGATAGATACGCCCATCCGTGCTGCGCGCCGCTTTCTCCCACTCCGCCTCGGTCGGCAGGCGCACCACTAAAGATCCCGCATCCAAAATGCTGGTTTCCACCCGCCCATTCCGCCAAACCTGCAACGGCCCGCCCATCTCCTGCAGCTTCTCCGTCAGCCAGCGGCAAAAAGCCAATGCCTCGTACCAAGTCACACCGACTATAGGATGATTGGGCAAATTGAAGGGCGCACCGTAGTCAAAGGGGCGGTCGCGCGGCTCATCATCGTTCCATGCTTTGACCTTCCCTCCCTTCCATACCCCGACAGCCTCCGCCTCACGCCAATAGCCTCGCTCTTGGTAGCCCCCGGCCTGGACAAAAACAGCAAATTGGGCGTTGGTAATGGGATAACGGCTGATGAAATACGGATGGGCAATGCTTTCCTCCACATGCAGAGGGAATTCGCCTCTAAAAGCCTGAGGATCTTTCTGCGCATCACTGCCCATCAGGAAGGGCCCAGCCGGCACTTCACACCAAACAATATCTGGCAAACCATCGGGAAGCAAACGGACGCCACGGCGCGGATCGCCCAGATGAGCAAGAGCTGTGCCCGCTTCTTCGCGCTCTAAAGGCGTAAGCAGGCCCTTCTCGAGGATGCTCACCAAACGAGGAACCAGCCGTTCCAGAAATGTTGGCCCCCCATCGGGGTTTTCAATATCCGCGCGTACCCGCTCAACACCAATCTCAGCAGCAAAATCCCCGGCCCAGAGCACCCCTCGCCAGTCTGCTTCACTTCTTGGCTCTGCTACTGGACAAAGGGTATAAAGGGCATCCAACACCCTTGTTATGTCTCCCACGTTATAAAGCAAATGCTCAGCTCCCAAGCGAGCAGCCAACGTCCAGTGGTCTCCCCCGGTCAACAATCCTCGCAGCCTACGGCCAAAGTCTCGTCCACCTAAAGCCAAATGACAGCCAGCGAGAAACTCTTGAAAAGTGCGATGTGGAAAAGTATAGACAGGTTCATCGACACCCCCCTGCCCCACTAGCAAGCCAGCGCGATCATCAACATGCTGCAAAAAGCGTTGTGCTTTGCCGTAATCATCCCCCATATATTGCGCTAGGATGCTCAGAACCTGACTGCGGGGTAGATCGGCAGCCTCCCCTGGTTTACCCATGGCATGGGCAGCATAAGCTACCTCCCACAGAGCAGACAGTAACACCGACTCACTCACGCCCAGCTCGGTCAAAATTGGTACCTCGCCAGCTTTGTGTTTGTGCCAGCGACGCAAAAGCACCTCCACACAGCGCTGGTACAGTTTAGCCCTTTCACGCGGCAGTTCTACTTGAGCAGTGTGCACTACCGCCATAGTTGTCAGTAATAACGGATTCCGAGCTAATTCAGTCAACGCTTGTACAGCCTGCCACAGGTTTTGGGCCCGCTTCTCCGCGTCATTCTGCATCATTTGGCCCAGATCAGCCAATGCCTGGTACCAAGCAGTGACAAAGGCTTTGATCTTTGGCTCGTCAAATGGGGCTAGAGTAACGTCATTGAAAGCTCGCAGTCGTGCTTCTCCTTGATAGGAACGTATGCGACAAGTAACCAGAAATCGGTTATCGGGGTAATAATGAACGAAAGCTTCCACTGCTTGGCGCGTCAGGCGACGCTGATTAAGGGATACCTCATCCAAACCATCAAAAATGACCAAACTTTTGCCTTGGTCCAAAGCATCTCGAATGATAGGCATGGCTTCATCAGCTTCACAAGCAGTTAGCAATCTCGCGATATAAGCACGTATCGTTTCGCACAACACACGATCGCGCTCATTAGCTGATAGCCCAGCCAGTTGGTCTTCTAACGGCAAGGTAGCGGCTAACTCACGTAAAATGACCCGTACCGGTACGAGAAACCCGTGAGGCCACTTATCTGAGAGCGTCCTTTTCTCCAGATAAGCCGCGACCAGCGAGTAAACCAAATAGTTGACAAAAGAAGATTTGCCGCTGCCAGGGTCCCCCAGGATTACCAGTTGTTTGTTATTGTTATCAGCCGCAGCCTCAAGGGCAGAAAGGGGACGACTGGTAACCCAAGGGAATTTTCTGAGTTCATGTTTTTGCTCCTCAGTCAAAGGCACTTGGGTCAAGGTATCTAATTCTATATACACCCGGTCCAAAGTGATCTCAGCTTGTCGATGCGGATCAGCTTCCTCAGACAACGCTGCCAACGGCAAGGCATTGCAAGCACGGCGCAGGTAACGCAGATAGCGGAGCAAAGCAGATTGACGATCAGGGATATGCGAGCAAGTAGGCGCTGGGCTCGGCGTCTCCTGAGAGGGTTGTTTTTCCCAATTGCGGATGGCAATCACTACACTGCGCGCCAGTTGATCCGGAGTGGTCCAGTCGCTCTCGCGTATCCGCTCCACACTCACGCGCTGACGAAAAGCTCGCTGCTTGCGCTGCTTGCGGCTGCCTTCCATCAAATTGCCAGGTACAGGGAAATCTTCTGGGGTTAGGAACATCAATCGGGGCTTGGAAGCAGCCACAGCTGCCTCGTACTCTCGTTCCGTGTAAGAAAGCCCACTGGGCTGGTGAATGCTGCCGTAGAGAAGGCCTAAAATGCCAATGAATAGGTCACACTCAGCCACTTTCTGACGACAGAATTCGTCAGCCTCCCAATCGCGGGCTCCAAAGTCTTCAGCCCGGACACAATGCCAGCCATCCATTTGCTCGATGGCTCGGTAAACTGCATCGCGATAACTAGCCAGATCTTTGAAAGTAGAACTCAAAAAGGCTTTGCGCATGCCCATAAGCCTATCTCCTGTCAATGCCCGTTTACTTCATTTCCTTTCGCTTGCTCTTCACCAGTTCGAGCACAATTTTGGCTAGTTCCATACTTCCCGGGTTTCGTCTGGATCGTTATAAAAACGAGAGGGCACACCTCCTGGCAATCCATTCACTCATCCCTGGCTTGCGTCAGCCAACGTTGTGCTTCCTCCCGTGTCTCCCGTTTCATAGAGCACCTTTCCTTCCCTTAACGCATGGCGCAGAAATCTGCTGACAGTCAACATCTCCTGCCAATCTGTCTCATTGTAGGTCAAGATATCACAGGCAGTCCCTCTCTCAGCCTCGGCATACACACGCTTCATCCATTCATGGCTGCTCAAAGAGGACGGCATTATTGCTATAATGTCCAAATCGCTCTTGCGGCTGACATCGCCTCGAGCCAGGGAACCGAAAAGGATGATCTTTACAGCGCCCAAGGCTTTTAGTTGTTCAACGATGCAGTGCAATTGGTCTTCCAGCGCCCTTCGCCTTGCTTCTCTCCGTTCGCGAATTTCGCTCCAAGTTTTCATCGCGCCAACCGTTTCAAGACACATAAAATTCAAACCAGTTTGACCTGCATACCAAAAGAGTCCCCACGATGCCTCTTACACCCTACCTTAACCTTGCTTTGGGCAAGCCCTCGTTTGTTGAGAGTATAGCCCAAATATTCTGTTTCTAGCAAAAGCGTGAACACGGTGAACATTATGCGATTCATATTCCCCCTGAGAATCGCCATGCGCAGCATGCCAAAATGCAGCCTGCATATTCCGCGGAGAGACCAAAAACACTATTGTCTTTGTCATGCTGAACGCAGTGAAGCATCTGTATAACTTGAGGGCGAATCCTTCGCTCATGCAGAAATTATGTTGCATGCAGCCTCTATCGTAAGTCCACGTCACAGTAACGGCGCACTGCTGTCCTCCTGGCGCAAGCGCATTGTACATTTTGGATTCTCCCCTGCTTCGTTGCTATAATATCATTTCGTATGACAACCAAGAACAACCGTAATGGAGAAATGAACTGGCTAACCCAACTGGTCCACAACGGCGTGCTCGTCCCGCCAGCACCGGAACCACGTGGGCTGGTGCTGACGGTGCGTGGGAAGGCAGTGCCGCTCACGCCCAAACAGGAGGAAATGGCATTAGCCTGGGCGAAAAAGCAAGGCACCCCCTATGTAGAGGACAGCGTCTTTGTGCGCAATTTCCTGCAAGATTTCAGCGCTGCATTGGGCATAGAACCGCCGCTGTCCCTGGAGGAAGTGGACTTTACTCCTGCCATTCAGGCAGTCGAAGCGGAGCGGGAAGCCAAGGCACGGCTAAGCAAGGAGGAACGCAAGGCACAGGCCGCTGCACGTAAAGCCCAACGCGAAGCACTCAAGGAGCAGTATGGCTATGCCATCGTCAATGGCGAACGCACCGAATTGGGTACATACATAGTTGAGCCCAGCGGCATCTTCATGGGGCGCGGCAAGCACCCCTTGCGCGGCCGCTGGAAAGAGGGCCCGCAACAGCGCGACATTACCCTAAACTTGAGCCCAGATGCGCCCAGGCCACCCGGCGACTGGCAAGAAATTGTCTGGCAGCCAGATGGCTTGTGGGTGGCGCGTTGGAAGGACAAGTTATCCGGGAAAATGAAGTACATCTGGCTGGGCGACACCGCCTCTATACGCCAAGCCCGCGAAGCAGAGAAGTTTGACCAGGCGATCCAACTGCACGCTCAATTGGAGCGGGTGAGAGCAGGCATTCAAGAGGCTTTGGCTAGCCCTGACCCCAAGCGCAGGATGATGGCTACTGCCTGCTACTTGATTGATGTGCTGGGCTTGCGCGTGGGCGATGAAAAAGACCCCGACGAAGCGGACACTGTTGGTGCAACCACGCTGCGCCCAGAGCATGTTACGTTGCATCCCGATGGGGTAGCAGAATTCCGCTTCTTGGGCAAGGACTCGGTGCGCTGGCACAAAAAGGTCATATTGCCAGAGGCGGTATACCGCAACTTGCAGGAACTGATTCAAAACGCCCGTCCGCCCAATAGCAATTCACGCAACAATGGCAAACGCCATCCCACGCGCGACAAGCCGCAGATCTTCCCTGACATTGATAGCCAGGACGTCAATGCCTTCCTTTCCGAACTATTGCCAGGCTTGACGGCTAAGGTATTCCGCACCCACCATGCCACGCTACTGGTGCAGGAAAACCTAGCCAATGCCAACATCCAGCCAACGGATCCAGAGCATGAGAAATGGCAAGCGGTGAGCATGGCCAACGTACAGGCAGCAATGTTCTGTAACCACACCAAAAAAGCCGCCGCCAATTGGGCTGCTCGCCGGGAAAAGTTTGCCGAGCGAGAGCGCAAAGCCCAGCAACGCGTCGAGGAGTGCCGCGCTCAAGTGCAACGATGCAAAGAGGCATTGGCGGCGCTACGCCAAGAAGCACGCGAGAGGCTTGCCACCTGCACCACACCGAAACAAAAAGAAAGAACTAAAAACGCTTACCAGAAGAAAATAGAGCGCGCCGCGCACAAACTGGCTGCAGCCCAAGAAAAGCTGCAAAAAGCCATGCTTGCCCTGGGCAAAGTGAAGGCAGAATCCCGGGTAGCCAGGGAAAAGCGCGATTGGAACCTGACCACCAGCCTCAAATCCTATATTGACCCACGCGTCTTGTACCGCTGGGGACAGCGCGTCGAATACGATGTATTGGGGAAATATTACCCTAAGACCCTGCAACGCAAATTCTCTTGGGTTCGGCAGGCTGAGGAAGCGCTCCAAGAAAACCAATAATTTCTGAAGGACCTCTCCTATGGATGAAAAAGCGATTGCCAATGCCGTGAAGCGTATCCGAGAGACACTGCCACCAGGTGTGATCCTGGTTGCAGCGGCTAAATCGCGCACGGTAGAAGAAGTGCGCGCTGCCATACGGGCTGGCGTCTCGCACGTAGGCCACAACTATGTTCAGGAAGCAGCCCAGATGATCCCGCTCATCCCCGAACCGGTGCAATGGCACATGATCGGGCACCTGCAGACGAACAAGGCAAAAAGCGCCGTGCAGTTGTTCGACATGATCGAGACACTGGATTCGTGGCGGCTGGCACAGGAACTAGAAAAGCGCTGTGCAGCCCTTGGCAAGGTCATGCCTGTTTTGATTGAAGTCAACAGCGGCCGGGAAGCCAGCAAGACTGGTGTGCTGCCTGAAGAAGTGGAACAACTGGCATGGCAAGTGAGCACCCTGCCACACCTTCGCCTGCAGGGCCTGATGACCATGGGCCCGCGCTTTGGCAACCCAGAAGACGCCCGCCCCTACTTTCGCATCACCAGGGAAATCTTTGAGCGCCTGAAAGCAACTCACATCCCCAATGTAGAAATGCGCTACCTCTCCATGGGCATGAGCAACAGCTACCTCGTCGCTATCGAAGAGGGAGCGAACATGGTGCGCATTGGAACACTATTATTCGGAGAACGGGCAGAATAGGACACGCATTACGCATTCCGTTTTACGCATTACGTTTTACGTACTCCGTATTCCGTGTCAGCCAGGGTATTGCTGGAATAAATGCCCCCAGGGGCTTTCGCGCAGCCACTGCTCTACCACCTTGCGCCCCTTGAGCGGATACCAGAAGTGGTCATGGTAATACTCGCTAGCGAAGATGAAGATGTTGACAATGGGCGTATGGAAGAGCAATTTCTGGAATACGCGAAGCGGAGAACGCCACAGCAACATGCCCGTGCCCGTGCCCAGGTTCACCCCCACCGTAAAGCCCCAGCGTTCATTCGCTACCTCAGGCATGCCAACGATTTCGATCTCCCGGGGGTTGCCTTGCCCCAAGCGGAATTCCGTAGCACGGGCAATATATGGGATTTGCAGTGGGTCAAAACCCATCATCGCTGCCGCTACGGCATCAATCGCCACCTGATCCGCCGACGCCAGGATGACATCTTTTCGGTAAGGAATGAGCGTGCGTGGCCCCGCCCCACTGCCGGCAGTCGTGCCATCCATGACGGCAAAGATGCCCGTGTGGATTTCCTTCTGAATCGCCAGCAAATCCACCAGCGTATCGTGAATCCAGGTATGGGTATAGTGGCGGTTTACGTTGAGCAGCCCGCCAAAGGCATTTTTCATCGCGCCTGTGGTTACCGTGTAAGAGTGGGTCTTGACCGTAGGTAGGTGGACAATGTTCTTGCCCACAAAGTAGTCAGGGATATAAATACCCTGCGGATAGACCTTGTCCAGCACCAACATCTTGGCTTTGGGCTTGTACTCAATCCATGTCATGTCTTCAGGCTTAAAGTTATACTTCTTGGGGATGCCATATTTTTCCAACACCGGCCCAAATTTGTTGTAGCGATCGCCCAAGTCGGCAATAGTAACCACCGTCTTGTTGTGCACGCATACCAGGTCCTCAAAGCCAGCTCCGCGCAATGCCAAGATGGTGCCTTCCAATTGCCATGGGGTAGTGTTGGAACCAGGATAAAGCAGATGCCAGCTGATGTTGTCCTTCAGGATCGTGGTGGCTGCTGGATCCAGTGCCTCTCTCATGCCTGCTAGTTCACACAGACGCTGGTAATCTTCCAGGACAGTCTGCGGCGTAGTGCGTAGAACGGCGACTTTGGATTTGGTCGTCATTTTCTCGTCAACTCCTTATCATGGGGAAATAGCGTAGTAAACAGTGTAGTGAGACACCATCTCAGAGCGCAAACTCGGCCACCAAGAAGGTATGGTCCGAGGGACGTTCGGCGCGCCGTGCTTCGACATCAATCCAGGCGCGGATGGATTTGTCCGCCAGCGGCTTGGTTGCCCAAATGTGATCCACACGCCAACCAATGTTCCGCTCTAAGGAGTCGCGCACGCGGTAATCCCAGAACGTATACTGTCCAGGCTCCGGGTGGTGCTTGCGGAAGACATCCACAAAGCCCCATTCCCTGATCCGCTGCAGTGCCGCGCGTGCCTCGGGATGAAAATCCACGTGCTTTGCCAGCCCTTTGGGGTCATGAACGTCAATCGGTTCTGGTGCGACGTTAAAGTCACCAACCCATAGGAGCGGCTCCTGCGGCGAATAGTGGTAGTCGAACCACGCACGTAGCCGCGCTAGCCATTCTAGTTTGTACTGAAACTGCGGGGAATCGGCGGATTGGCCCTGTGGGACATACGTGTTTACAATGGGAATGCCTCGAATGACGGCGCGGATCAAACGCGCCTCATCGGGCTCCCCACCATCATCCAAGCCATAAGCCACGCCTTCCAGTTCGTGCTTGCTGGCAATGGCAACACCGGCATAGCCCTTTTGGCCACGAAAGGCAACGTGATAGCCTATATTCCGGAAAGCCTCTGCCGGGAATTCCGCATCCTGCACTTTGGTCTCCTGCATACAGAGTGCATCAGGGGCTTCCCTTTGCAGCCAGCCAAGCACCAAATCCAGCCTGCTGCGCACAGAATTCACATTAAAGGTGGCGATTTTGAACCTTTCTGCTGACACGTCCTTTTCCTCCAGGGGAAAAGCGGAAAACAGATTTGGGGTAACTTTCGCAAATCATTGTGATAGACTGTGATGTCGCAAGATCTAAATTAGTTTCGCTTGCGCTCTATATGCATACGATCCGAGATACGCTTCTACAGATTCTCCATCAACTCTTCTGGTGACACTCCAGCCTGGCGCAGGATACCACGCAGTGTGCCTATTGCCAGTTCACGATGTAGAGATACCACACAACCGATTTCTCCCTTCGTGGTCTGCTTTTTCAGCACCACGTGAGTTCCACGCTGCCTGACCTGAACAAAACCCAGACGCTCTAAAGCCCGCACGACTTGTATATCTGATACTCGTCGCAATCTAGGCATAAGTTGCTTCAAAGGTAGTCAGCAGTGGCCGTCCTGTATCAGGCTGTGGAAACTCCTCCAGATACAATTCGGTAGCTTCTCTGAGATTCGCTATTGCCTCTTCAATAGTGTATCCCTGGCTAACTGTGCCCACCTCTGGACACTCCGCCACATATAAATCTTCCTCTTTGTGTATAACCGCGGTGAATGTGCGTACAGTCATACAGCCTCTCCTATATAACTCAAGCGGGTGATGGGATTCGAACCCACGACATTCTGCTTGGGAAGCAGACGCTCTGCCACCTGAGCTACACCCGCAACGATACCAAGATTATAACCAAGGATAGGATAATTGTCAAAAAATGCCTAGCCCCTTCAATTGCCGTTCCAAGTATGCTGCAGAACGGAAGACAAGCGCTTTCATGCCTAGCGCTTCCGCTACTGCGGTATTGCGTTCCTTGTCGTCCACAAACAAACACTGCTCGGCCGACATACCCATCTTGTCCAGCGTCAATTGGTAAATCCCCGCATCCGGTTTGCGCATGCCAACCCGTGCCGAGTTTACTACCACGTCGAAAACATCCCCAAGGCCATATCTGGCAAGGAGCACTTCCAAATAAGGCGTTGCATTGCTGAGCAAGGCAATGGTATAGCGCTGGTGCAAGCGTCGCCCAAGAGCGACCATCTTCTGGTTCAATTCTTCGTAAGCGAAGGGATTATAGCGAAAGGGTTCAAGTTCAGCGGGCACTGTACCATTTAGCGCCTTGCCGATAGCTTGCCAGTATTGTTCTGCGGAGATCTTGCCCGTGGACACCGCTAACCAATGCTCACCTGCAAAAAGCAACTCCAGCAATGTGCCCCTGGCTAACCCCAGGTTGTCCTCACAGCGATGTAGAATCTGATCGCGTCGCCTTGTCTTGGTGAACACTCCACCAAAGTCAAAGATGATCCCTGCCAATGCTGGCTGTTTCACCCTCTACCTCCGCCCTTGCCGCTTGGACGTATACTATATACTGACTACATCATAGGGAGCTTTTGCTCCTTGTCAAACGGACTGGCGAGAATTTAGGAGGAAAAAGTCCCTCCCTTTCTTTGACAGAAAGCCGCTTATTCTCTACAATGGCAAAGCACTGACAGAGATGAGCAGGGGGAAGGAAACACTGAGCATGAAAATCGTCACGGTGGAACAGATGCGGGCCATTGAAAAGGCTGCCGACGCACAGGGACTGACCTATGCGGAGATGATGGAGAACGCTGGCCGCGCAGTAGCAAACTGGATGGAACGCCAAGGGGTCAAGGACAAAAACGTCCTGGTGCTTGTTGGGCCAGGCAAAAACGGCGGCGATGGCTTGGTCACCGCATATTACCTGCATCAGGCTGGAGCCTCTGTATCTGTGTACTGCGGCAAACGGGACACAGCAGACGATGCCAATTGGAAACGGGTCCAGGACGCTGGCATCCCTACCTACCGGGGTGAAGAAGACGAGCATTACAAAGTGTTACGCCGCTTGGCTACCCAAGCAGATTGGGTTGTAGATGCTTTGCTCGGCACCGGTGTATCGCGGCCTATCACTGGCGCGCTTCAGGAGATCCTGAGCATTATGCGCAAAGAAGTAGAGCACAGGAAAGCGGGCAAGTATCCAGAGACGTTTGTCCAGCCCTTGCCAATAGCGTCGGGGAAAAACCATCCGTCACCCATGGTGCTTGCGCTGGATGTGCCTTCCGGATTGAACTGCGACAGCGGGGCAGTGGACCCCGTTACCTTGCCAGCCGATGTGACCATCACCCTTGCTTTTCCCAAAGTGGGACTGTTCCTCTTTCCCGGCGCCAACTATGTAGGCGAGCTGGTCATTGCTGATATTGGCATTCCACCCAAACTAGCCAAGGACATTGTTTTGGAGATGACCACCCCTGCTATGGTCAAAACGCTTTTGCCCCAGCGTCCCAAAAATGGACACAAGGGCACGTTTGGTAAGGTCATGGTTGTGGCAGGTTCGGCGAACTATACTGGCGCTCCATGCCTGGCTGCCAGCGCTGCCCTGCGCGTCGGTGCCGGATTGGTAACGCTTGGCGTACCTGCCAGCATCCATCCTATTCTAGCCGCCAAATTGAGTGAGGCAACTTTTCTGCTCCTCCCCCATGAGATAGGCGCACTAGTGCCGGAAGCGGTCAAGGTGTTGCAGGAAGGGCTCGGTGGCTATGACGCATTGCTGTTAGGGCCAGGGATCGGGCGAGATGAAAAGACGGTCGAATTTGTCGCCCGTTTGCTGTCCTTGCCCCTAGGAGAGAAGAAAGGGCGTATTGGCTTCGTGGAACCGACGACCGAGCAAGAGGAGAAAGGGCAACCCTTGCCCCCGCTGGTGATTGATGCAGACGGATTGAATGCCCTGTCCGATATCAAAGGGTGGGCACAGTTTCTGCACCTCCATTCCCGTGGGGTAGTGCTCACTCCTCACCCTGGTGAGATGTCGCGTCTCCTAGGCACGACCATTGAGGAGGTAGAGGCAAACCGTATCGCTATGGCCCGTCAGGCAGCCCAGGAATGGGGGGTTGTCGTTGTGCTGAAGGGAGCCTATACGGTCATCGCTTCTCCAACGGGCATTGCCTACATCAACCCCTTTGCCAACCCCGCCTTAGCCACGGCCGGTACCGGCGATGTGCTGGCTGGGGCAGTAGCCGGCCTATTGGCACAGGGGTTGCCACCTTTTGAAGCCGCCGTCGTCGGGGCGTATCTGCATGGGCTTGCCGGCCAGATGGTCAGCGAAGAACTCGGGCTGGCTGGCGCAGTCGCTGGCGATTTGCTTCCCAGGCTACCCTTGAGCATCCGCCGGGTTACAGGCGTGTGAGCCAATATGCTGAACCCACTGCATAAAAGGAAGGTGAATTTCAGGTATCTGCTATGCCTATAGAAGTGTATGTTGATGACATCGTGCGCCTGCGCAAGGTGCATCCCTGTGGTAGTTACGAGTGGCGTGTGGTGCGCATTGGAGCAGACATCGGCCTCAAATGCCTGGGGTGTGGACGGCGCATTTTACTCCCGCGCAGCACCTTTGAACGCCGCTTAAAAGCCTTTGTAGCGCACGCTCCCCGCCCTGGAGATAGCCAACCGTCTCTTTCGCAGGACACGGAGCGAACATGAGCACTTGCCCTGTGGATCCACCTCCCGAAGAAAACTCCTTTTCAGCCATCTTCAAGAACCGCAATTTCAGGCTGCTGTGGACATCGCAGGTCTTTGGGCAATCCGCCCAAAATGCGATCCTCTTTGTACAAATGGTGATGGTCGAAGGGCTGACGCGTTCCAGCGGTCTGGTAGGCCTGATGGTGCTTTTCTACAACCTGCCTTCCATCCTTTTCAGCCTGCTGTCCGGTGTGGTCATTGACCGCTTTCGCAAAAAGAGCATCCTCCTGTTCTGCAATATATCGCGCATCTTTGTCGTCGCTGCCTTCATTTTCTTCCGCCACTATGCGCGGGGAGTGGGGCTGCTCACTGTGGTATACATCTTGACCTTCATCCTCTCCACGATTGGGCAACTGTCTGATCCGGCCGAATCAGCGATGGTGCCTCTGCTCGTTCCGCCTCACCAACTGTTGACGGCGAATTCAGCCTTTCATCTCCTTTTCAACGTCGCACAGGTGCTAGGACTGCTATTCCTTGCTCCTCTGGCACTGAAACTGGGCGGAGTAGACGGCGCTTTCGCCGCCATTTCCCTGACCTATCTGATCACCGCATTGCTCCTCTGGCCCATATCAACCCATGAGCCACAACCTGACCCGCGGCTCGTACACAATATGTGGCAGAACCTTTGGGATGAATTGAAAGCAGGATGGCAGTTCATTATTGCCGAGAAGGCAGTGCTGGTTGCCATCTGTCAACATGCGCTTATCACCATGCTAACCATGATTATCGCCGTGCTCGCGCCGGGCTTTGCCGCTCGTGTGCTCGGCATGCAACCAACGGATGCCATCTACATCTTCTTCTCCGCAGGACTGGGCATGTTCCTGGTGACCATGTGGACTGGACACTTGGGGCACCGTTTTCGCCGTGATATACTGGTCGCAGTAGGATTGCTCATCACAGGTTTGGCTTTGCTGGGCTTTACCATCATTGCTTGGAACAGCGAAGCCACTGCGAGCACAATACCGAAGCCATCTCAACAGGTGATCTTGCAAGTGATCGCGATGGCTTTGATGTTGGGAGCAGGCGGCACTTTGGCTATTGTGGCGGCACAAACTATCGTGCAAGAACGCTCGCCTATCGCCATACGCGGACGAGTGATCACGGCAGAATTTCTCTTCGCAAATGTCAGCGGCCTCCTGCCCATGCTGATCATCAGTGGCTTGGCTGACTTCATCGGCATCCCGACGGTCTTGATGGGCTTGACCACCTTGATTATTGTCAGCGCATTATTCAGCCTGCGCGTGAGCCTGAAACCCAAGAGGAAGCAGTCTCATGTGGACTCTGGATGACACCATAGCAGCCATCTCCACACCCATTGGCGAAGGCGGCATTGGCATTGTACGCTTGAGCGGGCCAGACGCAGGGACAATCCTCCGGAAGGTTTTCCAACCCGCCAGTAAGGATTTGCAAAGCCCCCGCACTTTCGAGCCCGCATCGCACCATTTGTACTATGGCCATGTCGTTGACCCCGAAACAGGCATCGTTGTGGATGAAGTGCTGGCAACCCTCATGCGTGCACCGCGCACCTATACCCGACAGGATGTGGCAGAGATACACTGCCATGGAGGCATCGTGCCCTTGCGACGCACGCTAGAACTAGTGCTGCGCCATGGCGCCCGGCTCGCTCAACCCGGCGAGTTCACCTTGCGCGCCTTCCTCAATGGACGCATTGACCTGGCTCAGGCAGAGGCAGTGCTCGATATTGTGCGTGCCAAAACAGAGGTTAGCCTGCGCGTGGCGATGGAGCAACTTGATGGGCGGATTTCAAGCCAGGTGCGTGCAATCCGTGCCATGCTGTTGGAAGCATTGGCTCACCTGGAAGCCTCTCTGGATTTCCCAGAAGATGAAATCCCGCCTCTGGACTTGGCTTCCATTCTGGCGCGGGCGAAAGAGCAGATCCAAGCCTTGCTGGCGCAGGCAGATCAAGGCATGATCTATCGGCATGGCGTGCGTACGGCCATTGTGGGACGGCCCAATGTGGGCAAATCCAGCCTGCTCAATGCCTTGCTCCGCACCAGCCGTGCCATCGTTACCCCTATTCCAGGAACAACACGCGACACCTTGGAAGAGACCTTAAATCTGCGCGGTATCCCACTGTGCCTCGTAGATACGGCTGGCATTACCAAAAGCACGAACCTCATCGAAAAGCTGGGCATTGAGCGCAGCCGTCAAGCGCTGCAACAAGCCGATTTAGTTCTCCTGGTGCTCGACGGAAGCGAACCATTGCAAGAAGAGGATTTCGAACTCGCCGCTGCAGTACGGAACAAGAATGCGATTGTAGTCGTCAACAAGATAGACTTGCCTGTAGTAGCGGATGCGAACTCGCTCCTGCCCGAAGCCAAGCACGTCTATCTTTCCGCCCTCACGGGCGAGGGATTGAACCTTTTGGAAGATGCCATTATCGAGACTATCTTTTCAGGTCAAGTACAGACATCGGAGGTCCCTGTCATCAGCAACCCTAGACATCGCGAAATCCTGAGCCGCGCACTGACCCATGTCGCTGCAGCGGAGAGTAGCTACCAAGCCCAATTTGCTGCTGATTTGACCACGATAGACCTCACGGCGGCTGTCAGTGCACTGGGGGAAATCACCGGTGAAACAGTGAATGAGGAGGTTCTGGACCTTATCTTCAGCAATTTCTGTCTCGGCAAATAGTGGGCGCTTGCCGAAATGCTACTCTGCGTCTATACTGAAAATGCAAGACTGTCACCAATGTCATACTGAACGGAGTGAAGCATCCCGCTTCCCGCCGCAGAGATCCTGCGCTTCGTTCAGGATGACTCTGGGAGTCCTTCTTCAGCCCTGCTACTTATTGGGATTTCGCTCATTGGGATTTGAGATTTGAAAATTGCTATCGTCTGCTCATGGCTAAATCAATATGGGGGAGCTGAACGGGTGTTGGAGGTTGTCCATGCCATGTACCCCGAAGCGCCGATCTACACGTCCATCTTCTGGCCAGAAGCATTGCCTCCTGCCTATCGAGATTGGGACATCCGGCCCTCCTTCCTCGATCGTTTTCCTTTTATCCACCGCCACCATCAATGGTACCTACCATTCTATCCCTACGCCTTCGAAGGGTTTGATTTTTCGGATTACGACCTGGTATTGAGCATCACCAGCGCTTTTGCCCACGGCGTTATCACCAGCCCCCAAACCTTGCACATCTGTTACTGCCTGAATCCCGCCCGCTTCCTTTGGGATTATCACAACTATGTAGCCCGCGAGGGTGTGGGGCATCTGGTCCGCCTGGTATTGCCATTGTTCCTTTATAATCTGCGGCTTTGGGATCGCCTGGCAGCAGACCGCGTGGATCACTTTCTCGCCATTTCTCACACGGTTCAACAACGCATCCGTAAATTTTACGGGCGAGATGCTGAGGTCATCTACCCGCCGGTTGACGCAAAGCGCTTTTCTCCCTCCGCGGAACGCGAGGACTATTTCCTGATTATTTCCAGGCTGGTGCCTTACAAACGCATTGACCTGGCTGTAAAGGCTTTCAATCAACTTGGTCTGCCCTTGTACATTATTGGAGACGGGCGGGATCGAGAAGCTCTCCAAGGCATGGCTGCTCCGAATGTGCGCTTTCTGGGCCGTGTCAACGATGAGGCACTTGCTCATTATCTGAGCCGATGTCGCGCTTTCATTTTCCCTGGCGAAGAAGATTTCGGCATTGCTCCACTAGAAGCCCAGGCTGCCGGCCGTCCTGTTATTGCGTATGCTGGGGGAGGTGCATTGGAAACCGTAGTGGAGGGAAAGACTGGGCTTTTCTTCCACGAGCCAACACCTGAAGCGTTGGCAGAGACAGTGCGACGTTTCAACGATGCCGACTTTGACCCTAGCGCCATTCGCGAGCATGCTCTGCGCTTTGACCGCGCCGCCTTCCAGCAAAAATTTGCTGACTTTGTGCGCACGAAATGCGCCGAAGCCAAACCTGTGTAAGGAGACCGTAATGGAACTGCGCCAATACTGGCAAATTGTCTGTCGCAGGCTGTGGATCGTGATCGCGTTGCTGCTTGTTGTTTTGCTGGTCAGCCTGCTCACGCGTACGACCCGCACGCCGACTTACGTCGCCTCGATGCGCTTCCTGATGGGTTTGGAACCAGAGGCCAAAAGTGGCGAGTATTATGCGTATGACAAGTATTACACCTGGCTCACTGCCGAGTACCTGGTAGACGATGTCTCTGAACTGGTGCGCAGCACCGCCTTTGCCCAGGCAGTGAGCAAGCAGCTCGCTAGCGCCGGTATCCAGGTGCCTGCTGGAGCCATTCACGGTGCAACTCAGCCCGGCACACTGCACCGCATCTTGACTGTGAATGTGTTTTGGAGCAATGCGGAGCAGCTGGCGGATATCGCCAATGCCATCGCTGCCGTCCTGCCTGTGGAGATCGCCCAACACTTTGCCCAGGTAGGCACAGGGGGCGTCTACGCCAGCCTGATTGACCCGCCGGTAATCAGCGCCGTGGGACCAAGCCTGAGGGAGAAATTGGATATGCCGATGCGTCTTTTTCTGGCGCTGGCTGCAGGCATCGCCTTGGCTTTTGTGCTAGATTACCTCGATGATACAGTCCGGGACAAAAAGGAACTGGAGCAAGGTGGGTTAGATGTTTTGGCGGAAGTCCCACCGCTGAGAAAAGCCTGGTGGAAGCCCCCACGCAAACGCTTACCCTAATCCTTTGTACCAACGCTAAGGTTGTGCTAAAATAGACTATCAATCGCTCATCGCATCATTGGGATTGCATCTACTTTGGGAGGATTCGGTGGAATTGAAAAGTTATCTCAACGCTTTGGTCAAGCGTAGTTGGATTATCTTGCTCGTTGCGGTGATTACCGCAAGCAGTGCCTTTGTCTTCAGCAAGATGCAGACGGTCATCTACCGCTCGAGCATACAGTTGAACGTCTGGCCAGGCCGTCCGGACTGGGGATTGCAGCAGACGATTAAAGGTCTGATGCGCAATTACAGCGGCCAGATTAAATCGCGCAACACCGCACAGGCGATCATTGACCGTCAACACCTTGACTTGACCGTGGATGATGTGTTGGAAAAGATGACCGTCAGCCCTATCGAGTCAGATTTTCTGATTCAGATTGATGTGGATGATATAGACCCACAACGCGCCCAAGTGATCGCCCAGACAGCAGCCGAGGTTTTTGTCGAGAATATCAGAGTGTATATGCTGGAGCAAGACAAACGCGACCGAGTGGATGTCTTTATCCGTGATGACGCCACGCCGGGACGCGTATTCTGGCCCAAGACCGGGCTACTTGTGATTGCCGGTGGGGTCTTTGGTCTATTCGCTGGAGCACTGGTCATCCTTGGCTTAGAGTGGCTGGCAGCAGACATCATCCGCGACAGCCGGGATGTGGAACGGCATGCTGGCTTACCCGTGTTAGGCTCTATACCCAAAATAGTAAAATCCCAATGACAATGGACCAATGGTTCAACTTCCTGTTCTCTGGGATTCATTGGACTCTTTATGGAGAATGATCACATGACCGAAAAGCAAACGGCAGCATTAAGCGACTTGCTGGTTACCCTTTCCAGCCCTCGCTCACCCATCAGTGAGGCTTACCGTACACTGCGCACGAACTTGCAATTTGTCAGCCTGGATAAGCCATTGCGCACGCTATTGATCACCTCGCCAGGGCCTGAGGAAGGCAAGTCTACCCTATTGGCTAACCTTGCCATAGCGATTGCCCAAGGGGAGAAAAAAGCAATCATGGTGGATTGCGACCTGCGACGGCCCAGCCTGCACAAGTTATTCGGCCTGGATCATCAGAGGGGGCTGACCACCATGATGTTGGATGACAAGGCTCTCACTGATCCCCCGCTGCAAGAAACGGGCGTGCCTGGTCTGCAACTGCTTGCCAGTGGACCCCTGCCACCAAGCCCACCAGACCTCCTTGGTTCGCAGCGCATGGACCGGGTGCTGACTGTGCTGAAAGAGCGCGCTGATATGGTGTTGCTCGATGCCCCTCCGGTAATTGCAGTGAGCGATGCGACCATCCTTGCCACGAAGGTGGATGGCGTGCTGCTCGTTGTCAGCGCTGGCCAGACAAGACGGGACAGCGTACAGGCAGCGAAAACGCGGTTGGAAAAAGTCAATGCCCGCCTGATCGGGGCTGTACTAATGAACGCGCCTTTGGACACCAGCCTGCAACAGTATTACTATACCAGGCAGGAAAAAGGATAGAGTCCATTCTATACAAGGGAGCAAGGAAATGAAAGGCTTAATTCTGAGTGGAGGCAAAGGTACACGTTTGTATCCTCTTACCTACACCTGCGCTAAGCAGTTGGTGCCCATAGCCAACAAGCCCGTCCTATTTCGCGTGATTGAAGCCATTAAAGAAGCGGGCATCACGGACATTGGCATCGTGGTAGGCGACACCGCCGCAGAGATTAAGGAAGCCGTGGGAGATGGTTCGCGCTGGGAGGTGAACATCACGTACATCCCACAAGAAGCACCGCTGGGGCTGGCACACGCCGTCAAAATCGCCCAGGATTTCCTTGGTGAGGAGCGCTTCGTGATGTTCCTGGGAGATAATGTGATCCAGGGTGGCATTTCTGGATTGGTCAAACAGTTCGAGTCAAATGACTACAATTGCCAGATCGTCCTGACCCGCGTCGCTCATCCTCAGCAGTACGGCGTGGCGGTGTTGAAAAACGGCGCGGTCGTCCGCCTAGTTGAAAAGCCCCGTGATCCACCGAGCAATCTGGCTTTGGTGGGTATCTACATGTTTGACCATCACGTCTTTGAGGCAGTGAATAATATCCGACCTTCCTGGCGTAATGAACTGGAAATCACCGATGCCATCCAATATTTGGTAGACCACGGCTACAAGGTATACCCCTACATCCACGAGGGATGGTGGATTGACACCGGCGCTCCCGGGGATATGCTGGACGCCAACCGACTCGTCCTGGATGAGTTGCAGCCCAAGGTGGAAGGCTATGTGGACCGCGACTCAAAACTGATTGGCAAAGTGACTATCCAAAAGGGTGCCGAAATCATCGGCAGCGTGATCCGTGGGCCGGCGATCATTGGCGAAGAGACACGCATCGTCAATTCGTACATTGGGCCCTTCACTTCTATCTACCACCACGTTGTAGTAGAAAAGAGCGAGATTGAGCATTCCATCGTCCTGGAGCACAGTCGCATTATAGACATCCCCCAACGCATCGAGAACAGCCTTATCGGGCGCAACGTGGAGATCGTCCGCTCACCCTTGCTGCCCAAAGCCTACAAAATGACCCTTGGCGATCACAGCAAGGTGGGCTTGCTATGACGAACCCCTCTCCTGTTCGTAGTGTGCACTTCAGTGCACCATATCTTAATGATGAACATTCGTAGTGCACCATTCAGTGCGCCTTAGTTTCATTGTGGAGGATGTATGAAAACAACCCTCGTGTATCCCGGCATCACGGGCAAGGGCTTTAACAGCCTAGGGCAAGGCATGGATTCAGGTTGGATCAGCCATGGCTTAGCCATGCTGGCAGCCTGTGCCAAGCAAAAGGGCTTTGAGGTGAATTTGCTTGACCTGCGTGCTATGCGCGACTGGGACCACTACCGCGAAGAATTGCTGGCACGCCAGCCAGATGTGGTCGGCGTGAGCATGATGAGCGTGGACTATAACCCAGCGATGCAGTGCTTGCAGATTGTGCGTCAAGTACTGCCTGAAGCAACCACCATCGTAGGCGGCCCTCACCCCACCCTGATGCTGGATGAAGTGAAAGACGACCCTCGTATAGACCACATCTTCCTGGGCGAAGCCGAGATCACTTTCCCCGAGTTCCTCGCTCGTCATCAGCGGGGAGAGCCATCGGAGCGCATCATCCCTTCAATACATCCTGACCTGGATGCCCTCCCCTTTGCTGACCATGAGTTCTTTCTGGAGGAATGGCGCAAATGGGGCTACAATCTGAATTCGCCTGAAGCGCCTTTCGTGCCCGAATTGCCGCCGCCCTTTGTCACAGTCATCGCAGGCCGTGGCTGCATGTACAACTGCAGCTATTGCCAGCCAGCCGAGCGCCTCATCTTTGGTCGCCAAGTGCGGAGGCGCAGCGTGGCGAATGTCCTGGCTGAACTAGAGGAACTGCGCGCCCGCTACTCTTTCAACAGTTTCATGTTCCATGACGATTGCCTGACCGAAGACCGCGATTGGGTGGTCGAATTCTGCCAAGCCTACCGCGCCGCTGGCTTTACCCAGCCTTTCTTCTGCCAAAGCCGCGCGGACATCATCGTCAAGAACGAGGACATGGTGAAGATGATGGCTGAAGCAGGCTTGCGCGGCTACCTGATTGGTTTTGAGAGCGGCAGCGATCGCGTGCTCAAGTTCATCCGCAAAGGCACCAAGCGTTGGCAGAACTTGGAGGCAGCGCGCATCTGCAAAAAATATGGCATTTCCATCTGGGCAAATTACATGCTGGGCTTGCCCACCGAGACCAAGGAAGAGGTCATGGAGACCATCAGCATGTTGAAGCAAATTGACCCGGACTATTACAGCCCAGCCTTCTACACGCCCCATCCCGGCAGTGACTTGTACACCTATTGCCTGGAACATGATTTGTCACTCATCAAGAGCCACGACAGTTACCGTCGCAATCCCAATGAACCCAAAATCAAGGGGATAGATTACCAGTGGCTGCAATGGGCATTGGCAGAATCGCAACGCCGCACCTTGCCCAATCAATTGCGCCGCCAGGTGCGCTCCTACTGGAAGCGCTATGCCCAACCACGGAAAATCGCGCGTAAACTGCGCCAACTGGTCACCGGGGCGTAACTCGACATAGGGTTAGCAGCAGGCATATTAGCGCCTTATGAATCTGAAAGGAGAATCCATGGCAATAAAGGCAGCGACAGATATTACCGAAGCCATCCGTGTCTGCCGGCCTGATGAACCACTGGAGCCAGGCGACTCACGTTACCAAGATTTCTCCCAAATTCGTGGCATGGCTTTGGACAAGCGCATTGGACGCCGTTTAGAAAGTTACACCAGCGGTGGCGAATATGCCTATATTGCTTTGGCTGGCCACCGTGGCTGTGGCAAATCCACAGAACTGTATTGCGTCAAAAAGTGGGCCGAAGCTCAGGGTTACCTGACCATCTACACGCGGGTGGATCAGGAACTGGACCCCTTTGATGTGGACTATCCCGATTTGTTGCTCTTAGTGGCTCGGCTCATCGAGAGCGAGTTCCGGGCTCGGAATTGGCCCTTGGATGCCAAAACGCTAGAATACATACGAAACTGGTTTAAAGAAGTTACCAACATCCAGGACAAGGAGCTCGAAGCTAGTATTGGGGTTAGTGGACAAGTCGGGGCAGAGATACCTATCTTTGCCAAATTGATGATCGCCTTAACCTCGGGCATCCGCGCCGGAGGCAAGAGCAAAACAGAAATCAGGGAAACCGTTCAACGTTATCCCAAAGCACTAGTGGACAATATCAACCTCCTTTTGGACACTGCTTACGCCACCCTGCGCGAGAAAAAGCAACGCGGCCTACTGCTCATTTTTGACAACATGGACCGCTATCAGCCTGAGATTGCCGATCAATTGCTGCTGAAGAGCGCCGATATTCTCCGAGGCATCCACTGCCATGTCATCTACACTGTTCCTATCTCGCTCATCTATGCCCCCATTGGCGACAGTGTGAGAGAGCGCTTTGCCCTCGAAATCCTGCCCATGATCAAAGTGCGCAAGCGCAACGGGGATGATTGCGAAGAGGGCATTGATGCTATGACGCAAGCGTTGCAGAAACGCTTGGATGTCGAAACCCTTTTTGAGGACAAGACACTGGCCCGTGAATTAGCCAAGATGAGCGGAGGCTGTATCCGCGACCTGATGCATCTCACCCAAGAGGCACTATTGGTCAGCGATCAGCAAGTCAGCAGGCAAGCGGTCGAGCGTGCGGCTCAAACCGTGCGTTCCCAATTCTCACGAGAGATCGGGATCAACCAGTACTCATTACTGGCACGCGTCCACTTGAACAAAACCGTTGCCAACGATGCGGAACATAGGCAATTGCTGTTCCGGCGCGATGTTTTGGAGTACAATTATACTGAAGACCGTTGGGCAGACGTTCATCCACTGGTACTTGGCATCAGAGAGTTCCAAGACGCTCTGAAGGAGGAAAAACGTAAACTTGGCTTATCCTCACCCTCCCCGTAGCGAAAAGGGACCAACAGAATACGAAAAACTAAAGCGCTTTCTCCTCACCCACCGTGGCCACTTTGCTTTAGGGCTGGTGCGCATCAACTCTCCCTTCCAGCGCGATGGTGTTATTGCTGCACTGCGCGATGACTTGCTCCAGGAAGGACTAGAACTGAAGAAATTGGACTATTCTCAACGTCAGTTACCCAGCCTCTATGAGGAATTGCGCCGAGATAGCGAACTGACACGTTTGCTCAGCCAGCATGCTCAGGAAATAGCTCTGGCCATCGTTGGTTTGGAGGGCTCTATAGAGCTGCCTCCACGCCCTGGCAGCCAGGTTCCGCTTTTCCTCGCCACCCTGAACCTTCAGCGAGACAACCTAGCTATCACTTTCCCCATCCCGATTACGCTGTGGCTGAGCGACTATGCGATGGATCGCCTGGCACATGGGGCGCCAGATTTCTTTGACTTTTTCGGCGCATTGTTCACCTTCCGTCTTGCTCCTGCAGAAGCAGCCATCTCCAGAACAGAGGAAGGGCTAAGTGTCCCCATGTCTATTGCTCTGCCTCGCCAAGCCCACACCGAGGAGCTCATTGACCTTCTGCAGGATAGGCTGAATGAACTTCAGCGCCGTCGCGAGCAACTCACAACAATGGAGAAACAAAGATTGGCTGAGGTGCTAGAGCAACTCGGAGAAGCCTATTTGTCCTTCCGAGATAAGGGCGCCGCAGTCTCCTATTTCCGTGAAGCGAGCAGACTTTACAACGAGTTGGGGGATAAGAGCAAAGAAGCAGAATTTCTGACCAGACTGGCAGAAGCTTATACCCGGTCCTACCAATGGTCTCTGGCCATTGATAGCTATAAGCAGGCCCTCCCTATCTATCAGGAGATCGGCGCCCGCCTCGGCGAAGCCAACACCATAAAAGCCCTCGGCGACGTGCATCGCCTCCTAGCTCAGTACGAGCAGGCACGCCAGCGCTACGAACAGGCCCTCCCCATCTATCAGGAGATCGGCGCCCGCCTCGGCGAAGCCAACACCATAAAAGCCCTCGGCGACGTGCATCGCCTCCTAGCTCAGTACGAGCAGGCACAGCATCTTTACCACATTGCATTAGCAATGAGCCGGGAGATAAAAGATCGTTATACTGCTGCTTGGACGCTCTATCGCATAGGCTTGACCTATGCCGCGCAAGGGCAAACAGACCTGGCAGAGCAAGTCCTGGAGGAAGCGATAGCGCTCTTTGAGGAGATCAAGATCCCTAGAGGAGTTGAGGCCTCTAGAAATGTGCTTTCCCGAATAGCCATGCCAGTATCTCAAGTAGCAGAGCCTACCCAAGGGTACGAAACAGGTAGCAAAAGCAAACCAGAGGAGGAGTAATTATTTTGCGCAACCTACTCATCGCCGGCGGAGCCGGCTTCATCGGCAGCAACTTTGTGCATTATATCCTGGAGAGATATTCGGACTATCGCGTGGTCGTCTATGACAAACTGACCTACGCCGGCAACCTGGATAACCTGAAAGGGTTAGAGCGTGACCCACGCTATGCCTTTGTCCATGGCGACATCTGCGACATGGACAGGGTTGAGGAAACGATGCGTCAGTACAAGATTGACGCCATTGTCAATTTTGCTGCCGAAACCCACGTGGACCGCTCTTTGATGTCGCCCGGCAGTTTTATCCAGACCGATGTCTATGGCACGTATGTGCTGCTAGAAGCAGCCAAAAAATTCGGCATCGAACGCTACCACCAGGTTTCCACCGATGAAGTCTATGGCGAGGTGTTACAAGGCTCCTCACGCGAGAGCGATATGCTCGCGGCGCGCAGCCCGTATGCCGCCAGCAAAGCGGGCGGTGACCTCATGGTCTATGCCTACTTCATCAGCTTTGGCGTGCCTACCACCATCACCCGCGGTTCCAATAACATCGGCCCTTATCAATATCCGGAAAAGGTCGTGCCATTATTTATCACCAATGCCCTTGACAACCTTCCCTTGCCCATCTATGGTGATGGCCAGCAGATGCGCGATTACCAGTACGTATGGGATCACTGCGAAGCTATTGACATCGTCTTGCACAAGGGCAAGCCCGGTGAGGTGTACAACGTGGGCACAGGCGTGGAAACCCGCAACATCGACATGGCGCGCATGATCCTCAAACTGCTGAACAAGCCAGAGAGCCTGATTCAGCACGTAACCGACCGCCCGGGGCATGACCGCCGCTACTCCCTCAACTGCGATAAGTTAAAAGCGTTAGGCTGGCGTTCTGCCCATACCTTCGAGCAGGCGCTGGAAAAGACCGTGCGCTGGTATGTGGAGAACGAGTGGTGGTGGCGCAAGATCAAATCTGGTGAGCACTACCGGGAATACTACGAGAGGAACTATGGCCAGCGCCAGGTGCTGAAATAGTTTGACAAATCCGCACTTCTATGCTAGTATGGTTGTATTCACAAACTGAATGATTGGTGCTCACTCTTATCTAGAGGGGTGGAGGGACCGGCCCAGTGAAACCCCGGCAACCAGAGCGGTCACTAGTCAATGAGCCTCTGGTCGGATAGTCTAAGGACAAAGGTTAGATCTACGACCAGTAGACTAGAACCAAGTGATTGCTTATGGTGCCAATTCCGGCAGCCCTTGGCTGTATGAGAAGGCTAAAGGGACTGAAAGATGAGAGGGAAGCTCATACCTTCTCTCCCATCGGGAGAGAATTTTTTTGCCTGAAACAAGGAGGATGGGTGCGTACGATCGAATGGCATGATGGCAAGGTCAGGCTTATTGATCAACAACGATTGCCGCACGAGTTCGTTGTTTTGGAGTACACGGATTACCGCGATGTCGCCGAAGCAATTAAAACGATGAAAATCCGTGGTGCCCCAGCCATTGGCGCTGCGGCCGCTTTCGGCTTAGCGCTGGCAGTCACACACTGCCCGGCCAGTTCGCGAGCACAGGTGCTCGCCGAATTCGAGCGCGCTGCCGACCTGCTCGCGCAAACACGCCCCACTGCGGTGAACCTCTTCTGGGCGATTCAGCGCATGAGCGAAGTAGCCAACAGCCCTCAATGGAAGACTGCCGAACAGGTGGTCAACGCGGTTGTGCAAGAAGCGCAGCGCATAGCGGATGAAGATGTCGAGGTCAACAAGCGTATAGGTGCACACGGCGCAACGCTCATTCAGGATGGCGACAATATCCTGACCCACTGCAATACCGGCGCATTGGCTGTCGTGGATTATGGCACCGCCTTGGGTGTAGTGCGTGCTGCTCACGAACAGGGCAAACGCATCCATGTCTGGGTGGACGAAACGCGGCCATTCCTCCAAGGAGCCCGGTTGACTGCCTGGGAACTGCAGCAGGCCGGCATCCCTTGTACCCTTATCACGGACAATATGGCTGGTCATTTCATGTACCGAGGCAAGGTGGATATTGTACTGGTCGGAGCGGACCGCATTGCTGCCAACGGTGACGTGGCAAACAAAATCGGCACCTACTCTTTGGCGGTGTTGGCGAAGGAGAACGGCATCCCCTTTTATTCCGTTGCGCCTACCTCCACCATAGACTTGAGCATTGCCAGCGGCGCGCACATCCCCATTGAGGAACGCGATCCTTGCGAGGTGACGCATATCCGTGGAGTGCCCATCTGCGCCGAGGGAATCCGAGCGGCGCACCCCGCTTTTGATGTTACCCCCCATCGTTATGTCACGGGCATCGTTACAGAAGAGGGCATTGTCTACCCGCCCTTCACTCTGGGGCTGAAGCGAGCCAAGAGCAGCGCTACGGAGCGCAGTGCGCAAGGACCACCTCGCTTCCCACAAGACAAGAATACGAATTTTTCCTACAACGAATGAAGAGAAAGGAAGCAAATATGCCAGACAAGTTTCACCCCGCTTGGTTACCCGCAGCTTTGGGCAGTCTCCCCTTGAGCAATGTCACAGAGGCTTGGGATTGGACATTGAAATACCTGCCGCAGATACCTGTCTGGCCACAACTGCCCAAACGCTCCTATCAAGAGAACATGTATGCGCAATTCTCGGAAAATTTTCCGGGCGTTGTGATAGACCTTGCTGCAGAACGCATCTATGTAGACCGCACGCAAGACTTAGACCGCGACCTGGAGCGCCTGTATCTTGCCTACCTGCAGAATGATTTGGAGTACGGAAGGTTAAGCCCACAGTATGCTGCGGGGCTACATCACCTGCTCAATACTGAAGGCTTGTTGCAAGCAGCGCCCGTGGCAATCAAAGGACAAGTAACAGGCCCCATCAGTTGGGGGCTGGTAGTTACCGACCAAAATCGCCGCCCGCTGCTTTATGATGAGGTCATGGCGGATGCAGTAGCCAAGCACCTGCGCCTCAAAGCAGCCTGGCAGGAACAACAACTCAGCGCTATCGCACCGCAAACCATTATCTTCGTGGATGAACCCTATATGAGTTCCTTTGGTTCAGCTTTTGTCTCCCTGAGCCGAGACCAGGTCATCACACTGCTCGAAGAAGTCTTCGCTGGCATCAGAGGGCTAAAGGGTGTGCATTGCTGCGGCAACACAGATTGGTCCGTTCTCCTAGATACCTCAGTGGACATTCTAAGCCTGGATGCTTACCAATATGCAGAATCCCTGGCGCTTTACCCAGATGCCGTTGCTGCCTTTTTGGAGCGCGGCGGGATCATCGCCTGGGGCATTATCCCGGCAAGCCCAGATGTGGAGGGGGAAACCGCCGAGAGCTTGTTGGAACGCCTGCACAAAGCAATGGATTTGCTAATGAAGAAGGGAATCTCCCAAGATAAACTGCTGGCTGCTGGCTTAGTCACGCCGTCCTGTGGCACTGGCTCTCTCGATTGCCACACAGCCGAGCGCATTTTGGAACTAACTGCTGAAGTATCGGCACGAATGCGCGCACGATACGTTACTGCATAAGAGCAAGCCTATTTCCACCACAAGGAGAAGGAACATTGAGCATTCTAGTTGTCGGTTCGGTTGCCCTGGATTCCATTCAAACACCTTTTGGCAAAGCAAAGGACTCTTTGGGCGGTTCAGCCACCTATTTCTCAGCCGCTGCCCAACTCTATGACCAAGTAAACTTGGTCGCCGTGGTAGGGACAGATTTTCCCAAAGAACACATTGATTTTCTCAAACAACGCGGCATCAACCTCGACGGCTTGCAAGTGGTAGAAGGGAAAACTTTCCGTTGGTCTGGACGCTACAGTTATGACATGAACACCGCCGAGACATTGGACACACAACTGAATGTGTTCGCCAACTTCCACCCGGACTTGCCAGAATCATATCGGAATTCGGAGTATGTCTTTCTAGCGAATATTGATCCGGTGTTGCAACTGGAGGTGCTATCACAAATCCGCAAGCCGAAATTGACGGTACTGGACACAATGAACTATTGGATCAACTACCGCAAGGAAGTGCTTAGCCAAGCCATTGCTGCCGTGGATATCGTGCTCATGAACGAAGCAGAAGCGCGTCAATATGCCAACACCTTCAGCCTCGTCCGTGCCGCACGCAAGATCCTCAGCCAGGGCCCCAAAGCACTGGTGGTCAAGAAAGGCGAGTACGGTGCATCTCTGTTCGCCAATGGAGATGAACCGAGAAGGTCCTTCTTCTTTGCCCCAGCCTACCCCTTGGAAAAAATCCAGGATCCCACCGGGGCAGGGGATTCCTTCGCGGGCGGATTCATCGGTTACCTGGCACAGCAGGAACGCATTGGCAAGGAGGAAATCAAACGGGCCATCATCCATGGCAGTGTTGTGGCTTCCTTCACGGTGGAGGATTTCGGCGTCGAACGGCTACGCACCCTGACCATGCAGGACATTATGGCACGCTATCGCGAGTTCAAAGATTTCACCAATTTTGAACCTACATGCCCTTGGAGCGATCAGTGCGAGCATCTGAACGCTCATAAGAAATGAGTACCCCTGCACGCAAGTGTATGGATATACCCACTGAATAAAAAAGGAGGAGCACATGAGAAACATCACCGTAGAAAGCCTGGACAAGACCCCTGTGGAAAACCAGGCCGTGGAGTTGGTAGAGCGCAAAGGCGTTGGCCATCCTGACTCGATTTGCGATGCCATCATGGAGGAAGTATCGGTCAGCCTGTGCCGGGAATACATCAAGACCTTTGGGCGGGTAGTGCACCACAATATTGACAAAGGCTTGCTGGTCGCTGGCAAGACTACCCCCCGTATCGGCGGAGGAAAGGTAGAGGAGCCCATGCGTCTGGTCTTTGGAGACCGCGCTATCTACGAATTCAAAGGCAAGAAGGTCCCCGTAGGGGAAATCGCTATTGCCACAGCGCAAGAATGGCTGCGCAAAAACCTGCGCTTTGTTGACCCTATGGCGCATATTGTTTTCCAAAACGAAATTAAACCAGGTTCGCCAGAATTGACGGACATCTTTGACCGTGAGGTCATCGGCGCTAATGACACATCGGCAGCCGTAGGCTATGCCCCCTTGACCGAGACCGAGCGCATTGTGCTAGCCACCGAGCGCTATCTCAACTCGCCAGAATTCAAGAGGGCTTTCCCCGAATCTGGCGAAGACATCAAGGTCATGGGCTACCGACGCTACCGTGAGCTGATCCTCACTGTGGCAATGGCTTTTGTTGACCGTTTCGTGCCCAGCGAAAAAGCATACTTCGCGCGCAAAGCCGAGATCAAGGCCATGATTGAACAGTTCGTTGCCAATGAAAAGCGCAACTTTGACAAAGTTACCGTTGACCTGAATACGTTGGATGTAGAAGGCCGCGGCGAAGATGGCATGTACCTGACCGTCCTGGGCACCTCTGCCGAGGGAGGCGATTGTGGACAAGTTGGGCGAGGCAATAAGGTCAACGGCGTTATCGCCCTGAATCGCCCCATGAGCACTGAAGCGGCAGCAGGCAAAAACCCCATCGCCCACGTGGGCAAAATCTACACCTTCCTCACCCACTTTATCGCTGATGACATCTACCAGCACGTACCAGGCATTGCCGAAGTCTATGTCTGGTTGTGCAGCCAAATCGGCCAGCCCATTGACAAACCACTCATCGCCTCAGCGCAACTGGTGCTCAAGCCCGGTGTACACTTGGAAGACGTACGGAAACCGGTCGAAGAGGTGATTGAGAACGAACTCGCGAATATCTACCAGTTTACCGAGCGCTTAACCCATGGTGAATTCAGCGTGTGGTAAACCATCCCAACCCCGTGAGACCATGCCTCGCGATAAAACCATTGAAGGAGCAGAATGAGCAAAAAAGAGTACGACGTGAAAGATATTACGTTAGCCGATAGGGGCCAGGCACGCATTGAATGGGCGGAGCGAGAAATGCCCGTGCTACGCTTGATCCGCGAGCGCTTTGCTAAGGAGCGCCCTTTGCAGGGGATCCGCATTTCCGCTTGCCTCCATGTGACCACAGAAACGGCTAATCTGATGCGCACACTGCAACTCGGGGGGGCAGAACTTGCCCTTTGTGCCTCTAATCCGTTGTCCACCCAGGATGATGTCGCTGCATCGCTGGTTTCCCATCTAGGGATCCCGACCTTTGCTATCAAAGGCGAGGACAATAAGACATACTACGAACATATCAAGTCTGCCTTGGCACACAAGCCGCACATCACGATGGATGATGGCGCTGACCTGGTTACTACGCTGCACAAAGAGCATACGGAGATGCTGGGCGACATCATCGGCGGCACGGAAGAAACGACGACCGGTGTCATCCGCTTGCGCGCTATGGCGCGCAATGGCCTCCTGCGCTACCCCATCATCGCCGTCAATGATGCCATGACCAAACACCTTTTCGATAACCGCTACGGTACCGGACAATCCACCATTGATGGCATCATCCGCGCCACCAATATCCTGCTGGCAGGCAAAATCTTTGTTATCGCAGGGTATGGTTGGTGCAGCCGGGGGATCGCTTCCCGTGCCAGGGGCATGGGTGCCCAGGTGGTCATTACAGAAGTGAACCCTCTGCGAGCGCTCGAAGCAGTCATGGATGGTTTCCGCGTCATGCCCATGATGGAAGCAGCCCGCATCGGCGACATCTTTGTTACCTCCACCGGAGACATCAATGTGATTGATCGGCAGCACATGGAGGTAATGAAAGATGGCGCCATTTTGGCCAACTCCGGACACTTTAACGTGGAGATCAACATCCCCGCATTGGAGTCACTGGCAATCAAGAAACGGCGCATACGCGACTTTGTAGACCAATACACACTGGCTGACGGCCGCACTATTTGCCTGTTAGGCGAAGGACGCCTCATCAACCTCGCTGCAGCAGAGGGCCACCCAGCCAGCGTGATGGATATGAGCTTTGCCAACCAAGCCCTTAGTATAGAATACCTGGTCGAAAATGCAGCTACGTTGGAAAGGCGTGTCTACAGCGTACCCGAGGACATAGACCGAGAGGTCGCTCGTCTCAAGCTACACGCCATGGGTATGACGGTGGATACACTCACACCCGAACAAAGGCGCTATCTGGAATCCTGGGAAGAGGGGACATAAGTTCGGAAGAACTACTTGGCAGCCTGTGCCCAGGACTTGGATATGTGTGCATTCCAAAGAGCGCGGAAAACCGCTCGGAGCAACTTTACCCGGGCGGTTTTACTTTGGAGCAAGGCTAGGCTATAATTGTGAAACATGTAGCCGGTAACGGATAAAAGGGGAGATTATAACCCTCTGAATCTTCATCGACAGGAGGAGAATGGCTCCAAGAGCACTTATCACCGGCATCGGCGGATTTGCCGGTAGCCATCTGGCAACGTATTTACTGCAGCATACTGACCTCGAAGTGTGGGGGATCGATTTGGTGGAGGGCAGAGCAAGCCAGTTACGCTCACTGCTTCGCGGCGAAGCCCAAAACCGCTTGATGCTGCGCATTGGCGATATACTTTTGGACTTGGACAAACTAAAAGCCCTATTTGCAGAAGCAAAGCCTGGCTATGTCTTTCATCTTGCAGCGCAGGCATTTGTGCCTGCTTCATGGGCTGACCCTTGGACCACCTTGGAGAACAACATCCATGGGCAATTGAACGTGCTGCTAGCAGCCATTGAGTTAGGCACTTCTCCACGCGTGTTGGTGGTGGGATCAGCCGACGAATACGGTATTGTAGCGCCAGAGGAATTGCCCATCCGTGAGACCAACCCTCTGCGTCCCAATAGCCCCTATGCAGTCAGCAAAGTGGCACAGGATATGCTGGGTTATCAGTATTTCGCTAGCCACGGATTACCAGTGGTGCGTGTACGCCCTTTCAACCACATTGGTCCGGGGCAAAGCCCTGCCTTTGTCACTTCAGACTTTGCCAAACAAATCGCCGAGGCCGAGGCGGGGCTGCGCGAACCGGTGGTGCGCGTGGGTAACCTCGAAGCTCGCCGTGATTTCAGCGATGTGCGTGATATTGTACGCGGCTATTACCTAGCCCTTTCCTTAGGTGAACCTGGCGAGGTCTATAACCTCGGTGCAGAGCGCTCCTACGCGATTGGCGAAGTACTGAATACATTGATCGCTTTCAGCAAGATTCCCCTTGCTGTAGAAGTGGACGCGACACGCCTGCGCCCTTCCGATACGCCCGAGATCATCGCCGATTGTACCAAGTTCAGAACCCAAACGGGCTGGCGTGCAGAAATCCCGTTGGAACGCAGTTTGAGAGACATCCTAGACTATTGGCGAAGCAATGTGAGCAGCAAATAACCATACCGAGAACATCACTTATCACTTATCACTCATCACTTATCACTCATCACTTATCAACCTAGAAGGTGGTTACATGGGAAAGAAAAGAGCATTGATTACCGGTATTACCGGTCAAGATGGTTCCTACCTTGCCGAGTTCTTATTGGAGCAAGGCTATGAGGTCATTGGCATGGTCCGCCGCACCAGCACAGTCAACTTCCAACGCATCCAACATATTCAGGACAAATTGATCCTGGCACAAGGTGACTTGCTAGACCAAAGTTCGTTGATGGACATTATCCGCGAATATCGCCCTCAAGAGGTTTATAACCTAGCTGCCCAGTCCTTCGTCCCTATTTCGTGGAAACAGCCAGTGCTGACCGGAGAATTCACTGCATTAGGCGTAACGCGAGTACTGGAGGCAATCCGCATGGTAGACCCTACGATCCGTTTCTACCAGGCTAGCTCCAGTGAGATCTTTGGCAAAGTCCGTGAAGTACCCCAAAATGAGAAAACTCCTTTTTACCCGCGTAGTCCATATGGCGTAGCGAAAGTCTACGGCCATTGGATTACCGTGAACTACCGCGAAAGTTATAACATGTTTGCCTGTTCGGGCATCTTGTTCAACCATGAATCGCCACGCCGCGGGCTAGAGTTCGTGACGCGCAAAGTTACTTACCACGCCGCCAAAATCAAGCTGGGGCTGGCAAACGAATTGCACCTGGGAAACCTCGATGCTCAGCGAGACTGGGGCTTTGCTGGCGATTATGTGCGGGCAATGTGGCTTATGCTCCAGCAAGACAAACCAGACGACTATGTCGTGGCAACCGGCAAGACCCACTCTGTGCGCGAACTGTGCGAACTAGCCTTTTCCTATGTGGGCTTGAACTGGGAAGATCACGTGGCTGTGGACCCAGAGCTGATTCGACCAGCCGATGTGGATCTCCTGGTCGGTGACGCCAGCAAAGCACGCAGGGTGTTGGGCTGGCAACCTACCGTGTCATTTGAGGAATTGATCCAGATGATGGTAGATGCTGATCTCGCTTTACTCCGCAAGGAGAACAATCTGTAGGCAGGAACCACGACTCACATCCAGACTAATACCTCCTGCCCGACTTCCATGTAAATAAGTCCATTTTAGAAAGGGAGCAAGCAGGATGACAACGATCAAATTTGGCACTGATGGTTGGCGAGCAATCATCGCTGAGGATTACACCTTTGCCAATGTGCGTATCTGCGCCCAGGCTATGGCGAAATATTTAATAGATAGCGGGATTGCGCACAAAGGCGTGGTCATTGGGTATGACACGCGCTTTGCGTCGGAGGATTTCGCAGCCGCCACCGCTGAAGTAATGGCAGGTAACGGCATTCGCACCTACCTCTGCGACCGTGCTGCCCCGACACCGACTATCTCCTACACTATTTTGGAGAAAAAAGCAGGAGGTGCGGTAGTCATTACTTCCAGCCACAACCCGGCACTGTGGAATGGTTTCAAGGTCAAGCCAGAATACGCCGGCAGCGCTTCCCCGGAGGTCATCGCCATCCTGGAAGAGAACATTGCGCAAATCGAGGCTGGAAAAGCCAAAGTACAGCGTATGCCGCTCAGTGAAGCCTTGCAGCAGCGATTAGTGCACAAATTTAACCCTGCTCCTGGGTATTTGAAACAGGTTGCCTCACTGGTAGACGTGGAAGGGATCAAGGCAGCAGGGATTACCGTGGTTGTAGACGCTATGTTTGGAGCTGGCATGGGCTATTTCCCTGCTCTTTTGGCTGGCGGCAACACACGCGTGATTGAGATCAATAACGTGCGCAATCCGCTCTTCCCGGGCATGCATAATCCTGAACCCATCGCGCACAACCTAGCCGCTCTCGTGGCAGGCATTGCACAGCACCAGGCAGATGTGGGCCTTGCTACAGACGGCGATGCAGATCGCGTGGGGCTCGTAGATGAAAACGGGCAGTTCATTAACCAGCTACAGGTTTATGCCCTGCTCCTGCTCTATCTCTTGGAAGTGCGCGGGAAACGAGGCCCCATCGTCAAGACTGTTACCACCACTGCCATGGCGCGGAAACTGGCGAATTTGTACCACATCCCTGTATACGAGACACCAGTGGGGTTCAAATACGTGGGCCCCAAGATGATGGAGACAGGTGCCATCATGGGCGGCGAAGAGAGCGGTGGTTTTGGTTTCGCCGGTCACATCCCAGAGCGGGATGGCATAGTGGCAGGGCTATTCCTGCTCGACCTGATGATCAAACTGCAGAAATCACCTTCGCAGCTCATTGACTACCTCTACTCTCTGGTTGGGCCTCACTATTATGACCGCATTGACATCCCGATGCCAGAGGAGCGGCGCGAAGCTATCATAGCACGGGTTAGGGAGAGCAAACCGGTAACCATTGGCGGGCTCAAAGTAACCGATGTGGACACCGTAGATGGCTTTCGCTACATGCTTGAGGATGGCGGCTGGCTATTGATCCGTTTCTCAGGCACAGAGCCACTGATTCGCATCTATACCGAAACCACAGACAAGGCACGGGTGCAGGCTATCCTAGCCGATGGCAGAAAGCTCGTGGGCTTGTGATGCTGATAGATACTCACGCTCACCTTGACTCTGCAGAGTTCAAAGCGGACATCGAGAACGTCATCTCCCGGTCACTGGCGGCAGGGGTTATTGCGATTGTAACGGTGGGCACTGACCTGGAATCGAGTCGCCAAGCCGTTATGCTAGCGCAACAACATCCTTCCGTTTACGCTGCAGTGGGCATCCATCCCCACGAAGCAGCTCAAGCCAACCCAGATCACTTGACCGCGTTACTGCGCTTGAGCCAACACGAAAAAGTGGTAGCCATTGGCGAAATCGGCCTGGATTTCTACCGCAACCTGTCACCCACTGAGGTACAAAAAGAGATCTTTATCGCCCAGTTGGAACTGGCGCAACGGGCCAGGAAACCTGTGATTATCCACGACCGGCAAGCCCATCGCGAGACAATGTCCATCCTGCGCGAGAGAGCAAAGGATTTGCGTGGCGTGCTGCACTGTTTCTCCGGCGATTTGGAGATGGCACAGCAGGCGGCAAAATTGGGTTTTTCCATATCGGTTGCCGGTCCAGTAACCTTCCAGAACGCGCGGGGTTTGCAAGCGTTGGTCCGTGAACTACCTCTCGAGGACCTGATGATAGAGACGGATTGCCCTTACTTAGCACCACATCCCTACCGTGGCCAGCGCAACGAACCCGCCTATGTGCGTTTCATCGCGACCCGCATCGCGGCTCTGAAAGCAGTTCCTTTTGAACACGTGGCACAGGTTACCACGGAAAATGCCAAGCGAGTGTTCTCTTTGCCATGAACCGCATCGAGGGCAACCATCCGTTCCAGGGGACAGAAAAAGGTCCTGACTATGATTGACCTGTCCATTATTATCGTCAGTTGGAACGTCAGGACGCTGTTGGAGCGCTGCTTGTCCTCCATCTACACCTCTTTGCAAGGCTCCGCAAGCACAGGCAAGCAGGATGCCTTGCAATGTGAGGTCATTGTCGTTGACAATGCTTCTACCGACGGCAGCCCGGACATGGTACGACAGCGCTTTCCCGCGGCAAATCTAATCGTCAGCGATGTGAACCTGGGCTTTACCAGAGCGAATAATATCGGCATTGCCTATAGCAGCGGGCGCTATATCTTATTGCTGAACCCAGATACGGAGGTCCTTGGGAACGCCCTGGTCACTATGGTCGCATATATGGATAAAAACCCTGATATAGGAGCCCTAGGGCCCAAGTTGCTGTTCCCTAACGGCCACGTCCAGCCTTCACGCCGTCGTTTTCCGACCCTGGCCACTGCCTTTCTGGAAAGCACCATCCTACAACAATGGTTACCGCGAAACCGCGTATTACATCGCTACTATGTCCAGGACCGCAGTGATGACGAGGAGCAAGACGTAGACTGGGTAATTGGTGCATGCCTTCTCCTCCGACGCCAGGCGTGGGAGCAAGTTGGTCCATTGGATGAGGGCTTTTTCATGTACTCCGAAGAGCTCGATTGGTGCCGTCGCCTGAAGACAGTGGGGTGGCGTGTGGTCTATATCCCTTGGGCAGAAGTCATCCACCACGAGGGCCAGAGCAGTAGCCAGGTGATGCCGGCACGCCATATCTATTTCCAAAGCAGCAAAGTGCGCTATTTCCGCAAGCACCACGGCGTGCTAGCGGGTGAAATACTGCGTTTCTTTCTCCTCGCCACCTACGTGTACCAACTATGCCTGGAGAGCCTCAAGTGGCTGCTGGGGCACAAACGCCCTCTCCGTCGTGAGCGCATAAAGGCTTACCTGCGGGTGCTGCGCTCGTGCTTGCGTGCGCAAGGTGAGGTGCCGGGATGAGAGTCTGTTTTGTCAGTGGTGAATACCCTCCTATGCAAGGAGGAGTGGGCGATTTCACGCATGAGTTAGGCTGCGCGCTGATGGCGCTGGAGCATCAGGTGGCTGTAGTCACCTCACGTAGAGCACAACCCAGAGAAACCTCAGAACCAAAGCCTTTAGAACCAGAAGTGTACCCAATTATCCACAAGTGGAACTGGGCAAGCTGGAGGAGCATCTTACAGGTGATACAAGCTTTCCAAAGCGATGTATTAAACATCCAGTATCAGACAGCAGCGTATGGGATGCATCCGGCAATCAATTTCTTGCCGCTGCGCCTGCGCTTGAGCGAGGGGCGCCCTCGTGTGGTGGTTACATTTCACGACCTGCGCGAGCCATATCTCTTCCCGAAGGCAGGAGCGGCGAGGAAATGGGTGAATCTGTTGCTCGCACATTGGAGCGATGCAGCCATTGTGACCAATATCGAGGATTACGAGCAACTCAAAAAAACCTGTAAAATGGGAGGAGCAGGACGATCCCCCTATCTGATACCTATCGGCAGCAATATCCATCCACGGCTACCGCCAGAGTACGATCGTACTGCCTGGCGCCATCGCCTGGGAATTGAAGACAACGAAACCCTGCTCTGTTACTTTGGCTTCCTCAACGAAAGCAAAGGAGGAGAAGTACTGTTCCGTGCTCTGGCTGAATTGTTGCGCCGTGGTCATAAGGTGAAATTACTGATGATGGGGGGACAGGTTGGCGACAGTGACCCAACCAATGTTGCCTACTTCGAACATGTGAGGGCTCTTTGCCGCGAACTAGGGTTACAAGACCACGTGCTATGGACGGGCTATACACCATCTGAACAGGTCTCGGCGAACTTCCTGGCGGCGGACATCTGTGTCCTGCCCTATCGGGATGGCGCTTCCTTCCGACGCGGTAGCTTCATAGCGGCACTGGCGCACGGCTTGCCCATTGTCAGCACACAGCCTAGAGTACCCATCGCTACCCTAATTGATGGGGAAAACATCCTCCTCGTCCCTCCCGACAATGTGGGGGCAACAGTCGACGCTATAGAAAAATTGATTTCCGCGCCGACGCTGCGTGTCCAATTAAGCCGTGGTGCCCAGGAATTGGCGAAAGAGTTCACCTGGGATCGCATTGCCAAAGAAACGGAGCGAGTATACCGCACATTGCTGGGAGCACAGGCCAATGTCTGAGCAGCTGCTGCACGCAAAAAGGTATGGGGGCATTCTTTGCCTGCTGGCGCTTGCCCTAGTGCTTGGGTTGCTCTTGGGACGCGTTGCCTTCGATGACCCTTTTGTCACTTACCGCTACGCACGCAATCTGCGCGCAGGATTGGGTCTGGTCTACAATCCACAGGAGCGTGTGCTGAGCACCACTGCGCCGCTCTATGCTTTACTATTGGCAGGTGGCGCATTGCTTACAAACAATATCCCCACTCTGAGCAACTGGATTAGCGTTGCGGCACTTTTTGTCGGAGCATGTTTTCTCTATCTTCTGTGCGATTCCTTTGGCTCAAGCAAGGCTGGCCTGATGGCAGCCACGCTGTACATCACAGCTCCCTTGCACTGGCTTAGCCTGGGTTTTGAGACTGCCTTTTACCTCGCTCTCATCCTGGGTGCCTTTTACTTCTACTTCAAGGACCGTTTTGTGCCTTGCAGCGTGTTGCTTGCCCTGGCTTTGCTAACCCGTGGGGATGGAATCTTACCAGCCATAGCCCTAGGAATGCACTATGTCACAACCAGACGCTATATTCCTTGGCGTGCAATTGCCCTCTACCTGCTGCTGAGCGCTCCCATGCTTATCTACTTGACCTTGTTCTTCGGCTCTCCTTTGCCAGTAACGCTGGCAGCCAAGGCTGCCCAGGCGAAGCTAGGCGTCACCGGATTCTACGCCCATACCTCTTTCATCGAAGGGGTGCTCATTCTAGCTGAGGCTTATGTGCAGCAAAGCAAACTATACATCGTTTTCGTTTTTTGCGTGTGCATGGGATTTATCGCTGCTATCAGACAGAGGAAATGGCCCTGGCCGGCACTGCTTTGGGCAGTGCTCTATTTTGCTGGCTATCACCTGCTGGGAGTTGCGCCATACCACTGGTATTATGCTCCGCTCATTCCCGCCTTTGTTCTCCTTGCAGGCTGGGGCTTTACTGCTATCACCGCTCGCATTGGGCAGATGCTCAGAGGCGCTCGGTTACCCGAGGCAGTAGTCATGATCACATTGGGGCTACCGTTGCTTCTGCCACCATGCATTTCCAATGCCCAAATATACCGTGCGTTGCGCAACCCTGGCAGCGTATCCCCAGAATCCAAAACCTATAAAGTGCTGCCCGAAGCGAAAGTGGAGGTGTATCGGCGCGTTGGGGAATGGCTTAAGGAACACACGCCTGAGGATGCAGTCATCGGAGTTACCGAGGTAGGGGTAATCGGATACTATGCAGAGCGCACTATGGTGGACTTCCTTGGCCTGATCCGCCCTGATGTAGCACGAGCATTGCAAAACGGCAATATCCAATGGGCTTTATGGCACTATCAGCCAGATTATGTCGTGTTGACGCGAGTGAATCCGCTCTATTCCTATGACTTGCGCGCCGATGAGTGGTTCAAAGTCGCTTACACGCCAGTACAAGTCTTTGAAGATGAGCATTTCTGGGGTGGCCCGGTAACCGTCTATCAGCGCCAAATCCCACGATATCAGTTATCAAACACGGATGAAATTCCCCCAGATGCCATACCGCTTCACATCCGCTTTGGCAACCAAGTTGAACTACTGGCATACACGGTGGACAAGGAGGTATTGCATCCCGGCGACGTCCTGAATGTTGCCTTGTACTGGCAATGCCTGCAACCTTTGTCTGAAGACTACACGGTTTTCGTGCACCTGCTTGGGGAATATGACCTCATTGTGGCGCAGCGCGATATGGAGCCATGTCTGGGAACTTGCCCTACACACCGTTGGCGACCTGGCGAGAGAATCGCCGATCCGTATATGCTGGCTTTGCCAGCAACCACTTTCACACCCGATGAGGCGCAGTTGGAAGTTGGGCTGTACCACCCTGTGTCGCAGCAACGCCTGACGGCAACGACTGCTGAAGGCAAGACCTTGGGTGACAGCGCTCGATTCCACACATTGACCATCCAGCCCGCCCAGGCAAGCCCCATACCAAATCCTATGCAGATCAACTTTGGTAATCAAATTGCTCTGGTTGGTTATAGTATTGATCAAAGGCTGGCAAAGCCTGGCGAAACTTTTCACCTGACTTTATACTGGCGGGCATTACAGCACATGCAGGAAAACTACAGCGTTTTTACCCATCTCCTGTCTGAGAACGGACAACGTGTTGCTCAGATGGACAGTTGGCCACAGCATGGCAACGCCCCCACGTCCGGGTGGCAACTCGATGCCATTGTCAAAGATGATTACGAACTGGATGTGCCAGGGGATGCTTCTCCAGGGGTATATTCCATCCATATAGGTATTTATCTGGCTGAAACCCAACAGAGGTTATGGGTTCTGGATGGTGTTGGGCAGCCGCAATCCGACTTTGTCATCCTCAGCCGAGTGCGCGTGATAAAATAGGCAAGGGTAAGCTATGGCACTACACAAAAACTCTAAAACTGCTCAAGGAACAGAAATCAATATCGTGAGCAAGCTGAACAAGGCAGCAATCATCACCTTGATCTTAACCGTTTTTTTTCTGTACGCCCACACCTTGGGCAAACAGAGCCTATGGTTCGATGAAGCGTTAAGCGTTTCCATCGCTGCCAAACCACTGCCACAACTGCTCCATACGTTGATTTATGAAGATGTGCATCCTCCTTTGTATTTTCTGCTGCTCCATGGCTGGATAAAGTTAGCAGGCAATAGCGAATGGGCTGTGCGTATGCCTTCCATGTTAGCTGCTGTCGTCATGGTGCCACTTGCCTTCGCTGTGGTCCGGGAAATCTTTAATCAAGAACAGAGCATGATATGGGCTGCGGGAACGCTCGCTGCCTCTCTCGTCGGTTTCTCCCCATTTATTGCTTACTACGCCCAAGAAACTCGCATGTATAGTCTGACTGCCACGTTTGCTTTGGCAACAACCTGGGCATTCCTGAAAGCCATGCGTACCGGGATGATTCGGTGGTGGCTAATATTCAGCGCCTCCATGACTATGGGCCTCTACACACATTATTTCGCGGCGTTTACCGCCCCAGCATTTATAATGTACACATCGTGCTTTGAGCGCAAGTTTTTACGCTTTACTATGTTATATACTTTATTGGCCATACTTTTGTATTCGCCGTGGATTTACCCAGCGTATTTACAGATGCGCCGCCTTCGCATTGCTCCCGATTACTGGGTCACCACACAGGTCCACCTATCGCAATTCCTACATGGTATCTGGAGCACATTTTTCCCCACTGCCATGCATCGCTGGGGTCTCTTGCTCGTGATCCTGGGCATTATTTTCTCGATTCAACTCGCCCGATACAGCAGATCGTGGCTTTCACAAACCATACGCCGCAGCATACTAGTATTTTTAACTTTCCTGATCCCCTTATTACTCACTTATGTAGCCGTCAAACTCACACCCAAGTTCGTTGCGCGCTATGCCATTGTCGCTGCCGCCCCGCTCTATATTTGTATCGCTCTTGTTTTTTACGGCTTGCTGAAGCACAAACTTCTTGTGGCGCGCTTGCTTTTTGCTACATTAGTCCTGGCTGCGGTTATCCTTTCCTTGCGTTCTATGATAGCAGTCACGGAAGGACGTGAAAACCCGCGCGATGACGCTCGTGGATTAATTGCTTACCTGAGCAAAACTGTACAGGCGAATGATGTTTTGTTATTGACCGAAAACACCCCTCATATTTTGATGTATTACTATCAAGGCGCCGCTCCATGGTATAGCTTTCATGTCGGACAAGATTTTGTGGGAACCGCAAATACTCTTAACAAAATCCTGGCATCCAAGCCAAGGCGCATCTGGCTGATCCTCTGGCATCACGAGTTTGCCGATCCTACGGATATGCTTGTCACGGAGCTGCTTCGCATTGGACACGAGGTTGAAGTCAAGCAGCAATTCCGAGGCTACTGGCTGCGCGCTTTCGATATCCTACGTTATGACCAGCCAATTGTAGCCTATCCCCAACCCCAGAATACGCTCGATGCGAATTTCGCTCCAGGGCTTGCCTGTCTCGGCTTCGATCGCCTAATGCACGACAACGGACGCCTTTACTACGTGCTGTACTGGCAAGCAAAACAGCCCCTGAAGCGTAACTACAGCCTGACCTTGAGCTTTCAGGACCAAGACGGAAACGAGTACCTGCGCCATGACCAGGCATTGAGCACCCCGTATTTCTTGCCCCCCGTTTGGCCCTTGCAAACACCGATCCGTGGCCGTGTCGACATCACCCTGACCAGTGACTTGCCACCGCTCACCTACCGTGTCTATCTCAAAGTGTGGGATCCTGAAGCGCAACGCAACCTGGACCTCATAGATACCAACGGCGTACCGCTGGGACAGTCCGTACTGCTAGAAGAACTCCCTCTATCCAAGACAAATATGGCTCCACTGACTGCCGAAATCAAGCACCTCGTCCAAGCCGATTTAGGCGACCATCTCCAACTGCTGGGTTTCGACCTGATACGCACGGCCTATAGCCATGGAGAGACTCTCTCCTTGACCTTGTGGTGGCAAAGCACAGATAGGCCGCACCAGGATCATATGGCAAAGTTCCGCCTATTGGACAACCGGGGCAGAACGGTTTGGGAAATGATCAAGCCCCTTATACTTGCACATCCCGCTACGCAGTGGCAAGCAGGAGAGGTGAATCGTGCAATCTACCGCTTGGGAATCCCCTCCTATTTACCTGGTGGGGAATACAGCCTGCACGTCGGTATGGAAGACAGGCTTATCGCTCTGACCTCACTACATATTGTCCCCCGCGAGCATCGCTATGATGTGCCGCCGATGCAGCAAACACTCCAAGCCCAATTCGAGCAAGGTATCACCCTACTGGGCTATGACCTACATGCCCCGGTATTGCAACCTGGTAGCACCATTACCATCACGCTCTACTGGCAAGCAAGCCAAGCCATCACGACTAGTTACAAAGTGAGCGTGCAATTGCTATCCCCTAATCTCCACATCGCCGCCCAGGACGACAGTATTCCTGCCCATTGGACCTATCCAACCACAGCCTGGCTGCCGGGCGAAATCGTCTCTGACGAGCACGACCTCACGATCATGCCGGATACGATGCCAGGGAACTACACATTGATCGCGGTGCTCTATCATGAGCAAAGGGGCACACGGCTTGCCGTCCAGCAAGGAGAGCAACACAGGGACCATGTCATCCTCGCTACCCTGCATGTTGCACCGTAGCGTGGCAACCGGCAATCTGACCTAATTGCCTGTGGCTTATTCTTGTGCTATGATTCCATATACATATCTAGGACGAGGTAACACATATGACAGTCGGAGAAACCCTGCGTAGGCGGCTGCAGTCGTGGCTGGTTACGGGTAGCAAAACACAGCAGTTGCTCGCAACGCTCATCCTCTGCCTGCTGGTAGGCATTGCTGGTGGAGCGCTGTTTGCCTTCCTGGGTCCTATACTGGCTATCGCCCTCCTGGCTACGGTCGCAGGTGGTTTGCTCATGCTGCGTAGCACGCAACTCACCTTCTTTGCCATCATTGGGGTGATTTGCTTGCTGCCATTTGCTGCTCTGCCAGTCCCTAATATCGGTTTCTCTCCCACGCTACTGGACCTAGTGCTCCTAGTCCTGCTGGTCAACTGGCTGTTCCAAATAGCACGCAAGAAACAAAAGCAGATGATTGGCTCTGCGTTGGCTCTGCCCATTGTCCTCTTCATGGTTTTGGCTTGCGCATCATTTATCATTGGCTTATCCTTCGCTCCCCTGACCACCAATCTATTACGCCATTTTGTCGAGCTGCTGCTGAGCATCTTCCTTTTCTTCGTGGTCATTAACACGGTAAGGAGCCAAAAGCAACTGGAGCAGATCATCACCGTGCTTATCCTGGCTGGCTTCGCCGCATCGGTGATTGGCATCATTCTGTATTTTTTGCCTCAGGAATGGACCATCCGCCTGCTTTCGACATTGCGCATTCTCCGCTATCCTTCTGGCAGCGATGTGCTACGCTTTGTAGAGGACAACCCCGAGCTGCCGCTACGTGCTACGTCCACCTCGATAGATCCCAATGTTTTGGGAGGGTTGCTCGTCATCGTGGCAGGAGTTACGGTGCCTCAGCTCCTGGCGCACGACCCTCTGCCTCTATTTGGGCGGTGGCTGCGCTGGAGGGGCGTCAATTGGCTGATAGTGCCTATCCTGGCTGCGATGCTGATATGCCTCCTGCTCACCTTCTCACGTGGAGCAATGGCTGGGCTGGGCGTCGCCCTTTTCATCTTAGCGCTGCTCCGCTACCGAAAATTGCTCGTCTTCATTCTGCTAGCAAGCCTTCTCATCCTGCTATTACCGCAAACACAGTGGTATGTGCAGCGTTTTTTGGCGGGGTTGCGCGGCGAAGATCTGGCAACACAGATGCGCTTTGGCGAATACAAGGATGCGCTGATCCTGATCTCGCGCTATCCATGGTTTGGTGTCGGTTTTGCCGGAGCTCCTGACGTGGACACGTACATTGGCGTGTCCTGCGTTTACCTGCTGATAGCAGAAGAAATGGGGCTGGTAGGACTGGGGATGTTCCTGCTCATCATGGCGCTCGTAATCTCACAAATTCTACGTGCCTTGAAAAAACTCGCCGACTACCCTCGCTTGGAATCCATGCTATTGGGGCTCTTCACCGCTCTTGTGGGCGCACTGTTCACGGGGATATTCGATCACTACTTTTTCAACCTCAATTTCCAGCACGCCGTCACTTTGTTTTGGCTGTGTGTTGGCCTCAGCATCGCCGCTACACTGCTGACTGATTGATATCGCGTCCAATGAAAAGCCGCCGGGCATCGGCGGCTTTTCATTTACTGTTTCGTCACCCTCAATGCATTAATCATCGGATAATCCGCCGAGCCGCGTACAAAGTCCACATTGAGTTGTGCATCGCGCAATGTTACCAGGAAAGTCTCGACATGCGCCAGGTATTTTCCACCCGCTACAGCAATGACATCATAGTCATGCAACACAGTTGCCCCCTCTATGATTACTTCGAACTTCCGCGCCCCGACACCAGTGCGGTACAACTCAGCGAAATGCAATTCAACCTCATAAGTGCCGTTGGGCACGTCAAACTGATAGCCAAAAGCAACCAGGCCCCAACGTAGTGTCTGGTACAAAGCCGGGTCAGGGGTATTGCCAATGCTCTTAGAGGTTGAAAAAGATTCGGATTCACCCACATAACCCCAACCGCCAACTTCATAGGCTTTATCCGCAGACCAAAGCCGGCCTAAGGAGTCCATGTAACTGCTGGTTGCCCCACAATCTACCAGGATTTCAATGCGCGGCTTTTGCACAAGGGGCAAATAGATTGTAGAAGGCCCATGAAATGTGGGAGTGCGCGTTGGTGTCGGAGAAGGACCCAACGTTGGAGTAAGAGTAGGCGTTGGGGTCGGGGTTGGCGTATAACTCAGCGGTGGATGGCAATGCAACTCCAGAGTGTAACTACCTGCTTCAAAGCCATCCACTACGATATAATACATGGCGCCTGCAGGAACGCCTGGCACAACAATCGAGCCTCCCGTGTTGAAACAAGTCTGGGGATTCGCGCCAGATAAGAGAAAGAGCGTCAGGTCTGCTCCAGTGTCCAGGCTGATGCTGAGATAATCCATCGCATAACCCGCTTGGAAGACATAGACCACCTCTGGCCCAATCATCCCAGCCCCACAGGCTCCGTAATCCTGCATCAGTGCAGGATGGCCAGCTGTGCTGTCATGGTACGTACCCTCACACAGGATCGGGATAGGATCGTGAATGGTGCCACTGGGGGTACCAATGGGAGTCGGTGTCAACGTCATCGTTGGAGTTGCCGTTGGTGTCTGAGTCGGCATGCCTGGCGGTGTATCCGTTGGCGTTACGGTAGGTGTGCTCGTGGGCGTCGAAGTTGGAGTAGGCGTGTAGGTCGACGTGAAGGTAGGTGTAAATGTGGGAGTAGAGGTTGGAGTAGTAGTCTCGGTTGGCGTGGGAGTAACCGTAGGGATAGGGAAGAAACCAAAATCCAAGTCCGTGAGCCGTTGCCCAGCCGCCAGATAAAAAGCGTACACTCCGCTCATCGGATAGGTGCCTACATATCCCGGGGGATCTTCCTTCGTCAACAGATAACTCCCGCTGGGCAAGTCAGCGAATTGATAGCTCCCATCTCCAAGGGTTGTTCTTCTGCCTATCTCAATATGGTTGGCGTCCTTGAGCACAATAGTAACACCGGACAGAGGCAATTCACCTGGCTCATGCACACGATTGCCATTCTCATCCCGCCACGCCATGCCCGCTACTTCTCCGACAGTAACAACCTGAGTGGGTGTAGGAGTATAAGAAGGAGTGGGTGAAGGTGTAAATGGTGTATACGTTGGAGAAGGTGTCAATGGTGTATACGTGGGCGTCGGTGCAGGGATGTAGTAAAACACAGTCAACTTGGGACGGGAATATGCACTACTATGCTGTGAGGAGCGCAGACGCCAAAATTGCCGAAGTTGGAGAGTGCCAGGAAATAATATCAGCCCACGATTGGTAGCTGGATCAGAAACCCAACGTTGCACCAAGTTTTTCAATGGGTCATTTTCCCAGACTTGCCAGCCCTCTGACTGCAGGCGAGCCTGGGCGATATGGGGGCCTAGGTCGCTCGCCCCCTTGCACCCCCATACCTCCCACTCTTGGCTGGATGTGGCCCTCTGCCAAGTAGCTTGTAATTCTTCCCACGGCCGTAGGACCTCATACACATCCACGTATGTAGCAACACCAGCAATATCTGGTTTTTCAGCATAGAGTTCAAGGACAGCCCTAGTGACTACTGCATTGGGAGGGACATAACCCGCTAAATCAAAACGCAGCAGACTTCTCTGCCAACTGTCGTAGCTGACCCGCAGAACAGTGTCCTGACCGAAATTGCTTGTGCAGTCATCAGGCAATTTGCCACAACTAATATACGTATCTTGCACTCCAGCATAGGAAAGCGTTGGAGAAATACCTTGTTGAAAAGTAATGCTCACAATGCTCTCAGAAGCAGCGAAAGCGTTGTTTGAATTCTTTCTATTGCTTTCGAAAGGGGACAGACTGTCCTGGGCTACACCAGGCGGTGCAAAATAAATGCATAATGCCAACACCAACAACAGAACTAGTGCGAGCACAAACACCAGTTTTTTCATTGCTCACCTTCCTTATGGCCAACTCCGGCTAGCGCGGTCATCCTGAAGAGCCCTTGTGCTTAATAGAAGATAATAGGGAGGAATACCCTATACCTCCTCGTCAACGTTGGCGTAGGAGTCAACGACAAAGTGGGCGATGGTACAACTGTAACAGTACCCGTTGGCGATGGCGTCGCCGTTAGTGATGGCGTAGCAGTCAGCGATGGCGTTGACGTTAGCGATGGTGTCACAGTTGGTGTGGACGTGGCTGTCCACGTCGCGGTTGGAGATGGACTAGCCGTAGGTGTCGCTGTAGCGGGTAACCATGCCCCAAAGTTCACTCGTATGGTTACTCCACTGGAAACCAAGGCTTCCACGTTATCTGGCGTGGTAGGGATATAATTCACCGGGCTAGCCATCGTCAGTAAATAACGCCCAGGGGGCAGTGCGGCGAAATAAAACGCTCCATCCCCTGCCGTCACGACGGGGTCCCGGATAGGCGGTTCGGGGTCAGGATGAGCCGCATCATACAAACGAACCGTAGCCTCGGCCAATCCCGGCTCACCCGCGTCCTTCACTCCGTTGCCGTTCCGATCATCCCAGACCACTCCCTCAATTCGACCAGGCATCGGCGTCAGCGTAGGCGTCACTGTCGGCGTAGGAGTATTGGTAGGAGGAGCCGTATTGGTTGGTGTAGGGGTGGGCAACGGATCGTAATAAAGCACTTCCACATAGGGACGTTGTGTAGGGTTGTAAAAATTAGAGGAGCGGAAAGTCAGATGCCGGTTGTACTGAACCGGGGCAATCAAGATAACCCCCTCATTCGCCGCCAATCCTGACACCCATTCTTGTACCGGGCTTGTAATGTCCAGCCACACCCAGGTCCCTGACTCCGGCACTGCTCCTATTCTCGCTGTTGCTGCAGGGGTCGCTTCGCGGTCGTCAGGGATTTTATCACAGCCCCAAGTGCCCCAGGGGCTTCTCCAAGTAGCTGTGCTTTCCTCCCAATGGCGATTCACGCGATATACCTCGACATCGGTTGAGTAATCGTTATGTGAAAACCAGTATACCCACAAATACAGTTTGGCACTGACCACGCGCGCCCCCAAAGGAAGCTCAGGAGGAAAGTCAAACTTGATTACAGGCCGTCTCACACCGCTAGTACTCAAGCGCAAATCAATCTCGCTTCCCTTTGGTACAGTGGAATCCTGTGAGTCCAGATACGTATCTTGTATACCATTCCGAAAGGTCAGAGTCTTGGGTGTGCCCACAGGAGTTGGCGTAATCGTTGGAGTTGCTGTTGGCGTAGGCGTATCCGTTGGGGTCGGGGTATATGTTGGTGTGCTAGTCGGCGTACGGGTAGGGGTTGGCGAAGGAGTAGGCGTGGCAGGTGGTGTTTCCCCACTGATGGTTACACTGCCATCCACCACATCACCTAGCACGGACACACCACTCATATTCAGTACTTCTGTGCTTCTGTACCCACTCCGCCCAAAGGTCAGCGGCGTACTCCCCCCTCCTGTGCCCCACAACGCCTTGAACTGTATCCTCGCTACCCAAAAGGTGCCACTCGGCGGATTGTCCCTATACTCATCCTTAAGAAATGCCTCAATGTCTATTTGCCCCTCGCTGTTATCCGCATCAGTATAACCCTCAAATCGCGACTCGAGCTCAATACGGCTAGTAGGATTCCCACTCTCATCCACCACCTGCAAATACAATGGATTAAAATCAAGATACGCCCACACTACACCAATCTGCTCACTCCCCGCATCCACTTTGATATCTACGGTGAAGATTTCGTTTTTGGCAACGGAGGAAGAGGCAGGGTCCAGCATCACATATACGCCGGGTTGTGCCGAGGTACGCAGGCGAATGCCTACATCGCCGCCTGCCAATCCAGCGTCGTCCCACCAGCCATCGTTACCGTGCAGACTCATGTACGTGTGTTCAATCTCTGAGATGCCTTCCGTATCAACGGCTATCGGGTATTGGAAAGAGGCATTGGTAAATTTGACAACAGCCACAACGTCATCACCACCCGTCACGTGAAGGGATGGAATGACGGGCACCGAATGGTAGCCGGCTTCATGGAAAGAGAGGTTTTCTTTGCGGAACAATAGGTTGTTTGGATTGGTGCCATCAAAAGTGTCGTAAATGTAGAGGTCCACATCGGTTGTTGCATCAGTAGTCCAGAATTCGACGCGTCTGACCCAGGCATCGCTGGAAGGGACGAATTTGCACAAGCCCCAAGCGGTTGTGTCGCCATATCCCCAGGATTCATTCCACCCTGCCTCGTCATAATATAGGAGCTGCCCAGCATTGTCATAGTTTTGCCATCCTTGAATGAAGGAGGAATTCATGCCGATGCTGGCAGAACCGTACGCAATGGTAAAGTACCCGCGCTCGGAGCCGTAACCACAAGTCCCGCCCCACCAGGAAGAGCCCCAACTGTTCTTCACAATCCAAGCCCCTGGTGGGTTCGGGCGATCGCGTGGACTAAGCGTATCGTCCCACCCCACAATCAGGACACTGTGGTTCGGAGGCTCTACTCCTGGGTAATAGAGCGTATAGGAGCCATCGTAATTTGAGAACTCGAGCTCCCAGGCATCGCCACCGTAACCGGCGTACATGGTCGTCTGCAGAGGACCATAATGGTAGAGGTACCATTTCAGCACATCAGGTTCGGGAATGGCTTCTCCGGTAACCATGCGCCAATCTAGAACGGTTTTCTGATAGGGGCAAGAGAGGTTGCAATCAGCGTCAAAATCCTGATACGGGTCGCATGATTCCAGCGCGCTTCCCTTTTGGGAGAATAAATTGATGACCATGAGCGCATTTCCACCTGTACAGCTTCCACCAATGCCGTTCACTGCTTGCCAGTTGCATTCTTTCGCATTGTTCTCCGAAAAGTCGTAGGAACCTGCCCCGTCAAGAAGCATACGGGATTCCAAATCTGCTACGGCGGCGAACGCATAACAGGCATTGCAGCCTTGTTGATCTTTGACCGGTGTAACTTTGCCCTGTTCACGCCAATCCCATCTGCTAGGGAGGGAAAGCGCTCTGGCATCGGGAGGCAGCGTGGCTTTCAAATAACCGAGATCCAGTTTCGGCGGGGCATAGCCGTTGCGAGAGGTAAGCCTCGGCGGAGATGGCACTCGGGTAGGTGCTCGTTGCGGCAAAGGCCGGCTTTGTGAAGACAATGGCTGCGTTTGTTGGGTTGCCTTGGGAATATAGCCAAGAGCGTGGTCTGGTTTGAGCCCCCATATCAGGAGGAGGCATAAGATGACGAGTGAGAGGATGGCGAAACGGCGAGTCATGGTATATCCCTTCATATGAGAGTCTCAGGAAAATCATCCATTTGATTGGATGAGGCTATTGTAATCACTTATTCCCGTATGGTCAAACTGTGCCCGCCTGGGGGTGTAGTTCAGTTTGGGGGCAGAATATGGATAGCAGGATGGATTAGACCTGACAGGTCTTCAAGACCTGTCAGGTCTGTCTTCAAGATCCCTGGAGCGTGGACGGCGGCGTTTGCCATTGAGCCTGCCAGGGATTGAAATCCCTGGCTGAAACAGCAAGCCCCCTGAAGGGGGCTGCTGCCAATCACCAGTCGGCTTTAGCCGACTTACGTTTCAGCCAGGGAATTGATTCCCTGGCGGCATCTGGGCCTGGGCTCCCATGCCCAGGCGAGGTGGTCTCCTGTGTCACCCTGAGGCGAAGCCAAA
>JACIWX010000004.1 GCA_014360755.1 Chloroflexota bacterium | reverse complement strand
TCAAGTGTTAGAAGTTCTTCCATTTGCTAGTCTCCTTTGGTGGATGATGGTTGATTTTCATATATATTAGTATATGAATTTTTTTGTTAGAAGTCAAATAAAAGATGTTTTTTCTCCCTCGTCGGGGCAAATTATTTTCAAAGGAGAGTATCAGGACGATATTAAAGAATCCTCTTTATGTGGGGATGGTTAGGTATAAAGATAAAGCTTACAGAGGAAAACACGAAAGCATTGTTGATAATAAGAAATTTAAAAAGGTTCAGGCTCTACTTGAGGAAAATCAAAGAGAAAGAGGTAGAATAGAAAAGAGCAATCATCAATATCTCCTAAAAGGAAAAGTCCGTTGTGGAAGTTGTAAATCCTTTATGACTCCAAAATCTGCAAAAAGTGGAAGGTATTTTTATTACAGTTGCACGGTAAATGAACGGTTCGGGAAAAATCATTGCTCTATAAGAAGGGTCTCTGCTCCAGCTCTTGAGAGAGTGGTTGTTTATGGGATTAAGGAAATAAGAAAGAAAAGGGAACTACTTGAGGAAATGATTGAAAGAGCAAACCATATTTCAAAAGAGGATATTGAATATCTTGAAAAAGAAAAAGTGGTAAAAGAAAGGGAACTTCGGCAGATTGAGGAGACCATAAGGAGATTTATTGACTCTCTTAAAGATGGAACAAAGACATTGAAACTCATTGAGGATGAACTTGAGAAACTTGAAAGAGAAAAAGATGAACTTGAGAAAGAGATAAACCTTTTAAGGATACAGATTGAGGAAAGAAAAAGATATGCCGTTGATGGCAGGGTTCTTAAAAATTATCTTGATGAATTTAATTTTCTTTTTGACCGCCTTAAACCAGTTGACCAGCAGAGGCTTCTTCAGGTTCTTTTAAGAGAAGTTGTCTTCTATGGGGACAAAATAAAAATAAGCCTCTGGGATTTACCCCACACAGGCTTATCTCTTCAGGAAATCCTCTATACTGATTGGTTCGCCAATAGTCAAATTTTGCTCCTCGGGCAGGACTCGAACCTACAACCCGCCGGTTAACAGCCGGCTGCTCTGCCAGTTGAGCTACCGAGGAATTACGCATAAATATTATATGCAATTCAGCCTTTTCAGTCAAATTTAACTCAGATAATCCTTCAGCTTTCGGCTGCGCAATGGATGACGCAACTTGCGCAAAGCCTTCGCCTCAATCTGCCGCACACGCTCCCGGGTAACACCCACCTTTTGCCCCACTTCTTCCAGTGTGTGGCTCTGTCCATCATCCAAGCCAAAACGCAGTCGGATCACGCGCTGCTCACGCGGGCTGAGCGAATCCAAGATGTCCTTCATCTGCTCACGCAGCATCTGCCGTGAGGTCTCGTCCACTGGGCCCGGTATCGTCTCATCTTCCAGAAAATCGCCTAAAGAACTGCTCTCCTCTGTGCTGACAGGCATTTCCAAAGACATGGGCTCCTGGACCATGCGCACGATATCGCTCACTTTGGAAGTTGCCATGCGCAAGCGACGCCGCAACGCTGGATCGAGCGGCTCGCCCTTGCTCATCGCCTCCTCAATTGCTGCCGTCTCCTCAGGAGTCAACAGATCCATCTTTAAGGCAATTTCCTCTAAAGTGGGTTCACGGCCTAATTCTTGCGCGAGCGTCTGGGAAGCGCGGAGAAAGCGGTTTATCGTTTCAATCATGTGCGCAGGAAGGCGGATAGTGCGCGCTTGGTCCGCAATCGCACGGCTAATCGCTTGGCGTATCCACCAAGTAGCATACGTGCTAAATTTATACCCTTTGGTGGGATCGAATTTTTCCACCGCATGGAGCAAGCCGATATTCCCTTCTTGCACCAAATCGAGGAAAGACATCCCTCTCCCAGCATACCTCTTAGCAACACTGACCACCAGACGCAGATTGGCTTCCACCAAACGCCGTTGAGCCAGCTCACCCTGACGGACCTTTTCCTGCAGCGCCCGTCGTGTCCTGGCATCCAACTTGCCCTGGCGCAGCATCTTGCGTGCTTCTTGGCCCTCCTTGATCGCCTCCGCCAGCCGTGTTTCTTCATCCGCATCCAAAAGGGGCACCCGCCCGATCTCACGCAGGTACAAGCGCAGCGGGTCATCAAGCAAAGCCTGCTCACTCGCTGAAATAGGAATGGAGGACAAATCTATCTCGGCGAGATCTTCCTCAACCGGAGGCCTCTCGTCCTCAGGACCCAAGATTGCAATGCCCATTTCCTGGAAAGCGTTGTACAAGGCATGGCGTTCTTCCACATCTTTTTCAGTATCTGGAAAAAGTGCCTCAATATCTTCTTGTGTAACAAACTTTTGTTGTAGTCCTTTAGCAATTAACTGGTCTTTTTTCTCTTCCCGTTCGTCATCTTTGACCATGCTGCACTCCTGCTAACCCTAGGGTGATTCTTGTCGCACAATGCGCAGCGAGCTCCGCGCTGCTTTTTCTTTCTGTAGGCGCACCAATTGCGCGGTCAGTTCATTCACTTTCTGAGCCCATCTTCTGGCAGCCTCCGCATCGCCCTGCGCCTGCGCATCCTCCTGCAAATAGCGCAGCTCCTCATTGCGGCGGAGCAGGCGCAATTCCCGCAGCCGCAAAGCGCACTGCGCAGCATCCAAATCGGCCTGTTCATCAGATAGGAAAGCGATCTCTTCCATCAAACCCAACACATCCTCAAGGACATCGCACAAAGCGCCCGCTTCTTGGAGCAGCGCATTCATATCAATGCCCTGGTGTTGCATAATATGCCGGGTGATTAACTCAAATAAAGCACGCTTTTCTACTTCAGTCAAATCCGCGCTGCTCAACGGCTCCAGCCCCAAGCCAACCAGCAGCGCATTCATGGAATCAAGCAGTTCTGGCCGCTTAAGCAATAACAGGAGCACATACTGTTCCAAGCCAAAAGTCAGCCCAGGCTGAGCAGAAAGCCGCCCGTATCGCTCGGCCGCAGTCCCAAGCCTGCGAGGAGCCACCTTCTTGCTCTCCATCTCCTGTTGCAACATGCGCTCATCTACGCGTAACATACGGGCCAATTTTTGCAAGTAATGGGCACGTTCCACTGGGCTGCCGATTTCCTTGATAATCGGCAGCACCTCTCTTGCTGCTGCTACCTTATCCTTGGGAGACTCCAAATCAAATTTAGAGACAATTGTCTGCAAGTAATACTCTACCACAGGCAAAGCCTGTGCCACGAGGGCATCCCATTGGGCAACGTTCTCTTTGAGCACTTCATCAGGGTCCTTGCCAGTAGGGAGGGACACAACTCGTATCTCTGCATCCAGTTGATCCTCATAGCGGATCAAGCCGCGCCAGGTAGGCACAGGCACCGCGCGGCGGTCCAGAGCTTCCTGGGCAACCTCCAACCCTCGCAGGGTGGCTTGATCGCCTGCCGCATCGGCATCAAGCGCCAGGACCAATTTCTTCGTTAGTTTTTTGATCACACGAACCTGTTTCTCGGTAAGCGCTGTGCCCATCGAGGCCACCACGTTTCTGCGGCCATACTGGTGTGCCATGAGTACATCCATGTAACCCTCGACAATGACCACAAAGCCCTGCTCACGGATGGCATCCTTTGCCTGATCAATTCCGTACAAAATGCTGCTCTTGTCAAAAAGGGGGGTCTGCGGTGAATTCAGGTACTTGGGTTGGGTATTGTCCAAAGCCCGTGCTCCAAAGCCAACGACGTACCCTCGGACGTCGCGGATAGGGAAAATGAGCCTCCCGCGAAAACGGTCGTAATACCCCCCCTCTTTACGCTCCAGCACCAGCCCTGCTTCCAGTAAATCCGACCAGGAATAACCCTTATTTGTCAAGTAATGCCCTAAGGCTTGCCATTCATCCTGTGCGTAACCCAATTGGAATGTCTTGCACGTCTCATTAGAGATGTCCCGTTTGCTGAGGTAATCTCGGGCGCGTGCGCCTTCCGGCGAGTTCAAAAGGAGGTGATGAAAATACTCTGCTGCCAGCGAGTTAATCGCACGCAGGCGTTCTATGAGCTTGCCTGCAGCCTCCTCACCCTCACGTCGCGGTTCTAGCGATACCCCGGCGCGCTCAGCGAGCAAACGCAACGCCTCGCTGAACTCCATGTTCTCGCGGCGCATGATGAAAGTGAAGACATCTCCCCCCGTATTGCAGGCGCCAAAGCAATGCCAGGACTGTGTATCGGGAAAAACAACGAACGAAGGCGTCTTCTCACTATGAAAAGGGCACAGGGCTTTGTAGTTGCGCCCTGCCTTTTTCAGCGGGACATAACTAGAGATGACATCTACAATATCCAGACGTTCCTTAATCTCATCAATAACACTCATGGTTCAACCCCAATGCCATAGAAGACCGCATGACAACCCTATTGGACAGCGAGCAGTTGTCCAAATCGCCCATCAGCAATGTAGACTCGTCCTTTCACGGGTTCAATTGCCAAGCCAAACGCATAAGCAGGGCCAATCCCTGCCACCCTTTGCACAATGTGTAAAGGCTCACCAACCAGCACCAATAGTTCATCAACCGTTGTGGTGTATACCACGCCACGTAGTGGATCAATGGCTATGCCGTAAGCGCCCGACAGCGTTTCATCCTTGTTGCCTTGCAAACTCGAGATAAGTTGCCCCGAAAGTGTATCCACAACAGCGATAGCCCGGTGTTTGGGCGACAGGGCATAAGTTACGTAGAGACGCTCACGGATCGGGTCAAATGCCAAACCATGTGGATGCCCCAGGCCGCCCAGCTTTACCAAGCTCACCAACGTCCAATCGCGTCCATCTATTATAGACACGGTATCCTCGCCGGCATTGCCAATATAGATTCGCTGTAGGCCTGGGTCATACAACACAGCATACGGTGCGGTGCCAACGGGTACGCGCTTCATTATAGCATAGTTTTGTCCATTGACAACAATCAATTCACCACTGCGGGTGGCTGTTACATAGATACAACCGTTTCCTATCGCCACGCCGCTGGCGCCAGGGATTCCCGATACAATTGTCAGCAACTTGTGCCTAATGCCATCAATCACTGCCAGGGCATCCATTTGCTGCAGTGCAGCGTACACGTGGTTGCTAGCTACGTCAACTGCTAATCCATATGGAACAGCGGGTAGCGGAATGCGTGCCACGAGTTCGCCACTTGGCACCTCAAGGACCCAAATTGCTTCGCCTGCTGCCATATAGAGCAGATGGTTCGCTACGTTGAACGCTATGCCCCGGATAACGTCGGGAGCCGCATCCGGATCATCTACTCGCCAGATTGTGCGTATGTCTGATCCCCACACTGATATTGCGGGGTTGCCTTCATGGCTTTGTAAGCCCGCAGGGGCGGTTTCGGTCGTTTCGGGATAACCATGCGGAGGTGAAATCTCTTCGCCCCCGGTGCGTAAAATGATCGGTAAAAAGATACGTTCAGTGGGTGTGGCCTGGACGCCACAAGTCAGGAGTGCTACATCATCCACGTACATGGCTGTTACCCCACCCGCTCCGTCGTTGACAACGCCAAAGTAAATGCGTACATCACGGCCCTTGAAGCCGTCGAGGGGATAGCTCTTGTATGTCCAAGACTGAGCATTCGAGCGCGTATACAATACCCATTCTGCTTTGTCCTGTGCTTCGACACGCACATACTGCAAATCGTTTGCTGTATCACCCGAGACGGGATAGTACCAAAAGGTCAAGAGCGGATCTGTTGCCTCTGCCGGCACAGGCACAGTCTGCCTGATGGTCGAATAGCTATAGACATTGTGGCTTGGTATTTCGATACCCAGCCGCATCGAGCGTTGTCCACTGTGTGCCTGTGCGGTTGTGTATGCGGCAGGATACGCCGTATTCGGGATATACCAGCCTTCATCATCCCATTCAAAGCCGCCGTTGACGATCAAGTCCCTGCATCCGGATGAGGGGCTTGGCGTTGGAGTCGCAGAGATCAGAACGGTTGGGGTGGGAGTCACAGTGGGAAAAACAGTCACTGTAGGTGAAGGCGTAGGTGTGCTTGTCGCGGTCAGTGATGGCGTGGGAGTATAGGTAGGCGTTGCTGTAGGAGACAATGTGGGCAAGACGGTGGGGCTAGCTGTAGGCGTAGGGATTGAACCACAGGCATGCACAGCCACGTCATCCAGGTACATCGCCGTCACGCCAGCCAGCCCATCGTTGTACACGCCGAAAAGCACACGCACTGTCATGCCCCGAAAAGCGTCCAGTGAACGCTCATAGTATGTCCACTCCTGAGTATTTTCACGGATATTGCGCAGCCGCTGCAATTCTACGTTCAAGTACTCGTGGTAGATGGAGATATAACCAAAGTCATTGCTTGTATCCGCAGACTGTGGATAGTACCAGCAGGATAACCGCACAGTGCTGGCATCTGCTGGAATGGTGATCGGCTGTGCAACCGTAGACCAACTGTAGATGTTATCCCCCGAGTCTATCCCCAACCGCATCGAGCGCTGGCCACTATGGGCGCGAACCGTAGTATAGGCAGCAGGGTAAGCAGAGGACCCAATTTGCCAGCTCCCTGTTTGCTCAAAACCGCCGTTCTGAATGAGGTCGGAACAGAGAGTAGGCAATGGGGTTGGCGTGCTGGTCAATGTCTCGGTCGCAATAGGACTTGGCGTGGGTGATGAAGGAGATGTTGGGGTAGGAGATAAGGTCTCCGTCGCGCTGGAGGTGGGCAATGGGGTAGCACTTTCTGTTGGCGTTGGCGTCTCTGTCAGGCTTGGTGTCGTAGTGAGTGTCACGGAAGGAGTATCCGTTGCTTCTGGAGACACAGTAGGCGTCTCTGTGGGAGCGAATGTCGCGCTGGGTGTTGGTGTGGGGCTTTCGGTTGCAATAGGGGTAAAAGTCGGGGTAGGAGTCCAGGTTGGCATTGGCGTAGCGGTTGCAGTCGGTGATGCAGTAGGCGTACAGGTTTGCGCTGGGGTTGGCGTATGTGTGGGCGTGGGCACATACACACTGACTGGAGCTACGCGCGTGAGCGACAAGGGCGGAGCGTTGCTGGCGGTAACCGCGACATCATTGTAATAAGTGCCCGCGCTGCTGGCTGCCGTAGCCTGAAAGGTGATACGCATCACGCTGCTCACCGGTGCATACGATTTGTCCATCGCCCGGACGGCATCGTACTGCTGGCGGCCAATCCAGTCCCATTTCCACCATATCCCCTGCGGATCAACCAGCTCATAGGGGCAAACCCCGATGACCTCAGGCCACTTGCTCCAATAATCGCGGAAAGCGCGCAGGATGTAATCCGCGCGGTTGCTCTCGTTGATGGATGGATACAGGACATCATAGGTATTGTAAAGTTCATAGCCGGTCTCGGTAAGCAACACCTTGACCCCACTGCGACCATGCTGCGCCAAGATCTCTAATTCACGTTGATATAGGTCAATGGCTGCCCAGTTATCGCTGGCGGTACCGTCGTGGATATTGTAGCTGGGAGGCCTGTTCCCCGGATAAGGATGGGTAGCCCAAACATCGAAAGCCCACAACGAGGCGGGGACGCTGGTCAGCATAGCCCTCAGGTAATCCAGGTAGTAGTAATTTCCGCCTGGAGAAAGGGGAGCATTGAGGATCACAACATGCGGATCACCCAGAGCACGAATAGCATTGGCTGTATCCACGAAAAAGCGCCCATACTCAGCGGGGTTTGCCCGCCCCTCCCACTCAAAATCGAGGTTGGGCTCGTTCCAGATCTGCACATACAGGTAGTATCCATCGCGCTTGGGCAACCCCTCCACCACCTTGCTGAACGCCCGCGCCCAGGAACTGTAGCTCTCATCCGGATCAGGCGTAGGCTTGATCCAAAATTGGGGTGTACTTGCTCCCGCCAAACGGACTACCGGTGTGAGCCCCCGATCGTAGGCTTTGTTCACAAAATACTTCCAGCAATCCAAAGGACCTTGCCAAGAAGTATCAATCCAGTCACACAACTGCGTCACATAGCCGCCAGCCCCCATCAGTTCACGGGCACGGTCTAATTGATAATCAATATAGCCATGATCACAAGGATTCCAACGGCTTTGCACAAAGGTATGGATGCCATAGAAGCTGCCGCTCCGCCCCGAGGGCAAGTGAAAACCAGGTGATGGTTTCGACCAAGTTAGCGTGCGGCCACTGATGTTGGGATCTGCAGTGGAAACGGTCACGCCATTCACGGTGATGCGGCTGGTGCCAGGAAGGTAGGCAAAACCACTAGGTAGAGTATCCCTAATGGTGATACCTTCTGCGGCTTCATTCCCGGCATTTGTCAAAGTGATGATATAGGTTACACGGCCACCAGCGACTACGGTTGATGGAGAGACAACCTTGCTAAGCGCCAGTTGTGGGCCAGAGGCAGCCTTGCCCCATCCCGGCAACGCAAGCAAAAGCAGCCATATCGCCAGAAGCTTTCCACACCAGGATATTCGCAGCGCATGCATTATCTAGGGACCCTCTGTCAGGTAGTTATACTATATCCAGCGAACAGGCTTGGTCAAAATAAACAATTCTCCCGCAGATTGACCGTAGCAACCTGCGGGAGAATCTGGTCTCAACCGAACAAAGCGAGTTGTCCTACTTGTCCTGCTCGTGCTTGTGCCCCAGTGCGGCTTGCGCTGCAGCCAGACGCGCCACGGGCACACGATAGGGCGAAGCAGAGACATAGTCTAAGCCGATCATATGGCAGAATTCAATAGATGACGGATCGCCGCCGTGTTCACCGCAGATGCCAATGCTCATCCCTGGGCGGGTCTTGCGTCCTAACTCCACCGCCATCTTCATGAGTTTGCCCACTCCCTCGCGATCCAGCACTTGGAACGGGTTTGCCGGCAATATCTTGCGTTCCACATAAGCCAGGAGGAACCCTTTTTCCGCATCGTCACGAGAGATGCCGTAGGTTGTCTGTGTCAGGTCGTTCGTGCCAAAGGAGAAGAACTGTGCCAGTTCGGCTATCTCGTCTGCAGTGAGTGCTGCCCGGGCGATCTCAATCATCGTGCCAAATTTGTAGTCTATTTCCACGCCCTCTTCTTGCATGACCTGCTTTGCCACTTTTTCCAGTGCAACTTGCTCATGACGCAGCTCATTGATGTGGCTAACCAACGGGATCATGACCCGTGGCAGCACCTTAACGCCTTTCTTTGCCATGCGACAAGCCGCCTGGAAGATAGCCCGAACCTGCATCTCAGTCACACCAGGGAACATGATACCGAGCCGGCAGCCACGCAAACCCAGCATGGGGTTGGCTTCATGCATGTCCTCTACAACCCGCAGCATCTTCTCTTTCTCTGCCAACAGCGCCGGATTGTCACCACGACAGCGTAGTTCGGTAACTTCCTGGATCAACTTCTCGCGTTTGGGCAAAAACTCATGCATAGGCGGGTCAATCAGACGGATGATGACCGGCAGGCCATCCATCACTTGGAAAATTCCTTCGAAATCGCTGCGTTGGAGGGGCAGCAATTTATCCAGCGCTTCATAGTACTGCTTTCGCTCTGGTTGTTGCTCCAACTCGGCGATTTCCGCGCGCAGGGATTCCGCATGCGTACCGGAAGCGTTTTCTAGTTCTTTTCGCAGAGCCTGGATGCGGTTTTCGATGGCAGCAGCTTTGCCAGAGAGCAGGATCATTTGTTGCACGATGGGCAAGCGGTCCTCCTCGAAGAACATGTGCTCCGTACGGCACAAACCAATGCCTTCTGCACCTAACTTGCGTGCTTGCGCTGCATCGCGCGGATAATCCGCATTCGCCCAAACGCCTAGACGGCGGAATTCGTCAGCCCAGGAAAGCAGTTCAATCAGGTCCTTCTGCTCTTCAAATTTGACTTCGACCGTGGGAATCCGACCAATGAAGACTTCCCCGGTGGTACCGTCAATGGAGATATAATCCCCTTCCTTCACTACTTTCTCATTGACCGTGAACTGTCGTGCATCCACATCAATAGATAACGCTTCGCACCCAGCCACGCAGGGCTTGTTCAAGCCGCGTGCCACTACCGCAGCGTGAGAAGTGGCTCCACCGCGTTGGGTCAGAATGCCCTGTGCGGCGAGCATACCATGCACATCCTCGGGACTCGTCTCCGGACGAACCAAGATTACCGCCTGATTCCGTGCCGCCTCTTGGGCGCGGGTAGCATCGAAGACCGCGATGCCCGTAGCAGCACCCGGGCTGGCATTCAGCCCCTTGGCAAGGTACCTGCCTGATGCATAGGCATCCTCCTTGGCTTTTGCATCAAAAACCGGATGCAACAGTTGATCCACCTGCTCCGGTGTAACGCGCATCACGGCTTCTTCCTTGCTGATTAAGCCTTCATGGACCATGTCTACTGCAATTTTCACCGCTGCACTGGCTGTGCGTTTCCCAGCGCGTGTCTGCAACATCCACAGCTTGCCCCGCTCAATGGTGAACTCCATGTCTTGCATTTCACGGTAATGCTTTTCGAGCAACTCGGAGATGCGGGTCAGCTGATCGTATATCTCAGGCATCTCTTCTTTCAGTTGAGCAATTTTATTGGGCGTGCGCACACCAGCAACTACATCTTCGCCCTGGGCATTCAGCAGGTACTCGCCATAGAGAGCTTTCTCACCTGTAGATGGGCTACGCGTGAAAGCTACCCCTGTGCCGGAGTTAAAGCCCATATTGCCAAAAGCCATCATCTGCACATTCGCAGCAGTACCCAGGTCATGCGGAATCTTGTGAAAGTTGCGATAATCCACAGCGCGCTTGCCAAACCAGGAGGCGAATACGGCTTCTATTGCCTGCCGCAACTGCTCCATCGGCTCCTCTGGGAAATCCTCCCCGAGCTCTTTTTTGTACAAGGCTTTGTAATCCCGCACGATGTCTTTGAGCATGTCGACAGTCAGGTCGGTATCTTTCTTGCCCTCTGTCTTCTCTTTATAGCTGTCCAGAATATGCTCAAATTTCTCACCATCTATACCTTTAACAATGCGACCAAACATCTGGATGAGCCGTCGGTAGGCATCGTAGGCAAAGCGTTCGTCTCCTGTCAACTTAGCCAATCCCTGCAATGTCTTTTCGTTGAGGCCCACATTGAGCACGGTATCCATCATACCCGGCATGCTCATCTTGGCGCCTGAACGCACGGATACCAATAGGGGGTTCGCAGGGTCCCCGAACTTTTTGCCTGTCTGCTGCTCGATAGTTTTCAGGGCAGCAAGCACCTGCTCCCACATTCCTTCAGGGAACCGGCGACCTAAGCGGAAATACTCGTTACACGCTTCCGTCGTAATCGTGAAACCGGGTGGTACAGGCAAGCCCAGGTTGGTCATCTCTGCAACGCCAGCGCCCTTGCCACCCAGCAAATCCCGCATATCTTTATTGCCCTCATTAAAGAGGTAAACCCATTTCTTAATCTCTTTTGCTTGCGCATTCACTTTTGCCATTTGATCCAACTCCTTCTCCAAAATTATCCCAATCTATAAGATTGCAGCACTAATCCTTAATTATCTAATATCCTAACACTTTGGTCAAATCTACAATGCCTTTGGGCAATGCTGCGATGCGTTGCAACAAAGCCAAGCGGTTCTCACGCACCGCTTGTTCGTCAACCATGACAAATACCTGGTCGAAGAAAGTATCTATAGGCTGTGCCAACGGAGCTAGGATTGCCATCAATCCATCCACATCGTTCACCTCGGCGCGCTTTTTCTGAGCAGCGAGCACAGCCTGGTACAAGTCCTTTTCTGCCTCCTCAGTGAACATCTCAGGATACAGCGGGAACTCAGTCGTGTACTCACGTACGATGCGCGAAGGCCGGCTATAGGTGGTGAGCAAAGCTGAAAACTCGGGACGAGCAACCCAATTCTGAAGGCTGCGCACTGTAACCAGCGCTTCATAAGGGTTATCTGCACGCTCAGCCAGCACCGCATCCACGAGGTCATAGCGATAGCCCAATTCGAGCAACCAACCACGTAATCTCTGTATGACGAAATCGTGGAGATCCGCCAGCACTATCTCTGAGACATCCACGGGCAATAATGCGGCCGCAGCGCGAAATGCCTGATGCAATGAAAGGGAGATGCCTTTTTCAGCCAGGATCTGTACCAGACCCAAAGCGGCTCGCCGGAGGCTATATGGATCGGCAGAACCAGTCGGGCACAAGCCCACAGCAAATAGACCCACCAAACTATCTAGTCGGTCTGCCAAGCCAACCAGTACGCCCGGAACCGTCTGCGGGAGTTCATCGCCCGCGCTGCGCGGCAGATAGTGCTCGCGGATGGCTTGTGCAACCTCAGGCCTCTCGCCAGATAGGGCAGCATACTTTTCACCCATAATTCCTTGCAGAGAAGTCAACTCGACGACCATTTGCGTCGCAAGATCGGCCTTGCACAGGTGCGCGGCACGAAGGGCTATCTCCCGTTCCTCACCTGTGGCTCCAACCAGTTCAGCCAGCATAGGCACCAGTTTCTCCAGGCGTGCCACCTTATCTAGCATTGAGCCAAGTTGTTCTTGGAATGTCAAGGTATGCAAACGCGGCAGGAATTCTTCTAACTTTTTGCTAGTATCCGCTTTGTAGAAGAAAGCTGCATCTGCATAGCGGGCGCGCAGCACCTCTTCGTAGCCATGGCGCACGGTATCAAGGCAATCGAATGGCCCATTGGCTACAGCGATAAAATAGGGAGACAACTTGCCATCTTTCATCACCGGGAAGTAGCGTTGATGCTTTTTCATCACCGCGATAAGGACTTCCTGCGGCAATGACAGATACTCCTCATCAAAATGCCCCAATAGAGGCGTTGGCCACTCTACCAAGTTGGTCACCTCGCGCAAGAGCGCCGCATCCTCGGGGATATAACCGCCCACAGAAGCCGCCAGTTTGGCAGCTTGCGATTGGATGTAGGCTTCCCGTTCCTTAGGATCTAGCAGGATGAAATTGGCTCTCATGACCTCGAAATACGCCTCTGCATCCGTCAATGCAATATCCGGCGAGCCAAATGGACGAAGGCCACGGGAGATGCGGCCACTTTGGACATTGGCATAGGCAAAAGGCACTACCTGGTCCCCCAGTAGCGCCACTAGCCAACGAATGGGCCTCGCAAAAGCCACATTGCTCGCGTTCCAGCGCATGTTTTTGGTAAATTTCAGCGAAGCAATGAGTTCGGGCAATATCTCCGCCAGGACCTCGTTCGCCGCGCGGCCATATTCCGTCTTGACCGCCACCACATAATTCTTACCTTCGTACTCCCGCATCTGCAGGTCAGCTACGTTCACCCCTTGCGCTTTCGCAAAACCCAGTGCCGCCTTGGTGGGTTGGCCCGCTGCGTCAAAAGCAAAATCTGCCGGTGGCCCTTTGACCGCGCGTTGCATGTCTGCTTGCTTAGGAGCGAGCCCACGCACTTGGACTACCAGGCGACGAGGAGTGCCCAGGATACGTACGCTCTCGAAACTCAGTCTGGCATCCGAAAGTGCCTGCAGCGTCATCGTTTGCAATTGCTCCAGGGCAGCATCGAGATCCAATACCGGCAACTCCTCCACACCAATTTCCAGCAGCAATGAGGCGGGCCCTTGGGGTGATGGCTGGGCTCTCATAGCCGGCTGCGGACGGCTAACGGTGCCGCCAGCGCGCTTCAAGAAGGGGAAACCCATTGCCTCACGTTGCGCTAGATATGCTTTGGCGACCTCTCGTGAGAGTTCACGCATGCGTGCAAAATAACGCGCTCGCTCTGTAACGCCAATGGCCCCTCGTGCATCCAGCACATTGAAGGTATGAGAACACTTTAGCACATAATCGTGGGCTGGGATGACCAAGCCGGCAGCGAGGGCATTCCTTGCCTCTGCCTCGAACAAATCATACATTTGCTTCAGGCGCTCGATGCTCGCCGTCTGAAAATTGTAGGTGCAATGCTCAACCTCAGAGCGAAGGAGGATGTCACCATAGGTGATGCCATGGCCCCAATCAATATGGACAAAGTCGCGCACGCCTTGTAACACCATGACGATGCGCTCCAAGCCATACGTAATCTCCACTGATACCGGATTCAGGTCAAAGCCACCTGCCTGTTGGAAATAGGTGAACTGGGTGATTTCCTGGCCATCCATCCAGATTTCCCAACCCAAGCCCCATGCTCCCAGTGCAGGTGATTCCCAGTCGTCTTCCACCAAGCGGATGTCATGCTCGCGGGGATTGATGCCCAATGCTTTCAGGCTGTCCAGGTAAATTTCCACCGGATTGCCGGGATCTGGTTTCAAGATCACCTGATACTGATAAAACTGTTGCCAGCGATTGGGATTCTCCCCGTAGCGGCCATCAGCCGGGCGAATACTGGGTTCGACATAGGCCACATTCCACGGCTCTGGGCCTAACACGCGCAGCACCGTGGCCGGGTTCATCGTACCCGCACCAACTTGCACATTATAGGGCTGCCAGATAAGGCAGCCCTTTTCCGCCCAGAAACGATCCAAGCGCATGATCACTTCTTGGAACTCCATAGACGCTCCTAACCAGTTGCTCTAAGGTGAATAGTTTACCTGTATTGTGCATAAATGTCAAAGTTGCGCATTCTAGCTGAAGGGCAAATACGTGTACTTGACTTTACTCCGCATGATAACGTATACTTTCCTCGCCTAGCGATAGTGATCCAGGAGCAACCCAGAGGTGATTATTTTCCCCTTTACGGCCATTGTTGGCCAAGACAAAATGAAAAGGGCTTTGATACTCAACGCCATCAGCCCTCAGATTGGAGGGGTGCTGATCCGTGGAGAACGCGGGACGGCGAAATCCACCGCCGCCCGGGCATTGGCTGCTTTGTTGCCAGAAATCGATGTGGTGGATGGCTGCCCTTTCAACTGTGATCCAGATTCCATTGAGACATTATGTGACAACTGCCGTGCAAGACTGGCGGCAGAAAAACCCTTGCCACGAGTAAAACGCCGCACGCAATTTGTTGACCTGCCTGTAAGTGCTACCGAAGACCGAGTAGTGGGTACACTAGATATCGAGCAGGCAATCAAGAAAGGCGAGAAGCATTTTGAACCAGGGGTTCTGGCCGCTGCCAACCGTGGCTTGCTGTACGTTGACGAAGTGAACCTATTGGACGACCATGTTGTAGATCTCTTGCTAGACTCTGCTGCGATGGGTGTCAATGTCGTGGAACGCGAGGGGATTTCTTTCACCCATCCGGCACGCTTCATTCTGGTAGGCACCATGAACCCTGAGGAAGGGGAACTGCGTCCCCAACTATTAGACCGTTTCGCTTTGTGTGTAGAAATCAAAACCATTTTAGACCCTGAGCAGCGGGTGGAGATCGTCCGCCGCCGCATCGCTTATGAACGAGATCCCCTAGCCTTCTATAAAGCATGGCAGGCGCAAGAAGAAGCACTATCGCAGCGCATCGTGCGCGCGCAGCATTTGCTCCCTCAAGTAAGTTATACAGAGAATGATCTGTTCACGATCGCCGAATTGACCACCGAGTTTGGAGTAGATGGCCATCGCGCCGACATCGTTATCCTCAAGGCAGCCCTAGCCCACGCTGCCTTTGAAGGCCGACTGGCAATCAATGAAGCAGACATTCTTCTGGCTGCAGAATTAGCCCTGCCCCACAGGCTGAAAAAGAAGCCTCTCCAAGAAACAGAAGTGCAGTTTGAGCGGCTGGAACAACGGTTAGAGATGGTGCGTGCCGATGCCTGCAGCGATACCCTATCCCAATCCCCAGCCAATGATGTAAAAAAAAAACGCACCTGAGGATTGCCCTGCCGGGGGAGATTCCACCTCAGGAGTTGGCGTCCCGCTGAGGGGGCATCGCGCCGATGGGCTGCCCCTTTCCTACATCCGACAAGCTGACATGCCCGTCGAGGTCGGGCCCGCTTTTCGCCCACGCCGCCTGGAAACTTCCTTGGATCGCATGATCCGTCGCAGTTACGGGAAGCGCAGCTTCACCAAGACCAGCCGCAAACGCGGACGCTACGTCAGCAGTTGCAACGCCATGGGGCAGTTTGTTGACATTGCCTTCGATGCCACTGTGCGCCAGGCAGCTCCATATCAAATTCATCGTCAGCATGAAGGCACAGCACTGGCTGTTGAGAGCCAGGATTTGCGCCGCAAGGTGCGCATCCGCCGCGCAGCGAACCTCATCCTATTTGTCGTGGATGCTAGCTGGTCTATGGCGGCAGCAGAGCGCATGAAAGCCACTAAAGGAGCAATCCTGTCTCTTCTGCTCGATGCCTATCAAAAGCGCGATCAAGTAGGCCTTATCACTTTTCAGAAAGAAAGCGCTCAGCTCGTATTGCAACCCACAGCCAGTGTTGAACAAGCCAGAAAAGCTTTGCAGGATATACCTGTTGGGGGCAAAACGCCCCTTTCAGCAGGATTGTTGCTTGCTTATGAAGTCCTAATCCGTGAGCGACGCAAGAACCCAGAAGTGATGCCCCTTCTCATTTTGCTCACCGACGGCGCAGGAAATGTTTCCATGTCCGGCCTTCCTCCATTTGAGGAAGCTCTGCGTATCGCAGGGCTGATCAAACAGCGCGATATCCGTGCTGTGGTTATCAATATGGAACACGAGACGCTGGATCGAGGTCTGGCGCAGCAACTGGCTGAAAGAATGGGAGCGCCTTGTTATACCTTGAAAGAACTCGGTGCCCAAGAACTCTACTGCACTGTACGCGATGAACTCAACGGCTAATTCAGAAAACCCCCGCTGCTCGCAGAGCCTGGACTCTTCTTCATGCTCAGGCCAAGTGCTGTCACAGTATCGCACAATGGCACCGTGCGAGCAAAATGAACCCTTGCGCAAATTCCGTCAGTGGCAAGCGGATGCGCTGCTACTGGTTGTCGCATTGATTTGGGGCAGTACTTTCGTGCTCGTAAGACAGACCGTGTTGCATTTTCCGGTCTACGCTTTCTTGTCGCTGCGCTTTACCTTGGCGGCAATGATGCTATTTGTGCTTTTTGGGCAACGTGTGCGCACTCTGCACCCGCGCATGTTCGGCGCTGGGCTAGCAATTGGCTTGTTTCTCTTCGGCGGTTATGCTTTTCAAACCGTAGGCTTGCAGTATACGTCAGCCTCAAAGGCTGGCTTTATCACTGGGCTGTCTGTAGTGATCGTGCCATGCCTTTCAGGCTTATTGATAAAGCGCATGCCAGAACGTCAGGCATTGCTGGGAGTTACCCTGGCTACAGTTGGCATGGCTTTGCTGACATTGGAGCGTGACCTGAGTCCATCACGGGGCGATTTGATCGTTTTGGGCTGTGCTTTCTGCTTTGCCCTGCACATTATGGCGGTTAGCCTATTCGCACCACAGACAGACGCACTGGCTTTAACGTTCGTTCAAATCACAACGGTAGCCGTGCTCAGCGGCTTGGTAACGCTCGCCACTGCAGGCTGGAGATGGCCCGTCCCCAGCGGGGTGTTCTATGCGGCTTTGTTCACCGGCGTGCTGGCTACAGCGCTGGCTTTTGCGATTCAGAACAATGTGCAGAGATGGACCTCAGCGACCCACACGGCGCTGATTTTCGCTACAGAACCAGTGTTCGCTGCTCTATTTGGCTATTTCCTGGCAGGAGAGCGTCTCACCAAAGCAGGTATTATAGGTTGTGGCTTGATCTTGTTAGGAATGATTGTCGCTGAGCTCCAACCTTCCAGGACTTGATATCTATCAACGATCGCATTAAAGGAGAGGCAGATGATAGAAGGGGTGAAAGTACGCAAATTACGGCTTATTCCCGATGAGCGTGGCTTTTTGATGGAATTGCTGCGCAGCGACTGGGAAGAATTCGAAAAGTTTGGTCAGGTGTATGTCACTGCTGTTTATCCCGGTGTGGTCAAAGCCTGGCATTACCATAAGCGCCAGACAGACCATTTTATCTGCATCCATGGTATGGCTAAAGTGGTGCTGTACGATGCCCGCGAGGATTCCCCTACCCGCGGCGAGATCAACGAATTTTTTATGGGCACCCTGAACCCGATTATGCTCAAGATCCCCAAAGGGGTCATGCATGGCTTCAAAGGCATCAGTGAAGAGATGACCTTGATCGTCAACGTGCCCACAGAGCTTTACAACTATGAAGAGCCGGATGAGTACCGTCTACCCGCCCACACCACAGAAATCCCGTACGATTGGGCACGGAAAGATGGGTAGCATTTAGCGAAAGAGAATCCAAGCATACTTGCCAACGTCAAACCAAAAGTACAGGATAGCCACCAAGAGAAGTAATAGGATACATAAAGCAATGACAACGTAGTCAGAACGGTGTAGCAGTGACTCATGTAAGTACGTACGCTCTGCGCTACCCGTGAAAGCTTTCGCTTGAAGGACCACTTCCAATTGCTGAGACCTAACCATCGCGCCTAGAATCAAAGGGACAGCGATTTGAGCATAGATGCGCACCCGCTGCACTGGCCCCATCTTTTCTACCGCCAGCCCACGCAACCGTTGTGCTTCGATGATCGTCTGAATTTCTTCAAAGAGCAGAGGAAAAAAGCGCAAGGTCGAAGAGAAGATAAAGGTCAACTTGTAAGGAATCTTTGCTCTCACCATGCTGACGATCATATTATCTATGTCGGTGGTGAAGATAGCCAACGGGATCACCATCACCAGTGTCAGCGTTTTAAAAATCACGGACCAACCATAGAGGAATCCCTCCAAGGACATGCTCGCTCCCCCAATGAGCCACCAACTATGGGGGAAAGCGAATAGGGGCGTCAGCACTTGCTTACCCGTCAGGGACTTGACCTGTTCAATGTTCCAGAACCCATGGGTAATGAGCAACAAGAGATAGAAAGGGCTCATCACCTTCATGATGAATTTGATATAACCTGATTTGACGCCAGCGAGCAGGCAAGCTGCCACCACCACGAACGTCAACGCCGCCAATGCAATCGGGCTCTCCCAGACAAAGGCCACGATGCTAACCACCACCATCATAAGCAACTTTGACCGGAAATCCAGATGGGAGAAAATGGAATCACGTTCAACGGTTTGAAACTTGAGCATGCTCACACCATCCCGCCTTTGCCATTGGAATGACAGACAAAGCAATCCGCTACTTCCCTGGGGGTGAGCAGCTTCCAGTCCTGCCTCTCTCTGTGGTTGAGTTGCTGGGCGAGAAGGACTGCTTGAGGTGGCGATAGGAAAGTAGAGCGCAAGAGTTCGACTTGGTGGTAAGCTTCACGGATGGGGGCATCAAGCAAAATTGTACCTTTGCCCATGACGATTACTCGTTCGGCATACTCAGGCATCAGGTAGAGATGGTGGGTAATGACAAGCACGGTCTTGCCCATCTGATGCAGTTTACGGCTAATATCGAGGATAAAACGCGCCCCACGGAAATCCTGGCCGGTGGTAGGTTCATCAAAAATAATAACCTCTGGTTTCATGGCTAGGATGGCAGCAATGACGACGCGGGCGCGATCGCCCTTTGGCAGCGACAGCGGATGTGCATCGCGTACATCCAACAACCCCATTGCCTCTAAGCTTTCCACTGTGCGTTCCTCGACTTCCTTGGCACTGTACCCCAAGTTACGCAAAGCAAAGGATACTTCGTTGCCAACCGTGGTGCTAAAGATTTGATTGTCAGGATTTTGAGCGACATAGCCAATACGTCGTGCCAATTCACTGACGGAAAAGTTTCCTACTTCTACGCCACCGATTTTGACCGTTCCCGCTGTCGGTCGCAACAAATTGAGAAAGTGCTTGACAAGCGTGCTCTTACCAGCACCATTCTGCCCGATAATCAGCACATATTCCCCCTCGTGGATATCCAATGACACCCCTTGTAACGCTTGGGTGCCATCGGGGTAAGTATGTTTCAGATCTTGCACTGAAAGAAGTGGTTCGCCACGGTGGAATACCGGCATGGACAAGTTTTTCGGTGCTGCGATTGTGCATTGCTGATACAGCGTATCCAGCAGCATTGCGCCCTCGCGCATGCGCACCGGTGGCTTGTTAACTGGTGCACCACGCTTACCAATCATATAGAAAGTCTCGGCTACTTGAGGGGGCCGCAAATAATGCTCATATAAGAGGTCAATTTGGGCATAGATTTCATCAGGGGTGCCTGCAGCAATGATACGGCCATCGTAGAGGAGGACAATCCGATCCGCGTACTCAGCCATCTCCTCAGCGGCGTGACTGGCCATCACAATGGTCATGCCCACTTCTCTGTTCAACTCGCGGACAGTGGCGAAAACTTCCTCAGCGCCAACAGGATCCAGTTGGGATGTTGGTTCATCCAAAACCATCAAGTCCGGCTGCATGGCTAGTGCTGCAGCGATGGCAAGGCGCTGCTTTTGCCCGCCCGACAGTTCATGGGGGTGCTTATGTTCAGTTCCTTCCAGTCGCACGGCGGCAAGCACACGGGGAATGCGCTCCTTGATCTCCTCACGTGGCACACATAGGTTTTCTAGGGCAAAGGCGATTTCGTTCTCCACAGACGTGGCGATGAGTTGTGTCTCAGGATCCTGAAATACTACGCCTACATGACGTGCCAATGTGCTGATTGGGTGGTCAACGGTATCAAGCCCTGCCACGGTCACCCTACCGAAAAATCGCCCTCCATAAAATTGGGGCACGATTCCATTAAGTGTCAAGCAAAGGGTCGTTTTGCCCGCGCCGGTCGGCCCGATCAAGCCTAGAAACTCTCCTTTGTGGATTTCCAGCGATATATCGCAAAGGGCCAGTTTCTTGGAGCGTGGATACAGATAGGACACTTTGTCGAGGCTGACGAGTGGTTCAATGCTCACAGAAAAGCTCCCCATATCGGGATAGCCTCTTGGAAGAGCATGAGCGACACCTGCTCACAGTAACCATAGTGTAGGCAAGCCAACAGGTGTGGCCAGCGTGATCAGCTAGTAGACTGCCCAAGCGGGCTTGACCAGACCAATGGCGCGCAAGCCAGCGATCACGCCCGTGCCAATAACCGTCCCCACTACGCAACGAGCGAGATGTTCCAACGGAGCAAGGGGAGCCATCGCTAGCCAGACCGCTTCTGGCCAGTTGACCACGAAATAGACGATAGCGGCTGCTGTGAGATGCGAGAGCCCTGCTGCCATCCAGGTGCCCAAGAAGAGCCCACTAGCAACCCGCCGCAAATCTTGATGCCCGATCCAACTGGCGGCTAACCTGCGCGTTGGCAATAGGAACAGGAGCAAAGCAGACCAGTTAATGAATGAACCCAATACCACTGCATAGACTGGCACGCCATTTTGCAGAACTGCTCGTCCTCCATAGAAGCCATAAATGACAAAGAGCAAGAGGGACAACGGCAGCCACCAATTCCTACGCGGGCCAGCCGCGACCATGGCACCAGCCGCAAAGCTTCCCATTACCGCTCCTAATACCGTAGCCAGCGGCACAGTCGTTGTATGGGGGGCGATAAAGATACCTAGCGATGCGCCAATAGCACTGGCAATTGCGCCAGCAATTGGGCCCAAGATCCAACCAACTAGTGGATAAATCCCCTGGCTCATGGGGAAACTCTTGCCAGAGCCAAGCACAACCGAAAGCGGAATAAGCGCTAATCCCGTTACTACGGCAGCCAGTACGATCAGATAGGCGATTGGCGCCCCATCAACAGTTGCTCCACCTAGGAGTTTTACTTCACGTTCTTCACCAGCGGGCTTGATAGACACAGCGAATCCTCCTTTCGTATCCTTGTAGGCTAGTATGCATCCCCCTGTGAATACACAGCAGTGCACCCAGCACAATGTCGCATGTATTATACCACCAACCTTCTCTCTAGTAGAACACATCATGCCTAGCGCGGTTGTAGTGCCAATGGAATGCCTGTACCAAGTCATGGAGATACGTTCCCAAAGGTATTTTCCCCGCACAGATGGAGCCAATCCTGAAGCATATTAGCCCTCTGCAAGCCGCAACACAACCGATACACGTTTCGACCCATCAACGCGGACAAACTGCCCTCCAGGACAAGGCAATACATTCAGAGCCGCGCCATGACAAATCGCTTCTTTGATTGACTCACCATACAACACGATCTCCACTTGCCCAGGAGCCGGCCCAGCTTCAATGTTCAATGTTTTTCCCTTGCGTTTGTACCGTACTGGGATTCCTGGTTGATCCTCCTCCTGCACTATCGTCTCCACGAAATCTTTAGGCCAGTACAGCTCTAACGTCAGGGGATCGAGGGGTTTCTCTTCCACATAGGATAACTCTGGACCCATCGGGATGATTGCTCCTGCTCGTACCCACAACGGGATGATCTCAAGTGGCGCCTCGACCTCGATCCAGCATCCGCCTTTCACCAGTCTCTTGTTCCAGTAGTCTACCCAATCGCCGGGAGGCAGGTAGACCAGGCGGTGGTTTGAAGGGGTTACTATAGGTGCTACCAGAAAACTCTCGCCAAACATGTACTGTGAATCGAGGCTGTAGGTATTGGGATCAGACTGGAACTCTAACACCAACGGCCGCACCATAGGGAGGCCAGTCTGGGCTGATTTCATTGCTTCTGAATAGATGTATGGCAACAAGCGATAGCGCAGTTTGAGATATCGGCGGGCGATCTCCTCTGCCTGCGGGCCATAAGTCCATGGTTCACGTGGCTGCTTGCCGTGAGCCCGTACATGGGAAGAAAAGACGCCGAACTGCAGCCAACGGACATACAGGACGGGATCTTTAGGATATTCCTCTGGCTTCGGCCAATCGAATGCCGACGGTGAGTAGTCAAAGCCGCCGACATCATGGCTACAGAAAGGCACCCCTGACATGCCATAGCTCAGCAGGCCGCGCATCTGACTAGCTAACTGGTCGAAACTACCGTAGCTGTCCCCACCCCACTGCACTGGATAACGTTGTGAGCCAGCGTAAGCCGAGCGGCCCCAAACAAGCCCTCGTCCATAATGGCGTCTTGTCAGCTCAAAAACCGTACGGTTGTAGAGCAACGGATACAAATTATGCATCTCCACTCCAGAACGTCCGTCATAGTAGACAGCATCTACTGGCGCCTGCTCACCAAAATCCGTCTTAAATGCTGCTACGCCCATGTCTAGCAATGGTTGTAGTTTGGATTCCAACCAGGCACAGGCTTGTGGATTGGTAAAATCCAGCACCGCCAAGTCAGTCCCCAAGAAATAATCCACCGGCGGACTAACATGTCCATCGGGGCTATGGACATAATAGCCTTTGGCTAGCACTTCATCATATGCCTTGGTGCCCTTGGGAATATACGGGTGAATCCACAGACAAACACGCACCCCTTGGGCGCGCAGCCTTCGTATCATCTCTTTGGGATTGGGAAAGGATTCAGTGTCCCACTCATAGGTTGACCAAGGCCCATTCCCCATCCACCATGGATCCAGATGGATGACATCGCAAGGAAAATCTCGTGCGCGCATCTCGCGGATGATCGCTTCGACTTCCTGGCGACTTTGGTAACTGCAACGGGAAATCCAAAAGCCAAAGGCCCATCGGGGTGGTACAGGGGCATATCCTGTCAAATCGCAATAGCGCTTGAGGATGTGTTTGAAATCTGGACCATAGATCAAAAAGTAGTCCAGCTGGCTATCATCAACGTGGATGGAATAGGAGATGCTGGATTCGCTGCCCATACGGTATAGGATGGGGTATGAAGAGTGAACGAACAGGCCATACCCAGCAGTGCTCATGAAGAAAGGGATATTCTTGTAAGATCGATGGCTACTCACATTACCCGCATCTACTGTCCATGAGACCAATTCTTGCCCCCATTTGTTCCATGGTGTGAACTTTTCTCCAAAGCCGTAGAAACATTCACCAGGAGTTACCGCTACTGTCTCACGCACTGTCAAGCGCCCATTGGGGTCCCTATCGAAGCCAATAGGGGCTACCTCGTAACGAGAACCATACACGCGGTCGTCAATGCGCTGGCTGAAGAAGGGCATGGTGGTACCAAGACTCTGAGCGTCAAAAACGCGCAGTTGCCATGGCAAGCGCTGGACTTCCAGCCGTATCCGTTCTGTGGTGAGAACCAAATAGTCTTCATGATCTTTCAGATCATAAGGAGGAGGTGGCCAGTCCTGTTGGATCAACATATCGCTGGGGCCAGAGCGGATCCTGTCAGCATTCATCCGCACACGCACCACATCTGGCATCACAATATCCAAGCGGAATTCAACTGTTCGCCGATCCGTTGTTTCACAACGAAAAGCGACCCCACCCTCACGGGGTATATATTCAATCCAACGGCGCAGATGACTTGCAGGCACATATACATCGCATAGGTTCAGCGGGGAGCACACAGTGTGCCAATCAATAGCTTTATTCATACCTTATGCCTCCTTGGCATTTATTCATTGTGGCCAGTCGTGCTCGGGATAGTTCGCAATAATAAAATCCTAAAAGTCTTTAGAGAAAGCGCATGATTGAGCCAATTATACTCATTTGCCTTATTTATAAAGATTTGGCCTCTCTTCTAAATGCTATGTTCTTGGATGAAGTAGCTGGGAAATGAATATCGTACTTTGATAGAAATGATCCATCTGAGATACCTGAGCCTCAAGAAATTTTGCCGGCGAACGCTAATCGTTAGTATAATTGAGCACTATTGGCGAAGGAAAGGCGATACACATGAGCAAGCAAACCGTTGCCTGGATTGATCTTTCGACAAAGAAAGTGAGCCTCCAGCCTCCTGATCCTTCCCTGACTACTGCTTTTCTCGGAGGGCGAGGGCTTGGAGCAGCGTTGCTTTTCCGACATATTGCCAATCCCAATGATCCCTTTGCCCCTGAAAACCCTCTTATCTTCGCTGTGGGTCCCTTCACCGGCACCCCATGGCCCACTGGAGCCCGCTACCACGTTACTTTCCACTCCCCCCTTACCGGGATTTATGGCTATGCCAACGGTTCGGGCTTCTTTGGGCCAGCCCTCCGACGCGCTGGATACCAGGCGCTGGTCATTACCGGCCGTGCGGAGCGGCCAGTGTATCTCGAAGTAACCCCAGAGGGCATTGCTATCCGGCCTGCTGAGCACCTCTGGGGATTGGGTACTGTGGCTACTCATGAAGCATTGGAGACAAACGGTGCGCGTGTAGCCTGCATCGGGCCAGCAGGAGAACGGGGCGTGCGTATCGCTGCCATCATTAATGACCGCGGCCGGGCGGCTGCCCGTTGTGGGGGTGGTGCCGTTATGGGCAGCAAGAACCTGAAAGCAATTCAGGTGCGTGGACGGAGCGAGGAAAGCCTACCCTTTCCATTTCTGGAGCAAGCACGCCGTGCCTTTGCCAAAGTGCGAGATCACCCCAATGTGGTGGGCTTGCGCGATTGGGGCACTGTGGTATTGGTGAAACCTAAGAACCGGGTCGGTGATCTCCCTGCCCGCAATCACCAGTTAGGCCAAGTGCCTTGGGCTGAGCGCGTGGATGCCCAAGCTATTGCCCGCTACACCTACCAGACCAAGGGTTGTTTCTCTTGTCCTATTCGCTGCAGCCGCCTCACGCGTATCGAGAATGGGCCTTACGCCGGGGAGTTGGAAGGTCCTGAGTATGAGACGACCGACGCTCTGGGGCCAATGTGCTGGATCAGCGATCCCGAAGTGATCATCCATGCAAACCGCATGTGTAACGATTTCGGGCTGGACACCATCTCCACTGGTGTGGTTATCGCTTTTGCGATGGAGTGCCATGAGCGGGGTTTGCTTCACTCTGATGACCTCTCACTGGAATGGGGGGATGCGAACGCCGTACTGGGCTTGATTGAACGTATTGCCCGCAGGGAAGGCTTGGGCGATCTCCTGTCCGAGGGGATACGTCGTGCCGCGGAACGCATTGGAGGTAACGCACCCCACTATGCCATGCATGTCAAAGGGATGGAATTGCCCCGCCAAGAGCCACGCATTGCCAAGGGGTTTGGCTTGGGCCATGCAACTTCCAACCGCGGAGCCGACCACCTCTATGCCCTGCCGACTATTGACCTGGCTGGCAACCTGGAGGCAGCGCGGCATTTCTTCCCTGCAGAACTAGTCCCCCAATTGATGGAAACGGATAATGAGGCATACAAGCCCGACTTGGTGGTTTTCACCGAGCACTACTGCGCGGTGTCAGATGCCTTGGGTATTTGCAAGTTCAGCACAGCCGAGACCTATGCCCTTTATCCGGAAGACCTTGCCAGTGGGTTGAGCGCTCTGTGGAAACGGGAGATAAGCAGCGCAGAATTGCTGAAAGCAGGAGAGCGGATTGTGAACCTGGAACGGCTATATAACGTGCGGCTGGGGCTTTCACGCGCCGATGACCGCTTGCCTACACGCTTCCTCACCGAACCACTGGAGATATATGCCTTTACACGCGATGAGGTAACAGGAGGGGTTTATACTTCACCAGAACCATTGCATGTTGGACGCTTGCACGATTTCGAAGCGATGCTCGATCGCTACTATTCCCTGCGCGGGTGGGACAAGAATGGCATTCCTACGCCGGAGACAGTGCGCCGGCTAGGGTTGGAGCCATGGATTTCGTCGCTGTGAGGTGAATATGCACCTAGAAGCCATTGCCGAAAAATGCACGGGGTGTCGGATTTGTGAGAATTTTTGTTCCGTGAAGCACGAGGGAGCAATCTGGCCCGAAAGAGCGCGCATTCGCATTCTGGCCGAGACAGACAGTGGCCCCTTTACGCCCAATGTCTGCCGTCAATGTGAGGATGCGGCTTGTGCAGCTGCATGCCCAGTGGAAGCAATCACCAAAGACCAAGCCACCGGAGCTTGGGTGGTAAATGACGATGAATGCATTGGCTGTGAAAGCTGTGTGGAGGCATGTCCCTACCATGCCATATTCTTTGACGCGGAATCGGGCAAGGCTTTCAAATGTGACCTGTGTGGGGGTGAACCTGAGTGCGTCGCGATATGCCCCTTTGGGGCGGTTCAAAAAGTTCCGTGAGGTATGATCATATGTTTCCTTACCGTGGCTATGCAGGAAAATGCCTGTATGTAGATTTAACTTCTGGAAAGATAGAAACGCGCGAGTACGATAAGGCGTTGGCAGAGAACTATCTCGGTGGCAATGGCTTTGGCACGCGCTTGCTATGGGAAAATGTAGCGCCAGAAGTGGATGCCCTTGCCCCAGAGAACCTACTGATTTTCTCCACAGGGCCTCTCTGCGGCACCATCGTGCCCAATCCGGGACGCATGGAGGTGATTGGCAAATCCCCGCTTACCGGCATCTATGGTGATGCCAACACCGGCGGCTTCCTTGGCCCAGAATTCAAGTTCGCCGGCTGGGATGCTGTGGTCATCACCGGGCAATCCCCGCGACCGGTGTACCTGGCTATCGCGGATAACCAGGTGGAACTGCGCGATGCCAGCCACCTATGGGGGCTCACTACATCCCAGACCGAAAACGCTATCCGCCAAACTTGGGGCGACCCGCTTGTAAAGACGGCTACGATTGGGCCAGCAGGTGAAAACTTGGTCCGCTTCGCGGGCATTCAAATCACACCCCAGCGCTCTGCGGCACGCTGTGGGCTAGGCGCGGTAATGGGTAGCAAACGCCTCAAAGCGATTGCTGTGCGTGGTCATGGCCCCATTCGTGTTGCTGATCCCTATCGCTTACACAAACTCGCCATTGCCTTGCACCAACGCCTCCGTGCCAATCCCATTTTCCCCGCCGTTCATGCCAGCGGGACTCCGGGCATCGTCTCCTTGATGGATGCTTTGGGCCGCTTCCCAACCCAAAATTTTCGCATGGGTTCATTCCCCTATGTAGATCACATCAACATTGACGCATTGCGCGCACGGGCTTTCGTCCGTGACCTGGCTTGCTTTGGCTGCCCGGTGGCTTGTGATAAGCTATATCGTGTCCCCGATGGTCCCTACGCTGAGACTGCCCTCCGCAGCGTCGAGTATGAGACGCTCAATGCACTGGGCGCTTGTATCTGGAATGCCGACCTGGATGCCCTCCTCGCGGCAAACCGCTTGTGTGATGAACTGGGCTTGGACACCATTTCGGCAGGCAGGGTAATTAGTTTCGCCATGGAACTGTGGGATGAAGAAATACTGAATCTGGATGACACTGGCGGACTTGCCCTGTATTGGGGTGATATGGACACAGTTCTTCCACTTTTAAGGATGATCGCCTATCGAGAAGGCTTTGGCAATTTGCTGGCAGAGGGAGTGCGCCGCGCAGCGCAAACCATTGGGCGAGGGGCAGAACGGTATGCTATGCATGTGAAAGGCATGGAAATCGCCGCTCAAGATGGCCGTGCCCAAAAATCCATGGGCTTGGCGCATGTCACTTCAACCCGCGGCGCTGATCACCTCAAAGCTTTCCCGGTGATTGACGAAACCGGGTATCCAGACGAGGGACGTCGGCGCTATGGCGAACAGTACTTGCCAGACATCGTGCAGCCGCTGGCAACAAAATATAAGGCATTCCTCGTTAAGGACGGGGAAGATTTTGGGGCAGTGGTGGATTCTGTAGGGATGTGCAAGTCCGGTGGTACATTCGTCCTGGCCGAAATCTACTGGCCTGACATTGCCGCTGCGCTGGAAGCAGCAACCGCCATGGAAATGCCTGTTGAGCGGCTGCAACGGATTGGCGAGCGCATCTATAATCTACAGCGCTGCTACAATGCACTACATGGCATCACCCGTGCTGATGACAAATTGCCAAGCCGCTTTTCTGAAGAGGCTTCGCCTTCTGGGAATGCCAAAGGCCAGACCATTGATATTGAACCAATGCTTGAAGAGTACTATCAGCTCCGGGGATGGGATGCCGAGACCGGTTGGCCCACGGCAGAGAAATTGCGCGAGCTGGGCTTAGAAGATGCGATCGAGCGCTTACAGCGATGATCACCATCCATGTAAGATACCATAACATACTACAGCGCGGCGCCGGCACTGCACGCGAGACCGTGGAACTGCCCGACGGGACATCGCTGGCGGAAGCGCTGAGGCATTTGGCAGACCAACACGGCGCGCCCCTTAGGGAAATGCTCCTGGGCTCGGATGGAAATATCGCTTCCTATCTCGTCATCTTCCGCAATGGGCAGTTGATAGGACAGCAACAGCTCCAACTTCCCTTAGCTAATGGTGATGAATTGATGCTTTTCCTAGCCATCTCGGGTGGATAATTTCTTTTCACAGCCAGTTGGGGATTATTCCATCCCCGCAGCCCTACTGTATTTTAGGCAAAAGGAGGCACATGGCTACCACATTACTTCTAGGGGCAATGTTGTGGGCTGATACAATGAAGCCACCCCACCCAGGTTGGGGGGTGGCAATAGAGGACGATCGGGTACTGGCAACAGCACCTCATGCACAACTGCGCACTGATTTCCCCGATGCCAGTGTCATTGAAGCTACAGACTGCGTGGTTACCCCTGCCTTTGTCAACGCCCACCATCACATGTACGGTGTGCTAGCGCATGGCATCCCTCTGGAGAAGGCTCCTGCTGGTTTCTGGCCCTTTCTCAAAGAGTTTTGGTGGCCCCTTGTCGAAGATCGGCTGACCCATGACTGGATTGCGGCTGCTACCGATTGGGCTTGCTTAGAGATGGTTCGCAACGGGATCACCACCTTTTATGATTGCCTGGAAGCGCCTTACGCCATCCCCGGTGCACTGGAAGTAGAGGCACAAGTCGTCCGCCGTCGGGGAGTGCGTGGGGTGCTCTCTTTTGAAGCTACCGAACGGGTCAGTGCTGAAAATGGCGCATTAGGCTTGCGGGAAAACGCGGACTTCATAGACCATTGCCGAGCACACGGTGGGTTGGTCTCTGGTATGATGTGTTTCCACACCACCTTTACCTGCTCGGCCGACTTTATCCACAGGGCTTTTGAGTTGGCTGCTGAACGAGGAGCAAGAACTCACATGCACCTTTCTGAAGGGACTTACGAACCAGAGTACTGTCTCTCGCGCTATGGCATGCGCCCGGTGGCTTATTATGAGCATTTGGGCGTCCTAGGCCAACATGTATTGGCTTCCCAATGTGTTCAGGTGGATGCAGCAGAGATTGAGATCCTGGCGCGGCGAGGAGTTCATGTCTCGCACCAGCCCCTTTCCAATTGTGAAGTAGGAGGTGGCTTTGCACCCGTGCCCGAGATGCTAGAAGCTGGGGTTAACGTTGCCCTGGGCACCGATGGATATATGAACAACTTTTTTGAAGTGATGCGGGCAGCCGCGCTCATCCCTAAAGCACGCTTGCAAGATCCAGGAGTCATGCCTGCCTCTGTTGTCTGGACAATGGCTACCCAGAACGGCGCACGGGCTCTGGGCTTTACGGATGTGGGCATCCTCGCCCCTGGCTACCAGGCTGATCTACTGCTCATCACCACGGATGTTCCAACGCCTTTGGCTACGCATAATTTGGCTGACCAGTTGCTCCTCTGGCGTAATCCTAGCCACCTGAGAGGAGTTATGTGCGCCGGCAGGTGGCTTCTGTGCGATGGCAAGGTCATTGGTATGGATGAAAACGCCGTGCGGGGGCGCGTAGAGGAAGCAGCGAGGCGCTTATGGGAAGGCAGCATTGCCTAAAAGCTTTTATACACGGAACACGAAATACGCAAAGAATGGATAACTTATGAGCGACTTGAACGTTGAACTGTGCGGGGTACGCCTGCGGAATCCCTTGATCCTTTCCTCTGGTCCTTTATCCTGGAATGCTGAGGCTATCCAAGCAGCTTTTGCAGCAGGTGCAGCCGCCGTGGTCACCAAAACCATCCGTCCCCAGGCCACGCGAAACCCAGTACCGCATATCGCCGCGGCAGGGCACAAGAGCTTGCTCAATACAGAAGGCTGGTCAGATTTGCCAGCACAGCAATGGATTGATGAGGAATTGCCAGCGTTATCGCATCGGGATGGTGTGCTCATTGCCAGCGTAGGCCATACTGCTGGTGAGGTCGAGCAGCTGGCTATGCCGCTGGTGCAGGCAGGTGCTGACATGCTGGAAGTGGTATCCTATCGCGCCGAAGACGCTGCACCGATGGTCACAGCAGCAAAAAACCAGGTATCTGTGCCTGTATTGGTCAAGGTCAGTGCCAATTGGCCTAATTTGCTGGAAGTCGTGGATGCCTGTCTGCAAGCCGGGGCAGACGGCGTCACAGCCATAGATTCCATTGGTCCAGCATTGCGTGTAGATGTGGAGACCAGGAAGCCAATGCTCGGTTCCTTCGCCTGGCTCTCAGGTTCTGCTATCCTACCCATTGCTTTGGGGACTGTGGCTGCGATCTGCCTTCGTCACAATGTTCCTGTGGTTGGTACGGGTGGAGTAACAAAGGCTGAGGACATTGTGGAGATGGTGATGGCGGGTGCTACTGCAGTGGGTGTACATACTGCTCCTCTCCTGGAAGGGCTGGATTGGTTTGGCAAGGCATTGGCTAAACTAGAACGTTGGTTGGACGATCATGGCTATGCTTGCTTGGCTAATTTGCGCGGGGCCGCCCTTCCTCATCTAGGGGAGACACCGTCCCATGCCCCACTGACTTTTGTCTTTGACCCCGAGGCTTGCACCCGGTGTGGGCGTTGCATAACAGTATGTGCCTACCGCGCCCGCCAACTACTGCCGGATGGACAAATGGCGTTGAATGAGTCTCGTTGTCGCTCTTGTGGCTTGTGCCTGGCTGTGTGCCCGACTGGGGCTTTGCGAGCGTAATGACAAGCGCTAGGGGAATATAGAGCGCAAAAGGGATCTCTGGAAGCACTCTAGGGCTTGTTAGCGGCGGATAAATAGCCGCAGTACTTCTGTGTCCGTTGCGCCGAACTCGTATTTATACCGCTCACCACCCTGTAGGAAATCGAAGCGTTTGCACCCCTGCTTGATAGCATCGTCAATTAGATAGCCCAGCAACACAATGCCTGGTCCAAGATCAGCATAGGCGTCCAAATCAAAGCCAGAATTATAGACAAGACGATCTCCACCGTAGTCGAAGCATAGGTAACTGGCGACGGGCTTGCGGTTGAAGCGCAGGATGCTCAGCCTCAGCCAGCCCTTTTGCAAAGTGGAGTAGGCTATGGCCCGGAAGAATCCTTGCATGCGTTCATCCATGAACGCATCCTTTTCTGGATGGCTGGTTTTATGCAAGTGGATAAAGAGGCGAAATCCTTCGTCAAAGTTATCAGGGGTTACCCAATACCAGTCAACCACTGCCTCTTGTTCTGCACGACGCATCTTGCGCCGCAACTCGTGGCGCTGCTTCCTGTCCAACTTTGTGCTCAGGTATTCATCCCAAGTGCGTGGGAGTTCCACAATAGGACAAACATCTTCTCGGGCTAATTGCACCTCCCAGCCATGAGCCTTGGCGAGTTCACTCACTGTCTGAACAGTGGGTGAGGCTGCTGGAATGCAACGGAGGTCCAAGATCTGCCAATCTTCCCGCGCAAAGGCGTCTAACAACAGGGCACAAGCCTCTTGATGATGCTCCGGAAGGGCTATCAAGTCCAAATAGTCGGAGACCTCAGTGCCACCAACTAGATGCGCAGTTTGTCTTGGTTCGCCATGTGCGATAGCCTTAGGACGTTCTACGCTGATTTCTGGCAGAGCCGCCTTGGGGTCAACGAAAGTCTGCTGGACAAAGAGGGGGCAGATAGCAACGAGGGAATCTTTTTCATCGCGGATAGTAAATAAACGCAGGTTCTTGCCAGCGCCGAAGCTTTCCCACCAAGCCCGTTGCCATTCCCAGGTCATGAAGAGCACGTTCGTGGTGCTTTGTTGCAGCAAAGCATTCCACTCTTCGTAGAGGGCATCAAACCCTTTGCTGTCACTATAAACATCGAGCTTCATCACTTTTATCCCGTTGAAATGGTTTCTATGCGCAAGCTTGTATTAGTCCTCTAGCGCATCGGCTGCTCACCAAGCAGATGCACTTTTTTCACAGCATCCAGAACTGAATCGATCGCGCGCTCGCTTTGTCTTGCAGGACCCAAGGGATCGTAGACTTGCTCGTCTCCTAACAGCACTGAGAACGTAGCGGCAACAGATAAGGCTAGGGCTTCCAAGTTATACCCGCCTTCCAAGGTCAGTACTAGACGGCCCGCACACCATTCCTCAGCCAATGCAACCAGCACACGCACCAGGGCGGCATACCCGGCCACGGACAGCAACATCATCCCCAGAGGATCCATCCAGTGGGCGTCATAGCCCGCTGATACCAGGATCAACTGCGGTTTATAGCGGCGGGCAACAGGCACCAGGATTTCATCGAAGATGCGTTGATAACCTGCGTCACCGACGCCGGCCGGCAAAGGCACGTTGACGTTATAGCCAAGGCCAGCACCGCGGCCTGTCTCCTGCCAGTGTCCGGTGCCGGGGTAATAAGGGTATTGGTGCGTCGAAAAATATAGGACACGGGGCTCTTCATAGAAAGCATCTTGTGTCCCATTGCCATGGTGTAGGTCAAAATCCACAATAAAGACGCGATCCAACTTGTACTTTTGCAAAGCGTAACGAGCGGCTATAGCCACGTTGTTGAACAGGCAAAAGCCCATGGCTCGGTTGGACACGGCGTGGTGCCCGGGTGGACGAACCAAGGCAAAGGCATTGTCCACTTCCTTTTCCAACACGGCGTCAACGGCGCATAACAGCCCCCCTGCGGCACGCAACGCTGCAGCATAGGAATATGGACCGATGTAAGTATCCATGTCCAACCAGCCCGTTTTACCCTCAGCAGATGCACGTATACGCGCGATATACGCAGGATGATGCACGGCGGAGATCTCCTCTAACGTGGCATCTCGAGCAGGCAAACTTTTCATACGTTCCAGAAAACCAGCCCTTTGCAAATGGCTCATGATTTGTTCCAGCCGGCGGCTGTTCTCTGGATGCTCAGCAGCATCGTGCTTCAAATACAGCGGGTCGTATACGTAGGCTGTACTCATGGCTCTCCCATCAGAAAAGTCTAAGCACCTTTTTACATGCGTCTGCTGGAGCGATGGATTGCTGAGGGCAGGCGTACCACAGGAAACTCGACGACCACCCCCTGTGCTTCTGGTAAATAAAGCCGGGCTATCGGTCTCGGCTCATTCGCTAAGCGACGTAAGCCCGTTGTAGGAACAGCAGGGGTCGGGGTCTCCTTCTTTTCTTCTTTCGGCTTATGAATTGTATAAATGCGCACCCTAGAGCTCTCCGTCTTATTGCCGGCTGCATCAAACCCGATGACATGCAAGACATGGGTCTCTGTATAGCCTGAGGTGTCCGAAATGACTCCACGTCCGGTGGGTGACAAGCTCGTGGCGCTGATGACACGCATGTCCGTAATGGAGCGCGTAACGGTAATGACTGTGCCATCCAGCAATGTCTGCGATTGGATATGCAAATCGCTGCTGGTTATCACCAGGGTGCTGCTGATCATGGCAGGGTCGCGGACTAGGCTAGGGATGGTATCAGAAAGTGCAATAGTCCACTTGTGCGTAAATGGCGCAACTGTGCTGTATCCAATTTGTTGTTCATCTAGATAGAACTCGACCCTGTCCATCGCATAATTATCAACGGCATCCACCTGGATATTCACCCATTCATCGCTTTCGAGGGTGTAGATCGCTCCTTCCAGAGGATGGATGATCTCCACCCTGGGTGGCGTATTGTCCACAATAACCTGGATGCTCGCCGAACGCTGATTGCCACTTCCTTCCATCACGACCAATTGGAGGGTGTATAAGCCGTCTGGCAGTTGGCTCACGTCCCAATATTCAAGGATGTTGTTGTCCACGCGGTTGTAATGATCGCCGCCAATTAGCACCCATTCCCGCGGGCTTAATCCTGCGCCGTATGCAATCCGGTATAGCCTAAAGTCGCCTGGGCGGGCATTGCCGAAGATGGGCACTACCCCTGCAACATGCGCATAGAGGCTGGGGCTGGTAATCGCCACTTCCAAAGTGGTAGGGCTTGGCCCATGTACATCACAATAGGCTGTTGGCGGTTGCGGTATCTGGTTCTCCCGCACCCAATCGCTGGCTTCAGGTGGGTAGATTTCGAAAACACGCTCCTCAACATCCTCGGGAGGGCAATGCGGGGTTGCTAATTTGCCCGAAGCCTTGCAAATGCGAAATGGACGATGGATGTTATCATATTCTGTCGGAGCAGTGCCCTTGATAAAGACTTCCCGTATTTTGCGCGGAGAATAAGGTGTGGGCAGCAGCCCTGAGGTAGCGTCTACCTCGACCCATTCCAAGCCATCTGGTACCAGGAATTTGGCCTCTGGCAGCCGCTTAAGCAGCCACTCCATGACCCCTCTCCAGATAGGTCCTGCCCCTCGGCTGCCAGGCATACGCTCCATGGGCTTATTATCACTATTGCCAACCCAAACCCCTACTGCCACCTGCGGGTTGTAGCCTACCGTCCAGGCATCCCGGTAATCGGTCGTCGTGCCAGTTTTCACCGCCACATTCGGCCCAAGGTTGATTACGCTGTTAGGACCGAAAGTGCCCACACGGGCGTTGTTGTCAGAAAGGATGCTAGTAATCAGGTAAGCCAACTGCGGGCTAATGATTTCCTTACGCTGAGGCTCATTGTACTCGTAAATGACATCACCGGCATTGTTTTCGACCTTCAAAATCGCTACCGGATTCAGTTCGCGGAAACCAGGCTTCAGATCCTCCGCTGGCACTGGCTCGCCAACCATCACGCCACCGTTGGCAAAAACACTATATGCATACACCAGATCCAACAGGGTTACCTCGCCACCGCCCAATGTGAGGCTGAGCCCGTAAAACTCCCGGTTCAAAGTATTGATACCCATGCGATGTGCCATATCCAGCACGTTCTTGATGCCTGCACGGTACAGCATAGCCACAGCAGGGACATTCAGAGAGCAGGCTAGGGCTTGCCGTACCAGCACTGGGCCACGGAACCGCCGGTCATGGTTCTCTGGAACGTATGGCGGGTTGGGTGAATCGGGGAAACTGGTGCGCACATCCATAATCATGGTCGCTGGGGTATAGCCTTGAGCAAATGCGGTGACATACGTGAACGGCTTGAACGAAGAACCCGGTTGCCGTGGCGAGATCGCTACGTTCACCTGACCCGCGATGGAGGAATCGAAATAGTCCAGGCTGCCAACCATTGACAAAATCTCACCGGTCTTGACATCAAGCACCACCACGGCGGCATTATGCACGTTATGTGCTTCCTTGACTTCAGCAATATACTCGCGAGCAACACGTTCTGCTTCATTTTGTAGCTCTAAGTCTAGGGTAGTGTAGACGCGCAAGCCACCGCGATATACCACATCTGTCCCGAACTTTTTCTCCAACAATTGGCGCACGTACATCACAAAATGGGGTGCGGTGATGTCAAAGCGTTTGGATACGATATGCAGTTCTTCCTGTTTTGCTGCCCAGGCTTCCTCTGCACTGATATAACCTTGAAGATACATTTGGTCAAGGACAATCTCTTGACGCACTTTGGCTTTCTCAAAGTTATCAATGGGGTTTAAGGCGGGGTATTGAGGGATATGAGCCAGCATGGCGGCTTCAGCCAGATCAAGTTCCCAAACGGGTTTCCCGAAATAGAACTCTGCCGCAGCACCCACTCCCGTTGGAAATCCATAGGATACGGTATTTAGATACCATTCCAAAATCCGATCCTTACCTTCCACGCCCGGATACTGACGTGTCAGTTCATATGCTAGGATTACCTCTTTGATTTTGCGTGCATAACTGCGCTCGGCTCTCTCTTCCGGTGTCATGATCACATTGCGGACCAATTGCTGGGCAATGGAACTGCCTCCTTGCACAGGCAAGCCGCGCAAGTTATTGATCGCAGCACGCACAAGGCCTTCAATATTGATTCCTGCCGGGTTTTCATAGAAGGTCTTGTCCTCTAAGGCTATCGTGGCATAGCGGACATACTCAGGAATGAGATGCAAGGGTACAAAGGTGCGATCACCACCTTCTGGAGGCAATAGTTCGTATAGCAGGTGCTGACCCGTGCGGTCATAGATCTTGGTAGTTTTAAAAGAGGAGACGGCGCTACGGCCGATCTCCTCTGCTGGAGGCAATTGCCTGCTATAGTATGCGTACACCGCAAACACGGTGCCAAAGCCTAATGCAATGGCCAGAATGCCCAGGAGCAATGTGAACAGTAACAATCCGCTGATCAAGCGGATTGCTAGATTAGAATCGTTCCGGCGACGGTGCAGAAAGTAGTAGGTTTTCCACGCGTCCATGGATCAGGCTCGGTTCCAATTCCATGTGGCTGTTGCCGCCCTAGCTGCTTTCACCACCACCCACCGCTTCGGGAGATGTAGCAAGGGTCGGCGTGCTGGCTTGGGTGCTCCGTATTGCTGCAATGGTTTCCAAAGGAGCTTGCATGCTCATGGCCAGCGCAGTGGCTTCAGCCAATGCCTTCCTTTTCTCTTGCCTGCGGCGGAATCCCGTGCCCGCTGGGATGAGCTTGCCTATAATGACACTCTCCTTCAAGCCGTGCAAGTCATCGCGCTTGCCCTCAATCGCAGCGGCGGACAAGACACTGATTGTGTGCTGGAAGGAAGCCGCTGAAAGAAAGCTTTCGGTATTCAAGGCAGCCTTGGTAATGCCCAGAAGCACAGGTTGTGCAGTAGCAGGTTCGCCCCCCTCAGCAATAACTTCATTGTTGATCTGCTCGAAATCCAATTTATCTACCAAGTCCCCTGGCAAAAGGTGGGTGTCTCCCGAACTAGTCACGCGCACACGACGTAGCATCTGGCGGATGATAATCTCAATGTGCTTGTCATGGATCGTTACGCCTTGGGTGCGGTACACTGACTGGATTTCCTCCAGCAAGTATTGCTGCACCGCCTCGACACCCAGGATCTCCAAGATCTCATGGGGATTTAGCACTCCTTCTGTGATGCGGTCACCCGCTTGCACGCGCTGGCCCTCTTCCACGCACAGTCGAGCGGCAGCGGGGATTTCATATTCACGTTCCTCTCGTTCCTCATGGCAAATAATCACATCGCGGTTCTCGAGCACCACACGGCCCTCTGCGTCAGCCACAATTTGCCGTTCGCCTCGCTTCGCCAAAGGATCGCCCGCCTGCACTGTGTCCCCATCTTGCACCAAAAGTTTATAGTTCCTTGGTATGGAGTAGGGATACTGTACCATTTCGCTAGATACTATTTGTACCTTGCGCATCTCGCCTTGGGAGGTAATATGCACCACCCCGCTGATGTCTGCAATGATGGCTTGACCCTTGGGGTTACGCGCCTCGAACAATTCTTGCACGCGTGGCAAGCCTTGAGTGATGTCCTCAGCGCCTGCTACACCACCGGTATGGAACGTGCGCAGGGTCAATTGCGTGCCCGGCTCACCAATGGACTGTGCAGCAATAATTCCTACAGCCTCACCTACTCGTACCGGTTCACGTCGCGCTAAATCGCGCCCATAGCAGGTTGCACACACACCATAGCGCAACATGCAGGTCAATGGCGACCGCACATAGACGCGTTCGACACCATGGGCTTCGATTTGTTTCACCTTGCGTTCGTCAATCATCTCGCCTACTTCGACGAGAACTTCCTGGGTTTGGGGGCTGACCACCCGGCCGGCAGCGATGCGTCCAAGAATGCGCTCGGCAAAGGGGTCATTGATCAACTCACTGCGTGAGCGTTCAATCCAGATGCCCGCTTTGGTGCCGCAATCTTCCTCGTTAATAATCACATCCTGCGCTACATCAACGAGGCGACGGGTCAGATAGCCAGCATCTGCAGTACGCAAAGCAGTATCAGCCAAGCCTTTTCGTGCACCGTGAGTGGAGATGAAGTACTCCAATGCACTCAGCCCTTCTCGGAAGTTAGAGCGAATAGGCAGGGCGATAATGCGGCCTGAAGGGTCAGCCATCAAGCCGCGCATCCCAGCCAGCTGACGCACTGGTTGCAGGCCGCCTTTGGTGGCTCCAGAAATAGCCATAATACCAATAGAGCCGTTGCGATCGAGAACGCGGTCAAGGGCTTTTGTAATTTGCTCTGTAGCATCCGTCCACAGCTCAACCGTTTTGACATATTGCTCATTCTCGGTAATCAGCCCGCGACGGTATTGGCGTTCCACTTCGGCTACCTCGTTAGCCACCCTTTCCAATATAGCGGGTTTGTCTGCAGGAATGGCTAGATCTTCGATGGCAACAGTGATGCCCGATTTCGTCGCGTACTTAAAACCGATGTCTTTGATCCTATCTACCAATTCCGCTGTACCATCTGGGCCCAGTTCTTGATAAGCCTGGGCAACCAACGTTTTCAAACGCGACCGATCCATCACTTCGTTACAGAAGCGCAATTCAGGGGGCAATATCTCGTTGAAAAGCACTCGGCCTACGGTGGTTTCGATCAATTTAGTCTTCCGACGTGGGCCCGGCTTGGTATAGAATTTGATTTTGGCATGCAAATCTACTTTGCCAAGGTTATATGCTAGAGACACTTCCTCATAGTCAGAGAAAATCTTGCCTTCACCACGGGCACCAGGCAGCTCCATCGTCAGGTAGTAGCAACCCAACACCATGTCCTTTGTCGGACCAACAATGGGCTCGCCATTGGCAGGCAGGAGCAGGTTCTTTCGAGATAGCATTAACTCCCTGGCTTCTGCTACTGCTGCATCGGAAAGCGGTACGTGCACTGCCATTTGGTCGCCGTCAAAATCAGCATTGAAGGCAGCACATACCAAGGGATGGATTTGGATGGCATTGCCTTCCACCAAAACTGGTTCAAAGGCTTGGATACCCAAGCGGTGCAGCGTAGGTGCACGGTTCAGAAGCACAGGGCGGGTGCGTATGACCTCTTCCAGAACTTCCCAGACTTCAGGCGCCTCCTTCTCGATGAGACGCTTGGCCCCTTTGATATTGATGGCATGGTTGTATTCCACCAATTTCTGCATGACAAATGGCCGGAACAACTCCAGCGCCATGCGCTTGGGCAAGCCACACTGATGCAATTTCAGTTCCGGGCCAACGACGATAACGGAGCGCCCTGAATAGTCCACCCTCTTGCCCAGCAAATTGCGGCGGAAGCGGCCCTGCTTTCCCTTCAGCATGTCGGAGAGCGATTTGAGTTGGCGGCTTCCGCGCAGGGAAATGGCTTTGCCCCGTCGGCTGTTATCAATCAATGAATCCACCGCTTCCTGGAGCATGCGCATCTCATTGCGCACAATCACCTCTGGAGCCTGCAGCTTAATCAGGTGCTTGAGGCGGTTGTTGCGGTTCACCACCCTCCGATACAGGTCGTTCAGATCGCTAGTAGCGAAACGCCCTCCATCCAACTGCACCATAGGCCGCAAATCGGGGGGTATCACAGGCAGAACAGTCAGGATCATCCACTCTGGGCGGTTGCCGGATTGGCGCAAAGCCTCCACAACACGCAGCCGCTTGGCTGCTTTTTTGCGCCGCTGCTTCGACTTCGACAGGGAGATCTCCTGGCGTAGTTTGAGTGCTAGGGCTTCCAGATCAATAGATTTGACGATATCATAGATAGCCTGTGCACCCATACCGGCCTTGAAAACCTTGGGCCATTTTTCTTCGAGTTCACGATGGCGGCTCTCATTGATCAACTGGCGCACGCGGAGGCTGCACAGTTCCATGCGTTGTTCTTCGATGCGTTTTTCAACTTCTTCAAGCTGACTGGCGATGGCCTGTTGCAACTCCTCACGCTTGTCAGCGATCACCTGCTGCAAATAGTCCTGCCGTGCTTCAATAGGAGCCAGCGCTTCTGCCTTTTCCTTCTGGATCGTCGCTTCGACTTCGCCGAGCTTTTCTTCGACCACCTGATTCAACCGCGAATAGGCATCCCTGGTGACCAGCTCGCCTTGGGCAACAATGGTAATGTTTCCCACTGGGAAGACCAAGTCCATTGGGGCTGCCTGTTCCTTATACAGGTCCAACTGCTTCTGCAGAGCGGATGCTTGGTTCATCAGTTCGTTCGTAGCAGAGGTCAGCTTTTCCTCAAATTCTGCTTTCAGGCGCTCTTGCTGCTCCTTGAGTTGTTGCAGTTCATCCGCCAATTGCGCTTCCAGCGCTTGAATCTGCTCTTCAACGGTCTGGTTCAGTCGTGCCTTCTCTCGGCTAAGCTCTTCGTCCAGACGTCGCAATGCCTTCTGGCGGGCATCTTCGTCAATCTCTGTAATGATATACTGCGCAAAGTACAGCACACGGTCCAGATTGCGCTGAGAGATATTGAGGAGCACTCCCAAGTAGCTAGGAGAACGCCGGGTGTACCAGATATGGGCAATGGGAGCTGCAAGCTCAATGTGGCCCATTCGTTCCCGGCGTACCCTCGAATGGGTAACTTCTACACCGCATTTTTCGCAGACAATGCCCTTGTAGCGGATTTTCTTGTATTTACCGCAATAGCATTGCCAATCTTTGGTGGGGCCAAAAATCGCCTCACAAAAGAGACCGTCTTTCTCTGGCCGCAACCGGCGATAATTAATAGTCTCTGGCTTAGTTACCTCGCCATACGACCATTCACGAATTTGTTCAGGAGATGCTAGACTGATTCGAACAGCATCAATATCCTTGATTTCCAATTGATTCCTCCTACTCTATCCCGCGCTCTTCCAGCAGGGGATCAATAAGCGATAATAACCGACCTGGCAGCAAAAAATCTCGGTATCTTTCCCGGTCAGTGTGTTGACGGATGGGAGCCGAGACCTTTCTCGTTGCAATCTTTTGGGGTAAAGCCATGCCAGGCGAATCCCTGGGGGCAGATTTTCGCTCGCAATTTCTATCACTTTCCAGGGATCCTCTCTTAAGCTCATTAGCCAATTTGTACAATATACATCAAATTTGTTTTTTCGTCAAATTCAGCATGCGAGAGTGTTGAAAAAGCCCTTCCAATGTCATGCTGAACGGAGTGAAGCATCTCGCGGTACTTGGGAAAATACGGCTAAAGTTACGCGAGACCCCTTCGTTGCACTCAGGGCAGGCTCTTCGCTTTGCTCAGGGTGACAAGATTTTTCAACACTCTCATGTAAGGCAAATTTGACAAAAAGTAAAAAATAGTATACAATCTAGTATGTGATGATACGGATGTGCACATCCTATCACATGCCTGCAGTCCGCGAGGGAACAGAAATGGCACGGTTATGCAACCGCTTAAGGGAATTACGTGCTCGATATGACCTAACGCAAGAACAACTGGCACAGGTTGTTGGCGTTACGCGACAGACGATTTTGGCTATCGAGAAGGGGAACTATTCCCCTTCCGTATCCTTAGCGCTGCGCATCGCCCAAGTGCTGCGGGTGCCGGTGGAGGAAGCCTTCTGGCTGGAAGACGAGGGAGAGCAGGGAGGAGCCTGAAATGCGGCGAGAATTGTATGGGTATTACGTTACCCGTGGTTTGCTGATCTTGGCGTGGTTAGGGCTGATGATTTTGCTCAAGGCACATTGGGAAATTGTGCTATTTGGTGTTGTGTTCATGATTGTGCTTTACCTCTGGTTGCCCCATAGCGGCCGCTATGTGATTCGGACAGATAAGCCGCTTTCGCCCTTGGCAAGCGATGAACGAGAGCGCATGGTTTCACTCCAAGCGGCAGCCTATGCCTTTGCGATTCTGGTTATCCTCTTGGCTGCGGTGGTGATTTGGTCTGGCTTGCGTGGTCAGGGCATGATATCCATAGAACTGGTCAGCACAATCATGGCTATCGGCCTGATTACACAGTTCATTGCCAGCTTATGGCTACATCGAAAAACGTAAAAAGCGAAGGGAGAATGTGATGACATACGCTATTGAGACCAAGGAGATGACGCGCTATTTTGGTGACCTCTGTGCCGTGAACAGGGTGTCGTTACAGGTGCCATCAGGCGCCATTTTTGGTTTCCTGGGCCCCAATGGTGCCGGCAAAACGACGACCTTGCGCCTGCTGCTTGGCCTGCTCGATCTGCATGGCGGCTCTGCCACAGTGCTGGGCTACGACGTCGCGACCCAATCCCATCTGGTCCGCGAGCACACTGGCGTGTTGCTTGAACACGATGGGTTGTATCAACGCCTGACTGTCTTGGACAATTTGGAGTTTTTTGGCCGCATCTACCGCTTAGAGAAGAAAGCACGGCAGATGCGCATCCAAGAGCTTCTAGAGCACTTGGGTATGTGGGAATGGCGCAATGCAGACGTTTCCAAGCTCTCCAAGGGGATGAAGCAAAAAGTAGCCATTGCCCGTGCTTTGCTACACCGACCCAGCCTGATTTTTCTAGACGAGCCTTCAGCAGGCTTGGATCCAGTAGCAGCCGTTGCTCTGCGCGAGGACATTCAAAACCTGGCACAGAGGGAGGGGACAACGGTCTTCCTGACCACGCACAACCTGGCGGAGGCAGAGAAGATCTGCGATATAGTGGGAGTCATCCGCCAGGGCCAACTGATTGCTGTGGGCACTCCAGCCGAACTGCGCGCCCACACAGGGAAGCCTACTGTTGCTATCTATGGGCAGGGGTTCAGCGCCAGTGCAGTGGAAGCACTGCGTTCCCTGCCACAGGTATGTTCCGTGCTCTTCCATCCAGACCATTTGCAGGTCGAGCTGGAACCTGGCGCAGAAACTGCGCCCTTGATCAGTTTGCTAGTTCGTCAAGGGGTTGAGGTGGAAGAAGTGCGCAAAGGCCGTGGCAGTCTGGAGGAAGCCTTTGTTACGTTAATGCGAGAAGAGGAACAAAAATCAAGTGAGGTGTAACGATGGATGACATCATGACCATTTTTTGGAAGGAGTTGAAAGAACTATGGCATGCCCGAGGAGGGTTACGCACGCGTTTGCTTACCTATCTGCCTTTGTTGCTCGTGTTCGGTGTTGTCCTACCGCTGCAGGAACGCGAGGCTTGGGTTGATGGCCCTCTGGCTGGGATTTTCGCGATTGTCCTGCCCTTTATCCTGGCAGGCGGCGCAGTCGCAGATAGCTTCGCTGGGGAAAGGGAACGGCATACCTTAGAAACACTTCTCGCCACTAGGCTCTCCGATCGCGATATCTTTCTGGGCAAAGTGCTGGCTTGTGTCACCTACAGCGTTGCCTTGGTCTGGGCATCTATGTTGCTCAGCCTGGTTACTTTGAATGTTGCCAAGGGTTCTGGCCCGTTCTTCCTCTATAGGAATGTGATTTTGCTCATGATCGTAGTTGGCGCTCTCCTCAGTAGCATGCTTACTGCTGCGATAGGTGTGTTCGTCTCCTTGCGTGCTCCTACCGTTCGCGCAGCCGCACAATGGTTCAGCGTGATCACGTTGGTCTTGTTCGTTGGCGGGCCACTTTTGCTGCAAGCGCTGCCCCCTTCGGCTAAAGAGGCATTGCTTCAGATATTGAATACTGTGAATCTGAACCTCGTGGGCATTGTCCTTGCCTTGGTAGCACTAGCGTTAGACATGATCCTATTGGCACTAGGTATCGCCCGTTTCCAGCGCACACGACTGATCCTGGAAGAATAGATTCAGGCACAAAAAGAAGGCAAGGAGAGGTCTCCTTGCCTTCTTTCTGCATACCGAGGTTTATGGCACGCGCAGCATAGGGAGTTGCGCAAAGTCATCCGGTGTGAGTTTGTCCATGTCCTTCTCTTGTGACGCCGGGTAGTTGCTCAGTAATTGTTCCTGAGTCGGTAAGGCAGTGGCGGGCAAGAAGACGTCAATGATACGCGTGTGGTTGGTATCGGCGGGGGCACCGCCAAAGCGCCACTGCGCACTTTGCGCTTCCACATCGCGTACACGCCAGACTCCTGCAGCGGGGTATCCTTCCTGGCCCAATACCACCGCCAAATAACCCCATTTCTGCGGCTCCCAGCTACTGAACGCACTTTTGGGCACGCGTACAGTAACCTTCTTGGCAGGTGGATCTACTACAATCTTGAGAGACACGTCCACCTTCTGGGGGTTGCCCTTTGTATCCAGCTTGTAGACGCCCGGCGTCCAACCTTCCACCCATATTGCATAATCCCAGGCATCTTCGTCAGAAACCGCAGCATTGCGCCCGGGCAATAGCAACCGCCGCCCGGAGCCAGCCGTATGATCCATGTCAATGTACACATCGAAAGCCTGTACAGATAGATTAACGGCAGATCCCCAAGGATTCGCAACTGGCCCATACATGGAAAAGATGAAAACCAGATTGTTTTCATCGTAGCCTGCTACGAATTGCTTGCCATCGAAACACTGGGGCAAGAACACGCCATCGGTAGGATAAGTGTAACTGCCTGGGCCATGGTCGTCGTGTTCAGGGTCGTCAATCACCAGGATGGGCGTAATCGCACTGATGTCAGGCACCACAAGCAAAGCAGGACCTCCTAGCGGCGCAGCGTCTATGTCTGCCTGTGCTCGGCTTACGACGATATAGAGGTTGATGCGGTCACCAGCCTCCAGGTCCGGTAGGTTCTTGAACGGTACAGCGAGTTCGATGACCTTGCCTCGGACTGCGACATCAGTCAGTGGAGTTTCTTTCTCCCACTCGCTATAACCTCTGGCATTGGCATAAGCTGCACTTACCGTGCCCTGTCGGATGTGCACGGCGGCTTCGCCCGCCGCACCAAAGCCCAATACTGTTTTGGGAGTAGCAGCAGCGCCATAGCGTGAGAAAGTGTTGATTTGCTTCGCGTGCGGGTTTGAGAGGTAGACGGCAATGGTGAGGTCAGGGGCGAGGGTAAGCCAGTCACTGCGTCCGTCTATCCGCAGGTAGATATTCTTTTTATCAAAACCGTAGTACAATGCAGCAATAACGTCCTCAGCACGAGCCATGGCTCCGCCAGACTTGAGATAGTAACCAGCCTGTGCCCATTCCTCATCCGTCGCCATACCATCTATCACTGGTGTGAACAGACCGCTTATCTCGCGCGTCGGGGCGGGAGGCTGCGGTGGCATGATAGGCACATAGAGCCATTCAGGTATGTCTTCGCCCATAGTGTGGTAGACGTCCATCAAGGTCTGCCGGAACATCGTGTCAAAAGCGCGTTCATCTGCCACACTCTGGTCCGAACCGTACCACCAGAACCAGTCCGAGCCCTCAGCAAAGTACATCAACTCCATAGCATCTTCGAACTGCTTCTCCGAGACCGTGTTACGGCGGTTGACAAGCATCATGCGCGTCTTCAGCAGGTAATTCCAAGCCTGGTTTTCTTCGTCTTCACCAATCCAGGTAGAAAAGTCTGGTGTAAACCAGCACCCCGCCCACAGTTTTTCAATCTTGCGTTGCTCTGGGAATTTTTGCAAATACTCAGAGGGAGTAATGGTTACAATGTCTGTGGCTTCCGATAGCTGCTGGTACAAAGCATTCAAGAATTCCTTGCCGTCATTCTCGTAGTATTCCCAGGCGTTCTCCCCATCCAGCAGCACGGTAACCAAATGCGGGCCAGTAGCTTTTTCCTCCTTTAAGCGCGCTTGAATATCGCGCAATCTACGCATGAAATCCTTTGCTGCTTCCTGGCCAGGCATGCCACTATATGTGAAGCCCACTTTGTCTGAGATAAGCAGGTCACGGAAAACCATGCCCACCGGGCGTCCCTCGCCATGTTGTACATAATAAGGGCGATATAGCTGATCGGCTTCTTGCACCACATCTTTGCTGTTACGTGTGAACCCATCCATTCCCAGCGAGCGTGCCAGCACCTGCTCGCCGGAAGCCATCCAAATGACACCTGCATCGGAGACCATTTTGACAATCTCTTGAGCAACGGCTCCCTCAGCTGGCCACATTCCACGAGGATCTCTCCCAAATAGTTCCTTGTATTTGGCGATTCCCTTCTGGATCTGCGCAATGGCATCGTTGGGGAAGGAAAAACGCTCAGGCAGCTTGACATCCGGCATGCCGATCTTAGCCAGGTTAGTATCATAGAGCAAGGGTAAGATAGGATGCGTATAGGGAGTAAAAGTTACTTCGATTTGCCCGGCATCCTGCAATTCCTTGTGCACGGGCAAGACCATTTTCACTACTTCCAGGGCTTTGGCAAAGACAACGGCTTTGTCCTCCTCGCTAAAGTCTCTCCCTTTGTTCACCAGGCTCAGCAACGGCTCCTCAGCCAGAAAGTCAGGATCAAACCAAGCCAGGTTGAACCATACTTGAAGGTCGCGGAAATCCTGCTCGGTGAAGCTGAGCAATGCCTTTTGCACCGTAGCATCGCTGTCATCGCTACCGCGCTTGGCCAACAATTCCTTATAGCGTGGATAGCGACGGATAACATGGTCCCAGTTGGCGTCAAAGAAACGCTTGAGGATAAAGATTTTCTCTTCCTCAGTGAGGCTGGCAGCGGGTTTTTCAGCCAGCACCCAATAGAGGTCCTTGGCACCTGCAACCAGGTCTTGCAGTTGGAAGATCAAACTAGGTGTTAGATTGAAAGTCGCCCTGATTTTAGGGTACTGCTTCAACATGGCTGCCATGTCATAATAATCCTTGGTAGCGTGGCAACGTACCCAGGGCTTGCTGTAAATGCCAGTCTGGGGGTCCTTGTAGTAGCGCGGCTGGTGTTGATGCCAGATGATAGAAAGATACAGCGGCTCTTCGGGCACCGGTGTAGCGGTAGAAGGTGGAGTTGTTGCTGTGGGCACCGACGGGGTAGGTGGTGGTGCGCAGCCCACAAGCAAAGCGACTGCCATCACCAAGCAAAAGAAACGTTTCCAGTTTTGCATCTTCTCCTCCTTGCGAAGTTCGCTGCGCGCAGCATCACACGCAGCACAATTTTGGTAAAGCCCTCCGTGAATCCCAGGTGTTCTGACCAAAATCAACCGATAGGCATCGCCTTGTTCTTTTCCAGATGAACATGTTTTTCGAGGACCATGGCGCAAAAGCGGTTCGATTTTGCGGATGTCTGCTGAGCAGATTATACACGCGTTAGGTGCGAACAGAAAATATTCCTGCTCATCGTAACTATGGAGAGCAAACCGTGTTACAATAAAGCAAAGGATGATAGGGAGGAAAAGTTGGAAGTGGGAATCTGGCGTTATGTACTGGTAGCAGGAATGGGCTATCTGCTGGGATCGTTTCCTACAGGTTATGTGATCGCTCGGCTGTGGAAAGGAATTGATCCCCGACAGCATGGTAGCGGCCGCACGGGAGGGACAAACATCCTCCGGGCTGCCGGCAAGGGCCCCGCGTTATTCACGATTGTCGGCGACTTTGCGAAAGGTGCATTGGCTGTCTTGTTGTCACGTGCACTTGTGGACACGGACAGCGCAGCAGTGATTGCTGGCTTGGCTGCAGTGTTAGGACACAATCGTTCCATTTTTCTGGGCTTTCACGGAGGCGCGGGGTCAATGACCAACGCCGGGGTAGTGTTTGTCCTCGCGCCTCATGTGTTGCCTTTTATGGCAGTGGCAGGACTGGTTGCAGCTTTCCTATCGCGGATTGCTTCTGTTACATCCATTGTCGCAGCGGTAACCATGCTAGCAGCGCTGGTGGTCTCCTTCTTATTAGCCCTGTCACCAGCGGTGTATGTGCTTTACGGAGTGCTCGCCTGTGCGCTCATCCTCTTCGAATTGCGCCCCAATATCCAGCGCCTGTGCACAGGTTCGGAGCGCCGGGTAGAACACTACTGAGCCTTTGAGACGGGACTAAATCAGGATCTTACTGAGGAATTGCCGCGTGCGTTCTTCCTTGCAGGCCGCCAAGGACAGGCTATCTGGCGTCGTTTCTTCAATGATGCGCCCATCGCACATGAAGAAGATACGCTTGGCAGCCGCTTTGACAAACCCCATTTCGTGCGAGACCACGACCATGGTCATGCCCTCTCTGGCCAGGTCCAGCATCACATCCAATACTTCTTTGATCATCTCGGGGTCAAGCGCCGAAGTCGGCTCATCGAACAGCATGATTTTGGGCTGCATGGCTAGCGCTCGAGCGATAGCAACCCGTTGCTGCTGACCGCCAGAGAGTTGCCCTGGATAGGCATTGGCTTTCTCCGGAATGCCCACCTTTGCCAGGAGCTGATGCGCGATTTCCTCGGCTTCTTTCTGTGACCTCTTGCGCACGACGCGTTGCGCCAAGGTGATGTTCTCCAAAGCGGTCAGGTGAGGGAAGAGGTTGAACGATTGAAAAACCATGCCCACCTCAGCCCGCACTTTGTCAATGTTCTTCGCTTCGGTAAGCGGGATGCCATCCACAACGATCCGCCCGCTGTCTACTGACTCCAAATGATTGATGCAGCGAAGCAGCGTGGACTTGCCAGAGCCACTGGGACCGATGATGACCACAACCTCCCCGCGCTTCACTGTAAGGCTGACATCGTCTAAAGCGACCACCCGCCCAAAGCGCTTGCTCACACGCTCAATTTCAATAATATTATCCACATTATCGGACAAAGCTCGTTTTCCTCTCCAGATAGGCTACAATGCGCGAGAGAAATAAAGTCATTACTAGGTACAACAAGGCGACCATCATCCAGGTCTCAAGGGCCAGGAAGGTGCTGGCCATAAACTCGCGCCCCCTGCGTGTCATGTCGGCTACAGCCACGACAGAGACCAGCGAAGAATCCTTCAAGAGTGCCACAAATTCATTGCCCACTGGGGGCAAGATCACACGCACTGCCTGCGGCAAAATGACGTACCGCATCGCCTGGAAATAACTCATGCCCAACGAACGTGCTGCTTCCATCTGCCCTTTGGGAATAGACTCGATACCCGCACGGAAGATTTCCGACATATAAGCGCCGTAACAAATGGTCAGGCCTGCTACAGCGGCACCAAAAGGATTCAATTTGATGTTGATCAGCCGATTGGCCATACTAGGCCACAAACCAATTAGTTTTGTGCCAAAATCCCGCAACAGGATAGGCGAAGCATAGTAAATGAATAGAAGCTGCACCAAAAGTGGAATGCCTCGGATGATTTCAACATATATCGAAGCGATGCCTTTAATAAGAGGGTTCTTCGCAATACGACCCAGCCCTCCAATCAGTCCTACTAGCAGAATCAACAAGAAGGAGACTACAGTTATGCTCATGGTCACGCGAATGCCGTCTTGCAGAAAAACAAAGATGCGCCCATAAGGATCTGGCCGGTAGAGGATCAGGAGCGATGTGATAAGAAGCACGGCAAAAAAGAGCAGCCACCAACGGTCAATGCGTTCCCACAGGGGCTTGACCTCTTCAGTGGCAGTAATGGTTATGCGTTTAATACGTATCTCATCGGGTGTCATAACAAAAATCCCTTCATTAATGGCATAAATGCTATTGGGGATAGTTACTGATGGACACTTTCAACCGACTCTACATGTCTACATACGCAGGCGTGGGTCCAAGGCATCACGCAGGCCGTCGCCCAGGAGATTGAAGCCCAAAACAGTGAGCATGATCGCCAGGCCTGGGAAAATGATGATGTGAGGCGCAGTGAACATGGAGAACCTGCCTTCTCCTAGCATGGCTCCCCACTCTGGCGTGGGTGGCTGAGCTCCCAGCCCCAGGAAACTGAGGCCTGCCGCATCCAAGATGGCTGAAGCAATGCCCAGCGTGCCTTGGACAATGATGGGGGTGATTGAGTTGGGCAGGATGTTGCGAAAGAGTATGCGGCTGTGAGTCACACCAATTGCCCGCGCGGCGAGAATATAATCCTGTGCTTTGACAGATAGCACCTGAGCACGAACCAAACGAGCGTACGTAGGGATAGAAACGAGGGCGATCGCGATCAACATATTCATCAGGCCGGGTCCTAGAATAGCCACAATCGCGATAGCCAGTAGCATGGCTGGGAAAGCCAAAGCGATATCCATCAGGCGCATGATCAAGTTATCTGCCCAGCCTCCTAGGTAGCCAGATACAAGCCCAAGCAAAGTACCAAAGATAATGGCTAGGCTGACCGACAGCACACCTACGCGCAGAGAGAGTTGAGCACCAAAGATAACGCGGCTTAAGATGTCACGCCCCAAATCATCCAGGCCAAAGGGATACTGCCGTGAGGGTGGCTGACGGCGTAAAACTAACCTTTGCTCCAACGGATCATGGGGAGCGATAAGCGGAGCAAATAGCGCACAAAGGAGAAAAACGCCTAAGATGACCATACCCACGATAGCCAGTTTGTTACGCAACAAACGGCGTATGGCATCCCGCCATAGGCTGGTTGGGGCTCGCTTCTCCAATTGGAAAGTAACACTGCTTTCTTTCAGTTCCGCCAGGCTCATTTTCATCCTCTTATTGGAGCGCACGGAATACCCAGGTCAGCCATACACATTGGGATGTGTTCCCACTTTCCCGGGAGATCGCGATACATGTCCTATTCATAACGGATACGGGGATCAAGGTAAGCATAGGATACGTCCACCAAAAGATTGATGCATACAAATAATAGCGCAGTAACCATGACACCACCCTGCACGGCCGGATAATCCCGCGCCAGAACGCGATCCACGATCAAGCGGCCCATACCTGGCCAGGAGAAAATGGTTTCGGTCAAAATAGCGCCGCTTAACAGGCCACCCAACAGGAGGCCGATAACGGTGATAATGGGCAGGAACGCATTCTTTAAAGCATGGACTAGGATGACCACGCGTTCCGACAAGCCCTTTGCCCGGGCAGTGCGGATATAGTCCTGTCCCAGGACCTCGAGCAGGCTGCTACGGGTCATGCGCGCAATATTCGCCATAGGAATGGTACCCAGAGCCAGAGAAGGGAGAATGAGATGCTTCAGAGCATCAATGAAGGCTTCTGGATTGCCAGTGACCAATGCAGTGAAAATGTAAAAATTCGAGAGAAAGTCACTGAGCGCGATGATTTTGTTGCCAAAGGAGCCAGTAAAGATGGCACGCAGGTTGTACACTTCCGTGATGGTAGGCAATTCCACTCCCACCGTCAGGCGGGCAGAAGGGGGGAGCAAGTGCAGTCGGAAGCCAAAAATATAGCTCAGGACCAAACCAAGCCAAAAAACGGGCATAGAGACACCGATGAGGCTGCCAATCATGGTAATCAAGTCGAAAAACGAATTATGATGATAGGCAGCGAGAATGCCCGCCGGGATTCCAATTAGGCACGCCACAAACATGGCGCCTAAAGTGAGTTCCACCGTGGCCGGCAGCCGCTGCGCCAACTCCTCTGTGACCAGAAAATTAGTACGCACAGAACGTCCAAAATCGCCCCGTGCGATTTTGCTCAGATAACGCAGGTATTGGATAAGGATGGGGTCATCAAGGCCATAGGCTTTTCTGAAGCGCGCCACTTTCTCGTCCGTAGCATGCTCCCCCAGCATGACATCAGCAGGGGTGCCTGGAACGAGGTGCATCATAGTAAAAGTGATGACCGAAATCCCCAATAAAACAAAAAACAATAATATCAAACGCTGGACAATATAGCGAGTCAATGTCTATCCCCTTGTCAGGCTACAGTGCAGGGAGAAGAACCTCCCTGCACTGTAGGTTAGATTGCATTGCAGACGAACCTATTCTCCCTTGAATCCGCCAAAGAAGTCAGCAAAGTAGACATACTCATTGGTGTGGGCGGTGTTGCGGTAAGGATGGTTCGGATCCCAAGCCCGCTCGATGTTAAAGACCACCGCATCGGCATTAAAGTCCGTGCCGTCATGGAACTTGATGCCCTTCTTGAGCTTGATCGTCCAAACCAAACCGTCGGCGGAGACTTCAGGCATCCCATCGGCTAGCTTCGGCTCGATTTCGGTCGAACCTGGCTTCCGGGCGTACAATCCTTCAAAGATCTGGTTGGTGACCATGAAGGATTCGCCGTCCGTCTCGTCCCAAGCATCCAAGCCCACAGCATCTCCAGCCCGGCCCCAGATGAACGTGCCAGTGGGGGTCTCGATATCCCACCAGTACTCCAAATAGAATGGGTCGGGGACGATGCCTTTGATTTCCTTCTTGGCAGCGAAGGCGCCCGCGTTGTGCATGATCGGTACGCCCAGAGCAATGTCGTGGATGCGCTGGTTGGCTTGCTTGTACAACTCGGTGCGTTTGGCGATGTCAGGCTCTGACCTGGCTTTGACCAGCAGGTCATACAGTTCCTTGTCAGGCGGGCCCTTGGCCCAGCTATCAGTAGAGCCGCTGAAGAAGGTGAACAGGTTGTTATCCGGATCGCCAAAGTCAGACATCCAGCCCAGCATCCACAGGTCAGCTTCGTCGTGGCGAATCTTGTACAGGTAAGTGCCCCAGTCGTAGGTCACCAGATGGCAGTTAATGCCAATCGCCTTGAGTTGGCTTTGGATAATCTCCGCGATCAGCTTTGCCTCAGGGAAGTAGGAGCGGCGCACCGGCAGGTACCACAAGTACAGCTCGAAGCCATCAGGATAACCGGCCTTGGCCAGCAGTTCCTTCGCCTTGGCGGGGTTATACTCATAATCCACAATATCTTCGTTGTAGCCCCACATCAATGGCGGCAGGTATTGACTGGCTGGCTGCCCTGTCTCAGGTGCAACAGCGTTGACAATGGCCTGCTTGTCAATAGCATGGTTGATGGCTTGGCGCACTTCAAGCTTATTGAAGGGTTCACGGTCCGTGTTCATGCCCAGGTAGCCGATGGTGAATGCCGGGCGCAGGTACAACGCCAGATTCGGATCCGCTTTGACCACGGGGATGTCATCAGGCCGGATGCTGTCGGCACCGTCAATCGTCCCTGCCTGCAGTTCCAAAAGCCGGGCCGTATCCTCTTTGATGACACGGAAGACCATCTTCTGCAGCTTGGCTTTTTCACCCCAGTAATCGTCGTTGCGTACGATGGTGATGGTGTCCTCTGGCTTCCACTCTACAAACTTCATCGGCCCTGTGCCTACGGGGTTCCGGAAGCTCTCGTCCATATACTTCATTACCGCGGCAGGGCTCACCATGGGCATCATCGCCGAAGCCAACTGCGCCAGGAAGGGAGCATGGGGACGATGGAAAGTGAACCGTACGGTATAGTCATCCACCTTCTCCACCGACTTCAATACGCACGCTGCTTCCGGTGTCGGTTCTGGTGCAGCGGCTACTGCTGCCTTGATCCATTTCTCCTCGAGTTGGGCGATGATTCCCTTCTCCTTTACCGCCTTGAGGCCTCTGTTAATGGCTTCCAAGATCTCAGGTGCGTTCTTCTTCACGGCAATGCCGTAGTACTCCTCGGTGAAGGGCTCGCCAACGCTCTTGATCTTGTCCGCGTATTTCCCGACATAACCCGCCACCAATGGGTTGTCAGCCACCACGGCGTCAATCTGACCATTGATGAGATCCAGGAAAGCCTGGTCAATCGTGTCATAGTTCTTGAGCGTGGCCCCAGCGATCTTTTCCACTTCCATAGCGCCGGTCGTACCAAGCTGCGCTCCTACTACTTTGCCCGCCAAGTCTGCTGGACCTTTGATTCGGTCATCATCGATGCGCACGGCGATGAGCTGGCCAGCGTTGTAGTAGGGTTCAGAGAAATCAAATTGCTTCGCCCGCTCTTCCGTGATGGTCATGGCCGAGATGGCCGCGTCGTATTGGCCAGTGGCCATACCTGCTAGCAGAGGATCCCAAGCGACGTTGACGAATTCCACCTCAAAGCCAGCTGCTTCGGCAATAGCCTTCATCAGGTCAATGTCGAAGCCCACAAACTCTTTGGTTGTTTCATCAACGTACTCGAACGGCGGCCAGGTTGCATCAGTAGCCACTGTGATTTTGAGCTTGGGTTTTGGCGTGGCTGTTGGTGGCACTGGCGTGGGCGGAACAGGAGTCGGCTTGGGTGTCGGCGTGGGCGTTGGCGTAGCCGCTGGTCGGCAGGACGCCAGCACCATACTAATTACCACGAAAACAGCGATGAGAGTCCAAACCTTGCTTTTCACTTTTGCCCTCCTTCTTTCTGTGGTCTACAAGCTGGAAACCAAAGGGACCCCACCCCGGTGTAAAAGCCCAGCGGTTCACCTGGTTTGGCTAAGGTAGAATCACCCCCTTTTGAGTCCTGCAAACTGCTGGTTCACAGATATAGATGGCACTCATCACAAGACGGAAGAAGCACCGTAGTATTTCTTTTTAACTTTTCACCACATTCTGCGCCTTTTGGTTCAATAACCGCTCAGAACCAAAAAGCGCTGAACTCCTTCCAGGAGAGCTTGGCTCGCCGCAGAGCCTATCTAGACATCTTTACTCATGTCCTCAATGACGTGCGAGCCCCGTCTGCTCTTCGCATGAAGAGAGCCGTGGAAACAAGAGGCGGAATCCCTTCGATCCAATGACGGCAAGCAACGGGTGGCCCTCTCATAAGAGACAGCGCTGTTTCGAGGCAAAATTATAACCACAAATCCACTATTTGTCAAACAAAGCGTATCTGCTTTCACATAAGATTGGGAGAGATATGCCTGATCTAGCTGAAAGATATAAGGGAAAGGGGTTCCATAACTTGAGACCTGGCATAAATATCTCCCCAGAGGAGTGCATTGTCTATAGATAGCAGGGCTTCATAGAGGATATTCGCAGTTACCCAGGTGGGGAAGAGCCATTGCGTAGAGTCATTAATGCAAGCATTGAAAACAACCGGCCCTATGGAGAGGAGATAGTCCATACAGCGTTTGGCTTCCGGGAGAAACTCTTTGACGAATTCGAACGAAATGACGGGGATAGGTCGCGTCAGGCCTCTGAGCACTGCTTCTTCATAACCTTCTACATCAATTTTGCAGAAAGCAGGTACACCATACGTTTGGATGAGGGCATCTAGCGTAGTTACAACGACTTGCTCTGAGTGGGTCCATTCATGCTCTCTGGAAAACCTGCCTTCCTCTCTCCATTTCCGGGACATCGTAGAGATTTCCGGAGCCTCTTCGCATACCACTAGCTCTGCATACCCTTCCTGCGTGCCAACAGCTTTGTCAACGATAATTACATATGGATCGTTGCCAAACCGCTGGTAGAGTTGCCTTAGACAAGGGCGCTGTGGCTCCACACAGATTACTTTTGCTCCTAATTCTCTGAAAATGCGCGCCCTTTCCCCTGTGTGCGCCCCGATATCAAAACACAAGTCACCCTCTTTAATAAATTGCGCATAGAATGCGATCAATGCACGACGGTGACGCAGGGTCCAAGGAGCGTAGTACGCTATATAATCTTTGATGATTTTCGCTGGTCTGTACAAATGGAGGGATTTCAACAGCCTAATGAGCCACTTCTTCACAACATGTAATCCTTCTGCAACATCAAGTGATGGGAACAAAAAACAACAAGTTCACCTTGTCGCATAGATCCTGGTAAGCAGTAAACAAAGAGCCGCCAGGTAAATCTGGCGGCTCTTTATCAAGATCTAGCACCGAGGTTATTTGTTGATGCCGTTGTAGGTAGTGAAGTTGTCTCCGTAGTTCATCGGATAGCGCGTATCCACATCACTGCGGTGAGACATGTTGGCAATGCCCACAATGTTCTTGGTGCACACTACAACCGCGGAACCGTTAAAGTCTTGCCCAGGTATTACGTTCGGCAAGAACTGGCTCCAGCTCTGACCAGGACCGAGTGTGAGCGGCCCAACGACCACATCCGTCCGCCCAGACATCGAATACGTAACGGTGAAAGTGCCTTCCTCATCGCTCACATTCTGAATCTGGATACCACTGCAGTATCCATAGAACTTGGAAGTAACCTGAGGGAAGAGCACCGTGGTAGTCGCCTGGCCATCGAGGAAGGCGTTGTACGTAATGCCCTGGCCCTTGGTGCGGTTATCCTCGTTGACCGTAGCAATAACTGGCTGGCTGGCAGTGATAATCGCTGAGCCGGAACCAGAGACGGTAGCCATTTCTGGTGGCAACTGCGCTGGGCTACCCATATATGGCCCCCATGCCTGGCCTGGTCCAATAGCGGGTGAGGTCTGCGTATAGGTATTAGTACCGAACTTGTACTCCACTGTGACAGTAGTCGGTGCTGACCCTACATTCTGCACCCTCAAGCCGCTTTGATACTCATAGTAATTCTTGACCACGCGCGGAGCGTACAGCTTAGTAGCCCCAGACGGCAATCCATTGTAGCTGTGGAACTGAGCGGTTGCATCGCTGGTGCCGACGTTGTAGAAGTTGCAGATCACTGCAATGTTCTTGTTTGCCTCGATCTTTGCCGAGCCAGCGAAGCCAGCAGGCAGCCCTGCTTCATTCTCCTGACGGAATACATAGGTTGAATAGGGGTGCAGAGTTTGCGTATTCGTCGCTACCTCGGTACCGGTAGCATCATAGTATCGTACCGTGACAGATGCAGTATCGGCGGTGGTATTCTGCACAGCGATATAGGAACTCCAGCCGCCGTAGGCCGCCTTCATGACCTGCGTTACGTACATCGTGGTGCCGGCCTGTGCCTCTGGCACGCCGCTTGCCGTACCTACACGGTTCGGACTGGTTGGGCTAGCTCCGCTTCCGGATGGGAGCTGGGTATTGATGATCGCCGCTACTGGCCGATCAGATCCAATGACCACCGAACCGATGAAACCGTCAGGCAAGCCAGCAATGCTCGGCGTATAGTAGGATTTTGCCTTACCAGCAAGGATGGTGTCGGTGAACGAGTGCGCCAGCGTACCTGCGTTAGGCGTGCCTTCCGCCCAATAGAACTGGATAGTCACATTCGCTGGGTTCTCTGTATCTTGGTTCTGAATCATGAAGCCAGAAACCCAAGAGCCTTGAGCACCCACCATACCGGATGCCATTTGCAGGCTAATGACGACAAGCGCAACGATCAAAAGCAAGCGAAACAATTTTTTCATTTACCTTTCTCCTTTCTTCTTTATCATCAATGGTTTTCCCTCTGCAAACACGAATAATCCTCTGCGCCATTGACCGCGCTAGAACTATTTCTATCATATCATAGAATCCATTATTTTTCAATAACCCGTTTGGGTGATTTTACTACCTAACGCCATTGGTGCCTATAACCGCTGAGCAACCCAGAAGCAAAACGCCTCGCTGACGATCGAAATCACTCGTGCCAAAATTGCTATAATGGCTGCCAATGCCATCGGCAGATGGAATCCAAGGAGAAAAGCGAGCATCCCCTCCCTCACTCCAAGCCCTGTGGGGACGAAGATGACTGCCAAACTGAAAAGGGAAGAAGTTGCCCAGGCGAAAGTCAGAGACGGCAAATCGGTAAGGGCTACTGGATAGAGAGCGCTGGTAAGCGTATAGAGCGTCGCCCCCAATAGCAGCCATGCGAGGATCATCAGAACCAGCATGAACCACAATGGTTTGTAGACAATCCGAAGCTGGTAAGCATGCTTACGCCGCATACCCACATACTGCAGCATACGCTGGAGCAATCGCGGCGCAACAATGAGCAGGGCAGTCAGGAACGCCATACCCGGCAACCGCCATGGGCTCAGCTTTGCTAAACCCCAGGCGTGTAGCAACGTTTCAGGCACGGTCAAAACAATCACCCACAACCCCGTTAACACAATGCTGAAGAATTCCAGTGCCAGGCTTACACCGATGAGCCCACTAGGGATCCCTTGGCGATTGCAGAGGTAAGCTTTGCCCAGTATCTGCCAGCCGTAGCCAGGTAGGTATTTGACGATGTTTGCGCTAAGGTGGACCTTGATATTGGTGCGCAGAGAGAGTTCTTGCCCTAATCCCGTCAGAATGAATGACCAGCATAAACTGCCTATCAGAACTCCTATGGTATAAAGCAATATGGCTAGGATTAAGGGAATAGGGCGCGGCCTGAATTCAGCCAGATCAATTTGCCTCAAGCCGTGCATGAGATGATAGCCTAGGTAGATGAAGGAGAGGCCCACTATGAATATTGTGGCAACGGTTCTGGTCCATTTCGGTAACTGAAAGAGGCTTTTCATCTGCACGTTCGTTGTAACCCTTATTTGCCAACCACTTGATGGTAAAGTTGTAACACTTGCTTGGCGGCTTCTTCATTGGAAAAACGGCGCGCACGCTCTAAGCCTTGTAGGCGCAACTGTGCCTGTAGACTACGATCCCGCAGTACATGCTCCAGGATGCAAGCCCATTCGGCTTCATCTTTAGGGTTATCCACAATCATTCCTGCGTTGCCAATTACCTCGCGGATAGCACCGGAGCCTGAGGTTACAATAGGCAAGCCGCACGACATAGCTTCTAAGGGCACTAAGCCAAACCCTTCCTGAAGGGACGGAAAAGCCAGGACTGTGGCACAGTTATAAATAGCCACAAGGTCTGCATCTGGGACAGCTCCCAGCCAGATAACTTCGTCGGATAATTTCTCTTCTTGAATATAACGGAAAAGAGCGTCATCACGGGCCTTTTCATAAATTCGTCCCACCAGCACCAATTTGGAAGCAACCCCTCTCTTCCTCAGGCTAGCGATAGCACGCGCCAGAGTCAATAAATTCTTTTTGCGCGAGATGCTGCCCACATGCAGGATAAACGTATCGGGGAGGTGATACTTCTGTTTGACCCGGGCCACCTCTTCAGCAGGTAAGGGGCGAAAGCGGGGATCACAGCCGGGATAAATGACTTGGATACGTTCCCTAGGTATTTTGTAATAGGTAACAATATCGCGCGCTGTGTCTTCGGAAATGGCAATAATCCGCTGTGCTTGTTGCAAGGTAAGCGGTTCGATAAACCGCCAATAGATGCGGTCACTCCAGGGGTAAACATCAGGACAGATCAAAATACTGAGGTCATAAACAGTGACTACGGTTGCCCCTGGCGTGAAGAATGCGCCTAGGTTTTTGGCATAGTGTACGAGGTCAACACGTTCCTTTCGTAAGATAATCGGCAAAGCCAATTGTGCCCACAACCTGGCAGCAAAGCGGCCTTTTACGCCAGTGGCATATTGTCGCACGTGAGGGGCTGTGAGCGCTTGCTCCCTTTCATCCACAAAGAGCAGATAGGCGTTCTCTTGGTCTATTTGGAAAAGAGCGGTTAGTAAATTGAGGGTAGCAGAGCGCCCGCCACCAGGCTGAGTAATACCCAGCGCATCAATAGCAATTCGCATTATCTTTTCCTAGCCAGGGCAAAAATGTCGTCGCAGAATACCCACCGGAATGGATAGTAGTGGGATAGGGCGTGCATACAGAAGCGCACGAATCTGTTTTTCTCTTCCTGGTACGACTGGGTTGGTTCCAGCCATACTTTGGCCTGAAAGCCAGCATCTTGTAATGCCCGTTTTAATCGCCAGATATCCTGCTTATTCACATGGACTGCGGATACAAATTGCCAGCGTTGTTGTGGGTCTCGGGGAAGCTTCTTGCCGCGTATTCGTTGCACAATACGATAAAGGGGGTAGCCAATACGGTAGTACCATAGATTCGGCATAGTGTGGATGATAAGCACTCCTTTCTCTCTGAGCACACGATGGGCTTCCTCAAGTGCATGCTGCAATTGTTCCGGGTAGAGATGCTCCACAATATCCAACATAAAGATCACATCAAACACACCTCGTTTGAAAGGCAAGTGCGCTGCATCAGCCAGTTGAAAATGGGCTGGTCTGCCGCTTATCTGTGTGCTGTAGAGCTCTGCAGCCCCCTTGGCTAGGCTTATCGCCTCTGGCGAGTAATCAATACCACATGCAGTAGCGCCACTGTTTGCACAGTACCACACTACTTCCCCACGTCCGCTGCCAACATCCAAGACCCTTTTGCCGCTCAGTTCCCCAGCCAAGCGCAACGCAAATTGTAACCGGGAGGTGATGTTGCCTTTCAGGAATTCATGATAACCGTTGCACTCGGTAAGAAAATACTCGCGGTTATAGAGGTCTGCTGGCACTGCAGCCTTGTCTTCACCTATGTGCGGCGATCGCTTGTTCATATACTCCCACCATACGTTGTGCGATTAGCCTCCAGGTTAGATGTTCCTCAACCTTGGCTCTACATGCCTTACCATATTGCTGGGCGAGTGCTGGAGATGCCAGTAGCTCAGCAATTGCTAGCGCTAATTGATGGGGATCCTTTTCTTCCACGAGCAGGCCGTTTTGTTGGTCAACGATGACTTCAGGTATGCCGGCTACCCGGGTGGCTACTACGGGTTTGCCGCAGGACATTGCTTCCAGTAGCACATTGGGTAACCCATCTACATTGCCCTTGTGGTCGTGTACAGATGGTACAACAAACACATCACATAGATTCAAATATCGAGGAGTATCTGTCCATGGCACACCACGGACTAGTACCAAATGATCCTGTACGCCCAATTCTTGAGCCAAACGCAATAAATCCTCGCGCAATGGACCTTCACCTGCGATGATCACCCGTACGTTACTAAATCGCTTGATGAGCTCTGGCATAGCGCGTACTAAGTACTCAAAGCCTTTTTTGTACACTAGCCGGCCCAAAGCCAAGACAACAGGAGCATCTGAAGCAATCCCAAGCTGCTCACGCAGGGCATAACGAGAATCGGGGTCTTCTCGAAAATGATCATGAGCTACACCATAGGGGATCAATCGGGCTTTGCGTGATGAAAGGCCACGTCTCTGTGCCCGTTCTAGCAGGTCTGCACTGCAGGCGGTAACTTGATTGGCGTGCGCAAAAGCCCAGCGCGCAGCCCAATTCGCTAAAACGTTCCGCTCTAACATAAAGACATCAGAGCCATGCAGGCTTATAACCAGAGGGGTATGAGTGCGCTTGGATGCAAGTGCAGCGACTGGACCGCTTGGGACGACCCAATGAGCATGGATCACATCCAACGCAAACAGGCGCTGCAGGCGGCACAATTCCCGAAATGCCGCAACGGTGTAGAAAGGCAACAATAGGTACACCACTTTCCTCAGCGAAACGTCTTTCTCTAAGGATTTGGCATAACCGATCAAGTACCAACGCTTTCCCACAAAATACCGGAAACGATGGACCTCGACAGATCCATGGGGTTCTTTAACCACTGGATCATAGGGAGCCAAAACGTGCACCTCATGGCCTAACGCGGCAATGTTTTCTGCCAGAGAGCGTACAAATGTTCCCGCAATATCCCCCTCGAAGCGCGGATAGGAGGATGTAAGCATTCCGACTTTCACAAACTCACCTACAGGTCTTGGGAATAGGTGCCCCTCTGTTTTTCAGAGTTGGTCATGAAATTCCGAGGGAAAATTTCGCTAAAAAAGCGAAATCCATTATAATGGTACTAATCCGTAAATCCAAATCCAAGGAGCTCACCGGTGACCAAAATCCGTTTCAGTGCTTTATTCATCCTAGTTTTGCTCATATGGAGTGGTTGTCGGTCCGTTGCTACACCCACTCCAATAGTGCCAACGCCTTTGGCGCAGCCAACTCTGACCAAGCCTCCCGCTACCCCCACGATGAAAGTATGGCCAACAGCATCAACCCCTGCCCCTGATGAGCCTGTCATCCCAATTGGCTACAGTGCTGTTTTTCAAGACACCCAACATGCTGTCTCTGGTAAAGCGGTTATGGCGGGCTTGCAAACCATTGTGATCAGTGGCTTTACTTACGACGGTCAAAGTCCCCCTGTGGATATCCGCTTGGTCAAAGGCGAAGATCTAGATCACGCTGTGGCGATTTTGGCAAGGCTTGAGCAGAGGGCGTACGAACAGGAATGGCTAGTGCTTACTGTGCCTAGTCACCTAAAGCCCGGGGATGCAGATAGTATCGCCGTATATTGCGAGGAATTAAAGGCTAGTTTTGGCTGGGGACGATTCCAATAAAAGGTTACTTCGTCCTTCTAACGATCAAATCCGCTAGCAAGCCTAAGACAGTGATCTGAATCGCGGTGAGAAGCATGAGTACTGTCGATGGCGCGAAATGAAAGTGGTACGCAATGAGGTCATAGACCCCCTTGATTGCACCGATAGCAAAAAGCGATAGGCTGATAGGCAAGAACACTTTCAGTGGGTTAAAATACATAACGGCTCGTACGACTAGGGTGAGATAGTTGTACGTATCGGTAAAGGGATGGAATGTGGACTTGCCTTTGCGCTTGTAGTAGTCAATGGGAATGTATTTGACCGAGTAACCATCGCTGAGAAAGGCAATGGTAAGCGTACTGACCCAGGAATGTGTCGTCGGCAGGATGTTCAAATACTTGAGAGCGATGTCTTTTTTGAAAGCACGGAATCCAGAATTCAAGTCAGGGATTTTAGTCCCTGTTAAGTAAGCAGCAAGGTTGCGGATAAACCATTTGGCTGGCGTCCGCAGCAGTTTCCACGTACCCTGTTCCTGGATTCGTGCACCAATGACCATGTCGCATTGCTCCATCTGCTGCAGCAGCCTAGGCATGTCCCGGTTGGGATAAGTGCCATCGCCATCCGTCATGATGACGACATCCCCCTTTGCCGCCTTGATCCCCGTGGTGCGCGCCGCGCCCGTGCCCCGGTTCTGGTCATGATGGAGAAGTTTCACCCATGGTCGGCTGGATACAATTTCCACCGTGCGATCGGTAGAGCCATCATTAACTACGATGATTTCGTAGGGCTTGCCCGTAGCATCCATTGTCTGTTTGATGACATCCAAGTCACTACCAATGGCGGCTTCTTCGTTGTAAACGGGTATGACAACGCTAATAAATTCCATCACTGGGCGAAACCTCCTCTGCAGATATTTTCGATTAAGGTCACCACCAGTATAGCATATGACCATGCACAGCGCAAATCTTCACATACATTGACAGCCTCTCTGAAATGTAGTATCCTATGGGGCATAGGGGGCGTAGAATTGGCGTACGTGCAAGATTACCTGCAGCGACAGCGAGATTATCTACTGAGCATCAGCCGTGCAATGACCGCTCGGCTTGACCTGCCTTCCTTGCTACAGCTAATCATTAGTAAGGCAGTAGAGATGCTGCGCGGCGAAGCAGGTCTGATCGCGCTGCAGGGACGAGATGGTTCATTTCACGTGCGCGCTAGCATAGGGCTTCCTCCAAGCACACTCCAACTCTTTGCTCCTCTTTTGACCGATATCCCTCTGCAACGCACCCATTGGCCCATGCCTGATCTTTACACTCGCTTGCGGCTGGTGGCAGCCAGCGCTGGCATCAACTTGCGCCAGGTTGTGGGGCTGCCTCTCACTTTGGACGACAGATTGATCGGCTTGATTTACGTCTTCCGCACCCATGATACAGCCTTTTCTGCCGATGACCGCCAAGTGCTTTCCAGCTTCGCTGACCAGGCGGCGATTGCCGTGCGCAATGCAACGCTCTACCAGCAACTGGCGGAAGAAAAACGGCGGGTGGAGGCCATTATCGAGAACAGTGCGGACGGCGTACTTATCCTGGATGCTCAATGCCGTATTGAGATCATGAACCGCGCTCTAGCTGAGATGACCGGTTGGACAGCAGAACAGGCTCATGGTCAGCCATGCTGGCGCGTGATCGCGCTGCGCAACGCACAAGGTATTCACTTGTGCGAAACAGAATGCCCCCTACGAGCGCTGCAAAATGAAGGAAAACTGCAGATAGAAGGCGACATTATCCGCACGGACGGTCATCGCACCAGCGTCAGCATTACCTACTCCCCCCTCTATGATAACGAAGGTACACTGGTCAATATCATCGGCAATGTGCACGATGTGACTCGCTTCCGTGAAGCAGAAGAGATGAAAGCCATGTTCATCTCCGTGATCTCACATGAGCTCAAAACACCGGTGGCTTTGATCAAAGGTTATGCCAGCACCTTGCGCCGTGAAGACGCCCATTGGGATGAAAACACGGTGCGCGAAAGCCTGGAGATCATTGAAGAGGAAAGCGATCGCTTGCATCATTTGATCAATAACCTGCTCGAGGCTTCCCGTATCCAGGCAGGGATGTTGAAACTGGAATTAAGCGATGTGGCTATTCCCAAACTGGCCGCGAAAACCGTAGGACGTTTTCGTGTTCAGGCTACCAAACATGACCTACAACTGGACTTCCCAGAAGATTTCCCTCCTGTTCTAGCCGATGAAGAGCGCTTGCAAGAAGTCTTCTCGAATCTCATCAGCAATGCCATCAAGTACTCGCCTGAAGGCGGCACCATTCGAGTGGGAGGGCGTGTCTATCCCGATTATGTGGAGTTGTATGTTTCGGACACCGGACCCGGTATCCCTTTGGAGAAACAATCCAGGCTATTCGAACCTTTCTATCGTGTCGATTCTGGCCTAGGCCGCCGTACCCAAGGCGTTGGATTGGGGCTGTTCCTGTGCAAAGCAATTGTAGAAGGGCATGGCGGACGCATTTGGGTGGAAAGCACTCCAGGTCAGGGCGCTACTTTTCGTTTCACCCTACCGCTTAGACAGCCATAACCCGTCACTCGTTACTCATTACTCGTTGCTCACCCATCCACGCTAGCCGCTTTAAAAAGGAGAACCAGACATGACCGAAGCAAAAAAACATATCCTAATTGTAGATGATGAACCGCGCATGCTGCGTTTTGTACGCATGAACCTGGAATTGGAAGGCTATCAAGTCAGTACAGCATCCAACGGGATGGAAGCCATTGAGAAAGTGCGTGATGAACTGCCTGACCTCGTTATCCTGGACATCATGATGCCCGAGATGGATGGATATGAAACGCTGGAGCGCATCCGGCAGATTTCCAATGTGCCCGTCATTATGCTGACGGTAAAGGCTGAGGAAGAGGACAAAGTACGAGGCTTGGAACTGGGTGCCGACGATTACATCACGAAACCCTTTTCGCCGCGTGAATTGGCAAGCCGGGTCAAAGCTGCCTTACGCCGTGCGGAAATGCCCTCGCCAGGGCAGAAGACGACCATTGTCATTGACGAGGACCTGGCGGTTGACCTTCAGCGGCGCGAAGTTCTTGTACGGGGCAAGCGCGTCAAACTACGGCCTACCGAATACCGTTTGCTCTATCATCTGGTCAACAATGCTGGCTGGGTGATGACCCACGAAACATTGCTCTCCAAAGTCTGGGGTTATGAGTACCGCGACGACACCCAGTTGCTGCGGCTGTATATTACCTATTTACGTCAGAAAATAGAGCCCGATCCCAGCCACCCTAAATATATCTTCAATGAACGCGGGGTAGGGTATCGCTTTGTGGACTTTCGCAAGGGCCAGACACAGGAAGTGAATTCCGCTAGTTCCCGCCAGCCTGACAGCCGCTCAGATTGATCTCCCTGCATTCCTTTAGGATGGAAGCGACTTTGCCAGCGGACAGAGGTCAGCTAGCCTGGAGCAGACGCCTGCTGCAAGGCAGCGAGGATCTTCTCAGGCGTAATGGGCAGCGCCCGAATGCGCACACCCAAAGCATGATGGATGGCATTGGCAATCGCTGGAGCACTGGATGCCACTGAAAGTTCAGCCATGCCCTTGGCTCCAAAAGGTCCCTGACTATGGGGATCCTCAACAATCAGGGGCACAATCTCCGGGACCTGGGTGATGCGTGGGACTTGGCACTTGCGCAATGTGTCCGTGACAACATAACCCTCGTCTACGACAAACTCCTCAGAAAGCGCATAGCCCATGCCCATGACCACGCCGCCTTCGATCTGCCCTCGGATGTTCTGGGGATGGATAGCCTTGCCAACGTCTTGCGCGGCGATGATCTTGAGCACACGCACCTCACCACTACACTCATCCACCTCCAAAATGCACGCCTGAGCGCAGAAGCAATACGCTACATGCACGCGGTATTGATCGGGATTTTCTAGAAATCGCCTCTCGTCAAATTCGAGGTTGCGATAGCATTCAGGCCCTTCATAATACGCCTCAGCGAAAAGGCGATAATTCTGCCGTGCTGCCTGGCGTGCCAATTCAGCGAGCGAAATCGCAACCCCAGTAGTTCTATCCCGAACGCAGCCTGCCTCAAAGGTTACGGTCTCCCGCTGCAAATCAAATTGGCTGCATGCATAATCGAGCAGTTTCTCACGGAGCCTCGCTACCGCCATCTGGACAGCATTACCTTGGAACAAAGTGGCTCTTGAGGCAGTGGTCATAAACGAATCAGGGCACGAGGCAGTGTCGCCAGTCACGACAACGATATCACGGTAGGGTATCTGCAGCGTCTGGGCGGCGATTTGTGCCATGACAGTATCCTGCCCCTGGCCCATGTCAATACATCCTCCACGCAGGATGAGATGGCCTTCCGCGTCCACTTCAGCGATAGCGCCCGCTTTGTCCTCCACACCCGGACCCAATCCAACGTTCTTGTAGGCTGCTGCAATCCCAACGCCCAGCCGCTTGCCTTTCGTGGGCTGGGGCAGCGGTTGCGCAGCAAGCGCATCTCGTACAGCGGTCAAGCATTCTTTGACCCCGATGCTTTCTGTAACCAGATGCCCAGTAGCCGTGATAGCCCCGGCTTCCAGTGCATTGCGCAACCTGAATTCGAAGGGATCCATACCCAGGCGGTGGGCTATTTCGTCCATCTGACAGTCTGCAGCGAAGGCAACCTGAGGGCTGCCGAATCCCCGCATGGCCCCCGCAGGCGGGTTATTGGTATAGACTGCATAGGCATCTACTTTGACATTGGGCACTACATAAGGCCCACAAGCAAAGGTAGCGGAGCGGAAAAGCACCGACGCCCCTACAGAAGCATAGGCGCCAGTATCGCCAATGATGGTGGCTTCCACAGCAAGCAACTTGCCATCGGAAGTAGCGGCGGTCTTGTAATGCAGGTACTCAGCATGGCGTTTGGTACTCACCCGGATGGAATCCGGGCGGGGCAATACCATCTTGACCGGCCGACCTGTGCGCACTGCCCCAAGCGCTGCTAGAATTTGAACAGTGATATCCTCTTTGCCACCAAAACCACCGCCCATTGGAGTATGCACAATGCGCACCTTCTCTGGTGGCAAAGCGAGGGAAGCAGCAACTTGGGCGCGATCCACGTATGGTCCCTGGCTCCCCACCCAGATCGCCACACCCCCTTCTCCATCAGGGCAAGCCAGGCAAGCCTCTGGCTCTAAATACGCATGTTCTACGAAAGGAGTGTAGTACGTATTTTCCACGATAATGTCAGCCTCACGGAAAGCGGCTTCGACATCCCCTTTGCGTACGTGGTGCTCAGCCAATATATTGCCTTTTTCGTGAATGCGGGGAGCGTCAGGCTCCATCGCGCGCTGCGGAGTGGATACGACCTCTAGTTCTCTGTACTCTACCTTGATCTTGCTCAGTGCTTCTTCAGCCGCTGCAATGCTCTCAGCATAGACGCAAGCTACTGCATCGCCTACATAGCGTACGCGGTCATCAGCCAAGACAGGCTGATCAGCAACGACCAAGCCAAAGCGATTGCGCCCTGGGACATCCTTTGCCGTCAACACAGCCACTACCCCTGGTATCTTTTCTGCCTCGGATGTGTCAATCGCCAGGATTTCCGCATGGGGATAAGCGCTGCGCAATGCCCTGGCGTGCAACATCCCCGGCACATACAAATCATCAGCGTACTTCAGTGTGCCGGTAACTTTTGCCCAGGCATCCTTGCGCATCACATCCTTGCCTACCACGTCCCATGCGGTAGGCGGGGCGATTGCTTCGGAAGGTAGGCTTTGTGCTCGCAGCCGCTGCGCTGCCTTTTTCACTGCACGGAGAATAGAGACATATCCAGTGCAACGGCAAAGGTTGTCCTTCAGGGCATCGCGTATCTCTTCATCGCTTGGGTCTGGATTGCGATCCAACAACGCTTTAGAGGCCATCAACATACCCGGGGTGCAAAAGCCACATTGGATTGCTCCCTCCTCAATAAACGCCTCCTGCAAGGGATGAAGGCGGCCACCCTTGGCTAAGCCCTCCACCGTCTCAACATGGGCTCCTGCCAATCGTTCCAGGCGCAGCAAACAGGAACGCTGAGCCTTGCCATTGACAATGACCGTACAGGCACCACAGTGCCCTTGCCCGCAACCGTTCTTTGGCCCTGTTAGGTGCAATACATCGCGCAAATAGGAAAGCAGGGTGGTCTTGGGGTCAACGACCTCAGCCCGCACTGGTTCACCATTGACTGTAAACTCAATATAAAGCGTCATTGCTTCCTCCCTTTACAGTGCAGAACGACATAATGAGGCATGTATGAGGGTTTAAAGGTTAGGTAGATAGATGCGGAAAAATGCTTCGTAAGCGTAGTTTGTGCTCAGGTAGCGGTTGCTCCACCCACCAATGGTATAAATGACCGTTCCTTCTTTTCCTTGAATGGTTGCCGCCCCAAGCGTTCGCCACTGTCCGAGCAGCGGTGAATCAAAAGGTGCCCACGCATCCTGGTTTACGTCATAACGCTCGTTGAAGGACAAATACTGCGTCCACCCTCCGCCTATTGCATAGATATAATTCTCTATGGCCACCGCAGCCAAACCACCGCGTGCCATTTGCAGCGGCGCTCGTTGCGTCCACGGCTGTTCTCCTGAACCCTCCTTTGCCGGATCGTATACCTCGCACAGCGCAAGTTCATGCTGCCCGTCATAGCCGCCTAGCACATAGATGCGTTCGCCAACGACGGCTGCCGCGCAGAATCCGCGGGGTTCGCTCATCGGCGTACCGGTAGCCCAGGTATCTGTAGAGGGGTCGTAAATAAAGACCGTGTCCAGATAGCGAATGCCATCCGAACCTCCGAACAGATAGATTTTGCCCCCCACAGCAGCAATGGCATAAGCGAAAAGCGGCCTGGGTAAGGGGGCAACCTCACTCCATACATCGCTTTGCGGATCATAGACTTCCACGATGGCGCTAGCCTGGTCTGTCGCATCATAGCCTCCAGGCACAAAAATGCGCTCGTTCAGCACTGCTGCACCAACGTTGCGCACAGGACGTGGTTTGCTTGTGCGCCGTGTCCAGGTATCCGTGCTCGGGTCATAGACCTCCACCACGCCACTCACTCCCTCCGGGGTATCCCCCGCTATGGCGTAAATCTTTCCTCCATAGGCAGCTACAGCTAACCGTGCACGCGAAGTCGGCATCTGCGCTTTGCTGGCCCAACGAGAAGAGGTGGTTCCGGATAGGCTGCCAAGCGTCCCCTCTGTCCGATCCGTAAAGGGGCTGCTGGCGCTGGGCGAAGCAGTACGGGATGGAGGGAAAAAGACAAGAAGCGCGATGAGCAATGCCGCCGCAAAGAAAAACACTCGTTGCCACAAAGCAATGCGCTCTCGTGGCAAGAGGGAAGGTAGTTCCTCAGCCTCGGCTGGAACCTGCACTCCTTCCAACACAATCCAGCCTTTGCGGATGGCATAGGTCGAGGCTTCGGTGCGTGATTCGACACCCAGTTTCTCGAAAATATTGCGCAAATGCACTTTCACTGTGTTCACACTGATGAACAGCGCACGCGCAATTTGCTGATTGGTGGCACCAGAAGCCACTAATTTGAGGATCTCCAGTTCGCGCTCACTCAATACTGGCTCTTGGACTTTATCCGTTTCCATGGTAACTACTTTAGCCCGATCCAGAAGCTGCGTGGAGGCACGCCTTTGCCCTGTCGCACATCTACCGGCAGATTCGCTTTTTCCAGAATCGCCATATCATCTACATGGCACAACACTACCTCGGCTGGTTGATGAAACCGTTCTTGGTAGCGTGCTAGTCCACTGCGCACTGTGGCGATGAGGTCATCCGATGCGCCTGCCATAATCCACAAATATAACTGGCTTGGCTGCTCCCGGGATGCAATAGAGGAGGGTTTTGCAGCCGTCCGCCGCGTGGCAGTCGTAGAAGCGGGTTGGGGCATTGCCTCCGCCTCGGCTTCCTCGACTTCGGGAGGAGCTGCTTCCTCCTCAGGGCGGACTTGGGCTCTAACTGTCTGCTTCAGAGCCATGGCTTTTGTGCGGCGAGCTTCAGCCTTTCGGGGTCGCTGAGGGATTACTTCAGGTACCGTTTCTTCTACAGAAAGCGCTTGTTCAGTAATCCTTGTTTCCTCTTCCAACGCTGGTGCAGGCACATCCTCCGCTTTTCTGGCAACGGTGGCTTCTTTTTCCACCTTAGGCTTGGGTTTGGTTGCCGGTTTAGCAACCACTGCTTCAGCGGGCACAGTTTTCGCTGTTGGAGCAGGCTTAACTTTAGCCGCTTGCTCAGCCGGTTTTCCCCCATCCTTTGGCTTGGCTTTCGCCGCTGGCTGAGCCGAAACAAGTTGGGGCGTCACGGTTGGTTTAAGCGCATCCTTTTCAGGTATGTGCTCCGTCTCCTTCTTGACTTTTGCCTCCCGAAGTTGACCTTCCTTCCGTGGCTCAGTACCACTGATCTGACTCAAAACGTCTTGCCAAATTATGACTGACTCTAGCGAAGCCTTCCGCGCGGGCAAAGGCTTCTCAGGGGGAATTTCTGGCTTGGGCTCTGCTGATGCGGTGCGCTGTACCACATCTTGCCAAATCATGGTTTGAGCCGCCTGTTCCCGTTTCCAGGCAGCCACTTCTTCAGCAGTAGCCCGCCCGACGATTTTGCCGTCCACCAGTTTTACCCAGTGTCCGGGCCTGAATTCGTGGTACGTAACTTTGGACATGCTACACCATTTCACCATTCAGGCATAAGACGCGCCCGGAGGGATTCGAACCCACGGCCTTTGGTTTCGAAGACCACTGCTCTGTCCGCTGAGCTACGGGCGCGTGGCAACTCTATTCTACACCCCCTATTTGGCTTTGTCAATTGCGGTTTCTGCCAATTGTGCGGCTAAGTGGCTCATCGGAACACGATCCCGCACACCGATACCAAGGACGTTCCCTGCTCGTCGGCTGGACAGCGGAGATAAGTTATTTTTTCACCCTGCACAGGATGCAGCAGGCGCAGCGCTAGATAAATTGGCGGCAATCCGCAGATATTGTAGCGGTCTCCTGTACGCTGAATGGTAGCAAAAAATCCCTCCGCGTCACCTGCACAGATATGTGCTATCAATTCGTCGTCGGCTGCTTGCAGTTGAGCCCGCTCCAACAATCCCAGTGGCTGGCCGCCAAAAGCTGGACCCACATGTGCTAAATCAGCAGCTGCCACTACCAACACTCGCCGTCCGGCGATGGCGTGCCGGAGAGAATCTAGCACGGCATGGATCGTGGGATCGTGTTGTGGCTGGGATTCGCCCCGTACAAAGTGCGCAAAGGAGCCGCACAAGATCGGCACCAATGAGCAAGGTTGCTCTTTACGGAGATAATGGAGCCAGACGGCTGCCAATTCAATGGAATACTCGCTGCGGTGGTAGAGCTCATCGGCAAAAATTGCCTCCTCACCTGCTGCTTGTGCCACAGCATCAACCACATCCTGCGCTGTAGGCAGGATGCCAAACGGCGTGGCATAGTGCTGCCGGGTGAAGGTCAGCCGGCCATCTCCGCCGTAGTGGTTGGTACCGAACATCACCACCAGTTCTGCCGCCTGTGCCATCTCCGCCGCTCGCTTCCATACTCGGGCATACACGGTGCCCCCACGTGCATAATCGATGTGCGGGCAGATCAAGCCACGCCCATCAGCAGGGTGAGCGCTCACGTCATTTGCCGCATCCAGATAACCCTGCAACAAACTGCGCAATGCCTCCGCCTCAGCGGGATAGGACAGCCCGGCACTGGCAGGGCGACGGAAGGGAGCCTGGCGATATTCCTGTAGTTCAAGTTCTTGTGCTTTTGCCGCACGTTCATTGTCCAGAAGCAAGGCATCATCGAGCACAGACAGCACTTGCTCTACTGTGCTTGGCGCGATGCGCACTCCGAAACGAACCGCCAGTGCGGCAGAGATGGCATTGCTATCTCTCGTGCCATCGCATAGTGCCAATATCGGGCCCAAGTGTTGAGGGAGAATAATGGTCTTGTCCGTCAATTGCAGAGGGTCGCGCAGGAGGATTCCTGGCTGCCCGCCATGGACGACGGGACGGGCATCAATAGCACGTAACTTGGGAAAAGCATGTGCAGCGATTTTGCATCACCTCTTTGGCAAAGCCAGATATGCTTCCACTACTTGGCGGAACAGCGGGGCAGCATTGCGTCCCCCTTCGCCTCCATGCTCCAATACGACTGCGACTGCAATTTGCGGGTTATCCGCTGGAGCGTAGCCTACAAACCAGGCATGTGGTTCACCAGGAGGAGCTTCTGCAGTGCCAGATTTGCCAGCCATGCGTATCGTAGCACCAATGAAAGCCCTTGAGGCAGTTCCATACCGGCACACGCCTTCCATGGCTTGCTGCACAACCTGCAGATTTGCTGGTGAGACAGGCAACTGGCTTAGCACCTGTGGTGGAAAGTCCTGTATATCATCGCCCATCAATGAGCCTACGCGCCGCACCAGCCGTGGACGGTACAACGTGCCTCCATTAGCCACGGCTGCTACTAGGTTCGCCATCTGCAAGGGAGTTACTAATACATCCCCCTGTCCAATCGCCATATTGACTGCATCCCGTGGCAGCCACTGTTGTTCTGCTCCCGAATAGTGCTGTGCTTTCCAGTCAGGATCAGCAATTAAGCCTGCCTCCTCATACAAAGCATTCAATCCAGTTGGGGCGCCCAAGCCAAAAGCGCGCGCCCAGCGCGGCAGAGCATAGGGATCATGCTCATTCAATGCTTTGCCAATTTCCCAGAAAACGGTGTCACAAGACTGGACCAAGCCATTCAATAAATTAAGCGTACCATGCCCGCTGCGCAGCCAACAATAGCGTGTAGCGCCATCTGCCAGGCCGGTCCATTGTCCAGCGCAGTAAAAAGTGCTATGTTGAGTCAAGCCCAGTTCCTGCATGCCCGCAGACATGGTCACAATTTTGAATGTTGAACCGGGAGGATAAAGGCCAGCGATAGCGCGGTTCAAAAAGGGACGTTGAGGATCATTGAGCAAGGCTTGCCGTTGCTGTGAGGTGCCGGTAATGAACACATTCGGATCATAGCCAGGGTGGCTGACCATTGCTAGCACATCGCCGTTGCGCACATCCAGCACAACAATGGCGCCTACTTGCTGGCCGAGAATGCTTTCCACTGTGCGTTGAAACTCTATATCCAGTGTGGTGTAGATGCTTTTGCTTACCGCTGCTGGCCGTTCAGCGAGTGTCCACACGATACGGCCATCTGGACTAATGATGGCCAAGGTTCCTCCGCGCGCCCCAGCCAGGTGCGACTCCCCCCAGCCTTCCAGTCCAGCTACGCCGATGCGATCGTTTTCGCTATAACCCTGATCCTTGAGGCGTGCCAGCGTCTCGGCGTCAATAAGGGTTGTATAGCCAATTACCTGTGCTGCCAGACTGCCATAAGGGTATACGCGTATGGGTTTCTCGCGCCAGGTGATACCTGGCTCTGAAGACAACAACGCTTCATAAGCCTGTTGCGCTTCGGGAGTGATATCACCAACGGGCATAAACCAGTCCGGGCGTGCTGCGTAGGCGTATTTCTCCTTGATGGCTTCTTGAGATAGACCCAGTACTCTGCTCAAGATGGAGAGAAGCTTCGCTTCATCTTGGATCCACGCTGGCACTACGCCCAATGTAATCAGCTTCCCTTCCGTAGCCAAGGGCAAATCCCAGCGGTCGTAGATGCTACCTCGTGAAGGCACCTGGACGAACATGTGCACGAGGTTATCCCACACCAGCAGGGGGAAAATCGCTTTGGGCGTCCAGTCCACTCCCCAGCGCTGTCCGTCATAAGAGAGGTCCAGCACATTCTCTACCTGAAATTGGCCCACAAAACGTGTATCTACGGTTATGGTGAAAGTAACCTGCGCTGTGGCAGTCAGCGCGCGTTGCACTCCCAGAATACTGGCCGTCAGGCTAGTCATGGTAGCCTCGTCGGCAATAGCCTGGTAACGTGAGACAAATTTTTCTGCGGGAATAGCAGCCATGGCAGAAGGAGAGAGAAAGGTATACATCCGCGTATAGTCTTGATCTTGCCAAGCGCGCAGGTACTCCCGCGCCACCGCTTCGGCCCCGGTGAGGGAAGGCGTAGGAATTGGCGTAGGAGTTGGCGTCGGTTTGGGCTCAGCCTGACGACAGGCTGGCTGGGCTGTCATTGCCAGCAACAAGACAAAGAGTAACAAAAAGCGCCGGTAAGCCATTTCAAGTCCCTTCTGGACAATACTCCCAAAGATATACCTCGCCGCAGGGAACAAAATAAGTATAGCGGTGAAAGGAATGCCTGCCAAATTGACTGTGCAACAGAGGATTGATCTTTTCTCACTCGATTGGGCGGAATTGACTACCTGTAGCACTTGTCCTAAAATCTCAAAAACCAGGAGGGTTCGGGGAGAAGGCGGGCTCCTGAATCGGCTTCCTGCATGATACGGAAAGCGATGGCGAAGTGAACCTTTTGCCACCGAACCACACGGCAATGCTTTGTCCCGCGACTTGTCTACATTCTTCTCAACGAGGTGCAATATGCCCGGCTACATGAACAGGATCGCATACGTTGATTTGAGTAACAAACAGGTTAGGTATGAAGAACCAGGAGACACCTTCTATCGGCGCTACCTTGGGGGATGGAACCTGATCGCCCTCACCCTGCTCCGTGAGACACCAGCGCACCTAGATCCTCTGAATCCTGCCAATCCACTGGTTGTCGCCACGGGAGTTGCTTCTGGAATCCCCGTCTCAGGGCTGGCACGCAATGCCGTAGGTGCGAAATCCCCGCTTACTGGAGGATTCGGCGCTTCAGAAGTGGGAGGCTTTTTCCAAACGGAATTGAAACGGGCTGGATTTGATGCCATCATTGTGCATGGGCAGGCAGAATCTCCGCTCTACTTGTGGATTCACGACGGACAGGTAACGCTGCGCGATGCAGCCCATTTGTGGGGCCAGAAAACCGCCGACGCTTTAGCCCAGATACGCACTGAACTTGGCGTGCCTCGAGCACGAGCCATGTTGATTGGCCCTGGCGCTGAAAACCTGGTCCCATACGCCTGCATCTCCAATGACTTGAAGCATTTTGCCGGGCGGTGTGGATTAGGAGCCGTGATGGGTGCGAAGAAACTAAAGGCGATTGTGGCATACGGGAGCCAGCCTGTGCCCGTAGCCGACCCCGAGAAAATCAAGGCACTGGGGCAATGGATGCGCAAAAACCTGCACCTGGCAGGCAATTTTCCCCTCTGGGGCACCGGAGCGGTTCAGGAACTCTTTGAGCAGCAGGGCAACCTACCAGTACGCAATTTCAGCGCGGGTGAGTACCCGCAGGTCAAACGGCAGTTGCCTCAGACGATCCGCGAAGAACTGGGCAGCACGATGGAAGCATGTTACGCCTGTGCAGTGCACTGTAAAAAGCGCGTTGCTGCCGAGAAGCCTTACCCCATTGATCCCCAATATGGTGGGCCTGAATACGAGACGCTTGCTGCCATCGGTTCGAATTGCTGTATTGCGGACACGGCCCTGCTATGCAAGGCAAATGAGCTCCTCAATGCATACACTATTGACACTATTTCCTTTGGAGTCAGTTTAGCTTTTGCCATGGAGTGTTTTGAAGCTGGCTTGCTCACCTTAAAGGATACAGATGGTTTGGAGTTACGCTTTGGGAATGGGGCAGTGTTGTTACCAGCCATCGAGAAGGTAGCGCGGCGCGAAGGATTTGGCGCGTTCCTGGCTCGGGGCGTAAAAGCGATGGCTAAAGAACTGGGCGGTGGCAGCGAGCGCTTTGCCATGCACGTCAAAGGGCAGCCCTATCCCATGCATGAACCCAGGTTAAAGCGGGGGCTTGCTCTGGGCTATGCCGTATCCCCAACCGGCGCAGATCACCAGCACTCCCTGCACGATACCGGTACGACTACCGAGGCCGGGATAGAAGCGCTGCGCCCCCTGGGCATCCTGGAACCTGTGCCGCTAGATGATTTTGGGGCGGACAAGGTGCGCTTAGCCATGCGCTCTTCCACTGCCTCCGTAGCACGCAATTGTACAGTGCTCTGTCAATTTGTCCCCTGGAGCTATCCGCAAATTATAGAGATGATCCAGGCTGCAACAGGTTGGACGGATTACAGCCTGTACGAGTGGATGGAGAGCGGGGAACGCGCTTTGAATTTGGCACGCCTATTTAACCTACGTGAGGGCTTTTCGGCTGCTGATGACTGGCTGCCACAGCGTTCCTTTGAACCGCCGATCAATGGTGCACTGAAAAACCAGGCAGTGCAAGCAGACCAACTGCGCGAAGCCATCCGCCTCTACTACGGCATGATGGGCTGGGACCCAGAGACAGGCATTCCCATGGAAGGAAAATTGCGCGAGTTAGGATTGGATCAGTACGTCGCTCTAGCACAATCTTTGCAGCAGAAGCCAGAGCAGCCCTCGTAGATTTTGTTTCCATCTTCACCCGGGCTATATTGGCGCTAAAGAGGTTTGCGGTAAGTGCGTCAGCAAACCTCTTGCGGATACGGCAAAATGTACCGAATGACACAGGAGGTTCTGTGCGATGAAAACTATCGATTTGCGCAGTGACACCGTAACCCTGCCTTCTCCCGCTATGCGCGAAGCCATGTACCGTGCTGAATTGGGCGATGACGTCTTTGGCGAAGACCCCACTGTGAATCGCTTGCAAGAGATGGCCGCAGAGCGGATGGGCAAAGAGGCAGCGCTATTTGTTGCCAGTGGCACGATGGGCAATTTGGTCGCCCTGTTGACCCACTGCGGCCGTGGCGATGGCGCCATCATGGGCAACCTTTCCCACACCTTCCTCAATGAGGCAGGCGGTTCGGCAGCATTGGGCGGAGTTTACCTGCTGGCTGTTCCTAACCAGCCAGATGGCACGATTGACCCAGCGGTCATCGAACGCGTGATTCCTGTTGAAGACATCCACCATCCACGCGTGAGACTTATCTGTCTGGAAAATACCCACAATTACTGCAATGGGGCACCCTTGACGGCACAGTATACCGCAGAGGTGGCTGCTCTGGCGCGCCGCCATGGCATGGCCCTTCACCTGGATGGCGCGCGCATTTTCAATGCAGCGATTGCCCTCGGTGTGGAAGCCCGCGAGTTGGCAGCGCCGGTGGACTCGGTCATGTTCTGCCTTTCCAAGGGCTTGAGTTGTCCGGTTGGCTCGTTGCTCTGTGGCAGTGCCGAGTTCATCGAGAGGGCGCGCCGCATGCGCAAGATGGTAGGCGGCGGCATGCGCCAAGCCGGAGTGCTGGCTGCAGCGGGCATTGTCGCCCTAGAGCAGATGGTGGATCGGCTCGAAGAAGATCACGAAAACGCACGGATACTCGCCCAAGGTATTGCCGAGATCCCCGGCTTGGGGCTGGACCCGAAAACAGTGCGCACCAATATCGTCTTCTTTGACTTTCTGGACCGCCGCATGACCGTAGAGCAATTTATCGCCGCACTCCAGAAGGAGGGGGTCCTCATCCTAGCGCTGGGTCCTAATCGGCTGCGCGCGGTAACGCACTATGGCATCGAACGCGCCGACATCGAACGGGCACTGCAGGTGATGCGGCGTGTCATGACAGCATAGGTGCTGTCCTGTTTGCTATGGCATTCACGCCGTTCTCCCGCTTTCTCGCCGCCGCACGACGCCAGCCGGTAGACCATGTGCCGGTTGTCGCTGCCGCTAGCGACTTTTACCTGGCTCCACTCTTTGGCATCTCCGATCCTGACGACCCAGAAGCCAAATTAGAGATGCTGGTGCGCGGTGCAGAGTATTTCCCTGATCAACCCCTGTTGTTCGTCATTACTCCGTGCGCTGCACTGCACCTGAATATGCTGCGCCAGGTGGACAACCGCGACGCCTATTTCGAACGCCCAGAGGAGTGGCTGCGTGTCGGGCGTCTGTACAGCGCTCGCGAACTGGCCCAAATCCACATCCCTGACCCGTCATCCTGCCCGGAACATATGGTCATGCTGCAGATCATCCAATGGTACTATGAGAACATCCCCCCAGAACTGGTTGAGCGTTTTGGCTATGTCAAGGGGCTAATCCGTTTTGAGAATCCCTTCGATCGGCTGGCGCAGAATCTAGGCACGGAATGGTTCAAGTTTATGTACACGGACCCTGCCTTTGTGCACGCCGCCATGGATTTGTTCACCGAGGCTAGCCTGGTAGGAGCACGCTCCCTGGCTGAGGAGTTTGGCACGCCAGTTTGGGTAATGCTGGCTGAGGACATGCCTTCTATGTTGGGGCCAAAGCATTATCTGGAATTCGTTGCTCCTTATCACCGGCGCCTATTTGAGGCTTTCCCCGAGGCGGTCAAATTCATGCACAACGATGGAGATGCCGCGCACCTCATCGAAGTGCTGCCAGAATGTGGGATGGACATCTGGCACATGGGTCCGCGAGTTCCTATCGAGCAGGCCAAAGCCAAAATCGGGACACGTGTTGCCTTGATGGGCAACCTTGATCCCCTGCGCATCATGTTGCAGGGCAGTGATGAGCAATTTGATGCCGAATGCCGGCGCATTATCGAGGCAGGCAAACCGGGAGGAGGATTCGTTTTCTCCACTGGCGGTGAACTGAATCCAGGGACAGACCCCGAGCGGGTGCGCGCCATGTCGTGGTATGCTCAACAATTTGGGTCTTATGCTTCATAAAAGAAAGCGCTTAGCACTAACGCTCAACTACCATCCCTTCCATAATTCCCGCTGGTCAGTACTGCGTCAAAAAGGTTAATTATCCCATCTCCATTCACATCTTGTGGAGCGCTCCCTACCACCTGGGTGCCATAACGCCCGGCGATCAAGACTAGGTCAAAGAGGTTCACGGTATTGTCGCCATTGATGTCTCCTGCCAAGAGCAGGATGTCTGCTACAGCAGTTTCTCCGCCTTCGCGAACGGTCAGGGCAGCATTCCGGTGACGAAGGTAGCTTGCCATCTGAGCGATCAACTCGTGTGTCCCGGCGCGTACTCCTGTGATGCGGAAACTCCCGTCCGCGCCCGTTGTAGCACTGTGTCCACCCACAGAGACGAGTATGCCCTGATGGTTCTCGCGGCCCTGTAGCAGGATACGTCCCGTGATTGTACCAGTATTGAAACCCGGTGTAGGAGTCATAGAGGGTGCGGGAGTACGAGTGGCGGTCCTGGTTGGAGTAGGGGTAGCTTGCTCCCGCACCATGTTCACCAGTGCCCCATAGGCAGGACGCGGCGTCCCGTCCTGGTTCAGGATGGCAAACCAGGACTTTTGGTCGCAATAGTCGTTCCAAGGCACCAGACCATAGTCCAGATTCCACACGAACATGACTCCCATCCAGGGCCAGTTCGTGCGTGCGTAGCGGCAAGCCCGCACCAGGTAATCAGCTTGGGTCTGTGCGGAAACCCGTTGCCACCAACGGCTTGGCCAGCCATCATAGCCATAGCATGTCTGGCCAGGATCGATAATCCAGCCAAATTCAGTCGCCCAGATGGGCTTGGCGGCATCGCCATATTGCACCATGACCTGGCGGTATTGCTCCACGCGGCGGAAACAATGGATGGGGTTGCTCGAGGCGTCCTCGGGTGCGTAGCCAAAGCCATACGGATGGGCACCTAACACATCGAAATAGGGTTTTGCGCCGGCAGCATACATGCCACGCAGGAACTGTACATCATCCATTGCCAGATCACCCACTCCGCCATTCACCGCCAAGCCCGCGCTGACAATGATGCAATGCGGGTCAGCCGCCTTTGCCCGCAGGTAAGCCTCGCGCAGATAAGCGACATACTCGGCCGGATCCGCATAACGCGGTTTATGCCACATTTCCGCCAGGTTGGGTTCATTACAGATTTGATAAGCGGCAATGCGCCCGCGGTATCGGCTGACGATGTCATGGACTGCATTGCCCCAGCTCTGCACATCCGTGAGGGGGAATTCCCAGCCCAAGAGGAGGAGCACTTTCAAGCCGTACCTCTCTGCTTCCTCTACCTGTTCCGGGAAGTATACCCTGACCCATTCGAATCCCATCTCAGCAGTCTTGCGCGCCCCTACGCTGCTGGCAATGTTTGTCCCATAGCCAGTGTAGGAAACCTGCCCGTGAACGAGCAACGAATTGATGGGGCAGAACAACATCAGCAGGATCAGGAATGGCAGCGCGCGGCGCAAAGCCCTAGTGTACCGGGTTTCCATCTTGTATAGATGACACTCCACAGGTCTTTTCTCAACCGCTCTCATTACCATTACAGCGCTTGTCCTAGGAGGCAATCCTGGAATTCAATGAGTAAGACGCACCTGACAGATGAGCGTTATAGCGGAGAAGTCGGAGGAATTCCACGCTCTTGAACCCGTGTTCCAGGATGTAGACCAGGTAATCCCCAAGCAGCCCTTCCACTTCAGCGAGAGTTGCCTGGCTCAATTGCAAGCGTGCACAGTCCGCGTACTCGCGCGTTTGCAGATAACGCAAGGCCTTGAATGCTGCGAGCGAAACTGGCTTGGCGCCACGCTGTCCCTCCCCACAGCGTGGGCAAAGCATCCCGCCTTCCGCTGCCGAAAAGTAATTCACAATAGGCTCTAGCGCGGCATTGCAGCGCAAGCATTGGAAAAGCTGCGGACGGTAGCCAGCCAGGTTCAAAACTTGCATCTCCACAAAGCGCATCGTCAACGGCAAGTTGGATGACTGGCAGATCCAGTGCAGCGCCTCGCAAAGCAGACAGTACAGCGGATAGTTCTCCGCCTGTTCCTCGCCAAAACAATCCACCAGTTCGCCCACATAGTAAGCATGGCTCATCCGCCATAGGTCTTGCCGTAGTGCCAGATAGGGTTCTATGGTCTGTGCTTGGGTGATAATGTCCAGATTACGGCCACGAGCCACCAGCAACTGCGTGCGCGTAAAGGATTCCAGGTGGCCAGATTTGCGGCTGGTGGGCTTACGGATACCCTTGGCAAGCAGGCGTAATTTGCCCAGATAAGGGGTGTACACCGTCAATAGGCGATCTGCCTCGCCAAAATCGCTGTGTTTGAGGACAATCGCTTCAGTGCGATAAATTCGCTCACGGTCGGGCATCATCTGATGTCCCTTCTATGGCTTCTTGCTCCCTACATCGAGGGTGTTGAAGAATGCCTCTGTGGGCAGTAGTCGAAAGCCGCTTTTCCTCTGCGCAAGACACGCGGATTTAAGGCTTTGGCTGTACCTTGGCCTTAGCCTCTTCCATAATCTTGATACTAGAACTGGTACCTATCCGAGTTGCACCGGCGGCGATCATCTTCTGGACTGTTTCATAGTCGCGGATACCCCCGGCAGCCTTGACGCCCATGTCTTGCCCAACGGTATGGCGCATCAATTCCACATCGTGCAAGGTCGCGCCGCCTGGGCCAAAACCAGTGGAAGTCTTGACAAAGTCTGCTTGTGCCGCTTTAGCCAGCACGCACGCCTTGACCTTTTCCTCATCGGTCAACAATGCTGCTTCAATAATGACTTTGGTCAAAACGTGGTGACGGTGTGCTACCTGGACGACCGCCTCGATATCGCGCTGCACAAGAGCATCATTCCCGCTTTTCAGTGCCCCGATATTGATGACCATGTCTACTTCGGTCGCCCCATCCCGAATGGCTAGCTCTGTCTCATAGGCTTTCACTTCAGGCAGAGTCGCTCCCAATGGGAAGCCGATGGTACTGCTAACCTGCACAGACGTGCCGCGCAGAAGCTCGGCGCACTGTCGGACATAACACGGGTTGACGCACACAGCAGCGAAACCGTATTCCCGTGCTTCTGCGCACAGTTTGGCAATTTGCTCCGGCGTAGCCTCTGGCTTGAGCAAGGTATGATCAATATACCGCGCCAGTGTGGCGAGTTCTTGCCCTACTTGAGGCAAGGATTCGGAATCTGCTTTTCCCATTTTATCGCTCCTAACGGTGATAAATTTCCTGAACCCCTCATTCATGCAACAGGCACGCAGCCTCCGAGGCGACACGGACTATCCATGCACTCCCCATTGGCTACAGGGATATTGTACCGTTTCCTTCCACTGCAGCAAAACAGCGTTTGGCAAAAGAGCCTTAGGTGTGCTATCTTTGGGGCAAATGGCCTGCATGAGTGAAAGGTATGGTCATCCATATCGGTTGCTGTGGTTTTCCTGTCGCACGGAGCAAGTATTACGAGCGTTTTTCCCTCGTTGAGGTGCAGGAGACCTTTTACCGCCTGCCGCGCTTGGAGACGGTGCGGGGATGGCGGCAACAAGCTCCTGTGGATTTCGAGTTCACGCTCAAAGCCTGGCAGCTAATTACCCATGAGCCACGCAGCCCCACCTACCGCAAAGCGGGGTTGCAAATCCCTGCTGCACAGGCTGACCGCTATGGCTTTTTCCGCCCTACGGAGGAGGTATACGCTGCCTGGGATAACACCTTGCAAGTAGCCCAAGCCTTGCGGGCGCGTGTGGTCGTCTTCCAATGCCCACCCAGCTTCACCCCTACCGAGGAACACATCGCCAATTTGCAGCAGTTTTTCTCCAACATCAAGCGGGATCACCTATTGTTAGCCTGGGAGCCGAGAGGAGCGTGGGAGGATGCATTGGTGACCAGTCTGTGCCAGGACCTAGCGCTGATCCATTGTGTGGACCCCTTCCAACACCTCCCGTTGTATGGCAATCCCGCCTATTTTCGCCTGCATGGCATTGGCGGCTACCGCTATCTGTACACGGAGAGCGACTTGCTCTGGCTGCTCCATTTGTGTCAACAGCAACAAGAAGTATATTGCTTGTTCAACAACGTGCCCATGTGGCAATCCGCCCAGCAGTTCTTGGAACTGGCAAAGCAACCCATAGATCCTGCCCAGCAAGGCTGTGCCAACTGAGGTTTTTCTCTCATCGGCGGGAAGATACGTGCGTGCTTTGACAGACAAGCCATTTCGTGTTATCTTCACGGCATCTGAGCACAGAGGTCTTGTCACCAGCGCTCCCCAAAAGCACGGCAACCACAAGGAGGACGTTTGAAGATCGCTTTTCTGGGTGCAACGCAGACCGTAACCGGCTCGATGCACCTGCTCGAAGTCAATGGCGCACAGATTCTGTTGGATTGTGGCTTGTTTCAGGGGCGCCGGCAGGAGAGTTGGGAGCGTAACCGCAACCTGCCCTTTGATGCACGGCGGCTACAGGCGATGATCCTCTCCCACGCGCATATTGACCACAGCGGCAACATCCCCAACTTGGTGAGCAGCGGCTACCGGGGCAAAATCTACACCACCTTCGCCACGCGAGACTTGTGCAGTGCCATGCTCCTCGATTCAGCACACATCCAGGAGAGCGATGTTACCTATGTCAATAAGAAACGGCGTAAGCAGGGTTTGTCAGCCGTAGAACCCATCTATACCATTGCGGAAGCCAGAGTGAGCCTACGCCACTTGGTAGGCGTAGATTACCACAAGCCATTCAGCGTGGCTCCCGGTGTGCAGGTCACCTTTTACGATGCGGGGCATATCCTGGGAGCCGCAATCACGGTATTGGATATCGAGGAGAACACATGCCGCTATCGCTTATGCTTTACCGGTGATCTGGGGTGTGTGGGCTTGCCTATCCTGCGCGACCCCGAAGTGGTGCCGCATGTGGACTATCTCATTACCGAAAGCACCTATGGCAACCGAGGGCATGACAGCCCCGATGAGGCAAGGATGACACTGTGTGAGGTGGTACGCCAAACCTACGCCCGAGGGGGCAAGGTGATCATCCCGGCATTTGCCGTGGGCCGCACGCAGGAAATTGTCTATGATTTGCACAAACTCATCCTAAGCGGTTGCTTGCCGATATTGCCCGTCTACGTGGACAGCCCACTGGCAGTGAATGTCACCAAGATATTCCGCCTACATCGCGAGTGCTATGATGGGGAGATGATGCAGTATCTACAGCAGCGCGAAGACCCCTTTGGTTTCTACCGTCTGCAGTACACCCGTTCCGTCGAAGAGTCCAAGGCGCTCAATCACTTGCCGGAGCCCTGTATCATCATCAGCGCCTCGGGTATGTGCGAAGGGGGCCGCGTCCTGCACCACCTAAAGAACAACATCGGCGATCCGCGCAACACGGTGCTGTTCGTAGGTTTTCAGGCTGAAAACACCTTGGGGCGCAAACTCGTTGATGGCTGGAAAACGGTGCCTATCTTCGGCGAGCCGTATGAAGTGCGCGCTCAGGTACAGATGATTGACGGCTATAGCGCGCACGCTGACCGCGACGAATTGCTTGCTTATATCGCACAGATCAAAGCCAGCGGAACCCTACGGCGCGTATTTTGTGTACATGGCGATCTGCCTGCCTGCGAGGCATTGGCACAAGGGATTCGCGATATGGGTGTACCCGAGGTGCTCGTTCCGGAGCGCATGCAAGAAGTAGAGGTTTGATACCGGGGATAACTATGCCAGACAATACGACTACGCGCAACCAGAAGATGACCAAACCCCAGGATAACAGCGTACGGATCAAGGTGGACCTGCACATCCACACCTGCTATTCCCCTGATTCCCTGACCTCGTTGGAAGCGGTCATTGCCGCTGCCCTCGAGCGCGGGCTGGGCGCATTAGCCATCACAGACCACAATGCCATCCAAGGCGCGCTAGCCTTACAGCGTATGGCACCATTCCCGGTGATTATCGGTGAAGAAATCCTCACCAGTGAGGGCGACATCATTGGCTTGTTCCTGCAGGAACTCATCCCTCCCAGGCTCACGCCGCTGCAGACCATCGCACGCATCCGGGAGCAAGGGGGGCTCGTTTATATCCCCCACCCCTTCGATTACCGGCGCTCAGCGTTGCCACAGCCAACTCTGTTCGCTATTCTCGACCAGGTGGATGCCATGGAAGTACTGAATGCACGCACCCTGCTCCCAGCATTGAATGAACGTGCACAACGCTTTGCCCAGGAGCGTGGGCTTTTGTGCGGAGCGGGCAGCGACGCCCATACCGCGGCAGAGATTGGCCAGGCTTATGTGGAGATACCGCCCTTCAGGGATAGGGACAGTTTCCTGCATAGCCTCGCAGAGGCAACGGTGCATGGCACCCCGAGCTTGCCCCATGTGCACCTGTTTTCCACCTGGGCAAAGATATGGAAAGGTAAGGGAGGATGAGCATGACAGGAGAAATCTGGGCGATTTCTGTGCTCACGGCGGTGGTTCCCACAGTGCTTTATGTGCTCATCTTGTGGTGGTTCGACCGCTACGAAAAAGAACCGCGTCATTTATTGCTCGCCGCTTTTACCTGGGGAGCAGTGCCGGCGGCCATCCTCTCCATCATCGGTGAAGCAACGCTGGGACAGCCACTGCTGGCTTTGGATGAAACCTCAGCCCAGTTGCTGTCCAGCTCACTGCTGGCACCTGTGGTGGAAGAATGCGCCAAGGGCGTAGCGGTGTTCCTGCTCTTGCTCGTCTTCTGGCGTGAGTTCGACGACGTTTTGGATGGCGTGATCTATGGCGCAACGGTAGGCTTTGGTTTTGCCATGTCCGAGAATGTCTTCTACTTTGCAGCGAGCCTGCAACAGGCTGGCTTAGAAGGCTTAGCCACGATTGCCTTTTTCCGCGCCGTTATCTTCGGCATGAACCACGCGCTCTTCACCTCCACCTTTGGCGCATCTCTGGGGTACGCCCGCATGGGGGCACGGGGTTGCCGCCGCTGGGCAATGCCCCCCTTGGGCTTGTTGGGTGCCATGTTCCTGCACGGACTGCACAACTTGCTTGCTTCGCTTTCCAGCGCGGTCTGTCTGCTGATGAGTCTGATGAACAATTGGAGCGGCGCGCTCGTCATCCTAGCGGTGATCTTGCTGGCGGCGCAACAAGAAAAGCGCTGGATCGCCACCCATCTGAAGGCAGAAGTCGAAAGCGGTTTGCTCACGGCGGAGGAATATGACATGATTGGCTCGTACCGCAAGCGTTTGGGAGCGGTTTGGCGGGCTAGGATGCGCGATGGACGGGGCGAAGCGCGGCGGCTGAGCAGGCTAGCACAACTGGCGACAGAACTGGCGTTCAAAGTGCAACAGGGTGATGAGCGCACGGCACAAAAGCTGCGCCAGGCAATCGCGACACTGAAGGGGACGCAGGTTCCTAGCCAACAAGGGCCTGCAATATGAGTATCAGACTGCTCTTATAGCTGCCCCAGGGCCAAAGACATCAAATTGTGCAAAGCATTTCAAACATAGTAGCGATACTATTCTACAAAGTACTACAAAAGGGAATAATAAACCAGCCCATCCCACTGATCACATAAAGGGGGAAACGATAGGAATTATAGCAAGCCGTGGAATCCACGCTGTTCCATTTGCTATCCTGGATACTCTACGCTAGAATGCAGCAACCGTAAGTCTGCATAAGAGGGCGTTGAAAAAGTCCTTCCAATGTCATGCTGAACCTTCGCCCTGAGCCTTGCCCTGAGCGAAGCGAAGGGAAAGCGAAGGGGAAGTGAAGCATCTCGCGGTACTCGGGAAAACACGGCTAAAGTTACGCGAGACCCCTTCGTTGCACTCAGGGCAGGCTCTTCGCTCCGCTCAGGGTGACATGATTTTCAACACTCTCTGCATAAGGAGGTGCGATATGCGTATCGCCGTGCTGAGCGATTGCCATGACCGCCTAGAGAACCTACAAAAAGTGTTGGCGTCTTTGCAAGATGTCGAGGTTGTGCTCTTCTGCGGTGACTTTTGCGCGCCATTCACGCTCAAGATGCTAGCCGAAGGCTTCCACGGTCCGATACATGCGGTCTTTGGCAATAACGACGGAGATGTCTTCCTCCTGCTCAAGATTGCCCGCGAAGCGGGCAACGTCACTTTCCACCAGCCCATCGCACGCCTGGAATTGGGTGGGAAGCGCATCGCCGTCGCTCACTATCCCGAGGTAGGTGAAGCGCTGGCTCGCTCAGGCCAGTACGATGCCGTTTTCAGCGGCCACAATCACACTGCCCATGTCCAGATAGTGGGTTCCACGCTATGGGGCAACCCCGGCGAAGTGATGGGCCGCTTTGGCAAGCCCAGCTTTGGGCTCTATGATACGGAAACGAACACGTTCGAGATCCGTGAGATTGGCTAATGGAATGAGCAAGATGCATCGGAGCTTGCCTTTTGCATGGTTAGGAAGAACCAAAATGGCAGTATTTTTACATTTGACAAATTTGGACATTTCAGTAAAATTTCAGTGAAATATGTCTGGCATTGCAGCCCGGAAATGGTTACTATCCGCTGCGGGTGCAAGGAGCATGCTGCTAAGGAAGCAGGTCTACAGCAAAATTAAAGAGGATATCCTCGCTGGGGTGTACCGCATGGGGGAAAAGCTGCCGGTTGATGCGCTAGCTGAGAAATACCGGGTCAGCAAAACGCCGATCAGAGAGGCTCTCACCCTGCTCCAACATGAAGGTTTGGTAGAAGTAATTCCCCGCGCGGGCTATTTTGTCTCCTACACCACCCTCAGAGATATTCAAGACCTCTTTGGATTGCGCCTCATACTGGAAGCCGCTGCCGCTGAGATGGCGGCACAAAACATCACTGAAGAACAATTGAATGCCTTGGAAGATATCCTCTGTACCTATGTCCCAGGCGACATGGCTAGCTATGCCCAATATGTGCAAAATAACCGCGAGTTTCATTATCGAGTAGCTCTGGCAAGCGGGAATGAGAAACTGGCTGAGGCCGTGGCAAACGTGCTGGATCAGATGCAAGGAGTGCTTCTCCTGGAGGCACATTTGTATGACCGCGCGAGGCAATTTGACCAAGAGCACAAGCAACTAGTGCAGGCTTTGCGCAAACGCGATCCCATATTGGCCAGAAAAGTCATGACGGAAGCGATTGAGAACACGCGAAGAGCCATGCTGGCTGCAACCCTTGGAGAGAAAAGAAGCCGCAGCAATGTATTGGACATGATCACATCAGCGGGGGATGGATCGTAATGAAAATACAGACCGACAGGATACAATCAGCAGAATTCGTGGAGAACCTTTTGGCACGTTTCCCTCATTCTTTATTGACGCTGGATTCTCATACAGTCGGAGAACCCACTCGTTTAGTCCTCAATTTTCCCCCCGTCCCTGGCAAAACTATCAATGAGAAACGGCTTTACATTATGCGTGAGATGGATCACGTTCGCTTGCTGCTCACGCAGGAACCGCGCGGCCATCGCGATATGATCGCTGCGATTGTAACAGAACCAGTAACCGAAGGGGCAGATTTTGGTTTGATTTACATGGATGCCCGACGCTATCCCTATCTTTGTGGACACGGAACAATCGGTGCTGTGACTGCTTTGATAGAAACCGGCTTGGTACAAGCTGAAGAGCCTGAGGCAACCATCACTGTAGATACCCCTGCTGGCCCTATGGAAGTAACCGCACAAATCCAAGGTCGCAAAGTTACTTCGGTTACTATCCAAGCCGTCCCTTGTTTTGTCTATTTGCTGGATCAATCCCTTGATGTACCTGAGATAGGCCGCATCCAGGTGGACATCTCCTACGCAGGGGGTTTTTTTGCCATGGTCTCCAAAGATCAAGTGGGTTTGGAACTGACACCAGAGAATGTCAACCGACTGGCTCCTATAGGCATGGCAATCATTGAGGCCGCTAACCGTCAACTGACGGTTCAACACCCTGAATTGAGACATGTGGTCACTGTGGATGTGGCTGAATTTTATGATCCGAGTGAGCACTCGCAGCGCCGCGGCTTAAACATGGTGGTCTACGGTGAATGCCATGTGGACCGTTCTCCCTGTGGAACGGGCACTTGCGCCAAGATGGCCCTGCTCCACCGCCGAGGCGAACTGCGCATCGGGGAGACGTTTATCAACGCAGGCATTTTGGGTACAACTTTTGAAGGCAAACTGCTGGCAGAGACTATGGTTGGCAGCATTCCCGCCGTTATCCCGCAGATCAGAGGAAGCGCGTATCTCACTGGGCTGCATCGCTTCTTCGTCGATCCCAGTGATCCCTTCCCAACTGGCTTCCTTTTGTAGACTTTTGGAGAAAAGCATACTAAAGCCAGCCTAAGGAGGTGATGAACAATAGGGTAGAATGCAGCAATCACCATTAGCCGATTACATTTCAGATAAACCATATCAAAAGGAGAAAGGAGACTGGAAATGAGTAGGAAAATTGTCGTAGCCACATTGCTGTTTGCCATGCTTTTTAGCCTCTCAGCCTGCCGGCAGCAGGCCAAGGAGGAAACGATTAAAATCGGTTTCTTCGGTGCCTTGTCCGGAGATCAGGCTGTATGGGGGCAGGCAGATCGTGATGGCGTGATCTTGACCGTCGAACAGATTAATGCCGCAGGGGGCATTCTGGGCAAGAAAGTCGAATTGGTTGTCTATGATGACAAGGGCGATCAACTTGAGGCGGTCAACGTGGTCAAGAGGCTGATCAACGAAGACAAGGTAGTCGCCATTATCGGCTGCAATAGCAGCGGCCGCAACATCGCCGTTGCTCCGGTTGCCGAAGCCGGCAAAGTGCCCGTCATCAGCACGTTTGCCACCAACCCACGAGTTACGGTGCCAGAGCCAGGCAAACTGATGAAGTACACTTTCCGCGTTTGCTTCATCGACTCCTATTCAGGGTATGTGAAGGCGAAGTTTGCTTGGGACGACTTAGGGGCACGCAGGGCAGCCGTGCTCTATGAAATCAGTTCGGATTACTCAGTGGGAGTCCGCGATTTCTTCAAGCAATCGTGGGCTGAATTAGGCGGTGAGTTGGTGGCTGATGAGGCTTTCAAGAGCGGGGATGTGGATTTCCGCCCGCAGCTCACCAAGATCAAGGAAGCCAACCCAGATGTGATCATCATGCCCTTCTTGTACAAAGAAGTAGCCCTCTCTACCAGACAGGCTAGGGATCTTGGCATTACCGCCACATTTCTTGGTGGCGATGGTTGGCCTTCCTCCGCACTGCTTGAGATGGCAGCAGATGCTGTCGAAGGCTCCTATTTCGTCAACCATGGCGATATCAATGCTCCGAATGTACAGGAGTGGCGTGAGCAATACAAGAAGCGCTTTAACAAGGACATTGAGATCAACTCGATTATGGGGCATGACGCTATGATCATGCTCAAGGCAGCCATTGAGAAAGCAGGCAAGGCAGAGCCGGAAGCCATCCGCGATGCGCTGGAGAATTTGAAAGGGGTTGAGGTATTCACTGGCGTCATCAACATTGATCCAGCAACGCACAACCCTGTAGGAAAGGCTGCTAGTATCATCGCAATCAGAAACGGCCAGTTCCAGTTCTACAAGCAGTTCGAACCAATGAAATAAATAAAGGATGCCCGGTCTATGGTAGGGGAGGGAGGGCAATTCCCTCCCCCACTGTTCCTATTTTTACCGATAGCAGCCGATCTTTCAGGAGGATCTGTCTATATGATTTTGCAGCAAATCGTCAACGGTATCTCCATTGGTGCTGTGTACGCCTTGATTGCTGTCGGCTATTCTCTAGTCTATAGCGTCTTGAATTTTTCCAATTTTGCCCATGGCGATGTGCTTATGCTGGGTGCATATATCGGCTTCTTCAGCCTCATGCTCCTGAAGGTCCCATTTCCATTAGCGATCGCCATGGCCATGGTTGGAGCAGGCATCATTGCTATGATCATCGAGAAAATTGCTTACCGCCCACTACGCCTGAGACGAGCTCCTCTGCTCTATTTCATGATATCAGCGATGGGCATGTCTATTTTTCTGCAGAATTTCACTATTGTGACGATAGGCCCAAATTTTCGCACCTACCCGGATATTTTCCCAGTGAAACCTTTTGCCGTGGGCAACCTGAGTATAGGTCGCCTGGACCTGGTAATTCTTATTGCAACGGTTATTGTGCTCCTGCTGCTGACCTGGTTGGTTTACAAGACCAGGATTGGGATAGCGATTCAGGCCGCTGCATACAATATGAGGGTAGCCAGCCTGATGGGGATTAATCCCGATCTCATTGCCACTTTGGTATTCCTGCTGGCTGGGGCCTCCGCAGGGATTGGCGGAGTACTGTTTGGTATGAAGTACACTGTCTACCCATGGATGGGGGTGCTGACCATTAAGGCTTTTGTCGCTGCAGTAGTCGGTGGGCTTGGCAGCCTGCCCGGAGCAGTGGTGGGCGCTTTTGTCTTAGGCATTACTGAGACTTTTGCCGCTGCTTATATCTCTTCAGCGTTTCGTGATCTTTTCTCCTACCTGCTCATGACCATTATTATCGTCGCTCGACCTGCAGGGCTCATGGGCACTGTTGCGCAGGAAAAGGCGTAACCAGATAGGGGGATAACTATGAGTGGATATTTTGCAGGCATCGTTATCTTGACCTGTGTCAACTTACTTGCGGTACTTGGGCTCTCACTACTAACTGGTTTTACTGGCTCTTTTTGCTTTGGTCAGGCCGGTTTCATGGCCGTAGGAGCTTATGTATCTACGCTGCTAACGATGAGGCTTGACGCTCCATTTCCTTTAGCCTTAGTGGCCGGCTGTTTCGCTTCTCTCCTGGTCAGTATCCCATTGGGTTACCCCACGCTGCGGCTGAAAGGCGACTATTTCGCCATCGCTACTTTGGGTTTTGCCGAAGCTACCCGTCTGGTAGTCGAGAATTTGGAGAAAATCACTGGTGGATCGCGTGGCATCCCCAGCATTCCCACCCAGACTTCCCTGCCTGTCATCCTTATTGTCGCCCTTTTTTGTGTCTGGCTGATACGAAACTATGTTTCCTCACGCCATGGACGCAATTGTATTGCAGTACGGGAAGACCAGCTAGCAGCAGAAGCGATTGCTGTGAATACCTTTCGCTACAAACAGATCTCGTTTGCCATTAACGCTGCCTTAGCCGGTCTCTCGGGTGGATTCCTTGCCCATTATGTTGGCTTCATCCAGCCTTCCATGTTCGGGATCCCCAAGTCCACAGAGTTAATTGCCATGGTGATCTTTGGCGGCATGCACAGTGTAACGGGCGCAGTTCTAGCGAGCATCGTTCTTACTGCCCTCCCAGAGGTCTTGCGTGTGGCATCAGCCTGGAGGCTGGTCGTCTACGGGGCTTTGGTGGTAACGATCATGGTAGTTCGCCCAGAAGGGCTATTAGGCTCGTGGGAACTGAGTTGGAGCTCGCTCCGTGAGCTCAGGTCTGCCTGGCAGAGACGTTTTCAAACACAAAGTTGAGAGGGTTCTATGGCACTCCTAGAAATCACAAACCTGAGCAAATTCTTTGGCGGCGTAAAAGCGGTTGATGATTTCAACTACACCTTAGATTCTGGGCATCTTCATGCCATTATCGGTCCTAACGGCGCAGGCAAGACAACGATCTTTAATCTAATTACTGGCATCTATCCCCCAACGCAGGGCAAAATATTCTTCGATGGGCAGGAGATCACGAACTTGCCCCCTCATGTGATTGCACAAAAGGGCATTGCGCGCACATTCCAGAATATCCGTCTTTTTCCCGACTTTAGCGTGTTGGACAATGTGCGCACAGCCTGCCATCAGCAAGCAAACTACTCTGTCCTCGAAGGGCTTTTTCCTACGCCACGCCGCGCCCGGCAGGAAAAAGAGCTTACTGAAAGAGCTTACAACTTGCTGGAATTGGTCGGTTTGGCAAATAGAGCTAAGGAACGCGCAAAGAATTTGCCTTATGGACATCAGCGGCGCCTTGAAATCGCACGGGCATTGGCTTTGCAGCCCCGCCTGCTCCTTCTGGATGAGCCCGCTGCCGGGATGAATCCTGATGAAACCGAAAAGCTTATGGACTTTATCGAGGAGATTAAGGAAAAGTTCAACCTCACCATTTTGCTGATTGAGCACCATATGGAAGTGGTGATGGGGCTCTGCGATGACATCGTGGTCATCGACTTTGGCAAAAAAATTGCTCAGGGTACACCAGAACAAATTCAATCCGATGAAACGGTTATTCAGGCTTACTTGGGGGCGGGAGAAGAACTATGACCCATTTGTTAGAGTGCAAAGACCTTCATGTGAAATATGGTGGCGTACACGCACTGCGCGGCATTTCGTTGCATGTCGACGAAGGGGAAATCGTAACGATTATCGGTGCCAATGGCGCAGGCAAGTCCACGCTGTTAAATGCCATTTCTGCTATAGTGCCCATCAGTAGCGGAGAAATCCTGTATGAGGGCCAACCCTTACCGCGCAAGGCACATCAGGTCGTAGCCCGTGGCATCGCCCAGGTGCCAGAAGGTCGGCAAGTTTTTGCCAATCTTACAGTGAAAGACAACCTCAAAATCGGTGCTTTCCTGAGGCGCGATGCACAAGGAGTTGCTGCCGACCTGGAAAGGGTCTACCGTATCTTTCCCCGATTGCGTGAGCGCGAAAATCAATATGCGGGTAGCCTCAGCGGCGGCGAACAACAAATGCTCGTCATTGGACGAGGACTCATGTCACATCCTAGGCTGATGCTCATGGATGAACCATCCCTGGGCTTGGCGCCTATGCTAGTACAAGAGATATTCAAAGTTATTCGGGAAATCAACCGGGAGGGAACCACCTTGCTGCTTGTAGAGCAAAATGCCCATAAAGCACTGGCTATCGCTCACCGTGCTTATGTGCTGGAAACAGGAGAGATCATCCGCGAAGGCTATGGCCAAGACCTGCTGAAAGATCCTGCCGTACAGGAAGCATACCTTGGTGCCAGACGCACCGCTAGGCAAAAATGAGCCACGTGGATGTACGTTCGATTGCTTTAGTCCACCGGCTCTTGTCGCAGTACATCTCTTGTGGCGTATTGCTATTCACTATATTTGATGAGGAGGTAAAAAGATGAGAACTGACTCTTTCCGAGGCCGTGATTTCATCACGTTGCTCGAATGGAGCAAAGAAGAAGTCGAAACTATTCTGGATGTGGCGCTCGATCTCAAACGGCGGTTTGCCTTGGGCGAACCCCACGATCACATCCTGCGTGCCAAGACTTTGTTCATGATCTTTTACAACCAATCTTTGCGCACGCGCAACTCCTTTGAGGCAGGGATGACCCAACTGGGTGGTCATGCCCACTACCTCGACCCGGGGAAAATCTATACGCCTGCCCTGCCCGGCAAAGAGGTGGCTTACTCCACCGAACGCGTCTCAGACGTAGCCCGGGTGCTATCGCGCATGGGCCACGGCATCGCCATTCGCTGCTATGGCGATCCAGTGGATTGGGTGTATGGCGGAGCGAACGAACTCATCCGTAACTTTGCCTACTGGGCAGACATACCCGTACTGAACATGGAGGACGACAAGTACCACCCCTTCCAGGCACTTGCCGACACCCTTACCGTATATGAGAAGTTCGGTACCTTCAAGGGAGTGCGCTTTGTCATGTCCTGGGCTTACTCACCCAGCGTGCACAAGCCGCGCGCCGTGCCCCAGAGCGCCATCATCGCCGCGACCAAGATGGGCATGGATGTTACCCTTGCTCACCCACCGGAGATGGAGCTAGACCCCGAGGTGATTCAAGCCTGCCAGAACTATGCGAAGGTGAATGGCTCTTCTTTCCGCATTGTGCATGACTTTGAGGAAGCAGCCAAGGGCGCGCATGTCCTGTACCCCAAAGCTTGGGCGCCCGTGCAGATGTTCAAGCCGCCTGTGGGCGAGGACAATCCCAAACTAGCCCAGGAGATCTTTGACCGCTACAAGGATTGGAAGGCTACACCAGAGTACATGGCACTGGCTGACCCTGAAGCGATCTACATGCACTGCTTGCCTGCTGACCGCTCTTGGGAAGTCGAGGACGCCGTAATTGATAACACCGATCCCAAGTCAGGCTGGCGCTCCGTCGTGTATGACGAGGCAGAAAACCGGCTGCACGTACAGAAGGCAGTCATGAGCCTGGTGATGCGATAGGGTACATCCCAGTGCAACGATATCCATTGGGACTGCGCGGGTAAGACAATCCGCTTAGCCGCCGCAAGCAAGTGTTCGCCTGTGTGACATTCGGTTGTCTTGTAGGACAAGAGACGCTTCGCAGGAGAAGGGGGATGCGGGAGATTCCTTCTGCGCTCCGCGAAGCGTCTCCCCACCTTTGTGCAAGGAAACCGCGAGAAGGAGAAAGGAATGGCAAAAAAGAGCAAATTGGTTCTTGGCCCTACTTTTGAGGAAATGCTGCATCCGGACAAGATTGACCCACAAGTGCGCCAACGAGCGCTGGAAATGCGCAGCAAGGATCCACTGGATCCCATCAACCTGTACAATATCACATGGCGCTCGCCAGAGGGCAAAGTCTACGCCTATGTCTTGCCGAAGCAACTGACGAACGTCGAGGCGCCGATCGTGGTGCTCTATTCCAAGGATTTTCCTACTGGTAGCCATAAGGTTGGCGCGACCTATTCCGTGCTGATTGAGAAAGAGTTGTTCGGGGAGGTAGACCCCGCTATCCATACCTTAGTCTGGCCTTCGACTGGGAACTATGGCATCGGCGGAGCGTATGTCGGCTGCCGTATGGGTTTTGACAGCGTAGTCATCCTGCCTGCCGAGATGAGCAAGGAACGCTTTGAGATCATCCGTCGCTATGGAGCACGGGTTATTGCCACCCCGGGCTGCGAGAGCAACGTCAAAGAGATTTACGACAAGTGCAAAGAACTCAAGGCTGCTGATCCGGAGCGCATCCGCATCCTCAATCAGTTCGAGGTCTTTGGCAACTACCGCTTCCACTACTACGTCACGGGCAACACCATTGCAGAATTGGCTGCTGAACTGCAGCAGCAAGGCATTGGCAATGGCAAGGTAGCCGCCTATGTCTCAGCGATGGGCTCGGCAGGGACGATCGCTGCCGGTGACCGCCTCAAGCAAATCTGGCCAGAGCACAAAATCGTCGGCTTGGAACCGATCCAGTGCCCCACCCTATTCTGCAATGGCTATGGTGCCCACGATATCCAGGGCATTGGCGACAAGCACGTTACTTGGATTCACAATGTATGGAACATGGACGCTCTGATGTGCATTGACGACCTAGAGTGCAAGAAAGGCTTGCAGTTGCTGACCGAGGTCGCCGGTTGGCGAGTGCTGACCCAGGATTATGGCATCCCTGAGGAAAAAGTTCGTCTGATGGCCCAAACCTTTGGCATTTCCGGTGTGTGCAATGTGCTGGGAGCCATCAAAACAGCCAAATTTTATGGCTTCGGCAAAGATGATGTCATCGTTACTATTCTGACCGATGCCATTGACCGCTATCATTCCGTCATGGCGCAGCTGACTGCTACCTACGGCAAGATGGATGAAACAGAAGCGAAAGTGCGGCTGGTGAGCATTTTCCACAATCAGAAGTTGGACTGGATCATGGAAGGTACACGCGAGGCACGCACTCGCTGGCATAACCTGAAATACTACACCTGGGTGGAACAACAGGGCAAGACTGTAGAGGAATTAAACGCACAGCGCCATCCCGAGTTCTGGCTGGCTGAGCAGGCGCGGATAGCGGAGATAGACGCCAAATTACGCGCACTGCGCGGAAAATAGATAGAGATAAAGAGAGTGTTGAAAAACATTCAGAGGCCACCATTTGTCATTCTGAGCCTTGCACTGAGCAGGGCGAAGGGGGAGCGAAGAATCTCTACCTCTGTATCGTCGAGATGCTTCGGCTTCGCCTCAGCATGGCAATGCGGGCTTTTTCAACGCTCTCACAGAAACCAGGGTTTCCCCCTGGTTTCTTTATCTGCTTGGCAGCACTCGCCCTTCCAGATCATATTCCAAGGCTTGCTCGATTCTAGCTTTCACCATCTGCCCTACCGGCCATTCACCGCGCATGAGCACATAGCCGTCAATTTCGGGCGCATCACGATAGCAGCGCCCCACACTCAGCCCATCCCCCACCCCTTCGACCAGCACATCCAGCGTACGCCCTACTTGCCTCTGATTGCGCGCCAGAGAGATGCTACGTTGCAGCTCCATCAAGCGCGCATAACGCTCTTCGGCTATTTCGCGCGGCACTGGATTGGGCAGGCTGGCTGCTGCCGTGCCCTCCTCAGGTGAGTAGATGAAAGCGCCCACTTTGTCAAAGGCTATCTCTATAACAAATTCCAGCAGCGTGTTGAATTCCTCCTCTGTTTCGCCTGGGTAACCCACGATGAACGTAGTGCGCAGGGCAATATCCGGCATAGCCTGGCGCAAATCGGCAATCAGGCGCCGCACCCCTTCTACATCGGGAGAACGGTTCATACGGCGCAGGGTAGCAGGATGAGCATGCTGCAAGGGCATATCGAGGTAGTGACAGATCTGGGGATGACGAGCCATCGTTTCGATCAGGCGCGGAGTGATGTGCTGCGGGTACGTGTACATCACCCGCAGCCAGGACAGTTGAGGCACAGTCTTCAGGATATCCTCGATTAGGGCAGGTAGAGCATCCCTCTCCCCCCAATCACGCCCGTAAGCTGTCGTATCTTGGGCAATCAGGATAATCTCCTGTACCCCTTGGCTGACCAACTGCCGTGCTTCCTCCAGGATAGCCTCCCGCGCCTTGCTGCGTTGTGGCCCTTTGATGAGAGGTATGGCACAAAAAGCGCAGGGTGCGCTGCAGCCATCCGCAATCTTCAGGTAGGCGCTGGGACCCTGCGCCTGACGGCGCATGGGAGTAACCACGGACACCTCGCCTGGGGGCCGTATCGAGGCGCTGGATTCCACACCCATCAGTCGGGCGACGCACAAGTTGATGTTCGCCCATTCTCTTGTGCCAAGGACGCCATCCACGCCTGGCACGGCGCGTTGCACTTCTTCCCCATAGCGTTGCGGTAGGCAACCAGCGGCGAGCAGGAGCTGGCCGCTTCGTTTGCGCTCAGCCAGTTCGCGCAATGCCGCATAGGACTCTTCTCGTGCCTGCTCAATAAACGCGCAGGTATTTACGATGAGCAGGTCAGCACGGCTGGGCTGCTCCACCTGGCGCCAGCCAGCTTCTTGCAGCAAACCAGCCATAGCCTCTGCATCTACAGTATTTTTGGGACATCCCAAAGAGAGGAGATAGAAACGCTTTCTCATATACAATCAAATATAACAAGATGGGAAAAGGTTCGTAGCAACGCTTCAGCGCTGAAAATCCGCACGAAAGCGCGTACTACGAACGCAAAGCCTATACTCGTAAAACACGCTCCAAGATAGCAGCAACCCTACCGCCTGCGTTCAATACTTCTACATGCCGCCCTAAGGCGTTGCCGTCGGCACTGGGGTTCGCGTGGGCACACCTGGTGCAGTCCATTCCTTTTCCACGACCTCGCCTGGGCCGCCCAGCAAGCCCAGCGGTTGGCCGTTCAGCGTAACTTGCACCGCGCCTGCCCAGCCGCTGCGCAGGATAATCCGTTCGCGCGCCGTCCAGGTGTATTTCGCTCCCGGTTCGAGTATCCCGACAAAGACTCTTTCCTCATCCGCCTGCACCAATAGCCACGAGCGCTGCCCCACGATTTCGATGCTCAATTCCAAACCAACGGGGGTAGGCTTTGGTGTTGGAGTATGAGTAGCGGTGAACGTAGGCGCAAGGGTGGCCGTGGGCGTAGGCGGCAACACTGTGGGAGTTGGGGTCGGAGGAACTGCAGTAGGAGTAGGGGTTGCCGTAACACGTGCAAACGGCCATGCCCAGGTAAACGGTGCCCTACCGTAGTAGCGCTGGTATCCCCACCAACCTGCGATACCCAATGCCACAACCAGCAAGGCTAATGCAAGCGGCCACCAAGAGGTCTGGACAGATGGGACGAGGGGCTCATCCAACATGGTCATGGTTGGTGTTGGGGATATAGGAGTCGTAGAGGCAGTATATAGCGAGAGCACATCCTGCGGATCGAGACCCAGGTAAGAGGCATAGTTTTTCAGGAAACCTTTCACGTACACCGGAGCCGGCAGGCGCTCGAACTCCTCATCCTCCAGCGCCTGCAAATAGCTGCGGACGATCTTGGTCGCTTCCTCCACCTGCTCCAAGGACAGGCCCTTGGCCTCACGTGCCTTGCGCAGCATTTCCCCTAATTCGCCCATTCCGATTCACATTCCTCCGGCGCAGAATATATCCAGTATCGGTGGAAAAGTCAAAAGGGATGAAACGTGGGGGGATGAAGATCACGCCACCTAAATACCCAGGCTGTTCCGTTGACTATCCCTACTGGTGAGCTCTTCGTAAATCGCTTTGAGCGCTGCATACTTTCGATCCCAGGTATGCCTTGCAACAACTTTTTGGTAACCCCGTTCGCCAAATTGCTGTGCTTTGGCGCGATCTGCCAGCAGGGTGCTGATGGCTTCTGCCAAGCGCGGCACATCGCCAAACGGTACGAGATAGCCATCTTCATCGTCTTGAATCACATCGGGTATGCCTCCAGCCAGCGCACCAATCACCGGCTTCTTGTACAACCACGCCTCCAGGTAGACGATGCCAAAGGAATCAGTTCGCGAGGGCATGGCAAAGACATCGCCAGCATCCAACAGGTCTCGTTTGTCCTCTTCAGAGATAAAACCTAGCAAATGGCAACGCTGCCGATCCTCTTCGGGCAAAGAGCGGAAATAGCTTTCAAAACCGCTCGTTACCGGACCCGCTAGCACCAAATGGGCTTGGTTGCCTCTTTGCCATAGCTTACGCATAGCCTCAACCAGGTGAACTGTGCCCTTGTCATAGGCTTGCGTGCCGATATAGAAGACAATGGGAGCCCTCACTTGATACCTGGTTCGAAAGCGTTCCGCACACCCCCCACGGAGATGCCCGGGATCGATCCCCACCCCGACATTGTGGATTCGCTCTGCCATGACGCCCTGCGAAAGCAGGTATTGGCGTTCTAGTTCGGTCTGCGTGACAACTGCGCTGCTATCACGTAGCATGGTCATCTGATGGGGCATGGTATAGTACCGCCGTACGGTCTCATCCTCCCGCTCCCCAAGGTGCAGAAAGGGAGTAATGACCAAGGGGGTCCGGTTTCGTCTGGCAAAGCGGTAAGCACTGTAAACTAGAGAGTCAAAACAGATGTTGGTAGCATGCACAATATCATACGTGCTCTGGGGAGTGTCCAAGGTCAACGCCCGCTCCAGATCCGGTACCCATGGCACCCAGGTGCAAAGACGAAAGAGCAAAGGCCGCGTATCGAATGGCATAAAGGTCAAAAGCCTCATCGCTAGGCGAATCGCAGCGAAACTCCACTTACTAGAGAGCACGTGCTGGACAGCAAAGCGATGTATCTCCACGCCATGGTGGTTTTCCCTTCCCACAGGAAGATGTGCTTTGCGTGGATCCCAAAAGTATTCAATATCCCACGCATTAGTGGTGAACACAGTTACCCAATGCCCATCCTGTACGAGTCGCTCTGACATTTCCTGACAATATAATTCAGAGCCACCAATATAGGGATAGTAGCGTGGACTAATGTGCAGAATCCTCAACGCTTGCTCCTCTACGAGTCATCTTTCCTTCTTTTCCCTTTATCGTGTCTATCAATGCCTGTCCTGCAGACTCCACTCGAGCCAATCCACCAAAACTCCCAATTCGCGTGTGTCTCCCACGTAACCAGCCTCATGAGGTATCCACGTGTCACTTAGAATCTCAATAACGACGCCTTGCGAATCTGAGTTCAGCACAGATGCTGGCACAGTGATTTCGAGCGTTTTGTAGACAAAACCAATGGGCAGAGAATCCGTTGCCACTACAACTCCATTAACGGCTACCGAAATGGGCGTCTCCTTCCCTGGCCGGCCTCCTGCCACACGCAGGCGAAGCAAAGCATCTGAGTTGGCTCGCCCAGGTAGCTGAATGCGCCCCAACCCATTGGTCCAACGATAAGTGAGTCCATCAGCAGCTATTTCAAGTCCGTAAAAACCCCCTTTTAGGTAAGAGTATTCACCTGCTTCCATGTTGAGCAAGAAAGCCGCTCTTTGGTCAAGTGGCTCAACAAGGCTTGGCAGAATCTGATAGATATCTAATCTGAAAACAGAGTCCTCAAAAGCACTGGGCAGCGTGTCAATACTGCGCTGGATACGTGTAAACCGCAAATCGAATACCCCCTTGGGCTGAAAGGTCCACTTGTCGGGATGCCAATCCAGAGTGCCACCAGTTAACACCAGATACACTGGACGCCCTTGTCGCAGCCAGTTTTCGATCAAGGGGTCAAGTGATGTAGAGTCCGGGCTTGTTTTCTGCAACACAAAAGAGCAGAGGTCGTGAAGGTAAGCCAGCGGCTGTGTGATATGCTGGGTTGGCGCGCCTCTATCGAACAAAAGCACCGCATCTTTTTCAAACTGCTTGGCTAGCTGTGCGATTTGCTGGCTGACTCCACGGTATTCCGTGTGTTTGAGGAGCGGCAAGTCCATACGCAGAAGAGCCCATATAACAGTGCTCACCACGATGGCTTGCATCGCGTATCGTAAGAGCTTATGTCCTAGAGGAAGCGTCATGACTCCATAAGCGATTAGCAACGCCATGACTGGCATCACTGCGGGCATAAAGCGGCGCATCGCCCAAGGCTGAATGGGATTGACCATAGGATTGAGAGAAAAAGCCCCCAAGTAGGCCAGCCCCACAGCAAGCGTTGGCAGCACTTTGCGTGGAGGGCGACGGATGAACAACAGGCCCAGCGCAGCGATTGCGAATAGCATACCCAGTGGGGTCCAATAGTGCATCAGCCAAGTGATTACCGGTGAAGCCCCGCCTTTCCCAGAAACAAAATAGGATAACCCGATCCAGAGCATCCAAATGGAAAACGCTACTGCAAGAATCCCCCATATATGAACCCAAACCCAATCCAGAAACGCTCGCATGAGCTGGGGTTTGAGCCACCCTATCAGCACCACTATTCCGCCACTCAGGCTTGCCAGGATTACCCCTTTGACGAGCGCAGGACTGCCTGATATTTGCCACTGTAAAATCAGATAGGGCCAACACATGAGCACATTATGCAGGGTTGCATAAGCCAGGGTAGCAATAAGGGCTACGGCGAAGCCACTGTACTCGGGACGCCAGCGCCCACTCCATTTCCAATACACAATCAGCGCTACAAGTAGGAGCTCTGCCACTGCTGCATCAATGCGGGCGAGAAAAAGAGTGCCCAGGCATGCTCCCGCCCAGAACCCCAGCCATACGTGTTTTTTCTGGAGGAACAGGGTGAGAAGGTAAAATCCGCCAATAAGCAGTGCCTGTGTGAGGCTTTCAGATAGTGGGAGCCTTGCGTGCCAGATTTGAGCAAAATTCAGCGTCAGAAGGACTGCTGCCAACAAGCCCACTTCTCGGGCAAAAAGCCTTCGCCCTACAAAATAGAGCCCTGCAATAGCCAATACCCCAAAGGCTGGCGCGACCCACAACCCGCCATATGTGCCCAAGAACAATGTAAATAACCCACACCATAGGCGTTGTAAGTGTAACAGGCCAAACACGATCCACTTATGGGACCAACCCCAGATAAAGAATTGCCCCCAATATCTACTCAAAATGCCCAGCCCAGTGAAGAGCAATTGTTGCTCTTGTTCAGGCGACAAAGAGGCTAGAAAGGGCTCCCGCACAATAAGGCTGCCAGTCTTGGCTAGCTCAACACCACCTAGAAAATAGATGCCCGAGTCATCAAAGACCAACATGGCTTCTGCAGGATGCGCGAAGAGAAGACCTGCCAAAAGCAACAGGATAATCAGCTCAATGTCTTGCCATGAAGGTCTAAGCCATGATAGAACTCTTTGTAGATGCTGACGTCCAACCCATGCGAGAGAGACACAGACGAGCACCCAGCTCAACAAAATGGCAGAGAGCCTGAATATCTCCAACTCAGCAAGAAGCAACATCAGCCAGGAGTTGAGAATTACACCAAGGAGCAATTGGACAAACAAACACTCGCTGAATGTGAGATCGCGCATCCAATCCTTATTCCAGAGGGCGGTCAACAGACAACCTGGAATAAAGCATCCCAGCAGGATGGCGAGCCCTAGCCATAGCGGGTTACTCACCCAATACCTCCTCCCCATAAAATCCCAGACTGGCGATCGCTTCGGCGATGGGAAGCAACAGGTGGTCATCATCCGCTGATATGCCCCATTCTGCTAAGATGGTTGCTACATCTTCGATGAGGCGCTCTTGCCAGGAGATGGTCTGACCTATCCCGGGTGCCACTCTGGCAGGGGTCGATAAGGTCCGCTCGATGAATCTTTTGTACTGTAGGGCAACTTTGCGGGGATCGTGATTTTCCTGAACGTAACGCCGTCCATTTTCCGCCATTTCTTGCCTAGATGCTTCATGTGTCGCTAGGTATTCCATAATCACTAACAATTCATCTTCCTCGGTTCCACCCAAGTCTACTCTCGCACAGCAATTCTCAGGGATTTCTGCCAAAGGTTCGATATTGGAAATGATAGTTGGAATACCCAGTCCCAACAGGCGGATCGGCGTGTAGGGTGTACCTCCGACATGAGGATACTTCAGTTGTATTGCCAAATCAGCCACCAGCATATAACGCACAAAGTGGATGGGGTCCTGCCAGCCAACAATCCGTACCACGTCTTCCAGTCCCAGACTTCGCACCAGACTGACTACATCATCGGCAATGGGTCCAACCAGCAAGTAAACCGCTTCCGGGAACGTGCGGCGAAAACGGCTGAAAGCGCGCAGTGTTATGTTCAAGTGCTTATCCCCGAGTATGCCATAAGATGCTACAACAAAACGACCCTCAAGCCCAAAGCGCTCCCGTAAAGCTTTCCTGTCTTCGGTGAATGTAAGGCCATCGGGCAGGTAAAAGTGCTGAGGAATGCATACTGCAGGCAACTTGGGGCGCTTCTTCCATACCTGGTGGAGGGCATAGTTGTTATGCACAATCACACCCCGGCTGCTATCCAAAACGCGCTCCATCAGTGGATAGCGGTACATCAGGTCTGGGTTACGTCCCTCCACAATCTGGGTCGCCACTATTTCTCCTTCTCTTCCGTAGGAGTAGCGCATCTCAGCTAGGTAGCCTTCTATATCGCCTTTAGCCACGGTAAGCCCATAGATGCAGTGATGCAAGACCAAGTCATGTAGCACAACTATGCCGGGGTATTGTCGCAGCATGTGGTAAATATAGCCATGGTAGTTTGGCTCATTGCCCATATGGTAGACTGCGATATCATATTGGCTCGCCAAATTGGGGAAATCACGGTAATTATGTACAACAAAATTGCTCCGCACAGTAGGGTTACTGGGAACATAGCCATCATCAATAAATAGGTCCATCTCGGCAAATTCGGCTAAGTATGGCAACAAACCTTCCACGTGGTCAGCTATTGCGGTCTGCAGTGGGCTCAAGGGGCTGAACAATGCAATACGCATGCTTACTGCAACCCTAGCAACTGGTCAATAGTGCGATCCCATGTGATGTCACGCACCCTATCATAGCCAGCTTGGCCAAGTTTCTGGCAAAGCGCGCGATCTGCATAAAGGCGGTCAATGTAGTCAGCAAATTCAACGGGGTTGATAGTCGAGGCAATATATCCATTACAGCCATCTTCTACGAATTCCAACACGCCACCAGAATCCGCAGCGGTGATGACCGGTTTCTGCGATTTGAACGCCTCGAGAGTTACCAAGCCATAATCTTCATCATATGGAGCAAAGAAAAGGGCGAAGCAGTTGGCATATAAATGCAGAAGACGCTGGTCATCTACGAAGCCCAGGAGTGTTACCCTGTCGCCTAATTTGTGCTGCTGTATCAAGTGTTTTAGATGCTCTTCTTCTGGCCCTTCGCCCACAATCACACAACGAGCAGGTTGTTTGGTCAGTGCCATAGCCTGGATAAGCAAGTCCAGCCTTTTCCAGCGATTCAAGCGACTAACAGCCAAGATGTAATCACCGTAGCCATCGTTGTGATACAGACCTTCATACTGTGGTGGGGGATAAAGAGGTGTAGCCTGCAAACCATTGTAGCGCGCTAAGCGCTTGGCTACATTACCAGAGATGGCAAAAAGCCGCTTGGATTCTTTAAGCGCTACGGTATCCAGATGATGGATCACGCGGCACAAAGCAGTGTCTTCTTCTGAATGGGTAAATGGACTAAACTCCGTGCCCACCAACTCATACGCCTGGCGGAATTGGTGCACTAGCCAGGTCACTTTATTAGGATGCTGCACAAGGTAGGAAGGGAATTTCGTAGCGATGATCATGTCCACTTTTTGTCCATCGCTCTCTGTAAGGTCAAGCAGTCGCCATATAAGATGACCCTTCAGTATCTCCTTATTGGGGTAATGGCGAAACGGGATACTGACGATATCCACCTGGAATCCGCGTTTCAACAGGGCTTGTCGCAGGCTTTGCACCAGGACCTCAGTGCCCCCATACCGTAGCGGCACTTGGCTCGTGCAGATGAGGATATTCTTGATGCTCATGACGTGCCCTCCACGTGGCGGGGTGGACGCCAGGCAATTGCGACATAGTCTTGGTAACCGAAGATAGTATGGTTCAATAACTCAATATTGTGATTCAGCAGCGATACCGTTTCAGCATCTACATCGGTCAACTGAGCGTAGTGAGGGATGGTCCGCAAGCGCTGTTCAGGAGGCACAGGAGATATGAATTCAATGCTGATTTTCCAGAAGCCGGCATTTTCCAGCATAAATTTGAGAGTTTCGCTGTGCACTGGCCAAACGTGTGTCGGATCAATTACAAACCAATTCGCCAGAGCCACCAAACAGGCTGGATTCAGGGTTTCGAGCACGATGGGTGCTTCAGCTACCAACTTGTCATGACAAAGTTCGAGCAAACGCTGGAGTTGACGTGGCTTGAGGTGTTCGATCACCTGAGAAGCGAACACGCCGCCAAGCGATTCATCTGGCAAGCCTTGCAAATAAGCCATAGCCTCAGCTAGATCAACAGGGAGGCCGCGTTCCTTAGCATAGGCCACCGCATCACGATCCAAATCAATCCCGCGCGCACTGATTCCTTTTTGCAGTAGCATTTCCACAAATTCTCCGCGCCCACACCCAATATCCAGCACGTTCTGTCTTCCTTCAAAATATTTCAAATAGTCGGCTTGCCGTTTCCGCAGTAACTGTGGGGCTCTCAATTGCAGTTCCAGACGGAAATAATCAAGCCATGGGCCATCGCTAGCGAGAAAGTCTGGTCTAGCCATGTTGGGAACAGTTGCACCCGTTGCTGAGGCGCGGTACGCACGTTCAAGACGTTGCAAACGCACTTGGGCCGTCTGAGCTCCTTGCTCTGCTTGCTCTAACGTGGCCTTTACCTGTTCTATTTCTTGTTTTAACGCGGCCTCTAGCTGTTCTACCTCTTTGAATGCAGCCTTTAGCCGTCCCACCTCCATCGTCTGGTCTTCCAGAAGTGCCGTAACCGCAGCATTGTACGCGTTCTGTTGCTCAACAATAGGGTTGATGTACCAACGCAGCAATCGTCGCACTACTTTCTGAGCAATAGCAACTATCTTTGGGATTATCCCGGGAGGCAGTTTGGGCCAACCAATGGGTAAATGCGGATTAACCCGGGCAGTTGCATAGACCTGGCGCAGCTTGACCTGGGCTTCTGGCAGAGATATCTCCGCAGACTGAACCTTTTTAGTTCGTATCTCTTCTTTCAGTCTCGCCAGCACTTTTGCTACATCCTCATTTTCAGGCACGCGCCTTGCCCTCCTTTGCATCACCTGCTCTACGCTCACCGATCCGCCACTGATGTGCTGGACGGTATACCCCTACATCCTGAATATGAGAGCGCACCGAAAACGCACAATATGGATGCCAGTAATCATAGGCATGGCCATCGCTATCATGAAGCGCTACATCCAAACTGTATTCCCCCGCTATCAGACCGAGACTGGGGAAATCTACGCATACTACCCCGTCATCAGCCAATGGACCTAAATCGACAGCATCAATCTCTGTGTTGGTGCCATAGCACCACAAGCCGTCGCTGCGATAGATAGCAATACCAAACACCACATCAGGCACTGCGCGTTGCACGTGGTAATGGATCTCAATGGTCAGGGGATCGCCGCACTGAATCCAATGGACAGGCACGCCCGCACGATTGATCAGACGCACATCACTCACAATAATCTCTCCTGACCCCCAGCGTGTCTTAGATACACTCTGGGTGTCCTGATCGACACTGCCGTGCGCTGAAGCATCGTGGGCCCGTTTCTTTGCCTCCTCTTCCCACACATGAAGACGGTATTTCTCTACCATTTCAACCGCAGGTCCTTCCACTGCGGGCTGATTCGTCTCCAGCCAAAGGACTCGGCTACAAAGCTGTTTAACAGCCTCCAGGTTGTGCGAGACCAACAAAATCGTTTTGCCGCTTCGGCAGAATTCGTCTATACGAGCGAGACATTTCTTCTGGAAAGCCTCATCACCTACTGCCAGGACCTCATCAATAAGAAGGATATCTGGATCTAGGCAGGCAGCAATAGAGAACCCCAAGCGCACTTGCATTCCCGACGAGTAGTATCTGAGTGGCATATCAATGAATTTTTCTAGCTCGGCAAAGGACACGATTTCATCAAAACGGCTACGCATCTCATGCGCAGTGAGTCCTAAGATAGAACCGCTTAGGAAAACATTCTCCCGGCCTGTCAGGTCTGGATGGAAACCTGCTCCTAGTTCTAGGAGAGCCGCCAGGCGACCTTTCACCGTGATCTTGCCAGTCGTGGGTTGGATGATGCCAGCAATTAGTTTCAGCAGTGTGCTCTTCCCAGCGCCGTTAGAACCAATGATTCCAAGCGTTTCGCCTTGCTCAACCTCGAGGTCCAGATCCCGCAAGACCCAGAACTCTTCGCGGCTGTGATTGTGATTTCTGCCCAATGTCCTGATGAGCAGTTCCTGAAAAGAACGTGGCCGGTCATGATGTATAACAAATTTTTTGGATACATTTTGCAAGCAAATGACACTCATCAGACCTCTTCTCCGAACGTGCCACTGTAGTGGGAGAAGATCGCATACCCCAACATCAGTACTGCTACAGAAGTGACCAGTGTCCTGAGCATGAAATTAAGCGCTGGCGGGGCCCCGTGATACAGTACAACGCGATAAGAGGAAATGATCGAAGCCATTGGATTCAGGATGTAAGTCAGGCGATGGACATTCAAATTCAGCCCAAAAATAGATCGTTGGGTAGGCAAAATATCAATTGGATATATGATAGGAGTCAAGAAAAACCAAGCCTGTAAAGCAACGCCCAGAATCAAGCCAGTATCTCGATAAAATACATTCGTAGTGGCCAGAATGAGTCCAAGTCCTAGAGTGAATGCCAGTTGTGTTGCCATGATCACAGGCAACCAAAAAACTTGTCTCGTCAGAGGTATTCGAAAGGCCCATAACATAGCAAATAGAACAATTAACGCGAGGAGAAAATTGACAAAGTTGGAAAGTACTGTGGACAAAGGCAGGACTTCACGCGGAAAGTACACCTTTTTGACCAGCGTAGCATTTTCTACAATGCTATTGGTGCAACCTGTTAGCGCTGCTTGAAAGAAATTCCATGGCAGGAGCGCGCAGAGCAGAAAGACAGGGAACTTGCTAATCTGGTTGTTGGGCATCATGAAGGTGAAGACGATGGTGAAAACGAGCATGGTGAACAATGGGTTCAACAAGGACCATAGCAAACCCAGTATTGAATTCTTGTAGCGTGCTTTCAAGTCCCGCACAACCAGGTTTTTCACCAGTTCGCGGTATCTGATTAACTCAGCAAATCTGACGATCAACTGACTCCCGAACCTCATTCATTGCTATTCAAAATTGTAACACACGAAAGAGAATTGGGCCAAATATATAGAAGGGAAGCACCTTTCAAACTACCGTAGACGATCAATTGGCGTGAGGGTTTTCCAAATGTGTAAAGCGTCGCCAGACTTGCACAGGTGAATCGAGCGGGCTCAGACAGGCGAATGCCAACCAAGCAGAGTAACCAGGAGAACTTTGGATAGCACGTCGTTTGCGCAGAGCAGCAGGTAACGACTTTAGTGCAGCGAGTTTTCCATAGAGGCTATGAAAATTGCGCTTGGTTGCCACACGGTATGCTATCGCTATCACGTCATAGGCAAGGATTGCTAGGCTGTAAGCAAGCCAATATGGCCACGGGTAGTTTTTGATGATCATCAACGCCTTGTTACGTGCAAGCAGATAATCCCTGAAAGAACTAGCCTCCTGCCCAGTAGCGGAATGAATGTGATATACACGCGCTGAAGGTACGTACATACAACGCCATCCACACGCTTGAGCGCGCCAGGCTAGGTCAACATCCTCCAAATAAGCCCAGAAATCCTCATCGAAAAGGCCGATCGCATCCAACATGGCGCGCCGGTAGAGCGCCGCCCCAGCACAGGGTCCAAAAACCTCACGCGGTGCAAGATTCATGACGTTGTCTATTGCCCCACCCTCACGATCCCAAGCAATACCCACTCGGTCCACAGCGATGCCAGCAGAATTGATTACCTGACGCCGGTCATAGAAAAGCATCTTGGAAGCGCACATGCCGATGCCAGGATCAGAATCCATAACCTTAACCAGCTCTTCTAACCAGGTTGGCTCTACCTCAGTATCGTTGTTCAATGTTGCTACATAGTCGCCCTGCGTATTCCGTATGCCGAGATTGGTTCCGGCAGCAAAGCCCAAGTTCCTTTCAGAACGCAAGATGCGCACCTGAGGATAGTACGTAGCCACGAACTCGTAAGTGCCATCACTCGAACCATTATCTATCAATACCACCTCATATTGAGGGTAACTCTGGCGCAGCACTGCATCCAGACAAACCCGTAGATAGCGCAGACCATTCCAGGTTGGGATAATTACTGAAACCTGATACATCTAGACTACGTTCCTTTTTGATAAATCTATCACAGTGATAAGCCCATGTCAAATTGACTGCCCGTAAGGCTTCATCTATACTTTCCAGCAAGACTAACTGGAGGAGTAAAGATGAGCATGCATCGGTTTGCACTTATTGGAGTAGGCAACATCGGTCAGCGCTTCCTACGTATTCTGCTGCAAAAGCAGGACATGCTGAACGCGCGCTTTGGCTTGCAACTATCCCTGGTTGCTGTAGTAGACTCGGCTGGAGCAGCGCTGAACGACAATGGCTTAGACATCAACCAGGTCCTGCGTCTGAAGGAAGCGGGCAATAGTGTAGCGGATTATCCGCGCTACGGCAAGCGGGGAATGACAGGCTTGGCAGCGTTGGAGCAGTCGAATGCGCAGCTGCTTGTTGAACTGTCGCCGACAAACCTCAAACACGGTGAACCAGGCCTGTCAGCGATCACCTGGGCATTGGAACATGACATGGATGTCGTTACAGCGAACAAGGGCCCATTGGTGCTCGCGTATCAACGCCTGGCAGCACTGGCCGCCGAGAGAAAGAGGCAATTGCTTTTCAGTGGAGCGGTGGCGGGAGGGCTGCCTACAGTGAACATTGGGTGTCGGGATCTGATTGCAGCAAAGATCCTGCGCGTGGAAGGCATCTTTAATACCACCACAAACTACATCTTGGTGCGCATGGCAGAAAGTGGCTTATCCTTTGAACAGGCACTCGCAGAAGCACAACGGGCAGGCGTTGCCGAGGCTGACCCAAGCCTGGATATCGACGGCTGGGACGCTGCCAACAAACTGATCATCGTAGCCAACAGCGTGCTGGGCATGCCTGCCACTTTGGAGGATGTATCTGTGCAAGGTATCCGCGGCATAGACCGAACCCAATTGTTGCAAGCGCAGGAACGCGGTCACACGATTAAACTGCTGGCTACTGCTGAACTTGCCGGGGAACGCTACAAGCTGGCAGTACGCCCAACAGAACTGCCCCTTGACCATATCCTGGCGCGCCTGACCAAATGGCAGATGGGTGTGGTATATACTACCGATATCAATGGCACCATCACGGCCATTATTGAAGAAGAAGGCACCACGGCTACGGCGGGTGCGGTGCTGCGCGATACCGTCAATCTGTTGACCTCACGGGGCAATTCATGATCGTTGCACTTGGTGACTTGATGCTGGATATCGTTGTCCGCTCCAGTGCGTTTGTCCTGTATGGCACCGATTGCACCGTGCAGGCTAGCATTTCGCCAGGAGGTTCAGCGGCAAATTTTGCCGTATGGGCAGCCCGCCTGGGCGCAGAGGTTGGATTGATTGCCAAAGTAGGCGATGACCTATTCGGCCGTGCGCTACTGCACGACCTCGAGCGCGAAAAGGTCATGAGTGGTGTAGCAGTAGGCAAGGAGACCACAGGATTCACGCTAATGATCCTCCATCAGATTGGCAAGCGGACGATGCTAGCTGCGCGCGGCGCCAATGCGACGCTGAGCACCAATGAGTTGGACTGGGCATTGCTGGATCGTGCCCATTGGCTCCATCTTACAGCGTACTCTTTCTTCGAGGAAAAACCACGCGAGGCTTCGCTAGCTGCTATACAATACGTAAAGGAACGTGGCAAGCCAATTTCATTGGATCCATCTTCGACTGGCTATCTGCAACATATTGGTCCCGCAGCTTTCTTCGCGCTGACACAGGGAGTAGATGTCTTGTTCCCCAACCTAGAGGAAGGAAGCGCACTTACCGGAGAATCTGAACCAGAGCGAATTTTGCACGCTCTTTTGCAGCATTTTCCGATGGTTGTCCTGAAAATGGGGGCAGATGGGGCTATCGCAGGAAACAGAGACGAGATAGCCTACCAGCCGGGCTTTGCTGTGCCCGTTGTGGATACGACGGGTGCTGGAGATGCTTTTGCCGCCGCCTTTGTCGTGACATGGCTTGCTCAGCACGACCTGGCGGTGGCCTTGAGAGAGGGCAACCATATCGCTGCGGGTGTAGTACAGGCAGTCGGTGCGCGCTCTACGGCAGCCCTACCCGTTCCTTAACCTCGGCGATTGTCTTCTGCGCGATAACCCTCGCGCGGGCTGCTCCATCCGCAAGCACATCCCAAACCAGATCAGGGTTCTGGCCCAACTCAGCGCGGCGTTCTCGGAAGGGCGCTAATGCTTGAATCAGGTCTTCTGCGAACCATTTCTTGTGTTCTACACAGCCAATGCTCGCATGGCGGCAGTCTGTCTCGATGCGGCTCATGGCAGCAGCATCCGACGTGAAAATTTTGTGCAGGGCAAAGACGTTGCAAATTTCGGGGTGGCCGGGATCCCTTTTGTAGCGCCGTGCAGGGTCGGTGACCATGATCATCACGCGGCGACGGATTTCCTCTGGGGTGGCAGCCAGTTCAATATGATTGTCCAGCGACTTGCTCATCTTGTTTACCCCATCAATGCCCATGATGCGTGGCGTCTCAGTTAATTTGGCTTGTGGTTCGATTAACGTCTCACCAAACTGGAAATTAAAGCGCCGCACAATCTCACGGGTGAACTCTAGATGCGGCAATTGGTCTTCACCCACAGGTACAGTATCCGCTTTGTACAACGTGATGTCAGCAGCCATCAAGACCGGATACCCGAGCAATCCATAATTGACGTTATCCGGTTGCTGGCGCACCTTCTCTTTGAAAGTAGGCAAGCGTGTGAGCCAGCCCATCGGGGTGACCATGGAAAGAATGGTGTGCAATTCGGTTACTTGCGGCACATGGGACTGGACAAAGATAATACTGCGTTTTGGATCCATGCCTGCTGCGAGCCAATCGAGAACCATCTCATAAGTGTTCTGCTTGAGCTCGCGCGTATCGCGAAGGGTAGTCAGGGCATGCAAATCTACCACGCAATAAATGCATTCATAATCTTCTTGCAAAGCCACATAGTTTTTGATTGCGCCGCAGTAATTGCCGAGATGCTGGCGGCCTGTAGGTCGTGCTCCAGAGAAAACGCGTCCTTTCATCTCTTCCCAGACTCCTTTCACTAGTTATCGAAAGTTTACTACAAAAACTTGGAAAAAAGAAACCCCCTCTGTGCGCACACCAGAGGGGGTTGGGAATCCTCTATTCCAAACCTAGGGCCGAAGATAAGACCTTCAGTCCAAAATGGATGGAAAAGTGCTTCCCTTGCTAGTCCAGCTTGACTACTTGAGCCGCTTGTGGACCTTTCGGGCTATCTTCGATAGTGAATTCCACTCGCTGGCCTTGTTCCAGGTTTCGGAATCCTTCCCCGACAATGGCAGAGTAATGCACAAAGACATCCTCTGTACCTCCATCGGGTTGGATAAACCCGTACCCCTTCACGCGGCTGAACCACTTGACCGTCCCTACGGTTCTCTCCGCCATTTTGTGCGCACCTCCTTCCTTACAGCAATTCTCTAAATACCGGTCAAAGACCGGAGGGCGGAAGCGTATTCAAAGGGCAGAGGATTACTGCCTTTCATAAAGCACAAAACCGCCGAGGCCAGCACAAAAGGCCTCCGCGGCACTACTACAACGCTATGAGAACAGATAAATCCTCAACCACAGTTGATATGATACTCAAAATCGCACTTTTGTCAAATACGCCGTGTCCATTTTGCCCGTTAGCATGCCCATGATACAATAAACTTGCTTGTATCATCTGCAACTGGGAGCAACTCTTTGCGCGTTTTGATGATTTCCAAAGCCTGCGTTGTAGGCATGTACCAGAGAAAGATCGAGGAACTTGCTTGTTTCCCGGATATGGATTTATCCCTCGCTGTACCACCTGCCTGGCGGGAAAGGGGAAGGATTTTGCCCCTGGAGAAAATGTATACCTCAGGCTACCAGTTATATGTCCTGCCCATCGTATTCAACGGCCATTTTCACGTGCATTTCTACCGTGGATTAGATGCGCTCGTCCGCCGATTGCGCCCTCATATCGTGCATATTGATGAGGAGCCTTACAATCTGGCAACTTTTCAAGCCATGTACATTGCGCAGAAACACAATGCCAAGGCGTTGTTCTTTGCCTGGCAAAACCTCTTGCGCCGCTATCCGTTCCCTTTCAGCCTCATCGAGCGCTATAACTTGACGCATGCTGCCTGTGCCATCGCGGGCAACCAGGAAGCCCAAGAGGTATTGCGTGCCAAGGGCTATCGCCGCCCCATCTATGTGCTGCCGCAATTCGGCGTGGACCCCAATCTGTATCGCAAGATAGAGGTGTCCTCGCGTCAAGAGAGTGCATTTGTCATTGGCTATGCTGGCCGGCTGGTCGAGGAAAAGGGAGTGCACATACTGCTCGAGGCAGTGGCTGGGTTGTCAGGCAATTGGAGGCTGCGGATCATTGGCGATGGGCCCTATTTGCCCACATTGAAAGCCACAGCCCAAAAACTAGGGATTGAAAAACGGGTAACCTTTGAACCTAGTGTACCCTCTAGAGAAATGCCACATCATCTGAATCACCTGGATGTTTTGGTGTTGCCCTCGCTCACGCGCCGTCATTGGAAGGAACAGTTCGGGCGTGTTCTGATAGAAGCAATGGCTTGTGAAGTGCCAGTGATTGGCTCATCTTCAGGGGAAATACCCCATTTGATTGCTGAAGCAGGGCTGGTTTTCCCCGAGGGGCAAGCGGATGCACTGCGCCAGGCACTGTATCGGTTAATGGGTGATCCCGAGCTGCGGGCGGAACTGGGACAACGCGGTCGGGCACGGGTGCTAGCCCACTATACGCAGCAACGGATTGCTGCCGAAACCTATGCAATATACCAACAACTGCTAGAAGCCTCTTGAAGTTTGCTTGATTGCTTCTTTCTATCTATAATGTAGAAAGTGTGGAAAGAAAAACTAGGACGGGTTCTTTGATTGCTCGCCGGATCGGTATCAATGCACACTTGCTGGCTCAAGGAAAAGGCTATCGGTCTGCCGGAGTAAGCCGCTATATCTACAACTTGCTGATACATCTTTGTAACGAAGATCCAGAGGGCGATTATACGGTTTTTCTCAACAGCCGTTGCGCCCTTTCATTGTCTTACAGGCAAAAGCGCTCCGCTCTGCCAACCTATAATCCTTGGGTCAGAATCTTCTGGGAACAATTCCTGCTGCCATGTGAGGTGTTAAAAGAAAGTATTGCTCTATTGCATTCGCCAGTTAATGTGCAACCCCTTCTTTTGCGCTGTAAGGGCGTGGTTACAGTTACTGATCTCAGTTTCATGGTCTTTCCGGAGAGCTTCCGCGTTACCCAACGAGTTTATCAGAGATTTTTTACCGGGATGAGCGTACGTCGAGCATCTCATCTGATTGCTATTTCAGCCAGCACCGCTCAGGATCTAGGCAAATTTTTTGCCGTGCCTGCGACGAAAATCTCGGTGATCTTCCCCGGAGTAGATACAGCGTACCATCCTATACGAGATGCATCGGTGCTGAGTGACTTTCGACGCCGCCACCACTTGCCGGAGAGGTTCATCCTATTTGTTGGCACTTTGGAACCGCGCAAAAACCTGTTGACTTTGCTGCGAGCCTATGCGCAATTCAAACGCCAAACGAAAACCGACTACAAATTGGTGCTAGCAGGAAGCCCAGGTTGGCTTTACCAGCCGATTTTCGCTGCAATAGAAGAGCTCGGGCTGCGGGATGAAGTGCTTCTCCCAGGTTTTATCGCAGAGGATGAACTGCCATTGTGGTATAATACAGCAGATGTCTTTGTCTATCCATCGCTTTATGAGGGATTTGGCTTGCCGCCATTAGAAGCCATGGCCTGTGGCACGCCAGTTATTGTCTCGAACGCCTCGTCACTTCCGGAGGTCGTTGGAGATGCTGCCTTGCTTGTAGATCCCTACAAGCCCGAGGAATGGGCCGCTACCCTTTCTCAAGTCTGTAACGACAGGCAGCTCAAAGACGACTTGGCTGCACGAGGGCCAGAACGGGCCCGGACATTTTCCTGGTCTCGTATGGCACAAGAGACGGTTCAGGTTTACCAAGCTGTTCTCGCTGGAGGCGCATAGTGTCTTTCCAAAGAGGGCAATGGATATCTCTGGTTAAGGTACTGGTAGATACTGCGTTAATCAACGCGGGCTTCTTTATTGCCTATCTGATTCGTTATCAACTCCAATGGTTTCGCCCGGTAGATGAAGCTTTCTGGGTGCCATATCGTGTGTATTGGCCCTACTCCCTTACACTGACTGCCATTCTGCTGTTCATCTTCTGGACCGAGGGGCTATACAACTCTAAGCGCAAGCATGCAGTATTTAACGATGTCTATATCATCTTGCGCGGTGTGGTGACCGGCGTGGCGGCTCTTTATGTGCTCTCCCTGCTCTATCGGGCGATGCTCCTCTCCCGGTTGATTCCCGCGTATGCAGGAGCCACGATTAGCACGCTATTGACGACCTCGCGCATAGTGGAGAAAGCAATTGAGAGTCAGTTGCGTAAGCGAGGCTATGGGGTACAGCGAGTGCTCATCGTGGGCGCAGGTGAGACTGGGCGTACCATCATGCGCAACATTGTAGCACAGCCAGAGCTTGGCTACCAGGTGGTAGGTTTTGTGGACGACAAACCAGAACGTGGCAACAGGGATTTAGGACGGTTTAAGGGCTTGGGCAATACGGATCAGATCCCGGAAATCATCAAAAATCACAATGTAGATACGGTGATCATTACCCTGCCTTGGCTATATCATCGCAAGATATTAGCCATTATGAGCCAATGCGAGCGCCTTCGCGTGGGCGTTAAAATTGTCCCAGATCTCTTTCAGATTAGCCTAAGCCAGGTGGATATTGATGACCTGGGAGGCATACCTCTCATTGGCACAAAATCTGTTTCGATCAAAGGATGGAATCTAGCCCTTAAGCGAGCCCTCGATGTGCTCCTTTCCAGCCTCCTCCTGGTTCTGCTGTCACCATTGATGCTGCTCATTGCCGTGCTGATCAAATTGGACTCTCCTGGGCCGGTCATTTTCAAACAAACGCGCATAGGACGCGGGGGACGACCTTTCACGGTGTACAAGTTCCGTTCGATGCACCAGGGAGCTGAATTGGAGCGCGACGCAGTGGCGAACCTCAATGAAGCCACTGGCCCGCTTTTCAAGATAAGGGATGATCCAAGACGTACGTTGCTCGGCAAGTTCTTGCGTCGCAGCAGTCTGGATGAACTACCACAGTTATACAATGTTCTGAAGGGAGAAATGAGCCTGGTTGGCCCACGACCCGCCTTGCCCTGCGAAGTAGAGCAATACCAGGAATGGCACAAGAAGCGCCTGGAGACCTGGCCCGGCATGACTGGTTTGTGGCAAGTGAGCGGGCGGAGCAACCTGTCTTTTGATGAAATGGTTCTCCTGGATATCTACTATGTGGAAAACTGGTCGCTGTGGCTTGACTTGAAGATCGCCTTGAGGACTATCCCAACCATAATATTAGGTACTGGAGCTTACTAATGACAATAGCACTTTCCCCGGAAAAGGTACAAGGACTTGTCCGCTTCGCGCAAGATTTGATCCGTATACCTAGCCCATCTGGTGAAGAAGAGCAGGTAGCGGAACGGTTGCGCCAGGAGATGAGAGAAGCAGGCTTTCTGGAGGTGCGCACTGACCGTGTTGGCAATGTGATAGGCCGTATTGGCAACGGTCAGGGGCCAACTATCATGTTCGAAAGCCACATGGACACCGTGCAGTGCAGCGACCCTTCGCGCTGGCCTTATGGTCCTTACGAAGCCAAGATCGTAGATGGAATGCTCTATGGCTTGGGAGCATCAGATATGAAGGGTGCAGTAGCTGCCATGGTTCATGCGGGTAAGGCACTGATTGACGCAGGCATAGAACTGCATGGCAATCTATATGTCGTGAGCGTGGTGCAGGAAGAGCCCTGCGAAGGAGCGGCTATCCGTGTGCTCATTGAAGAGGAGGGCATACGCCCTGATTTTGTCGTGATTGGAGAATCTACAGGGCTGCAGCTTGCGCGTGGGCAACGCGGCCGGATAGAACTCAAAGTCACCACTCACGGCAGGTCCTGCCATGCCTCGGCACCAGAGAGAGGCAAAAACGCAATCTACGAAGCCGCTAGAATCGTAGTGGGGATCGAACTCATGACGCCGCAGATGGAGGTAGACAGCTTTCTGGGCAGAGCAAGCATCGCCGTAACCCATATCGAAAGCACAACCTGTAGCCGCAATGCCGTGCCGGATCGTTGCATCTTATATTTGGATCGACGCTTGACCAGCGGGGAAACGGAAGCCAAGGCTCTGGCGGAAATCAGGAATCTGATCACCCGTGAGGGTGCGGATGCTCAGGTTGAGGTTACAGAATATTGTGCCCGTAGTTATACGGGCTACGAGCTCCGGGCACGACAGTATTTCCCCTGTTGGGCTACGCCAGAGAACAACGAGTGGGTACGCCGTAGCGTGAGCGCAATCGAGCGAGAATTGGGCTACCGGCCCAGGATTGGACGCTGGGACTTCTCGACCGACGGCGTGTACACCGCCGGCATCGCTGGCATTCCCACGGTGGGCTTTGGCCCAGGCGAAGAGAAATATGCACATACGGTCGAGGAGCGTGTGAGCATTGCCCATCTCGTGGAGGCCACCCGTGCCTATGCACGGTTGGCAGCCGACCTACTAGCGGGAAAATAAGCCAGTAGAGACGACAAGAACAGGCACTGGTGATGCCTAAAGACTTGATATCAGCACCAATCGTTCCAGCGCTAACAATTAGGGAAGGAGGACAATCCAAAAGATGGTTAAAGTCGCCGTGAAACCCGGCACGTATCTGTACCCTGTCCCTGCAGTGATGGTAACATGCGGTCCACCGGACAAACCCAATATCATCACTTTGGCATGGGTGGGTACAGTGTGTTCCGAGCCGCCGATGGTAGGGATTAGCATTCGCCCATCGCGCTATTCGCATGGTCTAGTGAAAGACCAGGGCGAATTTGCGCTTAATCTTCCCACCACGGACCTGGTGCGGGAATTGGATTACTGTGGGTCAGTCTCCGGGCGGAAAGTGGATAAATTTGCTGCCACGGGGTTGACCCCTGTCCCAGCGAAGGTAATTGAGACTGTAATCATTGCCGAATGCCCAGTCAATATCGAGTGCAAAATGGAGCAGATCTTGCCCTTGGGCACACATGACCTGTTCCTAGGCAAAATCGTCGCCGTACAGGTAAACGAGGACATCTTGGACGATAAAGGAGACCTGGATTTGACCAAGGCGAAACCTCTGATCTACGGGAGTCACCGTTACTGGAGCTTGGGACAACTACTGGCAACACATGGATACAGTGTAAAAAGCTGATTCTCTGATCTTCCGGTCATGGGCAGCGGACAACGGGGTCTTGTAAGCCAGGCTTACGCGTTTTCCCTATGACCTATCACAAAATACGAGGAGGTAACTATGGATCTATATGGCAAAGATTTGTTGACCACCCAAGAGTGGTCAAAAGCAGAGTTAGAAATAGTTCTCGATCTGGCGGCGAAAATGAAACGAGACCGCTTCTCCGAGAAATATGCCAACATCCTGAAGAACAAAACCTTTCTTATGTTCTTCTACAACCCGTCTGTACGCACACGCCAATCCTTTGAGTGCGCTGCCACGGAACTGGGTGGGCATGCCCAATTTCTGGAACCAAAAGCCATGCGCTTGAAAACGGCCACTACAGCCGGGGAAACGGTAGAGGATGCTGCCAAAGTGATGAGCCGCTATGCTGCTGGCCTGGGCATTCGCATCTTGGAAGACCAGATTGGCGCTTACGGTGAGGGGGATAACCTGTTGCGCGAATATGCCTATTGGTGCGACATCCCGGTCATTTCCATGGCTCATGACAAGTATCACCCCTGCCAAGGCTTGGCAGATATTATGGGCTGGTCTGAATGGTTTGGCAAAGGACCAGGAAAAGGCGTTGATCCAGAAGTGCTGCGTGGTAAAAAACTGCTCGTTATCTGGGGCCATGGAGCACTGGCGCGGTCTTGGAGCAGTGTACAAGAGGCTTTGCTCATTGGCAGCCGCTTCGGCATGGATGTAACGCTGGCTTATCCCGAGGGTTACGACCTCGATCCTATGGTCATTTCCCAGGCTAAGCAGAACTGCGTCGAAAATGGCCGCACCTTTGTCATTACCCATGATATGCAGGAGGGCTATCAGGGCGCCCATGTGGTCTACTCGCGCCATTGGATGAGCCCACAAGCCTATCAGAACGGCGAATTCCTGAAGAAGCAGGAAATTGAAAAGGCGCTACAGTACCCACAGTGGATTTGCGATGCTGAGAAGATGAAGCTGACCGACAATGCCATCTTTACACATCCCATGCCCATTGACCGGGGCCACGAAGTGACCGACGAGGTTGCTTCTGGGCCACGTTCATGCATCTACGATGTGGCGGAGAACCGCCTGCATGTACAGAAAGCAATCATGGCGTTGACAATGGGAGGGCTATAATGGCGAAAACCGCGGTTGTTGCCATTGGTGGCAATTCACTCATCAAGGACAAGGACCACCAGACTGTCCCCGATCAATATGCGGCAGCGGTGGAAACGTGCACGCACATTGCCGGCATGATCGCCCAAGGTTGGGACGTAGTGATTACCCACGGAAACGGGCCGCAAGTTGGTTTTATCTTGCGACGTTCAGAACTTGCCGCCCACGAACTGCATACGGTGCCTTTGGATTCTTGTGGAGCGGATACACAAGGAGCCATCGGTTACATGATCCAGAAAGCGCTGTACAACGAATTCCGCAAACGTGGTATGACCAAACAAGCTGCGACTGTGGTCACTCAGGTGCTGGTGGATAAGAACGACCCAGCCTATCAGAACCCATCCAAACCCATTGGCTCCTTTATGGATAAGGAGAAGGCACTTAAGCACCGTGAGGAAGATGGTTGGGTGGTTGTTGAAGATGCTGGGCGAGGATGGCGGCGTGTAGTGCCTTCCCCCATACCAAAACGCATTATCGAGCGCGATGCCATCAAGACGCTTCTAGACCATGGGTTCACCGTGATCGCTGTGGGCGGCGGCGGCATCCCGGTTATCGAGGACGAGGAAGGCAACCTAGTGGGCTCAGAAGCGGTCATTGACAAGGATTATGCCAGCAGCTTGTTAGCCAACAGTATCAATGCGGATCTGTTGCTCATCTCTACAGCGGTGGAGAAGGTGGCTCTGAATTACGGCAAGCCCAATCAGGTATGGTTGGACCGCATGACGCTTTCGGAAGCCAAGAAATATCTAGCAGAGGGACATTTCCATAAAGGCAGCATGGGACCCAAGATCCAGGCTAGTATCTGGTTCCTGGAGCGCGGAGGCAAAGAAGCCCTGATTACCAATCCGGAGAACATCGAAAGGGCATTGCTCGGCCAGACTGGCACACGCATTGAGCCTGACTAGAAAAGAAGGGCTTGGGTGTTCCCCCAAGCCCTTCTTTTATTGTTGTATCAATGCCGGGCGCAACTTGCGTATCGCCTCCAAAGAAGCCTTCGTTTCTTCGATGGTCAATTCAAAAATCACTGGGCCGGAGAAGCCAGAGCCAGCCAAGCGGTCGAGGAAGTCGCCCAGCGGCAAATCCCCTGCGCCCAACGGCAAATGGTCAGCAATGCGTACTGTCCCGTCGGGAGATTCGCGACGGTAAGCGTCATGCAGGTGCACTTCCGCCAGACGTGGCAGGGACTGCTCCAAGGCTTCAAATAACGAGACGCCGGTAGTATAGCCAGCCAGCACGTGGCCGGTATCAAGGCACATGGACAAGTCAAACGCCTCTGCCAAGCCCAGAGTCAGGTCGAAGGGAAACTCAACAGTCTCTACGGCGAGTAAACGCGATGGCAAGCCAGTGCGTTCAAGAAGCTGTTCGATGCTCCGGCGCGCTTGCGTTGCAAAAAGGCCCATCACCAAAGGGCGCATCGCCTCCAGCGCCTTCATGCGCGAGAACTCGGCAGCTAGCGCGCCTGTGGCGTGAAGGACATACACTTCTGGTTCCAGCGGTGCAAGCCGCAGCACCGCATCCACCAGTGTATCCACTGAACCCTCACGCACCATCTGCATCGGGGTAGAGGGTTCAAGCGACCAAAGCGGTAGATGCACGGTATAGTGAAGGTGGCGTTCCTCTTTCAAACGGCGCAAGCGCTCTATGGCTGCCAAACTGTAGCACTGCGGGAAAAAGATGGTTAGGTCTGGATTTAGTTCGATGAGATGGAACCCCAGGTCTGCTAGCTGCGCTACCTGAGCTGCCACATCCACATCCAAACGTGCTGACATGGTCTGCAATGCCTGAGCGGGTGGTTGCTTAGCGGCTGCCATCAGGGTACGTGCATGCTGAATCAAAAGCGAAGCCTGCATTTGTTCAATTCCGAAGCGCAATGTTATCCTCCTTGGAGCAGTAATAAACGTCAATTCCGCGTTGCATTCTCTGAACTATTGAATGCCGCCTTTCACCTCCAATATTCCTAGGGCAAATCCTTTAACACGGAACTATCTTACCACCTTTGGTACATTCTGTCAATGGAAAAAGGTTCTTGTAAAGTCGCCACAGCGATCACCGTGAACGAATATCGCAAAGTAGGGGCAAAGACCATTTGCTCCACTCAAAGATTGTCCTGAACGAAGTGAAGGATTGACACAGATTCACCCAGAGCGATTTTTCCAGCCCTTGTCAACGCTTTGCAACTGCCCTGGGCGCTTGTACCAGCAGCCCGTGGCAAGGTGCCGATACTTTCACCCCCCTTGGCACTGCGTCTTCTCCAGAATTGCAGCTTTCTTGGCCAGCCAGCGCTTTGGCGTTATAATGTTTACGTGCTATCACGTTCAGTCAGGAGGTGCGCGCCTGTTCACCCGTCAGGAACTGGAAGAATCAGAAATACAGTATCTGGCTCCCTACGCAGTGAAAAGCCGTGAGTCGCGCGGTCGAGTGTATCCTGAACCCGAACATCCCTACCGCACCGCCTTCCAGCGCGACCGCGATCGCATCATCCACACTACGGCTTTCCGGCGCCTCGAATACAAAACGCAGGTTTTTGTCAACTACGAGGGCGATTACTATCGCACGCGGCTGACCCACAGCATCGAAACAGCGCAAATCGCGCGGACAATGGCCCGTGCACTGGGAGTCAACGAGGACTTGGCTGAGGCGATTTCCCTTGCCCACGACCTGGGACATACCCCTTTTGGTCACTCTGGTGAGGTTGCCCTTAACGAATTGATGAAAGACTATGGCGGCTTTAACCACACAGATCAGAGCATACGCATCGTGGAGATGCTCGAACAGCGCTATCCGAATTTTCCCGGCTTGAACCTGACCTGGGAAGTGCGCGAAGGGATCGTGAAACACACCACGGAATACGATGCCACAGAAGCTAGGGAATATGAGCCAGAGAAGCGGGCAACCTTAGAGGGTCAACTGGTCAACGCAGCGGACGAAATCGCCTACACCACTCACGATTTGGACGACGGCTTGCGCTCCGAGTTGCTCCAGGTGAGCGATTTGCGCGGCATACAACTCTGGCAAGAAGCCGTTCAGGCGTTGGGCGTAGAGGAACAGCCATTCACCGAAATGGCTCGCCGCCGGGTCATTCGCTATCTGATCAACCGGGAAGTAACCGATGTCATCCAGACTGTCGAGCGTAACTTGAAGGAACTGAGCATCCAATCGCCTGAAGATGTGCGTTGCGCACCTTCCAATTTGGTCGGATTCTCAGCGGAAATGCAGGCGAAAAACCGCCAGTTGAAGGACTTTTTACTAGAGCATCTGTACCGTCACTACCGTGTCATGCGCATGCAGGTGAAGGCGCAGCGCCTCATTCGCCAGCTTTTTGAGGCTTATCTCAAAGAACCACGCCAACTCCCTTTGGAAGTGCAGGCAAGATTTGCCCATGAACAACCAGAGCGCGTAGTCTGCGACTATATTGCCGGCATGACAGATCGCTTCGCCATCCAGGAATACCGCAAGCTGTTCGATCCCGCAGTGCGAGGATAAAGAAAAAAGGCGCAAGGGATCCCTTGCGCCTTTTTCAAGACAGGCTACATAGTTCCTTTTGCTGAGATTTCCAGCTTTGTAGTCAATTTAGCAAAAACCCCATTGTGCGAACCGCTCTCATACTCGAGCTCCGCGATCAAGGCATCTAAGCGTAGATTGGCAGTCTCCAGCGTAACAACCCGCCCTCTTTCAGCACGGATCAATTCGCCCTTATCGGCAAGCCTCTCACGTAGAGCCTGATCAGCAAAAGCCTGTTCACTCAGCAGCACTTTGGTCACCATACGCGAATCGATTTTATCAAATAGCCATACCTCAAAGGCTGTAAATCTCATCGGCTCACCACTGCCTACTTTCTCCACAGCGCTGACTCCGCATTCGCCAAGAAAGTCACCCGTGACGGACTCGATGCTATAAGAGACATCGTACTCCTCATCGCCAAGGTTGTAGGTGGTTTCAAAATGCCCAAAAGAGCCCTCTGCTGGTGGTGGGGGCACGGCGCTGACCTCTCGCTCCACCTCTGGCACGCGTGCTAAAGCCTCCCCTGTGTATGGCGACGGACGCCTACGGCGCAAGGGCTCTCTTTTCTGCAATTGCGACAGAAGCAGCAGGACTCCTGCACCCAGAAGCAGTAAGAAGAATAGGATACCGAAGATGCGTAAGAGCGGCCTTCCACCCGTGGTCGCAGGCTGCGCGGCAGTTGGAACCGGAGTAGGAGCAGGGGGCAAAGCCATGGCAGATAAAAGCCCCTGCAAGCGCATTGCCTCCATGGGCTTACCGGCTTTGAGCCGTGCCTGAATCAACTCATTTAGCATGCTAGATAAATCCGCCTCATCCTGGCCAGGCCCTTTCAGCGCTTCCAGACGGCTGCGGGCTACTTCTGTATTGCCGGTCAGCTCATAGGACTCGGCAACCATTTCTAGGTAGGTTTCCTTATGGACTGGCCTAAGATCAGCCAGATCAGCACTCGTCCACTTCACGGGCCATAGCCACCAACCCAGCACAACGAGGCCTATCCCGAGACCCAGGACGAAAGCAATAGCCACTTCTGTAGTGATCTTTTTGCGCAACCAAGTGCTGACATCCTTTTCGGCCATCTCGCACCTCCCTCGTTGTTATTGTAGCACAACTTGACAAAGAATACAAGTGCCGCATAAAAAGTTATGAAGGCACGCAGAGCTCTTTGCTTGCCTTGGTCAGAACCTCGATTCCATCTCCTGTAAACAGCACCATGTCCTCAATCCGCACTCCACCCCATCCAGTGAGGTAAATGCCCGGCTCTATGGTGCAAACCATACCAGGTGCCAGAACAGTGGTAGAGGTCATGCCAACGCCCGGGCCTTCATGCACTGCCAAACCAACGCCATGGCCTAGTCCATGCCCAAAGTGCTCTTTATAGCCCGCCTCAGCAATGACATGGCGTGCAATAGCGTCCACTTCCTGCCCTTTCATGCCCGGTCTGGCTTGCTCTTCAGCCGCTAACTGTGCACGCAAGACGATGTCATATATCTCTTGCAGTTTTTTGTCCGGTTTTCCAAGGCATATGGTGCGGGTCAGGTCAGAATGATAGCCATCTACACGGGCGCCCATATCCAGGACAATCGGTTCCCCTTTTTGGATGGGCCGGTCCTGAACAACCGCATGGGGCTTGGCTCCGTTGGGCCCAGAGCCAACAATGAAGGGAAAGGCGATACTCTCTGCCCCGTGGGTGCGCATATAGGATTCCAATTCCCAGGCAATTTGCTTTTCTGTCATGCCTGGCTTGATAACGCCCCGAATGTAATCAAAGGCCCTATCGGCTATTGCGACTGCTTGTCTGATTTTCTCCAATTCTTCTTCATCCTTGACCATGCGGAGGTTTTCGATTATGTCCTTCGTGGGAATCCATTGCACACCGCGCGTTGCCTTTTTCCACTCCTGGTACTGTGCAAAAGCCACATGTGTGCTTTCAAAGCCCAGGTTTTTTATCCCTCGCGTCTTGAAAAGGCGCTTGAGCACCTGAGGCATTTTCTCATCCATTTTTACCAGTTGGAAATGCGGTGCTTCTTCTGCTACCTGTTCGAAGTAGCGAAAATCAGTGAGTAAGAGTGCCTCTTCTTGTGTGATCACCAATGCACCCTCACCGCCCGTGAAGCCGCTCAAATAACGTTGATTTTCCGGCCTCGTAATCAATATTGCATCCAGCGCCTGTTCGGCAAGAATCCTTCGCAATTTTGTTAAGCGCATTGCTGTTCCTCCTTTGTCGTATTCATCGTGGCTGTCACTACTCTGTATCGTCTTGGCTAATGGATGAGAACGCAGATACACCTCACGGGCACGGCTTTGGCTAACATGTGTGTAAATCTGCGTAGTTGTCAAAAGCGCATGCCCTAACAATTCCTGCACAGACCGCAAGTCTGCACCGCCATCCAGAAGATGCGTGGCGAAAGTATGACGCAGAGTATGGGGTGTAACCCGTTTCTCCAGGCCAGCCATACGGCTGTATTTTTTTAACAAGTTCATGACACTACGCGTAGTAAGCCTGCCACCTGAGCGGTTTAAGAAAAGAGCGTTACTGAACCTGTCCTGCAGCAAATGAGGACGACCTCCCTCGAGGTAGACCCGCATCGCCGCCAGAGCCGGCCGCCCCAGAAACACAATGCGTTCCTTGGCTCCCTTGCCCAATACCTTCAACTCTCCTCGCCCCCAGTCTATGTCCTCCACGTTTAACCCTACCAGCTCACTTACGCGCAGCCCTCCGCTGTAGAGCGCTTCCAGAATAGCACGGTCGCGCAACCCCTGCGGAGTAGTCACATCTGGGGCGCTGAGCAGAGCCACTGTTTCTTGTACAGAGAGCGGCACAGGGAGTCGCTGAGCCAATTTGGGCGAAGACACCGCACGGAATGGATTGGCTGGGACAATTCCTTCCCGCATCAGGAAACGGCCAAAGGAGCGCAGTTCCGAAAGGCGACGCGCAACACTCGCCTTCGCATAACCCTGTGCATTCAGCCAGGACAGGTAACGTCGCAGCACGGAACGATCCACATCGGTCCAATTGTGGACTCCCTGCTCCTCGAGAAAAGAGAGGCATTCCTCGATCTCACGCCGATAGTTGTCAACGGTGTGGGGGGAGGCATTCTTTTCAGCGATCAGATAAGTCAAAAAACGTTCCAGTTCCCTTCTCAGGCTCTACCTCACTCTTGAAAATCTGCCGGCAGCGCAGGCATTTGGCTTTGCCTTTCCTAAATTCGATGAGCAACCCACCGCATTGGGGGCAAGGATCGGGCAAAGGCCTTTGCCAGATTGTGAACTTACACTGCGGATAATTGGCACAGCCATAGAAAATGCGCTTGTTGCGCGTCCTTCTTTCCACCAAATCCCCACCACATTCAGGACATTTGGCTCCCGTTTTGACCACATAGGGCTTGGTGTTACGGCATTGCGGAAAGTTACTACAGGCAATGAATTTGCCATAGCGTCCAAACTTGACCACCATAGGACTGCCACATTGCTCACAAACCAAGCCGGTCTCCTCAGGGGTTAGGTCTACTTTCGCCATGTTTTGCTCGGCCATCTGCAAAGTCTGTTCAAAGGGGCCGTAGAATTCGCGCAGCACACTCACCCATTCCCGTTCTCCTGCGGCAATGCGATCGAGGTCTTCTTCCATCCGTGCAGTGAATTGGATGTCCATAATGTCCGGGAAATGTTCTACCAAGAGGTCATTCACCAAAAACCCCAACTCTGTAGGAATCAAGTGTCTGTTCACCCGGTCCACATATCCTCGCTCCTGGATGGTAGAGAGGATCGGGGCATAGGTGCTGGGCCGGCCAATGCCATGTTTTTCGAGTTCTCGTATCAGAGAAGCCTCGGTATAGCGCGGCGGTGGCTGAGTGAAATGTTGCTCGGGAATCAACTGCAGCAGATCCAAGACCTCGCCTATCTCTAACGGCGGCAGAGCACCAGCATCTTCCTCTGCTGTCCCTCCCTCGTCTTTTGCCTCCTCATATACCAGCAAGAAACCAGGGAAAGCGATCGTGGAACCGGTGACGCGGAAGAGATAGGGCAGCGCATCCAGGAATGGCTGAAGAGAAGCGCCTTCAGGGACCGTGCTCCCCGCTTCCAGGCGACCGGCTTTAATGTCCACAGAGGTTACATTGTAAATCGCAGGACGCATCTGGCAGGCGATAAAGCGCTTCCAAATCAACTGATAAAGGCGGTATTGGTCCTTATCCAAGTAGTCTCGGATGGCATCCGGTTCGCGCCACACAGAAGTGGGACGAATGCATTCATGCGCTTCCTGGGCTTTTACAGCGCGCGTTTTGTAAAAGAGCGGCTTCTCGGGCAAGAAATCGCTCCCGATTTTCTTTTCGATATACGATCTTGCCTGTGCCACCGCTTCTGGGGCAATGTTAGTGGAGTCTGTGCGCATGTAAGTAATCAAACCCACGCGTTCTCCCTGACCGAGGTCTACCCCCTCGTAAAGTTGCTGCGCAATAGTCATTGTGCGCTTGGCAGTAAAACCCAAATGGCGGAATGCCTCCTGTTGCAGGCTGCTGGTGATAAAAGGCGCAGGCGGCTTGCGCTGCCGCTGGAATTTGCGCACATCTCCCACGATATAGAGGGCGCCTTCTAGATCATCTACAATCGCCTGAGCCGCTGGTTTGTCTTTGAGATTGACTTCCTCGCCGCGGATTTTGACCAACTTTGCCACGAAACTGGGGCGTGGGTCAAGCCCTCGTGTGTCCTGTTTGGCAAGCTCTGCGGCAATAGACCAATACTCGACGGGGATAAAAGCCTGTATCTCCCGTTCGCGCTCCACGACTAAACGCACGGCCACAGACTGTACCCGACCAGCCGATAGGCGGCTGCGCACTTTATGCCACAGCAAGGGGCTGATTTTGTAGCCCACTAGGCGGTCCAAAATGCGTCGCGCTTGCTGCGCATTGACCAAATCCATATCCAAGCTACGGGGGTGTGCAAAAGCCTCTTTCACTGCAGCATCTGTAATCTCGTGGAAGACAACCCTGCACGCGATTTCTTCAGGGATGGCCGCTGCCGCCATCAAATGCCAAGCAATGGCCTCTCCTTCGCGATCAGGGTCGGTGGCCAGGTAAACCTCCTGGGCATGGCGAACAGCCTTTTTCAGCCGCTGGACTACTTCACGTTTTTCCTTGGGCACATGGTAAGTCGGAGCAAAGTCATGCTCCACATCCACGCTTAACCGAGAGCGCAGGAGATCTCGCACATGCCCAATGGAGGCTTCGACCTGGTAACCTTTGCCGAGAAACCTGCCCACAGTCCTGGCTTTAGCGGGAGACTCGACGATTACTAACTTGCTGTTGCGTTCCTCTTCCGAGGGATGCTTCGCTTCTTTCGTATGGACGCTGTGCGGGGGTTTAGGCAGGGATGCGTGAGCTTCTGTTCGGCCCATCTTGAACAGCGTTCTCCCACAGATTGGGCATATTCCACGTGTCGCCGGAGTTCCTGTGGCAGTGTAAACTGGCTCAGGATTCTGCAGAGCCCTTTTTTCACGGCACTTCAGGCAGTAGGCAATGACTTCCTGCCTTGACATCAGGGAAGCTCCTTAGCAAAATATACTTGTAAGCCTGTTTGAGATCTCATGCTGGTTGGCCTTGATTTCCAGCCATCTTGCGCCTAGATACAGGGAGTTGGGCGAGAGCGATTTCCTCCATAGACACAGCAAACACTTGGCCAAAGTTCTTTATCACCCGTTCGCGAACGAGAGGCATGGCAACTGGTTTCCCTAATTCACGCTCCATAGAGGTAACAGATGCGCCCACCAACCCACAAGGGACAATCAGGGCAAAATGTTCCAGATTAGGCGCCACGTTCAAAGCAAAACCGTGATACGTAACCCCGCGTTCCACCCTTGCGCCCAGGGCAGCAATTTTGCTCTCTCCGACCCACACCCCAATAATCCCCTCGCGGCGGTAAGCGGGCAAGCCAAAATCGTGCAAAGTGCGAATCAACACCTCCTCGAGCGCGTGCATGAAGTCAGAGACACCCAGGTGATGCGCCTCTAGGGACAGGATCGGATAACCTACTAGTTGCCCTGGGCCATGATAGGTGACATCTCCTCCGCGTTCTACCCGGTGCACGGCAATGCCTGCCCTACGCAACTCCTCTGCAGAAGCTAGGATATGGCTTTCATCGCCGGTACGGCCAAGGGTGATAACGGGTTCGTGCTCGAGCAGGATCAGGATGTCATCCAGTTGCCCCTTTTGGCGGGCTTCGACCAAGCGATGCTGCAACTCCCAAGCCCATTCATAAGGTTCCACACCCAAATTGAGGACGAGCAAAGGCGTTACTCCGCAATTGAGCAGGCAAGCGCATGGAACACAAAAATAGCGCCTCCTTTGCGCTTCACTCAGCTTCGCCAAAGTTCGTCTCGACCAGCTCTTGGAGGGCTTTCAGAGCCTGTTCTTCATCTTCGCCGTTTGCTTTGACCGTGATGACCGAGCCCTGGTTCACTCCGAGCGTCAATATGGATAGAATGCTCTTGGCATTCGCTTCACGGTCATCCTTACGCACAGAAATTTCTGATTTGAATTGCTTCGCCGTCTGAACAAACATGGCGGCAGGCCTTGCATGTAAACCTACTTTGTGTCGCACGACTAACGTAACTTCTTGCATAGTACCTAACTCATCTCTCCTCTTGAACTATATCACAATGCTGCACAGGCAATTGCCAGCAGACCACATACTGCGGGGATTATAGGTTCATTAGACGCTATCTGACAAATAGCAAAAACAGGCATACCAGGCTCATCAATAGGGGCTAGTACAACACTGAGCCTACAAAACTGCGCTGGCCACGAACAAATTCTGCGATCGTTAATGGGCGCTTTCCAGCCAATTGCACCTCTTCCAGAATCAGCAGCCCATCACCCGTAACGACAGCTACTTCGGAATTGATTTGCACCACTGTGCCCGTTACTCCTTTGGCTTGCTGAGTCGGTAAAGCACGGGCACGCAAGATTTTTAACTCGCGCTCACCCCAGAAGGTGAACGTCGTGGGCCAGGGATAAAAAGCGCGACACTTCCGGGCGATCAATACTGCCGATTCGGTCCAAGAAATGCGCCCATCCTCCTTGCGCAGCAGTCGGCTATAGGTCACCCCTTGCTCATCCTGCTTCTGAGGCGCAATTTCACCCGCCAGCCAGCGGGGCAAGGTATCTAATACAAGTTGCCCTCCCAAATGGCCCAATTTTTCGGTGAGCGATGCAGTAGTATCGTCGGGGTGAATCTCTATCGCTGCCTGACTTACAATTGGACCGGTATCCAAGCCTTCATCCATGAGCATGATCGTCACGCCAGTTTGTCTATCCCCAGCCAGGATCGCTGCCGGAATAGGCGCTGCCCCTCGGTGGCGGGGCAAAAGGGATGCATGGACGTTGAGACAACCATACCTGGGTATAGATAAGATCGAGGGGGGCAAAATCTGCCCAAAGGCAGCCACGACAATAACTGTCGGGGCTAGATCGCGCAACTGCTGCACTACCTCCGGTTGGCGCACTTTCAGCGGTTGCAGCACAGGCAAGTTGTGTGCCAAGGCTAGCGCCTTGACTGGCGACATAACTGTCTTGCGGCCACGCCCTGCTTGCCTATCTGGTTGTGTAACTACCGCCGCAATTTCATAATGGCCAATGAGCGCCTCTAGGATCATCTGGCCAAAGCGCGGCGTACCCATGAAGATGATGTGCTCCATTGCTCCCTTCACACGTGTGGATGAATGATTTATTCTATCACAGCAACTAGCAAGCAACAAACTATTGAGCAGAGAGGGCGGAAAAGTTCTCGCAATGTCACGCTGAAGCGCACTCGGGCATCAAAGACATGAGAGTGTTGAAAAATCTCGTCACCCTGAGCGAAGCGAAGGGTCTCGCGTAACTTTAGCTGTATTTTCCCAAGTACTGCGAGATGCTTCACTTCGTTCAGCATGACATTGGCAGGGCTTTTTCAACACCCTCAAAGACATGACTATGTTTTCAACGCCTCCGATTGTATTTGCGTGAAACGCGATATCGAGAGATAATGGTCTTATCAACAGCAGAGAAATTCGACTAATCAGGGCTGCGATCCAACCGCGGGATAAAACCCTTTCTCTGCATGTTGCAAAAAGAAGGAGGCGATAGAATAAGTGATAAGGAAGCAATATTCGGCCTTACTCACTAGCACTTTAGTATGACTTGGCTGGATGTATGCCTGCGACAGGCTTTTTACCGATGCTTTATGCGGTAGGGCAAGATAATGCCTTGCTTCTAAGTGATTCAAAATCAGGAGGCGAACATGCCCATCGAAGGATACGTAGAATACAAACCCAGAGAGTATTGCAACGCCGTGCAGTGTCCGGTACAGTTGGAGCTCAACACCCTGACGCCCGGCTCGGAGGAGTATGAGCGCATCCGTGCGACCTGTCGGAACAATTGTCGCCATACGGCATGGGAGTTTCACCATTGGCTGATAGAGAAGGGGTATTCGGTCGTTCGACCTGAAAAGTAATCTGGCAAAGTTTGACAGAATAGGGATTCTTGCGTATCTTGGCAATGTTCACCGCGCGACTCGTTTGCTGAGGAATTCAGTCGCTTTCTACCAGCATATGCGCATTGGATTGAGATCGTTGGGAGGGAGTAGAAAATGGATTGGGGAATGAAGAACCGCTTAGCACAGTTAATCCAACCCGATGGACATTGCTTTTTCTTACCCATAGACCATGGCTATTTCCAGGGGCCAACCCGCAAGTTAGAGAAACCAGGGGAGACAGTCAAGCCACTCCTGCCGTATTGCGATGCGCTCTTCGTTACTAGGGGAGTGCTACGCTCCTGTATTGATCCAACCAACAGCAAACCCATTATTTTGCGGGTGTCCGGCGGCACGAGCATGGTCGGAAAGGACCTTGCTCATGAAGGGGTCACCACCTCGGTGCGCGAAGCAATTCGCCTGAACGCAGCGGCTGTGGGGGTCTCTATCTTCGTCGGTAGCGACTATGAACATGAGACGCTGATGAACCTGGCGAATTTGGTCAATGAATGCGAGGATTATGGCATCCCCGTGATGGCGGTTACAGCGGTGGGCAAAGAACTGGAGAAACGCGAGGCACGCTACCTGGCTCTGTGCTGCCGCATCGCCGCCGAGTTGGGTGCCCGTGTGGTCAAAACCTATTGGTGCGAAGATTTTGATAAAGTGGTCAACGGTTGTCCAGTTCCTGTAGTGATGGCGGGTGGGCCCAAGTGTGAAACAGAACTGGAGGTCTTTGAGTTTGTTTATGATGGCATGCAGAAAGGAGCCATCGGGGTTAATCTGGGACGAAATGTCTGGCAAAACGACCATCCGGTTGCCATGGCTAGGGCTTTGCGCGCAATCATCCACGAGAATGCCACCGCGAAAGAGGCTTATGACTTGTTCAATAGCCTCAAAGGCAGTGGGCAATAGGATGGCCCACAATCGCATTGAAAGAGGATGCCATGCGCGTAGCCATGTACTACAATAATAAAGACGTGCGCTTGGAGGAGATGCCAATTCCACAGGTTGGTCCTGGCGAGGTATTGGTCAAAGTAATCGCCAGCGGCATCTGTGGCAGCGATGTCATGGAATGGTATCGCATCAAAACGGCTCCCAGAGTGCTGGGCCATGAAATCACGGGAGAAATCGTCCAGGTCGGGGAAGGAGTCGAACGGTATCACATCGGAGACAGAGTCTTTGTTTCTCACCACGTCCCTTGCAATACCTGCCGATACTGCTTGAATGGTTACCATACTGTTTGTGAAACGTTGCATACTACCAATTACGACCCTGGCGGCTTTGCCGAATACATCCGCGTGCCGCCGCTGCAGGTAGATCGTGGCATATACGTGCTGCCCGATGAAGTATCGTTCGAAGAGGGCGTGTTCATCGAACCACTGGCTTGTGTGGTGCGCGCCCAGAGACTGGCACGGCTTCAAGTAGGACAGACGGTGCTTGTCTTGGGCAGCGGCATGTCTGGATTGCTGCATGTGGCATTGGCACGGACATCTGGAGCAGCGCGCATCATCGCCACCGATGTCAATGACTATCGCCTTGCTGCTGCGCAGCGCTTTGGTGCCGACATTGTGATGCATGCCACTGAGGATGTGCCCGCACGCTTGCGGCAGGTCAATGAGGGGAGATTGGCTGATCTGGTGATTATCTGCACGGGAGCGTATCCCGCTTTCATGCAGGCATTACAGTCCGTAGAGCGCGGTGGGCTCGTGCTGTTCTTCGCCCCTACAGAACCAGGGGTTACTGTCCCCGTTCCGGTCAACGATTTCTGGCGCAATGGTATTACCCTAATGCCCTCCTATGGCGCGGCGCCCGTGGACCTCGCAGTGGCTTTAGAATTGATCCGCGCCCATCGGATCCCTGTGCGAGAGATGATCACCCATCGGCTCAGTTTAGCAGAAACAGGGCTTGGCTTCCGACTTGTTGCTGAAGCGAAAGAATCTCTCAAAGTGATTGTTGAACCACAGCGGTGAGAGCAAGAAACATAAGCATCTAATTGCAACGATTCGCGGAGGATTACTTTTACACCTCCACCAATCTAACACTACTTTGTCTTCGTTGGAGGTTAACAGTGGATGCCATGACTTTACATTACGAGAGCATCATTTTCGATGGACATTGCGACACGCTGCTCGAGGTCCTAGACGGCAAGCGCCGATTGAACGAACGCTCCACAGAGGGGCATATTGACCTGCCCCGCTTGCGTGAGGGCGGCGTAACTGCCCAAGTCTTTGCCATCTTCATTGAAGATAAGTACCTGCCGGCAAAGGCAGCCAAGCAAACCTTGCGCCTGCTCGACGTACTCTACACTGAACTCGCAGCCAACACAGATTCTCTTGTGCTCGCTACTAGGGCAGAAGACATCGAAAGAGCCAAGCAAACAGGCAAAGTGGCAGCCGTAGTAGGCATTGAAGGGGCAGAATCCCTTGAAGGCGAATTGGGGTTGCTGCGCATATTCCATCGTTTGGGAGTCCGCCTGCTCACCATAGCTTGGAGTCGGCGTAACGAAGCAGCAGATGGCATTCAGGAAGCACGTACCGGCGGAGGCCTGACCAACTTTGGCTTAAAACTAGTAGAAGAATGCAACCGCTTGGGCATTATGGTTGACATCTCCCATCTTGCCCCTGCTGGCGTTCGAGACGTCTTGGAAACAAGTTCGAAACCCGTTATTGCCTCCCATAGCAATGCGTACGCCCTATGCCCGCATCCACGCAATCTGACTGACCAGCAATTGACCGCTTTGGCGGAGAAAGGCGGTGTGGTTGGCGTTACCTTTGTGCCTTCTTTCATTGCTGAGGACAGGAAAGAAGCCAGTCTAGAGAAACTGCTCGATCACATTGATCACATCGTGCGGGTTGCAGGAATTGACCACGTGGGCTTGGGCTCTGATTTTGATGGTTTCAGCCCACCCCCACCTGCCGGCTTGGAGGACGTCACCCGCCTGCCAGGCATCACTGCGGGGCTGCTCAGCAGAGGGTATTCAGCAGATGAAGTTCGCAAAATCTTGGGGGGCAATTTCCTACGCGTGTTCCGCCAAGTGGCAGGATAGGATACAGAGGCAGGCATTCATCTTGGAGTGCTGCCGCTTTGGCGCATAATTCGGTTGTGCTATAATTTCTCATGCAATTTCGTATGGAGGGCTATTAGTCTGATATATGAATAGACCTTGTGATACAATGCTTCTTCGGTTATGGCGTTTCACTGCTGCGGCACTGCTCATCGTAATGGCTATGGCTTTCTGCGCGGCCTGCAGTTCAGGATCGAATCCTACGAGTATCCCCCCTACTCGCACTCCTAAGCCGACTTTTACTATGCCAGCGGCTTCGCTCAATCCGGTTTATACGCCCACTTCGTCCGCCACCCCTACGCCTACTTCAACCTGCACACCGATACCCACGCCTACGCCAACGGTGAACCCTTATTTCAACCCCTTGACCGGCGAGATGGTACAGGACCCAGCGGTGCTGCAGCGACGTCCCCTCCTTGTGCGCATCGGCAATGACCCAGAAGTCCGCCCACAATCCGGTCTTTCTGAAGCGGACATGGTCTATGAAGAAGCCATGGATGGCTGGACGCTTACACGCCTGACCGCCATTATCTGGAGCAAAGATCCCAAAGAACTGAAACCAATCCGCAGCGCACGGCTGTTCACTATTGATTTGGGCTATATGTTCGATGGTGCGCTCGTCCATTCTGGAGCCAACGACCAGGTACGCTGGCTGATCTCGCAGTCCACCCTCACTGACTTGGACGAGTACTTCCATCCGCAGCCTTACTACTGGCTCAAACCAGAAGGAAAGTGGGCGAATTATCCCTGGATGGGACGTGTAGCGACTAGCGCACAGAGGGTTCGCGAATACCTAGCCAAGACAGGCAAGGAAAAAGCAGTACGCCTTGTTGGCTTTTCCTTTTCGAGCGCAGGCGATCCGCCTCCCCAGGGTGAGCCTGCAGCGTATATCCTGATCCCCTATCCACGGAAAGCCCTTGTTGAATATCGTTATGACCCGGATAGGCATGTGTACAAGCGCTTTGTGCAAGGCGAACCCCACACGGATGCCCTGAATGGACAACAGCTCAGCGCCGCGAACGTGATCGTGCATTACGCCAAGTATGAGGAAACCGACGTCAAAGACGTTAATGGGGTGCCCACGTTTAACATCGTTTTCTCAGGTGAGGGTCGCGCGCAGATATTCCGCGATGGAGTGATGATTGAGGCAAAATGGGTCAAGCCTGGGGCTCTGGACTTTTGCAAGTATGTATACCTAGATGGGACGCCGGTACCGCTGCGGCCTGGCCAAACGTGGGTAGAGGTTGTGCCGACAGATTATCAGATTGTCTACAAAGCAGAATAGACAACTGAACAGCCCCATTATCAATGAATACGCAATTGCAACCGAAGCCAGTCCTGCGAGGAGCTTCCCCTTATCGCCATGCACGGGCCACCAGCCCGCGCATCCATGGGGATGGGCTGTGGTCCAGTCCAAGCGAAGAAGCGAGACCTCTTTTAACGCCAGATTTCTTCCACAACGTGCCCAGCCATCGTGGATGCTGGTTGCAGTTTCAGTGCTTGGGCAATCGTGGGAGCAACATCCAGGAGATGCACGTATGGAATAGCCTTGCCAAAGGCAATGCCATTGCCGGCGGCAAGAAAGATGCCATGCATTTCCTCTAGCGTCGCATCGAAGCCTGTATCCGCATAATGCGATGAGGGCACTAGAACCTTTTTGTCCAATTTATCAGAGAGGTAGAACCCCGGCGCGGCCTGAACAAACACATCGCCGGAATAGGTTGCTTCTAGATGGGCAGTGCTTAGGTCTTGCTGCTTGACGATGCGCGAGAAAACAGGCTGGCCATTTCCATCCTGTACCTCTCCCAGCGCTTGGGCAATCTCTTCCTGCACTTTTTCATAATCTTCAGGCGCAACCGTTCCCAGCAACTCCCTGCCCTGTAAATTAATGTAGACATGAGCACTACCTCCACTGGCCCAGGCCCAAGCTTTGCTCTTGCTCTGGTCCACTTTGTCTCCAGTGGGCGTGGATTTGACTTGCAAGAGCTTGGCATTGCGTAGGATCGTATTGAGATACACGGTTGTGTGCACGGGCATCATGCCATAAGCCGATAGAACAAAGACCGCTGAATCAGTAAGGTTAACAAGGGCAAGTAGGCGCTTCAGGTTCCCATCTACTAGTGCGTGTGCTTTCTGCAAATGTGATGCATATAGTGCAGCCTCCTCCACAGTGTAATCCTTTTGTTGCTCATCTACAAGGAGAAAAGGTCTGGCACACTGAGCAATGGCCTCTTGCATGGTGAACAATAGATCGGGGTGGTATGTTTGATATACATACAGCACCACATCCATCATCCATTTAGCGCGACGTTCCACCATCTCGTAGTATTGCTTTGGTGTCAGCCAACCTGCCTGCAAAGCCTCGCCATCAGGAGGTGGGGGTGGAAAGCCGAACTGGGTATTCAGTGCTTGTAATAAATCGGCGGGATAGGCTTGAGTATAACAAATACGGCTCTGATACACAGTGGCTGTCACGGCCATAGCAGCAGTAAAATGAAAATAGGCACCGCTGTACAAACGCGGGCTGACAATGGCTGCAGCCCATTTGCCCAAGTGAAGCTTTTCATATCCATTGGTCAGATCTTTGTCATCGTCCAGGAGCAACTCATCATAGTTCACTGCGGCATCGTCCAGATTGTCTATGGCTAGGATGTAGAAGGCAGCGACGGCATTACCTTCCTCGCTCCTAACGGGCAATACCCCCTCTTGCAAAGGACTGAATGATGGTGGAGCGGCTTTCCAGTCGCTTGCTTCGTGCAAAGACACGGCATGCTGTGCGGCTGGGATATTGCTTTCGGCCGTGAGGACCATGTAGTCTCCACGTAAGTCAGGCCTATCAGGCGTAGCAACGGGCCAAAAGAGCACTGCCGTCTTCAAACCATGGCGCATTGCCGTGCGCCAAATCGGTTCTGGCAAAGTGGGAAGCTGGGTCAATGGGTCGCTATATATTTGAAAAATATTTTGTGCCACGGGCAATTTATCGGACACCAGGCCAGTTTGGCTGGGGAAAGCGCTCGTGCTCAACGACAGATACGCTGTGCTCTGCAGGGCTGGGTCTATGGTTTGTAGATATGCCGCCGTAACGCCACGCTGAGACAAGGCGGCCAAATTGGGCATGGTGCCATCTTGCATATACCGGCTTGTCCAATCCGGGCGTGCTCCATCCAGAGCGATAACCACCGCGCTTGGCCTTTTCTTACTAACAGCGGTAGGAGTTACCTGAAGCTCAGCCGACGGATTCACGGCCGGGGAAGCCACTGGCACAGGGCTTGCCGCCGGGGCAGGATGGCATGAACTGATCAGCAAACCCAGGGCTACTGCCCACAGGATGATGCCTTTGCTTTTCATGGTTTTGTTCTCCTACCTAGCAAGCAGGTTGTCGGCAGCCACATCCGCTGCCGCGAGTGCTTCGGCTGGATCCGCTTTGCCCTGGCATACCATCGTAGCAGCCTGAACGAGCAATTCACGTATTTCTTGCCACTTAGGCACGGCTGGCTCGGCTTGGGCATACGCCATCAGTTGACAAGCCAATTCATATTGCGGGCTCTGTGCCAAGTAATCTTTCATCTCTGGGACTTCCAGACTGGACTTGTGCAATGGTAGTGCTCCGCAGGACCGTGCCCATTGCACATCGTTTTCCCGCTGCAGGAACCATTTGAGGAACAGCCAGGCAGCCAGTTGTTGCTGCGGCGTCGTGCGCAGTATGCTGAGCATGGAACCTTGCACGGTCACCAGCGGCTCCTCTGTTAGATAGGGCACGGGCGCAATGCTCCAGGTGAACTTTAGTTTCTTGGTCTTGGGGTTCAAAATGGCTTGTGCATACTGAGAGAGGTCGGCTGTAGAACCGAAGGCGAACAAGACTTTTTCGGCAGCGAAATCTGCCTGGACAGTATCTGGATCGAATGCGCAATAGGCGCAGCCATCTTGAAGCAAATCCCGCAGGACAGATAGAGCAGCCACAGCCTGGGGGCTATCCAGTAAGGCTTCTCCGCTGCGCGGATCAATCAGTGCCTCACCCAGGCTAGAAATCCAATTGACCACCACTGGGCCATCAGCGGCATAGGCATACCCCCACGTAGCACTTTTCTTATCCCGTGCGGCATTGCATCGCTCTCTGAATTCCTCCCAGGTCTGGGGAGGCGCGTCTGCTTTGAGTTTCTTCAGCCACGTTGCGTTGTAAAACATGACGACAGCGTGGGCATCGAAAAATAGCCCTAAGGGGTGCTCTGCCTGGGTGGACCGGCAGCTGCTTTCCAACGCAATAGGCCATAGGTCCTCTCGCTCCTCTTGACTTAGCCCATATGGCGTATTATCCAAGTATTCTGTTAGCGGAATTACTGCGTTTGCTCGAGCATACTCGGCAACCTGGTCACACGACGTGATGACAAGATCCGGGGGCGTCCCTGCGGCGATAGCAGCCCACACCTCCTTGTGCAGTGGGCTATGGTACTCTATGCGCAACCGCACTCCATAAGGGTTGCTTATCTGAAACTCGGAGGCGATGGCGAGCAAGACCGCCTCTTTTTCAGCGCTTAAGGAATGCCATAAATGTACCTCGCAACCTGTGGGATCGAGCGCCTCCATATGTGGCATTGTCGGCGAGGGTTCAGGAGTTGGCAATACTGTGGGAAGTGGGGAGGGCAACGGCTCTGGTGACAATGCACAGGCGCTGACGTTGCTCACCAATAAGATGAACATCAGGGCATAGAACCATTTCTTGTTCTTCATAGAATTGAATTCCTTTTTTGCCATGGACGCCAATAGGAAAAGACTGGCCTGTACAGCGCTCCACCGTGCACACGATTATATGACAGAACGAATGCACTGGCAAAGCACATAGCAAGGATGCAAGGCGAGAGAGTTGAAAATCTTGTCACCCTAAGCGAAGGGTCTCGCGTAACTTTGGCTGTATTTACGTACTGCGAGATGCTTCGCTTCCCCTTCGCGTTGATCAGGGCGATGGTTCAGCATGACATTGGAAAGGCTTTTCAACACTTTCCAAGACCAGCCTGGGAAGGGACTGGATTTGCTCACAGGCTGGTTAGCAGTACAATCTATTTCTGGTTTGTCATGCTGACCTTTTTACCTGGAGCAAAGGGTGGAGAAACGCGAGTTCACCGTTGCAACAGAATATCGTTACAATCGTTCCGGCCCAGTGCGCTGGATTTTTTCGCATTTGCTGCGCTACCCATACCTTCCGCTTGCGGGCTTGCTAGCTGCTGTCTTCAATAATACCTTCTACAGTTATATCCAGGTCTTTATCGGGCGTGCGTTTGATGTGATCACGACTCCTGGCTGGCGCACGATAGCCTTGCTCAGTGTCGCGCTGAGCATCGTTGGGTCGGCGGTAGGACAAGGGCTGACTGGCCTGTTGCGCAACTATTCCATGGAATTTCTCGCCCAATACATCGAGCGCGATGCGCGCGAGGAGCTCTACATCAGTTTGCTGGGGAAGAGCCAAACCTTTCATGGCCGGCAGCGTATCGGGGATATCATGGCTCGTGCTACCAATGATGTGCACATGCTCAATCTGATGTTCAGTCCGGGCGTGATGCTCATTATGGATTCCCTGCTTGGCACCGTGATGCCCATTGTATTGATTGCCCGCCTTCATCCCCGATTGTTGCTCGTGCCACTCATCTTTCTCTTCTTTCTCGCGATCACGGTGGCTGATTACAACCGCAAACTCAAACCGGTCAGCATTGCAATGCGTGAGCAGTTCGGGGTGATGAATGCGGGACTCGCGGAAGCCATCGCAGGCATTGAAGTGGTCAAAGCGAATGTCCAGGAACAACATGAATGGGCCAAGTTCACGCGCGATGCTCGTCTTTACCGCGATTACTTCGTTAAAGAAGGGGAGATCGAGGCACGCTACCTGCCCATGCTGGTTTTCAGCATTGCTTGGGCAGCGGCGTTATTGCATGGTTTATCGCTCTGGCGCGGGAACGTGATTACTCTGGGTCAGGCAGTGAGTTTCATAGGGCTGATGGGAGCGCTGCGCTTTGTCACTTTTACTTCCATCTTCTCCTTCAACCTAGTGCAATTGGGGATTGCCTCGGCTGAACGCATCCTCGAACTCATCAATACGGAAACGTCTCTGGACGAAAACAAAGCGGGGTTTGCAAGGCCTATCCGCGGCGAAGTGGCGTTCGAAAATGTCAGTTTCAGCTACAATGGCAAGCCTGTATTGAAGAACATCAGCTTCACTGCACTACCAGGGGAGACAGTCGCCATCGTTGGAGAAACCGGCTCGGGCAAAACTACGCTCACGAGGCTTATCAACCGCATCTTTGATGCAACTGGCGGGCGGGTTTTGATAGATGGAGTAGATGTGCGGGATTGGAACCTGGAGGCTCTGCGCTCACAGATTTCGACCATTGAGCAGGACATTTTCCTGTTCTCGCGCAGCATACGCGACAACATCGCCTTCGGTCGTGCTGATGCAACTCAGGAAGAGATTGAACGGGCTGCCCGCGAAGCCCAGGCGGATGAGTTCATTGCCCGGCTACCCAACGGCTATGACACGGAGCTGGGCGAACGCGGTGTCAACCTCTCTGGCGGTCAACGTCAGCGTATTGCTATTGCGCGTGCCTTTCTCACAGACCCGCGCATCCTGATCCTCGATGACAGCACGAGCGCGATTGACAGCGCCACAGAAGATCTGATTCAACGAGCCATGCACCGCATCAGCCGCCAACGGACTACATTCCTGATCACCCATCGCCTGAGCCAGATACGTTGGGCTGACCGCATCCTGGTGTTGCGTCGCGGTGAACTGATAGATCAGGGCACCCATGAGGAGTTAATGGCACGTTGCGAAGCTTACCGCCGCATCTTTGCACGCTATGAGTAGACGGGGGAGGAAATGGGCTTTATCTTAGACGGCCTTGACACTGAAGCCTATGATCGGAGCTATAGCGACCGGGAGTTGCTGCGCCGTATTCTTCAGTATTTTCGGCCCCATGCGCGGAAAATGGCATTGGTGGCCGCCACGCTCACGATGAACTCGATAGCCACAACCGGAGGCCCAATCCTGCTCTCTAGGGCTATTGATGGCCTGATGAAGAAACCATCTATGCAAGCAATCTGGCTTCTCGCCGGGGGTGTGTTATTGCTGGGGTTATCTGCCTGGGTGTTCAATTACATCCGCCAGTGGTTTTCGGCACGCGTCGTGGGCGATGTGGTGCTCAAATTGCGTGAGGATGTTTTCAATGCTACTGTGCGGCATGACCTTTCCTTTTTTGATGAGCACTCTTCGGGCAAGATCGTCAGCCGTATCACCTCTGATACACAGGATTTTGCGACGGTAGTTACGTTGACCATGGATCTGCTCAGCCAGGTATTGCTGGTGGCTTTGTTGTCCATCTGGCTGCTCCGGATCGAAGCGAGGCTGACCCTTTTGTTGCTAGCCATGACGCCCATTGCGGCAGCGATTGCGCTCAGCTTCCGCCGTGTAGCGCGGCGCGTAACTCTGCATGCAAAGCAGGTCACAGCAAAGATCAACGCTGAAATTCAAGAAAGCATCAGCGGCATCATGATTGCCAAGAGTTTCCGGCAGGAACGAGCCATCTACGAGGCATTTGTCGCCAAGAACAAGCAGGCGTTCCAGGTTGGTTTGCGCCGCGGCTTGACTTTGAACACTATCTTTCCCATCATGGGCATTGCTTCGGGTGTCGGCACCGCCACACTCGTTTATGCCGGAGGATTGGCTACCCGCACAGGTGCAGTCAGCCCAGGCAACTGGGTTTTGTTCATGCAAACAGTAGGGTTTTACTGGTGGCCCATTATGAACATCTCCTCCTTCTGGAGCCAATTCCAGGATGGGTTGTCGGCTGCGGAGCGGGTGTTTGCCCTGATCGATGCGGAACCAAACGTAGTGCAGTTGGCGGCTGAACCTGTGCCAGAGGTAGAGGGCCGTATCGAATTCCGCCATCTACAATTTGCTTATCACCCTGATGAACTGGTGTTGCCGGATTTCTCATTAGTTATCCACCCTAAAGAGACCGTAGCATTTGTAGGGCACACCGGGGCGGGAAAATCGAGCTTGGCGCGCCTGGTCGCGCGTTTCTACGAGTTTCAGGGTGGCGAGTTACTGATTGATGGGCGCGATATCCGTCGGTTGGACCTTAGCCAATACCGCCAGCATATCGGGCTGGTGCCACAAGAGCCTTTCCTTTTCTCCGGCACCGTGCGAGAGAACATCCGTTATGGCTGTCCCGAGGCGAGCGAAGCACAGGTGCAAGAAGCGGCAATGCGCATTGGCAATGGGGACTGGATTAACGATCTGGCAGCTGGGCTGGATACGTACGTTGGAGAACGTGGAGCTAACTTATCCATGGGCCAGCGGCAACTCGTTGCCCTGGCTCGTGTTCTGCTCAAGGACCCAGCAATTATTATCCTGGATGAGGCGACGGCTAGCGTAGATCCATTCACAGAGGCACAAATACAGGAGGGATTGAAGGAAGTCATGCGCGGCCGGACCGCTATTGTGATCGCGCACCGCTTATCCACCGTGCGCCATGCCGATCGTATCATCGTACTACGGGATGGCCAGATTATCGAAGAAGGCACCCACGATTCACTGCTAGCAGCAGGAGGCCACTACGCCGAACTGTACAATATGTACTTCCGACACCAATCACTGGAATACGTAGAGCAGGCACGACTTATCGCTGAATCAGTGGAGCAGATTGCAACTGATTGTCAAGAGAGCACCTCACCTCTCGATGAACGCGATGCCCAGCCCTCCTCTACCAGTGTACCTGGTGATGGCACAGCCAATACCGCCAAGCCAGGAATGCCTGACTTGTAATTCGCTCTTCGCCTGTGCTAAAAGGTCTTCTGCCTCCGCCTGCGCCAGCGAATGCAGCATAAACAGGTCTATTTCTCTGTCACCGAGCCGTTGTTTCAGCAACTCGATCAGCGCCCTTTTCGCCCTGCTTTCACCTCTGACCTTGATCTCTTCCTCCACCATACCCTGTCGGATCGTCAGCACCGGTTTTATCTTGAGCAAAGTGCCCACAAGTGCACGCAAGTGGCCTACACGATCCACCACATAGTCTAGGGTAGTGAGAATGAAGTAAATGCCTACTTTAGACTTCGCGATGGCCATCCTGTAAATAGCCTCGTCTATACCCAAGCCATTGTAGATAGCCTCGAAACCCTCCATCCCAACCAATCCCGCAGCCCCTGAAACATAATTGGTATTGATCACTGCGATCACTGGTTCATGCCACCTATTGATCTCAGCCAAGCGCGCCTCTAGTTGCGGATCATCGGAATGGACCACATACCATTCACCCTCCCATTCTTCAGGAGGGTCCAAGGCAACTACGCGAGCACCCTCGACTTGGCTTGCCGCTTGGACAGCCGCGTTGAAGATGCCGGTGAGCCTAGGGCTGGGCACCGGATAAAGGATGTTCTTATGCGTTTGCAACAACTGTTGATAAAAAGAGGCAAACTCTCCCAACCCAGGAACAGCCGTAGAGGGACGATCTTTCGATGCCTCCAATAACGCGCAGAATTCTTCCGCGGTGAGGTCAACTCCATCCCGATATTCCCTGCCAGCAGCGTGAATAGGCACCGGGATTACTGTAACGCCATACTCTTTGATCAAAGTCTGAGGTATAGTAGTGGTGCTGTCTATAAGCAAAGCGGTCTCTATCATATTTCCCCTTTAATGAACACTGCGCCGAACGTCCCCTCGACGAACTGTGCTCCACTAAGTGTGGGCGCATGGCAAAACTTTTTGCAGAATAGTTACAGTATACTGCACTCGCTCCAAAGCGGCAAAAGACGCCATTGCCTCGGCTGTGCTTTTCTCCATTCCATCATTTTGTGTTATAATGGTTGTAATAGTAAAGCATTGAGCACATAGCCCAGTTCGCCGGCCACAGTATCACTGCTTTCCTTTCCCTATAGCACCGCTCCTTTGCCCACTGGCCGGTAGAGTGAGTAGTGTGCTATCTAGGAGGAAAGGAGATTAAAAATGGATTCCAGAGGAAAGTACCTCATCGCAGTGATGCTGCTGTTGGTAGTATTGCTTGTCGAACCGGGCGTTATTCCGCCTTCCCAAGCGCAAATGGTCCTCACTGTTATTAATCTAGGCCAGGATGGCGGAGGAGTTGTCGTGAATCCCAATACAAACCGCGTATACGTTGCTGTAGCCGGACAGCTCAACGTGTACAATGCTCAGACCCATGCGCTCATCACCACTATCCCACTACCCCAAAACTATACACCATGCTATGATCTAGCCATCAACACTGCCACCAATCGCATCTACGCCGTAGGCTTCCGCACCTATGTTGTTGATGCCAATACCAACACCGTCCTCGTGCATTTTGATAAGCAGGGCAGAGAAGTGGTGGTCAACCCCACTACAAACCGCATCTACATCGCCGGCATGGTATCCTATCCCTATACTGCGCCCTATGCGGTTTATGTGCTGAATGGAGCTACTAATGCATGGCTCCCTGATATCAACCTAGGCACTGTGAGCTCGTTTGAGTTCACATACTTGGCAGTTAACCCAGTTTCAAATCGTATCTACATCGCCTTTACTGGCGACGACGACTTGCGCGTATTGGATGGCAACAGCCATGCCGAGGTAGCCCGTGTGCACTTGGAGAATATAGGCAGTGTAGTGGTCAATCCAGCTACCAATCGGGTGTATGTAACAGCGAACTATGTAGACGCTATTATCCTGGACGCAACGAGCCATACACAAGTAGGGGTTATCCCTCGGATTGGTGGTGGGCGGCTATTGTTGAACCAACAGACCAATCGCCTTTACAGCGTATGGTCAGCCTCACCGGGGTACGTTCTACGGATTGCGGACCTAGCAAGCAATGCCGTCGTTGGATACGTCTATTTGGATGGCGATTGGGAAGACTATGCCGTCCACGAGGGACTGGGCAAAGTGTTCGGCACTCATGACATGTCCCCTTCGAGTTGGGCGAAGAAAATGAGTGTGATTCAGGACGCTTCACCAAGCAGTCCAGCGCCAATGCCCCCGCCACCTTGTATCATCGCCACATTGACGCTGCCCGAAGATGGCGATGGGATTGCCGTGAATACCGTGACCGGTCGCCTATACGTTGGGGTAGATGGCGGCTTGGCAGTGTTCGATGTAACTACGTTAGCCCCGTTGCCTTTCATTAACCTGTCTTCAGGCGGATATGCACCACCTATCTACGATATCGGCATAAACGAGAACCTGAATCGCATTTATGCCGTGAGCGTGGGTCAAACGTATGTAATCAATGGAGCGAACAACCAGGTCATCGGCAACCTCGGAGGCGGGGATGAGATTGCGGTGAATTCCAGCAATGGGCGGGTGTACATTGCTGACGACGCAGTATGGCGGGGCGATCCAGACCGCCTGAGAATCTACGATGGCGTGAGTTTGGCGCACATCCGCACCATCAATCTGGGGACTTCGATCTACTTCCAGTCAAGCCATGTGGCGGTTAACCCAGCGACGGGTTATGCCTATTGCACCTATTCCTTGGACGATGACCTGCGCATTATCAGCCCGTCTACAGATAATGTGATACAAACCATAGATTATTCCTCGATCGGCACCGTTGCAGTCAACCCAACGACCAACCGCGTGTACGTGTGGGTATCGCGTAGTGGGCAGTCTGGTGCGCTGATCTTGGATGGCAATACCCATGCTGAATTGGGCATGATCGCAGGCTTGAGCGGGCAACTGAGGACAAATACGCAGACTAACCGCGTGTATGGGTACACGGGTTGGACCCTGTTTCAAATCGCCGACGCTGCCACCGGCCTCTTGGTAGGCCGCGTTTTCCTAGACGGCGATATTGAACAGTATGCAGTGCATTCTGGCCTTTCGCGGCTCTACGTCACGCACAGCGATTACCCTGCAGAGTGGGGCAGGAAGGTATCCGTGATCCAGGACAGCGGCGGCCCACCGCCCCCCACTCCGACAGCAACTCTCACCCCTACGGTCACACCAACCTACACGCCTACTGGCACACCAACCCGCACTCCTACACGCACGGCAACACCAACCTTCGTGATGCCCACAACCTGGCTATACCTGCCGGTGATAAGAAAAAACTAGGCTGGGCAAAGCACCCCAGATTAGAGGCGGGCCCTTGTGTTCAGTTGCAACCAGACGAGCATAGCAAACTCCTGCCAGACCCGCCCAGCAGTAGCCGTGTGCTTCCGCAGGTCTGTGTCACCATTACACTGCAGCAAGGTTTTGTCCCTCCTGTCTGCAAAAGGTCCTCGCTGAATGTCCAGGGCTTTCTTAACGCATGCTCAGATGAGCCTGCCTGCTGAATGTCACAATGTTTATATGCCCCTGCTTAACCAGTTTGCCTTATTCTCTGATTGACTTAAGAGAGGAGAAGTGTGAGACTTGACAATTTTAAGGCAATGTGTTATAATGGTCTATTGAAATAGACAATTAGGCCAACCAGCTACTTAGGAGAAAAAGATGCAGATTAGGATTCAACCAAATAGCCCTCTGCCAGTACACGTACAGCTTAAAGAACAGATCAAATTCCTAATCCTTAATGGAGAACTGGCTCCGGCAGCCAGGCTGCCAACAGCCCGACAGTTGGCTGGCTTTCTACGCATTAACCGCAACACTGTCCTTAGAGCCTATCAGGCATTGGTACAGGAAGGACTCATCGAGTGCAAACAGGGCCGAGGTTGCGTAGTGGTGGAATTCCTCGCTCCCGTTGCCCCACCGGCCTCCACGGCACTACTAAAAATTATTGATCGAGCAATCGAGGAAGCAGGCGAGCTGGGAGTCAGACCTGATGATTTTGCAACCTTTGCTTATGCCCGGGCTATGCAGCGAATGGACGTACGCGTAAGACGCCATGTAGTATTTGTGGAATGTGAGCCACGTATCGCTGCTGCTTTAGCTCAAGCCATCCAGGAGAAACTTGCTGTAAAAGCAATACCCGTGACACTACAGGATCTGCAGCAGCCCACGGCCGAAGTTGAAGAATATCTCCGAGAGGCTCACGTAGTCGCTACAACTTTTTTCCATATCCAGGAAGTGCGGCAACAACTGGCAAGGACAAAGAAAGAAGTGGTGGGCCTAGGAGTAAGGCTACCTCTAGACCAGTTGGTGCAAATTTCCAATATCCCGGCTAGCACGCCTGTGGCTATGATTTGCGCCACTTATGAGAGTGCCTTAAATATGAAGCACTCTTTAGAGAATGCAGGCATCAAAGGCCTTGATGCGCGCATCTGTGGTGTAGATGACCCCAAAAAGCTAGCTGAGTCTTTGCGAGGGGTGTCTATGGTCATTGCCTCCGATCTCGTTGCTCAAAAAGTTGAGCCACTATTAGAGCCAAACCAAAAGTTAATCGTGCTCAATTACCTAACATTGGATGAAGGGGGCCTGAATATGCTGCGCTCTATTGTGGAGGGCTCATAAATGGGATAAAAGGTGGACAAACTACTCCTCTGAGATTTGGCAAATTTGCCTGAATGTGCTATTATAGGATTGGTCATATATAATATTAATCATATAATATACCAATCCTGTAAGGAGCGACTATGTCACTGGAACACGCTATTTTAGGCTTTCTAAACTATATCCCGCTCACCGGTTACGATCTCAAGAAGGCTTTTGATGCCTCAGTTCACCATTTTTGGCCAGCCGACCAGAGTCAGATTTACCGTACCCTGGCCCGGCTGACTGAACAGGGCTGGGTAGAGGTGAAAGTAATCCAGCGCGAGAACCGGCCACCCCGCCGCGTCTACTCCCTGACTGAAGCAGGGCAAGAGGAATTACGGTGTTGGCTGACCTCGCTGCTTCCTCCCGAAGATGCCCGCATTCCCTGGCTGGTGCAAGTCTTTTTTGCTGGGCTACTCTCTGATGACGAAATCCTCGCTATTTTCGAACGGGTTGCCAAACAATTGCGGGCAAAGCTACAGCGTGCCCACAAAATTCCCGAAGAGAGTGCAGCCTACGTTGAAGCAGTTGGGTCTCCCCGTGAGACCTTCTTCTGGATGCTGACTTTAGATTACAGAATCAAAATTATGGAGGCAGAACTGGCGTGGATCGAAGACGCTATAAAACGCCTTCAGCGTAAAGACCAACCTCCCGCTGAACAACAGCAGTAAGAGCAAATAGCATCGCAAAAATAATCTAGGTAGCTGCATGGTCACAAAACCTGCACAGAGGAGGTGCAAATGCTAAGCTGGAAAGATATCTTGGTGCAACAGGAACGCTACAAGGACGCCTTGCGCGAAGCAGAAAAGGAACGGCTCATTAGACAGGATTTGGCTAGGTTTATCATAAACCATCGCTTCTATTGCCGGATACTGCGCTGGTTTGGCAGTCAACTGGTAACCTGGGGCTATCGGTTGCAGGAACGTTATAGTACTGCGATGTAGGGAGATCACACTATGAATGCCGCTTCGCAGACACAGAGGAGCTTATAATGCCTGAGCTCCCTGATATCTTTGTCCTAGCCCGCAGCATGGATCAGGCCCTGTGCGGGCGATCCATTACCGGGGTGAAAATTTATCAACCCAAGTGCTTAAACCTACCTGAGGAAGAATTTTGCCGCGCTGTGATCGGCCACGCCTTCCACCGCGCCAGGCACCGCGGAAAATGGGTCATCGCTGACTTGAATCGGGATTGGACGCTGGCCTTCAATCTGGGCATGGGAGGCGAAGTGCGCCTGCACGGTGCGACTGAGATCCCTAACCCACAAAGGGAGCGAGTGGTTTTATATCTGGACAACGGACAGCAACTCTGGACACACTTCTGGTGGTTTGGCCACGTGCATCTAATCCCTTTGGGTGAACTGAACGTTCATCCCTTGCTAGCACGTTTAGGCCCAGAACCTCTAGTGGCTGACTTTACTCCGCAAAAACTCGAAGAAATGCTGCGGGGCAAACGTGGAGCCATCAAAAAGTATTTGTTAGACCAAAGCTTCATCGCCGGCATCGGCAATGTCTATATCCAGGATATCCTCTGGTACGCGCGACTACATCCACTGCGTACAGTGAACACCCTGGACCAGGCAGACATAGAACGACTACATAACGCTATCCAGTACGTGTTGAGCGAAGGAATCCGTTGGGGCGGCGGCCCCCGCGAATATGATGTGTGGGGCAACGAGGGGCATTACGCTGAGCATTTGCAGGTTGGATACCAGACTGGCAAGCCATGCCCCGCTTGTGGGACAGTTATTGAAGAGCTGCGGGTGGGCTCTACCACCAGCTATATTTGCCCTTGTTGCCAAAAACTTGGAAAGGAGAAAAATGAATGACCTGAACCTGGAAGAGGTGGCTTTCTGTGGCCTGTACTGTGGCCTCTGCGCCAGCCGGCGGCGTATCCCCCAACAAGCGGCTAGTCTTCGGGAAACGCTGCGCAAGGAAGGCTATGACCAAGGTTATTTTGACATCCCGGGCCTTGCTGAGGTTTTTGCTGCCTTTTGGAAGGGATTAAACTGCCTGGCTGATTCTCCCTGCCCCGGTTGCCGAAGCGGAGGAGGCAACCCCAACTGTGCCGTCCGGGCTTGTGCTCATGAACATGCAGTGACCATCTGCCCAATGTGCGCCGATTATTCTTGTCAACGGCTGGAGATGTTGCGCCATTACCCCCTCCTGCTGCCTGACGGCTATCGGCTGCAAAGGATAGGCTTGGAAAGATGGGTCAGTGAGCAGGAAGCACGAGCAGCGGCAGGTTTCGCCTATGCTGACATCCGCTTCTCGGATTAATGCCACTGGAGAAGCCTATGATCCGCGCGCTTGTATTCGACTGGGGTGACACAGTCATGCGCGTCTTTCCGCAATACCAAGGGCCAATGGCCTATTGGCCTCAGGTGGAAGCTGTGCCTGGCATCCAGGAAACACTGTGCATCTTGCATCCCCATTATCATCTCATCCTGGCGACAAATGCAGCCGAATCGGGTGCAGTTCTGGTGCGGGAAGCTCTGCGCCGGGTAGGTCTGGAAGAGCTTTTTCATGCCGTGTTCACTGCCCGTGAACTTGGTGTGCGCAAGCCCGACCCCGCCTTCTTTGCCGCAGTGCTGCACGAGATCGGTTGCACTCCCCAGCAAGCGGTTATGATCGGCGATGACTATACAGTGGACATAGTGGGAGCAAAAAGAGCGGGGATGCTAACAATCTGGTTCAATCCCCAGGGATCCACCTGCCCTTTGATCCTTCCGCAGCACGATGCAGAGGTGCGGGCGATAGCAGAACTACCAACTGTTCTGAAGAACATGCAAGCAGTAACGAAATGAACTGTTCACTACACAAGGATAGATTAAAAATGGAGACGAAAAGCATAACAAAGGAATTGCTCCTCTGGTTGGAGGAGCATAGACACAAGGGGCGTGTCGTACCTGCCGAACACCTTTGTGATCTCCAGGAGGAAATTGAAGGGCGATACAAGCGAGGTTTCTTTTGTACGGAATTTTACGAGGAGCGCCTTACTGGGTTTCAATTTAGATACCCTGACAACTTGCCTCATGCCAAGTCGCTGATCGTGGTCGCTGTCCCACGACCTCAGAGCCAGGCTGTTTTTACCTGGGATGGAAAAACATGGCCGTTCATTATTCCTCCAACCTATGTAGCTTATGAGGAGACTCGTCAACGAGTAGAGGACTTGCTCGCTAGCTTCCTGGCTCCGTTAGGCTACCAAGTTGCTCGGACAGCATTGCCATTGAAGCTTTTGGCTGTGCGCAGCGGATTGGGCAGATATGGAAGAAACAACATTTGCTATGTCCCTGGTATGGGAAGCTTTCACCAGCTTGTAGCGGTCTATTCAGATTTGTCGTGCCCGGAAGATCCTTGGCAAGAAGTACAAATGATGGAGAATTGCCAGAACTGCCAAGCTTGTCTCCACCATTGTCCTACTGGTGCAATCACCTCCGATCGCTTTCTCCTCTATGCCGAGCGATGCATCGTCTTTCACAATGAGAAACCGGGCAATGTCCCATTCCCAACCTGGATCAATCCGGCTTGGCACAATTGTTTGGTGGGGTGCCTTATCTGCCAAAGGAACTGCCCGCAGAACAAAGATTTTTTGTCGTGGGTGGAAGAGAAAGAGATATTTTCTCAAGAGGAAACTGCCCTCATTTTGGAAGGGCTTCCCTCAACTCAACTTCCTGCTGCCACAGTAGAAAAATTGAGGCGGCTCGATCTACTGGATTGCGTGGATATTCTTCCTCGCAATTTGAGTGTTCTGTTAGGTCAGGGAGGCAAAACCTGATTGTCACAAGTGACCAGAGCCAAGGACGCCTATTGATCAGTTTGCTCCTGGTGCCCTACCATCTAGGAGTTGAACGCGTCCATATGGGACTGGGCCCGGAGCGCATTCTGCAAGCTGGTATCCATCGCGAATTGAGTGCACGTGGCCACGATGTCGCCATCGAATTCACGCTGCGTCCTAAAAGAACCGCGTTGACGGAGGACACCGCTGTCATCGAGATCAACAAGCTTCTTGCTAGACAAGTGCGTGATGCACTGGCACAGCAGCGTTTCCCAATGGTACTGGCTGGGAATTGCAATGCTTGTTTGGGAGTCCTGGCGGGCATAGCAACAATGCCAATCGGAATTATCTGGTTAGATGCCCATGGCGATTTCAACACACCGGAGACAAGCGCTTCTGGTTTCCTGGATGGCATGTCCTTAGCCATGGCCACAGGCCTCTGTTACCGAAAATTCTGGGCTGAGACTGGCAGCTCTCCAGCCAGTGGTGTGCAGGTTGTCCATATCGGTGGGCATGATTTTGACCATGGGGAGGAGGAACGCCTTATCAAACAACGAATTTGTGCCGTTTCGGCCAATCAACTGCGCCAGGCAGGGCTGACTACAGCACTCCACCCGGCACTTGTTGCTTTGCAATCACAAGTGCACCGTGTCTACCTACATGTAGATTTGGATGTGCTTGATCCTGCCGAGGCGCAGGCCAACGAATTCGCGGTGCCGGGCGGACTTTCTTTGCATCAACTGAAATGTGTTATTCAGATGGTAGGAGGAGCCTTTGACATCCAAGCAGCCACCCTAACTGCTTACGACCCTACTTGCGACCAGGATAAGCGTGCATTGAGCGCAAGCCTCCAAGTGATTCACACTATCGTGGATATCGTTGCTCATAACGTGTGTAAGCGAGAGAGCAGTTCCAAGTTAAATGGACTGCCGTAATAAAAAGGTGAAAAGGAACCTTCTAACCAAGGAGTAACCATGAAGAGTTTTTTAAGCAGGTTTGTCTATATCTATCAACGCATCAAGCAAAGCGCTGATTATCCGCGTCAATTCTGGTTCCTCTTTTGGGGCATGCTGATCAGCAGCGCAGGCGTCAGCATGATCTGGCCATTCATGACCATCTATATCCGCCAGAAGCTAGGCGTTCCTATCACTGCAATTGGCTTGATGCTCTCCTTGAATTTCATCGGCGGACTGGTGACTGGCGCTATCGCTGGGCCAGCAGTGGATCGCTTTGGCCGTAAGGGTGCTATGGTGTTGGGTTTGGCCATAGGCAGTGTGGTACTGATGGCGATGAGCATGGCCGGCACGCTATGGCTCTGGGTAATTGTGATGCTCGTGAACGGCGCTTTCGCTCCGCTGTATCGTATTGGGAGCGACGCAATGATTGCCGATCTAGTTGAACCTGATCGAAGAGCGGGAGCCTACGCTTTGCTGCGCTTGAGCGCTAACGCGGGTATAGCACTCGGCCCTTCTGTTGGTGGATTTGTTGCCACTGCTTCTTACGCCTTGGCCTTCTATATCGCTGCAACGGCATACTTCATTTTCATGCTGGCCATTCTATTCTTTGTCGTGGAAACTGCACCACAGCGCCAGGCCCTTGACCAGCTTCAAGTGGATACCAGTTACGGGCCTATCCTCCGCGATCGGTCATTTCTGACGTTCTGTGCAATGTACACCCTGGCGGTGATGGCCTACTCGCTGATCATGGTGCTTTTGCCAGTGTATTCCAAGGAAAACTTTGGTGTTCCGGAGAACCAGTATGGTTTCATCATGGCCACAAACGCTGCAATGGTGGTCTTGTTTCAGTACAGTATCACGCGGGTGACTAAGCGCTACTATCATCTGTCAGTGCTGGCTATTGGTTCGTTGTTTTATGCCCTAGGTGTAGGCAGTGTCGCATGGGACTGGAGTTTCGCCACCTTTTTACTAAGTATGGTCATCCTCACCATTGGCGAAATGATCCTAGTCCCGACTGCTATTACCCTGACTGCTAACCTGGCTCCAGCAGACAAGCGTGGCAGATATATGAGCATCTATCACCTGGCATGGGGGATCGCTTATGGGATTGGGCCAGTGGTAGGAGGAATCTTGAACGACAAAGTAGCCCCAGTGGCGATTTGGTATGGCGGCATGGTAATGGGCCTGGTGGCTGCATTGGGGTTCACGCTGCTCGCGCGAAAAGTACAGGTAACACTCGCCCCTCAACAAGCTTATAGCGAAGAAACCAAACAATTTCCTGGCCCAATTAGTCGGACAGGAGGCTTTTAGAGAGCCATGAAGCCGATGCAGATGTTAGGATTGGTGTTTATTATCTTAAGTTTGGTAGGCTGTACTGTCTTGCCATCCCCTCGCCCTGCCTCATTCCCCCACACTGTGTCAGTACAAGTGGATACCTCTGGCGCGATAGCGTGGCTCGACTTTTGCCAGGCACTGCATCAAGGACAGCCATGGGACGAGGCTGCTGTTCGTCAAATGGTGGCTAGTCCGCCTTACCAAGTGCTGATTGCTCATCACAGTCGGATGGATAGCAAGGTCACCTCAGAAGCACTAGTTAAGCTGTTGCTTGCACTGCGCGATGACAGACCATGGAGCTCGCCTTCAGAGCGTCTGAACCGCGTCTACACCGCTTATAGCTCTGCCTGTGGCCAATTCACCACCTTGCGCACAAAGTTAGAGCTATTACAAGGTACACTTCCGCTAGGGAAAGCCGTAGCGCGCGTACAGGAGACTTTGCCACCGCAGGCGCGCATGGAAGCCACCGTCTATCTGTTGGCCGATGGCCGCAGCACAGGCTATGTCGTGGGCAAGTGCATCGTCTTGGACCTGCTCCAGATATCTAATTCAACTGAAATCGAGGCGACGCTGGCCCACGAATTGCATCACATCGGCGCCTCTTCATTGCTACCGGCTCCATGCCCTGACACTTGCCTGAGAGCGGCTCTCGAGATATTGACGGATTTGGTGCAAGAAGGTGCGGTCACTTATTGGGTAGACAACCGGAGGCTCTCCGCCACTCAGGCTGACTATGTCCAGGTTGAGGCTTTCCTGCGAGATGTACTCTCAGAACGCTTAGGCGCAGAGGAGATAGCAAGCTGGCGGCAAGGATTAGTACAGGGAGCCTACGGCCCCTTATATCGGGTCGGCAACGAGATGATCGCGGCCCTCGTCTCTGCGCATGGGAAGGATTGGGTGCAGACTCACCTGGGCGATCCAGTGGGACTATTCCGGGCCTGGCAAGCGAAGAGGAAGACAGGTTCTGTTCTTAGCCAGGAGGTTTTGGCTTTGCTGGAACAAGCCGAAGCACTGAGAATTTGTCCAGATTGGTTCCCGGAAATACACTGAATCTCAATGGTTTTTAGTGTCTTGGTTGCTTTACGGTTATCCGAATTTCTAGTGGAACCAGAAGGAAGAGTGTAGCGTCATTTAAATTAGAAGCACAAACTCGCGAGGATGATAATGGGTAAGAGGAGATGCCCCTGGCGCATTTTGCTGGTAGATGATGAGGAAGCCATCACAACTCACCTTGCGCCTTTTCTAGAGCGTGCTGGGTTCATGGTAGCTGTGGCTGCCGATGGCGAGGCAGCTTTGCGCCGCGTCGCTGACTTTGCCCCTGATCTCATCGTCTTGGACGTGCTTATGCCCCGTCTGGATGGACGGGAAGCACTGCGCCGTTTGCGTCAGGCCGGAAACTGGACGCCAGTGATCCTGCTCACTCAAGTGGGTTTGCCATCGGAACGGGCCATGGCCCTGGATGAAGGGGCTGACGATTATTTGAACAAACCATTCGAACCTTATGAATTGGTAGCCCGCATTCGAGCTGTGCTGCGCCGCGCTCGTCCTGGTGTGCCCTCCCTGGCCGGCGCTCGCCGCCTGACCTGCGGAATGCTTATCCTCGACCGCCAGGCTAGACGGGTTATCCTAGCCGGTCGAGAAATCCCCCTTACAGCGAAGGCTTTCTCTGTCTTAGAATATCTGATGCTGCATCCGGATGAAGTGTTGAGCCGGGAGCGGTTGCTAGATGCAGTGTGGGGCTGGGACTACCCGGCAGCTACTCGTGCAGTAGATACGCGTATTGCCGAACTGCGCCGCGCATTGAACGATGATGTCGACGAGCCTCAATTCATCGAGACGCTGATCGGTCTGGGTTATCGCTTTATTGGGCGAGTGGAGGGCGGGGCATGAAGAAGAAATACGCATTGCTACTGCTACCCTTTGGTCTGGGATTAACCTTGGCTGTCCTGTGGCAGGCTGGGCTTTGGCATAATCCTATTCTCTACCTGCGGACTGATATAGGTACCTTCTTCCTATTGCTAGGTCTCCTCGGGACCGTTAGCTGGGGATTAGGGTTGGTTCTATGGACCATGGCACACCATCGTTGTCAACAAGCCCTGATGCGGTTCCGTGAGGAGCAGGTTGACGCTCACCGGCGATTCATCCGCCGCTTGGATCACGAGCTGAAAAATCCGCTCACAGCTATCCGTGCTGGCCTGGCCAATCTGGCGGACGGAGGTGATGGCACCGTGCTGTCCAGCGTACGCACTCAGGTAGATCGGCTGGCACGTCTAAGCGCGGACCTACGCAAATTAGCCGATCTGGAGACACAGCCTGTGGAACGGGAGCAAGTGGACCTGGGCAAGCTGCTAACGGAGCTGCTGGATTTTGTTCAAGAAAGGCCCGACGCTGCTACGCGTCACTTGCAGTTGACCTTGCCTCGAGCTCCGTGGCCCTTGCCGCCAGTGTCTGGAGATCGTGACTTAATATTATTGGCGCTGCACAACCTGCTAGACAACGCACTCAAGTTCTCCCGGCGAGAAGACACGATCGAAATCCGGGCCTTCGAGGACGGCACTTCGGTGGTCATAGAGGTAGCTGACACCGGCCCTGGCATCAGCGTGGATGAACTCCCGCATTTGGGGGAGGAGTTGTACCGGGGAACTGCAGCTCGGACCGTAGAGGGCAGTGGCTTAGGGCTAGCGCTGGTTCAAGCCATTATGGCACGTCATCAGGGTACTATGCAGATTCGCAGCCGCGTGGGGCAGGGGACTGTAGTTGCCTTGCGCTTCCCGATGACGCGCTGACGTTTCAGGGTTGTAACATGAAGCTTCGGAATTACTACACCTCCACGATGAAGGCGCAACGCTCATGTGATAGCATAAAACAGAAAGTGGAAGCTCAATTCTGCGTGGGGGTGTAAAATGAAAAGGATTGTCTTTCTTGCGCTGCTCTCTCTGCTTCTGTCCCTGTTCATCGCTTGCAGAGGCACTCTAGAGGTAGGGGTGGAAAAGACGCCCAGTCCCCGCCTAGAGTCTGCTTTGGGCCAACTGGCCTACGTCCAGGGTGGCGATATTTGGGTGCGAGACTTGAGAGATTTCCCCTATAACGAGCCCCGCCGTTTGACCACTGATGGTCGCAATGCCAGCCCTCGTTGGTCTCCCTCAGGCCAATGGCTCTCCTTCCATAAAGAACAAGCTCTATGGATGATGAGAGCCGATGGGAGTGGTGCCTGGTCTTTAGTCGCTCCCAAATATCCCATTGAAGCTGCGTGGTCACCAATAGAAGATCGCCTGGCTTACGTCACGGCGCAAGGTGGCCTGCTCATTGTAAAGGCCGATGGGACAGCCCAAATCCCACTCATCCCCGATGCCACCCCTGGGCAGCCGGGAGGGGTCGAGCGTTTCGCTTGGAGGCCCGATGGGCAGTGGCTTGTTTGTCAGATGGTGCAGTGGGCTGATCTTAGTGAAGAGAAGCCGCCAATCCGCCAGGTACTGCGCATAGTTCGGGCTGACGGGAGTGAAAGTGCTGACTTGTACGCAGAGACTGACCCAATGGCGACCAGCATGCAGCTCGCTGGCTGGTCGGGCGATGGCATGTACATCCTCTTTTGGCGGGGGCCTGCTTCAGCGTCCCTACAAGCTGACGGCGTGCCTTTGATGAGTATCCTAGCCAGCGGAGGCAATCCGCAAGCAATAGCGGCAGAGCCAGTACTAATGTATGCTGATTTTGTCACACCACAGCCTTCCACTTCTCGACTAGCTGTAGTATTGGGCAGTGGACGGGAATCATGGGCGCAGAAACGGCTGGTCTTTGTGGATGCGGATGCCCAATCTCCGACGTCGCTCGACGGCGGTCAGGCAATTGCTGCTCCTGCCTGGTCACCTGATGGCCAGCAGATTGCCTATGTGGGCATTGCAGCAAGAGAGGGGGTGGCCGGCGGTGAGGGGGCTAAAGCAGCCTTAAACGAGCGGCACATCTGGGTAGTAGGGGCCGATGGCACAGGCCAGCGCCAGCTCACCAATGACCCCCAGTATCGCGACGAGCGGCGAGCATGCCGCTCGTGCTGGTTAGGATAAAGGCAGGACACTATTGTTCAGGAAGGAGAAAGGACCGACGTGGAATCCATCACAGTCGCCATTGAAGCAGCGCACAAAGCAGGGGAGGTCATTTTGCGCCATTTCCGTCTGCCACAAGAGGTCCATTTGAAAGGGCCTGCTGACCTCACCACCCAGGCGGATCAAGAGGCTGAGGAGGTCATTGTCCACACCATCCGAGGAGTGTTTCCCAACCACGAATTCCTGGGCGAAGAAGGGCATATCGCTTGCCAAGATGCCGAGAACCTGTGGGTCATTGATCCATTGGACGGCACGCGAAATTATTCCCTCGGCATCCCTTGGTTTTGCGTATCCATTGCGCTTGCGGTAAAGGGCAGAGCGGTACTGGGTGTGGTCTATGACCCAGTGCGAGGGGAGACTTTCTATGCCGAGGCAGGCAAAGGCGCCTACCTCAATGGCAAGGAAATGCACTGTGCGCAAAAGACGGATATGGAACGCGCTGTCGCTGCCGTTGGCTTCCTCCCCGCGCGGCATGAGGAAAACCCCCGGCTTGGCATTGCCAATGCTCATCCGTTTGTATCCTATGATCGAAGCCACACGCATCATGGGCGCTGCTGCTTTGAATCTAGCCTATGTAGCCTGCGGGCGCGTGGATATTTCCTTCCATGACCGGGTTAGTGCTTGGGATATTCTAGCTGGCGCCTTGCTCATTGAAGAGGCAGGCGGAATTGCCACTGACTTTGCCGGTCAGCCAATTACCACCGCTTCCCGAAATATCATCGGAGCAAGCAATGCAGCGTTTCACACACAGGTGCTGCATATTGCCCAAGAAGTGCTTAGAGGCCGCCCATGTTCCCCCATTGCGATAACAAGTCATATCGGAAGCCAGGCTGACCACTGATGATCAAAAAAGGAGTGAAGTGATGACTGAAGAGCAGACAAAAGGCACAACGGAGGAGAGGAAAAGCCAGGACGAATGGGCTGAGATCGCACGGCGTATCGAAGCACAGATCAAGCGCGACCTCGCCAGTTGGGCTGGCGCAGGAGAAGAGGATAGTTGGGAGGTCATCGGTCGCAAAGCGGAAGCCAGGGTCAGGAGCAAAATGGCTACTGGCCTTGGCGTTTCCCCTGAAGCCTCGTGGGAAGAGATTGGACGCACAGTGGAACAGAAAGTGCGCGCCGAACTAGCACGGGGCGTAGGTGCGACAGAAGGAGCGAGTTGGGAAGAAATCGGACGTCGTGTCGAGTTGCAGGTCAAAACTGGGCTTGGCAAGTGGGCTGATGCTTCTCCTGACGACGATTGGGTTACCATTGGCAACAAGATTGGGGCAAAGATCGAGGGCATCCTGAAGGAAGTCCTGAGCACGAAAAAGGGTGAGGAGAAACCACCGGAACCTCCTGGTCCCGAAGGCACTGCTCAGAGCGAATAACGCATGTTTCTCGCCAGCACGCAAACTATTTATCCGCTGGTAATACCGGATACAACCACACTATAATTCTATCAACGAAGATGGAGGGAATTCATGCGCGATGTAGTGATTGTCGAAGCGCTACGCACCCCTGTGGGCAAACGCGATGGCTTGCTGCGAGATTACCACCCGGTTGAACTGGGTGCCATTGTGTTACGGGAATTGTTGCAGAGAACTGGCTTGCAGGCGCACCAAATAGACCAAGTCATCTTGGGCTGTGTGAGCCAGGTAGGCGAGCAGGGAGCCAACGTAGCCAGGCAGGTGCTGCTGCAAGCTGGTTTCCCTGTAGAAGTGCCAGGGACAACGGTAGATTTTCAATGTGGTTCCAGCCAGCAAGCAGTGCACTTGGCTGCAGCCCTCATTCAAAGCCAGGTGGCAGATGTCATCATCGCTGGCGGCGTAGAAAGCATGACCCGCGTGCCCATGGGCAGCAGTTTTATGAATGGCCCAGGCTCACCTTTTACACCCGAGATCATGGAGAAGTACCACATTATTCCTCAGGGCCTCGCGGCTGAGGTCATCGCTGAACGTTGGGGGATTACTCGGAGCGAACTGGATGAGATTGGTTTCCGCAGCCATACATTGGCAGCAGCGGCCACCAACGCCGGCTGGTTCAAGCGCGAGATTATCCCCTTGCCCGTGACGCTGCCAGATGGCAGCCGGGCAATCATGGACCGCGACGAAGGAATCCGTTACAACCCTTCCCTAGAAAAGATGGCTAGTTTGCAGCCTGCATTTAAAGAGGATGGTGTGATTACCGCCGGCAATTCCAGCCAGATCTCGGATGGAGCAGCTGCTCTGCTGGTCATGGGCCGTGACACCGCCGAGTCCTTGGGGCTGCGCCCGCGCGTGCGCATCGTGGCGCAGTACGTCGTGGGCGTGGATCCTCACAGCATGTTGACCGGTCCGATACCGGCAACCAGAGGAGTATTGAAGCGTGCCGGCTTGACGCTGGAGCAGATGGACTTGATGGAGGTGAATGAAGCCTTTGCTTCCGTCGTAGCAGCGTGGCAGCGTGAGTTGCAGCCGGATATGTCACGGGTCAATGTGCAAGGCGGCGCCATCGCTCTAGGCCATCCATTGGGAGCAACGGGGGCTAGGCTGATGGTGACTTTGATCCACGCTTTGGAGCGCACAGGGGACCGTTACGGCCTTCAGACCATGTGCTGCGGTGGCGGCTTGGGCATCGCGACTATTCTGGAGCGGGGAGAATAGCAGGCAGAGTGGAACCGGCATGAGGCATGACGACCAATCGGGCATTGTCTCCCATTTCTCTCTGCGCCGTTTTTAGCGCCTCTTGCACCGACACGTAGGGCTCTAAGCCTGTGCTCCGCACTACCTCGGCGTTCATGGCAGAAACAAGGAAAATGCGCACCCCTCTCCTGCGGATTTTGGCGATAGCGGCCGCTTTGTGCCCACCGAGCACAAATTGCTCCTGGATGCGCTGGAGCAGTCTCTCCGGTGGATCTCCGCAGGTCATCCATTCTGCAAAACGCGGATGGCCAAAGCCTTCTGGGCATTCTGCCAAAAGGATAACAACCCCGTCGTCGCGCACTGCATGGGCGGCATTTTCCAAAGCTTTGTGCGCCTGGTACAGGTTAATGTCCTTAGGCCAACCACCAGCGCTGGCTAACACGATGTCGGCACGCTGGGCTAGTGGTACACGGTATAGCGCATCCACCTTTTGGCAGCCCTGTCGGTGAGCGAGTATCACGTCACCCGCCAACGCCTCCACAATGTGTTTCTCGCCATCCAACACCACATTGAGGAGAAACGCAGGACCAAGAAATGAGGCTGCTTCTTCAATATCCTCGCGCACGGGATTGCCTGCGATGCGGCCAGCTACTGCACTATCGTGCACCATCCACGAATGATTGGCTGTAATCGTCTCCAGGCTGCATACTCCAGGCAAAACGGCTTTTGCTCCACCCGTGTAGCCCGCAAAGTAATGATATTCGATATTGCCAACATATACGCGCCAATCCGCTTCAACCACGGGCTGGAACACCTGCACAGGCGTGCCCCTGCTTGTACGTCCCACCTCAATGAATGGCCCAGACCCGATGTCTCCACAACAAACGCGGTCAAATACGGCTTCGCCGACCAGCTTTGCCTGTTCTTCTGGCTTCAGACAGCGGTGGCTGCCAAGGGCAAAGACGATGCGGATGTCTTTCTCCTCAATGCCTCCAGACTGGAGTTCAGACAACAGAAAGGGCAACAAACGCGCCGTCGGGCAGGGGCGCGTGATGTCGCTTACCACAACCGCAACTCGCTGGCCAGGGCGTACCAATGCGCTAAGGCGCGCCGAACCAATGGGCTTTTCCAGCGCACGCCGCACCATGTCCTCTTCAGAAACCTGGGGCAAAGGCTGCCTGTGTTCCGCTAGTAGGATAGTATTATTGCCCTGCAGGGATATGGTCTGTACTGCATGGCCATAGGCAAGTTTGTACTGTGCCAAGCGAACCTCCTCAATCAAGATGCAATAATGAGAGCAAGAGCTATTCAAGCCTATTATATGAGAGTGTTGAAAAAGCCTTGCCAATGTCATGCTGAACGAAGTGAAGCATCTCACAGTACTTGGGGAAATACGGCTAAAGTTACACGAGACCCTTCGCTTCGCTCAGGGTGACAAGATTTTCAACACTCTCTATTATATGGAGTTCATATGCGATGTCCAATTAAGGTGCTATACAAGATACGCCTGCTTGACAAGTATAGCAAAAAAGGTTAAGATAATTCCGACTTTCAACTAGGAATTACTAGAGGCGTGTATGAAGTTCTCAGCAAAGGAGCAATACGGGCTGCGCGCGATGGTAGAGTTCGCCCGGCGCTATGGCGAAGGACCTATTCCACTCCATACTGTGGCCCAAGCCCAAGCCATTTCTCTAGCCTATCTCGAGCACGTCGTCGTACCTCTGCGCAAAGCAGGGCTATTGCACAGCGCACGAGGAGCATACGGTGGGTATCAATTGGCTCGTGCGCCGCAAAGCATTACTATCGGCGACGTGATCCGCGCCTTGGAAGGAAGTGTAATTTCACTGGATTGTGTGAGCGATGCCCTCAATGCACCGTGTGTGCGCGGGCAAAGCACTTGCGCTGTATGCCGAGTTTGGGAGCAGATGCACCAAAAACTTACAGAAGCATTGGATGCTACAACCCTTTCTGATCTTTGTGCAGACCAGATACTATCGTAAAGGAGCGAACTATGCAACGGCCAGCAAAGTTTATTTACATGGATCATGCGGCAACGACGGCAGTGGACCCGCGGGTGGTAGAGGCGATGCTGCCTTATTTCACTGAGAAGTATGGCAACGCCTCCAGTATCCACGCGGCAGGACGTGAAGCCCACGAAGCCATGGAAAATGCACGTCGAACGGTGGCAGATATCCTGGGGGCTCATCCCGAAGAGGTGATCTTTACCAGTTGCGGTACGGAGAGCGACAACTTGGCTATTCGTGGCGTGGCTTTTGCCAGCCGCAAGAAGGGGAACCACATCATTACCTCCTCTATTGAGCACCATGCTGTGGGCCATACCTGCGAACAACTGGAGAAGGAATTCGGCTTTGAAGTCACCTATCTCCCTGTTGATCAATACGGACGCGTTGACCCGGATGACGTAGGCCGAGCCATTACAGACAAAACGATCTTAATCACCATTATGTATGCAAATAATGAAGTTGGCACCATCCAACCCATTGCGGAAATCGGCAAGATCGCCCGAGCCAAGGGTATTCCTTTCCATACGGACGCCGTCCAGGCGGGTGGAACGCTGGATCTGAATGTGGACGCACTGAACGTTGATCTTCTTTCCCTTTCGGCGCACAAATTCTACGGGCCTAAGGGGATCGGCGTGCTCTACCAGCGTCGGCTTACGCCGCTACTGCCAATGCAAACCGGAGGCGGACACGAGCGAGGGCGACGTGCCGGCACAGAGAACATCCCATATATTGTGGGCTTGGCTACCGCGCTGAAACTGGCTCATGAACACCGTGAGCAGAACAACCGACGCATTGCTCAGTTGCGCGATCGTTTGATTAAGGGCGTGCTAGATACAATCCCTGATGCCTACCTCACTGGCCACCCTGCTGATCGTTTGCCCAATAGTGCCAGTTTTGTCTTCGGGGGCGTGGAGGGCGAATCTATCTTGCTTCACCTGGACATGATGGGCGTGGCAGCTAGTAGTGGTTCTGCTTGTACCTCTGGTTCGACAGAGCCATCGCACGTGTTGACTGCGTTGGGGCTGCCAGTGGAGATTTGTCACGGCAGCCTGCGCCTAACGCTGGGCAACGAAAATACGGAGGAGGATGTAGACTACGTGCTGTCCATCCTGCCGGGCATTATCCATAACCTGCGCGCCCTGTCTCCCTCGTATGAAGCAACACCGGTCAAGGAACGCTCATGACACATGCCAAGTCCCAGCGAATCGCCGTCGCGCTCAGCGGGGGCGTGGATAGTTCCACCGCAGCCGCCCTGTTGGTACAGCAAGGCCATCAGGTCATCGGCGTGATGATGCGCCTATGGGCTACAGAGCAGCGGGAGGGGATCCCAGAGAATCGCTGTTGTTCCCCGTCTGCTGTAGCCGATGCACAACGCGTTTGTGCATTGCTGGGCATCCCTTTTTACCTGTTAGACTTCGAAGAGGAATTCAAAGCCAAAGTAGTCAACTACTTCTGCGATCAGTATGCGACAGGCCGCACCCCTAACCCATGTTTGGCTTGTAACCGTCACATCAAATTTCAAGCGTTGCTCCAGCGAGTCTTTGAACTGGGTGCCGAGTATCTGGCAACTGGCCATTATGCCCGCATTCGACGGCTTGATGGCGAGTACCAACTGCTCAGGGGAGTGGACAGGGACAAAGACCAATCCTACGTGCTATATATGCTGGGACAGGAAGAACTGCCGCATATCCTGTTCCCATTGGGTGATTACACCAAGCAGCAGGTTCGGGCAATGGCTGCCCAGTACAATCTGCCCACGGCAGACAAAGTGGAAAGCCAAGATGCTTGCTTTGTGTCGGATGGCGACTACCGCGCCTTTGTTGCACAGCAGCGTCCCCAGACAGTGCGTCCTGGGCCTATTCTAGATTTGCAAGGACATCCGCTTGGCGAACATCGGGGCATTGCTTTCTACACCATCGGCCAGCGCCAAGGTCTGGGCATTGCGGCTGCTCACCCGCTCTACGTCGTAGAGATTGACAGCGCCCGCAACGCGTTGATTGTAGGACCCAAGTCAGCCTTATATCGCCGTGAGTTGTTGGCTGAGCAAGTCCATTTTGTAGCGGGCAAGCCTCCAAGAGAACCTGTTCCCATTACAGCGAAAATCCGCTACAAGGCTGAAGAAGCTCCCGCGCTGCTCATTCCCATGCCTGACCAAAGGGCCAGAGTAGTTTTTGACCAGCCCCAGCCTGCCATCACACCCGGTCAAGGGGTCGTTTTCTACCGAGGTGAAATTGTACTCGGCGGTGGGATTATCGCTTCTGTTGGAGGGACATGCTAATGTCTTTTTCTCCTCTGTTCATCCTGTCAGTTGTGCTTGCGACGCTCTATGCAGCTGTTTTCCACTTCTTCTGGGGTAGTTCACTGAAACAGCTCGCTCTCTATTGGTTGGCGGCGTTACTTGGTTTTGCTATGGGCCAGACGATCGCCACGGTTCTCGCCTGGCATGATATATTGATTGGCGAACTCCATTTGCTACCAGCCTCTGCTGCCTGCTGGCTGTTGATGGCACTTGTCAGGCGCATCAAGTTGTGATATAATTGTGTCAGATAGGAGTTGAACGTGACACTGGGTGTTGTGCGCGACATCGCGATTATCATCCTAGCACTAGAGTCTATTGTCATTGGCATTGTGCTCACTGTATTGCTCTGGCAGTTACGCAGTCTGACCCGCCTGCTGGAACAGGAGTTAAAGCCAATGCTTGATTCCATGCGCGAGACAATTGGCACGGTCAAAGGTACCACCTCTCTGGTCAGTGAAACGATCGTCTCGCCAGCGGTGAAAATAGGAGGATTTGCCGCTGGCCTGCGTCGAACAATGGAAGTTTTATTATCGCTCAAGCGGCCACGCGAAGGCGAATGAACCTTGTTGGGTGTATAAGGTAGGGTTTTGTGCACGACACAATGAGAACATAGAGGAGGGATACGCGTATGAGCAATGAGAGCAGAGGAGTAGATTTTCTTGCTGGTGTGATTATCGGCAGCCTGCTGGGGGCTGCTGTCGGAGCTGCTGTTGCCCTTTTGATGGCTCCTCAGCCAGGTGAAGAAACTCGTGCTCAGCTCCGACAGAAGGGCATCGAGTTGAAAGAGCGCATGGTTGAGCTTTCCGAAGAAGCGCGCAAGAAAGCAGAAGAATTGCAGGAAGAAAGCCGAACTGTGCTTGAAAAACAGAAAGCCCGCCTGGAAGAAGCTATCGAAGAGGGCAAGAAAGCCGCTGCGAAGACGAAGAAAGAACTCTTAGAAGAACTGGAAAAGGAGAGCAGCCAGGCTCAAGCCTGATAACAGGCAGGACCAGCACTGGCGAAAAAGTATGCAGTACCCATGCGCTACTCAGACGAGCAAAGGAGCCCAGTCTAAGGGGGCTTCTTTCACTGAGTAGCGTGCTTGGGGCTATCATAGCGGTGTGAAGAGTGAAGACAAACCGCACGCCCCTTGATGGGAATATCCTCAGGCATCTCGAAAGGCAGGGAAGAGCAAAGCGCTATTCCCTGCTTTTCATCAGGACTGTCCACCGTCCTTCTTGCACAACCTCATGGTTTTGATTGAGCACCGCAACATCGAGGACAACTACCCCGCCCTTCAGCGACTTGACCTCTTTTTTCTGCGCTACTGTAGCCCGCACCTGAATGGTATCCCCGGCAAAAATGGGTCGCTTGAATTTCCACTCTAGCCCCATAAAGGCTTGTGCGGTGCCCTCTAGGAAACCCAGCCGGCCGGATAAGCCTGAGGCGACAGCCAAGCCCAGCAAGCCATGCGCTACAGGCTTGCCAAAGAGAGAGCCTTTGGCGTATTCCACATTACTGTGCAATTCGTTGAAATCGCCCGATAGCCCGCAGAAGGCAACAATATCAGCCTCGGTTATCGTGCGGCCAGGGGAAACCATGCTATCGCCGATCTCAAATTCCTCGAAATAACGACCTTGCGCGCGGTATTCCTTCGGACTCATGAGGCTCCTTTCTGTGTAATGTAACTCGCTATGCGACTGGATTACGACAGCGACGAACCGCCCTCACGATCTTTCGCACAGCTTCCTCAATATCCTGACTCGTGTCAATGCACAAATGGGTGCGCCGGATTTTTTGTTCCCGTTGCGACATGCGCCGATAGACCCGCCAATCAGCATCAGAGATGCTGTCGCCCTTTGCCTTGCGCTGCTCTAAACGCTCCCGAATAACCGCTTCTGGAGCAACAGTGCGTACAATCAGCAGATGTGCGCCACTGTGCTCCGCCAAGCTGTACAGTAACTCCCGCTGGAACTCCACCAGGTTAGTAGCGTCAAAAATGACGCGCACCCCTTTCCTCAACAAACGGCGCATCAACTCTTGACAGGTGCGATGAACCACGGCGCTTTCTTGCGCGGTATAGGTCGGCTGCGGGAACAGCGCCTTCCGCACACGATCGGACTCGATCACGACGGCAGGAAGAACCTTGGCTAGCCGCTCGCTGAGGTAGGATTTGCCCGAACCTGGCAGCCCCGACATCAAAATCAGCACCGGATAGGCAGTTGTCTCCATATCCGGAGGCAGGAGCAGCGCCTCAACTTTCGCTACTGCTTCCGACAGGTTAAAAGGCATTGTCTTGTAACTCACAATGACAACCGGCCAGGCAGTCAGCGCTCCGCCATAGCGAGTCTGAGACTTATCGCTTACGCCACCTAGCCAGGGCAGAGGCGATCGCTGAAGCCACGAGGTCTGGTTTTTCCATCATCACCATGTGCCCGGCTCCTTCAATCAGCGTCAGTTCGGCACCAGCAATGTGCTCTGCGAGGAATGCGGCGTACTTGGGTGGCGTCAGCTTATCCTCGCTGCCGCAGATGATGAGCGTGGGGCAGTGTATCTCGCCCAACCGCTCCATAACGTCAAACGCGTTACATGCTGCAAAATCACCATGGATGACCTGCGGTGCAACCCGCAACATCTGACGCTGGCCTTGATGTACCAGTTCCTCCGGAGCATTCGGCGAATATGCATATTCACAAATCATTGCAATGGTGCGCTCGAAATCGTGCAGCGTGCCTTCTAGGATGGCGGGAAGCACACGCAAGCGAGCCCCTGTACCAACGAGGACCAAGCCAGCGACACGATCGGGATGGCGCAATGCCATCGTCATCGCGATCGCACCACCCATTGAATGTCCCGCCACGATCGCCTTCACTAGCCCCAGGGCATCCATAAAGCGGGCGAGAAAATCAGCATAGTCGGCGATGTTTGCGCGGCCTGATCCATTGGAGCGTCCATGACCTGGCAAATCGAGGGCATAGACCGCCGCCTCTTTCAGGTGGCGGATGGCAAAACCCCAGTATTGATGGTTTCCGCCCGCTCCATGTACCAAAAGCATGGCAGGAGATTGAGGGTCTGCACCTCGGTGATAGGTGTAGAAAATCCTCTCTTCACCAACCATGATATAGGGCATGCAACGCCTCCATTAGACTAGGCAGAGGGCCAGGCCATGCCTTGTTTTGCCCTCTGCCTATCATCCATTACGAGTTAGATTGGGACACTGCAGCGTTCAGATCTTTAACCAACGCATCAACATCAATCCCATGCGCTTTGGCGCCCTGCTCGATGTTCTCAAAGAGGGCTACCGCACATCCCAAGCAACCCAAACCATGCGCCAGAAACACGGCGATGGTCTCGGGATATTTCCGCACTACTTCCCCAATAGACATATCCTTGGTGATCATGAAAACCCTTTCTCCATTGATAAAGTGATGTTCAAAGCCTCCAGGGACTTTTACCATTGTCGCTCTGGATAAGCACGACCTTCCATTTCGGCGATGAATCTTTCTGCTTCCATGGCTGCGATGGCGCCGCTACCCACAGCCGTTACGACTTGCTTCAGAACGCGCTCCTGGACATCTCCCGCCGCAAACACCCCCGGCACACTGGTATGCATACGGCGATCAGTAATGATGTAGCCGAGGTCATCGAGCTCGAGCTGGCCGGTGAACAATTGCGTGTTGGGGACATTGCCGATGTACGTAAACACGCCATCTGCCATGAGCACTGACTCCTCCCCACTCTTGACATTCCGAATACGCACCCCGGTCACGCGCTCAGCGCCCAAAATTTCAGTCACTATGGAATCCCATTTGAATTCGATCTTGCTGTTCTTGAAAGCGCGCTCCTGCACGATCTTCTGGGCGCGCAATTGGTCACGGCGGTGAACAATGTATACCTTGGAAGCGAACCGCGTCAAGTAGAGGGCTTCTTCTACGGCAGAATCGCCCCCGCCCACTACGACCACCGTTTTATCCTTGTAAAAGAATCCGTCGCACGTAGCGCAATAGGAAACGCCCCGCCCCTTGAACGTATCCTCACCAGGCACGCCTAACAGGCGCGGAGAAACGCCGGTAGCAATGATCAACGTATTGGCTTCGTATGTTACGCTATACGTTTTGATGATGAAGGGGTGCTGGCGCAAATTCACTTCTACCACTTCATCCATCTCCACACGTGCTCCAAAACGTTGCGCCTGTTGTTGCATCAACTGCATAAGCTCCATGCCCCCGATACCGTTGGGGAAGCCAGGGTAATTCTCTATTTCACTGGTAGTGGCAGCTTGGCCTCCGAGCAAGGACCCTGTAAGCACCAAAGGTGAAAGCTGAGAACGGCCAGCATAGATCGCCGCCGCCAAACCCGCTGGTCCTGAACCTATAATGACTACCTGCTCCATAACACAATCCCTTTCTCTTGTAAGTGTCAATCCATTGTAGCAAAAATCACCGCAACTGCCAAAAACAGAGCATTTATAACCGTACCAAAGGTTGGAGGACAAATACGCTGCAAAGGCTATCTGCCTGATTGCGCTGTGACTTATTTGGGCTTTTGAGCGCTGCCTGATAAGATATACAATGCATCCAACGATGTCTGGAAAGTGGACAGTAGCGTGAGCGATGAAAAGGATTTGAAAGCGATTTCACTAGGCCATCCCAGCTATGTCTGGCGCTTTGGGCAAGACCGTCGTCTGGATTTGATCCAGCGCTATGCTGCTTTGGAAAGAAAACGTATTTTAGATGTAGGCTGCGGCCTCGGAACCTATATGAAGAAACTGCGCGCTTTCAGCAACGAGGTTTATGGCGTGGACATAGACCCGGAAAAGGTCGCTCAAGCGCAGGAACAACTGGAACATGTGTTCCTGGCACCAGCCGAGGAGTTGCCTTTTCCTGAAGCCTATTTTGATGTGATCCTCTTGCACGAAGTCCTCGAACACGTAACCGATGACCGTCAAGCGGTACGGGAGGCTTATCGAGTCGCGAAAGAAGGCGGACGCCTGGTGATCTTTGTGCCCAATCGCCTGTATCCCTTCGAGACGCATGGCATCTACTGGCGCGGGAAGTATCACTTTGGCAATATCCCGCTAGTGAACTATTTGCCCCTTCGGCTGCGCAACCGTCTCTGCCCACATGTCCGGACTTATACAGTCCGGGGACTCAGGCAGCTATTTATAGGATTGCCGCACCATGTCATCGTGCATACCCAAATCTATCCAGGCTACGACAACTTGGCTTACCGCCATCCCGCTCTAGCCAGGGCGCTGCGGAAAGTAACCTATGCTTTGGAAAGCACTCCATTGCGTATTTTCGGACTATCCCATTTGCTCGTAGTGGAGAAAGCATGACCTGGCATGTATCATCTCCTCTGTCGTGGTGTTATAAAAATAAACAACAAATAGGAGTCACATCGCGATGAAAACAGATAAGAGCAGAGTAGTTGTTACAGGAATGGGGGCTGTCACTCCTTTGGGCATTGGCATAGAGGAAACGTGGAAAGCGCTGCTGGAAGGGCGCTCGGGGATTAGACGCATCACGCGCTTCGATGTGAGCAGCTTTCCCACCCAGTTTGCTGGCGAGGTGATGAATTTCGATCCTAAAGATTATATGGATTTTCGCGAAGCCAAGCGCACCGCCCGCTTTACGCAATTCGCCGTCGTGGCTACCCAGCAAGCCATACAGGATGCCGCCCTGGATTTATCGAAGGAAGATGCAACCCGTATAGGACTAGAGATCGGAACAGCGATTGGTGGAATAGACCTGATCGAGGAGCAAAGCATTGTCTTTCACCAAAAAGGGCCAGGGCGTATTAACCCCACTCTTGTCCCCGTTGTCATCGCCAATGCCGCCCCTTGCCATATTGCTATCTCACTGGGCATCAAAGGTCCAACCAGTTCCCCGGTTGCGGCATGTGCCACAGGCACAGTGGCCATTGGCGAAGCATTGCGCAAATTGCAGAAAGGGGAGGCAGAGGTCATGATCGCAGGGGGCACCGAAGCAGCGAACAGCCCATTGGCATTGGCTGCCTTCAGTCGCCTGGGAGCTTTGTCCACGCGCAACACCGACCCTGAAAAAGCCTGTCGCCCCTTTGATGCCCAACGCGATGGCACAGTGATGGGTGAGGGCGCAGCCGTCCTGGTGCTGGAGACACTGGAGCACGCAAAACAGCGCGGTGCCAACATATTGGCTGAAGTGCTTGGCTACGCCCTGACCGAAGATGCCTATCACATTGCTGCTCCCGACCCAACGGGGGATGGCGCGGCTAGAGCCATGGCCCTTGCCCTGGCTGATGCGGGTATCGCTCCTGATGAGGTGGATTATATTGTGCCGCATGGGACCGGAACACCGCTCAACGATGTCTCGGAGACAAGGGCTTGTAAGATCGTCTTTGGTGAGCGGGCATACCGCATCCCCATCAGTTCTAACAAATCCATGATGGGACACCTGCTCGGCGCTGCAGGCGCCATTTCCACGGTGATTGCCATCCTAGCCATCCGCGACGGCATCGTGCCTCCCACGATTAACCTGGAATATCCAGACCCCGAGTGTGACCTGGATTACGTACCTAACCAAGCTCGCCGTGTTCGGGTGGACACCGCTATAGCCAATGCCTTTGGCTTTGGTGGTCAGAACGCCACCGTAGTGGTCCGTCGCGCAGATTAGCGTGCAACGTAATGAATTTTTCCGACGCGGCAAAGGCCACAGAAAGCTGCGATGCATTGACTTTTGCCGCGGGTTCGAGTATACTTGCGCCTGGCTGGTATCCTACTCACATTCCAGGAAATCAAGAGGGCAAGGGATGAAGGAGAAATGGACCTTTCTGCTGAGGCTACTGTTGGCTTTGCTGCCCATAGCAATAGCCCTGCTCTTGAACGCTTGTAGTGCGCCTGAACCAACTCCCACGCCTCAACCAACCGCTACGCCCAGGCCAACACCAACCCCCACTCCGCGACCTATTGAGCTGGTTATATTGCATACGAATGATGTGCTGGGCTACACCGAACCCTGTGGTTGACGCCCGCCAAAAGGAGGGCTGGCTCGGCGAGCTAGCGTGATTAAGGCGACACGGCAGCAATGGGCAAATGTGCTGCTTCTGGATGCAGGCAACGCTCTGTGGAGCACGCAACCCTTAGCAGTACAAAGCCAAGGCAAGGTCATCATTGACGGCATGAACCTTATGAATTACGATGCTATGGTCATTGGTGATTTGGACCTGCAGTGGGGGCCTGAGGTCCTGCGCCAACGCATTGCCGAGGCAAAGTTTCCTGTCCTTTCTGCCAATGTGGTGCTCGCTGCTGAGAACAAACTCCTGGCACAACCTTATGCCTTACTGCAGGTAGGGGACCGTCAGGTGGGCATCATTGGACTGACCTGGGATGCTGCATCATTGTCATCACCTCAATCTCAAGGGAAGTATACCCTGCTAAAGGCAGAGGATGTGCTGGCCAAATATGTGGCGGAATTAGCAAAACAGACTGACATTATCATCGTCCTGTCCAACATGGGCTATGACGAAGACATGCGCCTCTCCTCAGTAGTACCGGGGATTGACCTGATCGTGGGAGGGCGCTCACGCGTTCCTATGCCTCAGAGCTGGCGCAATGCCCAAACAGGCACGCTTGTCGTGCAAGCTGGGTCACAGGGCGAATGGATTGGCCGACGGGTATTGCATGTCAACAGCACAGGCGTTGTCACTAGATATGAGGATGAACTGATCTACTTAACCGATGATTTTGCCGATGACCCAGAAATGCGCGCCTTTCTGGACAACTACAAAGTGCAGTAGGGGACTGCTTCGTATTCCTCATCACTTATTATGGAAGGGGTAGAGATGAAGTTTCTCGTTACTGGCGGAGCGGGTTTCTTGGGCTCCGCCCTGGTCAACCGCCTGGTTCAACAAGGCCATCATGTACGTGTGCTGGATGATTTGAGCGCAGGTGACCGCAATCGTCTGGACCCACGGGCAGTCTTTACGAAGGGAGATACGAGGGACATTCCAAAATTGTGGACACTGCTGAAGGGAGTAGACTGCGTCTACCATTTGGCTGCGCGAGTTTCAGTACCGGAATCCATTCTTTATCCGGTAGAGTATAACGAAGTCAATGTAGGCGGCACGGTGAGCCTGATGACCGCCGTGCGCGATGCGCGGGTGAAAAGGGTAGTGTTCACCTCCTCTGGTGCTGCCTATGGCGAGCAAGTAGAACAGCCCGTCCGAGAGACGGCTACTTTAAGGCCGCAAAGCCCCTATGCCGTGAGCAAGATGGCGGCAGAGGGGTATGTCCTAGCACTCGGTGCACTATGGGGCATTGAGACGGTGATCCTGCGCATTTTCAATGCCTATGGCCCAGGCCAACATATCCCCCCAACCCATGCACCGGTCATCCCCAAGTTTCTGAAGCAGATTCTATCTGGAGGCTCCCTGGTCATCTATGGCGATGGCAAGCAGAGCAGGGATTTTGTTTACGTGAGCGATGTTGTGGATGCCCTGATTGCTGCAGCAAAAGCGGACGATGTAAACCGCGCCATCATCAATGTGGGCAGTGGGCAGGAGGTAACCATCAACGCCCTGGTGAAGGCCATCGAGCGTGTGACTGGCCGCACTGCCCATTGTCTGTACAACGAAGCCGAGAGCGGGGGGGTCCACCGACTAGTTGCCGATGTCACCTTGGCACGCGAAAAGCTGGATTTTCGCCCAAAAGTGGATTTGGAGACAGGGTTGAGGCGAATTCTCAAGGAGGATGAGCAGTTCAGGGTATAATCGTAAAGCGTAATGCGTAATACGTAATACATAAAAGGTTGTCATTGAAGTCTGCGCCCAGGATAGCGTATTTGAGAGTGTTGAAAATCTTGTCCACCCTGGGCAAGCGAAGAGCCTGCCCTGAGTGCAACGAAGGGGTCTCGCGTAACTTTAGCCGTATTTTCCCAAGTACTGTGAGATGCTTCACTTCGTTCAGCATGACACTGAAAGGACTTTTTCAACACTCTCGCGTATTTTTCCCTTGTGGCGCTTTTTGCTATAATGGAATTGTGCCCCTGTAGCTCAGTGGACAGAGCAGCTGCCTTCTAAGCAGTCGGTCGGGCGTTCGAATCGCCCCAGGGGTGCTTGGCAACTAGATATAGTGTTTTTTCGCAATGCCCCCACTACCCATTGTGGTAGCGGGGGTTTTGTGTTATGACAGAGCCGAAAAGAGACCAACTGCTTTTTGTTCTGCGCAAAACTGAGCTGGCTCAGGGTATCACCGCTTTTGTCGTGGACAGGCAGGCACGTGGCCTGAGCCGCAGGACTTGCCAGTACTATGCCAGCGAGCTGCGCCATTGGCAAGCCTACCTTGAGGCTAGAGGTGTGCACAAGCTCCAGGACATCACGGCAGACCATGTACGCCAGTACCTACTGCATTTACAGGAACGAGGGCGCAATCCTGGGGGTGTGCACTGCGCCTATCGGGTAGCCAAGACCTTTTTGCGCTGGTGCTGGCAAGAGTATGACCTTGCCCCACCTTGCCCCATTGCCAAAGTGAATGCCCCACGATTGCCCCACGAGCTATTAGAGCCTGTGTCCATGTCCGACCTTAAGGCGATGCTGGCGACCTGCGGCAAGGACTTCACAGGTGCACGGGACAAGGCCATTTTGCTTTGCCTTTTGGACACAGGATGCAGAGCGTCTGAATTCCTGGCCCTAGACGTCCAAGACGTCAATCTGGCAACGGGTGCGGTGATTATCAGGCATGGCAAGGGCGGCAAGTTTCGCACCTGCTTTTTGGGCAGCAAGGCACGGCGTGAATTGCTGCGCTACCTGCGGCACAGAAGCGACCTGAGCGGGCCATTATGGGTTACTGTGGACGGCAAGCGCTTGACCTATGCCGGCCTGCGGCAAATCGTGAGGCGCAGGGCACAGGCGGCGGGGGTCCGAGTGCCAAGTTTGCACAGTTTCAGGCGGGCTTTTGCCCTGCTATGCCTGCGCCAGGGCATGGACGTCTACAGCCTGCAAAAGCTCATGGGCCATGCGGATTTATCAGTACTCAGGCGCTATCTGGCGCAGACAGAGGGAGACCTGAAACAGGCGCATGAGCGGTTCGGGCCTGTGGACAAGCTGCTTTTGCTTCTGGCTGCCCTGTGGCCTGCTACACGGCTTATAGGCGCTTTGAGGATATAAGATACTGGGGGGGTCGAAAAAAGGGCCTTGTAGGCGATTCTAGAGGCTTAGAAGCCTGATAATTCAGTCAATTTTGCAGAGGCGACGGAAAAGTGAAGTTCACGCTGGCGGGGCCAATTCAGGACGGAACGCAGAAAGGAGGTGAGGGGGATGCGGGAGCCGCTATTCGTGATTGACGTCTGGAATTGCAGAGCGGTGGTGAGCAAGCGCAAGGATTTGGGCCCGAACGAGTGGACATACGAGCCAGCCACGAATTGGGAGGATTTAGAGCCAGATGCAATCGAGGCGGTCGAAGCCCAGGGCGGGGCAATCAATATAAGCGGACTGTATCACTGCCCGTTGGGCTTGCTAGAGCGGGCCATATTTGCATAATTCGACCCGCTGCCCTGGCTTTTCGTTGCCAGGGCGCTAGGGTGCTGTATTTTGCCGCAATCGTTGCACTAGGCGATGATAGCGCACTCGTAGTTGATTAACAGTCATGGGATTATCAGGATAGCGCTTTGTCCATTTTGTCTGGAAACGCTTCCAGAAGCCTGGGGGCATACGCTGTCCTGGCTCTGCCCCTTGTTCCCGCACCATTTCCAGAAATGCTTCATCGCTGGCCGATAACGGATGGGTACGAGGGGCCAGTTTGCGCTTTGCCCACATTACCTCTTGTTGCAAAGTATTTTTGCCCAGCAAGGGGTGATTAATAACCACTCGAGTGCTTACGACCTTATCACCAGCACGGGCAACTAGTGTTGGCAAGGCAGGAATATGCAGCGGCTCATTGTACAAGATATGCCGTGTAGCGTTGCCGACCAAATTGAGCACCTGTGTTGCTTTGACCTCTTTTTGGAGCCACAGTAAGGGTCTCGTGTCTTCATTAACCACTCTTTCGAGCCTCTCTTGATAATACTGGACGGCGTAGGGATGCCACGCAAGCCCGATGCCGTCCCTGCCCATTAGCGAGCCTATCATGTCTGCCGCTTGCCACTGCAGCTTTGCTATAGGTCTGATAGCCGCCAGTATCCTTGCTAGCGATGCCCCAAGTTCAGATACTGCCCCAGTCACTTCTGCTAAATCGGATATACCTTGCGCTATAGCCCAGAACACGAGATGCACGGGAGCATTACGGGCTTGCTGCAAAACCAACGGTGGGTCAAAAGCGATGCCAAGACCTGTGATGACCGGGGGAAGCAGCTCTGGCTTCGGAATTGTAATCAGTGTGCCTCGGTAGCTGCCCTCTAAATCATCTACGATGCCCTCTATCTGGGCTGCGAAATCGGCAAAATCCGCATAAAGGCTAGCAAAGTCTGGCGCAGCTGCTACCTCTTGCCGCATTTGCAGCACTAAGGGACGTAGCAAGCGCTCTACCTGCCGAGACGTCTCCCAATCCAAAATCTTGCGGTGTGTGGCAGGGACGTCGAAAAAGTGAGCTGCCCATTCTGAGTGCAGCAGGGCTGGGGTTGCTATACGGGCAAGCCCGATGGCCTGTTTCTCGCTATAGCCCGCTTTTTGGTAAGCGTCTTTTATCACAACAAAGCATTCACCAAAATCCATTTTTTCCACCTCTAAAATTAACACTTTTGACTAACATTTTGTAATTATGATAGCATAGGAGTGAGATTTTGTCAAATTGGAGGTGAAAGATGAAAGACTTTGATGAAAAGGACATGCGTCTTGTGTGGCTGGGGCGATGGCAGATAGCGGAGTGGGTCATTAATGAGTTGGGGGACATAGTTAATTGTTTGGCGGCGCTATGCGCACAGTCTGGAGATGATGGTGGTGGAGAGGAACACGATGATGGTGGTGGAGAGGAACACGATGACACCCCTGGCAATTCAGCCGACAGGCGAGCTTCTGAAATCACTCGATAGCATTTGCGACGCTATTGGGGCTAGGCGACTTTTGGGGCATGACTTGCTCATTGCCCTTGACTGGGGCGACGCAATCATGGCCGAGCTGCGCTATCGGTCTGGCCAGGCCAATCCAGAGCCAGAGCTAGGCACGTGGTCGCCTAATGCCTTGACTGAGGCGGAGCGGATGATAGCTGAATACTGCGCTGCGCACGGCCTGAGCTATCCCGAGTTTCGGCAACAGGTTGACGCCTGGCTGCAGCGCCAAAAGACGGTGCCACGCCTGCGGCGCAGAAAGGAGCGCAACAATGCCCTGGTTAGATAGCTACATCGTGTGGGCGAACAGTCGCACGTCTGCGCCTGTCGAATACCATGAGGGGGTCGGGTTAGCGCTGCTTTCTACGATAACGCAGCGGCGGCTGGTGATGCGCTTTAGCCACAAGCCGCTTTATGCCAATCTGTGGGTCTGCCTTCTGGGCTTATCGGGCGTCTCGAAAAAGTCAACGTCCATAGGGTTTGGGCGTGAATTGCTAATACGAGCGGCAGCTGACCTGGAGCTATCTAATGACTTTTCGCTTGAGGCGCTGATTGCTGAGCTAGCTAAGCAGCCATGCGGGCTATTCATTCGAGACGAATTTTCATCGTTTCTCGAGACGCTTAAGCGGGACTACAGCAAAGGGCTGAAAGATATCCTGGCAGGGCTGTATGACTGCCCTGAGCGGTTTAAGCGCACACTGCGAGGGGAGACATTCGAGCTAGAGGACGTGTACATGACGGCATTGGTTGCTACAACGCCAAAGCGCTTTTTGCAGCTACTTGAGCTGAACGACTGGTTCTCTGGTTTTGTGGCACGATGGTGCTTTATCCTGCCCCAGGGCGAGCTGGAATTCAGGCCGGCGACCTACGAGGAAACGGAGGCACGGCTGGAGCGGGAGCGGCTGGCGCAGGAGTTAGCTGAGATGCGCCAAGCCTTCCAGAACGGCGAGGTTACCTGCCGCTTCACAGAGGCGGGACTGCAGTGTTACAACGAATATTGTTGGCAGCTACAGACACAGCTACTTGACGAGCCAAACGCTGAGGAATTATCGGCAAGCTACGCCAGGTTGGAGGAAACAGCCGTGAAAGCAGCCATGCTTTATCAGCTAAGCGAAACGTTGCCCCAAAACGGGTACTTAGAGATTGGCGATGGAGCGCTTGAGGACGCTATCGATTGGGTCGAGGGGTTACGGGAAAACGTGGTGCGGTTGTGCGCTGAGTATTTAGGCACTGAAACTGAGGGCGACAAAGAGCGGGTGCTCAGGATTATCGAACGTAACCCAGGCATTTTGTGGCGGCGATTGCTTAGGAGTTCTCATATTGGTGCTGGAGCGTTGCGAGTGATTTTAGAAGAGCTTGAGCATGAAGGGCGAATCAATTCAGAGCCAGAAGGAAAAACGACTGCTTACTATCCTATACGCTAGAAGTGTCACATTGTCACCAATGTCGCAGTTTCGCAAGTGTCACGTTGACCATTTATAAGGGATTTTGTGACACATGTGACAGGTGACAGTGCGACAGTACTATGCGAAATAGACACGTTATAGAGGTTGCGGGCAATGGGTGTAGCATTACAGGTTTACAAGCGTGGTCGGCTGTGTGTGATTGCCAAGTTGGTGTGGGCTGAGCCATTGGGGGAGTTGGTTTTGGCGATGCCCTATCGTAACAGGCAAGCGGTTAACGTGGTGAGTTTGCCTGTGGACGTCCTGGCTTATGCCCGACGGCAGGGGGCGCAGCTGTGGGTGGTGCGGATGGACAAGCGGGGCGCATGTTATGCCCTGCCCTTGCGGGACGTGGAGCGCTGCGGCTGGCTGTGGCAGGGCGAATGGTTTGTGGCGCTGTCAAGGTTTGAGCGGATTACCTGGCAGGACTGGCCGTTTGTGGAGCAAAAGCTGGTTTTTGGGGATAAGCCAGCCAAACAGTTGACGCTGGGGTTAGAGTATGCCTGATAAGACCTGGAAGCAAGCGGAGCGAACTATAGCCAAGCGCTTAGGTGGCCGGCGGGTGGGTTGCACTGGCCGGGCGGATGTAACAAGCGACTGGCTGAGCATAGAGGTGAAGACACGCAAGCGCCTGCCTGAGTGGCTCAGGGCTGCGTTAGAGCAAGCCAGCCTTGACGCAGGGGACAAGCTGGCGTTAGTGGTTTTGCACGAAACAGGGCAGCGGCATGATAATGACCTGGTAGTGCTGCGGCTGAGGGATTTTGAGGGCTGGTTTGGTGAGGTGGCAGATAATGGCAAGTAATGGCAGTTTGACACGAAAACAACGCATGGCAATCACGGCGTTATTGACAACGGCAACGGTGCGAGAGGCGGCAGAGCAAACGGGCATTGGCGAACGGACGCTGTATCGCTGGCTGGCAGAGCCTGCCTTTCAGCAAGCGCTGATACAGGCGCAAGGTGAAGTACTGCGCCTGAGCACCGTCCGCTTGGCTGGTTTGCTGGCAAAAGCGTTGGACGTTATCGGCTTAGATTTTGAGCCAGGGGTGGACGGGAACATTCGACTGCGGGCGGCTACGGCGGTGCTACGCCATGTAGCGGGCCTGTTGGAGTACGTGGATTTAGAGGGGCGGGTCAGCGCCTTAGAGCAAAGAATAGGGGAGGGTGAAAAATGAGCATTAGAGCACGATTGAGCAAGTTGCAGCGGGGGGCGAGTCGCCCCCCGTGCTTGTTGCAATGGCAGGACGAGGGTATGAGCGATGCCCAGGCCGAGGCGGAGCTGGTGGCACGCATGCGGGCCGCTGGCTGGGATGGTGCGCCAGAAGCGTATCCTGGCAGGGCGATTGTGGTGCGCTGGCTGCGGGACAATGAGCCGTATGCGTGATTTGACTTTTTGGCATACCTGTGCTATACTAGCGTCAGGCAATGCACAAATAAGGCATTGCCAGGGGCAGGAAAGGCACTAATTCACATAATCACTATAGTGCGAAATTCAGGGCGCATTTTTGGAGGCAGGATGCGGGAGATAAAGCCTGAGGCAATCTATGACGTGAAAGAGGTGGCTGAGATGTTCGGGCTGGCTGAGCGTACGGTGAAGCGCTTGGTTTATGAGGGCAAGTTGCCAGGGCGCAAGGTTGCCAGCCGCATTGTCTTTGTGGGTTCTGAGCTGTTACAGAGCCTGCCACAGTGGACAGGACGCAAAAAGGCAGTTTGACTTCTGGCAGAATTATGCTACAATCGGGCGTGAAAAAGCCCTGCGGCTTGAGGGCAAGCCCAGGGCATGGCGTCGGTGGATAGAGCACCGAACGCAGGGATAGTATAGCAGACAAGCCCTGTCGGTGCAAAATCACCGGCAGGGCTTTTTGATTGCCCAAAATAGACCAACTGCTTTGGCAATAACTGATTGTCAAATTTGAGCAAAATACCACAATGGGTAGTAGTTACCGACTGCGAAACCACTACAGGCAGCCCCTGTAGCTCAGTGGACAGAGCAGCTGCCTTCTAAGCAGTCGGTCGGGCGTTCGAATCGCCCCAGGGGTGCTCGGCGAAGTTTGACACTCTGCGTGAATTGTGATATGATAGCCGTGTAAAGACATTGAGCAGGAGGAGTAGGTGGGGTACGCCTGGTAGAGAAAGGTGGCCATCGGCTGAAAGCCACCTGCAGGCAGAGCCGCTGAAGGTCGCCTGTGAGTCGGTCAACTGAACCAGATGAAATTATCTGCACTAAGTTGACCCGGGCAAGCCCGTTACAGCGTCAGAGTGGCGAGTTGCAAGAGACAATGCTTGTATACTCGTAGCAAGGTGGTACCGCGCGAGGGAGACCCCCTTTCGTCCTTGAGGATGAAAGGGGGCGTTTGTTTCTACGGGCCACCCAATCACGGAGGGATAGAGAAAGGAATAAGCAATGGGACAAGAGATGCCAAAAACCTACGATCACCGTACTGTAGAGCAGCGCATTTATGCCTGGTGGGAAGAAAGGGGCTATTTCACGCCCAAGATTGACTACAGCAAAAAACCCTTTGTGATCTCTATGCCGCCACCGAACGTGACCGGCGGATTGCACCTAGGCCATGCCATTACCGCTGCTTTGCAGGATTTGATGATTCGTTACCACCGTATGAAAGGCGACCCCACCCTGTGGCTGCCTGGTGAAGACCATGCCAGCATCGCCGCACAATACGTGGTGGAGAAGGAAATCGCCAAAGAAGGCTTGACGCGCGAGGGGCTGGGCAGGGAGAAATTCCTGGAGCGCGTCTGGGACTGGATGCACCGCTATCGCCATGTCATTGCCCAACAGCACCGTCGTCTGGGCACTTCCTGTGACTGGACGCGCGAACGCTTCACCATGGATGAGGGCCTTGCGCGCGCAGTGCGTGAAGCCTTTGTGCGCTTGTTCAATAAGGGGCTGATTTACCGCGGGAACTATCTAGTAAACTGGTGCCCACGGTGTGGCACGGCTCTCTCCGATCTAGAAGTGGAGCACGAGGAAGAGGAGAGCAAGCTGTATTACGTGCGCTATCCGCTGGAGTCTGCACCAGGTGAGTATATCACTGTAGCCACGACCCGGCCTGAGACTATCCTAGGAGATACGGCTGTGGCTGTGCATCCCAATGACGAGCGCTATCGCACGGTCGTGGGCCGCATAGCCATCTTGCCGGCATTGCACCGACGCATCCCCATTATCGCCGACGAAAGCGTAGACCCTGAATTTGGCACTGGTGCAGTGAAAGTAACGCCAGGCCATGATCCTACGGATTATGAAATAGGCCAGCGGCATCATCTGCCCATCATCAATATCATGAACGATGACGGTACATTAAATGAGAACGCGGGTCCATATGCTGGTCAAGATCGTTATGTAGCCCGTCAGAACTTGGTCGCTGATCTGGAGAAGGAAGGGTTACTGGTCAAAATAGAGCCATACCTGCACGCCTTGGGACATTGCCAACGTTGCCATACTGTCATCGAGCCGCGTGTCTCTCTGCAATGGTTTGTCAAGATCAAACCTCTGGCCGAGCCAGCTATAGCCGCGGTACGGGATGGCCGTATTCGCTTCATACCGGAGCGCTTTGCCAAAGTATACTTCAATTGGATGGAGAATATCCGCGACTGGTGCATCTCACGGCAATTATGGTGGGGGCATCGCATCCCCGTGTGGTATTGCGATGATTGTGGGCAGATGAGCGTGAGCAGGGAGGAAACATTGGCCGCCTGCCAGAAGTGCGGTAGCCAGAACATCCATCAAGACCCCGACATCCTGGATACTTGGTTCTCGTCCGGGCTGTGGCCCTTCTCTACTTTGGGCTGGCCAGATGATACAGAAGATTTGCGCTATTTCTACCCCACCGACGTAATGGAAACTGCCTATGACATCCTCTTCTTCTGGGTGGCGCGCATGATCATGTTGGGCTTGGAAATGACCGGGCAGATTCCCTTCCATACCGTCTATTTGCACGGCCTGATCCGTGATGAATACGGTCAGAAAATGAGCAAGTCCAAGGGCAACGTAGTGGACCCACTAGTTGTGATTGAGGATTACGGCGCAGACGCATTGCGCTTTGCCCTGCTGACAGGCAGCACACCGGGCAATGACATGAAGCTCTCCATGCAGAAGGTGGAAGGAGCACGCAACTTTGCCAATAAGCTATGGAATGCAGCACGCTTTGTGATCAGCAATCTGGATGAAGGGTACAGTGTAGAGGACACAAATCGTCTGGCTGCCCTTTGGAAAGAGCGGCCAGAGACGTTGACCTTGCCGGATCGCTGGATACTGAGCCGTCACAATCGTTTGATTGCGGATGTAACCCGCCTGATTGAGGAGTACCAGTTCGGCGAAGCTGGCCGCCAGATTTACGAGTTTCTCTGGGGTGAATTTTGTGACTGGTATATCGAAATCGCGAAGGTACCCCTTTATGGCGAGGACAAAGCAGCAGCAAGGCAGACACAGGCCATCCTGGTGTACGTATTGGAGCGTACGCTGCGTCTACTGCATCCCTTTATGCCTTTCGTCACAGAGGAAATCTGGCAACATCTTCCTCATGAAGGCAAGGCGTTGATTATCGCCCCTTGGCCAGAACCAGATCCTTTGGACGAAGCAGCCGAGGAGGAAATGACGCCTATTATGGAGATGATACGTGCTATCCGCAACGCCCGTGCGGAATACGACGTGGAGCCCACCAGAGCCATAGCCGCCATCATCGCAGCGGGCCAGAAGCGCGATTTGCTGGTGTCACAGAAGGACATCCTCATTCGCCTGGCACGTATTGATGCGGCTCAACTGCATATCGAACAGGAGTTGCTCGAAAAGCCGCCCAAGGCATTAGCGCTGGTGGTGAGAGGCTATGAAGTCTTTTTACCGCTGGCAGGCCTGGTGGACATTGAGCGTGAACGAGCGCGGCTGACAGGTGAGTTGGAAAACTTGGAGAAAGAGATTGCCCGTGCAGAAAAACTGTTGGCCAACCCCAATTTCCGCTCTAAGGCGCCTGCGGAAGTAGTCAACAAAGAGCAGACCAAGTTGGAAGACTATCGCCAGCGCTATGCCAAACTAAAAGAACGGTTGCAAAGCCTACTGTAAAGGCAAGAGGAGTGACATGCAACTTGGGGAATATATTGAGGTTTTGTGGCGCTGGGGCTGGGTGATCATCCTGGTAACTGCACTGTGCGCTGCAGGGGCCATTGGCTTTGGCAAGTTGCAAACTCCGCGCTATAGCTCGATTGTGGAGCTGAATGTTACGCCTGCGCGGCTTGAGTTAGGCCTAAGCCAGACGGTAGTGAATATGTTACGCAACTATGCAGCAAGTGTCCAGGCTGAAAGCACCGCACGAAAAATTATCGAGCGGCTGGGCTTGCAAGGCATAGACCCCGCTCGCCTGCGCTCGCAAATCCAAGCAGAAGCAGTCGAGGGTGAGTATAAGATCAAAATCGAGGTCACAGATGAGGACCCCGTTTTTGCCCAACGCGTTGCCCAGGCGGCGGCAGAGATTTTGATCGGCGAAGTGCGGGCTTTCGCTGCCAAACAAGACCCTTTGGACCGCCTTACTGCAACCATGCTCAATGGCGGTGCACAACCTGCTGGTCGAACCTGGCCGAAAATGCGCCTGCTTGCCTTTGCTGGTGTAGGTGGGGGATTGGTGCTGGGCTTGCTCATCGCGCTATTCCTGGAGTGGTCACGAGTAGAATTGGTGCAAACACCACAAGAGGTGGAGCAGTGGCTGGATCTGCCTGTCCTGGGAAGCATACCTGCCCTCAGGAGATCTCGCATGGGGAAATCCAAGTGAGCGAAAAAGTTTGAGCACTAGAGCGGCTCTTTGAAGTGCCGCGCTGTGAGAGCCGAATTCGAACTCAACACCGTGAGCTTTTATGGAGATATGCTGCCTATACTTCACCAACAGAGAGAGGCTATCCTAAGCGGAAGGAATCGCACCTATGGAATTCAGCGGTATAGAAAGGCGCTTAGACAGACTATACGAGTGCTTGCACAAATTAGAGCCACTGAATCTATGAAATCGGAATAAATTTCACTATCGTTACTCCCTCACCACCCTCGTTCAATTCCCCAGGCCTAAAAGAGGCCACCAGAGGATGCTCGGCTAGGATGTCACGCACCACTTTGCGCAGCGTGCCCGTGCCCTTGCCGTGGATAATGCGCACATAGGGCAGAGAAGCCAAGTAAGCGTCATCCAGGTACTTGTTCAGGAGAGGCAGTGCCTCTTCTACACGCATACCACGTATATTGAGCTCCACGCTAGGCATCGGACGCGGGGATAGGGCAATGTGCACCTCGCTCTCCTTCACAGATGGAGTAGCTGCTTGCCGTTTTTCCAGATCGAGCACAGGTACCTTGGCACGGAATAGCCCCACCTGCACTTCTGCCTCTCCATTGGCCAGATGAATAATCTGGCCTGTTTGGTTCAGACTGGAAACCCAGACCGTGTCCCCCACTGCCAATGGCTCCTGCAAAACCTCGGCTTTTTCTAAGAGGGCCGGGGGCTCCATCTTTTTCTGTTCCTGCAAAGCCTTTGCAATGCGTTGTTCATCTTCCTGCAGCCATGCTTTGGTCGCCTGTTGTCGCTCCATTGTCTCACGGATGCGTCGCAGTTCCTCTTGCGCCATCTCCAACTGTGCGCGTGCCTCGGCAAGGAGTTGACGACGTTCGCGTTTCGCTTCGCGCAGCAAACGGCGCGCTTCTTTTTCCTTCTCACGGGCGGCAGCAAGGGCCAATTGGGCTGCGTGGGTAGCGCGGCCTATTTCGTGACGCGAGCGACGTATGCGTTCCAAGATGCGGTCCGCTTCCAGGTCCTCTGCAGAGATAAACTTTCCCGCTTCTTCGATGATAGGTTCGGGTAGCCCTAAGCGTCGGGCAATAGCAAAAGCATTGCTGCGGCCGGGGAAGCCTATCGTCAATTTGTACGTGGGAGATAAAGTGCGTACATCAAACTCAACCGAGGCATTCTCTACCCCCGGCGTAGCCTGTGCAAACAGTTTCAGTTCGTTGTAATGGGTTGTAATCATGGCCGGAATGCGTCGGCGCAATAATTCGCTGAGGATAGCGCGTGCCAGCGCAGAGCCCTCTGTTGGATCAGTGCCTGCTCCTAATTCATCCAGCAGCACCAACGAACGATCATTGGCTTCAGCCAGGATTGCCACGATATTGCCCATGTGGGAAGAAAAAGTGGATAGGCTCTGCTCAATGCTCTGCTCATCGCCAATATCGGCAAACAAGCCGTCAAACACCCGTAACGCCGAGCCTTCTGCTGCAGGAATCTGCAGCCCACATTGCGCCATCGCAGCCAAAAGTCCGACCGTCTTCAATGCAACTGTCTTGCCACCAGTATTCGGCCCGGTGATCACCAAGATGGCAAACTCTCCGCCCAGATGGACATCAATGGGCACTACTGTTTCTGCCGGCAGTAAGGGATGACGTGCGCGCAGCAGAGACAGATACTCCGGAAATGGCTTTGAAGGACTGCCCGCAGTAACGGCGTTGGGCAACAGTTCTGGCTCTACCGCTCTGATTTCATAAGCGTACTTGGCTTTAGCCAAGGCAAGGTCTAGTTCGGCCAAGGCTTGCACCGTGGCGCGGATGGATTCAGCGTGCTCAGCCACTGCAGCGGTCAACTCGCGCAAGATGCGTTCGACCTCACGCTCTTCATCCAACTGGAGCTGTCGCCATTGATTGCCCAGTTCGACAACAGCCAAAGGTTCGATGAACAGCGTTGCCCCACTTGCTGATTGGTCATGCACGATGCCAGGAATGCGGCCCTTGAATTCAGCCTTCAATGGGATGACATAGCGCCCACTGCGTTGGGTAATGAGCGCTTCCTGCAAATAGGCGGCGTTTTCCGGTGAGGAAATGAGGCGATTGAGGCGGTCCAGAAGCCGGTCACGTGCTACAGCCAACTCATGCCGGATACGCGCCAGGGTGGGGCTAGCGTCATCAAGCACCTCGCCCCGGTCGTTGATACAACGCCCAATTTGCGCCACCAAAGCGGGACACTCTTCGATACGCTGGGCAAGAGCCGCCAACCTGGGCAAGCGCTCGGCTTTCGGCATGATAGCGCGGCGCAGCGTTCTGCCGCTGACCAAAGTGGATTGCACGTCGAGCAATGCCTGTGGATCAAGCATTGCGCCAATCTCAGCGTTTCTGACCAGCGGACGCACATCGCGTGCTCCACCAAGGGAAAGGCTTGGTTGCAGTGAAAGCAGTAGCTTGGCTTCGGCCGTCTCCTGCTGCCGTCGGCGTACCTCTTCCCAATCAGCAGCGGGCTGCAAGGACAGGGCTAACTCACGCCCAGCCGAAAAGGAAGTGTGATTCGCCAGGCGCTCTAAAATCTTATTCAGTTCTAGCCTTTCCAGGTATTTGGGATTCAATTGTTCACTTTTCTACCCCGCATGCAATCGGGGAACCTCGTTCATCCCAACCACGCAAACGGTAATAGTCGGAAAGCATCATGGCGAATTCTGCGCGCGTGATGAGATGTCCATCAATTGGCTCATCATGAAAGCGCGCCGGCAAAAGGTCATCCGCATAGCCAAAGCCTTCTCGCACGTTAAAACAACGAGCCAAAGTTGTGATCTCGTTGGCGATATGCCTTAGCGCTGGAAGGTCGAAATCAAGCCCGGTGGTCAAGCGGATAATGTTTTGCAACTCTTCCCACGGTACCAAGTCGCGGAAAAAGCGGCAAAGGATCAAGGTATCCATCATGGTCATGCGGTCTTCGATTTCTACAAACATAGCCGCTTTGCCCTCGACTTGGTCGGCATCAATCTGACCAGACAATTCATACTTGTAGAACGTAGCACGCAAGTGGCATGCCCCGCGTGGTGACGTAGCATAGGCTAAGGCCATGCCTTTCAGCACACGGGGATCATATGCGGCTGGCTCCAGGCCCTTTACATGTATTGCCAGATCCTCTAGATTCCATGCCCGGCTGGCAGCAACAATGCCATCCGCGAGGATAGCACCAGCACCCTCGCGGTTCACAATCTGCCTTAGCAACGTGGCTACACCTTCTGCATCGCCATACTGCAACGGGAAATTCAGCCGCCCGCGCCTTGTCGCCTCCATGACCAGCCCCGCCAGGTTACCCGCGGTCATCGTATCCAGCCCATAGCGATCGCACAGATCGTTCAGATAAACGAGTTCCTCCAAAGAAGTAATAGCACAGAGGCCACCGAAAGCATAGATGGTTTCATATTCAGGGCCTTCGATGGTCAGCCCTTTGTGGCGCCCCTCTTTGACCGTGCTCAACTTGCCACAGGCCAAGAAACAGCCAGGGCAGGCATGAGGCCGCACTTCCAGGTTTTCCAAAAGGGCGTCTGCGCTGATCTTCTCCCATCCCGGCAAGGTGCCGGCTGTCCAGTAGTAGGCGGGGAATGCCCCGGCTGTGTTTGTGACAGCCACCATGCTTGGAGTGCCATAACGCGAATAGTTAGCAGCGCTCGGGCTTTGCAGTCCCTTCGCACGGAAGGCCCGCAGGTAATCTTTGAATCCAGTAGGGTCTGCCAGAGGACGTTCCTTCCGCCCATGAAACACAATCGCCTTAATCTTCTTCGCACCTAAAACAGCTCCCAGACCTGTGCGTCCGGCGGAGCGCCATTTGTTATTCACCACGCAAGCAAACCGCACTAGATTCTCACCCGCGGGACCTATTACCAGAGCCTGGGCATGTGGTGCTGCCACTTGGGCTAGAATAGCTTCCTCCGCATAGTAGGTGTCCATACCCCAAAACGGACTAGCATCCTGAAAGCCAACACCCTCATCAGATATTTCGAGATAAATCGGTGAGGGAGAAGCACCGCGAATAACAATAGCGTCGTAGCCGGTACGCGAAAGTTGCGTGGCAACACGCCCACCAGCAGAAGACTCGGCAAAAGCATTCGTCAACGGAGAACGACTAAAAAGTTCGTAGCGGCTTGCTCCAGGGAAGTTGGTTCCTGAGAGGGGACCTGTGGCGAGGATAAGCACATTGTCAGGGCTGAAAGGATCCGTCCCTGCGTGCAGTTCCCGCCACAGCAGATAGCTCCCCAGCCCACGCCCTCCCAAGTAACGGCGCAAGAAGTTCTCAGGCAGTTCTTCTACCTGATAACGGCGCTGCGTCACATCGAGATATAAGAGTTTCTTGTGGAACCCGTGTATATCTGTCTGTCGTCTCATCCTAAATTGGCTCTGCGCCCTGTTCTTGTCGTTTCGCTCTAGGCTCAATACGGCGTAGTTTCTCTGGACTTTCCACACGATCCAGGAAAAGCTTGCCATCCAGGTGGTCTATTTCGTGCTGAAAGGCTCGAGCCAGCAAACCTTCTGCCTTGGTACGGATAGGGCGCCCCTTCAGGTCCTGGCCCTTTACCGTGACAACGGCAGCGCGTTTGACTATCCCTACGTAGCCAGGCACGGAAAGACAGCCTTCCTCATCTTCTTCTTCCCCATAGGCTTTGACGATTTCTGGGTTGCAGTAAACATACAACTGGCTCGGCTGGATTTCGTTTCCCTCTTCATCTTCCTCTGCTGGCATCTCAATCACGATCAAGCGCAGAGGCACGCCAATCTGCGGTGCGGCAAGGCCAAGGCCATTGACTGCCCGCATCGTATCGATCATATCAGTAACCAAATCCTCAAGAAACGGTCCAAAACTGGTAACCTTCTTGGCTTTCTGACGCAAGACCGGTTCTCCAGCCACAAGGATATTGCGTTTCGCCATTCTCCCCACATCCTCTACACTGTGAAATTCTGTCATGATGTTACATCGTCGAGAGCGGTTCTACAACGACGGTTTCCCCATCTTGCACTTTCTTAAGCACGGTAGGATCACCAACCACTCGGCCAAAAATATTGACCGGACTGGCTGGCCGGATCTCTTTTCCCCTGCTCACAGGCGTGGGGCCAAAGAAAATGCAAAAGGCGCACCCCGGTGGCCAATACCCCAAATCGCCCGAGGAGACTACCGCCTGCGCGTTTTCTTCCTGCAATTGTACAGGGATAGAAAAATAGATTTCATCCCCCCACCTATTGCCAACCGCAGAGAGAGGTAACGCTTTCCAAATGGCATCGGCGGTATAGGTGTCATTTAGTTCAGCGATGACCTGAACATCCCCTGCACGAATTTGAATCTGTCGCATTGGTCCTCCTTTGCGCTTCATTATACCCTATTTATCCTACCCTATCAATGCAGATACGCTTGGGCAGTACGTGCATGGCTGAGAGCCGCCGCTTTGTATAAGTGCTTCTCTACATTATAATATCCTGTTTGAAAAGGGAGGAACAATCGTGACGAAACGAATATCCGTGGTTTGTATCATGCTGTGCTTTGCCATCACTATAGTTGGGTGTCAGGCTGGTGCTTTGAAAACGCGCAAAGTTTTGCCTGAATGGAGCCGCGGGCAACAGGTAGGCATTGCTGCTCTTAACCAACCTATAGGTTTGTTAGCTGAGGGTAATAATATTCACCTGATTTTTGTGACAGCCGAGGACCAGGGATTGCGCTACGTTCGTCTATCGGCTTCTGGAGACGCTGAGCTCGGCGTGAATTTGGCGATTGACACGGCACATCCGAGTTATCCACAGCTTTTCCCTGCTGCAGATGGAACGCTGGGTCTGCTGTGGACAGACAATCCTGCGATCCCTCGTGCATTATTCCTCGCCAGGTTTACCTACGATGGACAACTGCTGAGCGGCCCAACACGGCTATCTCCAGATAACGCCCGTGTGTCCGATTACGCACTGGCTTGTAACCCAGACGGCACTTTAGATGTCTTCTGGTCTGATGAGATACCGACAGAGGGTGGCATACACCACTTGCGGCTGGCTACAGATGGTCGGGTCATCAGCGACAACCGTTTGCTCATCCCAAATGCGGAGAAACCAACCGCACAGGTGACCTCGGACGGGGTAGTTCACCTCGCTTGGATAGAAGAGCCCGCGATTCGCGTGAATTACATTTATTATGCACTGTTTCATCCCGCTACGGGAGAGGTAAGCCAAAAAACCAAAGTGGGCACGTACAAGACCGCCACTGGACTCGTTTCCTATCCGCCTGTCCTGGGGCTGGACAAGGAAAATGGCTACCTACTCTGGGCTTTGGAGCAGCGCGGCGGAGGCTTGACTCCTGGAGAAGCCAAGACATATTTCGTATCCTTTCCCCTAAAGGAACCACGCGAGGCTGAAGCGATGATATTGGAAATCCCGGGCACGGCTAGGCCGATGTACCAGGCTACATCTGGCAGCCTACCGTACCAACGATTAGCCTCGGCAGAAATGGGCTGGCCCACATCCTTATTGTATATGCCTAAGGTATTGAATGGTCAACGTGAGGAATTGGGTGTGCTGCTCGTCGGTGAGGTGGCTACACAACGTAAGTCGAGTCGGGAAGTAATATGGGTCATCCTGGCTGATGGCAAGGTCAAGGGCTATCAAGTACCTACCAAGCTCGGTAACGCCCTACGCCCTGTAGGCGTATTAGATGCAGAAGGAAATGTGCACTTGGCCTGGCTGAACGCGGGGGGTTTTGGCCGCTATGAAATATACTATGCAAGCACCTCTGCGGCAGTCAAAGCCAATCTAGACCGTGTAACCATGCAAGACCGAGCTATGGATTTCCTCAACAGCGTGTGGGGTCTGGCTCCCGCCTTTGGATTTTTCCCCGCCATCTTCCTCTTGTGGAGCTTTGCCTCTTTTGCCTGGATTGTCCTTTTCTACTTTGTCAAAGTGGAAGGTGGGTTAGATCGGCGACCCTCGCAAATTGCATTGGCAATAGCGATCCTACTATATCTTTTCTCCAAGCTGTTCTTGATGCCGGGAGTGCTGCTCTACGCTCCGTTGCTGGATAGATTGCCGCAAAACTTGCATTTCCTGCCCGTGCTTGGCACTCCCTTTTTTACCCTACTGGTCGCTTTGGGAGCTTTGTGGTTTTACTTCCGCAGAACGAAATACCACACGCTTTTCACTGCCTATCTCATCTTCGTCTTGACGGATTCACTGCTTTCTCTAATTATTTATGTGCCTCGCTGGCTCGAGGGGTAAAAAAGAGGGATACAGACTGTGGATAAAATCGGACGCAATGACCCATGCCCTTGCGGCAGCGGTAAAAAGTACAAAAATTGTTGTCTCCTCAAGGACCGCGCCAGGCGCATTCGCGAAAGCACCTGGCGACGCGATGAACAGCTTGTTCTGGACAAACTGGTTGACTTTGCGCAGCAACCAGAGTTTTCTGATCAGTTTCCCGTTGCTTTTAACCTGTTCTGGAATGGGAACTATGGCCAAGATGCCCTGGACACACTGCCCAGGCACGAAGTGAGTCGCTTTCTGGAATGGTACATGTATGATTATCGCCTGGAAAGGCAGCGAAGACGCATTATTGACCTGTTCATTGAGGAACTGGAACCAGAACTACTGCCTGCCGAGCGAGAATGTGTGCGAGTCTGGCAAAATTCTTATTTGAGTTTGTATCGCATCACTGGCCCTGTAGAAGGAGAAACAATCCCTGTCGTTGATGTGCTACAGGAGGTGCCAAAGCGTATCCTAGGGGATGGGGTGAGCCTGCGCGGATTACGCGGGGACCTCATCCTGGGACGCCTACTGCGTTCCTCAACCACGCCGCACTTTTCCTGGGCTGCTATTCTACTGCCTGCGACAATGGAGGAAGGATTCTCCACCTTTGTGAAAGAGGGCTACAAGCAATACCAGGAGATTCACCCCCAGGCCCCTTGGCCTGAGTTCCTGTCCCATTATGGCTACATGTTCAACCACTATCTGCTCAGATCTGCGGCCGTGACTGGGAAGGCGCAATATGCTTCTAAGGTGTATTACGACCCCTATGAGACCCTGGAAAGGCTCCGTGAGGCTGAGCAAAGGCAGCAAGAGAGAGTGACCTTGCAAGCTGAAAAACAATGGGGCGACACAGTGCCTCCAGAAGAAGAAACGGGTGAACCTCTGCGGCAAACAAAGGGCGGCATCCTCTTGCCAGGCTACGTGCATTACAAAGGTAGCAAAGAGGTCAAATAGCGTATTAGAAACCAGAGCGAATATACAGCAGCGATGGGCAGGTGGGTATTAGGTGACACCCTCACTGCCCATTTCATTTTGTTCGCTCTGCGCAATTTGTTCACTGCCCTGCTGCAATCCGCAATAGGGACAGATATCCCAGTTCAGGCTTAGCAAGCGTCCACACTTGGGGCAGCGCTTCCTCAATCCATGATGGCAATAAGGGCAAATCAGAAAGTCAGCATCTGCCTTACGCTTGCAATTGGGGCAAATGTAGCGCTCTTCAATGTCCTGCAGCAAAGCTTCCTGCCCTAGCGCATGTTCGTAAGCCTCGGTCAGCGTTTCCCGCGGACGTAAGACAAAATAGAGCAACAATCCTGGGATATTGAATACCACCACGAGCAATGTAGCCAGGATTTGTACCAATACATCGCGCGTACGAGAACGGATGTCGCGGAACGTCCAGATAACCAGACTGATCAAGAAAAGCACCGCATAAGCCCCTATTAACATCAGGGCAAAGCTGATGATCGTTTTCACAGTAGCAGGTAGAACCATGACGGCAATTCCTCCTCAAAATGTGCAGGCTATTATAGCAATAATTCCCTATTTTATCAATTGCGTAAATTCTTTAGCGCTCTCAGATTGACAGGTTTCATCAATGGGTTTAAAATAAATAACAAAGTAGCACGCGAAAAAGTTCTGTTATATGTATATGCCGCGCGCTTAGCCACAGAACCTATCGAGGTGTATGGATGCCGGACAAGATTCTGATCGTAGATGATGACCCACTGGCGGTCAAATTGATGAGGCTTGCACTCGCGGCTGAAGGCTTCGAAATAACCACCGCTTTGGATGCACGAGAAGGCTTGCTTGCGGTACAGACTGAACAGCCCGACCTAATCCTCTTAGACATTATGATGCCAGGCGTAGATGGGCTGGAGATGTGCCGTCAGCTACGCAGCCGCCCGCAAACGGCTAACATCCCTATTATTTTCCTCACTGCTAAAATTCAACTCGATGACAAAATCGCCGGCCTACAAGCGGGCGCCGATGATTACATTACCAAGCCAGCAGACCCCAGGGAAGTTGTCGCGCGGGTAAAAGCTGTGTTAGCGCGCACCAGACGTGTCCCCGTAGCGAAGCAGGGTTGGATAATTAGCCTGATCGGAGCCAAAGGAGGCGTAGGCACCACCACTATTGCGGTAAACCTTGGCGTAGCACTGGCGCGGCGTAAAGTGCCTACCATGTTGATTGATTTACACCACCATTCTGGCACCGTTGCCTGGCAACTCAAGCTTCCCGATCGCCTTTCTTTAACTGAACTGCTGACCATGGAAGCCCACCAAATTGACAGCCACCAACTAACGAAGAGGCTCTATATGCATGCTTCGGGCCTAGCTGTGCTGCCCAGCCCACCAATTGGGTCTGGTATGATTGAATTGCCGCCAGCCCAGGTCAGCGCCATTGTACGTAGCTCTAGGCCACTTGCCGATGTCATCTTTCTGGATTTGCCTCACATGCTATCCCCTGGTGCGAAAGAAGCGCTGGCTCTGAGTGATGTTGCATTGCTTGTGCTAGGTCCTCATCCCACCGATGTAGCGTGCGCAGAGCAACTGAAAACCATGCTGGAGGGGGTTGGGTTGGCTGGAGAGGCAATCAATTTGGTGGTGGTCAACCGTGCACCCTCCGCAGTAACTCTACCCGTGCCCCAGATCGAGCAGCAGTTGAAAAAAGCAGCGTGGGGCTTTATCCCGCCTGCCGCAGAAGAATTAGCCTACTCCTACCAACAGGGTGTGCCCCTTGTGCTTGCCGAATCAGGGGGTACTGCTGCACTCTCTTTGCGCGAATTGTCGGAACGCGTACATTCCCAGCTCTCTGGCCGCATGCTCAGGCCTCGCTAGCGGAGCATCACCCAGAAAGGGGAAGTGGCATGCCGGATGAACGCATTTTGATCGTAGATGACGAAGAGGGCATTCTGGATTTATGCCTCCAGGCACTTTCCCGGGAGGGCTACCAGATTTGGAGCGCTCGTAATGGGCTCGAAGGCATCGAATTAGCCAAGAAACACGACTTTGATCTGGTGTTGACCGATATCAAGATGCCCGGGATGAGCGGGCTTGAGCTCTTCCAGGCAATTCAGCAATCAAACCCGGACATCGTTGGAATCATCATCACTGGATATGGCTCCATGGAGTCAGCCATACAGGCACTCAAGCTGGGTATGGATGACTTCCTGCTCAAACCCTTCTCCCTGAATGAACTCAAGGCTGCGGTCGCTAAAGCTCTGAGCAGGAAAAGGCTGGAAAAAGAAAACGAACGCCTCAAGGCACTCATTCCGCTTTTCCAACTGAGCCAGACTTTTATTACGGTTACTGACCTCGATATGCTATTGAAACAGGTGTTACAATTGGCAGCCCAAGAAACGGCTGCCAATCTCGGCGTGCTGATGTTAAAGAACGAAGATAGCGGGCGTTTGGAAATATGCGGCCTAGTTACAGAGCAGGGCGCACAGCCACCCAGCCCAGAATACAGGATAAACGACCAACTAGTCTGGAATGCGCTGCAAAGCGGACAACCCATCATTTGGCGTGCGGGACCAGGCCAGGGTTCCTTTCTGGTATCCGAATCAATCAACAAGCGCATCACCACAGCAGTTGCTTTGCCTCTGGTTGTTAAAGAAGAGAAAATCGGCGTCTTGGGCTTGTGCAAGGAGAAGAAAGAGCACGCCTTTATGCGCAGCGATCTCGAACTTTTGTCCGTGTTGGCCAGTCAGGCTGCCATTGCCATTCAAAATGCACGCCTTTTTACTCGCCTCCGCAACGCGTATGAGCAACTGAAGGAACTCGATCGCATGAAAAGCGATTTCATCAGCACGGTATCCCATGAACTGCGCTCTCCTTTGCATTCCATCAGTGGCTATGTACAGTTGCTGCTGGATGGCAAGGCTCCGGATGAAGCCACACGGCAAGAATGCCTAGAAATTATCTATCGGCAAACGCAGCACCTGACCAACTTGATCAATGACCTGCTCGATGCATCACGCATGGAATCTGCTAGCCTGGTACTGCAGAAGGAACCCGTCCAAATGTACACTGCTGTCCAGGAAGTCATTGCGGAACTAGAACCTCTGGCCGAACAAGCACAGATCACACTCACCCACAACCTCGCTCCAGCACTCCCTACGGTTTTCGGGGATAAGGAACGCCTGAAACAAGTGGTCAGGAATTTGATCCACAATGCTATCAAATTCACCCCCAAAGGAGGCCATGTAACGATTTCCGCTACAGTGGAACCCGGCCGAATCGTGATTTCTGTGCAAGACGATGGCATTGGTATCCCTCCAGAGGCTTTACCACACCTCTTCGAGCGCTTCTACCAGGTAGATAGCTCTGCCACGCGGCGTGCTGGTGGAACTGGTCTGGGTCTGTATATCTGCAAACAGATTGTGGTTGCCCATGGCGGCGAAATTTGGGTCAAGAGCAAGGTAGGCAAAGGCTCTACCTTTATCTTCAGTTTGCCCCTATAAGCCCCGTTGAATCAATGCTCTTGACTGTGAGCCATCCATCTCAATTGCAGGTACGTGCTCCTACCCTAGCAACTTTCGAATGGCATCCAGCACCATTTCAGGAGTGATCTCGCGCACGCAAGGATGGTCTGGCAATTCTTGGGCAGTATAGTCGAGGCGATTGCAGGGAATGCATGAACGGCTCGAGGTGAGAACCAGATGCCTCTCCGGGGGTCCCCATGGGCCAAATTTGTGCTTGTCTACTGGGCCATAGAGATGTACCGTTGGTGTCCCCACTGCGACTGCCAAGTGCAAGGGCCCACAATCCGGTCCAATGACCAAGCGTGAGCGCTGGTACAAGGCAGCAAGCTGGCCGAGTGTGGTGTGTCCTACAGCGACGATGGGCTCACCGCGCATGCGGGCATAGATAGACCAAACCTTATCCAGGTCATCACGGCTGCCAGTAAGCACGATCCTAGCCCGCCAATGTGCTACGATCGCGTCAGCAACCTGCGCAAAAGATTCTGCTTGCCATTCCTTAACCGCTGCCCCTGCACCTGGATGAATGACAATCATTGCTTCATCCGCAGCCACGCCACACTCTGCCAGGTAATGGGCAATGTACTCCCGGTCTTGTTCCGCCACGAAAAACTCCAGATGCCCTGGATCCTGTGGCATATCCCGATGACAGTCGCGGATGGCTTGTGCGACCAAGGTCAAGTTCTGCTGCACTTCATGCCGCTGGCTCACATAAGGGACGGCTGTGGTCAGAAACGGTTCGCATTCAGCCACTGCATAACCCAAACGATAAGGGATGCCAACCAAATAGGCTAGCAATGCTCCCCACCAATGATCGAACCGCAGCACAATCGCCATGTCAAAGTGTCGTGTGCGCAATCGGTTAGCCCATTCCCAGAGCATCCGATATGGGGCAAAAGCAGAGCCCTTTGGCCGCCGTGTGAATCCCGGGAATGGGCAAATGATGACTTCATTGAAATGGGGGATACGCTCTACCACTGCCTTAGCCCAGGGACCTACCATGCCTGCCAGATGCGCATCCGGAAAGGCTTTGCGCAATACACGCAACGTTGGCGTGGCAAAAAGCAAGTCCCCGATATGATCTGGGCGAATCACTAAAATGCGCAAGCCATCACCCCTGGCTCTTCTTGGGGGATGTTGCAGGAAAGGAGTGCAGGTAGCAAAAATACGCAATAAAGCCAGGCGCAAACGCTGACGATTAGTGGGCATACACTTGCTCCAAGGGGGCGGCGACAGTATCCCAATCGAAATAGCGCTCGACGAAGGTCCGTGCTGCACGCCCTAATTGCTCGCGCCTTGCCTTGTCCTGCAACAAGGCGAGTACCTGCGCAGCAAAAGCAGCAGGGTCATCAGCCAGTATGACATCTTGGCCCGGAGCAACATGGATGCCTTCACAGCCAAGTGTAGTAGAGACAACCGCTTTGCCCATGGCCATCGCTTCCAGAACTTTGAGACGTGTTCCACCGCCCGTGAGGAGCGGCACAACGTAAACCGCTGCGGCAGCGATGTAGGGGCGCACATCCTCAACAAAACCAGTCATGGTCACGTTCGGCATGTTCCTCAGTGGTGCAAGCCGCGGATGGGGATTCTTGCCTACAATGTAAAAGTGCACATCTGGCACGGCACGCTGGATAATGGGTAGAACCTCTGTACAAAACCAGAGGACAGCATCCACATTAGGCCGGAAATCCATTTTGCCGGTGAACACCAAGGATTGCGTGTGCAATGGCAGAGCAGCTACTGCATCGGGCTGATAATACTGCGTATCCACACCGTTGGGGATAATCACGGCTTCCAGGCCAGGGACCAAGCGCGCCAACGCCTTGGAATCAGCAAGAGAACAGGCAATCACCCGCTGTACCTGGCGACAAACCAGCGCTTCGTAACGGTGTAATTTCTGCCATTGGATAAAGGAATAGAGCGCTCCTAGCCAGCGCCGTGGACGGCGTGCATCAGTTTCAAAAATGCGCTGCTGCAGCAGGTACTCCGCGTTATGCGCATCATACACCAGCCATAGGGACTCACTAGCGAGCTGACGCGCCCATAAGCCGTACTGAGCCATCTCCAGCCCTTCTATCTGCACAATATCTGGTTTTGTTTCCCTGAGCACTGCTTCCAGCTTCTGGGTGAAAAGGGGAGAAGACAAACGGTAGGCAATGTCTGGTCTGGGTGAAGCCAGAACGGTGAACAACCGCTGCCAGTTGCTGCGACGCGGAATCGGTACTACATCCAGAGCAGCGCATAGATCTCGGAGCGGCCCGAGATCAGCCACCGAGGCTGGAATGCCTTCAAACGAAAGCAAATGCACCTCATGTCGCTTGGCTGCCTGCCTGATCAAGTTGTAGTTACGTATGGCAGTGCCCTGCTGTGGGGGATAAGGCAGTTGTGGTGTCAGAAAAAGAATACGCTTGCCCATTTTGGCTATTGTGCCAAGCGGCGGTAAATCTCTAACGTTTCCAGCGCTGCCCTTCTCCAAGAGAACAGGCGAGCACGCTTCAATCCTTTCTCGATCATCTGCTGGCGCAGTGCCTCATCGGACAGCAGGCGCCACATTGCCACAGCCATGCCATCCACATCGGTAGGATCGACCAAAAGCGCCGCATCTCCCACCACTTCTGGCAACGAGGAGGTATTGGATGCCACCACTGGCGTTCCACAAGCCATGGCTTCTAGCGGAGGCAGCCCAAAACCTTCGTAAAAAGCGGGGTGCACCAGCAGCCGTGCTGCATTGTAAAGTCCCAGTAAATCCTCTGGTGAGACACGACCCAGAAAACGAGCACGCCCTTGAAGGCCTAGCTTTTCGACCAAAGCGAACACTTCATCGAAAAGCCAGCCCTTTTCGCCACCCAACAGCAAACTGACATCCACGTGGTAACTGTCCAATAATTGCTTATAGGCCATGAGCAAGGTAGGCACATTTTTACGTGGTTCGATAGTGCTCACAAAGAGGATATAGTCATTGTGAATGTTGAATTTTTCCTTGACCTGCTGGCAGAGGCGTTTGTCTTGGAGAGGCCGGTAGATAGGATTTGCTGCTTCATACACTACGGTAATCTTGTTTTCAGGTGCACCTGTCAGCCGAACGATATCCCGTTTCGTACTCTCCGATACGGCGATAATGTGGTCACAATTACGAACTGCTTGGTCTATCTGACCATAGTAGCTGGCGCTTTCAGGGGTTAAAAAATGGGGATAGAGCAGGAAGTTGAGGTCGTGAATCGTAATAACGGATTTACAGCGGCGCCGAAATGGAGGGATGAAATCTGGGCTATGCAGGACATCCATGTCTACCATAGCGATTTCCAGAGGTAAAAATATTTGCTCCAAACGATGGTGGGGAGGCGTCCACAGTGAATGTCTGCGAAAATTGGGTTGATTGACCAAGGCTGCGTGGTCCTTACGACTTTGAAAGACAATGAACTCGTCGTCTTGATCAATCACAGCAAATTCTTCCAAGAGACGAAGTGTGTATTGGCTAATGCCGGCTTGCCGATAATAAACCAGTCGGGCGTCTATACCTATGCGCATGGGCTGCGACCTACTCTCTTATCCGCTAGATAAATCATAAACAAGCCCCCCACTTCCACCACGAGAAATGGGGGGCAGCAGCGACCCAGGTGTAAAAAATTTTACCACACAAAACCTGATTCGTCAAACCCACAGCCGATCACCGCCATTAGATCAACATATCACGTCGTATAGAACGGTCTGCCTTGAGCCTGTGCTGCTTCGAGTGCGAGCAAGCGGCGTTTCATATCCAGCCCGCCGCCAAACCCGACCAATTGGCCATTCCATCCTACAACGCGATGACAGGGCACCACAATGGGGAAAGGATTGGTAGCCATAACCCGTCCCACCGCACGAGCAGCCTGAGGAGACCCAACCTGAGCAGCCACCCAACCATAGGAACGAACCTGTCCGCAAGGAATGGAACGCACAACATCCCACACGCGCGCCTGAAAGTCAGTACACTGATGCACATCGAGGGTCTCATTGCGGAAATCAACAAGTTCGCCTCGAAAATAGCGTTGCAACTTTTCGTGCAGAGCCATCAAACGCGGATGCACTCCCTCTTGAGCGCCTGGCCATTTATGTAACAAAGGCGCCATGGCTTCCTCTAGTGTAGGGAATGGCAAGGTGGTGCCAGCCAAACCATGGGGAGAAAAAGCTGTTCCCACCCACCCCCAGAAGGTCCAACATAAACCCAACGTAATTTCCACCACGGCCTCCTGTATCTTCATTATAGAAACTACTGCGGTGTTTTGTCAAACTTTTGCAAGGTTTTCCTGCTCGCTTTTGAGCAGAGGGCTGCAGGAATTATAATTGCAACTATGCAAACGCAGAAAGAAGAACTAGAACTGCAGGTGGGAGTAGCCAAAATCAGCAAGTACGCGGTCCAGGAAAGCGGTGACACCTTGGAGATGATCGAGCGGCCTCATGGGGGATTGTCGCTGGTCCTCGCGGATGGCCAGCAGAGTGGGCTATCTGCCAAACGCATTAGCAACCTGGTAGCACGCAAAGCCATCTCCTTGCTGGCTGAAGGCGTGCGGGATGGCGCAGTAGCCAGAGCCGCGCATGATTACCTGCGTACCTATCGCCAAGGCAAAGTATCCGCTGAACTCAGTATGGTTTCGCTTGACCTGGTTACACGCACATTGGTCGTATCCCGTAACACCCATTGTCCAGTGCTGCTATTGGACAAGGAGGGGTGGCATACGCTTGATGAGCCCACCCAGCCTATTGGTATTTATATGGGCACAAAGCCGATCATTACCGAAATCCCAATAGCAGCCAACATCTGGGTGATCACATTCACAGATGGCGTGCTCCATGCAGGGCGCCGGTTTGGCACGCCGTTTGATGTGATGGCCTATGCCGCGCCTCTGGTCAAACAGAACCAGTGCACCGCCTCCGCGTTGGCTGATGCTCTGTTGGCACGCGCCATAGAGTTAGACCAGGGCCGCCCACAAGACGATATGAGCGTGCTTGTGCTGGCTCTTGTACCCATTCAAACAACGGACAATATCCGGCGGCTGGCCGTTCGCTTTCCATTGCCTCCTTTTTGAGAAAATCGCAACTGGCATGCCCACAGTAAGATAAGGGGCGATATCATGCGCATAGTGCTGGTAGGCGTTTGTGGAAGTGGCAAAACTGCCTTAGCGCAAGGGCTGCGCAAGTTGGGTTATGAGGTACGCGAATGCGGACAGGAGCATTCCGAAGTCCCTTATATGTGGCAGGTTATCTCTCGACCTGACGTGCTGATTTACCTAGATGCGAGCGAAGAGGTGGTCTATCGGCGCGGGCAGCGCCACTATGTGACGGGATGTGTGGAGGAGCAACGGCGACGTCTAGCCCATGCCCGTGCCCACTGCGATTTGTACATCATGACCGACGAACTCACTGAATCGCAGGTGCTGGACAAGGTGCGAGAGTTCCTGGAGCATTATACGTCCAAGCGCAAGGATCATTTGACAGGTCAGGGAGGATAGCATATAATCGAGCAACCTGAACAGGCACAAGCCGGCCACACCCGGCAGGGTGTGGTTATTATTTGCCTGCTCAAACTTTTGGAGGATTTCGATGCAGCAGCGTGACATGACTCTATTGATGCTCATCATCATTTTGACAGGCATCACCATCTGGATTGTCTGGCCTAATAATCCTGGCTTGCATATCCATTTTGGCCCAATTCACTTTGACCGGGACATCAAAGTGCATCGTGGCCTTGATCTGCAAGGTGGTGTACAGGTAGTACTGGAAGCTGATTTGCCCCCGGGACAACAGGTAGATGCAGATGCTATGGCCGCAGTCAAAGGAATTATTGACAACCGGGTGAATGGCCTAGGAGTAGTAGAGCCTATTGTACAACTGGCAGGCTCCAACCGGATTGTGGTCGAATTGCCTGGCATTCAGGATCCTGAACTGGCTATTTCCACTCTGCGCCAGACCGGCCTCCTGGAATTCGTAGACGCTGGCAATACTTTTCTGCCCCCGGGTCTAGAAGTTCAGACCAGCTTCCGAGAGAGCGGTGAATTCGGCATCCCAACGCCTACGCCTGAACCAACCGCAACCGCTACAGAGACAGCGACGCCTACCCCAGCGGTTACTCCTACGGAAGCCATCTCGCCCACGGTAACCGCTGAAGCCACGCCTTCACCTACCCCGCGTCCGCGTATCTTCCGCACGGTGATCACTGGAAGACACTTGAAGACGGCACAGGTCGGACAGGATGAATACGGCCGGCCACAGATCAATTTCACTCTCACCGAAGAGGGAGCAAAAATCTTTGCCGAGCATACGGCAGCCAACATTGGACGTTATCTGGCTATTGCGATGGACGGGGTGATCATCTCCTGCCCGCGCATCGAAAGCGCTATCACGGAAGGATCAGGACGTATCACTGGTGACTTTAAGCTCTCGGAAGCGCGCAGCATTGTCATCCAATTGCGCTATGGCGCGCTGCCTGTACCACTGAAAGTCATCCAAAACCGTACCGTAGGCCCTACTTTGGGTCAAGATTCGGTCGCCAAGAGCACCCGCGCGGGCATCATCGGTGTCATCATCGTCCTACTGTTCATGCTGGTCTACTATCGCCTGCATGGCATAGTAGCTGACATTGCACTGGTTCTCTATGCGCTGGTCACTTTCAGTTTATTCAAATTGATCCCTGTAACATTGACTTTGCCTGGTGTGGCTGGCTTTCTATTTTCTGTAGGCACTGCGGTAGATGCCAATATCTTGATTTTCGAACGCATGAAGGAAGAACTTCGCCAAGGAAAACGGTTCGGCTCAGCTATTCAAGCGGGTTTTGACCGCGCTTGGACTTCTATTCGAGATTCCAACCTTTCCACTCTGATTACCTGTGTGATTCTTTACTGGTTTGGTTCCAATTTTGGTGCCAGCATGGTCAAAGGCTTTGCTGTTACACTTTTCCTGGGCGTGCTAGTCAGCATGTTCACCGCGATCACCGTTACACGCACCATTATCCGTACACTTTACGCGATCGGGGGCGAGAACCTGCGCGACAGCAAATGGCTGATCGGTTTGTAACATCCCAAGGGCGCGATTTTTCAGATGCTGAAGTGCCTACGACAAACAGGGGCTTGAATCCCGCGATTTTTGTGGAGGTTTCATGACAGACATTGTTGGCAAGCGATACTGGTACTTTTTGATTTCCGCTTTGATTATCGTACCTGGCCTGATCGCCATGGGTATCTCCATGGTACGGTTTGGCAGTCCGGTGCGGTTGAGTATTGATTTTACCGGCGGCGCGCTTATGGAATTGGCTTTCGAGCAACCGGTGACGCCTGCCGAGGTTCGGCAAGTGTTCGTCGAGCATGGCTATGGCGACACGTTGGTGCAGACGACTCTGGATGCCAAGACGGTTCTGATCCGTTCGAAAGAGCTGGAAGAAGGGGAGAAGGCTAAGATTCAGGCCGACTTGGTGGATAGGTTCGGGCCCTTGACTGAATTGCGTTTCGATCAGGTAGGCCCTACGGTAGGACGCGAGGTCACGCGCAGCGCCATCACGGCAATCGCTGCGGCTGCCATCGTGATCATGAGCTTTATTATCTTTGCCTGGCGGAAAGTGCCTAATGCCCTGCGCTATGGCATTTGTGCTACCGCCGCGACATTGCATGACGTCTTGGTTACTATGGGAGTCTTCTCCCTTTTTGGCTTATTGCTAGGTTGGGAAGCTGATGCCCTCTTTCTTACAGCCATGCTCACCGTGACCGGCTATTCCGTACAGGATACCATTGTGGTCTTTGACCGCATCCGCGAGAATATCCCCAAGCGTCGCGGCGAACCGTATGAGTTGATTGTTAACCGTAGCCTATTGGAGACAATCCATCGCTCATTGGCTACACAATTGAATGCAATCTTTATCCTTGTGGCTATCTTGTTCTTTGGAGGAGCGACTATCCACCAGTTTGTTGCCACCCTGCTGATAGGCTTGCTCAGCGGCACCTACTCATCCATCTTCACCGCTGTGCCCCTTCTTGTCGTCTGGGAGAAAGGGGAATGGCGTAACCTCTTCCGCCGTCTATCAGGTCGCTCGCCTGCGAGGGCATGACAGCCTCTGGATACAGTGTTAGGCATGGGGCGATTTCTCTGTTATAATTCGAACTGATGGGCGTACTGTATGTCGTAGCGACACCGATTGGAAATTTAGAAGACATTACCCTACGCGCATTGCGCGTATTGCGAGAGGTGCAACTTATCGCTGCGGAAGATACACGGACAACAGCCAAACTCCTGACCCGCTATGACATTCACACGCCGATGATCAGCTTCTTCGAACACAACGAATTGGTCAGACAGGAAGAGATCTTGCAGGCTCTGGAAACACAGAATGTTGCCCTGGTCTCAGAAGCAGGCATGCCGACCATCTCCGACCCGGGATACCGTCTGGTGCAGGCAGTAATCGCTGCTGGCTTCCCTGTGCAAGTCGTGCCAGGACCCTCCGCGGTCCTAGCTGCCCTTGCCGTATCAGGTCTTCCGACAGACAGCTTCATCTTCCTCGGTTTCCTTCCCCGGCGTCGCCCTGCTCGACAGCGGGTGCTGGCTTCTATACGTGATGAACCGCGTACCATCGTCTGCTTTGAGGCACCACATCGCCTGCTGGCTGCCCTGGAAGACATCCTCGCCATTTGCGGGGACAGACAGTTGGTAGTCGCCTGTGAATTGACCAAGAAATATGAAGAGATCTGGCGCGGAACGGTTCAGACCGCCTTGACCCACTTTCGCCAAAATGCTCCACGTGGAGAGTTTACACTGGTGCTCGCTGGCGCGCCTGACCATGAAGAAAGTGCCTGGGAGGAGTCACGTGTGCGGCGGGTATTATTTGAGATGATCCAAAGCGGGATGAGTCGTCGCGATGCCGCATGCCAGGTTGCCCGTATGGCACACTGGCCCAGACGCACTGTCTACCGCCTCGCGGTACAAGAACTAGGGCAAAGCGAGAACAATAAATGAGGCGAGATGCCCATCAAACAGCAGAACCATCATCGTTGTGAAAGAGGAAACCATGCTTGACCTGGATGCTTACCAAAACTTTTCCGCGTTTGATCCACAGGGAATGCTGAACCATATCGCAGGATTGCCCCAGCAATGCGCGGAGGCTTGGAAAGAAATCCAAGGGCTGGCATTGCCAGATAGCTATCAGCAGGTGGATCAAGTGGTCATCCTAGGCATGGGTGGTTCAGCAATTGGCGGCGATTTACTGCGCTGTCTATTGCTCGAGGAGTGTTCGCTCCCAATCATTGTGCACAGGGACTATGGCGTGCCAGCTTTCGTTGACCAGCGCACGTTGGTTATTGCCTGCAGTTATTCCGGGAACACAGAAGAAACGCTGAGCGGCTTTGAAGAAGCCTTACGGCGTGGTGCAAAACTGCTGTCCATTGCCACAGGTGGTGAGCTGGCACAGCGCACCCGCGCGCATGGCCTGCCCCTGTATTTATATCATTACAAGACACAGCCTCGGGCGGCGCTTGGCTACGCCTTCATGTCTTTGCTGGGCATTGTCCAGCGCCTGGGGTTGGTGAGCGACAAGTCAGCCGATGTCGCTGAAGCCATCACAGTCATGCGCCAATGGCAGGAAGAGATTCGAGAGACAGTGCCTGCCCCAGAAAATGCAGCCAAATCGCTCGCCCAAAAGCTCTACGGGCGGATGCCTGTAGTATATGGCGCGGAGCACTTGAGCGAAGTTGCACGTCGTTGGAAGGGACAGTTCAATGAAAACGCGAAAACATGGGCTTTCTTCGACGTATTGCCTGAGCTCTGCCACAACTCAGTGGTAGGCTACCCCGCTCCATCCGATTTGCCACAACACGTCCATGTGGTGATGCTGGTTTCCTCATTGAACCATCCCCGCGTACAAATGCGTTTCGAGATTGTGCGCGATTTGCTGCACCGGGATGGCCTCTCTTTCGATATAATTGAAGCGCGCGGTCGCAGCAAACTCGCACAGATGTTGTCAGCAGTGCATTTTGGTGATTACGTCGCTTTTTATTTGGCTATGTTGTATCAGGTTGATCCATGGTCTATTGGGAACATTAATTTTGTCAAGAAAAGGTTGAGTGAAACTCAGGCTGATTGTCAGTAAGGAGGACGTATGGACTCGGGGATGGTGAGCAAGATCGAAAAAGCAAGGCGCTACGCGGGAGAAAAGGATCGTGTGTGTTTTCTGCAATTCGCTGTGACTTTTCGGGGCGACCATGATACCTACACCGTTCGTTACGATCATGGATTGTGGCAATGCGGCTGTCACTTCTTCGCGCAGCGAGGGGTATGCAGTCATACAATGGCTATGGAACGGATTCTGGCTGGCATGCTGCCAGAGAAGGGGCAGTAGCACGCGGCAATGCCGGTGAATGGGATAGGAGCAATGAGGATATGGAGATTGGCATCATTGGTGCGGGCTTCACGGGCCTGACAGCCGCATATGAGTTGGGCAAACAAGGGCACAAAGTAACCGTTTTTGAGCAAGCACCCCAGGCTGGCGGCTTGAGTGGAACTTTCAAAGACGAAAATTGGGAGTGGCCACTGGAGATGTTTTATCATCACATCTTCGCCTCGGACCACATCCTATTGAACCTGAATCGAGAGCTGGGGATTGCAGACAAAGTGTTCTTCCCCAGGCCGATCACCGCCATCTGGCAAAACGGCGGTGCCCATGCTTTTGACAGCCCGCTTGCTGTGCTGCGCTATCCATATCTATCCTTTGTGGACAAAATGCGCGTTGGGCTCGTGATCCTCTACTTGCGGCTTTCCCAGAACTGGCAACCGCTGGAACGCGTCACAGCGCACGAGTGGCTCCCTCGCTACGTAGGACAACGAGCCTATCAAGCGCTCTGGGAGCCGCTGCTAGCGGGCAAGTTCGGAGACTATTACCGAGAAGTCAACATGGCTTGGTTCTGGGCGCGCTTTCACAAGCGCACGCCGCGCTTGGGTTACTACATTGGGGGCTATCAGACGCTCATCAATGCCCTGATGGACAAAGTGCAGGCTCAAGGTGGAGTCATCCGCCTGAATACGCCAGTATATCGTATCACAGGAACGGCACCAAGGCTCCGTTTATATGAAGCAAAAGGGGTGCATGAGTTTGAGGCGGTGATTGCGACGGTTCCACCGCAGACGATGCTCCACCTAGCAACGGACTTGCCAGAGCATTATGCCGCGCAGATACGCGAGTTACGCGCTATTGGTGCTTTAACTCTCATCCTCGCTTTGAAGCGGCCCGTTACGGATGGCTTCTATTGGATCAATCTGCCCAAAGGCGAATTCCCCTTCCTGGCTTTTGTAGAGCACACGAACTATCAGTCTCCAGAACATTATGGTGGTGACTACATTGTTTACCTGGGGGCCTATCCGCCGCCAGAGCACCGTTACTTTCGCATGAGCGAAGAGGAAATCTTGCAAGAGTTCCTGCCTGCCATGACTGCGTTTAATGCGGCGTTTGAACCATCTTGGGTGCGCAAAAGCTGGCTGTTTCGGCGCAAATATGCGCAACCGGTTGTGCCCGTTTACTATTCCCGACAAATCCCAGCCGTCCGCACCCCTGTAGCGGGTCTATATTTCGCCAGCATGAGCCAGGTCTATCCTTGGGATAGGGGATCAAATTATGCAGTGGAGATGGGGCAAAAAGTAGCGCGACTGGTGCAGGAGGATGCCAACTGAACCGAAGTGAAGCATCTCGCGTAGACTGGACATGACCCGTTCAGCAAATCGGGCTCCTATGCCGATCTGCGGCGGCACGGAGATTTTCAGGGCGACATCGAGAGGCTTTTTCAATACCTCCCCCAATGAGTGTTGAAAAAGCCCTTTCAATGTCATGCTGAACCATCGCCCTGAGCAACGCGAAGGGGGAGTGAAGCATCTCGCAGTACTTGGGAAAATAAAGTTACGCGAGACCCTTCGCATAGGGTGACAAGATTTTCAACACCCTATCTAAATAAACTTTGACAGACAGGGTATTTTCATGTAATATACTATCGTAGGCAATGTGCTTCTTGTCCCATCGCAGTTCAGTAGATTAGCGGGTCCACTTGTTTGCGCTCAGGCATCTCAGCAAGCCCAAGCGGGCCCTATCTTGCGGCACAAGGAGGTGATGCAAGGGGAAACATAAGGATTGGTTACTGAGCTAACTTTCCGAATGAAAACAATCATTATTAAAAGAAAGGAGTACTCAAGTGGCTACTGCATCTGCTGAAAAGAAAAGTTGGGCTGATAGGCTGTCTGAGGCAATGGAGGCATTGGCGCCTCTGTTTGACCAGCCCCATCTGGCTTCTGTACGCGATGGCTTGGCTGGGTTGATGCCCCTCTTGATCACTGGCGCATTTAGCCTCCTGTTCCTGCAGTTCCCTGTACAATCCTGGTTGGATTACCTGGATGCGAACCCGGACCTAGCCAGCAAGCTGTGGGTGCCGTTTAACATGGCTTATGGTTTGTTGTCCCTCTTTGCGTCAGTTACTATTTCTTATCATCTCGCACGGCGCAAAGGCCTGGATCCTCTGATGCCCTCTGCTCTATCATTGCTAGCCTTTATCACTATCGCTAGCCCTATTTTGGGCGCATGGGGTGAGCAGGGATTGCCCGGCACCTATTTCGATAACCAAGGTTTGTTCACCGCCATCATCGTCAGCCTGCTGACCGTAGAGATTTACAATTGGTTTGTGAAGCGCAACCTGGTCATCAGAATGCCCGCTGGCGTGCCGCCATCCATTACAGCCGCTTTCATCGCCCTGATCCCCATGATTGCCGTCTTTGCGTTGGCTTGGATCGTGCGCGTTGTATTGGGGATTGACCTCGCCCACGGAGTAGTGGTGGCCTTGTCCAAGATCGTGCCTGCTGCCTCCTCCTATGTAGCAGTTGCCATCGCGGAGACGCTGCATGGCTTCCTGTGGACACTGGGCATTCACGGCGATCTGACCATTGGCATCGTGCTCTCGCCGATTTGGACCAGCAACCTGGCAGACAACGCGGCGGCATTGGCTGCCGGCAAGCCCCTGCCGTGGATTTACACGGAACTCTTCCGCAGCTATGTCGTGCCTGGCGGTTCTGGAGCCACGTTGCCATTGGCCATTTACATGCTCCGATCCAAGTCAGCCCGCCTGCGCCGCGTGGGGTGGTTGGGCATTTGGCCTGGCATTTTCAACATCAATGAGCCCATTACCTTTGGCACGCCGGTCATCTTTAACCCCGTGATGGCCATCCCATTCATCGTGATTACCTTTATCAATGCCACCGTCGCATACGCGGCCCACGTGCTTGGTTTGGTCAGGGCTACAGCGGTCGCTGCGCCGTGGACATTGCCCTCGCCCATCCTCATGTACCTAGCAACGGGATATGATATAAGGGCTAGCATCTTGGTCATCTTCACCGAGTTCATCATCCCAGGCATTATTTGGTATCCGTTCTTCCGCGCCTGGGAGCGCCAGGTATTGGAGAAAGAGGGAGCCTAGCCCACTTTTCTCCTCCAATTTCACGGGCATAGGGGAGGGTGCTTAAGCAGCACCCTCCCTTATTCCTAATCCTGCGGTGAGAGGTAACCAGTTGAAACTAACGATTATTGGCACAGCGGGTGTGCGCACCCCGCTTATGCTGCGCGGGATACTGCGCCGACAGGAAAAACTGCGGCTGACCGATCTATACTTGATGGACGTCAACGCCGAGCACCTCGACTTGATCCGCATGGTCTGCGAGCCGGTATTGCGTCAGCAGGAAGTTTCCTTCCGCACCATCTGGACAACAGACGCTCGCGAAGCCATCGAGGGTGCTGACTATGTGTTGACCACCTTTCGCGTCGGAGGCATCCGCTCCCGCGTCATTGATGAACGTGTGCCCCTACGCTACCGCGTGCTGGGACAAGAGACCACAGGCCCCGGCGGTTTTGCCATGGCATTGCGCACCATCCCGGTGATTTTCCAGTATGTGAAACTAATCGAGGAACTAGCTCCAAAAGCCTGGTTAATCAACTTCACCAACCCATCTGGGCTGATTACCGAAGCCGTCATCAACTACGCAGGTTTTCCACGTGTCATTGGCATCTGTGATAACCCTGCCGCCATGCAGCGGGCCATGGCTGCTGCCTTGCATGTGCCGCCTGAAGACCTGTTCCTCGAATATTTCGGCCTCAACCACCTGGGTTGGGTAAAGGCAGTTTATCTCGGTGGGCGGGACATCCTGCCCGAAGTGATTGCAGCCTTGCAGCAAAGCGGTATGACCATAGCGCACTTGCCATTTCCCCCCGACTTCCTCGGTGCGTTGGGCATGATCCCTAACGAGTACTTGTACTTTTATTATCATACCGAAGAAGCGGTGCAGCATATATTGAGCGCGGAAAAAACGCGTGGGGAACAAATCCAGGAACTCAATGACTGGCTCTTTGCCGAACTAAAGCGGCTGCGGGAAGAGGGGAACGAAGACCAGGTTCAGGAGGCTTATATCTCCTATCTCGTGAAGCGCGGCGAGACGTACATGGCCACCGAGACCGGCCACAAGCCCTTCGCGAAAGAAGAAATAAGGTCGGCTATAGAAGAGGAAGGGTATGAAGGAGTTGCCCTAGGAGTAATGGAGTGCCTCAGTGGTATGCGACCAGGTGTTTCTATTGTGAATGTCCCGAACCGAGGGGCTATCGCAGGCATGAGGGAACAAGATGTGGTAGAAGTCACTTGTTACCTAGGCAAATCCGTGGTGCGCCCTATCGCCATTGGTTCGGTTCCTGACCATGCCCTTGGCCTGATGAAGCAGGTGAAGGAGTACGAACGCCTCACCATCGAAGCGACTCTCTCTTCCTCTTATCAATTGGCTCTCAACGCCCTAGCCTTGCATCCGCTGGTGCCCAGTTACGAAATTGCCAAGCATATCCTGGACGATTATATTCAGGCTCATGGTGGCACTTTCCCCTCCTTGCATTGAAAAACTAGGGCGCCTAGCGCTAATTTTGTGAAAAGCGAGTCCGATCCGGATAGCGAGTAAGGGGGCAATGATGGCTGTATATAAAGTTCTGCTAGTATGTGCAGCAGGGATGTCCTCCAGCCTGCTGGAGGCGAGCACGATCGAAGCTGCACAACGGCGTGGACACCAATTAGAGATACATGCCATCCCTGTGCCGGAGGTAACCACCTACGATTTTAAAGCACGCGCAGTGGACATCGTCTTGGTTGCGCCGCAAGTGGTGTACAAGCGGCGCACTATCGCTCAGATGGCTGAGCCATTGGGCATTGTCGTCCAAAGCATTGACCCAGTTACATATGGCATGGTGGATGGAGAAAAGCTATTCGAGCAGATTATGCAAGCGGTGAAGAAATGAACGCCATTTGGTGGTAAAATGAACCATCCAAGCAAATAAGGGGGAACAATGGACAAAATCAAAGTTCTCATGTTCTGTGCCTTGGGGGCATCTTCCAGCCTTCTAGCTGCTAGGACGGAGGAAGCAGCCAAAGCCAAGGGAACTGATTTGGAGATGGTTTTGCTTTCCGCAGCCGAAGCAGCAGTCTATGATTTTGCAGCCAAGCCTGTGGATGTGGTCTTGGTCGCACCGCAGGTACGCTTCAAGAAGCGCTCCATCATGCAAGCTGCAGCTCCCCTGGGCATTCCCGTCGAAGACATCGAATCGGTTACGTACGGCATGATGGACGGGGAAAAGTTATTTGAACAAATCATGAATGTTCTGCAACGGAAGAAGCAATCGTGAGAAGGGCGATCATTCTGGCTCAAGGAACAGGCAGCAAGCTCTGGCCCTTTAGCACAACACGGCCCAAAGCCGCTGTACCGGTTGGTGGGGCGCCATTGCTGCAGCAGCAGATCCGTAGCCTCGCGGCAGAAGGCATTGACTCCATCATCGTCGTAGCGACCTCGCGCTTTGAGGCACATTTGAGGCATCTCGTCTCGGGCAAAGGCGAGCAATCGCTTGGCGCAGCAGGCATGGGACGGCTTGGAGACTCAACGCCGAGTTCCAATGTCCAGGTTCTGGCTTGGGACCCCCCACAAGGCACAGCCGTGGCTTTGCACTACGCTTTGCAAAGCGCAGAGGATGAGCCTGTGCTGGTCCTCTATGGCGATATGCTCTGGGATCCAGAGACACTATCCAAGCTGCTTTCGGCACACAGAGAAGATCCAGGCACCCCACTAGTCCTGGCCGCACCACTGCACGAACTGGAAAATCAAACCATGTACCTAGCGATACGGGTACAAAAAGGCTGCGTGGAAGAGGTGATTGCCCATCCCCGCCATAGCGTCACCCATCGCCTGGCTGGCGCGTTTGTTTTCCAGCCCAAAATGATCTTGCCCTACCTGGACGCCCATCCTGGCTATGTCGCCGCTATCCCTTCTGGGGGCATGCCTCCTCAGAATGAGGCTGATTTGGCTCAGACCATACAGATGATGATTGAGGATGGCCTGCCCGTGCGGGCAGTGGAACCTGTTGCTTTCGCTCTGGATATAGACCGGCCTTGGGATATCCTTGCAGCCAATTACGTGTGGCTTGGTTTCCTGGGCCAAGCCCTGTCCACTAACATCATCCATTCCTCTGCTCGGATTTCCGAACGGGCGGACATTCAGGGCCATGTCGTGTTAGGCGAGAACGCCGTTATTGGCCCAGGAGTGGTGATTGAGGGCAATGTCTGGATTGACAAGGATGCAGTGGTTACCAACGGTGCGATTATCGGAGGCAATACGTATATCGGCCCGCACACACAGATAAAGGATTACGCCCTGCTCGGAGAGCGCACCAGCATAGGCCCACGTTGCAAAATTGGATACTGTGCGGAAATCCACGGGGTTTTGTTTGGGCGCAGCACCGTAATGCATCAATGTGAAGTATGGGGAGTGTTAGGCGAAGCAGTGGACATTGGCGCGGGCACAGTGTTCGGCACTCTGCGTTTCGACGATCAACCCCAACCCCATAGAGTAAAAGGCCGCTGGGAGACCCCACAGTATGCTTCCTGCGCCACGTTCATTGGCGACTTTTGCCGCACCGGAGTGAACGCCATCTTTATGCCCGGTTCCAAAGTGGGTGCATACTCGGCGATTGGCCCCGGCGTGATGATCAGCGGGGATGTGCCCGAGAATAGCCTGCTCCTGCTCAAGCAAGAAGTAGAACGCAAGGAGTGGGGTCCGGCAAAATATGGCTGGTAGAAAGGGATGCACATGGCTCTGAAAGGGATTTTGCTCTGCAGCCAAGGCTTCCTCTTTGTGCTGTTGCCAGGCTATGTCATGTTCCTTTTCTTACAGCGTATGCCCACCGTGAACCGAGCGCTAATTTGGTGGGGCGCAGGCGGCCTACTGCTGGCCCTTCTGCCGCTGAACTTTTTCACCAGCCTGTCCCGTCAAATTCTGGCTGCTTCCGGTGGAGCGGACCGTGCCGTGATCCAGTTCACTATTACGGCACTGCTGACGGGTTTCTTTGTCGAAGGCATGAAGTACCTTGTGCTAAAATACAAACGTTTAACAGGCCAGGCACTTGTGCCCTCAGGCATCGCCGTAGGGCTTGGGGTAGGTATGATTACCAGGATTTTCCTGGGTTTTGCGTTGATTGGAGTAGGCATCCGTTTGCTTTTTGGTGACACCTCCACTGCTTTGCTCGCAGAGACGGCAGCCCGCTCCCTACCGGACCTAGGTTTGTCTGCGGTTGTCTCAGTGGTAGACCGGCTATCCCTGCTGTTTTTCAATGCCTGCTTGGGAGCAGTAGCAGGCTATGCTATCCTGAACAAAAAACTGCATCTACTGCTCTATGCCATGTTGATCCATGCGGCGATCGAACTGGTTTACAACGCCATCACCCTTGGGCTGGCAGGAAGGGGACAACTCCCCACTGTGCTTGCTTTGGCTTTTGAGTGCGTACTAGTTGCCGTAGGGTGGTGGTGGTTGCAGGGACAGTTGCCTGCGCCCGCACGGACGGTCAAACGCAAGAAAGCGCGTAAGTGACTACGAACAGCACTGCAGTTAAAATGTTTATTGGATCAAAACAATAACGAAAAGGAAGGAGAGAAAAAGGTGCAACAACCCCCTCCTGTGATCATCGCTAAAGACGGCAAGGAGATGATTTATATCCCTGCTGGTGAATTCCTCAAAGGCGAAGAGAAAAAGCTCGTCTATGTCGAGGCTTTCTATATAGACAAATACCCTGTAACCAACGCGGAGTACAAGAGATTTGTGGATGCCACTGGCTATCCTCCACCACCGCATTGGCGACAGGGCAAGATCCCTGAAGGCAAGGAGAACCATCCCGTTGTGCAGGTCAACTGGGATGACGCTGCTGCCTATGCCAAATGGGCTGGTAAAAGGTTGCCGACTGAGGATGAATGGGAGAAAGCCGCACGAGGCACAGACGGGCGTATATATCCATGGGGCAACGAATGGGACAAGTCCCGTGCGAACACCAGCGAAACGCGTATCTTTGATACGACACCTGTAGGCCAATTTTCGCCCCAGGGCGATAGCCCCTACGGCGTGGCAGATATGTCTGGCAATGTCTGGGAATGGACCTCCGGGCCAGGAGGGCGTGTCTTGCAACCTATGCGCGGTGGGTCATGGAATACCACGCACGATTCTGCCCGTTGCTTTTCGCGGCTGCCTTATACCCCTCGCCGCCGCAACGATTACACGGGCTTCCGTTGCGTCATGAGCGCCAGCGCAGTGTCCGCTGCCAGCGCTGGCGAGAAACAAACAGCGCCAGAGCCATCGTGATCGCGCTAAGCCCTTCCAGTTTGGAAGGCAAACCAACGCGCTATCAAGGCAAAGTTGTTATCTTTTGGAGGAATGCATGTCAACACAAACTTGCGGCACTGATTGGGAACAAACGTTGTGTACACTGATTATCCATGGCGGGGATGCACGCTGCGCTGCCAAAGAGGCAGCAGACTATGCTGCTGAGAACGATTGGGAACGGGCAGAAGAAGCCCTGAAGCGAGCGAACGAAGCACAATTGGCTGCGCATAAGATGCAAGCGGATATCTTGCATCGCGAAGCACGCGGAGAACAGATTCCCTTTTCTATCTTATTGGTACACGCGCTAGACCTCCTTCTTCTGGCTTGGGCAGAGATTGACTATGCTGAACAGTTTATCAAACTGCACAAGCGCATTGCCGAGCTAGAGAAGGCGCAAGGAGCAGGAAAATGATCCCTATCCAGAAAATTACGGTCATTGGTGGAGGCAGCACATACACCCCGGAATTCGTAGACGGGTTTATCCAACGACGTGAGCAGCTCAGCGTCGGAGAAATTGCCCTGTACGACATCAATGCTGAGAGATTGGAGTTAGTAGGCGGGCTGGTGAGACGCATGGCCGCTCACGCTGGCCTGGAAACAACGGTTGCTACTTACACCAACCGCCCGGCGGCGATTGAAGGCGCTGATTTCATCATCTCTCAGATCCGTGTCGGTGGCGTGGATGCCCGCATCCGTGACGAGAAGATCCCCCTGAAATACAATGTTATCGGCCAGGAGACTACAGGCCCTGGCGGCTTCATGAAAGCGATGCGCACGATTCCAGCAACCCTCGACATTGCCCGTGATGTAGAGCGCTACGCGCCCAATGCCTGGTACCTCAATTTCACTAACCCCTCCGGCATTATTACAGAAGCCCTGCTTACCCACACCCCGCTGAAGGTTGTCGGGCTATGCAACAACCCCATCAATGCGATTATGGCGATTGCCGAATATGCTGGTGTCCCTGACGAAGAAGTATTTCTGGATTGGGTGGGGCTCAACCACCTGGCATGGATTCGCAGAGCCTGGGTTAAAGGACGAGCACTGGAAATCGAAGAATTGGTACAACTGGCAAGCCAGCACGGTCATTTCCCCTTTGAGCCGGACCTGATACGCCTCCTGGGCATGCTGCCCATTGGCTACCTTGCCTATTATTACTATCACGATGAAGCGGTACGGGAAGCCCAGAGAGCAGGGAAGACACGCGGTGAGGTGGTCAAGGAAGTGGAAGGGGAATTGCTGAAGATGTACGCGGATCCGAATTTGGTAGTTAAGCCACCAGAACTGATGAAACGCGGTGGCGCCTACTATTCGGAAATGGCTGTGCGCTTGATCACTTCCTTGCTCACCGACCGGCGGGATGTGCAGATTGTCATTACTCGCAACAATGGGTGCATCCTTGACCTGCCTGCATCTGCTTCGATTGAAGTGCCTTGCGTTGTGGGAGCACATGGAGTCAGCCCACTTCATGTCGGCCATCTGCCAGAAATCATCCGGCCCTTGGTGCAAACCGTCAAAGCCTATGAGCAGTATGCGGTAGAGGCTGGCGTGAGCGGTTCACGAGAGACAGCACTCAAAGCCCTGTTCACTCACCCGCTTGTGCCTTCCTATTCCGTAGCGAAAGCCATGCTGACAGAGTTGCTGGAGGCAAACAAAGAATATCTGCCCCAGTTCTTCGGCAAGAAGTCGTAAACGTTTGGATGGAGAAAAACGTGGTAAAACGAATCCTTGATGCTTATGCCAGTGATTTTTGTGCCATGAGTAAAGCGGATCTTTTGGAAAGCATCCGCCTCGCTGAGGGCCGTACTGTGTGCGCGGAGGTGGTCTGTACCACACTGCCATTGATAGATGGCGTGACCAACGCTGAGGTCGCCGCTGCATGCGGTGCGGATTTAATCACCCTCAATGTCTATGACGTGCTCCAGCCCTTGGTCATGGGCTATCGCAAAGGGGCACTGCCAACGTTGCCGGGAGTGCCCATACTTCCAAAGTTACCTGCAGGCATCAATATGACGATCCATGAGGTGAAAACGTTAGTAGGCCGACCGGTTGGCATCAACCTGGAGCCAGTGCCAGCGGAGAGGATCAGCGAAGAGTACCGCGGGCGGGTAGCGACAGTGGAGAATGCTCGCCGGGCATGGGAGTTGGGAGCTGATTACCTGGTGTTAACGGGCAACCCAGGTTCTGGTGTCTCCACAGAAACCATCGCGCAGGCAACTGCAGAGATTGCCCAAGCCCTTGGCGACCGTCTCATCATTATTGCGGGGAAAATGCATGGAGCGGGGCTGGGCGCAGCGGGCATTGTCTCCGCAGAAGCAGTGGAGCAGTTCGCCACAGCCGGGGCGGACGTGATCCTCGTACCTGCTCCTGGCACCACACCAGGCGCCACACTGGAGGCGATCAAAGCCCTTGTGGACCTAGCGCACAACCTGGGCAAACTAGCCATGACGGCGATAGGCACATCCCAGGAAGGCAGCGATGAGGATACGGTGCGACGCATCGCTTTGCTGAGCAAGATGACCGGAGCGGACATTCTGCACATTGGCGACGCAGGATACAGCGGCATGGCCATTCCAGAAAATATCATCGCTTTTTCGCTCGCTATCCGTGGCCACCGCCATACCTATCGGCGCATGGCTGCTTCCATCAACCGATGACTTCACGGACATCTCACTACCCGCATTATCATTTACCTGAAATGGGTTTTGTCCATTTTCCGTACAAAAATCTAGGAGCGTTGAAAAACATTCAGAGGTCACCATTTCTTCGAGATGCTTCGGCTTCGCCTCAGCATGACAGTGCGGACTTTTTCAGCGCTCTCAATCTACAGCCCTCTCAGAAAGGAGCAAAATGACTGCAATAGAAATTAAGCCAGGAATTTGGTGGATTGGCGTCAATGTCAGATCGCATGACTTGTTTGAGGGCCTCTGGCCCATTCCGCATGGCGTATCCCTTAACTCCTACTTGGTAAAGGGTGAAAAGACCGCCATTATCGACTTGGTGCGTGAGTGGAGCGGCAGTTCGCGCAACCTCCTCACCCAATTGCACTCCACAGGCATAGCACCGCAGGATGTTGACTATGTCATCTTGAACCATCTAGAACCAGATCATACAGAGTTTGTGCAGAACTTTCGCCGCATAGCCCCGCAAGCGGTCATTATTTCCACGCCCAAGGGAATCGAGATGACCAAACACTTCTTTGGCATCACCGAAGGGCTAAAAGCGGTGGAGGATGGCGAACAGCTCGACTTAGGTGGAGGCAAGAGGCTACTTTTTGTCCACACGCCATTTGTCCATTGGCCTGAAACGATGATGACCTACGAACTCACAACGAAAGTGTTGTTTTCCTGCGATGCGTTCGGTGGCTTTGGTGCGTTGAAAGGCATCCTTTTTGACGACCAGGTTCAGGAATCCGACTGGGCTTTCTATTACGATGAAATGCTGCGCTACTATGCCAACATCGTGGCGAACTTTTCCCGCATGGTGCTGCGGGCTATTGACAAACTGGCCGGGACAGAAGTCTCTGTGATTGCGCCCTCCCATGGCTTGGTCTGGCGCAAAAACCCTGGAGAGGTGGTCGCCTATTACAAGAAATTCGCCGAATACCCCACCGGAAAGGCTGAAAAGGGCATTACCTTGCTTTGGAGCAGCATGTACGGCAATACCAAAATCGCCACCGATGCCGTAATGCGCGGCATCGCCCGCGAGCAAGTGCCCATGGAAGTCTTTGAAGTACCCTTGGCAGATGAATCTTACATCCTGGCTTCCGTCTTTAAGAACAAGGGCGTTGTTGTTGGCGCTCCGACTTACGAGACCAAGCTGTTCCCGCCTATGGCGCATGTCCTGGACAGCATTATGCGCAAGAATATGACCAATAAAAAAGTTTTCCGTTATGGGTCGTATGGCTGGTCAGGTGGGGCCCAGCGCGAGTTTGATGCCATCGCACAAACTTTAAAATGGGAACAATTCACTCCGTTGGAATTTCAGGGGGCACCAACCCTCGAAGACCTGCACAAAGCAGAGGAACTCGCCGCTGCCTTTGCCCGCAGCATCCGTGAGGAAGGATGATTACAAACCAGATTTCTGAGAGAAAGGTTGAGGAGGATCAATGAGCGAGTACATCAATAACCGTCAATACCGACAGGAAACGCTAAAACGACTCATCCGCGAACTGCACGAGGGACGTGACCTTGAAGCGGTAAAGGAAGAGTTTCGTGCGCTCATAAAGGATGTCAGCGCGACGGAAATCGCGCAAATGGAGCAAGCACTGATTGCAGAAGGGGTGCCTAGCGAGCAGATCAAAGAGCTATGCGACGTCCATGTGCAGGTGTTCCGCGAGTCACTGGACAAGCAAGTGCCACCCGAAATGGTGCCTGGGCATCCGGTGCATACTTTCCGCGCTGAAAACGAAGCCATAGCCAAAGTAGTGGAAGAACTTGCAGAGAGGATACAGCAGATAGCCGCGGCGGGGACGATTGAGGCGGCAGGTGAGCCAATACAGCGCGCACGCGAAACTCTGGACAGGTTGATGCAAGTCAATAAACACTATTTACGCAAAGAAAACCTGCTCTTCCCCTATCTAGAAAAGCATGGTTTCTACGGGCCATCTTCGGTCATGTGGGCTATTCATGACGATATCCGCGCTAAACTCAAGGAACTGCAGCAGATACTGACCAAGTACCGAGATTATGATTTCGCTGCGCTGGTGGCAGCCATTAAACAAGTAGTCCAGCCTTTGAGCACCGCCATTACTGAGATGATCTACAAGGAGAACAACATCCTCTATCCGGCAGCCTTAGAGAGGTTCTCAGATGCAGAATGGTTGGCAATTAAGGAACAAAGCGCTGAGCTGGGCTATTGCTTGATTCAACCGGGAGATGAATGGCCACAGGCTGTAGCCAAGGAACAACCCGCGGCAGCAGCGCAGCCTGCCGAGGCACAAGTGATACCGAGCGCCTTGTCCCTGGATACAGGCAGTTTGACGCCCCAGGAAATTAACTTGCTCCTGAAGCACCTGCCGGTTGACATCACCTTTGTGGATAAGGACGATACTGTGAGATACTTTTCACAGACTCCAGAACGCATTTTCCCACGCGCCAAAGCCATTATTGGTCGTAAAGTCCAGAATTGCCACCCACCCGCCAGTATACATGTGGTGAACCGCATCTTGGATGATTTCCGGCAAGGCAAGCGAGACGTGGCTGAGTTCTGGATTCAGATGAAGGGCAAATTCGTGCACATCCGCTACTTTGCGGTGCGTGACGAGAATGGTGCATATGTGGGCACTATAGAAGTGACACAGGACATCACGCGTATCCGCGAACTGACTGGCGAGCGAAGGTTACTGGAAGACGCATAAGATCAATGTCGTGTTCTGCGCTGCAACAGCCGCTTGCGTATGAAAACCCATAATACAATCCCAGCGAGAACTACCCAGATGGAGCGCAGCAAGAGGTTGGAAACATCTGTGCCAATCAGCCAGGAGTGGACAAAAGCCAGCGCGAAAGCGAGGTAGTTGAGCCAGTGGATCGTTCTCCAGATATGGCGAATACGACCTCGTACTACTGCTGCCAACGCGGCTATGGCAAAGAGATACAGAGCAGGCCGACCGCCTAAGGATAGGAAAATACGCAAGGAGTCAAAACGCGGCAAAAACACTGTTATATCACGCATCAGCAGAGCGAAGAGTACAGCATGCAAGCTCATAAGCAGCAATCCGGCTACTGCCAAAATGTGGTGCACGGTAAGGAAAGGCTCGCCAAAGAGCCTGCGCATTTCGCGCAGGTATTCGGCCGAGAGGATGGCTAAGAAAACGGCTGTATAGCTAAACAAGGCAGTGGCCCGCACAGCCAGATACAACGCCGGCGCGGGGATGCGAAAAAGCGAGTAGAGAAGGAGCCCAATCCACAAGATAAGCACTAGGTAAATCAACCTGCGCCAACCAATGTTATCCATGAAACCCTCCTGCAGATGTCTACATCCTTTGTAAGCGATCTCGCGCATTCTCGAGTCTTAGTAAAAACCGGTACCACGAGAGTGTTGAAAATCCTGTCACCCTGAGCAAAGCGAAGGGCCTCGCGTAACTTTAGCCGTATTTTCCCAAGTACTGCGAGATGCTTCACTTCCCCTTCGCTTTCCCTTCGCTTCGCTCAGAGCAAGGCTCAGGGCGAAGGTTCAGCATGACATTGAAAGGGCTTTTTCAACACTCTCGTGCCACTGTGTTTGACGAAAACATTTTTATTTGCTATATTAGCAAATGAATCGCATATCTGCAACACAGAGGTCGCCCAAGGCCCGGAAGCCCGGCGACGATGGGGGAAGACCGGTTCAGTCCGGCGCTGTCCCGCAACTGTAGCCTCGGTTTATCCGAGGGAGCCAGATTACCCGCCTCTGTGGTGCTCCTAGCGACCCTTCGCGAGAAAGGGGGTGGGAGAGAAAAGAGAAAAAATCCATTTAACCCCTTGTCCGAAGAGGCAGGGGGTTTCTTTTTACCATCACACGGAGAAAGGACCTTGCGATGCGAAAAAAACAACTGTATTTACTAGCTGCACTGGCACTGATTATAGCGTTGCTCTGCATCAGTGCCTGCAGCCCTCGTGTACCGAAAACACAACCCAGCCGTGGACAACAAGCAGCTGAGAAAGCTCTGACCTGGCTGCGTACGCAACTGCAGGAAGACGGCAGTTTCAATATTGGCTTTGGCCATCCCGCTGGCGTAACCTGCGATGCGGTGCTGGCGATTGTTGCCAGCGGTGGCGATCCCGCGACATGGCGCTCTGCCGCAGGTAAGCCATCGCTCATGGATTACTTGGCTGCCAACGGCAACGAGTATGCCATGGATGCAGCGACAACAGGCAAACTGATTGTAACAGTGGTTGCAGCTGGTCTTGACCCCAAGAACTTTGGGGGTATCAATTACGTGGATCGCTTGCAATCCTTTGCCAGCAGCAAGGGAATCTATGACCCAGGTTCAGTGGGCCAAGCCTGGGCTATCCTCGCCCTAAAGGCCGCAGGGCAGGAGGTGCCAGCAGAAGCCTTAACGGTGCTCAAAAGTTATCAACTCGAAAACGGTGCGTGGGCTTCCGCTTTTGGTCCAGACAATGATACTGTCTCCTGTGTCTTGCAGGCGCTTGTCGCGGGAGGCGAACCTACCAACTCCCCGGCGATCCGTAAAGCCTTGGCCTTTTTCCTGGAGCAACAGAACGATGACGGCGGGTTTCCAGCTATCAAACCTTCTGAGTGGGGTACGGACACCAATGCCAATTCCACTGCTGCTGTGATTATGGCGTTGTATGCCGTTGGCGAAAAGCCAGAAGATGCGAAATGGAGCAAGGCTGGTGGCAACCCAGTGACCGCGTTGCTCGCACTGCAAGCGGAAGATGGCAAAATCGAGTTCCAGCGTGGAGTGGGCAGCCCAGTTATGGCTACTGTACAGGCTATCCCAGCCCTGCTGGGCAAGACCCTCCCGCTGCGCAGCCTGCGCTAGCGAGCAATAGGTGACCGGCGTCAAGGAAGACACCGGTCACCATACTTCTCCTTAGAGGAACATCGCGGATGAATGGCAATAAATGGGCACTCGCTATCCTAGCCCTGGCTTTGGTCACCATCGCAATAACTTACTATGCCGCCGCCACTGCAGCGGCAGCCTCTCAACCAAGCCATCGTGCTGGCCTGGTGATACAATTGGGCGATGGCAGTTACATCACGCGCTGTATACCCTTTGCTGAGGACAGCCTCAGCGGCCTGGAGCTGCTTATGCGCTCTGGATTGCACGTTGTCACATGGGGCGGCGCGGTATGCCGCATCGACCAGGATGGCTGTGATTATCCTACCGAGCCATGCTTCTGCCAATGTACGGGGGCAAAATGCCTCTATTGGAGTTATTGGCATTGGCGCGAAGGCCGTTGGGTCTACTCACAAGTAGGGGCTGCGGATTATCTCGTACGCGATGGCGATATCGAAGGCTGGGCTTGGAGCAATGGCCAACCGCCTCCGGTTGTGCCTGTAGAACAAATTTGTGCTCGCGGGGCAGCTGTGACCGCAAACCAGCTGGATGCTACCACAAGGGATAGCCGAAGCACTATACTGATGCAATATGCTGCCTTTGCTCTGATGACGGCAGTGCTAGTTGGCAGCTTTTTCTTCCTGCACTTGCGCCGACAGGAGCGGTAACTCATGGCCTACCATACGCTTACTTGGCTAGCATGGCTTGGCGCTGCAGCATACCTAGCCTTGGTGAACCAGCAGCCGCTCCAATCGATATTGCTCATCCTAGCCACGGGCACGGTTTTTGCCGCGGTCAGCCGCGCAAACCAACCAGAAGCCAACCCCGGGGCTAGAAATGCGTCCTCACATGCGGGTCAGGCTTGGAAAGTCCAAGGGTGGAGCGCTTTTCTGCGCTTTGGCTTGTCAGTCTGGTTGGTAGCACTCTTTTTCAACCTGCTTTTTGCCCATGCCGGCAACATCGTATTATTGGTGCTGCCACGCAACTGGCCATTCATCGGCGGACCAATCACATTAGAAGCCTTGCTATATGGATTGGCAAATGGCGCCAGTCTTTTTGCCGTGCTATTGGTTTTTGCCACCTTTAATCTAGGTTTGGATGCACACCGATTGTTGCGCTGGCTCCCCGCTGGGCTCTACCAAGCTGGATTGATTGTCTCTATTGCTTTGTCTTTTATCCCACAACTAATCGCTAGCCTCCGAGAGATACGGGAAGCTCAGCTCCTCCGTGGACACAAGTTTCGCGCCATCCGAGATTGGATACCACTGTTTGTGCCTTTACTGACGACAGCCCTGGAGCGTTCCTTGACCCTAGCCGAATCAATGGAGGCACGCGGCTTTGGCGGGATTGATCGCTTTGCAGTGGCTGATTCGAGCGTTTCCCCAATGCCAACAACGACGGAAAGGAGCACAACAAACCTCCAACGTGGGACAACGTTGGCTGGATTGCTGGCGCTACTAGTGGGTCTCCTGTGGCGAGCGACAGATTCTGTACAGTGGCTAGGACTGTTATCAGTTGCGCTGGGTATATTGCTCTTATTTGCGGCTCTTTACACGCAAGGCAGACGTCTGAAACGTACGCACTACCACCATGAATTGTGGCAACAACGGGATACTCTGGTATCCCTGGCTTGTCTAGCATCCCTTGCCATCACTGCCTACACCCAGGTGCGGGACCCCGCAGCCTTGTTTTATTATCCCTATCCCCCTTACTCCCCCTGGCCTGGGTTTTCACCAGCGCTTGGGCTAGCCATTCTCCTAACCGCCACACCTGCTTGGCTATGGCCCTCTCTACACGTATCCTACTACGAAACCGATCGAGGATGAGGATTGATGCATACACCGTTAATTAGACTACAGAACGTAACTTTTCATTATCCGCATAGTGATCGCCCTGCATTGAACCAAGTGAACGTGGCCATCCAAGAGGGGGATTTTGTTCTGGTCATTGGGCCCTCTGGCGCTGGCAAATCTACCCTGTTGCGTACACTGAACGGACTGGTGCCCCATTTCAGTGGCGGACGCATTGCCGGGAAGATCACGGTGGCAGGCCACGATCCCATCGCGGAAGGCCCCCATCGGATGAGCCCTATCGTTGGCTTGGTGCAGCAGGATCCAGAAGCGCAGTTCGTGGTAGACACAGTAGAGGATGAACTAGCCTTTGGCATGGAGAACCAAGGGCTTCCACAGACGGTAATGCGCAAGCGCGTGGAAGAAGTACTGGATCAACTGGGCATTGCGCACCTGCGTCAGCGGCGGATTAGCAGCCTTTCGGCGGGCGAAAAGCAACGCGTTGCCATCGGTTCTGTGCTCACGCTGCAGCCCAAAGTGCTCGTACTGGATGAGCCAACTTCACAACTCGACCCTCAGGCGGCAGAAGAAGTGCTGACTACGCTACGCCATCTGAACCAAGACCTGGGCTTGACGGTTGTGCTCTCAGAACACCGTCTGGAACGGGTCGTGCAATACGCAGACCAGATCATCTATCTTCCTGCACTAGGTAGCCAGCCAATGCTGGGCAAGGCGGAAGAAGTACTGCCCCAAGTTCCCTTTGCGCCTCCTCTGGTGCAACTGGCTAAGGCATTCCATTGGCAACCTCTGCCCTTGACTATCAAAGAAGCACGTCCTTTCATCAGCCAAATGGACATGCAGCGTGCTTTGCCTCGTGAGACTCACCAGCCAGGGTTGCGACGCGAATACAACCCCGTGCATGTTGAAGCGCACGAGGTGTGGTTCAATTACAATGGCGTGGAGGCACTGCGCCGGGTCTCCTTGCGCGCCGGAGAGGGTGAGTTGATCGCGCTCATGGGACGCAATGGATCGGGCAAAACCACTTTGTTGAAGCACCTCGTGGGACTTTTGCAGCCCAAGCGCGGCTATGTCGTGGTGCACGGACAGGATACACGCCGGACATCGTTGGAAACCCTCATCCGCTATGTGGGCTATGTCCCCCAAGACCCAAGCACTTTACTTTTTGCCGATACCGTTCGCCAAGAACTGGAATTCACGCGTCGTGCCCACGCACTATCCTTAGCAGGAGTACAGTCCTGGTTGGAAAAGCTGGGACTAACCCAACTGGCTGAACTGTATCCGCGCGAGCTGAGCGTTGGCCAGCGGCAACGCGTAGCAATCGCTGCGATCCTCGTTGCTGAGCCTCCTACTTTGCTGCTTGATGAACCGACACGTGGGCTTGACCCCGTGGAGAAGCAGGCATTGGCTGATTTTCTGCGCGCCCAGACAGAACAAGGCCGTACTGTCATTCTTGCCACGCACGATGTAGAACTGGCCGCCGCCTGCGCACACCGCGTGGTCATCCTCAGCGAAGGCCAGGTAGCAGTAGATGGGCCAACGCGCGAAGTAATGAGCCAGTCGCTGGTCTTTGCTTCACAGGTGAACAAATTGTTCCGCGATCCTCGCCTGCTCACCGTAAAGGACGTCCTGGAGGCTCTGGGAAGATGAAATGGGGGCAATGGGTGAATTCTGCCATCCTGATACTCGCCACCCTCACTGGCATCGCCGCTTTTGCCTATCCTTTTTTCACTCCAACGACAGGCGGTAGCCCCTTTGCCATAGCGCACGCTCAGGACGCGCCCTCTGTCACCTTGATCCTGACCTTATTGTGCGTGGTCATCATCGTCGCCAACCTGACCAGCCGCCAGATGAGCGCTAGGACGATCGCCGTGCTTGGCGTACTGAGCGCAGTGAATGCCATCCTGCGCACTATCCCCGGGCCTGGCGGCTTTTCAGCGATCTTTTTCCTCCTTGTACTCTGCGGCTATGTATATGGTAGCACATTGGGCTTCCTGGTGGGTGTGCTATCGCTCCTGGTTTCCGCGCTGATTGGCGGGGGCGTGGGACCATGGCTTCCTTACCAGATGTTCACCGCCGGCTGGATGGGATTAACCTCGGGTTGGCTGCCCGATCTACGCCGATGGAGGATCGCCGAATTGCTCATGCTGGCTGCCTGGACTGCCCTGTGGGGATTCATCTTTGGTGCGATCATGAACCTCTGGTTCTGGCCCTATATCTCCACAGCGCAAGTGTCCCCCGGACAGGCTTGGGAAACAGGGCTGCCATTCCGTGAGGCAATCAAGCGCTACGCCGTCTTCTATCTGGCCACATCTTTATGGTGGGATGCATGGCGTGCGGCAGGCAATGCCGTACTTATTCTTTCTCTCGGCACCCCTTTGCTCAAGGTGCTGCGCCGCTTTGAGCGCGTGCTGGGATTTGCTATGGATACCAGCATTTGACAAACGATGCAAGTTGCATCATCCTACAGTCGGTAGGGAGAAACCTTGCTGAGATTGTAGCCTGTAGGGGCAAGCGAAGATAAATGATCCAACTGGGCGTTATTGCCGATGACCTGACCGGTGCCATGGATACAGGCGCGCAATTTGCCAAACAGGGATTGCACACACTGGTCCTGCTGAGCGATCAGGAACAGCCTTCAGCCGAAGTCGTAGCGCTCAGCACCGACAGCCGGGATGAGCCTGCTGGGGAAGCATACCGCCGGGCAAGACAAGCTGCCAAGCGATTGCACGGGCGCTTTATCTACAAGAAGATTGATTCCAATCTGCGTGGGAACATCGGCCCAGAATTAGAAGGAGCATTGGATGAGTTAGGTTGGCAAAGAGCGCTGGTTGCGCCTGCCTTTCCCGCTGCGGGCCGTACGACAGTGGATGGCTATCACCGTGTGGATGGCGTATTGCTGAGCGAAAGTGCCTTTGCCCACGATCCCCTGTGGCCAGCCACCGAGTCGCACCTACCTACTGTGCTGTCGCGACAAACTCACCGCTCCGTTGGATATCTGCCACTGTCCGTGATAGAGGAAGGGGAACAAGCAGTCATCCGTGCACTGAGGAATGAACCAGCTTCCATTGTGGCAGCCGACGCTGCTGAACAAAGGCACCTACGTATACTGGCACGGGTGTTAACCCGCATGGCGGAGCAGTGGCTGCCATGTGGATCGGCTGGCTGGGCAGAGGAATGGCCACAGGCTTTGGGATGGGCACGGCCAGACCACGCGCCGTTTCATTGGTGCCCTGATTCCCGACCGGTGTTGGTGGTGGCTGGCAGCCGCCACCCTGCGACGCTGCGTCAATTGCAGCGCGCTGCTTCGGGCAACAACGTGTATCTGATCCATTTGCCAGCCGGGGAGGATTGGGCGCAGAAAATACAGGCAGAAGTGATTCCTCGGCTGAATCGAGGACACCATGTAGCCTTGACCACGGCTTTTTCTGAGCACCAGAGCGGAAAAGAAAAAGTGATCGCTGAGGCGCTAGCCCAAGCAGCAGCAAAGGCTTGGGCCCTTTCATCCTTGGCTGGGTTTGTCGTGACCGGCGGGGACATAGCCCGTGCGCTGTGCCGAGCTTTGGAGGCAAAAGCGCTCCAAATCCACGGCGAAGTAGAGGCCGGCGTGCCCGCTGGAACGTTGGTAGGCGGATTATCTGATGGCGTGCGCATCGTGACCAAAGCGGGTGCGTTTGGGGATGAGACAGCCATCCTGCGATGTATAGAGTGCATTCAGGGAAGGTTGCCATGAAAGAGAAACCCATTCTAGGCGTTACAATGGGGGATGCCAGTGGGGCTGGGCCAGAAATCGTGGTGAAGGCTCTCACGCAATCCCAGGTACGCGGCCTTTGCCGCCCTATCGTGATTGGCGATGCGGCGGCATTCCGTCAGGCGGCACGGATTGTGGGCAGTAGTGTCCCGATCCGTGCTATCCACCGTGTGAGCGAGGCGACTTTCGACGCGGACGTCATCGAGGTCATTGACCTACACAACATTGACCTGAGCCGCTTGGAGTATGCCAAAGTAGATGCCATGACAGGCCAGGCTGCATACGAGTGCGTGGTGAAAGCCGTTGAATTGGCACTGGCGGGAGAGATCGCTGCTATCGTTACCTCTGCCTTACACAAAGAAGCATTGAACCTGGCAGGGCACCATTTTGCAGGCCATACGGAACTCTTAGCCCACCTATGCGGGGTCAAAAGCGTTACGATGCTGCTGGTTGCGGGGGATTTCCGCGTGAGCCATGTCAGCACGCATATACCCTTGCGCGAAGCCATCCATTGGGTGAAAAAAGAGCGCATCGTGGAAGTGACCCGCTTGACACATGATGCCTTGCAACGGCTGGGTATTGCCCAGCCGCGTTTGGCGGTGGCCGGGCTCAACCCACATGCTGGTGAAAGCGGGCTTTTTGGCGATGAAGAGGAACGGGAAATCCGCCCGGCGGTCGAGGTGGCGCGGGCACAAGGCATGGATGTGAGTGGGCCCATCTCCCCAGATACTGTCTTCTACCGCATGAAAGAAGGCCAATTCGATGCGGTGGTGGCTATGTACCACGACCAAGGGCACATTCCGGTCAAAGTCCTGGCTTTTGAGCAAGGCGTGAATGTTACGCTGGGTCTGCCCATTATCCGTACCTCGGTTGACCATGGCACTGCCTTTGACAAGGCAGGCAAGGGGACTGCCCAGCCAACTAGCATGATCGAAGCATTGAAATTGGCTGCTAGGATGGCGAGCACTGTTTCACGCTAGCCGGCTCACCAGGGATTGAAAATTCCTGGCTCATCTCGGCCAACTTGCCGCTATTCAGCCAGGGAACTTGTTCTCTGCAATATTTGCCCAGAAAGTGAACTTCTTGCTATTTTGACAATTTGGACAAATTGGAGCATAATTGCCAGCAAATATCCTGCGCGAGGAGGCGTCTATGAAAAAGTGGGAATGTCAGGTATGCGGATACATCTATGACCCGGCAAAAGGCGACCCCGATAACGGCGTTCCACCGGGAACAGCATTTGAAGACCTGCCCGATGACTGGGTCTGTCCAGAATGTGGGGCGGGGAAAGACGAATTTGAGCCCATTAACTGAGGGAGGAGATCAGCGATGAAACTAGGTGAGAGGATCCAGTCCGCCGATTGGAAAGCAGAAAAACATGTGCCGGTGATTGAATGTCCTGATCGAGTTGAAGCAGACAAGATGTTCACCGTCAAGGTCAGTGTTGGTAAGGAGATCGCGCACCCGAATACCACGGAGCATCACATCCGCTGGATTGACGTCTACTTTCAACCAGAAGGGGACAAATTCATTTACCAGGTAGGGCACTTTGAATTCAGCGCCCACGGAGAATCGGTGAAAGGCGCCAATCAGGGGCCAGTGTATACCAACCACGAGGCACAATTCTCCATGAAGGTGAACAACCCCGGCACACTCATTGCGCTGTCCTTCTGCAACATCCATGGGCTGTGGGAAAGTTCCAAGGAGATCAAACTATAATTTCACTTCGCATAGGAAGGCAGGAAATAGAACCCCGTTTTCCCTGTGAAAACGGGGTTCTATGCTAGAGCAAGCACTATAAATTGGGCAAAGACGGTCATTCCATAGGTTTCTTTGCCCCTAACTCTCCTGGCGTTGCACATCGCTGATCACTCGTTATTTCTCCTGCTCCTCACCTTCACGTTTGAAAGCGATTCGATCACTTGAATAATGGCTGAATGGTCGAGCTCGCCCCAGCCCTGTGCTTGCATGGCGCCGAATAACTCATGGGCTAAAGCCGATGCCGGCAAACTACATTGGTATGCCCGTGCTGTTTCCAGGACAATATTCAGATCCTTATAGTGCAAACGACTGCGAAATCCAGGCTGGAAGTCGCCTTGGATGACCCGTGGGCCACGCACGTCCATCACACGGGATTGCGCAAATCCGCCACTGAGTACTTTCAGCACAATGGCTGGGTCAACGCCTGCCTTGGCACCCAGGACAAGAGCCTCGGCCATGGCGATCATGTGCAGCGCGGTGGCGATCTGATTGCATGCTTTGACAATCTGCCCCGCACCGGAGGGCCCGCAGTAGACGGGCTTGCCCATCAGTTCGAAAATAGGCTTGGCGCGCTCAAAAACTTCTCGGTCACCGCCAACCATAATGGCAAGCGTGGCATTCCTCGCTCCTACATCCCCACCGGAAACGGGTGCGTCGAGCATAGGGCAGCCCTTTTCACTTGCTGCCTTAGCCACCTTGACCGCTGTCACCGGCGAGATGGTGGACATATCAATCAGCAAGGTGCCAGGCTTCGCTCCCGCCAGCACGCCTTCCGCACCAAGGTAAACCTGCTCTACATCTGGCGAATCGGAAACCATGGAGATGACCACTTCACTGCGTGCTGCTACATCCTGGCAGGATTGGCCTGCCTCTGCGCCCAGCGCCAGCAGAGGCTGCATTTTCGCTGGCGTGCGGTTATAGACAACCAATGGATGCCCACCGCGCAGCAAATTGGTTGCCATGGGTGCACCCATAATCCCCAAACCGATGAAGCCAATGACTTTCCGTTCCATCCTCTCCTCCGCCTGATCTTTGGTCGGAGACGCTCTAGCGGCCCCAGTTGCGATGAATTTTACTTACAAATACACGCAATGTCTAGTAGCCTAATCAGGGTATACCACTACTACTTGTGGGTCAGGCCGTGAATTTGCACGGATTGCAATTCGGAGCTATAATTATAATAAGCAGAACTACTCAGCAGAAGGTGATCTAGGTGAAGGGAAAACCAGGAAACTCTATTGCCTCGTGTCAAGATCTTGCGACAGGAGCCAGCCCTAAACAGAAGCTGAGGACTAGACAGGATATTGACCAGTCCCCTGTCAAGGTACACGAGCGTCTGCTTGATGCTGGTGAGCTCTTGCAAGTAGCTGCTACTGTGACATTAGCCTTGCTCTCAATCCTGATCCTGCTAGACCCTGGGGACGTACGTAGAAAACCGCTGTCTGTTTCGCTGTGCTTTTCCTGGCTTGCATCTGTCATGCTGCTGTTGAGAGATATTAGAACAAGGGGGATCAAACCCTTACGACAAGTTCTGCCGTCTGTGCTCCTGCTGTTCGCATTCTTGCCACTGCTACTTGTCCTCCTTCCGCAAGTACCGCAACCAGTGACAGTATAAGACTAGAATATACGAGCTCGTTTCTGCCTGGCACAATAATCTTGTTCTGCGTTTCCTTATTTCCTGCCCCGCCTCTGGAGCATCGCCTCTGCGCTTCGTGCGTAGATGGAGTGCGGTAATAGCTGGATGACTTCATTGAACTGTTCTACAGCCTTCACCTCCTGACCGGTGCGAAGATAAGCCATGCCCAGGTTATAGCGACAAGCTGCTTCATATTTTGGCCCACCACGAGGTATATGGGCTAACACGTCACTCAGCAGCGCGATAGCTTCCTCAAAGCGCTTTTGCCGTATCAAAACAACACCGATATTGATACGTCCAATGGCTTGGCTAAAAGCATCACTGTCCAGGCGCAAGGCTAGATGGAAAAGGGACAACGCCTGCGCATAGGACCCCCGTGTCGACAAGAGGTTGCCCACGTCGATCAACAACCGCGCCCGCATAGTAAAGAGGTACACCAAAACCAGGAACAAAACAGGGGAAATAGGCACTTGCATTACCCAGGCTACCAAAAGCGTAACACCGGTAAAGGCAAGCACTTCCCAGGCAAAGCGGCCAGGCAACCCCTCGCCTCGTAGCCATGACAGGCCGCCAAAGCCTAAAATGAACAACAATGCCACCAATACAAGCAGCACATACGGATTCATCTGCACCTACACCCCATTGAGTCCGCAGAAAAGCAATACCTTTATCCAGAAAGTGGCACATTTGCTGGGAGAAAGACAGAGGCCAAATGCTCAGCGAGCAAAAACTCGTTCTGCCACGCGCTCTAGCATCGGCACGCCCCGCACCTCTGTCTCGAAGAGAGGCACCAGCGCGCAGACGTTCGGGAAACTGCGCCAGATTTCCTCCATGTAGCGCTCCTGCATCAGGACGCGGTTGCGCACGAATTCTGGTGCATCGGGCCCCACAGACTCTTTATCAATCAACATGTTGACAATGACGCCGCCCACAGGGATGCCAAAATCTTTGAACCAGTTAATGAAACGCTTGATGACGGCAATAGGCAGTGCTTCAGGCAAGGTGATAAAGAAGAAAGCCGTTTTTTGGTCATCTGTAAGCAGCTTTTTGGCCCGCTCCATACGCAAACGGAGATTGACTAGATACTCCATCAGCGGGTCCTTCTCCTCTTTTTTCTTGCTATAGGAGAGGAGCTCCTTCAGCGACCTGGCCTCTTCACGGCTCTGTAACATCTTATTTACCCACATCGAATAGACGCTGGACATGCCCAGAAGACGCCTGGCATTGGCTGTTGGGGCGGTATCGAAAACATAGGCTTCGTACTTGTCCTCAAACATGAGGTCAATCATATTCTCAAACATTGCCGACTCTTCAAAGGCGGGGTTCATTGTGGCTGACTCAACAAACTCATCCGCTTTGGTTTTGATGTCTGCATAACGCAGAAACCACTCAATTTTCTGTGTAAGTTCCACTTTCGACTTGGCGATGGTGTCTTTGGTATCGATCTCGTATGCCCAGAGATTAGGCACCCCTTTCACCGGGGTGGGCTTCCCAAAAACATCCTGATCCAGCAAACTGCTAAGGGAGTGCACGGGGTTTGTCGAAGCCAATAAAGTTCGCTTCCCTTGGCGAGCCATCCATAGGGCTGCCGCTCCAGCCATCACTGTCTTGCCAACGCCGCCCTTTCCACCAAAAAAGAGGTACTTCATCTGCGGATGCTCAGCCAAAAACTGGCAGGTATTTGTCGTGATCATGCCTCACCTCCATACAGGGCATGTGCTACCTTGGCAATCATTTCCATCCCCGTGATGTCCCGTTCAAATTCAGGCACGCATGCCAGCACATCTTTGCCAAAGGTTTCCTCTATTTGTTTTAGGTAGCGCTCTTGCATAGCAATGCGGTTGCGCAAATACTCGGGGATATTCTGTTGCGCCAACTCTGGTGGGATGACGCGGTTCACAATATAGCCACAGATCGGCACTTGATATTTGGCAAACAGCGCAGCCGCTTTCACGGTGTCGCGAATAATCATGTCCTCCGGCGTGACCACGAAGAAAAAGGCAGTCCTTTCCCGATCAGTGAGGATACTGGAGGAAGTGCTGATACGTTGCCGAATGTATTGCAACTCAGCCAATATCTGATCTTCTTCGGTCTGTTTCTTGCGTTCCAGAATTGCTGCTACCTGCGCATATTCCTGCATTTCTTCACGCAACTTGGTGATCTTCTCAATCCATTCATTGTAGATGCTAGCCATGCTCAAATAGTACAGCGCATGGCCAAGTGGCACCAGGTCGTAGATGTAATAGTCATAGTCACCACCGACGACAATATCCACCACTGCATCAAAAATGGCACTTTCCTCCATAGCAGGCTCGGCAGCAGCAGCCTGGATATAGTGCTCGATCTCCTCAGGCACAGTGTCCATGCCATACATATCGAGAATTTTGCGACGGATCTCGTCTTGGTAATCCTTGATACGTCGGTCAGCGTCAATCTCTTGTGCGAAGAGATTGGGAATGATCTCGATCGGCCCTTTGCCAAAAATATCGCGCTCAAAGATATCCGAAAGCGAGGCTTGCGGGTCTACAGAAAAGACCAGCACTTTATACCCCTGCTGGGCTAGCCAGTAGGCGGTAGCAGCAGAAAAGGTTGTCTTGCCCAATCCACCCTTGCCACCGAATTCGATGTAGCGGCGGTTGGGATTGGCACGGAAGCTTTGCGCAAGCAGTGTCAAGTGTGTGCTCCTTTCTAAGCCAACGCGTCTGTCAGGTCGCGCTCACGCAACATGCGCCGCTTCCAAGTACTGATTTGCGGCACAACGTATGGCAGGATGCGCAATGAATAATAGGGCGGCAGAATGGGTACGCCAAGCAAGTCTCCCATGGTGATCAGGATGAATAGGTGCTCCATACTGCCCCGCGTCTTGAGCGCATAGCGGGTCATGTCATGACCAGCCATGCCATAGAGCAATTCTTTGAACGAACGGCCAAAACGCGAAAGTGCACTCTCCTGTTTTTCTTCCTCAGTCATCTTTGGCTCCTTTCTAAAAAATTTGCCTTGATTTTATCAAACCGAGTTTGAAAAATCAATCTACTCCCTCAATCAGTTCTGCCAAGTCTGTCCAATCTCGCTCCCGCAGCAAACTATGCTTCCAGCGGTTGATGTGTGGTACCACATAGGGCAACAAGCGCAAGGCATAGTAAGGAGGCAGGACAGGAATTCCGATCAGGTCACCAAAGGTGATGAGCATGAAAAGCTGCTCAATCTCCCCTCGTTGGCGCCGCAAGCCGCGCACCCAATCAAAAACGGTCATGCCGTAAAGGATTTCGCTGAGCATGCGCATGGCTCTGCGGAGCTTCTTATGCACTCTATCCAGCACCGATGTCGATCCTTCTTTTATGACTTGAAACCAGGTTTCTGCTAGAAACCTGGTTTCTGGTCTGTACCAGTCGGGCCTTGTACAGCAGGAGGCTTCGGCAGGCCCCTGCCGTACAAGACAGGATTTGATTATGGCGTTTTCTTAGCCATCTCCGGGCGCCGCTTCTGTAGCGCCTTCCAGCCATCTGCAATGAGAAATGCCGCCGCCACAATCAAAACTACCGCGATGATTGCCACCAGCGCCGCAGCAATCGCTGCCTGAGAAGTCTTGGCCACTGCGATCCCCTTGAATTGGTTGTAAGCCAGCAAGATGAGCGCTGCTACGGTTGTAACAAGCATGAAGATGGAAGGATAGAGTGCCCAGGTGTTCCTCTTCCCTTCCTCCTTTAACCATAGCGAAATCAGCAGCAAAGCCAAGCCAGCCATCAGTTGGTTGGCAGCACCAAAGGCGGTCCAAATGGTCAGCCAAGGCACAATCCAGACAAAGATAGCCGTCAAAATCAGAGCCACGATGGTGCCCACATGCACATTCTTAAAAACAGGCACTTTGTCCCCAAGCAACTCAGCGCTGGCCACGCGCATGAAACGCACCGCCAATTGCATGATGGTCAAGCCCATGATGGTCAGGAAGACAGAGCCGTAGGCTACGCCAAAGTCATGGGGTACGCCAATATGATCCAGGAAGCGTGCCAAACCCTCCGCGAATACTCCCAACGCGGCCACCTTCCCTAGCGTCTCCTTGTAAGCGGCCAGGCTACCGAAAGCGACCGTGGCAGTCAAAAAGGCAATCGTAGCCAGGACCATCTCCATGAACATGGCGCCGCCCCCTACAGGCAGAGCATCTGTCTCACACTCCAACTGGCGCGCTGTACCAGAGGTGGACACCAGGCTGTGCCAACCAGAGATGGCACCGCAGGCGATAGTGACAAACAGCATGGGCCACAACGGCCCGGTAGGAATGCTCCACTGGGTGAACGCAGGGAACTCACCCATACCTGGCCGCCAGATGAGCATGCCCAGCACACCCCCCAGCATCCCCAAGGCGATGATCCAGAAGGAGACATAGTTCACTGGCTGTGCCCATGACCAGATAGGCAGCACGGAACCCAGGTAGCAGAAAACGAAAACGAGCAAGGTGCCAATGAACTGTGCCCTGGTCACAGTGAGGAACACGACCGGTGATTTGGGTAGGCCATAAAGGCCAGAGAAGATATTGGACACGGCCGGCAGTGTGCTGATCCCAATGCCCAGGAAAGAAATCGCAACTGCAACGATAGAGGTAAGAACAATATCCTGCTTCATCTTATAAAGCATCTGACCAGCCAGGATGCCTGCCAGCGTCACAATGATCATGCCCAAGGGAACTTTGGGGTTAATCATCAAGCCTTTCCCAACCGTGTTGCCAAATGCACCCATGATCAGCAGCAGGTAGAAATACAGGAAAAGCATCAGAATGTTGCGCGCACGGGGGGAAATGAGCTTATAGCTCAATGCTCCTAAAGTATCTCCATCGCGACGCACGCCCATCATCATGCTGGCATAATCCTGCACCCAGCCGATGAAGGAAGTGCCAAAGATAATCCACAACAGCGCCGGCAGCCAGCCCCATTGCACCGCTGCAATAGGACCGAGGATGGGGCCAAGAGCAGCGATGGATTTGAATTGGTAGCCAAAGAGGACGTTGCGGCTGGCGGGGATAAAATCCACTCCGTCCATGTACAATTTCGCCGGGCAGGCTCTCTTGGGGTCGGGTTGGATCACATCGCGATCAATCCGGCGCGCGTACACCCCATAACCCAAAAACAAAGCAATGGCGGCAATGATTAAGACAAAGATCGTATTCATTTTTCTCCCCTCCTATAGCATACCAAAATCTTCTACCTCTCACCGAGGTAAAGCATTGCCTGGTATGGCTTACTTGCCGACTCACCACCTCCTTTCAATGGAGCGGGAATCAGCGGCACTGTGTGAGGGGAATCTACAATGTATTGTCGCTGTTCCCCATTGAACAAGCGTTCCGCACGAGTCAACATATATCTTAATCTGATTTATTTTCTTGTCAAATCCCGATGCAGAATTTTATCCTGCGCCTGGGGCATTTTTGCTTTGACAGCACCGTACTTGTACGTTATACTTGGCTTATCCAATCAGCCAGAAGTTAACTGGAGAGGGACATGACTACGCTTGTGCGCAGACAGTATCTGCGTATCAAGAAGCGCTTCCCGGATGCGATTGTCCTCTTTCGCCTGGGCGACTTTTACGAGACTTTTGACGACGATGCCAAGCTGGTCTCAGAAGTGTGCGACATCGTGCTCACTTCACGTCCGGTTGGGAAGGGGGAACGCGTGCCCCTGGCTGGCGTTCCCTACCATGCAGTTGAGAGCTACCTAGCCAAGTTGATTTCCGCTGGACACAAAGTCGCCATCGTCGAGCAGGTGGAACAGGAAGAGACAAAGGGCTTGATGGGACGCGAAGTAGTGCGCGTGGTCACACCAGGCACAGTAGTCGAACCTGCCCTGCTGGAAGAAAAACGCCATAACTATCTGACAGCCCTTGCTTTCCATCCGGAGCGAGTAGGCCTGGCTTATACGGACATCACCACAGGCGAGTTCAAGACCACGCAGTTCGATGGCAAGCAGCCCTTACAGCAGGCATGGCAAGAGATAGAACGGCTGCAGCCAGCCGAAGTGCTAATCAGTGAAAAGATAAGCCTGCCAGAGGAATGGACCAACAAATATACCTTCACGAAATACGCGGACTGGCATTTCGATGTGGGGAACGCACAACGCGCCTTGCTCGAACATTTTGAAGTTGCTTCGCTCGATGGCTATGGCTGTGCAGGTTTACCTCTCGCCATATCCGCAGCCGGTGCCATTGTGCAATACCTGCAAGAAACGCAAAAAAAGGCTGTGCAGCAACTCACGCAGTTATCCACTTACTCTACACAGGCATTTATGACTCTCGACGCAACCACACGCCGCAACCTGGAACTTGTGAGCACTATCCGCAGTGGCACGGTGCGCGGCTCACTGCTGGGCGTGCTAGACGATACCCAGACGGCGATGGGCAGCAGACTTTTGCGGCAATGGCTCAGCCAGCCATTACTCGACCTAGCCGCTTTGGAGCGCCGCTTGGACGGTGTGCAGGCCTTTTACGACGACATCCCCCGGCGCACCGCCTTGCGCACTTTGCTCAAGCGCGTCGCCGATATGGAACGGCTGACCAACCGCGTCGTGCAACGCATTGTTACACCGCGCGATCTGATTGGGCTGCGCAATTCACTACAGACCGTGTCCGAAATCATCCCCCTGCTGCGAGAAATGGCTACATCCCCTTGTATCGCCGCTTTGGCAGAATCCCTCGATCCATGCCCTGAAGTAGTTACGCTGATTTCACGGGCTATCGTGCCTGACCCTCCGGCAACGCTAGCGGCAGGAGGCGTCATCGCACGCGGCTTTTCCGCTGAGCTGGATACGGTGTTAAATGCAGCGCGCAATGCCAAAGCCTGGGTTGCCAATCTGGAACGTCAGGAGCGCGAACGCACGGGTATCAAGTCCTTGAAGGTGGGATATAACAAAGTCTTTGGCTATTATATCGAAGTGACCAAAGCCAATTTAGATGCGGTGCCCAAGGATTACATTCGCAAGCAGACGCTGGTCAATGCGGAGCGCTTTATCACCCCGGAGCTGAAAGAACACGAATCGCTTATCCTTAACGCCGAGGAGCGCCGCGCGGAATTGGAACGCCAGATTTACCTGCAAGTCTGCGAACAGGTGGGGGCTGCCGCCCAACGCATGCTCGCCACTGCCCGTGCTCTTGCAGAGATAGACGTGTATGCAGCATTCGCTGAAGTGGCGCAACGCAATCGTTACGTACGCCCAACCCTGACCGAAGGAGACTCCATCCATATCATCGGTGGACGCCACCCAGTGGTCGAATTGACCCTGCACGAAGAGCCTTTTGTGCCCAATGACACGCACCTTTCACCACAAGAAGCAATCCTGGTGATCACAGGGCCGAACATGTCGGGCAAGAGCACCTATCTGCGCCAGGTTGCGCTTATTGTGCTGATGGCGCAGATTGGTTCCTTCGTGCCCGCTGAGTCCGCAGAAATTGGCCTAGTGGATCGTATTTTCACCCGCGTGGGTGCACAGGATGAAATCAGTGCGGGGCAAAGCACCTTTATGGTAGAAATGGTGGAGACGGCGAACATCCTCAACCACGCTACGAAACGTAGTTTGCTGATCCTGGATGAAATCGGGCGTGGCACGAGCACTTACGATGGCATTTCCATCGCCTGGGCCGTCGTGGAATACATCCACAACCATCCTCGTCTTCAGGCAAAAACCCTTTTCGCGACCCATTATCACGAACTAACCGAATTGGCGAGGTTCCTGCCCCGCGTGCGCAACTACAATGTGGCAGTGGCAGAGGAGGAGGATCGGGTGGTCTTTCTGCGTAAAATTGTGCCTGGGGGTGCAGACCGCAGTTACGGCATCCACGTTGCCCAATTGGCTGGCTTGCCCAAGCCAGTGATACGCCGAGCAGAAGAGATTCTGAAAAAACTGGAAGAAGAAGTGCAGCGTTCACCCGCAGGTACCGCTCCTCGCCGCGTGATGCAGGTGCAACAATTGTCCCTCTTCCCTGCCAACCACCCTGTGCTGGACGAACTGAAGGAGTTGGACATTTCTTCGATGTCGCCGCTGGAGGCAATCAACAAACTCTATGAGCTGCAGGAGAAAGCAAAACGTTCATAAAGATGGCTGACATTTTTGCAAGTTTGCATCCCGTCTTACAGGCATTGTTAGCCACTTGTTTTACTTGGGGGCTCACTGCTCTGGGAGCCGCCTCAGTCTTCACTGCCAAAGACATCAGCAAAAAGACGCTGGATACACTGCTTGGCTTTGCCGCTGGGGTGATGATCGCGGCCAGTTATTGGTCCCTGCTTGCCCCTGCCCTCGAGATGTCAGAAGGTAAGAGTGTACCCGCTTGGTTCCCCGCTGCCATGGGTTTTCTCGCGGGGGGTCTGTTTCTACGCGGCATTGATTTAATCCTGCCACACCTGCATCCGGGCGCTCCACCCGAAGAAGCAGAGGGCATCCATACTACATTCCGCCGCATCACGCTGCTTGTGCTGGCAATCACCTTGCACAACTTCCCCGAAGGATTGGCTGTGGGCGTTGCCTTTGGTGCGGTTGCCGCCGGCTTGCCTTCGGCCACCTTGGCTAGCGCTATCGCCCTCGCCATTGGCATCGGGATCCAAAACTTTCCTGAAGGCATGGCTGTCTCCATGCCCCTGCGCCGTGAGGGCATGTCGCCGTTGAAAAGCTTCTGGTACGGGCAATTGTCCGCTCTCGTGGAGCCCATTGCGGGTGTGCTCGGAGCAGCCGCCGTCCTCATCGCGCAACCCGCCCTCCCCTATGCCCTGGCTTTCGCGGCAGGTGCGATGATCTTTGTCGTAGTCGAGGAGCTCGTGCCTGAATCGCAGCGCGGCGGCAACACCGATTGGGCTACTATGGGCGCCATGGTTGGCTTCGCCGCCATGATGATCCTGGATGTGGCTTTTGGCTAGACAAACAAGCGCTCTATGGCAAGACAACTATGCCCAGCCTGTATGCTTTTTCTTCCGTTCCTTCTACGACCAACGGTTGCATGTCATCGGGGGTATAGACAACTACCTCTAACTCCGCCTTCTTATCCAGCGGTTGCTGTGCTTGTGATAAGCGCAGTATATACTGGTCAATGACTACCTCTCCTGGCTGCCAACGTGCCAGTGGATAATACCCCCGCACAGGCAAGCCATCCACCTGGATGAGCAGGCTGTTGCCTGTATACAGACGCACCGAAACAGCCAGTGTGCGCTCTGTAGGTGTAACAAGGGACCAGTATAAAGTAACGAGGTAACGCTCATTTCCCTCTACATCCCGGCGGAGGTAAGTAAAGTCATAACCGTGTAGTCGAAGAAACCCGCCGAATACGACATCAGTGGGAAAAGCGATAGGAATATCAGCCAGATGGTAAGGGCGGGGACGTATCTCGATCAGCGGTCCCATACAGGAAAGAGAAAAAGGGTCCAAGGTAGGAGGCAGATCAGCAGCATACAGCGCGCGCCCCTCCGCCATAGCCCGGTGTACGTTTTCATCCGTGGCGATGAAAGGTTGTAAATCAGGTCGCCGCTTTTCCACGCGCTGATAGTAAACCAACGAGGTATGCTTGTTCCAGTTGGCAAGCACTGCCCCTCCCTTTGCCAACGGGAGTGCGAAAGCATCCAGCCAGAGGTTCTCCATCGTGTACTCGTGGCTCATATCGACCATCGGGTAAATGGCAACGGCTCGCAGGAGGGCACTCGCCAGCAATATGCCGCTGATTCCAACTTGTAGCCATCCGCGTTTATCAGCCGCCTGTTCCAACCAGCGACACACCCCATAGAGAGAACTCCCTGCCCAAAACAACAGGATCATGTAGGACGGGATGTAATAGATATAAATGTTGCCAATGTAATAGTTCAGGTTGAAAGCCAGATGCCCCAGGTAAGCCAATATAGTAAACTGACTAAAAGGGCGGCAATGACGCCAGGCTACGCCAATACCAACTAAGGCAAGCAAGACGCCTATTGGCGTGAGCTCCTGCACTGTCCATCCAACCCACTTCGCGATTTGGCTAGGCAGCCCTGCCCAGCCTTGTTGAAATAATAAACCAGAGAACACCCTGCCAGAAAGAAAGGAAACTAACGCCGGGACAGTTGTCAGATCATCGCGACCGAGCTGGAAGGCGCGAATGGGAATGTAGGCATATAGCAGCAAAGGTGCGAGCAGATATCCTACTCCCTTTAGCATGCGTTTCCACTCCCAGCGCTCTTGGCGACGTTGCCAGATTAGATATAACAACGCTGGAGTAACCAGGATCATCGTGCGGTGATGCGCCAGCCCCAGCCCAAACACGAACAGCAGCCACTCTACACGCACTCTATCCTCCAGGTAACACAAAACTAAGTAGAGGAGCAGTGCAAAAAGCAGCGCGTTCAGTGGATAGCTACCGGCAACGAGCATCTGAGACCAAAAGGTGGGCGTCACAGCGAAAAAGAGGGTCAAACCAAGAGCAACTCCTCGGTACCTTGTCCAATCCCGTAACCCCAGGTACACAAGTACAAGCGTTACCGCTCCCAAGACAGCAGAAAGCAAGTTGATACGGTACGCTACTGAACCAATGGGCAAACGGCTCCACAGATAGCCCAAAAGGACATATAGAGGATAACCGGTAGGATGGGGGATACCCAGTTCGTACAGAACAAACTGGTACTCACCCAAATCGCTGATCAACACCGACGGTGCCAACGTGTGCACATATAGTGAGCAAGCCAAGCCCGCTATGGAGATGCACAGCACTGCATCAACAAGCCAATCATTTCGGTGATGTCTGCTCCTCAGCGGGATGACCATTTCCACCGCATTTTCTTGATCTCTCAATGTTGAGAGTGTTGAAAATCTTGTCACCCTGAGCAAGCGAAGAGCCTGCCCTGAGTATAACGAAGGGGTCTCGCGTAACTTTAGCCGTATTTTCCCAAGTACTGTGAGATGCTTCACTTCGTTCAGCATGACACTGAAAGGGCTTTTTCAACACTCTCAATGTTGCTGCTTGTTACACTACCGGCTTTCTCCGCAGCACACCGATCGCCCCTATGGCCGCCACCATCACTGCCAGCAATGCAGCGCTCCAAACCACGAGTGGTGTCCCGCCTTGCTTGACGGCAATACCGACAAAAGCCCACACAATGACCAGGGCATAGGCAATATCGCGGCGGGTCAAGCTCATTGCTGCCGCTAGTGCTGTGGCGATGACCAGCATGATGACCGCCCAGACCTGCGCACCGATGCCCCAGCCACTCCAATTCCAATACGATAGAAGCGCTGTGACATTCGCCACGGTCGCTACCGTGATCCAGCCCAGGTAAATACTAAATGGGGTGTCTACCAGCCACTTCTCGGCTGTTGCAACCTGCACGCGGCCGATGTCCAAGCGCAGGTAAATGGCAATAAGCGAGATAAGGAGGATCAGCATCACCGCTACGGTCAGCGCAAAGAACTCATAGTGCCAGAGGAGAATCCATAGACTATTTGCTAAACAGCTCAGGACAAACCAATAGCCAATGCGCCCTAGTCGCTGGCTGCTTCTTTGCGTGGGCAGCAGTTGATACACAACAAACCCCAATAGCCCCAGATAAATTAGCCCCCAAATGGAGAAAACATAGCCCGCCGGGACGAAATAAACCTGGAAACGATCGGATATCTCCCCCGTGGTCTGGCCATTAATGGGCAAAGCATTGGCTAAGCCGTTTACAGTAACTGTGCCAAGAAAGGCAAGCAGATTGAGCACTTCTCTCAGTCCAACCTTTTTCATTTTGTGGTTCCTCCTTTATCCCAGCAACGTACAAGCCATATATTATGCCCTGTGAAACGCTTCTACCCGGTTCACGCTATTTCGCCAGCACCTCAGCCAATCTCAGCAGTCGCATATCTATCTCTTTCTTCTTGTGCGCTGCCTCTTCCAGTGGCGTGCCCGTGATTTCACCTTTCACCAAGCCCATTAGCAGACCGTATTCGCCGCAGGCGATGTATTCCGTCGCCGCTGCCCCCATGCGGGTCGCCAGCAAGCGGTCATAGGCAGTGGGAGCACCGCCGCGCTGCACATGGCCCAGAGTCGTGGCACGCAATTCAAATCCCAACCGTTCGCGGTGTTTCTGGAAATATTGCAGCAAGCCCTCGGCGTTGTACTTTGCCCCCTCGGCGACCACGACCAAAGCATGGGATTTGCCACGTTCGTAAGAAGAGCGCAATTCAGCCGCCAACGCTTCTGGATCCGTTTCCACTTCGGGGATGACCACGGCTTCGGCACCGCCAGCAATGCCTGCCATCAATGCCAGGTAGCCACAATTGCGGCCCATGACTTCTACGAGGAATGCCCTTTGATGAGAAGAAGCGGTAACCTTCAGCCGGTCTATCGCTTCCAACGCGATATTCAGCGCAGTATCCACGCCAATAGTGACCTCGGAACCATAGAGGTCGTTATCTATGGTGGAAGCAATGCCCACTACCGGGAACCCCATGCGCCACAGGTCATAGGCACCTTTTTGGGAGCCATTCCCGCCAATCACCACCAAAGCCTCGATGTCTTGCTGATGCAAGGCGCGCAATGCCTTCAATTGCCCCTCTTCCGTCTTGAACTCAAGGCACCGGGCGCTGCCTAATACAGTACCCCCTTGCTGGATGATTCCACTGACATCACGAGCTTTCAATGGGATGAAATTGCCTACAATGAGACCAGCATAACCTTGACGCACACCAAATACTTCCCATCCTTTGTCAAGGCCAGTTCGCACCACGGCGCGAATGGCCGCATTCATGCCCGGGGCATCGCCCCCACTGGTCAGTACAGCAATGCGTTTCATACTCCCCTCCAATCCATTTGCGCATTAAACCGATGAGGTCACCACGCTCACTCTGCTACCACTCACAAGGCGGGCAGCAAACTCCTTGCAAATCAGAATGAATGTTCCCTGCCCTGTCAGCAAGTATAGCACGCTATGCCCTTATGGTCAACATGTCTACAGCAACAGGGGGGTTCTTGGGAATACAAACTCTTTAGGGTATAATAGGAATGACATTAGGCAAGGAAAGGTCCCAGGATATGGAGATTGGCATCGTCAGACAGGTTGACATCGAGCAGGAAATGAAGACAGCGTATTTGGATTACGCCATGAGTGTCATCACTTCGCGCGCCCTGCCCGATGTCCGGGATGGATTAAAGCCCGTACAACGCCGTATCCTCTACGCCATGAATGACATGGGCTTGCAGCACGACAAACCTTACAAGAAAAGCGCCCGCATCGTCGGTGAAGTGCTGGGCAAGTACCACCCCCACGGCGATGTCGCGGTTTACGATGCGATGACGCGTATGGCCCAGGATTTCACAATGCGGTATTTGCTGGTGGATGGCCAGGGTAACTTTGGCTCTATTGATGGTGACAACCCCGCCGCGATGCGCTATACCGAAGCGCGCCTGACCCCCATTGCCGAGGAATTGCTGGCTGACATAGACAAAGACACCGTGGATTTCATGGACAACTTTGATGGCACATTGCAAGAGCCAACGGTGCTGCCCACGCGCGTGCCAAATTTCCTGCTGAACGGTGCCTCCGGCATCGCGGTCGGCATGGCTACCAATGTACCGCCGCACAATTTGAACGAAGTGTGTGATGCCCTGATCTTCCTCATAGACAACTATCGGCGTATAGATGCCATTTCTGTGGAAGAACTGATGACGTTTATCAAAGGCCCTGATTTCCCAACCGGGGGCACTATCCTGGGGCTGGAAGGCATCCGCAGTGCCTATGCTACTGGCAATGGGAAGATCGTCGTGCGGGCAAGGGCGCATTTTGAGGACGCTGGCGGGGGCAAATCTGTCATTATCGTTACCGAGCTCCCGTATCAAGTGGGCAAAGCCAGCCTGATTGAGAGAATCGCCGAGTTGGTGCGCGACAAAAGGATTGAGACGATATCCGATTTGCGCGATGAATCCGACCGCCAGGGCATGCGTATCGTCATTGAGCTGAAGCGTGGGATGGAACCACAGCCCACATTGATGCAATTGTACAAATACACGCCTATGCAGAGCACGTTCAACGTCAACCTGTTGGCGTTGGTGGACGGTGAACCCCGTGTCCTATCGTTGAAGCGGTGCCTGCAACTGTTTATCGAACATCGCCAGGAAGTCATCACCCGCCGCAGCCGTTTTGAACTGGAGCGCGCCAAGTTGCGCGCCCACATCCTCGAAGGGCTGAAAATTGCCCTGGACAACTTGGATGCAGTCATCACCACCATCCGCCAATCTCAAAATGCGGATACCGCCTTGCATAATCTACAGCGCAAGTTCAAGCTGACGGAGATACAAGCACGCGCCATCCTCGATTTGCAATTACGTCGTTTGGCAGCACTGGAACGCCGCAAAATCGAGGAAGAATATGCGGATGTACTGAAGCAAATCCAATACCTGCAGAGCCTGCTGGCTAGCCCGCGCAAAATCCTCCAGGTCATCAAGGCAGAGCTGCAGGAACTGAAAGAACGCTATGGCGATGCCCGACGCACACGTATTTCGGAAAAGGAAGCCGAAGAAATCAGGGTCGAAGACCTGATTCCAGAGGAAGATGTGTTCGTTGCCGTGACGCAACGGGGCTATGTGAAAAGGGTTTCCCGGCGCAGCGACCTGTTTCCTGCGACAAGCCGGGATGCCGTACAGCATATAGTGGCGACCAACACACTGCACAATGTGCTCTTTTGCACGGACAAAGGCCGCTGCTTTACCATCAAAGCGCATCAAATCCCTGATTCGGCAACGGGCATCCCTCTCTCTAGTTTGCTGACCACCGAAGCAGACGAAACGGTAACTGCAGTGATAGAAACGCCTGACTTCCAAGCAGGCACCTTCCTGACCATGTGCACTGCCCAAGGCCGCATCAAACGCACCCCGCTAGAAGAGTTCTCCGCTATCCGTCCAAGTGGCCTGACTGCCATCGCATTGGACGAAGGCGATAAGTTGCGTTGTGCCATGATCACCGGCGGCAACCAAGAGCTCATTTTAGTTACCGCAAGGGGGCAAGCGATACGTTTTCATGAAGAGGAAGTACGGGCAATGGGCCGCAACGCCGCGGGCGTGAAAGCCATCAAACTAGCCACTGATGACTACATTATCGGGATGGATGGCGTGCAGGAAGGCGCTTCTCTGCTCGTCGTGAGCGAAAAAGGCTATGCCAAACAGACGCCTCTGACAGCCTATCCAGCCCAGAGCCGTTACGGCAAAGGCATTGAGACCTTCTCGTCCAAAGCCCTAGCGCAAACCGGGTTGCTGGCAGCAGCTTGTGTCGTGCGTAAGGATAACGAGATTGGCATTTCCTCTGCCAGAGGAACCACCTTGCGAACCAAAGCTAGCGAAATCCCCCAACAAAGCCGTTCCACGCGTGGCACAATCATTGTACCCCTCAAAGGCACGGATAAAGTCATCAGCATCATGCGCATACGAGCCACATCCAAGGCGTCTGCTGCTACCCGCCAGGCACCCTCCAGAGAGGAGAAGAGGGCTCTTCAGACACGCAGGCCTGCCGCGAAACAGTCCACAACCAAGGCGAAAGGAAGCACCAGGCGGACAAAGAAAGGAGAAGTACAAGACACCACTGCTGCTCCTCAAGCAACGACGAAGAAGGCACGCAAGGGGTAGCGTTCTGCGGAAGGTGAAAAGAGTGCGAGGCAGAGTAGCAGAGTAGGGAAAGGTGTATGGATCTCAAAGAACTGTTGAGAAAAGGGCGCGGACAACTGCTGGAATTCATGCCACAACCTGATGCAGAAGCGTTAGCAGAAACTTTGGTGGCTTTTGCCAACGCTGATGGAGGCACGATCCTGGTTGGGCTCAGCACCACCGGGATGCTGCTGGAGGAGGTTGAGCCGGAGCACTTGGAAGCAGTGCTCCTGCGTGCACAAGGGATGTGCCGTCCGCCAGTCAAAACGGAATGGCAGGCATTGGAGACCCCGAGCGGGACAGCAGTTGCTATCTCCGTGCCACGCAGCCCAGAATTGCACAGCCTTTTTGACGGCCGCGTCCTGTTGCGCTCGGGTGAGAAGAACCGCCCTCTGAGCGGCGAAGAGATCAGACATCTCGCTTCGGCCAAGGGGGCGGGAGAATATGAATTGGAGGCAGTTCCTGGCGCGACCTTGGACGATTTTGACCAGGGCATTATCGCCGAATATGCTGCCAAGCGTCGGTTACGTGGCCCCCGTGGCGAGCAGTTGAGCGAACAGGAGCTCTTATTGGATAGCGGCGCCATCAATGCAGAAGGCAAACCCACTGTGGCCGGCTTGCTGCTCTTTGGGCGCAACCCCCAGCGCATGATCCCCCACAGCGATGCTGTTTTGGTGCGCTTTGCAGGCACGACACCAACCAACCGGGATGGCCTGCCTGGCTATACCCGACGCGAAGAAATCCGTGGAGCGCTATGCCAAATCATTGACAAACTCTGGAACATCATTTGGGAGGAGATGCGCCATGAAACGGTCATCCATGGCTTGGAACGGGAAGAGCGCCCCGAATACCCCCCAGCGGCAGTGCGCGAAGCCATCGTGAATGCCGTCGCCCACCGCGACTATCGCATTACGGGCCGCCGGATCGAAGTGCGCATGTTCGACGACCGACTGGAAATCATCAGCCCCGGCGGGCTCCCAGGCCATATTACTCTGGATAACATCGTCGAAGAGCATTTCTCGCGCAACCCGCGCATTGTGAGGGGACTCTTCTATTGGGGCTTCATCGAGGAATTGGGCCTAGGCATTGACCGCATGATTGACGAGATGCTTCAAGCGGGGCATCCCCGCCCGCAATTCGAAGCTACGCCCTTCTCGTTCAAAGTGATTCTGCGCAACGTGCGCGAACGCCCAGCGAGCAAGTGGGAGAAAGTGCTCAACGAGCGACAGATCAAAGCCCTAGAGTACCTGCAGGAACACGACCGCATCACTAACCGTGAGTACCACGACCTATGCCCCCATGTAACTCCCGAAACACTGCGCCTGGACCTGGCGGACATGGTGGAGAAGGGGATCTTGCTGCGCATCGGCGATAAGAAGGGTGCCTATTACATCCTTAAGTAGACAATATATCCCAAAGGATATCCCAAATATCCCAAATGCGCGCTTAATACGCTTATGCTCCCACGCTTCTGCCTAATGCAAATGCTTGCCTGCTTCTTCCACAAACACCTCAAAGAGGTGTTTCATCCTGGGGTCATCATCAACCAATTCTTCGGGGTGCCACTGCACGCCCAGGACAAAGCGTTGGCGCGAAGCCTCGACGGCTTCAATCACACCGTCCGGAGCCACTGCTGTTACTTGGAGGAGGTCAGGAACGTTCTGCAAGGACTGGTGGTGAAAGCTGTTGACTTCCACGCGTGTCGCGCCGAGAATGTCCGCCAAGCGCGTCCCCCCCTTGATCTCCACCTCGTGGCCAAGGTGATTGCGCGCATGATCGGGGTGAAAATTATGGCGCAAGGCATGAGGGATTTGCGAAGGGATGTCCTGATACAGCGTGCCCCCCAGTGCGACATTGAGCACCTGTATCCCACGGCAGATAGCCAACACCGGCAGGTCATCGGCAACTGCCCGCCGTACCAAGAACATTTCCACACGATCGCGAGGCGGGTCCACATAGCTCACTTTTGCCGTGCGAACCTGGCCAAAATGGTGCGGTGCAATATCCCCGCCACCCGCTAAGAGCAAACCATCAAGCCGCTGATAGATGTCCCACAGTGCTTGCTCGTCGCGGAGCAAGGGGATAAGCACCGGTGCGCCTCCTGCCATCTCCAGCGCGCGGCAGTAGCTCTGTCCAACGCAAAAGCGGCGGTATGCTGAGCGTAGGTTACCCTGGCAAGGGATGCCAATCAACGGACGCATGTGCTTTTCCCCTCAGTGGACGAACCGCAAGAACAGCGGTACAAAGGCAAGGGAAACGGCGGCAACCAATTCGACGAGGATATTCAGAGTGGGCCCCGCCGTGTCTTTCAGTGGATCCCCTACCGTATCGCCCACTACACTGGCGAGGTGAGCCAGGGAACCTTTGCCGCCATACGCACCAGCCTCAATACGTTTTTTGGCATTGTCCCAAGCACCACCCGCATTAGCCATAAAAATAGCCAGGAAAATGCCGCTCACGATGTTGCCACCCAGGAAGCCCGCCAGCGCTTCGCACCCCAGGGAGAGAACCAGGACAAAGGGAGCAGCGACCGCGATCAGGCAGGGCGCAACCAATTGTTCCAAAGCGCCTTTGGTAGCAATGTCAATGCAGCGCTGATAGTTTGGCGGCACCTTGCCTTCACGCAATCCAACAATCTCTTTGAATTGACGACGCACCTCCGCCACAATCAACCCTGCCGTGCGGCCCACAGCCTTCAGCGTCATCGAAGAGACCAGAGCGGGGAATGCCCCTCCAATGAGCAGCCCAGCCATCACGCGGGCATCGCGGATATCAAGGCTGCGCACTTTTGTCGCTTCCGAGTAAGCGGTCAGCAAGGAAAGCGCTGCTGCCGCAGTAGCACTGACCGCAAAGGCTTTGGCAATGGCAGCAGTGGTATTTCCTGCCGCGTCCAAACGATCGGTAATGCGTCGGATGGATGGGTGCTGCCGTGTCATCTGGGCGATGCCACCAGCGTTATCGGCGATGGGCCCATACGCATCCATGGTCAACGTAATGCCCAAAATCGAGAGCAAACCAACCCCTGAAAGGGCAATGCCATAGATTCCCCAGGCTCTGAACGCTGCAATCATAGACAGCCCCAAAATGAGCATTGGCAACGTGGCACTCTGCATACCCACCGCCAGTCCCGTGATGAGCAGGGTAGCGGCGCCAGATTCTCCCGAACGGGCAATGGCATCTACCGGACGTCCTGACGTAAAGTAATCCGTAATCAACCCGATGACCACGCCGGCGATCAGCCCTGAGGACGCGGCGTAAAAGGCGCGCAGGTCACCCAGGTAGAAAATAGCCAGCAATAAAACTCCCAACAGTGTCGTTCCTCCGCTGATAACCATCCCCAGACGTAGGAGCATCTCCGGTCCCACCTTCCCAGTGTGGGTCAAAGCCTTCACCGCAACGATAGCCAGCACAGAACCAATCATCCCAGCCAAGAGGATCCACAAGGGCAGGAGGATGCCCTTTTCGCCCAACGACGTGCCCGAGATGCTCGTTGCCGAGGCGCCCAGAATCAGCGCGGCAATGGATGTATCCACGTAGGCTTGGTAAGTGTCTGCACCCATGCCTGCTACATCGCCCACATTGTCCCCCACATTGTCAGCAATGACGGCCGGATTGCGCGGATCATCCTCCGGTATGCCCACCTCGACTTTACCCACCAGATCCGCGCCCACATCTGCCGCTTTGGTATAGATGCCCCCACCAATGCGGGCAAAGATCGCCGCGAAACTTGCGCCAATCGAATAGCCTGTTAAAACAGTTAGTGGATTGGGCACCAGCTTCATCAAGGAGAAGAATAAGTAGATGGAGGACACGCCAAGTATGCCCAGGCTGATTGCTGCCATGCCTAGCACTGTACCTCCGGAGAAAGCGACATCAAAGGCATGCGTAAGACCATTGCGGGCAGCAAAGGTGGTGCGTCCATTGGTACGCGTGGCAATGGTCATCCCGATGTAGCCTGCTAACACCGAGGTGCCGGCGCCGATAAGGAAGGTGAACATCATATAGACATTCAATGTTACCACCAAAAAGGCGGCAAAGAACACGGCGACAATGGCCATGACGCGGTATTCGCGACGCAGGAACGTGGCTGCACCTTCCTGGATAAAAGCGGAGAATTTGGCAATTTCTGGTGGCCCCACCTCCTTGCTCATCGTAACACGGGCGAAATAGAAGGTCAACAGCAACCCCAATAACCCAGCGATGGGGAAAACAAAAGCGATTGAAGACACGGACATAGTGGATACTCTCCCTCCCATTGGGATATCAGCACTGAAGTCAAGATCAGAGGTTTACCCGCCTGGCATAAAGAGATGCAAAAGGGACAAGAGACAGCCTGTTGGAGGAGGCGGTGGAGTTACTGGCGGTGTAAAAGGCGTGTTGAGATAAGCCTGGTAGGCATCCGCTCGGCCTTTCCCTTGCGCATTGGCGTCCAGTCCCAGGTTCTTGGCAGTGTTCATGAGCCGTTCTTTCAGTTGCGCCGGCGTCAAATCTGGAAAAGCTTCCAGCAACAAAGCCACAATGCCGGTGCCATGCGGCGTAGCCATGCTGGTGCCAGATGCCCGCGTGTACAGCATATCCACCGGTGTGCCCATCGCAGTGCCTTGGGCACGACAGGAAACGATGTCCACACCAGGTAGCAGGATGTCTGGCTTGACGCGGCCATCGCTCGTGGGCCCGCGCGCCGAAAAGTTCGCGATGGCATCCTGCTTGGAAGCGGCGCCTATGGTCAATACCTTCCTGGCACAGCCGGGAGGCCCAACGGTGGACGCGCCCGGGCCATAGTTGCCCGCTGCCACGCACACCATTATCCCGCGGTCCACCACTGCGTCACAAGTGGTGGAAAGGGCATCCGTGCCATCACAGGGCCCTACACCGCCGAGCGAGAGGTTAATGACCCTGACGTTCTGCTGTACAGCCCATTCTAAGCCCGCCATCACTTCGCTCATATAACCCGAACCATCGCCATGCAGCACTTTGGCGGAATAGATGCGCGCTTCAGGTGCGATGCCTTTATATTGATTGCCTGCCCCGGCGGCAATCCCAGCCACATGGGTGCCATGTCCATGGTTGTCGTGGGGACCCTCGCCAGTAAAATCCTCCATCGCGACAATCCGCCCGGCGAAATCAGGATGGCCCGGGTCAATGCCCGTATCCACGATCGCAATGGGCACATCGCGCCCGGTAAAACCGGCAGCCCAGACCTGTGGGGCGCGGATCTGCGAGGCTGAAGCATCCAGGCAGGTGTGGACGAGCAAATCCGGCCAGATGTGTTCCACCGCAGGGTCAGCAGCAAGCGCCTGTATCTGCTCGGCTGAAGCCCGCATGGCAGCAGCCGGGATGAGGAAAAAATGCTGCACCCGCGAAATGCCCATCAAGGGCCGCGCGGCGAGCGCAATGTGCTCCCGATATTTCACGATAATGCGATGCTCCCGAGGCGCTCCCGGAGCTGTCATCGCCTCCGCCAGAGCAGGGGTTATTTTGCCTTCACTCATTCCTGTCTCCCTTGCCTCCTTCTCCTTTGCTTTGTGCCTGGGCAAACACGCGGCGATCTTCCTCGATTGCCTGCACCCAAGGCTCCTGCAGCAGTGCCAAAGCGGTCTCCGCTGGACAGGAAATCGCCACTGCGTTCATCAGTTGGAAAGCACGCAGTACAGGCACGTTTAATTCAGACAAGCGTGTCTGCGCTTGTGCAAGATCACCAGCGACCCGCACGATCAGGCGCACGGTATCTTTAGGCCGTTTCTGTAACCTGGCTTCAAACGTTCGTTCTATCTTGCCCATTTTCCCTTGCTACTACAAAAGCGACCGCGTATTCGCGCGAGTGCGAAAGGCTGAGTGCCCACTCCTGCAAGCCCAACTCCTCCGCGCGGGCTGCCGCACATCCGTGCAGACGAATCCATGGTTTGCCACGCGCATCCGACAGCACTTCCATCTCCCGCCACGACACTCCGGACAAGCCAGTCCCCAAAGCCTTGGAAATCGCCTCTTTAGCGGCAAAACGCACCGCTAGTTCCGGCACCCGTCCTCCACAAAGAGCAAGCTCTGCCTGGGTATACACCCGACGCAGGAAGCGGCCATTCCACCGCCGGATCGCATGTTGAATGCGCTCAATTTCGATGATGTCCACACCCACGCTGAGCATCAGACATGCTCACAAAGGTTGACCATTCGCGTTGTAACCACGGCCAACGCCGCGATAGATAAACCCTAACTCCCGCATCTTCTCCGGCTCATAGATATTGCGGCCATCAAAAAGCACACGCTGGCGCATAGAGCGGGCGATACGCGCCATATCCAACTGCTTAAATTCATTCCATTCAGTGACCAGGATCAGAGCATCGGCGCCTTCAGCGACTTCGTAAGGGTTGTCACAATAGGTCACATTGTTGAGGATTTTGCGTGCGTTGTTCATCGCCACTGGGTCGTAGGCTTTTACCTGCGCTCCCTCGTGTTGCAACATGTGAATGATCTCAATGGAAGGCGCATCGCGCATGTCATCCGTATTCGGCTTGAAGGAGAGGCCCAGGATGCCAATGGTTTTGCCACGGAAATTGCCCAGAATTTCGCGCAATTTCTGGATGACGCGTTTGCGCTGGTCGTAGTTGATCTCCATCACAGCCCGCAGCATCTGGGGGTGACAGCCATGCGTTGCTGCGATATGCGCCAATGCCTTGACGTCCTTCGGGAAACAAGAACCGCCCCAGCCCACACCGGCGCCGAGGAAGGCATGGCCAATGCGCTTGTCGCTGCCCATGCCCAGCGCGACTTCTTTGACGTCCGCGCCTAGGGCTTCACAGATGTTTGCCATTTCATTGATAAAGGAAATCTTGGTCGCCAGGAAGCAGTTCGAGGCATACTTGATCATCTCCGCTGTGCGCAGATCAGTGATAATAGTAGGAGCCTGTAAAGGGGCATAGAGCTCGGCTACTTTTTCTGCCGCTTGACGATTGGTGGAGCCGAGCACAATGCGGTCAGGGTTCATGAAGTCATAAACGGCTGAGCCTTCACGCAGGAACTCTGGGTTGGAAACAACAAAAAATTCCACGTCGTTGATTTTGTGCTCATTGATGATGTCAGCCACCCAGTCGCCAGTGCCAATGGGCACAGTGCTCTTGTTCACGATGATCACCGGTCGGATAAGCCGTTTGGCAATGTCCTCCGCGCACTGGGTTACGTGGGAGAGGTCAGCTTCGCCCTCGCTTCCAGAGGGCGTGCCCACTGCGATAAAGATGAACTCGGCATCGCGCAATGCTTCATCGTAGGAGATGGTGAAATCCAAGCGCCCCGCTTCATAGTTCCGACGGACAATCTCCTCCAGCCCGGGTTCGAAAATGGGCAGGATGCCTTTTTTCAAGTTCTCCATCTTTTGCTTATCGCGGTTGAGGCAGATGACCTTGTTGCCCAAATCAGCCAGACAAGCACCGGTAACCAAGCCCACATAACCTACACCGATGACGCAAATATTTTTCATGCAGTGAATCTCCTCCACAAGTTATAAGGTAGCAACAGAGTATACCTTTGGAAAGGGGAATTGTCAAAAAATGCAGAAGAGAGTGTTGAAAATCCTGTCACCCTGAGCCAAGCGAAGAGCCTGCCTTGAGTACAACGAAGGGGTCTCGCGTAACTTTAGCCGTATTTTCCCAAGTACCGTGAGATGCTTCACTTCGTTCAGCATGACATTGAAAGGGCTTTTTCAACACTCTCTGCAGAAGAGAGATAACCCGCAGGGGAAACCAGGGCATCACGCGCTTACCACCGCCCTGGGGCTCAGGTTACGGGCGCAGTTCCAAATGCTCACCAACGCTCAAACCCAGGCGGCGGATCTCCCCGGCTTTCATTTCGATGACCCCTTGAGCCCGCAGCACCGGCCGGTCAATGCGGCGCGGCGGCAGGTTCTCTGTCAGAGCCACGATGCGCCACTTCCCATCCACATAGATGACGTCAATGGGAAAGGACATGCCAAAGGTGTGAATCCAGCGAGAGTGAGGGAGCAGCAGGGCCTGACCGGGCTCCAGCGGTGCATGGCCGATCAAGCCCCGCGTGCGGGAACGGACATCCCTAGCAATCTCCAAGTTGTGGACAATCAAGCATTGACGATCTACATGGTAAAGTTTCATCGGCGGTGCGCGTTCAGATTCCCATTTAACCCAAAGAGGGTGGGCGGCAAGCGAATGCCAGCCCGCTCGATTTTCTCGCAGAATTTCGGGCGGATGCCGGTTGGCTCCAGGCGGCCGAGGATGCGCCCATCCTTGAAGCCGGTTTGCTGGAAACGGAAGATGTCTTGCATAACAATGACATCGCCCTCCATGCCCTGTACTTCGGCTACCTGCACCACCTTGCGCGAGCCGTCGCTGAAGCGATCCAGGTGGATAATGCAGTCAATGGCAGAAGCAATCTGCTCTCGCACGGCGCGCAAAGGCAGGTCCATGCCCGACATCAGCACCATCGTCTCCAACCGGCGCAGCGCATCGCGGGCGCTGTTGGCATGCAGGGTGCTCAGGCTGCCGTCATGGCCGGTGTTCATGGCTTGCAACATGTCCAGCGCCTCGCCGCCGCGGGTCTCGCCGACGACGATACGGTCTGGCCTCATGCGCAGTGCGTTGATCACCAGGTCGCGGATGGTGATCTCGCCGCGACCCTCGATATTCGGCGGGCGAGACTCAAGCGTAACCACGTGTTCCTGTTTCAGTTGCAATTCTGCCGCATCTTCGATGGTGATGATGCGTTCATTGCCGGGGATAAAGCCAGAGAGAACGTTGAGCAGAGTCGTCTTGCCGGTGCCGGTGCCACCGGAGATGATGATGTTCAGGCGTGCCTGCACGCAGGCGCGGGCAAACTCGATGAACTCTGGAGTGATGGTGCCAAAATTCTGTAGGTCTTCTGCAGTATAAGGAATGCGGGAGAATTTACGGATGGTAAGCACAGGGCCTACAAGTGAAACGGGCGGTATGGTCACATTCACACGGGATCCGTCAGGCAGACGAGCATCCACCATGGGCGAAGCTTCGTCCACCCGCCGCCCCAACGGTGTAACAATGCGTTCGATAATGCGCATCAAATGCTCTTCGTTCTCGAAAGTCAACGGCGTCTTTTCGATTTTGCCATTGCGTTCTATATAGATTGCATAGGGCCCGTTCACCATGATCTCAGTGATAGTATCATCGCGCAGCAACGGTTCAATGGGCCCATAGCCCAAAATCTCTGCGACCACGCGCTCAAAGAGGCGCACGCGTTCAGCGCGGGTGATAGCAGCGTTCTCCTCAGACAGCACCTGCGGGAAAATGGCTTCGATGCTCTCTCGTACCAGGCGTGGGTTGGAGATGTCCAACAGTGGATCAAGGCGCGCCAGGATCTTATCCCGCAGCCTTGCCACCAACCTGAGGTCATCTTTATCGCTGTTTCCGGCGATTGCCACGCCAGTGCCCAAAATAGTAGCAGGACGGTGATTCATCATCGTCATGGTACCAACCTCCAATCTTCTAATCCACAGTTGCATTTTTGACCAATGATGTGCACTGCTTGGTCGTATTGGACAAAGGCATTGTGATAATCCTTCTCCTGGACGTAACGTTCAGCCGCTTCGATGTAAGGACTGTAGGACTCGGTAGGGATAGCCACGGCGCTCCTGGTCATGATAGAGATGGCTGTTTGAATAGCCGTGATCCCTTCTTCATATTTGCCGCTCTTGGCATAAGCGGTCCCCAACTTGACATACGCCACGAAGAGCCAGCGCGCGGAGTCATATCCACCATGGATAGCCACCAGCGTTGCCTGGCGGTAATGCTGCTCCGCCTGTGCATAATCGCCAGCAGCAATGGCCGAGTCCCCCTTCTGCATAGCGGCAGCGTATTGCTGGTGGAACGTCTCCCCCGAAGCAACGGTAACCGTAACCTGGCTCGTAGGTGAAGGCTGGACGGTTGCCTGCCCACCGCTAGCCAGCTTGAGCAGGGCGCTTGCGCTTCCCCCTGCGTAATCAGGCTGTTGTTGGCACACCCATTCCAGGGCAGCGCGAGCGGCTTCTTGGTTGCCTTGCGCGAGCTGTTTTTGTCCCTCCAGGAACTTTTCAGCCAGAGCCAATTCTTGTACCGCCTGGGGATGCTGGGGCTGCAAGACGAGCGCTTTTTGGAATAGTTCTTTCGCCTGCTGCACCGCCTCGCTGCTGCCTTTCGTGTTCTCTATCAAGGAACGGCCTTGTTTCAAATAACTCTCAAACAGGCGAGTGCTGACGCTCTGCTTTTGGTATTCTGCGTCCATGTCTCGGAGCGTCTCATAGAGAGAAATCGCCTCCTGCCAGTTGCCCGCAGCATAAGCTGCTTCCGCCTTGTCGAACCACGCACGTAACTCGAGTTGCTTCTGCACCAGCGCTTGCTGCGCCTGCACATCTCCATAGTTGGGATCTTGAGCGATGATCGTGGCTAGTAGGCTAGCCGCTTCCTCCCAACTCTGTCTCGCGATGGCTTCTTTTGCCTTCGCATACTGCTCAGCTAAGGCTGCCTTTGCCTGTGCTTCAGCCAAGCCTTTTTGGGCTTCCTCGTTATCCGGGTCTTCAGCCAGCAAAGTGCGAAAGGCTTCCTGGGCAGCGGCATAGTCCTTCGCAGCCAAGTACTTGTAGGCTTGCTCCAAAAGTTGACTGCGGTGCTGGGCTGCTTGCTGGGCAGCCCTGACCGGTTCAATCCAACGCGCATACGCCCAGCGTGCGCCTACGGCTAGGAACAAGATCACGGTAACCGCCACCAATGCCAAGAGGAGGTATCTCAGGCGCCCCTGAAACCGGAAGCGCTTGGGCTTGGGCTTATCTTGCTCCAGAGAAGCCTTGACATGCGCTTCCTCCAGAAAAGCCTTTGCTTCCGCGTGAGCCGGTTGAAGGCGCAGCACCTCTTGGAAACCGTTGATGGCTTTCTGCCACTTGCCGTTCTGGAAGTGCTGCAGGCTTTCCTGGAATAGGGCATCTGCTTGTTTTTCTTGCGGTTCCTCTTCGTAAGATGGACTATTGTCCGAATAGTGGATGGTCATGGTTCTTTTCTCCCCGGTTTATCTCGTCATTTCCCCGAAAATGCGCAGCAGGATGGGGATGGCTGGGCCAATGGTAACTACCAAAAGGGCTGGGAAAATAAAGAAAATAAGCGGAAAGAGCAGTTTGATGGGCACTTTGCGTGCCTCCTCCTCCGCGCGCTGCCAACGGCGTATGCGCAGTTGCTCTGATTGATTGTGCAGCACATTGGCGATGCTCAGCCCGAACTGGTCTGCCTGCAAGAGGACGGCGACAAAACTAGCCACTTCGGGCACATCGGTACGCTCGACCAGGCTCTGCAGCGCTTCCCGCCGTGTCTTCCCAATGCGGATTTCGGCAACGACTTTGCCAAATTCAGTAGCGATGGCGTTTTTCCATTTTTCACTGATCTTGAGCATGGCGGAATCGAGGCCGGCACCGGCATCCACGCAGATGGTGAGCATGTCCAGAGCATCAGGCAAAGTGCGTTTTATTTCTGCCTTCCGTTGGCGCACGCGCGAACGAAGCCAAAAATCCGGCAGCATAAACCCAACCAAGCCCATGATGGCAGCGAGAAAGATGGCTCCCAGTGGCGCTGATTTGCGCAAGGACATCATATAGAGCACGATAATCATGCAGAGCAGGCCACTCACGATCTGGATGCCCAGGAAATCCAAAACCGTCAGGTTATAGGGATACCCAGCGCGCACGAGGTTACGTTGCAGGCGGTCTATGTTGCGCGCGGGAGCGAGCCGCCCTGCCGCCTGTATCTGCCTGCGCAGCCACGGCTTGAGCACACGATCCACAAAAGGCAGGGACATTTCTTCCTCTTCCAGCGGGTTCTGGCTCGCCATCAAGCGCTCCAGGCGCTGTTTCGGCGTTTCGCCTGTTTTCCATTGCAAAATGCCGGCATAGATGAAGCCGCAACTCAGGCTCACCAGCAACCCTATGCCCAAAGCCAATGCAGGGAAATTCATCCCAACCTCCTCGCTCAGAACTGAACCTGGCTCAACTTACCCATCACAATGTAGCCGATGACGATGCCCACTACAGCAGCGATGGGAAGAGCCAGAGTTGGGCCCGGTGTGAACAGGGCGCTCATATACCGCGGGTTCATGAGGTAAATGACCACACCCAAGACAAACGGCATGGCAGTCAGGATATAGCGCTGCAAGGATTGCTGGGCTGTCAGGACGCGCAACTGCCCTTTGAGACGCACCCGTTCACGGATAGTAGCGGTGATCGTTTCCAGGATCAGTGCCAAGTTTCCCCCTGTCTCGTGCTGGATGGCGATGGCGGTAACCACCAGGTCCAGGTCATCGCTCGGAACGCGCTGTACCAGATTGGACAGCGCCTGGGTGATGGACACGCCCAAGCCAATCTCACGCACGACGCGGCTGAACTCATCGGCAGCAGGGGGGGGCATCTGTTTGGCGACATTGTCCATGGCGATGGTGAGGCCATAGCCACTGCGCAAGGAGCCAACGAGCAAAGTCAAAATGTCCGGCAATTGCTCCTGGAAAGCATGCAGCCGTTTCGTTTGTTGGCGGCGCACGTAAAGCCGCGGCAGCATCAAGCCGATGGCAAATCCAGGCAATGCCAAGAGCATTTGTCGGGAAAGAGCCAGCAGGAGCAGGAAACAGATGCCCCCACTGCCGATGCTGATTAAGAAATATTCGGAGACGGTCAAGGGGAGGTTGGCTCGCGCCAGTTCATGGGTGACAGAGGCGGCAAAAGCCTGTCCAATCGCCAATCGGCGCAGTTGCCTGACAAAAGGCTGGCGTCCCTTTTCTACCGGGCTCCTTTTCACAGCGGGGGCTTGCGGCGCGGGCAAGGGCGCTAATGCATCCAGTCGGCTTCTGATGGACTCGCTTCTATGGGCAATCATCTGCCCCAGCCCCACAAAGAAAGCCATCATCGCCAGGCTCATTGCAATGCCAACGACAAGAGCCAACACCAACATCGTTATCCTCCTAACCCGCTCGAACGGGCGTACCAGTCCGCAATATATTGACCATGAAGCAAGGTGATCATGCAGCCAACCGCGAGATACGGCGCATAAGGCATATATTGTCTAGGGCTGCGCAAGCGTGTGAGCAGCAGGAAAGCCGCAGCAATCCCTCCCAGGATGATGCCGAGCGCCAGTGCTTGCAGCACCTGTGGGAATCCGGTCATCATGCCAATCAGAAAAGCCAGTTTCACATCGCCGAAGCCAAGGGCGTTGCGGCGAAGCAGCGCCAACAGCAGGAAAAAGCCCCCACCGACCAATGCTCCTCCCAATGCCGCCGCCAGCCCAGGGCTTGCCAGCCAGATATTGAACCCCAAGGCTAATGCCAAGCCGGGGGCAAGCACCGCGTTGGGCACAATGCGGTGCTCCAGGTCAATCACCGCAATCAGCAATAATAGGTTGCAGTAGGCAAGGTACATGATAAAAGCGGCGCTCCAACCCTGATGCCGCTGCAAATACACGGCAAGGCTTGTGGATGCCAGCAGCAGGATGCCCCACCGCAGGCGATGCTGCAGGGGGGATGGCCCACCGCCTGCACTGCGCTGCAGGTGGTCAGCAGCCATATTCAGTAACAAGCCCATAACAAGTCCTATGACAACGCTCCACATCCCAACCCAACCCCTTTAGAAACCTGAACGCCTCTCTCCATTGCCATTCTGAACCTTCGCCCCCGGGCAAAGCGAAGGGGAAAATCTCCACGTAACTCCGAGTTACGCGAGATGCTTCGCTCCGCTCAGCATGACACAATACAGTTACATCTTGTCTCCCTGAGCGAAGCGAAGGGCCTGCCCTGAGTACAACGAAGGGGTCTCGCGTAACTTTAGCCGTATTTTTCCAAGTACTGCGAGATGCTTCGCTCCGCTCAGCATGACATTGGAAGGGCTTTTTCAACACTCTCGCTTGGAACAGATTGTTCAGCCCAAGCAGAAATGCGCCTATGCAACCCCATGCCTCAGGCACTTTACCTGCTCCATAGCGGAGCCGTTGTCGCCTGCGCCACCTGGCGCTTCTTCTCCGCCCTGACGCGCACCATCTCCGCCAGCCGAAAAAAGGCTTGGGCCACCGCGCTGCGCGGATGGCTCATGACCAATGGAATGCCCCGATTGATGGAATACGTTACCAATGGTTCATCATTGGGAATCTGCACATCTATTTTGGCAGCGAGCGCGTTTTCGATGTCCTTGAGGTTGATCCCTCCTTTAACCGGGTAACGGTTGAGCACCAGCAGCAGTTTCTCCGGCTTCTGCGGCCAGGTTTCGGCGATGCTCAAAATCAGCCGTGCGTTGCGCAACGAGGTCATTTCTGGAGCCAGCACCACCACAGGCTCTGTGCGCTGCAGCAAGGTCAACGCAACTTGGTCCAAGGACGAAGTGGTATCAATGACGATGTAATCGCTGGCTCCCTCCAGCCAGTCCAGGATGCGCTCTAATTGGCTAGGTTGCACCATGCTGCCATCCTGGCTCCATGGTTCAGATGCCAGGACTCGCACCCCGGATGAGTGCGTGGCGAGAACCGAAGCCAGCAACTCGGAATCCAGGTCGTAGAGCCTGGGCAGCAGGTCAGCAATGGTATGCTTAGGCACCAGGTTCATCATGACAGGCAGCGTCCCGCCCCACATGGCGGCATCCATCAACGTTACCCGCTGCCTTGTTTTCATACGCAGCGCCACCGCCAAGTTCAGCGCGATGGTAGATGTGCCGACCCCGCCTTTGGTGCCCCACACGGCAACAGTATATGCCAATGCCGGCTCCTCAGAACGCAATGCGGCATTGATGCGCACAATCAGTTCGGCTGCGGCGGCTGGCTTGACGATGTAATCGTTGGCGCCCGCCTTGAAGCCAGCGACCTTGTCCGCCACCTCCCCTCGGCCAGAATAGATAATGATGGGCACCTTAGCCATAGCAGGGATGCTGCGCAAGCTGCGGCAAACCTCATAGCCGTTGATGTCTGATAGGTCAACCTCCAACAAAATCAGGCTAGGATGATCGAGCTCAGCCAGGGCAATCCCAGCTTGACCCGTCACTGTCGTCACAACCTCGTAGCCCTCTGCTTCGAGGATGGATCGGACGTATTGCACGCTATCCAAATCCTGGTCAATGATCAGAATGGTCGCTGGCATTTGCCATCCTTCACCTAGGGCAAAATGGGAATGCGCAGTTGGTAGCGGTCAATCAGGTACTTCTGATTCACCGGCTGTGTACTGAACCGTTCCTTTGCTTCCGGAGCACGCAGCACGATGTCCACCGTGCCACCCATGTCGTGCAAGTGTTTGAGCACCAAGGCATCCTGCGGATCCAGGGCAAAGACTATCGCCAACGGGCGCGCTTTTCCACCCACCTCTGCCTTGGCTTGCGTTTCCAAGTCCTGCGGCTGGACAACCGCGGCAATCTCCAGGTTCTGTAGGGCGTTGAAGGTTACCAGTTCACCGCTGCTCGCATCAGCCTCTTGGACCTCGATGGAGAATAGTAGGTCCACATGGTCGCCAGGCTTGAGCAGGTTGTTGCTGCTCATCAGGTCATCGGCAGGGAAAGCCATCGCCACTTTGGTCTTGTCCATGGCGAGGGCAAAATAGCCTGCCTGTATGGTAGGCGAGACGATGTCGCTGCTCAGGATCATCTCGCCAGATGCGAGGGGGTTCAGCGTTACCCACCCCACGACCGCATCCACCTGATGGATGACGTTCTCCGGTACAATGTCCACCGGCGCAGCCCGTACCTCGACGTCCTCAGGCAAGATTACTGCACGCGCGCCTATGGCGCGGGAAGCAACCACCACTTCAACCGTAGGCGTGCGCGCCGCCGGCGTGGCTGCCTGCGATGACGCTTGCAGCACCGCCCAAAAAGCCAGCACACCGGCCAGCAAAGCCAGGACAATCCCTGCTCCGATCCAAATGCACCCCGCGCGCCTTTTCATCCTCGTCTACACTCCTAGCGCATTAGACTAATCGTCCTGTACCCACCGTCTGCTCCGCTGCCTGGTGGCCCAGCGCTGAGCATGTACTCAAAGGTGCCTTGGATGCCCTTTGGGTTGCCGGTGGCGTACACATTGGTAACCTTGAAAGCAGCGAATTTGACGACATGATAATACGATTGCGTGCTGTACTTTGCCTCGACGCGGTCAAAGACCGCGACTTTCAGCACCTGGCCCACCTTCGCTTGCTGGATGACCGCCGCCTTGACGCCCCCATCACCGGCGATCCAGGTGTCCACGCGAGTGGTGCCGGACCAGCCGTTGAGCATCCAGTTTTTCAACAAGTCTGAGCCAGCCGCGCCACAACTCTGGGGATACACGCAGGGCAGGTTGAGCCAGCCGCGGTAACTGCCCGAAATATGGCCCGACGTGGGGTCGCGATCGACCTCATCATCCCAGATAGTGTAGGGAACGCCAAATTGGTAATCAAATTCGCGAATAGATAGGGGGGCAAGGCCTCCTAACTCGTTAATAGGCGCCCACTGTGCCGTTGCCCGTGCGCTGACCGTAACCTGCTGGATGCCCAGTAGCCGGCCAAAGGTCATCGCCACGTCTTTGTAGGCGATGACGGTAACCTGTGCACCATTGATGATGACGTCGCAGCGGTCAGCCTGGTTGCGCTGCACGGCATAATCCTGGGCTGCCGCTTGTGCTGCGCTCCCTGTGCCGTTGTACGCCAGGACGCGCGCGCCTGCCATCGCTCCGGCATCGGCGGCATTCTGCACGGCGCGCCGCTGCAAATAGATGTTGCCGCCATCCACCACCAAAGCGAGCATGGCGAGCACTCCGAGGAGCAATAACACAATGATAACCAATGCCTGACCTGATTCTCGATCTTTGGAAAAGCCTCTCCCTCTCATCTCATCCCTCTCATTTCGTCACAACAATGGTCCTCAAGCCGCCATCTTCGCCATCACTCGGGGGGCTAGGGATGACATAGCCCTTGAAGTTGCCTTCCAGTCCCTTGGGATTGCCTGTGAAATGAACTGCCGTGATTTTGAAAGCGGCAAATTTTTTCACGCGATAGTAAGACTTGCCTGGGTAAAGTTCTTGAATGCTATCATATACCGCGATGAGCAGCAATTGGCCTACGCTGGCTTGTTGGAGCACTGAGGTCTTGGTGCCGCTGCTGCCCCGTATCCAGGTATTTTGCTCTACCAACCCCGGGTAACCATTGCGCATCCACTCTTTCAGTTGACTGGCCCCTCCATCGCCACAGCTCATGGGATACACGCACTCCAAATTGAGCCAGCCTCGATAGGACCCCGAGATGTTACCGCTTTCCGGGTCGCGGTCCTTTGTATCATCCCAAATGGTGTAGGTTTGATCATACTGATAATCAAAATTTTTTATCGCAATGGGTGCAAGTCCTCGGGCTTCGCGCACCGGCTTGAAAGCAGCCGCTGCTCGTACGCTAATGGATACCTGTTGCACCCCCACGATCCGTGCAAAGGTCATCTCGACGCTCTTATGGGCAGAAACCGTAACCACAGGCCCATTAATCGTGCTCTCGCAACTATCTGCTCGGTTGCGCTGCACGGTATACTCTTGGACGGCAGCCTGTGCTTCCGAGGGAGTGCCATTGAGCGCCAGGACACGCGCACCAGCGATGGCTCCGGCATCGGCGGCGTTCTGCATGGCGCGCCGCTGCAAATAGATGTTGCCGCCATCCACCACCAAACCGAGCATAGCAAGCAGACCCCCTAGGAACAAGACCACGATGACCAAGGCTTGCCCCGATTCTTGGTCTATAAACCTGCTTTTCATGCCCATGCTCCTTGCCCATGGCTTGTCTCAATATCCCTTGTACATCGTCGCCGCACTGTGGAGCACCAACGCGTCATGGCCTATGGCTTGGGCGACAAGCGGGGTAATCAGTTCAAAGCGATAATCTACCTCCACTCTGACCGTATCTGCGGTAGGATTGCTCACCGTAACGGTCAGTTTGCTGGGATCAAGGCCCACAGCAACAGCCTTGACCACTCCCTCGATTTGCGACGAAGTGCGTCCGGAGACCACTCCGTAACGTGCACCTTCCCGCGCGCAGTTTGCCACTACGTGATAGGCATAGACGGCGCGGCCAAAATCCAGGATGGCTATGAGAATGAGCAACAAAATAGGCAAAATCAGCGCCAGTTCAACCAGGCTATCGCCGCGTTCTGATTGACGATTTCGTTTACGGTTTGTAGTAGCGACTGCGGTCATCCTTCCACAATGAACGGCTTCAGCTGTTCCAACAGACCAGGAGGGTTGGGGAAAATACCCCGCAGTGTCACCCTGAGCGCAGCGAAGGATCTCCACGACACGGGGAGCGAGATGCTTCACTTCGTTCAGCATGACAATGGGTACCATTTGTCAACACCCTCAAACCACAGCAGTGATGCTCGAGCCATCTCAGTATATCACCATCTCCGCACAACTTTGCAACCGGATGGTCCGGCCCCCTAACAGAAAAGAACTGAGCAACGTGAAATCGTAAGACACCGTGACGCATATCGGTGTGCCACTGATACCGGAGGAAGAGACGCTCACGTTCGCATCGCTCAGGGCAATGCCAGAACCTTGCGCCTCGCCGATAACCCGTGCTACGATGCCACTGTTGTCAGAAGGGTGCATAGAGCCATAATAGGCGCCTTCCCGTGCCGCGTTCGTGATAACGATGTAGGCATGGAAAACGCGCCCTAGGTCGAAAACGCCGAAAAAGATCAGCATCAAAAGCGACAGCGTCAAGGCGAACTCGACCAGGCTCTGCCCACGGATATACCTCACCCGCTCCATCTCCCGTCTTGCTTGTTGACCAATGGAGAGTGTTGAAAATCTTGTCACCCTGAGCAAGCGAAGAGCCTGCCCTGAGTATAACGAAGGGGTCTCGCGTAACTTTAGCCGTATTTTCCCAAGTACT
>JACIWX010000003.1 GCA_014360755.1 Chloroflexota bacterium | reverse complement strand
CTCAGTGCCAGTGTGGCTGATCGTCCTCTCAGACCAGCTACCCGTCATCGCCTTGGTAGGCCATTACCCTACCAACTAGCTGATGGGCCGCGGGCCCCTCCCAAAGCGGATTGCTCCTTTAGTTCCACAAACGAATGTGGAACCACATGCGGTATTAGCTATCCTTTCGGATAGTTATCCCCCACTTTGGGGCAGGTCACCCACGTGTTACGCACCCGTTCGCCACTGGCCGGCTAATAGCCTCCACCTGCCATCAGCGGCTTTCACGATTTCTCGTGATCACCACCTCCGGCAGGCTTCCGCTAAGCGCCAGCCCGTTCGACTTGCATGTGTTAGGCACGCCGCCAGCGTTCATCCTGAGCCAGGATCAAACCCTCCGTACAGTTTATGTGGTTCAAAACCACTTTGGATTTGACTTGGACCCCAAATTTCCGCGTGACCTTCCTATCACTCTTCAGTTGTTAAGGTGCCTTTTAGCAAAAGATATTATAGCAAAAATGCTCTTAATTGTCAAATCAGCCAAACAAGACAAAACCGACGTGCAAAACACTTACCTCGGCTTGAGCAGATGCCCTTGCCGTGCCCTTGTATGTTTCCTGCTTCGTCGGTTGTTGGATCTTTTCGCCACAGGCGAACGAGATCTTGTTTCTAACTATTTACATTCTAGCACAAATTGCCAAAGTTGTCAAGTCTGGTTTCCTATGCTAATCTTGGAGCAATGGCTATATCCGAGCGCTGCCAACCCGGAAGATGCCAAGGAGCAACTCCCACAATCCAAATCGCTCAATATGAAAGGACAACATATCATGGATGCGCAAAAGCGAAACGCACAGAAAACGGGCAATTCTCCGCTTTGGCCATTGCGCCTGGCTGTATTCGACCTGGATGGCACACTGAAGGAAGCCTCTAGCCCCTGGATGTATTTGCACAAAGCACTGGGGCTCGAGCAGGAAGCAGAACAATACCGCGCACGTTTCTTCGCCGGAGAGATTGATTACCTGGAATGGGCGCGTCTGGACACCGCGCTCTGGAAGGGGGTCGAGCTGACCAGGGTCGAGGCTATCTTCCGCGCAAGCCCGTATCGCCCAGGGGTTCATGCCCTCTTTCAGTTCCTGCGGCACAACAACGTGCGCACGGCGGTCATCAGCACCGGCCTGGATGTGCATACTCGCCAGGTGGCAGCCGAACTGGGCTTGTGGCGCACTATAGCCAATGAACTCATTGTCCAGGATGGACGCCTCACAGGTGAAGCAATTGTCCATGTCATGGAACACACCAAAGGCCAATGGATGGCTCAATTGCGCGAAGAGGTAGGAGCACGTATAGAAGAATGCCTAGCAGTGGGGGATGGCCCTGCTGATGTAGACCTATTTGCCCAAGCAGGCTTGGCGATCGCCGTCTGCCCTCGTGATGAGCGCGTGCGTCAGGCAGCGCACTTTGTGATTGAGGATGGCGACCTTGCCTGCATCATTCCTTTGGTAAAGGGACACTTTCTCACCCGACCCTGACCGTCTGCTCCACAAACGAGACGCACACGGCCTTAGGAGGAGAGTGTTGAAAAATCTTGTCACCCTGAGCAAAGCGAAGAGCCTGCCCTGAGTATAACGAAGGGGTTTCGCGTAACTTTAGCCGTATTTTCCCAAGTACCGCGAGATGCTTCACTCCGTTCAGCATGACATTGGAAGAGCTTTTTCAACACTCTCTTAGGAGGCGCTTCCTGGTCACCTGCCGGGAGCAGCAACTTCCAGCACTATACCAGTACGGGCTGCTACAGTAAGCCCGATGAGGTGCCCATCCTGCACCATGGCTGTGCCTTCACCCCAGGCTCCGTGCAGTACTGTCCCCTCTGGTAAATAGTCCTGCACAGGCACACGCAATTCCCACGGTACTTGGCTTGCATTGAACACACAGAGCAAAGTCTCCTCGGTGAACCCTTCCAAAAGCAGCCTGCGCCCAAAGGCATACAGTCCCCCTTGGGCAAATAAGGTCTTGTACTCACCACGCCGCAGGGCAGGGTGTGATTTGCGCAGAGCAATGCAACGCCTCACGTAGCCAAGAAGCTCCTTATTCCACTTTCGCTCGTCCCACGGGAAAGCACGCCGGCAGTCTGGGTCCTTACCACCTTCCATGCCTATTTCGTCGCCATAGTAAATACAAGGCGCTCCTGGATAACACATCATGAACAACATAGCCAGGCGCAGAGCAGACTCATCACCGCGTGCCAAGGTCAGAAACCGCGCCGTGTCATGGCTGTCCAGGAGGTTCAATTGCGCTTGAGTGACCTGCGGAAGGTACAACCCCAGCAAATGGTCAATGGCAGCGCCAAATTCCTCAGCCGTCGTCGGTTGCACTGGATAATAACCCACTCCAGAGACCAACGCCGGGTTCAGATCTCGTCCAACGAAGAAGGAGAGGCAAGCCTTGGTAAACAGATAATTCATCACAGCATCGAATTGGTCCCCTTGTAGCCAATGTCGGGCATCATGCCAAATTTCGCCCACGATATAGGCATCAGGATTGGCCCCTTTGACTCGACGGCGAAACTCGCGCCAGAAATTATCATCCTTGATTTCCCCAGGAACATCGAGGCGCCAGCCATCTATACCTTGCCCAATCCAGTAGCGCGCTACGCCTAGCAAAAACTCCCGTACTTCTGGCGAATTAATGTTGAATTTGGGCAACGCATGCAACCCCCACCAAGCTTCATAATTAGGTTTTCGCTGCGGGTCATAGGCATGCAATGGCCAACCATTGATGATAAACCAATCCAGATAGGGAGAATCTGCCCCGTTTTCCAGAATATGGTTGAACTGGAAAAATCCCCGGCTGGCGTGGTTAAAGACGCCGTCCAAAATGATCCGTATACCGCGCTGATGCGCTTCATGGAGCAAAGTGCGAAACGCCGCATCCCCGCCAAGCAGTGGGTCAACATGATAATAGTCATATGTATGGTAGCGGTGATTGGCTGTAGACTGAAAAATAGGGGTCAAGTAGATGGCATTGATGCCCAGGTCCTGCAAATAGTCCAGGTGCTCTACGATGCCCAGTAAATCACCGCCTTTGAACCCATGCGCCGTAGGCGGGCTATCCCATGGTTCTAGATGCCGGGGCTTTGGCACCGCTTTGCTATAGGCAAAGCGATCCGGAAATATCTCGTAGAAAATAGCATCTTTCACCCACTCAGGTGTTGTGAACGACATAGTCTGTGGTTTCTCCTTTGGAACGCTTCCTCAACAGAGTCTTGCGCAGCGGCTATATTACCCATCTCGCTGGATGCAGTCAAATGATGACAAGATCCCTTTGACAAGCCTCGCGATTTGCGCTACAGTTTGGCAAAATGTACCACCTATTCCTTTGAGCACACGCGGCTTGAACAAGACGAGGAGCACAACATGGAACCTGACCGCTATACCACTGTACTGATCGCTATTATGAATAATCCACGTGATCTCGCCATTGCGCGCGACCAACACTGGTACCGCATCCCTGTAAAGCACTTGCCCCAAAGGGGCTTCCATGCACCCATTCTCGCATTTTATCAGACCAAGGAGTTTGGCGAGCAGAAATGGTCTATCAACTACTATGCCCATACTACCACATGGGAAATGGTACCACGTATCCAACTCTTGCCAGATGAACCGTCTCACCCTCGCGCCAATGAACTCTACTACAAAGTGCACCTTGGGGAGCTGCGTACCTTGCCTCACCCCATTGTCAGCCGTAAATGGCGACGTATCACGTTCATCGTTACCCATTGGGGACGTCTACTGGAAGCTCAGGAAATCAACCAACTCTTGCATGGCAGCATTTGGGAAGAACGCTTGTGGCGGGCATTGCGCCGGTTAGGTCGTTTGGCAGAAGAGGATGACTTTGACTGGTAAGCCTTCATTACACCAACTCTCACGCTTGCTCCTCGCTTGGTACAGAGAAAACCGCAGGGACTTGCCCTGGCGCAACACCCGCGATCCCTATGCAATCACGGTGGCTGAGTTCATGCTGCATCAAACGAGGGTCCAGACCGTGCTCCCCTATTATCAACGCTTTCTCGGACTGTTTCCCACATGGGCATCTCTGGCTGAGGCAAGCCTGGATAAAGTGCTTAAAGCATGGGAAGGGTTGGGCTACTATGCACGAGCACGCCATCTCCACGAATTGGCACGGCGAGTGTGTGCACAGTACAACGGTCAACTGCCCCATTCACTCGACGCCCTCCTTGCATTGCCTGGCATTGGCCCCTATACTGCCGGTGCCATCCTCAGCATTTGCTTTAGCCAGGACTATCCCGCAGTAGATGGCAATGCCAAGCGCGTGCTCAGCAGGCTGTTCGGGATTGAGGCAGATTTATCTCCCTCAAAGGCTACAAAACATATTCAGGAACTCGCTGCTCAAATGCTTCCCCCGGGTCAGGCAGGCGCATTCAATCAGGCATTGATGGACCTGGGTGCTACCATTTGCACTGCTCGCCAACCCGCCTGTGCCCAATGCCCTTGGACTGAAGCCTGTCAGGCGCGGCGGTTGAATATCCAGGAAAAGTTGCCCCTACGGCAACCGAGGAAAACCATACCGCATGATGAGATCGCTGCTGGCGTAATCTGGCGCGATGGATTCATTCTCATTGCTCAACGCCCCCCGCACGGCTTGCTGGGTAATTTATGGGAATTTCCTGGGGGCAAACGAGAACCTGGAGAGAGCCTCGAAGAGTGCCTAGTGAGAGAAGTGCGCGAGGAACTTGGCATTGCAATTCGCGTGGGGCAGCTCCTCGCCAAAGTACGCCATGCTTACACCCACTTCCGCATCACGCTCTACGCCTACCACTGCCAGTACGTAAGCGGTGAGCCTCAGAACCTGGGTTGCACTGCCTGGAAATGGGTCAAACCAGAGGAACTAGGAGAGTATGCCTTCCCCGCTGCGAACCATGCCATTATCCAAACACTGCAAGCCGCTCCTCAGCAGCAAGACAAGGCATAACTCGCCGCGTTACCGGCTGTCAATGCACTCGCATCACGCTGGCTTCTTTTGCACGGGCATCGCCTCTTCGCTGGCGTAGTCCCTTATTTCGCTGTTGCAAGCCTTGAATAAGGCTTGTCCCTGCAACATAAGCATAGCCCAATCCATACAAAGCCAACCACAAAGCAAGGGAATAGCTCTCCCCGTGCATCGCCAGTGCCGCCACGAACAGGGAAAATACAGCGAGCAACAATTCATGCCCGACGAGCGGGCTGCAGTGCAACGCATATGTGCTGCCATGCCAATGACCGCTGTTCTCACGGATGTCAAACTTGGGCGTACGCTGGAATTCCTCCTGCCGTCCAAGCAATGCACGCATCATCGCTACCGTGTTGTTCAAAGCCAATCCCATGCCAAGCAATAGCAAAAATGGTGCAAAGCGCAATTCACGCCACCAGCCACGGCCGCGTTCGTACTGCGCTACTAAGTACAGTAATGGTGGCCCTACCGTGGCAAAGAGGAAATAAGGCACAAAAGCAGTGGCATTGCTATCGACGAATAACATAGGCAAACTTAACAGCAAGGTGGCAATCATCAGGGGATGCACCAGATAGCCAGTCAAATGGAGCGTTCCCTCGCACTTGATGTACCAGGATTGCCTACTGCGCCATAGCAAGGGCAAAAGCTTCAGTGCCACTTGGATGCTTCCCTGTGCCCAGCGCGCTTGTTGGCGGCGCAGAGCATCCATCTGAGGGGGTAATTCCGCCGGCACTTGCACACCGGGCACGTAGAGGATGCGCCATCCCGCCAACTGAGCACGGTAGCTGAGGTCAAGGTCCTCGGTCAACGTATCTGTATGCCACCCCCCTGCATCCTCAATACAAGCCCGACGCCATACGCCTGCAGAGCCATTGAAATTGAGGAAGAAACGCGATTGACTACGCGCTCCTTGCTCTACCACGAAATGCCCATCTATGCCCATTGCCTGAACCCGTGTCAGGATAGAATAGGTGCGGTTCAAATGCCCCCACCGTGCCTGTACACAACCGATATTGGCTGAGGAGAAATAAGGCACAATGCGGCGTAGGAAATCTGCCGGCGGAACGAAATCAGCATCAAAAATAGCCACCAACTCTCCCCGTGCACGACGCAAGCCCTCAGCCAAAGCCCCAGCCTTAAACCCTATCCGCTGGGCACGATGTAGATATTCGATCTGTATCCCCTGCCGCGCATAATGCGCTACTGCTTGCTGTGCAATCGCTGTAGTATCATCAGTGGAATCATCCAGCACTTGAATTTGTAGCAACTCACGTGGATAGTCCAGGGCAGCGACAGCAGCAATCAAGCGCTCTACCACATGTCGCTCATTGTAAATGGGCAACTGCACAGTAACAACAGGCCAATTCTCGTCTTGTAATGTGATAGGCGGCCGTGGCGCTCTTCTCCAGAGATAGATAAAAGTCAATGCTAGGCTGTTCAGTCCATACACAGCCAGCCATGCCGCCAAGACCCCGTATACCACCTCCAATAAAAACATGCAGAACTCTCTCCGTGTAGCTCTTCCACAATGATGCGCTTGCGCTATTGTACTCCTCTTATCATCTTGCGGGCAACTTGAGAGGAAGCCGAACATTTGACAAAAGGGACAAACTTGTCGAAGATTGAAAGGCAAGAATGGAAAGGGGACACAAAGTTGCAATGGATAGAGGAAACCACGCTTTGATTCTCATCACCAATGATGACGGAGTAACCTCGCCAGGGTTAATTGCAGCCGTGCGCAGTGTTATTACCCTGGCAGAAGTTTGGGTAGTCGCTCCGACAATGCAGCGTTCAGGCCTCAGCCGCAGTTTTCTGAATGGCCCGCTCCACGTCGAAGAGAGCAGTCTAGTCATAGATGGCGTAGAGGTGCGCACTTTTGCAGTGGACAAGCCGCCTGCGCAAACGGTGCGATACGGCTTGCTGTGCCTCTTGCCCAGGATGCCAGACCTAGCCATTTCGGGCATCAACTATGGCGAAAACCTAGGCGCAAGCATCACCATTTCAGGCACCATAGGGGCAGCGATTGAAACAGCTAGTTTTGGCATCCCGACGTTGGCTGCGTCGCTGGAGACGGATAAAAAGTACCACTTTAGCCAAAGTCCTGACATTGATTTCCACCCTGCGTCCGTATTTGTGCAACGATGGGCTAGGTGGTTGCTCGCTCATGGCATGCCCGAAGGTGTGGACATCCTCAAGCTCGATGTGCCTTGCACCGCCAAACCCGATACCCCTTGGCGGTTGACCCGCGTTTCTCGTCAGCAATACTGGCTCTCCCCTGTGATCACCGATTTACAAGGACAAAAGCGCCTTTCTGGCTATATCAGGGAAATCAACTATGACACATTGGAACCCGATTCTGACATTTATGCAGTGGTTGTAGACCGAGTGGTTTCTATTAGTCCACTGACCATTGACCTCACGGCTAAGATTGATTTGCCACTTCTACAGAAGAGGTTATCTACAAACGATGCTGCAACGTAAGCCACACAATGCCCGCTTGTGAAAAACTTCCTCTTGGAGTATAATGCTAAGCAAAAAGGCCTGGCAATAGACATCCGTTAGTTTGTAAGGAGGGATCTTGCCCATCATCGTTTCTGCCGTCGTTGTGCTAAGCCTGCTTATGTTTGTCCACGAACTAGGCCATCTGATCGCTGCCAAAAGGATTGGGTTGCATGTGGAAGAATTCGGGCTGGGATATCCCCCCCGCCTCATTACCCTTGCTCGCGCTGGCGAAACCGCTTATACCCTCAATCTGATCCCCTTTGGAGCCTTTGTCCGCCTGGCAGAAGAAGGAGAACCCGGCACCTTGTTCATGGATAAGAGCGCTCCTCTACGTGCCGCTTTCCTGCTTAGTGGTCCCATGCTGAATCTGTTGTTATCCGCAGTTATCTTCAGCATCTGCTTCGCCACCGGTTGGCCTGTCGCGCATGACCTGGCAGTAGGGGTGCAAAAAGTGCTGCCAGGTTCCGTAGCCCAAGCGATAGGCTTTGAGGACAATGACCTTATCTTGGCTGTGGATGACTATGAGGTCTCCTCAGTACTGGACCTGATCGTATACGCCAGGTCGGTCAATGGGGATATCCGTAAGGTTACCCTCCGCCGTCAAGGGCGTCGCTTGACCTTGTCTCTGCCGCCTGGAGGTCCCTGGTTCGTAAAACCTGAGTCGCGAGGGGTGGCAGTGCGTAACGATGCAGGATGGGTAGAAATCGTCTCTTACTCATGGCTAGAAGCTGCCCATCGAGGGGTAATAGAAACTTTGCTCTCCGTCTCATCGTTATTCTTACTACCCATAAAATTGCTGCGCGGTCTCATCCCGGTGGATTTGGTGCGTCCTGTCGGACCTGTTGGCATCGCTCAACTGACCGGGCAAGCTGCCCAACAGATGGTTACCAGTGGGTGGTGGTTCCCCCTCTTACACCTTACGGCAACCCTCAGCGCAGCACTCGCAGCCACGAATCTGTTGCCTCTCCCAGGCCTAGATGGCGGCCGCCTACTCTTTGTCGCCATCGAGGCTTTGCGCGGCAAACGGATAGACCCAGCCCGTGAAAGCCTAATCCATTTCGTGGGCATCATCCTGATGCTGGTGCTCATTCTTGTTGTAACTTATTATGACATCACTGCTCCCTATCCCGTTAGCGGCCGTTAAGCGCCAGAACCAAAGCAAAATTCGAAGAAGGAAAGCCTGCAATTGACAAGTCTGGATGCTTCTGCTATAATGTAAGTACAAATTCCCCTTGCACATTTGCCATGTAAGCACCCTTTAAAAAGCCATCTCGTGACAGTCCGAACTCGGTTGGAAACACTATCATATCCAGTGCTACGTTCACGGGGGTCATATTCAGAGCGATAATTTCAGCCGCTTGCCAGGCTCGATTTGGTGAGCAGTCATTTAGGATTGCTACAGGCGCAGCAAGCCAGCTTGCCCAATGCAACTGCTTGGCACCACAACCTTTACGAAAGGGGGTGATGGAAAAAAGCACGCCTACGAAAAGCACGCAAACCGAGTAGAATCTAAATTACCAAAGGAGGGAACTAAATGAGAAAGGCTTTCGTAAGAAGTTTTGCTCTTCTGACCATCCTGGCTATGCTGCTCGCGATACTGCCAGCGGCTGTAGCGGCACAGCCTCCTGTTCCTACTCTGGAGGAGACTGTACCCGCCAAACCCAAGTACTTTAAACCCAAGGATGCACCGAACCCTATTGATTACAAACGCCTGCTCAAGCGCGAGAACCTGCTCATGCAAGGGCGCACGGCTGAAGCAGCAGCCCTGGCGAAAACAGGCAGCGACCGCCTACTGGTCATCCTGGTTGAGTTCGCGGGCACAGACACAGCGACCTGGAACCCTGGTGACATCTGGGATCCCATCGGTGACCCCGGTGTCGTGGATTACGAGGATTATGGTGACTGCTCCGGCATCATCACCGAAACCCAGACCTTCACCTATTCTGGACCGCTGCACAACCAGATCCCCAGACCTGCTTCTACGACTCACCCCGGTTATAACGCCATTTGGACAGAAGACTTTAGCCGCGAGCATTACTGGAACATGCTCTTCGGCGATGGCGTTTACATCGAGTACACCCTGGGCGATGGTACTCCTGTTACCATTGATCTACGAGGCTATAGCCTGAAACGCTACTATGAAGAGCAGTCCAAAGGCTTGTACACGGTTGATGGTGATGTCATTGGCTGGGTACAAGTGCCGCATTCCGAAGCTTGGTACGGCGCTGATGCTTGTCCTGGTGCTCGCTCGGCTGGCTATTCAGGGTTGGCCGACGGATTCTTCCCCGGCGGTGGAGACCCCCGCGACCTCGTGAAAGACGCCATTGATGCTTGTGTCGCCGCCTATCCGGACTTTGATTGGGCTCGCTACGATCAGGATGGCGATGGCGTTCTGGACCGGGTCATGATCGTGCACGCTGGCTTGGGCGAAGAGGACAGCACGGCCCTGCTGGTGGAATCAGGAGTGGGCGAACATGCGATTTGGTCGCATAGCTGGACAGTTTGGCCCTACTATGAAATTGGCAATACCGGCCTGAAGATCGGCCCCTACACCATGATGGCGGAAAATGGCAACGTGGGGTTATTCGCCCACGAGTTTGCCCACAGCCTTGGTGCCATTGACCTTTACGCTTACAACCCTGGGGAGACTTCACCTGGCTTCTGGACTTTGATGGCTGACGATTGGGGCGGGGGCTGGCCACAGGGAGCAGTGCCACCCGGGCTCGACCCCTGGCATAAATATCTCCTGGGCTGGAACGATCCGGTTGTGTTGAACACCATGAGCCCAGAGACAGAGGTTGTCCTAGGCCAGGCTTGTAGCCCACCAGAGGGCACAGAGGATTCGCTGATTATCAACCTGCCTTCCCAGATTGAGCAGCCTGTAGCACCTGCCAGCGGCGAGTACATGTGGTACAGTGGCAGGCAGAACTACCTGGATGCCAAGTTAACCCTCGCCACGCCGCTGGACCTCAGCGCAGCGACCAGCGCTGCACTGACCTTCAAGACCTGGTATGACATTGAAGAGGGCTGGGACTTTGGCTTCGTGCAGGTCTCTACCGACGGCGGCGAAACATGGACCTCGCTGCCTGGCACGACCACCACCGATGAGCATGACCCCAGCTGCTTCTTCAGCGACGAGATGCCTGGCTACACCGGCTTTAGTGAGGGTTGGCTCGATGAAACGGTGGACCTCAGCGCCTATGCTGGCCAGAGCAATGTCTTGCTGCGCTTCCGCTACGAGACCGACCCAGCCGTCCTCGGTCTAGGCTGGTTCCTGGATGACATTGTCATCACCGCCGATGGAACGGAGATCTTCTCCGATGACGCCGAGGGCACGAATGGGAAGTGGGTAGTGGAAGAATGGACTCGCTTCGATGGCTACTTCTACTATCCGCATTACTACATCGCGGAATGGCGCAATGCCTGCGGGTTCGATGCGGGCTTGGTCAGTGGCCGCTACAACATCAAGGACTTTGGCATGTTACTGTGGTACCGCAACTTCAAGTACACGGACAACGAAGTGTTCATGTACCTGGCTGATGGCCCCGCCTTTGGGCCCAAGGGCGCCTGCTTGCTCGTAGATGCCCATTTTGAGCCTTGGCGCTCTACCACCTCGGCTTATGTGAACGAAGTTGCGAACCTGCACGGCCGTATCCAGATGCGCGATGCCGCCTTTGGTCTGCGCGATACAGAGCCATTCCGTGTCACCGAGCGCTGGCGCAACTATAACCCAGATGAGGAATTCCCCTCCAGGCCTGCCGTGTCCGCCTTCCATGACTCACTGGGTTGGTATCCAGGCCTTGAGTATGTACCGCGCGGCCCAGGCGACCCCCGCCTGATCTGGGCAACCAAAGACTGGGATTCGAGTTGTGTGGTGCCTGCTCCAGACCATTACGGCGTTGCACCGCCAGAGTATCCTGAGGGCTTCCCCTTACGCTTCGATGGGTCTGAATACCCTGGTGGCCGTTCTGCCTGGTACTGGTATCCCTCGGGTGTAGGTTATGGCGGCACGACCGGCAACCCAGGTGAGAACAACTACGGCGTACACATCAAGGTCATCGAGGAAGCGCCTGACCTGTCCTGGGGCAAAGTGCTTGTCTGGAACAATACCGATACCTTCCTCGGCGAGATGATGGTGGACAAGACCAGCGCTGCACCAGGTGACATCCTGACCTACGTGGTACACATCAAAGATGCTGCCAGCACGAGCGCTTTGGCGACAGTGGACATCCCTATCCCCAAGGGCACCACCTTCGTCGAAGGTTCACTGACCGGCGCCCAGTTTGTGAAAGACCCGCTGACCCGCAGAGACATGGATGAGCGTGGACGCATCATCTGGGGAGGCCGCGTTGGTGGCAAGGTTCTGCACACGCCAGATGCCTACATCACCTATCAGGTGCAGGTGGATCCTCTCGCTACAGGTGCCATCATCAACGAGGCTATCGTGAACATCCGTGGCCGCGGGACCTATCACCTGACCGCAACCACCAAGCTGCCTTGGGTTACGGCCACTCTGACCGCGCCACAGTTCACTGGTCCTGTACGGCCAATCCGCTACACCGCCACGGTAACGAACCAGAGTGGTGCTACACTGAACAATGTGAGTGTGGTTGCAACCTGGACCGGCCCAGCCTATATCATCTGGACCAACCCATCTTCTTGGGTGATCCCATCGCTGGCCCCCGGCGCTACCTGGACCAAAGAGTTCACCCTGTGGACCTTCTCCACCGCAACTGGCCAGGTAGTAACCACCATCACCGTGTCGCACCCTTGGATCGAAACCGTTACAGCCAGCGCGACAACCACTATTGTGCGCTAGGCTGCACCTGAACCTGGCCGGAACGAGGAGGCGAATGGGCAACGTGTCCATTCGCCTCCCTTCCTACCATGTAGCTTGTCAAGGCATATTGCTCCGTACAATGACCCGACCCATTCAAGGCACCACCCGTAAAAGTTCTTCCAGGTTTCCCCTCTGGTTTCCTCTGGTCTTGGCGCTAACCATTGGAGTAATTGTACGAATGGCTTTTATTCCGCCTACGCGTGCACAAGATCCACCAATATCTTCCCAGCGCCAACCCTACATTCCGGGTCAAATCCTGATCAAATACAAATCGCCAGACAAATCCCTGGTTCTTTTGTCTCCCCCCGATGGAGCACAAGGGAAAATTCTGGCTCGTCTTCCCCAACTGGACGTAACGCTATGGCAAGTGCCTGCCGGTGCAGAAAAGCCCATGGTAGAACAACTCCAACGCGACCCATCCGTCCAGTACGCTGAACTGAACTATCAAGCACAAGCCTTGGAAGTGCCCAACGATGAACGATGGCCCTATCAATGGGCTTTACCCAAAATCGGAGCACCACAGGCTTGGGACATGGCGCACTGCCAGCGGATAATCATCGCAATATTGGATACAGGCATCCACCTGGAACACCCAGACCTGCGTAATGTCCTGTGGACCAACCCTGGAGAGATTCCCGGCAATGGCATAGACGATGACGGGAATGGCAAGATAGATGACATCCACGGCTGGCACTTCTACCAGAATTGCTCGACCGGCATCTGCCAGCCATACGAAAACCCCGTCATCCAAGACGACAATGGCCACGGCACCCATGTCAGCGGTATTGCTGCTGCCGAAACGAACAATGGCATTGGCATCGCAGGGGTCTCCTGGGGTGCCCGTGTGATGACGGTAAAAGTGTTAGACCAACACGGCGATGGCTATTACTATGATATTGCTGCTGGAATTGTTTACGCCGTAGACAACGGCGCTCAGGTCATTAATCTCAGCCTGGGAGGAGAGGAGCCCTCGTCTCTGCTCCGAGATGCTGTTCGCTATGCCTATAACAGAGGGGCTCTCATTGTCGCTGCAACGGGCAATAATGGGGGAAGTGTTCTCTACCCCGCCGCATACCCCGAGGTGATGGCAGTGGCAGCAACCGATGCCAATGACCAGCGTGCCAGCTTTTCCAACTACGGGTCCGAAGTAGATATTGCAGCGCCTGGTGAATCTATTCTCAGCACGTGGCTGCCACCATATGACTACTACTACAAGCGAGGCACCTCCATGGCCACACCCCATGTATCTGGCGCAGCAGCGCTGCTTTGGAGCTGGCGGCCTGACTTCACCAATGTGCAAATCAAGCAAAGGCTGGAAACACAAGCCGATGATGTGAATTCAAGCCTCTATCCAGGCCCTGACCCCTACCTTGGCTGGGGTAGATTGAACATGTATCGCGCCCTGGCTGACCTGCTACCAGGCCCAACGCACACTCCTACTGCGACGCCTTCGCCCACTCCCTCGGCGACACCCACCGCCATGCCAACGTCTACCGCCACGCCAACTCCAACCGCGCCATTAATGCCCACGCCGACGAGTACCCCCACGCGTATCTACTATATTTGGATACCGTATTTCCCCTATTGCGTACCGTAATTCTCCTCCTTAGCTAATCCCTTCGTCTGGCCCGATTGACTGCGTCCAATCGCCTAAAACGAGTACACCGCCTGGTGGTTATATCCTCGCCCTGTCATGTCACGCATAAAAACAGGGCCTCGCCAAAGGTAAAGACGAGGCCCTGTGTGCCGTTGCGAAGGATCGCCCGCTATCTCCTGCGCAGGATCATGGGCAAATAGAAGTAGCGTATTTCAGGTGGGGCGACAAAGAACACGTAGCAATAACCCTGCCTAAAGTTCTCCGTGCTGACTAACACCGTTGCTGTACGTGGCTGCGTGTCAGAGACGAGAGTACAAAACGCGTATCCTCCTTCATTTGTAGTGGCTACACAGGTGTCGCCAGTGCCGAGGAAATGCCCAAAGTCCGTACGGAAGGTTACTGTTACACCGGCACCGACATTGTTATCATAGTAGTCAAAGACGCGCGCCGTAATCAACGATGTGGACCTTCCATCGGCATAAATCGTCGCCGGGTATGGCCACACTGATATCCGCCATGGATCTCCGGGCTTGAAGTAGACATTGGCTGTGCCAACCGCCGAACCCGATGTCGCCGTAATGTTGACCCTGCCGGCAATAGATTGCGAGGTCAGCGTAACCGTAACCATGCCCCCAACCGTCGTTTGATCCACATACCAGCTCGCTGATTCTAGGAAAATACCCTTATCCGTCTGCAGCCTTAGCGGTGTGCCGTCCGATACCGGTGTGCTGCTGCAGTCGTTCACGGCAGCAACTACCGTAATGTTGTAGCCATTGACATCTCCAAGAATCGGTATTTCTTCCGGATCTGCCAGCACGGTAATGCGTTCTGGAGCACCTGGGCGGATATAAAGGTTCACAAAGTCCGACAAAGCAGGAGGTGAGGTGATGTCAATTTGCTCCAAGCCGGTAGGCCAGTCTCGCGGCTCAATCTTCTTGCTGCGGTCAGCAATGACCGTCGCCGTTACAACGCCTCTCTGGCTATACGCTACGTACCGGGAGAGACTTACGTAGCCATAATGCGATGCAAACTGCACGGGCGTGCCATCTTTGACCAAGTTGTTGCACACATCGCGCAATGTGGCGGTAACCACCGCTCGACCACCGCAGTTGGAGATCGTCGTCGGCGAAATATCCGCTACGACGTAATACGGCGTACCAGGTTCGATGAGCAATGTACCTGTAAAGGTCCGCGAGTCAACGGTAGCCGAGAGCACTGCTTCACCCACCGTGCACCCTGGATAGAAGGTTGCAAGGGCTAACCCATTCGCGACCGTAGTCACCGTGGGGGTAATCGTCCCCAACGAACTCGTGAGAGTAACAGCTGTCCCATCCTGCACGCTGTTGCCCGCACAATCTCTGACCCGCACTTCAATCTGAGAAGGCACACCACCTGCTTGGGCAGGAGATGGTGCTGCCCTGAAGGAGACGGCTGCAGCCAGGCCCACTTCCAAGTCAATATGGTGTGGCCGCATCACTTGATACCCTATGGGCCCAGCCGTGATATACACATCCAGGAAACGCTGCCCAAACAGGTACGCCTTCGTGCGCAATGTAGAGCTAACCACCCCGTTCACTGTCCGTCCTTCTCTGGGGTACATATCACCCCGCTCACCCGGAGCAACCACAAAACTTACATGGGTGCCGTCCTCCACCAAGTTGTCGAACTCATCTTTGATCACGGCAGTGATCACCGCTTCGCCTCCACAAACACGCACCGTTGTCGGATAAGCCTCTGAGGTGATCGTATATGGCAGCCCAGCTTGGAAGTACACCTGTGTTGTCGCCGTCGGCCGCCCCGTGGTAGTAATCGCAGCAGTTACCGTTGCTGTCGTCACCGTAGTCCCAGAAGCAAGGCCAGCGAGGGCAATGCCATTCGTTGTCGTGACAATGACATCAGTGCCCGTAATACCACCAGGAGCCTGCAACGTCCCCGCATCGGTAGTCAACGTAACGGCAGCCCCATGGACCAGATTGGCATAGCGGTCCGTAACGGTAATGCGCAGTGTGCTTGTGATGTCACCCCTGCTGACGCGGATCACAGAGGGATGGGCGGAGATCGCTACTGAATACGGCTCCAGAGCAAAGAGCTGCACTCTTGTAGTCCCCCGTGCTGAACCTGCCGTGGCTGTGATCGTGCTCATGCCTGCCAGCGTGCCCCCACGCAGCGTAATGGTAGCAAAGCCACCGGTGGTGGAAGCATAACCGGTCGCGCTACCGGTCGAGGGAAACAGAGTGCCTGCCAGGCTAGTAGTGAACGTAACTGGTGTCCCGTCCAGGACCGGGTTATGGTATTGATCCCTCACCTCAGCAGTAATGACCGAAGTTGCTGACCCATCGGCAGGGATCGCACCGGGATAGGCTGTAACCGTGATGAAAGCAGGAGGATTTGGCACAACCGTAACATCTGCCCAGGCCTGATCATTGCCAGCATTGGTGTCGGTGACTCCAGTGCTAATTAGCACGGCATTGGTGCTCAGAACGGGTGTTGACGGCCAAGACGCCGCAGGGTCAGGCCGTGCCACTAGGGTAATAACCCCCGTTGCACGCGGAGCCAAACTGGCAATATTCCACACTATATAGGTAACAGGCGGACTCGGCAGTGGTGCTGGCAGAGCGGGCGATGTACGGTGGGATACGTACTGGAAATTAGGCGGCAGCGTATCCGTGATCACAACATTCGTCGCCCGCGCTGGGCCCTCGTTGGTATAGGTAATCACATAGGTTACCAACTGCCCAGGGCTCAACTGGCTTGGCGCAGCACTCTTCGAGATACCCACGTTCGTTCCTTGGAAGACCACATCAAAGGTGTCGGTAACCACAGGCTGGACACCCATCGTGCAGTCCGTGATAATACGGCCATTGTACACCGTACCCCACAGGGTAGCGGTGGCGGACACCGGCGCCGAGGTGAGCAGAGTGACTATACGACCTTGCGCGTCTGCCGTGCCACCCGAACGGAAGGCATCTATCCAGATGGGGATTGTGACTGGTTTCACCGTAATCGTATGCGATCCTGTGGCGCTCAGCGCATTGGTGATGACTTCTTCCACACGCCACTCAGGGATCGCCAGGGAAGCGGACATGTCAATCCTCTTGCTGGCAACCGTGCTGCCGTCAATGAACACGTCGGCTTGCCCACCACCTGGAACCTTGAGATACACGAGTGAGACGGCCGTGCCAGTGAAGTTCCAGGATACGCTAGCCGAGGAGTCTGATGTGCCAATGTACTGCCCCCCACTGGCACAGGCATCGAAACCGGTACCCCATAAACCTGATTGAGATACGGATGCATCGTTCTCCTCTACATAAGCGTAGGGAACACTGCCTAAGGTCGTAGTAATCCCAATCATCGTACCGCCTGGCACGGGATTTCCGAAGAAATCGGTCGCGGTAGCGGTAACGACAGCGGTTGAAAAACCATCTGCCGGCAGGGTACCTGGCGCCGCTTGCACATCAATCTGAGCGGGTACACAAAGAGCTGGCTCATAAGCAACGAACCCCAACGCAGCGGAATCGTAATCGTGATAGATTTCGTCCTCAATTGCACGCCATGTGCACACTCCCCAATAGTTATGAGTTGCTGTAATGTTAGCAGCATACCCGGTCAGGCGCACCTCATACCCACTGTTGCTGTAAATACGGTTGGCATTGGCAAGGCTGCCCCCAATCGTCACCTGGCGCAGCGACGCACTCCCACCTGTGCGCCGGACGCGAACGCCTGTCCCACCTCCAGTGATCTCGTTGCGATATAGATTCACCTTCTGGACAATCCCGGTGCCGCTGTCCTGCAAAATGAGCACGCCTTCCGCGCAGCCAGCAACCGTATTGTTCTCAATAACTAGGTCTCCAGCGGTGTTGTACACAAAGATACCAGCCTCTGCGGCACCCCCTGAACCGGTGATACGGTTCCCCATCACCCTCGTGCCTGTATAGGAATCATGGATTTGGATATCATAGTCCGCAACGGCTCCGCCATTCCCATACAAGGTATTGCTGAGCACAAAGGTAGGACCCGGGCCGCTGGTAGGAAATTCCTGTATCCAGATGCCCCTCTGAGTATTGCTGTAAACCTGGTTAGAACTCACCTCACCTTTGGCACGATAGAAAACAATTCCATTTTCAAAGCCACGGACAATGTTATTCATTACGCGATAATCAGCGATTTCCCAACTCCACAAACCGCCGCTTTCATCAGCAATGCCCCACTCTGCGCCATTGCTCTGTATCGTAAAGCCCTTCACTGTAGCGCCACTAGCGAGTACCTGTACCGCCGTATCTACTGCTGTGGTATTTGCAACTGTGATCACGGTGGAAGCGGCCCCTCCTGTGCTCGTCAAGGTAATACCCTTGGTGATTGTGATTGGGCCAACATACGTACCTGGTTTGACCCATACCGTTCCATTGCTCGCCACTGCCTCCAGGCCGTCTTGAATGCGGTTAAAGGCGTTCACTCCCCATAATTTGCCGTCGTTGATGCCCCAATCATAGTAATCATCATCTACCCACACTTCCAGTGGAGCGAACTTTACAGCATCGGCAATGACATAGCCCGGCGTAGGAGTACCTGATGGGGTGGTCGCATCGCTTAATTGTACGTAATCGAAATACAGGTTGCCCAAGAAACGGTAGGTACCCAAGCGCACCCAACCAGAATCGGCGCCTGCAGGAGGAGCGGGGGTGCCATCGGCCAAGAGTTGCTGGTTGATCCGATGCGTTACTACTCCCCCGGCATGATAGACTTTGTACTCTGCATCGTCACGTCGGTTGGAATGCGCATAATAATGCACCCATACTTCGTACCAACCAGACTGCAGATCCGGATGCCATTGTGCTAGATCACCGTCATTATCAGCTAAAGCATACAAGTAGTCATTGTTCCAGCCTCCGCTGCCTGAAACCAGCGTCCAGCCATCTGGAGTAGTTGATTTCACAAAGTACGGCGAAGGATCACCGTCATCAACGATATACCCACTATTAGATGGACGCAAGAGTTGAGACACGTCACCAGGGAGCGGGGCAAGAGATCCGCCAGGCTGCGCTGGTTCCGATGTCTGAGCCAAAGCAGGGAGAAAAGCCAGCGCTCCAAAAAGGAGGCTTACCAGAAATAGGAAAATGAGCGCTGACCTGAGAATTCGCAATCTGTCATCCATAGTTATTCATCCTCCTACGTGGCGATGAGGTATGTACAGTCCATACCAGATGACGTGGCAAAGGCGCCAAAGATACGGCTTTTCTAAACCCTTCACAACCTCCCGCAGGCTTTGAGCCTGCAGGAGGTTGTGTTTTTCACTCGCTAGCGATGGTTTTTCATGATTACCGGCAAGTGCACGAACCAGCGCCGTGTAGGCGTTGGCGTTCGCGTGGGGGTCGGTGTAGGCGTAGGCACGAAGTAAAAGTCTACATAGGTCTCGCCTCGCCTGCCCCCAGCCATCGCTGCTACCCGCGCCATACCGGGTACAGTGCCGGAAATCAGCACGGCCCTCGCCCTGCCGCCACCTGTAAAAGTTGTGTACGATGACCCAGTTTCGAAGCGACCCAGATCGGTGGAGAAGACAACCACGATCCCGTCTGCCACATAGTTGCCGTAGCGATCCTTGATCTCCGCATCTATGGTCGAGGTAGAGACGCCGTTTGCAGCGATGGACAGCGGGTTAGCCGTCAAGGCGATATCAAAGGGCGCTTCAGGGATGTATTCGACGATCACTGTTCCTTCGCGTTCGCCTGCACTCACCCGGATCGTCGCCCGGCCGGTTTCATTCGGCGAAGTCAAGGTGGCATACGCCCAACCGTTAGCTGTGCTGGTCGTCTGTGGCGTCAGAGTGCCTGCGCCCGAAACAAGCGTGAAGGTTACCGGTGTCCCCTCAGCCACGGGATAGTTACCACAATCCAAAACCCGCACCTTGATGGTCGCACGCTTTCCACCAACCAGCAGACGCGGTGGCTCAGCAGCCGGTGTCCCTGGCTCAAAGCGATCCGGTGGGCCTTCCGTAAAGTAGACGGAAACCTCAGTGAAGAAGGTATCGCGTCCTGCAGGCCAGGCACGCACATAAGCAGGACCTGGCTTTGCCCCAGAGGCGATGATCGCCTGCGCCACACCGTTCGTTGTCCGCCCGCCATCGATGGGCTCTGCGCTCCCTACCGGATAGACATTGAAGACAACAACTGTGCCATCACGCACCGGATTGCCATAGCGGTCCCTAACTACCGCGCGGGCAAGCGCTGTGCCTCCACAGCCGATAATGAGCTCCGGCTCTACCGTGAGCGCAATCGTCCAGGGTTCCGACGGCTCAAAGGTGATAATCGCCGCTGCTTCATGGGCACCGATGGCGGCGCGCACAACTGCCTGGCCAGCTTGCATCGAATGTAGGGTAGCAAATGCTCTGCCTCCTAACGTGGTAGTAAAGGTTCTGGTTATCCCACTGTCCACAAAGCTGCCCCAAGAGGTGGTAAACGTAACCACCGTCCCATCCAACACTGGGTTGCCAAACTCATCCCTGGCCGTCACAGTTATCCGCGCCGTATTGCTCACAGGCAGGGTAGTAGGATAAGCAGTAATACTCATCCTTGGCTCACCGGGCACAAAGCGCACAGCAGTTGTGCCGCTGACTGTGTCTGCCGTGGCAATGACCGTAGCCGTAACCGGCGCTGTCCCTGATACGAGCACCGCAGAAGCCCTGCCATTCACCGTGCCCACGATTGATGGAGCAATCGCGCCTGCATCTGTGCTGAAAGCCACAGCCGTGCCATCGGCGACCCAGTTGCCACAGGCATCCGCTACCAAGGCTTCGATGACCGAGGTAGCCCCGCCCACCGCTATTACCGAAGGATCCGCGCTCACGGTTATCCAAGATGGACTTTGTGGCGTAAAGACCACCTGTGTACTAGCCATGAGGGAATCCACTGCTGCCGTGACTATAGCTGTACCCGCCACAGTCCCAGCGTTCAGACTCACCGTAGCCACGCCATCGGTTGTGTAGCGCACCCGTTGCTGCACTGTGGGGAATCCTCCCAAACTGGTCGTGAACGTAACCGGGGTGCCGTTGCGCACGGGATTACCATACATATCGCGCACCTCCGCCCGCAACAGCGCACTGTTGCCACTGACCGCGCAATTGACCGGGATGCTGTGCGGGGTAGCCGTGAGCGAGATCGTAACCGGCACGCCAGGCACGATGGTCTTGGTAATCCAACTGGTGTTATTGGCAGGAACGGAATCCACCGTCAACGAAGCGATAGAGGCTGTGTTCGTGAGCACCGTTTCCGCTGGCCAGTAACGCCCTTGATCCTCGACCACTGTGCCGCCAAAGGTAATGACACCGCTCTGTCTCGCTGGCAGGGAGCCAAGATCCCAGCGGTAGTGCAGATGTTCAACGAGGGTCTCAGGCATTACACTGAAGAAGACATCCCGCAGCCAACCACTGTTGATGACACCATCGTGAATCACATCCTCAATATAGGCATTTGTAGCGGTGATTGGGCCACGGTTCTCATAGCGCAGCGTGAAGGTAATCCTCTGGCCAATGGACACTTGGCCTGCAGGTTCAACGGTCTTGGTGATCACCAAGTCTGCCGGATCAAAGCGCACATCCACATAGCCTGGCAGCAACACCGGGACAATGCCCACCGTCTCCGACACAGCAGTGGCGGCTACCGTCGCTGTACCTACCGTCTGTTCTGAAGTGAGCACAGCCATCACTTGCCCACCACTGGTGGTCGCGCCAGAACGCACGGCATCTATCCACACTGGGCCAGTGCCTGTGCGGTGTGTTACCCGTAGGAAGTGGGCTGCTGTGGGATCGCCTGCCCAAGTGTACACCTTCTCCGCTCGCCAGGTGAGCGCGCCGCCCATATTGATGGCGCCAAGCGGATTGCCATCTACCGCTACGTCCACCCATCCACCGCCAGGAGCACGCCGGTAGACAATGGAAACGCCGTTCCCGTAAAAGACCCACGAGACCGAGGCGCCATTGAGCGTCGTTGAGATATACGTGCCACCGCTAGCCGCCGCATCAGATACCGTATCCCAACTACCCGGAGGCGACTGCGTCAATTGCTGGTCTTCAGCATACTCGTAAATCAACGAGCCCAGGGACGTGGTGAAGCCGACAAAGACCCCGTCAGGAACGATATAACCCGCCGTATCGAACACTCGCGCCGTAATAGTTGACGTGGACACTCCATCCGCGGGAATAGCCATCGGATCAGCCACTGCTACACACTGTGCTGCTGGGCCAATATTCATCCAGACATAGCCCACCCCTATGGCGCTATTCGCCGTGGCGCTGATTACAGCCATGCCCGTGAAAGACTGACTGTATATGGTAACTGTCGCCTGTCCATTTCCATCTGTGGTGCGAGTTGTGTGCGTCATTACCGCTGCGGCGCTGAAGCTGCCAAGGCTGGTGGTGATGTACACCGTGCTCCCTTCCACAGGATTGCCACACCGATCCAAAACGGTAATGCGCACCGTCGAAGAGGAATTAACGGGAATATAGGAAGGGTTGGCTGTAACCGTTACAGTGAACGGCGTGCTTGCCACCAAGCGGATGGCTTTCTCAGCATTGTTGTTCTGCACGCTCGCATCTAGAGTGAGAGAACGAATGGAGACTGTATTGGTAACCAAGCCAAGTCCAGGCTGGCAGCTATGGCGGGTGGTCAGTGTAATGACCCCTTGTGCACCCGGTTGAAGATCCCCTACACGCCACACCCAAACATTGTCGCTCGGATTGCTTGGCGGACCGATATCCGGCACCGAGGTTGAACCAACATAGTCTAGCAGAATGGGCAATGTGTCTGTAATCACTGTATTCGTCCCCTGTGCCTGGCCCGTATTGGTGTAGAATATCGTGAACGTGACCATCTCCTCAGAGGGTACATCAACACGATCAGTAGTTTTGGTTATACCCAGGTTGGCACGTTCAAACTTCACCGTCGTTGTCCGCGTTACGCGCTCCGTCAGGCTCAAATGCGGCACGCGGCTATCCACTGCCGTTGCCGTGATATAGGCAGTGGTGGATATCGGTGTCGATGTCAGCACCGCCATGGCTACGCCGCCCACAGTTGTCGTACCAGAACGGAAAGCATCCAGATACACCCTGCCCGTAACGCAATGCACTTGAATCGTATGAGGAGCCAACGGGTCAAGCCCCGTGACCACTACACTTTCCCGTTGCCATTCTACAGACCCCGCATTCATCGAGAGCGTGGTGTGCGGAACGCCATCCACCAACACTTGTGCAGAACCACCTGCGGGCCCACGCCGGTAAATTACCGAAACCGCGCTGCCCATAAACGACCACGAAGCCGATGCTCCAGGGGTATTCGTCTCCAAATAAGCTCCGCCGCTCGCGTTGGCGTGCGATTGTGTTGTCCAGCCAGGGGAGGTAGTAACCTCTGCCGACTCCGCCTCCACATAACGGTATGGCAGCGAGCCTTGGCTCGTCACAAACCCCACCATCGTGCCATCGTAAGCCAGGTTCTGGCAATCATCGTATACCGTCGCCCTGATCGTAGCGGTGGACACGCCATCCGCAGCAATCGCCGGCGGCAAAGGAACCAAATCCATGCTCGTCCGCGGTATGCCGGGCATAATTTCCACAGGGATTGCTTGCGCCCTTGTCCCTGCTGTAACTGTCACCAAGACAGTGCCAGCGATATTGCCCGAATTGAGGACCGTGAGGTGGTAGCCATTGGCATCGAGCACGCCCGTGGTCCACGCTAGATTGGCACCCATCCCTGGCGTCAAGGTATAGGTAACCGGCTGGCCGACACAGGGATTGCCAAATTGGTCAGTAATTGTTACCTCGATCGTGGAGGCCACCGGATAACCCGGATACGCGCAAGCCAGCGACCATATGCTCGGAGGTGTAGCGCTCATGGTAATGGTATAAGGCGCACCAGCGATGAAATCCACCCAAGTGGATGCTGTCCCTGCTGAAGGTGTTGTAGCGGTGATATACGAGCGCCCCGCTACGGTGCTAGATTGCAGGACAACAGTCGCCTCACCGTTGAAGGTCGAACGTACTACAGGCGGTGTACCCAGAGAGCCCATGCTGCTAGTGAACGTAATCAATGTCCCATTCAAGACGTTGTACGGAGGGATACACGTCGCACAGCGCATTGTTGCAGTGATATTGGAGGTCGAAACCCCATCGGCGACGATGGCTGTTGGTGCACGTGCCAAGGTCAGCACAATGGGCGGGGTATAGTCCACGTTGGCACCAACGCCAGTGAAGATGTCATAGCCGGTAGCGGCCGAATTGGTGCTCGTCCGAGGCGAATTGCGTCCCCACCAGTTGCCTTCAGCATCAGCGACAGCCGTTGTTACGTTGTTGTATATGCCAAACCTGCCATTATAGTAAATGCTGTTGCCATGGATTTCTGCTGGCCCGCCAGCCGTATACCCATTGGCTGACAACCAAATTCCATGATTCACATTGTTTCGTATCAAGTTGTTCTCAATGATTGGCCGCACATTGCCGCCATCCAAGCCCACACCTGCCGTATCCGCTAACGTGCCTCCACCATCCTGCACTGCGGTGATGGTATTGCCTTCTACACGCGTGTCTGTGGTGCCATAAAGGGCAATGCCGCCCGAGTCAAATCCCCCACCGGTGCCACGATTGGTGTTGGAGACGGTATTGCTCAGAACATGCGTGTTCACCATGCCCACGCCGATGCGGATGCCATCCCAATCCACGTTGTAGACGTTATTCAGCGCGACCACATTGTTGCCACCCGTCGCTGCTGCACTGAACAGGCGCAAGCCAAAGCCAGCATTCTCATAGATATGGTTGTTGCGAATCTGATTATTGTTGCCAGTGTTCAGATCGAAACCAAACCCATTGTTGTGGTGCAAGGCATTGTCAGCGAAATATCCATCATGGACATAGGTTGCTGTGATGGCACCAGTAGCACAGCCCGTGATGACATTCCCTGTAACTGTAATGCCCTGGATGGGATTAGCACTCCGACCAGCTAAATGGATGCCATAGGCAAACTTGCGGATAGCAAAGCCTTCGATAGTTGTGCCATCTCCCAGATGGTTGACAAAAATGCCATTGCCGGTACCAGTGCCAACCAAGGCGGTGGTGCCACCGCTCCCCGCACCGTCCAAGTGCACAGGCTTACCTACTGAGACAGAACCCGTATACGTGCCATCCGCCACGTGCACCGTGCCTCCACTCGCGACGGCCGTAATAGCATCCGGGATGTTATCAAAAGCATCAAAACCCCACTGATGCCCGTCATTCGGACACGTGCTGCAATAATCGTCATCCACCCAGACTTCAGTGGGAGCAAGGAATTCTACCATTACCGTGCGCGTCGGGAAGGAGCTGGCAAGCCTGACAACACCTGGGAGATCAATCCCAGTAACCCAGACAGTAGCCACAGCAGGCGGCAATGGTGCTGAAGTGAGATGGGCAGTTGCCTGTCCATTCATCGTTGCCACGCCGGAACGGAATGCATCCAACCGAATAGTGCCTGACTGCTGTATTACCTCGATCTCATGCAGAGCGGATGGGTTCAGATTGGCTGCCACCACCTGCTCGACCCACGCAGCGCTGCCACTGGTATCAATGGTCATGACTACAGCGCCGTCAATGCGCACCAACATAGTCCCCCCAGCGCCAAAACGCCGGTAAATGAGGGATACTGCCTCACCCCTGAAGATCCACCGCACCGAAGCACCGCTCGTGCTGGTCTGAATATATTGTCCTCCGCTAGCAGTTGCATCCGCTACCGTTGACCACCCCGCAGACTGGATTACGCTCGCGGATTCAGCCTCCACGTATCCATGCAGCAGGGAACCAGCCGTAGTCGTGAATCCAACCATCGTACCATTGGGCACTAGATTGCCATACTGATCCTTGACCGTAGCAGTAATCAGTGCAGTAGCCAAACCATTGGCCGGTATCGCGCTGGGATTGGCGAGCAAAGAAGTAATGGTAAAGGGAGGTCCTGCCGTAATCTCCACCAAATCAAACCCTTGGACAGAACCCCTGTACGCCCAAATGGTTGCAATTCCAGGAACAGTGCCAGCATACAAAGTGCTGTTCACTACTCCACTGGGATCTGTACTACCGGACGTCGGCAAAACGCTGCCCAGCGAAGTATCAAAATAGATGATGGTGCCCGGCAGTACAGGATTGCCATACATATCCCTGACAATGGCCGTAATCGCTGCGGTACCCCCCACAGTAATACGGTTCGGGTATGCTGTCACATCAATCGAAGCCGGACCCAACGGCAAAATGGTTACTGTGGTCGTCACCACACCGTTGTTGGGCACGGTACCGGTGATGACCGCCGTACCGGCAACGGTACCCGGTGTGAATAGCACAGTTACTTGACCATCATTGATTGTGTCAGTAACCACTGCACGTGGGGGATCCCCCAAGAGCCCGAGGTTCGAGGTAAAGGTAATCGGCGTATTGTCGAGGATAAAGCAACTCCCGCCGGAGCCAGTCGCCGTGATCACGATGGCGCTGCTACCTGCATCGACTGTTGGCTGCGATGGCGTCAAAGCCACCGTAATCCAAGGAGTATAGTCCACATTCGTCGGCGGCCGGTAGATATCTCGTGGGGCGGATGTTCCTGTGGTAGGTGTGTTGCGCCCCCACCAGTTGCCCTCCGCGTTGACTGTGGTTACTTGTGTATTCCTCAGCCCGAAGCGGAGGTTCCCATAAATATGGTTGCAGTTGATCACTGGCGGCGAACCAGCGTTAAAGCCCCACAACAGGATGCCGTCGTTGCCGTTGTACAAAATGCGGTTGTAGCGGATGGTTGCATCCGCGTCGCTCCCTCCAACCCAGATGCCGGCGGTGTCGGTGCTTCCACCTGCATCGCGCACGTCAGAGACATCGTTGTACTCAACAGTTGTATTCGTCGTGTTATACAAGACGATGCCGCCCTCGTTAAAACCAGATGGGCTGTTTACCTTGTTGGTTGTGCGTACAGTGTTGTGCAACACCAAGGTGTTGGTACAACTATCCCCCACAACGATACCGTTCCAATCCACATCACGTATCTGGTTGTACGATATCTCCGTGCCCAGTGCGTTCCGGATACGCAAACCGAAGCCAGCGATGTTGTCAATTTGGTTGTTCACAATCCTGTTGGGATCGCCGACATACAAGTCAAGGCCCAATCCGCCATTGTTGGAAAACACGTTATCAGCAAAGTAGCCATTATTGACATATGTGGCAGTGATAGCCCCTGTTGCACATCCCGTGATGACATTATTCGCAAAGGCAATCCCATCAATGTGGTTAGCGCTTCGCCCGTCCAAATGCACGCCATAGCCAAAATTACGGATAGTAAAGCCCTCGATGGTCACACCATCAGCAAAACGCTCCACCTGAACGCCGTTGCCCGTGCCAGAGCCTACGATGAAAGTGTCGGCGTTTCCATCACCAAGCAGGTTCAATGTCTTAGTGATGACCACTGAGGAGGCATAAGTGCCTGTCAGCACTTGTACCGTGCCTCCTTCTTTCACCGCAGCAACGCCCTTGGGAATCGTGTCAAAGGCATCTGAACCAATAGTTACCATCCCGCTTCCGTGCTCTGGAGGCAAAGTAACCATAGTGCCATTGGGCAAGCCAGCCCAGTCGTCATTTACCCATACTATATCTGCCTGGGTGAAAGTGACCACAGTAGTCCCAACCAGATTGGGCAAAACAGGATGCTCAAGACGCGATGTAGCATAGACTGTGCTTGTGTAGACCTGAGGACCCAGGATCACTAGTACCGGGGCACGCAAAACGGCACGCGCCACCCCTCCATTGCTGACGGTACCAGAACGGAAAGCATCCAGCCGAATCTGCCCAGATTGGCAAATAACTTCAATTTGATGGGTGACAGCCGGGTCCAAGCCTGTGGCAATCACACGCTCCATCCATGCAGCGCTGCCATTCGTATCAATGACCACAGGTGCACCACCGTCCACGCGCACGCGTATCACCCCACCCCCGGAGAAACGGCGGTAAATCAGGGAAACGGCTTCGCCTCTGAAGAGCCAATAAGCGGTGGCACCCGCCGTGCTGGTGCGGATATAGGCACCGCCACTGGCGCTGCCATCAAGTACCGGTGTCCACCCCGTAGAAGTAACTACAGCCGCGGATTCTGCTTCTGCATACTCCTGATTCAAGATCGTGCCAAGCGTGGCCGTAAAAGCCACCATTGTGCCGTCTGGCACAGGATAAGCAAGGCAATCTCGCAAGGTTACCGTGATCGTCGAGGTAGCCACACCATTGGCTGGCAATGTTGAGGGATTAGCCAGGATACCCATGACCGAAGGCGGACCCGCCGTGACTGTGATGTTGGTTGCCGTGGTCAGTGTCGCCCCGGCTGTGGCCGTTACTACAGCCGTTCCAAGCGATATACCCGCCGTAAACGTCGTAACTGCAGTGCCGGTGACCGATGTAGCCACTGAACCTGGGAAAACGCTGCCCAGGATATTGCTGGTGAAGGTTACGGGTATCCCCGGTACTGGATTGCCATACACATCTCGAACGGTAGCTGTAATTACAGCCCGATTTCGGGCGCTGTCGCAGCTGTTCGCGACTGTGTCCGGTACCGCAACAAGGGACAAACTTGTGGGATCCCCAGCGGTCAGAGTCACCGTAACAATCTGCCCTTCAATCCCGGGTTCAGCTGTACCGGTAATTGTCGCTACACCGGCCAGCGTCCCTGCGGTCAATACTGTGTTCGCGCGGCCACCACCAAAGGCAGCAAAGGCAGGAGCGATACTGGTGTTCAAATCGCTGGTAAAGGTAATCCAGGTACCGTCTAAGATGTTATAGCCCCCGCCGCTGGCAGTGGCTGTGATGGTAGAAGTCGCTACGCCATTTGCCGGAATCGAAGTAGGCGCTGCGGTCAGGGTTAGCGAGATGGAAGGCGAATAATAGGCGCTTGCCGCAGTGCGGATATCGGCTGGAGTGCTTGGGCCAAAGGTTGGGGCATTGCGTCCCCACCAGTTGCCTTCGGCGTGCACGCGCGTAGCGAGCTGATTGTTCAAGCCAAAGAGGCTGTTGCCATAGATGCTGTTGCCATGGATAACGGGGAGACCAGTACAAGCCGTGATATAGATGCCATGCCCTATACCACCCTGTATCAAGTTGCTTTCAATCGTGATCGGCGCGGTATTGTTCAACAAATAGATGCCTGCCGCATCAGTGCGATTGCCCAGGGCATTGGAAGCACCAGAAATGCGGTTGTTACGGGCCTCACTGTCCGCAGTAATGCCCATCAAGACAACCCCACCTCGGTTATGATAGTGATCCGGGGGGGCACCTGCCGCATTCAGCCAAGCCTGGTTCGTGTTAGCAATCGTATTGGCTGCTACGTACACATCTGACGCTACGGTCCCGCTTACAAGCACACCATCCCACCACAAATCGTGGAGGTTATTGCCATAGACACCGTTGCGCTGCGTTTGGCCAGCCAATTCGATGCCTACATTCTGATTATTGTTGATTTCATTATTGTCTATGGAGTTATCATTTCCTGTATGCAGCTTGACCCCAACACCCAGGTTCTGAGAAATAGTGTTGTAGCAGATCGTGTTCCCGTGAGAATTTTCCAGGTAAATGCCGTGATTGCCCAGCGTGATGTCATTGCCGCAAATGGTACTGGTGTACACATAGCTGCCCCATATCGCATAAGAGCGGTTGCTTTCGAACGAGTTGTAGACAATCGTGGCATTATAGACCTGAGGTCCAAGGCCAGGACCCGTGCCCCTCAAATATATACCCGTGTCAAAATCCCTAATGGTAATGCCCTGAATCGTTACATCATCGGCACGGTTAATATAAAAGCCACGGGTGCCTGGAGTCCCAGTGCCAACAACAAATACAGCCCCACTATCCACTCCTAGCACATTGACCGGTTTTGCAATCGCTATACTTTCAGCGTAAGTTCCAGCCAAGACATGGACAGTTCCACCGCTCATGACTCTGTCAATACCGCTTTGGATGGCACTGAATGCGTCGTAATTCCACGTGTGCCCATCATTGTAACAAGTACTACAATAATCATCATCTACCCATACCTCACTAGGACCGGGGAAAGAAACCGTGGTCGTGCCATGAGGCCAATCAGGAGCTGAGCCAATCAGGTCAATTCCGATAGCCGTTGCATGTACTATCGCTGTGCCAGGGACCGCTGGCTGAAGAAGGGTGGCTGTAGCCACTCCATTTGTGGTTACAGGGCCCGAACGAAGAGCATCCAACCAAATGCGTCCTCCGCCGGCATGACGGATACGCAGTATATGCATCCCAGGAGTGAGGGAATGCGCTAACTGACGTTCAACCTGCCATTGTGAAGATGTACTGGCAAAATTCACCGTGGTTAGGTAGATGCCATCCACGCTGACATCAGCCATGCCACCACCTACATTCGTGGCATAGATAACGGAAACCGCTTCACCATAAAAACTCCAAGATACTTCGTCGCCAGGAGTGTCAGAATAAATGTATGCACCGCCACTTGCCGAGGCATCGGCAACAGTACTCCAGGAACCCAATTTGGTGACAGACGCACTCTCCGCTTCGGTATACTTATACGGTAAAGTGCCATAAGTAGTTGTAAGCCCGACCATCGTGCCATCAGCAACCCCTTTGCCAACATAATCCGTAACCGTTACCATGATTTGCGAGGTCGAGATGCCATCTAATGGCACTTCAGTAGGGTTAGCAGTGACAGTCAAGGTATATGGCGGACCGGGCTGGTCAGGGGCAAGGAGCCAACGCACCGCATCGGCGCAGGTATCACCAGGGCTGGAAGTGTTCAACTCGACATACTCTCCGTTGGCGGCGGCAGTACCCGCGCGGAATGGATAATAGCCCAGAGAGTACCAACCCGAAGGAGAAAAATCGGGCACCGTGTCGCCATTCGCATCCTTGGTCTGATCTACGGCAACGGTAGCACTGCCCCCATAGTAGTGAATAGTGTACGGAACTGCCACCGGCCGAGCGGCATGGACACTCCAATGCGCCTGCACTTCGTACACGCCATCCTGGGGTAGAGGGCTAGCCAAGCACGGCGAGAAACTGGCTGTGCCCGTCAAGTAACTCGTGGTCTCGTACCTGTAGCCCCCATCGTACCCACCTCCCCCGCTGGCAATTTGCCACTGGCCCGGGGGGTAATCGCTGTAACAAGCAGAAGTATTATCAATCACCACAGGAGGTACAGCAGGTGTAACAGTAGGAGTGGGAGTCGGAGTAGCAGTTTGGGTCGGCGTGGGTCCCGGGGGCGTTGTTTGCGTGGGCGTAGGAGTAGGTGTTGGTCCTGAAGACCAGGAAATAACCAGTTGAGGCCTGCGATCTGCCTCAGGCCATTCAGAACTGGCATAGTAATAGATCACAACAGGAGTGGGAGAAAGGAGGAGAAAACCTTTGTTCGACGATGGATCAGAGACCCAATTTTGTACAATGGAAGTCACATCAAAGCGATGGAATTCCCGGTAAGTAGAAACGGTAGTAACAGAAGCAGGCGTGGGAAAGCGGTCCGTAACTGGGTCATCGCAACCCTCAATGCTCCAAAGATCAGTAGCAGTTGCCCTCTGCCAAGTTGCTCCTAGCTCTGTCCATGGGCGTTTTACCTGGTAGACCTCGATATCCAGGCTACCAACTTGGTTCCGATCATAGCAATAAAGGATGAGCTCAGCGCTATTGACAATCGCACCAGTAGGTATACTGCCAGGGGTTAAATCAAAATAGAGCAACGAGCGCCAGTATCTAGACTGCCCAATGACCAATCGCCCCTCTGTGCCACCATTGTTTGTTGGGTTCCACCGCACTATGTACGTATCGCTGGTGCCCGTATATCCTGCCGTAGGATACACGCCTTGTTGAAAGACAGTCGTCGTTTGTGCGGCATGGGCATCTGGTGCATAACCAATATAGCTACCCATTGGGTCTTCGACAGCGGCCGCCATCAATCGGAGGACAAGCGCAGGGCCTGCAAAAAGCACTGCAAAGGAAAGCGCAAAAATAATCAACGATACGATGACGCTGCGTGAAGTAGCAGCGTATTGCTTGTGAACCGAGGATAATGAGGATGTCTGCAGGCGCCCAGGGGAATGTTCAAGGGTCCTCTCTTCCATAGGATATGCCTCCCTATAGGTCATGGTGACTTCCTTCGCTTGCTAGATTCATCTCGCGCGTAATTAAACAACATTATATATTGCATTGTCTGACCTTGTCAAAAGCAAGTAGTTGCGAAAAAGTAACATCACAGTATATTGACAACGTTATAAATGGAAAGTGTTGAAAATCTTGTCATCCTGAGCAAAGCGAAGAGCCTGCCCTGAGTACAACGAAGGGGTCTCGCGTAACTTTAGCCGTATTTCCCCGAGCACTGCGAGATGCTTCACTTCCCCTTCGCTTTCCCTTCGCTTCGCTCAGGGCAAAGGTTCAGCATGACAGTTGGAAGGGCTTTTTCAACACCCTCATAATGGGGGTTATAGGCTGTGACCCAGACGCAAAACACAGCCTTTGCTCGCAGAGCACGAGCAATAAGTATCCCCCTTTTCTACATGACGTAGCAATGGCTGAAAAGATACGCCAGCAATCGCAGCCAAGGTACTACCGCAAGGTGTTCTTTGAGGTCAACCCATCGCCTTTTTCTGTTCATGCCTGCTCTTTGTATAATATAACCAGACCCATGCATATCCATACATCGGTAGACAAAGGCATTGCCCCTCAAACATGGAACGAGTTCGTCAAGCGCGCGCCAACAAGCCACGTGCTGCAGTCTTGGACATGGGGTGATTTCAAAGCCCTTTTTGGATGGCGACCGTTGCGTATTGCTGCCGTCGAAGGAGACCAAGTAGTGGCTGCAGCACAAGTTTTGTTTCGCCCATTGCCTATTGGTTCGCTGACCACTGCTTATATCCCCAAGGGCCCACTGGTTAGTCCCTCTGCCCTGGACGAACCCGCCACTCAAGCCCTATTGTCCGCTCTACACACTGCATGCCGCCGTCAACGGGCGGTTTTCCTCAAAATGGAGCCTGATTGGGAAGAAGCGAAGTCCACATATGGCTGGCTCGAAGCACAAGGATTTGTTCCCAGCCAACAAACGGTTCAGCCCCGCCGTACTGTGCTCATTGATTTGACGCAAGATGAAGACGCAATACTCGCCCAGATGAAAGCCAAGACCCGCTACAACATCCGGCTTGCTCAACGTAAAGGAGTCTCCGTGCGCATGGGAACTGTAGAAGACCTGCCCCTCTTCTACGAACTGCTGAAGATTACGGGGCAACGCGCCGGATTTGGCATCCACACGCAGAGCTACTATACCCAAGCCTGGCAGCTCTTCTCCGCCCAAGATGCGGTTGCATTGTTCCTAGCCCAATACGGAGCAAAAACTCTGGCAGCGATTATGGTGTTCACCTGGGGCAAAAAGGCTTGGTACATGTACGGCGCCTCTTCTGACGAAGAACGGCAGCGCATGCCCACCTACCTCTTACAGTGGGAAGCGATGCGCTGGGCTAAAGCCAAAGGCTGTGAAACGTACGACTTATGGGGTATCCCTGACGTGGATGAAAGCGAAATTGGCTCCGATATCGCCTTGGCGGAAGAACAAGGCATATTGAGCACAGGCATGGGCGGGTTATACCGCTTCAAACGGGGGTTTGGGGGCAGAGAAGTACGCTATGTGGGCGCTTATGACTACATCTACAACAAGCCCCTCTACCACCTCCTCACCACCTTGTGGAAATTTTGGAAGAAATAGCCAGGCCTTGCTCTCTTTACAGCAAGAGGCGGGATGGTGTCATCCCGCCTCTCTCACTACTATGTGCCCAATATCCCCTATTGCCCTTCCCCGGCGATAAACGCCTCCACCATCGCCTTGGCTTGGTCATCAGGGTACTGTACAGGCGGGGATTTCATAAAGTAGGCAGAAGGGCCAATCAATGTACCACTCAGTTTTCTGTCCAACGCCAATTTACAACAACGGATTGCATCCACGACTACTCCCGCCGAATTAGGGGAATCCCATACTTCCAGCTTGCATTCCAGGTTCAGCGGCACATTGCCAAAGGTAGTGCCCTCCATACGGATATAACACCACTTGCGGTCGGTCAGCCAGGGTACATAATCGCTAGGTCCTACATGGACATTGCCCGGGTCCAGTTCGTAATCCAACATACTGGTTACAGCGTTCGTCTTGGAAATCTTCTTCGACTCCAGACGTTCCCGCTCCAGCATGTTGTAAAAGTCGGTGTTTCCGCCAAAATTGAGTTGATAGGTACGCTCCAATCGCACGCCCCGGTCGCGGAAAAGCGAAGTCAGGACGCGATGGGTGATGGTAGCCCCAACCTGGGATTTGATGTCATCCCCGATCATGGGCAGCCCGCGTTCTTGAAAGCGCCGCTGCCAATACTCCTCACGGGCAATAAAGACCGGGATGCAGTTCACAAAACCACAGCCGGCATCGAGGATCTGCTCCACATACCACTTAGTAGCCATTTCGCTGCCTACGGGCAAATAGTTGACCACCACATCTGTCCCTGTATCCTTGAGAATGCCCACTACATCCGCAGTTGAACCAGGCGCTTTCTTGATAATCTCTTTGAGGTACTTCCCCAGTCCGTCATGCGTCATGCCGCGCGAGACTGGGACGCCCAAGTGGGGCACATCGCAGAATTTGTATGTGTTATTGGGTGCTGTGAAGATCGCCTCCGACAGATCCTTGCCCACTTTGTTCTGATCAATGTCGAAGGCAGCGCTGAATTCAATATCGCCGATATGATACCCGCCCAAACGGACATGCATCAAACCGGGCACGAATTCATCATCTGGAGCATCTTTATAAAAATGCACCCCCTGCACCAGAGATGAGGCACAATTGCCCACGCCGATGATTGCTACCCTGATTTTAGCCAATGTCTTCACACTCCTTTCTGCAATTTGAGATCACCGCACACTACAAAACACCCGAGGGCAACTCGGGATTCGCACACAGCGCATTAGTGTACTGAATTCAATCGGAATCGCCAAAACGGCTGGAGGACTCGGCTAGAAGAGGCACCGGAACAGAGAAACTCTCATCAGCACCTTCAACGTTAGCAAAACAGGAGAAGACACATATACCGAATAGCCTTTCCACGAGGGGGTTGAAAAAGCCCTTCCAATGCCATGCTGAACCTTTGCCCTGAGCCTTGCCCTGAGCGAAGCGAAGGGAAAGCGAAGGGAAAGTGAAGCATCTCGCAGTGCTCGGGGAAATACGGCTAAAGTTACGCGAGACCCCTTCGTTATACTCAGGGCAGGCTCTTCGCTTCACCTAGGGTGACAAGATTTTCCACACCCTCATGCACCGCTCATTTGCCTCGAAGGGGCAGTTTGCGCTACAATTGCCCCAGATTCGTGGCTATGCCATAGCAATGGCGCTAGCATCTACATCGCAGGAGGAGACTGTTAAAGATGAAAGTACTCGTCTTCAACCCCCAACTGTGCGATGGCTGTCGCGTCTGCGAAGAGACCTGTTCTCAGACGTGGTTCAAAGAAGTCAACGCAGAAAAGTCAGCCATCCGTATCTCCGCATCAGAAGACCAGCCAGGCCGATACCAGGCAACCGTCTGCAACCAATGTGGCGAGTGCATAGACATTTGCCCTGTCCTAGCTCTCACCCGTGACAGGCATGGCATTGTACGTATCAACAAAAAACTGTGCACTGGTTGCCTCTCTTGTGTCGGTTTTTGTCCTATCCTGGCTATGTACATCCATCCTGACTACGTGGTCCCGTTCAAGTGCATTGCATGTGGTGAATGCGCCAAGGCATGCCCCACAGGCGCTCTGTCTATAGAGGACTTGCCTGAGGCGCCCTTGACCGAAACAGAAAAACGGATGAAGGTGGTGGCATCATGAAAGCGGTAGAGAAAAAGCAAACAGCATTGCAAATCCTGGCTGAATACCGGTATACGCCTCCGAAAGTCGAACGCGGCTATGCAAATCAGACGCTTTATGTCAATGTATCGGACTATACCATTGCCGCCAAACCGGTGGATGAGAAGATGAAGCACACCTTTGTCGGCGGACGTGGGTTTGGGCTCTGGCTGCTCTGGAACGCTGTAAAGGGCACTACCCGTTGGAATGACCCAGAAAACGAGGTAATCCTCTCCTCCGGCCCCATTGGGGGCACGACCGTTTACCCCGGCTCGGGGAAATCCATCGCCGTAAGCCTCTCCCCACTTACCGGCACTGTTATGGACAGCAATGTGGGCGGACACTTTGGCCCTCTGCTCAAATTCGCAGGCTGGGATGCCATCGAAGTCCAAGGCAAGTCAGATAAAGAGGTGATCATCTTCGTAGATGGCAACAAGGGCCTCGTACAGATCATCGCTGCCCCTGCGCTGGCTGATGACAACCATGTCTTACCTGAACAACTCCTGGAGCTCTTTGCCGAGACGCCAGAGGAGAGGATAGGCATCTCTTCCGTCTCCACCGGCCCAGGCGCCGAACATACGCTGATGGGTTGCCTGAATGTGAGCTTCTATGACCCAAGACGCAAGTTCGTGCGCCTGAAACAAGCCGGCCGCGGCGGTATTGGCACCGTCTTACGCCACAAGAAGGTCAAAGCCCTAGTGGTAAAATACATCGGCGTGACGGGGGACTCGAATGGCCCAGCCAACTGGGCTGAACTGACCGAAGTAGGCAAGAGGATGCACCGCGAGATCTACGAACAGGACCCCATCATGAATGACATGCGCAGCAACGGCACGCCTTATCTGGTCAGCATCATGAACGAGTTCGATTTGCTGCCCGTGCACAACTTCCGCTACGGTTCGCATCCCGAAGCCACGAAACTGTACAACACGGAATTCAGGAAATACTTCAGCCTGGGCATTCCCGATGGTTGCTGGTATGGGTGCACGCTAGCATGCTCTAAGTGTGTAGAACGCTTCCAGCCACGCACTGGACCGTACCAAGGCCAGTGGGTTCATGTAGATGGCCCAGAATATGAAACTATCGCTGGCGTGGGCTCGAATTGTGGCGTTTTCGAGCCACACGCTGTGCTGGAAGCGAATTTTTACTGCGATACGTATGGAATTGACACCATTTCCTTTGGCACAGCGTTGGCTTTTGCTATGGAATGCTACGAAGCAGGCATTCTCAACAAAGAAAGGACAGGCGGCCTAGAACTACGCTTTGGCAATGCCGAGGCGCTGTTGGAAACCTTGCACCAGATGGGGCAGGGCAAGGGCTTTGGTGTCATCGTGGGACAGGGCGTGCGCCGCATGAAGCAGCTCTTTGCCGAGAAGTACGGTGCGGATCCAGCATTTCTGCAGGACATCGGCATGGAATGCAAGGGCTTGGAGTATTCCGAGTACGTGTCTAAGGAATCCGTGGCACAGCAAGGTGGCTACGGCCTGGCGAACAAAGGCCCGCAACATGACGAAGCCTGGCTCATCTTCATGGATGCCGTGACCAAGCAAATCCCAACCTTTGAAGACAAGGCGGAGGCGCTGCACTATTTCCCCATGTTCCGCACCTGGTTCAGCCTCAATGGCTTGTGCAAATTGCCTTGGAACGACGTGGAACCTGCGGACAACAAAAGAAAGTATCCACCACGCCTCGCAGCACGGGTGCCAGAGCATGTGCGCAATTACATCCAATTGTTCACCGCCGTGACTGGGCGGGAGGACGTCAAAGAACCCGAGGACCTGGTCCTGATGTCGGAAAGGGTCTACAATTTCCAGCGTATCTTCAACCTCAAGATGGGCTTTGGCACCCGGGAGCACGATGCCATCCCCTACCGCTCGATGGGACCGGTCACAGTCGAGGAATACGAATCCCGTGCGGAGCGTTACGACCAGCAATTGCGGGAGATTGGTTTTGAGCCGGAGGGCAAAAGCACTGAGGAAAAGCTCGCTGCCCTACGCAAGTACCGCGAGCAGCGCTATGAGTCGCTGATAGATGCTGTGTACAAACGCCGTGGCTGGAACGCACAAGGGATCCCTACTCTAGAGACGGTAAAGCGCCTGGGCATTGACTACCCAGATGTGGTAGCTCTGCTAGAGGAGCATCTCCGGTGAGAAAAAGCGCCTTTCTCACCACCGAGAGGGCAAAGACTGGCGCTGAGCGAGCAAGGGCAACCGTGCTGGCAGCAACAAGCCGATAGTCTTTCAGAGAAACTGCCATGTCCAGAATTGCAGCCATTACATTATTGCTCGCTATCCTGATCACTGGCTGTGCTGCCAGCACTCCTACTCCTGTGCCAACTCCGACGCCCACTGTAACAGCGACGGCTACCCCGCCTCCTCCGACGCCCACGCCTACACCTGCTCCGTTACGCGTCTGGGTGGATCCGGCCGTGCCCATCGCCATCAGGGACCTGATTGCCAACACACTTCCCCTTCTTTCAGGTATCGGACAGGCGAAGCGCGATGTCACTACCGCTTCCTCCGCCGAAGGAGCGGATTTGCGCGTGGGCATGAGCTATCCAGTTGCACTGGCTCGCTGGGTTTACGCGGTCGTAGCCCCTTTTCCGACGCTGGCAGATGACGTGCAGTGGGTGGACATCCAACGTTTCTGGGCAGGGGAAACTGACGCGCTGGCTGAACTCTCTGATGGCAAGAAGGTTCCCACCCTCTTTGTTACGCCGGAGACCTCGGGGATGCTTCATGCTCTGCTGGGGCCATCGAGCGCCAAGGCACCCATCACGGTAACAGACGCAGCGGATCTGCTCGATGCTGCGTGGACCGCCCGCCCTTACGCCTGGGCGATTGTTCCCTTCCACAAATTGGAGCCTCGGTGGAAAGTGCTCACCGTGGATGGGGCGAGTGTGCTCGATAAAGGGCTTGATGTAGAGGATTATCCCCTGTCTGTATCTATTGGGGCGGCAGGGGACAAGGCTGAAGAACTAGCCAAAGAACTGCTTCCGGACGGGAAAGTCATCACCAATCGCGACCCAGAGCGCATGACCGTGTTGGTGATGACCGGTGTAACTGCCCTAACGCGCGGCATCGCTCACCGCATGGAACTCAAGGGCGTTCTCTACCCCGCCGAAAAGATCGGTACCGTACTGCGAAATGCTGACTTGACCCACATTAGCAATGAAATACCATTTACGGACAAGTGCCCTACGCCCGATCCCAACCAGAAATCACTGGCTTTCTGCAGTGCCCCGCGTTACATCGAGTTGCTACGTGCTGTCGGTACAGATGTCATCGAACTGACGGGCAACCATGTGAAGGATTATGGCTCAGAAGCCATGCTGGCTACGCTGGAAATGTACCGCAAAGAAGGCTGGCCCTATTTTGGGGGCGGAGCAAACCTGGAGGAGGCTCGTAAGCCCTTGGTGATAGAGCGCAACGGCAACCGTTTTGCCTTCGTTGGCTGTAATCCCGTGGGCCCAGAGTACGCCTGGGCCACCGCAGACAGCCCTGGAGCCGCACCTTGCGAGATGGAATACCTATATGCGGAAATTGCTCGGCTCAAGGCTCAGGTAGATGTGCCTATTGTAACTTTGCAATACTGGGAATTCTACCAGTACGAACCAACACCACAGCAGCAAGCAGACTTTCGCAGCATGGTGGATGCAGGAGCTGTCATCGTCAGCGGGAGCCAGGCTCATCATCCCCAAGCCATCGAATTCTATAAAGGTGGATTCATCCACTATGGCTTGGGCAACCTCTTCTTTGACCAGATGTGGTCACTCGGCTCTCGGCAGGAAATCGTAGACCGCCATGTAATTTACCAAGGCCGTCATATTGCCACCGAATTGCTCACCTTTGTGCTCGAGGACTATAGCCAGCCAAGGCCCATGACCACGGAAGAGCGAAGGGCACTGCTCCAGTCTGTGTTCAAAGCCAGCGGATGGTAGGAACCAAACCGGCATTACCCCCGAGGCTGTTGTTGTGTAATGCAGTGGATGTTGCCTCCACCCAGTAAGATCTCGCGCGCAGGCACGCCGACCACCTCACGTGTGGGGAAAAGCGCCTGTAGTGTCTGCAACGCTTCTTCATCGTGCGGGTCATCAAAAGTAGGTACGATGACACCACCATTGGCAATGTAGAAGTTGATGTATGAAGCGGGCAAGCGGTCCCCTGCCTTGCGGTAACGTGTGCCCTCCACGATGTCAATGCCCTCGCTCTCCTCCTGAGTGAGGTATAACGGTCCTGGTTGGTGGATCTTGTGGATTTGCAATTTGCGGCCCCGCGCATCTGTAGCTGATTTCAGCCGTTCATACGCATCGAGAGAGATCTCGTACTGTGGATCTGCACGGTCATCGGTCCAGGTTAGCGCCACCACCCCTGGACGGATAAAGCAGCACAAATTGTCTACATGCCCACTGGTTTCGTCTCCACAAATGCCCTTGCCCAACCAGATGATTTTCTCAACCCCAAGGTACGAGCGCAAATTCGCCTCAATCTCCTCCTTGGTCATGTGGGGATTGCGGTTGGGATTCAACAGGCATTCTTCCGTAGTCAGCAGCGTGCCTTCGCCATCCACATGGATAGAGCCGCCCTCCAGCACCATCTGCGCAGGGTAACGATCCACACGTTCGATCTCCAGCACCTTGCGCGCGACCAACGCATCTTGATCCCAAGGGAAATAAGCACCGCCACTGAGCCCGCCCCACGCATTGAACTCCCAGTCAACGCCGCGTACCTCGCCTCTGTCATTGATGACAAAAGTAGGTCCACAATCGCGGATCCAGCAGTCATTGTAAGACATCTCGACCACCCGGATATAGTCAGGCAAAATGCGACGCGCATGGAGGAACTGTTGGGCAGAAACACCCATTGTCACTGCTTCGTAGCGGGCAATCGCCATAGCAACAGCAGCAAAAGCCCGCTGCGCCGGCTTGGCCCCCAGCCGCCAGACATCAGGGCGCTCTGGCCACAGCATCCAACAGCCAGCGTGTCCCTCAAACTCGGCAGGCATGCGGAAGCCGTCCTCCCTTGGCGTGCTGGCAAGGGTTGCAGCCATTTCTTGCCCTCCTGTGACAATAGTTAGACCTCCGAAATCCCGCCGGCCTTCTTGTTTTCCCGACCTCGGAGATCTGACGCTCGCTTGACCAGGCTATTGCCTCTCTCGTGGCAAGCGTCGCTGCACTTGTGGCACCAGCCACGACAAGAAAGCATCTGAACTCCGCGTCTGCATCAGGACTCTGCCTGGCCCCGTAAGATCTACCACAAGGCCTTCGCCGCTGAAGAGCGTGGACTTTAAGCCGCCAACCGGGCGCACTTGGAAGCCAATGTCTGCGCCAAAAGCGACCAGATGGCCCGTGTCTACCGTGTACTTCTCTCCCGCGCCGAGGTTGCGCTCATGGATGGCACCATAGCTGGATAGAATCAGCGTGCCGGATCCACTGCACTTGAGCAAGAACAGCCCTTCGCTGGCGAAGAAGGTCTTGGCTCCACCCCATTTGGTGTCTATCTCTATGCCTTCCGACGAAGCAACATAGGACCCGGATTGCACCAGCAAAGTCTCGCCTTGTAGCTCCAGCACTGCTACATCCCCGGGCAAGGGCGGCGCCAGCATGATTTCCCCACCCGAAGCGGGTGCCCGGTACTCGTTCATGAAAAAACTCTCCCCGCCGAGCATGCTGCGCTTGAGCGATGCCAGCAAGCCACCGGCTGCTTTTGTCTCCAGCGTTACGCCTGGTGACATCCCAACCATGGAACCAGCCTCCACACGGATCGTCTCGTTCGGCTCCAAACGGGCAATCGCCAGCGAATACGATGGTTGATACTTGATCTCGACTTTCATCTTATCCTCCTTATTCACAACCAGATAGATCTGACTTGACAAACCTCTGCCGACCATAACGCAGGACAATGAGAATGGCAAAAACAGTTACTAGAGCAACAATCAGGAGATAGGATGATGCGAAAACACCCAACTCCCGCAATGTGATGAAAATGGGCAACAAACTAGCCCACGTAAAACGGCTGAGCGGTGGAAATGGCTGTCCCAAAAGCGTTCCCATACCTAATGCGATGGCGGCGATAACAAACCAAAATAGGAAGACAAAAATGTGATAATGGGCCGCTGCCTAAGCGGGTTAGAAGCAGTATTTTCCATAGTTTTCCTCCAGGATCGGATGATTGCGCGAGATTTTTAATAATGCAAAAGCTAGCCACCACGAGCATCCTTGGAGACGGGAAGCCCTCCAGCAAGCTCCAAGGTAATGATTCGCGTCTCGTCATCGTAGGCGAGAATTTCGCCGTAGCGCCCCCAGGCAACGAGTATCTCTAACTGTTTCTCGGCTTCTGTTGGTGGCAATTCAAGAGAAAGCGCTGTCTGAACGACGTCCCAGTTGAGTTTTCGACCCTCAGCCCGACGAAGCAGTTCTAGCAACCATTGGAATATAGGCAAGCGGCGAATACGTGTGGCAAAGATTTCCTTACGCGCCAGGATGCTCGCATCGCTGAAGGCTTCGCCTAAGGGGGTTAGGGTGATGTCTCCCTTGGCTACCGTTACAAAGCCCAAGAGTTCTGCTGCTTCCACCAATTTCAACAGTGTGTCCGAATCAACGCCAAGGTCATCCGCTAATTGATAGATATCTTCAGTGTCCCCGGGAGTTTCGTTCAGACGCTCTAGCAAGCCAACCAAATTGCCAACATGGACATCAGGAAGCCAACGCGTAACGCCCGGTTTGCCAGGCGCAGCGCCGAGCTCGATATGCTCGGGTTGCGTCTGTCCGGCCAGGATGCCATACACCTGGTCTACAAATTCCAAAAAGCGGGGGGATTTGCGTTGTCGAGGATGAGGTAGATCAATCGTAACTCGGGAGATGACCCGCCCCGGGTTTTTGTCCATGATGATCAAGCGATCAGCCATCAAAACGGCCTCTTCGATATTATGTGAGACCATCAGAATAGCACGCGTGGGGATTTTCCCTTCTGTCCAGAGTTCCAACAACTCACCACGCAATGATTCAGCGCTCAACACATCCAATGCCGAAAAAGGTTCATCCAAGCACAGCAATTCTGGTTCCACCGCCATTGCACGGGCAAAACCCACTTTCTGACGCATACCGCCGGATAATTCACGCGGATAAGCCGACTCAAAACCATCCAATCCCACTCTGTCTAGCAGATCCAGTACGCGGGGCACACGGATATCAGAGGGAACCGAGCGGGCTTTCAGAGCAATCTCCACATTTTGCTGAACCGTTAACCAAGGGAACAATGCAAAAGTTTGGAAGACAATCGTAGCGCGGGGGTTTACTCCCCGCAAAGGTTGGCCACGATACAGCACTAAGCCCTCGGTAGGAGCTTGCAAACCCGTGATAATGCGTAACAGCGTGCTCTTACCGCATCCAGATGGGCCCAGCAAGAAAACGAATTCTCCTTCCCTGATTTCCATATTAATATCTTGGACAGCGTAAAAGCGGCGCTCGCCACTCCGGTAAATCTGCGAAACGTGTTCTAGTTGTACTAAGGTAGCATTCTCCATGCGAGTCACTCCATACGATAGCGTTCTTCAGCGAGTTGATAGAGCCTGCGCCAAAAAAGGCGGTTGATTAATACCACAATGACAATCATGGCTATAGTGCTCGCCAGAAGGAGGGGATACTCCCCACGCGCAGTAGCAAAAGCAATCAGGTCTCCTATCCCTTTCGTGCGCAATGTCCGTCCGCCAAATTCAATGTATTCTGCAACGATGCTGGCATTCCAAGCTCCACCGCTAGCCGTAATAGCCCCTGTAATCACATAAGGGAAAAGCGCTGGCAGGATTAACGTGCGCCACCGCTCCCAGCGACTCAACCTAAGCAAGGCTGTGGTATAACGCAGATCTTGTGGAATGGTCGATGCCCCTGCAATAACATTGAATAACAAATACCACTGCGTCCCCATCAGCATGAGCAGAATCGCCGCAGAATTCAATCCCCCAGGGAGAGAAAGCAACATCAAGACAAAAATGGGGAACAGAGCCGTAGCAGGAATGGAAGCCGCGGTCTGTACAAGTGGTTGAAGCCAACTGGATAAACGCGGATTCATGCCGATGGCAACGCCAACTGGTATTGTCCATGCCAGGGCAATAACCAATGAGATCAAAACACGCAAGGTCGTTGCGACTAGTCCTAGGACGATCTGAATCCATTGCGTGGGTGAGACTTGCATCAACAACCGGGCAGCATTGAAAGCGCCAAAGCCTACACCTGTGATAAAGACAATGCCGATCATCAAAAGAGGCAAATTGAGACCGCCCTTTTCCTCTGAGATGCGTACACGGGCGGCAAAGGGCCAGCGCTGCAACATCCAGGCATCAAGGCGTTCTCCCAAAGCAGCTGAGAACCTGGATAGCTTCTCGATGAGCAGGGAAGAACGCAGGGCATTGTAGAACCAAGAAGTAACTGGATAATCCCGCTCCACCATTTCCAGAGTGAACCGTTCAGACCAAGCTACTAGAGGCCGCCATACCAATTGATCCAACAGAACAATTACCGCAATCAAAGTCCCGACGCCCCATAGAATAGCCGGCAGGTTCCCCTGGTTGGCTGCTTCTTGTAGGTAAGAACCTAATCCCGGTAGGCGAAAGTCGCGCTCGCCTACAGTAAAGATCTCGGCTGCCATTAAGAAAAACCACCCCCCTGCCCAGCTCATCATGCTGTTCCAGACCAAGCCAGGCGTGGCAAAGGGGAGTTCCAGCGTCTTGAGGCGAATCCACCAGTTAAACAGGAAGGTATCGCTAGCTTCTTGCAGCTCCTCGGGAATCGTCGTCAAGGACTGGTACCAGGAGAAGGTGAGATTCCACACTTGGCTAGTAAAAATCAACACGATAGAAGCCAATTCGGCAGCAACGCCTTCTGGCAAGATGACACTCAGACTGAGCAATACCACTGGCAGAAAGGAAAGAATAGGCACGCTCTGCAGGACGTCCAGTAGAGGCAAGAGGATCTGCCTGGCTCGCTGGTGGTAGGCTGCAAAATAGCCGTATACCAAAGTGAACGAGAGCGACAGGACATAGGCAGCAGCCATACGCAGCAAAGACCGCAATGCATAGTAAGGCAATCCCCTCGGGTGGAGAGAGATCTCTGGCCCCGCAACTGCAGCAGGCGCGCGAAGCGCTAGCCGTATGCCAAGGTAGAGTAGGGCGATAACGCTCAGCAATACCACGATATCGCCTCTTCGAAGAGGGCGGAAAGGCTGCTTGGGAAAATAGATCTTCTTCAGCATCATTTTTGGCCTTTCGGCAGAAAAATATCTTGACGATTCATCCCCCGTCTCCACTGCACGCACACTCAAGCGTTCGGCACAGCATAACAGCAAGAAACCAAAAACGATCTTACTTTCCTGAAGTTGGGACATAAGCGGGTGGATTTGTCCTCAATGGCGGCTTCCATATCGCCATGGCGATGGCGGCAAGCAGAGCCAGGGTTGCGCCAAAAAAGAACGGTGCCGGGGCACCAAAACCACGAAAGCCCAAAGCCGGCACTCCATCCCACAGCAATCCAGCGATGAGCGACGCGGGAAAGTCCAGCATGCCTAGAACAGCGTTATACGTACCGTACGCTGTACCTCGCACTGCTTCTGGCACGATGTCCGCGATCATCGCTTTCGCCGTGCCATAGCTCAAACCATAGTAAAGGCCGTATAAGGCATAGAGCAGCCATACCTGCCAGCCTTGCTTGGCCAGTGCAAATCCGAAATAGATCGAGGCATAGACCAGCCATCCGCCGATCACCAGCCGGCGCCGTCCAATGCGATCGGACAACGACCCCGCTGGAGCAGAAACCAAGGCGTAAATCAAATTGAAGGTGGCGAGCATCGCCAGGATACCCAGGACGTTCAGGCCCCGCTCCTGAGCACGCAAAACAAGAAAGGCGTCTGAGGAGTTGCCCAGGTCGAACAGTCCCACGATGAGCATGAACACCATGAAGGGTTTGCCTAGACTACGAAAAGCAAGTTTGGGTGCAGGACGCTGTTTGGTCACGGTTACATCTTGGGCACCCAGCGCTAGAGACAGTACAGCCAAAATCGCAGGGACAAGGCTGACCAGAACGACCGTGCGAAATGTCGTCGCCGCTAGTCCCATTTGCGATCTTTGGCTGATCCAAACGGTCAGAAGGGCGATGAGAATACCCAGCACGGCACCGCCGGTATCTGCAGCGCGTTGTAACCCAAAAGCCAACCCGCGATCTTCTTCGCGCACTGAGTCGGCAATCAAAGCATCTCGCGGCGCAGTGCGGATACCTTTGCCAATCCGATCAGCCCAGCGTACCGCTGCCACCACTAGCCATGAATCGGCTACGTAAAAGAAAGGCTTGACCAATGCTGAGATGCCGTACCCAGCTACCGCCAGCCATTTCCTCTGACGCAGTTTATCAGAGAGCCACCCTGAAAAGACTTTTAACACGCTGGATGTCGCTTCGGCAATGCCCTCAATAAACCCAATGACGTTCGTCTTGACCCCTAGCACATTGGATAAAAACAGGGGCAGGATATTGAGCACCATCTCGCTGGAGATGTCCATGAAGAAACTAGTCAGGCTGGTAGCCCAGATATTGCGATGCATGGTACGCCATCGTGGTTTTCGCGCTGATTCTTGAACGGATTCCGACATAGTTGTTCCCTCTTCCTTGCACTGAACCATTAGCACACTTCGATGCGTATGGAATGCGTTCTTTCTTCCATCACAAAGAGATGAAATAACTGCACCTTGTGACCGAGACGTAATGTTGTATGCGCTACTATAAACCCGAATGGCAGCATGGTCAAATCAATAGTTTGCCTCATTAATCACTAGCAAGTCCTTTTTCCTATAAGTCTGGCAGGATGATATAATGAAGACATGGTAAAGGCTTTGCGCCACTGCTTAGCAGAATACCCGCGCATTATGTTGGAGGCAATTGCAGAGGGGTGGGGCATTGCATTGACCGACGAACGCTTGCCCGAAATTATCGCCCGCCTTGAAGCGGAGATGACGAATGCCGAGGCAATGCGCATTGTCCTGCAACGCCTCAGCGAGACGGAAAGGGAAGCGCTGGCTTTTGTTGCCGCAATGGGCCAAGTCAGAGGCCATGTCATGACACGCAAATATGGCACCATCCGCCGCTTAGGGCCCGGCCGCCTCGAATGGGAGCAAGCCTGGCGACAGCCCGTTTCAACGGCGGAAAAACTTTGGTTTCTCGGTCTGATCTACCGTGGATATGGCATGGATGAACAATACCATGGCGAAGTGTTTTTCATCCCACCGGAAATCCAAGATGTTTTGCCTCCGTTACCCGTGCAATTGCCAGCCTTCGCGGTGCAACCTGCCCCACGGCCAGCGGTTGTTCGCCATGACGGGGATGCGCTAGCCCGCGATGCTTTTGTCATCCTCAGCTACCTGCGCAATCACGATGTCCATAGCAAGAAAGGAGTGCTCGCATCCCGCGCATGGCTCCAGTTGCGTCCCCGCTTCTCCTACCCTGTGGATCAACAGCGTCTCCACTTTCTTCACCACCTTTGCGAGCAGGCGGGGCTGATCCGCAGAGAAGAGGGATTATGGAAGCCAACCAGCGCCGCAGCATATTGGCTGAAGGAGGGAAGGCTGGCTAGATGTCGCATTTTCTATCGTACATGGCTGGAGGACACGAACTGGAACGACCTTTGGATAATGCCCGGGGTTCACTGCGAGGATACAGGTTGGCGCAACAACCCTGTTCTGGCACGCAAAGGGGTGCTTAACTATCTAGTGAAATGCCCTGTCGAAACATGGCTAACCATCTCTTCCTTTGTGGAATCCATTCATGAGATGGATCCTGACTTTATGCGTCCAGATGGCGATTATGATTCGTGGTACATCCGCGATGCTCGCACTGGCCAGTACTTGATGGGCTACGGCGCCTGGGACAAAGTCGAGGGGGCACTCATACGCTATCTACTGGAAGGGCCATTGCTCTGGCTGGGTGTGGTAGCAACAGGCTATGCTCAAGGGGAGCAGCGCGCTTCTTGTTTTATGCTGACTATGCAGGGAGCATCCATGTTGGGATTACGAGAAAGCGAAGAAGAGCCCCTACAGCCGATCGTCGTACAACCTGATTTCCAGGTGCTTGTCCCTCATTCCGCAAGCTGGTACGACCGCTTCCTGTTGGAACGGTTTGCTCAGTGGGCAGGTGAAAAGGATGGAGTCGCACGTTACGTGATCCAAGCAGACTCTGTACGTGCATGTCTTGCACGCGGAGCAACTTGGAAACAGATCCTCGCCTTCCTGCGACGTGCTACAGGGAACAAGGTTCCACCCTCGGTGCAGCGCGCTTTACAATCTTGGGCAAAAGCAGGCAAGCCGTGAAACTACCAACTTAGGCTGCGGATATTTGCCCAATCCCCTATTTCGGCGTAAATAATGGCGCCGGTGAATCCCTGCACACGATAGGTCTTGCCACGCCATCTGATATCGAACTCAGGCGTCAGTGGCGACCCCAGGTTATTCTTGCGTGCATACTTGGGGAATGCAGCATCAGGATTGTACGACAAGCCACGCCGATTCCACGCTGCGTTGCGCAGCGTTTCTTCCAGAGGCAATGGCGAGACTGGTTCAGGGTCCGGCCCCATCGCTTTGACTGCGGAGACTACCGGGAGTTCGCGATCCATACGATACCAAGCGCTTTCGCTCCAAGCAGGATCAATATGCCCCATCCTTTCGTTGGCAATAAGCCAGGGGCACATGGCAAAGAAATAGTCCTCAGCGTTATCCCGCAACCACTGGAACATGGCTACCGTGCGCTCAGCATGCCCTTCGTAGTTGTAGCCGGGATAGCGCGAATCCCATTGCTGCCAGCCCCCCTTGGGCACAAACACCCCACCTTCAGTGGAGATCACTGGCACTTGCAAACCAAAATGCTCTTGTAACAACTGCACCGGCACCCGGTGACCAATCAGGGAATTGTCGTCATCCATAATAGATGTGCCTGGCTGATCCTTTTGGCAGATGGGGTCATAAGGGTACTCAAAGTGCCAGACGCCATCGCTATCCTTGTAGCAATGGTTCAATACGCCATCATGGACCGCAATCCAGGCTCCATTCCGGAACACATCTAGGGCATCGGTGCGAGCATGTTGATCTAGCCAATTGAAAGCATTGATATACCAAGGGATACTGCCGTGCTCGCTATGGCGGCCACATTGGGCTAGGGCGGGAAATGCGGGATAGCCCCCCATATCAATAATCGCTTTGGCATCTTGCAGCCAGTGTTGCATGACAACATCCGGCCTGCCACCGGGTTGCCATTCTCCGTCTTGCCATTCCGTGGGCAAATTGGGCTCATTGTTGGTCTCAAAATACCTCACGCCAAGCGCAATCAGCTCGGCGATGGTTTTCTTTTCGCGCTCTCCAAGATGCCCGGGGTTCGGTCGGGCACGGTAGATACGCACGATCGGAATAATCCCCTTGGATAGCAACTTCTGGCAGACATGCTTTGAAGACCCGCCTCCATCATCAAGCAGTTTAACCCATTTCATGTTCATCGCCAGCAATTCGTTGATCCACCAATCCAGTGAAGAGCCCGAGGGGTGAAAGACAGAAGCGGACCAATGGATGCCACGGCGGCTTTCATTCTCTGGACGCACAAAATCTTGCAGGTTCATCACACGTCCTCCTTTTGTTTGCTTTTTCGGGGACAAAGAGCCACAGCCGGCATGCCTTGTTAGCACTGCCCAGTACTTGGTGATTGTAACATAAACTGGCTGAGTTACAAAGTGCTCGCCCGTTTACGGGTTCGCCAACGGATTACCAGGGATCGTATAGCAAGAACAGCTAACGCAAACCAGGTACACAGGCTGCACGCTAGTCCGATCTTCCAGGTCGCTGGTTGGAAATAGAAACGCACTTGATGCACCCCAGGGGGCAGGAACACAGCCCGAAATGCATAATTGGCGCGTTTCAATTGGGCAGTCTGTCCATCTACCTCTACATGCCACCCTGGATAGTACACCTCGCTCATGACCAAGTAGCCTGGTAGCGAGGTAGAAGCCTCCAACTGGATTTCATTGTTGGAGTAGGATATGATGTGCACCTCCGAGTTGCCTGCCTGATCTGGAAGCAATGTTTGACCCCCTTCGACTACAACCGTGCTCGCGGGGTGAAAATCGCCACGGTGGATCGCAGCAAATGCTTCTTCTTGATTGGATACAGATTCGGAGCGGTGCACAACAAAGGCGCGTGGCAGCACCTTCTTGTTCCGATAAATATTCACGGTGGGGTCAGCATCGAAAGCCAATTCAAACTTTTCCCAATCCAAGACGACATCTTTGTGGCCAATGACGTATTTGGCGTTGAGGAAATCGTACAGGGGGCTGGAGCGACTACCCAGTCCCTCCCAATAGCGGTGATAATCGGCCAGGACCAGCGGGTTATAAATGCCCCACACGTCAAAAATGCCGTGCATCAGGCTGAGGTTGGGCTGCCAGACATCCCAAACTTCTGTGCGTGTATCAATCCGGAAGTACTCTGGGTCGCTTTTCAAGAAAGCGATGGCGGCTGGGTGTTGGAATCCAGACGTAGGATCGTTGAATTCCAGTTCTGTGTAAGCCCCCAGACTAGCGAGGTCAACCAGGATCAGGAAACAGGCTATCCATCCTAGGGTAGCTGGCTTTGCCCAGCCCTTTGTGCGCAGGTACAACAATGCCAGCCCACATCCAAAGAACAGCAGGGCGAAAACCACTCCGCCTGTACCGGCTAGCAGGCGCGTGAAAATTTCGGGTGCCTTGTCCTGGCTATAGAGCAACGTCGCGTAAGCGAGCGGAAGGGTCACCAATGCCATACTGAACACCATCAGGGGAGAGAACCGCAAGACATTGCGCCAGGCCTTCCGATGGCTGAAAGGGATAGGGCACAGCAGCATATCCAGTCCTAATGCAGCCAAGGCAGCCAAAGCGAAATCCAAGAGATAGATAAAGCGGGCAGGGGCACGGACCAGGTTGAAGCCGGGCACAAAACGGTACAACCAGCCATGCAGGATGGTAGCATTGCCCAGTGCGAGAAAAAGCGCCAATGCTGCAAGAGCAGCCAGAAAGAGTGTCAGTCGGTCACGGCGCAACAGCAAAGCGAGACCTGCTAGAAATAGAGTGAGGATGCCCACATAGCCCACTTCCACACGCGGCCATGGCCCCCAGTAGCCGCCAGGCCCACGACCAAAGATACCCGGCACGACAAGCCCGATCAAAGCGACAGGGGGCAAGGAGTATTGGCTTGCTTCTGTATATGACAAGTCAGCGCGCAGCGAGAGACGGGACATCTCATAACTAGGGATCATTGTCAGCGCAGACACTCCAAAAGCAACAGCCAAAGTAAGTGCAAATATCAGCGCTATGCGACACAGAGCACGCCATCCAGAGCGTCTGTGACTGTAGACGTGATACAAAAAGCATAACCCCAGCGCGAGGACGATATACAGCAAGGGCTGAATGTGCCCAGCCAGTGCTGCAATGCCCAAGAAAATGCCTGCACCTACAGCCAATACGTTTCGTTGTTCCTGCAAAGCACGCCAAAAGAGAGAAAAGACCAGCGGCAACCAAGCCGCGCAAGCGATCATATTCAGATTGCCAAAGTGGGTCACAAACAAATCCGAAAACATGAAGGCTACTGCACCCGCCAACGCTGCCCAGCGCTTCATGGGTTGATGCCCGATATAGCGCAGGCCAAAATAGGCACAAACTCCTGCCAAGTAGAAATGCGCCACTGCTAACAATTCCATCGTCCGATAGTTCAGGCTGGGCTTGAGGAAGAAAAGCAGCAAGTTCACGGGATAGAACAGCGCGGACTGGTTATCAGCAGCAAACGGCGCTCCCCCATACAGGTACGGGTTCCATAAAGGGACATCGCCAGCCCAGAAACTACGGGCAGCAAAAGCATACAGGGGATACAGGAATGATACTAGGTCCCCTCCGCCAGCAGGCATCCAGATATTGGCGGTGAAAAGGAGGCGCCAGAAAAATCCCACCGTTGCCAGTGCCAGTGCTCCCAGGGCTAGCACATCGCGATGGCAATCATGTTTCAAAAAGCCACGGCGATGTAATTGGCTGAAAGCATACGCTACTGCGCACCAGATCAAGGCAATGATTAACAAAGGCATCCTCCCCTGTTCAAGGCTGTACGACGGCTACATGTCCAAGCACGATGCGATCATCTACAATATTCCCTTGGCTGTCCAGGACGGCTAGCCGTTTCATTGTGTCCAGAAGATACATGCCTACTTCCAGTTCGTAATCCCCAGCAGGAGCTTGGGCATCCAGCGTGAGCACATGACGATCTACCACAACCTCGTTGACAAACCATTGTGCGGTAGGATAGCCCCCCTCTAGCGGCTGGCTATCGTGTCCTCCCCAAACAGGTCCCTGGGTCGCTGGGTTGTAGGCTTGGCCCACTAGGTGAACAAATACGGTGTAGTTGCGCGATATTTTGCTTTGGGCACGCCAGTACAAATCCACAACCATCGTTTCACCTGGATGGAGGATATCCAGGGGTAACCCGGAAGCATTGGTGAGCACATAGCCGAGGAATTCTATACCATCTTCTAGACGGGCATATGAGGCGATTGGTGCTTCTTTAGCCCTGGGTAAGGGTTTTGTTGTTGTCACACGTAGTCTGCCAAAGGATATCGGCGAAGCCTGTCTAGCATCTTGGTTTTCAATCTGGAAGTGATAAGAGCCGCCCGGCGTATAGGGATAGATGCTGACATCAAATTGTTGGCGTGCCATCGGTTGTGCTGGTGACAACGTGCTTTCGCGCTGTTCTAACACACGTCCTCCTCCATCCACCATACACAGGACGACCTTGGCCTCTTTTTCGGAAGAGTAATACAACGCCAGGTGTACTGTATCTCCGGGGCGGAATTCCTGTGTTGGCAGGTCATAGCCGAGCAACACTGTTCCAGTACCTAGCGATGCGTGCAGGGGATGCAGGGGAATGAAATTCTTAGCGTTCACTCTAGCCACTGAACCCGCGGGCGCAAACAAAGTAAGAGCATTGTGAGCAAAGCCAAAACTCAATACCTTGCTGTAGCGCTGATCCAGCCACTGCGCCACTAGGTTTTCTGGGTCTTGCATCGGAGCGTTTACCTGCGCCAACCACAATCGAGGGTGGTTGGCGGCCAATGGGACTAGCTCCTGCTCTACATTATTGCCGTCAATCTGCAACGCATGTTGCGGCAAGGCATACACAGGCGGTCGTGCATTGCTCGGCAATAGCCTCTCGTAGTAGTAGCCAAAGACAGGATAGCGGTTGCCTGAGACAAGCAGCACCGCATCACCAGGCTCTGCATAAGCCGCAATGATGCGCACCATTGTTTGATGCTCGTCCCGCAAGTAGCGGCCTACATAATGGCCAGGCAATGTCCAGAGAAACATTACCACAACAAACGCGACTGCTCCTAGACCAAGCCACCTCACTCTGTAATACAAAATGACCAGGCTCCAAGCCAGCAACACGTAAAAGGCTGGCGCAAAAAGGACCAAATAGCGGGCTTCGACCCGTGGAGCGTAGAACAGCCCCCTGGGTTGCGTAACCACATAAACCACTACCAACGGTATCAAGAGGAAGAGAAACAATAGAAAAGCGGTCGGAGTGATTCCTGCCTTTACCCCGCCTTTATCGCATCCACCGCTACTTATCTCCTTAGTATCTGACTCGGATGGGGTACGCAAATGCCCAAGAAAAGCCTGGGCTACTACAATGATGAGGAAAAAGGGTACAACCTGCCATGTATAGCGCTCGATGTAAGTGGATATGCCCAAGGTCAATAGAGTAGCATAGAGCTGTACCAGAACTCGAAAGTCGAAGGGAGCAGCAACTGACCAAGAACGCATGCGCGGCAAAGCTATGGCAAGCCAAGGTATAAACAAACCCAAAATGGCCAGTTGTGACAGGAGCCAACGGATCACGAAGTACCGGCGCTTTTCTGGTGGTTGTCTGAATAGGAGATAAAGGCAAAAAATATCCTCAATGACAACGATGGTGATGAAAAGGTAAAGGGTATAGAGGCCAGCTGCTGTAGTGAGCACATAGAGAACACCTAGCTGGACAGGGCGCTTTTGATCAGGAGGGGCTTCTTCCGGCCCCAGCCAACCCTCCGATTGTAGCCAGCGCAGCAACGTGTAAAGGGACAGCACTCCCCACATGGTGGCTACGATGTACATGCGCATTTCCTGAGACCACCAGACATGGAAGCGCGAAAAAGCCAGCAGTATAGCGCTGACCAGTGCTACTTTGCGCCCTAACAGAAACTTTCCCAGTGGATATAAGGCGGCTACTGTCACCAAGCCGCATGCTAGCGAGAGGAAGCGGGCAGAGAACTCGCTTTCTCCAGCCAGCCTTACCCATATCCATAGCAACCAGAAATACAGCGGAGGGTGTACATCGCTTGCTGTCCAGAGGGTGGTCTGCCCCCATCCTTGACGCACTGCCCAAATAGCAAGTCCTTCATCCCACCAGATATTCTGGTCGCCCAGCAACCAAATGCGCAAGGCAAAGGCAGACAGGAGGACGATAGCCAAAGCCAAGGCATACCGTGCTGGGTTCGATAGAGTGTTTGCAGATTCAAACTGCTTGTTCATCGAACAGGTTGGTCAGTGTTTTCAGCGTCTCTTGGCGCAGGTTTTTGGGGGCTGTAGCGCTACGCAAGTACGCTTTCAAATCACCTATGTACATCACGGGAACAATTGGCTCTACGATTTCGAGCTCGGCTTTGGGATGGCTAAATACAATGAGGGGCTGTATTGGCACTTCGATGTCAGGCAGATGCTCCTCGATAAAGCGTCGCAATTTTTCTGCTTCCTGGAGCGCCTGCTTGGTGGGGTTGCCCAGACGCTCCTCAAACAGTGTACGCAAGAAGCGTCCTAAATGGAAGCGGTGACGCCATTTTTCGCCATGACAAGAGATTTGCCCTTCTTGAGGTTTCACGAGCAGCACGAAAAGCCCGGCTGGCGAGAGGAGCACGTGGTCAGCAGGCAGCACGTAGTGATAGATGCGTAGCCCTTGATTCAACCCCTTCAACACCTTCCCTAGCGCCTGGTCAAAACGAGGGTCGCGGAGCCATTTGCCCCCACGGATGGCACCCCAGTTCAACAAAACAATACCCACCAGCATGATCAGATAGGCAGCCAGTATGGAACGTGGATTGAAAGAAAGCACCATAGCGGCAAACAGCAACGTCAGCCCAATGGTGATTGCACGGCGGGCAGTAGTAGCCTGTTTCTTGACCAGCGGTTCATTGACGATGACGCGCATAACATCTACTCCTCGGCGAATCTGCTCAGACTTTGGGCAATATCGTTTCTGATCGCATGCAACATGCCTCTCTCCACCGCCTGCTTAGCCACCCGAATCGCGTTCTTGATCGCTAAAGAATCCGACCGGCCGTGGGCAACGATGACTATCCCATCCACTCCCAACAATGGCCCGCCTCCGTATTCCCGGTAATCCAGGCGCTTTTTGACCTGGTCAAAGGCGCCTTTAGCCAGCAGGGCACCTACTGTAGCCAAGGGCCTGCTTTTGATCTCCTCTTTGATGATATCCAGCAAGAAGCCAGCCACACCCTCAGTGAGCTTAACAATGACATTGCCAGTGAATCCATCGGTAACGATCACATCGGCAAAGCCGGCAGGGATATCTTTGCCCTCTGCATTTCCGATAAAGTTGAGGCCACTAGCCTTGAGCAGCGGGTAGGTCTCCTGCACCAACATATTGCCTTTGCCTTCCTCTTCGCCGTTAGAAACGATTGCTACGCGAGGGTTGGCAATGCCGAGCACACGCTCCGCATACACGCTGCCCATAATGGCAAATTGCAGCAGATATTCCGGCTTGCAATCGGTGTTCGCTCCCAAATCGAGCAAAAAGCAAGGTCCTTTGCGCGTGGGAAACACACTGGACAAGGCGGGGCGCTTGACGCCTTGGATGCGTCCGAGGTAAAAAAGCGCCGATGCCAGAACACCACCTGAATTGCCTGCAGAGACAAAAGCATCCACTTCTCCGCGCTTGAGCATCTGCATGGCAACAACCATAGAAGCATCCTTCTTGCTCTTGACTGCAGCGGCGGGATGCTCCTTCATCTCAATAATTTGGCTGGCATGAACCAGGGATACGTTGATTCCAGAGAGGTTATGCTTGGCTAATTCTGGTTCCACGACATCGCGATTGCCCACCAACACAATCTCAACGCCGTACTCGCGAGCAGCCTGTACCGCCCCCTCCACATCAGGCTGTGGATGACGGTCGCTGCCCATCGCATCAACCACAATTTTCATTGCTCCCTCCTCATAGGCGCAGTCTTCCGTTACTCGATTTCACATGTAGGCGTTATTATACTCCATAGCCTGCGCATTGCCAATGAGTGGCTCACGCAAAAGCAGGATTAGGCAAAGAGCAATGCCTGAACCTACACGAGGCCACTTCGAAAAGATCGTTGCCGTGATGGAAAAGTTTGCACACGCGCTAAGCGAGAAAGAGCCGTTGAGCAATCTCCATAGGCAAGGTGTGGCGGTTCTCCACCGTGACTTCGAAGACGATGGGTTCCAAATCCGGCACACGACGGCGAAATGCATCCAACAGGGTATCGCGCACGACCAGCAGGCAACGCGGCACAACGCTCGTCACTAGGAGATCCAAAACGTGATTGAACCCACTGTTCTGCTCCAATTCCAGACGGCCAATCTCGTCCACGATTAAGAGATCACATCCCAAGCCGATAGCCCGCGCGACCACATCCTGTCCCCACTGTAATGCCTCGGGATCAAAGTGATAAGGACCTACGTGGGGACCGTTGTATTCTTCTCCCTGCTTTGAGGGCTCTATAGGGCCCTCTGGCAGATCATTGGGTTGCCGTACTCGTGCCAGCACACGGCGCTCGCCTGTCGCCAGATCCAACACTTCGATACCCAAGCGCACCTCCTGTTTATCCAAAATGGGGGGCGTCAAAATGCCTCGCACGCAGTAGCCTCGCTGTCGCACTAGGTCAGCGACCGCGCGGCATACTGTCGTCTTGCCTATGTGTACGGGTCCAGTTAGCACAGCAATCATCCCTTTTGGTCTCCTTTGCCAGGAAGGTTGTCTCCACTACCAAGTTGCAGGAGGAGTGTGAGCAGCATCATACGCCAATCATCCTCTTTCTCCATCAACGCAACCCACATTTGCCCCCTGCCCACCCAGGCGCGGCGGCCAAATTGGGCGGCAATTCTGGCAGCCCTTTCCTGAGCGGGAGCACTGAGCTTCAAGACTAGGTGGTTATCCTCCCGACCAATGGCTTGTACTCCCGCCCGAGAAGCCAGCAAACGAACACGAAGGACGTACAACAGATCCTCTGTGGGCGGAGGGAGGAGGCCAAAGCGATCTTCCAACTCTTTGCGCAGGTCATCCAGCTCCTCTTCGCTGGTGAGGGCGGTCATACGTTGATACAATTTCAGCCGTAGGGCTTCGTCAGGGACATAGTCATCGGGCAAGTAAGCTCGCACCGGCAACTCAATGACTGGCGGCAGCGCTACCTCAGGGGTTACCGCTTCTGCACGAAGCCCCTTCTCCTTTAGTTCCTGCACCGCCTGTGCCAGCAGGCGGCAATAGAGCTCAAAACCAATGGCGGCGATATGCCCGTGCTGGCGTGCCCCCAGAATTTCGCCTGCGCCGCGGATTTCCAGATCGCGCATAGCAATGCGGAAACCTGCACCTAATTCGCTGGCTTCAAGGATTACCTCCAAGCGACGTCGCGCGACCTCGGACAAACGCTGCCTTTTATCATGCAATAGATAGGCATATGCTTGTACAGTGCTGCGTCCCACCCGTCCGCGCAACTGGTAGAGTTGAGCAAGGCCAAAAGTGTCAGCACGGTTGATGATAATCGTGTTGACATTGGGGATATCCAAACCGCTTTCAATAATGGAGGTGCATACCAAGACATCGTACTTGCCGGCGGCAAAATCCAGCATCACTTGGGAAAGTTTTTCCTCTGGCATTTGCCCATGGGCAATGGCAATGCTTGCTTCGGGCACAATCTTCTGCAAGCGTTGCGCTATCTGACGGATGCCCTGGACGCGGTTGTGCACAAAGTAAGTTTGCCCCCCACGGTTCATTTCGCGCAATATAGCACGGCGAATCAGCCCTTCGTTGTATTCCGCAACCTGGGTACGCACAGGCAGACGCTCCTCTGGTGGCGTGTCTATCGTGCTCATGTCCCGCACCCCACTTAAGGACATGTACAGGGTGCGAGGGATGGGAGTAGCGGTGAGCGTCAGCACATCAATGTGCTGGCGCATCTGCTTTAGCCATTCTTTGTGCCGCACGCCAAAACGCTGCTCCTCGTCTACGATGAGCAAGCCAAGGTCTTTGAACACCACGTCCTTCTGTAGCAACCGATGTGTGCCAATGACAATATCTACCTTCCCTTCACGTAGCCCTTGCAATACTTTCCGCTCCTCCTGCGGCGTGCAAAAGCGTGAGAGCATGGCAACCTCTACCGGAAAAGCGGCAAGGCGCTGCTGGAAAGTCAGCAAATGCTGCTGCGCAAGCACGGTCGTGGGCACCAGCACAGCGACCTGCTTGCCATCCATCACGGCTTTGAAAGCAGCCCGCACAGCGACCTCGGTTTTCCCATACCCCACATCACCACAGATGAGGCGGTCCATAGGCTGGGGGCGCTCCATATCTGCCTTCACTTCTGCCAGAGCGCGCAGCTGATCCTCTGTCTCCTCGTATGGGAAGGAAGCCTCCAGCTCTTCTTGCCACACATTGTCTGGGGAAAAAGCGTGCCCTTCCACTACTTCTCTCGCAGCGTACAAGGCGAGCAATTCCTTGGCAATGTCCTGTACCGCCCTCTGGGCACGTGCGCGGACAAGTGCCCAGTCGGCAGAGCCCAGACGATGCACTGTGGGCGGCCGATCGCTGCTGCCAACATAACGGGTAATCCGATCCATTTGGCTGACCGGGACATATAGGCGGTCGCCAGCGGCGTATTCGATTTCCAGGTATTCGCGCGGTGCATCGTCCACAATCTTGTGCACCAAGCCGCGATAGATGCCAATGCCATGGTCAATATGCACCACATAGTCGCCTTCATGCAGCTCTGCAAAGAACGACTCAGGAGAAGCAGGCCTCTTGCGGGTGAAATAACGCCGCTTAGGCCTAGCCCAGCCGAATATTTCTGCATCGGTTAGCAAAGTGAGGGAGGGTATAGAGGGCCTTGCCAGCCGTGCTCTTCTAGGAGACTGCTCGTTCAGCACGAATCCTTCAGCCAGAGAGCCCTGCACCAGAGTCAGGCTTCCTGCAGGCGGCACATCCGAGATGCTTTCTGCTGGTTTGACATACTCCCCCCCTTCTTCCAACATACTGGATAACCGCTGCGCCTGACGGGAAACAATGACTACGCGCTGTCCCTCAGACTTGAAACGGAGGCAGTCTTCTACCAACTGTTGCACTCGCCCGCCATAACTAGGAGCAATGTGAAATGTCTCATTTTCCGTGTCAGACGGAGCAAGCGTTGCCTCCTCATTCTCGTCACTGGGTATCGTGTAACTCAGGTGAACCCCTAATCTGGAGGCTAGCGCTGGGCGCAGTTCGTGCCATGGTTTGTAAGGCAATGGAAAATCAGGGGGGAGCTGCTTCGTTTCCAGCAACTCGGCTTTGAGGTCAGCAGCTTGAGATTCCAAAGCCTCGGCAGCCGCTTCCACAGCAGGCAGGTCGTCCACGATGAACAATAGCCCTGCTGGCAAGTAATCCAGCAATGTAGCCGGTTCTCTATAAAGGCATGGCAGGTAAAACTCCATGCCTTTGAAATATTCCCCTCTTTCCAGCCGCTCCCGATCCTGTTGCCAACGGGATACAGTGAGGCTATCGACATCCTTGATTAGGTTATCTGAACAGAGGCGGGCTGCTCGACCAAAAACCGGCAAGGCTTCACTGGCAGGGTAGAGCGTGATTTGTTCGACTTTTTGAGCGGAGCGCTGTGTAACTGGGTCAAAAGTGCGCATGCTCTCAATCTGATCGCCGAACCATTCAATGCGCACTGGTTGGGATGCATTGGGAGCATAGACATCTAAGATGCCGCCACGCTGGCTGAAAGAACCCGGCTCCTCAACTACACTGACAGGCTCATAGGCATAGGCAACAAGGTGATGGAGCAATTCACTCAGTCGGATGGTTTCACCCACCGACAAGACGCGTATGCCTGTGCGTAGCAGAGAGGGAGGCACAGTCCATGTCATGAATGCCCAAAGGGAGGTAAAGACCATCGGTGGCTGGGAATAATCCTTGTTGGCTAGGGCGGAGAGCACGGACACACGGCGCTGTACCGTCTCCCTATCCCACGGTGTCCGATCATAAAAGAGGGCATCTGGAGCAGGGAAGTACCATGAGCGGGCGGGGTCAGCAGCCCAAAGACTGACTTGTTCCTGCAAGAAACGAGCACGTTCTGGCTGAGCAGCCAGCACCAGAACAGGACCAGTCCAGTCATCCTGCAGCGCAGCCAGCACGGCAGGCCGAGCAGCATCCAATAGCCGCCAGGCAAAGGTAAAGGCGGAAGGATGATGGGCTGGCGCACGCAAAGCCTGGATGATATGGCTATAGTGAGAACTTTTGCGGATCGCTGCAAGCAGTGGATGAAGGTTCACAGCAAGCCCTTGCGTCCTCACCTGATGTGTTAAACTTGTTCATTGCAGCGACAATCCCCTCGGCGATGAACAACTCAATAGCATTGACCGCTCGTTCGTAGACGCTTTCCATAAGAATGCTCTCGTCAGGCGTAAAGTCGCTTAATACGTAATCCTGTGGATCACCATGGCGGGGACGACCAATGCCAATGCGCAGCCGAGGGAATTCCTCGCTGCCCAGCGCCTCAATAATGGAGCGCATCCCCTTGTGTCCTCCCGAACCGCCGCGCTGTCGCAAACGGATCTTGCCCAGTGGCAAATCCAAATCGTCATAGACGACTAACAAGTCCGGGAGTGCGACATGATACCAACGCAACAAAGGGCGCACAGCCTGCCCGCTCAAATTCATAAAGGTCAGAGGTCTCGCCAATACTACTTTGATATCGCCCATCCGACCGGTAGTGACCAGCGCTTTGAATAGGACTCGTTCGTATGCCAGGTTGTGTCGTCTGATGAAACGCTCTACACACTGAAAACCAACGTTGTGGCGGTTTCTGGCATAGCCAGGACCCGGATTACCCAAGCCAACAATGAGTTTCACAATCCCTCCACGATTCCCTAACAGCACTAGGGGCTAGTCGAGATGACCAGCCCCTGCAGGCAAACTATTCGCAAAACGGGGACATACCCATTACGTCCCCAACGGCACGAAATCCGAGTGCAGCAAAAGAAATCAGAATAGTCGCCTCAATAAGAAAATCAAAGCGATAACGACCAGGATCGCCACCATCAGTTCCACACCCAGGCAGAGCGACTGGCGCCAGGCATTGATATCCAGCGCCTCAGGCAACACAGAACGCGTTGGCCGAGCCAAGGTAGGCGTGGCAGTAGGTGGAGCGAGCGGCGATGTTGGGATGATGAATGTTGGCGTCGCTGCTGGCGTAAACGTAGGGGTAGGCAAGGGTGTCTGCGTTGGCGTTGGCGTGTCCGTGGGTGCAGCATTGGCAACCAATATCTCGTGGACAAAAATCTCTCGATAGTTGCCAGTTTTGTTGACCACGCGTAAACGTAAACTGTATTTGCCGTCCGGAATCAAAGTAGTGTCCCAGGTTTCCAACAGCCCGTCAACGACCGGCGTCTCATGTACCACACCAATGAGCGTCCATTGGTTCATCGGGTTAGGTTCTGGTCCATAATGCACTTCATACTTCCAGAACTGGGGGTCAACCGCCGTACCCACGATGGGCACAATGCCCCGTACGACCGAGTTGTCAGCAGGCGAGGTGATATTCGATGGTTGTGCCTGGGAAAAAGGCTCAGCTGCCCAGGCAACCCAAGCCCACCCCAACACATGACAGACGACTAAACTCAGGATCAGTGCTTTTTTCATCTATGCCCTCAGATCTCGCTCCGTTTGAATTCCACACTCCTGATCTTTTTATCGGCGCTAAGTGTAACACAAAAACCCTGCTGTGGCAAGTGCACACGGAATACCCCAGTTTGCCATTCTACCGCCTTTGCACTAGAATACACTTGCTGCTGGTAGCAGATAACAAAGGCTTCGAGGAGGAAGTGAAATGAAATTGGCACAGAGGATGTCTCGTCTCGGCACGGAGACCGCTTTTGAAGTGCTCGTCAGAGCCAAAGCATTAGAAGCACAGGGCCGTGAGGTAGTTCACCTGGAAATTGGTGAGCCCGATTTTGACACGCCTGCCAACATTATTGAGGCTGCGTGTCGAGCCTTGCGCAGCGGTTATACACACTATGTGCCGTCTGCGGGAATTCCCGAACTGCGTGAGGCGATTGCGGAAGATGTCAGCAAGTCGCGTGGAATTCAGGTAAACCCCAATCAGGTTGTTGTTACTCCCGGTGCCAAGCCCATCATGTTCTTCGTGATTCTGGCTCTGGCCGAGTCCGGTGATGAGGTAATTTACCCTAACCCGGGCTTCCCGATTTACGAATCCATGATCAATTTCGTGGGCGCTACGCCCGTGCCGTTGCGCCTTTTAGAGGAACGTGAATTCGGCTTTGATGTGGATGAGCTGCGGAGCAAAGTCAATCCGCGCACCAAACTCATCATCATCAATTCGCCCCATAACCCTTGTGGCAGCATGCTCTCCCGCGAAGAGCTGGCGGCGATAGCAGAGATCGTGTCCAAGTACGATGCCATGATTCTTTCGGACGAGATCTACAGCCGCATTGTGTACGATGGCGAATTCGTTAGCATCACGAGTTTCCCAGGTATGGCAGAAAGGACTATCATTTTGGATGGCTTCTCGAAGACGTATGCCATGACGGGGTGGCGCATGGGATATGGCGTCATGCCTGAGGCGTTGGCGGCGCAGGTTGCTAAACTGATGACGAACTCGAACTCATGCACGGCAGCCTTTACTCAGGTTGCCGGCATCGAGGCGCTCCGAGGCCCGCAAGACGAATCACGCAAGATGGTGGCGGCGTTCAAAGAGCGCCGGGACTTCATCGTCAAGGGACTCAATGAGATTCCCGGTATCCACTGCCTATTGCCCAAAGGGGCTTTCTATGTGTTCCCGAATGTCAAGGAGATCGTCCGCCGCGGCAAGTTTGCCAATACCAAGGTGCTTGCAGATGCCTTGCTGCAGGAAGCGGGTGTCGCCACACTGTCTGGCACTGCTTTTGGGGAGTATGGCGAGGGATACTTGCGTTTGTCCTATGCCAATTCGATTCAAAACCTCGAGAAGGCGTTGCAGCGCATTGGCGAGTTTGTGGCTAAACTGCCATAAATAGGTACGAACACTTGGATCAAAAAAGCCCCCTTCCATTTGGGAGGGGGCTTTGCATTCCCCAAGGGTTACAGCCCACTGCTATTTACCAGCCGTTGAGAGTGCCTTTCCAGGTGATGGGCAGGAAAAGTCGGTACGGCGTCGCTGTTGGAGTGAGCGTTGGGGTATCCGTCTGCGTTGCGGTAGGGGTGAAACTGGGCGTTGCCGTAGGCGTGGGTGTGGCTGTGCTGGTGCTGGTAACTGTTGGTGTTGTGGTGGGTGTTTCCGTTGGCGTGTGAGTGCTGGTTGGCGTCTCAGTAGGCGTTTGTGTCGGCGTTGGCGTTACTGTCGGGGTGCATGTTGGCGTGCTCGTTGGGGTGTGGGTTGGCGTGTTGCTTGGCGTAGGCGTGAGAGTAGGCGGATTCCATTCCACCCAAAGCCAGGGATGCACGTTGTGATCATAAAAGCGCGCGGAATAAAATGCTGCCTTTCCCGTATGGAGCGCGCCGGGTTTGCCCAGCAAAGCCAAGCCATGGTTCTCCCCATTAACCCATTGCTGCACGATGCTCGTAACCGGAACTCGTAACCATTGGTTCATGCCGGTCACCTCGGCGACTTCATTGGGGGCATAGCTCTGGCAGCGATCTCCATCACCTTTACAGCCAGGGATGTCCCATTCCACGATATCGGAAGCCCGATTCCAAGTTGCTTCGTGTGGCACCCAGTCCTTTTTGACGCAATATGCAGCCAACTCACACGGTAGGCGGTAGTGCTCTGACGTGAGGCCAGGAGGGACGTACAGGTACAGATACGCCACAATCACCGCCGAGCCACGCGGGATAGCAGAAACATCGAATTTGAGCAAAGGCACATGTTGGCCATCCACGCGGAACAATAACCAGGTGGTGGCAAATTGGCTACTATCTGGTTCCCAGGCGTTAATCCAGGTATCCCCGCTGACCTCGAACCGGCGCTGATTGAGAGACTGCGCTTCCGTTGGGCTGTTGCCCGGTACATTCCCCAGTAGCATCACTGTCCAAGCCAAAACCAGTGTAAGGACAAAGAAAAATGCTATCCGTTGTGTCTTGTGCATATCCCTCTCCTTCACCTGTCCATAATGACTGTTATGTCTTTTCATATTTTTCTTTCTTCAGCACCCCGATGTAAGGCAGGCTGCGGTAGATTTCGGCAAAATCCAGCCCATAGCCGATGACGAATTTGTTGGGGATTTCGAAGCCCACATAATCCAACGGAATGTCAATCTCACGGCGCGCTGGTTTGGTGAGCAACGTGCAAATGCGCAGGCTCTTCGGGCGGCGGGTTTTGAGGTTTTCCGTGATATAATGCAGTGTGCGGCCGGTGTCAATGATGTCTTCTACAATGAGCACATTTCGCCCTTCGATATTCGTGTCCAGGTCTTTCAGGATACGCACTATGCCGCTCGATTCCGTACCTGCTCCGTAGCTGGAGATCGCCATAAAGTCAATGGCATGGGGGATGGTGATTTCGCGCATCAAATCGGCGAGAAAGGTAACCGCTCCTTTCAGCACGCAAACTAGCAGCAAGTCCTGGCCTTCGTAATCCTTGGAGATTTGCTGGCCTAACTCGCGCGTCCTAGCCTTAATCTGTTCCTCGGTAATCAAAATTTCTGCGACATCGTCATCCAAACTGGACATCGGCGCTCTCCTCGGTGAATAGTATACCTCATCCCTGCACGTTGGTGTCTTTTGCTACCACTACCTCTGTACAGGAATGCTCTTGTTTTGCAAATACCAAAGACAAAACGTGCCTTGTGGTGTTGGTTACTTTGGCGCGTTCATCTATGCGCCATCCCACTACCCATAGAACCTGCTGAGGGGATACCAGCAATGGGATTCTGTCCCGCCAGGCGCGGGGAACCTTGGCATTGATCATGAAATTGTGCACGGTTGTCGGCTTATCGCCCAAGCCCTGCGGCCAGAATCGATCCCCCGTGCGGCGCGGCCGCAGATAGAGCTCGCTACCGGTCACATCATAGTCCAGGTAAGCCTGCCAAGGCTGCGTTCGTCGTAGCATGTCCTCACTCAACTTGTGGCGTTCGATAACCTCCGCAATCAGACACCAATCGGAATTGGGTAGAGGAGTATGCCCAGGAATGCAAATGCGCACTTTGACCTCTTGCAAAAAGGGTAGGTCAGGCAGCGGTTCTTCATATCTTTCATCAGCCACGATGAATTGATTGTAACCTAAACGTGCTTCTAAGCCAGATGGCAGGGTAGCGGTCATGCCCGTGTTGCCGGTTTGCAATACAGAGAGTGCGTTCTCAACGTGAATCCAGTTGATGTTGCGCAGCGACCTGCGCAGGCGGCGAATAGCTTCACGCAGCACCGAACGCTGCAAGCTGAGCGGCAAGGCACGCCATTTTTCCAGGTCAAAGGTAATAGCCTGCTCGTTTTCTGCCAATACCACTTCAGCCCAGGCTTTGGTTGCCTGTTGCCGCAGATACTCATAATCGGCAGAGAGAATTGTCGCTGAACGCAGAATTACCTCGCGGATGCGCGGGTTGAAAGTCTCCAGGAAAGGCAGCAACTCATGCCGCAGCCTATTGCGGTAGTACGTGGTATCGAGGTTAGAGCGGTCGAAACGAGGCTGGAGGCCATGGGCTGCACAATACGCTTCGATTTCTGCGCGCGGGATTTCGAGCAAAGGTCTAATGAGCAACAGATGACTCTCCTCACTGGTCAATGTCTCTTCACCTTTTAGACGCAGCTCGTTCAGCCTGGATACTGGTTGCATCCCTCTCAGCCCCGCTAAGCCAGACCCACGCAGCCAGTGCATGCACACGGTCTCGACTTGGTCATCGGCATTATGTCCCACGGCAATTTTGCGCGCGCCAATTTGTCGCGCTACGCCAGCCAGAAAGGCATACCGCACCTGCCGAGCTGCCTCCTCCACCGCAAGTTTTCTTTCCCTTGCCAGCGCTGCCACATCCCGCTTTTCGACGGTAACGGGTAGCCCCCACTCTGTGGCTAGCCTAGCCACATAAGCAGCGTCCGCATCTGCTTCTTCTCCGCGCAAGCAATGGTTCAAGTGCGCTACATGCAGATGTAAGGCATATTCATCGCGCAAGCGCAGGAGCAAGTGCAACAAGCAGAGCGAATCTGGGCCACCAGAGACGCCCACGACCACTGCCTCCCCTTTAGAGAGCAAGTGGTAGCGCTGGATGATGTTCCTGACGCGGTCAAGAAGTTCCATTTGTTCAAAATGATGAGTGAGGAGTGATGAGTGACCTAATTGTCATGGCACTGCTTGAATCTGTTCGTTTATCCAATGCAGGTAATCTTCAGCGCCAGAGATGATCGGCAGTGCGATGATCTCAGGCACTTCGTAGCTGTGTAACTGCTTGACCCGTTGAACCAGTTTCTCCAGGATATCTGCCTTTGTTTTGACGATGAGCAGCGCTTCTTGGTCTGTTTGGATTTCGCCTCGCCAACGGTAGACCGAGTGAACCGGCGCAACGATGTTCACGCAGGCTGCCAGCCGTTCCCCCACCAGGTTATGGGCGATCTTCTGCGCTTCTTCGGTTGAACTGGTGGTGATCAGCACAACCAGATGCCCTGCCATGTATCCCTCCTCTGAGCGCTATTGTAGCGCAAGGCGGAGCAAATGGAAAACGAGGCTTTCCTCAGAAGGTTTCCCCTCATTGCATAGACTCTGCCCGCCGGCGGAAGTCATCCATGGACACAATGGTGCCGGTAACCCGGGCTTCTTCAGCGGCAAATGCCATTAAATGGCTCTCGAGGGACTCACGGGCGGTGGTCAATGCATAGGACGGATCGCGCACGGCGCGGACAAAGGCAGCCATCAACTGGGCGTCAGCGCCCGCATGGCCGGTGCCGCCAAGGGGGCCAATGGGAGGGCGGATGATTTCCACCTCGCCCGTCAGGTGATCGTGAATTTGGATTTCATGCTCGGTGGGGTAATAATAACCGAACAGGGTAGCCCGTGTGCCATCATAGCGCATGGTGCGGCCTTCCTGGTGGGAATGGCCATGCATGACCAAGACGACGGAAGTTCCGTTCTCCAGTTCCATGTTGACAATCTGGTGGTCTACGACATCGTTGTCGCAGCGATAGACGCACCGGCCATAGGGCCCCGTCTCGAGGGCGCGCAAGCGGGCTTGTGGACTGGTGTCCTCAGAGATGACCGACAAGGGCCAGCCACGGTAGTCGAGCGCCGTTGCCAAGCCCGGGATGTATCGCTTGGCTAATTCTGCTACCCCAGGGTACTTTAACACGAAAGTTGCCGCAAGCCGTTCCCACAGCACGGGCGAGCGACGTGCCACATGCAAAAGCGGGACGATTTCCAGATACAGACGGGGTGCATACCAGGGGCACTCGTCAGCGGCCGGGCAGCCATCGGTGCAGCGCTCTGGCGCACCAGGAGGTGCATTCTCTGGCCGGTAATGTATAAGCGAACCGAAGGAATTGAGGCGTCGGCAAGGTCCGAGGTTCCAGAACAAGATATCCAAGTCATGGCAGCACTTCGCCAGGATCATGGGGCTTTCAATACGGCTATTGCGCCAGTTACCGCGCACGTAGGAATGCGCCATGTGCCAATAGCTGACATTTTCGCGGTGTTCTACCGTAATGATCCGCCCGAGGCGCCCAGAGGCAACCAAGTCGTGGAGGATAGAGAAGAAGGGTGTGTAGCGCAATTCGTGGCAAATTTGCAGCAACCTCCCTGTGCGCTCAGCGGTTTGCACCAGCCGCACGCAATCCACAAGGGTAGTTGCCATAGGCTTTTCCAAAAGGACATCATAGCCATTCTCTAGAGCAGCAATAGTGGGTCCAACATGCTGCCTGTCCAAGGTGCAGATAAGTGCCGCATCAGCCATTTTCCCCTGGGCAAATAGTTCCTCCCAAGTGCGAAACTGGCGTTCTGGAGGGATGGCATGGGCTTTGGCGAAGCGCGCTCGGCGCACGTCGTGGGGCTCAGCGACCGCGACGAAACGGATCTCGTCCGGGTGTGCCAGGGCATAAGGACCATACGCCTCGTAACCCCTTTGACCCGCACCAATGAGGACGGCAGTCAGTGGTTGTGGCATAGTATCTCTCCCTCTCACAATCTGTTCATGCGCTACTGGCATGTTTCCACAGGGTTTGGCAACGGCCGCAAAATGCAGCGTCCTTCACGTCGGTATCGCGCAGGCTGTTGGAAAAATGCATCACGCATTTGGGATTGGGGCAATGATCCAAGCCGTACGTGTGTCCTAACTCATGCACTGCTTCTTTCAGCACCCGCTCCTGGAACAGAGATTCGTCTTCTGGTAATCCGTAGAAGGACTGCCTTAGGCGCGGCAAGGCAATAAAGGCATCGCGCCCGCGCATCCTGGCTTGGCCGAAGATAAAGTTGAGCCCTGGAGTGTAACAATCGGCATCGATGATGCCCAAGACGCGCCTGGCTTGTGGCATCTCCAATCCAATGAGCAGGCGCAAGATGTCATCCCCTCTGTATTGGCCACGGCGCCGGTCATACGCTGCAATGGGGATAGGAAGGGAAGGTGCAATCTCGCATGGGAAGCCAAAAATCATGGCTAGCGAGCGTGTCAGGTAGTCAAGCAGATCAGCTGGGACAACGCCTATAGGCACCAAGACAATCGCTGGCTTTTCTTTCACGGCTTTATGACATCCCTTCACTGCGTTCGGAATGGCATGGCGCGCTTTGCATTCTAGGGGAAAATTTTGTTTGGGTTCAAGATTTGATTGGGGTCAAAAGCAGCTCGCATACGGCGTTGGAGTGCGATCTGTGCTTCATCCAAAGCCAGCGGCAGGTATCTACGCCGCGTAGCTCCAACACCATGCTCGCCAGTGATAGTCCCGCCCAGCGATAAGGTGAGACGGTAGACAGCTTCCTCGATCCGAGGCACAAGTTCTTCCCAGCGTTCCATGGACAGGTCATCTTTCAGGACATTGAGGTGTACATTGCCATCGCCAGCATGGCCAAAACTGATGATACGCACACCGTACTCTCTGGCAATTTCCTTGACCCCCTTCAGCAGGCGCGGTATCTCCGAGCGGGGCACGACCACGTCCTCCATGTGGTTAATGGGGCTCTCATGTTTCAGAGCCTCGATGATCTTGCGCCGTGCTTCCCACAGCCGATCGCGGGTAGGCCGGTCCCTGGCGACCAGGACATCCCGTGCGCCATGCTGCAGGCAGAGTTCGCCCACGATTTCCATGTCCGCATCCACCTGCTCACGATAGTTGCCGTCCAGTTGGATGAGCAGGTGTGCTTCTGCGTCATCGTATGGCACTTCTTTCTGCAGCAAACGCTCCACTGCCAAGATGCTATCCCGCTCCATGAATTCAATGGTCGCCGGCACAATGCGCTGCGCAATAATGGCGGAGACGGTATCCGCTGCTGCCTGGAAATCATCGTAGGGCACAAGCAGGTCAATCTGCTCTTTGGGCAGGGGCAACAGGCGCAGGATGATCTTGGTTACCACAGCCAGGGTGCCTTCGGACCCAATGATCAATTGAATCAGATTATAGCCGGTTACATTTTTAACCAGTTTTCCGCCGCACATGATGATGTCGCCTGAAGGCAGCACCGCCTCCAAGCCACAGACATAGTGCATCGTGGTCCCGTACTTGACCGCTCTCGGCCCGCCTGCCCCTTCGGCAATGTTGCCCCCGATAGAACAGGAATCCAAGCTGGCGGGGTCAGGAGGATAGAACAGGCCTTCCGCCTCTACCGCGCGGTGGATGTCGCCCGTGATCACCCCTGGCTCTACGGTAACCATCAGGTTTTCCTTGTCAATTTCCAGGATGCGGTTCATCTTCTCCAGCGAAAGGACAATCCCGCCGCAGACAGGGACAGCCCCACCACTCAACCCCCAACCGGCGCCGCGCGGCGTCACAGGTATCCTTTTCCGTTGAGCTAATTTGAAGATTGCTGCAATCTGTTGAGCGGAAGTCGCTTTGACCACGACCTCAGGATCAGCTCGCAAGCCTACTACTTCATCGTGCGTGTATGGCTCGATATCCTCTCGCTTTACCAGAACGTTGCCTTCGCCTACAATCTGACGCAGTTCGGCAACTACTTCAGCATCTACCTTGTTGTACATGCTCTCTCCATCGACCTGATTAAACGGGGCGAGAAACCCTGCAAACCACTTGAATCCGCCCTATTACGTCGGGAGGATTCCAGCGGCGATGAGAATGGCCTTCAGCGCAGCCTGTTGCGCCTCATCCAAAGGCACTAGCGGTGGACGCGGTGGCCCACCATAGTAACCCAGCCAATCCATTGCTTGTTTGAGACCTGGGACGCCGAAACGGATGGTCACAGCCGCATTGGGCGGAATCAACTTCAATTGCAGTTGCCGTGCTTCCTGGTGTTGTCCCTGCAAAGTGTATTCATACAGACGGCAACATGCCTCCGGAGCGATATTCGCCAAGGCAGCAACGCCGCCTACCGCGCCCAGAACCAACGCGGCATAGAGAAAGCTGGCCGATCCCGCCAAGATCTGAAAATGGGGCGGAGCAGCGCGCAGGATTTCTCCCAGTTTGACGATATTGCCGCTGCTGTCCTTGATGCCCACAATATTGGGATGCTGCGCCATTTCCAGCACAGTCTCTGCAGCCAGGTCAACTCCCGTGTTACCGGGCATGTTGTAGAGAATCACCGGCAAGGGAGAACGATCCGCTAATTGGAGAAAGTGCCGTCGCATGGCACCCGCATCCATTCTGGACTTGTAATAACTGGGAGTGATGACCATTGCCGCATCTGCTCCAATTGCTGCCGCTTGCTCAGTGAAACGCAAGGTGTGCCCGGTTGACTCGCAACCCGTACCGGCGATAAACTGCTTGTCTTTAGGAATAGCCTGACGGGCCGTTCTCAGTACCTCCACTTTCTCTCGGTCGCTCAGGAGGGGAAATTCGCCGTTGGTGCCTAGAACGACAAAGCCTGCTAGGCTGGTCTTGTTCCACTTGGCGATGTTTTCCGCCAGTTTGTCGTGGGCCACCGCATCATTGGCGTCAAACGGCGTGGGAATTGGGGCGTAAATCCCTGCCAGTGAGAATGGATGCATAGCCATTTTGTATGCCCCGGTTTTAACTTGATGCAGTTCTGTACACCTGCTCGGCTGCCGCCACCGCCTCTCCTGGGCGAACAGGATAGCCCTCTCCGCGCAACACCGCCTCCAGCGCGCTCAAGAATACCATAACTGTTTTGCGTGTGGAGTTGTACCCCATCAGCCCGATGCGCCAAATTTGCCCCTTGACCTTGCCCAAGCCCCCGCCAATTTCGATCCCATACTCCTGCAGCAGACGGCCTCGTACCCGCATGTCCTGGATGCCATCCGGCACACGTACGGCGTTCAGAGAAGGCAGCCAATAGCCCTCTTGGGCGAATGGCTTCAAGCCCATGGCTTGCAGTCCTGCCATCAAAGCCCGATGGTTCAGGGCATGGCGCTGCCAACGCGCCTCCAAGCCTTCTTCGTAGATGATGCGCAGAGCCTCTCGCAAGGCATAGCACATGCTGATGGGAGCAGTATGGTGGTAGAATCGCTCTTGGCCCCAATAACGCCGAATCATGGTCATATCCAGATACCAACTCTGGACCTTGCGCTTGCGTGCGTCCAGGACTTGTTCAGCGCGTGGGGAGAAGGTAATGGGGGCCAAGCCCGGCGGACAACTCAAGCATTTCTGCGTGCCGCTATAAACGACATCCAATTTCCATTCATCCACTTTCACCGGGCAACCGCCCAGGGAGGTTACTGTATCCACCAGGAACAAAGCGCCATGCTCATGCACCAGGCGCTCGATGTCTCCCAAAGGTTGGAGCACGCCTGTGGAAGTCTCGGCATGCACAATGGCGACGACCTTGACTGCTGATTTGCGCAAAACGGCTTCCACTTGCTCCGGGGTAATGATGTGCCCCCATTCCGCATCAATCCGGATCAACTCCCCGCCACAGCGTTCTACGATATCGCACATCCGCTCACCAAAAACGCCGCTCACGCATACCACGACTCTGTCGCCAGGTTCAATGACATTGCACAAGGCAGTTTCCATGCCGGCGCTGCCTGTGCCTGAAACAGGGAGGGTAAGGTAGTTATTCGTCTGGAAGGTATACTGCAGCAACTGCTTTGTTTCGTCCATGATTTTGAGGAACTCTGGATCGAGATGGCCCAGCAATGGCGTGGACATCGCCCGCAGCACACGGGGGTCTACATTGCTTGGTCCTGGGCCGAGCAACAAGCGCTCAGGGGGGTTGAGATCACGGTAAGTATTGGACATGACAGTTTCCTCCTTTGCCAGAAGTGTGTGGCAGAAAACCCTGCTCTGAAATACGCGCGAATAAGCACCGCCCACCGTATTCTGCTCCATACGATTATACCACGTTTTGCCCAAGCGGTGAAGAAACACAAGCCCTGGTCATACTTTGGCCAGGGCTTTCAGCGCAGCTGATTATTGTGCATAAGTATGACAAGCAAGTGACAGTACTTATCTGCCAGCTTGTCGCGCAATTGAGGGCTATTTACGGTTTGCGCGTGCCTACATGCGCAGATACGAATGCGCGTAGATGACCTTGTTGTACAGGATTTGCGTGGTCTTCCAAACAGCTACCTGTTCTGGGTCGCCCATGTCCACATCGGAAGGTTCGAGCTCTTCCATAGCCGCTGTTTTGTCGTAGAGTGTTACGAGCAAATTGCCCAGGCCTGTGCTTGTGTCACGTTGTTGCACGATGCGTATATATTCGTTCAGCTTCTTATCCAACGGGTCCGCAATGGCTGCGTCCAGGCCAGCAGCCATCAGCATGACCAAGAAGGTGCGATTGATCAGGCTGCGGTTTTCTGCTGGAACGCTGTTGGAGATGTTGGAGAGGCCAACCACAGTCATGGGTGGCGGATCGGTGAGCTGCTTGAAGAAGCGCACTGCATTCAACGTGTGTGGCGCATGTTCTTGCGTCCCATTGACTGTGAGCACGAGTGGATCAAGGTACAGATCGGACATCGGTATACCCAGTTCCATGGCTTTGGGGATTAATACTTCCATCGCCAGTTCTATGCGTGCCTCGGCGGTCGTGGGGATGCCCGATTTGCCCATGGTCAAAGCAACGATCTTGGCATTGTACTTGGCTGCCAGTGGCATAATGGTCTCCAGCCGCTCTGGGTCAGCTGAGGTAGAATTGATCATCGCCTGACGTTTGACCCGTTTCAAGCCAGCCTCGATCGCCGCTGCATTGGTGGTGTCCAGCGAGAGGGGTACATCCGTAACTTCTTGCACCGCGTCCACGATCCACTCCATCACTTCCACGCCGCGCTTTCTCTGTGGCCCGATGTTCAGGTCGAGCATGTCTGCGCCGTGCTCCACCTGCCGCAAGGCCAGTTCCTGGATGAACTTGCTGTCCCGGGTCTCGAAGGCAGCCTTGACCTTTGGGGAGATGATATGGATATTCTCGCCGATAATCAGCATGTGATCCTCCTTTTTGTATTACGTATTGCGTATCCTGCCATTTATGTGATGAAAGGTTTCGTTGCTATCAAGATGCAGACTGCTCAGCGAATGCCTGCTTTGGCAGCGATTTCTGTCACTGCCTTGTAAATGGGGGACTCTTCGCTGATCTCGATCAACGGCCTGCCCGTCAAGTCGAACTCAGTGATCGTCCTGTCCTGGGGCAACGTGCCAATGAGGTTCAACCCAAGCCGTGCGATTTCCTCCCGCATCAACGGGGGGATATCGCTCTCCGCCCGATTGATCACTAGGTACGTTTCATGAACACGTGTGCCCAGTTCCTTGATAAGGCGTACGATATGCCCGGCGGCAGCAATACCGCGCATGGTCATATCCGTAACGATGAACAACTTGTCTACATCGCGTGTGGTCTGGCGGCTGATGTGCTCCAATCCTGCTTCGTTGTCTATCACCACAAAGTCATATTGATTGCCCAGGCGGTCAATCACGGTGCGCAGGATGCTATTCGCAGCACAGTAGCAACCAGGCCCTTCTGGGCGGCCCATGGCAATCAGGTCTATCCTATCCCCCTCCGCTAATGCCTCGTTGATGCGGTACTCGAAAAAATCTGCCTTAGGGATAGACGTATCGTAACGACCCCGGCTGATCTGCGCCAGTGTGTCCTCGCGGATGTGGCCAATGGTGTCTGGAAGATCCATGCCCAGCACCAGGTTCAGGTTAGCACTGGGGTCCCCATCAATGGCTAGGATATAACCCAGGTTCCGGGAACGTATGTATTTAATCAGCAGCGCGGCAAAGGTAGTTTTGCCCGTGCCACCTTTTCCAGCGACTGCAATGGTCATCGTCATGTTCGCTTCTCTCTCCCAATGTGTTCAATAATAGATAATACCATACTTTGTTATGGTTTGTAGACTATTTCCCCTGCTGGTCCAGCAAGCGCAGCACCGAGGGGAAAGCAGTCATGTCGGTGTGCGGCAAGAACAATGCCGAAGTGAACTGTTCCATGAAACGGTTGTCGGCACTCAGTTCTAGATAGGTCATCTTCCGGGCAATCTCGACCACTTCGCGTCGCATATCCCGGCAAAGCAAAGCGGTAAAAGCCCCCAAGACGGATGTGTTGCCCAGATACTTGAAGCGCTCCCAGGGCATGTCCGGCAGCAAGCCAATCTGAATCGCTTTTTCGACGTCAATGTACTTGCCAAAAGCGCCACCGATGAGCACCTGTTCTACATCAGCCAAGTCAATACCTACGCTGGCAGTCAGCACGGAGAAGCCGGCGTAAATGGCGCCCTTGGCGCGGATGAGATTAGAGATGTCCACTTCCGTCAAGACAATGTCTTCCTCTTGGTTACGCGTCTCCTTCGCCCAGGCTACCACATATTCCGGGCCATGCTCTCCCATCCGTATGCGCGGGGTATTGAGATGGCGATTGATGCGGCCCGATTTGTCTATAATGCCGGTGATGAACATTTCCGCCAGCAGTGAAATCATGGCTGAGCCGCAGATGCCACGTGGGGGCACGTTGCCAATGACCTGATATGTGGGTTCGTAGGTTTGGGCGTTGATCCATACTTCTTCGATAGCGCCCACTGTAGCGCGCATGCCTGAATGGACACCGGCGCCTTCAAAAGCAGGCCCTGCTGAGCAAGCGCAACAGATGAGCCAATCAGCATTGCCCAATACGATCTCGCCGTTGGTGCCCACGTCAATGAAAAGGGTCAGTGTATCGGTCTTGAACATGCCTGAACTGAGCACGCCCGCGGTAATGTCCCCGCCGACATACGCTCCTACGCTAGGCAAGCAATCCACCGGCGCTTCCGGGCAGATATGGATGCCCAGCTCAGCAGCGCGCACCGGTGGGGGATGATTGATGGTTGGAATGTAAGGTTCCAGCCGAATGAAGGATGGGTCGAGGGCGAGGAATAGATGGATCATCGTGGTGTTGCCGGCAACAGTCATGGCATAGATTTCGCTCAGGTCAATCCGGTTGCGTTCAGCCAGTTCATGCAACAGTTCATTGATGGTCCCAACGACAAGCCTTTGCAGATGTTCCAGCCCGCCTTCTTTCCTGGCATAAAGGATGCGCGAGATGATGTCTTCACCACAGGATATCTGTGCGTTGTAGGCTGCTGCGCTGTCGATAAATTTACCACTCGCTAAATCTACCAGATAGACCACATTGGTGGTCGTGCCAATGTCCACAGCCACGGCTAGGGTACGCCCTGTGTGATCCCCTGGACGCAGGTCTATCAAACGCGGTGGCGCGTCCTCGTCCAGCCAAGAGCCCATTTCGAGCACCGCGGTGACTTGCCAACCTTGGCTTTCCTTTTCCGATTCGCGCAGTGTCCGTGCCAACTTGCGCAGCACCGGCAGGCCGGCGACGATGTTCCTGATGTTGTACTGCTTTGCCAGTTCGCGTTGTAAGCGCTCAAAATCAGTCGTATTATCGGAAAGGCTGGGGGGCTCGATGGTGAGGAAAAACTTTTGCACAATCGGATTGCTTTGCCAATCGCATTCTACGGGCAAAGTCGGAATTTCAGCTGCCGCTTTCTCACTGGGCAAGCGGCGCAGGATGGCTTCCTGAGGCGGGATAAAGACTTGCAAGTCGTCGTAAACCATCGTTTGACAGGCTAAGGCGTAACCCTGCTCCAGTTCTACGGTTGACAGTCGGCTGGTACCGCGCCGCTTGACCTCGCCCTTTTCCACGACAACCTTGCAGCGGCCACACCGCCCCTGTCCCCCGCAGGGCAGGTTGAAGCGGATGCCTGCTTGAGCGATGGCATCGCTCAACAGCGTCCCTTCAGGCACCGTAACCATTTTTGCGTCGGGTCTGAAGGCAATGTGGTACTTCGCCTCCTGTAGCCCTGTTGCGTGTGTACCAGCGTTCTTCATCTTGCGTAACGTATGCCTCAAGCCAATAACCAGCGTCGTAGCCAGTGGATGATCGCCATCCACCAGCGGTCTAGGAAGTGCCATTTCCTAATCACTAGCCATGCGGAAAACGTGCTGACCAACAGCCCACCCAGGATGTCGCTGGGATAGTGCACGCCGCCGCATACCCGTGCCAGGGCAAGCAGACAAGACAGGGTGTACAAAAGAAAGCCCGCCTTGTGGTTAAACAGCCAGACAGAAGCCGCAATGCAGAAGCCCACCGTAGCCGCGTTGCTGGGAAAAGAAGAGTCCGATGGATGGTAGAACAGCAGCGTTACCTCGTGATAGGCAAAAGGACGCGGCCGATAGAAGATCAAGTTGCATGCCTTGACGATAAGGTTAGCCAGCAAAACGGCAACGATAGTGGAAAGCACAGCACGCTGATTCCGCTCTCGTGCTTCTAGACTGCTGCCGCTGAACCACAACGCAAACAGCACCAGCACCATCGCCGTGGTCAAGGCATAGTCATTCATGAGTATCTGGATGATGCGATCGAGAATAGGCGAACGGCCTGCCAGCCCATTGGCGAATTGAAACAGAGCCCAATCAATAGCCATGCGTTTACAGATGCTCCCTCAACCACTGTATCAGGACTCGCACCGCTACCGGATGCTTTACCAGATCAAAATGCCCCACACCTTCGATCACTTCCAAACGCATGGAGGTGGCTTGTTGCGCTTGCCACGCTTCCGTGGGTGTTCTGCTTACCAAGCGGTCCTCTGCTCCATACAACAGGAGGAAGGACCTAGGAGCAATCCTGCTTCCGTATTCGAGCGCGTTCAATGCAGCGCGCAAGTTAGCGCGGCTCCGGTCTCGTGCCCAGCGCAATGCCTCTAGATAGGGCATTTCGCGCAACAAATCCAGGCTTGGCTGCACCTCCACAAGGACAGGAGCCAAAGCCGCCACTGCTTTGATTTGCTTATCCGTACTCGCTGCGCGGATAGCGAGATCCCCGCCCAAACCATGCCCTACAATGCCCAGCCGCTGTTCATCTATTTCAGGTCGCTTACTAAGCATGGATATGGCTGCTGGCACAATGGTCAGTACCTCCGGATACAAACACGATCCTCTATCCAGGCAAATCACCAGCGCAGCGAAGCCCTCCTCTGCCATTTGGTGTGCCAGGATCGTGAGGTCCCCTTCATTGTTGTTCAAACCTGGCACAAGGACCACAGCAGGTGCAGGAGCGTTCAGGTTATGTGGTAGGTAAAGGCGTCCTGTTCCACGTCCGACCGTTACTGTCTCGCCTTGGTCAGTAATGGCTTGTGTCAGGAAACCAGGACGCCGTTTTTGTACAATGGATGTAACAATACAGGTAACCGCTAGCGCTCCCGTGGCGCTGAGTCCAAAAAGGAAAGCCAGTTCGCTACCGGCCGGTCCTGGCGTGAGAATAGCGTGCCATTGCCCTGCGAAAAAGAGCAACGCCCCGCAGACGATCAGCAATGCAGCCAGGGCGTAACCTTTCGCGCCGTGCTGCGCATGATCGAGAAAAGCCAAGCCGCGCAAACGATAACGCGTAGCAACCAACTGCAGGATCCCTAGGGCGGACAGGAAGGAGAAAAGCAGATAGCCCAGGGCTAACTTTACGGACACAAAATATAGCACGGACTCTGCTCCCGAGTAGGACTCCCAATGACCAGACTCCAATATGGAGTCTGATCATTGGGATTTGGTCATGAAAAACTCTAGCCAATCAGTTCCAAGTCTTTAGGTAAGCAGGTATGTCTATCGCTTCACGTGGCCCAACACGGACTTCCCAGCCGGGCAGTTCCTCCTCCAATTCACCCGAGATGCTCGCCACGAGGCCGGGGATAACAATTTTCTTGTGGCTAATTTTGCTGGGCACGTTGAACTGCTGTACTGACTTGGCAATTTTCTCCGCATCAAATTTCCCCGCAGCCCAGCCAGTTAGCACCGACATGCCTTCCGAATCCACAATGAGCAACCAGGTGGGCTTTCCGCTTCCCTCTACCTCGCCTGCGACACTGAAATAGGTGAGGGAGAAATTGGTGGTCACCAGCAGCGGCGAATCGGGAGTAGGATTGGAGATCTCGTACAGGCCAGGGCTCACTTGGATGGGTTTTTGCGGGTCGGTATAGATGTTTTGCCGCAGTGTCATCAGCGGGTAGACCGTGGCTGGGTCAAAGTGATCGAGGACAATCACACCCGCATATTTGGCGATATGCTGGGCAGCCTGAATGGCTTCTTCCTCTTCGGAATTTGCCCCTTCACCGGGGAAGGTGATAATCGGATAACCCAGGGGGCGGAAGTTGCTCTTCAAGGCGAGGCGGCGCAACTGGGTGAGCGCTACCAGTGTGCCGTGCGGATCACGAATGCCCGGATCGAGGACGATGTCCTCCACGCCCGCGCCCTTGACTTTTTCCGCCAGATCTGCCAGCCCACCCAGATCGCCATTGCCCCGCACTGCAATGGGCGCTTTGTGCTTCGCAGCCAATTCCGCCATTGCTTGCCAGTTGTCCGCCGTGGCAGCATAGACCAGAGGGGCAGAACCATCTGTCTGTTGCAGGGCTGCAGCCATAGAAGCGGGGTTCGAAGCGATAAGAACGAGCGGCCGCGCCATTTTCTCCTGCGCTACAGCGACGTACTTGGCGAAAGTTTCTGCATCACCTGACGTATTTTCGACCGCCACGCCGGTTACCCACAGTGGAATGCCAACCCGTTCGACTCCCCAGTCACGGATGCGTTCCACCATTGCCTCAAACTCTGAAAGCGGCATGGTATCTTTGAGGCGGATGAACAGTCCCGGCGGATGGTAGAAGGTTTTGTCGTGGCGGAAGAGCACGGTTTCATTGCCGATTTCCAATTTCTTGTCCCCTGTGCCAATTGTGACCAAGCGAATTGGCGGGGCGGCGGCGGCTGCAAGTTTGGCTTTTGATTCTTCAGAAACGTAAGGGCAAGCCGACAGTTCAGCCTGCTTGGCGGCTAATTTCATCGCAAAAGCCAAGCAAGTAGGCTGGCCGCATTCTTTGCAATTGGTTTTGGGTAACAGCTTGTAAATTTCAAGCCCGCTCAGTCCCATATTTTTACTCCTTGTCTGTGGATGATAAGTGCTCGCAAGTGAGTGCCTTCTGCAGATAGGGGAGCAAAGAGTGATCCCTTACCGCGCCATCCACTGCGAAATGGCTTGTTTGACTAACTGGATGCTTTCCGGATGGCGCAACACGACGATGTCCGCTCCTGCCTGGATCAGCGTGCTGGCAGTAAGCACTTCCCAATTCTTGCTGCGGCGCTCCCAATCCCCCCAGGCAGCAGGCACGCCCTCGTTCACCTTGCTCTCTTTGGCACGCCAGGCTTCTTCGCCCACCGTGCAGATCATTGGCTGCTGGGTCATGCTGTCGCCGGTCAACGCCGCCAAGCGAAGGCGCTCCATAACCGAGTACGTATATTCCAAGCCATAGCCCAACGCACCCGTAGTTGGATCCATCAGGATCCGGTCGAGATCCAAGCGCATATCGCTAATGAGGATATTCAATTGTTTCGCTAGGTTGACGTCAATAGGGGTCTTGGCGACCACTAAGTGGCCATGTGCTAGGGCTGCCGCTACGATAGTGCGATAGTTTTTGTCCTCGCAGTTGCCCAAGGCAATGCGCTCGCCCTTTGCCGCTTCTGCGGCGGCTACCAATACTTCATTGTCCTTCTCGGCTTGTCCTGGGCCATAGACAATCAAAGGCAGCCCGGTGGCAGCCAGTACTGCCTTTACCGTGGCGGCAGCATGTGCCGCGTCTGTATTGCCAGCCTCAGGGTGGGCACTCTGCAGTTTGAGGGCAACGATATCGGCACCATATTCTTCCGCCTTTTTTGCCCAAGCGGCGGGGTCATTCAGGACATCTCCCCACGCTGCTTTCAGGACGGCAGACCAGTCACTGGGATAGCGATCCTGTACTTCGACGGCAATAGCAGGTGGATTGGGCATATCCCCTTCGAACGTGAGAAAGGGTAGGGTACTCTCTCCGCCCACCGTTACGGTCTTTTGCCGCGTGCCTCCTTCGGCAGCGGTCGCACCCAATTTTACTTCTCTAACTTTGCCTGTCCATTTCTCTTTCGGGATTTCTACTGCCATGGGCATTGTGCAATGTCTCCTTTCCCAAAGATACAAGATGCAGGATATCATCCTGCATCCTGCCTCTCCTTTTACCAAAACCAGGGCTGCTCGCGCATGTCCCTGATTACATCAGTTGTGGATATCACGCCTATGGGGCGCTCGCCCTCGGGTGTCTTTTCCGTGACCAGGAGCCGGCGGATATTGTGCTTCAGCATCAAGTCCACCGCTTCTTTGACAGTTGCCTCTGGGCTGATGGTAATGACATTGGGCGTCATCACGTCCTCTGCCTTGTATTCGAGCAAGTTGTGGCCGTACAGCCGGAGCAAATCCATGTGTGAGACGATGCCAGCAACATTGCCATTGTCGTGGATGACAACCAGGGCATGCACATCAGTGTCTGTGATGATGCGCACCACCTCTTTCAGCAGGGTGTCCGTGCGGCAAGTGATCACGCCATAGTGCATGACATCTTCCACTCGCTTTTCCATCATTTTTTCTTTTGCGTTCATTGCCATAACCCTGCTCCCTTCATCCAAAACCCTCGAGCAATCCCTTCTCGATCGCCTTGTTATCCCAATTGCATACTTGCGCGGTAGGTACCTGCAGGCATCCCAGCCATGTGCTGAATAATGTCAAAGGTCGTGAGAATGCCCACGGCTCGCCGCACCACTCCAGGATGAACAATCACCAAGTGCTCGATCCTTTTCTTCTGCAGCAGTTTTACTGCCTCTTCGATCGGCGACTCTGGGGAAATAGTAACGGTGTATGGTTGCAGGATATCCTCGGCGGTCAGCTTTTCCAAGTCTTTCCCCCACGCTTTGAGGATGCTGATGAGTGAAACAATCCCCCACACTTCACCACGGTCATCGGTAACCACTACACTGCGGATGTTATTGGCATCCATAATCTTGGCAATTTCTTTGACCGGAGTGTCCAAATGGCAAGTGATCACTCCACGATGCATATAATCTCTAACCAAAGCCATTTTCTCCTCCATCATGAGCCTATTTGCACTCCATCTCTCTATCGGTTTTTTAGGTTCTGGCCATATACCGGACAATATCGGAAGCACTCAAGATACCTACCACTCGCTTGGGTCGTGGGCTGTCGCTGACAATAACTAAATGCTGGATACGCCTCTGCTGCATGAGCTTAATGGCTTCTGCAAGAGGTGTGTCAGGAGTGGTCGTGATCGTGTACGGTAGAAGGATATCTTTTGCCGTGGTCTTTTCCAAATCTTTGCCCCATGCCTTCAGAATACTGCGCGCTGAGATAATGCCAGCGACGGCTCCATGATCATCCGTTACAACGACATAGCGAATGCGGTTAAACACCATGATTTGGGCAATTTCTTTAACGGTGGTATCCAAACCACAAGTAACAGCCCCATGACGCATCAGATCCTTAACGAATTCAGCCATTCTCTACATCTCCTTAGATTTTTCAAACTTAGCAGTGTACCGTGTCTAGGCGATATGATTTTCACGCTGCCTGGGCTCCTCTTACTCCGTAGATGAAGTGCAGTGTGGGAGCCAAGCTTGCCACTCTGATTTAGAACAACGGCGGCATGGTCAACGCAGGATGCCCCTTCTCCTCCAGGTAGGGCAATAACTCATCTACAGTGGTCGCTACCCGTTCATCAGCGATCTTGTCAATGAGATCTGGGTCGCCCTCGCGCTCGGCAACCGCCTTGAGCTCCTCAGCCATGGTCTCTTTGAGGAAGGAAGACATCCAAACCACGCGCTTGAAGCCACCATCCGCAGAAATGAACTTTTTGCTTGTCAGATAATACTTGCCATGCCCCATCACGCCAGGTGTCTGCAATCCACCACCCGCCATGCCAGCCAGCGTGGAGAAGGTCATGCCAGCAGGGGTCATGCTCGGGTCTTCGCGGGAAACGACCATAATGCCATTGGCTTCGGGGATGACCATCGCAATGCATTCGAAGCAGCCGCAGGCGGTCATGGGGTTCACCATGATGGAGTACATGGAAACCTGCTGCACGGACTGATGAGAATGCTGGTATACGAATTCATTCACCCCGCTGAAAATGCCATAAACAGGGTCCTCGCAAGTACCTTTTCGGATGGGTTGATTCGGCCCGGTAGGGTTAATCTGATGGGAGGCTTTGCAATCCAGCCAGTTGTACGCGCCACACAGCCCCAGTCGTTCTGGTGACACAACGCAGACATGGTTGGGGGCAAAGCTCTGGCACAGAGTACAACTGTAGAATTCTTCTACCGACTCATCAGTCATATCTGCCAGACGCCTGTTGCGGCGATCGTAGGCTTCGCGTGCTTTCGCTAGCCACTCCTCCATCTTGGCTTTGTCAGTGTAGATGGTAACCTGCACTTTGTCCACAATGGCGCCAAAGTCCCCATGGAAGCGGGCATACAGAATTTTCCCAAAGTGTTCCAGCTTAAAGCCCTTCTCTGCTGCCGCTTTGCTGATGCGGATCCAGGCGATATCGCGCTGGCCAATGTGCTGGATGCCAGATGCGCCATTGATGAAGTAGTGAATTTGCCGCTCCAGCACAGGCTCAAAGTCCTCCTGCATTTTGCGCCCGGCTACTTCGACCACAATGCCCATGTCCATCGAACCCTCTGGCGGCACATCTTCGAAACCGGGCCCGACCACGGTGATCTTGCCATCTTCCACCGCGTCAAAGTCGGACATCTTCAAGTACTCGAAGCAGCGACTGTACTTGCCGCCAAATTCCACGCGCATATCTGCCTTGCGCACACGTTCGCCTTCAAAGGCAGAACCATAGGGCACGGGAATGGGCACTTCGGTGATCTTAATTTTCACCCCGCGCACTTCGATGCAGCGTTGCACCAGCTTCTTCGCACGTTCCAGGTCGTCTTTCCCCTCGATGTCATCAAAGGGCATGCTGATGACATGCTCGTAGGTTGTAACGCCGGTAGGCAATATCTGGGGGATCACGGTATCGGCAATCGTCGGGAAGCCATAGTTAATTGCACCTGCAGCAGTGGCGTATTTCAGGTCATCTACTTCACCCAGGGCTAACACAAAGGCGAAAACACGGTACTTGTTATACAGGAGGATTTCGCGCGCCTGGCCTGGTTTCAGCCCGCCAAAGGTCAGTGCACTGCGTGCGGCAAAACCGAGAGGGTAGATCGCAGCGATGGTGTCCGTACCGAAGGGGATGATATAGGTGTCATAACCCATCTCGACCCCTTCTTCCATCAATTGGTGGATAATACTGCGTCCATTGACGTTGCCACACAGGAAGACGAGGATGTTGCGCTGCTGCAGTTCGCGCACAATTTGCACTGCTACTTCATTGCTCTTGGCGCAGCCAACGATCGCAGCAAAGCCGGGCATGCGGCCATCTACCAGTTGAATGCCCCAAGCGCGCAATTGAATGTCATCAATAGGCCCATTGAGGCGCTTCCCGGCTTGTGCTTCCATATCAGGGGAGGTGAAACTGGTGCTGGGGATATAACTGCCCTCCCAGGTAATCGGTTGTGGCTCCAGACCACGCGCGAAGCGGATGCCCTCGATGGCTTCCTCAGCGAGGAGCGTGGCCATACCGCAGTCCAGCGTCTCGCCAAGGTAGGGTAACCACAGTTTATCGCCCGGGATAGGATGTAAAATCCGCTTTGCATCCTCAATAACGGGCACAAGGTCACCCAGTTTGCTCACCTCACGCCCGGTGAAAGCCAGGATAACGGGGAGATAATAAGCGGTGTTGGTAAATTTGACCGGCGTATCTGGCCCCAGTTCTGCAATAGCCTCTTTCAGCATCCTCTCGGCTTCGGCAACGATCAGATTCGCGCCGCGAATAGCACGGGTTGCAATATACCTTGACATAGATGCTCTCCTTCTCTCCGTTGATTAGGGTGGTTTCCGCCAGCAGGCTACATCATCAGATCGAAAGCTGGCGGGTTATTGAATCTATAACTTGGCGCTGTATAGGTTGAGCGTCCCCTCTTCTACCTTCTCTAGCAGCTTGAGCATAAGCGCATCGCCGCTCTGACCATAACGTGTGGGGTCGTACTCTACTAACCCTAGAGCAGCGCGTTTCTTATCAATGTGCTCCAAGGCTTTGCGGACGGCTTCCTCTGGATCAGGGATAAATTCCAACTTGCCGCCCACGTGTTCTTCCCAACCCTCGCTCATAAAGCGCACCACAGCGGGGCTGTTGGCTACAGGCGATTCGCTGCCAAAGATGGTGTATACGCCAGAACCGACAAAGTAACAACCAATGGAAATAGCTTTTTCACTCATCCATTCCGGGGCAAAGCCAACGCCTGGGATGTCAGCAATGTCTTCGCCCAAGCCGCCTTCGGTGGCCATTTGGCTGAGCACAGTGAGGATACGCGTGTTATCCACGCAACTGCCCATATGCAGCACCGGCGGGATGCCCACCGCCTCGCAGATCTCGCGCAAGCCTGGTCCGGCGTACTGCGCTGCCTCCGGAGACAGGAAGCCATATTTGGCGCAAGCGATTGCTCCGCACCCAGTCATCACGACTAGCACATCGTTCTTGATCAGTTCGCGCACAATATACGTATGGGCTGCATCCTGGCAAGTGCGCGCATTATTGCACCCCACCACCCCCGCAACGCCGCGCAGCCGCCCCTGGATGACGGCATCATTCAAGGGACGGAAGGAACCACGGTAAAAACCGCCCAAGGCGTAGTTGATATACTCGTGTGAGAAACCAACGACCATTTGGTCAATATCTTTGGGAATATGCACATCCCCGCGGTTGACGAAATTGTCAATGCCCATTTTGACGATATTCTTGGCAATTTCCAGAGCGCGGTGCTCGTCGAATTCGATATGAGTAACACCGTCAATGTGCGCCTTTGCAGAAGTGGTCACCAAGAGGGTATGGAACTGCTTGGTCAGAGGAGCCAAGGCTTGCATGATGCACTGGATATCCACCACCATCAGGTCTATCGCACCGGTGGCAATTGCCAGTTCCTGGCTGAGGAAATTGCCAATAGTGGGCACGCCCTGACGCATCAACGTTTCGTTGGCGGTACAACAAATGCCGGTTAGGTTGATGCCTTTGGCGCCCTTGGATTTAGCATATTCGATCATCTCCGGGTCATTGACCGCCACTAGGATCATTTCGGACAGGGTTGGCTCATGGCCATGGACGACAATGTTCACCTGGTCTTCGCTAAGGTTGCCCATGTTCGCCCTGGCCGCAAGCGGCACAGGAGAGCCAAAGAGGATGTCCGTAATGTCGGTGGAAAGCATCGAACCACCCCAGCCGTCAGCCAGGGCAGTGCGCAGCGAGGACATCAGCAAACTCTTATAATCCTGATCGTTTCCAGCATGGGTGCGGTGCATGATATCCACCACTTCGCGGTCAATCCCGCGTGGGGCAATGCCCAGGTTTTGCCAAATTTGCTGACGCTTACGCGGTGCGCGTTGGAGGTAGATGATATTCCCTTGCTGGCGGCCAAATTCAATCAGCGCCTTCTCAGCCACCTCCTTAGCGATATCATTGACTGGGCGGCCATCTGTTTTCACGTCCAGGAATGAGGCAACCTCATAGAGTTTGCGCACATCGCGTATCTTGTAATCTGGAGCATGCCCTGTAGCCGCTGCCAAAAGAGTCAACGCCATGTCCCGACCGTGGTCGGAATGGGCAGCCGAACCAGCCGCAACCATGCGTGCAAAGTTGCGCGCTGCGACGGTGTCAATGGTAGCTCCGCAAATGCCTACTTGGCCCTCTTTGGTGAGACGGCAGGGACCCATGGCGCAGTTCTTGCAACAAGCCCCTTTGCTACCAATCGGGCATGGTTTCATCTGCTCTGCGCGGTCAAAAGCGGTGGAAATGCCTTCGGATTCACATATCTCCAGCAAATCGCACACCGCTGGGTCTATAGATTTTTGGTCTGTCATCGGATCTTGCTCCTTCTCATGAAATCTCAAGCAACTGCAAAATTTAATATTTTCGGAAATCTCCGGACATCTCCAGATCGCGCCTATCCGTTGTCGTTACCCTTGGGATGACCTGGAACCATGGAGAATGGTCTTCTTTGCCTTCCGGTAACTTGGGTAGTTCCCACTCCTCTCCTGGCGCATACCCTGCAGCCTGCAAGGCTTGTTCGATTGCGCCTGGGTTGAGGCGCTCTGTATCGTAACGAACCACCACGCGCTTTAGGGCGCTGCTGGCTATAATCTCCTCAATGCCCGGCAATGCTAGCAGAGCCTTGCGCACTGCCTCAACGTGGTGATCGGCGTACATTTTCGGCACATCGAAAACTACTTTTCCCACTGGCACTTTTCCCCTCCTTCAGTTTGCTGTGCGGTCGCTGCAGAACCGCATGTGGATAAAAATTATCCTATTAGATGAATTATACAGCAGATAAGTGCGTTTTGAAGAATGCTCCCAAGGGCTGCCAAAGAGGTGGAGGAGCATTACTCCTCCACCTCTCTTCCCAAAGGCTTATGAAAGTCCGATGACTTTGCCAGTCTCTACGTCAATGTCAATGTCCATGAACACTGGGCGAGATGGCAGTCCGGGCATGGTGCGCATGGCTCCGCAGAGCGGATATAGGAATCCTGCGCCGACCGAGGCCCGGATATCGCGCACGGGCAGCATATAGCCCTTGGGCACACCTTTCCAATCTGGGTTGTGAGACAGTGATAGGTGCGTCTTAGCCATATTAATGGGCAGTTTGTCGTACCCGAGTTCGGTATAGAGTTTGATTTTTTGCTGGGCTGCCGCTTCAAAGATGACGCCATCAGCACCATAGATTTCTTTGGCGATGATCTCGATCTTGTCCTTGATTGGGATATCCAGCGGGTAAAGGAATCGGAAGTTGCTGGGTTTTTCGCAGGCGGCCACCACAGCTTCAGCCAATTCAGCAGCACCCGCCTCGCCTTTCGCCCAACCCTCATTGACCACAGCCGTTTCTGCGCCAGCAGCTATGGCCGCCTCTTTTACGAGGGCGATCTCTCTGTCCGTATCTGTAGTGAACTTGTTAATGCTTACTACGACAGGGATGCCGAATTTGAGGGCGATCTTGATATTGGCTTCTAGGTTGCAAAGGCCCTTTTCTAGCAACTCGAGGTTCTCTTGTTTATATGCTGGGTTCAGGGGCACGCCTGCAACCACTCTCGGACCACCGCCGTGCATCTTCAGAGCACGGATGGAGGCGACCATCACCACGCAGTTGGGTATCAGCCCGCTGTAGCGGCACTTGATGTCGAAGAATTTCTCCATGCCACAGTCCGCACCGAATCCGGATTCTGTGACCAAGTAGCCGCCTGAGACTAGTTTCAGCCCAATCATGTCCGCGATGATCGAGTTATTGCCGTGGGCAATGTTGGCAAATGGCCCGGCGTGCACGAAAGCGGGGGTACCTGCCAAGGTCTGCATCAGGTTAGGCATCAGCGCATCCTTGAGTAGAACCGTCATGGCGCCAGCCACGCCCAAGTCCTCAGCTGTGATCGGATTACGGTTCTTGTCCGTGCCGATGACCATACGCCCGATGCGTTCACGCAAGTCCTTTAGGCTGGTAGCCAAAGCCAGGATGGCCATCACTTCGCTTGCGACCGTGATATCAAAGCCGGTCTGGCGAGGCCGTCCGTCGCCTTTGGTGCCCAAGCCAATAACCACATTGCGGATCGCGCGGTCATTGATGTCAATGACGCGGTTTAGAGTAATGCTGTAGGGGTCAATGTCCAGACGGGCGAAGCGCCGCCGGTCCTCTGGACTCAGGTCGGATGGTTTTTCCGCCTGGATGCCCAGCTTCTGGAGCCGCTTATACATCCACGGGGCGAACTTGTCATCTGGGCAGAGGGCTTTGAGCAGCCTCTCATCGCTCATCTCGTCCTCGTGCATGATGCGGGCATCAATGGCAGCAGCAAGCAAGTTGTTGGCTGCACCTACGGCATGGATATCGCCGGTGAGATGCAAGTTAAAGTCTTCCATTGGGACGATTTGGGCATAACCACCGCCGGCCGCACCTCCCTTGATGCCGAAGGTGGGACCTTGTGAGGGTTGCCGGATGCAGGTGAAGACTTTCTTGCCGATATAGTGCAGGCCTTGGCTGAGGCTGATGGTGGTTACCGTTTTCCCTTCGCCAAGCGGGGTGGGGGTAATGGCGGTTACATCAATGTACTTGGCGTTGGGGCGGTCCTTCAGGCGCTCTAGCACGTCTAGATGGACCTTGGCTTTGTACTTGCCATAGAGGTCAAGGTCATCTTCTGAGAGGCCCAACTCTTCGGCCACCTCGCGGATAGGTCGCAGCTTAGCTGCCTGAGCAATTTCAATATCGCTCGGTACTGGGGACTTGACTTCAACGATCATATTTGTTGCCTCCTTTGTGCAATCATGTATTTGAATATACAAATCAAACGCATTGTGAAATAAAGGAACTGCGCTTGATCGGAACTCAGATTGGCAAGAACACCCAAAGGGGAACTACCCCTCTAAACCGCCCGCGTGGGTTACAATACTGGCATCCTATTACACTGAATGCCTCGAATTCCCTGAGAGTGTGGAAAATCTTGTCACCTTGAGCGAAGCGAAGAGCCTGCCCTAAGTGCAACGAAGAGGTCTCGCGTAACTTTAGCCTCTTTCCCCAAGTACTGCGAGATGCTTCACTCCGTTCAGCATGACATTGGAAAGGCTTTTTCAACACTCTCATTCCCTGCACTGTGCCTAATTGTGAAATCTTTCACTACCGCAGCTGCCGCAAATCTTACCACAGCTTGCTGACATTGTCAAACAGGGCTATCAGGCCTTCTCCTTCAACTGCCTTTGGGCAGCTTCCAGAACATTGCGCATCAGCATGATGTTGGTCATCGGGCCCGTACCGCCCGGTACGGGGGTGATCATCCCTGCTACCTCTTGCGCTGCTTCAAAATCTACATCACCACACATCTGGCCATCCACAAAGTTAACGCCAAAGTCAATGACTACAGCGCCAGGCTTGATCCAATCACCCTTGATCATTTTTGCCCTTCCCACAGCGGCACAGAGGATGTCACCACTGCGGCACACAGCAGCCAAATCGGTTGTCTGTGAGTGGCAAATGGTTACCGTTGCATTCTCGCGCAAGAGGAGCATCGCCATCGGCTTGCCGACGATGTTGGAGCGGCCCACTACCACAGCGTGTTTCCCCTGCAAGGAGACGTTATACCGCTTCAGTATCTCCAGCCCGCCAGCTGGAGTAGCGGGGACGAAGAAAGGTTCGACCATAGGTGGGCGTCCTACTGGAGCGACCTGAGCCAATCGGCCAGCATTCACGGGATGCACGCCATCTACATCCTTATCAGGAGAAAGGATTTCCTTCACCGCTGCTTCGTTGACGCCCTTAGGCAGCGGCTCTTGCACCATGATGCCATGGACATCCGGATCTGCGTTCAATCTAGCGACCAGCGCCACAATCTCATCCTGTGTTGCTGTTTCCGGCAAGGTATGCAAGGCGAATCCCATTCCACGGCCAGTAAACGCTTTTTCGATGGCTTTGCCATAACTGACCGAAGCGGGGTCCTCGCCCGCCCGCACTACCGCGATGGTCGGCACCACATTGTAGCGGGCTTTGAACGCTGCAACCTCAGCGCTGATCTCTTCCTGCATTGTCTTGGCTAATTCGCGACCATTCAGAATCGTTGCCGTCATCTTGCTCTCCTTTCTCAATCTCGGAATTCCGTTTCTAGGTACAAGTACTCGGGGCAATGACAAAGGCACAAGCCACCACGTTCACCGGTGGCTTATAACTTGGCTTCCACATCCTTGAGGATTTTCTCCTTCAATTCGGCTTTGCCCTCCAAAAGCGCGTTCAGCCGTGCACGGGTTTGCTGCACAAAGGACTCGTCTTTGATACTGCCCAGGTTAATCAACACATTCAGTGCCGCAGCGCGCAAGGCTGCCTCGGCCATCAGCGCTCCCACACCTACGTCGCTGACGGCACGCACGTTGCCCTTTTCTGCGCTTTCCGGGCACAAATTCAAGATTTCTACGCAAGCCTCGGCAAGTTCCATCGGAACGGCGGTAGCGGTTTTCAGTGCCTTTTGGATAGCGGCACTACGCGCTGCTTTCTGCTCCTCGGTGTCACGGGGCATCTTATAGGCGAGAGATACCTCAGTGTAAGCAGCGACATCTCCTTCCAGCAATTCCAGGCATTTGTGGCGTAGTTCTTCTGAACGCTTCAGAATACGCTGGATGTCATCCTGGACATGGGTATAATCCTTCTTGCCCACAGTCAGGTTTGCGACCATGCTCACCAGTGCGGCGCCAATAGCAGCAGCCAAAGCGGCGGCACTGCCACCACCGGGAGCCGGTGCTGAACTGGCGAGTTCATCCAGAAAGATACGCACAGATTTCTCGCTGAGCATTGTGACCTCCTTTGTCTATTTTGTCGTCTTTGCACAGAGCCTTTCATGCGCTCTTACTCAACAATCAGACTGATCTGTGAAACCAGGCTTTCATAGCTCCAACCCGACGCATACACGCGCAGCCACAAGATTTGACGGGGAGCGATGGGCAAGATATCTAACAGGTTCTCCGATTCATAGAAATACCATTTGTTTTGCGGTATCTCCTGGCCATTCATCGTTGGGTTATTATTTACGTTCTGATAGTAAAAGCCACGAATCCATTCGTTTTCGCTGAGGTACTTGTCTCGGTATCGAATACGGATCATTAAGGGATATTCGGAACTGAGATAGCCTCCTCCAGACAGGCTTTGATAGACTAGTTTGATCGTTGCCCGCACTTTGAGGATAGTGAGGGGTTCGGGCAAATCCCGGTTGAGTTCTTGTTCAATGATTGTTTCGCAGTGGTTGTACTCACCGCCAGTACGGTAGAAGCGCACCGCCCGTCGTCCTTCATCTACCACTAGTGACACCGTGCCATCTACTTCGCCGCCATCGCCACCTTGGTCGTTGAAAGCGGTCCACCCTGTGCTCAATGGGGCTGTGAAATCGCCATTGACGAGCAAATCGCGCTCAGCCTTTAGCGGAGCCAGTGGTGGTTTGCCAATTTCCACCACCGTACGCTGTCGCGAACTAAGAGTTACCTTGGCTGCAGCACTTGGCTGAGAGAGCGAGGCTGCTGAAATCTCTGCCATCCCACGATGCACAATCACTTCTGTGCGTTCGTTGCTCACCTCTACGGTGTAGCCACCATCTTCGGCAAGCACGGTATGCGCTTGTAGGCTTTCCACGCGGAATTCTACAGGGGAAGATCCGCGGAGCACAGTGCTTGCCCAGAGCCTTCCACCTTTGGCGTAGATCACAATTTGGGCAGGGAGTGGACTTGCATTGAAGCGCGGCGTGCGCATGCGTTGTATGGCGATGCTAGTTCGAGGAAAAAGGCGCACGAAGGATTGATCGAAGAAGGTGACGACGGCCTGGGCTGTTTCATCTACGCTTACCACCGTGCCTTCGGGTATCGAGATAGTCTCACCTTTCAGCACAGGTTTCGCAGTACCATGTTGTGGATCTTCCACAACCGCTGTACCTTCGAGGCAAGTGACCTTTGCTTCATAGGCTTTTGTGGCATGGGTCAGGTACCAACGGATGCCCAAGGGGATGGAGATGGTCAATGTGCAGAAGAGTGCAAAGGAGATCCACAGGACCGCCCAGGCTAGACGTTCTGGGTTGCGACGCATTAGAATCGCACCTCAAACTGCCTGAACTCGCCCAGTGGTTTTTGCCACTCAAACTCAACACGTTCCACTTCAGCGGAAGGTGGACCCACATGTAACCAGGACAGCAGTTGATCTACCGCCGCGCGTTCGCCCTCTGCTACGACCTCGACACTGCCATCCCAGCGATTCCGCACATAGCCAGTCAGCCCCAACGTTTGCGCCTTACGCAAGGTATAGTAGCGGAAACTCACACCTTGGACCAGGCCGTATACCCTGGCATGCAATCGCACTGTATCCGGCATACTCACCCTCTCACAAACTGGTGAAGATTATAACCAAATTGTGGCTTCTTGCCAAAATGGAAAGGCAAGACAATTCTTCGAGGGATAGCAATGGCAAGAGAGTGTTGAAAATCTTTTCTCCCTGAGCGAAGCGAAGAGCCTGCCCTGAGTACAACGAAGGGGTCTCGCGTAACTTTAGCTGTATTTCCCCAAGTACTGGGAGATGCTTCACTTCCCCTTCGCTTTGCTCAGCGCGAAGGTTCAGCATGACATTGGAAGAGCTTTTTCAACACCCTCTGGCAAGCAGGCTAATTCCACAGAAAAAAGAACCTGGCTTGGCGGTCATCGAGGCGGTGCAAACCAGCTTCCTGGGCTAGGCGGACGGCTTCAGCGTATTCTTCTGGAGTGATGCGGCGGTTCAGTTCCGGATATTCGTGTGCTTTGTAACAGGGACGGTACTGATCCATAATATTCAGATAAGTATTGGGGGAGATTTCCTCCGCTAAAAAGCGCACAATTTCCGCAGTCCCTGCCAACCCTCCTGGCAACACCAGATGGCGTACCAACAAGCCGCGCAGGGCAATGCCACGCTCATCCAAGTAGAGATCCCCAACTTGTCTGTGCATTTCCGCCACAGCAGCGCGGTTGATGGCTGGATAGTTCTTGACCTTGGACAGCCGTTGAGCGATGGCTTCATCAGAATATTTCATATCGGGCATGTAAATATCGAACACGCCATCCAATAAAGCCAGTGTCTTCAGCGAGTCGTAGCCGCCCGTGTTGTAAACCAAGGGGATGCGCAGGCCTGCCCCTGCGGCGATCAACACACCCGCCAGGATCTGCGGCACGACATGCGTGGGCGAGACAAAGTTAATGTTATGGCACCCCATTTCCTGTAAATGCAGCATCATCGCAGCGAGTTGCTCTGGTTCGACTTCCCGACCTTCGCCGAGCTGGCTGATTTCATAGTTCTGGCAATACTGGCATTTCAAGTTGCACCAGGTGAAGAAAATGGTCCCTGAACCTCTCGTTCCTACCAGAGGCGCTTCTTCGCCAAAGTGTGGATGATAACTACAAACAAGGGCACGCTCGCCTGTGCGGCAAACCGCGCCTTTGGCGCTTTGCCGTCGGTTGACGCCACATTCACGTGGGCAGATGTCACAAGCTTCCAAGCGGCGGTATGCCTCTGTGACACGCTTTTTCAATTCTCCACTGCGCAGCAAGCGCAGATAAGCAGGTTCAAACTCCATATCCAGCATCTTGATATCCATTGGCTTTGGCCTGGTCTTGCCAGCCTCCTCCCTTCACCGCTGGGTTACCAATTGACTGGGACCATGCGCCGCCGATATTGCCTATCCCAACAATAGACCACCTTGTGGACTTGGCCATATTCGTACAAGTTCTTCGTTATCTCCACATCACGCTGACAGTACTCGAGCACTTTGTCTATCAAGCCCTGGCGATACCAGTGGATGGCTTGCAGTCCATCGGCAGATTTGGCAATGCCCAGTGTAGCAGTCGCAACGGACTGTAGCGAGGGGCGAAAACCCAGACGGCGCGCCAAGTACTCCATTATATCCACTGTGGGTAAGCCTGCCAGAGACTCGCTGCTGTAAGCACGAAGTACTTCATAGTCAAAATCTAGGAGGTTATAACCCACTACCAATGCAGCGGATTTCAGCTCTGCAATGAGATCTGCGGCTTGCTCCTCAGTGTAATAGTGATAAGCAGCCTGTGCGGTGTTATAAATTACTGCCGCAGCCATGCCTAATTTTCTGATGTTCGAGCGCCCACCTACTTCGTCAATACTGTATTTCGTTTCCAAATCAAAGTAGACGATGTGAATTTGTTTCCTCCGTGCCTTTCAAGGGGAGTTTGTGCATGCCTTCAGGCTGCTTGGCTGGGAAACCTCTGAGGCAAATGCATTATACATGATACAACGAGCAGTCGCTAGTTAGCGCAACGCCTTATAGAATATCACCAGATCGTCCCCGGGGCTGTAAAAGTCCGGCACACGAGTACAGCCTTTGTAGCCCAATTTCTTGTAGAACCTGCGCGCTGGTCTGTACTCGGGTGTGCTGCTGGTTTCAAGGATCAATAAACGAGCACATGCGGCGCGCAGATATTGCTCAGCCCAGTCTAACAACGCGCGTCCTACTCCTTGTCCTTGTGCGGACTTGCTGACCGCTATCCAATAGATGCTATATGTCCCTTTTGTCAATGGAGTGGGGCCAAAGCAGACATAGCCAAGGAGGGAACCGCTCTGGTTATAAGCACCTATAAAGGTATAGTCCTGCTGTTCAGGCTTGTAAAGATACACTTGGAGAAGATCATCTACACAGGCTACTTCTTCTGGGGTGAATACTCCCACTCCTTCTGAAATGGCTAGGACCGCTTCACGGTCTTGTTCTTCAATGGGATGAATCGTGAACAAGGATTTCCTCCGTAACAAAAGAAAGGATGTTAAGGATCATATGTGCATAGTCAAAGCCTGCGGCGAGAGCGGCGCGCGCAAAGCCAGCATCAGGTGCCAACGAGGGGTTGGGGTTCACCTCAAGTACATATACCTGTTCATCGCGCACGCGCATGTCCACACGCCCATATCCCCGCCGTCCGCCTATGGCTTCCCACGCTCGCAAGGCGGTATCGCGGATGCGCTCAGCCAGCTCTTTTGCTACAATGGCTGGGCAAATAACAGGAGTGTGAGTGTATTCAAACGAGTTTTCCTCCCATTTGGCAGCAAACGAAACGATGCGCTTCTCTGGGCTGCCCAACGCGCTTAAATCTACTTCTGCCAGAGGCAATACTTGGGGCGGGCTGCCCCAAATAGAGATGTTGAACTCCCGACCGTCAATGAATGTCTCCACAAGCACATTCTGGCGATAGCGCTCAATAAGGTAAGCGACTCTCGCACGCAGGCTAGCCACATCGTTCACCACAGCGTTGCCATTAATGCCCAGGCTGCTGTCCTCAGCCACAGGCTTGACGATCACTGGGAAGGTCAGAGTTCCCAAATTATTCGCCTCTACCTCATCTGGATGAGTAAAGACACGCCAAGGCGGAGTGAGTATACCATTTCGCTCCAGGACCGTTTTTGCCTCAGCCTTGTTCAGAGCAAGAGCCAAAATGTGCCCATCTGCGCCCGTGAAACGGTAACCGAGTTCTTGCAGAGTAAAAGCGGCGCGAGCTTCCTCGTCCCAACGATAGCCATCTTCTCCTTCTATTTCTATTTCCGCAGGGCAGTCTAACCCTTCAAATAGGTTGAACACCACATAATCTTCTGGTGGGTATAGGGCTAGTTTCTTTTCCACGTGATGTGCAGCGGGGAGAAGGCGAACCTCCCAATGGGCATGCTGTTGCAAAACCTTAGCAACTGCTTGGGCTGTGGCGATCGTTTCCAGATCAGCCAGGATGTCTCTCGAGCCATGGGTACTTGGCTTGTCCGCAGCGCTGTAGAGGACAACAATGCCTCGAGGAGGCCGTAAGGATCGAGATGCGGGCGAGGTGATGGCCTCGGTAAATATGGGCGTATCGTGCATATTCACTGGAGAAGATGTGTCAACAGGGAACTCATTGTCACAAGTTCCCCTATCCATTTGTGCTCCTCTTTGAGAATTCGCTGCCATAGGGCATGGCGCGGATGGCTTCACAGGCTCGTACTACTTTCCTCCCTTGTATTTTGTAACAAAGTATACGAGTAACAGCCAGACAAGTATTGGAGCATAGGTGTAAGATACGCGCATTTTAGGTAAAAAATTGGGGAGAACCGTTACCATTGGTACTTGTTATAACCCGCACTCATCACTCGTTACTCATCATTTTTGTGGACCCACTCGCTTTTCCGCTATAATACTCGGACAGAGGAAGGGTTGGAGATGGGCAAGATCAATGAACCGCCCCCCGTCAAGTTGATTGCCAGCATTTTTACTGCAGATGAAACCCTATTGGCAGTGGCCAGAGGGGCATTAGCCAACCGCTTTGGACCCATTGACTACCAAAGCGAGTTGTTGCCTTTTAACCGCACCTCCTATTATGCCCGCGAGTTCGGCGAAGGATTGGTGCGGCAAATTGTTGCCTTCATGGAATTGGTTCCGCCAGACCGATTGGCCGAGATCAAACGCATCACCAACGACCTGGAAATGACCTGGGCTGTAGAGGGACGGCGCCGTGTCAATTTGGATCCAGGCTACGTCTCACTGGGCAAGCTCGTGTTGGCTACCACCAAAGACTATTCTCATCGCATCTATTTGGGGCAGGGCATTTATGCCGAAGTAACCCTACAATATAGACACGGTGCTTTCCATCCCTGGGAATGGACTTATCCGGACTATGCCAGCCCGCGCTATATCGAAATCTTTACTGAGATTCGTCGCATATACGTGGCCCAGCTTCGCAGAGCCAAAGGTCCATAAACCAGATGCCTACAGTAAGACTACCAGAACGAACCCGTGCCTACGGTTTTATACCTTTGGCCGTGGCAGCAGTCCTGCCAGTTCCAGGATTTCGGGCACGGCCTCTTCCCATTCGATGGCCATAACGTGTACGCCGGCGACGCCTGGGATCTCCCGTATTTCAGAGATAATGTCCGCGCACTGCTTGATGCCCTCTTTGCGCACTTGATCCTTTGGCACCCCCTTCAACCGTGCCACAATTTCTTCAGGCACGTCCATACCAGGGACGCTGGTCTGCATATAACGAGCCATACCGACGCTTTTAATGGGACCAACCCCAGCCAGGATGTAACACTTTTCGTGCAAACCTAGATCACAAACCCGCTTCATGAACTCTTTGAACTTGGGTACATTGTAAATAAGCTGAGTCTGTATAAAGTCCGCTCCTGCCGCAATCTTCTTCGCCAAGCGATAAGGCCGGTAATCAAATGGGTCTGCAAAGGGGTTTTCCGCTGCCCCGATAAAGAAACGTGGCTCGACATCCATTTCTTCGCCGCAAGCGAACTTTTTCTCATCGCGCATCGTTTTGACCATCTGGATCAGCTGGATGGAATCCAGGTCGTATACCCCACGGGCTGTGGGATGGTTGCCAAAGCGTTGGTGGTCGCCTGTCAGACAGAGCAGGTTCTTCACGCCATGGGCAGCTGCCCCCAGCAGGTCGGATTGAATCGCCAAGCGATTGCGGTCACGACACGTCATTTGAATCGTGGGCTCTAGCCCCAATTGCAATAGCATGATGCCCACAGAGATGCTCGACATACGGACAATGGCTGTCTGGTTATCGGTGATGTTGACCGCGTCCACGTACCCCTTGAGCAGGCTCGCTTTATGGCGGATCACTCCTGGGTCAGCGCTTTTGGGAGGGCCCAATTCCCCAGTAGCGGCAAAGTAGCCGCTGGTGAGCACTTTTTCGAGATTACTGCCGACTTTCATAGCCTCAGATCCTCCCTTACAATCTTACGTGGGCCGCCGTCATAGTCCTTAGACCAATCCTTGTATGGCATCAGGGCGGCCAAGCGGTCTAGTTGTCCCAATCTGGCTAAGCGGTCATAGATGAGCTGCCAGGCACAGTCAAGCTCCGGATTAACCTCGCATTTGCCATTCTGCGAGCCACCACAGGGGCCATTGAGCAGGTTTTTGGCACAGCGCGCAATAGGACACACGCCACCAGTCAAGCCCAGGATGCAATCACCGCAGGCACGGCAACGCTCTACCAGGACGCCGTGCTCCACCGCCATGCCTAGGAAGGTGGTATTCACACCAGGCAGGACAACCTTATCGGGATAGCGCTCGGCTAGGGCTTGCACCCCAATGCCACAAGCGAGAGAGAGAACGGCATCTGCTTGCTGAATCTGTTCCGCAACAGCATCAATGAACTCCCATTCACACTGGCGCTGCACAGTTGCTTCAGCGAATATTTTATCCTGTCCCTCCATAGCCGAAGCAATGCGCAGGCTGGAAGCCAGCAATCCAACCTCTTTCTCGCCACCGGCAAAACTGATGGTAACACATGTACCACAGCCAAGGATCAGGATTCTGTGGTATGGAGCGATCAATGCCTTGATCTCGGCGATGGGTTTTTGTTGTGCTTTGATCATGTTAGCTTCTCCTCACCGGACTAGGTCCCAATTCTTTGACCTTTGTAATCAGTGTGCTGACGACCTCGGCCATGTTGGCGCATTGGTCAGGGGACATGTGGAACATTTCCAGCCGTGCATTGCCCAGAGCGAGTTCATCCAGCAATCCTTTTACGTAAGCCACGCGTTTTGCAGCGTGGACATTGCCCTTGTCATTGTGACACTCGCCTTCCAGACAACCTGCCACAAATACGCCATCGGCACCAAATTCGAAGGCCTTCAGCAGGTACAGAGCATCTACCTTCCCCGTGCACAGCACGTCAATGGTTTGCACATTCGCCGGCAGGCTTGCTTTGACTACGTTCGCATCCTCGCCAGCATAGGCACAATAGCGACAGGCAAAGCCTACAATGGCCGGTTCGCCATTGTACTTGGCCTTGCGCACCGCATCGCGAATCTGTTTGATCATGTCCTCATCGGAATAGAGTTTCATCGAGATCGCTTTCGCCGGGCACTCGGTCGCGCAAATGCCACAGGCTTGACACTGATCTACAGGCACATTTGCAGTGCCACGCGCCAGTAATGGCACTTCATAAGGGCAGACCCGCACGCAGGTGAGGCAAGCAATGCACTTGGTTTCCTCTACTCGCGCACCCGCGCCACAAGTAAGGCAGCGATGCGCGGCGCGGATAGCCTGTGCCTCCGTATAGCCTAGGTATACTTCGTCAAAGGTGAACTTGCGTTGGTTGACATCCAACATGGGCATCTCTTCGCGCTTCAGGTGGCGGATGTGGGAGATGGTCTTTTGTTGCAGATCATTGAGCTTCTGCGGCTCAGGAGGCTGCACAGAAGCCGGATCAAGACCTCGCAGGTAAGCGTCTATGGAGCGAGCAGCGCGATGCCCTGCTGCAATAGCATCAATAATAAATCCCACACCAGTGACGGCATCCCCACCGGCAAAGACGCCTGGTTTGGTAGTAGCCAAGGTAACAGGATTGACTTGGATTGTGCGCCGTGGTGTCTGAGCAATAGAGCCATCTTGGGGCAGGAAACTGAGGTCAGGGCCCTGGCCAATCGCAAAAATGACCAAATCTGCCGGGAGGACATGCTCTGTTTCGGGGAATTCATCCATGTCCGGCGCACCAGTTGGCAAGAAGCCACGGAAGTTCACCTTGACGCAGCGCACGCCCTTGACTTTGCCATTCTCAGCGACAATTTCTTTGAATGTGCGGTCATGGAACATCTGCACGCCCTCTTCCACAGCCTCCTTGATTTCCCAAGGATGTGCTGGCTGTGTGGTGCAGCTCTCCAAACAAGTCATGGAAACCTCGGCTGCACCCAGGCGCAATGCTGTGCGTGCCACATCTATGGCTACGTTGCCTCCTCCCAGCACCAGCACGTGGCGTCCTCTCAGGTCAATCTTCTCTCCCAAAGCCACCCGCCGCAGGAATTCCGTGTTCAACCAGACATCAGGCAGGTCTGCATTGGGAATGCGTAGCTTGCGTCCCACATGAGAACCAACGGCCAGGAATACTGCTTTGTAGCCATCTGCGAGCAAGGCGTCTACATCGGTAACCCGCTGATTAGTGACGAACTCGACGCCTAGATCCTTCAGGGGGGCCGTTTCAAGGTCAATGGTCTCACGCGGCAAGCGATAGAGAGGAATGCCATATTGCATCATGCCGCCAACTTTGGGGTAAGCTTCGAAGACGGTAACTTTATAACCCATGCGTGCCAGGTCATGGGCAGCGGTCAGGCCGCCGGGGCCTGAGCCGACGATCGCTACTTTTTCCTCCTTTGGCTCTGCGACGGTTAGCCCTGGCGCATGGCCTTTGCTCAGGTCGTGTTGCTCTGTCGCGAAACGCTTCAGCGCACAGATGGCGACGGGCTCATCAACGTCACCGCGTCGGCATTCGGTCTCACAGGGATGAGCACAAACCTTGCCGCAGATGTAAGGCAAGGGATTGGGTTCGCGCGCTATACGGTAGGCTTCTTCAAAATCTCCGCGCGCGATGGCGTGGATATAGCCCCGGACATCGGTGTGTGCTGGACAGGCAACCTGACATGGAGGAAGCGGTTCCGCAGGCAATGTAGATCGGTCGCTTAGGTTGCTCATACTCGGCTATCCTTTCTATTTTGGGGCGATGTTTAATCCGGCTGCTTCTGGAACAACGCAGTCGGCGACATTGTACACAGCTTTGCCAGCTTTGGCAAATAGTGCAAAAAAGCACAAATAGCCGAATCAGCGGTATTTCTTTTGGTTTTCCAAATGTTCCTCGAAAGTCTCAGCAAAAGCATGCGTGCCATCGCCTTTGGCATGGAAGAAAAGGTATTTGGTATCTGCGGGATTTAGGACGGCCTCGATGGAAGCCAAGCCCGGATTGCAGATCGGACCAGGAGGAAGGCCAGGATGGATAAAGGTGTTAAACGGTGAATCCACGGCGCGCAACTCTTCCAGCGAAAGGTGTGGCCACCAGCTTCCTGTTTTTGGATCATAGCCTTTGGCGTATTGTACCGTTGGATCGGCTTCTAGATAAATGCCTCGGCGCAATCGATTGAGGTATACACTGGCAATAATCGGCCGTTCTTCGGGAACTACGGCTTCGCGCTCGACGATGGAAGCCAGTGTGAGTACCTGAAACAGAGTCAAACCCTGGTCAAGAGCCTGCTTGCGCATTTCGATCGTGACTCGCCGGTCAAAATTCTGCAACATAATGTCAATCAAAGCAGTGGTAGTGATGTTCACTGGAAACTCGTAGGTATCAGGAAAGAGGAACCCTTCCAGTGTTTTGGGAGCAGTGGCTGGCCGATCGCGCAGGAAATCGTAGTGGAAAGCATCGTCACGTACGAGGCGAATGAATTCTTCTTGGTCTACTAAACCCTCTGTAGCTAAAAGGTATGCAATTTCTTCCGCACGCAGCCCTTCGCGGATCGTAACTCTCTTGGCGCGCAGACGCCCATGCTGCAACTGGCTTATGACTTCGGGCATGGACATGTTGCGTCGCAGTTCGTAATCCCCTGCTTCAAGTTGCGCATCCACCCCCCAATAGCGCAACAAGAGCCGGAACAGTTCTGCATCGCGGATAATCCCTAAACGTTCTAAACGCACTGCAACAGTAGTCCCATTTTCGCCAGGTTGGATGGTGAACGGGACAGGCGTGTCATCCGCACTAGGTGGCGTCTCGATTTCATCCCGGCGCAGGTTAAGATAAATGCCCAGCAGTGTCTTTTCCAAGGATGTCAAGTCCACTTGGGTACCTGGTTGTAATGCAGCCGTGCGCATCTGGCGGATGAAAAACCAGACGGTCCCCGTGGCAATGCCCAGGATAAGCACCACTCCAAGCAGGAAAAGCATAATCCGTATCAGAGCACGCTTGCTTCCTTCCAAAGAGAGCCTCCTTACTTAAGATGGCAGGCTGCCAGTTCAAGCGCAGCCATCTGTCATGTTCACCCTTTAGTGCCTTTGTGCGTCCAAATAACTTTGCAGGATCACCGCTGCTGCTAAGGCGTCAATACGCTCGCGTTGCACACTCCTACCCGTTTCGTGGACAAGGCGCTCAGCCTGGGCTGTGGACAAGCGCTCATCCCACAACACGATCGGTACCTCTAGGCGAGCACGAAGTTGTGCCACGAACTTGTCGACCTGCCTGGCTTGGGGGCCAACGGTGCCGTTTAGACTCCGCGGATAGCCTACAATCACCTGTCCTACCTGGTGTGTACGCACCAATTCCGCGATAGCGGCAAGGCCTTCCTCACGCTTTTTGTACGTGATCACCGTTAATGGGGTAGCCAGCCAGCCTAGGGCGTCGCTTAGCGCAACGCCAATACGTTTCTCCCCTATATCTACCGCCAATATGCGCATGGCTCACCTTGTGCTAACCCGCACATGAATGCGAGCGGTCCACCATGGCAAACGCTGGAGCAAGCTGTTCTGCAATTGAATCTGCGGAGCAGTGCTGAGTTTGAATTGTCGCATCAGGTGTTCTCTGGCTGCTTCAATCGTCTTGCCGGCAACGGCATGCCTGACCTCACTAGCGTCAATAGCAGGCGCGATTCTGGCCCGTGCGCTCATGCGAAAACGCGCTTTGTTGGATGAGGCCTCAATCAAACCATCCTGCTGAAAGGAAGCACTCTCCTCAAGCAAGCGATAGCCTGGTTTCATGCGTTGCTCTAGCAGCCGTAGCAACAGTTTCTCTCCATTGGCAGTGTCAACTGCCAAGCCGGTTACCCTTACTTTCATGCTCATGCCCAGCTCATCTGCCATGTCCCCCACTTTGTGATCAAACTTCTCGTTTATGATTGCAATGCTCAGGGAATCCGGGGGAATGAACTCACTCTTGCTTAGGGCAGCCGTCAATTCGCGGTAGGCTTCTTCCTGCAGGCGTTTCATCAATTTAGCACGCAGGTTCACCTCATCTTCGCTAGCTACGATGGGCATTCGGCGCACTGTGCCACCGCTGGTGCGCGCATCATTCAACACATCAGCTTGTGCAGCCAGTTCGCCTTCTATTACATTGATGCTCAGGGCAGGCACATTGCCTTTTGGGCCTGGCTCTGCTGCCAGGATACCCACACGCACCGTGGCGAACAGTTCACCAGGCAACCAGGCATCAGCCACAGTATAGAAGCGCACATTGTCGCCAGTGCTGGTGCGCACCACCGTACCCTTAGTGATCGTTACTGGAATGGTCGTTTTATTGGCAAAGATTACCGTTCCTTGTGCGTGTGCATCCGGGACGTCCCGCCGATCTGTGGTGGCAATCTTATCACTGCCCTCGCGTTCAACAGAAACTAAGCGCGCTGGTACTTCAGCCAGGCCGTAATTGATGTCCGTCAAGCCAGCTACGCCGACGATTTCCATAGAGGCTTCTACAGGCTCACTGACCGGCGTAAGGGTGATCGTAGCGCTGGGCAAGATGACCAGCACGGTCAGCGTAAGGGTCAGGAAGGCGAGCAAACTGACCAGGATGCCAACGAAGACGCGGGAGGTGGGTCTCCGGGCAGCCCTGCTCGGCGTCTGTCTTGGCGGGGCAAGCGGTACAGCAGGACTCGGACGTGGTGGCAACCCTTCGAAACGGCGCTTGCGGCGTTCCAAAAGGCGCAGATTGGTTTGCTGGGCTTTGGCAATAGAGGGTAACAAAACAAATCCTGCTTGCCGGGCCATAACATGCGTACCCCTGTCCTCGATGACCAGGGCAACGTGCAAGGCAAGATTGTCCGCCCAGCGGCGCAATACCCTGAGGTTGACTTCGTTCCTCTCTAGTGCCTCACATCCCCTGGGCACAAAGAGCACCACCTCCTGATCAGTGGCTTGCTCCAGGAGGTTTCGAATGACTGCAATATTCTCGTCGCCTTGAAGCTCAATGATTTGCATGAAGCGCTCACGTGTGGGAGATAGCTTTCCAGGGCTACCTGGTCGCTAGCCTCTCTTTGATTTTTTGTTCTACCAGAGCCAGAGCCTCCTTCATCTTGCTGGCATCACCACCGCCAGCCTGCCCCAGTTCAGGGCGTCCACCACCGCTACCACCCATCGCTCTGGCAATTTCCCCTACCAATTTGCCGGCATGCAACCCTTGCTTGACCAATTCGGGTGCTACAGCAGCTACCAGGCTAGGATGTTCTTCTATAACAGCGCCTAAGACGATGACAAAGCCTGTTACTTCTTGGCCAGCGTGCTCCGCATGCTGGCGCAGACCCTCTCGGGCATGGTCAATCATCTCCCGCAAATGCTCGACGCTGTTGGCATCCACCCGAGCAGCCAAGACCTGCACACCGGAGATGTATCTTACTTGCTCCAACAGGCGTGCCACATTCTCGCGCGCCACCTGATTGCGCAGTTGCACGATCTCGCGCTGCTGCTCGCGTAGTTGCTCCATGAGCTCTTTCGCCTTTTGCACCAGTTCACTAGGTCGGCACTGCAATGTGGCAGCCGCTTCGGATAGGACATTAAGTTGCTGATTCACCCACGCTTCTGCCCCACGTCCGGTCACTGCCTCGATGCGACGCAAGCCTGCACCTACACTGGACTCACTGACGATATGGAAGAAGCCAATTTGGCCTGTGCGTTGCAGGTGGGTGCCACCGCAAAGCTCACGGCTATAGCCATCTCCCACGCTGATCATACGCACAGTATCGCCATATTTTTCGCCAAAGAGGGCCATGGCTCCGCTCGCCCGTGCCTGTTCAAAGGTAGTAACATGTCCTGCCACCGGCATGTCTGCACGAATGGCGGCGTTGACCTCTTGCTCTATCTCGCGTAATTCTTCATCAGATACAGCCTGCAGGTGAGTGAAATCAAAGCGGAGACGATCTGGTGCTACCAACGAGCCAGCCTGTAAGGCGTGTGGACCCAACACTTTTTGGAGCGCACGATGCAGCAGGTGCGTCGCAGTGTGATTGCGCGCAATATCCAGGCGTCGCTCTTCGTCAACCTGCGCCTCAACCTGCTCTCCGACAGCGAGAACTCCTTCGACGACCTGACCATAATGCACTGTCAGCTCAGGCAAGGGATGACGGGTATCGTGCACTTGGATACGGCCTCTTGGCCCAATAATCACACCGGTATCGCCAACTTGGCCCCCGCTTTCGCCGTAAAAGGGAGTGCGGTCTAGCACAACTTGTACCTTCTGTCCAGGTCCAACCTCTTCCTGTGCTTGGCCATCTCTGACCAGAGACAGGATTTGAGCCTGGCATCGGGTCGTCTCATAGCCGACAAATTGGGTCGCCGACAGGCCCATGTTGCGGTACAGCTCTTCTTCCTGTCCCATTTCAAAACGTTGCGCTGCCCGTGCACGCTCGCGCTGTGCCTCCAATGCGGCGCGGAAACCCGCCTCATCCACAGTTAGGTTGTGCTCTTTAGCCACATCTCGCGTCAGATCCAGTGGGAAACCATACGTATCGTAAAGGCGGAAAGCCTTGTCTCCCGGGATAACCGTCTGGTTAGTCTTCTTAAGCCCGACAATGATCTGGTCCAGCAGGTTCATGCCGACGTCCAACGTCTGGAGGAAGCGCTCCTCTTCCTGCGTTGCGGCCTCTAGGATAAAATCGCGCCGTTGGGTCAATTCGCTGTAGTGTTTGCCCATGAGGTCTATCACTACTTTCAGTACCTCAGCGATGAAGGGTTGTGTAAATCCAAGCAGCTTGCCATGGCGTGCCGCACGGCGCAGGATGAGGCGCAGCACATAGTTACGGCCTTCATTACCCGGCAACACGCCGTCAGCAATAAGGAAGGCAATAGCCCGGGCGTGGTCTGCGATCACACGATAGGAAACAATTTGTTCTTCACGCCGTGCATCACTGTGCCCGAGTAGCTCTTGGGTACGTTGGATAATAGGCCAGAACAGGTCTGTTTCATAATTGCTGTTTGCACCTTGCAGCACGGCGGTGATGCGTTCCATACCCATACCCGTGTCAATACTGGGTTTGGGGAGTGGGCGAGTTATCCCATCGGCTGTGGTTTCGTACTGCATGAAGACCAGGTTCCACAGCTCCCACCAGCGCTCGCATTCGACAGTCAGGTTGCAATCGGAGCGGCCACAAGTGCAATGTTCTGGGCCTCGATCGTACACGATCTCGGAACACGGACCATTGGGACCAGTGTCGCCCATTGCCCAGAAGTTGTCTTTCTTACCCATGCGCGTAATGCGTGAGGCAGGCACTCCCGCCACTTCCTGCCACAGAGTGAAAGCCTCATCGTCCTCAACATAGATCGTGGGATAGAGGCGGTTCTTGTCCAGCCCCAGGACCTCAGTCAAGAACTCCCAGGCGTAGGCAATCGCTTCGCGTTTGAAATAGTCCCCGAAAGAAAAATTGCCCAGCATTTCGAAGAAGGTGTGATGGCGTGGCGAGGGCCCTACATTCTCCAGGTCATTATGTTTGCCACTCACGCGCATGCACTTTTGCGCAGTGGTGGCACGAGTGTAGGAACGCTTTTCCACACCCAAAAAGACGTCCTTGAACTGCACCATGCCCGCATTGGTAAAAAGCAAGGTCGGGTCATTGGCAGGGATAAGGGATGAGCTGGGCACTACAGTGTGGCCTCTCTCTTGAAAGTAAGATAGAAAAGTGCGGCGGATTTCTGCACTGGTGATCATAACATACTCCTATGCGGTCTTTTCCATATCCCAGTCAAGCGGCTGTGTCCGTTTGCGCTCACGAATAGTCTGGGCATCAATTACAACTTGCTTGATGTCCTGGCGTGAAGGGATTTCGTACATCACTTCGAGCAGGGTCTCCTCGATAATGGTGCGCAGGCCACGCGCGCCCATGCGATAGCGATAGGCTTCGCGCGCCGTCTCGCGCAGTGCATCTTCGGTAAAGATAAGCTCTACTCCATCCAAGGCAAAGAGCTTTTGAAATTGCTTCACAATCGAGTTCTTGGGTTGCGTGAGAATGCGCATGAGCATCTCTTCATCCAGTGGGTCCACGCTGACCACGACCGGCAGGCGGCCGACGAATTCAGGGATCAAGCCAAATTCTAGTAAATCGTCCGAAATGACGTGCTTGAGCAATTCCGCACGAGTCCACTCAGCCTTCTCGCGAGTAGTAGGTCCCTTGAACCCCAGAGTGCGATGCGAGCCCAACCGCTTGGCTGTGATCTTCTCCAGGCCCTCAAAGGCGCCACCACAGATAAACAGGATATCGGTGGTGTCCAATTGGATATACTCCTGATGCGGATGCTTGCGCCCGCCCTGTGGCGGCACGTTTGCCACGGTCCCCTCCAGAATTTTCAACAAGCCTTGTTGCACCCCTTCACCAGAGACGTCTCGCGTAATGGAGGGGTTATCCCCGCTTTTGCGGGCAATTTTGTCTATCTCATCAATGTACACAATGCCCTTTGCTGCGCTTTCCAAATTGCCATCAGCAGCCTGAATCAAACGCAGCAGGATATTCTCCACATCTTCCCCCACATACCCGGCTTCTGTCAGCGAGGTGGCATCCGCCATAGCAAAGGGCACATTCAAGATTCGCGCCAATGTCTGAGCGAGCAGAGTTTTGCCACATCCAGTGGGCCCGATCAGCAGGATATTGCTTTTCTGTAGTTCCACATCATCTGATGATTCCTGCCTCGCCATCGTGCGCTTGAAATGGTTATAGACCGCAACGGCGAGCACCTTTTTAGCCCGGTCTTGGCCTACGACGTACTCATTCAGCCGTTGGTAAATTTCCATCGGCGGAGGGATCCTCTTTCCCTCCATCTTCTTCACGGGTTTGCTCACCACCCGCTCTTGCTCCAGGATCTCCTGACATATCTGCACGCATTCGTCACAGATGTACACGTTGCCTGGGCCGGCAATGAGATGCTGTACTTCGTACTGGGGCCGGTTGCAAAAAGAGCAGTGTTGGACAATAGGTTCTCTGCGCATCAATGGCCATCCTTCCCCGGTGTTTCGTATCCGTGGCTCGTTACTCGCTATTTGCTGGGCTCGGTCTTGCGCAATACTTCGTCAATGATGCCGTATTGCACTGCTTCTTCCGCATTCATCCAATAGTTTCGATCTGTGTCCTGGATAATGCGCTCCAAGGGCTGACCCGTGTGCTTGGCGAGGATCTGATTGAGCCGTTCCCGTTCGCGCAGGATACGGCGGGCTTCTATCTCGATGTCCACGGCTTGGCCCTGCACCCCGCCCCATGGTTGGTGGATATGCACCGTGGCATTGGGAAGGGCATAGCGCCGCCCTTTCGTACCCGCACAAAGCAGGATCGTCCCCATGCTGGCGGTCATGCCCACTGCAATAGTAGATACTGGTGCACTGACCAGTTGCATGGTGTCGTAGATTGCCAAACCCGCACTGATTGAGCCGCCTGGTGAGTTGATGTATAAAGAGATTTCCTTCTCTGGGTCTTCGCGTTGTAGGAACAGAAATTGTGCCACAATCAAGTTGGCTACGGTGTCATCAATAGGTGTGCCCAGAAAAATAATTCTCTCTTTGAGCAGGAGGGAGAAGATGTCGTATCCTCGCTCCCCCCGACCGGTGGTCTCAATGACCATCGGGATCACTGTATTATACACTCGATCGCTCATGCACCTCCTCCAGTTGGTGACTTTTCATTATCAGTTTCCTCAGCTTTCATTGCCAACTCTGCTGATTTCTGATCTCGTTCATTGTCTGCCTGCACCATCCCTCTGCCAGTGGCAATAGCCAGCAAGCGCTCCAAAGCCTTGCGCCGCCGGACATCGTTGGCTATGGAGCGCAGCGGTCTTTCTGCGCTGAGGGCTGTTTTCACTGCTTCCGCCCGCTGGCCAAAGGGCTCGGACAGGCGGTTCACTTCCTGGTCAATTTCCTGTTCTTCTACTGTGATGCCTTCTGCCTCGGCGAACTTGCTCAGTACCAGGCCACGCTTGATGCGCTTCTCAGCCTGAGGCCTCAGTTCGGCGCGCAGTTGGGGCAATGTCTTCCCAATGATCTGCAGATAACCTTCCAGGGTGAACCCCTGCTGGATCAGATTGTCTGCCCGCGATTTGATCATCGCGTCTATCTCACGCTCAACGGCAATCGTCGGATATTCCAGCGTCGCCTGTTCGACCAGAGCGTCCAGCGCCTCTTCTAGCGCAGCGTCCCTTGCTTCTTCCTCTTTGCGCTTGCGCAGTTCTTGCTCGATGTACGTTCGCAGCTCTGCCAAGGTCCCAAAGGACCCTGCGCTCTGTGCCAGTGCATCATCCAATGGTGGCAGTTCTTTTTCTTTTACCGTCTTGACCGTCACCTGGAAATGGACGCGCTTGCCAGCCAGGCTGGGGTCGCGAAAATCTGCCGGGTATTCCACATCGAATTCTTTGCTCTCGCCCGGTCGCATGCCCACCAGGTTCTGGCCAAAGCCAGATGGCGTGATGTCCTCGCTGACCTCCAAGGTCAGGTCTTTTTGCTCTACTGGCTTGCCATCAGCGGTCGTTCCTATGGCATCAATCAGCACTTGGTTGCCCGTGACAACTGCGTGCTCAACCGGTACCCAAATGGCATGGCTCTCCTGAATCTGAGCCAGTGCTTCGTCTATTTCAGCCGGTTGCACCTCTACCGCCTTTGGCTCCACGCGTATGCTGTGGTAGTCGCCAAGAGTGACTTCTGGTTGCACAGGCACGCTGATCTTGAGCGTGAGCGGTTCCAATTGTACGATTTCCATTTGCCCTTGTGCGTAGGGCTCGAGTTGGCTCTGTTCAAGAGCCTCCTGATACCACTCGTTGCCTACCTGGTACAGCATTTCTTCATAAATCAAATCCTTACCGTAAATGCGTTCGGCCATGGCGTAAGGTGCTTTACCGGGGCGGAAACCAGGTATCGGACGGCGTCGGTTCAAGCGCTGTGCCGCTTCGCGCAGCGGTTTTTGTAGACGCTCTGGTTCCACCTCGATCGTGAGCGTGTATTCGCACGGGCCGGTCTTTTCTTTCTGAATATTCAACGAGTATATGGCCTCCATTTATGATGAATCAACTCAGGTAGGAGAGTTCCCTGCCTGAGGCATACAGAGAATGCTGGTTCATGCGAACCAGCATTCTCCATAAGGAGCGGAAGACGGGATTCGAACCCGCGGCCCTCTCCTTGGCAAGGAGATGCTCTACCGCTGAGCCACTTCCGCTTTTTCACCTAACCTGATGGGGAAGGAGAGACTCGAACTCTCACGGATTGCTCCACGTGATCCTAAGTCACGCTCGTCTACCATTCCGACACTTCCCCACGCCGGCGCGCTTTTCATTTTAAGCAATTTCAATCAAAAGTCAAGTGCTGCGTGCGCTTGGGGTGTAGTTCACTTTTGGGGCAAGAAATGCCTTGCACAGCCCCAGGCGGATGAAAAGCAGCCAAGTCTGGCCAAGAACAATCACTGTCAGCAGATTTGGGGAACGGATGGAACGGATTCGCTCCTCAAGTAGACGGGGCTATCTGATACCCAGCGTGGACTGTGGTCCACGCCGAGCGTGAGACTGCTCCAGGTAGATCACCCGCTGTCCACGCCAAACATGAGAGCAACTGCTCTCCCATTGTCATTCTGAGCCGCGTAGCGGCTCAGAATCTCCCTCAGTTCCATGAGACCCCTCGGCTTCGCCTCAGGGTAACACAGGAGACCACCTCGCCTGGGCATGGGAGCCCAGGCCCAGATGCCGCCAGGGAATCAATTCCCTGGCTGAAACGTGCAAGTCGGCTAAAGCCGACTGGTGATTGGCTGCAGCCCCCTTCAGGGGGCTTGCTGTTTCAGCCAGGGATTTCAATCCCTGGCAGGCTCAATGGCAAACGCCGCCGTCCACGCTCCAGGGATCTTAAACAGACCTGACAGGTCTAATCCATCCTGCTCCAGGCGGAGCACAGTCCGCCGTCCACGCTTATCCATATTCTGCCCCCAAACTGAACTACACCCGAAGGCTTTCGCTTGTTTGCCAAAATTGAGATTTTGTGGTATATTATTTCACAAAGGCGACGAAGCCCACGGTACGTCCGTGGGTTTTGTTTATCGGCTGTGATCAGGACGAGTAGCTGGAGGAGCCGTTCCAGGGAGGGAAGGTCATAGACTGCGAGCCTTCTCAACGGGAGCCCAGCGAAAACCACCTGAGAGCCGGCTCCGGAAATGCAGGCTGAGCAGAGTATGGAGCCCCGGAGGCACCCGTTATCGGCCATAAGGAGGACAACCAAACCTGGTTGTCGAAATTGGGTGGAACCGCGTGAGTCCCCTCTCGCCCCTTGGGTGAGAGGGTTTTTTGTTAAGGCGCGCTACCCACTGATTGCTGGTATGATAAGGAGAAGAAATATGTCTAAAGAACACGATCAAAACGAGGAATTCTTGCACAAGTTAAGGCACTCTGCCGCCCATGTCATGGCCCAGGCGGTGCTAGAAAAGTTCCCTGAGGGCAAACTGGCCATTGGGCCGGCAATCGAAGAGGGGTTCTATTACGATTTTGATTTGCCTCGCCCTTTGACTCCCGAGGATTTGCAGGAGATCGAGGCGCGTATGAAGCAGATTGTGCAAGAGGATCACCCCTTTGAGTACCGCGAGGTCTCCGAAGCAGAGGCACGGGAGATCTTTGCCGACCAGCCCTATAAACTGGAGCTGATTCAGGACATCCTGGCTGGCGGCAAGGACGAATACGGCGAGGCCGCAGAAGGGCCGCCCAAACTGAGCATCTACAAACATGGCTCATTCGTTGACCTCTGTCGTGGTCCCCATGTGTCCAATACGCGCGAGATCAACCCAGAGGGTTTGAAGCTGCTCAATGTGGCGGGCGCCTACTGGCGTGGTGATGAGCACCGTCCCATGCTGCAACGGATCTATGGGACGGTATGGCCTACCCGCGAGCAACTCGAAGCATACTTACACAAGTTAGCCGAAATCGAGCGACGTGACCACCGCAAGCTGGGGCGCGAACTGGACTTGTTCAGCACGCATGAAATCGGCGGCGCCGGGCTGGTCTATTGGCATCCCAAAGGGGCGCTCATCCGCGAGATCATCGAAAACTTCTGGCGGCAGGAGCACCGCAAGCGCGGCTACGATATCGTCTACAGTCCACATATTGGCAGGCTGGACCTGTGGAAGATCAGCGGCCATTGGGATTTTTACCGCGACATGATGTACTCACCGATTAACATTGATGGGGTAGAATACTTGCTCAAGCCGATGAACTGCCCCTTCGCCGTGCTGATGTACAAGACGCGGACGCGCTCTTATCGCGATCTCCCGCTGCGTTGGGCAGAATTAGGTACAGTCTACCGCTACGAGCGGAGCGGCGTGCTGCATGGCATGTTGCGCGTGCGCGGCTTCACGCAAGACGATGCCCATATCTTCTGTCGCCCCGACCAGCTCATGGACGAAATCGTTGGGGTGCTGGACCTCGCCTTCTTCATGCTGCGCACGTTTGGCTACGAGCAATTCGACGTGGAACTGTCCGTGCGCGACCCTGCGAACAAGGCGAAGTACATCGGGGAAGATGCTGTGTGGGAGACGGCTGAATCCGCACTGGAAGAAGCACTTAAGCAGCGCCAAATCGAGTACAAGGTCATGCCAGGAGAAGCCAAGTTCTACGGCCCAGCCATTGACATCAAAATGCGCGATGCGTTGGGGCGCGGCTGGCAAGGTCCCACCATCCAAGTGGATTTCAATTTCCCAGAGCGTTTCGACCTCACGTTTGTCGGTGTGGATGGCAAGGAGCACCGTCCGGTAATGGTGCATCGCACTGTGTTGGGCAGCATGGAGCGCTTCGTGGGCGGTCTGATTGAGCACTATGCCGGCGCTTTTCCGGTGTGGCTATCGCCTGTCCAGGTAGAAATCATCCCCATCGCTGACCGCCACAACGAATATGCACGCCAGGTGCTCCAGCGCCTGAAGGAAGCCGGGCTCCGCGCTGAGGTAGACGACAGCGAGGAACGCATGAACGCCAAAGTGCGCAAGGCGCAATTGCAGAAAATCCCGTATATGCTGATCGTGGGTGATAAGGAGGTTCAGGACGGGACAGTGTCCGTGCGCCTGCGCAGCGAGGAGAACCTGGGTCCCAAACCGTTAGAGGAATTCATCGCTATGGCGCTGAAGGCGGTCGAGGAAAAGAAGAACGTCTAACCAGCGCTTACTGTACCGTGATCAAGTCCTTGATTTGTGCAAAGATGCCGTCTCCGATCCCCTTCACCTTTTTGATGTCCTCAGGACGCTGAAAGGGGCCAACAGATTGGCGATAATCCACGATGCGCTGTGCCAGGGCAGAGCCGATACCGGGCAGCGCCTCGAGTTCGCCCGCGCTGGCGGTATTGATGTTGACCTTTTGCCCTGGCGCAGAGGCCACACTGCCGGAGGCGCGTGGAATGGCTGTTGGCAGGAGCGGCGTGGCCACCTCGCCTTGGTAAGGGATGTAGATTTGCTGCTCGTCATATACGCGCTGCGCTAGGTTCACGCGCACCAAATCAGCATCCGCCATGGCGCCTCCTGCGGCATGAATCGCTTGTTGCACACGGCTGTCCCAGGGAATAGCGTAGACACCAGGATGAACTACGGCTCCAGAGACATAGACCTGAATAGGCCCAGGCGTTGCTGTCGGTGTGCGGGTCTGCACGGCAGGAGGCGTGATGGGGTGAATCACAATCGGCGCGGGCACTGGCTTCTTGATGAAAAAGAACACCATGCCCAGGGCGCCTAAGGAGAGCAGGCTCATCAGCGTGCCCACAGCAACTGCTTCGCGGTGCTTTTCCACCCATTGGCGCATCTGACTTCTCACTCCATGCGAAGCCTGTGGTCAGATAGATGGGGTTTCTGTCTCATGAGGTTCCACGTGTACAGAAACGCTTTCGACATCCGAACATTCCCTTTTCAGGCGCTCCTCAATCGTGGTTGCGATATCGTGGGCTTGGGCAATGGGCAAGCTTTCATCCAAGGTACAGTGCAGGCTCAGGAAGAGTTTGCCCTCCGCTCTGTACACGGTAACCCCGTGGCAATCGCGCACCTGTGGCACACCTTGCACAATTTCCCGCACTTGCTGCGCGATAAGGGAATCTTCAGGAAGTTGATCGCACCCTGTGCGCGCCACAGACATAGGCTCGATATGCGTGCTGATCTCACTGATTTCTGGTATCTGCGTCTTGATCCTTTCCTCTAGCAAACTGGCTTGCGCATGAGCCTGGCCTAATGTCAACTCATCCGACACTTCTAGGTGCAAATCCACCGAATAATGTCCATTGACCTCATGGGCACTGAGATGGTGGATCACTACACCTAACCTGTTAGCCACTTCATTCACGCTTGCCAACAAGTCACGCGCGGGCGACGAACTGAGGCGAGATTGCGGTTCGACATGGATGATCACATCTCGTACTCCGGGAATTGTTTGTTGGAGCTTGCGTTGTACTTGATGGGCTACTTCATGCGCTTGCGCCAGAGGCATATTGGGCGCTACACGGATATGCAAATCGAGGTGGATGTCATCTTCCTGGCCGCGACTGCGGATGTGGTGGTAACTCTCAACTCCCGGCACTTGTTGCACAATCTGCGCCACTTGATCGACATCAACGGCTATGGCATCCGTCAGGATGCGGGTGCTGCTGCGGATAATGTCCAGGCCGAGTTTCGCAATCATGACGGCAATGGCTACAGCCAGTAGAGTGTCTATGATGGGATAGCCTATCCGCACCAGAATCAACCCACCTAGGACACTCAGGGAGACAAAAATGTCCGCCCGGGTGTGCAATGCATCCGCTATAAGAAACTCGCTGCGCAGTTGCTTGCCTCGTCGCTCTTCGTAGAAAGTAACGTACAAGTGGACAGCGACGCTGATCAATAACGCAGCAAAGCTCCATACATTGATCTCTGGCACAATGCGGTGTAGCAAACGCTGATAAGCGCTGGTTAGGATCTGAAAGCAGGTGAAAAAGAGGAGCACTGATACGGCAAGCGTCATCAGGATCTCGTAGCGGCGATGCCCATACGGGTGATCGGCGTCAGGAGGCCGGCGCGCCAGGTAAATGGCAATCAACCCCATGACATTGCTGACCGAATCGAACAGGGAATCAAAGCCATCTGCAATGATGCTCAAGGAACCAGTCGCATAGCCAACTGCAATCTTGGCGGTTGTCGCCACCAGGTTCAAAAACATCGTATAGATCAACACGAAACGAACTGCGCTAAAATTTTCCATTCGCGTATCTGTATTTTAGAATGGCTACAATTATAGCCCACCGTCTTGTGCTTCACAAAAAGCACAATGGCATAATAGGAAGGTGTTGAAAAAAGCCCTTCCAATGTCATGCTGAACCTTCGCCCTGAGCCTTGCCTTGAGCCTTGCCCTGAGCGAAGCGAAGGGAAAGCGAAGGGAAAGCGAAGGGAAAGCGAAGCATCTCGCAGTACTCGGGAAAATACGAAAGTTACGCGAGACCCCTTCGTTGCACTCAGGGCAGGCTCTTCGCTTCACTCAGGGTAACAAGATTTTCCACACTCTCATAATAGCGCTAAGAAAAAGCCAGGTCTTCTAAACCTAACTCCTGCAGTTTCGCATGGGTCGGCATCCCCGTTTGCGAGTCCCAACCGCGTACACGATAGTAGGCTGGCAACAGCACGCCCATATCAGGCACCTGTGTCTCCACGACATCGCTGGGCAGCGGCTGTAACAACAGTTTAGGCAGGCGATCGTTCTCCGCCGTTAACCCCAATTTGCCATTGAACAGGCGCTTGAGGTTAAAGGCACGCTCACCAAGGAGCAAGAGGTCTTCTAACTGCAAGTCCCAGCCAGTGACACCATTGAGCATAGCGAGGATATTGCTTGCCTGTGGGTTGCCAAAAACGCACATGACCAGCGAGCCATACAGGGTGCGCCAATTCATAACCCGCGCAGTCATCAATGCTTTTTCTTCCGAGCTTTCCAAGCGGTTGCCAATCTGGATATCCAGTTCTGGCACCGGTGCTCCTAGGTCAACTAAGAACATGTCCCCTTGAGTGTGGCAAGCACCACGGGGAGAAGTAGCATAGACCAAAGCCATGCCTGTAAAAGCGCGCGGTTCGTGCATCGGCACTTCCAGCCCATTGACCTGTACTGCCCAATCCTCGACACCGTACTTACGACCCAAGTAGCGCGATCCCTCTGCCAACACTGCTCCAAAGCCTTTCCGCTGGGCAATCTGCTCCAACAGCGTCAAGGCCGCTTCGATATCGCCCCACTTTAACTCCAGGCCGTTTGTATCGCTCGTAGTGAGGATGCCCCGGTCGTACAGATAATAGGCGAAGGCTATCGTCACACCAGCGCTGATGGTATCCAATCCATAGGCATTGCACAAATGGTTCGCATAAGCAACCGCTGGCAGATCATCGCTGAGGATCAATGAGCCAAGAGCAACCACTGTCTCGTATTCTGGGCCGTCAATCTTTTCCTTGGCATATTTGCCAGTTACCGATGTCACTCTGCCGCAGCCAATTACGCAGCGATAGCACGCCCTTTTGCCCACCAGGATGGTTTCAGCCATCGTCGCCCCACTGAGATGGGCTACTGGTTCCCACAATGCCTCGGTGAAGTACTTGCTGGGGACGTCTCCAATCCACATGGTCGTGTCAATCGTGGAGGCTGTGCCACCTGCAGCAAGGAATTGCGCCTTGACATCTGCTTTAATCTCCTCGCTTGCTGCCTGGGCTGCGGCTTTAAATCTGGCTTCATCTGCCAGAGGCACCCGGAAATCGCCGCCAACGGCAATCGCTTTGAGGTTTTTGGAACCCATGACTGCCCCCATGCCGGTGCGTCCAGCCGCGCGCCCCCAGTCATTCATCACAGCGGCATATTTCACCAAATTCTCACCGGCAGGGCCAATGCAGGCAATGCTGAGCTGAGCACGCTGTAATTCATCACGAATGGCGACTTGCGTTTCATAGGTGTCCTTGCCCCAGAGGCTTCGGGCATCCTTGAGTTCAGCCTGGCCGTTCCAGATGGAAAGGTACACGGGGTAAGGAGCCTTGCCGGTGACCAATATGCCATCATAGCCGGCAAAGCGCAGGTAAGGGCCAAAGCGGCCCCCAGAGTTCGATTCACCCCATAAGCCAGTCAGCGGAGAACGGGCGCAGACCACATAGCGCCCACACAGAGGAGCCTCCGTTCCGACAAGAGGCCCGGTCATGAACATCAGCGGGTTCTCGGGCCCAAGGGGATCTGTGCGTCGGTCAACGCGCTCATACAAGTAGCGGCACGCTAAGCCCGCACCTCCAACAAATTGCCGCGCATATCCTTCATCCAGAGGTAGAGTAGAAATTTGACCGTTGGTCAGGTCCACAACGAGCAGCTTGCCCATGAAACCGTTCATGTTGTCCTCCTCGACAAATGGTCAGTCTGCAGCGTAAAATTCCACAATTTCCACTACAGCGTGCACCCTAGTTGGGCCAGTTTGCCTCAAAAATCAATGGGCTTGCCTGCAAACGTGTAGCGGTACAGTCGTTGCAATTCTGCGCTATCGGGAATGCGCGCGCTAGCCACTAAGGTGGCATCGCTTTCGGCGTTCTCAACCAGTTTGGGCAAAGCCGCTTCGAATGCTTGCGCGGCAATGCCTGCCTCTTGGAGCGAAAGTGGCTGCTTGATGCTCTTAGCCAGGTTACGGATTTCGTTGGCTAACAAACGGGCACCCTCTTGGGGCGAAGCAACCGAGAAGCCGACGAAACGAGCAATGTCCGCATAGCGTTCCGCCATCAACTCGCCGGTGAACTCGATGGTGTAAGGCAGGACCAGCCCCACCGCGCGGCCATGGGGCATGTGAAACACCGCCCCAAGGGAATGGCCCATCGCATGAGCCATCGCCGCTAGGGCATTGCCAAAGCCCAGGCCAGCAATGCATGCAGCATTGTGCATCTTCTCGCGCGCTTCCTTATCCTTGCCATCGGCTACTGCGCGCGGCAGATAGTGAAAAATCAACTTGGTAGCCATCAGGCATAGCCCATCGCAAAAGTCATTGTGCCAGGCAGTAGTATACCCCTCCACAGCGTGTGTCAAGGCATCCATCCCGGTATCCGCGGTAATCTGTGGCGGTAGCGCAGCAACAAACACGGGGTCAACGATTGCGATATCCGCCATGTTCTCACGCGAGCCCAGTGACAGTTTGCGTTGCTCCTGCGTATCCGTCAGCACAATCGCCCAGGTGACCTCGGCGCCAGTGCCGCTAGTGGTGGGAATGGTAATCAAGCGCGCCTTTTGCCGCAACTTGAGCGGTTCGACCGGGTTGATGCCCTCGGGTGCTACCTCAGGATGTTCATAGAGCACCCACATCGCTTTGGCTGCATCCATGCAGGAGCCTCCTCCCAAGCCGATGATCCAGTCTGGCCCGTATTGGCGCATGAGTTCTGCGCCTCTGCGTACGGTCTGCAACGAAGGATCGGGTTCTACCTCAGCAAAGACCTGATACTCCAATCCCGCTGTGCGTAACTGTTGTCCGACCATCTCCACATATCCCAGCCGGGCAATGTTGGCATCGGTAACGATAAAAGCCCTTTTGCCCTCAATGCGCGATAACTCGCACAGTGCTTCCTCGCCAAAAACAATCAATGGGCTGTTAAAGTACCACACGTTGCCTTCCCTCCCATAAAACGCTATGATAGGGGAAACAGGATGCTGTATCCCTTGAATTCTCTTGTCCTGTTGGATGATAAGCGGCTGAAGAGCCTGATGCTATTCGGGGAATTCGGTCGGAACCTTGGTTGTGCACTCCACCAATTCTTTGGCTGCTTTGACCGCTTTCATGATTTTGACCATGTCACCTTGGATCTTCATTTGGCGCGTCATCATGCCTTGGATGGGATCCAAATTCTTCTCAATCACCCTGCGCCATACGCTAAGCGGGGCGCTAATAACGAAAGCAGGTGTCTTTGCCGCGCGGTCTTCATATACGGCTGCCTCGCGACACTTGCCGTGCCACAGGTCCATGTACATCACCATTTCTTTCTCAATCGGCCCGCCTGGTTCAACGATGAAGTAGAAATCGCCCTCCCAGGTTTTGGCTGCTTCTGCATAGGCTTCGCTAGCATTGATCGCCTCCTGCAGTGCTTTGACCCACTCCTCCGAACCGAACTTGTACATTTGCCCCTCCTTTGCAAGATTTGAAATGCGCCGCTGCAAGGCTCATTATACACTTCAACCCCCGCCTGTCAATTGATACCATCTTCATACTTCACGCCATGGGTGTTTTTGACATTTGCCCTAGGGTGTACTATCCTATGCATTGAAGAAGTGCTAGAGGGTGCACAAAGAGCGCATCACCCCACTGCTCGCGCCTGGAAAATAGGAGGTAACTGTGCCCGAGAGATATTATGTCGCCATCGAAGGCCCCATCGGCGTAGGGAAAACAACCTTAGCACGGCTCATCCACAAACAATTGGACGCCGAACTGCTCTTGGAGGTCTTTGAGGAAAACCCCTTCCTCAGCAAATTCTATACCGACCGCGAGAAGTACGCCTTTCAGACGCAGATTTTCTTCTTGCTCAGCCGTTATCGCCAGCAACACGATGTGATTGCCAAGGTGCTGCAGCGCTCCTCTTTGGTCAGCGATTACACCTTTGCCAAAGACCAGCTCTTTGCCCGCTTGAACCTCTCTGGCGACGAACTGGCGGTCTATGAAACGCTCCACGGCGTGCTGGCAGAAAAAATCCCCTTGCCTGACCTAGTGGTCTATTTGCGCGCCAATCTGGATGTTTTGCTGGAACGCATTGCGATACGTGATCGCACCTACGAACGTGCCATGTCCAGTGAGTACCTCGCCGATGTGATGCAGGCGTATGAATCATTCTTCGCCTCTTATACTCAAACGCCTGTGCTGACCATTGACACGAACAATCTCAATATCGTGCGCAACGAAGAAGACCTATTCTATGTGTTAGAGCGCATTAAATCAGCGTTGGGTGCGGGCACCCACCAACGCCCATTGCTGGAGATAGAGACGCCAGCACAAGAACGAGGTAGAGCCATTCTCGAAGGCCGGCGGCGCCGTCTGAGCGACTTGCAATACTGGCACCGCACGACGGATCTAGAGGCTGGAACCAAGGGCGATCTATACCGTGATTTCATCGCTTTACAGGCAGAAGTGGGCAATATCGCCAACGAATTGGGTCAAGTCTGGATTGCCCAGGAGAAATGGTTGGAGCAGGTTGGTAACCGTGAGGAAGCGCAAGCCCGTGCTTTGCAGGAACGCATCGCTGTGCTGAAAGAGCGCTTAGTGGGTTCTTTGGCTTGCCTGCTTCGCCTCGCCAATGACCTGGGCATCAGTTTGGAAGAAGCCTATCTGGCCAAAATTCAAGAAGGGTGTAATCCACCCAAAGCATGAGTGAGGAGAGCCAGATGAAGAAATTTATCGCTATTGCGGGAAACATCGGGGTAGGCAAGTCAACGCTTACGGCGCTGTTGAGCGAGAGGTTAGGCTGGGAGGCTTTCTATGAAGCCGTAGATGACAACCCTTATCTGGCTGATTTCTACAAGGACATGCGCCAATGGAGTTTCCACTCCCAGATTTTCTTCCTCTCGCGCCGCTTGCGCCACCATCGCCAAATCCTAGACCGACCAGGTACCGTGGTACAGGACCGCAGTGTGTATGAGGACGCCGAGATCTTTGCCGAAAACCTGTACCGCCAGGGACACATGACCGAGCGGGACTATCGCACCTACCGCGAACTGTATGAAGCAATGACGCTGTTCTTGCCTCCACCGGACCTGGTAGTCTACCTGCGCGCTTCCGTTCCCACCTTGATACAGCGCATCCGCATGCGCGGACGTGACTTCGAGCGGGATGTCTCCCCCGAATATTTGGAACAATTGAATCAGCTCTACGAACAGTGGATTGAACGCTTCTCGCTATGCCCAGTGCTCACCGTTCCCTCGGACAACCTGGATTTTGTCAAGTATAACTCGCACATGGAACTCATCGCAGCCAAGATTGTGGAAAAACTAGCCGGGAAAGAAGTGGTGGTCTTTGATTGATGCCCGTTAAGACGGCCACTGCTTGTGAACGGTTGATAGAACAGCGTGCAGCGGACTATGGCTGATCAGCAGACTTTTCCTGCAGTCGGCTCCAGAAAGCCTCCGCGAATAGGGTTGTTCTGAGCAACTTTTCCATCTGAGGGTCAGCCACGTTCAAAGCGCGCCGGTCATGCAGATAGAGAGCAAAGGAACGGGCAAAGTAGGAGCGGACATCCCGGCAAGCCTCGGTGTCAAAGCCGTATCCCAGGGCGAATAATGCAACGATACTCGCGCCAAGCCCCTGCAAGGTGCGGTTCATGCCTCCTCCTTCGGAAAACCACAGCCCTTCTTCACCTCCTGCAGTTCCTGCAGTGCTCAGCAAATGATCGAGTAAATGCCCTATGGGTACCAACGCTTCCAGCGAGCCGTCTGCCAAATCAGACAGCCTCACATAGGCGACATGGCGCAATAGATGTCTCTTGAGCCTCTGCTCCCCAAACACATAGCGCGAAGGCAAATGCGTGAGCACGACATGGCCACCAGGCTGCTCTAACCAGAAATGCACCAAGCCAGCGGGGAAAGCACGCAACCGCTTTAACAATTCCTCAAGCGGTGCCCAGGCATGGGGAAACCGGCGCTGTACTTCAATTGGTGACAACTCCAGCGCACGAGGGGCGATGTGCATCCTTTCCACTTTCAGGCGTGCAAAAAGGGCGCGTTTGTCCATCATCATTGACCCACTCGATTATACCCACGGCTGGCTGCAGCGCCAATATTTCACCCCCTCTGTACTTGGTATTACTGCAGTTGTATGCTAAACTACCCACCAAAGTAGGACAGAGGATGGAATGCTCACCATTATTATCACTGCCTATCGCGAAGAAAAGACCATCGGCCGGGCTATTGAATCTTTCCTTGCGCAGAATTTGCCCAGCGATTACGAACTATTGGTGGTCTGTCCAGACGAAGGAACAGCCGATGTAGTGGCGGAATACGCCGCGCGAAACGAGCACGTGCGATGCCTGCGCGACCAAGCCCAAGGCAAACCGGCTGCATTGAACCTAGCCCTCAGCGCAGCCAAAGGGGAGATCGTCATCCTGAGCGATGGTGATGTCTACGTTGCCCCTGGGGCTGTGCGTGCGCTCCTGTCCGCATTCACCGATCCCAAGGTAGGCATCGTGAGTGGCCGACCGGTTTCACTCAATCCTCGTCATACCATGCTGGGCTATTGGTCTCATCTGTTGGTCGATGCAGGAGCACACCGCCAGAGAATGCTGCGGGCTAACCGTGGGGAATTCCTGGAGTGTTCGGGATACCTGTATGCGTTCCGCCGCGCATTGGTAAAAGCAATCCCCGTGGATTCTTTGGCAGAGGATGGCTTTATCTCCCACCATATCTGGGAGCAAGGCTGGCGCACTGCCTATGCCCCCGACGCGATAGTTTATGTCAAATATCCAACCACGTACCAGGATTGGATGAAGCAGAAAATCCGCTCCATGGGCGGTTATGCACAAGGGTATGTCCAGAATGCGAGAGGGATGAGGTCGTTTCGCCGCGAAGCAGTCGCGGGAGTTTGGAGTGCTCTGCGCTATGCGCGTAACTGCCGTGAACTGTGGTGGACATTGCTCCTCTTCGCAGCTAGAACGCACGTCTGGCTGCGCGTGTGGTGGGATGTCAAATGGCGCAAGAAACCCTTTACTGCCCTCTGGCAACGCGTGGATAGTACGAAGTAGAGGAACGCGATGAGAGCAATCCGTTGGATTTCGGTCAAGGTCATCTGGTTGGCAACAAAGATTTTGCTCAAGGTAAAGGCTGAGGGGTTGGAACGTATCCCTCGCAGCGGCCCGGTTATTCTAGCCGTTAACCACATCAACTTTATTGACCCCTTGCTGATCTACGCGATATCGCCTCGCCCGGTCATCGGCCTAGCCAAACATGAACTCTGGGCTAACCCGCTCACCAGGCTCATCGCCAAATCTTGGGGCACCATCCCGGTGCGGCGCGGTGAATTAGATCTCCATGCCATGCGCCACGCGCTTCAAACGCTGCAGGAAGGCGGGGTGCTAGGGCTTGCACCGGAGGGCACACGCAGCCATCACGGTCGCCTGCAGCAGGCGCGTTCCGGCATTGTATTGCTCGCCTTGCGCGCGCCTGACGCGTTGATCCTGCCCATGGCTGTCTATGGTCAGGAACAGTTTTTCAAGAACCTGCGCCATTTGCGCCGCACTGAGGTCCATGTAGTAACAGGCCGTGGGTTTTACCTGGATCCTGGAGATATGAAGATTACCCACGAGGTGCGACAAGAGATAGCCGATGCGATCATGTACCAGATTGCAGCATTGCTTCCGCCAGAGTACCGAGGAGTTTACCAAAACATGGCAGCAACCCCAGGGCGCTATCTGCGCTTTGTGGATGAGCAGCAATGAGAGTCATCGGGGGAGAGGCGAAGGGCCGACGGCTTTTCTCTGTGCCGGGACAAACTACACGCCCTATCACGGATAGGGTGAAAGAGGCCCTGTTCGATATCCTGGCAGGGCGCGTACAAGGGGCGCGATTTCTCGATTTATTCGCCGGCACAGGCGGAGTAGGTATTGAAGCACTGAGCCGTGGAGCCCATAAGGCAATTTTTGTAGAGCGCGATGAACGCGCCCTAGCTACCCTTCGCCGCAATCTGAGCACCACGCAATTGGCCAGTCGCGCCCAGGTGGTGCGTCGTGATGTATTCAAATTCATCGCTGGTTATGAAGGCGAGCCTTTTGACATCATCTATGTTGCTCCGCCTCAATACCAAGGTCTCTGGGCGAAAACCCTCCGTGCATTGGATGGTTCCACGTTGCTGATACCGGGAACGCTGGTGATCGCTCAGATTCACCCCAAAGAATACGAACCACTGGAACTGCGCCAACTGATCCTAACCGATCAGCGCAAATACGGCAGTACGTTGCTTTGCTTCTACGAGGCTACCTCTTACTGTGGGGCAAGTCATCCGGGTTCGGCATAGTCCATCTTCCACTGGGTCCCTACCCGGATCAGCCTCCAGCGCACCTCAATCAGAGAACTGGGCGCGCCTTCCTTTGGCTGGAAAATGACCTTGGCAATCACGAGAGCGGACGTGGAGTCTTCTTGGGTAGGGTAATAACTGAGCTCTTGGACAATAGCACGCTGTATTTGCGTGAAGGGGAGCGGCGACCCGTACCTCAATTTGCCCTGCATCAGCTCTGTGGCTGCCTGAGTGCTCAGATATTCGTAAAGGCTTGGCTTCGCATCGGATTTGCCGAGCGTCTGGTAGAAGGCGAGGACAATTTTCTCAGGATATGGGGTATCCAGAATAGTGGATGGGATGCCCTCTGGGAAATCCACCCGGGATTCAACGGGCGAGACCAGGGTTGTGGTATTGGTCAGGAAATAGCCATCAGCAATCGGCTCAAACTCCCGCCTGGTAACCAGCTGGCTGCGCTCATAACCAGCACGGCTGGTAACCGTGACCCGGCTATTTTCGGGATTGAAATGCACCCCGCCATCGCTGCGGAAAAACCCGATGCAATGGTACAAGGGGGGATTGTCCACAGGCGGACCAGACGGATCACGGGTGAGGCGGAAAAAGACCAACTCACTATCCGTGCTAAAGACCAGTTCTTTGCGCGTGTGGCCATCTTCTTTCATAATATCCACCAAAGAGAGCTCTGGTATGTCCTGTGCCAGGTAGTTCTGGTCGGGTGTGCGCAATTTGTAGGGATAGACAATGGGCAATTGTGATTCAGGGTCAAGCACAACATCGTAAATCAAGGCGGCTACTGGCCCACCCCCGCCCACCTGGTCAAAACGGTAAAAGACAACCCATTCCAATTGGCCATCGGAGTCAGTGTCCTCTCGTTTGATGTCCAAATAGGTCTTGCCAGGCAGGAAGCCTCTGGCAAATATGTCCTCAGAGAAACTAATCGTCTTTGCTGGCGGGGTTGGCGTCGGCGTAGTGCTGCAGGCGGTCAGCAGCAATAGCAGAGGAAGCATCGCCGCGCAGGCTAGCCGAGCAGCGAAAAGAGAGGCCCTGGGCAAGCGATTACGATGGTTTAATCCCTTGTTCATGTCTTTCCACACTCCGCCTATTCTTGGCTGAAGGAGCCTGTTTTCGCTTTTGCTTCTGCTCAGGAGATACCAATGCGATCGGCACCACCTCTTCCATATGTTCTACAAAGACAAAGTTAAGCCCTCGTTGTACTTTGCGCGGGATATCCACCAGGTCTTTGCGATTCTTCTTAGGCAGGAGCACGGTCTTCAATCCCGCGCGATAGGCAGCGAGCACCTTCTCCCTTAGGCCACCGATGGGCAGCACATGGCCCCGCAGGGTGATCTCGCCGGTCATGGCGACTTCACGGTGGACTGGCCGCCGCGTTAGGGCTGAGATCATCGCTATAGCGATGGTGATGCCGGCAGATGGACCGTCTTTAGGGATGGCGCCTTCAGGCACATGGACGTGGATATCCACTTTGTCAAAGTCAACGTTTTTGATGCCCAATTCCTGGGCATGTGCCCGCGCGTAACTCAAGGCTGCCTGGGCAGATTCCTGCATCACTTCTCCCAACTGGCCAGTAAGCAGGAGGTTGCCTTTGCCAGGCATCACGGTTACTTCGATAGCCATGGTATCTCCCCCCGCTTCCGTCCAGGAAAGGCCAGTGGCCACGCCTACTTCGTCTGCTTTCTCCGCCTCGCTAAAGAGAAACTCCGGTGGGCCTAGATATTTGTGCAGGCTCTGGGGCAGAATATAGCGCGGTGGCTGTTTGCCTTCGGCGACGCGCCGTGTCACTTTGCGGCAGATGGTCGCAATCCCACGTTCAAGATTGCGCACGCCAGCCTCGAAAGTGTATTCCCGAATAATGCGCCGCAGCGTCTCGCGAGGGAAATGAAGGCCCGTTAATCCGTGTTGCTCAAGCTGGCGCGGCACGAGGAACTGCCTGGCAATCTCAATTTTCTCCTCTTCGATATACCCTGGAAATTCAATCACTTCCAGGCGGTCGCGCAAAGCAGGTGGGATGGGATCGAGGATGTTCGCCGTGGTAATGAACATCACTTTGGATAGGTTGTAGGGCACTTCCAGGTAGTGATCGGAGAAAGCGTAATTCTGCTCTGGGTCCAGGACTTCCAGCAGCGCCGCTGAAGGGTCGCCACGGAAATCAACCCCCAACTTGTCTATTTCGTCCAACATGAAAACAGGGTTGATGGTGCCTGCGCGGCGCATGGTTTGTATGATGCGGCCTGGCAGTGCGCCGATGTAGGTACGACGGTGGCCACGGATCTCCGCTTCATCGCGGATTCCACCCAGGCTCACCCGCACGAAATTGCGCCCCAGTGCTTCGGCAATGGACTTGCCCAGGGAGGTTTTGCCCGTTCCCGGTGGCCCTACGAAGCACAGAATGGTCGTGCCCATCTTCTCCGGGGCGAGCTTGCGCACAGCGATATACTCCAAGATGCGCTCTTTGGCTTTATTCAATCCGTAATGATTTTTATTAAGCACCTTGCTGACATGGGCAATATCCAGGTTATCTTCCGTACATTCACTCCAAGGCAGATCAAGCAACCAGTCAATGTAGGTGCGGATAATGCTCGCTTCTGGAGCGACAGAGGGCATACTTGCCAGGCGGCCCAGCTCCTTTTCTGCCCTCTCGCGGACTTCGTCGGGCATTTTGGCTGCCGCGATCCTCTCTTGCAATTCGTTGATCTCACGCGCCAAAGGATCCGTCTCGCCCAACTCGCTCTGGATAACCCGCATCTGCTCACGCAGGAAATATTCGCGCTGGCTCTTGTCCACCTCTTGCTGCACTTGCGAATGGATGCGGCTCTCCAGCTCTAGCACATCCAGTTCCTTCGCCAGCAGCACACTGATTTTCTCCAGTCTTGCCAATGGATCAACGATCTCCAAGAGCTCCTGCCGGGTCGCCACATCCAGATTAAGGTTGGAAGCCACCAAGTCAGCCAGCCAGTTGGGATCATTGACGTTCATGGCCATGACAAAAGCATCATCCGGGATATTACGGCTCAACCGCACTACCTTCTCGAACAGAGTCAACACGGCGCGCATGCGTGCCTCGGCAGTGATGGAAGGTTCCACATTCTTAACCACCGGTTGCACCTGCGCGACCAGATACGGCTCCGTCTTGACCAGATTCAAAAGGCGCAAGCGTCTTCGCCCATGGACAAAAACGCTCGTTGTTTGGTCCGGCATACGCCAGACACGGCCGATCACTGCCTCTGTTCCAAACTCGTAAAGATCGTCAATGCCGGGATCCTGCACCTCGGGATCTCGCTGGGTGAAAACGGCAATGCGCTGGTCGCCAGATACTGCTGCTTCCACCGCTTTCATGGAGCGGTCGCGGCTGATAAAGAGAGGTGCTGCCACATAGGGAAACAGCACGGTATCCCGTACGGGCAGCAAGGGCAACGCTTCTGGTTCCATGCTATCATCTAACAAGAGCTTGGTTGGAAATGGTCCAAGTTCCCAATCGTCCATCATACGCAAAACAGCCTCCGTAACACGATAATTCTACTATACCACATTTTGCGTCAAATGCATAGCACGACCGACATGCGCGTTGACCAGAATACGCATTCTTGCCAAAATGGGAGAAGTGGTTACAATGATAATCCATTCAGCTTCATGACAGGAGATGCATATGGACTTGAATGTTTCGAAATATCAGATAAAAGAGGAACTTCGCAAACAATGGACGGCGCGCGCAGTGCAAGCAGCGCTCATGGGAAAGTGGGATGAGGCAGTCCAAGCCAATTTGCAGGTGCTCCAAATGTTTCCAGATGACATCCAGGCTCGTAACCGACTGGGCAAGGCATATGTTGAATTGGGACGTTATGAGGAAGCGGTAGCAGCATACGAGGAAGCGTTGCAACGCCAACCATCCAATAACATTGCCAGAAAAAGGTTGGCAGAGTTATACGCTCAACTCAACCGGAAACCAGCGGTACCACTGGAGATCATCCCTACCACCGAATTAGCGGAGGAAGAAGGAGAAGAAATCGAGGAATTGGAAGAGCACGCCGAAGAGGAGGAAATTGAGACCGGGCTTGATTTTGAGGAAGACGCCAGCGATTTCTAGCCCTGCTTCCGATGTACTACTAGAGCAGCGCCGCTCATAAACCAATTTGTCAGCACGCATTCGGCATTAGCGAGCTGCCTTTTTGATTGCTGTCAAATCAATGCGCTGCAGGCGAGGATTGGGTGTAATCCCAGGAATGCGACCTCGCTTAGCAATAGGCTTGCCTGCGACCACCTTTAGATCACCGGTAAAGTCAATAGGCGGAGCGCTGCTGATGGCACTGCCTACGCCGAATACGTCCACAGGCGCTTTTTGCTCGCGAAACAGACGAATGCGTGCTGCATCCACTCCGCCGCTCACCACAATTTTGACCCAAGTATATCCCGCTTGATCCAGTCGTGCACGCAACTCTTTGACCAATTCCGGAGTTACACGCCCACGCTCTGGCGGTGTATCTAGTCTAACCCCCCACAACTTGCGTCCCAGGGCTGCAGCGACACGCAGGCTTTCCTCACATTCGTCTTTGAAAGTATCTACCAATGCCACACGGCGAACTTCAGGCGGCATGTGACGGTCAAAAGCCTCTGTTGCCTTGACGGTATCGCCAAAGATCAGGATCATCGCGTGAGGAATTGTCCCAGTGGCTTCCAACCCCGCCAAGTCAGCGCCAGCAGGCGTCGCGCAGCCTGCACAGCCACCAACAATAGCGGCATATTCCAGTCGCCCGGCCACGCTTGGATGCACGTGCCGCGCCCCAAAACTAATCACCGGAATGCCCTCCGCCGCTTCCACGCAAGCCCGCGCTGCTGTCGCCCAGCCACTGGTCTGCGCTAACATCCCCAGTATCGCTGTCTCGTATAGCCCAAACCGTGAATAGGGGGCCGTGATGCGCAACACGACTTCCTTAGCTGACATAGGTTCACCTTCAGCCAGTGCCCACACTTCACTTTCATCTGGCAATACTTGCGCGAGGAGATCGAGCGCTTCATTGATCCCACATAGGATGCCATCTCCATTGGGGAAAATCTCCATAGTGACTACTGGATCCAGCCCTTCAGCGCGCAGGATCGCTTGGGTACGGGAAAAGTAAATATCCGCAGTGTATCCAGAAAGGATTGCCTCATTGATTTTGGGATTCCGCATATTTGATTGCTCCTCAACTATGAAATGGACACAAGTACTGTCAATATGACAAGCAAGGCTTGCAGTGACGCCGTGACACCAGCTTTGTTGTAATATACCCCACCACTACAAGCCTTCTGTCATGCATGGCCTAACTAGCCGTTAGACCACTTTGGCGCCTAAGATCTTTTCCATATGTTTCAACGCAAAAGCATGGGCTTCGGGATCAAAGCTAGCCACGCAATCGCGCGGCACCTCGACAACATAATCGCGGTTTCGCGCATCAGCCACTGTGTGCATTACACAAATATCCGTGCACACACCCACCACGATAATCTTTTCCGGTTGGAGTTCTTCCAGCCTTTCCTCCAAAACCGTGTCGTAAAAGCCACTGTAACGTCGCTTGGGAATGACCTCCCCTTGAAACTTGGCTAATTCAGGGATAACTTCGCATTCCGCTGTGCCACGCACACAGTGAGGCGGGAACATGGCGAACTCTTTATCATCGGGATCATGAGTATCAGCCAAGAAAATAATGTGCGACCCCTTCTCCGACTCACGTTGTAGCAACTGCTGCACGCAGGGGATGATTTTACGAGCCTCCTCACCACAGAAAAGCGGGTAACCTTCTTCCAAAAACCCACGCAGCATATCTACGACAATGACCACATTGCTCATCGGTACTCCTCCTTTCTTGCATCCGTTTTGTCCACAATAGGCGTTACAACAACCTCAGCACCGCGATTCACCTTCAGCATCGCCGCAGCACTTCCATTGCGCACAGCGAGTTCAAGATAGCCACTGCTATCAATCAGCGCCAGCAACTCACCGTCAGGGGCCGAGGCATACGCCTTAGCCAAGCCAATCACCTCACGGTCCGCGATATGTATGCGCCAGCTCCGATTCGGTGACAACAATCCACGGGGTATATTGGTAATAAGATTGCCAAAGCGGTCAATGTACAGCACTTGGCCGCTGATAGTTCCATCTTGTTGCATGGCCGCTTCCACGATAGGTAGGCGCACAGGATCCTGGATCGCATGGCCTAATTCGCGCAACGGCACCCCTAACGAAAGATGCGCTGCCACAGGAGCAAAAAGATCGCGCCCGTGAAACGTGTCGCTGAGAGGCGAGAGCCAGTAGCGTGCGTTAGTGAGATGCACCATCTCTTCAATGGATTCGCGCGCGAATATATAACTCAGCACGCCATTGTCCGGCGCGACAAAAGTGCCTCGTGGCGTACGCACCGCCAATGCGCGTCGTTCACTGCCCACGCCTGGATCTACCACAACCACATAGATTGTATCCAAGGGAAAGTATGGATAGACAGTCGAAAGCACAAAAGCAGCGGCATGGACATCCTGCGGCGGGATATCATGGCAGATATCAACGACAACTGCCTGGGGATTGATGCGCAGGATCACGCCGTGCATCACGCCAGCGTAGCCATCCGCGGTGCCAAAATCGCTGAGCAACGCAATTACGCCCATCCCACTCCTTCCCATAATTATTTTAGTCCCAACTGGGCGCGTGGTCAAAACCTCCGCCTTGGTTTGACAAAAGAACTTTTGTTCTATATTATTGGGGGCAGCAGGCTTTTCAGAAGAGCAGAGTTATGCTACAATTGTTTTCTGGAGGAAAGCATACTGTGGGCATTATTGACACACTTTCGGCCGGTTTTGATCGCGTGACAAGGCGTTTATGGCTTGTTGTCATCCCGGTTTTGGTCGACATTGGCATCTGGATTGGGCCAAAGCTGTCTATTGGTGAACTCGTGCAAAAAGTGGTGGTTGCATTGCCCACTGCTTCAGATGTAGGCGATCAATACCAGCAAACATGGGCATTCATTCAGGCTTATCTAACTAACCTGGGGAGCCATACCAACATTCTAACTTTTCTCTCCTTACGCCTTCTTGGTCTACCCAGCCTAACCGGTAATTTCACGCCGAAAGCGGTGCCGTTCGCAGCCGCACAACGCCTCATCGAGATCCCAACCTGGCCAGCGCTGCTAGGTACCGCCATCCTGCTCACTATGCTCAGCCTCTTTATAAGCTGTTTTTGCCTCTCCCTCATCGCTCAGGAAGTGCGGGAGGAGGAACTTGATATACCTTATGTCCTACAAACCACATGGCGCTCCTGGTTGAGAGTAGTGACGCTGCTTTCCGTGATGCTGTTGCTGACAGCGATGATGACCAGTGGGGTGGGTATCTTGGCTGCCCTGCTGAGCCTAATCAGCCAGGAGCTCTCTTGGCTAATTTTGAACTTGTTCACCTGGGGTGCATTGCTAGTAGGAGTGTACATCGCAATCATTCTATTTTTCACTTTGCGGGCGATCGTTCTGGATGATATAGGGATCGTGCGAGCCTTGTGGCACAGTTTCAACGTAGTGCATCGTAACTTCCTCGCTACTATTGGCTTCATCTTGCTGATTAACATTGTGCAAACCGGGTTGTTGTATATCTGGCGTATGCTCGCTACCAATGTGATGGGCACGGCGGTGGGCATCATTGGCAATGCTTATGTTGGCACCGGGTTGGTCGTAGCGAGTTTCATCTTCTATCGCGATCGCTTTGTTGCCTGGCAACAATCCCGGATGGAGGAAGGAAAATGACGATGAAGACCAAAGCAAACGGGTCAACCTATACGGCAGAAGATATCCAAATTTTGGAAGGGCTGGAAGCGGTGCGCCGTCGCCCTGGGATGTACGTGGGCAGTACGGATGTCCGCGGGCTGCATCATTTGGTCTACGAGGTAGTGGATAACTCCATAGACGAAGCCCTAGCGGGTTTTTGCAATCGAATCATCGTTACAATTCACAAAGATGCAACCGTAACTGTTGAAGATAATGGGCGAGGCATTCCCGTTGACATCCATCCCCAGACAGGCAAATCCGCCTTGGAAGTCGTGCATACTGTGTTACACGCTGGGGGAAAATTCGGTGGCGATACGTACAAAGTCGCTAGCGGCTTGCATGGGGTTGGAGTCTCTGCAGTGAACGCTCTCTCCGAGTGGCTGGAAGTGTACGTACAGCGCGATGGCAAGCGCTACTACCAGCGCTACGAACGCGGTGTGCCAGTTAGTCCCGTGCAAATAGTTGGAACTTCCGAAGAAACAGGCACCACGACCACTTTCCTACCCGATAAGACCATCATGAAAACGCTGGACTATCAGTACGACACTCTCGCCCAGCGCTTTCGAGAGATGGCTTTCTTGACTCGTGGCCTGACCATCACTTTCCGCGACGAACGAAACGACATCGAGAACAGTTTTTACTTCGAAGGCGGCGTGATGTCCTTTGTCCGTTACCTGAACCGCAACCGCAAAGTGCTCCATCCCACCTTTCATGTGGAAAAAGAGGTCAACGGCACATTGGTCGAAGTAGCCTTGCAATACACAGACGGGTACGCCGAATCGGTCTATGCCTTTGCCAACAACATCAACACTGTGGACGGCGGTACCCACCTCACCGGCTTCCGTTCTGCTTTGACCCGCACTCTGAACGACTATGCACGCAAGACAGGCCTCCTCAAGGATAACGAAAGCAACTTTACCGGCGAGGACGTGCGCGAAGGCCTTACCGCCATCGTCAGCGTGAAACTAAAGGACCCACAGTTTGAGAGCCAAACCAAATCCAAGCTGGGCAATGCCGAGGTCAAAAGTCAGGTCGAATCTGTCGTCGTCGAAAGCCTTTCTGCATGGCTGGAGGAACACCCCCGCGAGGCAAGGGTCATTGTAGAGAAAGCGCTGACTGCCTCACGAGCCCGAGAAGCAGCACGACATGCCCGCGAACTGGTGGTTCGCAAGAGCGCATTGGAAACCCTCACCTTGCCCGGCAAATTGGCGGATTGTTCCGAGACTGATCCCGCCAAATGTGAATTGTACATCGTCGAAGGCGACTCGGCTGGCGGCTCAGCCAAACAAGGCCGCGATCGCCGCTTTCAGGCCATACTGCCACTGCGCGGCAAAATCTTGAATGTAGAGAAATCCCGCTTGGACAAGATGCTGAGCAGCAAAGAAATCAAAACCTTGATCACGGCTTTGGGCACTGGCATTGGGGATTCCTTTGACTTGAACAACTTGCGCTATCACCGCGTAGTGATTATGACGGATGCGGATGTGGATGGCGCGCACATCCGCACCTTGCTGCTGACCTTTTTCTTCCGTTACATGGAACCATTGATCGAGAACGGGCACCTCTTCATCGCCCAACCACCGCTTTACCGCATCGAAACCGACCGCCAGACCTTCTATGCTTATTCGGAAGCTGAACGCGAAGAAATCCTGGCAAAATTGAAAGGCAAAAAGGTGACCATACAACGCTACAAGGGCCTGGGCGAGATGAATCCAGAGCAACTCTGGGAAACTACCATGAACCCAGAGAACCGTACCTTGCTTCAGGTTACCTTGGAAGATGCCTTAACTGCTGACAGCACATTCGATATGCTGATGGGCTCCAGCGTGCCGCCACGCAAACGCTTCATCCAAACAAACGCCAAAAACGTGCAAAACCTCGACATTTGATCGCGTCGAGCAATATTTCAACAGAACAAATGGCGGTGCAGATGCTCTTGCACTGCTATCCTTTACAAAGGGGGTTCCATGGCCGAGATCGTCGTTGTGCGCCAAAACAGTCAATTTGAGACAGAATTCCTAGCCGCTGATACGGAAGCTGCCGAGCCGGCGGGACAAGAACTGAAACCAGTACACGCCATCCACGAACTGTCTCCTTACGGCATGTTGCTGGCGGGCCTTGGCGCGTGCACTGCTATCCTCCTGCATTCCTATGCACAGAACCATGGCGTCAAACTTGAGTGGGTGGAAATGCGCCTGACCTATGATCGTGTGTTCGCCAAAGACTGCCAGCAATGCGAAGAAATAGACCAATACACTGAGCAAATCAAAGCCGAAGTTGGCTTGGTAGGGAAACTCTCCGCAGCGGAACGGAATAAACTCTTCCTGATTTCCAAGCACTGCCCAGTGCACAAGATCTTGCATAACGGCATACAGACGGAGTTTGTGCTGGCTAAAACTCCTGACCAGGCTGAATCTGCTGAAACCCCATCTTGATAAAAGCCTCCGTCTTCCCGCGCCAAACTAGCAATGTTAGATCAACGGTCGTGAGATGCCGCTATGCACGAATTTGACGACAGCACAGTATGTGCTATAATAAAGCGTATTAAGCGAGCCTAGCCTGAGTAGCTCAGTCGGCAGAGCAACCGCCTTGTAAGTGGTCGGTCGGGGGTTCGATTCCCCCCTCAGGCTCCACGCGCTGATGACAAGTCTTGTCATCGTAAGCGCAGCACGCAATATCTGCTTGGGCAGGTAGCGAAGTGGACAAACGCGGCTGACTGTAAATCAGCTGGCTCAGCCTTCGGTGGTTCGAATCCGCCCCTGCCCACTATGAGACCGCCTGCTACCTCTTGGGTAGACAGGCGGTTTTGTTATGTCCGCGGACGGACCATCTACCGCTCCCCTCGTTTGACACCACGCCTTCACAGGGGTTATAATGGCTCCGAAATGGATCCCTGGCTTACTGCCAGCCCACCACCGCTCAAGGAGGAGAAGATGGAACCTTTTCAGCCACAGGTGCTTTCTTACGAAGAAATCCGTGCCCTGCTGACCAAAGTATCCCCGCAGGAATTCGAACAAGCCAAGGTGCATTCTCTGACCCGCCTCAAACGCCAGATCCTCTACGAGGGCCAGCCCGCTGGCGCCATCGTGCGCGACACGGATGGCAATGAGTACATTGACTGCACCTCCCAAGCCTGGTCGCTCAATGTGGGTTACTGCCACCCGGATGTGTTGGCTGCCGTCGTGGAGCAGATGCGCCATCTAACCCACGTCCGCTATAGTTACGCTACCATCCCCCGCATTAAACTCCTGAACCGCTTGCCGCAGCTCTTCCCTGGTAACTTGACAAAGGTCGCCCTCAACAACCAAGGGGGTGGAACGACCATTGAGGCAGCCATGAAATTAGCCATGATCAACAAACCTGGCGCCACCGCCTTCCTTGTGCCATATCGTGCCTATCACGGCTGCTCTCTAGTAACCATAGCAGCCAGCCATTACATGCCTGGCCTCTGCCGCTTCCCTGGCTTTGGGCTCGACCATCTGGTCAAATTCCCTTATCCTTACTGTTATCGTTGCCCCGTAGACAAGAATCCACGCACTTGTAGCCTGGCTTGCCTGGACATTGTCGAACAAGTGATCCGTTATGGCACGAATACGCCCATCGCCGGATTGATTATCGAACCGATGCAAGGAGCCGGGGGACAGATTCCAACCCCACCAGGCTACCTAGCAGGCTTGAAAGAAATCTGTCAACGCCATAACATCTTCCTGATTTACGATGAATGCCAGACTGCCTTTGGCCGCATCGGTGCGATGAGTGCAGCGGAATATTATGGCGTTGCCCCAGATATGCTGGTCCTCTCCAAAGGATTGGGTGGCGGGTTCCCTATCGGCGCCCTCTTGGCACGCGAAGATCTCAAGGGGTTCACTGCGGTAGAAGAGCACACCACCTTTGGCTCCAACCCGGTCTCCTTTGCCGCTGCCCTAGCCAATATCGAGGTCATGTTGCGCCTCGACCTGCCCGGACGCGCGCGACGGCTTGGGGAGTACGCTACAGCCCGTCTACGGCACATGCAAGAGGAGCACCCGCTGATCGGCGATGTGCGCGGGCCAGGGCTGTTCATTGGCGTGGAGCTAGTCGAAGACCCCCAGACCAAAGTGCCAGCAACCGAGCGTGCCACGGCCTTGGTAGAGCTGGCTATGCTGCACGGGGTCATCTTCGACGTGGACATGCCCGACTTGGTGAACGGACTCCCCACCCGGCGCAATACCATCAAAATCAAGCCTCCTCTGACCATCACTGAGGAACAACTAGACCGTGCGTTGGATGTATTCGAGACTGTCTTGAAAGAAGTGGAGCAGTTCTCGCCAGAAGAACTCGTGCAGATTCGCGAGCAGATGATCCAGGAAGCGATGCCAAGGTAGCCATCCTTGCCACGCGAACCGTAGGAAAACAGACGGAGGGTAGGGCATGACCCAATATATTCTCGCCCATGATGTCGGCACCGGCGGCAATAAGGCAGTGCTCGTAGATACAGAGGGAAACGTACGCGCTACCGCTTTCGCCCCTTACCCTATTGCCTATCCCCACCCGGACTGGGCTGAGCAAGAACCAGAAGATTGGTGGCGGGCGGTTGTTTCTACGACGCGCCAAGTGCTGGAGCAAGCCCAAGTTGCGCCTGGTGATGTCCTGTGCATGGTATATACCACGCAGATGTTGGGCATCGTCCCCATGGGCAGGGATGGGAAATCACTGCGTCCGGCTATTATCTGGCTGGATGCCCGCGCCCCTGAGCAGGCAGAGCGCATCATGCGCAAGTTCCTGGGGCGCAAAGTCTTTGCCTGGATTGCTGGGGCAGAACTGTCTGGAAAAGACGGCTTACCCAAACTGCTCTGGCTCAAAGAGCATGAGCCCCAAGTTTATGAGGCAATGAACTGCTTTCTCGATGTGAACGGCTACCTCATCCATCGCGCCACCGGCAACATGGTCTTTGAGTGGTCTTGCGCTTCTGCCTTCGGCTTTGACCTTAAGAAGAAGGACTGGCTATGGAGCATTATACGCTACATTGGGATTGATATCGCCAAATTCCCCCCTCTCGTGCGTTCCATTGACCAGGCAGGCAAGCTGACTGCACCGGCAGCAGCAGAATGCGGGCTTCTGGAAGGCACCCCGGTCTTCGGCGGAGGCGGAGACGCTCCTGGAGCAGCTGTTGGCGCCGGCGCGGTGGAAGAAGGGGACGGCCATATCTATCTGGGAACCTCCGGCTGGGTGGGTGTGACCACGCACAAGACGCCCACAGGCCGTCACGGTGTGGCCACGCTGCAATCTGCTGACCCCGGCAAGGCGTTGCTGTTCGCTGAGATGGAGACGGCAGGAGCATGCTTGAAATGGATCGCCGATGAGTTCTACAAAGCGGAGCAGGCTGATCCGAACATCCCCAACGTCTATGCGCTGATGGATGCCAAGGTGGAAACCATTCCACCTGGCTCCGATTTTCTGATTTGCACACCATGGCTCTATGGCGAACGCGCACCTATTGCCGATACCTGGGTACGCGGCACCTTCTTCAACCTCAGCGCCGACCACACCCGTGAACACCTCCTGCGCGCTGTATACGAGGGCGTGGCTTACAATTTGCGTTGGATGATCGAGATCGTGGAGAAAACCTTCGGTTTCCCCTTGCCGACGCTGCGTGTCATCGGCGGTGGCGCACGAGGCAAGCCTTGGATGCAAATCATTGCCGATGTCACTGGCCGGCGGGTTGAGACAGTGGTCAACCCACAGGAAGCAGGAGCGGTTGGAGCAGCGCTTACTGCTGCCATTGGTTTGGGACTGTACCCGGACTTTGAATCGCTGAAGAAGATCGTGCGTGTAGAGCACGAATTCGAACCACAGGCTGAAAATGCGCCTACCTATGCCGTCCTCTACCAGGCATATCAACGCTTGTATGCCTCCCTGCGCCGTCTATACCGGGACGTGAACGAGGTGCGTTTTCGCAAATAAGAGAAATTTGGCAATCTGCTACAAATCCAAAGGAGGATACTATGGCTATAGACGTAGAATCTTTGCCCCTCGCATTGCCCGAAGGGGTGGATTATGAAGAGTACGTGATTGGCACATACCTAGTTTCATACCCCAAGGCTATCCCCGTTGCCAAGTTGGCTCCTGCCTTGGCGATTGAGCAATCTACTGGCACCTGGGTACCCGTGCCAGGGGAAACACCTGAGGTACGCCGCAAGCACGTCGCCAAAGTCATCGGTGTGTACGAAATCCCGGACTATGAATGGATGGTCCCCCGTGAAGTGGAGGAGCGTCAATACATCATCCAAATCGCTTTCCCGGAGATCAACTTCGGCGAGCAAATCCCGATGCTGTTGACCACAGTCATTGGCAATATCTCCATGGCTGGCAAACTCAAGGCGCTCGACTTGCGCTTTCCCCAGAAGTACGTCGCAGGCTTCCAAGGACCAAAATTCGGCATCCCTGGCATTCGCAAACTTCTCGGCGTGCCCAAGCGTCCCCTGCTCAACAACATGATCAAACCTTGCACGGGCTACCCACCCGAAGTGGGCGTAGAACTGTTCCGCCTGGCTGCCCTAGGTGGCTGCGACATCATCAAAGACGATGAATTGCTGGCGAACGCCTCCTTCTGTGAGTGCGAGAGACGAGTGAAACTGTACATGGAAGCAGAGCGTCAGGTCTACGAAGAGACTGGCGAGCACACCCTGTATACAGTGAACGTCACTGATGAGGTACCCAAAGTTTTTGAGAACGCTCGCCGCGCCGTAGAACTGGGCTGCAATGCCCTGATGGTCAACTACTTGGTGACCGGCTTCCCCGTGCTGCGTGCGCTGGCGGAGGACCCCGCCATCAATGTGCCTATCCTCGCCCACATGGATCTGGCGGGAGCGCTCTATGCCTCAGAATGGCACGGCATCAGTTCTCACCTAGTACTGGGCAAACTGCCGCGCCTGGCGGGGGCGGACATTGTGGTCTTCCCTGCACCCTATGGCAAGGCGCCGGTGCTGATGGAGAAATTCCAGAACGTAGCGCGCAACCTGTCTTTCCCCTTCTATCACATCCGGCCTACCTTCCCCATGCCCAGCGGTGGCATCACGCCCAAGATGGTGCCCGATGTCATCCGCGACTTGGGGCCAGACATTGTCATCGGTTCTGGTGGCGGCATCCATGCTCACCCGCAGGGGCCGGTTGCTGGGGCGAAAGCCTTCCGGCAAGCCATTGATGCGACCATGCAGGGTCGTTCCCTGGAAGATGCCGCCAAGGAGTATCCTGAACTGAGGGTTGCTCTGGAGACCTGGGTAGACCCATTTGGCAAAGGGCTGGGCATGTAAGCCACTGGCAGCCCGTGGTAGCAATGTGCCCTCAATTTGGCTTCTATGTTGCTGCTGGTATAATAAACAAAAAGGATACGATCATTACCGTTCCTGTGCCAGCTCACGAAGAATGGCGCGTTGGCAACCGTTAGGCATCATCAGACAACTTGGGTTGCCACGTGCGCTGTTTGAAACCGAGTGAGCATAGGAACGGATCTCTTTTTCAGCCTGAACCTCTCTGGTCAGAATGCCAGGGAGGTTTTTGGGAAAGGAGGACATGGATGAGCACAGACTCTCCTTGGAGCGAAGAGGAGAGGGCTTTTCTCGCCCGCCTGGATGCCCCTTGGAAAATCCAAGAGTACCTGGACAGCATCCCCTATAACACAGATAGCCAGACTCGCTCCCCGCGCCGGGTCATGCGCGATGGCAAGGCACACTGCCTAGAGGGAGCACTCCTTGCTGCTGCCGCACTGCATCTCCATGGCTATCCTCCACTTATTATGGACCTGCGAGCGGCGGATGACGATGACCACGTAATAGCTATTTACCGTGTACGCGGTTTGATCGGAGCCATAGCCAAGTCCAATTTTTCCCTATTGAGGTTCCGCGAACCTGTCTATCGCAACTACCGCGAACTCGCCCTCTCTTATTTTGAACCCTACTACAATATGCTCGCTGAAAGGACTTTACGCGCTTACTCCCGCCCCCTCGATCTCAGCATTTTCGATGCCCAAGATTGGATGACCACGGAGGAAGACCTTGCCTGGATTGGCAAACGCCTTGATGCACTGCCACATTACCCCTTGTTCGACGAAGTAACGGCACAAAATCTGCAGCCTGTGGACGACCTTCTCTACCGAGCTGGCCTCCTGGGATCAGACCTGGCAGGCTTGTACAAACCCAAACCGCCCCACGAACGCAAGGCCCGAATGTAGTTGCTCTGTGGGTAGTTCATAAGTAGAGAAGCTACCTAGTCAGCTCTGCAATCAAAGTGCAATAGCACCTAGCCAGAGGTCAAGTTCTGCTACCCCTTTAACAGAACAAGGGGCGCGGATTTCCCGTGCCCCTTGTTCTTCGCTCGCTCATTGTGGGGTAGGAGTAGGATGCATAGCACGCCAAGGAACTGAATCCGGTATAAAGAGAGATTGACCGAATTGTTCCTTACCGAACTGGCTAATTTTCTCCTGTACAGGCAGGGAGATCAGCCAGTCAATGAAGGCATTTGCCAAGCCATCTTGGATGTGCGGTCCTTTGTCGGGGTTGACGGCAATAACCCCATAGGGGTTGAATAAGATGGGGTCGCCTTCCAACAGGATATCCAAGTGGAGGCCTTGCAACTTGCGGGCTAAATAGGTGGCACGGTCGCTGAGTGTATAAGCCTGCTTCTCATCGCTCATCGTCAGCACAGCGCCCATGCCCTGTCCTGCTGAAATGTACCAAGCGCCCTTCGGCTCAATGCCAATCGCTTGCCAAATACTCTTCTCCTTGGCATGTGTACCTGATGCATCACCGCGTGAAATAAAGGTTACCTGTACCTGCGCAATCCTCTGAAAGGCTTCCGCCGCGCTGCTCAATCCCCTGATACCAGCCGGGTCATTGGCTGGGCCAACGATGATAAAGTCATTGTACATGACATCTTCGCGGCGGATGCCATGTCCTGCCTCCATGAACGCTTTTTCCTTGTCTGGATCATGGACCAGCAACACATCGGCATTGCCGTCCTCTCCTAGTTTCATTGCCTGACCGGTGCCTACCGCAATCACGTCCACCCGGACACGATATTCCTGTTCAAAATCAGGCAGGATAAACTCAAGCAGGCCCGAGTCGCGGGTACTGGTTGTCGTGGCGAGGATCAATCTCTGCGGTGACATCGAGCTGGGCGAGGCAGTTGTCAGGTTGGAGGGGGTTGTCTCCACACGCGTGCGAAACAGCAAGACGAGACACAGCAATATCAACAGACTCAAAATGAATTTGGTTGGCACGCGTGGGGCAGCGGGTTTTTCCATTTAACCACCCAGAAGCAAGTAGCGAAAAAGTCCAATCGCGATACCGATGAGCACTAGCCATACTGTGTCTAGTTGAAAGCGTAGCAAGACGATCACGCCACCAAGCAAAATGAGCGCTGTCCACACATCGATAATGGCTGAATGGAGCAAAGCCAGGGCAACCGACAGGATGAGCGCCACCACGGCGGCATTCACCCCCTTCAAGAAAGCCTGGGCAACGGGCGAAGTGCGCAGTTGCGGGATCAATGGCCCGGTCAAAGAAACAATCACGAACGAGGGAAAGAACATACCTAAAGTGGATACCACGGCGCCCGGAACCCCCGCTACCAGGTAACCAATAAAGGTAGCCGTAGAAGAGACTGGCCCTGGCGTAAATTGGCCAACAGCAATAGCATCTAACAGTTGCTGCTGACTCAGCCAGCCATAACGCGTTACGACATCGCGTTGAATGAAAGCAAACAGCACCATTCCACTGCCAAAAAGCAAAGAGCCAACTTTCAGGAAGAACAAACCCAGGCGTACTAAGCGGTCATCTATGTGGCCTATCGCAAACCGCGGCGCCAAAGGGAGTAAACTACCGCCTACAATTCCGTGCGCCAGCCAAGGCAATTGCGGTTTAGCAGATAACAGAAGGCTGATCGCCCCAGCCGACAACAGCACCAGCGCTTCATTGACACCAGCAAGGGCTGCTGCCAAGGAAGCGATGCCCAACAGAAGTGAAAGCCGATTATGGATTGCCACACAGCCCAAGCGGTAGACCGACACCAGGATAATCGCCATCACCACCGGGTTGATGCCATAGAACAGGCTGGCTACCTGTGGCAATGTGCCCAGGCGGACATACAGCGCAGCGATCGACAGGCTGATCAGAGAAGCCGGCAAGATAAATGCGCCACCACCTGCGATCAACCCCAGCCAGCCGGCACGCACAAAACCAATGTGGATCGCCATTTCCGTGGCATTGGGGCCAGGCACAAGGTTAACGGCCGCCAGCAAATCGAGGAAATGCTCCGGGCTCAGCCAGCGGCGCTTGTGCACGGCCTCCTGCTCCATCAGGGCTATGTGCGCGGCAGGCCCTCCAAAGCTGATAGTGCCCAGTTTGAGAAATAGCCAAGTGACCTCTAATAGCCGGTTTTTGGAATCTTTGTCCATTTGTTGCGCCTGTGAGGCTGTGTCGCCATTTTGGAGAGACGCACTCAATACACCATCTCCCCGCGGACAAAAGCTTTCGTGCGGGGATCGCGCGGCGACTGGAAAAAGACCTCCGCCTCTGCCACTTCAATGAGTTCACCCCCCAACAACAATGCCGCCCGATGGGCAAGCCGGCGCGCCTGAAAGACGTTATGCGTTACCAGTACTACCGTGACACCATGGTCGCGGTTTAGCGTCCGTACAATATCCTCGATAAGTCCCACGTTGTAGGGATCCAAGTTGGCTGTTGGCTCGTCTAACAGCAATACGTCGGGTTGCAAGACCATCGCACGCGCCAAAGCCACACGCTGTGCTTCCCCACCAGAAAGGGTTCGCGCCCGATGATGCGCCAATGCCTCCAGGCCTACCTGATCCAAAACGGCTCGGACAAGCGCATCGGAATCGCGTTGCCCACGCAGCCAAAGGCCATAAGTTACGTTAGCCCATACACTGCGATCCAAGAGCACAGGCCGTTGGAACACGGTGGTCACGCGTCGGCGCAATTCCAGCGGCATGGGCTGAACCGGGTTGAATTCAGCATCTAGAAAACGGATATGGCCTGTGGTAGGGGGTTCGAGGAAATTCAGCAGCCTCAACAGGGTGCTCTTCCCCGCACCGCTTGGCCCCACTACAGCGAAAATCTCCCCCTGTCGGATACCCAAGTAATCCACACGCAGCACGCACCGGCCGTCATATACCTTGGTTACATTGCGTAACAGATAGATGAACTCGCTCATCGGTCGAGCGCTCTCCCTTGGAAACGGAGCATAGCCAGATTGGTGACGAAAGCAAGCCCTAATAAGATCAACCCCAGCGCCATGGCTAGGCTAAAGTCGCCCTTGCTTGTCTCCAACACGATTGCCGTCGTGAGCACGCGCGTGCTGTGCTCAATATTGCCGCCCACCATCATAACTGCTCCCACCTCAGAGATAATGCTGCCAAAGCCCGCGATGATGGAGGTAATGACCCCAATCCGCGCTTCCAAGAGGATAGTGAGCGCAGTTTGCCACGGCGTAGCACCCAGTGCCTGCACTTGCTGTCGCAGGCCGGGATCCACGCTCATCACTGCCGCCATCGTGAATCCAGCCACCATCGGAAAGGCGATAATGGTTTGTGCTACTACCATCGCTGCCGGCGTGAACAATGAGGGGATGATGGGCCAACCTAACCTGCCTAGAGGCCCACTGCGTGAGAGCAGCATATAGACGAAAAGGCCCACTACTACGGGCGGAAAGCCCATGCCGGTATACATCAGGGCAATCACCATCCGCCGTCCAATGAAACGTTTCAGCCCCAAGAAGACCCCTAAGGGAATGCCTAAAATGGTACTGCACAGTAGCGCCGTACCTGTTACCCTCAGGGATAGCGCCACGATCTCCATCAGTGCAGCATCTCTAGTGAGAATCAGATAAATCGCGCGAACCAGGCTTTGCCACATCACTGCCAGCCCTTATTCACCCGCTCTTTTGTATTCATGCTTTTGGTTTGCCCCATGGACCCCTTTGAGAATTTCGATCCCATGAGGGAGAGCAGGCAGAATGACTGCCAAGCCCTCCTTGACTGCTTTGGGGCTGCCTGGCAGGTTTACAATGAGCGTTCGTCCACGAATGCCAGCAATAGCCCGGGAAAGCATGGCATGAGGCGTGGCTTTCAACCCTTCTACTCTCATTGCTTCAGCCAGACCAGGCGTTTCTCGCTCAATAACATCACGTGTTGCCTCTGGGGTCACATCGCGAGGAGCAAAACCTGTCCCCCCGGTAGTGAGGATGAGGTCTAGCCCTTCCCTGTCGCTCCAAGCAAGCAGTACCTCGCGGATCTGATCGCGCTCATCAGGCACGACAGCCTGTTTCTTGACCTCCGCCTTCAGTTCCTCTGTAGCCCATTGGTAAATAACCGGGCCACTGACATCCTCTGTCTCTCCGCGTGAACAGCGGTCGCTAATTGTTAAAATTCCCACCGAAATCACCATCTAGACCCCCATCTTGTATGCTGCCTGTTTTACTCCCCCCAGTCCAGCATGATAACCTGAATGCGGCTCCCTGCAGGGACATGACGCATTTCCTCAGGAATAACTGCTACCCCATTGGCATAGACCATTGAACTGAGGATACCTGACCCCTGGTCGCCAGTGAGATAAGCACAGTATTCTGGCTGCCCTGCAGACGCCGTTAGTGCCTTTTCCACGCGTACGCGCAGATAGTGACGGCGTTCATCTTTTCGCTTCACTTCGTCCATCAGAGTCGCCTCTACCACGGGCTTGTCCCACTTTTCAATACCCAGCATCTTGAAAATGGCGGGGCGAGCGAAGAGCTCAAAGGCAATCATGACCGAAACTGGATTGCCAGGCAGACCCAACAGCGGCACTCCGCCGATTTGCCCAAAAGCAAGTGGTTTCCCTGGCTTCATCCGTACTCGCCAGAAAGTGATGTCCCCCTCTGCTGCCAGGACTTTTTTCACAATGTCGAAATCGCCCACTGAGACACCCCCTGAGGTGAGGAAAAGGTCTACCCTTTGCGCCAACCCCTCACGGATTTTCTGTGTCAGATCGGTGATGTCATCACGAGCAATGCCCAACAAGATAGGCACCCCACCACAGCGAATCACCTGCGCGGCATTAGAATAACTGTTGGCATTGCGGATTTTGCCTGGAGCAAGCGGAGCATCAATCTCCACCACTTCATCGCCAGTTGCCAGGATCGCCACACGTGGGCGCCGCGTAACTCGCACTTCCTTGCGCCCCAGCGTAGCCAGCATTCCAATTTCTTGCGGACGGATCCGGGTTCCGCGGCGCAGGACCAGTGTTCCTTTGCGCACGTCTTCGCCCGCTAGGCGGATGTTCCTCCCCTTAGGCACTTCCGCCATAATTTTCACCCATTCGCCTTCCTGCTGCGTGTCCTCGAATGGCACCACGGCATCCGCCCCGGGAGGAATGGGCGCCCCAGTCATAATACGGATAGCTGTTCCTGGCGTAACTGGGGTGTCTGTAACATAGCCAGCAGGCAAGTCAGCGATCACCCGCAGAAGTTTAGGGCTTTGAGGGCTGGCTCCTTGTGTATCTGCCGCTAGGACAGCGTAGCCATCCATCGCTGAGTTGGAATGCGGTGGGATATCTATATCTGCGTAAATGTCCTCAGCCAAAGCACGCCCCAGAGATTCCAAGATGGGCACCTGCTCAGATTCTAACGTGTGAAAGTAGCTTAACACGCGCTCCAAAGCCTCTTCGACGCTCAACATCGGGTACAATTCTTCGGTCATCTTTCACTCCTCCACTCCGAACCATCCGTCCAAACTTCTTTCTTCCAGATGGGAACAATCTCCTTCAAGCGATCGATCGCATAATGTAAAGCATCAAACAGTTCCGGGCGATGGGCGGCAGAAAGTGCGATAACCACGCTGATCTCCCCCACTTCCAACCGCCCTACCCGGTGCACGATGGATACCTTGTGGATGGTTTTCCACCGTGCTTGGATTTCGTCACCAATTTGACGCAGCATCCCCTCAGCCATTTCGGGATAAGCCTCGTATTCCAAATAGCGTACCTTTCGCCCCTCGGTATCGCCACGTACTACACCAACGAACACACTGATTGCGCCAATGGCCGGATCTGCCAAGCGCGCCACCACCTCATCCACGGATAGCTTTTCCGTCGTGATCTCAAACAGCTTCAATGACCCACCTCCACCTCGCCGCTAAATCGTGACGGGAGCCCCTGCACCTATCCACCGCCCACCGGTGGCACGAAAGCCACTTCATCCCCATCGTGTAATTCCGTCTGTGGAAGCGCGTACTTGCGGTTCACCGCAACCAGTGTGGAGTCAAGATAAGAGCGCAATACGGGATATTGCTCTGCAATGAGGTTCACCAATTGCTGCACCGTTGCCCCAGAGGGTAGTTCTATTTCCATTTCCGTCCTATCTAGCGCCTCACGCATAGCGGCAAAGAACTTTGCTTTAACCTTCATTCATCTTTCTCCAGCACAATTTCACCACTTTTGCCCCCGCTTTTGCGTACCAGCCGGATGTTGCCAATGCGCATCGTCCGCTCCACCGCCTTAGCCATATCATAAATAGTCAGAGCTGCCACGCTGACTGCAGTGAGGGCTTCCATTTCCACCCCTGTCTTCCCCGTGCTGCGCACTGTCGCTGTGATCTCGATGCGCGATGCTGCCTCATCAATGCGAAACTCTACGTCTATTTTGCTTATCAGCAGCGGATGGCAAAGCGGGATCAACTCTGGCACCCGTTTGGCAGCCATAATCCCTGCTACCTGTGCCACGGCCAGCACATCGCCCTTTGGCACGCCTTTTTCTACAATGAGGCGCAACGTCTCCGGGCGCATGGCAATTTCTCCACGCGCAACGGCTACCCGCTCTGTATCTGGCTTGGTGCCCACATCCACCATCTGCAAGCGTCCCTCTTCGTCTACATGTGTCAGTTCCACCGCACCCTCCGCTTATGAGACAGAATCAAACACACTGCATTCATCCACCAATTTGGGACATCGTACGGTTTTCCGGTAACTCGCATTCGCTCAAGTGATGCCGCAAAGGCTTGCTCTCGATGCCCTGAAGGATCAATGTCTTGATGTGGGCGACATCAGCCCCTTGGCGCAAGGGGGTGCGCAAATCAATTTCCCTGTCAGAAAGCAAGCAAGGGCGCAATTGGCCATCCGCAGTGAGGCGCAGGCGGTTGCAATGATAGCAAAAATGCTCGCTGAGCGGGGTAATGAAGCCAATCGTGCCCTTCCCTCCAGCCAGCCGATAATAGCGTGCGGGACCTCCTCCGATGCCCAGCTTCGCTGGCTCCAAGGCTCCCAGCGCTGCTTCGATTCTCTCCCGCATTTCCTTTGCAGTGACCACTCTCTCCTGCCACCCACCGTCCACCACCCCTTGCGCATTCCCAACTGGCATCCACTCAATAAAACGCACATTCCACTCCGCTTCGATGGTCTGGCGTGCCAAATCAACCACTTCATCATCGTTCATTCCTCGGATTACCACCGTGTTAATCTTGACTGGCTCCAGTCCAGCACGATGAGCAGCTTCAATCCCGGCGAGGACATCGGCGATCTGTCCCCAGCATGTGATTCGTTGGAAACGGTCCGCACGCAGGGTATCCAGACTGACATTGACCCGCTGTAGACCCGCTTCCGCTAGCGCCTGTGCGTAACGTGACAAGAGGATGCCATTCGTGGTCATTGCTAAATCCTCAATGCCGGGGATACGCGACAGTAAGCGTACCAAATCTACAATCCCCAACCGCACCAGAGGTTCTCCACCGGTTAAACGCACCCTGCTGATACCTAACTCAGCAGCAGCACGCACGACAGTTACGATTTCTTCGTAACGCAGGATTGCTTCATGCGGACGCCAGGGAACGCCCTCTGGCGGCATGCAATAGATGCAGCGCAAGTTACAGCGATCCGTCACAGCGATGCGCAAATAGTTGATTAAACGGCTATATGCATCGAAATGGGCCATCCGTAGTGCCGCCTTCCTGTTTGAGACAATGCTATGTTTGGGTAACCGCTGAAAAAATCGGCGCCCACCTGGAAAGCGGTAGGCGCCGACTGAGACCCGTTACCATTCTCCTTTCCAAGCACGGGAGGCGCAGCCGTTTCCAGCTACACCCTATCGCCCAATATCCATAGCTTCTTTTGCCACCAGGCTTATTGGGTCGGAGAAAAATGATCGATTTTGACGCTATTCTAGCCCTCTTCGGCCAAAAGTCAAATGCGTATTCCTGCAGCGCAAAGGCTCAAGGCTGCTCGGAAGAACCCTCCTCTTCTCTTGCCTCCACCATATTGCTATACACCTTATAATCCTGCTCATCAGCCAGCACACATTCCACCAGGAAATCTCCCGGTACGCCCATAGGCGTGCTGAATTCATCCATCACTTCCTGTACAAACAGACGCAGTTCCTCATCGGAATAATGGGCAAAAGGAGCACGCCAAAGCAGCAATGTGCCATAGGTTCCATCGGCCGTGTAATGCAAGTCCAGTTTGCCCAGGCTAGCCGGCAAGCCTTCCTCATCCAGCTGCTCCAGGTCAAACAACGCATATTCTTCCGAGTGTACGGTGCGCACGATCCGTTTCAATTGTAATTTCATTGCCCCTCCTAGGGATAAAAGTGAAAGCCTTTGGCAGCCTGAGCCACTCCCCATCAAGATTGGCTAATACTCTTCTGGCTCTATGTCTTCATCCTGATCTATATCGTAGACGAACAGGTCAAGGGGTTGCTGCCCTAGCTCTAGTTCAGCCAAAGCATCCTCTGCCGCCAGACGTAAAACCCCATCCTTGCTGCGACAACAACGTACCAAGAATCGACGCGCTCTTGGCCCGCCAATTTGCCCCAGTGCCGCAATGGCGGCAAACTGCACCTCACGGTCGGGGTCCGCAGCAAGTTGTATCAAAGCAGGTACTGCCTCTTTCACTTCCAACTCTCCACAAGCACGTGCAGCTTCATAACGCATCGCGGGGTTGGCGTTGGAAAGCTCTGACTGCACGATCTTTGCCCAGATGGTATCTGCACTGCGCCCCATAGCGAATACTGCGCTAATCCGCATCAACTCATCCGCCTCCTGGTAAGCAGCGGAAATAATCTCCCGCACAAAATCCTCTCCCAAGTAGGCAATGGATTCTACAGCGCGACGGCGCACTTCAACATGTTCACGTTCATTGCGGATCGCTTCCAAAAGAGCAGTGCGCATCAAGCGCGCGTAGCGCTCATCTAATTCCTCTAGTTCTGCCATCAATACAAAACGCCCCAAGGAACTGGCAGCAGCGGCACGAACGGGTACCGATGGGTCATGTTGCAAAGCATGGACCAGAGGGGCTATCAACGTTATCTCATCATCTTCCCATAACCCCTCGATAGATACCGCGCGTATTTCCTCATCTTCATCGGTCATCGTAACGCGAAAGAGCGCGTTAAAGTCTAGTTCAAAGTTGGCTTCTGCACTTTCTGCTAGCAAGGAGATAATCTTCCGTCGTCGCTCCAGAGAAAGGGTAGGCCACTGACGACGAAACAGTTGTACTTCATTCGAGTTCGGAGCGGAAAGGGCATAGAGCACAGAGCTCGAAAGCGATGCCCGCTCATCAGCAAGGCGCAATAGCGCCTCTTCAAAAGTCATACATTCATTCTCACCTAACATAGAACCATACTCCTCGTGCTTCTCAAGCGGTTTACAAAACCCGCTGATCAACCCCTAATACCAGAAGAAAATGCGCGTCTCGCTGGATGGGCTCAGGGCAACCCCTTCACGACCGCCATCTGATTTGATGCCCGTCTGCCTCATTACCGTCACGTCCCAGTGAAATGCGCGCTCTGACTGGCCAGCCTGGGTATATACCTCGCGTGGAACTAGCCAACTCGTCTCTTTCGTCCAAGTGCCAGTGTAACGCACGGTGCCACCCGCCGTAAAGCGCAGGCTCACGGCATACCATTGATCTTCAGCCAGCGTACCTACTGCAGCCCAGCTCAGTTGAATCTGGGCATCGCTCCCATGAAACTCTGCCTGGTTCTCTGGTCCAGTCAGGCGCGGAGCATCAAAGGGCGGTTTGGGTGTACGCGTCGGAGCCGGGCGCCGTGTGGCGGTTGGCGGCGGCATAGTAGGCGTATCAGTGGGAGGCAACGGTGTGCTTGTTGGTGAAGGCGTTGCCGTTCCTGTTGCGGTCAGTGTGCATGTAGGGCTGGGCGATGCAGTGAATGTAGGGGTCGCCAAAAAGGCGACAGCTGGGATCTGTATCTGCACGTGGTGCGACAACGCCCGTAGCCTAGCCCACGGCACGTAATGCATCAACAGATAGATTATGGACACAGCAACCAGCAACATCAATCCTTGAAATACTCCGCGCCAACTTCGCTTTAGTGGCGCGCCGCAATACGGGCAAATGCTCAAGCCGGATGGCACTCGTGCCTGACAGGAGCGACAACGCAACGGCCGTCCAAAAAGTCTGGAGCGTTTCAGAGTAGCCCCACACTCAGGACACACCTTTAATCCCCGTTTTACTTCAGCACCACAAGCCTCACAGCGCATTTGACAAGCCTTAAGGCAACGAAATCCCGCCGCTAGAGATACGCAAAATATCAAAATAGGACACTATTAACATGAAAGCCATAATCAGCACTAAACCCAGGAAATTAATCAGGCTCTCTTGCTGGGGTGCCATGCGTTTGCCGCCCCGAATTTTCTCCAGCAGGATGAGAGCGATACGGCCGCCATCTAACCCTGGTATAGGCAGTAAATTTAAAATGCACAAGTTGACGCTCAGAAACCCCGTAAAACGTATCAGATTCACTAGACCGGTCTGAGCAACCATGCCACTGATTTGAAAAATGCCCACTGGCCCGGTGAGTTCTTTGGGCGAGATCGCACCCCGAAACATTTGCACAAAGCCTGCAATGGTCAAAAGGATGGTCACCCACACCTCACGTACGCCAAGCCACGCCGCTTCCCAAGGCGGATGGTGCACTGTCTTCACCTGATAACCTTCCTGCATACTAATAGTAATGCCCATCGCGCCTTCGCCTTCAGGCGGCCGCACACGCGGCGTCAGACGAACGAGCAAGTGCTCATCGCCGCGCAGCACAGATACGCTGATCTCCCGTCCCTGAAAAGCATGCGTGAGTTCGACCAACTCCACCACATTGTCAATTTGTTGTCCCTCGAGGGCGAGGATCACATCACCCGCGCGTATGCCCGCTTGCTCCGCAGGCGAATTAGGTGCTACCGAATATACAACCACCTTGCCTTCAACAACCTGCTCCCCTAGCATGAAAGCGCACATGAAAAGCGCGGCTGCCAAAAGCAGGTTCATGACAGGTCCAGCCAACAAAGTACGGAGACGCACCCCTGCGCTTTTGCTAGCAAAGCTCCCCGGATGACTGGGGTCTTCCTCGCCCAGCAAACGCACAAAGCCACCCACAGGGATGGCATTGAGTGTATATTCCACCCCATTGCGCACAGCCACTGTCTTCAGCCGAGGGGGATAGCCTAACCCGAATTCCTGGACAACAATATCCCCTCGCCTCGCCATCCAGAAGTGCCCTAATTCATGCACGAGCACTACTGCGCTGAATACGATAATGAAAGCAACCGCACTGATAAGCATGATCTCTATGTATCTCCAAAAGTGAAAGCGATAAGCAGCACATAACCATTCAACTGGCATCCACGAGGCTAAAGAAGCCTTGCAAGCAGGGACATTATACCCGTATTGGGGCCAGAAAACAAACCGCTCTAACCAAGAGAGATGGACTGAATCTAAAAACTCAGCAGGCAATTAGTGTGCCAGGATTGAAATCGGGGTTTTCTAGAGCCTGTTGCAGCAAGCCAGGCTCCAGACCCGATAACAAATATACCCGTAAGCCAGGCAAATGGCGCACGAGATCAACCATTAGATGCACTTTGGTCAACATCCCGCCCGTAACGTCTACTCCATGCGATCCACCAAGCATGCCCATTTCCCCGTTCATCTGACTGGCACGAATGACCGGTATCAGCCGCGCCTCCCGATTTAAGCGAGGATCGGCACTGTAGACACCGCGCACTTCCCCTGCCAGGATAATGCGCTGCGGGAGCAACGCATAAGCCAGATAGGAAAAGATGATTTCCGTGGAGATAATCGTACTGCCCCACAACTCATCTAGCGCCACATCGCCGTAAACCAACGGCACCAACCCCTGTTCTAGAGTCTTCTGGATTGGATAGAGGCTGAGCTCGATGAGGCTTCCACCTCGACAGCGGGCAGACGCAGAAGGCTGTAGCGAAACCACAGGGACACCAGCAGCCAGAAGAGTGTCGGTAACCAAACGGTTCAACCGCGAAGCCGCTGCTCCTGTCTCTGCATAACCTCGCCAATCCGTGCATCCCGTCTGCACCTGATAGCGCTGCGCCACGACATGGCCGAATGACCCGCTTCCATGGCCCAACACCAGGCGCATGTCGGGATGCTTGTCCAGAGCAGCGCGAATTTCCTGTGCCAGGCGTCCGATTACCTCAGGCCGAGGCGTTGCCTCCACCTTCTTGTCAGTAATTAACGATCCCCCGAGTTTTACAAAGACCAATTCAGCCAACCGTGATATCCTCTCCGTCCACCTCAACGATATCGCCAGTATGGATCTGGGTGATATCTACCGAATCCACCATGGGAATGCCTGCCATGATCGCGCCCACAGCGACAATCGCTTCGCTGCGCGCATTGATGATCGCCGCCGGAGCCTTGCCCACCTTGGCGAGGCGATAGAGTGTATAAGAACCCACCGTGCTACCTTTCCCGGTGGGAAAAACAAGCACTCGGCCTGCGATGCACTCCCCTTCCAAAGGATGCCCTACCTCGATGACCCTGCCCGTTTCCGCATCCACTCCCCCGAGAAAGCCAATGGGTACTGGGGATACCAAAGCCAAACCGCGTGCTTTACCGCGGTAAATCGCCCGTCCGCGTAGTCTGATCATCTTCCCCCATTTTCCCACTATGTCTTCAGGTTCCTACCCTCACCCGTCCAACGTCCGCTAAGCGCTGCTTGGATACATTGCTCGAGTGAGCCAAAGCGGCATTGCAATTTGGAATGCATCGGGCTATAGAAAGCTGCTTTGGCTGAATTCGTCGCCATCGCCCTGAAGCCCCTCTCTTCTACTGGAGCGACAACCAGACAGGTATCGGAAAATACTTTTCCCCCCGTTGCTTCGATGCGCGCCACCAACCCTCTTTGCTCTGCAACCTCCCGTATAGCACGAGATGTGGTAATCCACAGGGTGGCTTTGACGCGTTTGCCTTCCAATAATGCTGCGGCTTTTTCGATATCAGCCAGCGTGCTGTGCGGACATCCAAGGCTGACAAAGTCAATCTCGTCCAGCGGCGAATCAAGCGCTATATAGCCTTCTGTGATATCAGTGATGGAAACCACAGGCAACTCACCCGCTGGCGATAGCGCATAGGAAGCCTCTGGGGTAACACCTTCGATATGGTACAAGGCTACAGCACCACTGGCAGCCATCGCTGCACCCAATGCCATCAAATGCTCAAGGCGGAGTTCTCCCCTCGTTTGGGACGAGACAGGAGGCTGTGCCAAAAAACGGAAATAAGGTACGCCATCTCCAACGGACTTGCCCACAAGGTACCCCAGCGCACCATAGTCCGCTTCGCTGCATAAGGGGCAGTGAACCTCGATCACATGAGTAGCGCGGCGATTTTCGGATACATGCAATCCATAGGCTGCAGTGCGGCCAGTGATCGCCGCCGCTAGCGCACTAGGACCGCCCTCTCGGTTGCTACGCGCACCCAATACCGAATTGGCAAAACTCACTGCGGAGGATTCGCTCCAAGCCAGATGGTCGCCTTGGTGCGGAGCATAGCCAACTAAGTAGGGCGTGCAGGTACAAGTCAGCGCCACTCCCATCGTCATCAACGCTTGGATGATCCTTTGTTGCTGACGCGCAAATTTGGGCGCAATGCCCATCTCTTGCCAGCGTTCCAGATCCATGCCTGCTGGATTCATGAAGGTAGGCACTCTGACCCGCGCACCTTGCGCCGCCCATTCTTCGAGAAACTCCAAGCCGGCATCGCCCAAATTTTTATAACTTACGCCTGCCACTTGGGCGCTGACAATGGGCACTAGGCCCTGTGCACCATAGATCTCGGCAAGGGCAACGATCATCTGCATCGCTTTTTGCACGGCTGGCCCTTGTGTGCCAGCCAACATGGCTTGCTCTTCTTCCGTCAACGGCATCATTTCGTGATATACTTTTCCAAAGGCACTGCCGGATATCTGACCTTACGAAACGCTGCCCGTTCTTCCTCGCTACGCAGTTCGCCAGAAGGCTTGCGCCAGGGGATGGTCGCATCTAGTCCCATCTTAGCCGTGCGCGACTTTTCGCCGGGGACATGCCATGCCGAGGGATCTAATGAACTACCGCCTTGATTGGACAAGATAACCACATCGCTATCCGCCTGCAGGCGGGTAGCAACAGCCCATTCCAACTCCACCGGATCGTAGATATTGATGTCATCATCCACTACGAGCACATGCTTCACCGATGTATGCCCGCGAAAGGCTGCTTGAATAGCCAACTGGCCATCATCTGGTCCATGTTTGCGGATTTGCACCACCGCGTGTAACCATGAACCGCCTCCAGGGGTAAGAAGCACATCCACGCAGTCGCACACCTTTTGCACCTCGGCGTAGATCGTGGGCTCGCGGGGCAAGCCCATCAATAACTTGTGCTCCAGTCCCCCGGGCAGCAGGGCTTGATAATACGCGTCCTGACGATGCGTCATGCAATGGATTTCTACCACGGGCTGACGGCGCACCATATCCATCGTTTCCGTCAGGTCCAGAAAAGGCCCTTCTTCTACAAGTTGGCGGGTAATGTGACCTTCCAACACAATTTCCGCATTTGCAGGGACTTCCAAATCCACGGTACGGCATTTGACCAAGGGAGTGGGCATGAGCGCATTGGCAATAGCCAATTCATCCACCCCCGGTGGCGGGCTCATTGCTGCCGCAAGCAGCACCGCTGGGCTGTTGCCGATGCAGATGGCAATCTCCAAGTCCCCGCCTGTTTTTTGCCACGCAGCATGGGTTCCCCGCCCCTCGACAAGGCGCACGGCGAAATGTGTCGCATCCAGCCGCATCAGCCGGTGAAAACTCACGTTGCGACCGAACTCAGGGTCCTTGACAACGGCTATCCCTGCGGTTACGTATGGCCCACCGTCGCTAGGCAAATGCATGAGAATGGGCAATTTGTACAGATTTACCTCCTCAATCACCTCCTGACAGGGGGCTGTCGCAAGAAGAGGAGGAGGTACAGGATTGTTCAATGCACGAGCCAATGTGAAAAGCAATTCTTCTCTCGTCACCCCCAAGCCAGAAGCTAGGAGCGACCGTTGCGCGCAGAGACCCGCGACCACCGGATAAGAGGAACCCTTTACCCGCTGAAAAAGCACGGGCTGTTCGCCCAATCGGTGGATCAGAGCGGCCATTTCCAGGTGGGGGTCAACCTCCTGAGATACGGTCAACAATTGTCCTGTCTGTTGAAGCATGTGGAGAAATTCACGAAATTGCACGCGTTTCCTCATCCGTTGCTTTGCTTTCAGCCTCCACCCGCTCTTGTTCCCGGTCCCCTGCTCGGGTGAGGCGGAAGTGATCCAGGTCTTTGGCTACGATGGTATTGGGGAAGATAGGACTAGCCTCGGCTAGAATCTGACTGGGTGAATATCGCCGTGAGATGTGTGTCAAGTACAGTCGCTTGACGCCTGCTTGGTAAGCTAGGGTAGCCGCTTGGGAAGCCGTCAAATGCCCAAATCGTGCTGCCATATCCGCTTCCACATCCAGATAAGTCGCCTCAATGACTAGTGCATCTGCTCCAGCCACGTACTCGACCAAGCCATCAATCTGCGCCGCATCGCCCACCCAAGCGAGTTTCACACCAGGAACCAAAGGTCCCAACACCTGCTCCGGATAGACCACCGTTCCATCTGCCAAGGTAATCGCCTGGCCTTGCACCAGCAATTTGCGCTCTGGGCCTGCCGGGACGCCCAGCCGTTCTGCCTCGTCAACCAAGAAAGGACGATGGCTTGCTTCCTCAAACAGGAAACCAAAACAGCCAGGGCCACGGTGGATGACGGGGAAAGCAGTGATCGTCAACCCACGGCGGTGCCAAATGACGCCAGGTTGTATCTCGTGGTACTCAATTTTGATTTGCACCTCACCACCGCGCAGGACTACGTTCATCAAATCCCGCACGCGTTCCAGAGCCCAGCCACCTGCGTAGATATGGAGATGATTGGCGGCTTCCCAACGGGCAAATGTGGATACCAGCCCACCCAAGCCCAGGATGTGATCCAGATGCCCATGGGTTAGCAGCACCTTATCCAGCCGCTTGAAGCCAAGTCCGCTTCTCAAAATCTGACGTTGCGTCCCTTCGCCGCAGTCTATGAGAAAGCGCTGGTCCTCATACAGGACCATGGCGGCGGAGAGTCCACGCTCTACAGAGGGTGCAGAAGCCGATGTGCCGAGGAAGACAAATTCGATCATGAGGTCTGTATCTCCGTGTTTTTGTTGTCATTACGGGCGGGCAAATGTTCGTCGCCATTGCCTGAGCATAAAAAGCGTGGTCAGAACTTTCGGAGAAAGAACGTTATCATTTCTCCTTAACAAACTGGCGCCAGTCGCCGTGGATGCCATCCTCCGTGACACCATAGTAGACGTGCAACTGGCCATCGCTTCCGCGCTGCACAAAATCATAGTATTTGCTTCGCGCACGACGATAGGACTTCCACAAGCCAATGTTCCCACGCCACTTGACTTGCTCAACCTGCACCGGCTGATTCTCGAACTCAGTAATGGCATAGCGCCACAACCGGCGCGCGGAAGGGCGGGTTACATTCCGCACTACATTCCCATTGCGCAGGTCTTTGAGTGTGTAATATTTCACCCCTTCGCGTTCCGCCACCTCTACAATTTCCACGCCTGTGCGAGGTGGAGCTACCGCCTGGCTTATAGCAGGAACAGATGCGGTCACCACCGCAGGAGGCAATGGTGCAGCAGGAGCCTTCTGCGGTGCCAACGACGGCGTGAGGGCTCGCTGGACAAGCTGTACCACCTCATCGCGCAGCGCACGGCTCGTTTCTGTTTCCTGCCGCACATAGATCTCCACCCCATGCAAGGCGTAGGGCGGACTTTCACCTTTGGGCACCGTTACGCGCAGTACATTTGCACCCTGAGACTTGACAATATCTATACCCACCTCGATAGGCGGCGTAACGGCGCGGCTGATCTCCGCAAGCAGAGTGCGGCTCGCCTCCTCGGGACGCTCAACGCCCACAATGCGGCTTTTGGGCTTTGAACCGGCGCCCACCCAGATTGTGCCCCCATTGGTGTTGGCAAAAGCCACCACGTCACGGAGAACAGCCCGCAAGTGTCCGCCTTTTCGCGCCATACTCTCATGAAAGGATTGGACAATACTTGGCCCAGCTTCTTGTGCCGCCCGGACATAGTCCATGGCTGGCGCAGTCGGTCGGTAAGGCCGTGTGCGCGTGAAATCATCGCTGAGGAAGACTTCTTTCAACGCCTCGAAGCTAACCTCGGGCAGGAGAATTTCGGTTACTCGATCGCCTATGCCAAGGGAATGCTCGTCCTTCGGATCACGATCCAGACGGTGAGCATCGGAGCCCTGAATGCAATGCATGCGCCGGGGATATTCCGGCTTTGAGCCGTCATAGAAGGACGCAGTCGTATGACGACCAGACTCCTCCAAATCCGTCACCTCAAGCGCATGTAGGTGGGGGTCCTGAGTGTAAGCGATCTTGGTCTGCCCACCAAAATCGTAACCGCGCATAGCCACCCCGTGTGCAGAATTGGCGTGCGCCGCAATGACCAAGCCACCCGCTTCAGCAATGGTGCGATAGGCGGTCAGCACATCCACCGTAGCCCCCACTTCCCCAGAGCCAAGATCCAGTTTCTCCGGTGGGATCTTCAGGTCAAGCAGGATATGCTCTAACTCGCGGACAGAGGTCTCCGGCGGAAAGATGCCCAGGATGTGAAAACCCAGGGTGGCTGTGAACTCGAACCCGGGCAAAATGAGCATCTTTTTCTGCAGACGCCGATACTCTTCCAGTTCTTGCTTTTCCTCGCTACGCAAGCGTTTCAGCCGCTCGAGCAATTCCAACTCATGAATGCGCGTCCTCATGGCAGCAATGCCAGCCACCGTGTTGTGGTCCGTAATGGCAATGATGTCAAGGCCGCGCTCCTCGGCTTTTTGTAGAATCTGCAGATACGTAACGTTGGGTTGTTGATAACAGGACGAGGCGGGAGTATGGATATGCAAATCCATACGTCGCCAACTCATCCGTTGTAGTGTTTTTTTATGCTTTGGCACTTTTCTTCGTTCTTTTCCTCTTATTATTCTTCTTATTCGGTTTTGCTTGGGGGAGGCCATCGGTTAACGCCGCAGCAAGCACCTCATCTACGGTATCTACCAGGACGAACTTCATCTCCTTCCTGACCTCCTCCGGTACTTCTTCCAAGTCAGGCTCATTGCGTTTGGGAAGGATGACGGTGTCCAAGCCCGCACGCCGTGCTGCCAGCACTTTTTCCTTGACGCCACCGATGGGCAGTACCTGACCACGCAGTGTGATCTCACCCGTCATCCCCACTTTGGGGTTCACAGGCCTGCCAGTAAGCAGGGAAACCAGCGCAGTAGCCATTGTCACTCCGGCGGAAGGCCCATCCTTGGGAATAGCACCAGCAGGGATATGAAGGTGGATATCGCTCTTGGCAAAGACGTCATCCGGAATGCCCAAGTCCTTCGCTTTGGAACGCACATAACTCAAAGCGGCCTGGGCGGATTCCTTCATCACATCCCCCAGTTGACCCGTGACCAAGAATCCCTTGCTGCCCGGCATACGGGTTGCCTCGACGAAGATAATATCCCCTCCGGTCGCCGTCCAGGCTATGCCGGTGGCAACTCCAGGGATCATCGTCCGCTCTGCTGCTTCGAAGAAATAGCGCGGCTTGCCCAGCATCTCGACCACTACTTCTGGAGTGATGACCTTTTTCCCCGTGATTTTCCCCGCCGCTATTTGCGTCGCCACTTTGCGGCAGATGGAGCCAATTTCGCGCTCCAAGTTGCGCAGCCCCGCTTCGCGGGTATAGTCGCGGATGATGCGTTGCAACGCTTCATCGGTGAATTCGATTTCATCCTTGGTCAGTGCATTCTCCCGCAACTGCCGGGGGATCAGATACCCGTGGGCTATTTTCACCTTCTCCTCTTCGGTATAGCCTGATAGTTGCAGAATCTCCATGCGGTCTTTCAATGGCGCTGGAATCGGGTCGAGCAAATTCGCGGTCGTAATGAACATGACCTGCGATAGGTCAAAGGGTACATCCAGATAGTGGTCGCGGAACTCGCGGTTCTGTTCTGGGTCGAGCACCTCTAACAATGCTGAGGCGGGATCGCCTCGCCAGTCCGTGCCGATCTTGTCCACCTCATCCAACATAAAGACCGGGTTCTTGGTACCCACCCGCTTAATCGCCTGGATAATTCGTCCGGGCATGGCGCCAATATAGGTGCGCCGGTGCCCGCGGATTTCCGCTTCATCGCGTATTCCGCCCAACGACATGCGGGTGAACTTGCGGCCCAGAGCACGGGCAATGGATTGTCCCAGCGATGTCTTCCCCGTTCCTGGCGGGCCAACGAAACATAGGATAACCCCCTCGCGTTCGCGGCGGATATAATCCACAGGTTCCTCGGCTGCTCCTTCACCTTCGGCTTTCTTCCGCTCCTGACGCAGTTTGCGCACCGCTAAATACTCCAGGATGCGCTCCTTGACTTTTTCCAGATCATAGTGGTCTTCATCCAGTATGCGGCGCGCTCGTTCGATGTCCAGGTTGTCCTCCGTAGCGACTTGCCACGGCATACTGACCAACCAATCGAGATACGTCTTGATGACCGAATACTCAGCGGCAGCGGGCGGCATCTTGGAAAGGCGGTCTAGCTCCCGCCGCGCTTCTTTCTCTGCCTCTGGTGGCATGCCCGCTTTTTCGATCTTGGCTGCCAACTCGTTGATCTCGGCCTGCTGTTCATCTTCCTCGCCCAGTTCCTTCTTGATCGCCTTCAATTGCTCGCGTAGGAAATACTCGCGCTGCATCTTCTGCATCTCGGACTGAGCCTGGTCTTGGATCTTCTTGCCCAATTCCAGGACTTCCAATTCCTTGTTCAGGACGATGTTTAATTTCTGCAACTTGGCAGTGACGCTGTCAGCTTCCAAGATCGCCTGAGCATCTGTCATGTCCATGCGCACATACGAAGCTACCAGGTACGCCAGTTGCCGTGGGTCTTCGACGCTCAACGTGGCCATGATCAATTCTTCAGGGATATAGGGCATCAATGCCGCCATGCGCCGGAACAGGTCAAGGGTATTGCGCATCAACGCTTGGACTTCGACTCCTTCTTCCACCGTGTCCGGGGTTACTTGCACCCTCGCCATCATGTAGGGCTCGGTCTGCGTAAACTCAATGATTTTGATGCGCTCGATTCCTTGCACAAAGAGCCGAATGGTTGCATCAGGGGCTTTGGCAAAGCGGGCGATAATAGCCGCTGAACCAACGCGATAGACATCGTCAGGACCAGGTTCCTCTATGCTGGCATCTTTGAGTGCCACTAAGCCAATAATGCGGTTGCCCAACACGGCATCGTCCACTAATTTGATCGAGCGTGGCTGCCCGACGATCAGAGGTAGAAGGATCGGAATGGGATAGACAACGGTATTTTTCAATGGCAGGATAGGCAGGACTTCCGGGATGGTCAGGCGTTCTGTTGTTTGCCCTGCCTGCGCCACCGGGGCTTTCTGTTCGGTATTCATCTCCTGTCCATTCGCCAGTAAGGTCATATGAGTACCTCCATGGTCATGGTCAGAAACATCGCTTGGGTCATTACCCACCTATGCTTTAGGCTCAGACGCTATGACAATCGGTATCTTATACTCCCGCCGCGCTTTGGGCAGGAGGATGTACAAAAACCCGCGGTCATAGCTCGCCTTCGTTTCATTTTCGTCCACATCGCAAGGCAAATACACCTCGCTGTGGAACTCACCATAACTGATTTCCATTTGCTGATACGCCATCTTAGCCGCTGGGTCAAAGCGGTAACCATGCACCGTCAAGAGACGGCCATCAAGCCGGACGATGACATCATCCTCCTCCACCCCAGCGACTTCGACCTTGACGGTGATATGGGAATCCGTTTCATACACATCAGTAGGTGGATGCCAAATACGAGGCTGGCCCGGGTATAACCTCTCCCGACGTGAAGCCATAGAAACAAAAAAGTGATGGTACCAGGGATTGCCCGGCTCATAATCCCTCACTTCCAATTTGTCAATAGGCCACATGCTGATTCCCCTCTTTCGTTCAAATTCAGTTGGTAGATATATTTTACCGTATATGCAGCAAAAAGCAAAGACGATTGCCTTGAGGGTGTTGAAAAGGGGCGCTCACTGGCATGCTGAACCTTCGCACTGAGCAAAGGGAAGGGAAGCGCCTTGCGTAGCTTGTGCAGGATGCGCTCCAGCGGGTTAGGCCCCCATGCCCGACTGGTGAATACAACAAAGCAAACTGCTGGAAGGAATTGTGATGGAAGTTGGGGCGGGGGTTGGAGTGGGAGTAGGTAAAGTACTGCAATTAATCCAAGAGGAACAGCCAGCGGCGCTCCAGCTGCCCTCCCCCAAAGTATGAGCACAGCAGACTTTACAGGAATAAGTAGTGTCAGGAGAAAGATTGTTGATAGTGTAAGAGGTAGCCCAGTTAGTTTTTACCCCATTAAGCCCATACTGAACCTGCATACTATCCCAATAGGTTGTATTATGATTAGTGTAGGTAATATTATTTAGAGTAATACTTGTAGTAGTGGAGTCTCCACAAGAAACATTATTTACTTGACAAAAAGGGACACAAGAGAAATCTGGACCGTCAGCAGGATCACTCCATCCACCACAACTATTAACAGCATGAACCCACCAATTATACTCATGACCAGGGGTAGGAGTAAAAGTGTATGAAGTAGTAGTAATATTATCGTTGCAGATATCACCGTCGTTAGGTTCACTACAACTGCCGTTCCAAGGGTTACTCTTATCGTCAATTCTTAAGGCATATCTTGTTGCTCCCGCTACCTCATTCCAGGATACTGTCGCCGATGTTCCACTCGAATTGCAAGAGCCAGAAAGCCCTGTGGGCACCGCCGGAACAGGACAAGGAGTGGGAGTGGGAGTTGGGGTGGAAGTGGGGGCAGGAGGGGGAGGAGCAGACGTTGGAGTTGGCGTCGCCGTCGCGGCCGTCCCACAGCCCTTGCCGGAAATCAAAACCCCACCCGAATTGGCACATAGATTGCGGTCGGCCCTTCCACCCTCACAGTAAGTTACGGGATAGACGCCCGGTGGAGTACAGCAAGTTTTATACCAAGAACCGTTCACGCAAGCAGAGTTCGGGTCCGAACCATTGTAACTCGAGGCATTACAAATACCAGGGACAACATGGCCATTGGCGGCATAACCGGTATTCCCTCCTCCCGTCGCCCCCTCACACCGGTCCGAAGCATCACATTGATGATATCGATAAACATATTGATAGTAATATCCGCCATAATCTGGGTAGCATAACTGGCAATCATAAGCATACTTAAACTCCCAAACAGGACAGGGCTGATTAGGTTGACAGCATACATTATCAGGGTTTCCAATGTTTTGCTGGCACTCTGACAAGGGCTTGGAAACGCAAGTTAAAGCTAAAACCCTTTTGGGCAAGGAAAGGAAACCAGCCATCAATAAAAGGAAAATGGAAATCTTATAAATTCGCTTGGACATTATTGGAAACTACTACTAGTAATGGGTAAAGATTCGCCGTCCTTTTCGACACTAAAATAAAAATTTACCTTCTTCGTAGTAGAAATTGGCTCGTCGCTTGTCTGGGCCAAGCTGTCACCTGTGTTTACGGCAAATGGCAAAGTCTTTGTTTCCCCCTGGAAAAAATAAAAGGCTTTGTAACCCTCTTGACTAATCAAAGAAATTACCTTGAAAGGTGTTCCATCTTCGCTTTTCCCTACTCCTCGGTTTGGCTCACCTGTGAATGCCGCCAGTAAGAGCGTCCCTTCTGGCACAATAAATTCTAATCCTACTAATTCCCCCTCCCAATAAACTTCTTTTCCAGACTGGCAGTATTCTTGAGGCACTGGACAGCCGATTTTGAACTCCGTCTTCTGTAGTTGTTCTGAGGGGGGAAGAATTTTTGGTTGGGTTTTCTGCCAAAAGGCTCCGTAGCGAGAAAGGGCGAAATTGAAACTTAGAAGAATAACAATTAGAAAAAGCAAAGCAACTAAAATAACCCTTGGGGTTTTGATCTCTTGGGCAGTTTCCATTCTGTATTAAGAATAAAAGATTGAGGTTTTATTGTCAAGGGAGAGGAAAAACCAGTTTTCCTCCTTTATTCAAGATATCATTCACATTAACGCTTACGATTCCTTCTCTGTCATCCATGCTTATTATTACCTGAAACCCTCCAGGAAACCAATCAGTAATGGTTTTTTCGTCTTTGAGTCGGAAAAGGGCCTCTCCAAACAGAACCTCTTTTTCTTCGCCATAGGCCAGGTTTGGTATTAAAACCTCCATGCTATCATGGGGCAAGCCGAAAAAACGATTTACCTCTCCACTCCTAATTAGGGCAAAACTATATTTTGTCTCATCAGGCAAAAAAACATCCTTGATGAAAAAGACAGTTCCCGCCAATGGGGCTCTAAAAATAGTTCCAGCTCTTAGACCTTTTAACCCAACAAACTTCAATGTGGGTTTATGGCTAAATCTCTCCTCCCCAATTTGCACAGTCATTCCTCTCGGATCAAATGATAAATCTATTTTAAGTTCTCCTCGTTGTTTTGCTTCTTCCAGAAGCCTTTCAATTACTGCTGGTTTCAGGCCAATCCATCCCCAGCGCTCCTCGCCATTGACAAAATACTTCTCCCTGGCATAAATCCCTGCCTCACTTCCGGCCGGCAGGCCGTAGCGGTTGTCTACGGTTACATAGGCTTTGCGGCCAGCATCCCATTTCAATCCCCACTCGGAAAGTTCTGGCGCTTCGGCACTCGGGGTTGGGCGTTCGGGGGTGGGGGTGGGTTCGGGAGGGAGGTCGCAGACTTTGATTCTTTCGGCTTCTAATTGCTTTCCATCCCTGTCCCAGAAAGTAACCCAAACTGCATTCTCGTATTTGGCCATAACGGCCTTGACCGCTTGCGGGGGCATTTCCTGCCAGTAGGGTTTTTCTGAAGCAGGGTCAATTTTGCCAGTGGCTAAATCTACTAATCCTTCATAAAGTCGGTTATCCTTTTGATAAACAACTGGGGCTTTGCCTTCAACTCCTGGTTGTAAAGGAATATGGTAAAGCCTATTGCCTTCATTGTCTACCCACCCCATCAAAAATCCAAAATCAGGGGTATTAAACTGGGGTTGAAATTCAACTTGGCCCTCTTGAAAAACTGGCAAATTGAAGTTGGCCAAAACCCAGGTTTTGCCTTGGGCATCCACGTAGGCATGGGCACGCTGCTCTGCACCATCCACAAGTGTGAGCAGCACGCCTGCGTTGTGTGCCGCCCATCCGGCTGCCGCAATACGGTGCACGCGTGGGCTCAGCAAAGGCAAGAGCCCCGCAAAGTTCGCATCGGGCATGGCTTCGCGCACCGTCGGCGCAAGCAGGGTTGGCGTAGGGAAGACGGTGGGCGGCGCAGGGGTGGACAGGGTTGGCGTGGGGACGGATGTGGGCAACGCCGCGGTGGGCGTGGGAACGGATGGGGCAGAACCTTGGCAAGCAGCCAAGGCAAGGAGAAGCACCAAGCCCATCGCCAACCTCATCTGGACACATAGATTAGGCATCGTCATACCCTCCTTCGATCCGGCAACGGATGGGCGGCACGGATGCAACGGATAGCATGGCCAAATATATCCGTTATTGACCGCCCCCACTTTGCGGCGTTATTGTACCTCCAAAGAGGCAAGCCGGTCAAAAGCAGACCGCGCTTGGGGCGGCCCACAGTCCGCCATTTGCGGAATCCCATGCCGCGGGCAGCATGCGGGAAGATAGAAACTGTCAGATGGCTAAAGGTGCCTCCCCATGCCATGGTGGGGGTTCTCTGTTGTGGGAACATTCATCGGCGCTGTACCGTCTCAAGAGGTGAGAACAAGCCCTGAGGAGGTAGCGCACCATGAAGCCCACAGTACTTGCTTGTCCACCAAGTGCATGGAAATCCTTGCGTTGGGGATTGGCGGTTTGCACCTTTCTATTGGCTTCTTTGATGACCCACATAACGGCCAAGGCAGACGGGTTCATCATCCCCATCCCACCGCCGCACATCCAAGTCGTGCCTGACTTGGCGGTCAAGTACCACCATGTCCGGGTAACCATCAAAGATCAGGTCGCGCAGACAGAAATTGACCAGGTTTTCCTCAACGATTCACCGTATGAGCTAGAAGGCACGTATCTGTTCCCCCTGCCTGAAGATGCCGCCATTTCTGATTTCGCGTTATTTGTGGATGGCAAACGTCTATCAGGCAAGGTCTTGGATAAGGAGGAGGCGCGTCGTACTTACGAAAGCATTGTGCGGCGCCGCCGAGATCCAGCGCTGCTCGAATACGTGGGGCGCAACGCTTTTCAAGCCAGCATCTACCCCATTCCTGCGCATGGTGAGAAGCGAGTACAAATCGCCTATCGCCAGGTTTTGCTTGCAGACAGGGGACTGGTTCACTATGTCTACCCCTTGGATACCGAGCGCTTCTCCAGCCGTCCCCTGGAGGAAGTGGTGATCACGGTGGATTTGCAATCCCCTGTACCGATTAAAGCCATCTACTCCCCCTCTCACAACGTCGCCATCGAGCGCACAGGCGAAACTTCCGCCCTCATTAGCTTCGAAGCAAATAACGTACGGCCGGACAAAGACTTTGAACTGTACTACAGCATCTCCGAGGACGACGTGGGAGTGCACCTGCTCTCCTACAAGGAACGGGGAGAAGACGGCTTCTTTCTCCTCCTCATTGCTCCGCAAGTGGAAGCAGATGTGGAGGCAATCGTCGCTAAAGATGTCCTTTTTGTCCTGGATACCTCAGGTAGTATGGAAGGCAAAAAGCTTCAGCAAGCCAAAGATGCCCTCGAGTTCGTTCTGGATCATTTGCAGGAGGAAGATCGCTTTAACATCATCGCCTTCAACACCTCTATCAGCAAATATGCTACGAACCTGCGCCCCGCCTCTGAACGTGACGAGGCACGCCGATTTGTGCGCCGTCTATCGGCGGGAGGTGGAACGAATATCCACCGCGCGTTGCTAGAAGCGATGGACTCGAACAGCGAACGCCCCCTGTTCATCATTTTCCTGACCGATGGCTTGCCTACCGCGGGGGTCACGGATCTGGAACGCATCCTCACCGATGTCAACCGCGTCGCAACGAAGAACATCCGTTTGTTCTCCTTTGGCGTTGGCTACGATGTAAACACCATTCTGTTGGACACACTCAGCCAGGAGCATCGCGGGGCAAGCGCTTATGTAGAGCCAGAACAGAGCATTGAGGAAGTCATCACCTCCTTTTACACCAAAATCAGCGCACCCCTTCTGTCAGATTTACGTCTTTATATTCGAGGGGTTGAGGTAGAAGATCTGTATCCAGATCCTCTGCCAGACCTATTCGCAGGCAGCCAATTATTGGTTGTGGGTCGTTACCGCGAGGGCGGCAGCGCACAGGTCACTCTACACGGCACCGTCAATGGCGAAGAGCGCTCGTTTTCTTATCCAAACTTAAACTTTAGCCGGCAGGGCGGTCAGGACTTTGTCCCACGCCTATGGGCTACGCGCAAGATCGGATACTTGCTCAAGGAAATCCGCCTGCATGGGGAGAACAAGGAACTGGTGGATAGCATTATCTCCCTCAGCGTGCGCTACGGCATTATGACACCCTATACCTCGTTCCTGGTTGATGAACAACAGGACATCTTGACCGAAGCTGGCCGCCAGTTAGTTGCTGAGAGCAGTAGATTAACAACCCTCAGGAGCATGCCAGCATTTGGCGCCCAGGCGGTTGCAGACAGCCAGATCCAGAACAAGCTGACACAAGCAGAGCGGGGCAGCGAAAGCGAGGCAGCCGAGATAAAACTGGTGGGAAACAAGACGTTTGTCCTGCGCAACAATATCTGGACGGACACAGCCTACGACCCGCAGCGCATGCGCGTGACCCGCCTGCAGTTCGGCAGCCCCGCTTACTTCCAGTTGCTGGCAAAGCATCCACAGTGGGGGAAATATTTTGCAATAGGTGGGCGGCTGATCGTGGTACTGGACGGCACAGCCTATCAGATCGAGTCAGATGCGATAGAAACGCAAGGTGTTTCTGTGCCGAACTCGCCGGTCTTGAGTCCATGGGAGCAATTCTGGCAATGGTTTTGCTCCATTACCGGGAGATAAGCAAATCTGAAATTTGAATTTTGGAGGAATTGGTGTATCATATGGCCGAGCAATGGAAACGGCCCTCTGAGTACCCCGAGTGAGGAGGTCTGAAAAATGAACGGTAGGTTGTTGTACCTTGGCATATTGGCTGCAGTACTGTTTGCCCTGAGCGCATTCCCTGTCCTGTCTGCACCTCCGCCGACGCCCGTGCCCTCGGTTCCCTTCCCTGCGCCTGCTGCTCCACCCATCCCTCCCACAGCGCCTGGCTACCCCATCTACCATCAAGTGCAATGGGGGGAGAACTTGACGCGCATCGCCCAGCGCTATGGCACTACCGTGTGGGCTATCGCTCAGGCAAACGGCATCTGGAATGTCAACTACATCCGTGCTGGACAGGTTTTGCTCATTCCCGTCCCAGGCCCAATCCTTGGGCCAACGCCTCGAATCTACATCGTGCAGCCAGGCGACACCCTGAGCGCTATTGCTTGGCAATTCGGCACCACGGTGTGGGCGCTAGCCCAGGCGAACGGCATCTGGAACCCCAACTTGATTTACATCGGACAGAGGCTGTACATTCCTTAGAACCAGGCATGAGAGTTGCACATCGGGATGGCAACCTCACTAGTTCAAAAGCGAATTTTTGAGCAGTCCAGGAGGAGGAAACGATGAAAAAACTGATACGGAGGGGGTTGCTGGTTCTGGTGCTCCTAGTGGCTTTGCAGTTAATTGTGGGAGCCACAGCCGTCATGGCCGATTGCAGCCGCTGGCATGTCGTCCGGCCAGGTGAAACACTTTTTGCCATTGGCCGTATATACGGTGTCAACCCATACGCCATTGCTCAAGCGAACGCCCTGCCCAACCCAAATTACATCCAAATTGGCCAGGTGTTGTGCATTCCTGGACCCGGCGGCTCGGTTTGGATTCCCCCGGCGCCTCAACCTTGGTATCCGCCAACCTATTGTTGGTACCGTTGCTGGCCTTACTATTATCCCTGCTACTGGTGGACCTGGTGCTGGTGGGATCCGTAGGCTTTCCCTTTGCAGCCCGGAAGCAGGGTATCGGGGAGTGCCGACCCCGGTACCCTGCTTTTCTATAGCCAGACTCCATGGAGGAAAACATGGATTGCGCCATCAAAAATGGGACGATTGTTACTGCAGAGCGCATCGTGAAGGCTGACATTGGCATTCAAGGCGAGAAGGTCGCTGCCATTGAACCAGGACTGAAAGGGGACAAGATCATTGATGCCAGTGGCTTGTACGTGTTCCCTGGCTTTATTGACCCGCATGTGCACCTGCTGATGGCCATTGGCGACCTCATTTCAAGCGATGATTTCACCACAGGCACGATCGCGGCAGCCTGTGGCGGTACCACGACCGTGATTGATTTCACGGAGAACTACCGTGGCGATGACCTACTCGAAGGGGTGAAAACACGTCGTGCTCAAGCAGATGGAAAAGTCGCCGTGGATTATTCCTTGCATTTGACCCTCGCCGATGCCACGGACAAAACGCTGGAACAGTTGTCATTGTTAGCCCAAGAAGGTTATGCCAGTGCCAAACTATACACCACCTACGAGGGCTTGCGACTGCAGGATGGGGAAATCTTGCGCCTGCTTGCCGCAACACGGGATTGCGGCGTGCTGCCTATGATCCACACGGAGAACAACGATGCCATCGCTTACCTTACGGCAGAACTCTTGCGCCAGGGCAAAACAGCCCCCAAATACCACCCTATGAGCCGCCCCCCACTGGTGGAAGCAGAAGCAGCCAACCGCGTGACTATCCTGGCTCAATTGGTGAATGCCCCACTATATATTGCCCATCTCACCTGCCGTGAAACGTTGGAGAGGGTGCAGGCAGCCCGCCAGCGGGGTCAGAAAGTGTATGCAGAAACTTGTCCTCAGTACCTCCTACTTTCCCAGGATGATTATGAACGTCCAGGCTTCGAAGGGGCAAAGTTTGTCTTGTCCCCTCCGCTGCGCGACAAATCCAATTGGGGCGTGCTCTGGTCTGCATTGGCTGATGGAGCACTGCAGGTTGTTGCCACAGACCACTGCCCCTGGTATTACGAAACACAGAAGGTGCGTGGGCGGGATTCCTTCGCCAAAATCCCCAATGGCGCTCCTGGTATCGAGACGCGCGTACCCCTGCTCTTCAGTGAAGGGGTAGGCAAAGGCCGTCTCTCCTTACAGCGCTTTGTGGAGGTCTGTGCTACAGCACCAGCGAGGCTCTTCGGTCTATACCCCCGCAAGGGCACCATTGCGGTTGGTTCTGATGCCGACCTAGTTATCTACGATCCAGACAAAGAGGTAACGCTATCCTACAAAACGCTTCATCAAAGAGTGGATTACTGCCCTTATGAGGGCCGCGTCGTGCGTGGCTATCCTCGCACGGTGTTGCTGCGCGGGCAGGTTATCGTCGAGGATGGACATTTTATAGGCTACGCAGGCCAGGGCCAATTTATCCCGGGAAAGGCTTTTGCATTCCAGTCCTAGTCTGAATCTGCTGCCCAATAGCCGCAACACCTTTATGGATGCCACGCAGGCGTCGGAGCTGCAGCACGCTGCCGATAGGGGCCGCTGGCGAATGCAGTCCAATAGTCGCGAGCCTGGATAACCCCGTAGGAAAAGATTGCATGGCCAGGCATAGCACCGCTAGAAACTGCCTCTGCACGCTCAGCATTGATGCGCGCCTCTATCGAACTCCAGTCCAAGTCCGCGCTAATGCCTGGGAAAACGTAACGATCAGCATGGTGATTGAGCCAATCGCGCATCACCATAATCCAGTTGCCATCGCCAACCGGACCACTCCCAAACGCCGGGCAGCCATAAAGCATGGGCATCTCAGCATCTATTACCCCTGCACTCAGCCAACCGTGGCTGTCCTGATAATAGCGGTCATAGCCACCACTACAGCCCATACCCCACAAATCTTGCGGAAACCACCATACTGCCGCGCTGAGCAGTGCACGACGGCCCAATGGCAAAATGCCTTCATGGTAGACGCGACTGACCAAGCGTGTGACCTGTGCCCGTTGCCAGTCAGCATAATCGCCGTTCGTGAAGCATGGCGCTCCCCAGCGCTCCTCGCTACGCGGATCGCACGAATACTCCATGCCAGCGTAGCGCACCAGGTCCAGGTGCAATCCATCCAAGTCGTAGCGATGAAGGAGGTCAAGGGCAGCGGCAACGATGTGATCTTCGACCAGCCAATCGTTTCCTGGGCTTGCCCACAGATAATTCGCATTCAACAACATCGGCTGGTAGTTCGCGTTCCACTGCCGCCAATAGGACCACGAACTGCCCGGTGCACGGCTCCAAGCCCAGAACGGATGTAGTGGGGTGGTGCCATCGGGAGGCGCACTTGTTCCTGACCAAGCGGAATACACATTGAAATATGCATGCACCTGAATGTCACGCGCATGGGCTGCGTCAATCAGCGTGGCTAGCGGATCCCAGCCTGGGTCCTGCCCAAGCGTGGCAGTATATGTACCCGTCAGTCGCGCTGCCCACGGTTCCAGTCCCGGCGTATAGTAGGCATCACCCTGTCCCCGCACTTGGAAAAGGATTATATTGAACCCGGCCGAATCAATGTTGTCTACCATACGTTGGATAGTCTGTGGCCCAGGCAACTGGCAATCGGGAGATTCTGTGAGAATACACGTCCAGTCAAAGCGGGTGACCCATATAGCACGTGCTTCTATCTCAGGAGGGGGTACGATCGGGATAGAAGTAGCTGTTGCCGAAGGCGTTGGGGTAAGCCCTGGTGTAAGCGTCGCAGTCGGGGTCAACCTTGGGAGCCTGTCTTGGAACACTACAGGCAGGTAAAGCTGATTCGCGTTTGATGTTATCCATCCGCCCGTGGATACTGTGAGTGCGGGTTGTGTTGTGGCACTCAGGTGAACTGGCGGCGTATTCCCATAGCCATGTTCGACATACCACGCTTCGTGGCCCAAGGCAGCCCATAGCTGCTCATCGAATGGCATAGCGGTAACCCTTTGGTCAAAGGGCGTGCATTTCGCCCCGCTCTGCGGCAGGGACCACGCGAACAGATTCAGCGCAAAGGCAACGAAAAATACTGCACCCAGTAGCATCCGTAGAGCACGCATACTCTCTTTCCAATCGTTATCCCGTTGAATGATCTATGCTCGCTTTGAAATATAGCAGTCGCAGCTATTTTCCTCGCAACCTATCTCGAGAGTGTTGAAAATCTTTTCACCCTGAGCAAGCGAAGAGCCTGCCCTGAGTGCAACGAAGGGGTCTCGCGTAACTTTAGCCGTATTTCCCCAAGTACTGTGAGATGCTTCACTTCCCCTTCGCTTGGCTCAGGGCGAAGGTTCAGCATGACACTGAAAGAACTTTTTCATCACTCTCTATCTCTGCATTTGCTGGAAACGCGCCTAGATAATATAATCAAGTAGTTCATTCCATACAACTTCACGGTAAAGCACTAAAAATATGCATCGAGAAACATGATAAAATCTATACAATTACTCCTCTTTTTGCGCTTTTGTCGCTTTTGTTGTAGAATATCTCCTGGGAGGTGAGGATATGGCTTACAATGAAGGATTGACCGCTTTGGAAGTGCTCGGTATCGCCATCAAATCCGAAATCGAAGCCGCCCTGCTCTACGCACGAATGGCCGGGCTGGTGCACAATACTGCGTTAGCAAGCAAACTAGCCTTCCTGCGCCAGGAAGAAGAGAAACACCGCGAAATGTTGGAAAGTTTGTATGCACGCCGCTTCCCAGACATCGAACTGCAACTGCCTGCCAAGTCTCCTGTTCCCCAGGTTCAGGGTACTGACCTCGATGACATGACTGTCCCAGAACTGTTCCAGCTAGCAATGCAGGCAGAACAAATGGCAGCGGATTTTTATTCCCGCGAAGCAGACCGCTCCAATGACCAAGCAGGGCGCACGATGCTGCGTTACCTCAGCAATGTGGAGCGGGGACATTATCACTTATTGCAAACCGAGTACGAACTGGTATCTCGCTTCCCAAGCTACTACGACGCCGATGAGTTTCACTTCGGCGATGAAATGATGCATATTGGTCCATAAGCAACCCTTGTAATCTGCGCTTATGATGAGCAGCACAAAAATACGCAGAACGTAGCGCGAAACAAGCAAGACAAACTCAAAGGAGGAAAGAAGGATGAACCTATCTGGAAAACGCGCCATCATTTTGGCTGAGGATTTGTACCAGGACCTAGAACTCTGGTATCCGCTGCTTAGATTACGCGGCACGGGCATGGATGTCAAGGTAGTAGGAACGGGCAGCGCTTCTGTTTACACCAGCAAGTATGGATATCCCGTAGAAGTAGACACCACTGCAGACAAAGTGGATGCAAAAGACATTGATGCGGTGGTGATTCCCGGAGGATACGCACCTGATCGCCTGCGGCGCTACCCTGCAGTCCTGAAATTAGTTCGGGAAGCTTTCGAACAAGGTAAGGTGGTTGCGGCAATCTGCCATGCAGGTTGGGTGCTCATCTCAGCCGGCATCGTGAAGGGACGCACGGTCACCTCCTTTTCTGCCATCAAAGATGACCTGGTCAATGCTGGAGGGCATTGGGTAGACCAGGAAGTGGTACAGGACGGCAACCTGATTACATCCCGCCAGCCAAGTGACTTGCCCGCTTTCACCGATGCGATCATCGCTGCGCTGGGTGGAATCGAAGCAGGTGGCTTAGAAAAAGTTACTAAGGAAACAGGCCCTCTCGAAGCACTGCGGATGGCAATTCAAGCCGAGGAGGCTGCCTACAATTTCTACAGCATGGCAATCCAGAAGACCAATGACCCGGAGGCGAAGAATATCTTCCACCGTCTAGCCCAGGAAGAGCAACGCCATCGCGAAATCGTGCAGGATGAATACAATCGCCTGAGTCTGAATCCAGATTGGGACCGTTATAACATCTGGCGAGAAGTCCTTTAGGGCGAACGCCAATAGCCTAAGAAATCGAACGCAGGGTAAGGAACGAACAATGAAAATACTCGCTATCGCTGGCAGCCCTCGTCGTGGGGGCAATACGGACACCTTACTGGAGCAAGCCAGCGCGGGTGCCAGAAGCATGGGCGCGGAAGTGGAGCAAGTCATCTTAAACCGCCTGAAGATCGCGCCATGTATGGCGTGTAATCGTTGCTTCGAGACCGGCCGTTGCGCCGTCAATGACGATTACCAGCCGCTCTATGACAAGACATTGGGTGCAGACGGCCTTATCCTGGCCTCACCCATCTTTTTCATGAATGTCAGCGGCTGGACGAAGGCTTTCATAGACCGCTTTCAATGCCTGTGGGCACTCCGCTATGTCCTGAAACAGCCGATCCCGCTCCCACCAGGGGGGAAGAAGAGGCGTGCCATCTTCTTATCTACTGCTGGTTCGCCTAAAACCAAATTTGACTGCACGCTGTACACGGTACGAGCCTTTTTGTCCACCATTGACGCACAACTGGTTGGCATGCAGTGCATTAACGCAGTGGATGAGAAGGGAGCGATAGCAGCCTACCCTGAGGTATTACAAGAAGCTTACGCCCTGGGTGTTCGACTAGCTTCGGACCAAGAGCCTGACACGGTGAAAGAGGGGGAGAGCGCTTGAGCGAAGAGACCCTAGATATCCCACTGTTTCCGCTTCAGGTTGTGCTCTTCCCAGGGATGGCGTTGCCCTTGCATATCTTCGAGGAACGCTATCGCTGGATGATTGCCGACTGCCTGGAAGGCAAGCGGCAGATTGGTGTCATCCTAGCAAAACCGGAGGCGGAAGGGACAGTAACTGCCTACAGTATAGGTACCTCAGCGTTGATTGCTCATGTGGACGAACAAGAAGATGGCACCATGGACATCCTGACGGCAGGGCTGGATCGCTTCCGCGTGCTGCATCTACTGCGCACGGAACCTTATATTGTCGGGCGTATCGAATGGTTCCCGCTGGAAAAGAAGGAAGCGCCAGGCGCCGTGAGATTAGCCAACAAGGCAAAAACTCCTTTTGCGCGCTACCTCAGGCTGGTCAGCGAAGTATTGGGCACCACCATCCACATCGAGAGCGCACCAAAGGACCCGACTGACCTGGCCTACTTGATGGCAATTGCGCTGCAGGTATCCATGGAAGAAAAGCAAGAATTGCTCAGCATTCCGTCCCTGCCTGCTCTTCTCTGGCGAGAGTGCCTTATCCTAAGCCGCGAAGAGATGCTGCTCAGCCGTATGCAAAGGGCACAACGCTCTAACACGGGCTATGTACGAGGAATAACAAGCGATCTTTCTATAAACTAATGCCGCACAGCCAAGACTCGATGCAGCACGATTGCATCAAGATCAATATACAAAGATAGCTCATATTACCCATTTCACAGCAAAAGGAGGCCTGTCATGGCAAAGAAAAATGACCTAAAACTTTTCCGGGCACGACGCACTATCCGTAGGTTTACTGCAGAGGATGTCAGCGAAGAGGATTTGGAAGCACTACTTGAGGCAGGCAGTGTCGCTCCTAGTCGGCTGGATCGCCGTCCTCTCCACTATGTGATCATTCGCAATAGCGACACCAAAGCCAAAATCGCAGAAGCCTTGCGCGTACGACCTTACATCGAAGAAGCGCCAGTTGTGATTGCCGTATGCGCGAATCCCGCCCTCTCCGACACCTGGGAGATGGATGGCAGCGCGGCGATCGAAAACATGCTGCTGGCAGCGACCAAGCTCGGCCTGGGCGGTGCCTGGGTTGGTTCCAAAGGAAGCGCCTTGTGGGACCAGACGGTTCAGGTCATGCGTCAAACGATGGGAATTCCAGCAAATATTGAGGTGGTGTCATTGGTCTGCTTTGGTCATCCGGCTGAAGAGAAAAAGCCGTATGAACCAGGCGAAAAGATGGACCGCTACCGTTTACACTATGACCATTGGGACAATCTAAAGTTATAAACCTGACAGGGGACGCGCATTATGGCAAAAAAGCAACGCGTAGTGATCGTGGGCGCTGTTGCTGCAGGCACTAGCGCGGCAGCAAAAGCCAAGCGAGTTAACCCGGATTTGGAAGTCATCCTGCTCGAGCGCGATCCGCATATCTCATATGGCGCTTGTGGATTGCCCTATTTTATTGCGGGCTTAATCCCCAGCGCAGAAGCATTGATCGCGCGCAGCCCTGCCGAATTCCAAAAGCAAGGCATCGAGGTGCGCATCCGACATGAGGTGCGTGAAATCAGCCCCCGAGAGACGAGCCTGCTTGTTACGGATCATGAGAGAGCCAAAGAGTACCGCTTGTCCTATGACTATCTAGTGCTCGCTACAGGTGCGATATCTTTCCGGCCTCCTGTACAAGGCCTAGACCTGTCTGGCGTGTTCACGCTGCGCACGCTCTCCGATGGGTTGGCATTATCTGAGGCACTGCGCAGAAAACGCCCTAGCAATGTCGTTATCGTCGGCGGGGGGTATATCGGACTAGAAATGGCTGAAGCGTTTCGCGCTCTTGACCTGCCTGTAACCATTGTCGAAATGGCTCCCCAGCTCATGGTGAACTTGGGCGAGGATATGAGCAAACTCGTTCTCGCCGAAGTAGAGCGCCATGGCGTACGCGTGCTGCTGAATGACGGATTGGTACGCTGCGAAGGTACTTACCACGTGGAAAAAGTCGTTACACAGCACAATGAAATCCCTGCAGATCTGGTGCTATTAGCCATTGGCGTACGACCCAATGTCCAATTGGCTGAGCGGGCCGGTATCCAACTGGGCGCGGGAAAAGCCATCGCAGTGGACAGCCACATGCGTACCCACATAGAAGGAATCTATGCCGCCGGGGATTGCGCTGATGCCAAGCATGGTGTAACAGGCGAAAGAACTTACATTCCTCTGGGTACGACGGCAAACAAACAAGGCAGGGTAGCAGGCGCGAATATAGCGGGTATGGATTGTACCTTTGAGGGTGTAGTCGGTACAGCCGTGGCAAAGATCTTTGACTTGGAAGTAGCACGCACAGGGCTGACGGAAAAAGAGGCCGCAGCGAAAGGGTTTAGTGTGCACGCGGTAACCGTGCGCACGACAGACCGCGCCCGCTATTATCCAGGTGCAACCGATTTGCATGTCAAATTGATTATGGACCGCACTACCAGGCGTCTCTTAGGTGCACAGTACATTGGAGCCCAAGGAGCAGCCAAGCGCATTGACGTGCTAGCAGCTGCACTTTATGCACAAATGACTGTAGACGACCTCACCCGACTTGATTACAGCTATGCTCCGCCATATGCATCTGTGTGGGATGCGACGCTGATCGCTGCCAATGTAGCCAGCCGATGCAGTTAGGATACGGCTACTCCATACGAGGGTACCTGCTGATAAGAGGGTGTTGAAAAGTCCTTCCAATGTCATGCCGAACCTTCGCCCTGAGCCTTGCCCTGAGCGAAGCGAAGGGGAAGCGAAGGGAAAGCGAAGGGGAAGTGAAGCATCTCGCAGTACTTAAAATACAGCTAAAGTTACATGAGACCCCTTCGTTGCACTCAGGGCAGGCTCTTCGCTTGCTCAGGGCGACAAGATTTTCAACACTCTCCTGATAAGCGCCGAGCAGGTTGTTTCGTGGTGGTCAACTTCAAAAGGATAGAAGCAAGAGGGGAAAAATGAGCATCAATGACATGTCCTTCAAGTTCGCTGGTGAAGCAGGCCAGGGAGTAGAATCTACTGGCAGGGGCTTTGCCAAAGCACTCGTGCGCGGCGGACTGTATGTATTCGCCTTGCAGGACTATCATTCGCGTATCCGTGGTGGCCATAACTTTTATCAGATACGTGTAGCAAATCACGACATCTATTCCCATGATGAAAAAGTGCACGTATTACTGGCTTTCACGCAAGAGGCTATTGCCGAACACCTGAGGGAAATTGTCCCTGGTGGCGGCATCATCTACGACCCAGAACTGCAAGTGGATCAAGACGCCTTGGTTTCACGCTCTGTAAAAGCCTTCCCAGTCCCTGTGAATCAAATCGCGATAGAAGAAGGGGGGAACAAAGTGATGAGCAACACAGCAGCCACTGGTGCTGCTGCTGGGCTCACTGGTCTTGATTTAGAGGTCATCAACAGCGTTATCCGCGACAATTTCGCCCAAAAGGGCACCGCCGTTGTCGAGAGCAATCTCAAGGTTGCTGCCGCTGCCTATCGCTTCGTGCGGGAAAAGTACGGCGACTCGTTTGCATTTCGACTGCAGACGCGAAAAACAGCCCCGCGTATGCTGATCAGTGGCAATGAAGCGCTGGCTTTGGGCGCGCTCATGGCAGGCTGCAAGTTCGTCGCGGGCTATCCGATGACGCCGGGCAGCCCCATCTTGGAGTGGTTTGCCACGCATAGCAAGGACTATGGCGTTGTTACCAAACACGCCGAGGACGAGATCGCAGCCATCAACATGGTCATCGGGGCAGCACAAATGGGCGTACGAGCGATGACCCCAACCTCGGGCGGTGGATTTTCCCTCATGGTCGAGGCTCTGGGGCTGGCGGGCATGACCGAAGTCCCTATCGTCGTGGTCAACATACAACGCCCTGGGCCAGCAACGGGTCATGCCACTCGCCATGAGCAAGGCGATCTGCTTTTCATGCTCTACGCCGCGCAAGGCGAATTCCCGCGCATTGTCCTCGCACCTGGAACTATCGAGCAATGCTTTGAGGCGGCTTACCGTGCCTTCAATCTGGCAGAAAAGTACCAATGCCCGGCGATCATCCTCTCTGACGCCTTCTTAGCCCACTCACCACGTGCCCTAGAGTTGGATGCGTTGTCATTGGATGTCCCTATTGACCGTGGTGAGATCCTCAGTGACGAGGAACTGGATCAACTAACCACACGCTACCAACGCCATGCCCTCACGCCATCGGGTATCTCTCCACGAGCTTTGCCCGGACATCCCAAAGCCATCTATTCCACGTCCAGCGATGAGCACGATGAGTATGGGCAAATCTGTGAGGATGCTGCCATCCGCATCCAACAGATGGACAAACGTATGCGCAAACTAGAGACAGCACGGGCAGAAATGAGAGCCCCGCTGCAGTATGGCCCATCTCAAGCCAGACTTACCTTCCTCACCTGGGGCTCTGCGTATGGGCCACTGCGCTCCGCAGTCGACATCCTGAATGCGCAAGGTACATCCGCCAATATCGTGCAAATCATGGATATTTGGCCCCTCCCGGTTGACAAAGTAGTCCAAGCCTTGCAAGGAGCCAAGAAACTGATCAGTGTGGAACAGAACTATAGTGGGCAGTTAGCCACACTGGTGCGTGCTTATACTGGCATCAAGGTGGATGGTTTGATTAACAAGTATGATGGACGGCCTATGTCGCCAGAGTACATCTTGGCCCGTCTGAAGGAGGTTGTATAACCCATGGTCACTGTCAAGGATTATTTCAGTCCAGTGCGGCCCACCTGGTGTACAGGATGCGGCAATTTTGCCATCTGGAATGCGTTGAAGAAAGCGCTCGCCGAATCAGGGTTAGCCCCGCACCAAGTGATGCTGATCAGTGGAATAGGCTGTGGCTCCAAGTTGCCCGACTATACTACTGCCAATGGCTATCTCAGCCTCCACGGACGCACTCTGGCTGTAGCAACTGGCGCGCGGCTAGCCAATCACAGACTGAAGGTCATCTGCACCCATGGCGATGGCGACGGCTATGGAGAAGGTGGTAATCACTTTATCAGCGCTGTTCGGCGCAACATCGGCCTTGTGGACATTGTGCAGAACAACCGCGTATATGGTTTGACCAAAGGGCAGTATTCCCCCACTAGCCCACATGGCTTCGTCACCAAAACCTCTCCGCAGGGTGCTATCGAGCACCCCTTCAATCCCTTGACTATTGCACTGGCAGCCAATGGCACCTTTATTTCACGAGGGTGGTCTGGGGATGTGGAACACCTAACCTGGCTAATCAAAGAGGCGTTGCATCATCGTGGCTATGCCTTAATAGATGTATTGCAGCCCTGTGTGACCTTCAACCGCGTGTATTCGTATGACTGGCTGCGCCCACGAGTGTACAAGGTACAGGATGATCCAAATTATGATCCAGGCGATAAGGCAGCTGCCTTTGCCAAGACACAAGAATGGGGCGAGCGCATCCCCATCGGCATTCTCTACCGTACCGAAGATGTCCCTGCATACGAAGAGCAAGTACCAGCCTTAGCCACCGGGCCGCTGGTGAAGCAACCCCTTCGCGTGAAGACAATGGCTGAGTACGAGCGGCTAAAACAAGAATACCTGTGAGGAGGAAGCACCGATGGAAGTAACCGTTTATACCACCAAAACCTGACCCTATTGCTATCAAGTGAAAGGGTTCCTTTCCCAACGCGGCATTCCTTTTAAAGAATACGATGTTGGTGTCGACCGAGAGGCAGCGCTACGCATGATCCGCATTTCGGGGCAGCAAGGCGTGCCTGTGATTACCATTGATGACGAGGTTATCGTTGGGTTCGACCGCCGGCGGTTGGAAGAAGCACTGGCGAAAGCAAGTGCTCGCAAGCCCCCACTAGGCGTCTCAGTAGCCGATGCAATATCGGTCACCGGCATAGAAGGCGCTTACGTGGGCCGTGTAACTCCCAACTCGCTGGCAGAGCAAGCAGGCATCAGGGTTGGAGATGTCATTATTGCTATGGGCGGGCAACCCGTGCGCAGCGCGGCGGACCTGGAACGCATGTACGCAAACCTGCATATAGGATCCCGTATAACTTTGACGTGTCTGCGCCAAGGGCAGCGGATACAAATCGAGTTGTCGCTCTAGCGAGGAAACATTACCAGGGATAAAAAGAAAGGAGTGTAAACATGAAAAATCAGGTTGAGAATGCTTTGAAGGCTTTGGAAGAAGCGAAATGTCTGGAACAAGAAGGACAAGATTTTTACCGCAATACGGCTCAAAAAGTGGGAAATGCCAAGGCGAAGGAGATGTTTCTCTCCTTAGCCGAGGATGAAGCAATGCACCAACGTCTTATCCAGCGGCAGATAGACAGTCTCACCGCGCAGGGGCAATGGGTAGAATTGCCGGAAGCGAAAGGAGCCAAGTGCGATCTGAGCCAGGATATTTTCCCACAAGGGCGTGCGGGCTTGGAGAAAGTGCTGAAGGCAGAGCCCACCGAGACCGAAGCCCTGATGATGGCTCTCGAATTCGAGACAAAGAGCTATGACAAGTATCGCCGCGAAGCCGAAGCGGCGACCGATGCCGCAGCGCGTGAGATGTACGAGTTTCTAGCCAGCCAGGAGCGATTGCACTTTGACTTGTTGATGACCAAATACGAGTCGCTGGTCCGTTACGGAGGCTGGGCGGATTAGAGGCTGCGTGCTGGATCGAGTTGCGGCATATCCTACAGAATGATTCTTGGGAGGGCATCGAATGGAGAAAGCAGCATGTATGGCGGCGCTTACTGCGCTGGAAAAAGCTATGGAAGCCGAGCGACAGGGCAAGGCTTTCTACGAGGAAGCCGCAGAGCGCGTTCAGGATCCGATGGGCGCCGCGGTATTCAAAACTCTAGCCGAGGACGAGGTCAATCACCTGCGCGTACTGCAAGCAGAGTATGAGAAGATTAGCAAGGAAAGCAAGTGGATGGAACTGGATGAAGCCAAAGTCTGTGAACCGCAGACGCCTCTAAAACTCTTCCCTGATAAGAGAGAAGCCTCGTTCATCCTTCCGGATAATGCCACAGATCTGGAAGCATTACAATTGGCTATGCAATTTGAGGAAATGGGATATAATCTGTACGCTAAAGCGGCAGAGGAGACTGACGACCCTAAAGGGAAACAGGTATTCCGCTTCCTCGCCAAGCTGGAAAACGAGCATTTTGTCTTTTTGCAAAAGACGCATGATTATCTAACCAACAAGGGCGCCTGGTACTTCGATGAACAGGAATTCCCCATGTTTGACGGAGGATGATAGTCAAAGCCGGTTGCCACAATCGCGAGATGGAGGGTTCGTGATGAAAAAGTGGGAATATGACATTACATCCTATTCCATTGAACAGGTTCTCGCCATACGGGAAAAACTGGGGTATCCCCCAGAGGCTGAAAGGCCGGTGATGTTCTGCACAGATAAAGGCATGTGCTTCTTTGACAACATTCCCAATCCGAATATCCACGCCATCCTCCACATCCTGAATAGCAAAGGAGCCGAAGGCTGGCAACTCGCCACAATAACCTTCCGCGCAGACGAAATGCTCTGTTTCTGGATGAGGGAAGCGGGAGCGGAGGCACAACAAGGAGAAAGTTGACGGCGCATTCTCAGAAAAGGAGCTCTCTGTGACTGGGACTCTGCTGAACGTGGCTACTGTTTTAATCGGCAGCGGGTTGGGCACCCTATTGGGCCAACGCCTGCCGGACAAAGTGCGCCAAACGGTGCTGCAAGGATTAGGCCTTGTTACGTTGGTCGCCGGCTTGAGCATGGCACTGCAAACCAGTAACATCCTTATCGTCATGGGCAGCGTGTTGCTAGGAGGCATTCTGGGCGAATGGTGGGGTATCGAGGAGCGGCTGGAAGCGCTTGGCAACGCCTTGCAGCAGCGTTTGCGCCTGGGAAATGGGAGCAAGCTCGCCGAAGGGTTTGTCACTGCCAGCCTCATCTTTTGCGTTGGCCCGATGACCATTATTGGCTCAATTCGCGATGGTTTGGTTGGTGATTACAGCCTGTTGGCGATCAAATCTCTGTTGGATGGATTTGCCGCACTTGCCCTTGCCTCTTCGCTGGGCATAGGGGTGATGCTTTCCGCCGTTACAGTATTGGTTTACCAGGGCGGCTTGAGCCTCTTAGCCAGCCTGGCGCAGGTAGCCATGAGTCAAGCCATGGTCACAGAAATGACCGCAACGGGTGGGACGATCATTATGGGCATCGGGCTAATACTGCTCGATATCAAACGCATCCGCGTGGCCAATCTGCTTCCTGGCATCTTTATCGCACCGCTCATCGTTGCCCTCCTAACTACGCTGGGCATCCCGATCGCGCCCTAAAGGGACAGCGCGCTCAAATTAGGGACGCCTTTATCAAAGCGCGGGCTGTGGTTGCCTTTTGTCCAAATTTATGCTAAAATCTCCTTTGTATCACACTTACATAATCAGGAGGTTGAAGTAGAGCCATGCCTATCTATGAATACGAATGTGAGTCTTGCCGCATTCGTTTCGAACGTTTTCAACACTTTAAGGATGAACCATTAAAGGAATGCCCAGAGTGCGGCGGGCCAGTGCATCGCTTGCTACAGCCGGTAGGCATTATCTTTAAGGGCTCTGGTTTCTATATCACGGATAGCCGTCAACTCTCCTCTGCGTCAAGCCAACCGCCTAAGGAGATTTCTGCACCCAAAGAGTCCCAGGAGAAGAAAGCCTTGCCCGCCGCCGAAAGCGGAAGGGCAGAAAAGACAGAGGCGGCGGATTGACCCCGCCGCCTCATTTCATACTGTGTGGAATGAGAAAATGAAGTTACAACTGGAAGCCACCGGTAGCCTCGACAATACGCCGTTTGTAGTTCTCCACAAAGTTCAAGAGTTTGGCTTCCAGTTCTTGCCATTCTTTACTAGCCAAGATCTCGCGCATCTGTGGCAGAGTCTCTGTAACACCTCCAGCCAGCACTTGTGGCCCTTCGCCGTACATCGTATACCAAGCATCCGTCAGTTGTAACCCTGCCTGCACCATGGCTGGACCAAACTCGCGCATGATGAACTCAAGATACTCGGCTTCCCGGTCTCGCTTGATGTCCCAGGTCATTAACAGTTTGATCATACTTTCACGCCTCAACAAAAATCGGAATCGGATGTATCATACTCGATAGCACACGGAAATGCAAGCCGTATGATGGAGTTGGGCAGGCTTGTCCCAAAATGGAGCCATGCTCGCAGCTAGGAGTTGTTCTTGAAAGCAGTTGTACAAAGGGTAACTCAAGCAAAAGTAACGGTAGAAGGCAAGGTGGTGGGCGCCATCCAATCCGGCCTAGTGGTTTTGCTTGGCATTGGACAAGGCGATGGCGAGGAGGAAGCCCAATGGATGGCAAACAAGATTGCCAACTTACGCATCTTTGCAGATGAAAACGGCAAGTTCAACCGCTCTATTCTGGATGTGGGTGGTGCGGTGCTACTGATCTCCCAATTCACTCTGTATGGTGATGCACGCAAGGGACGCCGGCCGAGCTTCACGGAGGCCGCTCCGCCCGAAGTCGCTGAGCCACTGGTAAACCGTGTGGCACAACTACTGGTTGAAAATGGCGTGCCGGTAGCGTGTGGCCAATTTCAAGCGCACATGCTCGTCGAAATCCACAACGATGGGCCGGTAACGATTATCTTGGAAAGATGACAAACGGGCAACCGCTTTCCGCTGAATCGCCGTATAGATTAGCCAGGAATGGGAACTTTTGCACCCATATATCGTCTGCGATTAGTGAGGCGCAATCATGAACCGATGGTACCGCATAGGGAACCTTGCCATTATTGTTTGCCTTTTGCTGTGCACAGCTTGCCTGCCCCAGCGTGATAGAACGCCTGCCATCACCGTGGAGTCTATACCTATCCAATCTGGGTTGGCGCTGAGGGTAACGGGGAGGCATTGGCAACCTGGCAGCGAGGTGGCGATTGGTTTCAACGCGCCGGGAGGCACGCCACAGGATAGTGAAACCATTGCTACGACGCTGACAGACGCTTCGGGCAGCTTTGTGGCACTGTTCCCTTTTCCCATGGACAAGCAATGGGCACAAATGCCCGAAGTGTGGGTAGTTGCCTATACACATCACTTTAGCCAAGTCGCCTCTGTTCGCTTTCGCAATCCACAGCTGCTTACTGCTACTCCCCTGCCTTGGTCTACTCCCCGTGCCACGCAACCCATACAGCCAGTCGTGTACGCCCTTGGTTATGTCAAAAATATAACCCCTGGTGCTCGTAGCCTTGCTCTGAGACCGCTTGAGGGACAGGCAGGTACCATCACTTGGGATGAACGCACGCAAATCCTATACGCCGGACAGCCGGCAGAGATCCAGATTGGAGACTTGATTGAAGCAAGCGGACAAAGCATCTCAAAAGACCACCTCATGGCTTACCAAATTCTAATCCTAGCGCGGGCTATGGCTGAACAAACTCCCACCCCAACCAAACCCCTCTCTGCATGGCGCGGCGAGTACTATAACAACACCACCTTCAGCGGTGCCCCAGTGGTCACGCGGAGTGATGCGGCGATTGACTTCCAATGGCAGAATGGCTCCCCAGCAGAGGGAATACCGGTTGACCATTTTGCGGTGCGCTGGACAGGCAACTGGCCATTCGAGACCGGCACTTATCGTTTCTATGCTCAAGTGGACGATGGCGTACGGTTGTGGCTTGATGGACATTTGATGATCGACCGATGGCACGAAAGTACCGGCGCACTGTACAGCGCTGACGCATACGTGAGCAACGGCTCCCATGCAGTGCGCGTGGAGTACTTTGATGCCTGGGCTAACGCTCACGCCCGAGTCTGGTGGGAATATCGCAGCCCTGACGTCACAGTCACCCATACTGATTGGAAAGCAGAATATTACAACAATATGACCCTAAGTGGTACGCCATTTCTCGTCCTGAACGAGCGCGCCATTGATTTTGACTGGGGCGCTGGTGCCCCCGCAAGTGGTATGCCCGCTGATCATTTTTCAGCCCGTTGGACGCGTACTGCCTTGTTCGACGCTGGCGCCTACCAATTCTACGCCCTTAGCGATGATGGCGTCCAGTTGTGGGTGGACGAAACGCTGGTGATAGACCATTGGATGGATGGAGCCGCACAAACCTATGTCGGAGACTTGTCCCTCTCGCAAGGCAGCCACACCATCCGGGTGCAGTATTATGAGAATGCCGGGATGGCCGTGATTAAGGTATGGTGGGAACTGCTGCCCGCTACCCCCACCCCAACCTACACACCAGTACTGCCAACATCTACACCCCTGCTGCCTACACCGACCCCCACTCCCTCACCCCCTGAAGCCACGCCTACTCCACTCAGTACTCCGCTATCAACTCTAGAGGCAACCCCAGGTTCCCCTTAGACGGATATGCTCCATTTGACAAATAGAACATTTGTTCCTAAAATGGCTTTGTCAGTATGATGCGTGAGGGAGTCATCCCATGGACAGGGTGGCGAAATTGAAACTGCTCACTCGTGCTGCGCAATACGATCTATGCGCCGCTTGTGGCACACAGGCTTCCCGCGTGCGGGACGAGATCGGGCAATGGCTCTACCCCGCTTTGCTGCCGGACGGCAAGAGAGTTACCTTGCTCAAGGTACTGCAGTCCAATCTCTGCGAAAACAATTGTCTCTATTGCGGCAATCGTCGCTCACGAGACGTAGAAAGGAGCGCTTTCAGCCCAGAGGAACTCGCTGCCGCTTTCGACGAACTGGTGAGGCGCAATAGGGCACAAGGGCTTTTCCTCAGCTCAGCAGTTTGGGATAGCACTTCCCGCACGATGGAGCAAATGATCGCTACTGTGGAGCTCGTTCGCTTCAAATACCAGTTTAGAGGCTATATACACCTCAAGCTATTGCCCGGCTGTGAAAAAGCGGTAGTAGAACGTGCGGTGCAGATTGCTGACCGTGTTTCAGTGAACCTGGAGGCTCCGAATGCCGAGCGTTTGCAAAAGCTGAGTGGAGATAAACACTTCACACAGGATTTGCTGCAGCCATTGCAATCGGCTAAGCAATTCCACACCGAAGGCGTGGGAGCAAAGGCAGGCTTGACGACACAATTTGTCGTCGGTGCAGCGGGTGAATCTGACCTAGAGATACTGGGCACTGTCGCTTGGTTGTACCAGGAGTACCATCTCACTCGTGCCTACTTTAGCGCTTTTCAACGCATTCCCGACACACCGCTAGAGAACTTGCCTGCTACGCCACCTCTGCGGGAGCACCGGCTTTATCAGAGCGATTTCCTCCTTCGCCATTACGGCTTTAGCCTGCAGGACCTCACTTTCGACCCAAAGGGCTATCTGCGCACCGACGTTGACCCCAAAATGGCATGGGCACTGCGTCATCCGGAATATTTCCCCGTGGAAGTCAACCGCGCTAGCAGAGAACAACTGCTCCGCATACCGGGCATTGGCCCACGTTCAGCTGCGCGCATTTTGCGCGCACGCAGGGAAAAGACACTCCGTGACCTGGAGGACTTGTCTGCCCTAGGAATTGTAAGCAAGCGGGCGGCGCCTTTTATCCTATTGAATGGCCGCCGCCCGCCTCAGCAACTCGCACTGTGGTAGCAAATCCTGGCAATTTCTGCCCGGGTTACATCGTCACGATGACGCGATAGTTGTTCCCGTTCAGAGCTGCCTCCAGCGCCTCGCGGAGCTGAGAGAAGGGAAACACCTTGGAGATGAGTGGTTGCAAATTGATGGACCGACTGGATAGGAGGGCTACTGCCTGTAAAAAGTCTTCGCTATCCTGGCTCACTGTGCCGGTCAACACGATCTCCTTATTATGGAACAAATTGGGATCTATGGTAATCATCGAGCCGCGAGGGTGCACACTGGCATAGACCATTAACCGCCCCCCTTTGCCCACCGCTTTGATCGCTTCCTCAATAGCAGAGGCAACACCAATGGCAGCGAAAATCACATCTGCACCTCGCCCTCCGGTCAATTCCTTGACCCGCTCGGTAAAGTTCTCTTTGCTCGGATCAATGGTTGCCAGTGCACCCATTTCCAGTGCTTTGGCGGCGCGCACAGGGTTCGGTTCGCTGACAAAGACTCGTGCGCCAAGGCGCTTGGTCAGCATCAGGTGCAGCAAACCCATAATACCCGCGCCAATGATGACTACATTGTCCGCAGGTTCTACCTGGGCTTTCTTAATGCTGCGCAGCACACAAGATACGGGCTCCGATAGACAAGATTCGGTGAACGGCACATCGCTACTGACGGGGTAAATTTGATAGCCATCTACCAACATATATTCCGATAGCCCACCTGGCCCTGCTGGTTCACCAACCTGGCGGTTTTGCCAAGCATTGTCACAAATATTGTCCAGCCCACGGCGACACGATGTGCACTGGAAACAGCGATAGAGCCGTGCCGCAACGACGTGGTCGCCAGGCTTGACTTTCACCTGAAGCCCTGGGCCTACCTCTGCCACAATACCAGAGACTTCATGCCCTCCCAACAGGGGATAAACGCTTGTATCAACACCTGCGTATACCCTTTGTTCCCATGTGCACAGGGCACAAGCCTTGACTTGCACCAAAGCCTGTCCAGGCCCAGGGGTAGGAATCGGCACTTCCTCAAACCGGATTTCCTTTGGAGCAACCAGAACGGAGCGGATAAAAGTCTTCTTTGTCATTTTCTTATGGCTTTCTAGCAAAATCTTGCAAAGTTAACGCAATGCCTTTTCAGCTTGCTTGACCGTGGCGCCATCATGGATAATAGCAGCAATAGCGCGGGTCATTTTTTCAGGGGACGGATGTTGGTAAATGTTGCGCCCAATGGCGACCCCTTTTGCCCCGGCCTGCATAGCATCGTACACCACAGTCAACAAATCAGTTTCAGTCTTGATCTTTCCACCACCTAACACCACAATAGGGACATAGGTGGTATCTACAATGCGGCGGAAACTCTCCACATCACCACTGTATTGCGTCTTGACAAAATCTACGCCCAACTCGGCACCGATGCGACAGGCATGGCCAATGTTCTCCGGCGTCCACCAATGCGCTGGATCTTCAAATCCACCGGGGAGCATCTCAGCCAAGACGGGAAGATTCCATTCCCGGCATTCGCTCACCAGTAGCGAGAGGTAAGGCAATGTTTCTGCCTCGTAGACACTGCCTGGGAAACCCATTGCTACCACTCCATCCGCCCCAATGCGCAGGGCGTCCAGTGCATTGTAAATGAGCGACATACTGCCACGTTCTTTTGCCAGCATGCTTGTGCCACCATCCACACGCAAGATAAGACCAGCAGTTCCGATTTGCTCTGCAAAACGGGTTGCTACCCCATAAGTGGTCATGATGACATCCGCACCGCCAGCCAGGACCAACTCAATGGTTTTGCCTGGGTTGTCCAGGCCGGGAACAACTCCCATTCCACCCGCGTGATCCATGGCGACAATCAGCGTTTTGCCATCACTTCTGAAGATGCGCCGCATCCGACGTTCTTTTGGTCCGTACACATTGGCCTCCTTGTTTCATAAAAATGATTAGTAGGGAGCGATACTCCCGTTTGTCTTGCGCATTGCCCAGCCAAAGCAGTATTACCATCCGCCAGCAGACAACTGGCTATGGGTCGGGACTTTAACACGCCGACCCATAGCCAGAGCCCCACTGGGCTAGGCGTTGCTTTAGAAGATGCTGAACTTGCCGAGGATGGGATAAGACCCCAACACGGCGATAATGATGATGCCGATCAAGATCGTGGTCGGCGAGATCTTCTTCTTTTCCAGCAACCACCACACGAGCAGCACTAGCAACAGCGGCAGCATGTTGGGCAACAGGCCATCCAGAATCTTCTGCAGTTCAAAGGTGCTCCCGCCAATCGTGAACTTGATCTTAGTGCTCACTTTGACAAAATTGACAGTCAGTGCACCAAGCACAAAATTGCCCAGCACACCAGCCACCGTAATCGCCCGGTTGAGCGCGCCACTCTTGAGGATATTGGTGACCGCGTTACGGCCCTGCAGATAGCCCTGCTCCCAAATCCACCATCCGACGCCCCACACAAAGGCTGCCACGAGGATGAGGTAAATGATGGGACCCAGGAAATTGCCCTGCAATGCCAGGCTCATGCCGATAGCCAACGAGATAGGGATGACAATGCCCTGCTGGATGGTATCACCGATGCCCGCCATAGGTCCCATCAAGCCCGTCTTGACCGAGTTGATAGCATCATCACTGATGTCAGCACCCAGCGCTCGCTCCTCCTCCATAGCAATGGTAATGCCATGGACGACTCCACCAATATCAGGCTGGGTATTGAAGAACACGAGGTGGCGCTTCAACGCTGCCCTGATGTCCTCCTTGGACTTGTATAGCTTGCGGATAATGGGGGTCATGCTCATCGCAAAGCCGGTGCCTTGCAAGCGCTCCCAGTTATAGCAGGCATGGGAGAAGAACAACCAGAGCAACCACGAACGGAAGACGTCCTTGCGCTCCAGCAGTTTGTACCGCTCCGCCTTTTCTCCTCCCGTGGGGAAAAGTGGCCCTACCTCCTCACCACCTGAGGTAAATACCACATGCAGCAGTGCTACGCACAGGCCGATGAGCGCCAGCACCAGCAGGTTCACATTGCCTCCTGCCAAGGTAGCAACAAAGAAACCAATGAAGAAATAGGCAGGCAATACACCACGGAAGAGGAAGCGAAGGTTGAGCGCAATTCCTAGGGCAGCGAGCATGCCACTGGCCGTGTACAAGCCTCCCATCACCCAGCCCAGGTTCTGCCCGATCCAATTCAGTGCATTAGCCACCGCAGCCGAGCCCAGATAGGCAGCCAAAGCAACAGGGGCAGCATATAAGAAGAACAGAAAGATTTGCGATGGGACGACATTCATCAGTGCTACCCCACGGATATCTGCCTTTTCGGCACGGGCATCAGCCCAGTGGGCGAAAGCAGAGCAGACTGACATGCGCAACGCCCAAGTGAGGCCACCGAGCAAGCCTAGTGGAGCAGCCAATGCCAATGCCGCCTCCGTCTGCAGTCCACCGCCCAGCGCCAAAGCAGTGCCGAGGTAACCAGCCAACCCAGGGTCACCAGGCAGCGAGCCGCCAGCGGAGATCCAGCCCAGGTAGAGCACGTTGATATTGGCACCGATGGTCATGCCTTCTACTGGTCGCCCCATCACCAGGCCTACCAGCGTACCAGCGATCAGTGGCCGGTAGAGCACGGTAAAGCCAAGGTTCGCAAACCAAGGCGACAGTGCTAGGTAATACAAAACGCCGACAATGATCGCGACTCCCAGACTCATCCTCGTCTCGCCCTGTGCTAGGGGGGCCGCATGGCTGACTGAAAACAAAGACCCTGCCAAGAGCAGCACCAAACTAATCACTAGGGCAAGCGCAACTTTGCGACGTTCCATAGGTAATCCTCCTTTTTGTTAGTGTACGCGAGATTTCACGACTACTTCACCAGCGACGAAAAGTCTACACATTGCTCGCCCGGCACAGTCTGGAGAGTGATCCTCACCCCGTCTCTGACCAGGCTCTTCAAGATCTCCTTTTCCTCATCGGACATGGAAATATTTTTAAAGACCAACTTGCGGCCTGGCCCCGCTCCCAGCCCGCCTACGTTCAAATGGGTAAAACGGACGCCCCCATCAAACAACTGGCGAGCAGCTTGGGGGGATCTCAGCAGCACCATCGTGCGATCCCGTTGTGGTGCTTCCTCTCCCAAGGTAGCAATTCCTTCCTGGATGGAGCACACATCAACGGTAATGCCCGGTGGCGCAGCCAAGCGGAGCACCTCTTGCATAAATGGATCCTTGGCTACTCCGTCATCTACAATGACAATGCGATCAGTACGAAGGTGCTTGACCCAAACCGCGACAACTTGTCCGTGGATAAGGCGGTCATCAATCCTCACCAGACCTAGCTCGGCGATTGTTCTCACCCCCTTTCTTCATTCAATTTTGGCTAGTGGCTTTGCACAGGAGTGGCTTCAAATTCAGAACAGATTTCTGGCCTGCTTCTGCCACCTGCGCTGCCAGCTCGGTTAGCGACATACAATCGCGTGATGTGAGGGCTTCAATCAACGTGGCCATATTCGCACCTGTAACGCATTCCACATTGGGCTCCAGGATCTTACGAACCGCCACATTGCACGGCGTACCACCAAATAGGTCAAGGAGGATCAAGATATCCTGCCCTTGAAAATCTTGTAAGGTAGCCTCCAGTTTGTCCCCGAAACCTTCTGGACTCTCCTCAGGAAGGAGCGAAACAGCACGCACCCCTTCTTGTGGCCCCACAATCATCTCCGCAGAACGAATCAGGGCTTCCCCCAGATTCCCATGACTAACGACGACTACGTTGATCACAAATTCTCTCCAAGTATAAAATCTTTACTGTTCTTTACAAGGATCCAACTCGAAATGCAACTTGTACCATTCGCCACAGTAGATGGCGCGCGAAAACTCGATGACCTCCCCGGTATCCAGATAGGTAGTACGTTCTGCGCTTAGCACAGGGGCTGGGTCCGAAAGACCAAGCAGCTTAAGTTCGCGCGGCCCCGCCAGCACAGCGCGCACAGTCTGCTCGGCACGGGCGAGACGCAGACCATAGACTTTCTTGAGGGTATGGAAAAGCGACTCCACAGCCAGGTTATACTGGAGGATATTGGGACAAAGACGATGGGGAAGATACGCCGTATGCAAAGCTAGTAGCACGTGGTTGACCAGACGCAGGCGTTCTACCTTGACCACCTCCTCTAACTCAAAGAGGTGGAGAGCCTGCGCTAATTCGGGTGTCGCCAGCAATAACCTGGCCTCCATGAGAACAGAGGAGGGCTTGGCTCCAGAGCGTCGAATGTCCTCGCTGAATCCAGCCAACGAGACCCTTACTTCAAGGCCCCTTGTCGGATCAGCGACAAAGACGCCCTTCCCTGGCCGGCTGTAGATAAGGCCCTCCTTGGCAAGGCTGCCAAGAGCCTGACGCACGGTCATGCGGCTGATGCCGAAACGCTGGCACAATTCGCGCTCAGAGGGGAGTTTCTGGTGAGGACGTAATTCACCGCTCGCGATCTGCGAGGCAAGAATATTTTGCAACTGCACGTATAGGGGCACCGAACTATCTGGCTTCAGCCTCATCTCCGTTCCTCGAATCTGCTTTCGGGAAGTCATTAGCGGTCATGATTGGTCTAGACCAGTTGAGGGGAATATAGCATCACTTCTGGTTTTTGTCAAATCCAAGAGCCTGAGAGTGTTGAAAATCTTGTCACCCTGAGCGAAGCGAAGAGCCTGCCCTGAGTGCAACGAAGGGGTCTCACGTAACTTTAACCTATTTTCCCAAGTACTGCGAGATGCTTCACTCCGTTCAGCATGACATTGGAAGGGCTTTTTCAACACTCTGAGCCTGGCATCAGAAAGGACGGGTCTGCCCTTGCAATGCCCCGTTAATCAAGTCTGCCAATGGGTACGATAGTCAGCCACTCGATTGGCTCCTCCTGTTTAAACTTGCAATGCCCCGTTAATCAAGTCTGCCAATGGGTACCAACTCCGGGCCCTTGGGTGTGTCTCGCACTTCCCACCCCATGGCAGCGATGCGCTCTCGCAAGGCATCAGCCGTAGCCCAGTCACGGCGACTCCGTGCCACTTCCCGCTCCTGCACCAAAACCAAGACTTCTGGCGATGGCTGTCTGCCCTCAGCCCTTTGCCCGACTTGTAGAGCGCGCTGCACCCACTCCCATACTTCTGCAGGGATGCCTTCCTCTGGTTCGGGCATCTGGAAAGCACCAAGTACGCGGAGATCAAAGGATTGCCCATTGCGAAAACGGTGCTCGTGCTGGCCCTCGCACACGGTTACCCCTCCACGCCCTTTCACGAGACAAGTCTGAGCGTTCATATCGAGGATGAGTGCGGTATGTTCATCAATGCCTACTATCTTCACCCCAGCGGGAAGCAACGCTCGAAGTTGCTCAAAACGATTTTGACCAATAAAAGCCCGGCTGGTATCCAGCTCTGACCCACCTTCTTTATTGTCCCAATGGGAAACAAGAACCAGCGAGAGCCCAAAGGGCCCGAAAAAATCCAGCCCAGGATGCCAGTATAAATCTGCTCCTGCTTTATAGATTTCATAAACTGGCAAGGCTTGGATACCAGCCGCGATGGTCGCAGCACTGGCGAAAATGATCGCAGCTCCAAGTCGGTGGCGGGCTATCAATGTATGCCAGGCTAAACTGTTCTGCAATTGGCGGACCGCATAGGTAGGGCTGCCCGGACCCAGGAAAATCACATTGCTCTGTAACAAAGGAGACACAATCTCAGGGTCATCCGGGCTCAACGGGGTCCCTCGTTTGCGCGCTGGGATAACCGTAACTTGGGGTCGGTAGTTTTGCAGGTGGTGGCGCAGAAAATCCGCGACCTTCTGGGCTACCAGCGCTGAGTTGGGTTGAAAGCCAGCCGGGGTTTCCAACACGGCAACGCGAATAGGTGGCGACAGACGACGAAACAGCCAATCATAAACGCGACGTCCACTGGCTGAAGTCTCCCCCGAACTAAAAAGGACGACTAATCCGGGTTGTGCTTCCATCACAATACCCTCGAAGCAGTCTGCCTCTGAGCAATGATCAGCGCAGTCTACTCAAAAAAGACGTTACTGCCTGCAGGAATGCCTCTGGACATTCCTCTTGAACCAGATGGCCACAATTGGGAATGACTACCAGTTCAGCGTTGGGCAATTCCTCCGCAAGACGCACACTCTGTGTAGAGGGCACCCAGCGGTCATCGTCGCCGGTGATGACCAATGCCGGCTGCACAATCTCATCCAAGTGCTTGTCCAATTCCAGAGGGCGGCTAGCCATGAGGAATTCCCAGAATGCACGGTCCCAGTTTTCAGCCTGTAGTGGCTTTTTGTAGCCAGCGATCACCTCGGGGCGAATCTTGCCTGGGTCATGCCACGCTGATGGCAAGGCGCCCTCAAGACGGGAAATGAGCAGACGCACCAGTAGAGGGCCAAGGCGCTGTACTTGGGGCACACGCAGTAAGGGGCGAACCCACGCAGGTGCCCCACCTCCCTCATATATCGCTGGGCTGACCAAGACCAATGCCTGCACCCGCTCAGGAAAACGCAGCGCAGTCAATGTTGCAATGGAACCCCCTGCCGAATGACCCACAAGGATTGCCTTTGGGATGCCTAATGCGTCCAATAAGCCCACCGTCAGCCTGGCTTGCGCTTCTGCTGTGTACGGGTTTTCACCCTCCCATTCGCTAGCGAGAGGACGTGCGGTCAATCCAAAAGCCGGCCGGTCGAAGGCAATGACTGTGCCAAATTGGGACAGGGGCAGCATGACTTCTCGCCAAGACCAGGTGCTGGCTCCCAGCCCGTGTAACAGCACCAGCACCGGTTCTCCCTGTCCGAAAGATTCGTAATGCACCTCCAAGCCATTGACAGATACGAACCGGCTATCTGGGTCAGCCAACTGCCTAGGAGGAACCGTATTCCTCAGCGGAGACACTGGGACGAGAAAAGGCACAACGCATAGCACAAATGCGAGGGCAACGAGTACTAGCAGGATAACACGTTGAAAGCGCTTCATAGGCATCGCATCCCGATAAAGTGATTTCAATACCTCTATCATTATACCTTGATTGTGCTGTACCCTAAAGTACTTCTCCGTTTACTTTATTTGATTTGAGAGTGTTGAAAATCTTGTCACCCTGAGCGAAGCGAAGAGCCTGCCCTGAGTGCAACGAAGGGGTCTCGCGTAACTTTAGTCGTATTTCCCCAAGTACTGCGAGATGCTTCACTTCCCCTTCGCTTTGCTCAGCGCGAAGGTTCAGCATGACATTGGGAGGGCTTTTTCAATCCCTTCCTATTTGCTTAGCAAGGCTGCAACACCTTTCACTGACGAGTGCAGTTCAACTTTGCTTGCCAGCTCGCCAGGGATTGGAAATCCCTGGCTCAAAATGAATGAAGGGGAATAAAGGTGCGCTCTATCGCTCAGTGGCCTTTGCCAATTTACCATACTCAATTAGGGAACTTTGACCCGAAACGGAACTACATCCCGCATTGACATTCCGCGCAAATGGGGGCATAATAGGGTGTACTTGTCTCGTGGGGATATAGTCGCGAACCGAAAGGAGGAGCTGTGGCTAGAGTTACTTTACAAGAGTATTGCGATGAAGCCCGCGACTTGATCAACGCACACGCTTATGATGATGCTATTGCCATTTGCCGACACATCTTGAAACGGTATCCCAAGCATATTAGGGCTTATCAGATTTTGGGTGAGGCTTGTCTGGATAAGGGCGAACTCGAAGAGGCACTCGACATCTTCAAGCGTCTTCTCGACCACGCCGACCCGGAGAATTTCGTTGCCTATGCCGGCCTCGGTGTCGCATACGAAGAGAAGGGCCAAATACCAAAAGCGATATGGTATATGGAGCGGGCTTTCGAACTGGCGCCGAACAATGAAGAGGTGCGCAGCGCCCTGCGCAGATTATACACCAAGCGGGATGGCAAAGAGCCAGAACGAATCAAATACAACAAGGCAGCCTTTGCGCGTGTGTACGCCAAAGGAGGACAGTACCGCCAAGCCATTCGGGATTTTCACGACCTGCTCGAAAGCGACATAGGCCGTGATCGCCTGGACTTGAAGCTCTCCTTCGCCGAAACTCTCTGGCGCGATGGACGCCGTGAAGAGGCTGCTGCAACCGCCCGCGAGATTTTACAGATTTGCCCTGACTGCCTCAAGGCTATTCTGATCTTGGGCAAGGTATTGCTCGAAAAAGGCCGCCAGGAGGAAGCTTGGGCTGTCCTCGCGAATGCACGCTACCTGGACCCGGAGAACAAACTCGCTCAGGCACTTTTTGGCGAACAATCTCCTCTGCCCTCGCAGACGATTCGGATACCCCGGTTGGAGAAGAAAGCAGAGGCCGAGGCATCTACGGCTGCTATGCCCGAAACTCCAGCATCGCTTAGCGTTACTGAGGAGGGTGTGGAGGCAGCAACTATCCCAGAGGAAGCCCTGGTCGAAACAGTGCCCGCTGGACTCGAACCTGTGATGACGGCAACAGAAGAACCGTTTGCAGAAGAGGCTGTGGCAAAGGAAGTGGAAGCAGAAGTGGGGACAATCGAGCCTGGAGTGCCTCCTGTAGAAGAAGCCCCTGTGGCCGCCCCTCCAGCTGAGGCTGCTGAAGCAGCACAAGCAGAAGTACTACCCGTCAGTCCTGAACCAGCTCCGCCGGTAGGCACGTTAGCCCCAGAGGAGACCCTGGAGGAAACAGTGCTGGCATCCGCAGCGGCGATGACGCCCAGTGCATCGGCGATCATCGAACGCTACAAGCTCCAACTGGAGCAGAGACCCCGAGATGATGAAACCCGCCTGGCATTAGCCCGCGCTTATCTTGAACAAGGCCAGATGAAACTGGCGCTGGAACAGTACACCTTGCTGCTCCATGGCAAATCTAGGCTTTTGCCCGAGATCATACGCGATGTGGAAACCATTGTTGCCTCCAGGCCGGATAACCTGGAAGCCCATGAACTATTAGCAGATCTCTATGTCAAAGCGGGGCAGTTGCAGAAAGGACTGGACCGTTATCGCTGGATCTTGCGCAGACTAGAGGAGAAAACCGTCTAACTACGCTGGGCATACTATTCACTGAGGAGACATCAAAGAAATGGAGAGAACTCTGGTTATCATTAAACCCGATGGAGTACAGCGTGGACTGATTGGCGAGATCATCACACGTTTAGAGCAGCGTGGTTTGAAAATCGTGGGGATGAAGATGATCCAGATGAGCAAAGAGCTAGCAGAAAAGCATTATGCTGTACACAAGGGCAAGCCTTTTTACGAGGGACTGGTCCAATACATTACCTCCAGCCCCGTTGTAGTCATGGCTGTGGAAGGCAACCGAGCCATCGAATTGGTACGGAATACAATGGGCGCAACAAACCCCGCCAATGCCACGCCTGGCACCATTCGCGCTGATTTTGCAGTGGAAATCGGCCGCAACCTTGTGCATGGCTCCGACGGTCCAGAAACAGCCGCTTTTGAGTTGAGCCTGTTTTTCCGGGACGATGAAATCTTGTCCTGGAGTCGGGACACGGATCGCTGGATATTTGAGTAACGGAAAGCGCAAGGGGCATATCCCTAATTGCCCTCTTGCGCTTTTTGCTGCCATTATAAGATTCTAACCACTGGCTTGGCGTCTTTCCATAACTGCTCCAAGTTATAGTAACGCCTCGTCACGGGTAAGAAAATATGCACGATGACTGAACCATAATCCATGAGAAGCCAGCCAGACGCGGCTGTGCCCTCCGAACCCAATGGTTGGATCCCCATTTCACCCAGCTTTGCTAGGATATCCTCATAGATTGCCTGAATCTGACGCTCGCTGGCGCCACTGCAGATGACAAAGTAATCAGCAAACGTGGCTACCGGTCGGATGTCCAGCAGAAGGACATCTTCACCCAGTTTGCCCACTGCAAAATCCACTATCGCTCTGCCTAGTTTTTCTGAATCCAGACCGTTCCTCCTCTCTTTGCTCAAATGTTGCTCCCCACCTTGGATTACGGCCTAATCATTATACTCAGCAACTTACTAGGATACAAAGTCAACCCTTCATTTTCCCTAACTTTTCCAACTGTGCGCGCATCTTCTGCCAATGCGTTCCGCGCCAATAGAAACGATTGCACTCGGGACACAAACGGAAACTCTCTTGGGTTTGGAAAACAAAAGGGGGCACTTGACCCCAAGCCTCGGATTTGGGGACATCCTCGAGCACGGCGTTGCACACCGGACAACGGGAAAAGGAATTGTCAGAGCGCAATCCAAACTCACGGAGCACTTGTGCGAGTTGCTCTTCCAGCACCTCGCTTTGGATGAATAATGCGCGAAAGCCTTTGCGCCTGAGCAAGCCGGTATCGCGTGTCAGCAACACGCGTCCTTCACAGCGCGCCAATCGCACTGCCTCGAGATCGGTGAGTTCAGGGGAATACAGCGTGTCGTAGCCCAATATGCGCAGCCACTTGGCTAGCGTGCCCAACATACTGTCGGCAAGAAAACGTATCTCACTCATGGAAGCACGATCCCAGTATTTGACTTGTTTCCATACTATAATACATCAATCTGGCGATGTATCCAAAGAAGGGGGCTTTTGACAAACAAGTCATCCTCATGTACAGTAGCGTTAATACAATATGCTTGGGTAAAAATGTGGATGAGATCAGACAGCGACTCGTGAATCTCATACCCCGGCTGGCTAGCCATAGTGTTTTGGTAGTTGGTGACCTGTTCCTCGATGAATACGTGCTGGGCCAAGCTACTCGCCTTTCGCGAGAAGCCCCGATCCCTGTCCTAGAGTTCACACGCCGCTTCTACGTGCCCGGAGGAGCAGCTAACCCTGCGCACAACGTATGTGCCTTGGGCGGACAGGCTGCGGTGATTGGCATCATTGGACAAGACCCTGCTGGCATGCAATTGCTCTCGGAATTACGCCAGGTAGGCATTGACCCATCCGGCGTCGTGGTGGATCGCTCTCGCCCAACTACCACCAAGACCCGTATTTTGGCTGAGGGCTCCCTGCGTTTTCCTCAGCAAGTGGCACGTATAGACCATGTAGATCGCCGCAGCGTGAGCCCAGAGGTTGAAGATGCGCTCATTGCGCAAATCCAGGCACTCTCGCCACAAGTAGAGGCGATCCTCGTTTCGGACTACCAGACGGGAGTAGCCAGCCCGGCGGTGATCCAGGCAGTCCGCGAGATTGCGCGCGCTCAGGGCAAACTGCGTACCGTGGATGCCCAAGGGGCTTTTCAAAAATACGCAGGCTTTCATCTGGTCAAGGGCAACCGACAAGAAGTAGAAACTGCGTTAGGGTATCCATTGCAACGCGAAGAAGACTATCACCAGGCGGGCGAAAAATTGCTGCGCCAATTGGATGTGGAGGCAGTGATTATTACCCGTAGTGCAGAGGGGCTGTCGCTCATCACGCGCAACGAGGGATACAGCCACCTTCCGGCTGCAAACCGCAGCGAGGTTTTTGATGTGACAGGCGCGGGAGACACCGTTATCGCTGTAGCCACGCTAGCCCTGTTGGCAGGAGCTCATTTTTCTGACGCCGCTAGATTGGCGAACTATGCCGCGGGTTTGGTCGTGCGCAAACTGGGCAACGCGGTGCCCAGCGTCGATGAACTCTGCTGGGCGGTCGAGAACTGGTAAGGGGGAAAATGCGCAACCCTATGGGAAGTAAGGTGCTTCTAGCAGGTGTGGCAGGTGCCGTGCTCGGCGGCGTTGCCCAGGTACTGATTAACCGCATGTCAGGTACTGCGCTCATTGCTGATGGCATGCTGTGGGGCGCAGTGCTGGCTATTTTCATTGCTTCCCTTTCCAACTTCACGCGCATGGGCTACCTGACCGTGAAAAGCGACAAGCCCGCTGTCAATTTCCTCGTAGGCGTGGGGATGTTTTGTCTTATCTCCCTGATCATGATCATCCTTTTCTTGGGCATATTCTGGGTGCTCAGCCGCTTTCTATGAGAGAGCCTCCACGCCTTGCTCTTTGAGCAGGAAGTGTTTTAGGTTTATAATGAATCCGTCACTGTGCAGGGAATCTGGCTTATCGCTCAATACATGACAGAACGAGAAAGGAAGCCAACTGTGAATCCTTTGGACTATCCACCTATGGATGCCATTCGGCGCAATCACGCGCTGGAACACGCCACCATCAATGTCCTGACCGAGAGATGCCCTACACTGCGCTTAGTAGGACGAAGCGATTGGGAAGGATTTACCCTGTATGGTTCGGTGGAGACCAGCGAAGTAACCAGAGCAGTCTCTGAGGCGCTGCAGCGCCTGAATGCCGGTGAAAGCCAGCTCGCTATCCACCCGCGCTGCGGGACAAATGTGGCTACAGGGGTTGTGCTGGCCGGCCTGGTTTCCTACATCACCCTGGGCAACAGAAAAAGGTCTCCCTTCGCCAAACTGCTGCAGGTGTCCCTTGGCTTGGCGACAGCGTTGGCACTCGCTCAACCCCTTGGAACTAGGCTTCAAAAACTCATCACCACTTCACCTGACGTAAGCGGAGTGCGCATTGCGGACATCCACTGCCTGAAACAAGGCAAACTGACTGTGCATCGCATCAAGACTGTGCAGGTGCAACCGTGATTCACCTTTTCCATGGCGATGATGAGCTCACACGCTCTGACGAATTGGCACAATGGAAAAACAAGCTAGGCGACCCAGCGTTGGCCAGCCTGAATACCACCGTGCTCGACGGTCGCAAACTGAACCTGAGCGCCCTTACGCACGCTTGCGAAACGCTCCCATTCATGGCAACGCAACGCATCGTCATCGTGGAGAATTTCTGGAGCAAGTTTGAAGCGCCAAAGGCAGGCCGGTCAAAAGAAAAGCACCCCAAGATCTCTGCCGCGGATGCCGCCTTGATCCAGGGATTGAAACAGTACTTGCCACACTTGCCAGAGACCACACACCTCATCTTTCTGGAGAGCCAAAGGCTTAGCCCCACGAACCCTGCTTTCAAAACCCTGCCCAGCGATAGCGTGAAAGAATTTCAAGCACCTCCAGAAAGCGGTTTGGGGCGCTGGATTGAGCAACGCATGAAAGCCAAAGGGGGTGCCATCACGCCACAGGCAGCCCAAGAACTGGCGCGTCTTGTGGGCAACGAACTACGCCAGTTGGATCAGGAGTTGGAAAAATTGCTCGCCTACGTAAACTTTCAGCGGCCAGTGACCCTCAACGATGTGCGTCAACTTGCCAGCGTAACCCACACCATCAATGTGTTTGCCCTTGTGGATGCTATTGGCTTACGCCAGAGGGCACGCGCTGTACGCTATTTGCATGAACTCCTCGAAAGTGGAGCTTCTCCCTCGTATCTGCTCACCATGATCGAGCGCCAATTCCGCATCCTGCTGCAGGTAAAGGAAATGCAAGCCCAACGGGTCACGCCTGCTGCAATGCAAGCTGCACTGGAAATCAGCCACGCTTTCATCATTGAAAAGAGTCTGAAGCAGGCGCGCAATTTTTCTACGGAACGTTTGGAAGCGATCCTCAGCTGGCTGGCTGAAGTGGAGCAAAATACCAAAACGGGCCAGATGGACGAATTGTTAGCACTGGATTTATTGGTTGTGGAGCTCTGCGGCGGATGATCAATCACCCCCGCTTTGCTTGAGAGCGTTGAAAATCTTGTCACCCTGAGCAAAGCGAAGAGCCTGCCCTGAGTGCAACGAAGGGGTCTCGCGTAACTTTAGCCGTATTTTCCCAAGTACTGTGAGATGCTTCACTTCCCCTTCGCTTTCCCTTCGCTTCGCTCAGGGCAAGGCTCAGGGCGAAGGTTCAGCATCACATTGGAAGGGCTTTTTCAACACTCTCTTTGCTTAGGGCGCACGAGCTGGACAAACTTGCGCTTTCCCACGCGGATCACCATGCCTTCCTTAGGCTCAACAACTAGGCCGATATCCTCCACCTTCTCGTCGTCAATACGCACCCCACCCTGCTCGATCAGCCGCCGTGCCGCACTAGCACTGCTTGCCAACCCAGCATTTCTCAGCAAATCCACAATCCCTATCGGTGACCAGTTAGGGAGTTCATAGATCGGGATCTGGCTTGGTAGTTCACGCCGCTGGAAGATACGGATGAATTCTTCCTCTGCCTTTCGCGCTGCCTCCGCACCATGAAATTGACGGACGATGTCGCGGGCAAGGCGCATCTTGACATCTCGCGGGTTGACCGTGCCCTCGGCTAGCGCACGCCGTATCTCTGCCAGTTCCTCATCTGGTATCTCGCTGACCAGGGTTAAGTATTGATCGAGCATGTCATCGCTGATAGACATGGCTTTGCCATACATCTGGTCAGGTGAATCAGTCAGGTCTATGGTGTTCCCAAAGCTTTTGCTCATTTTGCGGCCATCCGTACCCGGCAAAAGCGGAACCAGAAACACATCCTGAGGAGGCAAGCCCAGGCTAGCCTGCAATTCGCGCCCGGCCAGGATATTGAACTTTTGATCCGTGCCCCCGAATTCGACATCTGCCTGGATCGCTACCGAGTCGTATGCCTGCAACAAGGGATACATCAATTCCATCATTGTCAGGGCGCGGCCCTGTTCCCAGCGCTGGCGGAATGTCTCGTGCGCCATCATCTGGGCTAGAGTGAAGCGGCTGGCGAGGTTGAAGACATCTGCTAGCGTGAACTTTCCAAACCATTCGCTCTGCCAGCGGACCTCAGTACGGGCACGGTCTACGACAATGGAAAACTGCTGCATATACGTCTCGGCGTTGCGCCGTACTTCTTCTGCACTGAGCATGGTGCGCGTTTCATCCCGTCCGCTGGGGTCGCCAATCTGCGCCGTCCAATCGCCGACGATTAACACCACCTGGTGCCCTAACTCCTGAAATTGTCTGAGCTTGCGCAAGACGATGGCATGGCCTATGTGTAAGTTCGGCTTGCTGGGATCTAAGCCCAGTTTCAAACGCAGCCGGCGGCCCGAGCGCAGCTTTTCCTCCAATTCTTCCCTGACAATGACCTCTGCAACCGTACGATCAAAGATACGCGCAATAGCATCCATAGTCCATCCCTGCTGTGAGATTGATAGAACATGACCTATATACAAGCGCTAACCAGGCAAGCAACACACATGACGAATTACGCCATTTCTGCTAACATCACTTCACCAATAAAACACAACCAGAATCTCTAGCAGTTGCCAGCATCATTAGGCGGTTACCGCAGCTAAATTTTGCAAGATGATCTTGCGCTCAGCGCCGGGGCGGAATACATACTCGGAAGCATCTAGTATTTCAATTCCTACGATGCGACCATCTGGTGCGTAGTTAATGGCTACGTCTTCAGAGAGTCGCTGCGTTGTCACCTGGACCGGTTCATCTATGAAGCGGATATATAACGCATCCACCTGTGGATCGTACGTGATTTTCATCATGAACTCCTTCTAGAAGTAAAATGTGTAGACTGTTACTACAATAATGGCATCCGATTCTTCCACAGCGATTGCCAACACCTGCTTAATGGCATACGCACGCCACCCCAAATGCGATTGTCCTGGAAGTTCTTCCGATAGCCAAGGCGGCCGCGTTTAGCAGGCACCTGTTCTCCGGTGCGAATTGTCTCAACCACCTCATTTTGTTCGGCGCCCCTTTCAGCCATCTGCTCGCGGGCATGTTGTGAAAATCGGATTGGTTTCTCCATTGTCATCCAACTGTAGTTTTAACACCACAGTGTTCGTTTGTCGATGCTATTATAGCACACTGTAGTCATGGGACAATAAGGGGCTAAAACAAAGGGTTGCGCATCCCGCCCTACGCCTTGCAGCATCGTTCGCGCGACAGCACACCGCTATTGTACACCACGTCTCTCCCTTGCTGCTAGGGTCTCCAGGAATTGATAGACCCCATCCAGGTCCTCCACCCAATGCAAATCGGTCTCTGCTTCCACTTCGGGTGGGATGCCGCTGATCAGCGGCCTGATGATGACCACGGGGGTATGTCCCACCCATTTGGTCCAGGCAATTTCCGCAATGGTGCCACAACTCAAGCCAATGCATACCAGCACATCCGCGAGTTGGGCGATGCGTTCGTGTTGCCCGGTCCAGGTCAAATCCTCCACGGTCTCGTGGCATAAGTGGCGGTGCAGTTCACAACATGTGGTAGCTGCCTGTGCAGAAGTTCCCCCATGGGGGATGATACCGATCAACTTGCGCCCACCCGCCTCGCGGTAACCCTGCGCAGCCAACAGTGCAACGCCTCGATCGGGCACCAGCACGACCTCATATCCCCGCTGGGCTAAGCCCACTCCTGCCGCCCTGGCTGTACGCTCGCAAATGGTTGGATCCAAGCCAGCAGCTTGAGATGTTACTCGGATGTCGGTGGGACCAATGATGCCTACGCGCATAATCCTCCTCGTCTTTTTCAACTGCCTGAAGGCTCTCCCATTAAAGTTGTTGTTAGGCTGGATTCAGGCAGAGGGTGTCAATGTCGGCCATGGCGTCGGTGTATCCGTGGGCGTAGGGCTCGGTGGCGGGGACAATGCCACATCATGCAACACGAGCACTACGCCACTTGTCCTATCAGCGATATACAGATACCCACGCTGTGCATCTACAGCAAGGTCGTACGGATCCAACACTTCGCCTGACGTGCCAGGCAATGGCAACTGCGCCACAAAGCCAAACCCACGGCTGTCGAGAACCCATAGCATTGGCACCAGTTCTGCAGCCTGGTTTGGCAGGGGAGTGAGACAAATGAAGAGATGATGTGTCTTCGGGTTATAGGCAAGGGCTGCGGGGTACTGGGGCAAGTCCACGACCGCTATCTGCTTGAAATCGAGGGCATCATTGACAATCAATTGAAAGTGGCCAAAGCGCCCCGCCGTAGAGAAAATGCGCCGTCCTTCGGGATCCAGCACCATCTCGGTGGTGCTCAAGCCCCCTACCGCACCGGGAATCAACTCACCACTCTCCAAATCCACTACGTAGATAATGAAACCACCATTGGATCCCGGTATGCCATTGAAAGCCACCATGTAAGCCCGTCCCGTTTTCGCATCCACCTCAATTTGAATGGGCTTGACAAGCGAACGGTACATGGTGAGCAGTTCCGTTTGTCGCAACACGCGCTGGCTATTGGCGTCTAGCACGACATCGCTGGCATACAGTTGGTTCATTTCAGGCACAACGGCGAGGCCCTGAGGCAACTGTCCGATGGCTGTTGTCCGGACAACACGGTGATCATGTGTCGAAATAACGCTCAAATCGCCACCCACATGGTTCAAAACAAAGAGTTGAGCACGGTCAGCACTGAGAGCGACCTCGATGGGATGCAATCCCACAGGCACCTCAGCAATAACGCGTTGCTTTTCCAGGACGAAAACACTGTTTGTGCTAGCACATGCCACGTAGAGGCGGCCCGTGTTTGGGTCTGCAACCATACCGTATGACAGTAAAGCAAGCGGAACCACCGTGCGCAACCGGCCTGCCTCAGCATCGAGGACAGCCACATTTTCGCTATCCGCATTGACGACGTACGCCTGTCCCTTCTCATCTACAACCACATCCAACGGGTGCAGTCCCACCGGCACAGTGGCTAACAGACGCAAGCTACCCCCCTCAATCACCGAGACATCATTGGTCCAAGAGTTAGCCACATAAATGCGCCCGGTTTTCGCATCAACCGCCATACCGCGAGGGTCGCCGCCAACAGGCACACGTCCCAGTTCCTGCTGTCCGAATGCCGCATAGTTCACCAGATAGTGCGTATTGCTTGTTGCATCATACTCATCCACGAAAAAGCCGCCATGAACAGGGTCGGCTTCCAGCGTGAGATAGACCGGGCGCTGCAGTTGTGCCACAATGGTCATGGTGTCCAAATCCACAATTTGTGCACTGTCGTATACGCTAGCGTACAATAGCCTGGTCGTTGGGTTCACTGCTAGAGCCAGGATTCCAATGGGCGCCGGCAGGGGTAAGGAAGCAACCATCTCCCCTGAAGGGCCATCCAGTACTACCAATGTATTGGCGCCACGCCCTCCGAGGTAAACACGGCCATCCAGGGCAGCCAGACAGGCGGGACTCTTGACGGCAGGCACGGTTTTGACCACCTTATCGCCCGAGAGGATAGAAACCGTTTCATCCCCCTCGTTCGCCACGTAGACCAAGCCCGTCTTCTCATCTGCCGCCAAAGCAACTGGCTTATCACCAACAGGGATGACTGCCGTTACCCTTTCGCCTTCGATTACTGAAACATTGTCAGAGCCTCGGTTCGCTACATAGATTCGGCCGTTCAATGCGGCAATCGCTTGGGGAGCATGGCCTACGCCGGGCAAGGACCGAAGGGGTATCTCGCCGATAAATTGCAGCGTATCGGGCGATGTCGGCGAGGGGGCTATCGTAGTCGTCGGCAAAGTCGGGGATGTGATGCGTGTTGTCACTCCGGCAGTTGGCAAAGGAGTGGCAGGCAGCGATGTAGGAGCGCAAGCAACCAGCCAAGATACTATGAACCAGATAGAGAAAACACAACTCAATACTCGGCGTTTCATCTCTTTCATAAAAACGCGCTTTTCGTCCTTCGTGTTCCCTTTGACAAGAACTCTTGCTGTAACGAAGTCAGACTATTGCCTTCAAAGCCCGCTACAGGCGATTATAGCACAAACAGGAGGGATTAAAAAGCCTGGCTCATGTAGAGCCAGGCTTTTTCAAGGCACCGTCAAGATCTCGTGCCGCCCCTGATCCTGAGATACTCCAGGACCTAGGCGGACATTAGCCTTAAACACGGAACATATATCAGGCGCACGCTTGACTACACATCTTAGCGCTACATCCGCCGAAGCACCCCGTTAGGACTATACGTTGAGAGTGTTGAAAAAGCCCTTTCAGTGTCATGCTGAACCTTCGCCCTGAGCCTTGCCCTGAGCGAAGCGAAGGGAAAGCGAAGGGGAAGTGAAGCATCTCGCGGTACTTGGGAAAATACGGCTAAAGTTACGCGAGACCCCTTCGTTGCACTCAGCGCAGGCTCTTCGTTTGCTCAGGGTGACAAGATTTTCAACACTCTCTATACGTTGCTAAAACGCAGTTGTTACGGGATGCGCAATTTTTGGCCAGGATGAATGAGGTTAGGGTTATCCCCAATGAGCGCCTTATTGGCTTCGTAAATCTCGGGCCAGCGCTTTGCATCGCCATACACTTCCTTCGCGATCTTGGACAAGGAATCGCCAGCCTTCACTACATAAAAGCGCTCTGCTGCTGCCTGAGCCTCTGCTGCCTGGGCTTTTGCTGCCAGGCGCTCTCGCTCCTCCTTTGCCAGCTCCTCGAGCTTCTTCTGCTCTTCCTGCCGCTGTCGCTCGGCTTCTTCAAAGCGCTTGCGGGCTTCTTCCACCTCCTGCCGCTCACGCGCGAGTTGTTCGCGGCGTGCCCTTGCTGCTTCTTCGCTCACGCGTTGCGCGGTAGTTTCCTCTTCCTTCTTCTCCTCCGGCTCTTTGCCGAAGAGACGATCCAAAATGGGCGACATTTTTGGTCCCTCCTTTTACTGAATATCCAAACTGCTCGCAGCATAGGCTTTCAGTACTCAGGGAGCACTAAAGCACTCGTTCCAAACACACCTAACGGAAAATCACTGGCTAATAAGTAAGGACACGGGGCAATTGTTTTGCCTGCTGCACCCAATCCTTGACCTGCTCTAGAGTGGGCAAGCGGCGCACCAGCCTCTTGCGTTCATTGGCTTCCTTCAACGCAGCGTAGAGGTTCTCGGGGTTACGCTGTGCCAATTCAACGACGGTATCCACTCCTGCTTCTTCTAACAAGTCGGAGTATTCCTCTCCAACCCCTTTGATGCGGAACAGGTCGGCAAGATTAGCCCACTCCAGAATGAGTTTCTCACTGATGCCCGTCTTGGCAGCAAGCTCTTCGCGCTTCTTCGGAGTGGTGGCAGCCTCTAACAAAGCCTCAGTAGTAGTAATACCTGCTTTCTCTTTGAGCGCCTGCTTGTAAGCCGGGCCAATCCCCTCAATATCAATGATCCTTCCCATGCTGTGCTCCTTTCTTTGAGCTCATGATTTGATTGTGCTTAAATTAATTATATCTCACTGAGAGAAATTGGTCAAGTTTGGAATCCCTTTTAGAGAAACTTTTTGCGCGTTGGTTCAGCGTATTGTATAATTGATTTACATTCTCTATCAGTGTGACGGGCTTGCGCAAGGGGTCATCGCGAGACCGACGGCAAGTGCCGATTGTTGTCCGGAGGTATTGTCATGCAACCATTTGAGAAACTGGGCGCTTTCTACCTGGGCCAGGAATACGACTTGGCACAGGGCAAACGGCTCGAGCCATTGATCATGTACGATGCCCGCGATCTGACCACCCATGCGGTTTGTGTGGGCATGACTGGTTCTGGCAAGACAGGTTTATGCATTGACCTACTGGAAGAAGCCGCTCTGGATAGCGTTCCGGCGATCATGATTGATCCCAAGGGCGACCTCACCAACCTCCTACTGACCTTTCCCGAACTGCGTCCAGAGGATTTCGAACCATGGGTTAACCTGGATGATGCCCGTCGCAAGGGCATGAGTGTTACAGAGTATGCCACCTACATTGCCGATACCTGGCGCAAGGGCTTAGCTGATTGGGAGCAAGGGCCTGAGCGCATCCGCATGTTGAAAGAAAGTGTGGACTTTGCCATCTATACACCTGGATCGGACGCGGGCTTACCGGTTTCCATTCTGGCTTCGCTTAAGGTACCTGCCTTAGATTGGAGTGAGAATACGGAGTTGCTGCGCGAACAAATCCAGGGTACGGTCAGTGCCTTGCTGGGATTAGTGGGCATAGAAGCCGATCCCCTGCGCAGCCGCGAGCACATCCTGCTATCCAACATTTTCGAACACTTCTGGAGCCAGGGACAAGACCTGGATCTCGCCAAATTGATCACCGCAGTGCAATCGCCGCCGATGCGTAAGCTGGGCGTCTTTGACGTGGATACTTTCTTCCCCGAAAAAGACCGCTTTGGCTTGGCAATGGCTTTGAACCGCATCATCGCAGCTCCCAGTTTCGGAGCATGGATTCAGGGGGAACCGCTCAACGTCAATAACCTATTATATACCGCCAGCGGGAAACCCCGACACAGCATCTTTTACATCGCCCATCTGAGCGACCCGGAGCGCATGTTCTTTGTTACCCTGCTCTTGCAACAAATCGTTACTTGGGTGAGGCAACAATCAGGCACCACCAGCCTGCGTGCGCTGCTCTACTTCGATGAACTGTTCGGATTCTTCCCGCCCGTCGCCAACCCTCCTTCCAAACAGCCCCTGCTGACCTTGCTCAAACAGGCACGTGCTTTTGGTCTGGGGGTTGTGCTCACAACGCAAAACCCGGTGGATATTGACTACAAGGGCTTGAGCAATGCCGGTACTTGGTTCATCGGCAAACTGCAAACGGATCAGGACAAAGCGCGTGTACTGGATGGGCTGCAATCTGCATCCGCTACAGTAGGTACAGCACTGGATCGCAGCCAACTTGACCGCAGCATATCTGCCTTGTCCTCGCGCATCTTTCTGCTACACAACGTCCATCAGGACCGCCCCGTTATCTTTCAGACGCGCTGGGCAATGAGTTACCTCCGTGGCCCCCTCACTCGCCCTCAAGTGCGCGAACTGATGGCGAAAAGAAAGGCAGAACTCACAACAGTGCCTCCCGCCGCAGCCGCCGGCCCAGCCGCCCAAGAAGCAGTGCCCCCTGTAGCCGTATCGAAAGCGCCAACAGGCTATGGCCACACCCCTCCCACTCTGCCCCATGACCTCACTCAGGTCTTTCTGCCTGTGCGGCTCAGCTCCAGCAGTGCGGTGGCGGCTCTGGAAAAGAGCTTGGGGAGGCGTATCACGGCTTCAGAAAGCACGTTGGTCTATGAACCTGCTTTGCTAACTCTGGGACGCGTGCACTTTGTCGACCGCAGCCGACGTGTGGATGAGACAAAGGAAGTAGGCTTCTTGTTGTGGCCCAATGCCCTAGGGGCTCTCATCCGCTGGCAAGATGCCGAATCTTTGGATCTGGATATCCATGAACTCCAGACGCAACCAGAGCAGGAAGCTCTCTTTGCCCCGGTGCCACCATCGCTGAATACTGCTGCCAAACTCAAAGCAATAGAGAAGGAATTCGCCGATTACCTGTACCGCGAGCAGGTATTAAGCCTGCCGTATCTCCCAGCCCTGAATCTGTATGCTGAACCGGGTGAGTCCGAACGCGATTTTGCCGCCCGAGCACAGCAAGTGGCCCGTGAAAAACGCGATACTGAGGTGGAGAAACTGCGTCAGAAATACCAACAGAGACTCGACCGCCTGCAAGACCAACTGGCTCGTGAGCAGAGGGAATTGAGCCAAGATCGAGCAGAATACGAAGCGCGCAAACGCGAAGAACTGCTCTCTGCAGGCGAGACGGTAATCGGAATGCTTGGCGTGTTTGGCAGTCGTCGCAGCAGCACCACCCTCTCTCGCGCTGCCACCAAGCGCCGACTCACTGCCAGTGCATTGGCTGATGTTAAGGAATCCGAAGAGCAAATCGCCCGCTTGCAGGCTGAGATTGACAGCATGCGCCAGGAAATGGAGCAGGAAGCTGAAGCGCTCAGCAAAAAATGGGCTTCGATCCTGGATCGAATCGAGACTTACCAAATCAGGCCGGGCCGTGGAGCAGCACAAGTAAAATTGGTAGCGTTGGCTTGGGCACCTTACTGGGAAATAGGATACACATCCGCCAGCGGCAGCTTGACCCACGATCGTGTGCCTGCTTGGCGCTAAAGAGGAGGCTAGAGATTGCCATGGACGAATTGCGTGAAAGGATTGCGCGTGAGGGTCGTAACTTAGGCCGAGGTATCCTCAAAGTGGATAGTTTCATCAACCACCAGGTAGATGCCAGCTTGATGATGGCGGTAGGACGCGAATTGGGACGGCGGTTCTCCCATGTAGGTGTGAGCAAGGTACTTACAGCCGAAATCTCTGGCATCGCTCCCGCATTGACCACTGCTTTGGCCCTCGGCGTGCCAGTCATCTATGCCCGCAAAACCAAGCCGATTACAATGCCTGAGAACGTCTACCGTGAGACGGCACCCTCGCACACCAAAGGACACATGGTAGAATTGTTGGTCTCTCCAGAAGTGCTGCAAAGGCATGACCGGGTGTTGATCGTGGATGACTTCCTGGCAACAGGACAAACCATTGCCGCACTCGCCCGCATTGTGCATCAAAGCGGCGCCGCCCTCGTAGGCATTGGCACCGTAATCGAGAAAACGTTTGAGGGAGGACGCGCATACCTCGAATCCCTTTATCAAGTGCCCATCGAGTCGCTGGTAACCATCACCGATATGAGCAATGGCCTGATTGTCTTCGGACAATAGCGAAAGGGAAGGCTGGTGACAGGACAAAGGACAATAGAACAAATCAGTCCGGATGAAGCAATCGCCATCCTGGATTTTGGCTCTCAATACAGCCAACTGATTGCCAGGCGGGTGCGTGAATGCCATGTCTACTGTCAAATATTCCGTCATGATGAAGAGCCATCAGTAATCCAGAGCTTCGCACCCGTTGGCTTTATCCTGTCCGGTGGCCCCGCCAGCGTTTATGACCACGCTGCTCCGCGCCTGCCAGCATATTTGCTGGAAACAGGCAAACCTATCCTAGGGATCTGCTACGGTATGCAGTTATTGGCTTATGAATTGGGAGGCCAGGTGATGCCAGCTACTCACCGTGAATATGGCCCCGCAGATTTATCCGTATGTGACCCACACGATCCGCTTTTCCACGACCTCCCGTCTACGTTGCGCGTATGGATGAGCCATGGCGACCAAGTGCTGGCACTGCCACCCGGGTTCCGCAAACTCGCCAGCACCGCCAGTGCTCCAATTGCTGCCTTTGGCGATGAGCAACGACGCATTTACGGCTTGCAATTTCATCCCGAAGTGGTACATACCTCTTACGGTGTACAGATACTGCGCAATTTCCTCTACAACGTATGTGGCTGTCAAGGCACCTGGCAGCCCGCCAGCTTCATTGCCAAGTCCATTGCCTCCATTCGCAAACAAGTTGGTTCTAGCAAAGCCATTTGTGCTCTCTCAGGTGGCGTTGATTCGACTGTTGCTGCTACCCTGGTGCACAGGGCTATTGGCGATCGCCTGACGGGCATTTTTGTGAACCATGGGCTGCTCCGCCTCGGCGAGGCGGAATACAATCTGGATTTGTTTCGCCGCCACCTCGGATTGCACGTGATTTACGTGGATGCAGCGGAGCGTTTCCTGGAAGCGCTGCGCGGGGTCAGCGATCCAGAAGAGAAAAGGCGCATCATTGGCCATGAGTTTATCCGCATCTTTGAGGCAGAAGCACGCCAATGCGGAGAGGTACGATTTCTCGTACAGGGCACCTTATATCCGGATGTCATCGAAAGCAATGCCGCGGATACCCGCGCGGCTGCTCGCATCAAAACACACCACAATGTAGGCGGCTTGCCCGCGAAAATGGAACTTGTGCTCATCGAGCCTCTCCGCTATCTCTTCAAAGACGAAGTGCGCCGTATTGGCAAGGAATTAGGGCTGCCAGATGAGATCGTCCACCGGCAACCATTTCCCGGCCCTGGACTGGCCGTGCGCATTATCGGCGAAGTTACCAAAGAGCGTTTGGATTTGCTGCGTGCTGCAGACGCCATCGTCACTTCCGAAATTAAAGCGGCGGGCTTGGACAAGGACATCTGGCAATACTTTGCTGTCCTCACACCAATACGGAGCGTTGGCGTGATGGGCGATGGACGAACCTATGCCCACGTGTTGGCGATACGCGCCGTAGTGAGCGAAGATGGCATGACCGCGGACTGGGCTCGTCTGCCCCCTGATTTGCTGGCACGGATCTCTACGCGCATTGTCAATGAAGTGCCCGGCGTGAACCGTGTGGTGTACGATATCACTAGCAAACCTCCCTCTACCATCGAATGGGAATGAATAATGGTCAAGGTATTGCATTTCGCTGATTTGCACATAGGGGTAGAAAACTACGGCCGGCTCGACGCCGCTACCGGGCTGCATACGCGTCTCCTGGACTTTTTGCGCTCTTTCGATGAACTGGTAGCCTATGCCTTCAAAGAGCAGGTTGACCTGGTCTTGTTTGCCGGTGATGCATACAAAAACCGCGATCCCAACCCCACTCACCAACGCGAATTTGCCAAGCGCATACGCCAACTGGCTGCTGCCGATATCCCGGTGTTCCTGCTCACCGGCAACCATGACATCCCCAACATTGCGGGGCGCGCAAACACGCTGGACATCTTCCCTACCCTAGAAGTGCCCAACGTCTACGTGGCACGCAAGCTTGCCACCTATCGCATCCAGACTCGCTCTGGCCCATTACAAATTGTCGCCTTGCCCTGGCTGGTACGAAGCCACCTGCTCAGCCGTGATGAGTACAAGAACCGTACCTTGGCAGAGATTGATGAGCTGACTCTCGCTACTATCGAAAAACTCCTGCAGGTAGAAATAGCGAGCCTCGATCCCCACATTCCAACTATTCTGGCAGTGCACGGTTCCGTGCAGGGAGCTGTCTATAGTTCAGAAAGAAGCGTTATGCTTGGCCAGGAGATTATCTTGCCACGCAATTTACTCACCAACCCGGCTTTCGATTATGTAGCCTTAGGCCATATTCACCGGCATCAAGAACTCGCCAGCAACCCTCCTGTGGTCTATAGCGGCAGCCTTGACCGCATTGATTTCGGGGAAGAGAAAGAGGAAAAAGGCTTCGTCGTGGCTGAAGTCGAGCGAGGCCACGCATGTTACCAATTTGTGAAACTGGCGAGTACTCGGCCCTTTGTTACGATCGAAGTACAAGCGGATGGCGCCGACCCGATGGCGCAGGTCCGCGAGGCAATTGCCCAACACGAACTGCAGGAGGCAATCGTCCGCTTAATTATCCACACCACGGCGGAGAAGAACCACTTCCTGGATGACAATGAGATCCATAAATTGTTGGATCAAGCGTTTAAAATTGCCACGATTGTCAGGGATGTCCGACGTGAATCGCGCTTACGCCTGGGACCCAATCAGAACGTAGAGCAGATGACCCCGCTTGAAGTGCTGCGCGTATATCTACAAGCCCGCCAAGTAGAAAAACAGCGTATGGAAAGGCTGCTGGAGTATGCGCGAAGGCTTATGAGCGATGTATAAGATGAAACACGACGTCATTCTTTATGATTTACCCTTTGCTACTCTCACTCCTAGTGAAAGGAGATAGAGCATGAGTGGAAGACTACGTACATCCGTCGAATCGTTGAGTATCGTGAATGGGGTTTGGCAAGAACAAGCTCCCAACCTGGGCATTAGCGAGTATTCTGCCATCATCCCTTATAGAAAAGGACGGGGCAACCTCTATGTACTAGTAGAAACGATTGGGAGCTTCCCAGATCATGCTCACGTTCAGCAACGGATCATCGAGATTGCCCAGGAATACTTTCACACTTCCGGTAGCATTACTGCTGGCCTCCGCTCAGTGATCAAGGCGGCCAATGCCTATCTCTTCGAGGAGAACCTCAATGCCGCGCGTGAACAACGTGGCGTCGCTGGTGTAACTTGTGTGGTGCTGAAGGATCGCGATGCATACATCGGGCAATTAGGCCCTGCCTTGTTGTACCATATTGGCAAGGGGGTGTCCCAAATTCTGCCCAGGGAGTCTACTTGGTTGACCAGCGAAACTCTACAGGATGTAGATATCAGCAGGCACCCGCCAATGGGACTGCGCCGCGATGTCGAGCCAGAACTCTTCCATCTGCGGGTGCAAGAAGGAGATATGCTCATTTTGGCTTCTACCTCGTTGGCAAAACTGGCAAACAAGGATGAGGTGATTCATGCCGTTGCCCATCGGGATGCACATACCGCACGTACTAACCTGCAAGCGTTGGCTAAAGGAGAGGATGTATCGGCACTGATCATCGAGATTCTAGGCGTCAGCCCAACGCCTGCAGCGCTTCCCGCTGACCGTACTAGAGCAGCTCCAAGGCCAAGCGCGTGGAGCAGATTCTCCACGGCAATCCGTGAAATGCTCATCCCCGCGGGAGAAGAACAAGAAATCGCCGAAGAGGAGATGGTGGTAGAAGAGGCGGAAGGCCCATCCCGGATAATGAGCCTCAAAGATTCTCTCCGCTCGCTATGGCGAACCTTGGCCAGCCTAGGGCACAAATTGGCCGTGCTGCTGGCGCGCGTATTGCCTGAACCGGAAACCGCACCGCGCACCAAGCGCCAATCAGTGCGCAAGGGCAAAGAGCAAGCACCCGCACGGGCTGATGTGAAATGGTTATGGATTGCTCTGCTGATACCCCTGGCAATTGTCCTGCTCCTTGCTTTCACCCGCTTTCAACATGAGCAAACCCGCCGAGCACAATTCCGGCAGCTTCTGCAGCGCGTGGAAGAGGCAAAACTCAGTGCTCAGACGAGCCCTACCGCGGCAGAACAGCGCGTTAAGCTGGGCGAAGCGCTAACCTTGCTCGATGAAGCGTTAGAACTCAAGCCAGAAGATGCCGGATTGCTGGAGCAGCGCAAAGCCCTATTGGAATGGCTGGATCGTATCAACTACGTGGTACGGATCTCCCTCCGCTTGTTGAAAGAATTTCCTGACACGGAGAGCGCCCAATGCGCGTTGAGCACGGTGATTGTGCATGGGATAGACGTATACGTGCTCGACGTAGGAACGGATCGAGTGTACAAATATCTGCTGGACGAGACTGGGCAGGATTTGCAAGTCCTCCCCACCGATCCAGTTCTGTTACGCAAAGGGGATGCACGCGGTCAGGTTACCGTTGATGAACTATTGGACATCGCCTGGGTTGAGGCGGGTAACCAGCGTGGAACAGACTCATTCATCATTTTGGACAAAAAAGGGCATACATTCGAATACACCCCAGCGACAGAAATAAGAGTTCTTGACTCTGCGGACACCAGCGCTTGGAGCGCGCCGGTGGCTATAGCGGGCTACTATGGCCGACTGTATGTGCTTGATCCTGGTGCTAACCGCGTGCTTAAGTATGGATTGACCAATTCGGGCTACGATGGCTCCCTCAGCAATTACTTGAAGGTAGAGGCTGACATCCACGATGCCGTGGATATGGCCATTGACGGGAATGTGTACATTCTACATGCTGATGGTAAGATATCAAAGTATCAAGAAGGCTTGAGTGTACCTTTCCCGCAAAACAACTTGGATGAGCCGTTGAAAAGCCCCTCCTGTATCTTTGCTACTGGTTTGATGGATGAAGGGGGGTATGTCTATGTCGCTGACGCTGGGAATCAACGCATCGTGCAATACAGCAAAGCGGGCGAGTTTATTCGCCAATTCCGCGCTCAGGACCAGAACTCTATGAACGCGTTGAAAGGCTTCTTTATAGACGAGGAACAGCGCAGGCTCTACCTGATCAATGGGAACAAGCTCTACTTGGCTCCCTTGCCCGAGTGAAGAGGGTGTTGAAAATCTTGTCGCCCTGAGCGAAGCGAAGGGTCTCACGTAACTTTAGCCGTATTTCAAGTACTGGGAGATGCTTCACTTCGCTCAGCATGACATTGGAAGGGCTTTTTCAACACCCCCGAGTGAAGATAGGAATCATATGGTGTTGGTCTTAGGTCTAGAAACCTCGTGCGATGAAACCGCTGCCGCGGTAGTGGCAGATGGCCGCGAGATCCTTTCTAACGTGGTCGCTTCGCAAATCGAATTGCATCGCCGCTACGGCGGGGTCTTTCCTGAGATAGCTTCCCGCCAGCACATCCTCGATATTGTCCCTGTCATCGAGGAGGCATTGGCACAGGCAAAAGTGGGTTGGGATTCCTTGGATGCGCTTGCCGTCACTGCTGGGCCTGGGCTAGTCGGCTCACTCCTAGTAGGGGTGAATGTGGCTAAAGGGATTGCTTGGGCAAGGGGATTGCCGCTCATTGGTGTGAACCACCTCGAAGCCCATCTCTATGCCAATTGGTTGATTCCGCCAAATGATACGCGGCACGCAGTGCAGAAAGAGCAAATCCCGCCGCCACAATTCCCACTTATCTGCCTGATTGTCTCTGGTGGACACTCTGACCTGGTGCTGATGACGGGACACGGGCAATATCGCGTGTTGGGTCGCACTCTGGACGACGCTGCAGGGGAGGCTTTTGACAAAGTGGCACGCCTCCTTGGCTTGGGCTACCCTGGCGGGCCAGCCATCCAGGCCGCTGCAGAAAATGGCAACCCCTGTCGCTTCAGCTTGCCCCGTGCTATGCTCGAAAGGGGTTATGATTTCAGTTTCAGCGGACTCAAAACTGCTGTGCTGCGCATTGTGCAGAGATATGCAAGCGGGGGGAAAGAGCGTGGGCAGGCGCGCTACAGGCTCTTCAGTTCCCCGACGGCATCAGCACAGCGTCAGTTGCCACTGGCTGATTTGGCGGCTAGTTTTCAGGCTGCGGTAGTAGATGTCCTGGTAAAGAAGACAAAGCGTGCTGCAGAAGAATTCCAGGTGAAGGAAGTCCTGCTTGCCGGGGGCGTAGCCAGCAACAAATTACTGCGTCAGCGAATGTCAGCCCAGATTAATGTGCCGGTGCGCTATCCACCCCCCATACTATGCACGGATAACGCCGCCATGGTGGCTGCCGCTGGCTATTTCAAGCATATGGCTGGCGAGCGATCCTCCTGGGACCTCGATGTGCGTCCCGGGATGGCTCTGAAATGAGCAACTTGTTTTGAAAAACGTTTGTATGATCAACTGCAGTCACCCCGCAGCCATTTGGATCAAAGTAAGATGACATCACCAACGAACAAAGATTTCTTTCAGAGAGTATACAATTGGGTAAGTCAAGTGCCAGCAGGCCGCGTCGTTACCTACGGGCAAATCGCCGCCGCACTCGGTCATCCCAGGGGTGCCCGTCTAGTGGGATGGGCTATGCGTGTCTGTCCAGATGATGTGCCCTGGCATCGCGTCATCAACGCGCGAGGCGCTTTAAGCACACGCCCTCTGCCAGGCGGTTTCCACCTCCAGCGCGCATTGCTGGAGGACGAAGGAATTCAATTCGAGTCCGATGGGCGAATTGATCTCCGCATCTACCGATGGAGTGAGCAATAGAAAACATGAAAGTAATAGCCAAGCAAAATGTCCAAAGCGAATTGAGGAAACTCCCCAGCGTAGATAGGCTTTTGAAAAAACCTTCTACACAGACATTGCTACAAGAGCACAGCCATGACCTAGTTGTAACGGCTATCCAGGAAGTCCTTGCTGACACGCGTCAGGCTATCCTGGACGGGGAAACCTGCCCAGACACAGAGGATCTCTGTGCTAGGGTAACCACACACCTGTCTAGTATGCTGCGCCCTAGCCTATATCCCGTCATCAATGCCACGGGTGTTATCATCCATACTAACCTAGGACGTGCTCCGCTCAGCCAGGTAGCACAGGAAGCCATGCGCGAAACGAGTGCCTACAGCAACCTGGAGTACGACTTGCCTGCTGGGAAGCGCGGTTCACGCTATGTACACGCCGAAGCGCTACTGCGCCGCTTGACGGGGGCGGAAGCCGGTCTGGTGGTGAACAATGATGCGGCCGCTGTCCTCCTCATCCTGACTGCCTTGGCAAAAGGCCGTGAAGTGATCATCTCCCGAGGGCAGTTGGTGGAAATCGGTGGCGGGTTCCGCATCCCTGAGGTGATGGCTCAAAGCGGGGCACACCTCGTCGAAGTGGGCACGACCAACCGTACTTACTTACGCGATTACGAAGCAGCCATCACACCGAACACGGCCATGTTGCTGCACGTACATAGCAGCAATTTCCGCATCCTGGGGTTTGTCCACGAAACGCCGCTGACGGACATGGTGAACCTAGCCCATGCTCATGGCTTATTAGCTGTTGAGGACCTGGGCAGCGGCGCCCTCTTGGACACGGCACAATTTGGCCTCAGCCATGAACCTACAGTGCAGGAGAGCCTAGCCACCGGTGTTGACTTGGTTTGCTTCAGTGGGGACAAACTCCTGGGCGGACCCCAAGCAGGAATCATCATCGGAAAAAAGAGCCTTATCGAGATACTCAAACGCCACCCACTGACCAGGGCTTTACGGGTCAGCAAAAGCGTCATCGCTGGGTTGCAAGCCACTTTGATCCATTATTTGAAAGGGGAGGCAATCCAACAGATTCCTGTTTGGCAAATGATGGCTATGCCTATGGAACACATCCAGTCGCGTGCCCTCGCGTTGGCAACATGGCTGCGCGAGAAGAGTGTGTCGGCGGATGTAACCAGCGGATGGTCTACCGTTGGAGGGGGATCGCTGCCTGGCGAGACGCTGCCTACTTATCTAGTAGCTATCCACGTAGATGCTCCCCAGGAACTGGCAAAGCGGCTGCGCTTGGGATCGCCCTCTGTGCTGGGGCGCATTGAAAAAGACAGTTTCGTGCTCGACTTGCGTACGGTATTGCCGACCGAAGAGGCTGCCTTGCGCAAGGCACTGGAAGCAGTGTTCTAGCACCTCTCAGAACGGTATGCCACGTCTTGCCAGCAGATACTGCACGGCTTTGCTCTGCAGGATAGCCACAGGCCCAATAAAGAGGATCGCCAAACCAATGCGGGTTACATACAAACCAGCCAGATACAGAAATGTAAACAGCATCATTACTAAGGTGAACAAAAGTTCCGACACGGCTAACAAGAAAGCTTTCCTGACAGATTGCCACAGTGCTCCATTTTCGCGCACAAAGAACACAAACACATAAGTCTGCATGAGTAACAGGAAGGAAAAGACAGCCATAGGTATGCTGGCTAAGAGCTTTGCCTGTGACTGCTCTGCTGATAAGAAAAAGGTTATGTCATAAACAAGCATTAGAATGACCAATACATAAGGCAGCACAATAGCCCAACCTTTCCAAAAGTACCGTCTGAATCCCTGGATAAAATCCTGGAACTGCGCTTCGTCTTGCAGCAAAGCCCGGCGAGCAAAATGGTAAACAGCCACAGTGGCTCCGGGCCCAGTGATGATGGGTAGTTGCAAGAGCAACCAAGCGATAGTTACCAGAGTGATGTCAAACAAATTGGCCATAATAAACAGAAATGTTTCACGCACAAAGTAGAACATAGGACTTGCCTCTCCACTGTTTCATCCGTGATTATAAATAGAAAGCGATACAAGACAAGCGGATAAAAATCAAAGCACCATGCGCGTATTTCTCACTTCCCTGGGATGCAAATTGAACCAAAGCGAGGTGGAAAGCTGGGCACGCCAGTTGACGGCTGCAGGGCACACTGTCCTGGAAAACCCAGAGGATGCCGATTTGTGCATTGTCAACACCTGCACCGTCACCCATATCGCTTCACGCAAGTCACGCCAATTGATTCGGCGCTGCCACAGGGCCAATCCGCGTGCGGGCATCGTCGTTACGGGTTGTGACGCGGAGATGAACCCCAATGCACTAACGGAACTGCCTGGCGTCAGGCTCGTGCTGGGCACAGCAGCCAAGGAACATCTCCTGGAGAAGATTGCAGAGCAATTCGACCTTTCATCTCAGGACAAAGTAGCATGCCCTCAGCCGCGGTTCTTTGGACACACCCGCGCTTTCGTCAAGATCCAAGACGGCTGTAACAATGCCTGCACTTATTGTATCGTGCGCGTTGCCCGTGGTAAACAGCGTAGCCGGCCGATAGCGGCTATCGTAGAGGAAATCATCGCTAGAGAAAAAGAGGGCTACCAAGAGATGGTCCTCACGGGTGTGCACATTGGCGCCTACGGCCATGAACGGGGGGAGACACTCGCTGATTTGATCCAAACGATATTGGCGAATACTCACTTCCCTCGCTTGCGGCTTTCTTCCATCGAACCGTGGGACCTGACGCCTGACTTGCTACGCCTCTGGGAAAACCCGCGCATGTGCCGTCACTTGCATCTACCACTGCAGAGCGGATGCGATGACACGCTGAAACGGATGAACCGCCGCTACACGACTGCCCAGTACCGTGATCTGCTTGCCTACGCCCGTGAATGGATACCCGATTTGGCGGTAACCACAGATGTCATCGTCGGTTTCCTTGGAGAGGATGAACAAGAATTCGCGAGCAGCGCAGCCTTCGTCGCCGCCATGGGCTTTGCGCGTATCCATGTCTTCCCCTTTTCAGCGCGACCTGGCACAGCAGCAGCTTCCATGCCTGGCCAAGTTCCCCCATCGGTCAAGAAAAGGCGCACTGACCTCATGCTCAGCATCGCTAGGTATAGCGCGGAGGCTTTCCACCGCCGCTTCATTGGCAGGACGATGGACGTCCTCTGGGAAAATGCCATAGACAACCGCTGGAGTGGTCTGACCGACAATTACATCCGCGTCGAGGTCACCAGCGACCAACAATTGCACAACCGTATTCTGCCCGTGCGATTGCTGGAACTCAGCAAAGCAGGCCTGCGCGGAGAATTGCTCCAGAGCACGGCTTAATCCCTGCCCAGCCTGCGGCAGAGCTTGCTATCAGATAGAACGATGTCCCAACTGGTTTGCCGGTAGTACGGAACTGGTGTAATATGTGTAAAGGGCAAAATATAGCCACGCGATAGGCTCACTGTAAACACAACACGGAGAAGCGATGGATGGACATTTCCATTTCATAGGTCCTCTGCCTGCCGATAGCGAGCTGTTCGTCGGGCGCAAAAAAGAACTGAAGAAGGTGCGTGAGCTCTGTCTTGGCCCACTCACATCGTATGTAACCGTAGTGGGAGCGAGACAAACAGGCAAAACCAGCTTCCTGTACCGACTGCAGAGAGAACTCGCGCCGTACCTGGCTTCCGTTCTGGTTAATTTGCAGGTCATCCCGGATGCTACTCCATCTGGCCTCTTCCAGTTTATTGCTACGGAAATCGCCAAGCAATTGGAACTCCCTCTTCTGCCCTCTGGGGCAGATAAGGTCAGCAGCGGCCCTGAATTTGAACAATTCCTCAACGAACTGCCTGCGCACATTGGCCGGGTTGCTATCCTGATAGACGAAATAGGCTCGCTGCCCGAAAAGACTGCCATATACCTAGCCAATGTACTGCGTGCCGTCTTCAGTGCCCGGTTGCTCAGTGGATTTGAGGCACTGGGCCGTTTCATCTTCCTCTTGACGGGTGGCAGTGAGTTGCTCAACCTCAGTATGACAGTAGTTTCACCCTTCAGCAACATCACCACCAACGTCTATCTACCTGACCTAACACTGAGTGAGGTTAAGCAGTTGATTGCTTATGGCTTCTCTGGCACCCCTCTCAAAGTGGGGCTGGTCCAGGATCTCGCCGAGGCGATCTATGCACAGACGCACGGACACCCCTACTTGACTCAGCGCATGGCTGCCTATCTTGCTGACTATGCGGCACAGGAAAAGAGTTTGCCGGAGCCCTCCTGGGTGGTCAAAGCGCGCCACGAGATGCTCAACACCGATGAAAATATCCACCACGTGCACAAGATGTTGCAAGACCCCGCTTTGCTGGATGCTGCTTTCCAGATCGTACAACAGCCCACACCCTTCAGACATTTGAGCCTGCGCCATGAAAAACTGTTTTTGTTGGGTATTATTCGCACGCGGAGCGGAATGGCTCTGCCCCGCAATTCCCTCTATGCTCAAGCCGTGCGCCAATTGGCTGAAGAAGCGGGCATCGCCCAAGTGGAAGCCCCTTCTGAAAGCACTGCGCCCAAAGTGCAGGTCAAGATCCTCACTCCTATCGTGCCCACTGCCTTTTGCCACAATTTGACCGAAGCAGAATTCCCCTTGGTTCAAATTACCATAGACAACCGTGGCAAAGGCAAGCCTGCTCAAATCTACGCTAGAGCCAGCATAAAAGGCTTCAGCGATGAAGCCGTCTCCAGTATTACCGTGCCGGCTGGCGAATGTCGAGAAATAGCCCTTCTGCCCCTCCTGCAACTCGGGCCCTGCATGACCTTGACCGAGATCCGCCCCGCGACTCTGCGTGTCACCGTGAACCAGTTTGGCTCCGGCATGGAGTTGCTCTTATACGATCGCACATACCCCATCAAACTGCACGCTTATGATACTGCCTTGCTGGGAATCCACACGCCAGAAGGGAAGATCGTTGACCTGACCCATCATCTTTGCGCGTTTGTGACCCCACACATGCCAGAAATCGAAAACCTCCTGCGTAAAGCAGTCGAATATCACCCAAAGCATTGCATCGCAGGATACCAAGGGACAAATAGCATAGAAGAAATGCGCCATTTGGTGCGGGAGCAGGTGCGCGCCATTTACAATGCATTAAAAAAGGATGCTGGCCTAGCTTATGTGAATTCGCCATTGAACTTTGGCAAGATCGAAGGGCAAATTACCCAGCGCGTGCGGTTGCCTATCACCAGCCTTCACGAAAGCCAAAGCCGCGCCAACTGCATAGACGGTGCAGTACTGTATGCCAGTATGTTGGAACTGGCTAGCCTCGAACCGGTTATCGCCATTGTGCCGGGTCACGCATTTGTTGGCTGGCGCATCTGGCCCGGTCTGGATCAATATGAATTCCTCGAAACCACGATGACCGGCACGGATGACTTTGAAGCGGCCTTGGAAGCTGGCAACAGACAGTATGAAGAAGCGCGCCGCAAAGGATACTTCGGACGAGAGTTATTCGATCCAAGGGGATTCGCGCGGTTGATAGATGTAGCTGCCTGTAGAGCGCAGCAGATTTATCCGCTGATGTAGCGGAGTTTGCGCGAATCCTGAAATTGTGTATAATAGGAACAGACAGCGGGGCGTAGCGCAGCTTGGTAGCGCACAGCGATCGGGCCGCTGGGGTCGGAGGTTCAAATCCTCTCGCCCCGACTGTAAACGGCTGGCCATTGGCTGGAGCAAAATGGGCATCAGCAGTGGTCAGCCGCGTTTTTTGGCCTCTCTCCACAGTTCTTCCCACTGAGATCCTTCCAGGTGATCTATTTGTTGTCCGTGTTCAGTGCATTTTCGTTCCACTTCCTGAAAGCGCCTCTCAAAGCGTGCAGTGGCTTCGCGTAAGGCGCTCTCTGCGTCAATGTGCAGCCAACGTGCCAGGCTAACCAGGGAGAACAGCACGTCGCCCAGTTCCACCTCTCGAGCAGTTTCCGTTCGAGCGGCACGCAGTTCCGTCAACTCTTCTTCTACCTTTGACCACACGTGACGGATATCCGGCCAATCCAGCCCAGTACGTTCGACTCGGCGTTGCAACGCTTGGGCACGAGCCAATGCCGGAAGGTCTTGGGAGATGCCGGCAAGAAGCCCTTCCACCCCGCTATGTTCCTCTTCTCCCTGATGCTGGGCGGCTTTCTCTGCGCTCTTGATGCGCTCCCAATTGATCAGCACCTCCTGCGCATTGGAGACGTGTACTTGGCCAAAAACGTGGGGGTGTCTGCGCTTCAGTTTTGCCACCACTGAGGATACCACGTCTGCCATCTGAAATTCGCCCTGCTCGATAGCGATTTGGGTATGTAAGAGGATCTGCAACAAAAGATCGCCCAACTCTTCCTTCAGTGAGTCCAAGTCCTCGTTATCCAGAGCCTGTAGCACCTCATACGCCTCTTCCAGCAAAAACGGGCGCAAAGAGCGGTGCGTCTGCTCCCGGTCCCAGGGGCAACCTTCAGGGGCGCGTAGGTGTGCAACCACTTCTTGAAACGCCGCCAAAGAGCCAGGCTGGGAAAGCGGGGGCACGTATAACGAGGTCAGGTGATTGATGTCCGCACAACGATCCAACTCGTAGAGCGGAATGGTGAACGAGGCTCCAGCCGCAGTGCCGGCAGCTTGTACCAAGGTGATGGGATGGTCATCGGGGTAAACCATCATCAGCACTAGTTTGATCTCAGCGGCCAGGTCTCGGCTGTAAAGCTGCCCAATGAGTAAGGGCAGGTCGGGATTGAACATGGGATAATGAGAGGAAGCCAAAGCAGTAGCATCGGCGATCTGCAAGCCTTGCAATGGGTCAAGGCGTAAGCAGGTGCACACTGGCTCTACAAAACTCACGCCTTCCACAATACGCACTGGCAGGCCTTCCTGCTCAGCCAGTACGAGAATACGCTGCACAGAGGCTTCTCCAACGAGCGGATGTCCAGGCACCGCATAGATCACGCCTTCCGCTCGACGCCCCAGGTCTATCACCCGTGAAGCGATCTCGGCATAGACCTCCTCAAAAGTGCTGCTCTGCTCATACACATCGTCAAAAGAATAGATTTTTGCCGCCAGCGATAAAGCTTCCACGGTGGGGTGCCGCCGCGTGCGCAAGTAGATTTCCTCTGCCTCTTGCAAAACCTGTTGTGCTTCCACCGTCAGCAAGCCAGGCGCACCTGGCCCTAAGCCAACGACAGTGATCCCCTTAGGCATACTCATCCTCCCATAAAACGAACTATTTGCATTATACTGCACCGTAGGAGGGCGACAAAGATCCTATAGGTTTTCTTATTTTCAATTTGACAAGCTTGGGGCTATGTGCTATAATTGCGCCCGCTTGTGATAGTTTTCACAGGTTCTCTTGCCGCAGCGTTCGACGCAACGTACTCCCAACGGGCAACCAGTGGAGAGAAATCACGATAGGTGCATAGAATGACATTAGCAGAGGTGCTATCCATCATCGAAGGAAAAGTGATTTCATCGCATGTAGACCTCTCCAGAGAAGTCTCCATGGCTTGTGGAGCGGACCTGATGAGTGATGTCCTCGCTTTTACGCACGCTGGCACCTTGCTGATGACCGGCCTGACCAACCCGCAAGTCGTCCGCACCGCTGAGATGGCGGGCATTGTCGCAATCGTCTTTGTGCGCGGCAAACTCCCTCCTCCCGAAACCATCGCCCTAGCAGAAGAAAAAGATATCCCGCTTCTCGCTTCCAAATACACGATGTACGAGACCTGCGGCCGTCTGTATAAAGCTGGACTCCCTAGTTGCGGCCTTTTCAAACTGACCACCGACCTATGGGCAGATGAATCCTCCTCATCTGGTTAGCGCATGGACATGGTAAGCGTTGATGGCGGTGACGAGGACTTTTCGACGATGGTGAGCACAAGAGTCCCGACAGAGAAAACAGCGGAGGTTACAAAACCGCATCCGGAAGTAACGAAGCTTCAGGAGTTGGTCTATGAACTGAAGATTGAACAGGTCATGACGCGGAAAGTCATTACGGTTTCTCCCGAGGATTCGCTGCGCCACCTGAAGGAAGTGCTCCGTCTCAACCGTATCTCTGGTACCCCCGTGTTAAGCGGGGGCGAACTGGTCGGTATCATTAGCATTGAAAATTTAATCAAGGCGCTCGAAGCGGGCGAGATTGACGCCACCGTCGGTGAGAAAATGACCCGCAATATCCAGACCGTGTATGCCGATGAACCCATTATACAGGCGGTCAACAAGTTCGCTCGCTTTGGCTTTGGCAGATTGCCTGTCATCAACAGAGAGGGGAAACTGGTCGGCATCCTGACGCAAGGCGATATCGTGCGCGGCTTGCTGCGCCAGTTGGAAATTGACTACCATGAAGAGGAGATCCACCGCTACCGCGCCAGTCATATTTTCGAGGACATTATCTCGGATCAGACGGGCTTGATCCTACGCTACAAAGTGCAGGCACAGGATTTCGTGCATTGTGGCGAGGCGGCAAGCAAATTGAAGCGTGCCTTGGAAAGGCTGGGGGCTAAACCCGTTATCGTACGGCGCGTAGCGGTAGCGAGCTACGAGGCAGAGACCAACCTGGTTATCCATACCACCAAGGGTGGGGAACTCATCGCTGAGATCCAACCTGATAAAATCAGGATTGTCGCGGTAGACCATGGCCCAGGCATCCCAGACGTTGAGAAAGCAATGCAGCCTGGGTTTTCCACCGCTCCAGATTGGATCCGTGAACTGGGTTTTGGTGCGGGGATGGGGTTGAACAACATCAAGGCTTGCTCAGATGTCATGAATCTCACCTCCAAGGTTGGCATTGGGACACGCCTCGAAATTATCATCAATATGTAGGGGAGACATAGGAGCAGTGTGACTGCAGCAAGGGGGGCATGATGACACTAGGTGAGATTGCAGAGAAGCTATCTCTATCCGTACAGACAGCGCAGGAAAAACTGGATACAGAGGTAACAGGAGGATATGCATCTGACCTACTCAGTTGCGTCATGGCTAAGGCACGCAAGGGGAACATATGGGTCACTCTGCAATCCCATCTCAATATCGTCGCGGTTGCCTCCCTTAAGGAACTGGCCGGCATTATCGTGACCGAGGGCATGCCCTTGGAGGCGGATACGCTGCAGAAGGCCAATGAGGAGGGGATTCCCATTTTAACGACGCCGCATACGACCTTTACCATTGTAAGCCAATTGGCGCGATTAGGCATTCAAGGTGTAGAAATAACCAATGACAAATGACCAATGACAAAATCCCAATCATGAGGGTGTTGAAAAAGCCCTTCCAATGTCATGCTGAACCTTCGCCCTGAGCCAAGCGAAGGGGAAGTGAAGCATCTCGCAGTACTTGAGAAAATACTGCTAAAGTTACGCGAGACCCCTTCGTTGCACTCAGGGCAGGCTCTTCGCTTCGCTCAGGGTGACAAGATTTTCAACACTCTCAATCATTAAAGGGACTCAATTTTGTCATTGGGATTTGACGATTGAGATTTCATTTTGAGACCTTATCTGGCTGATTTACATGTGCATACTGTCCTGTCTGCCTGCGCCGAGGTGGAAATGATACCGCCCCTGATTGTCAAACGGGCAAGCGAATTGGCTTTGGGGATTATTGCCATCACGGATCATAACTCGGCGGAGAACGTGGCTGCTGTGATAGAGGCAGCACGGGGTTTTGATCTGCGCGTATTGCCAGGGATGGAGGTCCAGACCAGAGAAGAGGTTCACCTGCTCTGCCTATTCGATTCCTTAGAGCAGGTGTTGGATTGGCAGGAGGTAGTGTACGATCACCTACCGCCGCTGAAAAATAATCCCGATTTCTTTGGTCCCCAATTCGTGGTGGATGCAAGTGGTGATTTTTTGTGCTATAATGAGCGGCTGTTGGCAACGGCGACTTCTCTCACTGTCGAGGAAGTTGCTAGAGAGGTAGTACAAAGAGGCGGACTGTGCATCCCAGCGCACGTGGACCGGATGTCTTTCAGCCTGCTGGCGAACCTGGGCTTTGTCCCGCCAGGCATTCCATTCGCAGCGATGGAGATCTCGAGCCGGGCCAACGTGCATGAACTGCAACAGCAGCACCCATCGCTAGCGGGGTATTCTTTCATTTGTTCGGGCGATGCTCACCGCCTGGAGGACATGAGCAATCGCACTGTGCTAACGCTTGGCGCACCAACGATTGCCGAAATTGCGCTGGCTTTTCGAGGCCAAGAAGGTCGTAAAGTCAAGATCCTGGCTGCGTAAACATATCCAGCGCTTGGATGCAGCAAAAGCATCAGTTGGTTGCCAAGTTAGGCAATACAACAAAGTTTGGTTAAGGAGGATGTTGCAACGTGACTGGAGAAACCTTAGACCTAAGCCCTTTGGAGCCAATCTTTGCGGAATTCCAAGCAGAGAAAGGCGCACTCATTCCTGTCCTGCAGCGGGCGCAGGAGATTTACGGCTACCTGCCCAAAGAAGTGCTGCAAAGGATCTCCGAGCGCATGAAAGTGCCTTTAAGCCAAGTGTATGGTGTGGTAACTTTCTATGCGCAGTTCTACCTGACTCGTCGGGGCAAGCATATCATCCGCCAATGCGATGGCACAGCGTGCCATGTACGAGGCGCAGCGAAGATCATCCGTGCCATTGAGCAGGAACTGGGCATCAAAGCGGGGGAAACGACCCCGGATTACCGCGTTACCTATGAGGTCGTTTATTGCCTGGGCTCTTGTGGCTTGGCACCTACCGCTATGGTGGACAACGAGGTGGTCGGTCACTTGGTGCCAGAGAAAATGATTGAAATTGTGAGAAACTTGCACTAGTGCGTGAGTTGTCTTTGCACATCCTGGATGCACTCGAAAACTCGGTCGAGGCTGGGGCAACGCGCATCGAGTTGCTCATTGAGGAGGATTTGCAGAACGATATCCTGAAAATTACAATCAAGGATAATGGGCGTGGCATGAGCGAGGAGGTAGTCAAGAAGGCGTTGGATCCCTTCTTTACCACCCGCACCACCCGGCATGTGGGGCTGGGATTGCCCTTATTTGCCGCAGCGGCGCAACAATGCAACGGTGAATTGCGTATTCAATCCCAACCTGGCATAGGGACAACATTAGAAGTGACATTCCAGCATAGCCATATTGACCGCGCTCCCTTGGGAGATATGGCGACAACATTGCTAGCTGTCCTGATGTCCGAAAGGCCAGTGGATATCTACTACAAGCATTCTATTGACGGGCGGACGTTCGAGCTCGATACAGCAGAAGTGCGTCAGGAATTGGGCACAGTCCCCTTGTCTCACCCATTGGTCCGGGAATGGTTGGAGAAGACGCTCAGGGAGGGCCTTGCAGCACTGCGGCAGCCTGAACAGTAGCGTGGTATAGGGTGCAGACACTCCAGCCGAATGCACTGCCATGCGTACTGTCAACATCGAGAAAACAGAATTTATTGGGAAAAAGGAGGCTTTCTAATGCCAAAACTGAAGACGCTTGAAGATTTGAAGAAATTGCGTGAGGAGGCACAACAGGATCTAAAGGTACGTCTCGAAACAGGTACCAAGATCACGGTGGGCATGGGCACCTGTGGCATTGCTGCGGGCGCACGCGAGACCATGCATGCCATTCTCGAAGAGCTGAAGAAGCGCAACATCGAAGCCCATGTAACCACTGTTGGCTGCATTGGCATGTGCGTCAAAGAGCCGTTGGTTGATATCGAGCAGGCAGGCAAGCCGCGCATCACGTACGGCAATGTCAAACCGGATATGGTGCCTCGGCTCATTGAAGAGCACCTCATCAAGGGCAACGTCGTGGAAGAGTGGGTGGTAGGCCGTTTGCCTACCTCACAATAGGCACGAACCCTCGCGTTCGCCCACTATTTTCACTCATGAAGACATCATAATCGAGGAGGAATCGAATGGCGGAACCATTATATAGGGCCAATGTCCTCGTGTGCGGAGGCACGGGCTGTACTGCCTCGAAATCGCCCGAGGTGTTCGCAGCGTTGGCCGAAGAAATTAAGCGTAGAGGGCTGGAGAATGAAGTCCGGCTAGTACAAACTGGCTGCCGTGGCTTTTGTGCCATGGGCCCGGTCATGATCATCTACCCCGAGGGCATTTTCTATTGCCAGGTGAAGGCATCGGATGTGCCGCAGTTGGTAGAAGAAACGCTGGTCAAGGGCAGGGTCGTACCCCGCCTGACCTACCAAGAACCCATTTCCCATCAATCCGTGCCCTTCTATAAGGACTTGCCTTTCTACAGCAAACAGGTGCGCATCACACTGCGCAACTGCGGCTTGATCAACCCGGAGAGTATCGAAGAATACATCGCCCGCGATGGCTATGCCGCTCTGAGCAAAGCGCTCTCGGAGATGACTCCAGAGCAAGTCATCGAAGAGGTCAAACGCTCTGGATTGCGCGGGCGTGGCGGCGCAGGCTTTCTCACCGGCTTGAAGTGGGAATTTTGCCGCAAGGCACGAGGGGAACCAAAGTACTTGATCTGCAACGCCGATGAGGGCGACCCAGGCGCCTTTATGGATCGCAGCATCCTGGAGGGCGACCCCCATAGCGTCATCGAGGGCATGATTATCGCCAGCTATGCCATCGGGTCTCATCAAGGATACATCTACTGCCGTGCAGAATACCCTCTGGCGATCAAGCGCATCAAACTAGCGATCCAACAATGCCATGAATACGGACTGCTGGGAGATAACATCCTCGGCAGTGGCCACAGTTTCTATCTCACCTTGAAAGAAGGAGCAGGCGCTTTTGTCTGCGGTGAAGAGACCGCTCTAATGGCATCCATTGAAGGACGCCGCGGCGAACCACGACCTAGGCCGCCGTTCCCTGCTGTTTCTGGTCTATGGGGGCAACCCAGTAATGTCAACAATGTCAAAACCTATGCCAATGTGCCACAGATCATCCTTAAAGGCGCAGATTGGTTTGCCAGCATCGGCACGCGCCGCAGCACCGGCACAGCCATCTTTGCCCTAACAGGCAAGGTGAACAACACCGGCTTGGTCGAAGTACCCATGGGCATCACGCTGGGCGAGATCATCTTTGACATCGGTGGCGGCATCCTGAAGGGCAAGAAGTTCAAGGCTGTGCAAACCGGTGGCCCATTGGGTGGCTGCCTTGGCGTGGAAGCGCTGAACACCCCCGTGGACTTTGACTCACTCAAGGAAATCGGCGCCGTGATGGGTTCCGGCGGCATGATCGTCGTGGACGAAGACACCTGCATGGTCGAATTCGCCAAGTTCTTCCTCGAATTCGCCACCGCCGAATCCTGTGGGAAATGCGTGCCTTGTCGTGCAGGTGGTCAGCGCTTGCTGCAGGTACTGACACGCATTACGCAAGGCAAGGGCACAATGGAAGACCTGGACGCCATTACGCAAATTGCAAACGGCATGGAAACAGCGTCCCTTTGTGCCTTAGGTCAGCTCACACCAGGCCCAGTGAAAGCTGCTTTACGCTACTTCCGCGATGAATTCGAAGCCCACATCCTAGACAAACACTGCCCCGCCGGCGTATGCAAGGCTCTCGTCAGAGCCCCCTGCACCAACGCCTGCCCCGCTGGTGTGGACGTCCCCAGCTATGTCTCCCTCATCAGCGAAGGCAAATACGCCGAGGGCCTCGAAATCCATCGCCAGCGCAACCCCTTCGCCCTCGTCTGCGGCCGCGTCTGCCCAGCCTTCTGCGAACGCAAGTGCCGCCGCGGCGAACTGGATCAACCCGTTGCCATCCGCCAACTGAAACGCTTCATGGCTGACCACGAACTCAAGAACCCTTGGACCCCGCCATTGCTTGAACAACCTAAAGACCAGAAGGTGGCAATCATTGGCGCGGGACCAGCCGGTCTCACCGCCGCCTTGCGCCTGGCACAGTGGGGTTACAAGGTAACCGTCTACGAAGCCGCCCCAGTCGCCGGCGGCTGGATGGCACTCGGCATCCCTGAATACCGCCTGCCGCGCGATATCCTCAATGCCGAGATTGACAACATCCGCCGTGCAGGAGTCAATATCGTGCTCAACACCGCACTCGGCAAAGACTTCACCCTGGATGAACTGTTCGACAAAATGGGCTACCAGGCCGTTGTCCTCGCCATCGGTGCCCACAGCAGCCGCCGCCTCGGCATCCCAGGCGAAGACCTGGATGGCGTGATCCACGCTACTACTTTCCTGAAAGACGTCGCCTTGGGCAAGCCGCCCAAGATGCAGGGCAAGCGCGTCCTCGTCGTCGGCGGTGGTAACTCCGCCGTGGACGCCGCTCGCACCGCCTTGCGCCTCGGCGCCTCCGAAGTGCATATCGTCTACCGCCGTACTCGAGCCGAAATGCCCGCCCAGGACCTCGAAGTCCGCGAAGCCGAGGAGGAAGGCGTCCAATTCCACTTCCTCACCAACCCCATCCGCATCCTGGGCGATACCAAGGTCTCCGCCGTCGAACTCCAGCCCCAACAACTGGGCGAATTCGACAAAAGCGGCAGACGCCGCCCCATGCCCATTGAAGGCGCAGGCTATGTCATGGACGTGGATGTCATCATCCCCGCCATCGGCCAAGCCCCAGACCTCTCCGCCCTCAATGGCGATGCCCCAGAGGTCAACCGCGATGCCACCTTCAAGGTGAGCAGAAACCTCGCCACCTCGCGCCCTGGTGTCTTCGCCGCCGGCGATGCCGTCCTGGGACCCGCTACCGTCATCGAAGCCGTGGCCCAAGGCAACAAGGTGGCGATGGCCGTGGATGAATACCTGCAACAAGGTCAGCCGCAATCCAAAGAAGCCTGGCTGGCTTATCGCACGGTGGAACTGAAGTACAACCGCGAAGATTACGCCGAAGCCAAACGACCAGAAATGCCCACCCTGGCTCCAGAAGAACGCGTGAAGAACTTTGCCGAGATCGAACTGGGTTTCAGCGAAGAAGTGGCGCGTGAAGAAGCCAAACGCTGCCTGCGCTGTGACCTCGAGGAGTACTAGATGAACCCAGCGCTTGGCAACCCGGCACAGAACAAAAGGATTGTCAGTCCCTGTGGTAGCTTTGGTAATCAGGAGAAAATGCAGTAAAATGAGTAGTGAAGTCCTGTATGTGCAAAGATCAACAGGCAGTTGGGCTAATCTCCTATTACCGAAACTCAGAGCAAAGGGGCTATATCATTTTTCGAGAAGGAAACCAGAAAGGAGGCTAAGCAAACAATGGCGATGGTCAATTTGACAATCAATGGCCAGAAAGTCAGTGCACCAGCAGGCAGTACTGTGCTCCAGGCGGCACGGCTGGCGAATATCGACATCCCGACGCTTTGCGACCATCCGGCATTGGCGCCGATCGGTGCCTGCCGCATGTGCCTAGTGGAGGTCAAAGGTCAGCGCACCCTACAGCCAGCTTGTACCTTCCCGATTGCAGAGGGAATGGAGGTGCAAACGGAGTCACAGCCGGTAACAGACGCAAGGAAATTCGTGCTAGACCTGCTCTTTGCAGAACGAAACCACTACTGCATGTACTGCGAGATGAGCGGTGACTGCGAATTGCAGGCTCTGGGCTACCGCTATGGTATAGACCATTGGGTTTATCCCACCTATACCAAGCGCTTCCCAGTGGACGCCAGCCGCAAGTATTTCCTGATGGATCACAATCGCTGCATCCTCTGCCGACGATGTGTACGCGCCTGCAGCGAACTTGTAGCCAATCACACCCTGGGTGTGCGGCAACGTGGTGCAGCATCCATGATCCAGGCAGATATGGATGTCCCCTTCGGTCAGTCCACTTGCGTCTCCTGTGGCACCTGCCTGCAAGTATGCCCTACCGGTGCTCTCGTGGATAAGCGTAGTGCTTTCATGGGCCGCGACATTCAGACCCAGCATATTCAGAGCACTTGTGCACAGTGCAGCATCGGTTGCGGCATGGAAATCGTAACCAGAGATGGCAATGTGCTGCGCATCGAGGGAGATTGGAACGCCCCAGTAAATGCCGGGTTGCTTTGCCAGAAAGGACGCTTTGATCCCCTGTACGATGCTCGTCCCCGGATTACCAAGCCCCTGGTACGGAAAAACGGCGTACTCAAAGAAGTGGATTGGGATACTGCCGTACAGATAGTGGTTCAAGCATTGAAAGACACCAACGCAAAAGATTGGGGAGTGTTGACCACGACGTATGCTACCAATGAGGCGTTATATTTGCTGGACAAGCTCTTCCGTCAAGAACTCGGAGTTACCAATGTGGGCTTGCTCAATGATGTAGCGCCCAAAATGGTGGAGAAGGCAAATGGCTCACTGGCAGATGTCAACAACAGCGATATCATCTTGCTGGTTGGCGCCAATCCAGCCAGTGAACAGCCAGTTGCTTCCTTCTTCATCAAGCGTGCCCTGAACAAAGGCGCACGATTGATAGTCGTAGATGACCAAGAGAATGGGTTGGCAGCATTTGCTTCCATGAACCTTGGTATGGCAGAGGTTGAGAAGGCGATAGAATTTGCCCAGCGTGCAACCAATCCGGTAGTGCTGTATGGCGCTGGTGTAACTAGCGAAGCAGCCAGGGCACTACAGAAACTGAGCGGCAAAGCTGCTTTTGTGGCACTTGAACCCGGTGTCAATACACGCGCGGCAGCAGCATTAGGCCTGAACAGTGGCTTTGACCCATCTGCGAGCAAGGCTTTGTATGTGCTCCTCGGCGAGCAGAACTGGAACGGTGAGCTAGTAAAGAAGGATGCCTTTGTCATTGTGCAAGCCAGTTATCAATCACCGCTTACTGAGCGCGCAGATGTGGTATTGCCCATGGCGATCTGGGCTGAGCGAACAGGTACCGTAACTAACACAGAGGGCCGCATACAGAAGGTCAACAAAGCCGTAGAACCCAAGGGAGAGGCCAAACCGGATTGGGAGATCCTTTCCCTGCTGGCGAGCAAGATGGGGAAAAAGATCGGAACTTCACTAGATGAAGTTTCGGCTCACGCTGCTCAAGCTATCCATCCAAGCTAGGCCAAGGATCTTTTGAAAGGAGATGCTACAATGGCAAAAGTAAAGATCGCGACTGACTGGTTAGCCGCTTGTGCAGGATGCCATATGTCGTTGCTGGACATTGACGACCGCATCGTCAAACTATTGGAATTGGTCGAATTTACATCCAGCCCTATTACCGATCTGAAGCATCCTCCCAAGGAAGGAGTAACCGTAGGCATTCTCACCGGCGCTATCAGCAACACACACAATATTGAGGTAGCCAAGCAAATGCGTGAACGTTGCCAAATTCTTATTGCCGTTGGCGACTGCGCCACCTTTGGTGGGATCGTTGCTTCGCGTAACCTGGTGGGCACAGAAGCAGCACTCAGACGGGCTTACCTGGAAACGGAGAGTACGGTGGATGGAGTGATACCAGATTCTCCCGAATTAGGAAAGCCGCTTGATAGAGTCACGGGAGTGGGTGACGTGGTGAAGGTAGACTTGTTTATCCCCGGCTGCCCGCCTCGTGCAGACGCCCTTTTCTACGCACTGTCGGAGCTGCTCGCAGGACGTGTTCCTGTGGTCCTGCCGCCTGAGCACTTTGTATACGATTAAGGAGGGAAGCTGTGGTAGCTCGAAAACTAACTATCGAACCAGTTACGCGCATTGAAGGCCACGCACGGGTAACCATTCACCTGAACGAAGAGGGGAAGGTTGAAGAAACATATTTTCACGTGGACGAGTTCCGCGGCGTGGAAAAATTCAGCGAAGGCCGGCCATATTTTGAAATGGTCCAAATCACACAGCGCATCTGTGGCATCTGCCCGGTTAGCCACCACTTAGCTTCTGCGAAAGCTTGTGACGGGGTAGCCGGTGTAGAGCCACCGCGCCCAGCCAAATTGCTGCGCGAGTTGATGCACATGGGTCAGTACGTGCAATCGCACGGTATGCATTTCTTCCACTTGGCAGCTCCCGATTTGATCTTTGGCTTTGATGCGGATCCAGCCAAACGCAACGTGATTGGCATTATTGAGGCCAACCCTACACTGGCTTTGAAAGCGGTCAACTTGCGTCGCTATGGCCAGCAGATCATCGAGAGGCTCGGTGGGAAGCGTGTGCATCCCTATTTCACGGTGCCAGGCGGAGTTAACGCACCACTCAAACCGCAAGACCGTGATGCCATCGCTGCCGAGCGTGAGACGATGATAGGCATCGCCAAAGAGGCAATCAGTATTGCCAAAGGCTGGTTAGAAGCCAACAAAGATTTAGCAGATTCCTTCGCCTCTTTCCCGTCTAACTACATGGGGTTGGTGGATAAAGAGGGTGGCCTCCAACTATATGATGGCGAGATTCGGGTCAAAGATGCCCAGGGTAATTTGCTTGCCCAATTCAAGCCAGCCGATTACTTAGAATATGTTGCTGAGCATGTCGAACGATGGTCTTTCCTCAAGTTCCCCTACTATCGCAAGCTCGGCTGGCCGCAAGGCGCCTATCGCGTTGGCCCACTGGGACGCTTGAATGTCGTAGACAAAATCGGCACGCCTATGGCTAATGAAGAGCTCAAGCTCTTCAAACAGATCAACAATGGCAAACCGGTCGAAGGGTCCCTCTACTATCATTATGCCCGCCTCATCGAGGTTCTCTACGCCCTGGAGCGCATCGGAGAACTTCTGGATGATCCGGATATCATGTCCACGGACATCCGTGCCTACCCATCTGTGGAACTGGCTAGACACGGTGTGGGCGTCATCGAAGCGCCACGAGGCACTTTGTTCCACGACTATGACACAGATGAAAACGGCCTGCTGACGAGGGTGAACCTCATCGTAGCAACCGGCAACAACAACTGGGCGATGAACAAATCGGCGGGGATGGTAGCAAAGCAATTCGTGGATGGGAAGAGGCTCACGGAAGGGATGCTGAACCGGGTTGAGGTAGCGATTCGCTGCTATGACCCCTGCCTTTCCTGCTCCACGCATGCCTTTGGGCAGATGCCGATGGAAGTCACGTTAGTCGCAGCGGACGGCACGATTTTGGACCGTTTGGTCCGCTAAGGCAGGAGAGCAAATACACTTACAAGCGGGAGGACAATGTCCTCCCGCTTGTCAACGTATTGGCGATGGGAATTATGGATCGCACCTTGGTGATTGGCTATGGCAACCTGGATCGCGGTGACGATGGCGTGGCTTACTATGTGGTGAATGCGCTGAGACAACATTTAGGCCAAGCTCCATTGAAGGAATACGATACAGGCCTGGAAGAACTTGGCACAGCGGTTGATTCCATCTTCCTGACCCAACTGATGCCAGAGCTCATCGATACACTGGCTGACTATGACCGAGTGATTTTCATTGATGCGCATGTACTCCCGGATGTACCAGACCTGCATTGCATGTCAATAAAACCAGAGTACTCACCATCGGCTTTTACCCATCATATGACTCCTGCTACCTTGTTGATGCTGCTCAAATCTCTCCATCAAAAAGAGCCAAAGGCTTACCTAGTATCCCTCAGGGGTCGGGAATTTGATTTTAACCGGGGCTTATCCCATGGCACCGCAGCACTCTTGCAACCAGCAGTCGAGTATATTAAAGAGCTGCTTGCTCAGAAAGAACAAGGGACGAAATAGACTGAAAGGCGTCAAAAGAAGAAGCCTATTTTGAGACCGATTTTGCCTAGCAAGTTAGAACTGATAAGGAGGGAAACCAAATGAGTTTCAAAAAACCCGCGGAAATCGTTGAGGCTGTATGTGCAATCTCTAAGACCAAGGCCGAGATAGAACCACTCAGGCTGTTAGTGCTTGGCTTCTTGGCGGGTGCCTACATTGCCTTCGGCGGCACAGTGGCCATCGCCACAGGCAAAGGCATTACAGCTCCGGAGTTAGTTGGACTATCGAAATTGGTCTTTGGCGGCACTTTCCCAGTTGGGCTGATGTTGGTAATTATTGCCGGTTCAGAACTCTTCACTGGCAATACTGCTCTAGTACCCCCTGGCTGCTACAAAGGAGTGTCGAGATGGTCGGGGTTGGTTAAAAATTGGGTCCTCGTCTACATCGGAAACCTAATTGGCTCAATCTTTCTTGCTTATCTCTGCTATGCAAGCGGCATATTCGCCAAAGACCCATTTTTAACTGGGGTAAAGGGCATTGCCGATGGCAAGGTAACATTGACCTTGGCTCAGGCCTTCTGGCGTGGTGTCGGCTGCAACTGGCTAGTCTGCCTGGCAGTGTGGCTGGCAGTCTCAGCCGAAGACATTGCCGGCAAGATCCTGGGCATCTGGTTCCCCATTATGGCTTTCGTGGCTATCGGCTTTGAGCATAGTATTGCTAACATGTATTTCATCCCGCTAGGCATCTTCTACGGCGCTGCCCAGGCGAATTGGGTAAACTTCTTTACTGCCAACCTCTTGCCTGTGACCATTGGCAACATCATTGGCGGAGGCTTTTTTGTTGGCACCATCTATTGGTGGTTGTACGGGGAAAAATAAGCGGGTAGATCTTAAGAGCGATCCGCAGCCGAAGATAATCAGCAAACGCGAGGTTTAAATACCCCGCGTTTGCTTTTCCCCCAATTGCTAACAGTATGGTCAGCACCTCATGAAAGAGGAGATGATGTCAAGAATCAGCACGGTAGTCCTGATGATGAGTGGAAGAAGCCAGAAATTGACCTTAAAGCCTTTGCTCAAGCGCAACGGCGAATGGCTACTGAGAAGAATCTTCCACACTATGACTACACTAAGTGATGACTTGATCATCGTAGGGAACGAAGAGTCAGCGTACGCACGGTTGCCAGCGCGTGTCGTCCCAGATGTTCATCCTGACTCAGGTCCCTTGGGCAGTATCGATGCAGGTCTGCAAGCAATACGCTACGAGCGAGGGCTATTCGTGGCTTGTGACATGCCCCTGCTCAACTTGGAGTTGTTGCGCTATATGATCTTGCTCGCAGCCGATTTCGATGCCGTGATTCCACGCCTCGCTGGCAATGTAGAGCCCTTGCATGCCATATACAGCAAATCCTGCCTCCCTGCTATTGCTAAAGCGCTGGAGCGCGGCGAAAGACGCATAGTCAGCTTCTTCCCTGAGGTACGTATTCGTTACGTAGAGCAGGACGAGGTTGATCTTTTCGACCCCCAGCACTTATCCTTCTTCAACATCAATACCCCGGAAGACCTGGATATTGCTCGCCAAGCTTTACGGAATGAAGCCAGGCGCAAGGGAACATGATCTACCCCCTCATCGCAGAGACCTTGTCAAAAGCAAAAACCTGTGGTATAATCAGGACTGGATTTGTCCAAAATGCATGAACTCTCTGTTACTCAGAACGTGTTGAATGTTGTGCTTGAGCATGCCCAGCGAGCCGGAGCGCGCCGCATTATCGCCATTCATCTGGTCATTGGTGAGCTAACCGGATTTGTTGACGATTCCATTCAGTTCTATTTCGACATGCTCAGTCCAGATACGATTGCTGCAGGGGCAAAACTGGCTATTCGGCGTATTCCCGCGCGTCTGCGCTGTCGGGCTTGTGGCGAAGAGTTCACACTCAAGGATTCCAACTGGCTTTGCCCGAAATGCTCAGCAGTAGGCGGTGACATTCTCCAAGGCCGTGAGTTCCTGATAGAAAGCATAGAAATTGAATAGAGGCGAATTTGTGCTCGCCAGACGTTCATCTCGGTCATCTAAAGGAGCAATCGCATGAAAGTTTCTATAGTAGAAAGCATTCTCAGCGCCAATGATGAGATCGCATTGCAGAATAAGGAAATACTGGATCAATACGGCATTTGCACTATCAACATCATGGCTGCGCCTGGCAGCGGAAAGACAAGCCTGATCTTGCGCACCATTGACGCACTGCGCCATCGCCTGCGCATCGCCGTTATTGAAGGAGATGTGGCTTCAACGGTGGATGCGGACCATGTGGCGACGAAAGAGGTGCCAGTAGCGCAGATTAATACAGGCGGCCAATGCCACCTGGAAGCCCAAATGGTGCGTCGCGCGTTGGGGGAATTGCCTCTTGCTGATCTCGACTTGTTGCTGATTGAAAACGTAGGCAATCTCATCTGCCCCGTGGAGTTCAAACTGGGCGAAGACCTCAATGTGATGCTCACCAGTGTACCTGAAGGCGATGACAAGCCCTATAAATACCCGAGTATTTTTGTAGCAGTAGATGCCGTGGTCATCAATAAGATAGACCTGCTGCCCTACGTGCGTTTTGACGTAGACGCATTTCGCAAGTTGGTGCTGGGCATGAACCCAGACGTGAAATTTTTTGAGGTCTCCTGTGAGACAGGCCAAGGCATAGACGACTGGGCAGAGTGGGTCTTGCACCAAAGAGAAAGAAAAGGGTGAAAACAGTAGCCATTTCAAACGTGCAAACAGCAAAACATATTGAAATTACCGGTATCGTTCAAGGGGTAGGATTCCGTCCCTTTGTGTACAATCTCGCAGTAGCGCATGGATTACACGGCTGGGTGCGCAATACCTCAGCTGGCGTCGAGATTGAGGTTGAGGGCTCCTTGGAAGCGCTGGATGCTTTCGTGGACCAACTGACTACGCAAGCTCCGCCGCTGGCGCGCATCGAGTCCCTTTCCGTAACCGATATATCGCCCAATGGCTATGGTGAGTTCCTTATCCTGGAAAGCCAGCCACAGGCCGGTGCTTATCAATTGGTATCGCCGGACATTGCCACTTGTGCAGATTGTCTGCGCGAGTTGTTCGATCCCCAAGACAGGCGCTACGGATATCCATTTATTAATTGCACCAACTGTGGGCCACGCTTTACGATCATCGAGGATATCCCATATGACCGTCCCAAGACGACAATGCGCGATTTTACCATGTGCGCGGAGTGCCAAGCAGAATACGAAAACCCCGCGAATCGGCGTTTTCACGCGCAGCCCAATGCCTGTCCAGTTTGCGGGCCTCACCTTTGGTTGGTTGAGCGCTCAGAGCTCATCACATTGCCTCCTTTGGGCTCCCATGCCTTATCAAACGCTGCGAACGCTGTACCCCAAGACCGAAAGGACAAGGAAGTTATCATCGCTGCCAGCCAGTTGCTCAAACAGGGGGCTATCCTGGCATTGAAGGGGTTAGGTGGATTTCACCTGGCCTGTGATGCAACAAATCAGGATGCAGTGAGGCATCTGCGTGAACGCAAACATCGTCCCCACAAACCATTCGCTTTGATGATGCCCAGCCTAGACGATATTCAGCGCCACTGCTGGGTAACTCCAGAGGAAGCGGCATTGCTCACCTCGCCCGCCAGTCCCATAGTGTTGTTGCGTTGGCGGGAGGAATCATCGGTGGTGCGCGATGTGGCCCCGAACAACCGCTATCTGGGTGTCATGCTGCCTTACACCCCTTTGCACCATCTGCTGCTGAGGGAAGTAGGCCGGCCATTGGTGATGACCAGCGGCAATTTGTCTGAGGAACCCATTGCGAAGGATAACGATGAGGCACTGCGCCGCTTGGCCTCTCTAGCCGACGCTTTTCTCTTCCATAATCGCGACATTTACGCACGCTATGATGACAGTGTTTGGTTTGTACCACTGCCAGGGCAACCGCAACCCATACGGCGGGCACGCGGATATGCGCCCAACCCCGTTCGCCTTTCCTTCTCCCTGCGCAATATCCTAGCCTGCGGCGCTGAGCTGAAAAACACCTTCTGCCTGACGCGCGACCAGTACGCGTTCGTCAGCCAGCACATCGGTGACATGGAAAACCTGGAGACGTTGGAGCATTTTGAAGCCACAGTAAAACTCTACGAGCACCTGTTTCGTACCCAACCAGAAATGCTGGCATGTGATCTGCATCCTGATTACCTCGCCACACGCTATGCGCGAGAGCGTGCGATGGCTGAGGGCCTGCCCCTCTTTGAGGTTCAACACCACCATGCACATATTGCCAGTTGTCTGGCGGACAACGATTGGCCTCTAGAGGCAGGACCAGTGATTGGGGTAGCTCTGGATGGAACAGGGCTTGGCAACGATGAGCATATCTGGGGCGGCGAGTTCCTCATTGCGGGCTATTCCTCATGCGAACGCTTTGGGCATCTTCAGTACCTCCCCTTACCAGGAGGAGATGCCGCGACTCGCAAGCCGTATCGCATAGCCTTTGGCTATCTGCACTATTGCCTGAGAGAAATCCCTGCATTGCCATTCCTCGCTTCCGTACCAGCTCAGGAAGCCGAAATCATTCAACAAATGGTAGATCAAGGCATTAACACCCCCCTTACATCGTCCTGTGGGCGATTATTCGATGCTGTGAGCGCCTTGCTCGGCATTTGCCTGGAGACCAGTTATGAAGCACAGGCAGCCATTGAGTTGGAAATGATTGCTGGGGATATCCAGCGCGACAGAGGAAAACAGTATCCCTTCTCAATTGACGCGGATGACGGGAAGCGCGTGGTACACCTGGAAACGCTCCTCGCGGCTCTGGTTCAAGACATCCAGGCAGGGAAACCCCCATCGGAAATCGCGGCGGCTTTTCACAATACAATGGCCGAGATCATCGTGCAAATGAGCCTGCTCATGCGTGAGGAAACAGGTCTCAATACCGTGGCGCTGTCCGGGGGATGTTTTCAAAATCGCCAACTCCTCCGCCTGGCTGTGGAGGATCTGAAAAAGCAGGGGTTTCGCATCTTGGTGCATCGCCAGGTGCCCTGCAATGATGGTGGATTGTCTTTGGGTCAGGCAATGATTGCCCATTTTCAATCCTCGCAGTAACTTGTAACTATGGAATACGGAGATAAAAGATGTGTCTAGCTGTACCTGCTCGAATCCTGTCCATTGAAGGTCAAGAAGCGGAGGTTGATTTTAGCGGGGTGCGCAGACGGATTAGCGTTGCACTTACCCCTGAGGCGCGTGTTGGTGACTATGTTGTCATCCACACAGGATTTGCCATTAGCGTTCTCGATGAGGCAGAAGCCTTGGAAACACTCAAACTATTTCAAGAACTGGATGAGTTCACCGCCCAGATGCTGCAAGATACAGACAATCCAGTCAGTCAATCTGCCCCGAACCATGAACTGAGTGGAAAATGAAGTACATTGACGAGTTTCGCGACCCAGAAAAAGCGCAGAGGCTGCTACACTTGATCCACAAGCGCTCTACACATCCAGTCCGACTGATGGAATTCTGTGGCGGGCATACCCACGCCATTTTCAAATTTGGCTTGCGGCAGTTATTGCCGTGCACAGTAACCCTACTCTCTGGCCCTGGATGTCCCGTCTGCGTTACCGCCAGCAGCGATCTGGATCGAGCCATCGCGATGGCTCACCTGCCAGGGGTCATTGTAGCCACATTTGGCGACATGATGCGCGTGCCCGGCAGCAATGGCACGTTGCAGGACGCCAAGGCTCAAGGCGCAGATGTGCGCATGGTGTACTCCAGTTTGGATGCCCTATCTATCGCGCGGGCTAACCCCGACCGCCCCCTGATCTTCCTGGCTATTGGTTTTGAGACTACTGCGCCAACAGTAGCTGCCGCCATCTTACAGGCCCAGGAAGAAGATGTGGACAACTTTTTCATCCTGTCTTTGCACAAGCTGACTCCACCGGCTACCAAAGCCATTTTGGATGCGGGGGAGGTTAACCTCTCTGGCATTATTGGCCCTGGCCACGTTACCACTGTCATCGGTGCGGACAGTTGGAACTTCCTGCCAAACGATTATGGCATCCCCTGCGCTATCGCTGGCTTCGAACCATTGGACATCCTGTGGGCTATCTACGCTCTGGTGGACATGATCGAGGCACACACTCCGGCGGTGAGCAATCGCTATGCACGCAGTGTGCGTCCAGAGGGCAATCGCAGAGCCCAGGAACTGATGGACCAAGTCTTCCAGATTGGCCCGGCAGAGTGGCGCGGATTAGGCGTTGTCCCTTCTAGCGGCCTATTGTTACGTGAGCAGTATCGTGCATTCGACGCCGCGCTTCATTTCCCCGTACAAATCAGCCCTTCTCAAGAACCTGCGGGCTGTCGCTGCGGCGAGGTGCTGCGCGGGGTGACAGAACCCCCTCAATGCCCTTTATTCGCGCGTGTTTGCACCCCTGAGCATCCCATCGGGCCATGCATGGTCTCCAGCGAAGGCGCCTGCGCCGCCTACATGCAATATAGTGAGGCATAAATGGCTAAAGAAGTCCTTCTCGCTCATGGCAGTGGTGGAAAACTAACCCATGACCTAATTCGCAACGTCTTCCTGAAACATTTTCGCAGCCCTTTGCTCGCTATGCGAGATGATGCCGCAGTATGGAGGCATTCCTCTTCTACAGAGGTACAGTGGGCGTTGACCACAGATAGCTATGTCATCCAACCAATTTTTTTCCCAGGCGGGGACATTGGCAAACTCGCCATTTGCGGCACTGTGAACGACCTGGCTATGGTTGGTGCACAGCCACTCTATCTGACCGCCAGCTTTATTCTAGAAGAAGGGCTTCCATTGTCTGACTTGGAACAGATCGTGGCTTCCATGGCCAGAACTGCGGACGAGGCAGGCGTGGAAATTATCACTGGGGACACCAAAGTAGTTGACCGAGGCAATGCGGATCAGATCTTTATCAACACAGCAGGCGTAGGCATTGTGCCTAAGGGAGTGCATATTTCTGGCGCAAATGCACAACCAGGCGACGTGGTGATTCTCAGTGGCCCTATTGGCTTGCACGGTTTGGCAGTCATGAGCCAACGCGAAGGACTACGCTTTTCCTTTCCTCTGCACAGCGACTGTGCACCGCTCAATAGCCTGGTAGCAGCCATGCTACAGGCCGATATGCGTATCCATTGCCTGCGCGATCCAACCCGTGGTGGGCTGGCAACCACGCTCAATGAACTGGCAGCTCAAAGCCAGGTGGGTATAGAAATAGAGGAAGCCCGTGTGCCCATCCCCGAAAGCGTACATGCTGCGTGTGAATTACTGGGAATTGACGCCTTCTATGCGGCAAATGAGGGAAAGCTGGTGGCCATCGTGGCACCGGAGGCTGAAAGCGCGATACTAGCTGCCATGCGCCGACACCCTCATGGCCGCGAAACAGTTACTATTGGGCATGTTACGGCTGCTCACCCTGGAAAAGTTATACTGCATACCACTCTTGGGGCTCATCGGATTCTCGACATGCTGGCTGGTGCGCAACTGCCTAGAATCTGTTAGAACCTTGCCAGCCCTCCTTGGAGCACGGGAGTTTGTATGGTATAATAGAGTGGTTGGGAGTATAAGCCAACAAAGGAGGCAGTTGTGGTTACTATTGATCAATTACGTACCTGCGAATTATTCTCCGAACTGACGGATGAGGAATTGCAGCAGATCCTCCCCTTTGCGCGTGAGGAGAGTTACAAACAGGGTACCCTTATGTTCAGCGAGGGAGATGAAGCAACCACTTTCTACATCCTGCTGGAGGGAAAGGTAAGCCTGCAATATGAAATCTGCCCCCAACCCGACTACTGCCAGGATGCCACAATCCTCCTGGACAAGCCAGGGGATTTTATGGGCTGGTCATCCCTGGTCAAGCCTCGCCGGATGACTGCTTCCGGCTTGTGTCTCACCGACGTGCGCCTCATCGCCATTGATGGCAAAAAACTGAACGAGTTGTTGGAACGTGATAGCCACATGGGCTTTGTTGTCATGAAAGAGCTGGCCGGCCAGATCAATAAGAGGTTGAAAGAAGCCAAAGGCTTGACTTTCAAACGCCTGATGGGCTCTCTGTAGGTTGCTTACAACAAAAAAGGCAATCCCATAACGGATTGCCTCTTGGACTTCTTCTACAGGAGAGTGTTAAAAATCCTGTCACCCTGAGCAAAGCGAAGAGCCTGCCCTGAGTGCAACGAAGGGGTCTTGCGTAACTTTAGCCGTATTTTTCCAAGTACCGTGAGATGCTTCACTTCCCCTTCGCTTGGCTCAGGGCGAAGGTTCAGCATGACATTGAAAGGGCTTTTTCAACACTCTCTACAGGAGCCCTTACATCGCTTTGGGCAAGGCAAAACTGAACTTACTGCCCTTGCCCTTTTCTGACTCCACCCAAATCCTACCCCCGTATGACTCGACAATGCGTTTCACAATCGCAAGCCCTAAGCCAGTCCCTTGGCGCTCCATCGCCTTCGCTTCTTCTGTGCGATAGAACTCCTCAAAGAGATGCGACATCTGTTCCGGGGTCATGCCAATACCCGTGTCACGCACTGTGCCCACCACGTAATTGGGATTCTGCGACAGAGTAACAACTACAATGCCACCGGGTTCGGTGTACTTAATGGCATTGCTGATCAGGTTCGTCCATAGTTGCTTAATATGTTCGGGGGTAGCCCGAACCGGAGGGACATTTGGCTCTATTTGTACACTGAAGAGCAAATCCTTGTCCTCGGCACGGGCTTGCATCAAGTCCGTGACACTGCGCAGCACCGCGGCAACATCTACCAATTCCGGTTCAGCTTCGGCCCGCCTGTCCTGCAAACGGGCCAGTTCAAGCAGATCACTGATCAGCGCCAATTGCTCCAGCGCACGTCGTTCTGATTTTTCGATGATCTCCCTTTGTTTTTCGGGTGGCACATATCCATCCAGGATTAAGCGCAAGTAGCTCTGGATCGCCGCCACTGGTGCACGCAGCTCATGTGTCACCAACCGGATGAATTGGGAGCGTGACTTATCCAATTCGGCTAGCCTGGCATTCAACTTCGCCAATTCTCCTGCGCGCATCTCGCAGGAGAGATTGGCTTCAAGCAGCTCCTTTTCCCGACGCCGCAACATCTCCGCGATAGAAGAAGCAAGATAGGCACAGAAGAACAAGGTGAACCCTAAGGCAAATAATACCACCGTTACGTAAAGGCCGCGTTGATAACGCTGTGGAGAGACAAAGCCGGCTAGGTGCACATGTGGGATGAATTGCCAGTACTCAGCAAGCACGAGGCCAGAGAAGAGCGCAGTCGAAAGCCCAGCATAGAGGAAACTATAGAGGCGAGCTAAAAGGATGCTGGCTACGGTAACATACACAATATACAACAGGTAAAGTGGATTTTCAATTCCACCTGTAAAATGGAGGAGCACAGTGAGCGCGACAATGTCCAGGACAATTTGCACATGGGCAAACCTCAAATAGCGTGCTTCCCGGCCTTCCGCCGGAGAAGCAGCCAAACGCCTAGCGTACCACCACAACAAGCCGTTGCCGATAGCCATCGCCGCCGTGATGACGAGCAAAATGGGTATGGGCAGCGATTCGGGGAAAACAAGGTTACCGATTGAAATACCAATCAGAGCACCCACCACAAAAAGCCAGCGGAACTCGATCAACTGGTCTGTGCGCTCTTTTAAACTGAGTTGTGGAAAAAGGGATAATTGTTCGGTCAATGTACCTCGCTGGAATAGCAAGTTCGGATTACTAGTTGCATGGCGTGAGCGCCGCTGAGACGCCCCGCCGTCTATTGTCCATTATCACTCATTCCATTTATGGTAGATCAAAGAACTCCCTCAAGGCCACTACTGCATCATCCACTCGATTCCCATCTATCACACAGGAGACGGTAGAGATGGATGTGCTGATCGCTAGGATGTTAATTCCCGCTGAAGCCATGGCGGCAAAGACTGCGGCGGCAACGGCCGGGCGCTCGCGGAAATCGGGCCCAAAGACAGATACGATGGCGACATTGGGCTGATAAGTGATCTCCTCTGCCCTGACCGCGCTCTGCAATGGCTTGAGCACCGTAAGCGCCTGCTCTAGGTTCTCTTCACGAACACAGAGGACAATGTGGCTATTGTTCGCCAAGTCTGTGCACTGCACGATAAACTCGACATTAATTCCTTTGTCGCCAAGCGCCCGAAGCACATCACACGCCAGGCCGCAGCGGTCAGGGGCAGACATGACCCCGATCTTTGCCAACCGCTCATTACGGATGATGCCCCCTGCTTTCACTTTGGCTGTCATCTTCATATCCTCCAGCAGATGTCCCTTTTCCCATGTGCCCCTAACTGAATGCAATTAGGGGCACATGGGAACTCGCTACTGCTCATGCACTCGCTCTCCAAAGAGTGAGCAGTTCACATGCATGATAACCTAATCGTGGAGTTTTTAGCAAATAGCCATTCAGCGCTGCAATAGCTCCGAGATACGTTTAAGCAGGACATCTGGCGGCACAGGTTTGGAAAGAAAACCATCAATGCTGATGTACTCATCCGTCGGGAACAGCGCCGCATAGTCCGTATTGGCGATCGAGGTGACCATAAGGATAGGAATCCGCTTATGCTCTGGGTTTTCCTGCATACGCTGGCTCATCTGCAGACCATCCAGCACCGAAGACATGATCACATCCAGGATCACCAAGTCGGGTCGTTCCGATTTCACCTTGGCAAGGCCCTCATCGCCACTGGCGGCGCTGATGACCTGATAGCCATGGGGCTCCAAAGTCAGGCGCATAGCCTCGACAAAGTCAGGGTCGTCATCTACCACCAAAATTTTCTTGGACACAGGTTCCTCCTCGCAGAAAAATCATTCTCACGCTATGCCGCTACCGCACAGCGCTTGTATTTCACATGGTATTCATACTCATCCCGGAACAACTTCAGGCTACTCAGAATGGGGTTCGCTGCAGCATCACCCATCGGGCAGAAGGTCAAGCCGCGCATCTTGGAAGCAATCTCTTCCAGACGCTCGATGTCTTCAGCCTTGCCCCTTCCGTGTTCCAGATCCTCCAGCAACGCTAGCATACGAGTCGTGCCTGTTCGACAAGGTGTGCAATGCCCGCAGGATTCATGCGCAAAAAAGCGCATTAACCGCCGCGCTACATCCACCATGCAGGTGTCTTCATTCATGACAATGATGGCGCCGGTCCCCAGCATCGTCCCAGCCGCTTCCAGTGTCTCAAAAGCCATTGGAATATCCAGTTGGTCAGGGGTGAGCATGGGAGTGGAGGCGCCCCCCGGGATAACTGCCTTCAGCTTCTTGTCAAAAGCCATTCCGCCCGCATATTCGTAGAGGATCTCGCGCAACGGTACGCCAAGGGGCAACTCAAAAATGCCACGATTCTTGACATGCCCACTGACACAAAAGATCTTGGGGCCAGTGCTCTTGGGCGTGCCTATGCTGGCGTACCATTCTGCACCACGGTTGATAATATGTGGGACATTCGCTAATGTCTCCACATTGTGCACCAAAGTCGGCTTGCCCCACAAGCCCACACTAGCTGGATAGGGCGGTTTTTTCCTGGGCTGTCCACGTTTGCCCTCTAGGGATTCGATCAAGGCGGTCTCCTCACCGCAAATATATGCACCAGCGCCGCGGTGCACGGACAAATCGAGCGAGAACCCGCTGCCCAGAATGTTTTTGCCCAAGAACCCCTTGGCGTAAGCATCGTCAATCGCTTTGATCCAACGCTTCACACCCAGGAAAAACTCGCCGCGGATGTAGACGAAGGCGCGATGGGCTCCCACGGCATAACTGGCAATGATGACCCCTTCGATCACCTGATGCGGATCTTTCTCGACTAGTTCACGATCCTTAAAGGTGCCTGGTTCTCCCTCATCCGTGTTGACACAGACATATTTCTCAATCTGTGGATCTTTAGGAATAAAAGCCCACTTGCGCCCAGCCGGAAAACCGGCACCCCCTCGCCCGCGCAGACCGGAAGCGGTAACCATTTCAATCACCTGCTCCGGCGTGTACTCGCGGAGCACCTTCTGCAGTGCCTGATAGCCACCATTCGCCAGATAGGTGTCAATGCTCTCTGAACGAGGTAAGCTAAAATTTCGCGTCAAGACTTTCTCAAACATGGTACCCCCTTAGTGTGTCCAATAATTCGTCTACTTTCTCGGCAGTCATGTTCTCATACAGCGCATCGTTCACGCGCATCGCCGGAGACGTGCCGCAGGAAGCCAGGCACTGCACGGTCTGCAAGGTGAACAAGCCATCAGGGGTCGTCTCTCCTACTTCGATGCCCAACTTCTTGCGTAGGTAATCAACCAGGCGGTCCGCGCCACCTACGAGATGGCAGGATAACCCCTCGCAGACTTGCAATACATAGCGTCCTGTGGGTTGCAGACGATAGAGGCTGTAGAAACTAGCCATGGAATACACGTCCGCTACAGGTAACCCTAACCGTGTGGCTACACGTTCTATGGCTTCCTTGGTCAGGTAGCCATACTGCTCCTGGGCAATGTAGAGTGCAGTTAATAGCATGGAGCGTTTGGCTGGATCAGCAATTTTGGCTTCTAATGGTTGCATTTTCCCCCCTTGCTAGTCTCGCCGCCTTTGCGGCGTTGGATTAGTGCGGCGACTTGCTGTAACAAGTCCGCCGGATCAACGGGTTTGGTCATGAATGCGTCAACCGCCAGATATTCATCGGTTGGAAAGACCCCCGCTTCTTCCCTACTGACAATCGCCGAGATCATGATCACCGGGATATCGCGGAGTTCTGGGTCATCCCGCATTTGGCGCGTGAGATTCAAGCCATCGAGTACATAGGACATCATCACGTCCAACAGGGCAACGTCTGGCTTTTCCTGGCGCATCATCCTTAACGCCTGTTCAGCCGTTGCCGCCGTCCGCACTTCGTATCCCTGGGACTCTAGCACAATGCGGGTATACTCCACGAAATCAGGGTCGTCATCAACAACCAGCACCTTACCGGCAGAGGACATGGTGTTGACTCCTCAACTACTTCTTGACGAACTGGGCAACCTTATTGAGCAACTCTTCAGGCTGCACTGGCTTTGAAATCCAAGCATCAATTGGGATGTATTCATCTGTAGGAAATAAACCTGCGTGAGGGCTATCGGTGATCGAGGAAACCATGACCACAGGCACATCCTTCAGGACTGGGTCCTCGCTCATGACGTGGCTCAAATTGAGGCCGTCCAGCACCGTAGCCATCATTACATCGAGCAGCACCAAGTCCGGCACATCCTTGCGCATCGCCTGCAGTGCCTGGTCGCCGTTGGCTGCTGAGGCTACCTCATAGCCATGGGATTCCAAAATCGTGCGCGTAATCTCTACGAAATCCGGATCGTCATCAACAACTAGAATTTTGGCCATGCATATCCTCCTTTTTGTTTAGTGAGAATCTCGCTCCTGTTTACTATGGCAACAATCGCTGTATTTCCGACAGCAATTGCTCAGGGCTGACTGGTTTAGAGAGAAAGCTCTCTACCGGGACATACTCATCCGTAGGGAACATCGCCGCATAGTCTGAGCTAGTGATAGAGGAAACCATGAGGATAGGCGTTTTCTCCAACCCTTGCACTGTCCTCATGCGCATGCTTGCGTTCAAGCCATCGAGAATCCCGCTCATCATCACATCCAGAATGACCAGATCTGGTTGCTCCTGACGCATGGCTTGAAGGCCTTGCTCACCATTCGCCGCAGCAATGACGCGGTAACCCGCTTTTTCCAGCACCATGCGCGTGAATTCGACGAAATCTGGATCATCATCTACGACGAGAATCAAGGGAGGGCCTTCCCTAGGCAAAATCCAATCACAGTGCTGTTTGATGCTTTTCAAGACGTAGGAAGTCGCGGTGGCACGGATCCCAGGTATACTTGCCAAACGGTTGGTGAGAAAGTGGAGCAGATCCTCATTGGAGGGGAAAACCGCTTCAACAATCAAATCATATTCTCCCGTTGTGTAGCGCACAGCACGCACTTCCTTCATCGCCGCCAGTTGCTCCCCAATGCGCAAAGCCTGTGCAGGCTCTACCTTGAGCAAGATCACCGTTTCCACTTCCAGGCCGAGTTTATCCACGCTGGGAATGGCCACGATACGTATCACTCCTTCGGCAAGCAAGCGCTCAATGCGCTTGCGCACCGTAGCCTCCGCCACACCCAGAGCGCGCGCAATCTCTACATTAGAAGCACGACCGTCTAGTTGCAAGAAGGCGATAATGCGCCGATCTAGTTCATCCATGTGCAAAGCAGACCTTACGATTTTCGTTTAATATTATAGCATATTTTGCGAATTTCGTCAAATTTCTATAGTAACATGTATTATTTCGTCCAAATGGCGCGGGAGAAGGGTAGGATATTTTGCAGAGTAAGCAACTCAAATATGCCCACTTGCTCTTGTATTTACTGGCATTTCATACTATAATGGAGTTAGATTGTTCTTGCGGATGAGGCAAAAGGAGGCAAGTGCAGATGAAGATAACCAGAGGAACCGATTACGGCATACGGGGTATCCTTTACCTGGCCATGCAGCCCAACGGGAAGGTGAGCCTGCTCCACGAAATTGCCCAGAGCCAGGACATCCCGGAGACTTACCTAGCCAAACTCTTCCAAGATTTGACGAAGGCTGGCCTTGTTCGCTCGCACCGTGGAGCCAAAGGGGGGTTCTGCCTAGCCAAGCCTGCCTCTGAGATTACGCTGCGCCACGTCATCGAAGCGCTGCAGGGACCCATCTCATTGAACAAATGCCTGGATATCCGAGAAGAATGCCCTTATGTGGAAGATTGCGCCGTCTATATTGTGCTGCGCAAAGCACAGGAACAATTACTAAACACGCTTGACGCCGCTACCTTGGAAGTACTCGCTCAACAAACCATTGCAATGCGAGGCCCAGGGAAAGCACAACAGCGATGAAATGCCTCGCTAAGCCTTTTCGCGCCGTACTTCCAGCACATCGCGCAGGCTTTCCAGCCTGCTCAGCACATTGCGCAATTGCTGGATATTGTTGATCAACAAAGTAGCCTGAATGGTAGCCGTGTTATCGGCATGTGTGGAGACATTGGCTGCGCTCATGTTGATGCCCTCATCCGCCACAATGGAGGCAACATCTCGTAAAAGCCCCGCCCGATCGAAGGCTTCGATGCGGATGTCCACTGGATAGGCCTCACGCATCACGCCCCACTCTACGCCAATCAAGCGTTCCGTATCTTTGATGTTCTTGATGTTAGGACAATCCTGGCGGTGAACCGTAATACCAGTCCCCCTGGTAATGTAGCCGATAATAGGGTCTCCAGGCACTGGATTACAGCATCGTGCCAAGCGCGTGAGCAAATCGCCCACTCCTTTTACTTGAATGCCGACCACTGCCGGCGGAGGCAATATGGGTTCAGGGAAAAGCTGGGGCTGCACAACGGCATCTGCCAGCTTTGCCGCGATCTGCTGCGGAGCAATGTCGCCATAGCCAATGGCGGCAAGGAAATTATCCGCATTATCGTACTTGAAAATCCGCGCGATTTCTTCAAATGGTCGCTGTTCCAATCCCAGGCGCTGCAGTTCCTTTTCCAATATCTCGCGACCTTGCGCAATATTCTCCGCGCGTTCTTGCTGCTTGAACCACTGCCGGACTTTCTCCCGCGCACGGGCAGTTTTGATATACCCCAGTTCTGGGTTCAACCAATCGCGGGTGGGGCCACCTTTTTTCGCCGTCAAGATCTCCACCTGGTCCCCCGTGTGTAACTGGTAATCTAGCGGCACTAGGCGACCGTTCACTTTTGCTCCACGACAGCGGTGGCCTATCTCCGTGTGGATATAATAGGCAAAATCCACTGGTGTGGCTCCCTTGGGCAGATCCACGATGTCTCCCTTTGGAGTGAAGACATAGACTCGCTCCGGGAAGACGTCACTCTTCAACGATTCCACGAACTGGCCCGCATCTTTGACCTCGCGACGCAGTTCAGATTCCTGACGAAGCCAGGCGATCTTCGCTTCCAAACTGAGGTCTCTTCTGACTTGCTCTTTGTAGCGCCAGTGTGCAGCAATGCCATATTCCGCTACGCGGTGCATGTCCCACGTGCGGATCTGCACCTCAAAGGGTCGCCCTTCTGGCCCGATGACTGCGGTGTGCAGGGATTGGTAAAGGTTGTCTTTGGGCATCGCGATATAATCATCAAATTGGCCAGGAATTGGCCTCCACATAGTATGAATGATGCCCAATACAGCGTAACAATCTTTGACGCTGTCCACGATAATGCGCACCCCGCGCACATCGTAAATCTCTTCAAAGTCCCGCTCCTTCTCCTTCATCTTGCGGTAAATGCTGTAGATGTGCTTGGGGCGCCCCGTTACCTCCGCCACAATGCCCTCTTCCTTCAACCGGTTGCGGATGATGGCAATCACGCGCTGAAGGTATTCCTCCCGCTCCTGGCGCTTTTCCGCCAGCAACCGTGCGATTCTTCGGTATTCCTCCGGTTCCAGATGCTGCAGCGCTAGGTCTTCCAACTGCCACTTCAGTTCCCAGATACCCAGGCGATTGGCAAGTGGGGCATAAATGTCAAGAGTCTCTTGGGCGATCCGCTGTTGCTTCTCAGGCGGCAAGGCGTTCAGAGTGCGCATGTTGTGCAGGCGGTCTGCCAACTTGATCATAATGACGCGGATGTCATCTACCATGGCGAGGAAAATTTTCCGCACGTTTTCCGCTTGTGCTTCAGCCAAGGTACCGTGGCGACTGCGGCTCAGCTCCCGGATGCGCTCCAATTTGGTCACGCCATCCACGAGTTTGGCAACCTCATCCCCGAATTGGGCGCGGAGGTCCTCGAGGGTAACGGATGTGTCTTCAGGGACATCGTGCAGCAGAGCAGCAGCCAGCGTTGCGGCGTCCATGTGCAAATCCGCCAGGATCTCTGCTACGGCTAGCGTATGGTATACATAGGGTTCGCCCGACAGGCGCGTCTGCCCTTCATGCGCTCGCGCCGCTACTTGATAAGCGCGCCGCAAGAGCTTCATATCCGCCTCGGACAGGTTCTTATCCAGTTTTTGAAGAAATTGCTCGAACTTTTCCATCGCACTCATCTGCTATGAAAAGTATAGAGCACTGTGTGCTTTCATGCCAAATGGTACATCAGGCACCAATGAAGCATGTTTGTGCTTCCCTTCAACGCCTTTGCTGATGGCAAGGTGCTATGGTATTATTCAAAGTGCTGGCAAGCCCTGGTTTGTGCCAGCGGAATCAGCAGGAAGCACCTGGAAAGTAGGGAAGTGAGATGATCCCAGTCAGATTGCGCTTGCAGAATTTTATGTGCTATCGCCAGCCAGCGCCACTGGATCTTACAGGCATCCATTTAGCGTGCCTGGCTGGGGATAATGGCCACGGCAAGTCAGCTCTCCTCGATGCCATCACCTGGGCACTGTGGGGTCGTGCACGGGCTCGCACGGATGACGAACTGGTCACCATAGGACAGAGGGAAATGGAAGTAGAGCTCGAGTTCCTATTGGAGGATACCCTCTACCGCATCATACGCAAGAGAGAGCTGGGACGCAGAAGCGCGCTCGAATTCCAAGTCCAAACCAATGGCCAGTTCCGCTCCCTCACCGCTAGCACCCAGCGTGAAACCCAGGCTAAGATCAACGAAGTTCTGCGCATGGACTATGAAACGTTCATCAACTCGGCTCTCTTGTTGCAAGGACGCGCGGATGAATTCACTGTCAAGCAACCAGCGGAGCGCAAACGTGTCCTGGCGGAAATACTGGGCTTGTCCATCTATGATGAGTATGAACAACGTGCCAAAGCCCTTGCTAAAGAGAAGGAGCAAGCAGAGCGCGAAATCGGAGCGCGCATTCAGGAGCTTCAACGTGAGCTGGAGCACCGCCCCGAATACGAGCGCGAACTCGAACAAGCCCAGGCAGAACTGGCCCAAGTGAGCAGCCATGCCAGGACAACAGAAACTGCCCTTCAACAGTTACGTGACCAAGTAAAAGCACTCGACGCGCAGAAAAGCCAGCTCATGGAGGTCAACAAGCGCATCACAGCGGCTGAGGCTCAACTACGCAGCCTTGAGGAACAGATAGAAAGCCTGAACCAGCGCATCGCCACCGATGAAGCCATCCTCGAACGACGCGACGAAATCGAAAAGGGCTATGCGCAACTGCTGGAAGCGCGCAGGAAAGAGGAAGAATACAATGCCAAATTGTCCCAACTCTTTGCCCTCAGCGAGGAGAAAACGCTGCTTGAAAAACGCATTGCAGAAGCGAGAAAGGGCTTAGAGTTGCAAAGGCACGGTATCGCACAACGAATCGCCGACCTCCAAAAACTACTGGAAGGGCAAGCAGCGTTGAGAGAGGAATACGCTGAGGTCTGTCAAGATCTTGAAAAACTGGCTGCCCTCCAAGTCCAGGCTGAAGATGGGAAAAAATTGCTCCGAGAACTGGCTAGTGAAACCGCTGCCCTCAGTGCAACCAACGCGCAATTGAAAATTGAAATGGCGGCTCTCAAAGAGAAGGTCAAATTATTACAAGAGCATACCGCCACCTGTCCTCTTTGTGGCCAGGGCTTGGCTGAAGAAGATCGCCTGCGACTCCTCGCAGAGTTTAAAGAGCAGGGCACACAACAAGGAGATCTTTACCGCACCAACAAAGCGCGATTAGCGGAGATCACTGCCCTGGTTCATTCTACCGAAGCGGATTTAGAGCGCATTGAGCGCGAACTGCGCCGTTTACCTGCATTACAGGGGCGCGAAGCAACGCTGCGTAAATCCATCCAGGAAGCCCAAGAAGCCGTGACACAGATCCAGGAACAGCGGCAATTGTTGCTTTCCTTGGAGCAGCAATTAGAGCGCGGAGACTTTGCCCCAGAGGAGCAAGCACAACTGGTGGCACTCCAGGAGCGCATGGCAAGCCTGGGCTATGACAAAACAGCCCACGAGGAGACACGTCAAACTGTGGCTTCACTGGCCATTTTCGAGACCGATAAAGCCAAATTGGACAGGGCACAACAGAGCATAGCCCAGTTGCGGGAAAGCCAACAGCAACTGACCAAGGCTTTGGAACAATGGGCAACATCCTTGGAAGCGGATAAACAGCGCCAAGCGGAACTATTGGCTGCCCTGTCTCGACTTGAGGAACTGGAACCACGCTTGGAAGCGCTGCAGCGCGAAGCGGACGAACTGCGCCGCAAAGAAGGTGAGGTTCGCCAATTGGTAGGTGCAGCGCAGCAAAAGCTGGACTACTGCCGTTACCTTGCTAAGGAACGGCAGGAAAGAATGCAGCAGCTCAAGAACCTTGCGGATGAGCGCAGCCTCTATGAGGAATTACAAGTGGCTTTTGGCAAAAAGGGTTTACAGGCTTTGATCATTGAAACGGCTATCCCAGAAATTGAAGAGGAAGCCAATGCCCTGTTGCGCCGTATGACCGATGGCCGTATGACCATGAACTTGACGACACAGCGGGATACCAAGACTGGCGGCGCCATTGAAACCCTGGATATCCTGATTTCCGACGAAAATGGCCCGCGCAATTACGAACTGTATTCAGGTGGCGAAGCTTTTCGCATCAATTTTGCGCTCCGCATTGCCTTGAGCAAGCTGCTGGCGCGGCGAGCAGGTGCCCAATTGCGGACCCTGATCATTGACGAGGGATTCGGCACGCAGGATGCCGAGGGACGCCAGCGTCTAATAGAAGCAATCAACGCCATCAAGGATGATTTTGCGCGTATCCTCGTCATCACGCATATCGAGGAATTGAGGGATGCTTTCCCTGTGCGCATTGACGTCTACAAGACGCCGCAAGGTTCGCAGATTACTATTACGTAGCCTAGCCGTTTTGGGGCTTATACAACCCTGAATCGGTAAGGGGTCAAAAACCTTGTCAAGACAGGCATTTCATGATACAATGCCTCACGTAGCCTTATTCCAAAATGGGAGGGAAAAAATCATGCCTGCGTTTCAAACAGCGGAAGAATTCAAACAAGTGTTGGCTAAAATGGCTGAGTTGATGCAATCTGACGCGGCGCTCATCCAAGCCAGCAAAGGCAAGAACCTCACCCTGAGCTACGAGTTCCCCGACATGGATGTTTTCTTCTACACCAGCTTCCTGGATGGAAAGGTCGAGGCTGGCTTGGGTGAACTGGAGGAATCGGACGCGCAACTTACCATGGACAGCGACATCTTTGATGGCATGTTCACCGGCAAGGTCAACGCTGCCAAGGCAGCGATGAAAGGTGACCTGGCATTTTCGGGCAATGTCGCGGCGGCGATGCGCCTGCAAAGCCTTATGGACGATTTCAAACGCATCTACCTACAAGCCAGGTCTGAAGCAGGGAAATGAAAATCCTCGTCACTGCCCAACTCGATGAAGAGGCTTTGGTTACCCTACGCCGTTATGGGGAGGTGGAATACCGCAGCTACGGCGAACAGATGCAGGTGTTGGCAGGCTCTAAACTGGTGAAGGCGCTCGAGGGCGTGAATGTCCTTGTGACCGAGGTGGATCAGGTGCGCAGGTACGTCTTCCCCAAAGTACCAGAACTGCGTGTCATCTCTTGTTGCCGTGGCTCGCCGGTGAACATTGACCTTGAAGCCGCAACCGAGTACGGCATCCCCGTGCTGACCACGCCTGGCCGCAATGCCGATGCGGTGGCTGATTTGACAGTGCTCTTTATGTTGGCATTGCTGCGGCATTTCCTGCCTGTAGCGAGCATCTTGCGCGAACCCGGCGATGGCATGGAGAAATTGGCGCGCGTCTTCACCCAATACCGAGGCGCAGAACTATGGGAGAAAACAGTTGGGCTGGTAGGACTGGGAGCGGTAGGACGTGCCGTAGCAGCACGCGTGCGCGCCTTTGGTGCCTATGTGGTAGCATATGACCCCTATGTTACCCAGGAACAAGCCAATGCCTTGGGTGTGACATTGCTGAGCTTGGATGAACTGTTGCAGCGTGCTGACATCATCAGTTTACATACCGCCGTTACAGATGAGACCACCGGCCTGATTGGCGAGCGCGAATTTCGTCTGATGAAAAAAGGCGCTTATTTCATCAACACCGCCCGCCCAGCCCTGGCGGACGAGACAGCCCTATACCATGCACTGCGCGATGGGCATCTGGCAGGCGCTGCCTTGGATGTATTCCAGGATGAGCCTCCACCCCCAGACCACCCATTGCTCCGCTTGGACAATGTCATTGCCACACCTCACATCGGGGGGAGCACCGCAGAAGTAATCACCCATCAATCGCGTATCGCTGTTGCTGATTTGGTGCGCCTTTTCGAAGGACAGCGGCCATTGCACTGTGCTAACCCACAGGTATTGGATCATTTCCGCTGGTGACATGCTTGCCCAACTGACATCTGTTGGGGCATGAAATCTCTACACGGCGAGGCTTGCCATGAAAACAGATTGTGTGATCGCTCTAGACGCTGGCAGCGGTTCCGGGCGCAGCGCTATCTTCGACCTACAAGGCAATTTGCTCTCCTCGGCAGCAGAAGATTGGGCTCCGCGTGTTCCCGAAGATGAGCCTTTGGGAGCAGAATTTGACCCTCAGGAGATGTGGGCTGTCCTGTGCCGCACCACAAAACGGGCTCTGGCACAAGCCAGCATCCATCCACAAGATGTGCGCGGCATCAGCGCTACTAGCCAACGCGATGGAGTCGTCTTCCTGGATGCGGAGGGCCATGAACTCTACTGCGGCACGAACCGTGATGCCCGTGGGGTACTGCATGCAGAAGACCTCGCCAACCAGTTCGGCGAAACGATCTACCGTATCACAGGGCGCTGGCCATTGGGCTTGGATGCTGCCGCCCGCTTATGGTGGTTTCGACAGCATCGTCCTGAGGTCTATGAGCGCATTGCGCGTGTCCTGATGATTAGCGACTGGTTGGTTTACCGCCTCAGCGGCAAATTCTGCTCAGAGCCCACGAACGCCAGTTCTTCCATGCTTTTCGACGTCGTCCAGTGCACCTGGTCCACTGAGCTGACGGAATGCCTGGGCTATTCCGCCCAGTTTTATCCCCCCTGTGTTCAGCCCGGTCAGGCAGTGGGAACGTTGACGGCACAGGCAGCAGAGGCGCTGGGATTGCCTGAGGGCATCCCTGTGGCAGCGGGTGCAGGAGACTCCCAAGCGGCCTGCCTTGGCTGTGCTGCATGGGAAGATGGTGCAACGACCATTATTGCCGGGACGACAATGCCCGTGCAAATGGTTCTGTCGCGCCCTGTTTTTGATGAACTGCACCGCCTGCACCTTGGCGCCTACGTCGTCCCAGGACGCTGGATTTTGGAAAGCAATGCAGGGCTGGCTGGTACTGCCTACCGCTGGTTCTGCCAGACGTTTGTCGGCATTGGCATGGCGGATTATTACAGGCTGGAAGATGAGATACGGCAGGCACAGCCAGGGGAAGTATTGGCTGTCATGGGCCCACAAATCGCCAATTTCCGCGAGCTGGCATTCCCACCGAAATCCACCTTCGTATTCCCTTTCCTGGGAGGTACCGAACGTCCGCCAACGCGTGGCGCCTTCGGCCGCGCTATCCTGGAGAACATTGCTTACGCTGCACGGGGGAACATTGAGCAGTTGGCAGCCGTCAGTGGGCAAGCACTACGCACCTTGAACCTGTGCGGCGGCTTGGCTCGTTCCAGGCTCTTTGCACAGATCGTCGCGGACGTGTGTCAGCATGAGGTACGGGTGCCCCGGGTGCGCGAAACAAGCAGCCTTGGTGCGGCAATCTGCGCCGCGGTGGGAGCTGGAATTTACCCTGACCTGCCAGCAGCCGCCGCTGTCATGGTGCAGTGGGAGCCAGCGGTAGAGCCAAATCCCAATAACGTACGGACATACCGCACGCTGTATCGCAGGTGGCTCAAGCTATTGGAGCAAGCACGAGCGCTCTAGCATGTGAATTTGGAGAGAGGGTGAACAATATGGCAACAGAGCAGGAATTGCGTCAGGAAATCGTAAGCGTTGTGGATGAATTGTTTGCGATGGGGATGATTACACCAACAGGTGGCAACATCTCCGTGCGCATCCCTGATGAAGAGGATGCTTTCCTCATTACGCCCACTATGCTTTACAAGGGGGGGCTCAAACCAGAGGACATGGTGAAGGTGAACAGCAAAGGCCGTCCCTACGAACGCCGCCAGCGGCCTTCGGTTGAGACCAGAGTTCACCTAGCCGTCTATGCCGCCTACCCAGAGATCGAAGCCGTCATCCATAGCCATGCCAGGTTGTGTACAGCATTGGGCTTGATCAACGGAAGCATCCCACCCATCACCGTAGACGCCATCCCCTTCATGAACACACAAGTCATACCGTATTATCTATCTGGCTCACCGGAACTGTGCGAGGCAGTGGTAGCGGCATTGCAGCACAGCCCGGCAGTTCTGATGCAATGCCATGGCTTGCTGACGGTGGGTTGGACGCTGCGGCAAGCGGCTAACCGTACCATGGCCATCGAGGAAGTCATCCAAGTTCTGCTTGCTTGCAAACTGTTCGGCAAAGAGCCCGCCACTTTGCCACCAGACACGGTGGAAATGCTCAAAGCAGCAGGCATCGCCTAATCTAATCCATTGAGGAGCACAAATGCCAAACGGATATTGGGGAAGGGTGCTATTTGTCAATCTGTCCACAGGCCATATTGAGGAGCAAACCTTGCCAGATGAGGTCTACCGCCAGTACCTGGGAGGGTACGGGCTGGGCGTGCGCATGCTTTATGAACATATCCCACCTGGCACTGACCCCCTTGGTCCAGACAATATGTTGGGATTCCTGCCAGGCTTGCTCACAGGCACTCATGCGCCTTTCAGCGGCCGCTTTATGGTTGTAGCCAAGTCACCGCTCACCGGCGGCTGGGGAGAGGCAAACGGTGGGGGCAGATTTGGCCCTGCCCTGCGTGGAGCGGGCTATGATGGCATATTTGTCTATGGCATCGCGCCAAAACCCGTTTATCTTTATGTGGACGATCAACACGCTGAACTGCGCGATGCTACAACATTATGGGGGCTAGATACGGTCGCAACGGAAGAAGCCATCCGCCAGGCTACTTCATCAGATGTGCAGGTCGCTTGCATCGGGCCTGCCGGGGAAAAGCGCTCCCTCATCTCCGGCATCGTCAACGAAGGCGGCCGTATTGCGGCGCGCTGCGGTCTAGGTGCCGTGATGGGCTCCAAAAATCTCAAAGCAATCGCGGCGCGAGGCAGAGCATCGCCGCCCCTGGCTGACAAGGAAGCCTTTGACCAAAGTACAAAAGGCTACCGCCAACTTTTCCGTCGCCAACCCGCCCGCTGGATGCCCTTGATGCCCAAGTTTCTCCATGCATTTGCTCCCTTTTTGCGCCGCCTCCGCTTCAAACCCACCAGTGGCCCGTTGCAGATGATCATGGACAACTACCGCCTCTACGGGACTGCATCAGCGACTGCCTTGCTGGTGGCTCTGGATGACACGCCCATACGTAATTGGACGGGCACAAGTGTGCGAGACTACCCAGTCAGCATGGCTGAAAACCTCAGCGATGAGGCAGTGATCCGTAACAAAATCAAACCATACGCCTGCCACAGTTGCCCACTGGCCTGTGGAGCGACCATCCGACTGCCCAATGGCGGCACCGGCCATCGCCCTGAATACGAGACATTGGCTGCTTTTGGCCCCCTGCTGCTGAATGCCGACCTGGATACAGTCGTGGCATGCAATGAGATCTGTAACCTGGCGGGGCTGGATACCATCTCCACCGGCGTGGCCGTGGCTTTTGCCATTGAGTGTTCTGAACGTGGCTGGTTGCCTCCCGAACTCGCGGGTGAACTCCCCCTTCACTGGGGAGATAGCCAGGCAATCGTAGAACTGACTAAACGTATCGCTGCCCGTCAGCCCGGTCTGGGGGAATGGCTGGCAGATGGCATACGGCACGCCGCTTCACGTGCAAGCCCTGCTGCCCAAGAAGCCGCTGTACACGCTGGGGGCCAGGAACTGCCCATGCATCGCGGACTTTACGAACCTGGCGTGGCTGTCGGCTATTGGCTGGACCCGGCACCGGGCCGCCACACCGCTACACTCAGCGGGATGACTGCCAATCCTACTATGATCCGCTATCTCAAGCGGAGTGGGCGTCAGTTAGCAGCGCGCTATGATTATTCCGCCAAAGGCGCGGAAATGGCTGTGGTTATGCAAGTGCTGCGTGCTTTTGATTCCTTGGGCATGTGCCAATTCAGCCTGTTGATGGGTGAACCGCCTATCCTGGATTGGCTGCAGGCTGCGACAGGCTGGGAAGTAAGTGAAGCGGATTTTCTGCGCTTAGGATGGCGCATCCAAGCCCTGCGCCACGCCTTTAATGCCCGTGAAGGCATCACACCAGAGCAAGTCAAGCTGCCTGCCCGCGAGCGCGGCGACCCTCCTCTGGAAGCGGGACCCTTGGCAGGTATAACGCTGGACACGGGCGCAATGTCCACAGGCTACTTTTCCGTCATGGGCATTGACCCTGCTACGGGCTGGCCCTCGCCTGAAACGGTTCAGATACTAGGCCTGGAAGCCTTGCTGCACGCACATCGCTAGCATACCCACGGCCGCACTTACGGCGCATACCGGAACGGATGGCGTGCTGCTTGCTTTTCGTACAAAAGTTCTTCCAAGGTTGGACGGCCTTCGATGGCTTTGCGGATAGCGGCGCGCATTGCCTTGTAGTTGTTCACCTCGATGCGTCTGCGGTTGGCTGCCGCGGGGTGGACAAACACGTTGGCAATCATGACTAGATCATCTAGCGCCTCCCGAGGTAGAAAGCCATCTGTGATACTCGCCTCGATCGCTTGCACAACCCCGTTGGTAGCCCAGGTATAAACATGCTCTGCTTGTTTGTCCGTGCGCAGAGTAACGGTCGGCACAAGCAGCGTACGCGGGCGCTCGTAGACAAGGCGTACTTCATGGCCTGGATGGGGCACTGTAAGCGCCTGCGCAATGGCTTTGTCCACAGGCCCGCCGCGCTCTCCCAATAGCAAGTCAATGTGCGCCAGTTCAAAGAAGGGCGGCCCAGCGAACCCCTCGCCGATCTTCAGCGCAAAACCACTGACCCGGCGTGGCGTTTGGGGCGTAGCCGGAACGGTTGTGCGCACCGTCTTGCCGCACAACTCATATTCTATTGCCCGCAGGGGGATCTTGCCTAACTTCTCCAGTTGCCAGCGCAGGTCTTCGCGGTCTTCACGGCGAAAGGCATCGCCAGGCATCATCGGCAGCCGCGCATTGCCCACCGGGAGCCCCATCATCTGCAGCCCCTCCTTGACCGCCTGCACAGAACCTTGCCGGGTGATGAGGCGCACCAATATCTGGATCTTTGCCTGTAAAGCCTGCGCCTGCGCCAAGTCGCCGTTGCGCACGGCAGCATAAATCTGCTGCCAGACATCGGGGATGAGATTGGCACTGGCAAGGATGGCACCATCTGCTCCTGCCGCCAGGGCGGCGGTGATGATCTCATCATGGCCGCAGAAGATGCCCACCAGCCCTTTGATTTTCTCGAACAGAGCCATCAAAAATGGCATGTCCCCGCTGGAATCTTTGATGCCAACGACATTGTCCAGGTGGGCTAACCCCTCTGCCGTCCACCACTCGTAATGGGTGCCGGCGCACTGGGGGATATTGTAGAGGATAATCGGCAAGCCGACCTTGCTCACCGCTTCATAATGCTCGTAAATTTCATTGTAGGCGGGCTTGAGGTAATAAGGGGCTACGACCAGAGCAGCCTGTGCTCCCGCGTCCTTGGCATAGCGCGTCAGAGCGACCGTATCGCGGGTGCTGGCACAGCCCGTGCCCGCAACTACTGGGACGCGTCCTGCCACCTCATCCAGAGCAATGGCAATCGCCCGGCGTTTCTCCTCCTCTGTCAAATAAACAAACTCACCGGTCGTGCCCACCGGCACCACGCCATTCACGTGCGGCAGGACGAAGCGGATCAAGGAACGGTACGCGGCTTCATCAATTGCCCTGCCATCTGCAAATGGAGTTACCAAGGCTGGGAAAATCCCTTTAAACCATTCTGGTTTCTTATTCATCTTCAACTCCCTTCATGCTAGGACATCCTTTTAATCCAATGATGAGGATGTCTGCAAAGATTCGTAGAGAGTGTTGAAAATCTTATCACCCTGAGCAAGCGAAGAGCCTTGCCCTGAGTACAACGAAGGGGTCTCGCGTAACTTTAGCTGTATTTTCCCAAGTACTGTGAGATGCCTCACTTCCCCTTCGCTTCGCTCAGGGCAAGGCTCAGGGCGAAGGTTCAGCATGACACTGACAGGGTCTTTCAACACTCTCATTCGTAGTGAGCATTTCGGTATCTCAAAAGCGCACCACGATACAAAATAGCAAGACATGCTCAGCGCTTATAACAGGCTACAAAGCGCGCGATGGAGCGATCGTAGGTGCGCTCCACTTCCGGTGGAAACAGGCAGCCTGGCAGCTCACCGTAGCGGCGGTGGTAGGCAATGCATTCACAACAGATGCCCTTGCGTGGGCATGGTTCATAGGTGCAGGTGCAAGTCACCTTATTCTGCTCTTGTTTGCACTCCATCTCTAGCGTCCTCCATTGTATGCGTTTTGCAATGCCTCACCCATAGCCATGTAAGCATTCCCATAGAGTTGATGTCGGTCCAATGCTTGGGGATGGACAGTAACTTGCGCCAACATGACTTCTTCCGCCATGGCGGAGACCGGTATCAAACCGGAAGCCAAGCCATCGGCAATGGCTTTGCCTACGGCGGATTGCGTAGGTCCGTAAATCATGTTCGCCTGGCGCAAATCTTTCAGCTCCACGACCGGCACGATGAGCGTGGCTGGTCGCACTGTCAAATTGGGCTCCAGGATAGCGGTCAAAGCCTCGTGCCCCTGACGCGGGTAGGTAAGTTGTAGCGCATAGGCATCGCCAACGGGGCCATTCTTGGGTCCTGCCACCAAGTCAATCTGCACTTTTTCCGCGCCTTCGCCCGCTACAGCGGTGCCCATGCGCACACCATTCGACTGCAGAAGATCCGCCGTCAACCCCAAATGGGCAAACCTCTCCGGCAAAGGCTCGCGCGGAGCCTCGATCTCCACCTGGGGCATGCTGATCTTGCCCAACTTCTCCAACTCCAGGCGTATCTCGGCACGCACCTCATTGATGAGCACGCCGCCTTGCCGAAGCAACGGCCGGCGGGGCCCGCCCACCTTGATGCCCATCATGTTCAGCGCCGCCTTGACCGCTACTCCTCCGCCATGGCGGCAGAAAATGCGCGCTAACTTCTGCACACTACGCTGCAGCGCCCGCGCCGTCTCCAAGTCACCCGCTTGCACCGCGGCATACACTTTTTGCCATACTTCCGGAAAGACCTGCGCACTAGCGAGGATCATGCCACTGCAGCCGCCAGCCAAAGCCGGCAAGACCACCTCATCGTGCCCGATGAGCACATCCAGCCTGCCCTTGGTCATCTCCAGCACTTCCATGGTATAGGTCAGATTGCCCGAAGAATCTTTTAGGGCGACGATGTTGGGGATGTCAGCCAGGTCTTCGATGACCGTACGCGGAAGATAAGCATCCACAACTTGGGGAATGTTGTACATGATGATAGGCAAGTCCACAGCCTGGGCGATTTCATAGAAGTGCTGGTAAATGCCCTTGTCCGAAGGATGGAGGAAAAACGGCGTGACCACCAGGCACGCGCTGGCTCCCGCTTCCTGAGCGGCGCGCGCCAACTGCACTGCTTGTTTGGTGGAGGCGGCACCCGTACCGGCAACTACCGGCACACGCCCGGCAACCTCATCCACCACGATCTCAATAATGCGCCTCTGCTCATCGGGCGTGAGGTAGACGAACTCGCCCGTTGTGCCGCAGGGGACCACGCCATCCACGTGAGGCAAGACATAGCGCACCAACGCCCGCAGTCCCGCCTCATCCACTTCCTCATCAGCAGTGAACGGTGTTACCAAAGCGGGCAACACACCGTGCGGTTTGAACGCGACGTTCTTCATGTGATTTTCTCCTTTGTAAATCACTTTTGATGCAGCAAAAGCACTTTGGGTTAATAGCGCACACTCCAGCGCATTTCTAGCACTTAAAGCGCTCACGACAAACCTATCCAGACACCTGTCTCACGGTTTTGGAACCGCCAGGTCTGCCGGGCCAATCCCGGACATCTTGGCTTCTGGAAAGTTCTCCTGGATCAGTTCGTGGATGATCTGCGCATATTTGACCTTCTCGCGCGCCAGGAAAGAAAGGGCATCCACGCTCGTCCACGGCTTGTACAACGCCCCAGGCCCTGCGGCGCAGGCTGGCCCAGGTTCGATCTTGAAATAGCACGGCGCACAGAGGCGCGCCATCTCCGGACCTTCGTAGAAACGGTTGTAGCCACCAAAAGACTCCGCCAGGTAGATGTGTAAATCTAACGGGATGTTGCAACCCTGACGGATGGACGCCAACTGCGGCAGAGATAAATCCCCCAGTGGGTTGAAGGTGCTTGCGCCCAGCATCTCCAGGAGTTTGCCCCCTGCAGCCGAGGCGTGCCCGGCGTAGATAGAGACCTTGAAGACCACCTCGCGCGGGATGTCCCCGTTCTTCTTCATCTCATTCAGCAGCCAGAGCAAGCCTTCGTCTATGACCAGGAAACCACGAAAGCCCAGGTCTATGCAGCGCATGATGTCGGCGATGACTGCGCGCAGTTGATCCGAACCACGAAAGCGCAAGCCCGAAAGCCCGCCTTCTGGCGTAACCAGTTGCCTGCCCGTGTCCCAGGCAGAACGCGGGCCTGGCGTGAGGATGACTTCCATCTTGGCGTCGGCAGCGATTTGGGCGAAAGCGCGCAATTCAGCCTTATCCAAGAGCGTGGCGCCCATCACCACGGAAATCAGGCGGTGGATGGGCATTTTGCGCTTGTCCGCTTCGTCCACCAAGGCTTCGAGCACTTGGGGGCGCTCCACTCCGGACACTTCCATGCGGTACCAAGCGCCGTCCGGGAAGCGCTTGGTGCTCGTGGGCAGGTCATAGGCATCGCGGCCTGGAATGCCCACTTTCTCCATTGCGGTAGATACTTTATCCAGCTCCATTGCTCTTTTCCTCCTTTGGAATTTTGCGTGATGAGTAATGAGTGACGAGTGAACTTTGGCAGCAGATTATACGCTAGCCTCTGACCAAGTAACAAACCCTAATCGTCTGCTATCGAACGGCTTGGTCAGCCGCTTTTTTAGACGTTGCCCCACCCCAGGCTTCGACTTGTTGGCCTACCACAGGGGGCGGGGCTCTTCTCTATTTGCCTGGGGCTACCCCAGCCGGGAACAGGTCGCACCGCTCTTCAATGCCTCGGCTGCTCAGCTATCAAACCGTGCAGCATTCTGGCTTCCAAGAAGACCGTAAGCCACCACCCGAAACCCAACATTGTTGTTCCAGTTGTCAGGTTCGTTCCTGTTGCGGTATGCACAGTCGAGCAGACATTTCCGTCCCCCTTTCGTTACTGCCCCTTACAAAACCTATACGCAAACTTCCCCCCACGCAACGTTTCTTCTCAGCGCTGAAGCGCTTACTACAAACCTACTCCTTCTTCCCTGTGACCTTCGCCCAGTCGGCGAGGAAGCGCTCCACCCCGATGTCGGTTAAGGGGTGCTTGAGCGCCTTCATCAAGACGTCATAAGGCACGGTGGCGATGTCTGCACCAGCCAGCGCTGCCTGGGTGATGTGCAGGGGGTGGCGGATGCTGGCAGCGATCACTTGGGCATCCATGCCATAGGTCTCGAAGATTTGCACGATGTCGGCAACTACCTGCATGCCGTCTTCACCAATGTCATCGAGCCTGCCCACAAAGGGCGAGACAAAATTGGCGCCGGCAGTGGCAGCGAACAGTGCCTGGTTCGGTGAAAAAACCAACGTGGCATTGACGCGGATGCCCCAGGAAGCAGCAAGTTCACGGGCAAGCGCGATGTCCGTCTCGCATTTGCCCAGCCAGGGGCAACCCTGGCACAGCCGATCCAGGTCTACCTCCTGCCGGCTGATCATCTTCATCGCCTTCAGACCTTCTGCAATCGTAGGAATCTTGACCACGACGTGGGGCGACCAAGTGGCGATTTCTTTCGCCTCTGCCAGCATGCCTTCCGCATCGAGGCTCACCACTTCAACACTGATGCGGTTTTGGACCAGGTAGCAGATCTCGCGCGTAACCTCTTTATAATCCCCGCGCCCTGCGCGCATCATCAGGCTGGGATTGGTCGTTACCCCGCTGATCAACCCCAACTTCACTGCTTCGCGAATTTCGTCCACATTCGCAGTATCGAGAAAGAGTTCCATGGGTCCTCCTTGTAATGGGGATGTGATAAGTGATGAGTGATGAGTGATAAGTGATAAGTGTGACGTATTGCGTATTGCGTGTTCCTTTCTGCACTCGTTACTCGTTACTCGACACTCGTCACTCATTACTCCTCACTCGTTACTCTTGGCAAATTTTATCGCAGCCTCCACAAACCCGCTGAACAGCGGGTGCGGTTTGCCCGGCCTTGATCGGAATTCGGGGTGAAATTGGCATCCCACCATCCAAGGATGGTCGCGCAATTCCACAATCTCCACTAATCGTCCATCTGGCGAAAGCCCACTGAACACCATCCCCGCACTGGCTAACAAATCACGGTATTGGTTGTTCAATTCGAAACGGTGCCGGTGCCGCTCGTACACCACTGGCTCTCCGTACGCTGCTGCTGCTCTAGTCCCAGGGACCACTTGGCAAGGGTAGACGCCCAGGCGCATGGTGCCGCCCATTTCAGAGATGGCACGCTGCTCAGGCATCAAATCAATCACGGGGTACTTGGTGGAGGGGTCAAATTCGGCGCTATTGGGCTCATCACTGCCCAGCGCATACCGTGCTAGTTCGATAACCATCACCTGCATGCCCAAGCACAACCCGAGATAGGGTTTTTTATGCTCACGGGCGTAACGCGCTGCAATGACCTTGCCCTCGATGCCCCGATAGCCAAAGCCACCAGGCACGACGATACCCGCCACATGATCCAAGCGCTCCAACCCCCGTCCCTTTTCCAAGTCCTCGGAACTGATCCAATCGATATGCACGCTATAGCCTTGGGCAAGTGCTGCATGGAACAGTGCTTCACGTACGCTGATATACGCATCCAACAGCGCAACATATTTGCCTACCACCCCAATGCGCAGTTCTGGCTTGGGGCGCTCGATCGCCGCCACCAGATGGCGCCAGAAAGCCAAATCGGGTTCGGGGGGCAAATCTAGGCGTTCGCTGATGAATACCCCAAGCCCGGCTTCCTCGAGGATAAGGGGCACCTTGTACACGGTTTTTGCCGTAACCAGGGGGATGACAGCGCGCTTTTCCACGTCGCAGAAGAGGGAAATCTTGTCCTTCAAGGCTTCGTCTATAGGGTAATCGGAGCGGCAGACAATCACGTCTGGCTGGATGCCAAAGCTGCGCAGTTGCATCACCGAATGCTGCGTGGGCTTGCTCTTCAGTTCGCCCGTCGCGTTGATGTAGGGCACGTAGGTAACGTGCACGTACAGCACATTTTCGCGGCCCACGTCCTTGCGCATTTGGCGGATCGCTTCAAGAAAAGGCTGGCCCTCGATATCGCCAACCGTGCCCCCGACCTCGACAATGACTACCTCGGCGCCCGTTTCCGCTGCCACACGGCCAATGCGGCGCTTGATCTCATTGGTGATGTGGGGAATCACCTGGATCGTGCCGCCCAAAAAATCCCCGCGGCGCTCTTTGGCAATCACCTCGGAGTAGACCTGTCCAGTAGTTACGTTGCTTGATGCCAGCAAGTTCTCATCGATAAAGCGCTCATAATGGCCCAGGTCCAGGTCAGTCTCGCTGCCATCCTGCAGCACGAACACCTCGCCATGTTGGTAAGGGCTGAGCGTGCCGGGGTCTACGTTGAGATACGGGTCCAACTTCTGGATAGAGACCTTCACGCCACGGCTCTTGATCAGCCGTCCGATGGAGGCAGCCGTAACCCCCTTGCCTACCGAACTGATTACCCCACCCGTAACAAAAATATACTTGGCCATTGCTCGTCACTCACCACTCATCACTCGTCACTCATCACTCATCACCCATTACCCGCCATCTTTTCCCGCCCTATCAGGAAGGCGTGTTCGTTCAAATCAGTGAACCGCTGCGGAACTCGCTCGCGGACGGATTCCAGCCAGGCTTCGAGCGGCACATGGGGGAGGAAATGGGACAGCGCACCCAAAAGCACGACATTGTTCACTCTCGCATTGCCCAGGCTTTCAGCCAAAGCAATCGCCGGCACCCAGTAATAGCGCGTGGTTACGGTGCTCAAAATACGCTCGATGCGCTCCTTATCGGGGTATACGTCATTCCCAGAGCTCACCGAAAGGGGTGGGATAGCATAGTCATTGACCAGCACCGTGCCTCCTGGGCGCAGCATCTCGATGTGCCGCAAGGCTTCCAGTTTCTCAAAAGCCAGGAAGAAATCTGCCTCGCCCAACCCAATCAATGGGGAATAGACCCTATCTGCCCAGCGCACCTGGCTGGTCACGCTTCCGCCACGCTGCGCCATGCCATGCACTTCGGATTTCTTCACATCGTATCCCATGCGCAAGCCAACGCCAGCCAATATGTCGCTGGCGAGGATCGTGCCCTGGCCGCCAACCCCAGCCAGGAGGAAATTGATTGCAGTTAGTTCGTCGGTCAATTGTTTGCTCATTCCTGCTGCTCCTTGTCCTGAGCCAGTTGATGGCGGAAAAGGATTGCCCGGCGGGCGCACACCTGCGCGCAGACTTCGCAACCCGTGCATAGCAAAGGATCAATGCGCGCCTTGGGACGGCCGGTTTTGGCATCTACTTCACTGCTCTTGACGATGGCTGGGCAACCCACCTGGAAACAAAGTCCACAGCCATTGCAACGCTCATCGTTCACCTGCAAGGGCATCCAGCGTTGCCTCGCCTCGGGCATCAGCGCGCATTCGCGTCGGGCGATGACCACGGCAGGCTCGTCCGCATCCAGGCAATCCTTGAGCGCCGTCTCCACTGCCTTCAGATCATAGGCGTCCACTGTATGGATGCGCTGGATGCCCATCGCACGCGCTAGGGCTTCGAATTCCACTTGCACCGTTTCCTGCCCTTGCAGCGTGCGGCCGGTGCCTGGATGCTGCTGATGGCCTGTCATAGCTGTCGTGCGGTTATCCAGAATGATGGTAACCGTATTGCTGCGGTTATACGCGACATTGAGCAGGGCTGGCATCCCTGTGTGGAAGAAGGTGGAATCGCCCAGCACCGCGACATTATGCTGGGCAACGCCGGCTTTTGCCACGCCATGCGCCACGCCAATGCTCGCTCCCATGCAACCACAGGTATGCAGCGCGCCAAGGGGTGGTTGAAAAGCCAAGGTATAGCAGCCAATGTCGCCATTCACCACCAAGCCGAGCTTTTTCGCTACATAAAGCGTGCCACGGTGAGGGCAGCCTGGGCACAAAATGGGTGGGCGCGGGGGAAGTTGCCCTTTGTCCGGCTGCACGACCGGGATGCGTGCAGAAGGGGGCAACAAACCCGCTTTGATAGCGCATTCGCGCACGACTTGCTGATCCAATTCCCCACAGATAGGGAAGATGCTCTTCCCCTCCACCGGAATACCTAGTAAGCGGATCTCCTCTTCAAGGAACGGATCCAGTTCCTCAATGACAATCAGGCGTTGCACCTGAGAGGCAAAGTCGCGCAGCGTCTTCGCCGGCACGGGATAGGTCATGCCTAGTTTCAACAGCGAAGCCTCCGGAAAAACTTCCCGGGCGTACTGGTAGGCTACGCCGTTGGAAACGATGCCCAGCGCACGATCCCTGAGTTCCATGCGGTTGTAGGGAAAAGTCTCGGCGAACTCAGCCAGCTTGGCAATGCGCTCTTCGATCACAGGATGGCGGCGCCGTGCATTGCCCGGGACCATGACGTACTTGGTCGTGTCAATGCGGTAAGAGGGTTTTTCTTGGCGTGGCGGGGGACGCGTACCCTGCAGTTCCACCAGGCTGCTAGAATGGGAGATGCGCGTGGTCAATCGCAACATCACCGGCGTATCAAACTGCTCACTGATGTCTAAAGCGACGCCCACCAGGTCATGGGCTTCCTGGCTATCTGTTGGCTCCAGACATGGCACACGGGCAAATTTGGCATATCGGCGGTTATCCTGCTCATTCTGTGAACTGTGCATGAAGGGGTCATCGGCGTTGACGATGACCAGCCCCGCTTCCAAACCAGTCATAGAAGCATAGAAGAAACTGTCTGCCGCCACATTCAGGCCGACATGCTTCATGACGGCCATGGCGCGGCTGCCCGCATAAGCCGCACCTATCGCCACATCGAGGGCAACCTTTTCATTAGGTGACCACTCCGCATACACATCAGGCATCGGTGCGAGGGTTTCCAGGATTTCTGTGCTGGGCGTACCAGGATAGGCAGCCGCTACCCGCACCCCGCTCTCCCATGCTCCCCATGCCACGGCTTCATTGCCTGACAAAAACCTCTTCAATGTGCTACCTCCTTCGATAACGTTCGCTTCCCGGCAAGCCACATGATTCCAGTGCTTGCAGAGCACTCTGTGCAACGAGGCGCTCACCTGCTGCTGTCAGATGCACGCCGTCTTCGGCTAGCAACGATGGCAGTTCCGCCTGACGGCTGGCAAAAATGCGGTGCAGGTCCAGCAAGTGGACGCCGTGATGCGCGGCGATCCGGCGAATCAGGTCATTGTACTCCTCATAAAGGGACAATTGCTGCTGTCGCCAGGCTGGCCCCAGTTGGGCAGCAAATACTTCCGTCACCGGCGTGGCAGTCATAAAGAACACTGCCTGGCATCCGTTCTCCCTGATGCCCTCTATCATGCGCTCCTGAGCCATGGCAAACCCCTCACGCGACACACGCGGTTGCGGCCCTCCATCCGCACACACCTCCGGTGGCTTCTCACGCCAGCCCAGCCGCCGCAATAGGCGCCGGGTGCGTGCCCGAAGGGTCAGCCATAAGTGGCTACGCTGCAGCAAGGCTGCCACTCGCCCTGACAAACTCGGATCACCACGCATTTGGCGCTCGCGGAGCGGGTCCAGCGGCCAATAGCCCAACCGTCCATCGTTCAGCCCGAAAGCGATAAAGACGACGTGCGGCTTGTACCACAACACATCGCGTTCCAGGCGCGCCAGCCCTTGCACTGAGGTGTGGCCACGCACGCCAGAATTGATCACCACCGCATCCAGGTCGGCGTGCTTTTGCTTCAACAAATCAGCCAGTATGGCTGGGTAAGTCTCCGCATAGGGCAGGTCTTCGCCATAGGTAATGGAATCCCCCAGGCAAACAATACGGTACTTGTCCTTGATCTCATCCCAGGTCAAAGCACGGGTTTCCTCTCGTAACTCGACAGGAAGCTTCTGCCTCAGCGTCTGCTGATGGTACACGCGAAGCGAAACTTCGCCGACGAGGAGCAATAGAAGCAATACAGGGATAGCCATACACTTGCGAATTATATTGACTCTCCCCTCTTTTGGCAAGCAGCCTGGCGAAAGCGGATGCAGCGCTGGCCGTCCTATCTAGTGCGGTCAGTCCGCACTTGACAACGCTGTCCATCGCTGACCACATCCACAGTCCCCACCTCATCTGTGCGCAGAACCTGCACCCCAGCCTCTTCCAGACAGGACAATGTTGTCGCTGCTGGATGGCCAAAGCGATTGCCGGCACCCACAGAGATGACAGCAATCTCGGGATCAACCGCAGCCAGCAAAGCCTCATTCACTGCCTGATTGCTGCCGTGATGCGAGACCTTCAGCACATTAGAAGACAGCAGCCAACCTGCATCCCGCAGAGCAAGCAACCCCTCAGCCTCCAAGTCGCCTGCAAAGAGAAACGATGTCTCTCGCCATGTCAAGTGGGCTACCAGGGACACGCTGTCCAGGTTACTGGCATCCTCAGTTACAGAAGGCAAGACCTCCATCGTCAGTCCATCGCCCATATCTATTTGCATGGGATGCGCAACTGCTAGGACGGGTATGCCTTTCTCTTCGAGGCGCTGCTGCCACTGTACGCACAGTGGTGATTGGCAAGCGGCATCGCCCATCAACACCTGCCTGACCTGGTACCTTTCCACCACAGACAGCAATCCCAGCAAATGATCCTCATGGGGGTGAGAAAGCAGAATGAAGTCTATTCGGCGGTCCCAAAAAGGAAGGCGGCGTCCCAAGGCGGAGAGCAATAAGGCGGGGCTGGGACCACCATCTATCAGCAGACGGCTGCCTGTTGGCGTTTGCACCAGGATGGCATCCCCCTGGCCAACGTCCAAAAACGCCACGTGGAGTTTGCCATCCGGTAAGTTAGCCACTGCCACCCACACCAGGATCACCGCAACCGCTAGGGCAACGGTGCCTGTTTTGCGCACCATCCCGCTATGGAGCAGACGCTGTATCGCCGCTTTCGGCGACAGGATGTTTCTTGTCGGTTGCCAAGCGATGAGGAACAAGAACGCATAGTAAGCCAAAGGAACTTGAGGAGGAACTCTCACGATACCTGAAGTATGAATCCATTGTGCCACGATCTCCACCATACGGATGGTATAGGTCAGGAAAAGCCAAGCCACCCAACTTAGCCATTTCCCCAGGGGTAACGAGATGAACCCTGCCATAGCCGCTGTGCTGCCCAGGTATACAACGGCTGGCTGCACAGGCAATATCATCAGGTTGGCGAAGAAACTGAGCGGCGAGAACTGCTGGAAATGGTACACCAGCAATGGCAAGGTCGTGATCATGGCAGCGCACGTTGTGAAGAAGGTATCTTGGAGCAGTTGTACTGCTTTCCGTGCTATCTCCACAGAGACAAAACGGCAGAGCACGTTCTCAGCGCCCTTCTGCAGTTTCCCAGCGTACACGATCAAGCCCAGGCTGGCAGCAAAGGAGAGTTGAAAAGAAACATCCCACAGCAGAAAGGGCTGCCAAGCCGTCATCCACCAAGCGGCGGCAAAGAGGCTCGTCAGGGCATGGCTTTGCCGCCCTACAATCAAAGCCAGTGCTGCAAGGCTACCCATGATGGCTGCACGCACCACCGGGGGTTCCGCACCGACAAGAATGGCGTAACACGCGATAACGCCTATGGAGACTATCAGCGCCGTATAGCGCGGCAACAGCCGGGAGAATACCCTGAGCAAAGCCGCAGAGATGAGGGTGATGTTGAAACCGGAGATGGCGATGATATGCGCCGTACCTGTCGCGCGGAACTTGTCCATCAGGGAACGTGGGATGCCTTCGTCGCTGCCAAGCAGGATGCCGGTCAGCAGCGCTGCCTCTGGTTCGGGCAGAATAGCCACAATCACGCGTCGCGTGCGACGCTTCAAAGCATAGAGCAGAGCGAGCAGGGGGTTACCCCGATTGCGCGCCAGGAGTGTAACCCGCGGGTAGGGTAGCAATGAGTGGATGCCCTTCCGCGCCAGGTAGGTGCGGTAGGAGAATCCCCCCGTATCTTGAGGGCTCTGGAGTTTGCCGTAGAGTTCCAGTTCATCCCCATAACGATACGTGGCATAACTAGGAACTTGCACTAGAACTTGGCCGCGCACAGATTCCCAATTGGCATCGCTTTTCAACTGGGATACCGAGACTTGCAAATTGGTAGAACGGTCACGGGCTACCGGCTCATTGACGACAATGCCTTGCAAGGTAACCTTTTCCCCGTCATTATAGGCAGCTAGTGGGCCAGGCACCAAGATGGGGCGTGCCAGCTCGTAGCGCCACAAGCCGAGGAATAGAACCAGAAGGCAGAGGCTAACAATGGCTATTGCCCTGCTTCGCGGGTGCTGTGCATGGGGTGTCCTCTGCAAAACGGAGAAGGCTACCAGGCATATCCCGATTGCCACTCCCATACTCCATGCCGGGAGGTGAAACAAGGAACCCACATAGATCCCTAGCAGCCAGGCACAGGCAAGGTAGAAAAGAGTCATGATGCCTCACACAGGAGTTCGGCAACGGCCACTGCGCTCGCCCGCGCGGTTGATGTGCGCAAAGCCCATTGCTGGCTCAGCATTCTACCCCACCTTGCCTACTTTGGCAAACACCGACCAGATAGAGGGCAATCGTAGTTTTCACACGCCTACATTCTATTTTGAGAATCCCCTTTCCGCGGGCAGCATAAGGCAATGCGGGACATTATCTTGCATAAATTCATGGTCATTCACGTCTCTAGACGCTATTTCAGCCTGCACTGGGACATTTACCGACTCGTCGATGCCCTCGACAGCATCCTAAAATAAGCCCTCAAATCTCCCTTACACAGCCAAGTCATAACCGTAATTGCATCGCATCTCCCACATATCTCCATCAAATCTCCACAATTTCCTGTTATGCTTGATTATCAGAGTAAAAGCAACGGGATGCTGTCGTTCAAGGTTACAGTGAAACGGGGAGGACGCCATGATCCACATCCAAGAAGTGACCAAGATCTACAAAATGGGCAAGGTGGAAGTGTATGCCTTACGGGGTGTCTCTCTGCAAGTGGAAGCAGGAGAGATGGTAGCAATTATGGGCCCGTCAGGGTCGGGCAAGTCCACCTTGATGAACATCATCGGTTGCCTGGACAAGCCCACATCGGGCACATATTACCTGGATGGCATGGAGGTAGGCAGGCTGAATGATGACCAGTTGGCTGAGATCCGCAACCGTAAGGTTGGCTTCGTTTTTCAGATGTACAACTTGCTGCCCCGCACCACTGCCCTAGCCAATGTGGAATTGCCCCTGATTTACGCCGGGGCGACAAGACGACGACAGCGCGCCTTGGAAGCCCTGGAAGCCGTGGGCTTGGCGGAGCGGGCGCACCACCGCCCCAATGAGCTATCTGGCGGTGAACAACAGCGGGTAGCCATCGCGCGCGCCCTGGTCAATGAACCGGCGATCATCCTGGCTGATGAGCCGACTGGCAACCTGGACTCGAAAGCAGGTGCGGAAATCCTGAGTATTTTCGAAGCCTTGAACCGCGAGCGAGGGATCACCATCGTCATGGTTACGCATGACCCCGAAGTCGGAGCGCGTGCTCAACGCATCATCCGCCTACGGGATGGCATGATTGTTTCGGATTAAGCGAAAGATGTGAGGCTTGAACATATTACTGAGTACCAGGAGGGAATGGCATCATGAAAAAGGTTGCAATGGCCTTCATAGCAATACTGGTTTTGGCCGCCGTGGGCGGCGGTGCCTTCTACGCCGGAACAAAAGTGGGAGAAAACCGCGTACTTCAGAACCCAGCCCGTTTCTTCCAACAGCGGGCACGAGGGCAAGGAGGTCAGTTCTTCACTCCTTCGCAGACCCCGCAGCCCGGGCAGAGAGTCGCTCAGGGCATGGGTGGTGGCATTACAGGCACCATTGAGGAAATCAATGGCACGACTGTGATCATTAACACCGGACAGGACACGATCCGTGTGCAAACCACGGATACCACCCTGATTGAGAAATACATGGCTGTAACGGTGGGAGACCTGCAAGTCGGTGAGCGGGTAATAGTCATGGGCTCCAAGAACGATGACGGTTCTTACACTGCCCGCTCCATCCAATCTTTGCGCGCATTCCCATCCACCACGCCCGGCCAATAGGAAGTGAGGTAGGAAAATGCAACGATTCAAACGCGTGTTCCAATGGGGCTTGGCAATACTCCTGATCGGTACGTTGATCTTGGTGGGCAGCCAACTGCGGCGAGGCCAGACCCAGACGACGGGCTATACCCAGGTAGTTACGGTAGAGCGAGGAACTCTGGTGGCAACCATCAAACCTACCGGCGAGGTCACAGCACGCTACCAAGCCAAACTGAGTTTTGACGCCAATGGCGTAACCCTCATTGAACTGAATGTCGCGCCAGGCCAACAGGTGCAGAAGGGCCAAGTCCTGGCACGCATTGACCCCTCTTCACTGCAGCGGGCAGTAGACCAAGCAGAAGCAGACCTGCTTTCAGCAGAGGAAGCACTGGAAAAAGCAAAGAACCCTTACACCGAATTAGACCGGAAGAAAGCAGAACTGGATGTCGCTCTGGCCGAAGCCGCCCTGCTGGAAGCCAAGCAGGCTACGGTGGAGGAAACACTGCGCCAGGCGGAGTTCAACCTGGAAAGCGCGCGGTTGAACCTGCTCATCACTCAGCACAGCACTACAGTGGGCAAGAACGTGCGCGACCTAGAGTACACTGTGCGCTGGCATGAGCGGAAATTGCGCGACCTCGAGGCTTTGCGCCAACAAGGCAAAGTGGATCAGACGGCAGTGGACGAAGAGGCAGAGGCACTGGCGAAAGCACGGACTCAGTTGGAGGCTGCCCGCGCCAACGCCAATGCCGCCTTGTCGGCCGCTGAGGACAAGGTCAAGCAGGCAGAGGAGACATTGGCGCAGTTGAAGGCAGGTTTGGCAGAGGCACAGGTACGCAACAAAATCGCCCAGGCTGAGTACAACCTCGCCAAAGCCAAAGATACCCTCGCCACCATCCTCGCCGGCCCTGACCCCAAAGCCGTCCAACTGGCGCAGGCACGCTACAACGCCGCTAAAGCCGCTCTGGAGAAAGCCCAAGCCACCCTCGACGCCGCCACCATGACCGCCCCCTTCGACGGCACGGTCATCTCCGTCGGCGCTGAAGCCGGCGACATCGTCTCCTCCAGCACTGTCATCGTTACCCTCGCTGACCTCTCCAACCTCCGCGTGCTCGCCTCCGTAGACGAAACCGACATCAGCAAAGTCGAGGTGGGCCAGGAAGCAACCATCACCTTCGATGCCTTCCCCGGACGCAAGTTCCGCGGCAAAGTGCTCGAAGTGCCCTTGGAAGGAAAACTGGTGCAGAATGTCGTCACCTACGAGGTGCCCATCAGCCTCGAAGGCACGGAGGGAGTGCCCCTCAAGCCTGGCATGACCGCCAATGTGAGCATCATTGTGGGCAGACGCGAGAATGCCTTGTTGCTCCCTGTCTTGGCTTTGCAGCAGGGAGAAGATGGCTACGTAGTGATGGTGCAGGAAGCCGATGGGACAACGACTGCCACAAGGGTGGAGGTGGGGCTGAGCGATGGCACGTATGTGGAGATCGTGCGTGGTCTGAACGAGGGGGACCGTGTCGTGATTGAGTACCAGACCTCCACCCAGCAAACCAGCACCTTCCGCGGCTTCGGACAAATGATCCCCGGCGGTTTGTTAAGGAGATGAGGCGATGAACGTGATTGAAAGCGTACGCATAGCGCTGCGCTCTTTGGCAGCCAATAAACTGCGTGCTGGGCTAACCATGTTGGGCATTATCATTGGTGTAGGAGCGGTGATTGCTCTGGTGGCTGTTGGCGCTGGCGCCCAGGCACAGGTGACACAACAGTTCCAAAGCCTGGGTTCCAACCTGTTGGTTGTCTCGCCGGGCAGGGTCTTTTTCCGTGGCGTTTCCCTAGGGGCTGCCACTGCGCAAAGCCTGACCAATGACGATGTAGAAGCCATCGCGCGACTGGCGAAGGCAGTAGCAGCCATCGCACCCGAGTACTCCACTCGCGCCCAGGTGGTCTATGGCAGCAAGAACACCCAGACCACTGTTGTGGGAGTCACCCCAGAGTACCTTACTGTGCGCAACTGGAAGATAGAACGGGGTCGTTTCATTGACGAATTAGACGTCTCTGGCCAGGCTAAGGTGGCAGTGCTGGGCGCCTCAGTAGTCGAAGACCTCTTCGGGGAGACACTCGTTGACCCTTTGGGCAAAACCATCAAGATCAACCGCCAAAATTATGAAGTGATAGGCATCCTAGCCAGTAAAGGGATGAACATGGACGACCAGCTATTCATCCCCTTAAGCACGGCTCAGATCAGGTTTGGCGGAGCAGGCAACAGAACCCTGAGCGCCATCAATGTGCAAGCGGCCTCTGCAGACAAAATGGATCTGGCGCAAGCAGAGCTGACTGCCATCCTACGAGCTAGCCATGGCTTAGCGCCAAGCCAATCCAATGATTTCACTGTGCAAAATCAAGCGCAAATTGTGGAGATGGTGCAGTCGGTGACGGGCACATTTACGGTGCTCTTGGCTGCCATTGCTGCCATCTCCCTGGTCGTAGGAGGCATCGGTATCATGAACATCATGCTGGTCTCTGTGACGGAGCGAACGCGCGAGATTGGCATCCGCAAAGCAGTAGGAGCCAAGCGACGCGATATCCTAACCCAGTTCTTGGTAGAAGCGGTGATACTCAGCCTGACAGGTGGGTTCATTGGTGTGCTAGCCGGCTACGGTGCAGCGCAGGTGATCACCCCGCTCATGGGGGGCACGCGTGCCTTGGTTACCACCGGAAGCGTAACGATGGCTTTGAGCGTGTCGATCGCGGTGGGCTTGTTCTTCGGCATCTACCCAGCAAGCCGCGCTGCCGCACTCAACCCCATCGAGGCACTGAGGTATGAGTAAGAACTGGGTAAATTCCATACGTTTTCCAATCCATCTCCATCATTTCTACACAACTTACTGCTATAATGGTGGTAGAAAATGGGGTGAGATGAAGTGATACCCCAAATAAGGAAGGAGGTGCTATGAGGAAGTTTTGGAAAATCGCGGGAATTGCCACATTGGCTTTGATCCTGGGAGTAACCGCCGTTGGGGTTGTCGCCCTGGCCCAAGGGGGTTCTACAGAGACCTCGGGCTGGAATTTCCGCCAGAAGATGCACGAAGCCATTGCCAATATCCTGGGCATTAGCGTCGAGAAGTATGATGCTGCCGTTGAGTCAGCCAAAGAGCAAGTGCTCAAACAGGCGGTAGAAGAAGGCTGGCTGACCCAGAAGCAGGCTGACATGCTCAAGGAGCGTTTTGAGATGGAATGGGAGGGACCTTGGATGGGCAAGCGCTTCGGCTTCTGGGGTGGCCGTGGATTTGGAGGACTGGGCGGCACATCGCTCCTCTCCATCGCTGCTGACAAACTGGGTATGTCGCTGGATGACCTGATTGAGGAATTCAAGCAGGGCAAGAGCATCAGCGACGTAGCCAAGGAGAAAGGCGTAGATCCACAGACCATTGCCGATGAGTATTTGGCTAAGTACAAGGAGAAACTGGACGAGGCAGTGAAGGACGAGCGCATCACCCAGAAGCAGGCAGACCTGATGCTGAATCAGATGAAGGAAGCAGTAGCGGAGCAGCTGGATGCCGCTTGCGGTGGCTGCTGGGTCGGCGGTTTCATGGGTCGCGGTGGTCGAGGCCGGTTTGGCGGCTTTCCCGGAAGAGGCTTCCCTGGCTGGGGCGAATTCTAGCGCCCAATTTTCTGGAAGTCTCATTTGGACGAGGGGCGAACCGAGCGCTGATCGGTTCGCCCCTCACTGTCTATCCAGAGCATGAGACACCCAACTCTTGTTCTCATTGTGGTAGTTCACCATTCATTGGCACGAAATGGAGGATGAAAAATGGACAAAACGCTTCACATGCGTCAGAACTTGATCATCATCGCGTTGATACTGCTGCTTGCAGGGGCTGGGTGTAGCCTGCCACGCGCTACGGCAGAGGCAACAGCCGTGCCGATCGCTGCCGCGCCCACGGCAACCGTTGCTGCGCCAGCGTCGCACGCTGCAGAGGCACCGGCTACGACGGAGGCAACAACCGCGTCCATTGCAGCCTCACCTGCTGCACCGCTCTCTTTCGATGTGCAAACGGCAGCCCAAGCCCTACAAGCGCAGCTCATCAGCGTATACAACTCGGCAGCACCCGCTGTGGTGAACATCACCACGCGCAGCTATGCCTATGACTGGTTCATGCAACCCATCCCGCAAGAGGGAACCGGTTCAGGCTTTGTCTACGATAGTGACGGGCACATTGTAACCAACTACCATGTCGTGGAAAACGCACAGGAACTCCTGGTTACCCTCGCCGGAGGAGGCACTTACGAGGCTACCATTGTGGGCGTTGACCCGACCAACGATCTCGCTGTCATCCGTATAGAGGCGGGCAAGGACCTGGCTAAGCCACTCGCCTTGGGCGATTCAGCGCGGCTAAAAGTGGGGCAAATCGTCCTAGCCATTGGGAATCCCTTTGGCTTGCAGCAGACGCTGACCATGGGCGTGATCAGTGCGCTGGGCAGGATCATTCAAAGCCCTGCGGACAACCGCTTTATCGGCGAGGCAATCCAAACCGATGCCGCCATCAATCCTGGCAACTCTGGTGGGCCATTGCTCGACCTGGATGGTTATGTCATCGGTGTCAATTCGCAAATCATCAGTACCAGTGGCGCCTCGGCAGGAATTGGCTTTGCCATCCCAGCGAATACCGTGCAGCGTGTAGTGCCCAAGCTCATCACCCAAGGATACTACCCTCATCCTTGGTTGGGAGTGGAGTTATTGTCGTTGACGCCTTCCACCGCAAAAATGTTGCGCGAGGCAGGCATGAACCTGCCTGTGGATAATGGCTTGCTGGTAACCAACGTGGTCAGTGGTGGGCCAGCTGACAGGGCAGGGATCAAGGGTAGCAGCCGCATGGCACGATTGGGGCGCTATCAAGTACCGCTCGACGGCGATGTCATCATCGCCATCAACGGCCAGGCAGTCAACAATTTCCAGGATCTGACCGTCTACCTGGAGACCAAAACCACCATCGGCGATACGGTGAGCCTGACCATCCTACGCGATGGGCAGAAGCGGGTTGTCGAAGTGCAGATTGGAGAGCAGCCACGTAGTTCTTGAGATGCCTAACACATATGATTATCTGCTCACCAGTGGTATAATATCACTACCTAGCAATCCAGGCCGTAAGGAGAGAAGCTCATGCCGCAACGGATTCTGGTAGTTGATGATGACCCACAAATTGTGCGGCTATTGCGTGCCTATCTGGAAAAGGAAGGATTCCAGGTTTTCGTCGCCTACGACGGGAACATGGCGTTGCACCTCATCCGCAGCGAACGCCCTGACCTGGTGCTGCTGGACCTGATGCTCCCCAATCGCGATGGCTGGGGAGTAACGCGCGTCGTGCGCGGCGATGCAAACCTGGCTGCCATACCCATCATCATGCTCACCGCCCGTGTGGAGGATGGGGATAAAATCCTCGGCCTAGAATTGGGTGCGGATGACTATGTCACCAAGCCATTCAATCCACGCGAAGTGATCGCCCGCGTGCGCGCGGTGCTGCGGCGCGTCCGGGGAGAACCCCTCTTGCCCAAAGTGATCCAAACAGGACCCTTGCGCATTGACGTTGACCGCCATGAAGTGGAGGTCAATGGCCAGCCTGTCCACTTGACACCCACGGAGTTCAGCTTGCTGCGCACGCTGGCGGAACACCCTGGCTACGCCCTAACGCGCTTAGAACTGATTGAGAAGGGCTTAGGCTACAGCTACGAAGGGTTAGATCGCACCGTGGATAGCCATATCAAGAACCTGCGCCGCAAACTGGATCAAGTGGGCGGGCCTGGATTAGGGACAGAATTGATTGAGACAGTATTTGGCGTAGGCTACCGCCTGCGTCCTGAAACACGCCAGGTGAAGGAAGGGCAACAATGAACCGGCTTTGGGTACGGTTAACCTTGGCTTTCACCCTGATCACCCTGGTCACTCTGGGAGTCGTTGCCATCATGGCGAATATGCGGGCTGGGGAAGCCTTCCGCTTCTACCTGTCCTACCGAGATCCATGGCGTTACGAACCTTTAGTGCAAGCCTTGGCTCTCTATTACAAGAATCACGGTAGTTGGCAAGGGGTGGAGGTACTGCTGGAACGCTGGCAGGAAGTGGAGACCATCCTGCAGCAGATGACAGGCATGTCCCAGCCTATGGTGGGAAGAATGCGCGGCATGACCTTTCCTGGAGGCAGCCGGGTACAGCTGGTCCTGACGGATGCCACTGGGCGTGTTTTGTACGACCGTATGCAACAGCATCCAGGCCGGCGGTTGACTCCCGATGAGGCGGCGGCGGCAATCGATATCGAAGTAGGCGGCAAAGTGGTTGGCCGTTTGGTGGTTGCATTGCCCATCCAGTCCGCCATCCTGGGCCCCATTGAGCAACGCTTTTTCGACCGCCTGCGCCAGGTCTTGCTGGCTGGAGCAATTCTCGCAGGCGTGCTGGGCGTGCTGCTAGGCGTCGCTTTTAGCCGTACCCTCTCTGCTCCTTTGCAGCGGCTTGCCGTTGCGGCGCGCGCCGTCGCTAACCGGGATTTCAGCCGGCGTGTAGAGGTGGGCGGCAGTGCCGAGATCGCCGAGGTCTCTCAGGCTTTCAATGAGATGGCTGCTGCATTGGAGCAAGCGGAGCAATTGCGGAAAAATTTGATGGCTGATGTAGCCCATGAATTACGTACCCCACTCAGTGTGTTGCAGGGCAACCTGCAAGCCATCCTGGATGACGTCTATACGCTGGACAAGGCGGAGATTGCGCGTCTCTATGACCAGACTCGCCTGCTCGCCCGCCTGGTAGATGACTTGCGGGAGTTAGCCTTGGCTGATGCCGGACAACTACATATGAACCTACAACCTACAGATGTGAGCCAGGTACTGCGCAGCACAGTAGCCCACCTGACCCCTGCGGCGGAAGCCCAAGAGGTGAAACTCACCCTGCAAGTGCCCGAGGGATTGCCCCTTGTGCACGCCGATTCTGACCGCATAGCCCAGGTATTGCATAACCTGCTGGTCAATGCCTTGCGGCATACCCACGCAGGAGGCGCAATTACCGTCAGCGCTATAGCAACCAACGAAGGTGTGGAAATCACGGTAGCAGACACTGGCGAGGGCATTGCCCCCGAGGATTTACCCTTTGTTTTCGAGCGTTTCTGGCGCGCTGACCCTGCTCGCTCCCGCAATGAGCATTGGCCCGGGGGGAGTGGTCTCGGCCTCTCAATTGCTCAGAGCCTGGTAAAAGCCCATGGCGGACGCATTTGGGCAGAGAGCACGCTGGGCAAGGGCTCCACTTTTCATTTCACATTGCCTCTTGCGAATGCCCAATCCGCCTCAACCAAGGCGACCTAGGCATACCTGTCCACTTTGCTTCTTGCCAGGTTGTGTGTTATCCTAAAGTGGTATCTTCGCTGCCTTGGCCTTACCCGGACGGGCTTACAGCACTGCCTGTGCTTCCCAAGGCAGCAACCCACTCACACCAGGGAGAAGAGGTAGACACAATGCAATACCGAACATTTGGCAAACTGGACTGGAAGGTATCCGCACTGGGATTTGGCTGCATGCGATTGCCCACGAAAAGCCCAAACCCCGCTGACATTGATGAGCCAGAAGCAACGCGCATGATCCGCTACGCGATCGACCACGGCGTGAACTACATTGACACGGCCTATCCATATCACGGAGGAAACAGCGAACCTTTCCTGGGACGAGCACTGCAGGATGGCTACCGAGCCAAAGTCAGGTTGGCAACCAAACTACCCTGTTGGTTGGTGCAAAGCGCAGCCGATTTCGACCGCTACCTGAATGAGCAACTACGCAAGTTGCAGACCGAACACATTGATTTCTACCTGTTGCATTCCTTGAACAAGGCAGAATGGACCAAAGTGCGTGACCTGGGAGTGCTTCCATGGGCAGAGAAGGCAATCGCCGATGGGCGCATCGGATACCTTGGCTTCTCCTTCCATGATGAGTACCCCGTGTTCCAGGAAATTGTGGATGCGTATGAGAAATGGACCTTCTGCCAGATACAATATAACTACATGGACATCAACCATCAGGCTGGTACCAAAGGCTTGCAATATGCAGCATCCAAAGGGCTGGCAGTGGTAGTTATGGAGCCTTTGCTCGGCGGCAGATTGGTCAACCCTCCGGAACCCGTGCAGAAAATCTGGGACAGCGCTCCGAAAAAGCGAACGCCAGCCGATTGGGCACTGCAATGGCTATGGAACCAACCCGAAGTCTCTGTGGTGCTCAGTGGGATGAGCACCATGCAACAGGTAGAGGAGAACCTTGCCAGTGCCGACCGTTCGGGGGTTGGCATATTGAGCCAGGAAGAACTGGAAATTATCGCCCGTGTGCGCGCTAAATATAACGAACTATGCCCCATTCCATGCACCGCGTGTGGCTATTGCATGCCCTGTCCAAGTGGGGTGGACATCCCGCGCGTCTTTCGTCAATTCAACTATGGAGCCATATACAACGCCATTGAGGAAGCGCGCTCCGGTTATCAAAACATTCCTGAACAGGCAAGGGCAGACAAATGCACCAAATGTCAACAGTGTGAAGAATTATGCCCTCAGCACATCCCCGTCAGTATGTGGATGGAGCGCGTGGATCTGGTGCTGGCACGTGGCCGCCCTTATGAGGAATGTTTGCGTTAAAACGCTCACGGTTAAATGACCAAGCCAAAAACTTCAAAGAGGAGGAGAGACGATGCAGAAGGTAGCCATCATCGGAAGCGGCACGATGGGCAGTGGAATCGCCTATGTTACGGCAAGAGCTGGCATTTCCACCCGTCTGTATGATCCCATCCCTGAACAATTGACTAAGGCACAAGCATACCACCACAAGCTAGTGGAGCGTGAAGTGGAAAAAGGACGCTTGACAAAGGACGAAGCGGAAGGGACACGCGCCCGTATCCTGTACACCGGCGACCTGGCAAAAGCCCTATCCGCAGTGGATTTGGTGGTCGAAGCCGCACCGGAAAACATTGAGTTGAAAAAGAAATTATTCCACGAGATGGAACAGTACGTAGGCGACCAAGCCATCCTCGGCAGCAATACCAGTTCATTGCCCATCACCGAAATTGCTACGGCGGTGGAGAAGCGCGAGCGGGTAATCGGCATTCACTTTTTCAACCCCGCTCCGGTAATGCAACTTATCGAGATCATCCAGGCTATGGAAACCAGCGAAGCCACTGTACAGGCAGTGGTCGAATTCGCCAAGAAGGTGGGCAAGGAGCCGGTCGTGGTGAGGGATTTCCCTGGTTTTGTCACCACCCGTGTGGGCATCATGCTCGTTTCCGAGGCGATCTTCGCCCTGCAGGAAGGCGTGGCTGAGCGCGACGCATTGGATAAGGCGATGAAATTGGGCTACAACCTGCCTATGGGGCCGCTGGCACTTGCGGATTTGATTGGCTTGGACATCGTCCTACATGTCCTCGATGCGCTGTATGCGAATTACAAAGATGACCGCTACCGCGCACCCATCCTGCTGCGTAAGATGGCGCAGGCTGGCCATCTGGGGCGCAAGACGGGCAAAGGCTTTTACGAATATCCCTCATAACCTCAGCCGTAGAAAGAAGGATGGCCCATGCCTTATACAGACATCCTCTGTGAAAAAAGCAATGGCGTAGCCACCATTGCTATCAACCGCCCTCAGGTGCTCAATGCTTTTCGCACACAGACGGTACTAGAGATGACCCAGGCTTTGGAGGATGCCAGCGCAGACCGATCCATTGGTGCCATCGTGATTACCGGCGTTGGGGAGCGTGCGTTCTGCGTGGGGGGAGACATCACAGAGATGTGTAATCTAACACCCGAGACTGGCCGTCTTTTCTTGCGCCGCTTTACAGACCTGCTGTGGCGTATTCGCCAGGCTCCAGTGCCGGTGATCGCTGCTGTGCGTGGCTATTGTCTGGGAGGTGGCAACGAAATCAACGTTGCCTGTGACTTGACATTGGCTGCTGAGAACGCCATCTTTGGCCAAGTAGGACCAACCGTAGGCAGCGCGCCCATCTTCGGTGGTACCCAGTTCTTGCCTGGCATTGTGGGGGAAAAGCGCGCCCGTGAGATTATCTTCCTCTGCCAGCGCTACTCTGCGGCAGAGGCAGAACGGCTCGGTTGGTGCAACAAAGCCGTGCCTGAAGCGCAGTTCGAGGCTGAGCTCCAAGCGTGGACGACGCGCATTTTGGAGCTCAGCCCACAGGCTCTGCGCGTCTCCAAGCTCGCGCTGAATTACGCCAGCGACTGGCAATATGGGTCTTTCAACCTTGCTATCGAAATGCTGTCGTCAATCTACGGCAGCGCAGAGTTCCGCGAGGGGATGACCGCCTTTCTGGAGAAGCGCAAACCCGATTTCAGCCGTTTCCGGCGCTAAACCACCCTTGAAAGAAGCCGAGGATACCATGGCTACGCCAGTATGGTTCGTCGAACTCATCAAAAAGGCTTTCCCCAACCGCTTTGCTGTTGCCAGGCTCACGAGGTGGCCTCTCATTGGCTCCTTGATGCAGCATTGGCTGGCTGAAGGCGATGACCTCATCTACCTGACCCGTGACCACGTGATTTCCATCTATCAAACGCTTGATGCCCCTGAGAGCATGGTATTGCCATCCCAGGTCGTGGATTATTTCATTGACAAAGCCTCATACCATTGGATCATGAATTTTTGTATTTGCCGTGAGGCGGAAAAGTGCCAAAATTACCCAAGGGACCTGGGTTGCCTGTTCCTTGGCGAGGCTGCTTCACGCATCAATCCCAAACTTGGGCGGCATGTGAGCAAAGAAGAGGCACTAGAGCATGTGCGCCGTTGCCGCGAAGCTGGCCTCGTGCATTTGATTGGGCGGAACAAATTGGACACCGTCTGGCTAGGCGTTGGGCCCGGGGACAGGCTGCTGACTATCTGCAATTGTTGCCCTTGTTGCTGTCTGTGGCGCGTGTTGCCCTACGTAGCGCCTGCGATCGGCGAACAAGTGCACCGCATGCCTGGCGTAACGGTTACGGTGGGCGAGGGCTGTACAGGCTGCGGCACGTGCACCCAGGATGTTTGCTTTGTGGATGCCATCCATCTGGTGGAGGGACGTGCCGTCATCAGCGATGCTTGTCGCGGTTGCGGACGTTGTGTCAGTATCTGTCCTGAAGGAGCCATTCGCATTACCATCAGCAACGAGCAGCTTGTTGATGAGATTATCCAGCGCATCTCCTCTGTAGTTGATGTTACCTAGGGGATCAGAAACTCATTTGTTTATCTAAAATTTTGTGTGGGAACTTTTTGCCCAACTGTAACGCTTATGCTATAATCGCATCAATCTTGGTTTTGGGAGGTTGCATGTTACGCAAAGCTCCAAGGGCATCCCGGACAACAATGCCCCGTTGGAAATGGCTTTTCTTAGGCGCTCTGCTGGTCATTTTTGTCGCCGGAGGCGTCTATTCGGGCTACCTTTTCTATACTACCATTAAAGACTTTGTCGCCCATGCCCAACTAGGCATGCCTGTACAACCTGGACTCGAACAAGGACGGGCTCCGCAAGAAGAACTGCCCGATATTGCTAAGGAGCGCGTGAACATCCTGTTGCTGGGCATAGACAAGCGCGCCAACGAAAAAGGACCCAGCCGCACCGATACAATGATCGTGGTTACGATAGACCCGCGGAGCAAGACAGCCGCGATGCTCTCTATACCTCGCGACTTGTGGGTGCCTATTCCAGGCTACTCCGAGAACCGCATCAACACCGCCCACTTTCTCGGTGAACGGGACAAGTACCCGGGAGGCGGGCCTGCTTTAGCCAAGAAAACGGTGCAATATACCCTTGGTGTACCCATACACTACTACATCCGGGTAAACTTTGAAGGCTTTGAAAAGATCGTGGATGCCATTGGGGGCATCACGATTGACGTCAAAGAGCCAATCCACGATGACAAGTACCCTGACGAAAATTACGGGTACATGACTGTGGACATTCCCGCAGGTATACAACACATGGATGGCAAAACTGCGCTCCAGTATGCTCGCGTGCGCCATGGAAGCAGCGATTTCACGCGCGCCAAACGGCAGCAACAGGTTTTGAAAGCCATCCGCGATAAGGTGCTCAGCCTGAACATCCCCCTGACTAAAATCCCAGAGATACTCCGCATCGTGGGAGATTCGGTACAGACGGATTTGACCCTGAGCGAAATGTACACGCTGGCGAAACTGGGGCGTGAGATTCCCGCGGAAAACATCAAGAATGCTGTGATTGATGAAACCATGACCACACCGCAGGTCACTCCCGATGGCGCACAGGTGCTGATTCCCGATCGTGCCCGTGTGCGCGCACTAGTGGACGAGCTATTCAGTGGCTCTGCTTCGAGCAAGGCTGGCCCTTCGGAGAAGGATTTGATCGCACAAGAGGCAGCCAAAATCGAAGTGCAGAATGGCACACTCACGCCAGGACTGGCACAGCGCACCGCCGAATACCTGAAAAGCCTGGGTTATACGGTGGTTTCATTCAGTAATGCAGACCGCTTTGATTACGCCAAAACCGTCCTCATAGATTACACCGGGAAGGCAAACACGGTGAACGCCCTTGTGCAGCGCTTTCATATCCTGCCCGAAAATGTGCTCCGCTACACGAATGTACAAAGCAATGTAGATATCCGGTTGATACTGGGCCAGGATTATGCTGCTTCCCCTCTCCGGTAAGGGGAATGAGTTTCTTGCTTTCCGCGATTTATTTCAGGCTTACCGCTTGGCTTGCACCTTCAGCAATGTAACCGCTGAGAGGATAAACAGCGCTCCGTAGATGCCAAAGATGACCAGGTAGCCCAGCCCACTGTGGTAGGCGTTGAAAAAGTCTGCCATGGGCCCGCCAATGCCTGCTCCTACAATGCCTGCCCCTGCGCCAGCCAAGTTGGAAACTCCCAGATACAGTCCCGCCTCTGAGGCCGGCACCAGATCCGTCCCAAGTGCCCAGTTCACAGTCATAAAAACGCCGGCAGATAAGCCGATGATTACGCCGCTAATCGTAACCATCGTCATGTTTTGGGCAAAGAGCAGCAAAAAGGTGCCAACGGCAGCTACCACGCCAGCCAGAGCAACGAGCGGCTTGCGCCCCAGCCTATCGGAGAGCCACCCACTGGGCAGAGCCGATAGCAAGAGGAAAACACCCACTGCAATCATCAGGTCACCAGTCGCCTTGGCTGGATTCGGCACGCGGACTACATCTTGCAGGAAGTAGAGGGCAAATCCCTCAATAGAGCCCACGGCCGCCAGGTAGAGGAGCCGGTTGATCACCCACCAGGTAAAGGAGGGGTATCTCTGTGCTCCTTCACCGATGCCCACGCGCGCACTCCACCACACGCCAACGATGATCGCACCAGCCATAGCAATCAGGCCTGCCATGCCCACCGCGACCAACTGTGCGACGCCTTTGCCTGACAACATCCGGCCGACAAGGCCTACCAAACCACCGAAGGCGGTGGTTACTGCTGCAAAGATGGCTGTCAGCAAGACGATGCGCATCAGAGCAGGAGAAATGGGCTCTTTGGGCTTTTCTCGCAAGGGTTCTTCTTGCACGGCAACTACCGTAATGAGCATCGTAACGAGAAAGAAAGCCATCACGACTAGGATAGCCCCCCATACGTTCCCTGCCCCCACTAGACGGCCCGTGATGAAAGAAGCCAGGATAACGGGCAGCAGTTCCATCATGGCTTTGACCCCCGATGCTCTCCCACGCTGATCCTCCGGCACCAAGTCTGGGATAACTCCTTGGAGAGCACCATGAGCCACATTGGATGAAACTTGCATGAGCAGTACTGCCGCAAAGAGCACCCAATAATTGCCAGCCAGACCAATCAGTGCGAGGAAGACCAAATCAAATACTGTGCCTATAAAGATGAATGGCCGCCGTCGTCCCCAGCGCAGTGTACTGCGGTCGCTGAGCAACCCTGCGGCTGGCTGTACTAGGATCGCGATGATGAGCCCAGCAGAACGGAGAAAACCTAGATACGTACCCTTTACCGCCTCTCCCACGAACTTGGCCACGAGGAATGGTAAGATAATGGGCGTCAGACTGCCAGAGGACATGCTCAGACCAAGCCAATAGACGTTATACGTGATATAGTCGTACCAGCGCATCCGTTTCATGGTAACCTCCTGAATAAGTGATAAGTGGCGAGTGAGGAGTTAGACGCCCTTGCTCCACACGATGCTCACCGCCCGTGATTATTCACTTGCGCTGCCAAAGCGGAGCTTCGCTGACAATCACTTTCCGCGTGTTGATGTACCACTCCGTAACCGTGCGGAAACGGTCGGAATAATCCTGCATTGGGCCAATGCGTACATTTTGCACCCGTCTGTCAACGGCATAGCTGTAAACTGGGTGGTATAGCGGCAACTCTGGCACATCTTCAGCAAGGATGCTCTGCAATTGGCGGTACAACGCAGCCCTATGTGCAGGATCCGTCGTACGGCGGGCTTCTTCCATAATCAAATCGGCTTGTTCATTACTGTAACCCGTGAAATTCTGCCCCATACCCAGCCGTTGTGTGGAGTGCCATCGAGGATAAGGGTCCGGATCGGTCGGGAGCTGTTGCCACTCATAAAGGATGGCATCGTAGTTCCGCGGCACCAAAAAGTCACGCACCACACCCGCTACTCCCGCAGTTTGTGGTATAGCCCGCACGCCGATCTCAGCCCATTGCCGCGTGACCTCATTGATAATCTGGATGCGCGTCTCATCATCATTGGTCAAGAGGGCAAATTCCAGGCGGAGGTCACCCTTTTCGCGCACGCCATCCCCATCTGCGTCAATCCAACCCGCTTTGTCTAGAATGTCCTTAGCCTTGGCAGGGTCATACGTGTATTGTACCGTATGAGCCTCGTACGCCCACGAAAAAGGCATGACTGGCCCATGGGCAAGCACAGCTTGGCCATCTAGAATCTGGTCAATAATTCTTTGCCGATCCAAAGCCCAAAGCAGGGCTTGTCGCACTTCTCTATCCTGAAAAACGGGGCGCTCCAGGTTCAGGAAAATAAGCCCGTAACCGGATAGCGGCGCGGAATACAATTGTAGCGTGTCCTCAGCTAGGACTTGATCCAAATACTCTACGGAAACGCGGCCCACGCCATGAATTTCGCCGCGGTGATAAGCAGCAAGCACACTGGGATAATCGGGGTAAAAGAGGAATTCGATCTTGTCCAGATACGGCCGCCCGCCATAGAAATCATCATTGGCCAGGAGCAAGACATGCTTAGAGGTGACTTCCCCTACCTTGAAGGGCCCAGTGCCTATGGGATGTAGATTGAAGGGATGGCTCTCGAGCTGCTTAATTGGCACGTCCTGTAAGAGATGCGCCGGCAACAAGCCTATCGTGGTGTAGTGCAGGAAAGGTGCAAATGGCTCGGCTAATGTGAAACGCACCGTATAGCGGTCGGAACGTTCCACGGTAACCATCTGCCACAGCTCCGCCAGCTGTGGCTGGCCTTGAAAATCTGGGGAGCGCAAGATGCCTATAGTGAAAACAACATCGTCAGCGGTAAATGGTGTTCCATCGTGCCAGCGCACGTCCTGGCGCAGGTGAAAAGTGTAAGTAAGATTGTCTGGCGAGATTTCCCAGGTATCCGCAAGATCTGGTTGAATCTGCCCATGCTCATCAGCGTAGGTTAGTCCATTGAAAATCAGTGCCACCAAATCGCGGTCTACATCACTGTATGCACTGAACAGGGGATTGATGAAATGGGGGTTACCCGCAACGCCCTCGCGATAGGTGCCACCATAGTCCGGGATGACGACAGTGGTTGTGTGAAAGGCTGTATACCCCGTTAATGCCAAGATCAAAAAAATGGCTACTATGGCGACAACGGCTTGCCAGCGCATGTGCGTACCTGCTTCGTTCTAGAATCCTGGTCCTCGGGGCAACCAGGATTCCACTTACGCCTGGAAGATCACACTGAGCAAAGAAAAAACGAAGAAGGCAACAATGACAAGAAGGGTGATGTTGAACAGCGTCTTTTCAAAACCCCGGCGCGTTCGGTATATCCCGGATTCCCCGCCGAACATACGGCTTAGACTGCCACCCTTGCTCTGCAGGATGACTAGGACAATGAGTGCCACAGACAAGATAATCTGCACAATGTTGAAATACTTAGCCAACTGCGATTTCCTCCTTGGTTGTAAAGTAATACCATTATAGCACAGTTTTGCCAATTAGGGAAAGCGGGATATGCTAGTCACCATGCCAATGGCTTGCTGTTTTGACTGTTTGGATAGACAGCGCTAAAATAAAAACACAAAATGGGTGATGAGGCTCACCCAGGAGGATAAATCCCTCTGATCCGTCGGCTCTCGACTGATAGCCTCTACTTCTGAGACACACAATGCGTGTCCAGATAGTAGAGGCATTTTTATTCGCCGGGGAAGCTGAGTGAGTTCATACGCAAAACAATTATCACCTTGAAAATGAGCCCCGGGGAAATAAGAGCGATGCCTGGCTATGAGCCATCGCTGCAGTAGCAGTTGCCCGATAGGAATTAAGGCAACAATACTCATATGAGGTGAGTGTTGAAAAAGCTCTTGCAATGTCATGCTGAACCTTTGCCCTGAGCCTTGCCCTGAGCGAAGCGAAGGGAAAGCGAAGGGGAAGTGAAGCATCTCGCAGTACTTGGGAAAATAAAGTTACGCGAGACCCTTCGCTCAGGGCGACAAGATTTTCAACATTCTCAGATGAGGGAAACTTGAATTTGATGGAGGCAGTGACTGTGGAAATGCCAACCAATCAGGACGAAATGGACTTTGAACACCAATTCTTCAATGGAGCAGAGACCGTTGACATCGTGATTAAGGTGCTCAAAGAGACCTATGAGGACATTTTAGCCGCGATTCAGCGCAACGGTTGGGAATTGGAAGAAGGTCTGCGCATTATACTGACTTTGGGCTTGGGTTATACCCAAGGTCAGCGGCTCTTGCAAGCGGATAACGAAGAACGCAACCGCCTGATTGAGCGGTTAATGGATCTCGAATCGGTCGCGGCGGTGATGAAGTTCCGCGCTTTTAGCTGTATGCGCGATAATCAAGTCCTCGACATGCAAACGGGGGCGCTACGCAACACAATCCTGGGCCTGGAAACGCTCGTCCAGCAATTGCGCGAGGAAAAATGCAGCGTTGCGGCAAGAGCTTCGGCGATTGAAGTCGGCAGAGAACGTTTCACCAGCCAAAACAACTCTACAAGAGCCGGCCAGCCCGGAATCAGCAACGGCATCTGAGCCTGAAGATGCGCCCCTCAGCCAACAGAACCGCGCATTTGACTAGAAATGCATCTTGCTTATATAATGGCGACGAAAGGCTGCGACGGAGAGAGTAAGCGAGTGAGGGCCAACAGGGAGAGGAGGCCTCAGACTGCAAGCCTCCTTGGGCAGCACCTCGCCGAAGTTCACTCCTGAGCCGACGGCTGAAACAAACGCTGCCGCGTTTGCAAGTAGGCTGCTCCGGTCGCCCACCGTTAGCTGGGCGGCTGGTAAGCTGCGCTCAATAGGGAGCGTCGGTCGCCAGCACAGAGAGGGGCCACATAAACTGGGCCAAGCAGGGTGGTACCGCGGAGATATAACGGTTGCGACTTCGTCCCTGAAGTCACAGCCGTTTTGTTTTATTGCTGGAGAAATATCTGCACAAATGCAAAGGAAGATGCGAAGTGTATGACGGGAGGAGAGCATGCTGGAACAGTTGCGCGAACTAGAAGAGAAAGCCCTTCACGAGTTAGAAGACGTGAACTCGATGGAGGCACTGGACAAATGGCGCATCACTTATCTGGGACGGAAAGGGTCGCTGACCATAATCCTACGCGGCATGGGCCAGTTGCCCCCCGAGGAGCGGCCTGCCATTGGCCAGGCTGCCAATCAGCTCAAAGCCACTTTGGAGCGAGCATACGAGGAAAAGGCAGAAACAATCAAAAGAGAGGAAACCTTACGGCAACTTGCCGAAGAGCGGATTGATGTAACTCTACCGGGCAGGCCTGTTGGCCCAGGCTTTCTCCATATCAGCACGCGAACTTTGCGTGAAATTTATGCCATCTTCGCCCAGATGGGCTTCCAGGTAGTAGAAACGCCAGAGGTGGAGACGGATGTCAACAATTTCCAGTTGCTCAACATCCCGCCCTACCATCCAGCGCGCGACATGTGGAGCACATTGCATACCACTCGCGAGGGGGTACTGCTGCGCACACACACTTCACCAGGGCAGATACGAGTCATGCGCATGTATTGTCCAGAGCCAATTCGAGTTATCCTACCCGGGAAATGCTATCGCTATGAGCAGGTTACAGCCCGCCATGAGTTCATGTTCTACCAAGTCGAGGGCTTGGCTGTTGGCTACAAAGTAACGATGGGCGATCTCAAAGGTGTGCTGACCAACTTTGCCCGACAGATGTTCGGCGCTGAGCGCAAGGTACGTTTTCGCGCCAGTTATTTCCCGTTTACAGAACCCAGCGCAGAGATGGATATAGATTGTATCCTGTGCAAAGGAAAGGGATGCCGTGTGTGCAAATACACAGGCTGGCTGGAAATTCTGGGATCAGGCATGGTGCACCCTCAGGTGCTGCGCAATGGCGGTTATGACCCTGATATGTACACGGGCTTTGCCTTTGGCATGGGTCCAGAGCGCATCGCCATGCTGAAATACGGCATTGACGACATCCGCTATTTCTTTGCCAATGACTTGCGCTTCTTGCAGCAATTTGCCTAAGTGGAATCTTGCAGGGGAGATGGAGCAATGAGAGTACCGTTGAGCTGGCTGAAAGAGTATGTGGACATCGCGTTGCCTTTGCCAGAATTGGCAGAGCGCATGACCTTGGCAGGACTGGAGGTCGCAGCAATTGAGCAGATTGGCGCAGAATGGGCGCGGGACAAAATCGTTGTGGGCGAAGTAGTCGAGGTGCGCCCCCACCCCAATGCTGACCGTTTGACTATCGCTGTGGTTGATCACGGTATGGGCGAGCCAGAGGCAGTGGTCACCGGGGCAAGCAACTTGAAAGTAGGCGACCACGGTCAAAAAGTAGCCTTTGCCCGCAGCGGCGCAAAGCTTATTGACGGCTATTCCCAAGAAAAGCGCTATATTACACTGAAACCCACCAAAATCCGTGGCGTGCTCTCGGCAGGCATGGTCTGCTCCGAGAAAGAGCTCGGTTTATCCGATGAGCATGAGGGTATCCTGATTTTAGATCCAGATGCCCCAGTGGGCATGCCTTTGCAGGACTATTTAGGAGATACAGTCCTGGACATTGACCTGACACCGAACTTGGGGCGCTGTCTTTCGGTCATTGGCGTTGCCCGTGAAGTGGCTGCGCTTACAGGCCAAGAACTGCGGCTGACTGAGCCGACGATGAAGGCTGAGGGACCTCCCATTGAGGGTCAAATCGAGATTGAGATTGCCGATCCGGATCTATGCTCGCGCTACAGTGCCACGCTGATCCGAGGGGTCAAGATTGGCCCATCGCCTCTATGGATGCAGCGACGCTTGCGCATGGCTGGGATGCGCCCCATCAACTGCATTGTAGACATCACCAACTATGTCATGCTGGAATGGGGACAGCCCTTGCATGCTTTTGACTATGACAAATTGCGTGGCCGCAAAGCGGGCGAGAAACCGGTAATCATTGTGCGCCGTGCGAAGCCTGGCGAGACTATCACAACTCTAGATGGCATTGAGCGCCACCTTGAACCCGATATGCTGCTTATTACCGATGGAGGCGGTCCAGTAGCCATCGCCGGCGTGATGGGCGGTTTGGAGACCGAGATCAGTCCATTTACTACGAATGTGCTCCTGGAATCTGCCAACTTTAACAACCTCAATAACCGACGCACCTCTGAAATGCTCAAGCTGCCGAGCGAAGCCTCGCTCCGCTTTGGGCGCGGCTTACCACCGGAAGTCACTGTCATCGCTGCACAACGAGCCAGCGAACTGATGCGACAACTAGCCGGCGGGGTGATCGCCGCGGGCATTGCCGACTGCTACCCTGTAAAACAGGAAGTAAAAATCATTGACCTGCCTCCTGGAGAAGTCACCCGCTTATTGGGCATCGATCTCAGTCGCCAACGCACGGTAGAAATCCTGCGCTCTTTGGGATTCTCCTGTGAAACCGGGGAAGGCACAGAACCGATCCGAGTAACCGTGCCGTACTATCGTCTGGACGTCGAGATGCCTGCGGATTTAGTAGAAGAGGTGGCCCGTGTCGTTGGCTATGACAAGATACCGGATACGCTTCTGCGCGATGAGCTGCCACCTCAGCGCCGTAATCTCTCACTAGAAGGGGAACAGCGTGTGCGGGACATTCTTGTTGGCTGTGGACTGACCGAGGTTATCACCTATTCGCTGACCAATTTGGAAAGCGTGTCCAAACTCGATCCAACGAGAAAAGCAGTGAACCCTGAAGAGTACATACGGCTAGCCAATCCCCTGACTAGCGAACGGGAATACCTGCGACGTACTCTGATGAACTCGCTGCTGGAGACGCTGCGCGATAATCTACGCTTTACAGAGCGCGTAGCCATCTTCGAAGTAGCAAGGGTTTACCTGCCGCAGCCAGGACAAGATCTTCCAGAGGAGCCTCGCCGCCTGGGGATTGTCATGAGCGGGCCACGCCACCCCACCAGTTGGACGGTAAAAGGCGAGGAATTCCTGGACTTTTACGACCTGAAAGGAGTAGCCGAAGCACTGCTCCATCATCTGCATATCACTGGCTATGCGTTTGTGCCGACAGAACACCCCACGCTTCACACTGGCCGAGCCGCGAAACTAGTCGTGAACGACATCGAAATAGGCGTGTTAGGTGAGGTACACCCCTTGGTTCGGGAAAACTTTGACTTGCCAGCACAGCGGGTCTGTTTGCTGGAATTCGATCTGGAAGCACTGCTAACGCTGGTACCCTCTTCTTTTTATTACCAGCCGATCTCGCGCTTTCCTGCCGTAACGAGGGATTTGGCCTTGATCGTGGATGATGAAGTGCCTGCCGCTCGAGTGCGCGATGCCATTGTCAAAGCCGGCGGCAGACTGCTGCAGAAAGTAGAATTGTTTGATGTCTATCATGGCGCGCAAGTGCCACCAGGCAAGAAGAGTCTAGCGTATACGCTCACCTACCAAGCGCCGGATCGCACCTTGACCGATGACGAGGTGAACAAAATCCAGTTACGCATACAGAAAGCGCTAGAGAAAGAATTAGGTGCGCAATTGCGCGCCTAAATGCTGAGGGAATGCACGCTGATTGATAACAAAGGCGCGAGAGCGCTTTCACGCACTCAAAGCACTTTGAATAGGTGCAGGTCGCTGGGCAATAATTGCCTGAGGTGTGGCAGCCACTGAAAGATGAATGGGGCGAGCGTTGACTGCCTGAGTGCTTCGCTAATCCCAGGGATAGAAAGGTGAGCGAAAAGCAACAACAGCGAAATAGCAACCAACAGGCCGATCAGCAGCCCCATCAGCATCCCCAGGAAATGGTCTGCCCATGCCAAGCCAATGGCTTTGAGGAACTCGCTCGCCAATGTGGCAAGAAAAGCGGAGATGACCCAAACTGCGATCAGGATCAATACAAAAGCAACTATCTTTGCAATGGTATAGTCCCCAATGTACGCGCGCAGACTAGGGGCTACTGTCTCGTGATACCCCAGCGCAGCGTACACCCCTACCACAAAGCCGATCAAGGCAGAGGCTTGGCGTAGAAAACCGGCACGCAAGCTGGAAAACGTGGAAACAGCGACGATCACGATGATCATGGCATCTATCCAATTCATGAAGCCCACTCCTTTCGCTCTCGCGCAAAATACTGCAGAGCCAGGCGCACTTTTTCTTCCAGAGGAAGGCTCTCCTGCGGGAGCGAGCGCAAGGCGGCCTGTGCTTCTGCGATGCTGTAGCCCAGAGAGGTCAACGCCGAGATGACCTCAGCATCCGCGTGGGTCAACCCTGGATAGGCAGCCAACTCCAGCCCCACGCCCAGTTTGTCCTTCAGATCTACCATGAGCCTCTCCGCGGTCTTTTTCCCAACACCGGGTATGCGGGTCAGCATGGCGGCATCGCCACGGGCGATGGCTTCACGCAAAGTTTCTACAGACATGATGGAAACAATTCTTGAAGCCGCTTTTGGGCCAATCCCGGACACGCCCAACAGCAGTTCGAACAGTGTCAATTCGTCAGGGGTAACAAAGCCATAGAGTTCGAGCTCGTTTTCCCGCACATGCAGGTGCGTGAATAAACTAACTCTATGCCCCACTTCACCCAGGCGATCCTGCAGGGCAGGCGGCATATGAACCCTAAAGCCTATACCGCTGACCTCCACGATAATATAATTTTCACCTTTTGCCGTTATCCGTCCCTCTAGCGTTGCGATCATGGGTGATTTTCCATATCCTGGCCACTCTGCGCTATGCGCAACGCGGTAGAGAAGGAATGCGCGTGGCAGATGGCTACTGCCAATGCATCCGCAGCATCATCTGGCTGCGGGATTTCCTCCAGTCCAAGCAAAAGACGCACCATCTCTTGCATTTGTTCCTTGCTTGCCAAGCCGTACCCGGTGATAGTCTGTTTCACTTGCAGGGGTGTGTACTCATATGTTGGCAAACCAGCATGGGTCAAAGCCAACAGGATCACCCCTCTGGCATGGCCTACAGACAGCGCCGTGCGTGCATTACGGGCGAAGAACAGCTCTTCTACTGAGGCTTCAGTAGGGTGATGGGTGTCAATCAACTGTAGCAAATTTTGGTAGAGCCGCTGCAATCTGAGTGGCAAGGCTAAATGCGATGGCGTGGTAATAACACCATATGCGATAGAATGCAGCACATCCCCATCCAGGCGCACAATGCCATAGCCGGTAATGGCTACGCCAGGGTCAATGCCTAGTATTAACATTCCTGGGCTGGCAGGATCTAGCAAAGTATCTCGCTTTTTGAAAGAGCAGGGCTACTGCTCTGCTTCGTATGCGGCCATGACCTCATCGCTGATTTCCAAGTTGGAGTAGACTTGCTGCACGTCGTCCAGTTCCTCCAATGCCTCGATCAGACGCATGTTCTGGATCGTCGCTTTCTCATCAATGCGCGCCAAAGTCTTGGGTACCCATGACAATTGTGCGTTGGTAAAGGTGATGTTCTTTTGTTCCAACTTCTCCTTGACCTTTTGCAAATCCTCAGCCTTGGTGAAAACCTCGACCAGGTCTTTGTCCACTTTCACATCTTCAGCGCCAGCGTCAATCGCTGCCAGCGCTAATTCTTCAGCGTTTCCATCATCAGGCACGATGCTGATGTAGCCCTTGCGTTCGAACATCCAAGAGACGGATCCAGTCGCACCCAGGTTTCCGCCATGTCGGGAGAAAACCCTGCGCACTTCCGAGACAGCACGATTACGGTTGTTTGTGAGCACCTCGACAATCATAGCGATCCCCTGAGGACCATATCCTTCGTACTGAATTGCCTCTATGGCTTCGCCCTTCAGTTGACCCGTTCCGCGCAGGATGGCGCGTTCAATGTTCTCCTTGGGCATAGCAGCCTGTTTAGCCTTTTCTATGGCCAGCCGCAATCGAAAATTTGACGCAGGGTCGCCGCCGCCATCGCGGGCGGCAATTTCGATCTCTCGACCCAGTTTGGTGAACAATTGTCCCCGTCTGGCGTCTGCCACGCCTTTGGCACGCTTAATCGTGGCCCAATGCGAATGTCCAGACATATTCCAAACACCTCCTTCGGTATCTATCCGATTAACTACACTCTCACACTATTAGAATTTGACTAGGGAACCCACTGGATAGGCCATTGCACGTTCTGCGTAATATTCGGCATATACATTATATCACAGGATGGCAAGATAGTACCAAATGAAAGCGTTAGCCTGAAACTGCGGGGCTAACGCTGGGCGAAAGATGGCATCATTTCCAAGGGATAATTCCCCTTGATTTCACAGCAACAGCAATCGCAATTGGCGCGCCGTATCCACCGCCTGAGCCCGCCAATGGTTATTAGCGAAGATGAAAGTGCTCTCAGCCTTTGCGTTCAAGTCCCTGATTTTCGGTACCCATTCCTCCAGTTCTTCTTTGGAATAGGTATAGTCATAACGCTCCCACGGTTCATCATAGCGCCACCATTTCTTGGCATTACGGCCGTGGAAACGCACATAGGCGATATGGCTTGTTGCCTCTGCAATGGGGGGAATCAAACCCTTGAGACGCGGTTCGTCCACGCAGCAAAAGCCTAGATTATTCTCCTCCAGGAAGGCAAAAGTCTCTGGAGTCAACCAGCGTGCATTGCGGAATTCCACCACTACCGGTAAGCCACCCATAGCGTCGCGAAATGCTCTCAGATACTCGCGGTTCTCCTTATTGGGATGGAAGGAATACGGAAACTGCGCCAGAACGCAACCGAATTTGCCCGCTTCAATCAACGGCTTGAGAGCACGCACGAATTTGGGGAAGAGCTCCGCATTGCCTTCGCGCTTATGCGTCAATTCCTGGGTGGCTTTGACGGTGAAAAGAAATCCTTCAGGTGTTTTGTCTGCCATGGCTGCCAGAGTGCGCGCTTCGGGCAAGCGATAGAAAGTAAAGTTGATTTCACATGCCTGAAATTCATGGGCATAGAAAGTCAGCCAGTCCGTTTTGGGCAACTCGGCGGGATAATACGGCCCAACCCAATCCTCATAACTGTAGCCGCTGGTACCGATATAGATCATGTCACTCCTCCCCTTGGCTGGAATAAGCAAGGTCATTCGGATTCATATCCGTCGCTTTCTTCTTCCTGAAACCCATCCTCATTCAACAGGACCTTCCTTGAGCGCCCGGCGTTTTCGGCTGGCCCAACAATGCCTAGCTCTTCCAATTGGTCAATTAAACGCGCAGCACGGGGATAGCCAATGCGCAAACGCCGTTGGATGAAGGAGGTAGAGATGCTGCTCCGCCCACGAGCCAGCTCAATTGCCTGCTCTAATAGCTCATCAGCGACTTCTTCATCCAGGTCTACATCATGCCAAGGGGCTATTGTCTCTGCTTGTGGTACAACCCAGTCTATTTTCTCACGCCAGAAGTTCACCAGGCGTTCGAGTTCCTCGTCCGAAACAAAGCAGCCCTGCAGACGAATTAACTTGCTCGAATCTGAAGGCATATACAGCATATCCCCCCGCCCTAGCAGTTTCTCTGCGCCGGCTGTATCCAGAATGACCCGCGAATCTATCTGTGAGGTTACAGCAAAGCTGATCCGCGCAGGGAAGTTTGCCTTAATCAAGCCGGTGATGATATCCACAGATGGACGCTGTGTAGCGATGACCAGGTGAATGCCCGTTGCCCGTGCCAATTGGGCAATGCGACAGATAGAGCGTTCAATCTCATCTGACGCAGTTACCATTAGGTCCGCCAACTCGTCAATGAGGATGACCATATAAGGTAGCTTTGCCTGTCCTCTGGAGTCCATCAATTGGTTATAAAAGTCAATGTTACGCACTCCTGTCTCCGAGAACAGCCGATAGCGTTCATCCATTTGCCTGGTCACCCACTGTAATGCCCGCACAACCTCTTCCACATCGGTTACTACAGGTGCTACCAAATGTGGAACGCCATTGAAAGTAGTCAGTTCCACCATCTTGGGGTCAACCATAAGCAGTTGAAGATCCTCTGGAGTGTTGTTGAACAATAGGCAGGCTGTAATGGAGTTGATACACACTGATTTTCCTGAGCCAGTAGCTCCCGCGATCAATAGATGAGGCATTTGAGCCAGATCTGCCGCTACTGGCTGTCCAGCGACATCCTGGCCCAGGGCAATACGCAATTTGGAATCAATGCTGCGGAATGCCCTGGATTCCATTACACTGCGCAAACCAACCAATGATGGTGTGGTATTGGGCACCTCAATGCCAACAACAGAACGGCCTGGGACAGGCGCCTCGATGCGAATCGGAGCAGCTGCCAGAGCCAATGCTAGATCATCCTGCAACGCCATAATTCTGTTAACGCGCACTTTTCTGCGTCGTATTTGCCCATCTGGTTCTTGAGTCTCGATGACTCCTGGTTCTACACCAAATTGGGTAACCGTTGGCCCCTGGTTGATTTCAACCACTCTGACCGGGACACCAAAACTAGCCAAAGTCTCCTCAATGATTTGCTTCTTGTAGCGCACGTCTGCGTCGCCGTAGGGCTCAGCGGTGCTTCCGTTGAGCAAAGCCAAAGGTGGTAAGCCCCTTTCCCGGCGTGTGCGACGAGTGCTAACGAGTGCAGGTGAGACTTCAGCACGTGGCTTGGTGATTGGAGCCGGTTGAGATGGCTCGCGTTGAGGGCGCCTTTTCTCTTTAAGCACGACCTGGGGAGTTTGGACCACCTCTGTCGGCGGGGCAGGCGGAGGCAAGTTCTGCAGGCGGGTTTTTATCCCTCCCAAGGCAAGGAGCACTTTATCCCAGTAAGGGCTGAGGAGCAATCCAAGGCTAACGCAAACCGCTAAGGATAGCAGTAGGAATGACACACCGCGCCCCACCGCAGCAGTGAGGAAATAGCCAATGGCCCAACCAATGTATCCACCCCCTTGCCCTCTTTCCGCCAATGTGAAGGCTTTTTCCGGAGCAAGGAAGAGATGAGACAACCCCAAGAGGGCGATGAAAAGCAATTCGAGACCAACGATGCTCCGCGTGTGAATAGAGAGGTACTTGCGCAAATCTTCCCACAGAAGGAGCAAGCCAGTGAGGAGCAAAACCACAACCATGGGGTACGCACCCCAGCCAAAAATGCGCCGCAAAAACATGCTCCACGCTTCGCTCAGGGAGCCCTTGGTAATGGACAACAACGCCAGAGCGGTCACACCCCCTAGGGCGATGAGCAACACACCCAGTATCTCTTTTTGCAAGGTCCGATCCAAGGTAATCGGCACACCCTGCTGGCCTTGTTTTTTCTGGCTCTTTTTGGCTGGCATTGGCACAAGCCCCTTTTCGCCAAGGAAAAGCGTTTGGAAACGCAGGCTAACACTACACTTTCGATTATATGTCATGAAAAGGGGATTGTCAAAGGGGCAGAAACGGTGCAATCACTCTGGAAACCCAGCCCCAGATGAGTGAGGGGGATGACTCCAACCACAACCAAAGCAGAAACAGGCAAATAGCCACCAGAACAGGAATGGAGATGGGCTTTGCTGAAACACGCACTTTGTCGCGCCAGAGCTGCCAACTTGTGCGCGCTAAGCCTATCACAATTCCAACAGAACTGACCCACCATGCCTGCATCAGACGAGATTCCCTCGCTTGCAACGCTGCAGCTGTATGCTGACCACCTCCAAAATGACTATAGAGCGGGAGGACAGCCAAAGCCAACACACTGATGAGAAAAATGAGCAATAAGGCCAGTCCTGGCCAGGAGAATGATCGCTCTTTCGCCGCACATTCTTCATTAATAGAACTATATAAAGCCGCCAGCGCTGAACTGGCGAGCAAAATTGCTATCCCCCGATGGATTAGCACAGAGATTGCTCCTGCTAGAGCCTCATCAGAGCCCACAGCGATTCCCTGAACAGCAATGCCCAAGGCACTCATGGCTGCACAACCCAGCACAGCAGATGGGCTGGACTGAAGAACTGCCCATGCCCCGCTGAAAACCACCGTCAACACCCCCAAGCTACCCAGCACAGCCATGGTGTTTTCTGTGCGCAAAAACGGCATCTGCTGCCACAGCGCTAGGAAAAAGAAGATCACGATCCAGTCTTTTACTGTCCAAAGGAAGGCTGGCGCTAGAGGCGGGTTTCCCTTAGCCCAAAGCAGTGTGGTCCAATGGATGGGAAATAAGGTGAGCCACAGAACAATAGGTGGTATCACCAACCATGCGCCCCAGTTCGCGAGGGACACTTCATCGGGGAACAGGGCAAAACGATCTAATAGGATAGAAATGGCAAGGAAAAATGGGATGGGCAATGAGACGCAGGTCAGATAACGCGAGGCTGCCCGTACTGCGGCAGGAACTGATGGGTATACTGCCAGCGCAAGTACAGCCAGAGCAGCAGGCACCAGGAGAAAGGACATCCAAGAACGCAAGAGGATCACAGCACTGAACAAGCCAACGCTCGCCAAGGCAGGTGCAGAAAAGGATGAGACTTGTTCTGTTGAGGCAGCAATGACCAGCAGAACCACTGTGATCCCATACATGAAAAGCAGCCAAGGCTGCATGTTACGGTCAAGGCTCCAGATTTGTCCCAAAAAGGGAATCACCTCGCCCAGTGGTAGGCAAACCACCAAGTAGGCACAGAAGAGCATGGAAGCCAGCCCCAGTCCTGTAACCAGCACTCGCCATCTTCTTGTCATCCACACTATGCCGGCACCTAGGAGAGGAATCGCAACCAACCAATAGGGTTTCATTCCTGACCCCCCGCTAGTTTGCTGTGAGCGGCGATCACCTCCCCATTGTGCAGGTGCGAAGCAGCCAAAGCGATCAGCACATCACACGCTGTCCAGAGTCCCCACACTAGGGGTGCGGGCTGCCAAAGGGCATACAAGATACGACAGCCATCAGCAAAATTTAAAATGCCCAGGCTCGTGTGCAGGGCATTGTCAGGCAGCAATACGCTGAACAAGCTGCTCACAAAAAGCCAGGCAAGAGTGAAAGTAGTGAGAAAAGGGAGTGAACCGACTTGGTATTTCTGCGCCAACCCGTAACTCAACAATATCCCCAACGCTGCCATCAAAACGCGCAGAGAGAAGCGGCTCAGAGGAGGCTTGCTCATGGCCATGCCCGACATGGCTTTCCGCGCGGTTCGCTGAATGTACCACAAGCGCCATGCAGTAATGGAGAAAATGAGTGCAATAGCTATGGCTGCAATGGCGCTCGTGAGTGCCAGCGGGGTTCCAATGATGGCCCAAAGAAGCGCGATAAGCAGTAACCGTTGCCCAAGAAACCCCCATGCTCCCAGGCGGAAATCAGAGACAGCAAACGATACCGCTCCACAAAGGACCAGACCACCCACTAGCTGAGGAGCTCGCGAAGATACAAAAGGCACGATCTCACGGAAAAGCATTGGCAACAAACAGTGTTCTCCTTAATCCCCGCCGCACAGAGCTGCTCTCCGCATCCGCCACGGCCTGATAAGCGTCATCACTCTATCACTTTTCCCTGACCCGCTCAAATGCTCTCGTGCTAGAAAGTGAAGGGGCCAGGAAAGAAAAATTCCCAGCACAGCAGCGGCTGGGAACTCGATGCCGGGGGTGGGACTTGAACCCACATGAGCGCAATGCCCACTAAGCCCTGAACCTAGCGCGTCTGCCAGTTTCGCCACCCCGGCGTTAGTGATGTTAGTGTACTTTTCTTTAACTGATTTGTCAAATCAGCCTGACTCACTTATCATTGAGCCTACAGGAAGCAAACCACGATAAAGCCACCCTCCAGACTTGAACTGGAAACCCAGCGCTTACGAAGCGCTTGCTCTGCCGATTGAGCTAGGGTGGCATGCTGCCAATGAGCCGTGCGCGACTCCCTGCTTAAAAGGCAGATTAGGCCAGAACCACTACATCTAGTATGCCACGCCAGATAAACCACTACATATTGTGTGTTTTGCCTCTCTGCATAAGGGTATCAAAAAGATAACAGATTGATAACATCAGATTTGACAAATTCGTGCATTTGTACCAATACGGTACTAGGGTTACCATAATTGATCATCCACCTAATGAATTGCCTACAATAGATACGTGCATAGAGGACATCCAGCGCTGCCTTGATCTGTCCCCTGATGCCCGCGATGTACTGGTCGGATTACTCGACTGGTTTAAGATTGCCGTTCCCCCCAACTTGCCTGTGCAACATTGCCTTAGCGATGTCAAGGAGTAACTCGCGTCCCTGCGGGTTGAGCTGCTGATACGTGCTATATAACTCATAGCCCTGCAGTTCCTCCATAGGGCCCAGTGCCGCGGCCAGGAAAGAAGAGACATCGTAGCCTAAACCATGCGCCAGGGCGATGATCGTGGATAGCTCTGGCGTTGTTTTGCCCTGCTTCATGAGCAGCCTAGAGACGGTAGTTGTCCCCAATTTGCTCCTCCGCGCCAGTTCACGGATAGTCAAACCCTGTCGGCGACGTTCCTCATCTATAAATTGGATAAGGTCTCGCAATCTTGTCACTATTGCTCCTTGTACAAATTTGACAGAAATCAATATATACATACACAATAAATTTCGCAAGCGGGACAAAATGTCTCTTTCATGATGAAAAGAGCACCATGGACACTCTTGCTCGGCTAATAGAGACTATGAGGGGCATGAACCAGTTGTCTCTTTGGCGTTTTCTTCTGGCGCGCGCTCTTTCTGCTGCTGGGCCAACAACGCGCGTGCCGAAACCAAGAGATAGCGCTGAGCATCCTCCGGCAAGTGTGAAACGATAAGTGATATTTCCCGCACCATCTCATTGACCTCGGGCATAGGTGCGGTAGCCTGGTCTAGCACGTAAGACAGGGGAAGACCTAGCGCGAGCGCCATGCGTTCCAGGTTGTCTGTTTCGGGCAGACATATCCCGCGCACCGCCCTGCTCACCGTACTGTGTGGCACCTGCGCCTTTTCAGCCAAATCCTGTTGTTGCCAGCCTAATTGGAGCAACCTGGCTTGTAAAATAGCGCCAACGCGCCGTGCTTTTTCCTGATGCAATTTCCTCTCCCCAGACATATCCCCTCCACACAGACATAAGAAATCTTAAAGGTAAGTAATGGTTTCAAAAGGGAGAGAATTTGACAGCGTAAGGGTTTCTGTATTATTATGTTGTGCGCACTCTTTTTGCGTCTCATTTAACTACTACCCCTAGTATGTTCACGTTGTTGGCATACTAGAAGTAGTGGCATGCTGCCAATGAGCCGTGCGCGACTCGAACGCGCGACTCCCTGCTTAAAAGGCAGGTGCTCTACCATCCTGAGCTAACGGCTCATTGCCCGCCTTTGGGCAAATACAGTATACGATAAGCGGAGAAGGATGTCAAATCAGATGACCAGCATATAATCACCAGGAGGATACGATGCACCCTTATCTCATCGAAATGCTAGCATGCCCCGCTTGCCACGATCAGTTGCAATGGCATATTATTGAGCGTGGTGATCGTCACATCGAAACAGCAGAGGCACAGTGCAAGGGATGCGATACGGTTTATCCCGTCCGCGAGGGCATCGGCATATTTCTCACCGCAGACTTACCACGCGAGGATCTGTGGGAACAAGTAGACAGTAAGTTAGCCCAGTATTTATCCACGCATCCTGACGTCGAACGCCAACTGATGGATGTCCCACTGGAAACATTGGCACCAGCCGACCAATTCTTCCGGGCTATGATTTTGGAGGAGCGCGGGGACTACGCTCAAGCAAAAACCACAGCAGACATAGCCCGTACGACGATATACACCCAAGAGTACCTGGCTTGCTCCGATGAACAAGTCAATAAAGCCCTGGAATACCTCTCCGCAGTAGATGGTCCCATTGTTGACCTCGCCTCGGGGCTGTGCCACTTCGTGGAAAAGATGGCACGCAACCTCCCCCATCCTATTATCGCCACCGACTTTAGCCCACGCGTGTTGAGACGGGACCGGCGAAGGCTGGAATTCTTTGGCCTGTACGACAACGTGAGCCTTTTGGCATTCGATGCGCGGCGCACGCCGTTCAGGGACAAGGCGATCAAGACCCTGACAACCTATCAAGGGCTGGCTAACATCCGCGAACCCGGGAGCTTGCTGCAAGAGCTGCGGCGCATTGTCTCCGACGTGTTCCTGGTGCTCTCTATTTTCTTCCCAGAAGACGATGCAGCGAATAAAGCAGCGATTGACGAACTGGGGCTTGCCAGTTTGCTCTTCCGCCGCCCAGCGCTGGCACACTTCACAGAGGCTGGCTGGGAAGCCAAAGTAATCCATTCCTGTTTCGGCCAAGCCCGTCCCACTCCGCTTGGCGTAGTACTAGACGGGGCAGGCATAGACGCCTTGCCGGTAGCCGAGACTAACTTGGAATGGTGCACCGTGGAAGCCAAGCCCGCAACCCGGTTAGCGCACGCCTAAAAGCAAGCAGGCTCCTTGATCCCTGCAGCGGGCTGTACAAGTGCGGACATCAAACGTAGCGCTGATGCCCACTCCTCCTTGCTAAATGCCTACACTCCTGAATGGCGGCATATCCAGCATAGTCCTCAGCCCTGACACGGCAGCCAACACACGTGGGATGGCATTGACCACAATGGCGGCAGTCGCTATGTCCCCTTGTACGCCACGAATTGTTGAGGATACCGATTCAGGGCCCTCGAGATCTATAAAATCGCCTGCATCCGGTGCTTGGAGCGCCATCTTCAATTCCAGCGTGATGCGCTCCTGACCAGCGACATAACCCCGTGCGATTTGATGCTGTCCCTGCACTCTTCCTGCCGCTACCGCCCCCAAGGCGCTATCCAAAGCACAAGGAGCAATAACCGGGTCCAAGGTCTGTTCTACCCGTTCCAGCTTCCAGCCCAATCCGGCAGCGATCATGGCTACGGATTCAGGCAGTCCAACATGGCCCAATCCCCCAGCTGCCTTACGGGCAGCAAATTCTTCTGTAGTCAGATTAACGCCTACTTTCTGTTGCAGTTGCTTACGGCGTATAGACAGGTCCACTACACGGCGCACACGCACCCTTGTGACCGATGGACAAACGCCTGAAAGGATCAGGACAAGAGTATCCATAATGAACCCCGGGTTGATGCCCGTGCTTAGAATAGCAACGCGGTTGCGACGAGCTACTTCATCAATCTTCTCTGCTTCTCCGGGATGGTGAAACCAGGGGTAGGACAACTCTTCACATGTGGAGATAACCGGCAAACCTGCTTCGGCAAGAGCCAAAAACTGTGGCAAAACACTTGGCAAATGCGAACCGGTCGCGTGAAGCACAATATCAGGCTTGGATTTCTTCAATGCTGCTTCTAAATTCGGCTGCACAAAAACCCCCAGCATTCGTCCGATGTCGGCTACTTCTCCTAGGTCCTTGCCTGTTTTGGCGGGGTCTATATCCACTGCACCCACGGATTCCAAGCCGGGCCGTAAAGCCACCACCTGGGCAATGCGTATGCCGATGGGTCCTAAGCCATAATGCAATATACGGGTTGGTTCAGGCATAGATGGTAACTCCTTTGTGAGTAATTTGTGGTAGTTGCCCGCAGGGCAACAAAAGCAATTATACCATACTGTTTTGCTGCCAGCGAAAATTTGCGGACTATGCCTTATCGCCTATAATCACAAATAATCCCGCAATCTGTATGAGGCTACACTCTAAGGGCACTCGCATATCGTGATTGTGCGGAAAAAGGCAAATTGCCAATAGCACCCGTTAGAACGGAAGTGAGTCATGAAAAGAAACACCTTGTTCGGAATAGTCTGCCTGTTCACCATTCTTGTCCTGGCTAGCTGCGACCAACCTCGCCGCCCAACAGCAGTGCCCGGTTCCCCGCTGTTAACCTTTGAGCGCACCGGGGGCATCGCTGGCTTCCAGGACCGGCTGGTCATTGGCTATGGGGGAGAATATTATCTCACACGCTCTGGACGCTCCGAGCGTATTGGCTCGCTCAGCCCAGGAAAATTCACCCGTTTGAAGGAATGGATGGAGCAAATTGCCCCCTTTACCTTGCGGCTGGAAGACAACCCTGGCGGTCCTGACAACCTCGTTCGTCAATTGTCGTGGGCAGGCCTGGGACGCACAACACCTGATGAAGCACAACAACATGAGATCCTGAATTGGGCAGTTGGCTTGCTGGACGAGTTGAGCGCTCCCACAGACACCAAACAACCGTGACCCAGAACAAGGTGAAGCAGGATACTATAGAGGGTGTTGAAAAAGTCCTTCCAATGTCATGCTGAACGAAGTGAAGCATCTCGCAGTACTTGGGAAAATACTGCTAAAGTTACGCGAGACCCTTCGCTTCGCTCAGGGCGACAAGATTTTCAACACTCTCATACTATACGCCCAAAAACTCTCTGCATCCATATACCTTGTGCTAGGACGGAGAGATGAATTCACGTACTGGAATCCATCCGCGCAGTGTGATCCATGTGGATTTAGATGCGTTTTTCGCCTCCGTAGAAGAGTTGCTTGACCCTTCCATTGCTGGATTGCCCATTATCGTTGGAGGCGACCCGGCAGAGCGTGGCGTTGTCGCCTCTGCTTCCTACGCGGCTCGCGCCTATGGCGTGCATTCAGCCATGCCGATGGCGCAGGCACTGCGTTTGTGCCCACATGCCGTTGTTCGCCACGGCCATCGCGAGGCGTATGCTTCCTATTCCCAGCGGGTGATGGCAATTCTCGCTGAATATACGCCTCTGCTGGAGCAAGTCTCGATTGACGAAGCCTTTCTGGACGTAACAGGTTGTGAGCAACTTTTCGGTCCCCCAGCGGAGATCGCACGGCGTATCCAGCAACGCATCCTCTCTGAATTGGGGTTGCCTTCATCTTTGGGCGTGGCAAGCAACAAATTGGTAGCCAAGGTGGCTTCCACGCTAGCCAAGCCACGCGGCTTGCTCGTCGTGCCTTCTGGCGAGGAAGCGGCTTTTCTCGCTCCCCTTCCGATTGAGCGTCTATGGGGAGTGGGCAAAGTAACTGCGGAACGTTTGCACAGCCTGGGAGTGCAGACCATTGGACAACTCGCCGCATTGCCTGAGCAGCAGATGAAAGCCATCTTCGGGTCAGCCGCCGCCGAAATGCATCGCCGTGCGCTGGGCATAGACGATAGCCCGGTGGGGGTTGAAATGCGGCGCAAATCAATAAGCCAGGAGCACACTTTCCCACGCGATGTGGCGGATATACGCACATTGCAGCGATATTTGTTGGAGATGAGCGAGGAGCTAGCGGGACAGTTGCGCAAAGAAGGCGAATGTGCGCGCACTGTAGTGCTCAAGATGCGCTATCCCGATTTCAAAACCATCACGCGGCGAGTCACCCTGGCGCAACCCACTGACCTGACCGAGGAAATCTATGCACAGGCTACCGCTCTGCTACAGCGCGAATGGAAGAAGGGCATGCAGGTACGGCTGATTGGTTTGGGCGTAACAGGGCTAGGACAAGCACGACAGCTCGCCCTGTTCGAGGCATCCATGCCAAGGCTAGCCAAACTGAGCCGGGCAGTGGACGAAATCCGCAGCAAGTATGGCGAGCGGGCAATTCGCCGCGCTTCCTTATTGAAGCACGATGATGAATAGAATTGTCACAGAATGTGGTATAATGCACAATGAAGGAGTGATAGAATGCCAGAGAGACCATTGATCGTGCTCTTAGACGGCAATGCCTTGGTGCACCGTGCATACCATGCGATTCCACCGTTGACAAGCCCGAGTGGTGAACCGACGAATGCTACCTATGGCTTTACATCCACATTGCTAAAGGTGCTGGATGAGCTCAAACCCCAGTACGCTGCAGTTGCTTTCGATGTTGGGCGTACCTTCCGCCATGAGCAGTATCCAGAATACAAAGCCACGCGGGTAGCGATGCCTGACGACCTGCGTGTGCAACTAGAACGCGTGCGGGATGTGGTAGATGCTTTTAACCTCCCATGCAAATACCTGGAGGGCTATGAAGCAGATGACGTGCTAGCCACGCTTTCCAAAAAAGCAGCAGAACAGGGCCTGGATGTGATCATCGTTACCGGGGATACAGATACCTTTCAGTTGATTGGCCCCCATGTCAAGGTGTTATTATCAGGGCGCAAGTTCACCGATGCCAAGATGTACGATGAAGCCGCTATTCGTGAGCGGTATGGCTTGGAGCCGCAGCAACTGGTGGACTTGAAAGGGCTGAAAGGCGATGCCTCGGATAATATCCCGGGCGTACCCGGCGTTGGCGAGGTCACGGCTACGCAGCTTTTGCAGCAATTTGGCAGCATTGAAAATCTGTACGCCCATCTCTCTGAGGTGCCCACCAAACTGCGCGAGAAGTTAGAGGGGAAAGAAAATGACGTACGCCGTGGCAAAGAACTGGTTCGCCTCGTCTCCGACCTGCCTATAGAGCTCAATCTGGACCAGTGCCGTCTCAGTGCGTATGACCGCGCAAAAGTGTCCGCTTTGTTCCGCGAACTGGGCTTTCACAGCCTATTGCAGAGGCTACCCAAGACAGAAGAAGCGACGACCGCCCAATTGCCGCTATTTGCTGGACAGGCTGGGGAAAAAGCGGAAAAACCAGCGTTGGGACAGTATTACTTGCTGAACACCGAGGAGGGGCTACGCGCTCTGGTAGCCGGAATACGCGCCAAAGGTGCCTGCGCGCTGGATGCGGAAGCAACCTCGCTGCGGCCTGTAGAAGCCGAACTAGTAGGAATTTCCATCGCCTATCAGGCGGGCGAGGCTTACTATATTCCTGTGGGCCATCAGCCACGGGCAGCTTCGGTGCCCCAATTGCCCATAGACGTTGTCCGCGCACAGCTTGCACCAGTGCTCGCCGACGCCAGCATTGCCAAGTACGCACACAATGCCAACTATGACCTGATCGTGTTGCACCAACACGGCTTCGCGGTGCGTGGACTCCAATTTGACACCATGATCGCTGCGTATCTGTTGAATCCTTCAGGGCGGAATCTAGGCTTGAAGGGCCTTGCATGGCAGGAACTGGGCGTGGAGATGACCACCATCGAAGAGCTCATTGGCAAAGGCAAAAACCAACTGACCATTGATCAGGTAGCCATCGAGCGTGTATTTCCCTATGCCGCGGCCGATGCGGACATGACCTTGCGTTTGGTGGCGCGCCAGGAAGCACAACTGAAAGACAAGCAGTTGTGGAAGCTATTCACCGACATCGAGATGCCTCTCGTGCCCGTTTTGATGGATATGGAATGCACAGGTGTGGCTCTGGATGTGGATCTACTGAAGAGGATGTCCCGCGAGCTATACCAGCGCCTGAATGAACTGGAACTGCAGATACAACAACAGGTTGGCTATCCTTTTAACCTGAGTTCATCGCAACAGTTGAGCGATGCCCTCTTCGTGAAGCTCGGGCTGCCTACAACTGCTGTACCCCGCGGGGCATCAGGGTACTATTCTACAGCAGCGGAGGTACTGGAACGCTTAAGAGGCGCACATCCGGTGATTGACCTGATCCTGGAACACCGGCAATTATCCAAAATCAAGTCCACCTATGTGGACGCCCTTCCATTGATGGTGAATCCGCGCACTGGTCGCCTGCACACTTCTTGGAACCAGACTGCTACCGTTACTGGGCGTATTTCGTCCAGCGAACCCAACCTGCAGAATATTCCTATTCGCACAGACATCGGCCGTCGCGTGCGCCAAGCTTTCATCGCCCAGCCGGGTTGGAAGCTGCTGGGTGCGGATTACTCGCAGGTGGAATTGCGCATCCTGGCTCACGTTTCTGGTGATGAGAATTTGCTCGCCGCATTCCGGCGAGGCGAAGACATCCATGCCAGTACTGCCTCGCGTATCCTGGGCGTGCCGCTTGAGCAGATAACGCCAGAAATGCGCCGCTTGGCCAAGACAATCAACTTTGGTTTGATTTATGGCATGAGCGATTGGGGGCTGGCAGCACGGACTGAGCTCTCTCAGGAAGAAGCGGCACAGTTCATTGCCAAATATTTCGCGCAGTATCCACGTGTGCAACAGTACCTGGCACGCATCAAACAGCAAGCCGCTGAACAGGGTTATGTCGAGACCTTGCTGGGACGAAAACGATATTTCCCTGAATTGCGGTCAGGGAGCAAGGCACATGGCAGCCTAAAAGCTGCCGCACAGCGTATGGCTATTAACCACCCCATCCAAGGTACTGCGGCGGATATCATCAAGATAGCAATGATACGGCTTCATCATGAATTACAGAACCGCAACCTGCGCAGCAAGATGATCCTGCAAGTGCATGATGAATTGGTACTGGAAGTGCCCGACCATGAGTTAGAGACCGTGGGTTCGTTGGTCAAATCAGTCATGGAGAACGCCTATCCACTGGATGCTCCCTTGAAAGTGGACATCAAAATAGGACAAAATTGGGGAGAAATGGACTAGCGCATGATCAAGGATGAGATTGCCGAACTGGTACACCACGCCATTGAAGAAGCCCAAAAGAGGGGGGCTCTGCCCACGTTCGATATCCCCAAGATTCCTGTGGAACGACCGAAACAGGAAGGACATGGAGATTTCGCGACACCGGTATGTCTGCAGCTCGCCAGCTCAGCCCGCATGGCTCCTGTGCGTATCGCACAAGCCATCGTGGAACATTTAGCCCATCCCGATTACCTGGACAGCGTGGAAGTAGCTGGCCCTGGATACATGAATTTTGTGCTCTCGACACGCTGGCTGGCTCAGCAAGTAGAGGTGATCCTGCGGGCAGGAGAGCGTTATGGAGACATTGACCTGGGCAAGCGACGCAAGGTGCAGGTCGAGTTCATCAGCGCCAATCCTACCGGCCCGCTCCACATTGGCAGTGGACGCAATGCCGTGGTTGGGGATGTGCTGGCTAATGTGCTTGTAGCGGCGGGTTACGACGTACAGCGCGAGTACTATGTGAATGACGCTGGTACACAGATGGGACTGTTCGCAGAAAGCCTGTATGCTCGCTACGCCCAGGCATTGGGCCAAGATGAGCCCATGCCTGAAGGGGGTTACCAGGGCTCTTATATGGTTGCAATGGGCCAACGTGCTGCCCGCGAATATGGGCGGCGCTTCCTAGATATGGAACGGTCTGAAGCCTTGAAAGCCCTCGGGGACATAGGCTTGAAATATACCCTGGAATCCATTCAGGCTGATGTGGCTTTGATGGGCATCCACTTTGATCACTGGTTCTCCGAACGGACATTGTACGAAGACGGGACTTTCGATCGCGTGATGGCTTTGCTGCGCGAGCGAAACTATATCGTCGAGCGGGATGGTGCAGTGTGGTTCACCGCCACTGCCCTTGGTGGGGATAAGGATGAAGTGATCATCCGCTCTGGTGGTGCACCCGGTTACTTTGCCTCCGACATTGCCTATCACTATGACAAATTTGTGCGTCGTGGATTTGATTGGGTGATTGATGTATGGGGCGCCGACCACCAAGGCCATGTGCCTCGCATGTACGCGATGATGCGCGCACTGGGGCTTGATCCCAAGCGTTTATCCATTATCATCTATCAATTGGTTACGCTCAAGCGCGGGGGCGAAGTGGTACGGCTATCCAAACGCACCGGCGACATGATCACCCTGCGCGAGGTGCTGGAAGACGTTGGCGTTGACGCCGTGCGCTTTTTCCTCCTCTCGCGGGCAGTGGAAAGCCAGATGGATTTCGACTTGGAGCTGGCTAAGGAGCACTCCAATGAAAACCCAGTCTATTATATCCAATATGCTCATGCTCGCATTAGCAGCATCTTGCGTGTGGCACAGGAACGCGGGTTGGAGTCGGACGGCGGTGATGTCAGCCTGCTCTCGCACCCTATGGAGTTGGCGTTGATTCGGCGCATGTTGATGTTGCCCGAGGTCATCGAATTGGCAGCGACAAATCTAGCACCGCACCACTTGGCTGCCTATGCCTTAGATTTGGCTAGCCAGTTCCATGTGTTTTACCGCGATTGCCGCGTGGTTTCTTCCGATCCGGCGGATTATGAGTTGACCCGGGCGCGGCTAAAGCTGGTGCGTGCGGCTAAAATCGTGCTGGCAAAAACTCTGCGCTTGATGGGCATGAGCGCACCAGAACAGATGTAAAAAGATTTTTGACAAAGACCCGCTGCATTACTATAATAATGAGCGCAAGCGGGCGAATAGCTCAGTTGGGAGAGCGTCTGACTTACATTCAGAAGGTCACAGGTTCGAGTCCTGTTTCGCCCATCTGATGGGTTTTCTATCGTGAAAAATCCATTGCTTACAGGCGGGTTTGTGGAAGGCCTGAGCGCGATTAGGTCTCTACACCTCAGGCCTTTGTTTCATGTTCAGGTGGGATCATGCCACTCGACTATGGTGCAGCAATTCCAGTCAACAGCATAAGCGAGGAATATGAGTATCTGGCAGCCCATCCGTGTCCACGCTGTGGTGGCCGCTGGAGGGTTCGGGTACAAGCCTTGCTGCAGGATGCACAAGGCCGGCATTACGATCGAGTAGACGTGGCTTGCAGCCAATGCGGTGAGCGCACGGTCTTTCTTTTTGACATCCAATCTCTGTTCACTAAACAAAAGGCGAACAAGTGAACGTCATCTTGGAAAGTAATCCATTCTAACTTATCCATGACATCTAGTGGAGGGACGGTGATTTTGCAACAGAAACGGCAAACCCAGACAGCCGATTACTGGCTTCAGGAGTTTGCGGTACACAAAGAAGACATCGAATACCTATACGATTGGTTTGTGGAAGAGAATGAACCACAAAACATAGATGCCCTTTGTTTGAAGATTATCGAGCAACGTTGCAAAAGGGAAGAAGAGGCGCTCTCAAAGGGAAGCAAGGGTGCCATCTACCAACCACGAGAGAAATATGAAGTGGGTCAACGTCTCGTGTTTCCTCTCTTTGACTATGCTACGGGAGAGGTGTTGGCTGTCCGGCCAGGGAACAACCCGCGCTATGGCTCTTTCAGCGTGATCCAAGTCCAGTTGGAAAATGAAAGCACACCGCGCGAGTTTGCCGCGGAGTTGGCTCAAGATCATGTCCTGAATCGTAGTGCGGCACTCCTGGAAGAGAGCACTGGCGTTCTTTCACCCGAGCAACTGTATCAACAGTACGGTCACATCGTGCGTGAGCGGTTACAGGAAGCCTTGCAACAAAACGCTGAGTTCGTGCACTTTAATGGGCAATGGTTTCTCCGTGGGTTGATGCCCGAAGTTACTCCATTCCATCTGAACATCGCGGAGGCGATGATTGATGAGCAAAGGCGCCCGTTGAGCGCCTCCCAGTTGCTCCAGGAAGTGGAATTACCCGCAGAAGTGAGTGACTCGGCAAAAGCATATGCCTTACAATATGCATTGAGTCAGGATGCACGCTTTGTAGAAATTGGATCCGGGGAGAAAGCAACCTGGTACTTGGCTAACTTGATGCCTGCGAGTGTCCTTCACAAGCCCATGCGCCTCGTGCCACTCTACCGCACACAGGGAGGAGAATGGCTGAGCCGCGAGTTGCACGAATTCGTGGCTGAAATCGGGGATGAAGCAGATCAACTAGAGACAATGATTGTTGCGGCTCCTAGTCCTGCGGATAGTGCGCAGATTCTTCTCATCTACCCGCATCGTCGTGAGGGCACCCTGCCCCTCACTGCTCAAGCATTGCGCTTGCTGCCAGAGATCCCGGCGGAGCGTTTCATGGTTACTTTCATTGACCAGCGCACAGGAGAAGAGATACCTGGCTGGATGGTGCCGGCGGAAAAATATGCTTGGGGGCTAGAAGAGTGGTATCGCCGTCATGCATTGCCCATTGGCAGTGTGATTGAACTGCGCCGGGGAAATGACCCGTTCACTTTTCTCATTGGCTACGAGGAAGGGAAACGCAGACGCGAATGGATCAAAGAAGCCAAAGTCTTCAACAACCGATTGACCTTTAGCATCCAGCAGAAGGCGTATACCTGCCGTTATGACAAGCATCTGCTCATTGATGAAGGGTCTAGCGAGGAACTGGACCGCCTGTGGGTCAATGCGGGTGATCCGGCGCCATCCCTTTTCGATTATTTAACTGAAATCTTTCCTGAGCTAGCCAAGCTCAGTGGACAAGGTCTGGTGCATGCCAAAGCGCTCTACTCCGCCGTGAATCTGACGCGCCGTTGCGGTGCTGTGCCCATTTTTGCGGAATTGACCCGGCACGCTTGTTTCGACCCAGTGGGCGACGGCAACTGGGTATATGAAGAGTCGCTACGCGATGTGGTCTATACCACGCCAGAGGAAATGAGCAAGCGCCCCAGCTCGCGCCGTCAAGATTTGATCATTGATCGTGTCTATCCTTATGCTGCCAGTAACGAAGGTTATCAACCATGAAACTACTGAGACCAACCGTCCATACCAAGTTCCATATTGATTTTTCATGGTGGGAAAAGCAGAACAAAGACATACGCGTTTTGATGAGGGAGCTTCTCTGCCCGGAGTGCAGTGAATCTCTCCGCGACGCTCCGGATACACAAATGGTGGATATGATCGATCCGGAGACAGCAGAAGTGACCCGCGTGTATGCAGTATGGGAAGCGATCCGTTCTTGCTGTAGCCTCAAGCCAGATTACATCACGCCGGAATTACCGCTCATTGAGAGCATTTTTCGCGTCTTTTTGGCAAATGGCAATAAGCCGCTTTCTATCCTCGAATTACACGAACGTGTGGATAAACAACCCCCGGAGACAATCCTGCGCCTGTTGACAAAAGGCCAGATTTACAAAGGGATCAAGCCAGTACCTGAATCTGGCTGAGTAAGTTGGGGTGGCTTTCATGTCACCCCATTTTTATCCCTGGGTTCGGCAAAATGTGCGCTCGAAATCTCCTTCTCAAGGACAGGCTAGCCTACTATCTGTTGAAAAGCATGAATAAAGCCATCCGTGATTACGAGATGATCGCTGATGGAGATCGCATCGCCGTAGCCGTGTCTGGGGGGAAAGACAGCCTCACGCTGCTGTATTTGCTGTGGCTCAGACAGCAAAGCACTCCAGAGAAGTACGAGACGGTAGCGATCCATGTAAGGATGCACCACGCCGATGGCACGCCATGTATGGCACTCGATATACGCAGTGCACTGGAGACGGTGGGCTTGCACCTACAACCTTTAGAAGTGGTTGACACGGGCGAACAACCCAGCCACTGCTCACGATGTTCCTTCCTGCGCCGGAAGGCTATCTTCGAGGCAGCGCAACGCCTCGGATGCAACAAAATCGCACTAGGGCATCATGCTGATGACGCTGCGCAGACGACCCTGCTTAACTTGATTTTTCACGGCAAAGTAGAGACTCTGTACCCCAAGCGGCAGTTCTTTGAAGGACGGTTCACGCTCATTCGTCCACTGATCTATCTGCCAGAAAAGAGAATTGCCCGTTTCGCGCAAGCCTGTGCTTTTCCAGTACAAGCCACTGCTTGTCCCTATGGCTCCAACTCGCGTCGCGCATTGATGAGGGACATCATCCGCATGCTGGAGCACGAGTATCCCAAGGTCAAAATCAACCTTTTCCGGGCTGGTTTGCACCCGCATTTTCCTGAAGCGTATGACAACGATTTGGGCATCATGGATTCTGAACAAACTCATCTCTAGTTCTCAGGAGGCAACCAATGCACGAAACGACAATTCCATGCACTTACTTCCACACACCGGGCAAGGAGAACACAGAGCGCGTCTTGCAAATTGCTAAAACGCGCGCAGAACAGCTTGGCATCCGATCGATTGTAGTGGCAACCACGACAGGCCAGACCGGAGTGCGCGCCTCCGAGGTATTCAAAGGCTACAATCTGATTGCAGTAACGCATAGCACGGGGTTTAAAGAACCTAACTTTCAGGAATTGACCGACGAAAACCGCAAGGCTATCGAAGCCAATGGCGGGCGCATCCTGACTTGCCAGCATGCCTTCGGCGGGATTGGCCGCGCCGTGCGCAAGAAGCTGCAAACTTACGAACTGGAGGAAATCGTTGCGTATACCCTACGCATCTTCGGCGAAGGCATGAAGGTCGCTTGTGAGATTGCTCTCATGGCTGCCGATGCCGGCTTGATCCGTGTAAGGGAGCCAATGATTGCTATTGGTGGCACCGGACGCGGTGCAGATACCGCAGTAGTGCTCCTTCCTGCCAATGCCCAGGCTTTCTTTGACTTGCGCATCATGGAAGTACTGTGCAAGCCCGGTTTCTATCCGGACCGCCAATAGCCGCAATGCTGGAAACTGGCTGGGAGATCGCCTTATCAGGGCATTGGGTAGGCGCCGCCAATCACAATATCAGGTCGTTGCAGCTTACGCAATATACTGTCATCGTGGGTGGGCAAGATGACAGCAGTGGGGTCTCCTTTAACCAGCGCGCGCAACCCAATGAGCGTGCGCCAGGCGCTTTCAGGGAAGTGAGCATGGGGTTGTGTGGCAGGCTTAGCATAGTTTTCCAGCACATAGACAGCGTCTCCAGCCAGCAGCACAACGCCATAGGGGAGAAAGACGAGCAAAGATTGATGTCCTTGGGTATGACCAAACGTGGGTATTACAATCAGGCTGCCGTCTTCCAGCAAATCCAAGCCGTAGTTGCCTTTTAGTGCCCGGTTAGGCGTCTGGCCATTGTACAGAGGAAAGTCTAGCAAAGAAATGGTTAGCCCGCGATATTCTTTGTCTAGATAGCCCCTCCAGCGCCGGAATGGCGATTGTGCTGCTCGCCATTCTGGGCGGGACACAAGCAGTCGTGCTTGAGGAAAAGCGCGCAAATCACCCGTATGATCGTAGTGCAGGTGCGAGAGCACGACATGGGACACTTTCTCCGGCGCCAATCCACGGGCTTGCATTTGCGCAGAGAGGTTCATACCTGGCAAAGAGCGAAACGGAAATAGCGAATTGCCAAGCCAGCCAATGTATTGCCTTGGGCGAGCGGCAAAGGCAGGGTTTAGGCCAGTATCAAAAACGATGAGGCCTTTAGGATATTCAATGACAAAGGACAATACCGGCACAATACGAGTAGCAGTGCTGCCTCCTACATAGAGATGTTTCTCTTGTACGGCAGCCCAACCTGTGTTAAAGACATGCAACCTGAGCATAGCGCGCTCTTATCACAGAGATTTCCTACTGATGTGGCGCATTATAGCGAGATTTCGCGGTTCTGCCAACGTTGCACAAGGGATGAAATTGGCTATAATCCTGGTGGCATCCCTGCTAGGGTGAAATCCATTAGGGTGAAAGGATGATTCCCATGACGAATTCACAAAAAGACCGCGTGCTGACAAGTTTACTGTGGGGAGCTGTAGCTGCCATCGGGCAGTACACCATGCTCTTCCTCTCCATTATTCGACGCATCCACGTGCACTTTGAGCACGAGGCTCCCGTTTTTTCTGTGGACCCACAGGGGTTGATTCCTCTCACCAAAGATACAGCCTTGTTCAGTGTGTGGATGATGACGATTGCCTATGGTTTACTGGTCACTCTCTTGGTATACTTCAGGCCGCAGCCCAGCCGGAGTGCCTGGATACTCATGGGAGCGCTGGCAGTAACATTGTCAGTCATCGCAGCGTTGGCGGAGCATTTATGGGGTGTGATTATCCTGGCAAGTTTCATCGCTTTATATCCAGTGCTGGCTCATCGCAAGGAAGCCAGACGAAGCGGATAAGTATTATTTCGAACGGAAAAACAAATCGGCTGCCCAGAAACCCTGAGCAGCCGATTTGTTACGTTGAGGGTCAGGCGCGAGCAGCTCGCGCACAGTTGATACACAGAGTCGTGAGTGGGAGTATTTCCAAACGCTCAGGGTCTATAGGCGCGCCGCATCTTTCGCAGATGCCGTAGCGCCCTTCTTCACACTTTTGCAAAGCCTGACGAATAGTCTCTACCCTTGCTTGGGCTTGTTGGCGCAGGGCTAGGGTAAATTCCCACTCATAAATCGCGGGATCTCCCTTGCCATGCCCGTACTCCGCTTTCTGTTGCAGACGCTGATCCAATTGCTCCAGCTCTTTCAGAGCCTCTTTTAGTTGTTCTTGTAGCCTCTTTTTGGCGCTTACGAGGTCAATCATCGCTGATTCGCCCCCTATTCCTGCTGTCCTCGTCCTTCACAGGATCCTACCAAGCGCGTACCTGTGTCTATCCGCTACTCAACAGGGTTATCCGCATCTTCATCATCTGGCAAGACGCCTTCGGGCAAAAGGATATCCGACGGTTCAGGTGGCATGGCCTCCATAGATGGAGGTATTTCCTCGGCAGCCTCAGCCTGGGGTTGTTGCTCAAGTTGCGTCTCCCCGCTGAGTTCAGCACTCTCTTCAGTTTCAGCCTCTGTCGCTTGTTGTTCTTCCCAGGCGGCCCTTTCTTCTTCGGAAACGCGTTTCAGACTTAATCCCATTCTCCTACGCTGGTTGTCTATCTTGACAATGCGCAGCAGCAGAGTGTCGCCTACCTTAACCACTTCGCTAGGATGCTTTGGTGGAATCTCTGCCAATTCAGAGATATGTATCAACCCTTCAATACCATCATCGAGTGCTGCGAAGGCGCCAAAAGCTACCAGTTTGGTAATGGTTCCGGTTACTAGCTGCCCTACTTGGTATCTTTCCAGCACGCTTTGCCAGGGATCTGGTTCCGTAAGCCTCAGGCTCAGCGCAATCCGCTTTTTCTCCTTATCTACGTGCAGAACGTAAACCTCGACCTCATCCCCTACTTTAACCAAATCGCTGGGATGTTTGGTGCGCCGCCAGGACAGTTCAGAGATGTGGACCAAACCATCCATGCCGCCCAAATCTACAAAGACTCCAAAATCACATACATTGCTGACTACACCACGCAGGCGAGTTCCCTCTTGCAGCTCATTGAGCAGCTTTTCCCGTTGTTGAATGCGCCACTCGCGCTGCGCGATGCGTTCGGAAAAGATCAAACGGCGGGTTTGGCGGTCTACTTCGATCACCTTCAAATGCAGAGTCTGGCCCACCATCTTCGCCAACCGTTCCTGTAGATTGGCTGCATTCATGTTTCGCGATATGCCGGTGATCTGCGAAGCGGGGACAAAGCCCCGAATTTTGCCATACGGCACAATTAAACCGCCCCGGTTATACCCCTTGACTTTCCCTTCCCAGATTTCACCCGTTTCATACAAACGCTGGGCATCAAGCCAATCTTGCTCCTGTCGGGCACGAAACCAGGAGAGGAGGATACTGCCTTCTGGACCTCCTTCCGGCCTGAGAATATACACTGGTATTTCGTCCCCAACGGAGACGGATTCGATTGCATTCTGGCCCACCCGCTGCAGGTCTTCTGCTGGGATGATGCCCTCATGTTTGAGCCCCAGATCTACCAAGATACTATCCTGCCGGATGTCCATGACTCTCCCCAGGCGGATCTCTCCTCGCTTGGGCCGCACATAAGCATATTCATCAGAAAGCGCTTGCTGCATGACAATGGACTGCAACGGCGCATTGCTTGCTGGTGCTGCAGCCGCCGCACCTTCATTTGCCGGACGCTGGGTGGATGGGACTGCGGTCTCCGTGGGCTCTGCTGTTGAGGATGTTTGCTGCGCTGCGAGAGATGGCGCCTGCTCCATAGCAGGTCCATTTCTTGCGTGCGTGGATAAAAGAGAATTTGTCTGCTTTTCCTCCTCCCCTGGCGACATAAGATCCTTGCCCATGGGAGTTACATCATTGCTCATGAATTATCCTCCATAATGCCTTGTTTGACAGTCGAAAACAAAAACACTCGGTGTTCAGCTTCGCCAAATGCAGACGGAAACCGAGTGCCAGAAATCGAGACCCACCCAAGCGGATCCACACAAGATCAGAGAAGACTGACTGTCTTTACTCTCCCCACGATGCAATGATGCTACAACGCTGAGAGTATGTTTCTTTCCAACTATGCTCTGAACAGTGTACCGTTCCTAGTCCGGCCCGGCGCAGCCGAACGGCCTATAAAACACGATTAGACCATCTGTTATTATTGATTACACTTCAGGTACTTATATTCTACACCATCTATAGACAATTGTCAATAACCTACAAGCCCATGCTTGCTTTTAAAGCTCACCCTTTACCTCACGCTCTAACCGTTCGAAGAACTGCACCATATATTCATGGCGGCCCTTGGCAATAGCCCGTGCAGTGGCCGTGAAAAGCGTATCTTTGAGTTTGGACAGTTTGAAGATGTATTCGTGCACCGGCGTATGTTGCGCATCTGTTACATCCCCCCGTGATTCTTCTACGCTCCGCTGAGCATACTCTTGCGGCACATCAGCCCAAAGCCGTTGTGCATGCCGCCCCGCTATGGCATAGGCGCGTGCCACTCCAATGGCACCGATTGCGTCCAATTTATCAGCATCGTACAAGATGCGCGCTTCCAATGTCTGGGGTATGGCCGAGTCACGGAAACGATGGGTAGCAATGGCATGGGCAACTGCCTCTACCTTCTCCAGCGGATGCCCCGCCAAAATCGCCCGCACGCGTTCGGCGCCTTCGCGGGCATGACAAGGTCCACCTTCATCTTCAGCGACACGCGCCACGTCATGTAGCAAAACAGCAGCCTGAAGGATCTCCATGTCAGCGCCCTCGGCTTTGCCAATGCGTTCAGCCAACCTCCAAACGCGCAAAACGTGGTCAAAATTGTGTGCTGCATCTACACCAGAGTAATACAACCGCGCTTCTTCAATGCTTATCATTGGACTCCTTCCAGGTAATAGCCTTCCAGAAAATCACCCGCCATAGGAACCTGCTATTGAAAGCGCCGGAGCAGAGCCCAGGCTGCCGCGCCTAGGATGAGGCATTCGCCCATGGTTAGCAGAGCCAGCGCCCAGGTAGCATCCATCCAGAATGGGACTGGGAACAATTGGATGAGCGTATCGGAATACGCAAACAGCCAGGAATCTCCTTCGAAGAAAAGACGGTGAAAGGCAGTGAAAAACAAATCAAAATTGGCATAAGCCAACAAGCCAATAGTGAGCAATACCGCAAAAAGCGCTAGGCAGCCCATGAAGATCGCCCGCAAAGCGCTGTACCACTCCTGGCGTTGACGCCAGACGAAGGCTGCCGCCGCAATCCATAGCAGGAGACAGATCCCATGTATCCAGAAAGCCGCGTTCATCACCCGCTTTACGTCCACCAAATGCTTCACCTCCCGGGTGTTATAGACCACTTGCCCTCGAGAGCGTAAATTGTTGAGATATTCAACGCTTTCGGTGGAGCGAAGGTAATGCAGTGTTGCTTCTGCGAGAGAGAGGCGTTCAGCATCGCTGTACAAGACCGCTGGCGGGAAATTCGGCTTGCTATACTCATGGCGGATAAACGCTGGGGTAGCCAAAAGGTACAGGTTGGATAGGAGAAGTATGAAAGGAGTGCAGACCAAAAAGAGGATGTGCACAACTCGAGTAGAGAGCGAGGAAATGTTCACCTCTTTACCTCCCGACTGGATTGGCCAAGAAAATAACGCGCAACGATCGCATGCACCATCTGTTCCACAGGAGCATGGTCGTCGCAGAGTATGGGTGAATTGGGCGCGAGAAATTCGCGTATACGGCCTGCGGCACGGTGAGCCACGTCTCCCAAAATAGGGTCACTCAGGCTAGCGAGCCTAGCAGTAATGGTGGCCAGATCAGTAGGTTGACGCGAAGCAATGACAATGCTATTGAGATTGCTGAGCGTATCCATGATGTACACATTGGGATAGACGGCTTTCAATGTGCTTGCGATGGCATCGACGAGGCTGTAATCTGTCTCAGTCCGTGCCACATTCATAGCCACAACTCCATCCGCGGTCAGATGGGCTTGCGCCTGGCGGAAAAACTCAACTGTAGTGAGTTGAAAGGGGATGTACGGTGGACAATAGGCATCCACAATGATGACGTCATAGCAATTTCTCGTGTGCGCCAGGTAATAGCGACCATCCTCTGCCACGATATGCAAATTAGGCAAGTTCAGGTCGAAGAAGCGCTGCCCCACTTCGATAATAGCGGGATCAATTTCCACACCATCTATGGGCACTGCACCGAATACTGCGCTGTACTGACGCGCAGTAGTGCCACCAGCCAAGCCGATTAAGCACAGGCTACCTATGGGCGGTTCGGGTTGCCCGCTTCTAAAGAAAGGAACTAAAAGGAAATAATCATACATATATCCAGTCAATATGCGCTGTGGATGATACACCGATTGAATGCCCTCTCCTTCGTTCAATTTCAGGACAAGGTTCTCTCCATCCCGCAGCACCTGGATGTAGTTATACGCAGAATCCATCTCGTAGATCAAACCCGGCGTGGGTTTGATAGCCCCCTGAGGTAGAAGCTGAAGGGCAACAATGAGAGCCAGCAGCAAGATATAGGGCCATGCTCGACGCCCGGAAGTGTGGAGCAGGCCGATAATGGCTATGGTCAACAACAAGAGCGACAAAGCAAAGATGGTGCGCCGTGTGCCGAAGGCAGGAATAAGCAGGAAAACGCTTCCAAAAGTCCCCAAGAGACTGCCGATAGTGGATAAAGCATACAGGCGCCCGGCTATGTTGCCACTTGAAGTAGCATCCTTGATACTGAGGCGCATGGCAAAGGGGAAAATGAAACCCAGTAGGATGATAGGAATTGCAAATAATACCAGCACACTGACCAGAGAACCAAGCAGTGCTCCTACATGGTAGCCGGTAAAGGCTATTACGGAGTAGCGCAGAATGGGATGAGCGAGATAAGGAATCAGCCCAATAGTGAAACCGGCCCAGGCGGAGAACTGATACAATATACTTGCCTCCGGATAGCGGTCTGCGAGCTTCCCTCCCCAAAAGTAACCGAGTGAAAGGTACGCCAATAGCAATCCGATCAGGAGACCCCATACAGGCAACGAAGTGCCAAAGTACGGAGCCAGTAAGCGAGAGGCACACATTTCCACGCCCATCGTGGCTGCACCGCTTATTACAACGAGGGAGTACAGCACCAAACGCCTACTGTTCACCGCACCCCTTCCTTCCAGTAGCGTTCGCCATAGCCCTGACCACTTCCTACAGCAAATGCATAGGCTTTGATCTTTGCTGGAACAGATGCTTCGTCGCCAAATAGTATAGCAAGTTGTGAAGCATAGCAGCGAACAGCAGCGATTTTGGCAGCCATATCTTCTTCACGCAGCGGATAGACGGTAGGCTTGGGCGGAGAAGCCCAACATTGTAAAGCATTGGCGATCTTTTGGGCATCTTCAGCGTACGGATAGTCCTCATAGAACCATATAAAGAACCCGTCATCGCGCAACCTAAGCGCAGCCTGGGACACAAGCTGGTGGTCTACGTGCTGCCCGACGGCGAGAGGCGCATAGATGAGCGCATTATGAGCCGAAAAAGCCCCTTTCAGACGCGCAGCCAGCTCGTCAACCAGATAATGTTCCACACTTGCCACAGCACTGAATAAGGCTTCTTCCGTTGTGTAAAGAAACTCACCGCTCTCCGGATGGCGACGATAAATGCAATCCAGATAATCCCAGTGTTCATAGGCTGCACCGAGGCACGCCATAGCCAGGACATCTTCCTTGCGTCGGTGCTCGGTGGGATGCAATGTTTCTCCCCAACGCTGATGCTGCATAGTCGCAAATGGGGAAAGCAGCTGGTAATCCGGCACACCAGCGAAGCAAGTGATAACAAACGGCTGAAAGCCCTGTTGTTTCTGCTGATGAATCAAGCCACCGCAGGAAAGAACCGCATCATCGAGATGTGGCGATAGATAGACTGGCTGAATGCTCCTCTCGTGCACGGGATTGTTTCTCCTGCGTTCAGTATAGACCAGTATATCACCCTTCGAGAGAAAACGCAAAGCGCTCTTGCGGAGAGTGTTGAAAAAGCCCTTCCAATGTCATGCTGAACGGAGTGAAGCATCTCGCGGTACTTGAAAATACGGCTAAAGTTACGCGAGACCCCTTCGTTGTACTCAGGGCAGGCTCTTCGCTTGCTCAGGGTGACAAGATTTTCAACACTCTCTTGCGTAGAAACCAGAACTCCTTTTGGATTGTTGCCATAAACTCGTGTATAATCTTGCCAAAAGGAATTCAAAGGGGATAAGCCTTGGCTTTGCAACATGTACTGCACAACGTCTATTATCTCCCTGGCGCGAGCAACATCGGCCTTATTGTAGGCGAAGGGAACCAGGCACTTCTGATTGACACAGGCGTTGGGCAACGTTCTGGCCGACAACTGTTGCAAATACTCGAAGAACGAGGCCTCAAGCTAGCTGCTATCTTTAATACCCATGGCCATGGTGATCATACCGGCGGTAATGCCTATCTGGTGGAGCATACAGGTGCCAAAGTTTATGCCCCGTTGTATGACTCGATCGTGTTACAGCATCCCGCATGGGGTTCGATGTGCGTATTCGGCGGTGCAGAACCCATCAACGAATTAAGCACGCCTCGCTTTGCTCCACAACCATGCGCGACAGATGTGATTGTCACCGAAGGTGAGGTCCAGATCGCTGGAGTAACGGTTCAAGCAGTACCCTTGCCTGGCCATACTGGCAGTCATACTGGGTATATTGTGAACGATGTTTTCTTCACTGGCGATATCCTGGCTGGAGAAGAGGAATTGGCAAATGCACCCATTTCCTATGCGTACAGCATTACCAAGCGCCTCGAAAGCCTGCAAAAACTGCGTAATTACTTCTGTTCATATTACGTGTTAGGGCATGGCTCATTGGAACGTGACATCACCGAACTAATCGAACGCAACATCGCGCAGATAATGGATGTCCTGCATTTTATCTGGCGCTATCTTGCTCAAGCCCCCGCTGAAGCCAATAACCTTCTAAGTGCCGTCTGCGAGCACTACAAGATCGAGATGCGCAATATCCGAGAATACTATCTTTTCTACCCTACACTTCATGCCTATCTGAGCCATCTGCGCAACACGGGACAGATCGCATACCAAGTGAAGGACAACCGGCTGCTGTGGTACACAGTTGGGTCGGAAGGAGGATAACATGTTAATCGTTAAGGGGACGGTGGTGACATTTGGAGCTAACCCGCGCATTATACCCGACGGAGCAATACAAATCCGGGGTGACACTATTGCGGAGGTTTCCACTACTTCGGATTTGAAAGCCCGATATCCAGGGGAGGAGGAACTCGATGCAGGTGGCAAGATTGTCATGCCCGGCATGATTTGCGCACACACCCACTTCTATGGCTTGTTTGCACGGGGCATGAGCCTGCGGGGAGAGCCTCCCGCAGACTTTCCGCAAATCCTGGAGCGTCTCTGGTGGCGCCTGGACAAGGCGCTTACCCTCGAAGACATCCGCTACAGCGCTCTCGTTTGCCTCATTGATGCCATTCGCAATGGAACCACCACACTTCTCGATCACCACGCTTCGCCACATGCCATCCCGTATTCCCTAGATGCCATCGCTGAGGCAGCAACCCAAGCAGGGGTACGGTGTTGTTTGTGCTACGAGGTCTCGGATCGGGATGGGCCAAAGGCAGCACAAGAGGGTTTGGATGAGAACGCCCGCTTCATTCAACGCGTGAAGGGTAAAGAGGGACTGCTTGCTAGCACTTTCGGGCTGCACGCTTCGCTGACGCTGTCGGATGAAACGCTCGACCGTGCCGTAGAGATAGTGCGAAGTCTGGACGTCGGCTTCCACATCCACGTCGCTGAAGGCATTGCTGACGTGCAGGACTCGCTGAAGAAATACGGACTGCGCGTGGTGGAACGCTTAGCACAGCGCGGAATCTTGGGGCCCAAAACCATCGCCGCACACTGTGTCCATGTGGATGCCCACGAGATGGATATCCTGCGTGAAACGGGTACCCGTGTGGTGCACAACCCACGCTCCAACATGAACAACGCCGTAGGGGTAGCCAATGTACCCCAGATGTTGGCGAGCGGCATTGAGGTCGGCCTGGGCAACGATGGCTTCTCGAACAACATGTTCATGGAGATGAAAACAGCGTATCTTTTGCACAAACTGGCGAAGGAGGACCCTCGCGTGCTAGGCGCTGATCAGGTCTTGACCATGGCTGTGCGCAACAATGCGCAGACGGCGGGAATTTTCTACCCCCGGCCATTGGCTGAACTGACTCCTGGCGCGTACGCAGATATCATCTTCTTGGACTATATCCCACCCACTCCGCTGACGGCAGGGAATTTGCCCTGGCATCTCATCTTTGGCATGGATGGCGCTCATGTGAGCACAACGATTGTCGCCGGCAAGGTGCTCATGCACAACCGCGAGCTGAAGACGCTGGACGAAGAAGAGATTGGAGCGAAAGCGCGGGAACGGGCAGCCAAGCTCTGGCAACGGATATAGCACTAATGAAGCATGGAGAGGAAATCATGAAGCAAGGCGCAAGAGAAAGAAAAAGCAGGTTGAGTGGACCAGTGATGGTTGGGCTCTTTTTCGCTGTTTTGGCGATTTTACTAACCATTGTGGGCCTATGGCGAGCACAAAACCTATCCCTGCGTAACATCCTGCTGGCGATAGCACTCTGTGGCGGCACTTGGGGTCTGGTTAGTTGGGCCATTGCAACCGCTGCTGTACAGGTTGAGGAAGACGTTGCGGCAAGGAAAGGCCGGTAAAAAGCCCACAATGGTCTTGTTGTACCTAAGGGTTCCAATGTGTCTTCCAGAGTGCTGGCCAATAGGAGGGAAATATGTCTGATAAAATGCGCGCCCAACCTTTTGAGGTCCTGCTGGAGTGGATCGTGAAAGAGCTTAAGGAAAAGCAATCGGTCTTTGGCATCCCCCGCTCGCTGTTCTACACGCCCAGCAAGGATAGCCCTTATGCTGTTAAGGACATGTTCGGGCATTATCTGGCTACCCCGATTGGGCCGGCAGCGGGCCCACATACGCAGCTGGCGCAGAACATTGTCTGCGCCTGGCTTTCTGGAGGCCGCTTTATTGAACTCAAAACTGTGCAGATTCTAGACGAACTGGAAATCCCTCGTCCTTGTATTGATATGGAGGACGAGGGCTATAATGTGGAGTGGTCGCAGGAACTCAAACTGGAGCAGTCCGCGCACGAGTACATCAAGGCATGGGTACTAATCCATATCCTGCACCGTCTGCTCGGTTTTGAGGATAAGGCGCCCCTTGGAACGATCTTCAATATGAGCGTTGGCTATAACCTGGCTGGGATACAAAGCCCACCCTTGACGCGCTTTATGGAACGCATGGTTGACGCCTCGGAAGAAATTGCCGCAATCAAGGGCATCCTACGTACACAATTCCCTCAGTTTGCGGATATCGAGATCCCCACCCAACTGACGAACAACGTTACTCTCTCCACCATGCATGGTTGCCCCCCGGATGAAATCGAGCGCATCGTCCGCTACCTGTTGGAGGAAAGGGGACTGCATACCACAGTGAAATTGAACCCCACCCTGCTGGGCAAGGAAATGGTGATGCATATCCTCCATGAGCGTTTGGGCTTCCGCGAGATCCATATCCCCGATGCAGTATTTGAGCACGATTTGCAATACGATCGCGCCGTAGAATTGATCAAGACACTGAAGCAAGTAGCTGCAGAGCATAACCTGACTTTCGGTATCAAGCTGAGCAATACGCTCGCCATGGCGAACCACAAGGGGCTTCTTCCTGGGGATGAGATGTACATGTCAGGCCGCGCTCTCTATCCTATTACCATAAACCTATTCCACAAACTGGTTCAAGAGTTCAATGGCGATTTAAACGTCTCATATTCGGCAGGAGCCGATGCCTTCAATGTGGCAACGATTCTGGCAGCCGGCGCTTGTCCCGTCACGGCGGTTACTGATCTGCTCAAACCAGGCGGCTATTCCAGGCTCCTTCAATTCCTGGAAAATTTGGAACAAACGATGCGTGACCAGGGGGTTACCAGTCTAGAAGAACTCACCTGGAACAGATTGGTTAACCTGGAAAAAGCAGCCGGCGAGGCTTTAGAGAATCCACGGTATAAGAAAAGTTATCATCCGTATGGCTTACCAAAGGTGGCATCGGGGCTCGGTCTTTTTGACTGCATCACTGCACCCTGTAAGGAGCAATGCGCCGTACGCCAGGATATCCCAGAGTATGTCTGGTGGATCGCCCAAAGAGAGTACGATCGCGCCCTGGAAGTTATTCTCAGCCGCAATCCCCTACCGGGTGTAACGGGTTATATTTGCACACACCTGTGTCAGACCCGTTGCACCCGCAATAACTACGACGAACCAGTAGCCATCCGAGCGCTCAAACGAGTCGCCGTTGAAAAGGGAAACGTTACAGTGCCGGTAAAAGGAAAAAGCGAGTGCGAGGCAGGCTCGTCTCGTAGCCGAAAGGTGGCTATTATTGGCAGCGGTCCCTCAGGATTGGCTGCAGCCTATTTCCTCGCTTTGAACGGCGTTCAGGTAACCATTTACGAAGCCAGGGACAAACCGGGCGGTATGTTGCGTATCGCCCCTGCCTTCCGGTTGCCTGCCTCTGTTGTAAAGGAGGACATCGAGCGCATTGCCAGGATGGGGGTCAAAATTGAGCTTGCCCATCCTATCACCACACCACCAGAAGAGTTGTTCAAACAAGGCTTTGATGCGGTCTACATCGCATGTGGCTTTGCTAAGGATACCCCATTAAATATCGAAGGGATCGAAGCAACGGGCGTCTTTGCGGCTCTTGACCTATTGGAACGGGTAGCGGGAGGAGAAAAGTTGCACCTAGGCTCCAAGGTGTTGGTCATTGGCGGTGGGAACACTGCCATGGATGCCGCTCGCACGGCGCGTCGACTCACGGGGAAGCCCGTTACCGTTGTCTATCGGCGCACAAAGCACGAGATGCCAGCCTCGGAAGAAGAGAAGGAGGCATTCTTCGCCGAAGGCAACGCCTTGATCGAACTCGCTTCTCCAACGAGGGTCATTGTGAAGGATGGACGGGTAGCGGCATTGGAATGTGTGCGCAACCGGTTAGGCGAACCTGGTGCGGATGGACGAAGAGAGCCTATTCCCATTCAGGGGAGTGAGTTTACCATTGAGGCTGATTCCATTATCGTGGCTATTGGCCAGAAGCCGGACATTGCTTTTCTCGATGGAAGTTCAGTTTCTCTACGCAAAGACGGCACCATCGCCGTTGATCCTCAGAGCGGACGCGCGGGAGAGGGCTGCATATATGCAGGTGGGGATGTGGTGCGAGGTCCCGCAACGGTTATCGAAGCCTGCGCGGATGGATTACGTGCTGCCGAAGCCATTTGCTCCGAACTGGGAATCGAGTTTACACGGTTGCCGGCCAAAATGGCAGAGATCTCAGAAGCGGACATCTTGCAGCTAAAACGCGCACGTGCCAGAAAAGAAGCACAATACAAACCAGAGACACTTCCTCCTGCCTGGCGCAACCACTTTGATTTAGTGGAACGCACGCTGACCGAGAGCGCAGCGCGTAGCGAAGCCGCTCGCTGTTTGCAATGCTCCACCCTCTGTGACAAGTGCGTCGAAGTCTGCCCTAACCGTGCCAACTACGCTTATGTGATTTCGCCAATGAAGATGACCTTACCCAAACTCTCCTGTCGCAATGGCAAACTGGTCATATTAGGAGAACAGGCGTTTCAAGTGGAGCAGCGCCGGCAGATCATCCACATAGATGATTTTTGCAACGAGTGCGGAAACTGCGCCACCTTCTGTGTGCACCAAGGAAAACCTTATCAGGAGAAGCCTCGGCTTTTCCTCAGCGAAAGCGATTTTGGGCAAGAAGAAAACAATGCTTTTTACATTGGAAGGGACAGCAGAGGATGGATGATCAAGAGGCGAGAAAGTGGGAAGGAATCGTATCTCTTAATAGCAGACGCTACAGATGAGGCGGTTTTTGAGAACGATTGGTTGAACATTACTTTCTCGCTTCCTGGATTTCTAGCCAAAGCCATGGAGCTCAAGCAGGAGTTTCCAGGAGAGTTCTCAACCATCGGCGCGGCAGAAATGTACGCTATCCTCCAGGGTGTGAGGTCCACTCTGCCTTTCTTGCCCTTTGGCAGTGGATAGAAATGCAGCTCTGGGAGGCATTGCAGGTTCATAAAGGTGAGGTTATCTCCCTGGTGGGCGCAGGGGGAAAGACTACCGTTATGTACCGCCTGGGCCGTGAGTTAGCCAGCCAAGGCTGGCGGGTCATTGCCACTACAACAACCATGATACGCCCGCCATCCCTTGGAGTGGGAGAAGCCTTGGTGCTGTCCAGCGATCCTGTAGAGGTATTGCACCTAGCAAAGGAGACATTGCGCCTTCATAGCCTGATTACACTGGCTGCCAAGCGGATTGAGGCAGAGAACAAACTGAAAGGGATTGAACCAGACCTAGTTGAAGAGCTTTTGAGTCTGGCAGATGCAGTGATTGTTGAGGCAGATGGAGCTAGAGGGCGTTCGCTCAAGGCTCCCGCTGCTTATGAGCCTGTCGTCCCTACTGCTACCACCCTTTTCGTTCCCATCGTGGGGATAGATGCGGTCGGATGCACGCTGAGCGAAGAAGCCGTTCACCGCCCGCAATTGGTTGCCGAATTGACAGGCTTGGCACCCGGAGAAGTGATCCCTGCTGCGGCCTTGGCTAGGCTTTTGATCCATGAACGAGGAGCACTCAAAGGAGCGCCTGCTCATGCTCGCGTGATGCCTTTTATCAACAAAGTTCAGGGCGCAAATGCCCTGGCTAGTGCCCGCCAGATAGCGCGCCAGATCAAAGGCGCTCCTCCATTGACAAGGGTGCTCATTGGCGCCGCTGAAACCGATACCCCGGTTTTAGAGTGCTGGCGTCAGGTTTCAGCGATTGTCCTGGCTGCCGGGGCTTCCAAGCGTTTCGGGGTTCCGAAGCAACTTTTGCCACTCGCGGGGAAAACCATGATCGAGCACGTGCTGGAAGCGGTGAGGGCCATCAGTGTAGATGAAGTGGTGGTCGTTCTGGGGCACGCTGCAGGACAGATTGCGGAACACATTCCAGCAGACTGCCGAATGGTATTCAACGAGAACTGGGAAGCGGGCATCAGCTCCTCCATACGTGCGGGGCTGGATGCCATTGATCGCCGGGCAGAAGCTGCCCTCTTTGTCCTAGCTGACCAACCGCTGGTTACCGTAGCGGCACTGGAGCGCATCCTAGAAGCCTATTATGCCACGACAAAGCCCATTGTGGCTTCTGAGTGTCAAGGACAGCGGGGCATCCCTGCCCTGTTCGACCGTTGTCTCTTCCCTGAATTGAAGAATCTGCAAGGAGACGTTGGTGGACGGCAAATCATCGCGCGCTTTCCGGACAAAGTGGTGTCAGTGGAAGTAGAGTCCCCAGAATTTCTATGGGATATTGATACAGCTACTGACTATGAAAAGATTTTAGAGCGAACGAAACGAATGACATCGTGATATTGGGGAGGGAATGAGCAAAACCGCATGACCGTTTCTAAGTTGAACCAACTACGTAGCCTGCTTATTGACATGGATGGCGTCCTCTACCGCGGAAATGCCCCTATCCAAGGCGCAGGCGAATTTCTCCGTTTCCTACGTCAGATAGGAGTGCGCTTTCTCCTATTAACAAACAATTCCACCCTCACTGCAGCGCAATATGTGGCCAAATTAGCGCGCATGGGCATCCAAGTGGAAGAAAAAGAAATTTTGACCTCGGGAGAAGCTACGGCTATGTACCTGGCTGAGATTGCTCCTCCTGGAACCAAGGTCTACCTGATCGGCGAACAGGGTGTGCGAAAGGAGCTGGAAAAGAGAGGGTTCATTCTCAGCGAGGACACGGACGTTGCCTACGTGGTAGTGGGTCTCGATCACCAGTTCGACTATGAGAAGATGACGCGCGCCACCCGTGCCATCAGAGCAGGGGCCCAATTCATTGGTACCAATCCCGACAAAACTTTCCCCTCCGAGGGCGAATTGACTCCCGGTGCAGGAGCGCTTTTGGCAGCGATCGAAGCCGCTACGGATACTGCTCCCTTGGTCATCGGCAAGCCGCAGCCAGCCATCTTTGAAATCGCATTCCAAAAGCTCCAGACTGACCCAAAGACGACGGCGATACTGGGCGACCGTCTCGATACCGACATCCTTGGCGGGAAACGATTGGGGTTAATGACCATCCTGGTCCTGAGCGGTGTGACAGACCAGCAACAATTAGCAAATTCTCCCCTCGTACCAGATCTGGTTTATGAGGATGTCGCTGCTCTACATCGGGATTGGCAGAGGGTTGTGGGATGAGCGCCAAAATTCTACTCACGGACTTGCCTTATGAGCAACTAGCATCCTGGGTTGCTGAGCAGGGTGAGCCTTCCTTCCGTGCTCAGCAACTCTTCGCGTGGATTTACCACTCGCTGGTGTTCGATTTTGCCGATATGACCAATTTACCATTGGGTTTGCGTCAGAAGTGGAGCGACTTGGCGATCATCCAGCCATTGCAGCCTCTGGAAACCCTCACTTCTGCGGATGGCTTAACCACCAAGGTATTGCTGGAGTTGCCGGATGGCGATACCATCGAAAGCGTGCTCATGCACTATGAGGGGCGCCATACGGTATGCGTCTCGACCCAAGTGGGCTGTGCACTGGGTTGTCCCTTCTGTGCTACAGGCCAGAGCGGGTTCAAGCGCAATTTGAGCGGCGGTGAAATCGTGGGCCAAGTGCTCTATTTTGCCAGGCAATTGCAAGAGCAAGGGACAGCCATTACCAATGTGGTGTTCATGGGCATGGGCGAGCCATTAGCCAACTATGAGGCAACCTGGCAAGCGATACGAATTTTGAATGACCATCGCGGCTTCAATTTAGGTGCACGGCGCTTCACTATCTCGACGGTAGGATTGGTACCGGGCATCCGCCGTATGGCACAGGAAGGGCTTTCCGTGGGTTTGGCAGTCTCGTTGCATGCAGCGAACAACGCACTGCGCGACCGTCTAGTGCCTATCAACAAACGTTATCCCTTGGCAGAATTGCTCGCTGCTTGCCAGGAATATGTGCAACGCACCGGCCGGCGCATTAGCTTCGAATATGCCCTGATCCAGGGAGTTAACGACGACCCAGGACAAGCCAGGGAATTAGCCCATCTGTTGCGAGGCTTGCTCTGCCATGTGAATCTCATCCCTCTGAATCCCACTGCTGAATGCGATTATCAGCCATCTACTCGCGAGCGAATTATGGCATTTCGACGTGAACTGAATCGCATGGGCATCGCGAGCACCGTGCGTTTGGGACGTGGCATTGACATCCAAGCAGGATGTGGGCAATTGCGGTCGCGCCAGCGAAAAGCAGCTTAGTCCCCGCTAAATCATTCGGTACATTTGCAGATATGATTGGTTTGTGTTACAATAAGTTGTAATTGTTTTGGGGCGTGGTGCAATGGTAGCACAGCGGACTTTGGATCCGTTAACGGAGGTTCGAACCCTCCCGCCCCAGTTCTTTATACGCAAAGTACTAGAATGCGATTCAGAAACCCGTTTTCCCTGCGAGAACGGGTTTCTTGGACTCATATTCCTGTGGAGGCGGGATGAACAAGCTGGCGGTAGTGATACTGGCCGCTGGACAAGGCACACGGATGAAATCCAAACTACCCAAGGTTTTGCATCCCATTGCTGGCCAGCCGATGGTCAAATACGTCCTCAACGCAGTAATGGGATTGGGTGAAGAGAAACCTGTGCTGGTCGTGGGCTACGGAGCGGACTTGGTACGTCAGACATTAGGTGACGCCGTTACCTATGTTTTTCAAGAACAACAGTTAGGTACAGGGCACGCAGTGCTTCAGACACGCGAGCAATTAGAAGGCCGTGCAGAAGCAGTTCTCGTGCTGTATGGAGACATGCCGTTGCTTTCGGGTACAACACTGCACACCCTGGTTCGGGCTCATGAGACGCGCTCAACTCCAATCACCATGCTCACGTGTGTGCACGAGGAGTCGATGGGATTTGGTCGCATTCTGCGAGATGCAAAGGGACGGGTGATTGGCATCGTCGAAGAAAGTCAGGCAACACCAGAGCAATTGGCAATTCAAGAGTTAAACCCCGGCGTCTATTGCTTTGAGGCCGCTTGGCTTTGGGCACATTTACCACGGCTGCCACGCAGCCCAAAAGGCGAATATTACCTGACCGATCTGGTAGGCATGGCTGTAGCCGAAGGCCATGCAGTGGAGGCTATCCAGGTTGAGGACCCACTGGAGACCCTTGGGGTCAACGATCGGTTGCACCTGGCTAAGGTTGAGGAGGTTGTGCGGCAACGCATCCGCGAAAATTGGATGCGTGCCGGAGTGACTCTCGTGAATCCCTCTTCCATCTATATTGACGCCACTGTGCAGATGGGGCAAGACACGGTGATCTATCCCAATACCTATTTACAAGGCACTACCCGTATTGGGTCGAACTGCCTGGTGGGGCCGAATACGATCATCCGCGATTCCACGATTGGAAATGACTGCCGTCTTGAAGCCTCTGTGATTGAAGGCGCAATCGTGGAAAACCAAGTCTCCATCGGGCCTTTTGCTCACCTGCGTCCAGGAGCCCATTTGGCCGAGGGCGTGCACATGGGCAACTTTGGCGAGGTCAAGGCCTCTTACCTCGGCCCAGGCGTAAAGATGGGACATTTCAGTTACATTGGGGATGCTACGATAGGGGCTGATGTAAACATTGGTGCAGGGACTGTTACCTGCAATTTTGATGGCATTAAAAAGCATCGTACGGTGATAGAGGATGGGGCATTTATTGGCAGCGACACCATGTTGGTAGCGCCAGTGCGTATTGGAGCACGGGCGCGAATTGGGGCAGGTTCGGTGGTCACCCGCGATATACCGCCGGATAGCACGGCTTACGGGGTACCAGCCCGGGTGAAGCCCAAGATGGGGAGCGGAACAGAGGCCGCCAGCGATGCAGATCCATCTCCACACCAAACGAACAAGGAGAAAAACGTGGAAGATAAAGAACTTATTGCCCTGGCGATTGAGGCACGTCAGAAAGCCTATGCACCTTACTCGCACTATCGGGTAGGAGCAGCGCTTTTGACCGCTTCGGGCAAGGTCTATACCGGTTGCAATGTCGAAAATGTATCTTACGGTTTGACTGTTTGTGCGGAACGAGTAGCCGCATTGAAGGCAGTCTGCGATGGTGAACGCGAGTTTGTTGCCATAGCAGTAGTTACTGAGAACGGGGGAGCACCGTGTGGTGCCTGTCGGCAGGTGCTCGCCGAGTTCGGGCCGGAGATGCGCGTCCTGGCAACGGATGTTTCAGGCAATCATAAGGTATATACCTTACGCGAATTGCTTCCAGTTCCTTTCCGTCCATCTCACCTCCTGGGTGATGAATCAGGAGAGCCATTAGACTGAACTAACTTATTGTAAAGGAGAGCATCCATGGCACAGAAAATTACGCCAGCAAGCGTTGATTTCTCGCGCTGGTACACAGATGTCGTACAGGCAGCGGAGCTGGCGGATTATGCGCCGGTAAAAGGCTGTATGGTCATCCGTCCTTATGGCTACGCCTTATGGGAGAATATCCAAAAAGCACTAGATCAACGTTTCAAGGCTACGGGTCATAAAAACGCTTATTTCCCGCTGTTTATCCCCGAGAGCTTTATCAAAAAAGAAGCGGAACATGTAGAAGGCTTCTCACCGGAATTAGCGGTGGTAACCTACGGTGGAGGCAAACCATTGGAAGAGCCGCTGATCGTCCGGCCTACATCTGAAACCATTATCAACGCCATGTACGCCCAGTGGGTCCGTTCTTATCGCGACCTGCCGGTGCTGATTAACCAGTGGTGCAATGTAGTGCGTTGGGAGATGCGTACCCGCCTGTTCCTGCGTACGACAGAATTCCTATGGCAAGAAGGGCATACAGCGCATGCCACGGCTGAGGAGGCCATGGCTGAGACACTGCGAATACTGGAAATATACCGCGATTTCGCTGAGAACGAAGCAGGCATCCCTGTTATCCCAGGCCGCAAGAGCGAGAGCGAAAAATTTGCCGGTGCAGTCGAGAGCTATACCATTGAAGCCATGATGGGCAATAAGTGGGCTCTCCAGGCTGGCACATCCCATTTCCTTGGCCAGAACTTTGCCAAAGCCTTTGGCATCCAATTTCTGAATCGAGAAAATCAGCTCCAATACGTTTGGCAGACGAGTTGGGGCGTCAGCACGCGTATGATTGGGGCTATCGTTATGGTACACGGTGATGACCAAGGATTGCGTTTGCCCCCTAGATTGGCCCCGATTCAGGTCGTGATTGTGCCCATTTGGAAGAATGAAGAGGGACGTGCCCAAGTGATGGCAATGGCAGAAAACATTCTGTCTAGATTGAGCCAGGAATTTCGTTGTCATCTCGATGACCGCGAAGAATTATCCCCTGGTTACAAGTTCCACGACTGGGAGATGCGCGGAGTTCCACTACGTATTGAGCTGGGCCCTAAAGACGTACAGAAAGGCCAGGCTGTGCTGGTGCGGCGTGATTTGCCGCGTGAGGAGAACAGATCTTCTGTGGCTATAGACGGTTTACCTACGGCGGTACAGGATACATTGGATGCCATCCAGCGCAACCTGTATGCACAAGCGCTGCGTTTTCGTGAGGAGAACACTTTCTATCCGACAACCTACGAAGAGCTACGCGAAGCCGTCGCGAAGGGATTCGCACTGTCCTATTGGTGCGGTTCGGCGGATTGCGAAGCAGCGATCAAGGAGGATACCAAGGCTACCATCCGTTGTATCCCACTGCAGCAAGATGGCAAACCGGGCCAATGCGTTTATTGTGGCAGCGAGGCGAAAGAGAAAGCTGTCTTCGCGAGAGCTTTTTAGGTAGTTCTCTAGTATCCTGCTTGGGAAACACGTTCCCAGCCCTACGATTTTTGCCGCTAGCAGCGGGACCGAGCGCTGGCAACTGGGGAGAGGAGTACAGATGCGAGATGAGGGATTGAATATCAAGATGCGGCAGGTGCGCGAGATGGCTGATGCCAAAGGTTTTTCCTCTGACCCGGCGCGTATCTGGGAAATGCTTGCTTTGATCCACACCGAAGTATCAGAGGCAACCGATGCCTATAAGAAGGGGCAACCTCTGGACAAGGTCGGAGAAGAATTGATTGATGCGGTGATCCGTATTCTGCACTTGCTCTCTGCCCTGGGGCTGGATGCCGAAGAGCTATTTGAGCACAAGATGGAGGTCAACTGGTCTCGGCCTTATAAATATGGCACGGTGCGTGGCGGATAAGATGCGTGTCTTTAGCGAGGGAGAAACCGTTCTTATCCTCCTTGGTCGTAAGCGCTTCTTGATGCGCTTGCAGCGGGATCAAGTACAGCATACCCACCACGGCTTGATTCACCACAATGACTTGATTGGGCAATTACCTGGCATTTCCTTGACCACTCACTTGGGTTATCCGCTTCTCGCATTGCGCCCTTCGCTTCATGATATGATCATGAGCATAGAGCGCGTCTCACAGATCGTGTATCCTAAAGAGATTGGTTACATCCTGCTGAAGTTGAACGTGGGCCCAGGGTGCCGCATTATAGAAGCCGGCACTGGCAGTGGTGCGCTCACGATTGCATTGGCACACGCGGTCCGTCCCAATGGGCGCGTGTACTCTTATGAAATCCGTGAAGACATGTTGCGTGTAGCGGCACGAAACCTGGCTGACACCGGCCTTCAGGAATGGGTAGAGTTGAAACAGCGGGATATTGCAACGGGCTTCGATGAGCGAGATATAGACGCTGCATTCTTGGATGTACGCACTCCATGGCTGTATCTGCAAGCGGTGTGGAATGCCTTGGCAGAAGGGGGCTTCTTTGGAGCGATTGTCCCAACCGCCAATCAGGTTTCGGAGCTGATCGCTGCGCTGGAGAGCAGCTATTTCGGTGACATCGAAGTGAGCGAGATTCTACTGCGCCCCTATAAGCCGGTAGCAGCCCGTCTGCGTCCCGCAGATCGTATGGTAGCACATACGGGTTACCTGGTCTTTGCGCGCCGCATCGAGAAGGCGCTTTCTCATCAAAGCATGCCAAAAGGACAAATATCCCTGGAGGAGCTAACGAACGGGTAGGAGGAGTTGGATTAGATGGGCAAGATTCGCAGGTTGGTTCTGGATGTGTTGAAGCCTCATGAGCCCTCTATCATTGAGGTAGCCGGAGAGCTGAGCGAACTGCCTGGTGTAGAGGCAGTGAATATCAGCATTTACGAGATGGATCGGAGGGTCGAAAACGCCAAGATCACTGTGGAAGGCAATGACCTTCATTATGATGATATCCTGAAAGTGATCGGTGAAAATGGTGGCACCGTGCACTCCATTGATGAAGTGGTAGCAGGCCGCATGATCATCGAAGATGCAGAAACGCCGCAGGATCCGCTGGGATAAGGACAGTTTCCCAGCGTCTACCCCCTGCGCATAAGGAAAAGCCATCTCTATTCCGGTAAATGATACATCTGCGGAGCAAACTAAAACGCCTCAAAGAATATCAGGAAGTCGCCGACGTTGGCGAGATAGCCCGCCGTTACTTCGCTATGAATTCTTTCGATGGTGTCCTGACGATCTTGGGCGTGCTAATGGGTAACTATCTGGCACATGTGCGGGAGCCAACTGTTGTCATTATCACGGGCCTGGCTACTAGCGTCTCCATGGCGATTTCCGGTCTATGGGGGGCATACCTTACTGAGTCTGCCGAACGTCAACGCAGCCTGGATGACCTGGAAGAGTACACACTTGCTGACCTTAGCAATACGCGTATCGGGCGCGCAGCACGCGTGGCGGTGGTCATCGTTGCCATGGTGGACGGCCTTGCTCCGCTTCTCGCTTCTTTCCTTGTCTTATTGCCTTTCTTCCTCACTTATCTGTGGGGCAATATCCTGTATAGCTATTACTCTGCGCTGGCTATTGCCTTGTCTTCTTTGTTCGCCCTAGGAGCGTTTCTGGGCAAGATAGCTAAGCAGAACGTGTTCCTTGCTGGCTTGAAAATGATCGCTGCCGGCATCCTGGCGTTAATCCTGAGTTTCTTGATTGAGCATACTGTTCATCCATAAGGGGCAACATGCGCTTTATTCATACAATCGCCGTTATTCTGCTACTTACAGCGCTATTGGTTGCGGTGGTTCATGCGCAGGAAGACCTGCGCCTGGTAGTTGTCTCCTACGTGGGATGGGAACAGCTCCAGCAGTTGGCATCCTGGGGATTGCAAATCATCAACTATCAAGGAAATGTCCTTGCAGCCCTATGCTCTGACGAGCAGATCGAGCGATTGCACCGGTCTGGGTTTCAGGTCCAAGTTCTGGACACCAAGCCTGACACCGATCTAAAACACTACTACCTGGCTTATCCTACTCCAGGGGATGATTTAGCCCAATGGCCTCCAGTAGAAGCCTTGTATCCATACGGAAGGGGCGTCTACATCGTCAAAGCCACAATCGCTCAAGTAGAGAGCCTAGCCAGGAAAGGAATCCAGGTCGCGAAGCTTCCCACCGCGGTCGTGCTCAGTAGAGTGTTGCCAGATGCCTATCAGCCTGCGGGAAAACTCGCGTACCGTCGTAATATCCAGGCAATGGTGGATGCTGTGTCACCAACCCTGTTGATCCACCACGTCTGTAAACTCCAGGATGACGACTGTTTGGAGTACTGCAATGAACGGGGAACGCGTTATTCGTATGCGGCGGCCAAACTTAATGAGGCAGCGCAATATATTTATCAGCAGTACAAGGCACTAGGCATGCGGGTAACTTATGAGCCATTCCTCCACAATAGCCACGTGATGACCAACGTGGTAGCCGAATTGCCAGGAATGGGGCCTGCGAGCGATCATATCTATATCCTCTGTGCCCATTATGATTCCACTTCGAATGACCCATATCATATCGCCCCTGGTGCCGATGACAATGCCAGTGGCTCGGCTGCGGTGCTGGAAGCAGCACGTGTCCTGAGCCGCTATTCTTATTCCCATACCCTACGTTTCGTCCATTTCGCGGGAGAAGAGCAAGGGTTGCTTGGCAGCGCCCATTATGCTGCTCAGGCAGCACAACGCGGCGATGTGATTGCCGGGGTTATCAACCTGGATATGATTGCCTATGAAAGCGTACCGCCTAATGACCACATCGTGGAAATACATGCAGGAATGAATCCTGCCTCCATAGCCTTGGCCGATGTGTTCATGAACCAAATCGCTAAATATAGCCTGCTCCTTCGCCCTGAGAAAATTACAAATGGCGCAATCGGTCGCAGCGACCATGCTTCCTTTTGGAACCAGGGATATCCAGCCATCCTTGGCATTGAAGACTTTCAGGATTTCAATCCCTATTATCATTCGACCAACGATACCTTGTCGCGCCTGCAGACGCAGATGATGGTCGAGTTTTCCAAAGCATGCGTGGCTACATTGGCTGAATTGGCTTCCGTTTTGCCTAGGCCGCCTCCGAAAAGTATGCCCCGGGATTATTTCATGTCAAACTGGTAATTCCCCTAAAGATTTTGTCCTATTCGTTGCTCGTTTTATAATATTTGTATCAGACAAATCTTGACACTATGGAGTTAGAGGAGGTGAATAACCATGGTGCAAGAGCAAGAATTTCGCTTCAGGGAATGGCTGTCCAATGGTGCAAAGGGCATGTGTTCCTGGGTGACCAAGAGGACTTTGCTTCCGGAAGCGTTCTGGGAGCATAGCCGTGCTGCTGGCCGCGAGGCATTGCTCGCTGCGCGCAGTTTGCTCGATGCAGCCATTGAGAAATTGGAAACCAAACCCGAGAAGCGGGTCACCAAAATCAAGGTTGAAAAAGCTGAATAAAGCACCTGATTAAGAGTTGCCGAGGGACTTGGCCAGTGCCTGAGCGACATGGAATGGGTCACTGGAGATGACACTGCTGGCATAAAGTTCCATGGCGGCAAAATCAGCAGTCCTGTTATTTGGATCCCCGCGGTCAACCACACGCACTAGAACAGGAAATCCTCGCCAGTCCTCTGGTACGCTATCTATGGGCCTCATACACAGGGCAAGGTTGAAGCTAGTCACTCCCAAGGCTCCAACAAAGCACTGCAAGACTTGATAGATAGCGTGTTTCAATGCGTCGTCCAGGCGCTCGGAGATCAGGATAACTTCCTTCTCTTTGATCGGAGCGAGGTAAGCCAAGACACGCACTCCATTGGAGAGCACAGCGAGTCCCAGAGCTTTATGCACCGCGTATAGATCATCAAAATAATTCACACCATGTGCTATGCTATAGAGCAGCGCAGCGCGCCGCAGGTGCTCTATCTTGGCATAATGGATGCCCCGGCTCAAGGTCATCTGTGCATGACCGTGCAGAATGGAAGCGCCGCTTTTCCATAAACAGTTCCACATGAGGAAAAAGTACCGCGCCTCTTTGTCCACGCAATGCGCTTTTCGTGCCCATGCCAGGGCAGTATCAATATAATCTCTGACCCCTTCCTCAGTAAAGCGCAATGGATGATGCTCATCAAAAATAACTAAGCCATGGAAACCATCGTATTTTGCCACGTTAGAAGCAGTAACACAGTATCTGCCCTTAATGCGACCAAAAACATCCTCGGGTGTGCCCTCCAAAGGACGGCAGAAAGGGTCGCCAACGTTGCTCAGAATGGTCTGCTCCAAGTCGCCGGATGCTTTGGCTTCCATAGGACGGCTAGCGCGCAATTCGTTGAAAAGAGCTCCTTCCAGAGTGATCAGGTTAGTGACCTTAACAATGCGCTGTTTGCGCACCGCATCCACAGAGCCAAAATACCGTTCGATCCATTCGTACATGGAAGGTGGTGGTGTAAGCTCGCCGACCGTGGTATTGATCTGAAAGATGCGTCGGAAACGTTCCTGCTCCTCAGGTGGCAAAGCCTGCACTGCTTCCTCTAAATAGACGATACTCTTAACAGAATCAGACATCACAAAATTCCCCTCTTGCAATAGGATTTACCCCATCGGGTACAGCGGCAAATAGTACCATACTCAGGGTGAAAGGGCAAAATCCCCCTGGCTTTTGACAAAAGCACCTCGCTATGATAACATCATTGTGACATGGTCAATCCATTGACAAAAAACCGATCGCAGTGGGCATTAGCGCTTATCCTGATAGTAGGCTGCATGCTGCTAGCCGCTTGCGCTTCACCCCATGGGCGTGAGGCATTGACATCTCTTCGCTCCTTGGGCAGCACGCCGACCGTTGCCTCTACCTCTGATTCCACCCCCTCACTCACGGTTGTGAGGCCTGTCACACCTATGGCAACGAACACGCCCTTTCCCACCGCTGGAGAACTACACCTGGCTATCCGTGAGAATATCCAGACTCTAAATCCATACCTTGCCCAAAACGTGAGCGAAGAGTTTGTTGTGAGCCTGCTTTACGATACCCTTTTGGAGTCCGATGCACATGGAGACTTGCGTCCCAACTTGGCAGAGCATTGGGAGCTGACACCCGATGGGAGCAGGCTCTCGTTTACACTCAACCCTCAAGCCAAGTGGCACAACGGCGAAGCTGTAACGGCAGCCGACGTGGTCTTTTCTTTCCGACTTGTACAGCAGAATGGATTCCCAGGATTTACGCGGTTGGCTGCTCTCGTCCACCGTGCGGAAGCCATCAGCCGCACAGAGGTAGAATTCACGCTGTTTACTACATGGCCCGATCCTGTACGCCTTCTTGGCACAAGCCTACCTATTGTTCCCGCTACGCTCTGGGAGCGCCTCGATGACCCTCTTCACTATGCTAACCTGGACAACCCTGTGGGATCAGGACCTTTTCTCTTGGTAGAGCACATACCTGGAGAGCGGCTGATCTTGCGCAATACGGGGATTCATCCCAGCGGTCAACCGAGCATTGGGACCCTGGTTCTGGAAATTCAACACGACGAAAGCAAAGCCCTGCAAGCGCTGAAAGATGGCAAGTTAGATGCACTAGGTTGGGAAATCACGCCAGCACAAGCCCGTGATGTGCGAGATCATCCAGAAGACTATCCGGGCATCCGCATGGCAGAAGCCCCGGGCCTATCCATAGTGACATTGCTTTTCAACCTGCGCATTGCGCCATTTGACAATCCAGTGTTGCGCCGTGCTCTGGCGGAGGCTCTCGACACCCAAGCCATCATAGATCAAGCCCTTATGGGTTTTGGAGATGTAGCAGCAGGGCTTTTTCCCCCTGCTTCCCCTTGGCATAATACCGATATCTTCCCTATTGCCTTCGACCCACAGGAAGCAGCCGCAAAATTATCTGCAGCGGGATTTATTGACAGAGATGGCGATGGAATGCGGGAAAACCCGGATGGCAGCGCCTTACAGATACCGATTACGTGTCCCAAACAGGATATTGCTTTGGAGATTGGGGAAAGGATAGCCACAAATTGGAAGGCTATAGGCATTGCAGCAAAGGCAGAACCTGTGGATCAGGCTCTCATAATGCCCATACTCATGCAGGCTCAATTTCACGTGATTCTACATCGCTTATCGCTTCAAGAGCCCGAGATGGCTTTTTTCTATTTCCATAGCACGTGTGGGGTACTGAGAGATGAGCGAGTCTCCGGCTTGAACTATGGCGGCTATGCCAACCCCCAATACGACGAAATGGTCGAAGCCTTACAGCAAGCGCGGGACGTCGAAGAGAAACGGGAACTGTTGTGCAAACTCCAAGCAGTCTTGGCTGCTGACTTGCCACAGATTCCTCTATATGTCCCCCGTGTGCTGAACCTGTATCGGGAAGAGCATTTCACGGGTTGGAGTGCGCAGCCTGGCATCGGTTTGCTCAACCGCATAACCATTGCGAACTTGAGGGCACAGTAACACTCTTATGGGGTACAGTCGCGGCTGAGTGCTATTTTCGCACCACGCCATAGTCTTCCAGTTTGGTTTCTTTGCCTCGGGCAGCGATAGCCCGGTAGTATAGATCCACATACTTCCGGGCTGACGCATTCCAGGAAAAATCGGCGGTCATGCCCTTGATTTGCAACCGACGCCATGTATCCTTGTATTTGTAATTTTCCAAAGCACGCACGATTGTGGCGAACAATGCCCAGCGGTCATAGCGGGCAAACGAAAAACCATTCCCCTCACCGGTACGTGGATCAAAATCTTTGACTGTATCCGCCAATCCTCCTGTGGCACGGACAATCGGAACACTGCCATAGCGCATAGCGATCATTTGGCCAAGCCCACAAGGCTCAAACCGCGAGGGCATCAAAAACATATCCGTACCGGCATAGATTCTCTGCGCCAATTCGGCGTTGAAGGTGAGGAATACTGCAGCCTTGCCCTGGTATGCCTGGGCGATGCGTGAAAACATCTCGTGGTAGTGCGGATCTCCGGTCCCCAGCACAATGAGCTGTAAATCCAGGTCGAGAACATGGTCCAATACATCGCCCAGGATATCGAAACCTTTTTGATCGGTCAGCCGTGAGATAATGCCGATGAGAGGAATACCAGCATCCTGTTTCAGATTGGCTTGCTGTTGCAAAGCCAATTTGTTCTGTACACGCTTCTCAAGGTGTTCCACATCGTAATTCTGGACAATGTACTTATCGGTTGCAGGGTTCATGACCTCGTAGTCAATGCCATTCAGGATGCCAAATAAGCGATCGCGACGGTCGCGTAAGAGGGGATCGAGTTTTTCTCCGAACTCGGGAGTGAGGATCTCTTGAGCATACTTTTCACTAACCGTGTTAATCACATCCGCAAAAAAGATACCCCGTGCCATGAAGTCGACCACTTCTGCTAAATCAGCCATTTCTGGATGGTACATGAAGCCATACTCGGCAATGCCCGCGATCTCAAGGACGCGGTAGCCAAAAATACCCTGATAAGCCAAATTGTGGATCGTATAAACGGTGGCCGTTTGGGCGAAGAAGGGATCATCTTTGTAAACCGTCTTCAGCCAATTGGGGATAATCGCAGTGTGCCAATCGTTGCAGTGGATGATGTCAGGACGCCAATTCAAACGCTTCAGCATTTCCAATGCACTGCGGCAGAAAAAGATAAAACGCTCCGCGTCATCTGGGTACATATAGATGCCATCGCGATCGTAATATTTGGCATTCTCAATGAAGTAGACGGGCACGTCGGACGCAATGGTCCCTTGTAAAACAGCTGCTTCTTCCATCTGTTTGTCCATAGGCACAGGAAAAGCAGGGAGCACTTCTTGGAGGCCAAATCTGATGGGGTCAATGCGCCCATAGCGCGGCATAGACACACGGATGTCGTGTCCAAGCGCGCGGATTGCCTTGGGCAAAGACCCTGCTACGTCTGCCAGTCCCCCGGTCTTGGCAAAAGGGACCATTTCTGCCGCAAGATAGAGGATCTTCAAAGGTTGTTGTGCTGTCATAGCATGCCTCCTTCGTTTATTCCCAACTCACGATCCACGCACACAGGCCAGCGAGGAGGACACAAGCCACAGCCATGAACAGGCGCTGGCTGGGCAACAGATCCACGCCACGCGAAGTGATCAAAAAAATGACGACCATGCCTACAGCCAAAACAGCCCACATAGTCAAAAAGGGATGCTCTTCCATAAATTTTCGCCATGAAGACATATTGCCTCCTGAGAAGTGATGAGTGTTAAGTGTTAAGTGATAAGTGATGAGCGTCGAGTTTGCGTTTCCTATTGCTGCAACAGATGCGATTCCATTCGCGCAGAACTTGCGCCCGTGTTTGCTCCAGGTCTCCGCTGTTATCAATGACCACATCTGCCAAAGCGATTTTCTCTTCCTGGGGTGGCTGCGCGCGGATGCGCAACTCTGCTTCGGTCCGACTCAGCCCGCGATTTTCCATCAAGCGTTGTACCTGCTGTTCATAAGGGCAAGTTACCACCCAGAGTTCGTCGCACTGGTGGTGCATGCCAGACTCAATCAGTTTTATCGCTTCCAGAACTACAACCTTGTTCCCTGCCTCCTCCAATGCCAGCGCGCTTGACTCTCTTTGCCATTGGAGCAGCAAACGTTCACTTTCGGCAATCACGGCTGGGTGCACAATGGATTCCAAGCGTTGCAGCGCCTTGGGGTCAGCAAAAACCCGTGCCCCTAACCTTGCACGACTGATTTGGCCATCGGGTTCCAAGATGTCTGTTCCGAATTCATCCACCACGCGCTGCCAGGTAGGAGTGCCCGCTTTCATGACTTCATGGGCGAGCGCATCTGCATCAATAACCCGCGCCCCAAGCTCTGCGAGCATGGCTGCGACCACGCTTTTTCCTGTAGCAATGTTGCCAGTAAGTCCGATAATGTATAGACCTTTGCCTTTCACGCTGGACCTTTTGCACGTACTCAAGCCCACTTCGTCCACTCTTCCAGCCGCCTTTGCAATTCTTCCTGCAGTTCAGCATATTCGCGACCCAGGTCATACACGCGGTCCACTCGTTGCGCTCGGCTAGCCAGTTCCAATTCGTGGGTGAGCAGGGAAAGGCGCAGTTCCAGTTGCTGGATTTGTTCTTCCAATTCGGCGCGCTTCTCTTCGCGTTGCCGAGCGAGTGTCTGCGCTCGTTGGAGTTCGTGATCCACTTGCCGAGAGCGTGACTTGCGCTCGCCCGCGGCTACCGTTGCTTCCATTTTGGCTTTTTCTTTTTCCAACTGCTCGAGGCATGCAGTATAGTTTCCAGTATACACGCGCAACACGCCATTTTCCACTATCCAGAGCTGAGTGGCCACAGCGTCAATGAAATAGCGGTCGTGTGAGACAAACAGGATCGTGCCCTCAAAGTTCTGCAGCACCTGTTCGAGAAGTTCTTGCGATGGTATATCTAATTGGTTCGTTGGCTCATCCAGCAGCAAAAAATTCGCTCCTTGTAAAGCCAGCATGGCTAAGGCTACCCTGCTCCGTTCTCCCCCGCTCAAATGAGCAACGCGCTTGAACACGTCATCGCCCGAAAAGAGAAAGCGTCCTAGATAGCCACGTGCCATTTCTACAGGCAGGTCTTTCGCCCGCAGTATCTCTTCGAGCACGGTGTTTTCCTCGCATAGGTTTTCATGGCCTTGAGCGAGGTAAGCCACTTGGACGTTGACGCCTATTTTCACCTCGCCAGCCAGCGGAGGCACCTCACCCAAAATGGTCTTGAGCAAGGTAGTCTTGCCACAACCATTGGGACCCAATAGAGCCACTCGTTGACGCCGGAGCAAGAGCAAATCAGGACAACGGATAAGAGGACGGTCATAACCCACTTCTAATCCGCGGAGAGTCAGCACGTTGTTTCCACCACGCACCGTGCTGGTCAACTCCAATTTCATCATTTTGTGCTGCCTGGGTTGCTCCACGCGCTCCAGGTGTTGCAGGCGCTTTTCGCGGCTTCTGGCTTCGCGCGAGCGTTGCCCCGCCTTGTAGCGACGGATGAATTCTTCTGCCCGCGCGATGTACTCCCTTTGTGCCTCGTATTCCGCTTGGCGTTGGCGATAGCGTTCATTGCGCAATGTCATATAATGGCTGTAATTGCCAGGATATTGTTCCAAAGCGCCAAAGCTCATTTCCCACACGCGATTGACGACCTTGTCCAAAAAGTAACGGTCATGGGCAACAACAATCAGACTGCCTTTCCACTGAGATAGGTACTCCTCCAGCCACTGTGTTGCTTCCAGATCCAAGTGATTGGTTGGCTCATCTAGAAGCAGAAGGTTGTAGTTGGACAATAGCAGCTTGGCGAGTTGTGCCCGCGTCCTTTGCCCACCGCTTAGCAGGGCGATGGGTTGTTCAAAATCCGCTTCCTCAAAACCAAGCCCCATCAGCACCCGCCGAATCTCCTGCTCAAACGTATATCCACCCGCCAATTCGAAAAGGTGCAACAATTCGCCATAACGTTCCATCGCTTTGGCTCGGCGGTCAGGATCGGCCATTTCCTCTTCCAGCCTGCGCAGCCGCTCTTGCTGAGCACGGAGATGGGCAAACGCTTCGAGCATTTCCTGGTACAAAGTGCGCTCACTCTGTATGTCCGCTTTTTGGCTTAGGTAGCCAATGCGTATACCCCTAGCTACCTGCAAGCGCCCAGAAGAAGGCGTCTCCAGGCCTGCAATAATGCGCAGCAGGGTTGTCTTGCCCACTCCATTGGCTCCAACTAGGGCGATTTTGTCACCATGGGCAACTTGGAACGCGAGAGCAGAAAAGATATCCTGTGCCCCATAATATTTACTTAGATGCTCTGCGATCACGATGGACATGGTTCCTGGTTTGGATTATACCATAGGATAGACGATGCAACCAAGAGGAAAGCGGAATTGACAGGACTGCCGTTGCGATTTATACTTCAAATCGAACAAGCGCAGGCTAGGGCCGTTAGGCTTTCCTCATGCATCTTGGTAAAGAGGATTGGTATGCCCAAAACTTCCGGAAATACGATGCGCCCCAGCACAGCCAAAGACGATGGCAAGCCCATCAATAACTTGCCTGGTCTCTACCCAACCGAGGATTGGACCGTCTATTACTGGGATGTTGATCCACAGGGACAATTGCACAGCCGCCGGGCAGTGATCCAATTACCCCTGGGGTATGCTGATGCCTGTCCAGAAGTATGGATTGGGGAGAGCGGCTGTGTGCATAGCGTTCGCCGCTGGGGCGTACAATGCTATACCCGCATTCTGCAGGACATTGGCTTTGATCCTCTTCTATACTTAAGCCATGATGCAGAACGCTTTCCCGGAGGCGAGGACGAAGAGCTCGTTGCCATCCTGCTTCAGGCAACCCATTTTGACCTACCATCGCATTTCATTATCGCTAGTGAACAGCACCCGCTGTTGCTCTTCGATCCTCAGGGAACTCTCAAGGGTTCCTACACGCGTTGGCACACTTACCTTGGCGCGCTCGCCTATCTGGTTTCTGGAGAGAAATTCGACCGGCGCTTTGGACGTCTACGTTCTGAAAACCAGGCTCTCTATGAGCGGGCTCTTGCCTATCTATTGCAGGCTTTGCGCAGCAGAGAGACAAGATGAGGAGCCGTGCATGAGCACAAGGGGCACGCTAGCCCTTTGCATTATTTTGGCTTTGCTTGGCTGGATTGGGCTAGCCTCTTTCACTTATTACAATCCTCCTGACATCTGGAACCGCTGGATCGTTGTAGTTGCGCTGTGGCCAACGCTCCTGACCACCTTTCTGCCCATGGTATATATGATCTATTGGCGATTAGGGCAGCAGGAGGGCAATATGTCCCTTATCGCTCGCCAAAGCGCGCTAGCAGCGCTGTTTGTGACCATGTGCGTCGCTTTGCGCCTGATGCAGGCTTTCAACTGGGCTAAGGCAAGCCTGCTTTTGCTGCTTTCCGTCCTGGTTGAGGCATTGTTATCGGCTAGGGAAAAGGAGCCATAACACATGGCTAAACTTCTGGAGTGTGCGCTGAACTTTAGCGAAGGAAGGAGAGAGGACGTTATCCGCGCTATTGTGGCTGCAGCAGAGGGAGTGCGTGTGCTCGATGTATCTTCAGATAAGGATCATAACCGCACAGTACTTACCTTTGTAGGATCACCAGAAGCAGCCGCTGAAGCCGCTTTGCGCGTCAGCGCCAAGGCGGTGGAACTGATTGACATGAATCAGCACCGCGGCGCGCACCCCCGTATGGGTGCAGTGGATGTCATTCCCTTTGTGCCCCTTGGTCAGGCCAGCATGGAAGAAGCGATAGCCGTGGCTCGCCAGGTGGGGCAGCGGCTTGGCGAAGAATTGGGCATACCGGTCTATCTGTACGAAGAAGCAGCCACACGTCCCGAAAGGCGCAATCTGGCCGATGTGCGGCAAGGGGAATACGAAGGGTTGGCCTTAAAGATGGCCAAGCCCGAGTGGAAGCCTGACTTTGGCCCAGACCATCCACACCCAACCGCAGGAGCCACAGCGGTCGGAGCCCGCATCTATCTGGTAGCCTACAATGTCAACCTGGGGACATCTGATGTCCGCTTCGCCAAAGCCATTGCTCATGCGCTACGTGCCAAGACTGGCGGGCTGAAAAATGTCAAAGCACTGGGGGTGATGCTCCAAGAGCGCAATCTGGCGCAGGTAACGATGAACATCGTTGATCCTTTCCAGACACCCCTTTACCGTGTGCTGGAAATGGTGCGCATAGAAGCAGCACGCTATGGAGTGCCGGTAGTTGGCAGTGAAATTGTGGGATTGGTGCCGCTCACAGTTATCCTCGAAGCAGCGCGCTACTACCTACAATTGGAGAACTTTCGCGACGATCAAGTACTAGAAACTAGATTATGGGGAGGATTAGATGAATCACCAAGCACGATGCGGGGCGGGCGTAGTAGCGCTCCTCGTAATAGCCTTGATGACAGCGTGCGCAGCACCAACGCCGACTGCAACACCGGTACCAACTCCAACTGACACAGCGACTCCCTTCCCAACCGTAACTCCTACTGCGACCCTTTCTCCCACGCACTCAGCCACTCCAACACCGACAGCAACCTTTACCCTTACTCCCACTGCAACACCTACAAAGAAAACCTGGAAGAATACTGCAACTGTGTTATGGGAGTTAAGCTAGGCGAACTGGCTTTTGATATTTGCTGGTATGCTGGCAAATACCCTGACGGGCTACGCGGGGAGATTTTCACAAGGCCGGGAGTGATTGGTGCGAAGGTATCTCCTGAGTTCTACAGGACGCTAGATGATTTTCAGAGGCTAAGCGGCAGGTAGAAACTACTCCGTGCTGCTGCCAAGTCGCCTACGCAGCGCCTTTTTCACTGCTTCGTGTTCGCTCCAGGGATACTCTATAGTTCCAAAACACATCGAGCACTCGTGACCCTTGCCCGTAACGATGACCAGATCGCCCGATTGGGCCATGGCAATAGCAGCAGAAATGGCTTCACCCCGATCAGGTATCTTCCAGAAATCCACCCCTTCGCGGCGCCCCGCGCTTTCACAACCAACGGCTATCTGATGGATGATGTCGTGGACATCCTCGGTACGCGGGTCTTCGGCAGTGAGGAAAATATAGTCAGCAAACCGGCCAGCAATTGCTCCCATAATGGGGCGTTTGGCACGGTCGCGCAAGCCAGCACAACCAAAGACAACGATCACTTTGCCTTGCGTCATGCTACGCACTGTTTTCAGTGCCTTTTCCAAGGCATTGGGCGTATGGGCAAAATCAATCAGCACGGTGAAATCTTGCCCTAGTTCGATGCGTTCCATGCGCCCCGGTACTCCGCTCACGGCAAGGATACCGCGCTGCATCGCCTCATACGAGAGGCCCTGTGACATGCCCACGGCAATAGCCGCCAGGATGTTATAGACATTGAAAAGACCAACGAGCGGCGACGTAACAGGGAATTCCCCTTCAGGCGTAAGGACCTCGAATGCGAGCCCAGAAGGTGAAGAGTGGATACGCTGTGCCCGTATGTCGCAGGGCTTTTCTATCCCGTACGAATAACAGCGCACCGCGCAGATGGCTTTGAGAAAATCGTAGGAGGGGTCATCTGCGTTGAGAATCGCGAATTTAGGTATGCCTGGTTTTTGGTAAGAGGTTGCCAGGCCCTCGAATAGGCGAGCCTTGGCTGCCCGATACTCTTCGAACGTGCCATGGTAATCCAGGTGTTCATGGGTAATATTGGTTACTACTGCCACGTCGAATTCGCAAGCCGTAACTCGGTGTTGGGCAAGGCCGTGTGAGGTTGCTTCAATCACTGCGTATCGAGCCCCATGAGCAACCATCTGCGCCAGGTAGTTCTGTATATCCGGTGCGTCAGGCGTAGTGGTATGCAAGCCTGTGTCTATTTCTTTATCGCCGATGAGGGCATTCACCGTGCTGATCCACCCAACAGGATACCTGGCTGCTTGCAGGATAGCGCCGATCAGGCGCACGGTGGTTGTCTTGCCATCCGTGCCGGTAACGCCAATGACGCAAAGCTCACGCGCTGGGTACCCATACCAGGCTGCTGCAAGCCAAGCCAGTGCTTCTCTAGAGTCGGTCACTGCGAGGTAGGGTACGGGGGAACCACGGGGAAAGAGGCTGGATGCGGGCATCTGCCCTACAATCGCTGCCGCTCCCCTCTGCAAAGCAGCAGGGATGAATGCATGGCCGTCCGCTTCTACCCCATGAATGGCAACAAACAAATTGCCCGGCTGTACCCGCCGGGAATCACAGGTAATGCCGGTGATTTCCACTTGGAACTTGGTCGCTTGTGCAGAGAGCATGAGCCTTGGAGGCAAACCAGCCAATAATTTCGCTAGTTCCATTCTGTTTATCCCGTCCGTGAACGCCTGGGGGCAGGGAAATCCCCTGGAACAGTGCTAGGCTTAGATAAAACCCCGCAGAATGGCCCACGACGCACGGAACCAATCCGTTGAAAAGATGATATTACATGCTAGCAGAATAAAGAGGATGAGCAGCAGAAAGCCACAACCACAACCAAAGCAGGAAACACCGCGTCCAAAACCGAAGTGATCCTGCAACCAATCGAAAATCACGTTAAGCATAAACAGTTCGAACAGCCCTTCCAAACATCCTTGACGTCGCCTCATTGTCCTTATATCCTTTCTGAATCAGTTACTCTAGCGGGCGCGGGGCGCAATACGAACTGCTGCAACGCGACTGCTACGCCATCCTCTTCCACCGGAGGGGCAATCCAATCCGCAGCGGCTTTTGCCGCCGGGGTGGCATTGCCCATAGCGATCCCCAATCCTGCCCATTCCAGCATCTCGACGTCGTTATCCCCATCGCCGATGGCTATGGTTTCCTCACGTTTCACCCCCAGATAAGATGCGACCCATGACATCCCTGTGGCTTTGGAGATGCCCGGCGTGATGATTTCTACAATCTGCGTGTTCGAAGCCACTACGTGTGCCCGGTCCCCCACGTATTCTTGTAAACGCGCTACAAGCGCGGGAGTTGCATCAGGAGATTGGGAATAAACGACCAATTTATGGGGGGGACGTTGCAGTGCTGCCACCGCGTCAGTGATTTCGCCCACTACGATCCCATCGCGCACGAGAACCAAAGCGGGTTGTTGCTCGGGGTGAAATTCGAGCATGGTCTCCATATCATCCAGGTAGATGCGCATTCCCCACTGCTCTTGTAAGGCTAAACGCACGATGTATTGTGCTAATGGAAGCGGCATTGGCTGGAGGTAGAGGATTTGCCGAGTTGCTGGGTCGAAAATCAAGCCGCCGTTACAGCCGATAACGGGAGCATTCAGTGGCAAAGAGCGGAGAACTGGTTTGAGCATCTGATATCCCCGGCCGCTGGAAATGGTGATCCAACCCCCTGCGTCTACCACTGCTTGCATAGCCTCGCGCACCCTCGGGCTCAGCTTATAGTCATGAGTCAGCACGGTTCCATCTAGGTCACAGACGATAAAGCGGTATATTCTCTTGGGTTCTCGATAGGATTTTGGCATAGTACATGCTATTGTACTATATCAAGCCACTATATGCCAAAGCAGCGCGCAACAGGAGGGGAGATGGATCCTTTCAGATGCTGTGGATAAATCACTTTTGGTGTGAGGAGAAAAGCAAGGATGGCGGTTTGCCCTACTCGTTTATACATCCGTCGGCCACAAGATGAATGTAATAGCACTGGTTCAAAGCTCTGAACGTTTGGCTAGCCTTTCAATCCGCCTGAGCACGGGTTGAACAGGGTTCTTGCCACTATATAGGTATGTGATGACTACGATTCCCAGTAAGACCAAGAGGCCAGTCAGCCAAAAAACAGTCTGCACTCCGCCTAAATCAGCGACTACGCCCAATACAATTGGGCTGAAGATGCTCCCTAGGCTGCCGGCAGCACTATAGGCGCCCACCGCTGCTCCGCGGGTATCAACAGCGGAATACTGCGCTACGAAGATCTGACCCGAGGTTAGGAATGACCCAAAGGCTACGCCTTCCAGGATCAGCAACAAACTCAGGACAACGCGCTGCTCTGTTTGTGGCAACAAGAACATCGCTACCACTGCGATAAGGAGGGCCGTCAGCATTACTGCCCGGCTCGATATCTTGCTTGCGATAGCCCCGGTTGGCAATCGAGCAGATGCAGAAGTGAGTGCGCGAGCGGAAAACATCGAACTGATCGTTGTCTGAGGTATGCCTAACTGTGCCGCATATACGGGAAAGAAATTGACCACCGCTCCGCTAAAAACCATACTCATCAGCAAGTTTGCCAGAGAACCCGCCATTAGATTGCGATTATGCATCATCTGACGCAAATCTGCCCACGGTGAACGTGCTTGGTTGACCACCGTCACATCATCAGGATGTATGTTCTTTAAGCGCCAGGCTGCGATCAGGGCACCTGTAAGGCCTACTGCCGCCCCAGCCCAATAACTGCCAGCAATGCCATAGCGTACGGCAACAGCCGCGCCAAACAGAGGACCTACCGTGAAACCAAGTCCCATTGCGGTGGAATACAGCCCAAATGCCAGTCCTCGCTCCTCTGGAGAAGTGATGTCACTGACATACGCCGCACCAATCAAAAAGGTGCAAACCATAGCTATGCCATCAATAATCCGTCCGATCAGCAGAAAATAGGCATTAGGTGCTATGGCAAAAAGCACTAACGCAGCAGCAAAGCTGACCATCCCGAGCGTAACCACCGTTTTCCGCCCTACTCGGTCTGATAGCAGACCCAACGGCATCGAGACGAGCAAGCGCGTTAGCCCAACTGTGCTGCTGAGTATACCAATGAGTGTCAGCGATGCGCCGAGTTGCCGTGCATAGAGCGAGAAAGTTGGCGAGACAACGCCCGACATAATATCGGCGCAGAAGATGACCAGACAAATCGTCAAAACATCGCTGCGCAAAGTTCTGCGCAAAGCAAATCCTAGGTCAGACACCTATACTCCCTTCGTTGCCGTAGTCAATGTGATTCAAGTTCAAACGCACGGTAATCTGCCATTGGGAGCCCAATGGAGAGAAGGCTGAAACCAACGTTGTTTGCCCTTAAAGAGCAGTTGACTCCGTGTGGTATTGTATGCGCGGGTCAAGAAATCCGTAAATGAGATCCACTGCCAGGTTGACCAGCACATAGGTAACCGCAACAAATAGCACACATCCCTGCGCAAGGGGAAAGTCGCGTGCTTGGAGCGCCCCAACCAGTAGCTGTCCAATCCCGCGTCGCGCAAATACACTTTCCACAATGACAGCGCCACCTAGTAAGCCCCCAAATTGCAAGCCAACCACGGTTACTACGGGGATAAGGGCATTGCGGAGAGCATGACGCAGAATAACGACCGAATTGCTAAGGCCTTTGGCATGAGCGGTGCGGATATAGTCCTCTTTGAGTACTTCGAGCAAGCTAGAACGCACCATGCGGGCAATGATTGCCGCCGCCTGGAAACCGAGTGCAACTGCTGGCAGTGCAAGGCGTTTCAGATCCGTACCAGAAGTGATCGGCACCCAGCGCAGTTTGATGCCAAACACATAGATGAGCAATAAACCCAGCCAGAAACTCGGCATGGAAACGCCTAGTGTAGCAATGAGCATGATCAGATTATCAAACCACGAGTCGTGGTGCAGAGCAGCGACTATGCCCAGAAACGTGCCTAAGAGGACGGCTAAACTCATCCCTGCTAGTGCAAGTTGAAAGGTGCTGGGGAAATTCGCACGGATCAGCTCGGAAACGGATTGCTGTGTAATAATGGACTGGCCCAGATTGCCTCGAAGCGCCTTGCTGATGTAATCCAAATACTGCATATGCAGGGGCTTATCCAGGCCGAGCAAGTGGCGGATTTGGGCAAGCTGTTCCGCTGTCGCACCCCCCGACTCGACGAACATGGCGCGCACAGGGTCGCCCGGTACCAAATGGAGCATGGAAAAAACGAGGATCGAAATGGCTAAAAGCACTGGGACAACCCACGTCAGCCGATTGATGATGTAACGCCACATACTTTCTACCTCCCGACATGGCTAGGGCTAGGGAGCAAGGACATGTCCTTGCTCCCTAGCTTGGTTGCCCCTCCTATTTCTCAATCCAGGTATCATAGAAGAAGGGGAAGCCGATTTCGTTGAAGCCGATGTCGCGCACTTTGGCAGAAACACCATAGATGTACTGTTGTTCCCAAGCATTGACACCTTGGGCATCCTTCATGGTCTCTGCCATGACCGCAAAGGCAGCTTTCCAATAGTCCTCCTGGTTCGTTGCAGCGCGCATCTTAGCCAACTGCTCGTCAACAACTGGGTTTTTATACGCTTGCCAGTTGCCAGCGGAGGTCGAAAGCCAGAACTCCTCTAACAGGAACAACGCGTTGTAGCCGCTATCGCTCATCAGCGTGATGTTGTAATTCCCCTTCTCGCACTCAGCAATCCAGAAGTTGAAATCGCCAGTGCGGATGTTCATCTTAATGCCTACTTCGCGCAACATCTGCTCGATCGGCTCCACCTGGGGAACGCTGGTAGCCGTAGTGACCATGTCCAAGACGAGCTTCTGCCCGTCTTTTTCACGGATACCATCCGCACCAACTTTCCACCCCGCTTCTTCGAGAAGCGCTTTGGCTTTCTCTGGATCGTACTCATAGTCATAGGGCTTGAGGCTGCTCAAATCGCCGTTGGGCACCATATTGGAAGGCAGCGGGGCAATAGCAACCTTGCCGATGCCCGACCAGGCTGGGAGTTGCAATAGCGCTTCTTTGTTGATGGCGTGGTTGATGGCTCTGCGCACGCGGATGTCATCCGTGGGCGGTTTACCCAGGTTCATCGTAAACATACGCGACGTGCCCGCTTTGGGTGTGGTCACGATCTGGAGATCCTTATTCGCCCGTAACTGAGCCACAAAGGGTTCGGTTACCGTCGCTACATGCAGTTCACCTGCTTCCAGAGCAGCTACCCGCGTGGCAACATCTTGCACATCACGGTAGATAATCTCATCCAGATATGGCGGGCCCTGGTGCTTGAAGAATTCTGGCGCCCAGTTGTATTCGTCATTGCGCACTAGAGTGGTGTGGTCGTCCTTCACCCATTCTTTGAATTTGAACGGACCTGTGCCGACGAGCACCTTGACGCCATAGTCATCTCCCGCCTGTTGCATCGCCGTAGGCGAGTCAATGCCCAGTCCGCCATCGCTCAGGCTGATCAAAAACGCGGAGTTGGGTTCTTTGAAATAAATCTTGACCGTGTAATCATCCACGACTTCGCACTTTTCATAGTTCTCGCCTCCAATAGCCGACCAGGCAAATCCGTGTCGGATATCAGGCCGAACGGTATAGTCGAAGTTGAACTTGACTGCCTGGGCATTGAACGGCGTGCCATCGTGGAACTTGACACCCTGTCGCAGTTTGAAAGTGTAGACCCTGCCGTCCGGAGAAATCTCCCACGAGGTAGCCAGGCAGGGATGGATGGAACCATCGGCAGGATTGACGGCAACGAGCGTGTCAAGGACATGACGCGCGACCATGCGCGATACCGTATAGATGCTAGTATGCTGGTTCAAGGTGTCGGCAACGTTCCTGCCGTGGGACACAACCAGCGTACCACCCCTGACGGGTTGCGGGCCAGCGGGTTGCGTTGGTGCTTCTGTTGGTGCTGCTGTAGGCGGAGCCGACGTTGGAGCCTGTGCTGGGGCTGCTGTTGGCGTGGGCGTTGGTGTTGCCTTAGGAGCAGCACAGCCTGCCAGGACCACCGCCAGTACCAACAAGCAAATGATGAAATGTGAACGAGACATGGTGTAACCTCCTGGTAATTAGTATAGTAAGGTTGTGGGGGTGCCAGCCCACCGCCCACCAGCCGGGACACCCGGCTATGGCTAATTGCTTAGAGCCTAACCCTAGCAGTAGCCAGTCATATCAATCCTGGGGGCTGGCCCAGGAACAAAGGATGAGGGCCTGTCGCACGTTTCACCTCCTTCCTTTTGATTCGAGGGCCAGTTCACCATCGTGGTGATTCGACCGGACCACGCTGTGTAACCCCATACTCAGGATATCAAACCGGGTGCGCCTGTCCATCGTACTCCTCAGCGTCTTAACTTTGGATCCAGAGCATCGCGTAAGCCATCGCCAAGCATGTTGATGCTCAACACCGTGATGGTAATCGCCAGCCCTGGAAATACCGCTACCCACCATGCCTGACGCAAATATGTGCGACCAGCGTTCAGCATCGCGCCCCACTCTGGCGTCGGCGGTTGTGCGCCTAAACCGAGGAAACTCAAGCCCGATGCGGTCAAGATAGCCCCCGCTACGCCTACCGTCATGAGCACAATCAACGGGGGAAGGGCATTGGGCAGGATATAGCGCAACATGATCCGATTGTTATTGCAACCAACAGCTCTTGCACCTGTTACGTAATCACAATTGCGGATACTTAGAGTGGAGCCACGAGCCACACGGATATAGGTAGGGATGCCTCCAATGCCGACCGCGATCATCACATTAAAGAGACCTGGACCCAGAACAGCGATGATCGCCAGCGCGAGCAAAATACCAGGAAATGCCAGCAAGACATTTGCCAAACCCATAATGACACTATCCAAGCGCCCGCCATAAAAACCCGCGATGATGCCAAGCGTGGTACCTATCGTAGCGGCAATGCTTACGGAAATCAGTCCTACACGCAGAGAGATGCGCGCACCATAAATGACCCGGCTGAGGATGTCCCGCCCGACATCATCAGTGCCAAAGAGATGCTTCGTTGAAGGTCCCTTAAGCGCGGCGAGCGGGGACTGTTCCAAAGGATTGTAGGGGGCAACCAATGGCGCAGCAATCGCGATCAGAACTTCCAAGATGAGCAAGGACAAGCCAACGATTGCCCCTCGATTACGACGCAGCTGACGCAACACGATGGACAATTGGCTTTGCTGCTTCAGCCTTATGCACTCTTGTGCGGTGGCTGCGCGCGTGCCGACCACCAATTGCTGAGCAATACCTTCTTCCATGGCTTATGCCTACCTTTCACTCGATGACGATAGGCTCATAGCAAAACTTGGTTAGTGAATTTGCTCGATCTTTGCCTACCACGACCACATCCTCACAACGCACATAGAACACACCCGGCTTCCACACCTTTGGCTCCAGGGTGAAGCACATCCCAGCGCGGACGGGTTCGTTAAACCCAGGGCGTAGCCACGGCCATTCATGTACTTCCAACCCAATGCCATGCCCGAGGCCTAGGTACCAATACCATTCCCCAAAGCCATCTGCCGTGACGCGGTCTCGGACAAAGTCAGCAATCTGCGCCGGTGTGACCTGACCATCAGCCATTATGTTCATAGCTGCCTGAGATGCCTGTGTGATAGAGCGATAAGCTGCTAGGGCATCAGCCTGAGGCTCTCCAATGAACGCAGAGCGGCCAAAATCAGAGCAGTAGCCTTGGTATAGGACACCAAAGTCAAAAGCGACCGTTGTGCCAGGGGCCAGTAGCATATCGGTGTTGCGTGTCAAGATATGCCTTTGGGGATCACTGCCATTGCCGACGCAGATAATACCAGGGTAGAAGGAGTAACCATCGCCGCCGCAGCGCCGAATCTGATAATCCACTTCAATGGCTACATCGCGTTCAGTCATGCCGGCTTTCATGACCTTAATAGTCGCTGCCAATGCAGCGTCTGTAATTTCGGCAGCTCGTTGCATAAGCCGGATCTCTTGCTCATCCTTAATGGCACGAATGCGGTCCATCATCTCATTGGTAGCAGGGATAAATCGTGCCCCCGGTGCAGCTGCCTGCAAGGACAGGAGAGACTGAGCCCACAGCATCTTGCTGACCGCAATGGTCTTGCCCGCTGTTGGGAATGCAGCCAGATTCCTCGCCAGAAAAGCGTCTGGATCTTCGCCCTCAGGCAGTACGCGGATATCCTGTATCCAAGTCTGTCCCTCTACATTGATGGCAAAGCTCTTTTGGAGGAAAAGCACTGGATCCCCGTCCAAGCCGAGGAACAGACCAGTGATCCAATCGCCCAGCCCTTTCAGGATGGGGTAGTACATGGGGGTGGTGATACCTGTGAGATAGGTAAAGTCCGCCCCATAGTTCAGGAACATCCAATCTGCGCCCCATTGGCGCATGGCTTGCCGTACTCGTTCCAGGCGTTCTCGGTAAAAGTTTGGCATCTTTTCTTCCCCTCGCTCGGAATCTATGCCGCTTGCCCTAACCAATCACATAGAGGCGATGGTCCGTGGTATAAAGCGATACTGCTCCGGACGGTGTTACTTGCACCACATCCTCTACGCGGTTGCTGAAGCGATCAGGGATGCGGATACTAGGCTCGACGGTAAAAGTCATATTGGTCTGCAACACAGTTTGGTTCACGGCATCCAAGAATGGCTCCTCATGCACTGTTACACCGATGCCATGTCCTAGACGATGCGTGAAATACTCTCCATAGCCCTCAGCCTCAATCACGCTGCGTGCAATTCGATCTGTCTGGCTAGCCGTGATCTGGCCCGCCTTCATTGCCTGCATAGCTTCTCGTTGGGCGCGCAGCACGATCTCATGGATCTTGATATACTCTGCTGGTGGGTCACCGACAAACGCGGAGCGGCCAAAATCGGAACAATAGCCCTGGTAAACACAGCCAAAGTCAAAAGTAACGGAATCGCCGGGCAATAAGCGTCTTTCAGTAACCCTACCGAGGGCACTCGGAGTCGCTCGTCCGGGACCGGTGAAACGAATACCCGTAACAAAAGAGGTGTAATCCGCTCCTAGCAGCTTCAATTGATAATCAATTTCCCTGGCAACTTCGAGTTCGGTAACGCCTGGTTTGAGCATCGCCAGAGCGCGCTGAAAGGCACTATCGGTAATCTGCCCAGCCTTGCGCATGAGTTCGATAGCAGCATCCTCTTTAATCATGCGCATTGGCTCGATCACCGCGGAAGCCAGGACGAATTCAGTATCCGGAAGGAGCCGGCGAAAGGCAAGCACAGTTTGCGCCCAAGCGCGGTCATCGAGTGCGACCTTTTTACCGCGTAGGTCAAACCGGCTGATCACTTGACGCATGACTTGTTCCGGATCTTCTGATTCGAGGATCAAACGCACGGACTCGAACCATGGCTTGTCCTCAGCCTCTGCTTGGAAAAAGGCACCGCCCATCCTCGGCGCAGTGAGGGTAATGCCATCTTTTAGACCAATGTAGCCGCCCACAGCCCAGTCACCATACGCGTTGGCATCGGTATTATCTGCTTCCTGCCGTCGGATACCGGTCAAATAGAACAGATTTGCCCCTGGTTTGAGGAACATCAGGCCAATGTTCTGTTCAGCCATGCGCGTTCGAGCGTTATCCAAACGCCTCGCATAATCAATCATCGCGACCTCCAATCTGAGATAAGTACGTCCAGAGATATGGCTCTGCCTATTGACAGGCCAAAAGGAACATCAGCAGTGATGACAGGGGCGCCTTTGGAAAAGCAGGCGTTGCGAGCACCGGCAATGGTTTAGCGCTAAAGAAAAAGCAAGACAACACAATGGCCAGCAAGGGCCAAATAGCAATTGACCATACGGAATATGGGTTGGGCAGCATGCCCAGCAGCATCAACTACACGGTGCAATCATTGATGGTGATCTTGTGGCCAGCCTTGGCCTTGGCGGCGGTGCGCCAGGAATTCCTGGCAATGAGGATCTTTCGTGGGGAGCAACAATGCTCAGGATTCAAGCATGGGCTATCAATACATAACTCTGGCAACGAGGAAGTTGCCGATTGCTTTGTGGGCTCACATTATAGATATTTTCCCCAAAATGTCAAATTCACACTGCGCTTCGTGATATCCCCCGCATTTTGTAGAAACAGTGTATTGGCACTACAATTATGTACATATCTTTCCACTGAAAAGTAATAAACCCGTGCTCAATGGGCCAACCAGCAGGGCAGTGCTCCAGTCTGCGCTGGCAGCGCAATGGCTCTACCCGGACCGGCAAGAAATCCGCCCGGACGAAGTCATCCGTTGGTAACCCAATGAGAGATCGCCTGAGGTTTCGTTATTGGTCATTGCACTATTTGCTCATTTGGATTTCATCATTGCTTAGGAGACCCTCATGCTTGCCAAAGTAACCAGTTTCGCTGTGGTCGGTCTGGACGGTGCAGCCATCCAAGTGGAAGTGGACATCTCACATGGCCTCAGCAGTTTCATTATCGTTGGTTTGCCTGATACTGCCGTGCAGGAATCCCGTGAGCGCGTCCGCGCAGCGATTAAGAACTCGGGCTGTAGGTTCCCTGGCCAGCGCATTACGGTGAACCTGGCTCCGGCGGATTTGCGCAAAGAAGGTCCCGCTTATGACCTCCCTATCGCGGTGGGCATCATTGCTGCCTCCGGGCAAATTTGGCCTGATTTAGAGTCAAGCATTTTCCTTGGCGAACTTTCGCTGGACGGCAACGTGCGCCATACCACTGGCGTATTGCCTATGATCAGCATAGCGCAGGCGCAGGGCTACAAAAGGGCATTTGTGCCGGCTGAGGATGCTCCAGAGGCTGCACTGGTGCCTGGCATAGAGATCATCCCAGTGTCCAACTTGGCAGAGCTAGTAGGGCACCTGCAGGGCTTGCACCCTATACCGCCTTATCATTCTGCATTCGATTATGACCTGTTGGATCAGCCGCGCTATGGCACTGACTTTCGCGACATCAAGGGCCAGGAGCATGTCAAGCGCGCCTTAGAAGTAGCGGCTGCCGGTGCCCACTGCGTGCTGATGACTGGACCCCCAGGCGCAGGCAAGACACTGCTGGCACGGGCTTTGCCCTCTATTCTACCTAAACTAACCGTAGAAGAAGCACTGGAAATCACCAAGATTTATTCTGTAAGCGGGCTTTTACCCGCTGACCAGCCGCTGATTACCGAGCGTCCTTTCCGCGCACCCCATCATACCATCAGCCATGCCGGGTTGGTTGGTGGTGGTCATTGGCCACGTCCAGGTGAGATCTCATTAGCACATCGCGGGGTGCTTTTCCTAGATGAGCTACCCGAGTTCAGCCAGCACGTGCTGGAGGTGCTACGCCAGCCGTTGGAGGACAAGATCGTTACCATCAGCCGCGCCACAACCACGCTGACCTTCCCAGCCAACTTTATGCTGGTGGCGGCGATGAACCCCTGTCCGTGCGGCTACTTCGGTGACCCGGTCAAAGAGTGCACCTGCTCGCCAAGCATGATCACCCGCTACCGCAAGCGCATTTCTGGCCCGCTCTTGGACCGCATTGACATCCACGTCGAAGTGCCACGCGTGGAGTACGAGAAACTGACCGATGACCGCCTGGGCGAACCGAGCGCTACTATCCGCGCCCGCATCGAGCAAGCGCGGGAAATCCAACGCCAACGCTTTGCCGGTCGGCTGGGCGGAGTCAAGGGCAACTTGCCACTCCTCTGCAACGCCGACATGGGCCCAGCGGAGGTACGCGAGTACTGCCGCTTGGACGACTCCGGCAAGAGCCTGCTGCGCGCCGCCATGACGCAACTGGGCATGAGCGCCCGCGCCTTTCACCGCATCCTCAAACTGGCGCGCACCATCGCCGATTTGGAGGGTGCAGCGGAGATCAAGACGCATCACCTGGCAGAGGCAATCCAGTATCGGCCAAGAAGGCAGATGTGATCCATAGTTTCACAGCGCTCTTGGCTTGTATGTCTTTCCTATACTATAATCAAGCATCAGGACAGTCGAAAAAGCAGAGATGGTTGGCAGAGTGGAGGATAGCCTGATGAAACGAGAGTTTTATGTCCTAATTGAACAGGATGAGGATGGTTTCTTTATCGGAGAGGTTCCCCAGTTGCGCGGATGTTATGCGCAAGGACGAACGATAGATGAATTGTTGCAGAACATCCGCGAAGTGATCGAACTGTGTCTGGAAGAACAACCCCAAACCGAAGGGTGGCCAGAGTTCATTGGCCTGCAAAAGGTGCTGATTTGATGCCCCGTCTTCCGGTACTGAAGGCAGGACAGGTGCTCCGAGTCCTGGAGAAAGTTGGGTTCAAAGTTGCTCGGCAGCGGGGAAGCCACGCTCGACGCAAACACGCAGATGGTCGAGTAGTGACAGTACCTGTTCATATAGGTCAGGATATTGGGCGCGGCTTGCTGCGCAAGATTTTACGTGATGCAGAGCTGTCACTAGAGGAATTGATGGAGCTGTTGGAAGAGTAATACCCGAAGTACGCGAATACTGCCGCTTGGATGACTCCGGCAAGAGTTTGCTGCGCGCTGTCATGACGCAACTGGGCATGAGCGCACGGGCCTTTCACCGCATCCCTTCGCTTTGCTCAGGACAAGCCCTCAAGCTGGCGCGCACTATCGCTGACCCTTCGACAGGCTCAGGGCAGTCCTGGAGGGTGCGGCGGAGATCAAGACGCATCACCTGGCGGAGGTGATACAGTATCGGCCAAGAAGACAAACCTGAGCCGACTTGCGTACGCTATCTGCGCTGTCGCTGAGCACTATCCCACGAAGATAGGCAAGTACCAGCAAGCACGTGCAATATAGGTGCAAGAGGCCGATTCGCCAAGGTTCTGGGATGCATGTAACTCGGCGGACTATGAATAGCAGACCTCGGCACTAACTTCGATCTTCCCCTCTTTCCCCCAACATCTCCCTTTAAATCTACTTGGAATAGCCTCTGTAATACCATGGAGCAATACTTCCGCACTCCTTTTGCTTCCCCCACCGCCGTGCAGTAAAATGGGGCGAAAGATTGGATTCATCGAGAGGAGCATTGAGCAATGGCCATCTACGAATTCGAGGGACGCAAACCAGAACTAGGGCAGGACACCTATATCCATCCTTCCGCTGATGTCATCGGTGCGGTAACCATTGGCGCTAATTGTTGGATTGGACCTGGCGCACGTCTGCGTGGCGACTATGGTACGATTATCATCGGGGATGGCACGAGTATCGAGGATAATTGCGTCATCCACGCCCGCCCCGGTGAGATTACGCGCATCGGCAGGAACGTGACTATCGGCCATGGCTGTGTCATACACAACGCGACCATCAAAGACCATGCGGTAATTGGTATGGGATCCGTGGTCAGCGACTGGGCTCAGGTCGGAGAATGGGCAGTGGTCGGCGAAGGAGCAGTCGTCCGGCAGGGCCAGGAGGTTCCGGATGGCTGTATTGCCGTGGGCGTGCCAGCCAGGTTGTTGGACAAACAGGTCAGTGAAGAATATAAAGCAGAGTGGTCCAATTTCAAGAGCATCTACCAGGACCTGGCGCGGAGGTATCCGCTAGGCTTAAAGGAGGTGTCATAATGCGAGAAGCGCGGCTTTATGAGCGGCTAGAGGACAAGAAGGTAAAATGCCATTTATGTGCTCATCGCTGCACAATCGCGGATGGGAAACGAGGGATCTGCCTGGTACGCGAGAACAGGGATGGCGTGCTCTATACGCTAGTGTACGGCTTGGCCATTTCTCAAGCCATTGACCCCGTGGAGAAAAAGCCGCTTTTCCACTTTTATCCCGGGTCGTCCACGTTTTCCTTTGCCACCGTGGGTTGCAATTTCCGCTGCTCCTTCTGCCAGAACTGGCAGATTTCGCAGGTGGTACGCGATGGGGGCCAGATTGACGGGCACGAAGCTTCCCCCGATCACCTTGCCGCTGCGGCGCGCCATTATGGCTGCAAGAGCATCGCTTACACCTATACCGAACCCACCATCTTTTTCGAATACGCCTACGATACGGCAGTACTGGCAGAAAAGTGGGGCATCAAGAGCATTTACGTCACCAATGGCTATATGACCGAGGAGATGCTGGATGCCTTTGGAACCCATCTCCATGCTGCGAACGTGGATTTGAAATCTTTCCGCGATGATTTTTACCGCAAGATCTGCGGTGCCCGTTTGCAGCCGGTGCTCGATGCCATCAAGGCGATGAAGAAGAGGGGAATCTGGGTGGAGATCACCACCTTGGTAGTTCCCGGGCAGAACGACTCAGAAGAAGAACTGCGCCAGTTGGCGAAATTCATCGCAGAAGAAGTAGGGGTGGACACGCCTTGGCATGTCAGCCGCTTTCGCCCTGACTACGAGATGCGCAATGCTATTCCTACGCCACTATCCACCCTACACCGTGCGCGTGAGATTGGCGTGGAAGCTGGGCTGCGTTATGTCTATGAGGGAAACGTGCCTGGCAGCGAGGGCGAAAACACCTACTGCTACAACTGCCATAAATTGCTCATTCGCCGCTTTGGCTTCAACATTCTGGAAAACGTCATCCTCCCGAACTCCCAATGCCCTTATTGCGGTGCCGCGATTGACGGCGTAGGATTGGCACACAAAAGCGTGTAGAAGGACTACAGTGAGCTGGCGAGCGATCCCATTGCCGCGTTGGTCATCCCGTGCCGTAGCCGCCGAGGCCAGTCCACACTATTCCTACCCGCCTCGGCTGGTGCTGTCCATCGCGACATGCGTCCTTCTGGGCAAAAAACGCAGCTTTCGCGCTGATGCCCAGCAATTGATCGCTGGCATCCAGCCGGCGCCCTGCGTAGAAAATGCGCACTTGATCCCTCCCCAGGACGCCTTCATTGTCGTTACCAACCACTATTGCAAGCCGGGTTATGGAGTATGGTGGGGCATCGCGCTCATCACGGCAGTCATTGCCCAAGCGCGATGTTCCTCTGAGGAGATTGTGTGGTTGATGACCAACCGCTGGACGTATCCCGATGCGCTGCGCCATCACCTGGTAACGCCCACCACGCACCTCTTCTTCACCCGGCTTGCCCGAACCTATGGCTTCATCCCCATGCCTCCCATGCCCCCCCATCCCGAGTACGCACAGGAGGGGGTATGTGCGGTGCGGCAGGTATTGTCTCTGCTCAGCAACGCCACAGGGGAACGTAAACCATTGATTGGCCTCGCCCCAGAGGGACGCGATAGCCCCGATGGCAGCTTGATTGAACCTCCGCCGGGCAATGGACGGTTCTTGCTGCGCATGGCTGGCTATGGGTGGCAAATACTGCCCGTCGGGGTGGCTGAAGTAGATGGTGTGCTTACGGCTCGCTTTGGCCCACCTTTCGTCCTTGGCTCCTGGCCCGAACTAGGCAAGGAAGAACAGGACCACCAGGCAAGCACGCAGGTAATGGTAGCCATCGGAGCCCAGTTGCCTCCGGCGTTATGGGGCGTGTATCGGGCGCAGATAGAAGCGCTCTCTGCGACCCACGAGCTCAACTCAGCGTGAGCTCTACCGTAGCCCGATCCTGTAGGAAGAATCCAGCTTGCCAGATGCCAGCCGCAATCTGGCGTGGGCGCTGGGGGCGGCCGTTGACCAGCACTTTGGACACCGTGCGCTCGCCAGGGACGGCGAAAACCAGACGACCAAACTGGTTCCCTTGCTTTTCCAATTCGACCACCAGCCTGTGCGGCGCTAGGTACACCTCTTTCACTTCCACCGCCCCCTGCAGTATGTGAAATGTTGAACTCAGCAATTGCGGTTGGTCGGATACGGGTTTGAGCAACAACAGCACAGTTTCGTGCGGTTGGTGCGGGTCAATTACGATGTGGTCTTGCACGACGCCCAGATAGCGCTGGCGCCAGTAGTTGTACACATGATAGGCGCCCTGAGGCAGGCCAAGCTGGGCCAGGTCAAGTTGGGTAACGCGAGAATGGTCGTCCCAATTGAGCAGGGCAACAATCACCCAGGAACCCCATAAAGTCTCCACCGGGAGGACCAGTAGCCGCGGGCGTTCGTTGTGGAAGAGGTCCAAGGGGATCATGCTACGGCCATAGGGAGGCAGGATGCGCTGCAGGTATCTGGGCCGGCCACGGCGGAGGGAAGGCAGGTTATCGCTGCTCAGCACGGAGCCGCCGCTCAGCCCAACAATGGTTGTCAGGGTACGCATCTCATTCAGGACCAGGTTGGAGTCATCGCCACGGGGCCTGAGAACCAAGCAATCGGGGTCATTCACCCAGAGCTTGCCGTGCATGAAACTACGAGCGATAGAGTTGAGGATGGCATTTGCCGCCGAGGGCGCCGACAAATCCTGCCAAAATGGCTCCCAATCCACATGGACATCAGGGCCAATACGCATGGCATCCACCATGCCAATAGAAGGCCCAAGGGGCGCTCCACAACCCAACAGGAAGTGATCGCCAATTGCTGCCCGGATGATCTCCAGCCCGCGCCGTACGGCTTGGGCACGGGTCATACGGCGATCATGGCGCACTCCAGGGAGCGCTGCTGCATACAGGAAATCAACCTTGAAAAAGCGAAAGCCCCAATCATCGCTCAGAACGCGAAACAGGTCGCGCAGCCAGTCCTGCACGTCAGGCAATGACAGGTCCAGCCCATAGACATCCACCCCCCAATGCTGCCAGGCGACGAGCGGTTCTCCCTGCTTATTGCGCAGCACCCAATCAGGATGCTCCGCATAGAGTTTGGAGGCGGAACTAGCGGCAAAGGGCGCCGTCCAGATCCCTGGCTTGTGACCTGCCGCTGCAATTTGCTCCGCCATGTGTTTCATGCCCTGCGGGTACTTGGCACTGTGGACATCCAGCCAGTCACCGATGGCCATTTCATAACCGTCGTCAATGAGGATCACATCCAGCGGCAACTGCCTTTTCTCAATCCAGGTCAAATTGTTCAGGACGTCATCGGCAGTATCCTCACCAAAGAAATAGTACCAGGTACACCATCCGGTGGGGATTTCTGCGGCTGTTCGTGCGTGCATCGTTTCCCCCACGTGCGTCGCATACAAGTCCAATAACCCCAGGGGGTCATCACCAAGCGCAAGGAGGAGCGTTTCCGAGAGCAGCTTCTCACCAGGTGCCAGTGGCACGCCATCCGCATACGTTATGGCAACCAGCCTTTGGAATCGAGTGCTGTCCGAAAGGGCAAGGCGCAGTTCAGCCAGTTGATCGGCAGTCGTGATAAAACCTAGGAGGATAGAAGGATCCGCAGCAGCGCCCACCTGCCCCCTTGCGGCACTTGATGCAGTAGCCTTTTCTTCCCCGGCAGGCACGATAACGGTAAACCACTCGCTGCTGATGGTTTTTCTGCTCGGCAGTGGGGCGTGGGGCTGGTGCTTGACGCGATAATCGTCCGTGTTGGGATCCACCCACAAGCCATCGGCGATGTGACGGGCGAATGTAGGCGTCCATGACTGCCAGCCGTTCTGGTAGCAGCGCCAATTTTGAGGTGAGGAGGTAAAACGCAGCGAACCACCCTTTTGTGCATCTACATCCAGCACATAGAATTCCTCAACGCGCACTGTTTGAGCCCCGATGTTTTTGACCTCAAGGTTCAAACGCAGTTCCTCGCCGAGCAGCAACTGCCAGGTGAGCTGTACCTCATCGTTGGCGACGCTCAGGCTGACACTGTCTTGCGCCAAGCCGTAGGACACAGCATGGCCAGCCAAAGCCAGGCGTTTCTTTTGCCCTTTTGCGCTAGTGTATACCACTCCCGCCGTAGCGCGCTCGAGCAATGCCCTGCCCTGACGCACAAATCGGACGGAGCCAATGCCAGGCTGTAGAACGAGTTGATCGCGAATGTAGATTTCCTGCTCAGACATCGCAACCCTCCCTAAGATGATAAAAGAGAGGCCAGACATGGAACTGGCCTCTCTTGGAGGAATCTTGTTCTTCTTGTGTTACAAAGGCTGCGACGAAACGCATGGAAATGTATCCACTATGCCACCCGATGGCAGGCTACCCAGTGTTCTCCGCCGATGTCCTTGAACTCAGGCTCAACTACATCGCAGGTCCCTTCGATCTTGAGCGCACAACGTGTATGGAAATGGCATCCCTTGGGCGGATTCGCCGGGCTAGGCACATCGCCCACCAGGATAATGCGCTTGCGCTTTTCCTCCACCACCGGGTCCGGGATAGGCACTGCAGAGAGCAACGCCTGCGTATAGGGGTGACGGGCATCGGAGTAGAGCTTATCCCGTGTGGTCAGTTCCACGATTTTGCCCAGATACATCACAGCGACACGGTCGCTGATGTGCCTGACTACTGATAGGTCATGGGCAATGAACAGATACGTCAGGTGGAATTTCGCCTGCAGCTCCTCCAATAGGTTGATAATCTGCGCTTGAATGGACACATCCAATGCCGAGATAGGCTCATCGCAGACGATAAAGTCAGGTTGCACGGCCAAAGCTCTAGCTACGCCGATGCGCTGGCGCTGCCCACCGGAGAATTCATGAGGGTAGCGGTTGATGAAGTAACGGTTCAGTCCGACGATCTCCAGCAATTCCATTACCCGCTCACGCAGTTCCTTGCCCTTCATGATGTTGTGTACTTCAAGGGGTTCGCCGATGATGTCACCGACGGTCATACGCGGATTCAGCGAGGCGTAGGGGTCTTGGAAAATCATCTGCATCTTGCGGCGCATGCGGCGCAGTTCTTCGCCCTTGAGTTTGCACAAGTTTTTGCCCTCAAAGTACACATCCCCTGCCGTAGGCCGGTACAGTTGCAGAATGGCACGGCCAGTGGTAGATTTGCCACAGCCGCTTTCGCCTACCAGTCCTAACGTCTCGCCACGTCGGATGTAAAAGCTGATCCCATCCACCGCTTTGATGTCCCCGATATGGCGCTGGAATATGATCCCCTGAGTGATAGGGAACCACATTTTTAGATTTTTGACTTCGAGCAGGATCTCGTTCTCAGGCATGTTATCTCTTCCCTCCCGTAACATCTACCCAGCAGGCAACGCTATGCCGCCGAGCGACAGTCTCCAATTTGGGATTCTCCTCAAGGCAGCGATCAATGGCATAACGGCACCGCGGTGCAAAGGGGCATCCCGGCGGCATATCAATCAAGTCTGGCGGCAAGCCCTCAATTGGTGTCAATTTCGCTTTGCGCTCGGCATCCAAGCGAGGGATAGATCCCAGCAAGCCCAGCGTGTAAGGGTGCCGTGGATCTGCATACATGTCCTTCACATCCGCGCTTTCCACAATGTAGCCGGCGTACATGACATTCACGCGATCCGCCAAGCCAGCAACCACCCCCAAATCATGGGTGATCCAAATCACAGCCATGCCGATTTCCTTTTTCAACTGCTTGACCAGGTCTATAATCTGCGCTTGAATCGTAACGTCCAAAGCAGTCGTTGGCTCATCGGCAATCAGCAATTGCGGGTTGCAGGACAGCCCCATGGCAATCATCACTCTTTGGCGCATGCCGCCAGAGAATTGATGGGGATAGTCATCCACGCGGTTCGCGGCGTCTGGGATACGCACCATCTCCAGAAGTTCGATCGTGCGCTTGCGGGCTTGCCGTTTATCCATGCCCAGGTGAAGCTCCAGTGCCTCACTCACCTGCTGGTTAATGGTAAGAACCGGATTCAGAGAAGTCATAGGGTCTTGGAAGATCATGGCAATCTTGTTGCCACGTACAGAGCGGATCTCCTCCTCGCTCATCTTCAACAAATCTCGTCCTTGAAACCAGGCTTCTCCTCCTACAATTCGACCAGGGGGTGAAGGGATAAGGCGCATCAGGGACAGAACGCTAACGCTCTTTCCACAGCCGCTTTCGCCCACAATGCCCAACGTCTCACCTTCATTCAGGTCGAAGTCAATGCCGTTCACGGCATTGACCACACCATCCTGCGTGAAAAATTGTGTCTTCAGTCCCTTCACCTGCAGCAATGTTCCCATAAAATCTCCTCCTTCCAAAGAATCCTATCATTGCAAAAGTTCTACAAAACCCCTCCTCGAAAGATAAATGGGGTTGCTCTTCTCATCGCTCTATGTACACAGTGCTTAGCCATGGGTAAATGGCCGCTGCATACGCCGCGCCTTTGACATAGGGCTTGGTCAGGATATAGTCCACACTGTGCCACAATGGCACCCATGGCGCTTCTGCCACGAGCATTTCCTCTGCTTGTTTGTATAACTGCATCCGTCGCTGTGTGTTGCTTTCCACACGCGCTTCTTCCAAAAGCCGATCCACCTGCGGGTTTGCGTAATGGGTATGGTTCAGCCCGCTCTGACTGTGAAAGAGAATGTCCAAAAAATCCTCGGGGTCGGGATAATCTGCAATCCAACCTAGAGAAAAGAACTGCGGTTCTCCCGCCAGGACGTCCTCGGTCTGTTCCACAGCGATTTCAATGCCTAGGTTGTCACGGTACATAGCCACAATCGCCTCGATGACCGGAGGAAGCTGCCCATCACGCCCACTGATGCTGAGCGTTATCGGCGGCAAACGATCTACTCCCCCGTATTCAGATTCAGCAATGAGTTGTCTCGCCCGTTCCGGGTCATAACTCACCAGGGATGTCTCGCGCGTATAGCCAGGCATGCCAGGAGGCACGATGCCTTGCGCCGGCATTCTCATCCCCTTCCACACCACGTCGCAGATCTTCTGCCGGTCAATAGCCAAGGAAAATGCCTGGCGAACCCTCACATCCTGAAAAGGTGCTTGCCTCACATCGAAAGCCAAATATTGTATATCCAATTGTGGAACAACAGACAACTCCGCATGCAGTGGATTGCTCGGATCGCGCACGCGCTCAATGTCTGCTGGACCTACACCTACAATGTCCAGTTCTCCATTTTCATACATGCTCATCGGCGAGCCGCCGGAAAGAATAAAAACCACCTTTGCCAGTTTGGGCTTGCCCCGATGATAATACTCATTGCGCTGCAGCACAATGCGCTGTCCGCTATATTCTTGTAATTTGAACGGGCCAGTGCCGTTCGGTTGTGTAAGCCAACCGGGCCGATCAGCCGTTCTTTGGTCTACCACGAAGGCAGTAGAATATGTCAATTTCGCCAAGAAATACGCCTTAGGGGCATCTATCGTAATCCGCAGGGTACGCTCATCCACAACCTGAATGCCGCGTATCTCGTTTGCCTTTCCTTCCAGCTTTTCCTTGGCGCCCACGATATCGCCGAGATAAACTCCCGCCACAGTAGAGCCCGTACGCGGGTCACAAGCACGTTCTAGCGAATACTTGAAATCGGCAGCTGTAACAGGGTGTCCGTCGTGGAACCTGGCTCCTTCGCGCAGAAAGAACGTGTATGTCCTGCCATCCTCGCTGACCTCCCAGCGTTCCGCTAGATCTGGCACCACGTCGAGTCTCTCATCCAATGTCACCAGCCCGCCGAAAATTTCCACCACGTATTCTGCCGAGGTCGCATCCACAACCAATGCTGGATCAAGCGTTAGCGGTTCACTACCAAAAAGACGCAATGTGCCGCCATCGGTGGAAGGCACAATGGGCACTACCCCAGAACGCGACACAGAACGGTACAAAAACCACCCCGCTGCTGCGCAGCCCAGACACAGAGCCAACACAAGACAGAGCAGCAGGGGAACAAGCACCAAAACGGGCCAGTGATTCCTCGACATTCCTGCCTAACATTCAAAAAGAATCTGTCCCTGCTCCGCATGGATAGAGGGACAGTCAAGCTACTCCGCTGCCAATCCAATGATGCTAAGGACGATGCTTGGACATTCCCACGGTATTATTCTGAGTGCTAACTCGTGCCCTTCATCTTAGGATCGAGTGCGTCGCGCAAGCCATCGCCCAGGAAATTGAAAGCGAACATGGTCAGCGACAAGGCCAAGGCTGGGAACAACACCATATGCGGATAAGAGCGTATAGATTGCGCTCCTTCGGAAATCATCGCTCCCCAGCTCGGCGTTGGCGGGTCCACGCCTAGGCCAATGAAACTGAGGAAGACTTCTGTGTTGATATAGCCTGGGATAGCCAGCGTCTCCGCTACGATGCATGGGCCAATGATATTGGGCAGGATGTGGCGCACAATGATGCGGATGTCCCCCGCCCCGATCATGTGCGCTGCTTCAATAAACTCTTTCTCCTTCAGCGACAAAATTTGCCCCCGCGCCAGCCGTGCCATGCCCATCCAGGCGGTGATGCCAATGCCCATGAAGATGAACAGCATTCCGCCGCCTTGCAAGCCCAGGATGCGATCCACAACGCGGTTCACTTGGTTGAAGGTATAGGCTACCGTCCCAGGTTCCACTTTAGCAAAGGTGGATTTGAAAAATGCCATCATCAGGATAATCAGCAACATCGTGGGAAAAGCGTACATGATGTCTACGATGCGCATCATGATGTTGTCCACCCTGCCGCCATAGTAGCCTGAGATACAGCCATAGACCAAGCCAATGATCAGCGCTGTAAAAGCCCCCATAAACCCAACAGGCAGTGAGACGCGCGTGCCATAAATCAACCGGCTGAGCATATCACGCCCAAGGTAGTCAGAGCCCAGCAGGAACTTGGAACTTGTCTTGGCATAGGCAGAGATGTTCCCCGGTAGCAGGCCAATCAACCAATTGGGAACGGTATAGGCTTCGGCGGAGTCGCCTTTGGCATAATGGTAGGGAGCAATGACAGGGGCTAGGATGGCTGTAAGGATCAACAAGATCACAACGATCCCGCCCAGGACTGCTGCTCGGTTACGTATCAGCCTGTTCCACGCATCTAACCACAGATTTGCTGGCTTGCCCTGCCGCTCGCTCAGGCGCAAGGCTGCTTTCTGTTGTGCGGTCAATTCTTGTGTTGCCATATCCTCATAACCTCACGTGTACCGAATACGCGGATCCAGGAAGGCATACGTAATGTCTACCGCTAAGTTGGCAATAACCAAAAACACAGCATAGAGCAAAATCGTGCCCATCACTACTGGATAATCGCGATTGGTAATACTGGTAATAAAATACTTGCCCATCCCCGGGATGGCAAAGATCTGCTCGATCACGAACGTGCCTGTTACCAATACCGCAAACATCGGTCCGAGGATCGTTGCCACCGGAATGAAAGCATTTTTCAGCGCATGACGGATCATAACGGCACGTTCGGTCAAGCCTTTGGCTCGCGCCGTGCGGATGTAATCCTCGCGGATCACCTGCAACATGCTTGCTCGCGTCAAACGTGCAATGATGGCGGACTCGCGCATGCCCAAGGCGATAGAGGGCAGGACCATTTTGGCAGGTGTGCCCCAACCGGCTACGGGGAACCACTTTAGCGTGAGGGCAAAGATCAGTATTAGCAATGGGCCAAGCACAATGCCCGGCACAGAGACACCAAAGATAGCCACAGCCATGCCTAAATAGTCCCAGAATGAATTCTGCTTCAGCGCTGCCAGAATGCCCAGAGGAATTCCAATGCCCAGCGCAATAAGCATGGCAAGAACTCCTAATTGCGCTGATATCGGCAGGTGGTCACGGAAGATATCATTCACCCTCCGGCTGCGCGAAGAGTACACCGGCCCAAAGTCAAAGCGCAATAGGATATCGCTCATATATTTCACATACTGTTTCCACACCGGTTGATCCAGTCCATAGTATTTATTCAGGTTGGCAATGATCTCAGCGGGCAATGCTTTTTCGCGGTCAAAGGGCCCGCCAGGAACAGCATGTGCCAAGGAAAACGTGATTACTGAGATGAAAAATAGTACCGGGATCATCCACAGTAACCGACGCACAATATAACGGAACATTCATCCCTCCTATCAGTGAATATTTTCCCAATTTGCACTATTTTATACCCAAAATTCAGAAAGGTCAAATTTTATAAAGAATGCACAAGACAAGGCGCGAAGCAAAAATCTAGCCAAGCCCTGAAAGCCTTAGCACGGGTGTAGTTCACTTTTGGGGCAAGAAATGCCTTACACCGCCTCAGGCGGATGGAAAGCAGCCAAGTCTGGACAAGAACAATCACTGTCAGCAGATTTGGGGAACGGATTCGCTCCTCAAGTAGACGGGGCTATCTTATACCCAGCGTGGACTGCGGTCCACGCTGAGCGTGAGACTGCTCCAGGTGGACCACCCGCTGTCCACGCCAAACGTGAGAGCACCTGCTTTCCCGTTGTCATTCTGAGCCGCGTAGCGGCGAAGAATCTCCCCCTCAGTTCCATGAGACCCCTCGGCTTCGCCTCAGGGTGACGCAAGAGACCACCTCGCCTGGGCATGGGCTCCCATGCCCAGATGCCGCCAGGGAATCAATTCCCTGGCAGGCTCAATGGCAAACGCCGCCGTCCACACTCCAGGGATCTTAAACAGACCTGACAGGTCTAATCCATCCCGCTCCAGGCGGACCACAGTCCGCCGTATACACTTATCCATATCCTGCCCCCAAACTGAACTACACCCCCTTAGCTAGCAGTGCAAACTTGACTAGTAACGATAAATATGATAAGATAGCCCACTAAATGGGCATGTTTCCGGTCACTTGGGAAGGTTACGATTGCCCAAATCATCGAGACGTGAGGTGGAAGCGAAATAAGCAGTAGAGAACACCGCATCAATGAGGCGATTACGGCCAGCGAGGTGCGACTGGTTGACGAAACAGGCAAGCAGATGGGAGTATTCCCCATTCGAGAAGCCTTGCGCATTGCTCAGGAGCGGGACTTGGATCTGGTTGAAGTTGCTCCTGCCGCCAATCCCCCTGTGTGCCGTCTGCTGAACTATGGCAAGTTCATCTATGAACGGACAAAAAAGGAAAGGTTGGCCCGTAAAAGCCAACGCACGGTGGAGATTAAGGAAATCCGTATGCACCCTAAGATTGGGGCCCACGACCTGGCGTTCAAAACTAGGCGAGTGCGCGAGTTCTTGGCGGATGGGGCAAAGGTACGGTTGCGGGTACGGTTTCGAGGGCGAGAGAGAAGCTATCCAGAGATTGGACGCGACCTCTTGGAACGACTGGCGGCTGAACTTGCAGATGTAGCCACGGTTGAGCAAGCGCCAACAATGGAGGAAGGAGCAAAGAGCGTATTCTTATTGCTGGCACCCAAACCGTCCGCTCGCCGTTCAGAAAGCCAACGCCCAGCGACTCCAGAAAAGCCCAAAAGCGATGAGAGTGTATACGAGACGATAGGATGAGTGATAGTTCAGGGAGGTGAATGTTCAGTGCCAAAGATGAAAACCCATAAAACCACGGCCAAACGCTTTCACGTAACTGGCACGGGTAAGATCATGCGGCTCAAGGGCCATCGGAGCCATTTGCGACGCAGAAAAGCCAAGCGCGTCCAGCGGCTATATGACCGCAAACTCGAAGTGGAAACAAGGGGCGAGAAGGCGCGTATTAAGCGCCTTATGCCATACTCGAAGTAATAACTTTATTGAAGGGAGGTTTTTGGATTGCCTAGAGTAAAGAGGGGAGTGCCGGCCCACAAGCGGCATAAAAAGGTATTGAAATTTACTGAAGGGCAGCGAGGAAGCAAGCATCTGCTGTACAGGCGAGCCAATGAAGCGCGCATGAAGTCGCTCTGGTACGCTTACCGTGACCGCCGAAACCGCAAGCGTGACTTTCGTCGCCTGTGGATTGTGCGCATCAATGCCGCTGCTCGCCTTTGTGGGACAACCTATCATCAGTTGATCGCTGGCCTCAACAAGGCTGGGGTGGATGTTGACCGCAAGACATTGGCAGACCTGGCGGTGCGCGACAGCGCAACTTTTGCGCGCCTTGCGGATATCGCAAAGAAAGCGGTGGCAGCCTGATACCACACCTTTGTTCATCGCTCCGCAAAAGGGACACATCTCGCCCCTGGATAGCGCTATGAGACCAGGTGGCGAGATTTTATTTGGAGACAATCATATATTTGCGGGGCAGTGTGTCGCTACTTATTGGCGTGCAATGCTGCCTTCCGCTACAAGTCCTAAGGGTAGACGATTTGGAGATTATTACCAGCACAGCGAATGAAAGCGTCAAATATGTGCGCTCTTTGCACCGCCGGCGCAGCAGGTATCAGGAGCGTGTTTTCATCGCCGAGGGCTTGCGCACAGTGGAAGAAGCACTCAAAGCAGGCGTCCAGCCCACTGTCCTTTTCCACACTCCAGCCCTGTTGGATGAACCGCGCGCTCGTTTGATCTTGGCTCAGGCAGAGGCGCGAGGCATTCAGGCGAAGGTAGTCAATGAATCAGTGATGGTGCACATGTCGGATACGGTTGCCCCTTCAGGCATCCTCGCAGTGCTCCCAATGCGAGAACATGCCATCCCCAATCCGTTCGCGTGGGGATTGGTCATTGATTCTGTACGCGATCCAGGGAATTTGGGGACGATCCTGCGCTCTGCTCTTGCTGCAGGCGTTGAATTAGTGGTCACCAGCAAAGGCACGGTGGATATTTACAGCCCTAAGGTAGTGCGCGCAGCTATGGGAGCGCATTTTCGCCTGAATTTTTTGGTGAACCAAGACTGGCAGGCAATTGAGCACATCGTGCGCGGCTTGTGTGTGCTTCTCGCCAAACCTGGAGAGGGAACTCCCTATTGGGAAATTGACTGGCGACAGCCAGTCGCCTTGGTGATTGGCGGGGAAGCGGAGGGCGCAGGGATAGAAGCAGAAAAGCTAGCCTCCGGTTATGTCACTATTCCGATGCGTGCTGGTGTTGAATCTTTGAATACGGCAGTGGCAACCGGCATTTTGTTGTTCGAAGCAGCACGCCAACGCTTCAGCATAACCCCCTCACTCTAGCCTCACCTCCTACGCCTCATTCCTCACCTCTCACTCATCACTTCTCACTCATCACTCCTCACTCCTCACTTTGCCAAGTACTCTCGCAGCAACTCCAGCGCTGCGCGAACCGACTGCGCGCGGTTCTCCCAGCGGTTTCCGCCCCAGAGGTATTTCCTGCACTCTTCCCCTTGGGCTGAGGCGAGGGCAATATAAGTGAGCCCGACCGGTTTCTGAGGGGTAGCACCGGTAGGCCCAGCAATGCCCGTGATCGCGATGGCCCAATCTACTCCCAGGAGATGACGCACCCCTCTGGCCATAGCAATCGCCGTTTCTGCACTGACGGCGCCATAAACCTCCAATGTGCTGGCTGGTACCCCAAGCACTCGTTTCTTTGCTTCATAAGAATAGGCGACTACGCCCCCCTCGAAATAAGCCGAACTGCCAGGGATGTCTGTGATATGCGCAGCCAGCAGCCCTCCAGTGCAGGATTCGGCGACCGCCAAAGTAAGATGGCGCTCTTGTAGTAACTCACCCACTGTTTTTGCCAGGGAATATATGTCCAATCTTTACCTCGCAGGCTAGTAGGAGCGTCTCATTCTGTGTTTCTTCACCACAGCACACTAAGAGATTGCGCAAGCGAGTGACATCAATGGTACACGTCACATCCACGCGCGCTTTTTCTTATCCCCATTATATCACATCTTCGGTCAAAAGCGCGCATTTTGGCGAAATAATGAAACCGCCTTGCTCCACTTTGCAGCCTCAATTGCGGGGCAAAAAGACCAAGCGCAGCCCTTGCACAATTGCCCACAATGCATTGCCGTGATATAATTGTGCGCTGCATGACGTGTTACGAAACTTGACCGTCTCTGTTTTTGGAGCGATATACAATGGTGTGAGGGTGTTGAAAAAGCCCTTCCAATGTCATGCTGAACCTTCGCGCTGAGCAAAGCGAAGGGGAAGTGAAGCATCTCGCAGTACTTGGAAAAATACGGCTAAAGTTACGCGAGACCTTCGCTTTGCTCAGGGTAACAAGATTTTCAACACTCTCAAAATGGTGTGAGGTCCTGCACTGTTGCCTTGACTGACGGATGACTTATGGAAGAGCCATACTTTTTTGATGAAGCGATCATTCATGTACGTGCCGGCAAAGGCGGAAACGGCTGTGTCAGTTTCCGCCGTGAGAAATTTGTCCCTTTCGGCGGGCCTGATGGTGGCAATGGTGGGGATGGTGGCGATGTGTACCTTGTTGCTAACCGGCACCTGAATACATTAATTCAATTCCGGAGGCAGCAGCATTTTCGCGCCGAGGCAGGTGGCAACGGCCAGGGCAAGGACATGCAAGGGAAACGGGGCAAGGACTTGATGATCCAGGTGCCGCTGGGCACAGTTGTGCGTGATGCCAAGACGGGAGCACTTTTGGCTGACCTGGTTTTGGATGGGCAAAGCGTCCTGGTGGCTAAGGGAGGGCGGGGCGGAAGGGGCAATGCTGCCTTTGCTTCACCCACGAACCAGGCGCCGCGTTTTGCTGAGAAGGGCGAACCAGGCGAGGTCCGCTCATTGAAATTGGAATTGAAGCTGATCGCAGACGTAGGCATCATCGGCGTGCCCAACGCCGGCAAATCCACCCTGTTAGCCGCCGTGAGCGCAGCCCGACCCAAAATTGCCGATTATCCCTTCACTACGCTGACCCCTAATCTTGGCGTGGCTACGGTGGATGATCGCAATATAGTACTGGCGGACATCCCCGGCTTGATCGAAGGAGCACATGCCGGGGCTGGTTTGGGCACCAAATTCCTGCGCCATATCGAACGGACTCGCGTGCTCATCCATCTCTTGGATGGAGCATCAGCACATCCCTTGCAAGACTTCGAGGCAGTGAACGCCGAATTAGCACTCTTCAGTCCGAGGCTGGCCACCAAGCCTCAGGTTGTGGCTTTGAACAAGATGGACTTGCCGCAAACGCAAGAAGTTTGGCCCTCCGTACAGGCGGAGATACAGAAGCGCCGTCTCCCTGTGTTCGCTATCTCTGCCGCAACCGGTGCAGGGACAAGGGAGTTGCTGCGTGCTGTCCTCAAACTCTTGGAAGAAATGCCAACAGAAGAGATCCCCCCTGAGGAAGTCAAAATATTCCGCCCAGCAGAGGACGAGAATGCCTTTGAGGTGGTGCGCGAAGGGGATCACTTCCGTGTGCAAGGACGCCGCGTAGAGAGAGTGGCAGCGATGACGGATTGGAATAATGACGAAGCGGTGGCGCGCTTTCAGCGCATCTTAAAAGCGATGGGGATTTTTGAGGCATTGCAGCAAGCGGGCGTTCAGCCCGGCGATACTGTATTGATTGGCGATTCTGAATTGGAGTGGCAATAAAGTGACGCGACGTATTGGTGTTTTTGGAGGCACTTTTGACCCCATTCACTATGGACATTTGGTAATCGCTGAGGACGCGCGAGTCTATCTACAGCTGGAAAAAGTGTTGTTTGTACCGGCACGCCAGCCCCCCCATAAGCCAAGCGGTTCTTATTCTTCCTTCCAACATCGAGTGCGCATGACCGAACTGGCGATTGCCGATAACCCGCATTTCGTCCTTTCCCTGATCGAGGCAGAGCGGCCTGGTCCGTCCTACACAGTAGAGACGCTGCGTCAATTGCGGGCGCAACTCGGACCAGACGTAGAACTATATTTCGTGATTGGTATGGATTCCTTAGCCAACATCACCACTTGGTACAAACCCGCTGAATTGCTGACTCTGTGCCGCATTGTCGTTGCCGAGCGTGCCGGCTATCATGTGGATTTGTCGGTATTAGAGGAAGCCCTCCCTGGCTTGAAGGACAATCTTGTCCTGATAGATACGCCAGAGTTGTCCATATCCTCGACAGATTTACAACGGCGGGTGCGTTCTGGCCTGGCTATCCGCTACCAGTTACCGCCGCAGGTTGAAAAATACATCTACGAGCACAGGCTTTACCTGAATAACGAGGAGGAAAACGGCTTCTCCTGGCGGGAAACGCCATGATGAAATGGAGCTTCTCTACGGGCACTCTGTACCATCTACCGCTGCGGACCGCCTTTGCTCTGGCGCACGAAGCTGGTTTTGCGGGAGTAGAGTTGGTTCTCAGCCCTGAGGTCATCCTACGTGGAGCTGCGTATGTACGCACGCTAAGCCAGGAATACGCCCTTCCCGTGTTCAGCGTACACCCTCCGATTATCCCCTATCCTGGCCACAACAGCGCCGCGTCCATCTTGCCGCGTTTGGTCTCCCTCGCTGAGCAGGTGAATTGCCCCTTGGTCGTGCTGCACGTGCCCAAGGTAACCACACCGCGAGATGCGCGATGGACGGAATTTGTGGACACCCTGTTGTACGAGCGGACCCGCTGCAATCCAGGCGTGCAGATCTCTCTGGAGAACCCCGGCTTCTTTCGACCATCCGATATCCAGTACATCCTCCACGATGCCCATCGGCTACGCGCATTTGCTGACCAATATGATATACCGATTACGTTTGATACGGCCCATGCCGGTGCATCACCTTACCCGCTCATGGAAGCGTACAAACTATTTCATGGGCGGATAGTGAATGTGCATTTTAGTGACCTGGTGCAGCGCCGCATCTTCCCGGATTGGCCGCCGCTGTACAGTATCCTGAAACATCACCAGATGCCAGGCGAGGGCAGTCTGCCACTGGCAGAATTTGTGCGGCATCTCGTCGCTACCGGCTACTCAGGCATCTTCACTCTCGAGGTCAGCCCGACAGCCATTGGGGCATGGAGCCTGGCACGAGTGCGTCAGAAGTTGCTCCAACTGCTTGAATTTGTGCAGCAGTGCGAGGCAGAGTGACAAATGAAAGCCTATTTCAAAAGAAGCAAAGCGGGCTCCCATGCCCGACGTTCGGCAGCATGGGAGCCGCCTTCGCTGGGGTTAGAGCGATTTTCTAAGGAGCTACCCTAGTCAGATCCCTAGGAAAGAGCGTAGCCTCGCGCAGGTTCTTGAGTCCTGTTAATTGCATCAGCAGCCGCTCCAAGCCCATACCAAAACCGCCATGCGGGGGCATGCCAAACTTGAAAGCTTGCAGGTAGCCCGCAATGTCCTCGGGGTTAATGCCCCACTTTCGTGCATTTTCCAACAACTGCTCGTAGCGGTGAATGCGCTGTCCACCTGTAACGACCTCGCATCCACGAAATAGTAAGTCAAAGCTCTTTGTCAGTGTCGGATCCTCGTCATCGGGCATGGCATAAAACGGGCGCTTGGATGTTGGATAATGGGTAATGAACAACAGTTCTGAGCCTAGCTCTTGTGCAGCGTACTCGCAAAGCCATTCTTCATGCTGTGGCGCGAGGTCGGGCTCACCTCGGCAATCTTCACCATAACGCTTGAAAATGAGTTCCTGAGCATCCGGTAGGCGGAGGGCAGGGATCGTCTGGCCAATATTGGGCACCTTTACCTTGAGTAGCTCCAACTCGCGCGGGCATACTTGAGTCAATCGGTTGAAGATATGGCGCAGTACGCCGGTGAGCATCGCCATCACATCAGTGTGATCCTGGATGAACCCCATTTCAATGTCCAGACTGACATATTCATTGGTATGCCTTGCAGTATTGTGCTTCTCTGCGCGAAAGACCGGGCCGATTTCAAAAACGCGCTCAAAAACTCCTACCATGATTTGTTTGTAGAACTGTGGGCTCTGGGCAAGGTAAGCGGGGCGCCCAAAGTAGTCCAGAGCGAAAACATTTGCTCCGCTTTCAGTGGCTGAACCAACGATCTTGGGCGTCTGAATCTCGACAAAACCCTGCTGCATGAGGTATTCGCGGAAACCAGCCATGATCTCAGCCGAGATGCGGAACAGCGCCCGCTTACGCAAGTGGCGCAAGCCCACAGGCGCATTATCGAGGAAGACATCCAGCCCAGGTTTAAGTTCTTTTTTGTTGATTTCAAAGGGCAAAGGCTCCAGGACCGGCGAGATGACCGTAACCTGACAGTCGTGCAGCTCGACACCTCCTGGCGCGCGAGGTTCTTCTGCCACTACGCCTTCAATCTGCAATACCGTTTCGTATTGCAAGCCCTTGAGTTTCTCCATTTCCTCTGCTTTGTACAGGACAGCCTGGAACGTTCCCGCTCCATCGCGTAAAATCAGAAAGCCAAATTGTCCCATATCGCGCCAGTTATGCATCCATCCGGCGAGTTTGACCCTTTCACCTACACGAGTTGCCGCTTCATCGGTACGTATCCTTTGCATCGCTACCTCCTGATACAGAAATACCCCGTCTCACTAAAGGACGGGGTTTCCCGTGGTGCCACCTTTATTCTCACCGGCAAAGCCAGTGACTCTGCGGGCAAATGCCCAGGACTCGCTAACGGGAGTATCCGGCGCAGCCTACTCCACTGTCGCATCATACAATGACCACATGGCACATGGATCAGCTTTTCGACCGCGCAGCTCCAGAGCGTCTTTCGGAGGCCCCTGAAGGCTACCTCACACCCAACGTAGCTCTCTGTACTTCGGAGTGCCTCTTACTCTCTCCTTCAACGCTTTGGGTTTTTATATACCACAAAAGTGGATAAGAGTCAATTTAGTCATGGATCACCACCAGTGTACCAGAACTGCGTGTGGCATCCCAGACTTCGCTGGCACCTGGCGGCAGCGGGGGATCGCTCCATTCAAAGAGCCATTTCGCATCTTGAACGCGGAGGTTCACGCACCCGTGACTGCGCGGACGGCCAAAGTCGTTGTGCCAGTATGTCCCATGTAAGGAATAGGCGCCATAGAAGTACATCACATAAGGCACATTCGGCTGCACATAGTCTGGGCCAACCATAGTCTGAGAAAGCAGCTTGCGGTAGATGCGAAAGCGCCCGGTTACAGTGGGTGTCCGAGCAGTCCCCGTGGATACCAAAGTGCGAAAGACTTCTACCCCGCCTTCATATGCAATAAGGGTCTGCGTAGAGAGGTCAACATCTATCCATTTTTCGCCGCGTATAGGCTGTGGTGCGAGGGGAATGGCTGTCGGCGAGGAGGTACTGGTTGGCGAAGGACTGGGTACCGGGGTATTCGTTGTTGTAGGCGTAGGAGTGGCGGTGCTAGTCGGTGTGGCAGTAGGCGTAACGGTCGGGGTAGCAGTCGCTGTAGGTGTGGCAGTTGGCGTCATGGTAGGTGTATATGTGGGCGTAGATGTTGCGGTGGGGGTACTGGTGGGTGGGAAGATAAGCCCACGCAGAGCCTCGCTGTTCTTGACGCTAAAAGCGCCCCCAATGGCGCACAACAGGAGCAATCCCCCAATGAGGGCAAGCCATAAAGGGGAAATGGTTGTCCGCTTGGGTTGTGCGCGGACTGTTGGCTCGGCTTTTTCCATACGCTGCCTTGCCCATTCCAAGCCAGCCTGTGCCCGCTTGTTGCCTGGGTTGATTTTCAACACCTGTTGCAGATAAGCGATAGACTCTCGCGGGTCGTCAGTCAATCCCGCTTGCCAGAGCAAGGCTTCCTCATTGTTGGGGTCCATCCGTAGTACACGGACGAAGTAACGCCGAGCAGCTGTCCAATAACCGGCTTCCGCCGTAGCCCGTCCCAGATTCAGCAAACGTTCTATCTCTGTCGAGTCAGCGCTTTGCTTCCCCATGTCTCGTCCTGCGTTGTATTACCATCAATTATAGCACAAATTGCGAGTGCTTCATAGGAAAGAGGGTGTTGAAAAAGCCCTTCCAATGTCATGCTGAACGAAGTGAAGCATCTCGCAGTGCTCGGGAAAATACGGCTAAAGTTACGCGAGACCCTTCGCTTCGCTCAGGGTGACAAGATTTTCAACACTCTCATAGGAAAGATTGGCTTACGGCAAACTTTGTGGTATGATTTATCTGCAAATGTCGGATGCCAGTACGGTATGGAGGCAAGGAGGGATAGTTCCATGAAGGCAGTTGTCATGGCTGGTGGTGAGGGTTCACGGTTGCGGCCATTGACCATCAATCGCCCGAAACCCATGGTACCCCTGGTAAACAAGCCCGTGCTTTTTCATATCCTGGAGCTCCTGAAAAGGCACGGCATTACCCAAGTAGTAGTTACTCTGCAGTACATGGCTGATATGGTACAAGACTTTTTTGGCGATGGTTCAGCACTGGGCATGGAAATCAACTATTCCATCGAAGAAATCCCTCTGGGCACAGCAGGGAGTGTGAAGAACGCGCAAAAATATTTGGATGATACTTTTATCGTCATCAGCGGCGATGCGGTAACGGATTTTGACCTCAGCGCTATTGTCCAATACCACAAAGCCAAAGGAGCTATCGCAACGCTCACGCTGTACCGTGTGCCAAATCCGCTGGAATACGGAGTGGTCATTCTCAACGGAGAAGGACGCATCCAAGCATTCCAGGAGAAACCTAGCTGGGGGCAGGTGATCTCCGATACTGTGAATACTGGCATCTATGTCCTGGAGCCACAGGCGTTAGACCTCTTCGAGGCAGGAAAGCCTTTTGATTTCAGCAAAGACCTGTTTCCGATGCTGTTAGAGAAGGGAGAGCCGCTGTATGGTTATGTGTCTGGCGGCTACTGGTGCGACATAGGGAACATTCAAGAGTATATCCGCGCCTGCAGCGATGTGCTGGAAGGGCGTGTCCACCTAGAGCCGATTGGCAGGGAAATCGGCGCTGGGGTATGGGGTGGGGAAAACGTGGAGATCGCTCCTGATGCACAACTTTATGGCCCTATCTACCTGGGTGATGGCGTGAAGATCAAAGGAGGTGTGGTCATCCGTGGGCCCAGCGTCATCCGCGACTATTCCATAGTAGACAATCGTGCTCAGGTGGACCGCAGCATTGTTTGGCGAAATTCCTATGTGGGTGAAGGGGTAGAACTGCGCGGCGCGATTATATGCCGGCAATGCAGCATTAAGAGCAAGGCAGTGATCTTTGAAGGGGCCGTGGTCGGTGATATGAGCATGGTTGGCGAGAGAGCCATCATCCACCCCAATGTCAAAATATGGCCAGAGAAAGTAGTCGAGGCTGGAGCGACGGTGAAATCCAGCATTATCTGGGGTTCTCAAGGGCGTCGAGTGCTCTTCGGACGCTATGGGGTTACCGGACAAGTGAACGTGGACCTCACACCAGAATTTGCTACGAAACTGGGAGCCGCATTTGGTGCTACTTTGCCCAAAGGCGCCATAGTAACCATTAACCGTGACCCGCACCGTAGCCCACGCATGTTAAAACGTGGGTTGATCTCTGGCTTGCCCTCCGCCGGCATTCACGTGCGAGATTTACGCAGTGTACCCATCCCAGTAGCCCGTTACATTACCCGCAAGATTGGGGCGGCAGGCGGCCTCCATGTCAGGCTATCCCCTCATGACAACCGCGTGGTAGACATCAAGTTCATGGATAGCCGTGGTTTGAACCTGAGCAAGGATGCAGAGCGCAACATCGAGCGAGTCTTCTTCCGCGAGGATTTTCGTCGTGTGTATCTCGATGAGATTGGGTTGATTGAGTACCAGCCTGACGTAATCGAAACCTATACCGCCGATTTTCTCTCTCGACTGAATATCCCGGCGATCCAAAATGCTCATTTCTTCATTGTTGTGGACTATGCCAATGCTCCCACCTCGCTGGTTTTGCCCCATATCCTGAGACACCTGGGCGTTCGAGTGGAACTCAATGCGGCGCTGGACGAAAGCAAAATGTCCATTCCCTCACAAGAGTTCCAGCAATCTTTGCAGCAATTGGCTGCTATCTGTACTGCGCTGGGTACCAACCTCGGTGTGCGCCTGGACGTGGGGGGCGAAAAGATTTTCCTGGTGGACGATCGGGGCAAGATTCTGCCCAGTGGCATCGCGACTATCGCTATGGCAGCGCTCACCTGGCGCGCCTACGGCGGGGGGATCATCGCAGTGCCCGTTACCGTTTCCCGCACGATAGAGGCAGTTGCAGCGCAGTACAATGGCCGAGTCATGCGCACCAAGGTAGATATGCATGATGTCATGGAGGCAGCAACCCAGGAAGGGGCGGTGATGGCTGCAGATGGTGCAGACAATTTCATTTTCCCACAGTTTCAACCCGCCGTGGATGGCATGATGGCTCTGGCGAAATTGCTTGAATTCTTGGCTACGCAAAATGTGCGGCTATCGGAAGTTGCAGCATCATTGCCGCCTCAGTATATGGCAGTCCGTACTGTCCCCTGTCCATGGGAAGCCAAGGGCACGGTTATGCGTTTGCTGCACGAACGGTACAAAGAACAACGAGAGGCTCAGATAGAGGGGGTCAAAGTGCATTTGGGAGATGATTGGGTACTCGTTCTCCCTGATCCGGACCAGCCGCTCTTCCGTGTCTATGCCGAGTCGGATTCTGCCACCGCAGCAGAAGAACTGGCTGATAAATACGCACACATTGTAGAGAGCCTCCAGGAATGAGTGACGATTTGACAATGAATGAATGCTGCTCCATGTCTGATATGCGATGGAAATGCCTTTTGGCATCTTAGCAGGGGAAAACCTGTTCATGCATCCAATTCTGTTACGTTATGGCTCATTCTCTTTGTATTCGTACTCTGCGATGATCTGGCTAGGCATTGTCTCAGCCATAGCCTATGTGCAGTGGCAATGCCGACGCATTTCTATACCTAGCGGAAGTAGGAGGGAGTATTTCGATCTGCAGGTATTGGACGGGGCATTATGGACATTAGCAGGTGGACTCATAGGCGCACGCCTAGCCTATGTGGCCCCAAATTGGGCAGATTATGCAGGCCGACCGGCTGCATTGTTCAACTTTTGGGGTGGAGGGTTGGTCTTCCAAGGGGGATTGCTCGGCGGATTGCTGGCACTGTTGCTCTATTCGCTTTTTATGGAATTGCCTTTCTGCCATCTTATAGACCTGGCGGCGCCTGCGGTATCCCTTGCCCAAGCGCTGGGATGGGTTGGTGCATGGTTGCACGGGGCAAACTATGGCTTGATCATACGCTCTCCCTTGAGTGTTTGGGCCCCAGATCTTTACGGAGTCTATGGCCCACGAGTTCCAACACAAGCGCTGGCTTGTGCTCTGGGCATCGTGTTGTTTTGGGGGTTACACAGATTGAGCCGCTTTCACCTACGACCTGGTTCATTGGGATTGATCTATCTGTTCAGCAATGGCATAGGGCATTTTCTGTTGGAATTCACTAGAGCCGATGAGGCTCCATACCTTGGATTGCTCCGTATGACTCAAGTGGCAGAATTGATCGAGGCCGTTATTGCAGTGGTATTGCTGTACCTATGGCTTAGAAGAAAGCCAATTATGCGAAGGAGATCAGGATGACCACACTCAAGGTTGGATTGGCACAGATTGCTCCAAAACTGGGAGATGTACAAAGCAATCTGCGTCTGCATCTAGAGACCGTGGAAAGGGCAAAGGCACACAACGTACAATTGCTCTGCTTCCCAGAATTGTCGCTAACTGGCTATGTCTTGAAGGATCTGGTATCCGATGTCGCCATATCGGCTGCAGCGTCCAATCCGATAATGGCAGAGTTGCTTTCTGCTAGCCAAGCCATGGATCTGGTAGTTAGTTTTGTCGAGGAGGACTCACGTCATCGTTATTATATTGCGGCAGCCTACTTGTCACAAGAGCAGATTATACACGTGCACCGCAAGGTGTATTTGCCCACTTATGGTATGTTTGAAGAAGGCCGTTATTGGGCTGCTGGGGACTGCTTCCGCGCTTTTCCTACACGCTTTGCGCGCATGGGCATACTGATTTGCGAGGATTTCTGGCACATGAGCTCACCTTATGCCCTTTGGCTGGATGGCGCAGATGTGCTGCTGTTGGTTTCTGCCAGCCCAGGGAGGGGTCTGAGCCCGGAAGCGGTATTGGGCAGTTCTCGCTCTGTGGAACTGATCAACCAGGTATACGCTACTTTTCTCACCAATTTTGTACTGCATTGTAACCGCGTAGGCTTTGAGGATGGCCTCAATTTCTGGGGCGGTTCAACGATATTCGGGCCAGATGGCAAGCTGATCGCCCAGGCGCCTTATTTTGAGGAGGCTTTGCTGGTCGCTGAATTGGATCTAGGCGCCCTGCGGCGTGTGCGCATCCAGTTGCCGTTATTACGGGATGAGCGCCCGGAGTTACTGTGCAAGGAAATTGAACGGATCCTATATTCGGAATGAGTGACGAGTGACGAGTAAAGAGTAATGAGTGATGGCGGTATTAGAAGACTACGACTGGTGCACAGGGAGGTGAACCTTTGGACATCGCTGCTAGGTTGTTGCTGAATACGGAGGTAACGCGCCGCGTTTTAGTCGCTTTTCTGCGACAAGAGTTGGAACGCTTTGATTTCAGGAAAGCCGTGCTGAACCTCTCTGGAGGAGTGGATTCCTCGTTGGCATGCTTTCTGACGGCTGAGGCAATTGGCCCAGAGAATGTGTTGGCACTTCTCCTGCCCTACCGCACCAGCACGCCAGACAGCACCGAGCATGCCCACCAGGTCATCACACTCACTGGGGTACGCAGCAAGACCGTGGATATTACACCGATGGTAGACCCTTATCTAGAGCGAGATCCCGAGATGAGCGATATCCGCCGGGGCAACGTGATGGCGCGGATGCGCATGATCATTCTGTACGATCACTCGGTTGTTTGGAACGGCCTGCCTATTGGCACCAGCAATAAGACGGAGTTGCTCCTTGGCTATGGCACGATCTTCGGTGATATGGCCTCCGCCATCAACCCACTTGGTGATTTGTACAAGACCCAGGTACGACAAATGGCTAGAGCCGTAGGAGTTCCGGAAGCCATTATCCAGAAACCTCCCTCTGCTGACCTATGGGTTGGTCAGACAGACGAAGGTGAACTCGGCTTCACCTACGCTGAAGTAGACAAACTCCTGTACTTGCTTGTGGATGAACGTTATACGCGCGAAGAGGTGATTGCCGCTGGATTCGATGCGCGCTTCGTCGACACAGTCATGCGCAAGATGCGCGCTTCGCAATTCAAGCGCATGCCACCGGTTATTGCCAAAGTGAGTCGGCGCGACGTAGGCCATGATTTCCTCTACCCCAGGGACTGGGGTACATAGTGTGCTGTGGAAATATAGTGATTTAATGCATGCCTTGGAAAGTCGTGTATACTGCCAGTGAGAACGGTCCTGGTTGCCAGTGAGGGGTGTTGATGAACACTTTGTACGCTGGCGTCTTTCTTATATCCACAGCAATGCTGCTCTTTGAGCTTACTCTGACGCGCCTCTTTGCGGTAACGCAGTGGTACCACTTTGCCTTTATCAGTGTCAGCGTGGCGCTGCTGGGTTTTGGCGCGAGTGGTACGTGGTTAACGTTGTACCCAGTGGAACCAGAAGGCCCACAACATCCTCCATATAGCTTTCCTTCCACACGAGATCGCACCGTGATGGGCCGCCTCGCAGCACATGCCTTTCTTTTCTCCTGTAGCATCTTGATCGCGTACCTAGCGGTTAACCATGTGCCCTTTGATTCTTACCGTATTGCTTTGGAGCAGCGCCAGTTGCTCTACTTGGCCCTTTACTATTCGGCTTTGATCTTACCATTTTTCTTCGCTGGCTTCTGCATCGGCTTATCCCTTGCTGCTTGGCCCAAATGGGCTAATGCTCTTTATGCCGCCAATCTAGCAGGATCTGCTGCAGGCAGCCTGATGGTTTTGGCTTTGGTACCATTCCTGGGAGGGACCGGCGCTGCAATCAGCGCGAGCATCCTGGGCTTGGCAGCCGCCTTTGCTTTCCATCTGGGCACTATCCCCTCACCCAAGGGCTGGCAAGCACTCCTTCGGCGGCCTGCTTTATCGCTTCTCTATCCCATCCTGTTCTTGGTTTTGCTTGCCGTCCTGGTGCATCCTCCCGCATTGTTTGACCTGCGTTTGTCTCCTTACAAGACCCTGAGCATTTCCCTGCTCTTTCCGGATGCGCGTCTCCTCTTCAGCCGCTGGAACGCCTTTTCGCGCGTGGACGTGGTGGAAAGCGCGGGTATTCACTCTGCGCCAGGACTGAGCCTGGCTTTCACGGAGGATTTGCCCAGGCAACTAGGGCTCTTGGTGGATGGCGGCAATTTAAGCCCTATTCCCTGCATACAGAGTCCTGCTGATGAGCGTTTTCTGCAGTATCTACCGGCAGCGTTTGTGTACCAGTTGCGCCCTAACGCGCGGGCACTGGTCATTGAGCCACGCGGTGGTCTTGACATCCTGACTGCACTCCACCATGGTGCTTCATCGGTTGTCGCTCTGGAAAGTAACCCGCTCGTGGTGCAAGCCGTGCGTGAGCAAGCAGATAACTGCGGCGCAACAGCCTATGATGACCCCCGAGTTGTCCTCGCCTTGGAAGAGGCACGGAGCTATCTGCGCCGTTCGAAAGAGCGGTTTGATGTCGTACAGTTGTCCCTAAGCGATACTTACCAGCCCGTTATCTCGGGAGCGTATAGCCTATCTGAATCTTATGCCTATACAGTGGAAGCCTTCCTAGAGTATCTAAATCATTTGCATGAAGAAGGCATCTTGGTCATCACTCGGTGGGTGCAATCACCGCCTACGGAAGAGCTACGCGCCTGTGCGCTGGTGGCAGAGGCGCTGTGCCGATCTGGAGTAGGGGATCCGTCGCAACGGGTCATTGCCTTCCGCACTTGGTCTACCGCTACGATTCTGGCTAAACGCACCCCCTTTCGCAGCGATGAAATCGTACAGTTGAAGGAATTCTGTGCGGCGCGCAACTTTGACGTCATTTACTACAGCGGCATAACGGCTGAAGAAACCAACCGCTACAATATCCTCCGGGATACAGCGCATTATGACACTTTTCACCAAGTGCTCTCCGGCGGCGAACGCCAGGACTTGTACAAGCAATACCCGTACGAGGTCTCGCCAACCACTGATGATCGCCCCTTTTTCTTTCACTATTTCAAATGGGGGCAGACGCCAAGTATTCTCAGGGGATTAGGCAAAACCTGGCAGCCGTTTGGTGGCAGTGGCTTTCTCATCCTGGTGGCGCTTCTGGTGCTCGCTCTCCTCTTGTCCACAGCGCTCATCCTGTTGCCGCTTGTTCTGCGTTCCCGCGCAACTAAACTCTCGGCGCCCATCTCGCTGCGCCGGGCAGCCGGCTATTTGCTGTACTTTGCCTGTCTGGGATTGGGATTCCTTTTCGTAGAGATGCCTTTGCTGCAGCAATTCATCCTGTTCCTGGGCCAGCCTACCTATTCCTTTTCCCTGGTGCTGTTTTCTCTCTTGCTTTTTTCTGGATTGGGCAGCTATGTGGCTGGCCGCTTTCCCCTGCTCCGGCTTTTGCCTGTCCTGGTCTTGGTTGTACTTGTGTATCCCTTTTTCCTTTCCAGGCTATTCGCTCTGGCCATTGGGTGGAGCCTCCCTCTGCGCCTGGTGGTCGCTACCGGTAGCCTTGGCCCCCTTGGTTTTTTGCTGGGACAGCCGATGCCGGGAGGCATCCGTCTGTTGGAAGAGCGCGCGCCGCAGTGGATCCCTTGGGCTTGGGCGGTCAATGGCTTTGCGTCGGTCATTAGTTCCATCATAGCCGTGATGGGTGCAGTCAGCTTTGGCTTCTCGCGTATCCTCATTGCAGGCACAGGTGTCTACCTCCTGGCTTGGGCAGTGATAGCCGCCTTGTCATCCCATCCCAACACGAAAACAGCCATATGAACACGACATCGTCCGCACAGCCTCGTGAGTCTCTGCGTCAGCAAAATATCCGTGTACTAACGTGGCGTAATTTTCTCTTTGGCTGGCGATGGAATATGGTGCGGGCCATCTGGCAACCCTTTGTCCTCAGTCTGGGAGCCTCTATGCCATTGCTTGGCTTGCTAGAAAGCATTGGGGGATTTGGAGGCATTATTTCTACCGCGATACTACCCATAGGTGGCTGGCTATCCGACCGGCGCGGGCGAAAGCCGTTCGTGCTCATTGCTAATGCGTTTGGTTTTGCAGCACTGACTGCTTTTGTCCTAGCCGGATGGCTTCGCGAATGGCGTTTGCTTTTGCCAGGTGTTGTGTTGCTTGGGTTGACCGCTATTGCCCGTCCCGCTGTTGATTCGGTTACCGCAGAGTCGGTATCCGCCAGCGAACGGGGCTTGGCATTCAGTCGCATGGGAATTGCATTTGCTGCTCCAGGTATCCTTGCTCCGACCTGCGGTGGGTTCCTAGCTAGTCGCTATAGCTTCTTGGCAGTGCTTGGGGCAGGCGCGTTGCTGGAATTGGGGACACTCTGCCTTGTTGCTTTTACCTTACATGAGACGCTAGTATATGAAAAGCAGATACCCCTGACCGTTCCCGAATTCTTGGCTTTGCTCAAGAGAATCTTTATGCCCCCAGCGAGGCTGCGCGGCTTTTACGCGGCAGTTACAGTAGATGTGTTTGCTTTTGGCATGGGCGCTGGGATATTGCCTGGCTTGCTCACTAAAGCCTATCAATTCACGCCATTTCAACTAGGGATCATGGCCAGTGTAAGCTCTGCAAGCTGGGCCATTTCACAGTGGTTTGTTGGCCATTGGGTAGACAAGCGCGGTTATGTGCCCTTCCTTGCTTTGTCGGAGGCACTCGCGGTGCTGACCGCTATAGGATGGCTCATTGCGAAATCTTTTCCTGCTTACCTTGCACTAGAGGTTTTGTGGGGCCTCGTTCCAGCGACCTGGATGCCGGCATTCACAGCCTGGATTGCCAATGTGGTTCCAGAGCGCCAACGCGCAGAAGAGTCGGGCAGGATAGGTGCATTCCGTGGGCTCCTATCATTTCCGGCACCTTACATAGGGGGATTGCTCTACGAAGTTTTCGGATTCCAAGGCCCTATCTGGGCCAATTTGATTGGCGCTGCTATTGCGATCGTCTTGCTACTCCGCTTTGTGAAGGAACCTCATGAATCTTGACCAACGCGCCTTATCGCATTCTGCCACACTGAATATCTGCAGCATGGACTCTACCATGCTGCACAATGGCTAGCGGGACGGATGCGCGCCGGTCAATGGGACAAAGACGACTCCCATGATCTCCTTCGCCACAGTTTGCTCACCGTGTTTCTCAATGAGCCATAACGTCTGGTAGCCGCCCGGAGGGCCAACCGGGATCACCAACCGCCCGCCGTCTTTGAGTTGGTTAATCAAGGGTTGCGGGATGTGATCAGGAGCACATGTAACGATAATGGCATCGTAAGGAGCATATTCTTCCCAACCATAATAACCATCCGCGTGTTTGGTCTTTACTTTCGAGTAGCCCAGTCGGTTCAGAGTCTCTGTGGCTCTCTGGTATAGCTCCTCAATGATTTCCACACTATATACTTCATCGGTCAATTCCGCCAGAATCGCCGCCTGATACCCGGAGCCTGTTCCTATTTCCAGCACCCGATCGCCGCGCTTCAGCCGCAACAACTCGGTCATCACCGCCACGATGTAGGGTTGCGAGACAGTTTGGCCATAACCAATAGGCAGCGGATGGTCGCCATACGCACGGTTCAAATACTCAGGAAGCACAAATTCATGGCGGGGCACAGTTCTCATGGCGCGGAGCACTTCCGGATCGCGGACACCTCGCTGTTCGATGTCAAATGTCACCATACGCTCCCTCGCAGTCCGATAAGGGTCAGGGGTTGGCGTAGCCTTGATCAACGTAGGGGTGGCCTCCAAACCCTTGGCTGTGGTCACGGAGACAGAGATGTCCACCGTAGCGGTCATGCCGGGCAGGATTGCTATATGAGTGGGCGCCATTTCGATCTCTACCGTGTAAGTGGCTTCCCCTTCCTTGCTAGTCGCCAGTGGGACGATCGCGCTCACCTTTCCCTTGAGGGGGATATCGGGGAAAGCCTTCAAGGTAATGGTAGCATCTTGGCCTACTTGCACACGCCCAATGTCCTTCTCATTGACTTGCGCCTCGATATGATAGTGATCTAGGTCTGCTAGGACCAACACAGGCGTGGCTTGGCTGACCATTTGGCCCGCTTCTGCTTCGATGGCAACAACAGTTCCCGAAAATGGTGCCGTCAGGATCGTATCTGCCCATTGACGCTTTGCCTGTTCCAAAGCAAGCCGTGCTAGTTCCACTTCCCCTTCGGCGAGTTCTTTTTCATCGGCTGTGGGCGTACGATGCGATTTTTGTACCTCTATTTGGCTTTGCACCAGTTGTATAGCGGCATCATAGAGAGCGGAGGCGTGTTCATTGGCTGCAAGCGTCAGGTCATAACTTGCCTTTGCCCGCTGATATTCAGCCGTGGCTTGCTCTAAAGCGAAGGACTCTGGGAGCATCCCGATGTCAGGGCGCCATGCGACTCGCTCGTACGCCTGTTGGGCATTGCGCAAGGCCAGTTCAGCCAGCTTGAGTTCCGCTTCGGCGAGTGTCAACTGCTTGTCTTGCACATTGCGCTGTTTTTCGAGGGCTTCACGCAGCGCCTGTGCTGCTTTTTCCAAGGCCCGCTCTGCGATGAATTCATCTAGAGTTGGCCTTGTTGCGAGCTGTCTAAGACGGGCTTCGCTCACCTTCAATGCTGCCTCGGCGTAAGCAACGCTCAACTCTGCATATCGGGGATCCAAACGGGCTAGTTGTTGTCCTGCCTGAACTCGCTCGCCTGCACTGACGTTGATTTCTGCCAACAAGCCACTCGATGGAAAGCATAGAGCTGCCTGTTTCGCGGGCATCACTCTGCCAGGAGCACGCACTGTATCCGGAACAGTCTCCTGTTTGGCCGGCACTGTCTCATGTACTGTGGGAGTTTGGGCTATCCGCCTTGGTACGAGACGTAAGGTGATGAGGGCAATGAGGATGACGGCAACCGCAGCAAACCCAAGCAGCGTGATCTTTTTCATGCTTCACTTCCCTTTCCTCGCGCTGCAGCGAGTCTTTCATACATCATAATGCGGGTTGTCAATAATAGATTACATCGCTTTTCTATGCCTGTCAAACGGTCTGGGCGTGCTTGCATGATGGTTTGACAAACCGATGTTCTTATGATATAGTTAGCATTGCTAAATAATTGCTTCGCCGAGAGGCAGAGGAGCTTTTGGAAGACCAAGAATTGCTGGAACAGTTGGCAGGTATTGAACAGTTAATACTGCGTGTTGGGTGGCTAGAACAGCGTCGTTTTGCCCAGGACTTGGACTGCTTTGGCCTCACCCCACCCCAGTTTTTTGTGCTACGCTCTATCGCCTCTCATGACAAAAATCCCACCATGAGTACATTAGCCTATGACACCTTACAACATTGTGCTACTGTAACGGGCATAGTGGATCGCCTGGTGAGGATGGGCTTGGTAACGAGAAAACGGGGTGCACAGGATCGTCGCCAGGTGCTCGTAGAGCTAACTCCTCTAGGGCGTGATCTGCTGGACAAGGTGCGCAGCAGCCGAGAAAAGCGCCTGCGAGAGACACTGCTGCGTCTTTCACGGGAAGATGCCAAAGAATTGCTGCGCTTGCTCAGGACCTATTTGGAAGCCTGCCAATTTGCGTATGAAGAAGATAGCCTGCAGGAAAATACCCAACCAATCGAGTGAGGATTCTTGCTAGCCGACATGGATGCTAAAGCGAAAGCCATCGAGGTACACCGGCGTTTGATACAGCTTTTTGGCGAGCGACCCAAAAAGCAGCATCTGGACCCGATTGCGCAGTTGGTCTCTACCATCCTCAGCCAGAACACAAATGATGTCTTGCGCGACAAAGCCTTTACCGCTTTGCGGCAGCGTTTCTCCACCTGGGAGCAGGTGCGCGATGCGCCCGTGGAAGAAGTCAGCGAGGCGATTCAGATTGCTGGTTTGAGCCAGCAAAAGGCTCCGCGTATCCAGCAAGCACTACGGCGCATTTCGGCTGAGCATGGGGAGCTAAGTCTAGACTTCCTGCGACAAATGGACGTTGCAGAAGCCAAGCAATGGCTTACTGCCATAAACGGCATTGGTCCAAAAACCGCTGCCATTGTCCTGCTCTTTGCACTAGGTATGCCAGCCTTCCCTGTAGACACGCATATCCATCGCGTGACCAGGCGCCTGGGCTTGATTCCGACAAGCACTTCGCGCGAGAAAGCCCACGATCTGCTGGAATCCCTGTTGCCTCAGGACGCGTATTATACCTTCCATCTTAACGTAATCCGCCACGGACGTGAAGTCTGTCAAGCCCGCCGACCGCGTTGTGAACTGTGTACACTGCGCGACCTTTGCGATTACTACCAGAATGCCGTGCGCCAAGTGGAAGCAGCCAACGAGTTCCAGAAGAGCCAAGCGTGACCAAAACACTCTGCCCAAGATTGGCTCTATAGTTCCTCTGGCGTGAATGCCACCACCTCGTCAATGGTAGCAGCATCCACGAATAGCATGACCAGCCTGTCTACACCTAGGGCGATGCCGGCTGCGGGGGGCATTTCCTCCAACTCGGTGAGGAATTTTTCGGGAAGAGGATAAGGACGTTTCCCCAACGCACGGCGATGGGCTTCTTCACGCAGAAAGCGAGCGCGTTGCTCCGCAGCATCCGTCAGTTCAGAAAAGCCATTGGCTAGTTCCAAGCCCGCGATATAGAGTTCAAAGCGCTCAGCCACAGAGGGCTTATCGGGCCGCAGGCGTGCCAGCGCTCCACGTGCTGCCGGATAGTCATAGAGGAAGGTGGGCATCACAACCCCCAAGTGCGGTTCGATATCCTGTACCATCACCTCATCGAATAGGTCCTTTTCCAAAGCTTGGGACATGGAAAAGCGCGCATAGCGGGAAAAAGCCTCTTCTACCGAGAGCCTTGGCCATGGACTGGTCAATGCTATCTCTTTTCCCTGATAAGAGAGTATCTCCCCTTTGCCCAATTGGCGGGCTACACTCTGAATGAGTGCTTCGCACTCTCCCATCAGGTCATGGTAATCACTGCCCGCGCAATACCACTCCAGTAGGGTAAATTCGGGGATATGGCGGCTGCCCCGTTCGCCTTCCCGCCAGCAATGACAAATCTGAAAAATGCGCTCATAGCCGGCTGCCAGCAAGCGCTTCATGCACAATTCGGGAGAAGTATGGAGAAACCAGCCATCAGCAGGGATAGCATCTATATGCGCTTCGGGGGCAGGGGCGGGAATACGCTGCGGCGTTTCCACTTCCAGATAGCCCCGCTCAATGAAGAATTCTCGTAATGCCTGGAGGATGGCGGCTCGTACCACAAGCGCTTTTTTGCGGCTGGCTAACCGCCAGTTCAAAGGCCTACTCCTTGACCCTGGTCACATATGTGCCGGTGCGGGTGTCAATCTGAATCAAATCTCCCTCGTTAATAAAAGGAGGGACACGGAGCTCATACCCTGTTTCGACAGTAACTGTCTTCAAATCTGAACTGGACGTATCACCCTTTGCCCAAGGAGCACACTTCACGACACGCAGATTGACAAAATTGGGGACATTGACCCCAATGGGCTCACCGCGGAAGAAGAGTACATCCACGGTAAGGTTGTCTACCAGATAGTTTTTCGCATCGCCCAGTGCCTCTTCACGGATGCCAAATTGCTCATACGTCTGGGTGTCCATGAAGTAATAGATGCCACCTTCGTGGTACAGGTATTGCATGCTCCGTTGATCCAGCGCCGCCGGCTCTAAAGTATCACCGGAGCGGTAGGTGCGGTCAATAATCGTTCCGTTCACCATGTTGCGCAGACGAGTGCGATATAACGCCTGGCCCTTACCGGGTTTGGTGAATTCGAATGCGATCACAATATACGGCTCGTTATCAATCGTAATGGTTAGTCCCTTACGCAAATCAGAAACGGTATACATATGCCTATAACTCCACCCCAAAAATAAATGTCCAAATTGCATTTTTCATTATATTACTATTCATCGCTTTCAGCAAGCAAAGCGTGCTCTTGGGGTGTAGTTCAGTTTGGGGGCAGAATATGGATAAGCGTGGACGGCGACGTTTGTCATTGAGCCTGCCAGGGAATTGATTCCCTGGCGGCATCTGGGCCTGGGCTCCCATGCCCAGGCGAGGTGGTCTCCTGCGTCACCCCGAGGCGAAGCCGAGGGGTCTTATGGAACTGAGGGAGATTCTTCGCCGCTACGCGGCTCAGAATGACAATGGGAAAGCAGGTGCTCTCACGTTTGGCGTGGACGGCGGGTGGTCCACCTGGAGCAGTCTCACGCTCGGCGTGGACCACAGTCCACGCTGGGTATAAGATAGCCCCATCTACTTGAGGAGCGAATCTGTTCAATCCGTCCCCCAAATCTGCTGACAGTAATTGTTCTTGTCCAGACTTGGTTGCTTTTCATCCGCCTGGGGCTGTGCAAGGTATTTCTTGCCCCGAAGTTGAACTACACCCGTGCTCTTGCGCGGTGCTCGAGCGAATCAAACCCCGTGCATCTAGGGCAATTTGAATAATCATCCTGTCCGTGCTATACTGAGACCAGTAACTTGCGACATGTGGGAGAAACACGTGCGATCCGATGGACGAGCAAATGACCAATTGAGGCCAGTCGTAATTACTCCTCGCTATTTAGACCACCATCCGGCTTCTGCCCTGGTGCGCATAGGCAAAACATGGGTATTGTGTGTGGCTTCCGTAGCCGAGGAAGTTCCACTCTGGCTGAAGGACCAAGCACAAGGATGGGTAACTGCCGAGTATGGCTTATTGCCCGCCTCTACTCATACGCGGACTCCCCGTGAGACTGCGCTGACTGGAGCAAGGGGACGAACGCTAGAAATCCAGCGCATGATCGGTCGCTCGCTACGGGCGGCATTGGACCTACGCAAGCTCGGGCAACGCACGATCACAGTGGACTGTGACGTGATTCAAGCAGATGGAGGCACACGCACGGCTGCCATAACCGGAGGGTACGTGGCGCTGGCCCTGGCAGTGAATGAACTTATCAAGTCAGGTGCAGTGCATCGCAATATATGGCGTGCTCCGGTAGCGGCGGTCAGTGTGGGCGTGGTGCAGGGACAACCCATGCTTGACCTCTGCTACGAAGAAGATTCGCAGGCTGAGGTAGATTTTAACGTAGTCATGACGGCACGAGGACAGTTCGTCGAAATACAAGGGACGGCGGAGGGACAACCTTTTGACCGCGCCATGATGGACATGCTGCTGAATCTAGCCGAAAAGGGCATCAAAGAGCTTCTAGCGCTACAGAAACAAGCCCTAGCCAGTGGATAACCTTTCTCACATACCACGCGGTGCACATAGAAAAAGGAAAGGAGGATAGACGCTATGAACCGTGAAGATGCCTGGAAATTGTTGACCGAATTCACGCAAAGCCCAAGTCTGATTAAACATGCCTTGGCTGTAGAAGCCGCCATGAGAGCATACGCACGCAAGTTTGGCGAGGATGAGGAAAAATGGGGCATTGTCGGGCTAATCCACGATTTTGATTATGAAAAGTTCCCCACCATGCCGCCCCATGCCGCAGAAGGAGCCAAGATCCTGCGCGAACGTGGTTGGCCAGAAGAGATCGCCCATGCGGTAGAATCCCATGCGGATTATCTGGGCATCCCACGCCAAAGCCGCATGGAGAAAGCACTCTATGCAGTGGATGAACTAACAGGGCTGATTACCGCAGTGGCATTGGTGCGTCCAACAAAGGACATCCGTGACATCACCGAAATCAAGTCAGTCAAGAGTAAATTCAAGGATAAGGCTTTTGCCGCTGGTGTCAATCGCGAGGACATTGTGCGCGGTGCAGAAGCCCTCGGGGTGGACCTGTGGAATGAGCATGTCCCACTAGTGCTGGAGGCAATGAAAGGCATTGCAGAAGAACTGGGTTTGGCTGGTCAAGGAAATCGTTGAGAAAGGGAAAGCCTCATGGCATCATATAGTGTTAGCAGGCTTTGCCCTCTGCATTTTGGGAGCGACAACCTGGTTGCTATTGCCATGGCAGAGCGGGGACGAGCTGAGCGCATCCTTCATCCCTTCTGCCACGGCGACACGCACTAGAGTGAACGTGGAACGGAAACCAACGCCTACTCCATTTATCCCCACTGCTACGCCTGAACCAGTGATCCATGTGGTGCAAGCAGGCGAAGTATTGGGTGTAATTGCCAAGGAATACGACACTACCGTCGAAGCCATTATGGAAGCCAACGGCTTGAAAGATGCCCATCTGATTAGCATTGGCCAAAAGCTGATCATCGCTGGTGCAAAACGCACTCCCATTCGTCCAGAATCCTCCACACCTACCCCGACTGCTACGCCAACCTCTCCGTTTCCTTACTCGGCGCCCATCCCTCTCGAACCACGCAACGGCGCTGAATTCCACGGCCGAGAAGCACCCATTGTCCTGCAGTGGGCGTCTGTTGCTACACTGAAGGATAGCGAATGGTACGAGGTCAGGATCTGGTCAGAAGACCCGGATAACGTCTCCCGCTTTTGGACCAAAGCTTCGAGCTGGACTTTGCCCACTTCCTTGCGCCCTGAGCACAGGAGAACACAATACTGCTGGAGCGTGCGCGTGGTATACCGCAGCCGCAGTATTATCCAGCTAAGTCCTATGGAACCTTCACGGTGCTTCTATTGGTATCTGTGGTAATAATAGGGGCGCAATTCCATTGCGCCCCCTATCTAACTGAGAGTGTTGAAAATCTTGTCACCCTGAGTGAAGCGAAGGGTCTCGCATAACTTTAGCCTCTTTCCCCAAGTACTGCGAGATGCTTCACTCCGTTCAGCATGACATTGGAAAAGCTTTTTCAACACTCTCATCTAACTATTGGTAACTTTGCCACTTACTCGCTAAATCCGGGCTTTGCAATGTCTCCACGATGTACTCCGCAAATTCCGCCCCGGTTGCACCGCCAGGCCTGCCAGTGACTTGGATCTTCCGCTCAAATAGGCTGCAGATATCCAGCGCCATGTCCAATTGCTGTGCCTTTTCCACAAACCCAATGTGATTGAGCAGCATCGCTGCCGCTTTGATGATGCTGGATGGATCGGCATACTGTGCGCGGCCCTCTTCGACCATGCGCGGAGCGGTGCCGTGGATGGCTTCGAACATGGCATAGCGTTTGCCGATATTGGCGCTGCCCGCTGTACCGACACCTCCCTGAATCTGCGCCGCTTCGTCAGTGATGATGTCGCCATAAAGGTTGGGCAGCACGATAACCCGGAACTCGGAGCGCCGACTGGGATCCAACAGTTTTGCCGTCATAATGTCGATGAACCAATCATCCCACTCTATGCCGGGATAGTCCTTGGCTACCTCAGCGGCGACTTGGAGGAACTTCCCATCGGTAGTCTTTACCACGTTGGCTTTCGTAACGACCGTTACTTTTTTGATATTGTTTTTCTTGGCGTACTCAAAAGCCAGCCTGATGATACGATCCGAGCCTTGCGTGGTGATCACTTTGAAGTCAATTGCCAGGTCATCGGTAACATTGATACCTTTGCTGCCTAGCACATAGACATCCTCGGTGTTCTCACGGAAGAACATCCAATCTATCCCTTGGTCAGGCACGCGTACCGGGCGCACATTGGCAAATAGGTCTAACTCGCGGCGCATGGCGACATTGGCGCTCTCGATATTGGGCCAAGGATCGCCTTTCTTGGGTGTGGTGGTCGGGCCCTTTAGGATGACATGGCAGGCTTTGAGTTGTTCCAATACGTCATCTGGGATGGCTTTCATCTGCTTGGCTCTGTTCTCAATGGTCAACCCCTCAATGGGCCGCAGTTCCACCCTGCCATTCTTGATCTCATCCTGCAGCAAAAAGGCAAGGATGCGCTGGGCATGCTGACAGATGATGGGCCCTATGCCATCGCCACCGGCAATGCCAATGATAATGGGCTTCACCTTGGAGTAATCCAGCCAATCCTCGGCTGTTTTCATGCGCTCGACGCGTTCCAGTTGCTCAATCAGGAGCTTGCCGAAATGCTCCTTTGCCCTTTCAATTGCCTCTGCTTTTTCTACCGCGATGCTTGTCATGCTTATTTCACCTCCTCAGGTTTGTCTGGCATTAGATACAAAATCTCATCCCAGGGTTGCCGATAAAGCCTGGTCTTGAGCCGTTTCTGATCCATCACATGGCCCATCAGGCCAATGCTCCTGCCCAGCACAAAGAGGGCATTCAAAGCGCCAAGCGACACAAATTCCTTCACTTCTTCTGGCGTGTAGCCAATGCTTCTCAGCATATCACAGCATAGGATGCCAATGCAGCCATCCACATTGAGGATGAGGTTTTCTCGCTTGGTAGTTGTTAACTTCTCGACCTCCAGTGCGTAATCAAGATAGGGGGTCATGGGGAAATGCTTCCGTGCGTACTCCTTCAATAGCTCGACGCGCTTGTCTGGATTCCTCACCGATTTGATACGGTGCCCGATGCCAGGGATATTGATGCCCTTGTTTTTCATGTCCTTGACCATGAAATCGGGACTGTACCCGGCATCATGATAGAACGTGAAATACTCGGCAGCATCATTGACCGCTCCACCAAAACGGGGCCCGATGGTGAGCAATCCACTTGCCAGTGCAGAGATGAGATCTTTGCCGGCACGTGCTGCGACGATGGCATTGTGGGCACCAGACACCGCTGGACCATGATCGGCGGTGATCAAAACCACCATCTCCAAGAAATTGGTCGCCCACTTAGGAAGTTTTTTCTTAAACCAAAGCAGACCGAGGACGCCACCCAATCCATAGTTCTGCTCTATCACCTCGCTGATGGTTACTCCGCAGTACTTGGGCTCTTCGCCGCGGTCATCAGAGATGGTGGTCATGAACTCAGTGGGGCGCCGGACTAGTTTGAGGCGGACAGCGTCGGCGTAGTCCATGGGTACTTTCTGCGGCTCGATATCAGGTTTGGGTACCAGCTTGCCTTCCCTGACCAATCGCTCGTAGGTTTCCCTGATCTTGGCATCGAAATCATCGAACGAGTCAGGGACGATAGCGCCGGCTTCCCGCAGAGCCTTGTTCTTGGCGTCAGCCGTTTCCCGTTCTGCTCCAGCGCGGGCTCCCGCATGGCCAAACTGCACTTCCGTAGGGAAGATTTTCGAGCATGTGCCAATGCACCATGCGACCAGCGGCTTGGTAATGCGCCCATCTTTCAGCGCCTCTACCACATCATATTCGTCCAGCCCGCCGACTTCTCCGAACATGACCATCATCTTGACCTCTGGATTGGCTTCGAAACGCAGGAGATGATCGAGGAATGTAGAGCCAGGGTATCGGTCGCCGCCGATGGCAATGCCTTCATACACGCCATCTGAATTGCGCGCTACAATGTTATTCAATTCGTTTGACAGCCCACCCGATTTGGAGACGTAGGCTACACTACCCGGTCGGTGTAAGCGTGCCTCGATGATGTTCTCAATCGTGCCCGCCGTGTTCCCGATGCGGAATGCCCCTGCGGCAATGCCACCCACCGTTGCCGGGCCAATAATCCACTTGTTGCGCTGTTTTGCGATGTGAATCAGTTCCTTGGTGCGGTGCTCTGGCACGCCCTCTGCGATGATAGCCACCGTGCGTATGGTGTCAGTTTCCAAGGCTTCTTTCGACGTCGGATAAGCCGAGCGGAAAGAAGCAAAATTCACCAGCACATCCGCATCGGGATGCTTTGCCGCGGCTTCGCGGATGGTGCGATATATGGGGACGAGAATTTCCGAAGCGCCCCAGAAGCATTTGTGATAGCCATCTTGGGTGGGATCGACAATGCAAGCCACAGACGGAGTATCTCTGCGGCAAGCATAATCGAAATCGAGCATGCGCTGAATCGGGGCTGCCTGATACCCATACACGATAGCCTTTGTGTTCCGGTCAAAAAGGATGTAGTCAGGTCGTTTTTCTGCCATGGGTCACCACCTATTTTTTCTCTCCCTGAGCAGCTTCTTCAGCTGAGCCCAGAGCGAGGTTTACGATACGGGTCATGTGCATCTCGGGGCCATATACTTCGATGGGCACACCGAGCTCTTTGCCCAATTCCCTCATCATTCGCAACCCTTCCTGGTAGTTTGGCCCCCCACGACGCACGAAAATGCGCACGTTTGCCTCCTTAAGCCTTTCTTTGTATTCCTTGAGCGCCATCGTGATACCGGTAAAGGTCTTGGCGACATCGGTAAAGTTGGCAATCCCGCCACCGATGAGCAGGAATTTGGGCCTCCCTTGGGGATCCTTCTCACGCGTCATCAAGTCCAAGATGGTCTTGGCATACTCATAGGTCTCGCTGGTCGAGGGATTGCCACTATATTCACCGTAGTTTGCCAGTTCATGTCCGTAGCCAAGGTCAACAATCGTATCGGTATAAATGACACTGGCTCCGCCGCCTGCAACCATTGTCCAGACCCTGCCCTTGGGATTGAGGATGGTGAGTTTGAGCGAAGCCCCACTTTTCTCATCCATCTCCTTAATATACTCTTCCTCTTTAGTGAACCGGCGTCCAAAGGGAGCAGGGAAGGTGATGTACCCCCACTTGTCCCCGCATTCGAAGAGTGCCGTGTCATCCAACCGCGCGACCAGGTCTAACGGGACGATGGTGCTGTCAGAGACGACAAAGGGGTTGATTTCCAGGAAGGCATAGGCAAGGTCGCGGTAGAATTTGAACAACCCTCGGACAAAGTCAGCGAAGAGTTTTCTCTTATCCGCCGGTGTATCCGCCGGGAGCCTGGATTCGATATCGAGTTGGTTAATGTCTTCCGCAACCCCTACGTGGATTTCGACGACAGTATCCCACACTTCCTCAATGTCTACGCCACCATGGTTAGAGAAGTAAATGGTGTCGCCATCGCGGTCGCTTTTGATGGCAACGTAATATTCACCCTCATGGGGCACATACGGTTCAATGAGAAAATGGGTCAGTTTGTCGGTGACCTTGCCAATGGTCACTTCCTTATTCATTCGCTCTGCGATCCATTGCTTAGCCTCATCGTATGTCTCTGCGACCTTGATCAGACCATGCTTACCCCGCTTACCAAAGAGCTGATCGGGCTTGACCACCAGTTTCTGCTTGGTCAACCACGGATGCTCTTTGGGCAAGGCATCGAGGTCTGTATCGGGTGCAACGAGCACGACTTGGCCAGGATAAGCAGGCAACTGCCCAAAGTATGTGGACCAGTGCGCAGCCAGCATTCTTTTCCCATCAAATTCGCGAATACCTCTCTGTGCCATAATCACCTCATCCTTTGTTTGTGCTTATCTCTTTCCCATGAGCGCCAGCGTGCCCCCAGCAAGAATAGCTGCCTTCTGGCGCTCTGAGAGATTGTATGCCACCTCAAACTCGGTGCCTTTGGTCTTGTTCCTCACCACGATTGCCCCACCCGTTTCGAGCGCTTTACGGATATTGGGGATTTCGAGCTCATCGCCTTGTTCAATGCGGTCATAGTCGCTTTCGTCTTTGAACGTGAGTGGGACGATGCCAAAGTTAATCAGGTTGTCCGTATGGATCCTCTCCAATGATTTGGCGATCACCGCCCTAACCCCTAAGTACATGGGGCAAAGGGCAGCGTGTTCCCGCGACGACCCTTGGCCATAACTCACACCAGCGACGATAATATTATGCTTCCCGGAGGCCTGGATTTGCTTTGCCCGCTCGTAGAATTTGGGGTCAAGCGGAGCAAATACGAACTCGGAATATTTGGGCACGTTGGAGCGGTACTTCATCTTGTCACCAGCAGGGATGATGTGATCCGTGGTAATCTTATCACCAACCTTGATTGTTACCACGCCCTCGATGGTCTCTGGCAGGGGGGTATTCGTGGGGGGTTCACCAATGTTCGGCCCACGGTAGATTTTGACTTCCTCCGGGCGCTCTGCGGGCATGATGAACATGCTGTCATCAATATAGAAACGTTTAGGCATCTCAATATGTGGATAGGGGATGCCCATTTTCTCCAGGTCACGTGGATCAGTGAGTCGGCCAGTAATCACCGCTGCTGCAGCCGTTTCGGGGCTGGTCAGGTATACCTGGGCATCCTTGGTTCCCGAGCGGCCTTCAAAGTTCCTGTTGCTTGTCCGCACGGACACAGCCGCAGTGGCAGGCGCCTGACTATTGCCGATACAGAAGCCACAGGCGGACTCAGCAAGCCTTGTGCCCGCTGCGAGCAGGTCAGATAAACCGCTGTCGCGGGCGATGTTCAGCAGCACTTGTCGAGATCCAGGAGCAAGCACAAAGCTGACGTTGGGGTGAACTTTCTGATTCTTTAGAATACGGGCTACTGTCATCAGGTCTTTATACGAGGAGTTGGTACAACTGCCAATACACACCTGATCCACTGGCAAGCCTTCCAGTTCGCGGACTGTTTTGATGTTTCCCGGACTATGTGGATATGCCACAAGGGGAACTAACTCATCCAGATTGATGTCCACAATCCGTTCGTAGGTCGCGTCCGGATCAGGCAAGATCTCTACCCAATCTTGAACGCGGTCTTGCGCCTCGAGGAAAGCCTTTGTAACCTCATCGCTGGGGAAAACAGAGGTGGTTACGCCGCATTCCGCACCCATATTCGTGATGGTAGCGCGATCGGGGACGGATAAGGTTTTGATGCCATCCCCGCCGTACTCGAACACGTAGCCCACATTGCCTTTTGTGGTAAAGATTTCCAATACTTTGAGGATCACGTCCTTCGCCGAAACCCATGGCGGCAGTTTGCCATGCAAATTGATGCGGATCACACGTGGGCAAGTCAGGTAGAATGGCCCACCCGCCATGGCTACCGCGACATCCAATCCGCCGGCGCCAATAGCAATCATGCCCACGCCGCCGGCGGTTGGAGTATGGGAATCGGAGCCAAGCAGTGTCTTGCCCGGTTTGGCGAAGCGCTCCAAGTGAACCTGGTGGCAGATGCCGTTGCCTGCACGCGAGAAAATAATGCCATATTTCGCTGCTACAGTCTGCAGATACTTGTGGTCATCGGCATTCTCAAAACCAATCTGGATGGTATTGTGATCCACATAGCTGACCGATAGCTCCGTTTTGACCCTGGGCACGCCCATGGCTTCAAACTGCAGATAAGCCATCGTACCGGTGGCATCCTGGGTCAATGTCTGGTCAATCTTGATGCCGATTTCCTTGCCCGGTTCCCATTTCCCTTCGACAATATGTGGTTCCAGGATCTTCTGCACAATGTTCTTGCCCATAGTACCCCCTTTGGTAATATTTTGATTGTATCTAGCAGCATACCATGCAATAAAAAAGCCTACAAGCGCTATTCATAGCAACCTGAGGCTTTTGAATCATTTTACGCAAGGAAGCCACGCCTTGAACATGTCCTGCGTGCCTCTTTGCACGAAACCAGCCTCGGCGCCCTGCGAAGATCGATCTGATAAAACCTATTTGTGATACATTATAATAGGATGGGCTTCATTGTCAAACAAGGGGGTATGCATAATATGGCTGCGTTGGACCCAATCAGTACTACGTGCGAGGGCAAAAATATAAGGGAGCCCAGGCATGACGAGCTCCCTTATCCCTGCGGAAAGGCATTCACAGTGGGCTCCCTACATGGCAGTACTATAACGTTCTTGTATCCGATAGCCCCAGGTTGCCAGTTGACTGCCAAGCCAGCGCAACACACGGCTATAAAAGTGCTGGTTCATGGCAACCCTGGCCAAAGTCTGCCGAATGAGCCGTTCCTTCTCTGCTTCGCGAAAGACATCTTTGTAACGCTCCTGTTGCACCAAGATGTCCTTCCAGCTTAGCATCTTCTCACCTCCTTTGCAAATTTTGCGATCATATGGCTACCTGGATTATTGCTTAGAGGTGATTGGAATCTAACTCCGCTGTTTTTCAGCGGGTGGTTGCTCTTTGTGCTGGAGGCGTTGGATGGTTTCTTCGATCCAAGCCAGCTCTGCCTCCATCACCTTGATCCGATAGTCCAGAGTCAGCATCCAGAAAAAGCTCTCTCGAGGAGAACCGATTGCCTCGATATAGGCAGTGCTATCTTCCGGAATCCTATGGGCACGCTCTAGTCTTGCCCGTAGTTGGTTGGCTACTCGTTCAAAAGTAGCCAGAATTTCTTCGTCAGAGAGTTGTCCAGAAAAGAAGACCTGCACTAGCCAGGGAACACGGATCTCTTCGGGAGGAAGCTCTGTTGTGAGCCAACGTCGCAATTCCTCCCGCCCTGCTTGGGTCAAAGAGTACACGTGACGTGGTGGCCGGTTCTCCTGCTGAACCACTTGTACCTCAACCCAGCCCTGTTCCGTCAGCCGAGCCAGGGTACGGTAAATTTGACTCTGGTCGGCTGGCCAGAAATGCTGGACCGAGGCATCAAAAGCCTTTTTGAGATCGTAACCCGTGAGCGGAATATAGTATAAGAAACCTAAAATAGCATGTTCCAGTGTCATAATTCCTCTTCATGTGACTTGTATGTTATGTGCATAATATTATATAGGACTAATCATATAATAGCACATCTAAGCCAATTTGTCAAATCGTTCAATCCAATCAATAGACTCTCATTTTGTCGCAAATTAGTTTCTGTGGTAGAATTGAATACGCATTTTTAATGCCCCAAGCCACTTTAGGAGACCTGAAGTGTACAATGGCCCCGTAGTGACAGAATCTGTCGCTGCAGGTCCTTTATAAAAACGCCAGATGAAAGAGAGTGTTGAAAAAGCCCTTTCAGTGTCATGCTGAACCTTCGCCCTGAGTAAAGAAGGGGAAGTGAAACATCTCACAGTACTTGGGAAAATACGGCTAAAGTTACGCGAGACCCTTCGCTTGCTCAGGGTGACAAGATTTTTCAACACTCTCCAGATGAAACGCATTTTGTACAGTAAAACTGCCTTTCTAGTGCTAACCAGGAGCAATGGGCACTCCATGTTTACGCTGTCACCCGCCCCCTTGTGCTTAATAGCGGGAGGTATTGATCATGGCAAAAGAAATCTTGATCATCGAGGATGAAGGTTTCTTTAGTGGTCTACTCAGTAGAAACCTGTCACAAAGGGGTTATGAAATCACCGCTGTAAAATGTAAGGATGCACTCAGGCAAGCCGTGAAATGTCAAGCAAGTCTGATCTTGTTCGAAGTGCCTGCTACCGGAGCACCAGCCTTTGAAACGTGCCAACTGATACGGAGTATAACCACAGCTCCCATCATCGCGCTCATAGACGATCCAGCCCATCTTGATGAAATCGAAGGGGTCCAATACCTCTCTAAACCCGTGGATTTTCACCAACTATTGGTGATCGTAGAAAATACTTTGAAGAGCAAATCAAGACCCCGGAAGCAGAGAGTACGCACACTGCGTCATGGGGATTTGATGCTCGATCTGCAAACCCGCTGTTTGACCAAGGGGGACCAAACGTATCATTTGACACCTAAAGAATGCTCGCTCCTCAAGCTGTTCATGAGCAACCCCGGCCGTGTATTAAGTCATAGGATGATTCTCAAAAAAGTATGGCACACTGATTATGATGGCGACATTGCTACGCTGCAGGTACATGTGAGCTGGCTGCGCAAGAAAATCGAGGACGAGCCCAGAAAGCACGTGCGCTTACGTACCGTGCGAGGAGTTGGTTACCGCTTTGAGGGGAACAAACCCTCTGAACAGTCAGGATGACATTACCCCTACCCAAAAGCAATTGGGTTGCACGGTGGTTGACTCAATCACCCGCACGTGCGCGGGCAAGTTCTGCGCTCCAGCCAAGGTCTTGGGATGCACATAGCAGACATTTGGGGCTTTTCCAAACCGCTCACGATAACGGCGCGCTGCGTTCTCAATTTTGGTCGCAAGTGGTACCTTGGGATTGTCATCAAACCAAAGCAACCCAACTTCCATGCCGCCACTCCCGAATAAACAGTGTGACATCTGCCTAGTCTTCACCCTCACCAACGACACGGAATTCCCTGGGTGACGACTCTTGAATCATCGCCTGAGTGGGATAATAGGGTGGTAATGGGCTGTTCGACATCGGCGTGCCGCCCTGGATGACCACCACCGGTGGATAGGCGCCATAGCGCCCACCCTGCCCATAGGGCGGCTCTTCCACCTGGCGCTCCCGGCGGGTCAGGATGAGCATCCACAGCACGCTCATCGGGATGCCCGCCGCTACCCCGCACACCACCCCCACCACCA
>JACIWX010000023.1 GCA_014360755.1 Chloroflexota bacterium | reverse complement strand
CTCGGATCAAGGGCGTGCCAAAAGATCAGGTACGTAAAGAGGGCATCAAGCAGTGTGCGGATATCATCTCGCAAATACGCGAGATTCCTGGCGTAGCCGGTGTGCATGTTATGGCTATCGAGTGGGAAGAGGCTGTACCCGAAATCCTGGAACTGGCAGGCCTGCTACCACGGCCAAGATTGTAAAAGCATTTATAGCACAAAACCAATAATGAAGGACACAAGGCTCAGGCCAGTCAATTGGATGGCGGGCTAACTGCAAAATCCTTCGCAAAGCTGTATCGAACACAGCTGAGTAAGTTTATCATCCATTACTCACTCTCGGGCACTTCTTTTCTCAAGTGGTCTAAGAACTCGCGAGCGGTAACGATGGAGATATCGCGAAACGCCCCGAGGTCTAATAAGTGCTGGTCGCCGCTAACGATAAACGTAGCGTTGCCAGCGATAGCGGCTTCCAGAAATTTGTCATCTTATATCCCAGACCTAATTGCTTGAACTTCCTCGTTAATGTTTTGTTCCGTAATGTGTCGCTCTTGCGCAATTGCACGAGCCTGAGTCAGTGCATCTGCAAACCGCTGGTCAATCGTTTGTTCATCAGCCAGCCCGATCTTGAGAATTCGCTCACAAGTCAACAAGGTCAGAAAAATTTTGCTTATCGCGGATATTCCTCCTTTTGCCACAGTCCACGGATTAGCCCCAAGAACTTTTGACCACTTTTTATGATCCGTCCCGAACGCGGAGCTGTGCTGCGTACAGTCGCCGAATCTCGGTGAAGATTTCGATATAGCGCGGGCTTGCATAGTCAGGATAGGTCCATTCCCAGGGGTGGAAAGCACCGTGTCTATACTGTAGGGTTACTTCCGCATAAATGCCTTGCCCCAGATAGATGCGATGAGAGTAGTCCTTGGTAGTAGCCAGTACAAGCTTGCCTAGGGAGACGTAGCCTGGATCCACATTAACACGGCGCCGTCCCTCCACGGCCCAGGTCATTTCTAGATCGTTAGTAATGCGCTTGATCTCCGCTAGCCGGTCTGGGGGAATCAGTTCCGCAAAAGCGATAATCTGCCGCACCAGCCCTTCACCGAACTCGCGGGCATAATACGTGGTATGATTGAAGGGCAACAACTCACTTTGGTAGTCAATAGGCCCAAAGCGGTTGGCTAGCGCTCCTCTAGCTACAGCCAACAAGGTTTCGTCAGCGGTAAAAATGCTGGCTATCAACTTGACTGGCGGCGGTTCTTTGATTTTGCCCATTCCTAACCCTGTCTGTACGTTGGTTATTATACCGGAAAGAATGACGAGCAACAAGTGCACGCATTCTTTCACGTAAAATATCACTGAAGAGGTATAGTTCTTTCAAATGATAATATCACCGAGGGGACTATGCCTAACGAAGAGAAAATGACCATTGATGAACGCTACAAGTATCTACGCATCAAGCAAAAGCAATATGTGCGGGCCACACGCAAGGAACGCAGCCAGATGCTTAATGAAATGGAACAGGTGACCAAACTGGACCGCAAGACCCTCATTCGCCATATGAAGGGGGCCATTGTGCGCAAGCCTCGCCGCAAACAGCGCGGCAAGGCCTATGGCGCTGCCGTAGACGATGCCTTGCGTGTGATTGCTGAGAGCTATGACTACATCTGTGCCGAGCGTCTAACGCCCAATCTGGTGGCGATGGCGCAGCACTTGGCTGCTCATGGGGAGTTGCAACTCACACCTGGTTTGCTGGAGCAACTAGGGGAGATCAGCATCTCCACGGTCAGGCGGAGGCTGCAGGCCTTTGCCCATCTGGAGCAGTGGCACTTGCCACGTCGCAAGGGACCCAGACGGCCTAACCCTGTGACCCGGGACATCCCTATGACGCGTATCCCTTGGGACGAACAGGAACCAGGGCATTTTGAGGTGGATTTAGTGCACCACTCTGGCCCCAGTGCCTCAGGAGACTATGTGCACACAATACAAATGACAGATGTCGCTACCGGCTGGTGTGAGCAGGTTGCCGTTCTGGGGCGCAGCCAACGCGCCATGGAGGATGGTTTCCGCCGCATCCTAGCACGCTTGCCCTTCCCTGTGCGCGAAATCCATCCCGACAATGGCAGCGAGTTCTTCAACCACCACCTGGTGCGCTTCTGGAAAGAGACGATTCAAGGGGTACGGCTCTCACGCAGCCGCCCTTTCCACAAGAACGACAACCGCTTTGTGGAACAAAAGAACTTTACTCAAGTACGCGCCTACTTGGGTCAGGAACGGCTGGACACGGTGGCGCAGACCTCGCTGCTCAATCAGCTCTACGACAAACTGTGGCTCTATTACCACTTCTTCCAACCTGTGATGCGCATGAGCGAGAAGGAGACAAGCACCAAGGCAGATGGCAGTATGCATATCCAACGCCGCTTTGACCAGCCACGCACTCCCTTCGAGCGCCTTTGCACGGCCAATGCCCTTACGCCTGAGAAACGTGCGGAATTAGAGCAACTGCGGCAACAAACCAATCCTCGCCGCCTGAGAGAAGAGATCTACAAACTCCTGGATGAGTTGTTCGCCTTACCTAACGCTACCCCCGGGGTGACGGAGAATGTGTTAGATACCTTGATGGCATCTACATCCACATAGAAAGGAGGAGGCAACCTGGTGATATTATCACTTGATAGAACCATACACTCCAGTGACATTATCATTTGATTTTGAGCGTGCACGAACAAGGGAGATTACTCCAAATTTTCACCAAAAATGCGTATATCTTACACCTACGATACAATGGTTATCCAAGCGTTATTGGTATACTTCTCTACAAAAGTGCACGAGAGGAAGAGTAAGCAGAGCGCGTGAAGTCAACTGCGTCAGGTCCTACAGCGATGAATTCTGATATACAAGCCTACCTTGATAAGAAACCCTCCGATGAGGAGCATCTTCCTGGGGCATTTTCTCCTCGCAACGCACACGATGCCCTAGCCTCAACCAAGAGCATTGCCCCGCCCATAC
>JACIWX010000022.1 GCA_014360755.1 Chloroflexota bacterium | reverse complement strand
TAGTCCAGTCTTCACCCCAGAGGGGAAGTACGCCCTGCACTACCACCGGATCAAAGACGTACGGGGTGTACTGACCAATGCCATTCATCAGGCAGTTGCACACCAGTTAGCAGGAAAATGGGACTTCTTTCCACTGCTTTATTTCGCCACCGGTACCCTCTATCTGGGGCCGAGTCGGTTGGAGGGCGAAGCTGATAACATAATCCCCGCTGTTGCCGATCAAGTGCTCCAAACGCTAGCTCACGGCAACGATATGGATGTAATCCGCAACGGGCTGCGCAAACAAAAATATGACTTTGAACAGTACGTATACCTTTTTGCCAAGGTGGAGGATCTGCTTCAGGTAGTCTATGACGAAACATTGCGTCGCCGGCCTGATCCTAAATTTGCACTGAACGAGATAGAAGGCATAGCGCAAAAGCGCAAAGAGCTGCCTGCTGGCTGGCGAGAGACGTTAGAGGAACGGCTAGGGATTCACCTTCTGGACCCGAAAGAATACAGGGCGTTCAATGAACGATGGCATCTGGCGTCACACTACTTACTCTATGTGGACACCATCCTACGCGATTTAAATCCAGCGGGAAACCGATCGGGAAACCAATCTGATAACCGATTGGATTGGTTCTTGGAAGTCTTTCAAATTCCGCCGGATTTTGGGGAAAATCTGCGGCGGGAAGCGCACATCTGGGCCAAAGGTGGGTTGGGAAAGTACGTACTGGTAATTGCCCACCATTTCCTGCACGGTCCGGATTTTGCTGACCGCGCCGCGGAGGCCTTCAAGGATGTGGATACATCCGCTAGACGAAAGGCCATCTCGGACCAATTGGGTCTGCGCCAGGATTTGGAGGTATATCTCCGAGAGAATCTCTACCTATCTTTTACTCCCTCGATCCATTTAGAGAGCGATAGCTTTGAAAACTACATAAGACCCAAGCTCAAGACCCACACTATCAAAATCTGCTCGTTGTGCAATCGCTCCAGCAAGTACGTGCAAGAACTGCGCACCGGTATTTTGGACGATTTTGGGCGCGTCTTCTCCAACCGTGTTCTTCCGGCAAAGGAAGCACCGGAAGGCAACCGTCTTTGGTGCCCCCTCTGTCATCTTGAGGCCCTCCTGCGCAAGGTACTGGGGATGGGCGTCTCAGACTATCGGAACACGCGCCGCATCTACTTCTTTGTACTCCCCACCTTCTCCTTCACCCCGGAGCATCTGCGCCTGTTCGAATCGATGCTCAGACCGTTCCATCGTGTGACCAATTTGCCGGTACGGGATTATGGCAAGGACTACGGCCTGCCGCACTGCTGGTTAGAGCACCGTACCCTCGATCCGGAGTGGCAAGAGAGGCTACAAGAGGTGCTGGAGCGGGAGGCGGAAAAGATCGCTGCGGGCAAGCAAATAAACGAGCGAGTCGCACTTGGGCGCATCCAGGGGCAACCCCACTACTACCTCATCTACTGGGAGAGAAGACCCAGCGGGGTCCCATCCGAAGCCGATGTTGTCACCCGCACCGAGGCCTGGGCCAAGGCGCTCTTTGCCGCTGCCGTCATCAGTGGCCTGACCAGTTGTAAGGTCTACGTCACCGAGCGGCCCTACCTGCCGGTGGCCGACCCGACGGAACTGAAAGCAACCATTATCCTGGATGGCCCGCCGCCGGCGCTGCGGGGCCTTCTGGGTGGATACGGCAACGAGGTTACGGTCTATGGGCGGGAAAAAGGCCAACGCAGCGGCCTGGAGAGGGTCTTGGATATGAGCGCAGCGCTGTGGGCAGTGACCTCTGGTCTCCAGCCTAATAAGGACAAGTATGTATCTGCACGGTTGGAACGCCTGAATGTTGATCCATTGGCCGGCGCCTATTTCTACAAAGAATATGGGCGTGAAAATGATTGGCGGTCCCCGGGCAGTCCGTTAGATGTGGCCTGTGCGATATTATTGGAAATTCAAGGGGGTGAACTGATGGACTTGATAGAAAAGGTTGCGCGCAAATCGCTGGAGATTGCCCTGCCATATGGCGCAGCAGGGCGCGGCAAGGCCCGGCGCTACGAAATGGTCTTTCGCGAGGCAGTTTCAGCCATGCGTAAGGCGCAGAAAATGATCCCGGAGATGCGAGAGGCGGCGCTGGGCGGGAGGAAGCTTTCGGAGCAGAGCGTCACTGAGTTGAAGCGGTTGATTGCCGGTACGCTGCTCAAAAGCTTAGAGCGGCGCCTGGAGACGAAGCGCGGCGAGATCTTTGTCTGTGTCCGAGGTGAAGAAATGAGCCGCTTAGTAGGCGAGTTCGTAGACATCATCGTGGATGAGCTCTACTTAGGTCGAGCCGGGGGGAATTTCACCCGCTTCCTGCGGCTGGAGAACAGCCTGGCCGATGGGATCTATTACTATACCGACCGCAACCTTTCTCGCCTGTGGAATGAGCGCAAGCACCAAAGAGCCGCGTTCGAGGCGGCTCTAAAAACAGAACAATAGGAGGTGCAACATGACACTTAAGGTCTTAGAGTCGTATCAGAAGTATTTCGTCCCAGCGATTCCTCGTACCCCCACCAACCGTTATGCCAGCATCATCCTACTGCGGGAGACCAAGTCCTATGCCATTTTCACCACTGAGGGCGGTGAGGAGCAGGATGTAGAGGAAGTTTCGGCTGGGCAGAGCCATTCCGAAAAGATCACCCGTCTAGTGATGTTCAAACGAAAGCAGGTAGCTCCAGAGCGGCGCACCGGCAAAGCCCTACTGCGGCAGTACGGCATCTTCCCGTACGCCATAAAGGACGGCAAAGTCGTCTATGGCGAGGAGGCGCTCAGAGAAAAGGACCATTACGCCGACTGCTACCTTCCGGAAGGCCTTTGCACCCATTGTCCTGACTGCCTGATTTATGGCTATGCCGCCATTGAGGGCGAAGGCGCTCGGAGGGCTCGCCTGATGACCGACACCTGTTTCTCCATCCGCCCCTATCAGATAATTCAGAAGCAGATCAAGTTCAACGTCATTGACGAAGCCACCCATACCTCCGGCACCATTACCGAGTACGACTATACCACGCCAGGTGTCTTCCTCCCCGCTGTGGAGACGACGGTGGACCTGACCGCCGACGAGTTCGTCTACGTCCTGGGCAACATCCTGCGCACCAGCCGTTACGGCAAAGAGGGCACCCGTCAGGGCTTTGTCCGCAATCATATTCTGGCCATTGCCTTCTCGGATGTGGAACTCTTCGCTAATTTGGAGTTCACCCAGGCCTTTTATGATGCTCTAGTGGAGGCTGGTAAGAACCTGGTTGATGACCCGCTGACGCTGGCTGATCTTCTGGAGCACGCCCCTTCTGTCATCCAAAAACTAACCGCAAACCTGACCGGGCGGCTCCGTCTGGTTACTGGGGATGAACTGGAGGCCATTCTCCAGGATGTACGGGAATTAAACCAAGACGAGGAGCGGCTGCGGGCCTTCCTGAAGAACCTCCACGAACAGGCAGTGTCCTTTGCCATTAAGGTTGCTGAAACAGAGGGGCGGGGCTGAGTGCTAACGTTAATTCTTCCCGGGCGAGGTTAAATATGCAGATCTACCGCGGTACGATAGATTTACTGGATTATGTCTTTTACGCCACCACCGAGCGGGGGAGGGTCTACGAGACGGGCGCGTTCATTCACAACTACGCCTTGGTCTATGCCTTGGGTTTGGTGCGCAGCAGCACTTACACCTACACGCATCTTAGGCAGGAGCCACATTACGAAGAGGAATTAGCCCCTCTGAACAGCTGCCTCTACATCACGCCGGGAACACCCCAGCATGTTGCCCACCGGCTGGTGCAGTGGAACACCCTGAGCGAAAAGTACGCTCTTCCTGGTAAGCCGCCCTCTTTAGGGTACCCCGATTGGGGTTTTGCCCGGGTGCTGCGGCCAGGTTCGCGCTTTCTCTTCTACTTACTGGTGCGTGATCCAGCTGCGCTGCCCGATGCCCCTGCTCTACGAGACCTTCTCGATGGGCGGCCCGCATGGATTCGGTTGGGCAAGTTCTCCGGCAAGGCCCGCGTCCAGTTGCAACCGGCCGATCAGGTGAAGGAGCAAAAGGGCCCCTTCTTCGTTGAGTCCTTCCTGAATTGGCACGACCTGAAAAGCGACCCGGTCGTCTGTGACGTCGTGGTGGCTAGCCTGCCCACCCGCCTGATCAGCCGTGCCCGCTTCGACAACGGAGAATACTATGAAGCCTGTTTCGGCAAGGATGAGGTGCAGCTCCCGGCCCAGATGTGCTTTTTGGCCCGCCCGGTGAAAAGATCTCCCGGAGGTAGACGCTAATGCGGCCACTGGAACTTACCGTCCAGCCGCTGGCTTTTGCCCAAACGGATGAGCAATGGTTGCCTGACCTGCGGCCTTACGTCTACCAGCAACGAGTGTATCACCGCGTTGCGGAGGCGTTGGCACGTAATCAGACCCTCTGCCTCTTTATCGCCACCCCCACTGGCAGCGGCAAAACTTTGGCAAGCTACGCCTACACCATTCTTCACTCCGAGCCGGCCTTCGGTGTCTACCCCACCAATGAGTTGATTCGCGACCAGGAACGGGCGCTAAAGGATTGGATCGACCCTGCTGGGGAGCACCGCTTGCTGCGCATCGACCGCGCCCAACTGGACGATTGGCAGATTAAGCTGGATTTGAAATGCCACAGCGAAACTTTAGATACGCTCTTGAGTTGGACGCCCACCATCCTTACTAATCCCGACATCTTGTTCTATATTTTCTTCGGACTATACGGAGGGCCAGAGGGGGTAAGAGAGCGGCTGATTGCCTTAATAGGCCAATATCGCCTGTTCATCTTCGATGAGTTTCACCTCTACAACGTAAAACAGATCGCCGACGTGGCATTCCTAGTAGGTACCCTGCACACCCTCAATCCCTGTAAGGGGCGAGTATTTCTTTTCGCCTCGGCGACGCCGGATTCGCCCATCCTCCCGTGGCTGAGGGAAAGACTCCATCTACCGGTAGAAGTGATCGTGAGCGAGGCATCTGATGCGCCACAAGCCCGCACTGTTGCTCACTCGGTCGACCTTGCTGTGGTTCCAGCTGACTTGACGCGCTGGGAGGGTTCCAAGGCGTTACTCGAGAATCTCTGGATAATCCAGGAATTCCTCGACGCCCACCCCCAGGCCCGCCTAGTGGCTATCCTAGATTCGGTATACGGAGCTATGGAGGTGGCCCGCGTTCTGCGCGACCACTTTCCTGACAGGCGGGTTGGCGAAGTGCATGGCTTCAGCTCCGAGAAGGAGCGGGAGGAGGCCATTCGCGCCCCCATGACTGTCGGCACATCCACCATTGAGGTGGGCATTG
>JACIWX010000021.1 GCA_014360755.1 Chloroflexota bacterium | reverse complement strand
GGGGGAGATTCTTCGCCGCTACGCGGCTCAGAATGACAATGGGAGCGGGGTGGATTAGACCTGACAGGCCTAATCCACCCCGCTCCAGGCAGACCACAGTCCGCCGTATACGCTTATCCATATTCTGCCCCCAAACTGAACTACACCCGCGGGAGGTAGGCGTAATTGACACGCTCGGTTTTTGGTGCTAGAATGTCGAACTAGCCATATTGCCTCGCCATTCGGCAGAAATAAGCCTTTGCAGAGAGCATGATCACCCTCCCGCGGGTTTGGAACCTGCGGGAGGGTTAGATTCGTGGGAATGGTGAAAGACACAACTCCGTGCAACGGCGACAATAGGGTGTAATTGTGGACGGCCGCCCAAGCAGGGCTTGCATCTGGTACCGCCTTTCGCAACGCGGCGCATCTGCGAACCGTTAGGCAGCTCTCCCCCATTACAAATACATTTCGAAGAAAGGACGCCCGTATGAAACTCAATCTGTGTGCAAGATGTCGTGGTGCTGGGCGCTTCTCAGCCCTGTTGGTGGCGGCTTTTGAGTTGCTCCTCACCCTGTGCATGCTCGCCGTGCTCGCCGGTTGCGCTCCCGCAGCAACGCCACAGCCCACCCCCACAAAGCCATTGACCTTCGATGACCCCTTTGCCTATTGTGCAGCAGTGGGGACTATGGACACGCCCGATGCCCGGTATACGGGACCCGCGATGCCGGACAGTGTCATCCAAGCCATGGTCGCGCAGGGCATCGTATCAGCGGATGCACCCCTAGAATTCCAGAAACACGCCGTCTGGCGCTGCATGGACAGCAAGGTGTGGGTTTGCCATTATGGCGCCAATTTGCCTTGCCTGGAGAAAGCGGATACATCCCAAGTACCTACGGCTGAGATGGAGCAATTCTGCACAGAGAATCCTACGGCGGATGTTATCCCTGCGTACGTGACAGGGAGAGCGACCGTCTATGAGTGGAAATGCCAGGACGGGAAACCAACTGTAGTGAGGCAGATCTTCACGGTCGATGCACAAGGCTATTTGGCTGATTTCTGGTACGAATTGACCCCCCAATAGGCGCTGCTAACCCCTTAACCCTCCCGCAGGTTTAGAACCTGCGGGAGGGTTGGGGACTCCCAGGAGAAGTCAACTGCCATGGTCGAAGGGGAGCATTCTCATGGCTTTGCAAATCCGACCGGCAACTGCAGAGGACGCCCACGTGCTGGCTGACTTAGCCACGCAATTGGGCTATCCCTCCCAACCGGCGCAGATAGCGCGCCGGCTGGCGCTCCTGCCGTCCCTCGGCAGCCATGTGTTTGTGGCTGAGGCAGAGGGTCGGGTGGTGGGATTCGTCCAGGTGAGCGTGTATTTCCCCTTCCTGATGGACGATGCCGCCGAGATTGCCGCGCTGGTGGTGGACGAAAGATGGCGCGGGCAGGGGATTGGCCACGCCCTGTTGCAAGCCGCCGAGGCATGGGCAGTGGAGCATGGCTGCACGGTGATGCACGTGCGCACGAACATCATCCGTGAACGCGCCCACGCCTTCTACCGGCGGGAGGGCTATGCCGAGGTCAAAACAGCCTTGACCCTCGCCAAGGCGCTCAGGTAGTCAAAGCCCCAGACCTGACAGGTCTTGGACACGTTATGTGTAGGTATGGTGCAGGCCGTGGTCTTCCTGCGCGGCTAGGGCTGCCGCCATTTCCTCGGTCATCATGGCGCCGTGGCGGTACTGGAAGGGCCACATGCTCTTGGGGTCGAACAAGCCCACGCGGTCGCCATCGCGCAGGACATGGTCCAAATCCGGCTGCAAGCCGGGCATGGCGCTCAACTGCCCGCTGATGAAGGTGATGCCCCGCTCCTCGGTGGGCATCCCCAAATGCGCCAGCAGGTCCGCAAGCGTGCTCCCGGCAGGGAGATGCACCTCGAGATGGGCGAAACTGCCCTCATTGGCATCCCCACCGTAACGCGCGAGGCTGCCGTAGAGCCACACGTCCACTGTGATGTCGTGTTGATACAAGGATACATCGGGCAGCATGTTATCCTCCTCCCACCGGCGGGAAAATGCCCACCTCATCGTCCGCTTGCAAGCGCCAATCCATGGGCCGGGCACGCCCATTGACAAAAGCCACTTTCACCTCCTCCTGCGGCAGGTTCAAGCGCTTTACCAAATCAGCCACCGTGGCTCCGTCGGGCAACTCGACCTCGAAGGGGATGCCCGGCGCCATACCTGCCACATGCTTGCCCAAAGTGGCATAGAGTTTCACTCGTACACGCATAGCATTCATCGCTAAACCCAACGAAATATCCCTAAACAATGCTGCTTTCCAGGCTGACAGAGAGCGGTTTTCCTGCCAGCGCACTTACCTTAAGGATAGAAAAGCCAATAATATTCCCTTCCTCGTCCACTTTTTCCATCACAGCATCGTTTTCTGTCTCTCTGAAATATCCTGCTTTCCTCTCGAAAAGAACCTCTAGATAGTCCCCTTCTTTGTCGTACCAGATTTTGATTATTTTCTTGGCCATAGGACGTCGCCCTTATTCTTTTTGCTCAGGGACATTTTACGATATCTTGCGCCCAGAGGCAATCGGCTCAGGAAGGGTTCCAGCCCCAGCAGCCTTCATTGCGTTCGCGCAGGTCGCAGGTATCGCGTAGGTCGCAGTCAGGGCAGGACGGGAAATGGAAAGCGCGTACCTCGCTGCGGAAGCGCACATATTCCTCCGACATCCAGATTTCTGCCAGGGGTTGCTGGTTGGCATCCCCCAGGACGTAGCGACTCACTTCTTTCCGGCGGCCGTCAATGGCAAAGTAACTGTAATTGTGCGACAGGGCATAGCAGGGAGAGACCTTGCCGTCCCATCCCACCACCAGTGCGCGATCCCCGATGAAGCGACAACGGCGTTCGGCTCCCCAGTGCATGCGCGGCAGTTCGATGGTGCCCCACATCAGCCAGTCCCCGGCTCGGAGCAGCCACCCCCCACTGTCCAGCGGCGGCTGTGGTTCATAGCCATACAGCATCTGACCGCGCATCTCCTCTGTGTAGCAGAGCACATTGCTGACCAGGACACGCGCCGCGTGGAGCCGCGATGCCAGCCTTGCCAGGTCAGGCAACTCTGCCACGTTGCCTTTCAGGACGACGAATTCAATGCCCAAAGCCGGCATCAAGGAGCCCAGGCGCACCTTCTCCTCATTCAAGCCGCGGATATTGTCCAGGACTTGGGAGAGCATTGCCCCACGCACATCGGCATACGTCTCCGGCTTGACGCCATCCACCGACACGACCAGGCGGTCCACGCCCAGGCGCACCAGTTCACGCGCCATTGCCCGGTCGAGCAACAAGCCATTGGAGCCCACCGTTACCGCTACATCGCGCTGGCGCACGGCTTCGATCATCTCCAGAATATGGGGATGGGTGAGGGGCTCACCAAAACCGGTGAACACGACGCGCTTCAACTGGGGCAGGGCAGCCATGCTCTCGACCAGGTGCCCGAAGGTGTCCATGGTCATGGCTGCTTCGGGATCGCTCCAGACGTTGCGGATGCAGGTGCGACAATACAGGTTGCAGCCTGTGGTGGGTTCGATATACAGCTTGCGCACATCCGGCAAGCAGGCATGGAGAATCAGGTCGCCTTCCCGTTCGTCCAGCCAGTATTCCATGTCGGCGGGGAAATGCCGCTGCTTGAGGAATTCATCGGGCAGGACAAGGCAACCCTTGCTGTCCGCTCTGACTTTGGGCATGTCACATCCTTGATAGACCTTTGGGGTCTATAGACCCCAAAGGTCTGAGAGAAAAAGGTTACAGTTCGCCGTAGACGGAATCCAGAGCGCTATCGGGCACGTCAAAGACCTGATTGTGCGGCGGCAGCGGTTCGTACTTCATGAACTCGGGCACGCGGTCCGCCTCTTTGCCGATGCCGGCAGCCTCATTGAAGGCGCGCTCCTTCTTGAGGATCTCAGCGCCGATCTTGGCGGCATCCTCCGACTTCCAGTTGGTGCCCAGCACGCCATTGCACTCCTCCATCATGCCCTCAAAGCCGCTGGCGATGTCCAGGATGGCGAAGGCGATGAACAAGCAATGGCCGGTGGAGTCAATGAAGGCGGTGGTTGCCTGGAAAGCGCGGCTCAGCGCAGCCTTGCCCTCTGGGCTGAGGGGATCGGCTTTCCCGCCCACGCTCAGGATCTCCGGGGCGATGGTATAGCCGGCGGTATGGTCGGCGCCCATGGTGCTGGTGGCATAGGTAATGCCAATGCCCTTGACAGCGCGCGGCTCGTAGGCAGGCATGTTCTGCCCCTTGACGTGAGGCACGCGCACCACGCCAAAGACTTTGCCAGTGGTTGCCGCGCCATTGCCCAGGATGCGGCCCAGCGGCGTGCCCTTGCCAATCTCGTGCATCAGCTCAATGGCGCGCTTCCCATCACCGAACTTTGCCAGGCCCGCTTCCATCGCCACAGCGATGGTGCCGCCCATCTCGATGGTGTCCAAGCCATAGTCGTTGCAGAGGCGGATCAGTTCGCCGGTGTCATCCAGGCTGTCAATGCCGCAGTTGGCGCCAAAAGCCCAGATGGACTCATACTCCTGGCAGGAGACGTGCTCTGTGCCATCGGGCTTGTACCAAGTGTTGGAGCACTGGATGATGCAGCCGGGGCTGCAGGCATGGTTATATAACTCCTTACCCAGGCGCTGCTTATTCCCCTCAAAGACGGCTTCACCGGCAATCTTGGCTGCGCCTTCGAAGCGTCCGCTGGAGAAATTGCGCGTGGGCAAGCCGCCAGCCTCGTTCAGGATGTTGATGAGCACAGCCGTGCCATAGGTGTTCAAGGCGCCCTTGGGCTTGGTGATGGCGTGCTCGCGCAGGGCATCGGTCAGCTTGGCGCGCCCCTGGTCGAACAGCGCCTTGTCCAAAATGGTCACGCCAGGAGCCCCCGTGTCATCCGCTACGATGAATTTTAAGCCCTTGCTGCCCATCACGGCTCCCAAGCCACCGCGCCCGGAATAGCGGCTGGGGCGCTTCGCCAGGTCGTTGAATACCAACCCTGCACCGGCAAAGCCGTATTCGCCCGCTACGCCGCAGCCGGCAATGGACGCCTTCTGACCAAAGCGCTCGTACAGTTTCGGGAAGACTTCGTACAAGCCTTTGCCGGCGTACTCATCGGCGGGCAAGAACTCCACCTTGGGTTTGCCTGCGCCCGCATCCCAGGTCACGTGAGCCATCCAGTACTTGCCCTTCTCCTTGGGCTGGCCTTCTACCACAATGGCTTTGATGCCCATACGCGCCAAGGCTGGAGCAAAAGAACTACCGGCGTTGCTCTCCTTGATGCCGCCGGTGAGCGGGGATTTGCCGCCTGCAGAAATGCGCGCCGAGGTCGGGGCGGCAGTACCGGTGACGATGCCAGGGGCGAAGACGAGTTTGTTGTTGGGGCCCAGGGGATGGCATAGCGGGGGAACTTCGTCATGCACGATGGTGGAGGTCAGGCCGCGGCCGCCGAGGTACTTGTAAGCCTCCGGGACTGCATCCAGACGATAGGTGCGATCGCTCATGTTCAGCCGTAGGATCCACATGCTCTTTCCTCCTCTTTGAGATTTTTTCGGGCAGAACCCTCTGCCTATCGGAAAACAAAAGGCAACAGCCGCCCTACGCGGGCTTCTGTTGCCTCCTTTGCAAATACGGCAGGCGCCGGGATTGCTCCCCACACCCTATCGCCCATCCCTCCCCGGGGGAGGCAAATGGGTCGGAGGACCTCTATGGACAGTGGTAGTATAGCATATTTTGGGGAAATGTCAAACTTGCCGCTCACAAAATGAAAGAGGTTTTTACCACAAAGACAAAGACACGAAGATTTTGGCATTGGGTTTTGCCCATTGGGGTTTCTTCTTCCCCCTTTGTGTCTTCGTGTCTTGGTGGTGAGGAGTTTTACCGCTGAGGACGCAGAGCGCGCAGAGGTTTTTACCACAAAGACACAAAGACACGAAGATTTTGGTCGTTGGGTTTTGTCCATTGGGATTTCGTCTTTCTTTGCCCTTTGTCTTCGTGTCTTGGTGGTGGGGTGTTTCACCGCCGAGGACGCAGAGAGCGCAGAGGGAGCATGAAGTTC
>JACIWX010000020.1 GCA_014360755.1 Chloroflexota bacterium | reverse complement strand
CATACTGTTCTGCACTACATCCAGCAAATACCCATGCCCATACCCCAGGGGCTTCCACTTCGCCCCAGGTACCCAGGTAGGAGCAAACTCGTAGGCATCATAACTCACATTCGCCGCATCATTGTGATACTCGCTCGTCGGCGGTACCCCGCCCCACGACCGCCCAGGATAGCCATATGCCGCATGGTCAAAGAAGGGATCGAAGAACTCCACCCCGATCCCGTGCGGATCAGGACAACAGATACCCACCCAATGGCCCCCGACGCGCCGCCACTCCAACCCATCGTGTTGCCAGAAGCCCAGCAAGAGCAGCACCACATCCTCATGCTGCTGCGCATCCAACCACACCCACTCTTTGCTCGGTCCTTTGATGTGCTCCACGACGAAGGAATCCTCCAAGCCCTGCGCGCGGAGGTACTCCTCCAAGCCGGCAACCATGTCCTCCACCGTTGTCCCCTGTTCTCCGGTGCGCACATAGCCCGCCAGGTCTTCCACCAAAGGCGGCACGTTCTGCGCCGCATGGTCGTACCATAGCCCATAGCTGGTGACTAGGTCATACTTTATCCCCCGTTCGAACTCTTCTTTCGAGTCCAGCCACCAGAGGGCATCCGCCGCTGCTGCGGGCCCTGAATGCGTCCACCCCTCCTCCGAGCGCCACTCATCCTGGTGCATGTCAAAGTCCGGGGGCCCATGCGGAGCATAGTCGGGGTAGCCGGGACGTGGACAGATGCCTGGCCCGCTGACGTAGGGCGTCGCGGTCGGGGTGAGGGTAGGCGGAGGCGGACAGGTAGGACAAGGCGGGCAGGGTGTCCTGGTATAGGTAGGGGTAGGCGTCTCGGTCGGCGGAGGCGGCAAGGTGGTGGAGGTGGGCGTCTCCGTCGGCGGAGGCGGCAAGGTAGTAGAGGTGGGTGTCTCCGTCGGCGGAGGTGGCAGGGTGGTGGAAGTGTAAGTCGGGGTAGCGCCATTCTGGGCGCTGACCGGCAATGCCCATGGGGTACGGATTGCTCCATAGAGGATAGCGATCAATAAGGCTACACCCATGAGGAACAGGAACCTAGCGAACACGTTGTTCTCACTGCGACATATTTTCCATAGCGAACGAATGCGGCTCATGTATCTCCTTTCTCCTTATGTCATTCGAACCTTGCCCTGAGCGAAGCGAAGGGAAAGCGAAGGGGCAGCGAAGAACCTGAACCGTGCCTTCCCCCACGTGTCATTCTGAGCCGCGTCCCTATTGTCATTCTGAGCCGCGTAGCGGCGAAGAATCTCCCCCAGTTCCATGAGACCCCTTCGTTGTACTCAGGGCAGACCCTTCGGCTCCGCCTCAGGGTGACACCGAGGATAGTACCCTCATTTCACGTGCTTTTGAACCAGGTCGCGGTACAGGATGCCTAGATCGTTCAACTGCCCCTCTTTGGTCATCAGGCTGCCATTGTACTGCTCGGAATAGGTTGCAAACCAAGCCCAGCAAGCCACAACCTTTGACTCCACCAGCCACTGCACGGCATCGCGCATGAAAGCCTGGATCTTCTCCGGCGGATCCACAGGGCGGCCGCAACAGCCATTACCATAGAGGACACCGAACTCGGTCAGGAACAACGGTTTATGTCCATCGCCGATGCGCTCCATCCAGCGGTGGAAAGCCAGAATGCGCCGCTGGAACTCGCCGACGTCATAAGGATCCAGCCCTGACTCCAGGATGTAGTTGTGAATATTCCAGCCATCCACACGCGGATAGCGGCCGTACTTTGCCCGAAAAGCCTCACGAAAGGCTTCTGCCCACTGCCAGTCGGCATTGGCAATCCCCGCCGGCAGGATACGGCAGCGCGGGGCGTTTTTTGCCCAGCCTTCAAAAATGAAATACAGTTCGGCGTATTCCTCCGGCGTGCGGTTGTCCTGATGAGGGTCGTTGGGCTCATTGCCCAAAGCCCACCAGGAAGCACCGCTGGCACGCATTGCTGCCGGGATCGCGCCACGATCCCCTTTCACTTCGGCGCAACCGATAATGTAAAGCCGCTCATGGCCTTCCAGGGCAGGGCCACGCCAGCTCCAATCCAGGTACCACACCGGCCCGAGGGCATCCAGTTGTGCCGCGGTAATGGGCACATCACCGACGCCCACCCCAAAGGGCGTGGAAAAAGGATCTTCCTGATGCCGCGGGGGACTGCAGCCAGAGACGGAGAGGAATGCCAGCAGCCAAGCCATCACCAGTGAGACTGCTTTCCACTTTTTTCGTTCTGCGAGGTCTGCGCCCAAGCCCTCCCTTTCTCGCTTGGTCACCCCGAGCAGAGCGAAGAGCCTCGCAACCTTTGTGGCGTACCTCCAAGCATGGCGGGATATCACGCTATGCTCCGCCTGACATGGTATGCACTTTATCACACTCTCAGGGTACACGCAAGGCTGCTCGGACAATGATGCGGTGCGTATAAGCCCAAGGTGGCCAGCAGGTAACGAGGGTGAGGACGGGTTGTTCTGTCGGGTCCAGCCAAGCCGCATGTTCGCGCTTTTCAGCCGCCGTTGCCCCCGTCTCATCCAAGATGAGCACAGTAGTAACATGATAAGTATAGCACATTTCGGCGAAATTGTAAAGTTGGATGATATCCCCCGCGGATAATTCCACCAGGCGACGGAAGAGCGCCCCGCCGGCATCCGAACTATGGGCGGAGAGGACGCAGTTGCCAGGTTGACCGGCATCGGCGCTGCCGCGGTGGTGGCCCACTGCTCCAGCGACAGTGTCCCACACCCCGCGTGCCTCGCCGTCGCTCCAGGCAACGTGCCAGCCCACTTCTACCACAGGGGCATCCACACCAATGGCAGGGATGACGATGCGCACCGGGGCGGAAGGCTGGTCGGAGGGGGGACCAGCAGTGGGAATAGGCGTTGGCGGGGGCAGCAGTGTGGCGACCGCCGCTGCCGTGGGACCTAGCCGTATCGTCGCTTGAGCAACTCCCCCTTCCCAATCTATTTTGAGAGAGGGGTTGGGGGTGAGGACAACTTCCCCTCGCCTGGTCGGAGAGGGGCTGGGGATGAGGGCAAGGAACCACACGACAGCGCACAGCAGCAGGAAAATACCTGCGAGGATGAGCGCTAATCCGGTCTTTTTCCGTTTTGTCTCATGAATTTGTGGCATAGATGGCAATGATTCTTTCATGCGGTGAAATGAATGGGCGAACACTTGGTAAGGGGTTTATCCCCCCTTGCCCCCTGAAGGGCGAGTCATGGACTCGCCCCTACGAGGGGGTATGGGTGATTCGTTTATTCGTTTCCCTATTCGTTGATGGCCCTTGGCAGAAACCATTGGGCGCAATGAATTGCAATGGGCGCAATAAATTGCGCCCCTACGGTTTCATAGATGCGACGATGGCGCGGATGCTTTCCTCCAGCGGGATGGTCGCCTCCCAGCCAATCCACGCCTTGACTTTGGAGACGTCCGGCACGCGCCGCGGCATGTCCTCAAAGCCGGCTTCGTAAGCCTGCTCGTAGGGGATGTAGACGATCTTTGACCTGCTGCCAGTGATGTCAATGACCAGGCGTGCCAAATCAGCAATGGAGATTTCGCGGTCCGAGCCGAGGTTGAAAACCTGCCCTCTGGCTTGAGGGCATTCCGCCAGGGCGACCATGCCGCGCACGATGTCGCGTACGTCGGCAAAGCAACGGGTTTGGGTGCCATCGCCATAGACGGTGAGCGGTTCCCCAGCCAGCGCCTGCGCCACAAAGCGCGGCACGACCATGCCGTAGCGGCCCGTCTGGCGCGGACCGATGGTATTGAAGAGGCGCACGATGACCACGGGCAAGCCGTATTCCTTCGCATACGCCAGCGCCAGGAACTCGTCCACCGCTTTGGATGCCGCGTAGCACCAGCGGCTGCGCGTGGTGGGACCCAGCACGCGGTCATCGTCCTCGGCAAAGGGCACGCGCTCGCTTTTGCCGTAGATTTCGGAAGTGGAAGCCAGGACTACGGGACGACGGTAACGGTTGGCAGCGCGGAAAACGGCGGCCGTGCCCATGATATTGGTCTCGATGGTGTGCACGGGCGCCTGCACAATCAGTTTCACCCCCACCGCTGCCGCCAGGTGGTAGATGAGGTCACAGTCGCTCGCCAAGCGGTCCATCACCACCTCGTTGGTGATGGTCTCGATGGCGAGGTGGAAGCGGGGGTGGTCCAACAGGTGGGCGATGTTCTCCAGCCGCCCGGTGGAGAGGTCGTCTATCACGGCTACTTCATGCCCCTGCGCGAGCAGGTATTCCGCCAGGTGGCTGCCGATGAACCCCGCGCCACCGGTGATGAGGGATTTCATGGGTGTGTTGTCTCCTTCACTCAGGCACGCTCCGCCGTCGCAGCGCGTTCCGTGCGGCGTGCGATGATGACGTGCCAGTATGTGTCCGGGCTATGCCGGCAAGCCGTGCCAGATATGCCGGTTATTTCTCCATCCGTTGCAGGTGATTCAGGTTCACCTCACACACGGTCCATCTGCCCAGGATTTCGATGAAAACGCGCGCTCGCTCCCCTGAGGACAGGCGGCGATCGAAGACGGCTTCCAGGTCCTTCAAGGGTCCCTTCACGACGCGCAAGCGGTCGCCAGGTTGCAGGGGCAAGCCCTGATAGTAATCACGGGCGTCTATCTGCGCCAGGCGGCACTTTAGCCAATCCACGACCTCATCCGGCACGACCGCTGGCTGGCCACCGAAGCTGACCACACGCCTCACACCTGGCGCCCAGTTCAGCGAGGAGAGGGGTACCTGGCTCAGGTTCACCCGTGCAAAGAGGTAGCACGAGAAGAAGGGCCTTTCCCGCCGGTTGCGCGCTGCGTTTTTACCAGCCTCCTTCAGCACAGGGAGATAGGTTTCGATGCCACGGCTGAGGAGAAACTCCTGGACAGCGTGTTCTTTGCGCGGCTTGGTGTGCAGCGCATACCAGCATTTTCCATCCTGTGCGCAATGCTCCTGCATGGTAACCTTTCCTGCCTGTAGGTAGTGAGGAATGAGTTGCCAATGGCAGGAAAATTATAGCACAATATGCGCTGAAGACAAATTGGGCTAAGGGCCAGCGCCTTTTTACCGCAGAGCACGCAGAGGAGAACTAGTTCACCACAAAGACACAAAGGGGGAAAAGAAATCCCAATGAACAATCACTAAAGCCTTGGTGGTAAGATTTTTCACCACAAAGACACGAAGGCACAAAGGGGAAAAGAAATCCCAATGAACAATCACGAAAGCCTTGGTGTCTTTGTGTCTTGGTGGTAAGATTTTTTCACTACAAAGACACGAAGGCACAAAGGGGAAAAGAAATCCCAATGAACAATCATTAAAGCCTTGGTGTCTTTGTGGTGCGCTAATCCCGGCGGCGGGAGGCACCGCTGAGGAGGAAGACGTAGTAGAGCAGCGTGGAGATGACTTGCACCAGCGCCGCCACATAGGTCAGGGCAGCGGCATCGAGCACCTGACGGGCAGCCGCCTCTTCTTCCCCGCGTACGATCAAGCCATTGGTGCGCAGCATCTCCAAGGCGCGCTTGCTGGCGTTCTTCTCCACCGGCAGGGTCAGCACGGCAAAAACAGCGCTGGCGGAGAAGAGGATCACCCCCAGCCAAGCCAACCCCATGGACTGCATCAGCAAGCCCGTGACAAAGAGGATGGGTCCCAGATAGGCGCTGAGCGTGACCATGGGCACGATGCCCGACCGCAACTTCAGCGGGCCATAGTTGGTATGGTCCTGCACGGCATGGCCCACCTCATGGGCGACGATGCTCAGCCCAGCCAGGGAACGCCCATACGCCACATCGCGCGAGAGGCGCAGCGTCTTGGTGCGCGGATCGTAGTGGTCGGTCAATTGCCCGGGAGTGCCCTCAATGGACACATGTCCCAGTCCCTGCGCGCGCAGGAGGTACTCAGCAGCCTGTATGCCGGTCAAGCCGCGCGAGTTTGCCACGCGCATGTAGCGGCTATACGCCGACTGGACGCGCGATTGCGCCCACAAGCCCAGCAACAACGCGGGCAACGCAAACACCAGATACATGGGATCCCAGAAAAACATCTCCTTCTCCTCTCCTCATTTTTGCAAGATGCGTGAGCCTACGCCTCAGTGAGCGAATCCGAGGCGGGTGCACAGCCCTGCCCTGCCCTGCTTCTTTCCTCCTCCTCGCTAGGAGGGGGCAAGATGATCACCGAGGTATGGCGAATGATGGCACGGCTCTCGCCGATGCGAGGCAGGTTGGAATAGTCGCAGGTGCAAGGCCCACCCTGGGCACAGCCTGGACAACAATAAGTGCGACCATCTACGATGGTCGGCTGCCAATGAATTTCGATGCCACAATTCGCACAAATGGGGTTCATGGCTCACGATCCTTGTCCGCCTTTTTTAGCACCGCTATTATAGCACAATTTCGTTAGAAGGGTGCATGAGAAGTGTTAGAATTTCGTTAGAGATTTTTACCGCGGAGGGCGCAGAGGGTTTACCACAAAGACACGAAGATTTTGGTTATTGGTCATTGGAGTTTCTGCTTTGTCCTTTGTGTCTTCGTGTCTTAGTGGTGAGGAGTTTTACCGCGGAGGGCGCAGAGGAGATGAGAACCCATGGACTAGACCTGACAGGTCTCCGAGACCTGTCAGGTCTGTCTTCCGTGGAGTCGGCTTCAGCCGACTTGTCAGGTCTCAGCCAGGGAATTTTATTCCCTGGCGACATCTGCGCTGGGCTCCTATGCCCAGGCGAGGTGGCCTCCTGTGTCATCCTGAGGCGAAGCCAAGGGGTCTCATGGAACTGGGGGAGATTCTTCGCCGCTACGCGGCTCAGAATGACAACGGGAGAGACGGGCATGGGCGGAGACAAGGTTCGCCCCTACGGGAGCTGCTAGCGATCACCAGTCGGCTTCAGCCGACTTGTCAGGTCTCAGCCAGGGAATTTTATTCCCTGGCGCTATCCCTGCCCTCACCCCAGCCCCACCCCCAGGAGATTTATCCCCCCATACCCTCCTTACTAAGGGGGGCAAAGTCCTCACTCCTCACTCCTCACTCATCACTTCTCACTCCTCACTCCTCACTCCTCACTCATCACTTCTCACTCCTCACTTCTCACTCCTCATTTTCTAATGTACTTCTAATAGAGCGCTAGCGTTCATCTAACACTGTTGTGATAACATAAGGATGGAATCAAGAAAAATTTGAAGGAGGAGGTGCACCATGTCCGTCGTGAGATGGCGTCCATTTGAGGATATGCTCAGCCTGCGTGAGGCGATGGATCGCTTGTTCGAGGAGAGCTTTGTGCGGCCTTGGCGCTTGGCTAGGGTTGGCGAAAGCGTAGAGTTGCCGGTCAATGTGTGGGAGGACAAGGATGCCGTGCATGTCGTGGCGCGCGTCCCTGGCTTGGAGCCGGATGACCTGGATATTTCCGTCACCGGCGATGTGCTCACCATCCGCGGGCGCTTCACCAGCGATGCGGAGCGCGAGGAGAGCAAGGATTGGTGCTGGTACGCCAATGAACTGTGGTATGGGCCATTCGAGCGCACCATCAACCTGCCGGCGATGGTGAAATCCGACAAGGCAGATGCCACGTTCAAAAACGGCGTCCTGCATCTGACCATCCCCAAGGCAGAGGAAGCCAAGCCCAAGACGATCAAAGTCAAAGTGGCGAAGTAATCCGATGTGCGAAGGCTTCCGGGGTCCACTAGGCCTCGGAAGCCTTTCTTTTTGCTCACTCGCGACCGGTTTTTACGCTCTGCTTGAACTCACCGCATCTCGCACCCCTATGGCGGCTACCGTTCCAGTTCAGCGACGGCGCGCAGCCACGTCCGCTGGGAGCATTTGTTATGTAGTGTGCCAGGAGGCGTGTTCTTGAGGGTGTTGAAAATTTGGTCACCCTGAGCAAAGCGAAGAGCCTGCCCTGAGCACAACGAAGGGGTCTCGCGTAACTGTATTTTCGCAAGTTCTGCGAGATGCTTCACTTCCCCTTCGCTTCGCTCAGGGCAAGGCTCAGGGCGAAGGTTCAGCATGACATTGGAAAGACTTTTTCAACACTCTCGTGTTCTTTCGCTCTGGAGCGTTACAAACCGGATTGTTCCAGCCAATACAGCAACAAAAGGATCAGCCCTGCCACCGGAACAACGACGACCCAATCGTTGACTTTGAACAGCCGCGGTAAGGTCAGGTCGCCGAAATCGCCTTTCTTCAGAATGCCCTGGCTGTCCTCTTATTCCTGCGGCGCACGGACATCTACCAGCACAAAGTCATCAGCGCCGGCAATCATCTCGTGGAAATCTCTGGCGGAGAGCAACTGGACGCCTCTTGTCCCATAGCCTTCCACCGCCCATGCCGCCGTCCAGGTAACCCACAATGCGATCCACCCCAACCCGGCGGGCCCAGGTGATGGCTTCCAGCGCCTTGTCGTAGTCATCCGCCACCGGCAACAGCCCTTTGTCAGGGGGCAGAACCCAGCCGGCAAAGGTGGGAAAGTTGCCATTGAGATCGAGATGCCAGGCGCCAGGGATGTACTGACTGTGGCATACGCATGATAACTGCGGGTATCCAGCACCACCATCTCGGGATCGCTCATGCGCTCTCGGAATTGGCTTGCGCTCAACTCCTCGACCACAGGGAGTTCATCCAGCCGCGCCGGGCCACGCCGGTTGATGTCGCTGCAGCGGCTGAAATGATCAGGCGCAGGCGGCATGTTCTCGGTGAGCGACTAGACAAAGGCGGACTTGTCTTTGATTTGCAGCGCCGCGTTGAACCTGCGCTCATAGCCGATGGTGTTGGTCCATTTGGCACCAATGGCGCGGCCGCACAAGGAGCCCGCCCTATGTACCGGGTAGACCTCGACATAGTCGGGCAGTTGCAACAACTCGTCATGCAGGCTGTGGTAGAGTTGCCCGGCCAACTCCTGGGCGATGTCAGGAAACAGATCGGGACGGCCCACATCCCCAACAAAGAGCGTATCACCCACAAACACGCGGACCGGGCTATCGGAGCAGGATTTGTCAATCACGACGTAACTGAGATGTTCCGGGGCATGGCCCGGCGTTTCCAGGACCTGGAGCACCATGTCCTCCAATTCAATCGTATCGCCTTCTGATAGAGGGACGTGGTCAAAAGTGCACTTGGCTGACTTCGCCACATAGATCCTGGCTCCGGTCTTTTGCGCCAGATCCATGTGCCCCGAAATGAAATCGGCGTGGAGATGGGTTTGTAAGATGTGGGTGATATCCACCCGCAGTGCGCGGGCCGCCGTGATGTAGAGATCCACATCCCGCTGCCGGTTTTGATGTAGTCGGCGTTACGATCTCTAAAGCAAAGAAATCGTCCCGCTCTCCAAGCACCTTGCGCGCCAGTTCTATAGGGAACTGATCGTGCCCGGCGGGGACGGGAGTGTGAGTGGTGAAGACACATTGATTTCGCACTGCCTCCCGGTCAGCGATTCCCTGCCCGCCTTTCTCGCCGCCGCGTCCAGGAGTTCCAGTGTCAAGAAGGCCGAATGCCCTTCATTCATGTGAAAGATCCGAATGTTCTCATAGCCGAGAACGCGGAGCATCCTGACGCCACCGATACCGAGGAGCACTCCCTGGCAGAAGCGATAATACTCGTCCCCGCCATACAGGAAATGGATCAAACTTCGATCCCATTCAGAATTTTTCTGGCAGGTCGGCGTCAAGGAAATAAACCGGCACCGTAAAGCCACTGATCCTCTTGACCTCATATCGCCAGCATCGCAAATGGATAGTTCTGCCTTCTACCGTGCGGCGCACTCCATTGCGAAGATTGCGCCCAAACCTGCGGGAGGCAGGCAGTTACGCTTCAGAAACGAAAGATAGCAGCCAACGGTGCGCCGTCGGGCATCTTTTCTGGCTCCACGGCGTAAACGGTTCCGCTGTTGAGTATCGTTTGAATGGCAGCGAAATCCAACAAGTCCTCATCCCCGGGCGTCGGTTCCGCGCTCAAATGAACCGTATTGGTCTCTGGGACAAAGCGCCCCCACTGCTGAATGCCCAGGGCGACGAACAGCACCTCAACCCGGCCATGGTAAGCAGCCGGAACAACCTCTTTGACATTGGTAGAGGTCCTCCCTGTACCGACCAGCTCCTGGTACTGGGCTCTCGCCGCTTGCTTGGCTTCCAAAAAGCAAGGTTGCACGATTTCCCAGGCGCGCCCATGTAACTCGGCTGGTGTGAATGCCTCCGGATTACCGGTGATGCCCCCTTCCAGCAGATGAGCATATGTATTTGCCTCCTTGTAGAGCGGCAGAAGATAATCCACCCCAGCCAGCACTAACGGAGCACGTTCGTCTCTGAGCACCTGGCCCAAGCCCTCGTTGACCTGGCGGAAGTAGCGGAGAACCCTGCCCTTGGCCTCATCGGCAGGATCATGGCCGTGGAAGCCGGCTGTCCGCTCGCCTGTTCCTGGTGACTGGGTCTGAGTGTGAAATTGAAGTTGCTTTTCAAAGTCCACATGACCAAGGGCTTCCACCAGGCTGGTAGGAACGCCTTTCAAGTCAATCTCATCCACGCTGTGGCGTGTGCCTTCCAGCAGCCGGATCTGATTCTGGCTGAGCGCCAGAATGAAAAAGTGGCCATCCCCCATGAACAGGGGGAGCAAGGGCTTGACGTAGCAACGTTCGCCTACAACCACCAGCTCGGCAAAGTCAAGCGGCAGACGATAGAAGCGAAACAGATCCACAGCCACAAACAACGCCAGGCCGTCGCTTTGGTGCCGCCAGAAGGCAAAATCTGTGAGAAGCCCTCGCGCCGGTGCCAGCAGTCCTCTTGCCTGCGGGGAGCGAAGCCCCAGGGCGCGCAAGCCCTCTTCTGCCTCCCGGAGCAGGTTCTTGAAACGGATCGGGTCCTGACGGGTTTCAGCCCCGGCGCGATGGGTGGGCATAAAGATGCTTGCACAGGCACCGACATTCTGCCTCACAAGGGCTTTCAGTTCATCCAAAGTCAGCAGATCCATATGTGGCTTTCCTTTCAGACAAGTTCGGCGCGTACACGAATATAGTGGAGCACCTGCTCTCGGGTGAGCATCCCCACTAGTCGGTCGCCCATGACCGCCGGCACCTGGTTGACGTTGGCATCGTCCATTTTCAATCCCCTTGGGCTGGAATCGAGCGCGGCAAAAGCTTCTTTCAGGTCAAGCGTATGCCATAAACGTTGTTCAGTTGCCACTGTCACCCCCCTGATGAATGAATAAAAGGAACAGAAAAGTGGCTATCTTTGAATTCATTCGACTCCCTCCTTGATACAAGTTTGAGACCTTGTGCTCTATCTCGAATAAACTTATCCGCAATCGCTACCCTTGTAACTGCCACCCTCTGACTACGGCTTCGCCAATGGCACTTACCGCGGCGACCATTGCGCCAACTGCCCTGCACCCTCAGGCGCCCGCCTGCACCGATCCTTGTCGCCTCGCTAGCCACCGCACTGATTGACCGCTCCCATTTTCCAGGCCGTACCTGTAGCGCATAACTACTGATTATGCAGAATCGGCAATTCACTCTATGCTGGAGGGGTATGCGGAAACCGTATCTCTTTCTCGCATACTAACTTTGCAGCATCGCGGGTTACAATGAGGACTGCTTGACATTTTAGCACAAGAAGCCCGCTATGTCAACATCAGCGGGGAAAATGGGCATCGCAGGGGCAACCAACTGAATAATGACCAATGACCAAAATTTTCGTGCCTTTATGCCTTTGTGGTAAAAACTTCGCTCTCTGCGCCCTCGGCGGTGAAACCAAAGGGGCGAACACCAGTTCGCCCCTGGAGGGCGAAACAAAAGGGGCGAGTCCATGACTCGCCCCTACGTGGATTCGTCCCTACAAAGGGGGTTAGGGGGATTCGTTGATTCGTTTCCTTATTCGTTTGATGGCGATCCATCGCACCCCAAGCCAGGCTTGTCCCAAGTTGGACTGCACCACCCGCGCCCCCTGCCCTGATTTGACAAATACACAGATGTTATTCTATAATGCGCCTACAAGACCCCGCTGTCCGGGGTCTTGTTTGTGAGTGGGCGCAATTTGACTTGTACCACGAATGTATTATAATACGTAGTCAAACCATAGCGGATGCACCGCCTTCGCTGCTCAGAGAGGCGTCTGTATGCCCTCGTAGCTCAGTCGGTAGAGCACATTCTTGGTAAGAATGGGGTCACCAGTTCAAGTCTGGTCGAGGGCTTGAGCACCCAACGGAATGGCTGGAGCAAGGAGGAGCAGCCCAGGCATTAGGGATTGCCTTCATATCTCTGGGATTGCTATGGGAGAGATTCAGAGAAAGAGGAGGTCTTTGCAATGGCCAAGAAGAAATTTGAGCGGACCAAGCCGCACGTTAACGTAGGCACGATTGGGCACGTAGACCACGGCAAGACGACCTTGACCGCGGCGATCACCAAGGTGCTGGCGATGAAGGGCCTGGCCGAGTTCAAGC
>JACIWX010000002.1 GCA_014360755.1 Chloroflexota bacterium | reverse complement strand
AGAAATGCCTCAATGTCTATTTGCCCCTCGCTGTTATCCGCATCAGTATAACCCTCAAATCGCGACTCGAGCTCAATACGGCTAGTAGGATTCCCACTCTCATCCACCACCTGCAAATACAATGGATTAAAATCAAGATATGCCCACACTACACCAATCTGCTCACTCCCAGCATCCACCTCGATCTCTACCGTGAAAATGTCCCCCTGCGCCACGGAAGACGAGGCAGGGTCAATCCTGACCATCACGGTCCCTGTTGCCAACGTTTGCGGGCTTACCTTGACCCGTTCGATTATCCCACTACCTGAACTTATGCCGACTCCTGGTGCAGCCTCAGCCAATGCGGTATGAGATGGCTCAGCAAGGGCCAACAACCCAAGAATGCTGAATACCGCTACAATCAGCAGCCCGATCCAAAGATGTCGCAACGGAGCACTCCTATCTCCCTTATTGGGTAACGTCATGCCAACTCCCTATATCACTCCTTATGTTTACATGGCACAGCAGCCATAATAATGTTAGCATTACCATTGGGGTATCACTCCAACTATGGAGAGCTTACTTCAATGTCCCCAGATTTTCTATAATTTTGCCACAGCAAGTAATAATCGTATTTATCCACAATCCCATCCTCGTTGAAATCCGCGCGTAGATCGGAAGTACTCCTATAGGTGAGCCAGAGTATAAGTTTATCATACTTATCAACCACATTGTCATTGTTCGCATCACCTTCCAGGAGTGTGCCAAAGTTTATCTCGTTCTGACCTGCTATAAGCGTTACCTCTCTTTTTACGTTACGCAAAGTGTGCATGTTCTTTACGCGAATATCGTAGGTACCAGGGCTTGACACCGTTACAGTAAAATATCCGGATGTATCGGTAGTAGCCGCATAGTCCGTGCTGCCCACTGTTACCGTCAAGGGCGTCACCCAGCGTGCGTGTGGAGGAGTTGGACGCCCTTGCAGAGTAACACGTCCTCGGATGGTACAAGGTACGGTAGTCGGTGTGGGCGACGGTGTAGTGCCGCTATCGATTCGTTTGATCTCCACCATATGGATATATTCATCACCGCTATCCAGGCAGTCTATCGTGAGATCTGAAGCAGGACTGCCATTGCCGCCTCCCATGCCATTATCTGTATAACCATTGCCGAAGCGAGCATCGGTCAAGACAAAGGTTGCTTTCCTCCATGTATTGGTGTTGGTCTTTTGCACCGTACCTGCGTCCTTCGGGCCACTAAACGAATCATAGGTCAACTTCCATGAGTCGGTGCCCTTGTCAAGATACGTTACGGTAACGGTAAAAACATAACGATTAGGATTCCCGTAGTACGGAGAAGAAGGGTGGTTCAAAACTTGAAAGTGCATGTAAGGATTGCCCGTTGCTCGGTCAGTGCGGCGGGTATAGCGCCCCTCCTTGCCTGTGACGAGGATCCAGGCATCACCAGAATTCACCCCCGGCTTCAGAGCAACAGTCCTCCCTCCAGGCAAACTGTCATTCTGGAACAACCAAAAGAAAAAGTTGCCTGGCTCTCCGCCTGTTTCAGTCTCTCGCAACGCACACCAAATGCCCGGCGTGGTGCTAGGCGTAACGCCCAAGTACGGTTCTGCCCACCTCCAGATCGCAACATAGTCCGGCTTGGGGTTATAGCTGCCATCCACCATCAAATCGCGAGTGGGTTCTAGCACATCGGGATGCTTGTCCAATGCACAAAGGACGCCCCAATACAGTGTCGTCATATCGGTAAGCCATACCGAATACGTTTCCCAAGCAATCGGAACTGTGGTCGTTGCAACAACGGAGCCCCATTTAATCAATGGGTCATAAAGGCTGGCCGGTGCACGGTCCGCCTGCAATCCATTATTCTTTAGCCCAATGCCTTTCGTGGCAGCATAGGTGGTGAATGCCTGGCGGTTGCTCCGGTTATCCTTACCTTTGAATTCCGGGGCGCAGTTGAGGAAAATGGGAATGGAAGAGAGGCTTGGATTGCGCACGCGGAAGGCATCGCAATAGAGATCCGTACACCAATTGACAAAGCGTGTCCAATCGTTGCTTGTCCATCCAGGCGGATTCTCACCGCCCGGGGCACGGTTCAAGTAGTAGTCTGTAATTTCCGCCTGCGATGCCTTATATATATCCACTGGCTGGGTCTCGGATTCCAAACCTACTCCCATCTCAATCCAGCCGACATTAGCAGCGACATTCGGATTAGCAGCCAGCCAATCCGCCAAAGCATAGATGAATTCGGCATATTTGGCTTTGTAGGTAGCATTGAGGAAGTTGAGCACGTACCATGTGCCAGTAACAGGGTGGCTCAACTCGATGACCCCTGGGGAGGATCGTAACCATTCAGGAATAGCAATAGTCCCATCGGGCGGTCCAACTCTCTTAGCATACTGCGACGTGGGCGCCACAAAGGTTTCGACGCCAATGGCTGCTTTCTTGCCTCGCGCCACTTCCTGCAAGACAAAAGTCCCAATCTCTTGGTTAAAGCGATAATCATTGTCATAATCCGGCTCCAGTTCCAGCCATAGCCAGCGGTGATGGCCGCCGGCGACTGGGAACCCGTTGTCACGGGTGATAATGCCTTCGATCCCTTTATCGAACTGAACGTAGATGCCTTTAGAAGCACTCTGGTTAGCAGGCAGCCGCGCCAGCACATTGGTCGCCAATATAGTAAGGGCGAGCAACCCCAACAATAGCCCTGTTGCTATCAAAAGATATCGTTTCATGTCCTTTTTCCACCCAATCTTTCAAGATCTAGTGTTATATTTTTATGACGCCAAAAAGTAAGGCGAGATACGCCTTGTCCCATTCCACTTAGACCCACACCACCTCACGTTTCCGGCCTGATTCCAAAAGCCGCTGTGCCAGGAGCACAGCGCGCAAAGCCTCTTCTCCGCCAATTTGCGGTTCTGTATCATCAGCCACTGCCTGGACAAAAGATTCCAGCTCCGCAACAAGCGGCTCCTTGCGTTTAATATTATGACGTATTCGCCGTCCCTCGCTTACGCCCATGATCGCTAATCCTTCCCAATGGCCGTTGAGGTAATCGTTCTCATAGAAGTAGAGGTCTTGTGTCAAATAGTTCACCGAGAACATGCCTCGCTCGCCAATCAGAGAGAGCTCTCGAATTTTTGTAGGCGTCAACCAGTTGATGTCTAGAATGCCTACTGTACCGTCCTTAAACTTTAGGATTCCAGTGAGCAAATCCTCGTGTGTGGCATGGATTTCGCGTTCAATTTCGGCATAGACGCTCTCCACTTGCGAACCGGTGAGGTATTCCAGCAGGTTCAATTCATGGGTTGCCAAATCAATCACTACACCTACATCTTCTACCCGGGGCGGAAATGGCCCTACCCGCCGTGCATGGATCTGGAAAATACGCCCCAATTGCCCAGCATCCAATAATCGCTTCAATTCGATAATAGCAGGGTTAAAGCGCTCGATGTGTCCAACCGCGAGTTTGACCCCTTCTTTCTTAGCACAATCTACAATCTCCTGCCCTTCCTCGACGCTGGCAGAAATCGGCTTCTCCAGAAAAACATGGATGCCTCGTTGCATCACGGCGAGGGCAACTTCACGATGCAGGCGCGTGGGCACAGCGATGGAGACCAAGTCAGGCTTCTCTGCCTCCAACATCTGAATATAATCCGTGTAAACGTTAATCTTATAGGTGCGCGCAATGGGTTCGAGAGCTGCTGTATCCAGGTCTGCTGCTGCCACGAGAGTAGCATGCTCCATCTGGGCGTAGACACGCGCGTGATTGCGCCCCATCATGCCCACACCAATTACCGCTGCTTTCAAGACCATAGGCTATTCACTCCCTCGATAATGCGATCCAGATCTTCACGGGTTAAGGCAGGGTGCACAGGCAAAGCCAGGACTTCACGGCTCACTGCTTCCGCTACCGGCAAATGGTCGGCATAACCCAGGCATTGATATGCGCGCTGTTTATGCACAGGCAGTGGATAGTAAACACCCGTGGCAATACCCCGCTCTCGCAGGTAGTTCGCCAGTTGGTCACGGCTATTGGGCACACGGATCGTATACTGGTGATAGACATGCCGACACCCAGGAACCTCCAAAGGAGTGATGACCCCTTTCAATTTCTGGGTCAAATACGCTGCATTCGCTCTGCGCATGGCAATAAACCGCTCCAATTTGTTCAATTGCACCAACCCAATGGCTGCCTGGATTTCTGTCATGCGGAAATTGTAGCCAATCATCTCGTGATAGTACCGCTCTCGCTGCCCGTGATTGCGAATGAGCCGCGCCCGATCCGCGATCTCATCACTGTCCGTAGTGATCATACCACCTTCGGCGGTAGTGATGTTCTTCGTGGGATAAAAAGAGAAACATCCCGTGCCAAAGCTGCCCACTTTCCGTCCCTTCACCATGGCCCCATGCGCCTGACAGGCATCCTCGATAACCACCAGGCCATGCCGTATGGCGATATCCATGATGGCTTCCATATCGCAGGGGTGGCCAAAGAGGTGGACAGGGAGGATCGCTTTGGTGCGCGGGGTCAGGGCTTCCTCAATACGGCTTGCATCTATATTATAAGTGCGTTCATCAATATCTACAAATACCGGCTTCGCGCCAGCAAAGAGGATCGCATTGGCTGAGGCAATGAAAGTAAACGGCGTAGTAATCACCTCATCGCCTGGACCTATGCCATGGGCAAGGATAGCAGTCTGCAAGGCTGTCGTCCCAGAAGAGGTAGCGATGGCATGCTTTGTGCCACAGAACGCAGCAAACGCTTCTTCAAATGCCCTCACCTTTTCTCCCTGGGCGAGTTGGCGGGATTCCAAGACCTCTAAAACAGCCTGTTTCTCCTCCGCCTCCAACAACGGCACCGATAATGAAATCATCCGTTTACCTCACGTATTGAATCCATTGGTAAGATTATCATATTACAATGAATGATAGATGAAAATAGCCCTCACAACGACTTACAGTTTTGCAACCTTCCAAGTCCTATCCCTTTCCTTAAAATCTTCACAGACGCTGCAGTGCATAGTTTGTCAGATTTTATTCAAATACTCCGTGATCACCTCGTGGATGTGGCATTCTGGAGGTTGATAAGGCGTGAACTGGGTCATCTTGGCTTGTTGAATGGCTTCCTCCAAATGTTCCAAATCCTTACACCACAAGAGGTAATTCTGCGCGGCAAAGACACGCAGGAGGTGCTCTTGATGCTGATCATACGTAGTTGGATTGACCACACAAATCAGTTTTTTGCCTCGTTCCAATGCCTCGACGATTGTACCCAGCCCTCCGTGAGCAATCACCAGATCTGCTTGCTCATAGTACTCATCAAGAGAGGGAGCAAAAGCGAAAAAATTGCCATGCTTTGGCTTGTAACTTCCCAAGCCAATCTGCATAATGATTGGCTCATCGAGGGATGGCGCCAGATAGTCCATCTTCTCTATCAGCGCGTCAAAATCTGTCGAACCAACTGTGACAAAGATCATGGTTCTCCTCTTCAGCCAGAATTAGCAGATGGCCTCTTTCTGCCCAACCCATTTCGGCTTATGCCATCCTCAGTCAGCATAGACGCCCTGCATAAATGGCTCGGGGGTACTTACGCTGCAATTCCGGCCACTGCACGAAAAACAGGTCGGCAAAGCGATACAGAATGCGCCCACTAGTAGATAACTCGAACACGCGCGATCCTGTCTCAATGTAAATCACCTTGATACCCAGCAATTTCGCCAATAGAGAGGCGGGCACGGCTGGGCCCGGCCCCGTGCTGATGATCGCCCGCGGGGTTGTGCGCACCAGAGCCACCAAGGCTTGCATCGCAGACACCAACGTACGCATCACTACCTCGAGTAAGCCGCTTCTCTTCCAGCGCGGGCGCATCACGCGATACACTGGCCCTGGCACCTTAATTTTCTGCACCGACAATGCATCATCTACAGCGACGAGATAAGAGTATTCATACCTAGGACCCAACAAATCCACCAGCCGGAGCATTTCGGTAGTATGCCCGCCTGAACCCAGTACAATCAACAGCTTCACCACAACCTCTCGTAGACTTGTAATAAGCGATCCAGGGTGGTTTCCAACCCCAAGCGCTGGATTGCCTGTCGGCCATTAGTCCGTTGTCCTCGATCTAGCGCCCAGCGGAGCTTCTGCGCCATATCCGCTGGGTGACGCTGGCAAATGTAACAGCCCTCCGTCCCGCCAATGACCTGCGCAACATCGCCTACATCCACAGACACAATAGGCAAGTTACATGCCATCGCCTCTTTGACCACCACCGGCGACCCTTCGTAGTCAGAAGCCAACGCCAACACATCGCAGGCGTTCATGTACAACGGTATGCGTTCGTGGGGCTGGCCAGTAGCGATGACCAAATCCACCTGGTCATCCTCACGACGCAGCGTCTCTACGGCTGCCTGAATAATATCCAACCGTTTTTCTGGACGCACAATGCCTGCAAAAAGCACGAGTTTCTTATCCTGAGGCAAGCCCAACCGTTGTCTGGCTTCTTCTTTGGGCATAGGGACAAAAAGGTCCAAATCCACGCCACATGGAATCACGTACGCATCCTCTCGACCCAACTGTACCTTATGCTGCTCGGATGTGACAGTAACCGCATCGGCTAGTGGCGCCAGCATTTTGCAAAGCAACCCAACCCAGCCAACCATTTCGGCTGCTCCATGAAAACTCACGACTAGGGGGTAACGACGTTGCAGACGCGCGATTATGCCTGAGAAAACATAATGGGCATGGATCAAATCGTAGCGACGTTCATGCAAGCGGCGCCGAAAACGGCGCAGCCCTTCTACATAGCTCAACTTACGCCTCTTGCCCCCTACAACCAGAACATCCACCTTCAACCCCCGTGCGCGTAATCCCACCACCTGTTCGTGTACGAACGTACCAAAGTCAGGATTCTCCTCATCGGGGTACATATTCGTAACGACAAGCACACGCCGCCCCATACCCTATCTCCATTGCCCAGGGTTCTTAAGGAACAAAAAGTTGATCAAGGTGCGATATCTTGTAAAATACTTGCTCAGCACCTCATACACAATGCCATCGCTAACCTCAGGCCACGTCCGCTGTGAAACTTCCTGCCTGCGCAGCCCATAGAGCAGAACCAGCCGCCGGTAAAAAGCACACTGAGCCGATAGGAAATCCTCCGGCAGTGCATCTGCTGACCGTGTCCGTGCGTCCGTTGGAGATACATCCAGCCAATAGGCTAGGTGCGGACGTGGACTGAGTAGGCGCAGTACCCTGGCTGCCCAGCGCTGCTCAATCGCAGGGTCATTGAAGTACGCTGCCCAATCAGCAAGGGTATCATACACATAACGATCGCAGACCACCACCCGCCCCAACAGCAAAGGCAAGGCAACGCGCCTTGTATAACGAACCAGCAACTCAACCGTCGTAAGCCAAGCCCATCCCCACCGCAACCATAGAGACCGGAATCTTTGCTGCCGGCTGCGTACTTTGGCTTCCGTGGAGGTGGTGCTCCTTTCCTGTGCTTCCTGCGCCTGTTTTTTCCCCCACTTTGTAAAGAAGCGCAACCAAGAAGCCGATCCCCCACGATTCCATACGTAGTTCGCCTGAATATGGCACGTGGCGAAAGCGGATTGCAATGCCTTGGCTTGCGTCGTTTTGCCACTGCCATCCACACCGCTGAACGTAATCAGCATGGATGGTTGGCTACGAATGTGCAAGCGCAGTTTGGTGCCGTAGCCAGTATGTAGCGCTAGATCTTTGAACTTGCGTCCCACACTGCGCGTAGGGTCGCGCACCAATTTGGCATAGAAAAGAACTTTGCTGAACCAAAACGGGATACGCAGTGGCATCTGTATTAGACCAGCCGGTATATTTTGCTTTCCATCGCACAGAGCATGTATTGCCGCTGCCCCCAGGTAGCGCTCCAAGAACATCCGTATCCAGGATGGAAGCTCATGCCATGCCTGCTGCAATATCGGCAACGGCACTGTGGTTTCGTCATATAACACGTGCTCCTGATAGGCATATAGCAAGAGGGCGACATTCAATCCATCGCGCCAGCCGCGCCAGGTAGCCACGCGGTATACCTCAGTCCAATCTACGCCTTTCCTCAGGCAATGCACGCATTTGAGCACATCCAATAGGCTGATCCGTTTGTCTTCATAAAAGCAATGAGCCAGCGCGATAAGCAACGCATCTTCACTAGCCGGAACCGTGACTAGGGGATCATCCTGAGCGGTGTAGCAACGCTGCCACAGTGCTTCCTCATCCAGGAAGGATACCATCCATCCCACATGCGTATGCACATGGATGGCAGAAACCGAACGGCCGGCACGGAACTTGCGGAAAAGGTATTTGTGCGGTTCCTCCACATTCTTCAGTTCCACATAGCCCATCCGAACCAACGCCGCTCTCACCGCTTCTTCATCTTCAGGTTGGTAAAGCAGGTCAAGGTTATCGCTTTTGTAGGGAAAAGATGGCGCCAAGCCCACTGATTTGATCATCACATCGCAAATGCCTATGGACGCCAATGCTTCTTTCACTAATTGGTATTCTGCACGCAACTCTGCCAATGTATTCGCTTCTTCTAGGCGAGCAGCCTGGAACAGCGGATCCTGTACCAAAGCCGACCCCTCCCCCTCGCCCAGCATGGTTACCAAGGGCACCTTGTTGCGGCGCAAAACTTTCAAAACAGCCTCAACATCACAGGCAGCCCAAGGTATGCCGTGCCTCTGAACCCGTATTGGGTCGGCTAGATACGCTGCGCAAATTTCTTCATCTGTCAAGCACTGCGAGACCTCTCCCGCTGACAAGGAATAAAGCATTACTCACCCTTCCGGTCTTGCTGAAGCAAATCCACCAAAATTTGGGCAGCAGCAGCCCAAGTGCGTGATTCAACCAGTTTCCTGGTGTTACAAGGCATGGATAAAGCTGCATCGATAGCGTCTGCCACGGCTTTTTCTCCACGCCAATAGAGCAAGCCATCCCCCTCGGTGAAAAAGTCGGGCAGTCCTCCAAAGGGAGTTGTAACAACCGGCAAATTGCAAGACATTGCCTCCAAGACAGACAATGGCATCTCAATCGCCGCCGTATCCTCCTCAGCGAGGAAGAGGTACACATCGGCTAGGCGATAGATATCCTCAATATTGTCCATGTATATGTCTATGACTGTACCACCTGCGTTGCACAGCGCCTCCTTCAAAGCCTTGTCCTGCTCCGTGCTGGTGCTTGTCACTACTAGTGTGTGGTAGCGCCCACCCTCTTGTAACGCCAGGAGGTGAGCGAGATTGCGCTTGCCCTTCAAATGCCCTACATGAGCCACTACTGTAGCTCCAATCAGAACGCCATACCGGCGACGGAGCAAGGTTTTCTCTGTGGGTGTAGCAGGACGGAATCGCTGTGTGTCCACCGCCGGCGGCAACAGCGCAGCACGGCAACCCAACGCCGTCATTTCCTCAATGGTTCGCCTAGATTGCGCTACCACCCAATCGGGTTCCAGACGTCTGATAAGCCATTTTCCCCAAGCCGTGTGTGGACGCGGCTGCAAGGTGACGAGTATGGTAGGCACACCCCGACCATAAAAACGCAGCACCTGGGCGCGAAAAAAGCTGAACACTGTCCCACACGCTGTCGGCACATAGATAATTGCCTGTGGTTGAAAACGACGGATAGCGATACCTAGCTTGCCATTGAGCAAAAGGCGGTTTACCTGGATGTTTTGCACGTTGTAGCGAGTGTCGTTATGCCCGTCGCTGGTGAGAACTTGTACATCATGCTCAACAGACAATGCTTCACTCAAATGAATGGCGACATTTTTGATGCCCTCATCGTAGGGTGCACGCAAGCGTTCGGAGAAAAGCAGAATCCTCACGGCATTGTTCTCCTGGCAACTTGGTAATAAAGTCCCCGGTATTGTGCTGCGATCGTTTCCAAACGGAAACGCTGGGCAAACTGTTGTCCACACTGCCCCAGCGCTTTACGAAGGCTCCGATCGTTCAGTAGATCCAGTATGCGCTGCGCCAAAGCCTCCACATCGCCCACCGCAACGGTAAAACCGCTGTTTCCCCCTTCAATCAAATCGGGCACTCCGCCAACGCGCGTGGCTACCACGGGTTTCCCTGCTGCCATAGCTTCAAGTACTGCCATAGGCTGCGTTTCCTGACGAGAAGAGAGAACTACCACCGCACAACATGCATACTCCTGGAGCAAGTGCTCCCTATCCTGGAGTCCAAGGAATTTTACATTTGCTTCAAGGCCATGTGCAGCGATGAATTCCTGTACCTGCTGATAGTAATAGGGATTGGTTGTCCTGCCTGCAATGCGTAGCTGCACATTGGGCACATGCTGACGCACAATGACCAGAGCGCGCATCAAATCCAGGGGGTTCTTGCGCTCATCAATGGTACCAACGTAGAGCAACCGCCCCTCCTCTTCCAGATCGGGAACGGCAAAGAAATCAGGGGGTAACGGGTTGTCGATACGGTGAAAACGAGCTTGGCTCAGGTCGCGGTACTCCTTCAGTACGTACGGACTGATGGCAACGATATCGCTCACGCGGCGTACCGCATAACGATCGTACCACATTTCGAGCCCTAACCGAAAGCGGTCAAATAGCCTACTCCGGTAGACCTGTGCCTCGCGGTGAATCACGCCATGGATGGTATAAATGGTCGGATAACCTGACCGTAGTGCTGCAACGGCATAATGCGGCGCATGGGCATTGACCACATCGGGTCGTAAACGGCGCAGTTCTCTAGCCACACGTTCCACTGCGACCATGGTATTAGGCACCACACGCCGCTTCGGCATTGCCATATAGTGCACCGCCAGGTTATCTTCCACCTCCACCCGGTTTTCCGGCACCTCTGAATGACAATGGAGAACATGGATATCCAGGTCCTGAAAGCAGCGCAGCCCTTGCGCTAGATAATAAGCCACGCTCCGTACCCCGCCGGGTATGCGCCTCACATCCACCGGATAAGGTGTCACCAAAGCCACTTTCAAGGTTGATTTCAGACTCATCGCCGGGAGGCTCACCTTCCTGTCAGCAGAAACCACAGGTATTTTTTCAGGTCTTTCTTAATCCCGATGTTCACAAAGCAACCACTGTTACAGTGCAAACAGGATGAGCGTACAAGCGTTTCGCGGAAACGCAGGTTCTCAGGTCGGTAATAGATAGCGCTACAAGGACCGCCCAAAGATGCGTTGCCTACATCCCCGCTAAGGCAGTTGCCAATCTTCCGTTCTGATAAGCAATAGTAGACATCCCCATAGGCATCGAGGACAAACGAATCCACCGCGAAGGGACATGGCGTTTGCCGTGGTCGTCCATCACGGTACATTTTCAGCATGTCATCCCAGTAATAAGCCATGAAATTGGATAGGGAACGTTCGGCAGCCAGTGTCTCCAAGAAAGCGAACAGGTACTCTTTATCAGCCTGGGTAAAATCCAATTCGCCCTGCTGCTCAATATTGGCAACATAGGTCTCATGAAATCCAACCAACTGGAAACCTAGTTCGATGCCGCGTTCTTCACACCAGTCCTGTAACTCGCGCAAGTGGTACAGATTCTTGCGTGTGATGACGCATCCGGCACCCAACCAAAAGGGATGTTCCGCCTGTAACTCTTTCAGCCCCATCAAGCAACGCTCCACCCGCGCAAATGCCCCTGGAACATTGCGCATCTCGTCATGTACCTGCCCCACACCATCCAGAGATACAGAAACATTCAAATGGATCCCACGCTCTGCACAAAGGCCCAACAGCGCACGGGTATCAGCCACAATTCGTTCCGCTGCTAAGCCATTGGTAATGAGGGTCAATGACCCCAAACGAGGCATCTTATCCATACAAAGCTGCGCCAATGGGATCAGATCCTGGCGTAAGCTGGGTTCCCCACCAGCCAAGGTCAGCCGCTCAATGCCCCGGAAAATGTCGTCCTGGAACACACGAGCAAAATCCTCCAGAGCCATTTCGGCACGCGGTTCCATTTGCCAGATATTGCACATGGTGCATCGCGCATTACAGCGGTAGGTTACATTGATTTGCAATTGACGCGGTGGCAGAACACGGAAATGTCGCAGAAAGTTGTATTCGTAGAAACCACGGACGATCGTATCCCAGCGAGCAGTAAACAGTTTTTGTAACAATGAACGGCGCATTCTCGGCTTCACCCTGAATGTATCACTTGCAGATAGGCTTGATATGTTTGTTGGGCAACAAGATCAGCACAAAAACGAGCCTTCGCTAACTCCCGTCCTCGTTGCCCCATTTGTCGGCGCAACTGTGGGTTGCTCAGGAGACGTATCAAAGCATTGGCTAGTCCAGGGACATCCCCATCTTCCACCAAAAAACCACTGCAGCCATCCTCGACCATATAGGGCATCCCACAAATCCGCGTTGCAACCACGGGCCGTCCTGCAGCCATTGCCTCAGCGACAGCAACAGGAGCTGTTTCTTGCTTCGACGGCAACGCAAGGATAGCGCATCGCTCGTATTCCTGTGCCATTTGCTGGGTAGTCAAGGACCCTAGAAAAGTCACCATCCCGTCAAGGCCATGCTGTGTGAGAAAGTGGTGACAAAGCCTAACATACTCCGGATCGCTTTCAGCCTCCCCTGCTATACGTAGCCGCACATTGGCTACCGCTTCCCGCACTAGGTTCAATGCACGAAGCAGGTCTAAGAGGTTTTTACGCGGGATAACCCGCCCAGCGTACAATATAGTCGCTTCTTCGCCATTTCCCTTTACCGTAAAAAAGACATCGTCCACGGGATTTTCGATTGGGTATATCCTGCCTCGAAAGCCTCCCAGACGTACAAGCTCTTCCTCCACATAAGGATTGATAGAAATCAAATTCTTAGCCCGCGCCAGGCAATACCGTGCATAGATGCCATCCAGAAAAGCCCGCAACCGTGCTGCAGTTCCTCTGACGAATGCTGCCTCACGAGGGATAATGCCGTGCAGGGTAACTATATGCGCATAGGGAGACTGGGCAGCGGCTGCAGCATAAATACCCAAACCATGGGCATGTACAATGTCTGGCGAGATGCGCTGTAGCGCGCGTTGAATGCCAGACACATCTCTCCTGTGAAACATAAGACGTCCAAAACGCCTGCGTTTTAGGATATGCAGTGGCCAGCCTGCCTGAGTGACAACCAGCCTATCTTCGACTCCTGGCTGACATGTAACGATATGCAACTCGAGATCGCTGAAGCGAGACAGAGCCCGTAGGAGAGGAACCAGGACTGCTTCAATCCCTCCTACAATGCGCTCCTCACACAGGGGATATTGCCCGAGCACAGCAACGCGCATCGCTGCTACTCCGCTGCTGCTTGGCTTGGTGGTACAACTCGCAAGCAATACAAATGGCCCAAGAGCGTGCCCATAATGAAGAAAAATACAAGGCTGTTGAAAGTGCTATAGTATAGATCCACAAAAGCCGCCGACACGACATAGACCGTGATCACTGCCCAGCCAGCTACCAGCAAAGCCCGGTCCACCCGCGTGTCCTTTCTAGAACGACGCAACACGGATGCAATCTCCAAAAACATAGAAAAGAAAATCCACAGATAAGGGATAAAAGCGATAAGGCCCATCGTTGTAAGAACCAGCAGGAATGCATTATGGGGAGATGGTAGAGAATGGCCCAAGATGCTCCAGGGTCCGCCATAGTAAAGATAATAGTAGGCAAAATTATCGAAACCCACCCCCAGAAGCAGATGATCGCGCAGAAGCCGCTTGCTCATGTCCAACATGACCGCACGATACTCAATGGAACCAACACTGTACAGACGTTCTTTGATCACAGGGCTGTTGCTGATGGTCGGCCAGTACACTATACCTACTGCGATTACGACTAAGGCTATCGGCAGGAGGATACGGCGGTAGTCTCGTTCAAAAAGCAACATCACCAAGAGAGCCACAGCCAATGCCAACCAGGCGCCTCGATTGTAACAGAAAAAGTTGCCAAGTACTGCCATCAGAAGCAATGAGCCATAAAACAGCCTGCCATAGGGAGACGCCTGGCGCACAAATTTGAAAAAAGCAATAGGAACGATCATGCCCAATACCGTGCCAATGTAAGCCGGATTCCCCAGCAGACTGACGATTTTGCGCAGGCTCCGCGAGTAGACCGTTGCCCGGCCTAACTGATAAAAGAGCGGCTGCCCTGTCAACTGCTCATAGAAAACCATGAAAGAGAGATAAAAACCAATCACCGCCAGCGCGGCAACAAGCCTATCCAAGCCCGTTTCCCGGTCGTAGAAATTTTTCGCTAGCACCAGAACCAAGAACGGCACAATGAACTTGTCAAAGAACATCTGGATAGTACCCCTGAGACCATCCAGTCCGGCTGTTAAGGACGGCACAGCCATAATGCAAAACACGATAATAGATATTTCGGTCGCGCTAGGACGTCGTATCCTCCTTTTGCCAGTAGCCAACTCTGCTACCCAAACAATGCTCAACAGGCTAATGGCCAAGCGGCTCAGGCTTAGATCTGGGATGCCAGCTGGCATTTTGAGGTTGAGATACCAAAATTGAGTATAGGGTTCCAGAATGACCCACAGCAGCAATCCATTCGCAGGGCTCATGAGAATAGTGAGCAATACAGCGCTCAAGCCTACCAGCCGCACCGCATTAGGCCAGTTGGGCGACATGACCAGTTCGGCTAGGAAAAACCCAAGGGCTCCCACCACAACGAGCAGCATTATACCGAGCAGAATATCCCTAAGCCGCCGAACGCCTTTTACCGAACGCACTTCATTCATACCGCTTCCTCACTCAACAGGCTTTCATAAACAGCCTGTACGCCTTCTAGATACTGTTTCAAGTGAAACTGCGTTTGTACCCTGTTCCGGCCCCTCTGACCCATTGCCGCTGCCTCATCTGGGTGAGTCAATAGGTAGGCTATCGCACGTGCCATGGCGCCTGCATCTGCGGGGGGTATCAGGAAGCCATGCACGCCATCTTCGATGATCTCCGGTGCTGCACCAGAATTGGTGGCTACAACGGGTTTGCCCGCTGCCATCGCCTCGATAAGCACGCGCCCAAATGGTTCAGGAGAAACAGAAGCCAGTACCACGACGTCTAACGCAGACATAACAACGGGAACATCCGCGCGAAAAGCGCTAAAGAAAATACGGTCTGACAACCCCAATGAATCACTAAGGGATTGCAATACCTGACGGTATTCCGGCCGATAAGGAGGCGGATCACCCACAACAATGCCTTTGACATTAGGTACCATCTCCAGAAGCAATGCCATCGCCTTCAGAAAAACCTCCTGCCCCTTCCACGGCTCCAAGCGTCCCACTATCCCCACTGCCAGATCACTAGGGGTTAGGTTGAAACTCCGACGCCCTTTTTCTCTATCCAGCAGGCTGACAAAAGCTTCCACATCCAGCCCATTGTAGATGACTCGCCCCTTGTGACAGGGCACTCCTGCTTCCATATAACGCCTCTGCACAATTTCCGAGATATAAATGAGCTGGTCAGCCATCTCAGCTAGCCTGCGGTCAAACCAATTCAGGGTATCAAAATCCCGAATGTGACAGACACAAGGACGTCCGGTCAGCTTCGCTGCCAATATGCCTGCCCGGTCATGGTTAATCAAAGTGTTCGTATGCACTAGGCTGACCTCTCTCTGAATAATGACCTGGCGCAAGGCTTGGACAAGGGGCCATACTCGCCGAACAAGGAACAAAGAAAAGCCTACATTGTAGTATATCTTTGAACCCCATACAGATCGCCGTAGCCATTGCATAGGTCGAGAGGTGCGTATTGGGCGAATCCATGCAGGGCGATGGTCCTGGGCGCGGTACACATCCCATGCGTGCACTTCTACTCCCAAGGCGCGAAACTTTTCTACGTATTCGTGCCTCGTATAAGTAACAACAATCGGTTCGTAGCGCGTACGGTCCAACCCTCGCAATAGCTCATACAGGCTAATGACCGAACCGCCCACCGACGGCGCACTTTCCAGATAGAGCACACGGTGCTTATTCGCCATGGCTACATACCCTTGCAACGGCTTATTTCTCACACGCGATCTACTGCTAGAACCAACCTCGCGCTCCGCACATGCTACGCTAGCTATTTTCACTTTGCGCCGACGCCCGCAGGAGGGAAATAAACTCCAGGATGAAAGCCAGGATAATGCCCGCGATGAGGCTTACTATGCTCCCCACGGCTAGCATCTTCGGAGTACGTGACGGTGCTGGGCGATCAGGCATCCGTGCCGGCTCGATGATTTGGATGAAACTGACATTGTTGGCTTGGCTTTGTTTGAGCTTTGCTTCATTCTCCTTATCAGAGAGGAAATTGTAATTCGCTTGGATGCGGTTCACATTTCGCACTAGTTCCTCATATTCTGTAGTGAGCTTGAGCAATTCCTCCAGTTTAGTCTCCTGTTGGGCAATGAGCCGGTCGTATTCTGCCTCTTTCGCAAGGATACTAGCCACGGCTACATCCTGGTTGAAAGCCAAAGTGGTATAATTCACTGCCGCTTTCTGAGGATCACTTTTCGCTGCTTCTGCTCTGTATTTTTCCGCCACAGCCTGTGCTGCTTCCCGTTCTGCTACCAGTTTGGCGCGCTCTAAACGCAAGTCTCGCAACTGATCCTGAATGGCAATGATCTCCCTGGGCAGCGAATCAACATTGTGTGCTAATTTGAATTCGAGAAGGGCATTCTGCGCTGATGCCAACGCTTTCTCTTCATCGGACAACTGTTGCTGAATGAATTGCAAGGCAACCGTAGCGGATTTAGCACGTATCTGAGCGTAGTATTTGAACGCGTTTTCCACATGCGTCGTCGCAATCGCTTCTACCAGCATAGGGTTGTCAGCGACAAAGGTTACATGCAAAAACTCTTCTTCGGCGCTTACTGTCAAGCCCTCAAGAAGTTCCGCTGCCGAAATACCCAAATTGAGGTCAGCAATGGTTTGCCAAGCAACATAGGGACTGTGCAATGCGGCATCGAATTGCACTTGAACCGCCACAATTTCATCACGGCTTGCTACGGGCTTTGTCTCCGAAAACAGAGCAACTTGCTGCGATTCTGGCGCAATGACCTGTAATTTCACATAGGCTTGATACACAGGTTTCGCCTTCAGCGCATTGACCAGAATGACTGAGTTAGTCACAATGAAAATGAGGGTGATTAACCACCACCGCTTCCCAATGATCCTCAAATAGGTCAAGATCTCTGCAACCATTTTCCCTCCTTCAGAACATACCTACTTTTCTTGCAACGGACGTCCTTTCAGCTGGCTTTCGATAGCGGATGAAAGTTCTTTGACGCGCTGCTCCCAGGTATTTTGAGCAGCGATCCGCTGCCGTTCCGCCTGTAAGGCGGGGCTGTTCTCCTCCCATGCCAACTTTATACCCGAGATAAACTCCAGCTCATTGGCTGCTACCATAACCACATGGGAAAACCTCTGCGCCGCTGGCACATCCGTTGCGACGACCGGCTTGGCGCAAGCCAGATACTCATACAGTTTCAAAGAGTCAATGTTTTTAGTCCATTCGTTAATGCGATAAGGTAACAAGCACACATCACAAGCAGCAATATAGCGCGGCACCTCTTCCACCGCTTTCCGACCCAAGAAATGTACATTTGGCAACGCCTGTAATACATGCAAAGCCTGCCGGCTTCCCTCATCCTTAATCGCCACTGGCCCTACCAAAACCAACGACCAATCAGTATACGTGCGTGCTACCCGAGCCAATAAGGCCATATCAATCTTCTCGTTAATTGCTCCGATATAGCCAGCGATAGGCTTAGGTATATCCACCATATCAACGGGCGTGGCATTGGGATCGTTCAAAACAGCAGCGAACGCCTGATAATCCACCGCATTGGGAATTAAGAAAGTCCGAGCGTTCAACCCGCGCTTGCGCTCAAGGAGAGTAGGTGAAGTAACAAACACCAAATCCGCCCTGCGCGCTAACTGCTGCTCCATACGCTCCATAACCGGACGCCAGCCCGCGCTAATTCCGCTATACCCAGCATATTCGTCCACAATGTGATAAATGACTAGTTTCTCATCAAAGCGCCCAATGAAAACCTCCATATCTGGCAGAAAAAGCCATAGAATAGGGCGCTGAAATTGCAAAGCCCTTAGCACCCGCCGCAGGAAAGCCATGTAAATAGCCTCTGTCAGTACGTCTAATGGAAACCGTGCGGCTCTTGGCGCCCACAACGGCGGTTGATATACATAAAGATTTTGCTTTACTTGGTTCAGGCAAGGCCCCCGCATATCCCGCAGAGAGAGTTCCCCACTCCGCAAGCGACGCAACATCGGCCTCAATTGCGGCCATGGCTCGATATACAATATCCGGTTAGCACGGGCCAGCCGGCTCATAATTTGATGACGGTTTCGCCAGATGTCATCCCAAGGCCCTGGCGCAAAACACAGAATATCATGCCCCTCAATCATCATCCATTACTTCCCAGTTGCCCATACCTCGCGATAGATGCGAACGAACTGGGGCACCAAATGGGACCACTGGTGTTCTATCGCCCAATCCCAAGCCCGCCCTCCCGCCTTTTCCATATCTGTCAGCCGGGCTTGCTGCAATGCACGTAGCAAACCGTCTGATTTCTCCGGGTCATAGAGGATTCCACGCCCACTAGAAGCCAATGCTGGAAACGCCCCCATAGCGGGAGCTATAATAGGTTTGCCGAAGGAAAAAGCCAGGATAGCCGCCCCTGAAGTGGTTACATCGCGATAGGGCAATACACAGACATCACAGGCATTCATGAAATACTGTACCTCAGAATCTGGTACATATTCAAATCGCGCATGAATCGCAGGCTGCCCCTGTAAAAGTTGTCTCAGCGCTTCTGCGTACGCAGCATCGTGTACATGGCCAGCCACTACTAACCGACTTGTACCATCGCCCAACTGGCTGAAGGCAGCGATCAAGTCCTCAATGCCTTTATAGCGACGAATCTGCCCCAGAAAGAGGTAAACGAATGCCCGGGCATCCAATCCCAGATTCGCTCTCGCTTCCTCCTTTGTACAGTCATTCGGGTAAGCACCAATATAACTCCCATGAGGCACGACATATAGCCTCCGTCCTCGCTTCCCTCGCCACGCCATCACACGCGAATATACGCGTGCTACATCCTGCTCGGCTTGTTCATCGTGCACATGCAAAGCATCAGCCAGCACAAAAAGAATCGCATTTACCACGCGGTGAAGAGAGGGAAAACGCTGTTCGTGGGGATTCAGATTGTGCACAGTATAGACGATTTTGCTCCCATTGCGCTTGGCTAGGACCAGTCCAGCCAAAACAGCAGCCAATAAACGGATGCTACGGGCGAAACTCGATGATGTGTATAGTAACTCTGGCCAATGCAGATGCAAAATATCCGCCGTCCCTTGCCAGGAACGCACCAAACGCGGAGAAAGCCCATCCATCAAGGAGCAAGAAACCCCTACCCCTTGCAAGGCTTCTTGCAAAAGCCTTACGTAAGGGTTCATGCGAACTTTAGAAACCTGAACCACGTGGCAATTAGGGATCACTTTTTATACACCCTATAGGCTGGCTAGACATTTACGCGGCATTGCCGGTCAATCTTTTCCTCGCCTGCTCTACATCAACCAATGTGTTTACGATGAAGCGGCGCACCTCTTTATCTAAGATAAGAACAGACAACCCATACACAATAACCATCAATGCGCCCGCTGCCACCAAAGCGATAAAGTCATGTCTTCCAGCCATGTGCGCATACGACCACGTGGCTACTAATGCCGAGAATACGGAAAGCACTGTTGGTAACCACAGTGCCCTTACGTAATCAACAAGTCTACCATAAATAAGCCTATTCGTCAAAGCAGCGGAAATAATAAAGTCAGCGATAGAGACCACAGCAGAAAGAACGCTGACTCCAACGATACCGTAGTACCTAGTCGCTGGGTACAAGAAGATGCCCATCATGGCAAGGCGCCATAGGGCTATATAGGTCAGCCAATTGGGCTTTCCCCCCGCTTTGAAAACACTGCCCATATTGACTGCGATCGCGCGCAGCAGGCCATAAAGCCCCAATACCTGTAATGGCACGATTGATGGAGCCCACCTTCTTCCATAAAGAGTCTGGATAAAGGGCGCTGCAAAAGTCATAATGGCAACCGACACGGGGATTGATAACAAGGATACATAATGCAATGTTTTGAAGAATGCAGCCCGCAAAGCGGCGATATCCCCTTGGATCTTGGAATAAGCCGGGAAAAGCACTTGACCGATAATGCGGGATATCTGCGTGGCAGGTAGGTTCGCCTGGTTATAGGCAAAGCCATAATAGCCGAGCTGTTCTTCTCCCAGCACCCGTCCGATGAATGTGTTATCCAAATTCGTAATGAAGTAAATCAATACGCTGCTACCTACTACGTGCTTGCCATAGTCGAAAAGCGCTTTGGCTTCCTGCCGGTCAAAGCGCAAGCTTGGTCGCCACCACGGGACTACCAGCCAAGCCAGGGCAGTGGTCAATATTGAGTCTATGATCCTGGCAATAACTAGGCTCCATACACCAAAGCCCATCAAAGCCAAGGTAATGGAAACCACCCCATAAGCCACGGTCGGAACCAAATCGGGAAGCAATTTCTCGCGAAAGGAGAGGGTCTTGGCCAGCAATGAAAATTGCACCTCGCCCAAGGCGGAGATAAGAATGTTCACCGAAAGAGCGCGCAACACAGGCTTGAGCACAGGCGAGCGGAAGAAAATAGCCACATAAGGTGCAGCAAGAAACGCTAGGAGGAACAGAAAAGTAGCAATGCACAGCACGGAAATAAACATGGTGTCCGCTGCCTTGCGGATATCTCCCTTGCGATAGATCAATGCAGAAGCAAATCCCATCTCGCGAAACATTTGCAAGAAATCAATCGCGATATAAGCCATGGAGACTAATCCAAACTCCGCCGGGAGCAACATCCTTGCCAGGATGTAGCGTGTGAGCATAACGAAAAAGTTATTGGCTACAGTAGAGATGCTAACCCAGAAGACACCAGCAGTAGCCTGTCGCCTAAGCGACATGGGAGGTCCCCTCCCTTCGGCACACGACGACAAAATCCCGGGCAAACAGGGATGGCCAACGATGTGCCAACCAGGGATACACCCATCGTACGTAACGCGATCTCACCAGCGGGGGATAGAATTCCTTTGCCCATAAACTGGGACTGCCATCTACTTCCAGAACGCGCAAGCCGCGCTGGCGGCATATCTTTTTCACCTCGGAAACGGTAAAAAAGCGCAAATGCAGCATATCCGTCGGTGAATCCTCCACGTAAGGGAAATGACCCGTAATGAGCCACCAGCGGCATATCCAATGGGCGATATTGGGCAAACAAACGATGAACTTACCCCCAGGCTTCAGCACGCGCACGCATTCATCGAAGGAGCGCTCAGGGAAAAAGCGGTGCTCAATCATCGAATTCGATACCACGGTGTCAAAAGTATCTTCAGCAAACGGCAATGGCTCCGTATCTATGTCCACCTGGTAAGCCTCTATGCCCTTTGCTCGAGCCCGCTCGACGGCCACCATAGAAAGGTCTGTGCCCGTAACCTTAGCCCCGCGTTCTTGCATCATTTTGGCTAATACGCCAGGGCCACAATCCACTTCCAAAACATTTTCGCCAGGAAACACACGGCTAGCGATCAAATTCAGGCGTTCCATATCAAAGGTGTCATCCGCCCTGCGCCAATACGCATCATAAAACTCGCCTAGATTCATTCTTTCACCTGCATTGTTTGTCGTTCACTCTGCTCGAACTGGTGTTTCCGCCCCAAGCGGACAATACTCCTTTTTATGCGTCCGAGCAGGCGCAATGCTGCACGAGCCCTCGCTGCATCACCCAAAAACAGAACGCGCAACATCTGATAGATGCGATACTTCCGCGGGTTTTCTCGCTTCATGCGCAATTCGTCTTTAAGCAATTGAAACTGATCATATCCTCGTTCTAACTCCTCAGGAGTCAACGTTGGCAAACGGAGGATGCTCCTTCGTTCATAGTAACTAGGCAAAAACGCACCATCTATGAGATAACCCTCACGGACTGACAAGTCATACAATTCGGTCATGGGATAAGGGTAAAAAACAGAAAACTGTAGATCCGCGGGCTGCAACTCACGGTTCAAGTCAATGGTCTCTTGGATCATCTCCGCCGTCTCTCCTGGTATGCCAAGCATATTACATGTGTACACATCCAGACCATACCGGTGAGCCAGAGCAAAAGCACGCCGAATTTCATCATTGGACATGCGTCGCTTGAGTATTTCAGCACGCAGTTTTTCATTCCCCGATTCAATGCCAATGCGTACTCCACGGCATCTCGCATGAGCCAAAGCAGCCACTATTTCCTCATCATTGATACGCTCGACGCGCGTATTAATCCAGAATGGAAGAGCAAACTCCTTTTCATACTTCTGGCAAAATTCTAATGTCCAGTCTTTGTTGAGGGTAAAGACATCATCCTGGAAATTCAATGTCTTGATCCTGTAGCGCCCGGCCAGAAAACGTATCTCGGAAAGCACGTTATCCACACTGCGGAACCGCACATACCTCCCCAATCCTTTGAACTTCTCTCTCAGGCTGGGGTTACAACAGTACGAGCACCCGTATGGACAACCCCGTCCGGCCATCATATCCACCCAACCGCCATTATGCGCCAAAATCTGCTCAAAATCGAACAGATCGCGATCGGCAAAGGGCAGTTCATCCAGGTTTTGGAGCAATGGGCGCAAGGGGTTCTTAATCAGGGTTCCCTCTTTACGCAACCAAAGGTTAGGAATGTGGGCAATATCTTGCCCCTCTTGCAACGCCGTGACCAGGTCCAGCAACGGATACTCACCCTCACCCACACAAACTAAATCAAAATCGGGGTTCGCAAGAACATCCTCCGGTACAAGGGTGGGATGAGGGCCTCCAACAATACACAATATCCCAGGCAGGGACTCTTTGATCCAGCGAGCGCATTTCTCTACATAAGGGAACTGGTGCGTAGTAGCCGAAAAAGCCACGAGCGCTGGATCTATTTTCCTAACCCGTTGTAGAAATTCTTCTCTGTTCGGCTCAGCCCAAAGGTAAATCAAAGCAGTTTCGTGGCCTGCCTGCTTCAACACGCTGGAAAGGTAACCCAAGCCATGGTAATATTTGCGGGCGCCATAGTGCGCCACCCCGCCAACGTCCGAATAAACCAGACAAACTCTCATGTCATCCTCTACCAGTACAAATCATGGCCATCGCAAAACGTCCCAGGACAAGTCTCCCGCAGGAATATTACTGACCGCATAGGCCAAAGTTCCCTCTGAATAGAGAGAAATCAATGATATTGACTACTCCGTCGTGATTGAAATCGGCACGGGGGTCGAAGCGAGGGAAGAAACCATTGGCCAAAATGGAAAAATCAATGATAGAAACACAGTTGTCATTATTCGCATCGCCTTCCTTGAGCATACCAAAATCTACTTCATTCCAGCCAGTATTCAAGGTTACATTGCTCCTGAAGTTGGAAAGGGTATGGCTACCCTTCACTCGTATGTTATAAACCCCCGGCGTTAAACCAGAGAGTGTGAAATTTCCCCTCTCATCAGTAAAAGTCACATACTGACTAGTTCCAACGGTCACGGTCAACTGGACTACCCAGCTTGGATCCGGAGCTGGTTTGTCAGGCCGTTGCAAAGTAACAGTCCCCCGAAGCGTACACGAAGGGGTTGCCGAGGCACTAGGAGTAGCCGTCGGCGTAGGCGTAGTGGCCAGTGTAGGAGTAACCGTAGGCGTGGACGTGGGTGTCGGAGTTGAAGTGTTAGTTGGTGTAGGAGTAGGCGTATTGGTTGGTGTAGGTGTAGCTGTCGGCGTGTATGTCGGTGTCGGCGTCGGCGTGGGCAGCATATAAAGCACCTGCAATTTGGGCCTACGACTTGCATCGGAGGCTTCTGATGAGGCAAAGCGATAATGCTCTGCGCCAGAACCGCCCCCTCGCGGCCCTGAAATCAAAAAGCCTTCGTTCGGCAATGCCCCTGTCAGCCAATTTTGGAGCGCTGATTTCACATTGAAAGTGTAAACACCGCTCTCACGCACGTTCGTGACTACAGCGATCGGCGTTGGAGAATAATAGCCACTGCCATCCGCACCTTGTCCCTGCGCCGTCCAGGGCACACCTTGGGCAGCTTGCTGCCAGGTAGCCTCCCTATCCACCCAATGTGTCAGCAGGGAATAAAGGCTTACCTCAAGCGCATTAGATGGCGTATTCCCAAGATAAATGGTCAAAAACGCCTGCTTAATCAGCGCATCACGAGGAATGCTGCTGAGATCAAACTTCAATAGACTCAGCAAACTCCCTCCATTGTTGACTTTTAACTCTGGACTAGTCGCATGGTTAGTGGTTGGGTTGTAGCGGTCAATATACGTATCCATTGCACCTGAGTAACCAGCAACCCCCTGTTGCAACGTCCTACTGAATAGCTCAGGGGCAGTAGAGGGATAAATCAAGTATTGATGGTGCACCTTGCCCAAACGATCGCGCGGCAAGGATACAGTCAAGTAGCCATTCACGGGCGAGACGGTGCGCAATGCAAAATCCCCCGTCGCCACATTGGAATCCTCCACTGTATAACTAGCATACGGATCAAAACCTATTGCTCGCAGGTCAAAACTGACGTCTAAAGGCAGATTGCCCTCTCGGAAAGCACGCCCATCCATAATGGTCGCCGAAATCACACGCGTAGCCATATCATAACTGGCCACTATACTGCTAAAGCCATCCGCCCAATTGCCGTTCCAATCCTTTTGCAGAATGCGCACCCAATAATAATCCTTGCTTTCGTCAGCTCGGATGGTGATATCTGTGGGGTTGGCATTTAAGGTGAAATTCGCCATAAAACCTAGGTCATCAAACTCCGGCAACCAGTCCACATGGTCACCATCATGCCAGATGAATAACTTATGATAGTCCTCTGGGACGAAAAAGCTCTGCATGTGCTGATAAAAGTCCCATGACTGTGCAAACGGCACCCGCGTATCATTCCGGCCGTGAACGACAGCCATAGCCACATGTTTCAAATTCTGCGCCATAGAGCGTGCAGAACGCCGTGTCCACTCCAAAGGACACATCCCGGGTCCAGAAAATGGACAACCTATATCGTTGATCAGCGAAGGCTCCACCGACGGTCGTTGCTGTGCCCATTCCTTGAGATCGGTTGGGCCAGCCCAATCCACAACTGCTGCGAACCTATGGGGATACTTTGCCGCCACAGTAGCCACGATGCCTCCCCCTACGGAGAAGCCACTCAAATAGATTCGCGTCCGGTCTATATTCAAGCTGGGATCAGCCAGCAAATGGTCAATAGCATCTAGGATATCATGTTGTACCTGAAGCGAGGCGGTGCGACCTCCCTCACTCGCTGCCGCAGAACGGATATCTGGTGCCAGCAGCAACCATTCTCTGGCATTCGCGCGCTCGGCATAACGATAAAGCGCTCCCCATTTCCCCTCTCCAATGCCGCCTACAGAGACCAATAAGGGCATAGGTCGGCCAGGATTGTGGACAATGGGCAACTGATAAACAGCGCGGCGCGTGCTTCCATCGTACGTACTAGTAAACGTAAACTCACGAATGGTAGTTCCAGCCAAATTACCCTCAATAACCAACCTTGCACTGTGAGCCAGCCAGCCATCTGTTACATCCGCATCATTGGTGATACTGATATAGTTCCATCCACTCAATACGACATTCGGATTGCTTAGAGGGTAGGTTACTGTTTGCCCACTGCTATAACAGATGCAGGTATTGAACACGTCATCAGCAACTTGAACTACTGGCTGCCCGTTCAGGTAAACCGTGTGATGCACACCCTGTTTGACACCGCAAGATGGAAGAACAAGGCGGGCTGACGTAATCGTCCCTTGCCAGATGAGTAACATCCGCGAGTCAGCCTTTTGCACAGTACGCCCAACTGGATCAGGGGTTATCTCCATGCATCCTGACGCAGTCGAAGTTAGTACGGTAGGGACAAAAAACTGGGTTGGCGTCCGCGTAGGCGTAGGAGAAAATGTGGGGCTAGCAGTTGCTACTGCTGTAGGAGTAGGACCTGGCATAGTCGGCGTAGGCGTCATGGTGGGGGTGGGAGTGGACGTCTTGGTTGGACTCGGAGTAGCAATCGGCGTAGGCAATGGCTCCATATACCATATTTCCAGCAGAGGGCGCTTGCTGACATCGCTGTATTCCGCTGAAGCCAAGGGATAACTGTCCGCCGTATAAGCCCCACCGCCGATCAGGACCACTCCTTGGTTGCTAGTAGGCGTGGCAAGCCAGCGTTCCACTAAAGACTTCAGATTGAAGGTATAAGCACCCGCTGCCCTTACATTTTCCACCGTATACACTGGAGTGAATGCGCGGTCGCCAGAGCCTTCTGCTCCTGGGCTGCCCCAGCGTTCACTCCTAGTTGCCCACTGCCAGGTTGCCTCGCTGTCCTGCCAGGGACGGAGCGCTTCATACGCACTGATACTGATATTGGAACTCTTGCTCTCTAATAGGTTTACAGTTAACTTGGCTGCTTTTACCTCTATGCCAGCAGGAACAGCGCTTAAATCGAACTTGAGCAACGCTTTGCGCCGTGCATCATAACCCAGAAGCAATCTAGTTGATGAACCATGGGGCTCCTCAGGACCTTCGCCCGCCCACGCGGTGATGTAGGTATCCTTCGTTCCTGTGTAGCCCTCTGTTCCCTGTTGCAAGCGCAAGACTTTCAACTCTCGGCCAATTGCCGGAGAGATCACGTACCGACGGGCTACGTATCCCAACGCGTTCCGCGGCACCGTCAGGATCAGCTTGCCTGCAGTAGGCACAACTGCCGAGCGGAAAGAGAAATCACCGGTCCGGTCATCGTATTCTTCGATATCATATGGGATAGCAACGTCCAAGCCCATCTTTGACAAATCGAGCGTGACCGTAAGTGGCTTGCCTTCCGCAAAATCCCCTTCCTTCGCATTCAGCCAAATGGTGCTGCTCTCGAGGTCATACCTGGCTTCGATCTCCACCCAACCCCGCCATGCGGTGGATGAGGTATTCATCTTATCCACCCGAAGCCAGTAGTAACTTTTGCCTTCATCGGTAATGATTTTCAGTTCACGTGGATTCTCCACTAGGTGATGATGGGACAGGAATAGCAGGTCTGTTTCGCTTACTCCAGGGAGTTCAGGAGTGTGCCCTCCCAAATGCGGATAAAATTCCTTGAAGGTGAGCGCCGGGTCATAGAATAAGGGCATCGCTTCGTTGTACATCAGGGATGACTGGCTAAAGCGCACCCGATCATCCGCCGTGCCATGCACAATACGCATCGCCACATACTGCAAATTGCGTGCCAACAAACGACTAGATCTACGCGCATACTCAAAATTCCCATCTGGAGTGCCATTGAATTCGCGATTCAATACATCAGCCAGGTCTCCCCGTTCCTGATACCACTCGGCATAGTTTGTCACACCTGCGTAATCAATAACCCCTGCGAAAACATCCGGATACTTCGCCGCTACAGTGGCGGCAATGCCTCCACCAGTTGAAAAGCCCGCGATATAGACCCGCGTCCGGTCTACATTGTAATTAGCCTGCACATACTGCAAGAGCTTGATAATATCGTGCTGTACAGCCAGAGAAGGCGTCCTGGCTCGTGAGGCGGAAGGGCTGCTCCATCCCTTACGCATATCCAGAGAAGCCAATAGCCAGCCCATCTCGTTCGCACGCACTGCATATCTGATTAGACCATGGTCTTTGTCCTCTCCAGTGCCAGGCACCGAGATAAGCAAAGGGGTAGCTACATCTGGATTATAGCCAATTGGGATTTGCACCGCCCCCTTTATGGGCGTCCCATCAAAATCGTAGGAGAAATCGAAATAAGAGCGTGTCGCGCCTGTGATATCTCCGCTAAGGATAATGTGGGCTCCATAGGCTTTGATGCGGTCCCAGGAGTTTGCCTCATTGGTAATCGTAATCACATTGATATAACTTGGCCCAGGATCAATCAAGTGGGGGTCTATTTCAAATCTCGCTTGATAGCCACGGCGCTGTTCTTCGTTGCATTCGCAGTTTTCAGTCGGGGTGATTGGTGCTGTTCCGATCATCCGGCCATTGAGATAGACCGGCTGTGGACTCTCGCTGTTACAAAAAGTGATTCGCAGTTCAGCCATCCAAGGAGTCCCCTGCCAAATGAGCACCATCCTCTCTTCATTGGATACGGGCTTCTCCGGGCTAACCTTCAGGCATGCATCAAATTGCCAATCAGCCAAGGTTGAGGTGATAACCGTTGGGGGGAAAGGTGTAGGCGTTTTGGTCGGCGTCCGTGTAGGTGTTGGCGTGGCTAGCGGGGGTGCACCCTCGTACATCACTACCAGCTTGGGCCGATAGTCACGGGTACCGTCGGCGCTGGTGAATTTATAGGTTACATTCCCTTCGATGGTCTCCCCTTTCAGCAGAAATCCGTAATTTTCTGCCGGGTTATTGACCCACACTTGTACCAAGCTGGTCAGATCCAGCACGATGTTCCCAGAGGGGATGTTCACTTCAGTTTGGCAAGAGGGGACATCAGAACGTGAGTTCCCGTCGCATCCACCCCCTCCAGTCCAGGGTATTCCTTGTGAAGCATTGTTCCATGTCACTTGAGACTCTATCCAGGGCTGCAATACCTGGTAGCATAGCAAACGTGCGCGGTTTGAGGCCGTCCTACTGTTGACATGAAGGGTTAGCGTCGCCGAAAGCACGCGCACGCCTCCTGGAATATGCTGTTGCAAGTCGAACCTGAGCAGCGCGCGTTGCCATCCATCGCTCCTAATCCACAGTTCACCGCTAGAACCTTGATTTTCATTTGCAGAAAAGTAGTTAATAAAGGCATCCTCCGCGCCACTGTATCCGGCAGGAGACACACCAGATTGAAAGGTCACTGTATATACTCCTTGCTGTGCCTGAACAGGCAAGACAACTGCTGCTGCCGCTTGGTTCGCCACAGCGAAGGATACTATCAGCCACAGCCCCACGGTGAAAACGAGGGCAATGATAACAAGGACAGACGGCTTGGTCATTGAGCCTCTCCTGACAAATAGTGGTACTACTCTACTGAATAGACGTATGACATACGCTCCATTGTACTGTGTGGGCAATGATTCGTCAAAGAAGGAATGCTCTTAAAGCGAGGTCTCGGTTCGCTTACGTGCATAAACAGCGATCTTGGTGAACGGATTAATGTTGATACGTATCCTGTCCAAGCCCAGTTTGTAGACCAGGTGAGTAGCCGTCTTCGTCAGCACTCCATCCCAGGTGTAATATTTCAGCCGCTCCATCGCTGGGCCCAAATAGAAAACCTTATCAGCGCTTTCTATCCTCAACACCTCGAAACCCGCTCGGCGCAACATCTCGGTGATCGTCCGCCGGGAAAAGAAGTAGATGTGTTCACGCACGCGGCGTAATTCTTCCCAACGCTTACCCAACAAGCGAGCCACGAGACTGTCACTATCCGGCGTGATCAGGGAAAGCAACCCGCCTTCGCGCAGAATGCGCCAAACCTCCTGCAAATCCCCCATGGGATCAGCCACGTGCTCGATCACATCCCACATCGTTACCGCGTCAAATGCCTCTGGTGCAAAATGCAACTGCCTCAGCGCTCCCAGGTGCACCTCTAAACCAAACTTTTCACGCGCATATTGCGCGGCAAATTCGGATACCTCACTACCGACCACCTCCCATCCCTTGGCACGTGCCAGATCAAGGAAAAAACCAGTGGCACAACCAACATCCAGCAATCTACCTTTGTTCACAAATCGCTCGATGGTTCTCAAGCGCTTGGCAAAGGTGATTCGAATATTCTCCTCATCGGCGATATAATCCTCATAACCGAAGAATGCCTGCCCATTTCGGATGCCATCATGGTCATAGTACTCGGCGGTATAGAGCTGTTGCAGAAAATCCTCACGGTAGCGTGGATTGACATAGATTAGGCCACATTGACGACAGCGCACGATGTGAAAGCCCTCGATTTCAGCCACTGGCTCTGTATTATCAGCACCGCAGAGATTGCAACGAACGTATTCCAGCATGTCACCTTCTTTGGAGTCCATTGTATCCATCTAAAATGAAAAACTTATGAAAAGCACAATAAGCAGACATTACAGATCTTTCACGCCTCACCACGTTTGCGGATCACGTGCGCTGGCACACCCACCGCAATCGCATACGCTGGGATATCCTTGGTCACCACAGCACCAGCGCCAATCACGGCACCCTTGCCAATACGGACTCCTTCCAGCACCTTAACCCCCAAACCAAGCCATACATCGTCTTCCAGCACAATATCGCCTGCGCTGCGGATGCCCTGTTCGTTGATTGCCTTATTCCGGTCTTCGAAATTGTGTTCATAGGGGCTGAAAGCACAATGGGGGGCAATCTGCACATTGCAGCCAATAACAACGCTGCCCAAGAAACCCTTAATATTGCAGGCTGCCTGAATATGCGTATTATCGCCAATAATGACACTGCCTCCTGCTCCAACTTCGATGATCGTATCCCGGTATACATGTACGCGATCGCCCAAGCGCACCTCGCCGCCGTCATGATGGGCATAAATGGTTACTCGTTCGTCAATGAAACAGTTCCGCCCAAGCCGTAGATTGGGGCATTTGATCTGAGCGTGAGACGAGATATAGGGTCGAGGAGTTACCAGCGCCAGAATCCGCCGATCTTTGTACGGCCCAACGATAATCTCTGCTAACCGCACGGTAAACCACCCCACCCCGGGGACTGCCGACAAGTGCATCAAAAAACCCAGGAGTAGTTTTCGCATGTGCCGCACCCACCTAGCAAGTCTCTGCATTCCTTACTCCCCTTTACATACGGACATACCCATTCTCTCGGAACCAAGCCACTGCTTCCGCAAAGGCTACTGCTAGCGGCGTCTGTGGCAACCCCAGCTCACAAATAGCCTTCGAAGGATCACAAGTGAGCGCTTTAGGTCTGAAACTCGGCGCCTCTTCGGCTGGCTTGCCTCGTCGTATAGGCCAAAGCGATGGCCAAGATCTGGGCATACGGGGAGCCCTTACTCCAGATACCTCTTCCATAAGGGTCAAGAAGTCTGACAAGGACAAATTGCCTTCCCTATGTCCCAGGATGTACCTTTCCCCTGCACGCCCTCTCTCCGCCGCCAATACCTCACCCTCCGCAACATCGTGCACGGAAATGAAATTGATCCCACCAGACACAAAGGAGGGAAGCCTGCCATTGAGATAGTCCACAATACGTTGCCCAGTGCTGCTTGGCTTGATGTCACGTGGCCCCACTGGAGCGCATGGATTCACGACGACGACTGACAGGCCTTGCTCGTTCATTGCCAGCGCTGCGATCTCCCCAAGGTATTTCGATTTCACATAATGGCTGCCGGTATCCCATAGATTGAAAGGCGCTTCCTCCGTCGCTAAACTGCCATCCATGGGTTGGCCAATGGTGCCAATGGTACTGGTATGGACAGCCCGCGGCACACCCGCTTTCAACGCCGCGCGCATGACCGTCTTGGTGCCGCGCACATTGACCTCATACATCATGGGAGCATCTGCTTCATCTGTGCTATAGTAAGCAGCGATATGGTACAAAACATCACAGCCCCGCAAAGCACATGCTAGCCCCTCCTCATCGAATAAATCACCATAGAATACTTCCACATCAAGGCCAGCGATATTGCGCAGGTCGCTGCTTCGCCGAGCCAGCGCCTTCACTGCAACACCTCTGCGTAGCAGGCTGCGCACCACAGCCGAGCCCACAAAACCCGTTGCACCAGTCACAAATGCACGCATGCAAGTCTCTCTATGCCTTCTGCTGCATCACTACTCACCTTATTCTCCACGCCAAACGCGCCTTAACCAATGCTTGCCGCGCGAAAGTAGGGTTGGGGCAGGCGGATAACTCCTGAGTGCTTCTTGTGCCCTACATAAGATTGCCATCTGTGCCTCGCAATCCCCCTCCGCTTCAACATCTAACTCAATGCCAGGGTATCTCTCGAATGCCTTCACATTCAACGCTGTTGGCTTGAGTGTCTCGACAAAGGTGCTCGTTTGTTGAGCCATGGCGAGATCTTGACCTGGTAAGCCGGCCATAACAAACAAGCGGCACGGCAGCCCAATCTCCCTACAGGTCTTGACTACCTCGGCGACACGATCAAGATACGCCACAGCCTCTCCAGACGAACCCACCCGGCGCACCTTTTGCAGCAATTGCCCATCGGTCGTCTCCAGCCCAATCTTGATCCATTGACAGCCAGCGCGTCGCATGAGCCGGAGCAACTCGGCATCAAAATGTTCGGGCCTTGATTCACACTCCCAGTTCAGACGCAGTTTGCGTTTCAACATCCCTTCACAGAGAGCAATTACTCTCTCACGGTTGTAGGCAAAGGCCGGATCGCGAAAGACCAGCCGGGCAGGATGAAACCGGTGACTTAGCCAGTCCAGTTCTGATAAGACATTCTCTACTGAACGGGCACGAAAATGATGCCCCTGGGCTGCAGCATAGGGACAATATGCACAACGATCTGGGCAACCTCGGCTGCTCAAGATGGTTAAAACTCTGTATTTCTTGTGGGGCAGCATGTCCCACGCCGGGAAGGGCAGTGCATCTAGATCCTGCACAAAGCCCTGTGCATCAAAGCCTGATGCCCTTACGCTCTCTGGTGTGAGGATCAAAGGGCGTGATTCCACTCTGGCTTCTAGATACTGCAATGCAGTTGCGAAAAAACCTTCCGCATCGCCCACTAGGACTGCGTCCACAGGCGCGCGATGCAGAACCTCCTCGCCAACAAAGCGCAGCGCCGGACCAAAGGCGATCAACTTAGCCCCAGTCTGTTTCCGCAGAGCCTGAATAAAGGCAAGGTCGTTGTCCAGGGTGGCATACGCAACAAATACGCCAATTGCATTCGCCTGCGTGACATCCGCGGTTACTTCCTCTACTACAGCGTCAAAAGCCCGCACTTCATAACCCGCATCCCGCAGGGTAGCCGCCACAGTAGCTAATGTCTGTGGCGGATAAAAGAAGGACTCTGATGACGGATAGACAACCCCCATGCCCGCTGCCCCTTCGCGGTTAGCTAACGTGCCTGGAGCACTTGGCGGATTGATGAGGTTCACCCTATAGGAATTGGCTGAACTCCTTGTCACAGTCAATAAAGCACCTCATAGACGATCGTGTTGCCCCTTGGGTCATAGGCAGTATATACATGCCGTAAGCCAGAGGGCGGTGCATCCTCATTCAACAAGAGGCGAAGTTGCGGACGGATAACTGTAACCTCCCGCTCGTCAACAACTAGGTAATTCGCACCTCGCTTGCGCACATAGGCAATAAAGTGCGCATAGTCCTCGTGCGGTGTGGCCGCCCAACGCCGTTCGGCATAGAAAGGTACTTCGGTATCGCGAGACATGATCAACGCGTCAGGTGGAGCGTTGGCCTTCAGCCAAAGCCCTGCCTCGCGACGGCTGGGATTCATCCCTGCCAATCCATCGCGCACAACCAGAGGCTGCAGAACGAGAAAATAGAGCACTACCAGCGCACAGGCTAATACAGAAAACCTCACACCTATCCTAGATAACGGTGTAGCGCTGGGACGCAGGTTCATCCAGGTTTGTTGGAGCCAATCTGCCAATGCGGTAATTCCCTTTGCCAGCCACAACAAAAAGATTGGTAACATCGGTGCAAAGTAACGCAATTCGATGTGGAAAGGCAGGAAAATAAATACAGGCAATATAATGGCAAAAAGGAACGCCTCCTTTACCACCCTCTCCTTATTCCACGCCTGGCCAAACCAGCCTGCACTAAGGATAATGAGGAAATAAAAGGGGAAAACCTGCCTAGTGAATAAAACCCCCTCCAAGGTATTCACATTTCGCCATACCCTGCGTACAAAACCCCGTGGGTCAGCCTGAATAGAATCCCACACACTGTATTGGAAACGATCTGCCGAAAACCAAATGATCTCCTCGCCAGATTTATCCAAGCGAGACAATGCCTGATCGTAGAGGACTGGGTCATGATCTACTGCACCCTGCCCTGCCACATAGGTAACGCCTAATTTGCCACTGACCATGACACGGCCTGTTTGGCGTTACAGGAAAACTATGTACGGCTAAATAACCAGGAAAAAAGCGACTATGCCAGCCGCTAGGCGAAAGCCAGCGTGCCAAGTGAACGGTGAACGCCTCAAATTAGCCAAAAATAGCAGGAAAAACATCACTCCTACATAGACCACTGCTTCTGGCTTGGTCAGATAAGCCAGCCCAAATAATGCCCCTGCAGCCAGATAAGCACCTAGTTTTTGTGTCTCCCATGCGACCCAAACCGCAAAAAGCGCCGCATAAAGAAGGAAGAGATAAAGCGGCTCCAACATAGTGCCCCAGAAAAGCACCGCCGCCGTTAACGCTGGGAAAAAGCACAAAAAAACCACACTCATCAAGCCGATGCGCAAGCCAAAAAGTCGCTTCGCAAGCCCATAGAACGGCAAAAGTGTCAGCGTACCAAAAATGATGAAACAGATATCACTGTTCAGCTTCATATCCTTTGTCAGCGGGTACAGCATGCCCGTGACGATGGGGAACAAAGGCGCATAATGCAGCTCGGGCCGGCCGCTCACCGTATAACCCTGCCCGGTGAAAAGATTCCGACCGAGTATCAGATAATCTGGCTCATCCCAGCGCACAATGCGATCCACGCGTATCAGAGCAAACCTGAGCACTAACGAAGCGCTAATGATAGCGAGCAGCATCCATAACTCCCGATTGCTCAGCAAATTCCTTATCCTAGACGACATATCTCTCACATCAAACTCCTATAAATATCAGATGCACGAACATCCTACCCTATGCTCCAACCATATTCCCTGAGCCAGCGAGCAGCAGATATTTCCTAATCTAAGCGATGGTAAATCACCACATTTGGGACACCACACACAGTGGCAAACTTGTGGTACTCCGGTACTGGCCGGTTGCCCCATAAGATGTCTGGATAAGGTATTTCGATCGCCTCATAATTCCCATTGGCAATGATTTGCGCGATAGCCTCCCGATAGAAACCCTCCCTTCGATCAATCACCCATTCTGGATGCCCCACTTGCTCAAGGCGATAGGCAGACAATCCACCTGCAATATCCAACCCAGTGTAGAACACTATAGGCAACTCGCCATAGCTGGTCAAGACGATGTCTCCCGGCGACGCATGTTCGCGCAGAAACAATACGATGCCTTCATCTGGCCCATCATAGTCATGAGTCAGCTCATAGATATAGTTTGCTAGATCAAAGCGCACACGGCTAGCCGTCTCAATCAAAGCATCGGTCTCGGCTAGATAACGACGTGGAGCAAGGGAAGCCCATTTAAACTCCCTAGCCAGCGGCAGGCAGTACGGGAAAATATGCAGCATATTGGTCCCTACCAGCAAGACTAGCAACACATAGCCCAGCGTACGAGAGCGATCCCAAATTTTCCGCACAGTCAACGCCAAAATCACGGTCAGCAGTGGGACCAATTGCACAATATAGCTGAAATACATCCAAATAAAGGTTGCGGATAAGAAGAGAAGCGTGATCAAAATCACCAGAAGGTACAAATTTACAATGGAGATCTCGCTTTCCGTCAGACGCAAGCCATTTTTGCCCCGCAAGTACCAACAAGCAAAACACAGTACCAACGGCCAGGGCAAGATCCAGCCTGTAATGTAGACTATGTAATGCGCCATATGGCCAGAGAAACGGTACACATCAAAAACAAACCGTCCACGTGCCCAAGCTTGTAGGTAGACCCCCCAAGGTATCGTGAAAAGGAAAAGAATGCTCATGGCTAATGCCATGCGTTTCACCACCGCCCATCCTGGACGGCTAAGGAGAAAATGGATGCCCAAGGATGCAATGATGGGAATAAATGCGCCGAAATTGCTCTGAAATAGGAGAAAACCTGCCAGCACGAAATAGGGCAAAATAAAGTCAGGCACATGATCTTGAAGCAAGCGGAGATAAGCATCCAACAGGGCGACAGTGAACAGGGCAGCAAAGGGGAAGTACTTGCATTGCCGCGCATGGAGCAAAAATGGTACACAAAACAACAAGAAGCTTGCACTGAGCATGGCGATGCGCCGATCGCGAAAATAGCGGTTCACACAGTAGTACAACAGGAGAATGGTCGCCAACCCCGCCAAAGCATATGGCAAACGCGCCGCAAATGTCGTGGGACCCAACAAGGCGAAGGATAAAGCCGTCAAATAAAAAGGAAACCAGGGATGATATACCCAGACGTAATCGTCCGTGTATTGCACATCTTGGGGAGCTTGGCGGATCAAATTGCGGCCATCGAAAGCCAACGGCAACCCATACATACCTAACCTTTGGGAGAGCAAAGCAGTCTCCGCTTCATCTTGCCATAGATAGATGTTCCCAAGATTCGCAAATAGCAAGACCGCACCCACAACGAGGAGCAACCAAAAGAAGTTTTTCTCTACCCAAGGCCAGACTTTCCGCAAGCTAGCCTCCCTTACGTCGGTATAGCACCACATTATCCTCATCTCGCACCGTAAGATAATGATGCTTGTATGCTTCTTCACGGTTCTCGTTGCGTATGTCCGGATAGGGTATTTCGATGCGCTCATATGCGCCTGCAGCAAGGATGGTGGCGAGGATGTCGCGGTAGTGCCCGTATTTGCGGTCAATTATCCAGTCTGGTTGCACATCAGGGGACACACCACGAGCAGCGAACCCACCTAATATACGCAGGTGAGTATAGAACTGGAGCGGCAAATCCTCATAGTTGACCAAAACTGTCTGTCCCGGCTGCGCATGCTGAGCGAGATATGCCACCAATCCTTCGACGGGTCCCTCATAGGGATGGGTTAATTCTTGAGCATACATCCAAACGTCGGAGCGAAAACGAATGTCTTGGATCAAACTGACCCAATCTATTATTGGTGATGCGATAGGCTTTTGCCATAAATGGCTTTGTTCCATAGCCACACTCAGCAGCTTGTATGGCAAGATATGCAAGCCATTACTGGTTATGAGAACTATGAGCAAGGTATATGCCAATACAGGCCAGCGCTTGGCAAGCCAAACAAGGACAATTGCCAACATAGCTAGCAATAATGGAATCAAATGCGCAAGGTAACGGAAGAAAACCCAGCCCAGCGCAGAGAGTGTCGCGAGATTTATCAGGACCACAAGGCTGCCAAGCTGACAAAAGCCGATCTGCGTTGAACTCAACGCCCATTCAGCACCTCTGGGATGTCGCAGCCAAGCAACGATCAGAGCCAAAGCCAATAGCAAAGGAAAAATCCAAAGAGTGATGTGTAGAAAATATTGCCCTAGCCGCCCCACAAAGCGGTTCCAGCGCAAAAGACTAGCACGTGTTGATTGACCCTGTGTTGGTAAGAAGCCCGACCGCCCCCCAAGGCGCATGAAATACGCCCAGGGCGTTACGAGCATAGCAATGAGAACGAAGGCAATCAAAAAGCGGCGCCAAGCAGTGCGCATCACACGAGAAGAGATCAGATGCACCAGCAATGCGGCTAATGTGGGGAAAAAAGCAAGATATTGGCTATGGAAGAGCAAAACTGCTGATAGCACAAAATAAGGCGCTGCCCAAGGTTTTTCTGAGCGCAAATACAGATAAGAGTCCAACGTGAGCAAGGTGAACAACGCAGACAAGGCGTGATAACGGCACTGCCGCATCAGCAACAGAAAAGGAATGCAAAATAACAGAAGCACAGCACCTACCTGGGCAACGCGCTCCTCCTTTAACCAACGTAAGAGAAACCGGTAGAAAAAACAGAGGGAAATCAAGCCCACCAACACAAACGGGACGCGCGCTGCAACCGTAGAAAAGCCAAGGGCTGCAAAAGCAGCAGCGGTCAGCGCGAATTGCAACCAAGGGTGATAAATCCAGACATAGTCTTGCGTGAACTCGATAAAAGGCTGACCTCGCTGCTGCACCCAGGTCACGCCATCGCTTGAAAGCGGCAGCCCATAAGCCAGCCAATGGCGCGCGATAACGGCCGTCTCCGCTTCGTCTTGCCATAGGCAGGCATCACCCAAGTCTGCAAACAGCAGCAATATCCCAGCGATGAGAAGAAGCCAGAGAAATCTGGCTTCTATCTCATGAACCACCGTAGTCACGAGCGGAGGCATTCTGACCACGTTAGTCCCTCCGCAGCCTGTACAGCACTACGTTGTCCTCGTCCTGCACGGTGAGATAATGGTGAGCCCCTGGTTCCTCTCGGTTCTCCCACCGTATGTCTGGATAAGGTATCTCGATACGTTCATAGGGTCCGGAGGACACAACCTTAGCCAACAAGTCACGGTAATACCCGTGTTTGCGGTCAATCACCCAATCTGGCTGTATTTCAGCCGAAACGCCGTGCAAGCCAAAGCCTCCTAACACACGGAGATTGGTGTAGAACATTAGCGGCAATTCCTCATCGTTCACCACCACCGTCTCGCCTGGCTTAGCATGTTGAGAGAGGTAATGTACCAACCCTTCGATAGGCCCTTCGTAAGAATGGGTTAACTGCTGTGCGTACATCAGAATATCAGAGCGAAAGTAGACGGCAACGGCCCAGCGCCTTTGCAATGCACCAAATGCCTCCGAACCCGGCCATAAATGTTGCCAATTGATGTGCTTAATCCCAGAAAATGTATAAGGCAAGATATGCAAAACATTGCACGTTACGAGCATACCCAACATGGCAGCTCCTAAAATCAAGTGCCGCTCCATGATGAGCACAACGACGATTGCCAAGAGCACCAGCAACAAAGGAACCAGATGGAGTATGTATCGGAAAAATACCCAGTCAAAAGCGGCAGAAACAGAAAGAATGAACAAGTTCAGCAAGACCACAGAACCAGCGACTTCACAGAAAGTAGACTGTGCCGGATTCAAAGCAAGTCCATTGTTGCGGGAGCGTCGCATCCACGCCACTAGTAAGACGGGCACCAGAATCAAAGGGAAAATCCATACCGTAATGAACATGAAATATTGTCCAAGGTGAGCCAAGAAACGGTCCAATAAAAATAACTGGCCGCGATTCCATATCCGCATAAAGTAAGCCCAAGGCAATACCAGCACGGCAATCACAGCCAAGGCAAGAAGAAACTGATACAACATCTTGCCCCTAGGCTTGGAAAGGAAGAAATGCATGGACAAGGCTACCATCGTAGGAAAGAAGGCACCGAAGTGGCTATGATACAACAGCACTGCTGCCAAAATAAAGTAAGGCAGTGCCCACCGTTCCTCCGTCCGCAAGCGCAAATAAGCATCCAGAATCACCAAAGTCATAAAGGCAACGAGAGCATAGTAGCGACACTGCCGCAAATGTAGGATAAACGGCACGCAAAAAAGCAAGAGGAGCGTCGCTACTCGCACCGTGCGACCATCTTTCAGCCATCGCGAGACAAAGCCATGGAAAAAAGCATAAGTAATCAAACCAACGAGCACAAATGGCAACCGCGCTGCAAATGTGGTTGGTCCAAGGATGGCAAAAGCCAGGGCCACCAGTGCAAATTGCAGCCAGGAGTGAAAAATCCAGATATAGTTATGTCGAAACGACACAAAGGGATCATCGGTTTGTTGAACCCAAGTTTTACCGTCTGACGCCAGAGGCAGACCGTAAGCGAGCAAATGGCGCGAAACAAGAGCTGTTTCAGCCTCGTCCTGCCACAAATACATGTCATCCAACCGGCCGAAAAGCAGTAGCGCAGCAACGAGCAAAGCCAATGCTGGGAATAGGAGATTCTGCAAGCGATCTAAGCCAAGGGACCTCTCAAGACAGAGCATAGTTCAGGACTGGTTGCTCCCTTGAACCGGTTTATTCACTGCTTCCATTGCATCCGCACTCGGTTGACGCCGGATGATCTGGGGCAAGTGATAACGGCTGATGATTTCGGGCAATGTCTTCTTGAATTGGGGATAGCGCACAATGTTCCATTTCGCCAGGAGATAACGCACCATGACCGCTAACGTGCTCAGGCCGTAAATCACGCTGTTCTTAAAGTTCACCGAAGAGGCTTCTTTGAAGTAACGTGTAGGCACCGCGATTTCGCCAATGCGAAAACCAAAAGCCACTGCCTGGGCGATTACTTCCGTATCGAATACGAAATTATCCGAATTCAACAGGAAGGGAATGGTCTCCAAGAATCGCCTGCTATAGGCACGAAACCCGGTATGGCACTCTGACAAATGCTGTCCTAGGACAAGGTTCTCGATCATGGTCAAAATGCGATTGGAGATGTACTTGTACAAGGGCATCCCCCCAGCCAAAGTGCCACCACTCAGAAAGCGGGAACCCAACATCATATCCGCTTTGCCTTCCTGAATGGGCCGGATCAACTCAGGCACGAGCGTAGAATCATACTGATAATCGGGATGCAGCATAACGACAATGTCGGCCCCTTCTTCCAGTGCCTTGAGATAGCAGGTCTTCTGATTGCCACCATAGCCCTTGTTTTGGATATGAACCACCACCTCCAATCCAAGCCGCCGAGCAATCTCCACCGTCTCATCCTGACTCACATCGTCCACCAGGATGACTTTATCCACCACCTCTTTGGGCAGGTCATTGTAAGTACGCTCCAAAGTCTTTGCCGCATTGTAAGCGGGCATCACAACAATCACTTTCTGACGCATTGCCTTATCCCTCACCTACTCAAGATCATGCCGGGCATTTCAGTCGATTACAACTGCCCCCAAAAGAGCCTCTCTCAATCCCAATAATGCTCCCGATACTGCATATAGTACGCGACGGTACGCCGCAAGCCCTCTCGGAGAGGCACTTGGGGGTTCCAACCTAGTGTCTTTCGGATCTTGCTGTAGTCGGCATAGTAATCACCAATATCAATGCGCTTTTTGTCCAGCGGGAAGGGCACCAAGCGATAACCACCCTTGCCTGCACCGAACTCCTGGCATACTTCCAACAACACTCGCACAAATTCTAACAGGCTTACGGGGGGCGTATTTCCCAAGTTGAAAATACGTCCATTCGCCCCATCGTAAACAGCCGCCAACAGCATCGCCTCAACCACATCGTCCACATAGTTCAGATCGCGTACCTGCGATCCATCGCCAAAAATCTGTATTTCCTCATTGTCAATTGCCTGACGAATGAACCAGGCTACAAAACCCTGCCGATTGTGCTTCATCAACAAACGCGGCCCATATGTATTGGTCAGGCGCAGCGAAACAGCGCGAATTCCATAGACATTATTATAAAGGATATGATACCACTCGCCAGCCATTTTGTTAATGCCATTGACATCCGTAGGGCGCAAGAGGTGTTTTTCATCTACAGGCAGGTACTCCGGAATCCCGTAGACTTGCCGCGTGCTGGCATAGACAATCTTGATTGTCGGGTTGTTATGGCGGCAAGCTTCCAGAATGGACAATTGCGCACGGCAGTTGATCTCCAGATCGGTATAGGGATCCTCCATGCTATCAATATGGCTGACCTGTCCCGCCAAATTGAACAGGTAATCCTGTCCACGCACGAGATAATTCATGCTATTCACGTCGCGCACATCTGCGATATTCACGCGCACCTTGTCCTTGACGGGCTCTATATTGAACAAATTACCGCCATAGTGGGGTATCAACGAGTCTACAATAAGCACGTCAGCCTCCAACTCGACCAGGCGTATCGCTAGGTTACTACCGATAAAGCCAAGCCCACCGGTAATCAACACCCTCTTGCCTGCAAAGGCATTCTCATAGGCTATTCTCGGATTCACTGCTTCCTCAGGCGTTTCTGCCATCTCCTCAATCTTTTCCTGAACAAAAAGACAAGATTGGCAAATCCATCGCGCCAAAGTTGCAACTTGCTCTCGCCCACACGCGCTTTATAGTAAATGGGCAACTCACGGGCTTTCAAGCCCTTCCGTGTAAAGGCTTCAATCTTCAACTCCTCCGAAAAGGACATGTGATCGCTGATCAAGTCAAACTGCGAGAGAATCGAGCGCCTGAAAACCCACATTCCCGACTGAGAGTCTTTCAACCAGATGAAGAAAAGCCCAAACATAGTCAAATTGAGAATGAAATTGCCCAGAACGCGCAGGAACGAGTTGGCTTCCTCTGCTTTATGACCTGTGCGGTCACAGGAAATAAAGTCAATACCTTCCTCAATCATCACATCTAGAAGAACAGGAATGAAATTACGCGGATAGGTTGCATCGCCGTCCATCGCCACGATAATGTCCCCTGTCGCGGCGCGAAACCCGGCTTTGCACGCTGCACCATAACCAGGCTTGGGTTCAAATACTACTTTCGCACCCATGCTAGCAGCCACTTCTGCCGTGCGGTCGGTGCAGTTGTTGTCCACTACAATGACTTCGTCTACCATATCTGGCATATCAGCAAGCGTAACCTGAATCCCTTCCTCTTCGTTGTAACAAGGTATCACCACGGAGATCGAATGCCCTTTATACACCCCATTTCCTTCCTAACTGAGATTACCTGTCGTCAGTGGACAAAGTCAAGACGCCTGCCGGCTCCGCCCCGCCTTTTATCCAATGCTTGAACTTACTCCACTTGAGTGCTCCCCACTCCTTCACCACGCTGGGCAAGACCAACGGGTTGAATAGGATATTGACCGTTAGAAAACACTCATATGTGCAGAAGCACCTAGTGTCCCGAATGTATCGGCGCACCTCATCCGCTTTTGGGCTATACCAAATCTTTTTGAAATCGTAATCATAATCACGCACGTTGCCGATCTCCTTGTCTATGAGCAACTCGCAAGGCAGGACCTGACCTTCACTGAACATCGCGCCACCCAAAGAGCCAGCATAGCAAGGGATCTGGAAACGGCGTTCACGTACCGTCTTCGCGATAATGCGCGGCCGTACGATGCGTTTTGCGTTCAAAAAGTCGGAGAAGGGCATTTTGTAATACCCAGATAATATGCGCGCTTTGTTATCGCGCTCCAATACGGCGTGTAGTTCCTCATATTTGCGAATGTCGAAATTTTTGGCACCGGGATCACGTGGTGCACCGCGCGTTAAGAGCGTGAAGACGGTATTGACCCCCACCTGCTGCGTCAAATAGTCGTATAGTTCCAGCAAGTGGTCTTGATTATACGCAGAAACCGTGATCTCCACACAAGTGCTGAAATTAGGGTAGTGCTTCTCTAGCAGCCGCAGTTCTTTATAAGTGCGGATAGCACGGTCAAACAGCCCTGGAAATTGACGAATTGCATCGTGCCGCTCCCCGATGCCATCGATAGAAACATCAATGTGCAAATCTAGGCCAGGGCAGGTTTCTAGCATATCTTTCGTGGTTTCGACAACCCGTGCGGTGAGACTGCCATTCGTTGGGATGCCTACATTGGCAGCATGGTTGTTGCGGTGGAAAATGCGCACGATTTCTGCCAAATCTCGCCGGAGGAAAGGCTCCCCACCGGTAGGGGTGAAGAAGAGCATGTCATCCATGCTGGCTGAGACACGCTCAATCTCATCAATGGTCAGCTCCCTTTCCTTTGCGGTAGGGTTATGCTCGGCGAGCAGACAGTGCTTACAGCGCGCATTGCAGAAATCGGTGACAAAGAATACAAAATATATCGGCGATGCCCCTCTTTTGTACAAGATGCGACTGCCATACTTCAGGTAACGCTTGTAATTCACTACTCATCTCCTCATAACATCTTACAGCCTACTTGAATCGCGCGGAAAACTAGCGCTAATACCGATTGCCTCGCAAATAATCTATCACTGCCCACAAGACACCTAATCCAGAAATCCATAAATCAATGGGTAAAAACAGGCAAGATTGCAGCCCGAAGAACCAACCTCGCGCACGACGTAGGGCGTTCAGAAAAGGTGCGTTGACAAGCAGGATAGCCACATAAGTACAACATGCTACCAATCCCCAGATGAATTGCCGTTTCCACAAAGCCAAAAGGACAAACCCAGGCAGCAGCCAAGCCAGGGGTACCCCCAGCATAAAAAACCACGGCACTGACGCGTAATACCTCTGTCCTCTCCCTCTGAGAGCCGGGTCGAACTTCTTGCGTAGCCAAGTCTTGGTCAAGCCAAAAGCACGTTCGAAATCTGTCCTCAGCAACCCACGGAGCGAATAATGCTTCAAATGCTCCACCGCTAAACGGTTATCGAGCCGTATCTTATGTCCAGCGGATAGCAGCCGCTGACCAAACTCAATATCCTCGGTAACACTTGCTCCTCGATAATTGGGGTCAAATCCACCCATCTGCTCAAAGACCTCTTTGCGGATTGCAGCAATGCTGGTCAGGAAGACACCCACACCCCGTTCTGCTTCCTCACTCTCCGCCAGACGCTTGTACGTGTAGTGCATCCACAAGTTCTTAAAGTGGCTGCTAAAATTACTGTACCTGAGCTTCTCATCGAGGAGCCCCACTACCCCAGCAACGGTGGGGTCCCGAAAGTGCTCTGCAACGATGCGCAACGTATCTGGTTGCAGCACAACATCGGCATCCGTAAACAAGATGATATCTCCTCTGGCCTCCTTTGCGCCAATGTTTTTGGCTCTCGCCGCACCTACATTCTCAGACAACGGAATCAGCCGGCAGGCATACTTCCTTGCCACCTCTGCACTTCCATCCACAGAGGCATCATCCACTACAATCACTTCGTAATCAGTATAATCGGAACCTTGGATGGCTTGCAGACATTCCTCGAGGGTATGTACCGCATTGTGTACAGGGATTACAATCGAAATCATAACCTAAAGCTCACCCCTGATCAGCTTCGCAAAATAGAAATAGCACTCACTGCACTAATGGGTTCAGGAGCACATAACACTCCACCACCTAGTCTTTAAACAAATCGACCACCAAAGAAGTCACGTAAAGACGATGACCCGGCCGAGTAGACAACTCCTCTTCGCTAACGCGAAAACCTCGCCTAAGGCGGTACATCCAATCTTGGAAAGCAACCTGCATTTTCTGCCTTAATCCAGTTATGCGACAGCGAGGATCGTTGTCTGGAGTGCGCTTCACCATGCCCAACGAATAATCAATCTCCTTGTAAACGAACTTCCCATTATCCCAATAGTGGTAAAATTCACACCGTGTAAATGGCGATTCTTCGATAAGCCTTTTCATGAGCTGATAATGCGTCAGCGTAACGTGGCGCGGAAATCTTGGATCGCTGCCTTTCAAGAGATAAGGGTAGTCCTTGGGATTACCATAGTCTGGAACGCCGATCCTCATCATCCCCCCAGGCTTGAGCAAGCGAAAGCACTCTCTCAATAGTGCCCTGATCTCCTCGACTGTAATGTGCTCCAGGAAATCCTCCGAGAGAATCCGGGTAACAGAGTTATCAGGAAGAGGGATAGGGTTTTTCAAATCGTGCTGGACAGCCCAACCTTCTCGTGGGGGTTGGATGTCCACCGAGATATAATGCTCATAGCCCGCTTTGGGATGGCAATTAAGGCTCCCCCCTAGGTTCAAGTAAATGGGGTCCTTTGCTAGGACTTCTGACCAATCCACCGATGTACCCCCTGAGCGCTAGTTCCATAAAAGGCACAATAACTCACTCCACTTAACATCATGATTTATATGCCATTATACACCAGTTGTATGAAAACATAATATAAACATGTGGCCTGTTAAATGAAACTTTCTTCACAATGATTTCCGTTCCACCATATAAGCAAGTAACTCAACTCTAATACCTATCAAACTCAGTCAACCCCCTGAGACTTTGGAAAACGGTAAATGTACACCTCTGCACACTCAATAGCGGGAGGAAACGAATCAACGACCTGCGGAGGCCCATAAATCTCATCCAACCTGCTTTTCAAAACCCGAATCTGTGAGAAATAAGGATCATTCGGATAAGCTCCAAGTGGTGCGATAAACCAAAGGCATGCACCTGCTTTTGATTCCCGAAGTAGGTATTGCAACGTGGGTTCAATGAAACTAGCAGCGTTCTTCCAATTGTCTACCCAATAAAGCCAGGTAATTTCTTCTATCCGGCCAAAGCCAGAGGGGAAAGCCACCTGCTTCTGCGAACCACTGTAGTAGTAATTGAAAGTAGAAGCCAGGTAATCTGGCGCAATCACAATGCAATCGTCTGGTCCGGCTCTGGCTGAAACATAAGCCGCAACTTCACGCAAATTAGACGCAGGACGTACGTAGGTTACGCTTACTGTACGCAACCATAAGACAGACAGCAAGGTTAAAACCACTAGAGAAAGCACACGGGGCCGAATGGCACTAACCCCACGAGCCATAAGGTAGCACACTGCTGGAAAAGCTACAAGGGTGACATACGAAGGGATAATACCGATTGTCCTTGGCGTGAATAATGCTGCGAATAAAATCGGGCCAATAGAACAGAAAAGGACGAGATCTAGAGCGACAGAGAAGCGCAGATATAAAGCAAGAATTTCGCGGCGCATCTTAATCGTAAATGTGCCTAGTGTAAAGAGGGCGATCCATAGCCACGGCCGGCCTCCAGGCCAAGCCAACGCAGTGAGTTCGCTGAACAGGCGCACCACGTTGCCCAGCCGGGATTGGCGAGGCAGCCATGGTCCCATCACCGCGCCTTGCAGGCGAAGTTGGCGAATGAGCATTGGCACCCATGGCAAGTATAGTAAAGCTACACATGCCTGCGTCAGAAACCATGGCCAGAACAGCTTCCGCGCTGCCTTATGACGAATTATCTCCCATGCCACTAAGCAGTTCGCCGATAATACTAAGAAAGCACCTACATTATGTAGGTATAATAAAAAAGCAAAAGAAAGGATGATACCCAAATATGTGTTGCGTTTTATCCTAACATGCGATGAATCAACACAAGCAGTAATGAGTTGGTAGACAAAATAGATAGCTAAAAGACTCACCAAGGGCAACAAAGAATACATGCGCACCGTGCGCGAGACGATAACATGATGAGGCAACAAAGCGGCAATGTAGGTTGCTAAAATCGCGACGCTATAGCCGTATATTTTGCGTCCCAGCCAGTATAACAGAGGAATAATAGCCAGCCCGAAGACTACAGAGAAAAATCGTAATCCCCAGTCACTTGCAAAAATCCTTTCCCAAAAATGCAAGAGAAAGTAATAGAGAGGGGGACTGACGTCTGCGTACTCCAAAGCCTGCAGGATACCAAACGGAAATGAGTGACGCGCCAGGAAAATAGTTTGTGCTTCGTCTCGCCAGATACCGAAAGCATCCAGGCGGTACAAGCGAAGCACAACACCTGCAGCAAAAATGGCCACGAAAAATAGACGCTCGCATTGATACACTTTGACATCACGCACGAACTGTTTCAAAGGCACCGCTCCTGAACTCTCCTCTTTTTATGAAAAGCAAAATCATTTCCGAAGCCAAGATATATTCTGCACGTTCTAATTGGAACCCGTACATTGCCATGGATTGTATCAGAGTATCCTTCGCATAATGGGTAATATGCTCATCAGCATACGCTCCCGGCGCAAAAACCTTGTAGAGCCGCTCCAATATGGGCCAAACTCTCCCTCCATAGTCTGGTGTGCCAAGTACTAACCGTCCTCCTATTTTCAACACACGGCTCATCTCGCGAAAAGGTTGTTCACTCGCCTCGAGATGTTCAATGACTTGCGAACAAAGCACCTGATCAAACACACCATCGCGAAAAGGCAAAGCAAACGCACTGGCATTGACCAAGGGACGCTGGTATCGCCGCGCGTAACGAACCTTGTTCATCTTAATATCCAAACCGACAGAATCCGCACTGAGGCCACCCAGGATACGGCTGGATCCACACCCAATATCCAAACACCGTTTAGACCGATCAAGCATACCCAAGACAATCTGGTAACGCCGCCGCTGCCAGTATCGTTGCAAAGGGATGATACTGTCAAAAGCACGGGCATCGTAGTCCGCGGAGGCAACCGAATTACGCCACTTCCACATACGGAACAAGGTTTTCAAATAGGCAATGCCAAACCGCAACAGTTTGACCTTTGACTTGCCTTGGTCCCGCGGCAGATAACGCATTGGCATCTCGATGATCTGATAACCCTGTCCATAGCATTCAATCAATATCTCTTCCAAAGCATCGAAGTCGCTGCTCTTCAAATCGAGGTCCCGAAGGATAGAAGCGCGATAGAGGCGAAAACCACTGGAAATATCTTTCACAGGCAAGGACAGCGCTCGGGTATATACACGATTGAGAATAATGCTCAAGACATACCTGTACCACGGCATATCCGTGCTGCCACCCTTCACGTAGCGCGAAGCGATAACCACATCAGCACGCTCTCGCTCATTCCATAGTGTTGGTATAAAATCTGGTGCATGGGAGAGGTCTGCATCCATGGTCAAGATGTATTCCCCAGAGGCATGCCTAAAACCAGCCCACAATGCCCCGCCGTAACCTGGTTCCGTTTGTTGCAGCAAAAGGGCGCCCGCGACCCTGCAGACCTCCTCTGTCGCATCCGCTGAATGATTGTCTACGACAATAATCTCATACGTGCAACCGAGTTGAGATAACACTGCATGCAACTGGGGCAACAGCTTAACGAGATTGTCCGCCTCATTCCAGGCGGGAATGACTACACTGAGATCCATAGACTTGCTCTATTCCAGTTTGAACACGACGAGTTTTCCAGCCGCACTGCGTTCCACATGGATTCGCTCCAGCTCTGCAGGGGTGGCATACTCATTCAAGAGAAAAGCCAGTTGCGGGCGTAATTCACGAGTCTCCAATTCATCCAGGACAAAATAGTCCACTTGGTTTGCACGTGCATAAGCCAGAACCTGCTTATACTCTGCATTGGGTGTGGGTTCCCAGCGCGCATCCGCATAGAAGGCAATCGCAGGATACCGGGACATGACCACAGAGCCTGGGGGAATGTGTTCCTTCAGCCACAGCCCAATAGCCTTATGCTCTGGGCGGAAAGATCCAGTGTTCGTATACTGTGCGACAAGTCTTGGCTGCAGTAGTATAAAGAAAAGAAGGAGAACAATCGTGGGCACTGTTATCAAAAAAGTCAGCCAACGGCGCCGTAATGCATGCCCAGCGAGCAAATTCGCCACGGTTTGGCTAAGCCAGAGCCCTAGTTCATAAGCCCCCAACCCCAGCCAAATAACAAGGGTGGGCAGCAAAGTAGCAATATAGCGATCCTGGATGAAGAAAAGCAAGAAAACACCTACCGGAGTGAGGGAGGCTAAGAGGAGCAATTCCCCTTTTGTTCTGGTTTTATCCCAGGGCTTTTTGAAGAAAGCCAGCCCGATAAGGGGCAAAAAGTAGTAGGGGAATAACCGCAAGGACAACAGGGAACTGACAAAACGGCGTACATTTCGGATCACCAACTGGAGGAATTCGGAAGGATATGCTCGAATGACATCGAACATGCTCACATGGTAGCTCTCCCGCGAGAAAAAGAACACCTCCTTGCCCGTGGAATCTAATCCCCAGGTGGCTTGGTCAAAAGCCCTAGTGTCTCCCTCAGATAAGCCAATGCAGGTTACAAAGGTAACTCCTGCCTTTTCACTGATCATCCAAGAACCAGTTTCCTGAGCTACGTAATAGGCATAGGGCAAGAACAGCAGTAGGAAGCCAATAATATAGAGTGCCAAGCGAAGTAGTGCCTGGCGCGTGAATAACTGTTTCTCAAAGAGCTTGACCAAAGCCAGCACAAAACCACTGATTGCCATGTAAGCCACGGCTTCAGGCCGGGTCAAGTAGGCCAAGCCAAAACAGACCCCAGCCAGAAAATATGACCAGATGCGCCCTCTGCGCATGGCCAGGAGGGTCAGGAGCAATCCGGAGTAGACAAAGAAATAATACGGCGGTTCGGTCATTGTGCCCCAGAAAAGGGGCAAAATACTGATAGCAGGATAAACCGCCATTAGGAAGACAGTGATATAGCCAACTTCTCGCCGGTACATTTCCTTTGTCAGTAAATACACAGGAATTACCAACAAGGCTCCAAAAAGCACGTAACAAATATCGCTGGCTAACTCCATTCCCGCAGCAGGACTGGGTGTGAATTGGCGCGTAAGCAGGTAGAACAAACCCGATAGCAATGGATACATCGGCGTGTGGTGCACATCGGAATAGCCAGTAAAGGTATACCCCCTTCCACTCAACCAGTTACGCCCCAACCAGAGGTAGAAAGGCTCGTCGCCCCAGACAATTCTTTGGGGTAACAACAATGCCATTAGGCGAATCAATGTTGCCCAGAGGCAAAGGCAGGCAATGGTCAGAATCTCGGACCTTATGGCTTTACGTTGTGTGGCGGTCATGGATTGCATCGCTTTCCCCCTTTTCGGCTCTTTGCTCAAGCAACTCAACCCGTGCCTGAAGCAACGCCAACTCTTGGGTCAAAACCTTGATTTGATCGCTGAAACGCGAGATGCGCATAGAAAATTGAAAGAGAATAAAGAGCAACGAAATAATAGCCAGGACAAAAATTAGCGCCGGTGGGTACTCGATGCCTAAGGCATAAGCGAGCATGTCTAGGTAATCTATAAACAATGGCGTAAGTACCAATACCACGCCTGTTAGTAGCCACAGCAGAGCAAATTCTTCCTTCAATTTCTTTGTGCGCACCAAATTGATGACAAATAAGAGCACCGCAAAGCCCAATATAATTGCGAAAAGGCGCGCTCGGAATTCCATCACATCCTCCTCCTGCAAAGCAAGGCGCAGGCAGCCCTCAAACCAGACACTCATCCTTTCAATTCTCCTAACTCTTCGAGCACAATCCTCATTGGCGCGAAAGGGAACACCTTCAGGAGCGTCCGCAACCGCGGCAGCACTGCTCCGATATTGTAATATGTAGCTAGACGCGCCCAAAAGGGCAATTGCAGCCGTGGGGTATAGGGATTCGCTTCCCAGGGATGCACATAGATCACTACAGGTCTTTGCGCAGCGATCTGCCTCAGGCAAAGCCTAACTAAAGAAAAAGGCATTGCTCGTAGATAAAAGCCCCCTGATACAGGTAGCCGCAACCCAGCCCCTGTCCACACTGACATTGGAAACTCGATCAGTGCACCATGATCATCAGGTCGTGCAAGATCTTCTTTCGAAGGATGGTACGGCATGAGCGGACAGCCATCCATCCCATAGAGCGGAGTTCGCATGGGAAACAGGCTGGCGTCATACTTGTACCCAAACTCAGCCAGGACATCCAAAGCCCAACGTGTTCGGTTATCCAACGAAAAAGTCGGAGCGCGAAACCCAACGATGTCAGCCCCGGGCACAACTGCCGATATGACCCTGTCAAAGTCTTCCAATTCAGCTCGGAATTCCTCCGGTGTCATCTCCCAGAGCGGCCTATGGCTCATCCCATGGCACGCTAGCTCATGGCCCTCTGCAGCAAGCGCTTCAATCAGGCGCGGATGGCGTTGTGCAACCTGGCCTACTATGAAGAAGGTAGCCTTGACATTTCCTTCACGCAGCAAATCCAACAGCGGTTGCGTCGATTGCTCAACCAGTGCCTCTTGCTCAGCGAGCGTGAGCTGAGAACGCACCAACTCGGGGTGATACCAATCCTCAAGGTCTATGGTCAAGGCATTCAGCATGGTGGTCGTCTTTCCCACTAGCGAGCGATAGCGCGCCGTGCGGCATTGCTGTGAGTACGCTGGCGTAACAGAACGATAAAAATGGATAGGAACATCTTAAAGACATAGTAAATGGGCTTCCAACTGGAATGCATAGACTGTCCACTTAATCTCTCGCGCATGACAACAGGCACTTCAGCCAGTCGGAATCCGGCAAAATGCAACAGCAAGATGGTATCCGCATCGGGAAAATCAACAGGGTAATTGTCCGTGGCAAAGAAGCTCATCACCTCGCGATTGAAAGCCTGGAAGCCAGAGGTCGGATCGGTAATACGCTGTCTTGTGATGCGCGAGACCACCTGGCTGAAGAAAGCCATGCCTACACGCTTGAAAAAAGAGGCATGATATTCCATCCTCCCTAAAAAACGGGAACCAAGTGCAATATCCGCTTCACCAGACTGTACCACCCGCAACAAATCAGTAATACAACCCGCGGCATGCTGCCCGTCTGCATCCATCAGCACACCAAAATCGTAGCCGTAATGAACAGCGTAGCGAAAGCCCGCCTGAACTGCCCCACCATAGCCCAGGTTACAGGGCAAACGCAGTACGCGCGCCCCCGCCTCGAGAGCCACGAGCGCCGTTTCATCGGTCGAACAGTCATCCACGACCAATATGTCCAATGTCAGCCCAGTGCCTCGGATTTCAGCCAAAACATGGCCAATATTGCTGGCTTCATTGTGGGCTGGCATGATCAATATGGTTTTGGTCGCAGTGGCGCTCATGTCCCCATGACCTCCCGATTCCAGGCGATGATCTCATCAATCTTCTCGGATAGCCGCGCGTGCGGTTCATATCCAAGCAATTGCTTCGCTTTGCTTATGTCAGCGATCGAATTGCGCAACTCCCCAGGATGCGCAGGCACGTGCTGTGGTTCAATGCCAGGACCTAGCCGTGCACAGAGCAGAGCAGCTATCTGGTTCACCGAGATCCCTACACCAGAACCAATGTTGCATACTTCCCCATCCACAGGGCACACTAGAGCCCGATAGGTAGCTTCCACCACGTCGCCAACATATACAAAATCACGACACTGTTCCCCATCCCCAAAGATCAGTGGCGGCTCGCCTCTCAGCAAGCGCTGGATAAAAATAGTAATCACCCCCACATAAGGGGTAAAGGTCTGGCGTGGCCCATACGTGTTGAAATAGCGCAAGGCTACTGCTTGAAAGCCCGACTGAGCGGCTACCAGCATGGCATATCTTTCGCTAGCCAGTTTGGCTACGCCATAGGGTGATATAGGTACTGTTGGGTGGGTTTCCGGCAGAGGAACGGGCTTGGCAGAATCTGCGTATACAGCCATCGAAGAAGCGTAAATGAACTTCCTGATGCCTGCAGAAGCACAAACGCGCAGTACATTGAGAGTACCCATCAGATTGGTCTCCGCATCTTCATAGAAGCCGGCTACAGAAGCGCGTATGCTCACCTTAGCAGCCAGATGGAAGACGGCATCTACACCAGCGATGGCAGTGGACACGGCTATTGAATCACGCACATCGCCTAGCACAAACTCAGCTCCCTTGGGCACATTCTCACGCTTGCCTACGGACAAATTATCCAACACGACAACCTGCAGCCCTTCTTGTAGCAGACGCCCCACCAAGTGAGAGCCAATGAATCCTGCCCCTCCGGTTACCAACACGCGCCGATAATCCATCGCTCACTTCCTCTCACTAGCAGCACACTCAATGCTGACTTCTGGAGTGATTAGCATGCGCTGGAGATCTTGAGTGCTGGTAACGCGTGAACCAGAGAGGATCAATGAATCCTTGATCTTAATGGGATGCTCAACTGTTACGTTATCGCCAAGCACCGAGCCCTCTAGTATTGCACCGGGATGGATAGTTGTGTTCTCGCCAATGAGGTATGGTTTCGCCAACCGCTGAAGCTGATTGCAGTTGCATTCCAACAAGTCGCAAGCAAAGGTAATGTTCATATCCCAATCAATCACCTCTGCGGGATAAACAGGGAATCCATCGTCAATGAGGATCTGAATGGAATTTGTAATCTCGTATTCATCGCGCTGTGCGGTGCGCGGTGTGCGCCGGATGGCATCGAAAATCGCCAAATCAAAAATATACACCCCACATCCCTTGAGATCGCTGGTTACATACCGCGGCTTCTCAATGACACGCGTAACCGTGCCGCTAGCATGGAGAATCACGGCAAAATTGCGCCGCACGTACTCGGGGTTCTTCTCCCGTTTTACAGCCAAAACAGCCCCTGCCCGGCGCTCCCAGAACATGCGCTCCATGGACTGCAAGTCTTTGGGAACCAGGAAAATATCACCCAGGAATAGGATAAATGGCGAATCTACCACATGTTCCAGTTGCGCTACTGCATGGGCAATGCCCAATGTCTCTTGCTGTTCAACATAGCGGATACGCAGGCCGAGAGAGGAACCATCCCCAAAATAAGAGATGATCTCTTCCTTCAAATGCCCGACGACGATGATCACATCGCGCACGCCGATATTACGCATGTCTTCCAACTGGTACTGGATGATGGGTTTATTACACACCGGAAGCAAGGGCTTGGGCAAATACAGATTTAACGGCTGTATGCGGCTGCCCTTGCCTGCCGCTAAGATGACCCCGAGTAGTTTTTGCGTCAAGTTTCCTCCCAGTCCTAAAAATTGTTGATGATCCTCGCCTGGTAAAGCACCTGTTTGTATTTCAGATAAAGCAGGAACAAGAGCATGTGCCAGCTTGTGCGCAGGGCTTTTAACTTGGTCTTCCCTCCGGCTCGCTCGTAATGCGTAATACCTGCCTCACCAATGCGATAGCCCAGCACATGAGCACGCACCAGCAATTCAGTAGGTGTCGGATACCCGCGTGCCTCTATGGTAAGGCGACGTACCACATCGCCGCGCCAGAGTTTGAGCGCACAATTCGTATCACGCATAGACAAACGGAATAAAACACGGACAATAAGATTGAGCACTCGGTCAGCAACCACACGCAATGGCTGGTCCTGCTTACGGTGCCGGTAACCAGTGACCACATCATAACCCTTTTTCATCTCGGCCAAAAGGAGGGCATATTCTGCCGCGTCAAACTGCCCATCCGAATCAATGGTCAACACATAGTCGCCTCTGGAACGAGCAATGGCACTGGATAGGGCAAAACCATACCCTTGGTTGACCGCATGGTCTACAATTACCAGGTTATCATATTTGCCTTGGAGCGTCCGCAAGATATCCTTGGTACCATCGGTACTGCCATCTTCACCTATGACTATCTCACCCCGAATGCCGTCACGGGCAAAGATGCTTTCCCAGTATGTCACCAATTTCTCAATGTTCTCACGCTCGTTATAGGCAGGCGCGGTGATAGATAGGAATACGTTTGGCGTCATTGACCACCCTCACCCTTCTGAACACCAACCTTCGCCTTGACCAAGACGTAGTCTCTGGACCGGTATAGTACCTCTCCAATTTCCTGCAATGGTTCCCAAGAGGGCCAATCCGCCAGCACATAACACTCTTGCGCATTCTGGCATAAACGACGCAACTCTGTCTCATCAGTTACCAGGAGCAACTTCCGCCCTGCATAAAACAAAGCGGATGGCCTAATCCAAGATGAACCTGGCCAGTAGTTTATTAAGGTGGCATCTTTACTCACAACATATCTGCTATAAGAAGCAACTGCCTTCACATCGGGATTGAAATCCTTTGCAGGAGGCAAAATGGGATGAAAGGCTACCAGTACGATCAGGATCAGAAGGAGGGCCAGCTCCTTGCGCAGCGCAGCAACAAGCAGGTTCATGAGCAGCAATGCCAATGCAGGGTAAATCGGAATAATGTACCAGCCTATTTTGCTACGCGAGATATTGTACAATAACAACGGCACTATTGTCCAGCAGAGCAGCAAGGCTGTTGCCCGGTCCTTGTAACGCAGCGCACGATACACACCATATAAGATAGCCGGTACGATGAGCAGGTACAACACAGGGAAACCACGCTGGATAATGCGGAAATAGAAAAGCGCATCCCGCATATGACCTTGCTCGCCAGTGACATAGCCCACAGTCAAAGAAACCATATAAGAATCCCAGAAGCGCTTACCCCAGATAAGCAATTGGCCGAGATGCCATGGTGCCGAGATAAGCAGCGAGAGCAATAAACCCCAGAGCAGCTCCTTCCGCCACCAAAGGGATGTTGAACCGCTGAGCAAGAAAAGGGCAACGATACCATAAGCCATGAATCCAGCAATGCTCTTCACCATTAAGCCGAGACCAAGGGGGATGCCTAGCCAGATCAACCATCTGGCATCTCGCTGGCCTCGCCATGCACAATACACGGATAGCGTCAATAGCAAAATCAAGGGCAAATCAAGCATCCCTACACGTGCCAGGCTCACAAAGTTATAGCCATGGCTGGACAAATTGCGACTGATCGCCAGCAAAATCAGAGCAGCTCCTAAACCAACCACGCGTTTGCCAAACAAGTCGCGCCCTAAAATGTAAACGAGCAGGATCACTAGCACTCCTGAGCAGGCAGAGACAAAACGCGCTGCAAACTCATTTATGCCAAACACCTTATACGCAAGAACCGTTAACCATAAGCACAGCGGTGGCTTGTCAAAAAATTCCATACCATTCCAGCGTGGGGTATTGAAATCATTCAGCCACAGCATCTCTTGGGCAATTTGGGCATAGGCAGCTTCATCATAATCTCCTAGACTGCCTTCACCAAGACGCCAGAACATAATCGTAGCAGCAAGTAACGCCAGGAGCACAAGCAATATGGCGTCCATTTTGCGCAACCCGAAGTGGACATGGCCCTCCCCCAGGTTCCTTATCCTCTTAAACAATGCGGAGCTTATCCCCATAGACCTCAACATTATCTCTCCTGCCTCAGTTCATAGACATATAGCAGCGGGATTCCATGATAATCCAGCATATACACTGGTGCATGGTTATGCAACATATCCACAAGTTCCGGCACATGATAAAAACCGGTTTGATGCATCTGAATGACCACATAGTCAGCCGTAAAAGGACTGACTACATCTCCACCCATTATCTGCAGGTCTTCGCGCAACAAGTTATAGCGCTGATAGAGGCGCAAAACAAAGGGATTCTCTGCCCATACCGAAGCCCAGGGCTCAGCATTTTGATTTAGGTAAGGCAGCGCATCCCGATATGTCTCGCACCAGAAAGTAGTCTCCAATCCCAAACGGGTAGCACCTGGCAATCCCCCCACTAGCTCGCTGTAATAGGACAATTCGTAAGGATGGATGTCCGCAATAGAAAACAACGGCGGCAAGAGAAACAAAGCCAGAATACAGCCAAATAGCCAACGCATTGTACGGGGATCTGTTATCTTGTAGAAACGATGCCAGCCTGCACTCAACAGGTTCAGTAAACTACCAAATCCAATGCCCGCAAGACAGGCCAAGTAGGGATAAGCAGGGATAAAATGCCGCTCCCCGCTGTATACCGCCTGGAAAGGAGTGGCAGCGATAAGCAAGGGCACCAGAGCGTTCAGGAAAAGCAGCCAACCTGTTCGGTCTGACCTCTTGCGCAAAACCTGAATAACCCCCAGCAGGTACATTACCGTGATAACTAAGGGCACCACAGCTAAAGTAATCACAAATGGGTAATGCCAGGGCACATGCGGCGGTGTTTGACCTAGATAAAATTGGGGCCGGTCTTTGAAGCGCGAAGCCATAAAAAAATAATATAGCAGTCGGTTGACTGTATCATGATATAGCCAAGGCCATATAGCAGTAAACACTCCAACCCCAATCGCACTCATCACGATCAACCTGCCCAGTGTACGCCAGTTGCGATCGAACAGCAACCACCAGATACCCCATACCAAAGGCATGACGATAGCATTCAGTTTGGTTCCCAGTGCGAGGCCAAAGGCAGCACCTGTCAGAAGGATCGGACGCCAGCCACGACCGCTTTCATACTTCCAGAAGAGGTACATCGCTAGAAACCAGGTGATTGCGACAGTAGTGTCAATATTCGCTAGGTGAGCATGGAAGAACATGCGCGGCATAAGCACGAGAGACAGGGCAGCAAAAACACCGCTCGCCGTGCCGTAAGCACCAGCCACCATCCAAAACACTAAGGCAACCAAGAACGAAAACAACAGCGCGTTGCTCACGCGCTGAGCCGTGATATCGCCCAGCACCCCACGCAAAGCAGCCCATGTCAGACCAGACAAAAACTTGCCCAACGGGGGATGCAGCTCCAAGGTAGGGTGCTGCATCCACCAGCGGACGATGAGGGTATCCGAGAACGGCTCGCGCAGGTCTCGCTGCCACATACCCTGCTTCAGCAATCCTAGCCAGGACATGTAGCCGCGCGCAGCTTTCATATACAACGGCTCATCCCAGGTCACGCCAACGTCATGCACTGTGCCAATAACGGCTGCCATGGTACAAGCTGCCAATATCAGACCAATGACAACTTGTTTGCGTTCCAGACGCACAGCGGACATTTCACAGCACCTCGTATACATAGATGCGCTCCAGAATAAACGCACGTTCTGTGCCTGGCAACAGATAGAGTATACGATCCCCTTCGTAAATAGGAACATCATCAATAGCCATCACATATCGCAAGCCAGAAGCCGCCTCCAATTCCTGCTTGATCCTAGGCCATTCTGAGCCATAGCTTCGAGCACCTACTAAAGCATAGCGCACCCCCCATCTCTTTAGCAAGGCAATGCTCTCCGCGCTGGGAAATGTCTCCAGCACCGCACGCTGCTTGTTAAATGCAGGAGGGAGAAATGTACCACAACCAAAGCTAATCCTTTTTCCATGGATGCGCATAGCATATAACGTCCGGCCGGATATGGCCCTCACCACAGGAAACTCCATAATCGCAAAGTCGCCGTCCTGACGACGAAGCCAGAGATCCACTGGCCGTGCTGTCACTCGGCTGCTCCCCAAAGCGTAGGGAAACGAGGCAAACTCGAGGAGGACCAGGCTAAACACTAACCCAGCCATCACCAACCTACGCGAACGGGCACGGCCAATAAGGGGGAGACTGACACTGCCCTCATACAGTCGCTGCAGCCCGTACCCTGCCAGTACCGCGATGCTGAAAATCGCAATCAATCCGAAGCGTGCCCATACACGCATGGCGTTAAAGAAGGGGAGATACAAAACAAGTAGCAGCGTAGGTAAGGGTATGTACACTGCTCCAGCGACGCGCAAAGCATAGGAAGAGATAGGATAAAGCGCCAAACGCTTGGTCAGAAAGCCCATACCCAGCGTGAACACGCGTTCCAACCAAGCAGGTGCGGCGATGTACACCCGCCTACTCCCCCAATGCAAAGTTGTTCCGAGAGCAATGACGCCGAAAATCAAGGTCATCCACAGAAATGTTCTAGATGTTTTTTCGCGTTGGCGCCATAACGCGATCGCTGCAAGGGACAATGGAATCCAGCCGAGAAACAAAATGTTCTCATGGACGTTCTGGGGATATCGCTCCATCAGCGAGGGACCCCAGATAGGATGCATCACATTGGGATAGACAAAATCCAAAGGACTAGCCGAGAAATAATCCAGATAGTTCAGAGATTGTGCGCGTTCTCCTTCTCTCCATAACCGGGTGACCGGAAGCACGAAAGGCCCTACTAGCAAAAGGCATACCAGTGCAAAAACAAGCCCGCACTTCATAAAGCGCCTTTGCCATAGATTCTGACGCCATGGTCTGCCGCACAACAATACATACAACAAACCAGCCAGAGCAAAGATATAGGCATAGTACCAGGCTGATAGCGCACCAAGGCTGTAAAAAAGCCCAGCCATAAAAGCATCTCGGCTGCGTTGCTGCACCACCATTTTCTTTAGATATAAGAAAAGCAAGGGCAGCCACTGTGTGCCCATCAGAGGTAAATGTCCAGCGCCCAAATGTGACATACGGTATGGGTTGAAAGCGAACACGATGCCGCTAAGCAACCCTGCTACCCGATTTCCTGTAAGATGCAGCACAAACAAGTACATCGCAAACCCAGACAGCACAAAGGACATCAACGAGATCAAATTGTAAGCAACAACTTCTCCCCAAAGCGCTGTAAATGGCAGGGCAAAAATTGTATTCGAGAGCGTCGTTTCCGACAAAGTCATAAGATAGCCAAAAGGATAGAACATATTGGGGTTGAAGAACGGAGATGCATGTAAATCAAACAAAGAGTACTTGAACCACCAGACTTTGTAAACATACTGTAAATTGTCTCCAGGTGCTGGTGGGCCAAGGACCTTTGTCCCCAAGTCTCTAGCAAGGGGATAGGTCAGGATCAGGCTCAGCACGAGAAACACCCCCAATATCATCCCATGGGAACTTAGCCTAGAAAAACACTGTTTACCATTGGCTCTGATTCGGGTGACCATATGGCTATGCACCGCGCCTCCTACCTACTAATCAGCGAAACCCCTACCAACACCAACAGGATTCCTACCAGACGTGCCACAGAGAATGGCTCGTGCATCACAATCCAGTTATACAAGGGCACAAGCACATACCCCAAGGCGAACATAGGGTAAGCAAAGCTCTGGTCAAGCCGGGACAGAGCGAACAAATAGGCAATAAACCCAATGCCATACGAAGCGATTCCCCCAAAGACATAGGGATTGAACACCATGCGAAAGAACACGGCAAGGTTAATATCCGTCAATGCCCCAAGCTGATTCAACCCCGTCTTCATCAGCAACTGACCTGTGACGGCAGCAAAGATAGCAGAAAACAACAGAATCTTTGGATCCATTTTGTCTTTCCTCTCCTTATTGTGATTGATTCACGCGCCATACACGAGTGTTGGGCGTGTCCGTTTCATAAACTAGAGAAAGCGCCTCAGGCTCTGAAGCCAACCAGCGCTGTAGGGCAGGACGCAAGTAGTCCCTAGTTGTAAGTGTCCAATGGAATGCATCCTCGATGATATACGCCACGTGGTTCTCCAGCACACTGCGTTTCAAATCCGCTGCCTGTGAGGAATAAGGATACTCCAGTGCCCGATGGCCAATGAGAATATACAGCAAATCTGCCTTGCGGCACATTACTACGCTTTGCGGAGCAGTATGCTGCGCAACCCAATCCATGGCTTGCAGGTAATTGCTCCATTCCACATCCCGAGAGTAATAAACAGCCACTGGCTGACCCCATCCGTAAAGCAAATTGCGCTGAATGCTGCGCACATCACTCATCAACGCTGAAAGCGTCAAGACAGCGCAAATCGCCAACAATGTGAATCTTTCCCAGTGCCTAAAGCCCATTCTAAGCGGTTGCCACCAACTTTTTGCTTGCAGGAGAAGGTGATCCAATGCAACAAGGAAATAATATAAACCAAAAGGGATAATAGGCACAATCAACCTGGCGACAGGCCATAAATAACATAGACAGGACAGGAAGAAAAGCGCTACATACCATTCCTGAACATGCCCTCGTCTGGCTTCCAGGATAAAACCATATAGAAGCAACGCGGTAAACGAGGCAATGAACACAATCCCAAAACGCCCTAACCATGCACTGACCGCGAAAACATGGGGGAAAAGGATATCTGGCCAGATATCCAGGGTGTAGGCATACGTGTTCTGTGCTAATCGCTCAGCCCAATCTGACAGGCTAGCCCGTTCCATACCATACGGATCACTAGAGAGGTACAGTGCGAAATAACTGCGCCCCAGCCCTACAGAGGTTCCCGTTGTTGGAAGCAAACTACTGTAGATAAACCAGGGGGCTACCAATACTCCAGCGCCTATTAACAGCAGCCAGGCATGTCTGGCCCTTCGCTGCATGAACAGATAAGGGACAAAGGCTAACACCAGCACCAACGCAATCGAACGGATATAGGATGCCAACGCGATGAACACCGCTAGTATAATGACGTGAAACGTGCTTGTTGTTCGCTTATAACGCTCAAAGAGGTAAAGACAGCAAAGCGAAACAAACAAATAAGGGATTTCTGTGCCTACTTCTACAGCAAAATACAGGAGATGCGGATGCACAGCCGTGAGCAGTGCAGCCATCGTCGCGAGGAACGTGTTTCGCCTTTTTAGCAGATCGTAGATCAGCGCAATCACGCCAAGAAAAAGCAGTACTGAGGGCAATTTTGACGGCAAAATCGCGGCTAATAGATTGTGTGAGGTGCCTGTTAAAGCCAGCACTCCAGCCAGCAATAAAGGATAACCCGGCGGATATAAAGCCATTTGAGGCGAACGCGGATCGCTAATCATGCGATAACCCTGCCCAGTAGCCAAAGACTGGCCCAGAATCATATAGGTCGCGTTATCACCCGCCGGCATCACGTGCTCATTGAGCCGCAATACAGCCAAGAACAAACCCAGTATTAAGATCAAGATCAAACGATATTTGGACAGTAGATGCACCCCTTTACCCATGAACACATCGCTAATGGATAATGGTAAATAGATCAACTTCCACACCTGTAAAGTGCTTTTCCGATTCCAGTTGGGTATAGCGTGAGGTCCTCAGATAGTCTTTTAGGGCAAAGTTGCTCGTATGGCTCAGTATGAGCCAGATGCGGCGGTGAGTGGACAGTACCATACCCACTCGTGCTGCCAAAAAATCTCGGTCAGTGATCGCTCGGCTGACACCTGTGTACGATAGAGAACCTCGGTAGTAGTGTTCAAACGGCAGCCAGACGTCCTCCTCCACCAGAAAGACGTAATCTCCCGGTTTCTCCTGTGAAGCAATATATTGTACTGCACTACGCCATGCCTCCTTCTGCTCATAGCGGTATATGTCGGCAACCGGCCATGAAGAAGCCAGCACAATGGCGACAATCGCAAGCGCAGGCAAAGCGCGGCCTGGCATCCTGGATATCCCCCTCGCCACAAGGACGCAGTAAGGCGGCAAAAAAGGAAAGAGATAACGCAAGACCCAGAATGATCTGAATTGCGAGACTACAAAAACCAATCCTATAGGCACGATTAGGTACAGAAGACAGAAGACCAATCCGTCGTCTATGGACAATGACAGGCGCCTTTGGCGAAAGTCAATGGCGCTCCACACGATACAGCAGCCGAATAACAACAATCCTGTCCAATAGAATAAGCGCTCGCCTACCTGTGTACCGAGGCTGAATGTGAACATCGTGCCAACCAAACTACGCCAGGTCGGTGCACCATGCCAGGTATCTAGTAACCCCCACCAATAGCTTGACTCCTCACTGAAGACGCCAGCCAATCCAACTGCAGATAGCAGGCCAATGGCAACCTGGCTGGGCAGCCACTGTTTCCAGATGCTGAGGGGTATACGACGCCGCAAAAGCAAATAGAGCACGTAGGCATTCTCGAAAGCAGCAAGGAAGAGGATGAAATAATGCGTGTTCATAGCCATTGCTGTGCTCAACACGTATGCCAGCCAGTGCCAACGCTCGCCTTTACGCAGCGCCAATAGCAAGAAATAGGCAGAATAGAGGCCTAGCGTCAGTACCAGCATATACATCCGTGCTTCTTGAGAATACCACAGATGCAGCGGCGAAACCGCCAAGAGCAAGGCGCTGAGCAAGCCCACCTTCTCGTCGAACAACTGCTGCGCCAAAAGGTAAATGCCCGCGATAGAGACTAGACCAAGGGCGACAGACAATAAACGCACCATGAATTCGCTATCCCCTAGCAACAACCAGAAATGCAAGAGCATGTAATACAATGGCGGAAAGATGCGTTGCGTGCTGATAGTGAAAAGCCAGCCAATATCATGCCTGGCTGCCCACACGCTATAGGCTTCGTCGAAATAAAAACTCTCCGCTGACAAAGCATATAGCCTCAACAAGGCTCCAAAAGCCAGGATGAGCAACAAAACAGCGACTACTCCACGCTTCGCATTCAGGCGGGTCAAGACAATACGTATCGTCATTGCCCTACCGTCCGTACTGTTTTCAGATCATACAACATCACATCCATCATGCCTCTGAACTTGAGCGTTTCCATTAGTTGGAATTGGCTATCAAGAATTTGTTTTACGATGCCTTCTGGATCACTGTAATGCCCATGCTGCCAGATTAGCCACACCCGTGTGTAACGTTGGGCAATATCAGCCACCACTTCCTTTGCCGCCTGCCCGGTAACAGGAATGGGGAGTTCCATGTTAATAGGTACCTGACCATGCGCATAATAATCAAAAGGTTTGGCGTTCCAGCGTGGTGAGAAGAGCACCACATCGCCTGATTTTGATTGCGCCAGGACATAAGCACTGATCCCTCGCCAGTCATCCCGTTGTTCCACACGCCAGGCGTTGCAGTCACCCACCAACAGAATCAATGCCAAAAACAGGACAATGGCGAAGCGCGTCCAATCCCATTTCAAGGCATAGATGCCATTAGCGATAATTATGTAATAGGCAGGAAGGAAAGGCGAGAGATAGCGAATAGCGTACATAGGCGTAACCTGAGCGAAAAGCCAAATCACCAACAGAGGAACAGCGCTATACAAGAAGCAAAAAAGCAACCCTTCTCGGTATGCATGAGCAAGTTCCTCTTTTGCATCTGTCAATTCACGACCCCAGAACAGCTTTGCAATAGCTGCGACAATAGAAGCACCGAACAAGATATATGCTAATCGGCGCAAAAGCACAGGATAGAGCTTTCCATCCGGACCGATATTGAAAGAGAGCCAAGTATCGAACAACATGCGGAGAGAAGGCCGTCCAATCGCTTTTTCCACCCAGCCTCCGCCCCGCGCGGTCACTTGGCGATAAAAAACAGGTGCCCAAGGCAGAAAGAGAAGAGCAATTGCCAGTTCTGCTACAAACCATTGGTACCAAAAGCTCTTCAAGCGGTTGTTCCGCCAGAGCCAATAGAGAGCAAAGAGATTGTGAAACACTAGGACAAAGAGCATAAAGTAATGCGTATAGAGAGCCAAAGTTGCCGTCAGGACATAGCTTAGCCAATAGCGTGTTTGTCCCCGACGCAGGGACAAGAGTAAAAAATAACTGGATAATAGGCTAATCGTAGCTACCATGGCATACATGCGCGCTTCCTGCGAATACCAGATATGCAACGGCGACAAAGCCAGCAAAAAGGATGAGAGCAACGCTACACGGGGACCAAACAACTCACGAGCCAACGCATACAAGATCACAATGGCGAGCACGCCCAACAGGGCAGAAAGCGCACGGAGGGCAAATTCCGTTTCCCCCGAAAGAAGCCAACCATGCAAGGCAAAATAATAGAGCGGGGGATGAATATCGGCCGCAGCCCAGGCCACTTCTGAGCGCAAATCCATGCGAGCGATGAGCAAGCTGGTGACTTCATCCAGCCAGATGCTCTCTTTGCCCAATCCTGCAAAACGCCAGAAGAAACCAAGCCATAAAACCAAGACAAGCAAACCAACCCTGGTGCGGGCGGGTAAACGTATGCCTTCTGCCCTACAGACCTCCATACATCCGTCCTCTTATCGCTGGGGGGCATTGCCATGCGATGAGAATGGTGTAGGCCGCCACCAGCTCCACTCAATGCATTTACTGCACGAAGGCACATCTTCCAAACGCCCTTCCAGATGCTTGCGCCGCAATTCCACCATCCGTGGTCCGTTCCAGGCTTTCATCACGCCATCGCGCACATTGCCTAGCGGATACAGTGCATTGTAATCTCGATCACAACAGACCAATGTCCCATCCCAGTAGATATGCACGTGGTACCACAGGTTCGGGCAGTGATAGCGCTTTCCTGGCACAACAACTTGATCATCGTCGGCGCGCAATTCGCTAATTTGCTGCACCTGATCACCCCAAGAGTCAAACGCTTTGACATGAACCCGATCCACCCCCGGGATGCTCCAAATCTGCTTGAACTCCTCAATTTCCGCAGCAGTTGGTTTGATATGGATAATTTGCACGCTCACACGAGGGCCGTGAGCGCGCTTGCTCCTCATCTCTGCAAAACGAAGGATGTTCTCCCGCGTGCGCTCGAAATCAGCCTGTCGCCGCACACGTTCGTATGTCTCGGCAGTGGAGCCATCCAGACAAAGATAGATAGCGCCTAGCCCCGCATCCAGTATTTTGCGGCTGCTTTCTTCGGTCAGAAGCGTCGCATTGGTGGAGATTTCGCTGCGCAGCCCGTGACTACGGCAGTAGGCAATCATATCGTAAATGCGCGGGTGCAAAAGGGGTTCTCCCCAAATATGCAAGGTAGTCGTCTGTACGTGGGGTGCCATTTCGTCAACAATCTGAGTGAACAAATCATAGTCCATATAGCCCTTGCGCCGCGTAAGCAGTCCCAAACCGGTCGGACACATCACGCACCGCAGATTGCAAACATTGGTAGATTCTAGATACATGCGATCAGGATAAGTCCACAATCGGGTGCGCCCGGTAGTATATGAAATCCATTTCGCGAGATTAGAAAGGCGGCGACGATAACGTTGTATACGGTTTTCCACTTTGGTCAAGACCACGTCTCCATCCTCCGTGCACGCAGACTGGCAAACCGCTTAAAGATGCCAAAGCGCAACAAGTAGCGGCCAAGCGCACGCAAGGGTTCAAAACGCGAAATACGCCACAAAATAGCGCCCAAACGAGGCCCAAACGCCTGCAAGTATAAGCGCTTCGCCCTGCTCTCCGCTAGGGCACGATATGCTTTGTGTATCCACTGGCTCAACACTGCATCCGGAACTTCGGATACATTCAGAAATGGGACGAGTTCTTCATCCGGATCAGTGTAATAATAGGCACGGGTAAAATCCTGGTTATACTCTGTCTCTGGCTTCTTCTTCACTAGTTCGTCCCACAAGCGCGTACCTGGGAAGGGCGTGGTGAGGCTGAACATAGCGTCATCCAGATTCAACTCAACGGCAAAGTCCACGGTCTGCTGCATCGTCTCCTCCGTATCGCCAGGAAGTCCGAGCATAAAATAGCCCTTGACATGAATCCCTGCTTCCTGCGCCCAACGTACTGCTTGCCTCACTTGTTCAGGCTTAATACCCTTGCCAACACGCCGTAACACTTCTTCATTGCCTGACTCGATGCCAAAATGGATGCGCCGACAACCAGCCTCATACATCTTGCGCAAGATCTCGGCATTCACTCGGTCTACACGTCCCAGGCATTGCCAACGGATGTCCAATTGCTCACGGATCAATTGCTCTGTAATAGCCTCTAACCGTCGCTGGTCAATCGTGAACAAGTCGTCAATAAAGTAAAAATTGCGGATACCATATTGGGCTATCACTTGCTTGATTTCAGCAATGATATTCTCGGGGCTGCGCTGGCGATACGTTCGTCCTACAATCCCCTTGAAGCAATAACTACAATGATAGGGACAACCTCGGCTGGATAAAATCGTCACCATCGGCTGCCCTTCGGGTGTGCGTAAGCCATAACGTTTCAAATCGAACAAGTGGCGAGCAGGAAAAGGTAAGGCATCCAGGTCAGTGATCAGGGGACGATCTGGATTGGAAAGGATCTCCCCCCGAATTTTGTATGTAAGGCCACGGACTGTGCTGAGATCGCCGTTGCCACACAGGGCGTGCACTAGTTCCTGTATCGTCTCCTCGCCTTCGCCTCGCACGACGTAGTCAATGACAGGCGATTCTGCCAAAACACGCTCTGGATAGACAGTGGCATGAGGCCCTCCAATCACAATAGGCCGTCCCAGGTAAGCCTTTAACAACGTGGCGGTCTCTAAAGCGCTGTGATATACACTGGTCATCGCCGTAATCCCTACCAGGTGGGGATCAAAAGTACAAACAGCCTGGACATCATCCTCAAGGCTTGTATGGGGATCTAGGCTAAAATCAAAGATCTTTATTTCGTGGCCCTCACGCTCCAGAACAGCGGCTAGGTAGGCCAAGCCCAATGGCGGATAATCATTGGCTTTTTTATTCCATTTGGGTGAAATGAAGGCAATTCTCATGCTCAGTTATCCATATCTCCCTTGTATTGACAGTGCGCCTCCCGAAGTATTTGGCGCACACATTCATGGCTGATACGGTCTACAATGCCGTATCGCACAGCCTGCTGTGCTAATCTATGTAAGGTCCAGCGGCTAAAGTTCAATCCCAAATCCCTGGGCTTTGACTGAGCCAGGCGGATAATCTCCTGCCTTTGCTGCGGTGTGAAGCGCAACCGTGGCCCCCCGGAACGCACTGTCCGCAAACCCTCACAGCCCCGTTCATTGAAGCGGTGAATCCACTTGCGCAGATTGGCAGGATGGGACTTGACCAGCGGGCCTATTTCTGGCACCCGATACCCTTGGCTCGAAAGAAGGATAATCTTGGCTCGATGCTGCAGTGCTGCATCATTACCAGCTAACCAACGCTTGAGTTGTTCCTCTTCAGCCTCGGTCAGTTTGCGTGCATAGAGCGCCATACTCTTTCCCCCTTCGCACCTCAATCTCTGACAGGATTGCAATCCTTAGCTATCTTGATTCTAGCCTCCAGAGATGAAAAGCGGATGAAAAACAAGCGCGACGAGGGTTACAATCCACTCATATAGCACGCATTTCAACTAGAAAAGATGTAAATTTCTTCAACTATATTCATTTTTGCAATCAAACGCAAGAAAGCCAGAACATCGTCTGGTTCCCAGCAGGCTAGCTCTGGCTCCGAAGAATACTACTTTTTATGCTCTCGCAAGCGCTTTTGCCTCTGATCTTTTCTAGGCAAGCTCGAGAAGTCGAGCAACAATTCGCCCTCTTCAGCGCGGATTTGCTTGGGTAAAACGAAGAAGAATGTACTGCCCTTCCCTACCTCACTTTCCACCCAAATCCTTCCCCGGTGGTATTCCACAATGTGCTTGCAGATCGTCAAACCCAAACCGGTACCCCGATAGTGCCGAGCCGGGCCGCTATCTACCTGATAAAACCGCTCAAAAATACGTTCTTGCTCGCTCGCTGGGATGCCAATGCCCGTATCTGAAACAGCAACTTGCACTTCCGTTCCCAGGTCTTTCGCGGTAATAGTTACCACTCCATCGGGCGGAGTGAATTTGATCGCATTGTCAATGAGGTTGGTCAACACTTGTTCGATGCGCATATAGTCCGCCTCGATCACAGGGATCTCGGGTCCAACGCGATTCACAAGTTGTACCTGGCCTCGCTCAGCCAAAGGCTTTAGCTTATCCACGACCGCCTTAGCAACCGCTGCTAGCGAGACCTCGGTGAGACGCAATTTAATTTGACCTGACTCAAGGCGTGAAAATTCAAGCAGATCATCAATCAGACTTTGCAATTGAGTGGTCTGGTCCCGCACTGTGTTCAGGAAATCAACCTGTGTCTCCGTGAGCGGGCCAGTTTTGCCCATCAAAATAATGTCTATAAAACCCTTGATTGAGTGGAGGGGCGTTTTCAGTTCATGTGAAACCACCGACAAAAAGCTGGATTTCATGCGCTCCAGTTCTTTTTGGCTAGTGACGTCCCTTAGCACAGTAACTACTCCACGTGCCTTGCCATCTGCGCCGAGGATTGGCGAAGCCAAGGCTTGGTAAGTTGCTTCAACCTTATCGCCCACCAGAGGTAGAGAAATCTCGCGCACAATTGCTTCTCCTCGGCTCAGCACAGCATCCTGAAAGAGCGCGGCTAGTTCCTGGTGTGGGATAACCTTTGCCAACGGCATACTGCTGGTCACGTCGGACTTGACTCGGAAAATACGCGTAGCCACTGGATTCATCAGCAACAAATTCAGTTCGGGGTCTGTCACAATAACGCCATCACCGATGCCGCGCAGGATAGCCTCGAGCTCATTCCTGCGCTCTTCGACATGCTGGTAAATCCGCTCTGTTTGCCTCTGCTCCTCAACGAGTTGCTCATACAGCCGGGCGTTTTTCACCGCCACAGCTGCTTGATCTGCAAAAGCGTTCAGGAGGTTCAAATCCTCATCGGTAAAGACACCGGCATCTGGGCTCGTGGCGATGAGCGCCCCCACAACTTTATTGTCCAAATAGAGAGGCACACTGATCACCGATACAATGGACGACGTGCTCACGTCGGCAAAACGCTCGTCTTGCCGCACATCATTAATGAGCAACGATTTGTCATTCTGCACCATCCACTGCACGAGGCTCTTGACAAATTCGAAACGGGCATCAGTCCAAACACCAACCATCCCATCCGAGGCTGCCATGGAAAGGACCTGGTCTTGCTCCTCATCCAGAAGCGCCACAGAGCAGCGAGCGCCCTCCAGCACTTGAGAAGCGTTTGCCACAATAAGCCGCAGCACATCCTCTAATGCCAGTGCCGAATTGATTGCCTTGATCCCCTCTTGAAGGGTACGTAGTTCAAGCACACGATTCCCAAGACTGGTGGCCATTTGTTGCATAGCACGTGTCTTGTTATCCAACTCTGAAGTGCGTTCAGCGAGGCTACGTCGCAAACTTAACTGCGACAAATAACTGCGCTCATTCCACCAACTCAAATAGATGGCAATCAATATACTGCCACAGAGCAAGACATAGCGTTGGAGGAAAACAGCTTCAGTTAAGAATGACCACGTATCCGTAGAAAGACGAAGAAGGAATGTGTAAAGAGGGCCCAAAACAACAGGGAAAAGCAATGTCTCATGCCAAGCAGGATAGTAGAGGATGCTCTTGAACGCCAACAACGCATATAAGAAGTACAGTTCACTAACAGCAGCATTGCTATAGTAAATAACTATGCTGGCAAAAGCAATGTCCACCGCATAGGAAAAGAAATAGAAATCACGCCCTCGATATCTCGCTATATCGGTGCGAAATGCAAGCTGATACGTAAAAATTAGATTCAATAATGCATAGCATAAAAAACCGATGGCCAGCCACGGGAAAATGCGATATTTCTCCCAGAAACTGGTACCAAACAGTCCAATTGCTAACAGCGCCCATTTGAGAACGAGCCCTGCCCAGCGTTCGTTCTGCCAGACCATGTCCAGGTAGTCAGTGCGGTCATCCAAGTGCGAAACCATCTTGCTAACCATCATACCCGTCCCTGCTCATCGTAGTACAGGAGTCTCCGTAGGCGGAGGAGGGGTCTTAGGTGGAGGCGGAGGTGGGGGTGGTGGAGGTGACGTGGGCTCCATTGTCGCAGTAAAGGTTGGCATGGGAGTAAAAGTGCGAGTTGGCGTGGGCTGTCTGGTATACGTAGCAGTTGGACTGGCAGTAAAAGTTGGCGTTGGCATCATTGTAGCGGTAGGCGTGGGCGTTCCGGTAGACGTGGGAGTCAAAGTGGGCGACGCAGTCGGTGTCAGGGTACGTTCGAGCACAGGCGTTGCACTAGGCATCACAGGAGTCGCCGGTTCAGAGACAGGCATTCCAAACACATAGCGCCAAATGCCATCCGTTGTGCCCGCCCAAAGGATTGAAGTATTCTGGGGATCAACTGCGAGCCACAAAATGGTAATATCCCCTAGTCCTCTTTTCATGGGACTCCAGTTCAGACCACCATCCATGGTGTAATAGGCTGCCCCATATTGCAAACCCACGAATAACACATCCTCAGCGTCAGGATGCAAGGCTATTGTGTTGACCCGTCTGCCCCGTGTCACCAGCCCCAACTTTGTCCATGTCAGACCTGCATCTGTAGATCGGTACACTCCATCTTCTGTAGCGACATACATAAGGCGAGGTTGTTCTTTTGAGATGGCGATGTCATAAATATGAAGACTACCCAGTTCTTGGGTCAGTTCACTCCAGGAACGTCCTTCGTCTTCCGTCACGTACAAACCCTGTCCATCGGTCCCCACATAGATTGCATATGGATTGCCCGGGCGCATGGCAAGGGACAAAATTTTGTTTACTTCTACCGCAGGGGGATTAAGGCGCACCCAGGATTGGTCCTCCCTAGCGTGGCAATAAATTCCCTCACTGGCCACCGCGCAAACTACGTTGATTCCCTCTTCCTGCATTGATAAAAGCGCGATTTTCCACACCTCCTGACCAGCCATCACCCTGCCTGCAGGCAACCAAGCATCCCCTGCCTCGTCCAGCATATACAACCCTGCACTGAGCGAACTATCTCGGCTACCCACACCACCCATGCCAGCATAGGCAACAAAAGGATTCGTAGCATCGACCGCAAGGGTTTGTACGTGAATGGCCGCAGATTGCCTGGATGGCAAACCATCGTTCAGAGCCAACCAAGTGATGCCATTGTCTGTGCTGCGATATACTCCTTTATCAGCCAGCAACACATAGCGCACTGCAAGGATGCTCTGAGGAAGCCAAACCTCTTTGACGACAGATTTGGGCAGTCCGGCGCGGAGCCACAGGTTCACTCCGCTTTCGTGCCATGCTGCTGGCAGGAAGACAATGGGCAACGCAAAACAGAAAAGAGCGAGCACCATTTGTGCCACTTTGTTTGTCCCAAGCCCATGCAGATAACTTCTAGCGCCTTCCTTGTCTAGCAAAGGAGCGAACACTCACTTCCTTTTCCAATCTCATTAATCATGGATGATCGGAGTCGCTGTAGGGGCAACAGGATGCGATGGTGGCGATGGAGGCGGTGGTGGCGTGGGGGTAGCAGTAAAAGTGGGCGTCGGTTGTGGAGTGCGTGTTGGCGTTCGCGTTCTGGTTGGAGTCGGCGTTGGCGGATAAAGGGCTAGATACACCTCCCGCTCTTTCATCGCCGCTTCTACATGGTCACAACCCTCGATAGCCAACACGTTTCGATATTGCTGCAAAGCCTGTTCCAGATCCCCAGCCGCTTGGTAGGCATCCCCCAAGTGCAAGTATGAAGTACACAACATGCTTGTTACTCTGCCATCCATATAACTCGGACGCGCACTGAAGATCTGCTGTAAGACAAGCACAGCCTGGGGCCAATTCTTTTGATTGAAGAACAGATAACCTTGGCGATAGAGATCTGCCAGCCGTCTTTCAGTAAGAGCAGTCTTGTCATTAGGGAAAATCAGCAGCGCACGGTCGAAACTCTGAATCGCCTGCCCCATCAAATCCAGAGAGTCGCCCGCTCTAGATAATAGTTCAACCCCATTCCGAAAATAGGCATAGAATAGGGTTTGCTGCACCTCGCTCGCCTTAAAGTCTGGCGCCGTCTCGCGTAACTGTTCGAGGATATCAATCACTTCCGTCCAGTTACCTTGCTCAAAATAGCGTTTGGCTTCAGCAAGGCGCGCATCCAAAGTCTGCTGGCTTTTGATAAAGTCAATCTTTGCACGGGTATCTTTGAACGTGGGGTCAAGTGCCATCACTTTTTCCAACTTTTCCAAAGCGCCGTCCCAATTTTCAGCCGCAATGTCTGACTCCGCCTGGGTATACAGGTAATTCATTTGCTGAAATCTCTGCGCTTTGGCATACCAGGTTTGCACCTCTTCATTATTGGGAGCCAAGGCTAGGGCTTCTCCAAAAGCAGCCACAGCACGATCATAATCCCCAACGTTCAACGCAGCACGCCCCTGATTCACCAAACTTTGAACTCGAGTTTGACGTTGGCTATTGATGAGCGGATCTAGCATTCCTGTGGCATAGAGTGCGGAGAAAACGATGAGCAGCATCGCCAAGAGGAGCAGCAAAGCTGGCCACCTAGCCTTGCGCCGCTCTCGAGGCAGAGCTGGTGTACTACGCGAAGGGGCCTCTGCCGTACGAGTTTCCGACCTGCCTGCAGATGGCGTTGTCCCGCGGCGCTCTGGCTGCATTTCCTGCAACTGGATGAACAAATCCACTTCACTTAAAAGCGCATCCACATTCCGCCGGTCAGGCGCAATCGCTTTCAGGCGAATAAAACAGTCCCTAGCCTTCTCCCACTCCCGCCGGCGGTAATGAGCCATACCTTCGGCATACAAAGCATCCGCGTTGGAAAGCTGAACCTCATTTGTACTTGTGTCCTTTATATCCTCAGGCACAATCCTCTCCCTGCTCTCGGCAACCTAACGCTCATCCAGCGGCAACCCGTGTCTCTCTTGCTCCTCCGGACGCGCCAAATTCTTCCCTGCTTTCGCTGCCAACTCAGACAGAGAAAACGCCCGCTGTATGAGAGGTAAACTGAGCTTGTATTCTAGGTTGACCACACGCGTGTCATCTACGATGGTCCAGGTGTTATAGGCTGTATCTACCCTGGTTTCATTAGCAAGACAAACTTTCAGCGTTTGTCCCGCATACGCGCGAAGATCTATAGCCCCCTCTCGCCACCCCAAATCCAGCAATGTACCATAGGTCGGTCCTTTATTCCCATCCGTAAAAACATAGGTGGGAGAAATCTCACCCGTACGCCATAAACCTACGTTAAAGGAATCATAGAACCTTCCGGTTTTTGGCCCCTGCAATACATCATAAGTGAAAATGCGATAACGGAAAAGCAACTGGGGAGCAGGCATGTTCTGAGCAGAGGGCACGCTGATAGTTTGACAAATCATGGATACGCCAAAAGGCGCACTCATCTGATCAGGGCAACCAAGTACGACCGCGTATGTGTTGCCACCACTGTACGACCGCGTATAAATCCGCGTGGGTGGACATGCACCGATAGCCCAGCTCTCCCACTCACCTGCAATGTCGCGCTCGAAATCGCCGTTGAGCAACGGATCAACAGAGACATACGTATCAGGGAAGACTGGATAGGCTTCCATATTACCTGCCCTATCCGTGGCTCTGGTGCGAAAATAATAGGTTATTCCCCGCACACCTGTAAACAATTTGGAACGTTGCAAGGGATCCAAGAAAGTGGCCCAATCCTGCCAGGCACCCCCCGCCCCCTCCTTATATTGTACATCAAAGTACGCGATACCTGATACCGCATCACTGCCATCCCAACGTACGGTGAAGGAGGGAGATGGGCTGTAGCGATCAGCATAGGCATAAGAAGAAGGCGGAGTACGGTCAATTTTGACAGACCCCGTGCGTGCAAGTTCTGTATTACCAGCGATGTCCACAGAATAGTACGAGAAGGTAGTGATCCCTTCAGCCTCTATGACAAAAGAATTCCCAGTGCGCCATGGCCCATCACCAATGCGATAGTAAGTATTCCCTTGTCCGCACCCAGAGTGATTGTCTGTGCAATTCAAGGTGATTTGCACATCCGAAGTGTACCAACCTTCCCTACCGGCAACGCCATCCACCGTGAAAGTGGTGGTGGGTGGTGTTCGATCATATTTCAGTGTAACCATGGCCCGCTTCTGATGGTCAGTGTTGCAAGCCTTGTCTACGAGCCAGACATAAACAGGTATCACGCCTTCCTCAGTAGCAGAGATAGTGAGCGAACTCTGGAGGCCATCCACAAAGATACCATCCGTAGAAGACACGGGCGGGCTTCTTTGTTTGTAATATACGCCTGACAACCCGGACAAATCCCAAGGATTCACCCACCGAATCACAAATGAGTTTTCATTGGACCAATCACCCGGTTCAACCCAAATGGGTGCTGGTGCATCTGGCGCTGTCCGATCTACTTTGATCGTTGCAACCAAGATATCGCTATGATTGCCCGCGCTATCTCTGGCTCTGCTTTCAATCACATAGCGTCCATCGCGAGACTCGTAGTACCGATTGCCTTGTATCCAACCCCCGCCATTGACTTGATAACTGATTACTCCCGTAGCCATACCAGAAAGGGCATCCGTTGCTACAAAAGTAACGGTAATGGGAGAATTGTACCACCCCGCTGTGCCACAAAGATTGCCCGTGACCACTGTGCTCAACTGAGGGGGAGTCCGATCCAGTGCCAAAGTAACCGCGTGCCTGGTGCGATGATCGCTATTGCCCGCTTTGTCTCGTAACCACACATACACGTTACGCAAGCCATCTCCAAGCTCATCAGGCACTTGCACACACGGTATAGACATCAGGTTGTCACCCAAGACAAGGATTCCATCGGTCGAAGAAACAGGCACCCGAAAACTATAGTAAGCTCCTCCGATACCCGAAAAATCATAGGGGTTCACAAACCAGCGGATATCAAAACAGTTGATATTGGTCCACCCACTGGGCACAGGATAAGGAGCGAAAGGAATAGCCAATGGCGGTTGGAAATCGATGCCAATGGTCAGCGTACGCGTTGGCTCCACGTTTCCCGCCCGATCAGTTGCATAGTACGTAACTGTGCGCATGCCCTCGCTCTGCCCGGCGGGGAGTGTAACAGTAAAAGATGTGGTTGCCCCTTTGATTTGCCAGGACCCGCTGTCTATACGATAGTACAGCTTGTCCACTCCGGAAGACTCTACACCTGTAACCACATCATTGGCCAGCAAAGTTACCGTCACTGGAGAGGCAAGAAACCAGCCGTTGTCACCGTGAATACCCTCAAGCTGATAGAAAGTACTGGGGTAAGTCCTGTCTATCTTGAGCGTTGCCGTTTGCACTGCTTCCTGGTTGCACGCCATGTCAATCGAGTAGTAACGAATAGTATGTATGCCATCAGCAGCCACAAGGAATGAATTCCCCATTTGTAAAGTATCTGTATCTACCTGATAGCAAGTAACAGAGACGCCTGAAGTAGCATCTATCGCATTCAGGGTTACAGAAACTGGCGATACATACCAACCCTCGCGGCCCAGGGTACCCGTGTAAAGGGGCGGATTCGTGGTCGGCGGCATCGTATCTATCTTGAGCGTAGGAGTAACCACCTGGGGTGCTTCTGCATTGCCAGCGACATCCACCGAATAGTATTCGACAGTGTGAACTCCTTGCTCTGTGATCTGGAAACCAGATCCAATCACCGGTTGCCAACTGTTGCCATCTTTACGCCAAAATGTCGCGCTGATACCAGAAGTCGCATTGATCGTACCCGGATCTGGGTTCACATCCGCAGCCGAAAGATTGACCTGCACTGCCGAAACATACCACCCGTCACATCCCTGCCTTCCGTCCACGCTGACAACCGTAGTAGCAGGGGGCTGGGCATCCCATTTGAATGCCCCTACCGTAGTGGCATTGCGGGTTTGGAAGTTGACGTTGCCCGCCCTATCCTCCAGCCAAATGAAAAGTTGATGCGCACCCTGCGTCGGAACGGCTAACCCCTGGATGCTCCGAACCCCTTCATCAACCAGCACGGGAGACCCCGGTGATTCATCCGTATTGCTCACTGGTGCAGCATTCCATTTGTAGTGCACTGCCCTAATTCCCGAAAGGTCAGCCGGGCATTCCCAAGTTACCGTGAAAGAATTTACCGGTGTCCAGACCGAAGGTTGAACAGCAATGTTAAAAGGCGAGGATGGCGGCGTAATATCGTATACGAAAGTGCCCATGCCAAGGACAGTCTGCACATTGCCACAGAAATCCGCCGCTCGGCTCGTAACCGTGTATACTGCTTCTACTGTCGGCGTAAAGGGCACTGTCCAGGTGATGGTTCCCGTTGCTGTAATCCATCTTTCGCTCGGTACCCAGGAAGCGCCATCATAATAGAAGCGATCCAGCGACCTTTGCACCCTCACTTGTACATTGGAAACCCCGGACACGTCATCATGGGCTATGCCCTCAATCACCCCAGCCCACGTCTTAAAGTATCCAACGGTAGCCACAGCGGACTCAGGAGGAGTCGTGTCATAGGTAAATACTCCCGTATTGGGTTCGTGTTGCACGTTGCCACAATGGTCCATCGCCCTTGAGGTAACCGTATACACCGTCTCCACCGTTGGCGTAAAAGGCAATGACCAGTTCGTTGTCCCAGTGGCAGTGATCCAAGCGGGAATAGGAGTCCAAGAGATGCCATCGTAATAGAAACCATCTACGGCTCGCTGTAACCTAACCTGCACGCCAGAAACTCCGGAAACCAAATCACTGGCTGATCCTTGTATCAGTCCCGGCCAGGTATTGAAGCAACCCGTCGTTGTCACCATTGTTTGAGGGGGGGTGAGGTCATAGGTGAATGTGCTCGTACCCAAGGCACTTTGCACGTTACCACAATTGTCTACAGCCTTTGTAGTAACCGTATACACTGTCTCCACCGTTGGTGTAAAGGGCAATGACCAGGTAGTTGTCCCAGAGACCACAAGCCAACTCTCAGCCAGTTCCCAGGAAGAGCCATTGTAATAGAACTGATCCGAAGCCCTTTGTAAGCGAAGGTGCACATAATCAACCCCAGAAAGTGCATCACTCGCCCAACCTCCTATGATACCCAACCAGGTACTGAAGCAACCAGTTGTAGTTACTACAGACTGTGGCGGAGTTGCATCGTAAAGGAACAAACTATGCACCGGTATGCTTTGCACATTGCCCGCATTGTCCACAGCTCTGGAGGTGGCGGTATACACAGTTTCCACCGTTGGCGTAAATGGCAATGTCCAAGTCGTGGTACCGAAAGCAGGTATCCAACTGAGCACTGGCGTCCAGGAAACGCCGTCGTAATACCAAGAGTCCGATGCACGTTGCAAGGAAACCTCAACGAGGCGGACACCGGAGCCAGAATCATGCGCCATGCCGCTGATCTCCAGCGTGGAACTGTAGCAAGGAGCCACATCCACACTCGAGTCGGGGGCAATGACATCTACGCGTATTATGTAGGCATCGCTCTCTAACCATTCGTCAAGAGAGGATTTGATACGGAACCGGATTTGATTTTGATCTTCGGCTGTTGAATGGGGGAAAGACAAGTCTGAAACAATGAAACGATACGTAGTGGTATCCAATGGCTCGAGCAGTAAATTTTCTGCAGTCCAGTCGCTCCAATCGTCGCCTATTCTGTACTGATACTCAGCCTCCTCAAGAAAACCGTCCTCGTTGTACACCTCAATCGTGCAGGTCACCAAAGTCGTGCTGATCCAACCACTGGGTTGAAAGTTATCCCAGCTTTGGAGGCTAGCCTCCGCCAACGCTGATTCAATGGGCATGCTACTAACACGTGTAGCAGCACATAAAAGGATAAACAGCAAACCAAACGTAACCACACCAACAAGGGCCTTAGCCCTCATCCTCCGCTCCCCCTTTCCTATGCCCAACGCCGCTCTCTCGCGAAACATAGCATAAGAACAATGGATGGGCAAAGACCTCGCATAGCCAGGTCAAAAATACTTCCCTTATCCCAGTGCTACTGCGACACATAGAGCATACAGTTGGGCAACCCTTCATTATGGACGCTCAAACTTGTATCCCAAGCCTCGCGCAGTAAGGAGATACTTGGGATGCTCTGGATCTTCCTCAATTTTCAAACGCAGGCGATGCACATATACTGCAATCTGATTGCTATAACCTTCGTAGTCATAGCCCCAGACCGCATTCATCAGCAAATCGTGGCTCAGGATACGGCCAGCATTGCGCATCAGACAGTGCAGAAGTCTGAACTCGATGGGCGTCAAGTCCACCCTGCGGCCATCGGCAAAAACAACCTGGTTGCTCACCGGCTCAAGCGTAATATCCCCAACCGTTAAGCGCGCCTGTGCTTCCTCGCTGGCAAAGGCCTCCACTCTGCGCATCACCGCCTTCACGCGGGCGAGAAGCTCCGCGGGTTCAAAGGGCTTGGCCAAGTAGTCGTCAGCACCCAACTGCAACCCCGTTACTTTATCCACTGTCTCGCCCTTTGCTGACAAGAAAATGATTGGGATGTCCAACTTCTGGCGTATTTGCCGACACACCTCGAAGCCATCGATGTGGGGCATCATGACGTCCAAGATCACCAGATCTGGCGGGTCACGCTCAACCAATTCCAAAGCCGCCTTGCCATTGTTCGCACTGCTGACTTCATAGCCTTCCTCGCGCAAAAGGAAGGAAATCATCTTAACGCTAGGTGGGTCATCGTCTACTACTAGGACACGCATATTTGCACCTTATCCCTTTTTTGAGACGCATAAAGGCCTGAAAAAGATATGAAACGATGTTGTAAACATTATACTACTCGTTGCCTAGAGCGCAAAATACACCCACTTTGCCTCGCTAGGCTTGCCTACCCTTAACCAGCAAGCCCTCGGGCATGAGAGAGTGTTGAAAAATCTTGTCCCCCTGAGCAAAGCGAAGGGTCTCGCGTAACTTTAGCCGTATTTTCCCAAGTACCGTGAGATGCTTCACTTCGTTCAGCATGACATTGAAAGGGCTTTTTCAACACTCTTGGGCATGAACCGGTTGCCGAAACCATGTCAAACGGCTATAATATGAAACAGCTTGGCTGGAGGTACTCAACTGACTGTAGGGGTTTCTGTCATTGCAACAGTGAAAAATGAGAGCGGCTCCATCGCGCGGCTCTTGGAGTCTCTGAGCACGCAGACCCGGTTACCCGATGAGGTGGTCATCGTGGATGGAGGTTCTGCAGACGACACCCTGTCTCAGCTGCAGGCATGGAAAAACAGCGGGCGCCTGCCGCTCCGTGTCCTTGTTGAGCCTGGGTGCAACATCTCCCGCGGTAGGAACCTTGCCATCGCTGCCGCTCAAGGCCCCATTATTGCCAGCACGGATGCCGGAGTACGTCTGGATCCATCCTGGTTAGCCAATCTGGTGCAGCCATTCCTGTCAAAGGGGTTATCCAACCCGGCCCCCATTGTAGCCTGTGGCTTCTTTGCTCCAGAGGCGACGACTGTCTTTGAGATAGCAATGGCTGCCACTGTCCTGCCCGACCTGGCTGATGTCAACCCAGCCAAATTCTTGCCCTCAAGCCGTTCGGTTGCCTTTCTGAAGAGCGCATGGGAGGCAGTGGGAGGCTATCCCGAGTGGTTGGACTACTGTGAAGACCTGATTTTCGACTTTCGCTTACGCGCCCGGGGTTATCCCTTCATATTCGTGCCCCATGCTGTTGCCTACTTCCGTCCGCGCAGCAACCTCCGCGCGTTTTTCACACAATATTACCGTTATGCACGGGGCGATGGCAAGGCAGACCTGTGGCGCAAAAGACATGCCGTGCGCTACGCCACCTATCTGATTGCCCTCCCCCTCCTCCTTTGGCTCGCTATCCGTCAAAATCCATTATGGGCTATCCCTTTAGCGTTAGGAGCAGCTATCATGTTCTGGACGCCTTACAAGCGCCTCTGGCGCATGGTCAGGTCCTTGCCAATCCTAGATAAGTGTAAAGCGATCTGCCTAGTCCCCATCATCCGCGTCACAGGAGATATTGCCAAGATGCTTGGTTACCCTGTGGGCATCTATTGGCGATGGCAGCACAGGCATGAACTCCCCCGGTGGCGCGACTAAAAAACAACCTATCAGTATCAGGACAAGTATGGGAAATATGGATCTCTCTATTGTAATTGTCAACTATAATACACGGGACTTGCTGCGGGAATGCCTCCGCTCCATCTACGCCAGCCAAGGCAACTTTGACTTCGAGGTCATCGTTGTGGACAACTCTTCTCCCGATGACAGCGTAGCCATGGTGCGGCAAGAATTCCCTCAAGTCAAACTCATTGCCAGCGAAATCAATGGGGGATATGCGTATGCGAACAACTTGGGATTGCAATTAGCAACAGGCCGGTACGTGTTACTGCTTAACCCAGATACCGTCCTACCCCCCACTGCATTGCGCGACATGCTCGCCTTTATGGAAGAGCACCCCGATGCAGGAGTAGCCGGTCCAAAATTGGTGCTCGCTGATGGCAGCTTAGACTTGGCTTGTCGACGCAGCTTCCCAACCTTAGACGTAGCTTTCTACCGCCTAGTGGGGCTGAGCAAGCGCTATCCGCACAGCCCACGCTTTAATCGCTACAACCTTGGTTATCTAGACCCAGATCAAGTAGCAGAGGTTGACTCAGTGGTCGGTGCATTCATGATGATACGCCGTGAAGCGCTCCAACAAGCAGGGACCCTCGATGAACGCTTTTTCGCCTATGGAGAAGACATTGACCTCTGCTACCGTATCAAAGTCAACCATGGATGGAAAGTGTATTACAACCCCAAAGTGGTTGTAACGCACTACAAGGGCCAGTCCACAAGGCAGCGCTTTACGGCAATGAATATCCAGTTTTATCGTGCCATGTGGCTCTTTCATCAAAAGCATTTTGCTCATCGCACTTTCTTTCTCATCAATTGGGCCACCGCATTGGGCGTAGCTTTCCTCTGCGGCTTGGCTCTGCTCGTTAACTTCCTCCGCCCACCGGAGAAACGAAAGGTAGGACTGTGAACCGTATCCTTCTGACAAACGACGATGGGATTAATTCACCAGGGCTACTTGCCCTCAAGCAGGCCATAGAAACCGTTGGCGAAGTCTTGGTTTTCACCCCAGACCACAACTGGTCTGCCGCTGGCCATGGGAAGACCATGCATAAGCCATTGCGTATCCAAGAGGCGAAACTCGCAGATGGCAGCCCGGCTTTCACCACCAATGGCGGGCCTGCCGATTGTGTGGCTCTGGCAGTACTGGGCGCATTCCCCCACCAGCCTGACCTGGTTATCTCCGGCATCAACTTGGGGTCGAATGTAGCGCAGGACATGACCTATTCGGGCACGGTAGCAGCCGCACTAGAAGCGCTTATCTCTGGCATCCCTGCCATCGCGATATCACTTGCCATGCGTAACGGGATAGCGCCAGACTTTAGCTGTGCAGCGCGTTTTGCAGCTACCTTAGCGCGCAAAGTACTGGCGAGCGGACGCAAAGACCTACTCCTCAACGTAAATGTCCCTGCCATACCATGCCATGAAATCGCTGGGGTGGAAATCACCCGTTTGGGACGGCGTATTTACCGAGATGTGTTGATCGAACGCCAGGACCCGCGTGGCCTTAAGTACTATTGGATCGGCGGGGAACCGCCAACAGGGGTAATTGAAGACGGCACAGACGTCGCTGCCCTTGCCGCAAACAAGATTTCTGTAACGCCTCTCCAGCTAGATCTGACCGCGCATCATCTTCTGGACGAACTGCGCCAGTGGCAATTACATTTTGAATGACTGAGGAGAATTGCAAATGGACTTATGGACAGCCATTGAACGGAGATGCAGTATACGCCGTTTCACCCCAGAGGAAGTAAATGCAGCCACAGTGCAAAAAATCCTGGAGGCTGCTATCCGCGCTCCTTCAGCCGGTAACCGTCAACCATGGCATTTCATCGTCGTGCGCAATGCAGCGGTCAAAGAAGCGCTGGCACAGGCAGCATACGGACAAGATTTTGTTGCTGAAGCCCCAGTGGTCATCGTGGTCTGCGCAGAACCTGAACGCTCGGCATCGCGTTACGGTGCCCGTGGGAGGGAATTATATTGCCTGCAGGACACCGCAGCAGCGACCGAACACATCTTGCTGGCTGCGACCGCCCTTGGTCTGGGTTGCTGCTGGGTAGGCGCTTTCGATGAGAAAGCGGCTGCCCGCGCCCTGGCTCTGCCCAGCCAGTTTCGACCCGTAGCCATGGTACCTATCGGAAAGGCGGCGGAACCGTGGGGACGCACCCCACGACGCCCGTTATCAGAGGTTACATCCTACCTGGAATAGTTTTTGACAAACTGGAAAGTGAAGTGATATAATGTACCCGGCAATGGATAACCCTTGTAGGACAAAGAAGTCCAGGGTATGTTTTTGCATGCCTGGAATCAACCCAATGATGGGAGAAAAGGAGGGAAAAGTTGGTTCAGAATAAGTTCGCCTTTTTCGAAGGCAAGTTCGTCCCCATAGAGGAAGCCAAAGTAAGCATCATGACCCATGCCCTCAATTACGGCACCGGTTGCTTCGAGGGTATCCGCGCTTATTGGAATGAAGAGGAAGAACAGCTCTATATCTTCCGCATGCCCGAACACTACCAGCGTTTGCACAACTCATGCCGCATTCTGCTTATTGACCTGCCCTACACGGTAGAGCAACTAGGCGACATCACGGTTGAGCTGCTGCGGCGAGAAGGCTTCAAAGAGGATACCTATATCCGGCCGTTGGCTTTCAAATCCCAAGAAGGTATTGGCGTACGCCTAAAAGACGTAGCAGATACCTTCGCCCTATTCGCCATACCTTTTGGCAAGTACATCGAGCGGGAAGAGGGAGCCAAAGTATGTGTGTCCTCCTGGCGGCGTATTTACGATACCGCCCTGCCCGCTCGCGCCAAGTGCACAGGGGCTTACGTCAATTCCGCTTTGTGCAAAAGCGAAGCAGAAATGAATGGCTTCGATGAGGCAATCGTGCTCACACGCGGTGGCTCTGTTTCCGAGGGCAGTGCGGAGAACTTTTTTATGGTGCGCAATGGGGTGTTGATCACTCCATCTATTACTTCGGATATCTTGGAGGGCATTACTCGGCAAACACTGATCCAGTTGGCGCGCGAGGAACTCCACATCCCGGTCAAAGAACGCACCATTGACCGCACTGAACTATACGTATGCGATGAGGCATTCTTATGCGGCACGGGAGTGCAAATTGCTGCCATTGCCAGCATAGACCATCGGCCAGTAGGCGATGGGCGGATTGGCCCCATTACTAAAAAACTGCGCGACCTGTACTTTGACATCGTGCGTGGTAAGGTGCCCAAGTATAAACATTGGTGCACGCCAGTATACGATAAGCCGAGCGGGGCTTTTCCTGGGAAGGAGTACACAAGCCAGCTTCCAGAGAAACAACCCTCACCGTATGAGAGCATGGCGGCTGTGGAATAGTTCCATTGCCCCACAAGTTCCCTCACTAGTGTACCAACCATTTAGGCGCAGAGAGCAGGACGGTATCTGCACCCCTGCCCTCTGCGCATAAAACCTTGTGCATATGCAATACCAATGCCCTCTTCTAGCCCCTTGCGCATTTTATGATATAATGTATCCACTTTCTGTACGAGGCACATCAGATGAAAAACGACCGCATTATCTCGCCCAAGCGCCGAGAAGATGAAATGGCCCTTGATTCCAGCCTGCGTCCTAGACAACTCTCCGAATACATCGGCCAGGATAGAATCAAAGAAAATCTGGCTATCTGCATTGCCGCCGCCAAAGGGCGGGGTGAATCGCTGGATCATGTGTTGCTGTATGGCCCACCGGGCTTGGGCAAAACAACCCTGGCGCATGTCATCGCCAACGAGATGGGAGTCAATATCAAAGTGACCTCAGGGCCAGCGATTGAACGTCCAGGCGATTTGGCAGCCATTCTCACCAATTTGCGCAAAGGGGACATTTTATTCATTGACGAAGTACATCGCCTGGGGCATCCTGTAGAAGAAGTGCTCTATCCTGCCATGGAAGATTTTGCCCTGGACATCGTCATCGGGAAGGGACCTAGCGCGCGCAGCATCCGCCTGAAACTGCCCCCTTTCACCATTATCGGCGCCACGACCCGTATTGCCCTAATGACCTCACCGCTGCGCGATCGTTTTGGGGTAGTATACCGCCTCGATTTCTATGACCTCCCTGCCATGAAGGCAATCGTCCAACGCTCCGCCCGTATTCTGGGAATTCCTATCGATGACGGAGGAACCCAGGCGATTGCCCGGCGCGCGAGAGGCACTCCACGCGTTGCCAACCGGTTGCTCAAGCGGGTGCGTGACTATGCCCAAGTACGCGCAGAGGGGGTCATCACGGAAGAAGTGGCGCTGCAGGCGCTGCACCTGCTAGAGGTGGATGAACTGGGTTTGGACGACATTGACCGCAAGATCCTACGCACCATTATCGAGAAGTTCGACGGCGGCCCGGTGGGACTGGAAACCATCGCGGCCGCGCTCAGCGAGGAAGCAGATACAATCATGGATGTCTGTGAACCTTACTTGTTGCAACTGGGTTTTTTGGAACGCACACCCAGAGGGCGTATAGCCACCCCGCGTGCGTACGAACACTTGGGGCTGCCCTACCCTCAAAAGCCGATACAACCAATCCTTCTTTAAGATGATGTCACAGGTTATTGTCCTTGACGCTACAGGTCAGCGACTCTCGCCTTGCTCTCCACAGAAAGCACATCAGTTATTAGCCCAAGGCAGAGCAAGGCTCGTTAGTGAAGACCCATTCACCATCCAATTGCCCTATGCTGTGGCTTTGCGGCCAGTGCCTGCGGCTCCCACGGAAGAGAAACCAGGTGAGGGCAAGCGTCTGTTGCTGCATATTTGTTGTGGGCCTTGCAGTACTTATTCCATCCAGCGCTTGCGTGGCCTGGGCTTCGAGGTGACTGGCTTGTGGTATAATCCCAATATCCATCCTTTTGCAGAACATGAGCGGCGACGCGAGTGCATGCAGGCTTATGCGACAGAGATAGCCTTGCCCATGATATGGGAAGCCTACGAAATGCCTGCCTACTTCCGTGCCGTAGCAGGGCATGAAACTTTCGGCGAGCGCTGCTCCATCTGTTACCGCCTTCGATTAGAGCGTACTGCCCAGATAGCCCAGCAACAAGGTTTCGATGCCTTTACGACCACCCTCTTGATCAGCCCTTATCAACAGCAGGATCTGATCCGCCATATCGGGGAGGAACTGGCTAGTCAGTACGGAGTATCTTTCTACTTCGAGAACCTACGCAGAGGCTGGAGCGAGCGAGGGCATATGGCGCGCGAGCATGGCATGTATCAGCAGCGCTACTGTGGATGCATTTACAGTGAATGGGAGGCTGCTCTCAAATCCGCAAAATGAGGGCCTCTAATGCCGTTTGACCGCGATCTGGCCTAGCACGACAAAGTCAAGCCCATTGGGCAACTTCAGCCGCCGGATCGTGGCGGATTCGTAAAGCCCCACAATGAGCTGATAATTGTCTTCTGGCGCATCAGGAGAGATGTGCAGCTCAAAAGCATCGGTGATCACCTGACCAGCAACCCAGGTAGACGTTGGCGATTGCTCATTCCTTGGCACATGGTCATTTTGTCCCCAAATTTGGGCACCTGAGCGCATCAAGTGCACGAATACAGTGTAATCTGTATCCAATGTCTTCAATGCCTGCCAACGCAAAGTGATTTGCAAGGTATCGCCCGGAGCAGCTACGATAGGCTCAACGTAATAGCCTGTCAGCGCAATTCGCTCACCAAAAGTAAACTCAGAAACATGAAGAGCCATAGCAGGGCTTCCTTCCAATGGCAATTCCACAGGCAGTTCCGCAAACTCAATCACCCTGCCTTCCCAATAGTACACTGGCAACCGTTGCCCGGTCGCATAGTTGTACAAGCCCACGCGTATCCGCAGGGGTCCTTGGGCAAGCGCTGTCGCCGGCACATCCAAAGGATAGAGATCCCGCCTAGCCTGTCCCACCTGCCAATCGCGGGTGGGGTCATTCCCTGCACCCGGATAACTATCACGCTGGGCAATGATTATGCCGCGGTCGTCCACAAGATGGACAAAAACGCTGTAATCCATGTCCATCGGTTGCAGCGCTTCCCAGTACAGAGTAAGCCACAGCCTCATCCCCGGCTTGACCACTTGCTCTGACAGGTCATAGCCTAACAAACGCACCTGTTCCCCAAAGTCTCTAACGAATGGATGGGGAATTGCCTCCCGCTCTGCTGCAGTCAAAAGCGGAGCTCGCGCATAGGCGGGTAGGATGTAGCGGTAGGGAACAATAACGGCAAGGCAGAAGAGGACGAGCAACGATGCGGCAACCAGCATCTCTCTGTATCGCCTAGGAAACCACTGCGACAGTCCTAACCACAACAAAATCGCTATCGCCGGCATAGCGGGGAAGAGCATACGCCCTTGGGGAAAACGTACTTGGCTCCACCCAAAGAGCCCAACCAGAAAAGAGGCACTCCACAGCAACAACAACCCCACGCGCGCAATTTTTCCCCAACAGCGTCGCATCAAGTGCGTGTAGAGCAACCAACCCAAACCAAGGGCCGCCAACACAGAAACAGCAGCAAAGGCGCGATAAATGCCCTCCTCCATCACCACGTTAAACCAGCCAAACACGCCCCAAAATGACTTGAAGACGCCGTTGAACAACCGCCATAACTCAGCGAGGTTGGGACGCTGCACACGCGCGGGCATCACTGCGAACATGAGCTGCAAGCCGAAGGGATCCCGGTAGAGCAGCCAGTTGCGCACGTACCACCAACCGCCAACTCCAGCCGCTACAGCAAAAGTCCATATACACCACCGCAGCCAAGCCCATTTGTTACCTCGTCGCCAGGACAGCATAAGTAACACCAATGCCGCCAGCGGCATCAGGATCAACCCGTTCAACTTGGTCAGCGCTACCAAGCCCAGTATCGCACCAAGGGCAGTGAGCCGACCGTGAGAAGGCCCGTCCTGGATGATGCATACCAACAGCCATAGGCTCAATGCGGAGAGCAAACTGACTAATACATCGTTGTTCACTGAAGCATTGATGAAGAGAAACTGAGGGATGAATCCGTTGAACGCTGCCCCTGCCAGCGCCAACCATTCCCATCCAAACAGACGGCGCGCGATAGCGTAGGTGCAAAGCACTGTTCCCGCACCCATCAAAACGCAGAGGAACCGTGCCAGATGCGCCGCTAATACCGTGCCGCGATAGGGAAATTCCTCGCGCATCGTATGGGTGATCACGTTGTGATTTCCCCATACTGCCGCTGTGCCTATCGCGGCATGGGGATTGTACTGCACAATGGCATCCACATCGCTGGTATCAATCCACGATGTAGCCCATCCAAGCAGCAGGTACAAGAGCGGTGGCTGGCTTGCCTCCTGGCGCATGGGAAATGTCTCCCCCTCCCGATAGACGGGAAGCCCTTTCCCATCGGCGATGTGCTTGACGTACAGGTAATGCCAGACCTCGTCAGGGGCTTCGAACAGGGGCACGGTTACACTATAAAACGTAGCCAGCCCGATGAAGAGGGCAAGAATGAGGAAGATATGCTTATCTTGCACTAAACGCCAACGAGAGAGCACTGTCCTTTCCTATATAAATGAGATGAGCAGGGCAATCGCAATCAGAAGCCCCAAAACGCGGCGCGACAATTTGTGCGCCGGGTGCACTCAGCAAAGCCTGCACCCATTTGCATTCCAGTCGCTTTCCCGAACTATCCATGTGGATTCCCACGATACAGGCATGAGCGAGGAAATAGTCAATATGCCAATGAAGTTTCTTGTCGTCACGCTGGTGACGGGCCAAGCGTGCCTTTAGCCCACCGCTGCCCAGTGCACTGCCTACATAAACATAATATCCAGCAGGGAAAGCAAAAGTGCCCAGCTGGCCGATGGAGATTTCGGCTGGCTGTTCCATTTTCAGAAACAACGCATAGGTCCCGCCCCGTTGATCCATGTCTACACAAACTCAAACCGCGCAGTGAAGTGACGCAGAAACGGTGGTTCATAGGTGTAACGCATACCGCGAATCTGCTCCCGCTTGCGGTATAGTTCGATGATGACATCTGCTACATAGTCCAGATGGGTCTGGGTGTAGACTCGTCTGGGAATAGCCAAGCGCACCAATTCCAATTGCGGATACCGCCACTCGCCCGTTGCCTCATCTTTGCGTGCAAACATCACACTGCCGATCTCGACCGCGCGGATGCCTCCCTCTAGGTAAAGGTGCACGACCAGTGCCTGGCCAGGCAACTGTGCCTGGGGGATATGCGGCAAGAAACGCCGCGCATCCAGGTAAACTGCATGCCCACCTGGCGGCTCCAAGATGGGAACGCCTTGCTCCAACAGACGCTCTGCTAGATAGCGCACCTGCCCGATGCGATGCTGCAAGTACCTTTCGTCCAACGCTTCCCACAGTCCACGCGCAATGGCCTCCAAGTCACGTCCTGCCAATCCGCCGTACGTGAGAAAGCCCTCCCAAAGGATCAATAACTGACTCGCTTTCTGGAACAATTGCTCATCGTTCATAGCCAAGAAGCCGCCAATATTGGCTAAGCCGTCCTTCTTAGCGCTCATGGTGCAGCCATCGGCATAGGAGAATATCTCACGGGCGATCTCTAGTGTAGTCTTATCGGCATAGCCTGCTTCGCGCTGCCTGATGAAATAGACATTTTCTGCATAGCGGCAAGCATCAATGAATAAGGGGATGCCATGCTGCGACAGCACCTCTTTCACTGCCCGTATGTTGGCGAGGGAAACGGGCTGGCCTCCTCCCGAATTATTGGTGATGGTCAACATCGCCAGGGGAATTTTCTCTGCACCAACCTCGCGGATGAAACCACGTAGCTTTTCCACATCCATATTTCCTTTGAAGGGATGCTTATTCGTGGGGTCGAGTCCCTCCGCGATGGGCAAATCCACTGCATGGCCACCCACCGCTTCGATATTGGCATGCGTAGTGTCAAAATGCGTATTGCTAGGTACATAGTCCCCTGGCTTAACCATGGCAGCAAAGAGCACCTTTTCTGCCGCCCGTCCCTGGTGGGTAGGCATAAAGTAGCGAAAGCCAAAGATGCGCTCCACAGCCTCTTTCAGGCTGTAATAGTTGCGACAACTGGCATAAGCCTCATCACCGACCATCAACCCCGCCCACTGAGCATCGCTCATCGCAGCTGTACCGCTATCGGTCAGTAAGTCAATGTACACATCCTCGCTCTTGATGAAAAAGACATTGTATCCTGCCGCAGCCAAGATAGCTTCTCGTTCCGCCCGCGTCGTCAAGCGAATCGGCTCAACCACTTTGATGCGATACGGTTCGGGAATCAGACGTGTCATCCGTTCTAACCTCCTCGTTGTGATCCTGGCACCTCCGCCGTCACCTGTGCCAACTGCCCATAGGCACGCGCACAGGAAAAGATCCCAAGTCTATGCGGCATTATATAGCACCGTTGCTTTCTCTCCAAACCCTTCTCCGAAGAACTACTAGCGGCCTTTGAAAAAACAGCCTGCATGGCTATAATAGCGCTGTATTCCCATTAAATCTGGAGGATATCGGAGAAGAGCAGGTTATGCCAGACGAACGTATCTTGATTGTGGAAGATGAGCCGGATATACGGGATATGTGCACCCGCGCACTGGCTAGGGAAGGCTACCAGGTTACTGGTGCCTCGAATGGCGCAGAAGCGATTCAAATGGCTAAGGAGCAGGATTTTGACCTCCTGCTCACCGATATCAGGATGCCAGGGATGAACGGTTTGCAAGCCTACCGAGCCATACAGCAGCTTCGACCAGATATCGTCGGCGTGGTCATCACAGCGTATGGCTCTGTGGAAACCGCCATCGAGGCGTTGAAACTGGGCGCGGAAGATTTCCTACTCAAACCCTTCTCCCTTGAGGAACTCCGCACCGCCATCTCAAGAGCCTTGGAAAAGAAAAGGCTGGAAAGGGAAAATGCCCGCCTCAAGGCGCTGATCCCCCTCCTCCAACTGAGCCAGACCTTCATGGCAGTAACTGACCTGAACACATTGCTGGAAAAGGTTTTGCACATCGCCATTCAAGAAACTGCTGCCAAGTTGGCTGTGCTAATGCTACAAGATGACATCAGCGGCGATTGGGTGGTATCCGCCGCCATCCGCGACAAACATCCAGAACTGCTTCTTCAGGAGTATAGGCTCAGCAAGTCTGTGATCCAGCAAACCGTACAGAGTGGGAAAGCAGTCCTCTGGCAAGCAGAGTCGAATCGGGGACCTTTCTTTGCGCACACAACCGGGGATGCGGCTCAAACGGCGAAATCTGCTATCGCTTTACCCCTGATTGTCCAAAAGGACACCATTGGCATCTTGGGATTGGGGAAAGAGAGCACAGCGCTCGCTTTCTCCCAAAGCGATGTAGAGCTCTTATCCGTGCTCGCCAGCCAGGCCGCCATCGCGATACAAAATGCACGCCTTTTTACCCGTCTCCGCAATGCGTATGACAAGCTAGCCGCTTTAGACCACCTGAAGAGCGAATTCATCAGCATCGTTGCCCATGAACTGCGCACGCCGCTTACGGAGATCATCGCTTACATGGCTTTGCTGGAAAAAGAAATCCCTGCCGATGACCCCTACCTGGGCGGAATTGCCAGAGCAACTCACCGGCTGAATACGCTGACGAGCAACATCACCGATTTGAAATTTCTGGAAGCAGGCCAGGCTGAACTACAATGCGCCAAATTATCGCTGTCCGGCCTTCTCCGCGAGGTCTTGGAAGAATTGGGCCCACTGGCTGCCAGCAAAGAGCAAGCGCTGATTACGGCTGTTGCGGATGACTTTCCACCCATCTACGTGGATGGGGCAAAGGTTAAGGTAGTGTTGCGGAACCTAATCAGCAATGCCATCAAGTTTACGCCCCCAGGCAGGGAAATCCGCATTGCCGCCGAAATAGATGAACCCGCTATCCGCATCGCTGTCCAAGACACCGGCAAGGGCATTCCCAAAGAAGAGCAGGAATGGATTTTCAAACCCTTTTATCAACTGGAAAGCTCCCTCAGACGCGAACACGGTGGGATTGGCATCGGTTTGGCTATTGCCAAGAACCTGGTCGAACTCCATGGAGGCCGCATCTGGGTGGAAAGTGAAGTGGGCAAGGGCAGTACGTTTTACTTCACTCTCCCGTATTGTCTGCGCTCTCCCATGGAGTAACTGCCCTATTCCTCCGGTGCCGTTAGGGCACAGGAAGTATACCTGGGAAACCATAGCAACTGCCAGAAATCTGCTATCCTCTTTGCCCCAGGTCATACGCGCGCACGATATGCATGTCCTGCTTGACCATGCGAAAGGCGCGTTGCTCCGCCTCGTACAAGATGCGCTCCTCATCCAGCGTGGTCAATTCCCCATCCTTCATCAGGATCCGCCCATCTACGATCACGTGGCTGATGTCCGGGGATTTGGCTGCATAGAGGATATTCGATAGCAGGTTATGACGCGGGCGAAGGTGCGGCTTGCGGAAATCGAAAAGCACCAAATCCGCTGGCCGCCCTGGCGCGATCACTCCGCTTTCGGGAAAACCCAGTGCTTTCGCACCGTTCTGAGTTGCCAAGCGCAAGGTCAGTTCAGCGGGTAGGATGACCGGATCCATGTGATGATCCTTTTGCAGGAGCGTAGCCAGCCGCGCTTCCTCCAGCATATCGAGGTCGTTGTTCGAAGCCGGGCCATCGGTGCCCAGTGCCACATTCACCCCTCTGGCGAGCAACTCCGGCACCGGCGTTACGCCCATGCCAAGCTTCATGTGGGTATTCGGGCATTGCACCACGTTCACTTTCTTGGCTTGGAGAATGTCCATGTCCTCAGGGGTGATATGGATACAATGCGCCGCAATGGTCGGATGGTCCAGGATGCCCCTTTGCGCGAGGAATTGGACTGGAGTAACCCCGTACTTGGCCAGGGAACTCTCCAGTTGCTCGCGGAACTCGGAGAGATGGATATGGATGCCTACGCCGAATTCTGCTGCTTTCTCTGCCACCATGACCAGGAAATCCGGCGGACAAGCATAGGTGGAATGCGGTCCCAAGACCGTCCGGATGCGGCCATTGGCTGCCCCCTGCCAACGCTGCACAAAGGCGATGCTCTCCTCAAGCCCCCGCCCAATCTCAGTTTCCGCTCCCATCCCGAACACACACCAAGCCAGGTTAGCGCGCAACCCTGCTTCCTCTACGACCTGCGCTACTTCATCCATGAAGAAGTAATGGTCAGCAAAGCCAATGGTGCCTGCCCGGATCATCTCAGCAGCCGCCAAATATGCCCCCCAGCGCACATCCTCACGGGTCAGCGCCGATTCTGCCACCCAAATGCGCTCATTCAGCCAGCGATCGAAGGGCAAATCGTCCGCCCAGCCACGCTCGAAGGTCATCGGGGCATGGGTATGGGCATTGAAAAAGCCGGGCATGGCTACGTGGTCGCTCGCCTCAATGACCTCGTCTGCCTCAAAATGGGCGGGAACTGCGCCAATGGACTGTATTTTCCCTTCTGCGATGGCAATGTTGGTTCGATAAAGGACATCGCCGTTCTCATTCAGCGTGAGGACATCCACGTTTTGAATCAGTATTTTGCCCATCTTTCCCTCCCGGTACGGTATAGCACAGAGGGCCTCTGCAATGCAGAGGCCCTCCATGCGTGAGGCATCCACCGGCGCTTGCGGTGCCGATTTAGAGCGCACCACCTCCGGTGATGCCCCTAGGTTCAAAACTTTCTATCACGGGCATCACCTCCTTATACGTATGATAGCAGTCGAATCGTGCGTCGGTATCGCCTCCATAAAGTGGCCCATTCTAACAGAACTATCCCAGTCTGTCAAATTGCTGTACAAGCGCATCAACCATATAATAGAGAGTGTTGAAAATCTTGTCACCCTGAGCAAAGCGAAGAGCCTGCCCTGAGTATAACGAAGGGGTCTCGCGTAACTTTAGCCGTATTTTCCCAAGTACCGCGAGATGCTTCACTTCGTTCAGCATGACATTGGAAGAGCCTTTTTCAACACTCTCTATAATAGCACCAAGAACGGTAGCACGGGAGAGACCGGATGGCAAGACGAAAGCCTCACTGGGCATTTGTCCTGATGGGCGTGAATATCGCAGCCACACAAGGGTTGCTCATCCGTCTGCTGCTGGTGAGCTTTTCCGGCAACGAACTGTCCATTGGGTTAATCCTTGCCAATTGGATGCTGGCAGAAGCCCTTGGCAGCCATCTGGCTGGCCGCCTGACGCACACACTCAAGAACACGTTGAAATCATTTGTCCTCCTGCAGGGACTGTTCGCCCTGCTCCTCCCGCTGGTGGTCTGTGCAGGCTACTTGGTTCGCAGGTTCGCCGGGGTCGCTCCCGGAGAGGCATTGGGGTTCGCCGCCATCTCCTGGACCTCTTTGCTGCTCCTTGCTCCGCTTAGTACTGTGCACGGTGCCATGTTCAGTGTGGGCTGTGCAGCCTGCAGCGAGGGCAAGACTCGGGATCAAACCATCGTGGGGCGACTCTATGCATTGGAAGCCATTGGCGCGATGGGCGGCGGCGTCATCCTGGCTTTTGTCCTCGTGTCCCGCTTCAACCCCCTCCAAACTGGCTTCCTGCTTTCATCGCTTGCTTGGGCAACGGCGCTATGGTTCCTGTTGGCAGTGGACCCTCTGCCTCAGCATCGACACTGGGCTGCAGCGCTCAGCCTGGCAGCCATGCTATGCCTTTTCTTCTCTCTGTCTCCCCAGGCTCTTATCTGGCACCATTCCCTGGTGCAATGGCGCTGGGGGAAGACATATCACGTCGTGTACGATCGAGACTCGCCCTATGGCAATGTCGCCGTAACCCAGTTGCTCGGACAGTACACCTTTCTTTCCAACGGCACGCCCCTCTTGACCACCCCCTTTCCAGACATCTTCACCGTGGAAGAGACCGTCCATCTGCCGTTGCTGTTCCATCCCACCCCTCGCCGCATCCTGGTGATTGGCGGAGGCTTGGGGGGCGTCTTGTCCGAACTCCTCAAGTACGACGTCGAGTACGTGGACTATGCCGAATTGGACCCCCTCGTGATCGAAGCCGTACGCGCTTTCCCCACCGATTTGACCCGGCAAGAATTAGAGGACGTGAGGCTACGCGTCCACAATGTGGACGGCCGGCTGTTCCTAAACCAATTGACCCGCCAGCACAAGGTTCTCGCCAACCGTTATGACATCGTGCTGGTAAACCTGCCGTACCCCTCCACCCTGGAACTCAATCGTTTCTATACGGAAGAATTCTTCCAATTGGTACAGCGGGTGTTGGATGAACGGGGACTGGCTGTCTTCCCCCTCCCCGGTTCCCTCACCTATATCGGGGCAGCCATGCGCGACTTGAACCTTATGGTGCGCGATGGATTGCAGAGGGTCTTCCCAGGGGTGCGTGCCATTCCAGGCGATACTGTCCTGTGGCTGGCTTCGCCCTCTTCCTCCCTGCTCTCCGCTACGCCGCAGGCACTGGTCGCTACCTGGCAAGCAAGGTCTCTCCCCACCCGCTTCATTACGGCGGAGCACCTGCGCGTGCGTTTCGACCCACAGCGTCTGGCTTGGTTTGACAAAGCGCTGCAAACAGACCAGCCCATCCACCCTAACCACGACCTCCGCCCAACGGGAGTACTCTATGGTTTGTCCTATTGGAGCGAGATATTCGCTCCCACTACGCACCGCCTGCTGACAAATGTGCGCCAGATCGCCCTGGGACATTGGTCTCTGTTCCTTGCCTTGCTATTCTCCCTCATCATGCTGGCACAGAGAATCCGTCCCCAATGGACTGGGTTCACCGTTCCACTTGTCGTGGCGACCACAGGCTTCAGCGGCATGGTGTGCGATCTGACCATCGTTTTCATCTTCCAAGCGTTGTACGGATACGTGTACCAGTATGTCGGCTTGATTACGGCAGCCTTCATGGCTGGGTTGGCTGCAGGGGGATGGATCACTTCCCGCTACCTTGCGAACAGCACAACTGTGTCTGAACCTTTGGTGACGGGTAAAATGCGCCGTGCGATCATGCGCTCCGAGTTGGCGCTGATTGGCTATTGGTGCATCCTGCCATTGTTGCTGAAGGGTCTCTCCGCCACCTCAGTCACTTGGGCAGTGCCGCCAGCGCTCTTGTTGCTGAACGCCATGGGGGGATGCCTGGTGGGGCTGCAGTTTCCGCTGTCCAGCCGATTGCACCTGTCCGCACGCGGTGAACCGGGCTACACTGCGGGCGTGCTCTATGCGGCGGACCTGGTAGGCGCTTTCCTGGGGGCTGTGGCGGTGGGCATTGCCCTGCTTCCCGTCCTGGGGGCAAGCGCAACATGCCTCTTCGTGTTAATGCTGAAGGGGTGCAGCCTGGCACTGGTTGCCATAAGCACTTCAGAGCCTTCATGATCCCTTACCCGCCCCAAATCCCCGCAATGGGGTGGCCGCAGAAGCGGCACTTACCATCGGCAAGGTTGTTCTCTAGCACTGTAAAGTGCAAGCGGAAGAGGAGCCGCTCGCCACACTTGGGGCAGTAGGTGCTGTTCCGCTTGTGACCGGGGACATTGCCCAAATACACGTACTGCAGGCCGGCTTGGTCGGCGATCGCCACGGCATTTTCCAGCGTCTCGATGGGTGTGGCAGGCAGGTGTTGCAACTTGTACGCCGGGAAGAAGCGGGTAAAGTGCAGCGGCACCTCCGTTCCTAGATGCTCTACAATCCACTGACACATGTTGCGGATGTCGTCGGGGTTATCGTTCAGGGTGGGAATGACTAGGTTGACGATCTCCAAATGGACTCCGGACTGGGCAACCCGTTTTAACGTGGCGAGCACGGGCTCTAGTTCGAGGGTGCACACCCGCCGGTAGAATTCAGAAGTAAACGCCTTCAAATCAACAGTGATGGCGTCCAATTGTTCGAGCAACTGCAGCAATGGCGCTGCCAGCATGGTACCATTGGTATGGCAGATAACGCGCAAGCCTTGGCTCTTGGCAGCGATGGCAATGTCATAGGCGTATTCGTAAAAGACCGTTGGCTCATTGTAGGTGAAGGAAACTGCATCGCAACCCAGCGCCAGCGCCCGCTCGACCACATCGGCAGGGGTAGCGCGGTAATTGAGCGTCTCCCAGAGAGTATGCTGCGACATCTCCCAGTTCTGGCAAAACTTGCAGCGGCTGTTGCAGGCGGCGGTGCCCACACCCAGGATGCGGCTCCCTGGCAGCATGTGAAAAACGGGCTCTTTTTCAATCGGGTCCAACTGCAGCGCACAGGGCAAGCCATAGACCAGGGAATAATACGTGCCATCTACATTCTTCCTGTTGCGACAAAAACCAAGTTGCTCTGGAGCAACAACGCATTCCCGGAAGCAAATCTGACAATGCACCCGCCCATCTTCCAGGCGCCGGTAGTGCATCGCCTCGCGCAGTGCAGCAGAGGACGTCGGGGTACTTGCAAAGGGCCTTTGCGTTGGGGTCTGCAACGCAGGGGCACACGCGCTGGCTGCCGGCAAGCCAAACACCGCTGCCAACGCCGCCGCGCACCCCTTTGCCAGAAACTGACGCCGTGTCCATTTGGAATCACCGCTGGCCTCGTTCATGCTCACTCCCCCTCACGGCCAGTTGACTAGAGAATATTTTACCCCAAGAGCGCTATGACTCCAAGTATGAAAGGTGTGCCAGAAGAGTCTGTCCTGTCTGAAGGCAAGTTGCCGAGCATCAGCCAGCAACGAATGGACTGCGCCAGCATTCGTTTATCCGTGTCCCACACTCGTTGCTGGCCATCCATCACGCCCCGGATCATGCATCCCCAAGTTAAGGTATATCTGTCATCACCACCATCAATTGGTTGAATAGGGCAGCATCGCGTATAATAAAAGCACAAGGGACATGTAAGAGAGGACATGCCATGGCTCCCCCCATCCGCTTTTCGCTCAAAGACAAAACTGCATCAGGCTTCTGGCCAGCGACTATTATGGATCGCGTGTTGCTGGCCTTGCGCTGGGCGGTGCTGGCGCTAGCGGTGGGGCTATCGTTCATTGACCGTTCCAAAGAAGGTGTGTTCATTGCTGCCCTGCCATTGGCTGGCGCATTAGCCGTCTATAACCTGGCGATCCTGCTCACCAGCCGCTTGCTGCCCTGGCTGCGACAGCCACTCAATGTGATGGCTCTGGATGGCTTAATGGCTACCTTGGCGGTATATCTGAACGGTGGCTATCACAGTGCCTTCTTCGTCCTATACATCTTTGTCCTCCTGAACGCAGCCTTCCGTTTCAGCGTAGTCGGCAGCATGTTGCTGGCTAATTTGGTCGGCTTCCTCTATATCGCTGCATGCTTGCGCAACCCTGCTGGGCTACATGCTCCTCAAGCCTGGGACATTTTTGGCACCAAACTGATCTCGTTGTTGCTGATTGCCTTTCTCTCCTCGCTCCTGTTAGAGCAATTGCGCGTTGAACAACAGGCTACGGCTCGGGAACGGGCATTATTGGAAGCGCAATCCAGTTTTATCTCCGCTATATCGCATGAACTTCGGACGCCATTGACCTGCATCAAGACCTCCATCGAATTGCTTCAGGCGAAAGCACAGGAAAGCGATGAGAACGAGCGTGAATTATTGCAAACAATCGCCGACCATACTGCGCGGCTGGAAAAACTGGTGACAGATCTACTCCAGATGATGCGCTTGGAAGCAGGGCAACTAACGCTCACCCGTCAGCCAACCGATGTGACGGTATTGCTGCGCCGGGCAGCGGCAGCCTTGGAACCACTGCGCAGGAGCAAGGGGCAATCTTTGGAACTAGACCTGCCGGACGACCTGCCTCGTGCTTGGATAGACCGCGAGCGGATCGAACAAGTGACGGCGAACCTGCTCTCCAATGCCATCAAGTTCACCCCACCAGGAGGCCGCATCCGCCTGACTTTGCGCCACATCCCTCATGAAAAGGTGTTAGCGGTAGCGGTAAGCGACAACGGTCCCGGCATTGTACCCGAGGAGAAAGAACGTATTTTCACCAAGTTTTACACTGGACGGCGCTCCGCCTCTGGCATTGGACTGGGCCTCTACCTTGCCCGTCAACTGGTGGAACTGCACGGAGGGCATATCACCGTGGAGAGCACGCCTGGTCAGGGCAGCACCTTTACCTTTACCATCCCCTTGGAGGTTGCAAGCGATGAAAGTGCTCATCGTGGATGAGGAACCAGGCGTGGTGCAAGTGGTGCGTGCTACTTTCCGCGCCCAGGAACCAGGCTGGGAAATCCTGAACGCAAGCACCGGCGAAGAAGCGCTTGACCTCATCGAACGAGAACATCCCAACCTAGTATTGTTGGACGTGGCATTGCCGGGTATGGATGGGTTTACTGTGTTGAAGGAAATCCGCCGCTTTTCCGACGTGCCGGTCATCATGTTGACCGTGCGCGATGATGAAGTCAGCAAAGTAACGGCGTTGGAGCTGGGCGCGGATGATTATGTCTCAAAGCCCTTTGGCGCGTTGGAACTAGTGGCTCGTGCTCGCGCTGTCCTGCGCCGCGCGGAAGGGCTGCCCTTGACCCATGAGGAACCCTTTGTGTGTGGCGATGTGCGCCTGGACTTTGATAGCCGGCGCTTGACGGTGAAGGGCAAGCCTGTGGAATTGACCAACACGGAATACCGCCTACTGTACCACTTGGTGCGCAACGCTGGCCGCCCTCTCAGCCATGAGGCACTGCTCGCCCGTGTTTGGGGCCATGAGTATACCGACGAGATCAACTATCTAAAGGTCTATATCAGCCGGCTGCGCAATAAGATCGAGCCTGACCCTCAACATCCTCAATACATCCGCACCGAATACGGCTACGGCTACAGCTTCCGCGCCCCTTAGCCTCCAGGGTTTCTACCCCCTGGCACATCTCATCAGCCTTGCGCGCTGTCCAATTGAAATGCTTCATCCAAGAAGCGGATCACCCGCTCCATATTCGCCTCCAAGCCATGGGAGCGAATGGAACCGTGCGTCTCACCCCCGATGAGCCAGAAAGATTTGGGTTGTCCCGCCGCAGCAAACAACTGCTCTACCTGCGAAAGGGGAATGCGTTCATCACAGTTGCCGTGGACAAGCAAGAGTGGGCGCGGTGCAATATGTGCAATCAGTTGCGTCAGGTCCATCGCCGCCAAAGAGATGTCCTTGTGCCATTCCACTACCCTGCGCACCCAGTCCAATATAAAGTGGGGTAAAAAGGACGGGCGATTTGCCATCCACACTTCCCAAGCGCTGGCAAAAGGCGCCACAGCCACCACTGCCTGAATGTCTGGATTGCGTGCCGCGCTCAACAATACACTGCTTGCGCCAATGGAATATCCAATGACCCCAACGCGAGGGATGCGCCTGGTCTGGCGCAGGAAACGGACGGCACAGTCTATGTCCTCGCTCTCCCGGAAGCCATACGTGATGCCGCGCCCATCGCTATCGCTGTAGCCATGTCCGCGATAGCTGAACAGCAGCACTGTATAGCCTGCCTGGTGCAATGGTGGCACCAGCGAAAGCCCTGAGCGCTGGTCCTGCCCTGCTCCATGCGCATAGACAATGGCCGGCGCGTCTGCCGACTCGGCGGGGATCAGCCAACCACGCAAAGTCAATCCATCGGCTGCCGGGAACGAAATCTCCTGATAAGCCAGCCCAAGGGTTGTGAGCGGGTTCACGCTGGATGTCGGGGGAAACGGAGGGCGCGTTGCCAAACCTTCCGCTACCACAGGAACGACCACTGCCAGCAAGACACCACTTGTGAGGAGAGCAGTCAATGCCCCAAAAACGTTCAAAGGCATGGGGTATTCCTTGCTCCGTTTCGCCGGGGGAAGCATATTGACAACAACCCGCGAAGGGTAAAGCGCGTCGAAATTTCTCTGTATCGCCACATAATGGCGGTAATGATAGCATATCTCATCGGAATCTCAAAACGGCAGAGAGGGCACATCGTGCTTTTTTACCACTTTTTAGCCACTATTTGCGCTAATATTTACCTTTATCTATTAGACTCTAGATGGATAATCCATGGCTGTCGCTCACTTGGAAGCATTCCATTACGTTCACAGTGAGGTGCGAAATGCGTAAGATAGCCATTGTTACGGACTCATCTGCCAATCTACCACATGAACTTGTCGCAAAACATCATATTTTCGTCGTGCCTGTTCTCATCTACCTGGATGGGCGCGAGTACCATGACGGGGTGGATATTGTTCCCAGCGAGATATACCGCTACTTGCGCCTGAGCAGCAATGGCAACCTGCCCAAGACAGCCACGCCATCCGTGGGCGATTTTGTCCGCGTCTACACTCAAGCGCTGCAAAAGGCAGAGGAAGTGGTCTCAATCCACCTAGCGAGCGAATTAAGCGCGGTATACCAGACGGCTGTGCTGGCGAGCAAGCTGGTGGATAGCCCTGTCCACGTACTGGATTGCCGTACAGCGGCTCTGGGCTGCGGCTTCGCTGTCTTGGAAGCGGCCCGCTTAGCAAGTAGCGGGGCTGACGCGTCTGCTGTGTTGCAAAGGGCACAGGACATTGCTCAGCGAACTCGCATCTATGCCAGCCTGGACACACTGTACTATCTGCACCGCGGTGGCCACGTGCCGAGCATCGCCAGTCTAGCGGGATCAGCGCTCAAATTATGCCCTATTCTCAGCATTGGCAATGGCCAGGCGCGCCTGGTCGAACTGCCACGCACACGCCGACGTGCTATATCCCGCTTGCTAGAACTCATCCACTCCGACGTAGGCGACCGTCCAGTCCATGCTGCCGTCATGCACGCTGATGTCCCAGAGGAGGCTGAAGCCTTGCGGGATGAGCTCGCTCGCCGCTTGCATTGCCGTGAATTGTTCATCACCGAGTTCACACCGGTGATGGGCACACACACCGGCCCTGGACTGATTGGACTGGCTTGGTGGGCTGAAACAGAAACGAACTCATCTTAAATGGAACAGTGCGGACAAGATACGGGGAGGAGAGCGCGATGTGGCATGCATTATGGGTCATTGCGGGCTATCTGCTGGGGTCAATCCCTACAGCTTACCTGGCAGGACGCTGGCTCAAGGGGATTGACCTGCGCGAATACGGCAGCGGCACAGTCAGTGGCACGGGAGTTATCTACCATGTTGGCATTGGCGCCGGTGTGCTCGCCGGCCTGTTCGATGTAGCCAAAGGGGCTTTCATCCCCTGGCTGGCTCGGCAATGGGGGGCACCATTGCCCGTGCTTCTGCTGGCTGGTTTGGCAGCCGTTGTTGGGCACAACTGGCCTCTGTACCTGGGCTTCAAGGGTGGCAGGGGTATCAGTCCCTTCATGGGCATGATGCTGGTAGTTTTCCCCTGGGGTGTCCTCTGGTTGCTCGCGTTTTTGGCTATTGGCCGATTGCTCAAATACACGGCGTTGGTCGCTTTCTGTGGCATCCTCACCCTCCCATTGCTGACCTACATCGCTGGGCAGCCTACAGCAGTCACCTTGGCTAGCGTAGGCATGCTGTTGATTACGGCAATCAAACGATTGGAAGCGAATTGCCTGCCCTTGCCATCCGGACCAGAACGGCGCCGCGTCCTCCTGCGGCGCCTCTTCCTGGATCGCGATGTGAGCGCTAACGAAGAGTGGGTTTTGCGGCGTCCAGGCAATTGAAGCGAAGCAGCGGGGACTTTCGCCAAGTTTTACCCCCTGTTGCTACAAAGCCGCGAAAGTCAGCCATTTATCCTCATGAAGATCTCCATGCTATGGGCGGCATGCGGAAAAGCAGGACAAAACCCTGAGCAGGCTACTTTGCCCTAGCAAGAAGGTGTTGAAAAAACCCCTATATTTACTTTGAAACAGGATTTGGGAATCCCTGACAAGCGGACTTTTACCCAATCCAAACAAAGCGCGCTATAATACCCCAAGACACGAACCAAAGGAGGTCCCCATGCTGCTTGCTGGCGACATTGGTGCAACCAAAGCCAATCTGGCGCTCTTTTCCCCGGAGAGCGGACCCCGTGTGCCGCTGTCTGAAGCCACTTTCCCCAGTGCTCGCTACCCCAACTTGGAGGCAATCGCGCACGAATTCCTATCCCGGGTGGATGTGCCTGTAGATCAAGCCTGTTTTGGCGTTGCCGGGCCGGTCGTTGGCGGCCGTTCTGAGATCACCAACTTGTCCTGGGTCATTGATGAGAGGGAGCTTCAGGCGGCGCTTGGCTTATCATCTGTACGCCTGCTGAACGACCTGGAAGCCATCGCTTGGGCTATCCCCTTGCTGGAGCCATCGGATCTGCACACCTTAAACACAGGCCAACCGGTTCCGGGTGGGGCTATCGCCGTGATCGCACCGGGCACAGGATTAGGGGAAGCTTTTCTGACCTGGGATGGTACGCGGTATCGTCCTCATGCTACTGAGGGGGGCCATGCTGATTTTGCGCCAACGGATGAGCGCCAGATCGGATTGCTGCGCTATCTCTTACCGCGCTTTGGACACGTCAGCAACGAGCGAGTCTGTTCTGGTATCGGTTTGCCCAACATTTATGCCTATCTGAGGGATAGCGGCTATGCGGCAGAACCCCCTTGGCTGGCGGAGAAACTGGCTGCTGCTGAAGACCCCACCCCTGTTATTGTTACTGCCGCGCTATCCGGCGAGGAGGGTGCGGATCTCTGTGTAGCCATGCTGGACATGTTCGTCTCCATCCTTGGAGCAGAAGCGGGCAACTTGGCGCTCAAGACGCTGGCGACGGCAGGTGTCTACCTTGGGGGAGGCATTCCACCGCGCATCCTCCCGGCACTTGAGAGTGGGCGTTTTATGAAGGCTTTCTGCGCCAAGGGGCGCCATTCCGAACTGATGGCGCGTATCCCGGTGCATGTCATCCTGAATCCCAAGGTTGCGCTCATGGGGGCAGCCCGCTGCGGCTTGGGAGCGTAACACAGTGAAAAGGAGCGGAATGGCGACGTTAAGTGAGGGATACGGCAAAGCCAGCCTGGGAGAGCATCAGGTGGCCGTGGAAGCGGCTTTGAAGCAACTGGCTGAGCAAAAAGTCATGTCACGTATTTGGGCTCATGATTACACTATCTGGGAGCCGGAGCCGACTGAAATTACGAATCGCCTAGGCTGGCTACACAGTGCGGAAGCTATGCTCGGCGAGGTACCCCAACTGGAGCGGTTGGCCAATGAGGTGCGGGCTGAGGGGTATCGCCATGCGTTGCTGTTGGGCATGGGCGGCTCCAGCCTGGCTCCTGAAGTCTTCCGTCTCACTTTTGGGGTGAAAAAAGGTTATCTTGACCTGGCGGTGTTGGACAGCACAGATCCGGAAACTATTCTCTCCCATGCAGAACGACTCGACCTGACACGCACCCTGTTCATTGTCAGCACCAAATCTGGCACGACGGTAGAGACGCTCTCTCTATTTCGTTTCTTCTACAACCAAGTAATGAATACTGTGGGAAAAGATGAGGCAGGGCAGCATTTTCTCGCTATCACTGATCCCGGCACAAAGCTTGCCCATCTCGCTGAGCGTCACCGGTTCCGAGCGGTGCTCTTTGGCGATCCCAATATCGGGGGACGCTTTTCGGCTTTTTCTCCTTTCGGCTTGGTGCCGGCAGCGCTCATTGGCATGGATATACGGCGAATGGTACAGCGGGCGTTGGAAGGGAGTACTGATTGTGCGCCCTCTGTGGAGGAAGAACAGAACCCCGGGGCATGGCTGGGGACCATTCTGGGCGCTTTGGCTAAAAGGGGGCGGGATAAACTGACCTTGCTCATCTCCCCGCCGCTTGCCAGCTTGGGCAACTGGCTGGAGCAGCTAATCGCGGAGAGCACGGGCAAAGAAGGGCGGGGAATCCTACCGGTAGTGGGGGAACCGCCTGGCTCACCTGATGTCTATGGACGCGATCGGCTCTTCGTGGCATTGCAACTGGCAGGGGACGAAACGCACGGCGCAGCACTGGCAGCATGGGAGGCGGCTGGCCATCCAGTGGTGTGCCTTTCTCTGCGCGACCGATACGATCTGGGCAAGCAGATGTTCCTGTGGGAGATGAGCACGGCTGTAGCGGGCTATCATCTTGGCATCAACCCCTTTGACCAACCCAATGTGGAAAGCACCAAGCAACGTGCACGAGAAATGGTGCAAGCCTACATCAAGACCGGCGCGTTACCAAGCATAGCGTCTGCTCCGCTCGATGCTGCTACCTTGCTCGGATTTCTCGCCCAAGCCCAGCCAGGCGATTATGTGGCTCTGCACGCTTACATTCCGCAGACAGTTGAGGTGGATAAGGCGCTGCAAACCTTGCGTGTGCGGTTGCGCGACCGCTTGAGGCTGGCAGTTACTGTTGGCTATGGGCCGCGTTTTCTGCATTCTACTGGCCAATTGCACAAGGGCGATGCGGGGAATGGCTTTTTCATCCAATTCACAGCGGATGATGCGCGCGATGCGCCTATCCCTGATGAAGCGGGCTTGCCCGGCTCATCCATCACGTTTGGGGTGCTAAAGGCAGCTCAGGCGTTGGGTGATTACCAAGCGCTGCTGGAGGCGGGGCGGCGCGTAATCCGCTTCCACCTGGGCGATGACTTGCTCGGTGGATTGAAACGTCTGGCTGATTTCTCCTGTTGATACGCAAAAGGAGTCGACAGAGTGGGAGTGTCTATTACCTGCTACGGGGGCGTAGGAGCAATTGGCGGCAACAAGATTCTGCTCGAAGATGGCGATACGCGCGTGCTGCTGGATTTCGGCACCGCTTTTAAGCAGCGGCAGGAATTTTTCAACGAGTATCTGCGCCCACGGGCGGCGCGTGGTTTGCTGGACCTTTTGGCGCTAGGGTTGATCCCGCCTTTGGAAGGCGCCTATCAGCTTGAACTTGCCCCTCCCGGGATGTGGGAGCGCTTTCGAGGAGACCCCCTTTACCGCAGCCTGTGGCGAGAGGGCGCTCCTCCCATAGACGCTGTCCTGGTCTCCCATGCCCACTTGGATCACAATGGTGACCTTTCCTGTCTGGACCCTGCCATCCCTATCTACACTACCCGCGTGACAGCATTCATCGCACGAGCGATGCAAATCACCGGATTAGGCGGCTTTGAGAGTGAGTTGACCTTTGTTTGTCTGCGCGAATGGGATGAGCAGGAACAGGTGCTGAAAACGGTACGCAATGAGAGTTACCGCGCACGGAACTATAGTTTCTTAGATGGCCAACCTTGCGCTGAAGGTGGGGATTGGTGGGAAGCTTCCCCCAGCGCGAGGAAGCTGTTACGCAAACAGCCTACGATGCCTTTTACAGGCAAGGTGCATGAATTAGAGGTACGCTGGTGGCCTGTAGATCATTCCGTCCCAGGTGCGGTTGCTTTTGCCATCCACACTTCAGCGGGGTGGGTTGGCTACACAGGGGATATCAGGTTCCACGGGCAGAATGCTACGCGGATGGAGGAGTTCGCCCAAGAACTGGCACGCTTAGAACTTACGGCATTGCTCTGCGAAGGGACCCACCTGTCGGATGAGCCGGTCATTACCGAGCAGCAGGTAGCAGAAAATGCCTTGACTTTGGTGCAGCAGGCAGAGGGGCGCCTCGTTGTAGCTGACTTTGCTCCACGCAATGTGGAACGGCTGAGCACATTCCACCAAGTAGCCAGGGAGACAGGCCGGCGGCTAGCTATCCAACCCAAGGATGCTTACCTGTTGCAAGCCATTGCCTGGGCTGACCCTGCCACTTTCCCTGACCCCCTCACATTGCCAGAACTAGTTCTCTATGCCGATCCCAAGTCGGCGCCCCGTACTTGGGAAACGAAATTGCGGCGGAAATGGTCAACGCGCCTGGCTGGGCCAGCAGAGGTATCGGGCCATCCCGGTGAGTACATCTTGTGCTTCAGCCTGTGGGATGCCAATGATCTGCTGGATTTACAGGGCATTGGTGGAGGGGTGTACATCTATTCGAACAGTCGCGCCTATGATGAGGAACAGGCGATAGACCTGGGGCGATTGAGAAATTGGATTCGGCACGTGGAGTTGCGCATGGAGGGTGATCCTGATGACCCCCACCGCCTGCCCCTCCATGCCTCTGGCCATGCCACAGGCCCTCAATTACGGGATTACGTGAGGCGGGTCTGCCCCCGCATGTTGATTCCCATCCACACGGAACAGCCCTGTTGGTGGCAGCAGGCATTGGCTGGGACGGACATCCAGATCGTTTTGCCTCAGGTGGGACAGCCCATCTTCTTGCCTTGACAGGGGTTATTTGTTTTCTGAAGGATGGAGCCAACGCTTTGCGAGCAGCGGGGCATAGGCTCCGACAAGCCGAAATGGCCGGAGCAAGTAGTAAAGAGGGAAAAGGGCTGAGGGCAACGACACAGATGCCCAATCGCCGGGTGTGGGTGTGATTGCCAAACGGATGCTATAACGTACTCTGTCGCGCCACCGTTCCCTCGCCTTCAGGTGAAAGAGGCTTGCCTCCAGAATTCCGGGCGGCTCTCCCGTATCCCGCAGAATCTGCATCTTCACCTGCTTCGCAAGGGATTTCGCCGCTGTATCGCCCTGCATCCTTTTCCACACCGCCTCTGGCAGGGCAGCGCCCAGTAAGTCATGGGCGAGGAATAAGCCGAGGAAAAGCATTCGTTCCGCCCCCAGCGCATTGGCTTGCCCGATGATCTGCTCCCAGTCCATTTCCTGGCGGGTGTGGATCAACCTGGCGACGTCGCAGACCCATCCCAATCGCGCCCAGCAGTGTTTGGTGCCGTGCACGCAAAGGATCAGGAGTAAATCCTCCGCCGAGAGAGTCTGTACCTCTTTGCCTGCCAAGGGGGCGGGTTCGAGGCGCTCCCACAGTTGCTCTGGGTCAAGGGGGAAGGTAAAATAGTCCTCTACAATCCGCCAGTGCAGCTCTATGATAAGCGTGCCCTCGTCGCGCACGAGTTTGTAGGCAGATTGGGAGCGGAGATAGGCAGCCTCTTGCGCGCGGTTGAGTTGGAATTCTGGGAGGTATCCCTGGGAAACAAGGAGGTGTCTGGCTTTGACCACATCCCCCTCGTGCAACAAGATATCCAGGTCATCGAACTGGCGCAGGGCGAAATCACCGTAGGCAGCAGCTGCCAGCAGGGGGCCCTTGTACGGCACAGCAAGTATGCCATGGCTATTGAGCCAATGCAAGCAGCGCAACAATTCACCGGTGAGGAAAAAGTTGCGTCGAGCATTGTTGCGGAAATGTGCCTGGAGTTGGGTTAGCGGCTTGTCCGGGATTTTTGCGGGGCAGAGGGTAGCAAGGCGCTGGTAGAGCAGGGGCATCGTGCTATGACGCAGCGCCGTCTGGATCAAGTATGCCCAGTCCAGCCCCTCGTGCAGCAAAGCCCCCACACGCTCTTGTAGCGCATCCGGGCTGACACGTGCACAATAGAGCAGCAACTCCCATTCCGGGCGGATGCTCTCTTCCCATCGCGCGTGTCCTGCTAACACGGTGCTTTGCTCTTCGGGGTGCTCTCTCGCCTGGGTCAACGTTCTCCAGACACTGGTGTGAGTTGCTCTAGGTAATAGAGGAGCAAGCCTTGGGGTTGAGCTCCTCGCTCTACTCCAGAGCGCACAACTGCTGCCGCACCTTGGGTATCGCCTAAATAGCGTTCTCGCACAAGAGCCACGAGCACAACGGGCTCCGCCCGCTGAGGGAAGCGCGCCATCCAATTGCTGTAAATCCAGAGGACATCTGCCCAGCGGTCGTGCTCTTTTTCTCCCGCGATGCGCCGTCGCAGGTGCTCAAAGGGGGCGTAGCTGGCCACCGCCTGCCGCCCATCCTCTTCCACTGCATGGAGAAAAGCGTCCATTGCCTCCGGATATGCGCCCATCCAACCGTATATGCGCCCCAGCAGGCGATACAGGTGGGGATTGTTCGCCTGCAGTGGCAATGCTTTGCTCAGGTCTGTGGCAACGGATACCAGGCTCTGTTGCGGTGGGTTCTCGCCCGCCTGAGCGGATAGTAGCAGCCTGTGCGCTTGGGCGACGGTCCAGTTGAGGCGAGGCGTGCTACGCGTGATCCCCCAGCCCAGGCATAATGCCAGCACAATGAGCAGCACCGGAAGGCAGCGCCGAGTGATGGTTGCCCGTTGTGATGCAGACTGTTGGCGCGCTTTGGCTGTGCACAGCGCTGCAGCAATGCCGAGCACGAACCAAAGCAGTACCGCTGGCTTGGCTGCCCAAATGGTGTCCAGAAATCCGGAGGCGATGAAACTCACCAAACCGTCCATTGCTCCCAACAGGATGGCACGCTGCTGTACGTCCTGGCATCGCTGGTATGCTTTAGCCGCGGTAACGCTCAGGCTGAACAGAAGCCACAGGAAGGCGCACAAGCCTGGTATGCCCCAATCCAGGGCGATCTGCAAAAACAATTGATGAGCGTGGGGTTCAGGCCCGATCATAACGCCGGGGTAAAAGTTGCTCTGTATCAGGGGGAACACGTCCAATCCTACGCCGGTATAGGGCATGTCGTGGATCATCGCTAGAGCGCGGCTCCATATATCCAACCGCAGCGTTACCGCAATGCCCAGGGGGTTGACGGGGGAGAGGAGCGTACCGGCAACCTGCTGCGGGTTGGTGAAATGCAGCGCCATGAGCAGCACACCCAGCAGGAGAGGGACGCTGAGCAGGAAGAGGCGGTTCCAACAAATGGCCAGGAACAGCAGCGCGCAGGCAACTCCGATCGCAGCCTGCAGCGATTGTGTAAGCAGCATGGTCAAGGCCATGGCTAGGGTGATGATGCCTGCCCATAACCGGTGGCGTTTGCTTGGGGAGAAGAGGAGCAGGGCAGCAGGCATGGGCAATACGGTGGCTAGTGCCATACCCATCACGCGGGGATGGAATGGGTTCTGGTCCTGGAGGTCGCGGATGAGTCTGGGCAGGCGCTCGTAGACCTGTGGCAGGCGGAACAGCCTGACCGCATCCCACCCGGTGCCCATGAGTGTCAGCAAGGTCAGCAGCAAACTGCCTAGAAGCAGTGCTGCCGGCAGCCGCTGCAAACGGGCATTGCTCTGCAAGCCATTAACCAGCCCATAGAAGACCGCCACACCCAGCACGATGCGCCACAGCGCGGCAAGGCTCGTGGCTTGGTCTGGTGAAACAAGGAAGCCCACGCCAGCCATACACAGCAGGAGCAGGATGGGCATGTCCACCGGCGTGGATAGGGTGGGCTTGCCTGTGGAAATCCAGCGGCACAGCCAGGGCAGGAGGAGCAGAAGCAATGCCCCCCATGTCCAGCGGCTGGGGAAGAGGAAGAACGGCGCAGCAGCGGCCAGGAGCCATAGTTCGTGCCGGGCAATCCAACTGGCGCAGCGCTGGAAAGCAGTAAGGGATTTGGCTTTCATACTTGCGTTCGTTTGGACGCTGTCATCTAACTGTGGGATTGATTTTGCAATAGCGCTGAACCGGCTTGTTGCTCAATTTGACGTATTTGCTATTCTATGCTATACTCACTCTGGAGAGGAGATGCCACATGATATCCACAGTAACGACAACCACCGTTTCGACAGTTACAACCGCTGTCACGACTGTAACTTTTGCTGCATCACTGGCACTGGCAACCGTGTTAACGTTGTTCGTGTTGCTCGTACAGAAGGAGCTGACGCTGTCCGCTGAGACGCCTCGCCTGAAGGCACTGGGGCGTGCGTTGGATGTCGCGGTTGTGCCTCTCCTGATGGCTTTTGCCATGATTGCGGTGGTGAGGATCGCGCAGGCCCTGCGGTAGCCCCGCGTAACCGATGGAAGTGAAAGCTGTGCACTCTTAGGTAGTGCACAGCTTTTTGTTTTCCTATCACTACCATAGGAACGGTGCCACTAGAAAAAGCACGATATTGGTCAATCCATGCGCCAAACTGACCCCTAGGATGCTCCCCGTCTTTTTCACTACATAGCCGAAGAACAGCGCCACACCGAAGACAAAAGCCACGTCCAGCACGGATTTATACCCCACGTGGAGCACAGCGAAAACGGCTGATACGTACAGGATGCTGAAACGCTCCAAAGCCTCTGTTGCTGCCCGCTGCATCACGCCGCGGAAGATGAGCTCTTCAGAAAATCCGGTGCAGACCATCAGGATGAGCGCCGGCAGCCAGAGTTGCTCCCAGGTGAAGGCTTTGGCTAATGGCTTGGGCTGCAAGATGCGGTACTCCAGGTAGCCGAAAAGCAAGCCAACTAAGGCTACCGGCAGTTGCAGCGGCAAAGCGCGCAAGTTCACCCCGATCTCGTGCCAGGTAAAGTGCAACGTGCGCATGGTCAGGATCACCGTGGCAAAGAGGGGCACGCTAGTGATGAGATACCAGTACACCAGCGGGAAATTGACCAAAGGCAAGGAAAGGCTCAGCAGCCGGATGAGTGGGGCAAAGGCCAGGCTCAATAAGAGATCGCGCACGGCAAATTCCCAGACAAAGGCAGTGTGCAGCAGCAGCACCACCAGCAGAATGCCATGCAACACCAAGCCTACCCGCGGCTCGAGCAGCGTGGTAAGCAACTCTGCAGCAGTAATTGCTGCCAGATAGCCCAGAGCCACTTTCAGAACCGCCCCGCGGTTTTGCGTCCTTGCCAGTAGCCGAGAAAGCGCGCTCACTATTTGCCTTCTCCTCCCTTGACTTTCAGCCACAGGTGCAAAGAACGGTACGGCTCTGTTCCCCCATCCCGGTAGAGGTAAAAATCGATGCGCACATTATCCCCTATTTGCGTCGGTACAAAGCCCAACACCCGCTCATTGACCTGCTCAGGCTCCAGGTGCACCGGTTCGATTTGGCCTACGAGATGCGTGCCACAATAGGCTCCCACCCAGTAGTCCGCCGGCACGCCTTCGTGGTTGGCGATGCCCACTGTTACCGTCACCGGGAAGCCCACCATAGCCTCGCGTGGATAGTTCTCAGCCAAGCCCTCTGGACCTAGAATATAGAACTCGGTGAGCCGTTCGCCGGGCTTGGGCGTTACAATGATGGCGGTGGCGGCAACGCCTGCGCCGAGCAAAGCCAGCGCCAGGATGACATAAAGCAGACGGCTGGCGGCAGTCTGGGCTGCCCACCAATCTCCCAGGTGCACATCCAGTGTAGGGACAAAGCGCTCCTCTTCTGGCAGCCGCCGGCGGCGCAACAGTGCTACCACAGAGCAGAGCGAAATCAGCGTAGCCTCGGCGATGACAATGGGCCAGAGGCGGATGCCCCAGGGGAGGGCATCCAGCAGCAAAGCCAAGGGCGGAATGACCGCTACGCTCAATCCAAAGGACAGCGCCAGCCGCTCTGGGCCGTCCAGGTCGTCGGCGCGCGGGAAGAGCGCTGCCTGCAACGTATAGCCCGGGACGTAGAGCACATAAGCCAGGCCCAGAAGCAGGCGCAGCATGGGCAAAGGCGCAGGCAGCCCTTGCACCCCAAAGGCAATGAGCGCGATCAAAATCGCTCCGCAGAACAGGATCAGGATGAATTCGTTACTCATCACTCCTTACTCATCACTCATTACTCATCACTCATTACTCATTACTCATCACGTTTTATTCCTCACTTATACCCAAGGAAGTACAAAATCAGCTTCAGATACTCCGTCCATGTCTCGCGCAGTTCCTCTTGGCTCTGCCACCAGGCGTCGGGGCGGTACCAACTGGGATTGGCTGGCTGGACGGAGATAGGGATGCCCATGCCTTTCAATGCGTCGCGGAAGGACATCTGCGCACGGCGGGTGTGGAATGGGTCGGTGACGATGATTAATGAATGGAAACCACGCTCCTCAGCCAACCGCCGCACCGCGAGGGCTTCTTCGTACGTCGTTCTGACGATTTCGGGCGCCATCAGGATATGCTCTTCAGGCACTCCTTGCCAAATCGCTTCCCTACGCATCAATTCCACATAGGGGACACGGATACCCGGCGTATTCAGCGGCTGGTTCGTAACGATGAGCCAAGGGGCATAGCCGGCTTGAAACAGCCTCACTCCATGTGCCACACGCTGAGGACCTCCCCCGGCCAGGACGACGATAGCATCGGCTGGCTGAAGTGGATCTGCACAGACGAGGAAACGCCCGACGGCGGGGAGCCAGAAGCCACGCAAAGCCAGGAACAAAGCGCAGGATACCAGCAGGAAGCAACTGGCTAGTACTAGAAAGCGCAAGACCCGACCCCGGTTGGCGGATGGACGTAGCCCTGGTTGCTGGTCTCCCTCTACATGGGTACCCTGCCCTACATCGCGTGCGCCAACGGTATAGTCCCCCGTTTTGTATTCCTGGTTCACAGGTGAGCCTCCTGCGTCAAAATCCACTGCACCGCCTCCCACAGGTCCGCCGCCACATAATGCGGCTGGAAATCGAGATGCTGGAAAGCCTCCCGCGCCTCCGCGCCATAGCCGGTCAGGACCAGCACCATGCGGCAACCCACTCTCCACCCTGCTTCCAGATCGCTGACCTTGTCGCCGACGACGAAGGAGCGCGTCAAGTCCAGACTATGCTCTTTGGCGGCTTGCAGCAACATGCCCGGCTTGGGTTTGCGGCAGTCGCAGCCTTCATCCGGGTGGTGAGGGCAATAGTAGATGGCATCCAGATGCGCTCCTTGTGCCGCCAGTCTGCGCGCCAGTTCGCGATGGATGGCGTTGACCGCGCTCTCGGGGAAATAACCTCGCCCTACGCCGGCTTGGTTGGTCACCAGGATGACCGGCACCCCGGCCTGGTTCAGCAAGCGAATGGCTTCTGCAACCCTGGGCAGGAGGCGTAACCTCGCCGGTTCATCTAAGTATTGGGCTTCTTCGTTGATCGTGCCGTCCCGGTCGAGGAACACTGCCCATTTCATGCGCCGAACAACTCCCGCTCAATCACTTCGCAGATGGCATGCCAAACGGTGATGTGCGCTTCTTGGATGCGTGGGGTGTCCTCTGATGGCACGCAGAGGCAGAGATCCACCACCCCTTTGAGTTTCCCGCCGCTGCGTCCAGTGAACCCCACCGTGATGGCGCCCTTTTCCCTAGCGGCGCGGATGCCGTTGAGCACGTCGGGCGAATTGCCGCTGGTGCTGATGCCCACCGCCACATCTTCCTCCTGCACTAATGCCTCCACCTGCCGCGCAAAGACCTGGTCGAAGGAAGAGTCGTTGCTCACCGAGGTCAGGATAGACGTGTTGGTTGTGAGGGCGATGGCGGGCAAGGCGGCGCGCTCCATCAGGAAGCGGTTGACCAGTTCAGCAGCCACGTGTTGCGCGTCAGCAGCGCTGCCGCCATTGCCGAAGAGCACTATTTTGTGGCCAGCGCGCAAGGCACGCACCAGCACCGCCGCGATTTGGACAATGGTAGGGAGGCACTGATCCAGCAGTTGTGCTTGGACCTCCATGCTCTCTTGGATAGTGTGGGAAATCATCTCTTGGTTCTTTTCCATTTTCTCTGTGCCCTCTGTGGAGAGTGTTGAAAAAGTCCTTTCAGTGTCATGCTGAACGAAGTGAAGCATCTCACAGTACTTGGGAAGATACGGCTAAAGTTACGCGAGACCCCTTCGTTATACTCAGGGCAGGCTCTTCGCTTTGCTTAGGGTAACAAGATTTTCAACACTCTCCCTCTGTGCGCTCCGTGGTGAGTTCCGTCACCGCACTTCCCAGGTCTGTAAGCCAGCGAAGTCAAAGCCGAAATCCACCACCTGGGCGCCCATGCGCTCCAGTTGCGCCGCCACCATGTGCTTACGGTCAAATGCGCAATAGAAGAACATATAGCCTCCGCCGCCTGCACCAGACATCTTGCCGCCCAAAGCGCCGTGCTTGCGCGCAGCCTCGTACAGTTCGTCAATGCTCGGGTCGCTGATCTGCGCTGCCATCTTCTTCTTGTTCATCCAGCCCTCGTGCAACAGGGCGCCAAAGTCGTTCAGCCGTCCCTGCAGCAAGGCGTTCTTCAAATCTATGGCAATGCGCTTGAGTTCGTCCATGGCGCGCACGACGTCTTCCTGCCGCTGGACGTACCCCTGCACCTGCGTGTCAATGATGCGCGCCGAGAGGCGCGTCTTGCCGGTGTAGCACAGCAGCAAATTATAGTGCAGTTCGTTCAGGACGTCAGGTGGCACACGCAAGGGGTTGACGATGGTGGCATCGCGGTAGAACTCGATGAAGTTGAACCCCCCAAAGGTCGCGGCATATTGATCCTGCTTGCCACCTTTGATGCCCAGGTCCACCCGCTCAATCTGATAAGCCAAGTCTGCGATTTCGTAGTTGGTCAACGGCAGGTGCAGCCAGTGCTTGAACAAGCCAATGAGCGCCACTACCACCGCGGATGACGAACCCAATCCCGACCCTGGCGGGGCATCGGTGTGCAGGAACAAGTCTAACCCCTGTTCGTTGCCCTCGCGGTTCAGGCGGCGGATGACCGCCTTGACCAGATCTAGATTGCCGTCGTAGATGAGCGGCTCATCCAGTTTGTACCGTGCCACCACATCATAGTCGAGCGAGGTGACGGTGATCTGGCGGTCGCTGCGGAAGCGCAGGGAGCCGTAGGCGTACTTGTCAATGGTCGTGCTGAGGACGGCACCGCCCCGCTCCGAGAGATAAGGCTCGACGTCAGTGCCGCCCCCAGCGAAACTGATGCGCAATGGCGCTTTGCTGCGGATGATCATGAGAGGTTACTCCTTGGGTATTGCGTATTGCGTATTCCGTAACGAGTGACGAGTGATGAGTGGTGGGTGATGAGTAACGAGTGACGAGTGATGAGTGGGACGTAATACGTAATACGTATCACTTGTCACTTATCACTTATCACTTATCACTTATCACTTTTCCATATACTGTCGGAACCGCTCGTACCCCTCCGGCGTGCCGATGTCCACGAAAAAGCCTTGCACAGGGTAGCCGTAGAGGTGCCAGCCGCTTGCCAGAGCCAGGGGGAAGGTTTCGCGCTCCAGGGAAACCGGCCGGCCGGCAGGGATGAGCGCCAGGATGTCCGGCTCCAGCACGTACACCCCGCCGTTGATGTAGCCTGCTCCAGCATGGGATTTCTCGCGGAAGGTGAGGATGCGCCCCTCCTTGTCCAACTCCAGCGTGCCGTAGGCGGTGGCATCCTCCACCCCTACCGTGGCGATGCTCCCCAAGGTGCGCGGATCGCTGCCACGGCGTTGGCGATGGAAGTGAACCAGTGCCGCCAAATCCAATTCCAGGTATGAGTCGCCGTTCCACACCAGAAACGTCCCCGTGATAAAAGGGGCTGCATTGCGCATGGCGCCGGCTGTGCCCAGGAGTTCTTTTTCCACGGCATACTCGATGTGCACGCCCCAGCGGCGTCCGTCGCCAAAGTATTCCTGAATCTGTTCCGCACGGTAGCCCACGCAGAGCACAATCTCGACAAACCCCTGCGCCCTTAACGCCGCAATCTGATACTCCAGGAATGGCTTCCCCTTCACTTCTGCCATGGGCTTGGGGCGATCCGCGACTATGGCTTGCAGCCGGGTGCCCAGTCCGCCAGCAAGGATGAGGGTTTTCATTTTATATCCTACACAATGCACTTACGTGGCAGAAGCATGGTTTGAATTCCAATGCAATCAGCGGATGCTTCGTTCATTGCCTTGTCCTGTAGCGGCTTTCGTTTTCGCAACCTTCCGCGGGTTTGGTTGCACAGAATAAATAAGTCCAGCCCCAATGCCTGGATAGCCAGGATTGTGATTCATCGAACCAGCGATAGAAGGGCAGCAGGGCTTCCATCAGGCGTATATAGAGCTTTTCGAGGGCTCCGGTGATTGCCAGGGGTGGAAAGGGCCTGATGCACAATATATGCACGTCCACAAATCCATTCCTATATAGGCAATCTTTCCATTCAGCCAACCCCAGATTGTTCTCATAGAACGCATGGAAATAGCCCCGGTACAAAGATGGCACTTTGCGCCATTGCCCACATAAGGTGTGGTACACCGCAGATATTGCAAAATTCAACCATATAGCCACTTTACGAGCAGAAAACCGGTTATGCACAATGTCACCAAGCAAAATACCACCGGGTTTCAGCACGCGGTGCATTTGCTGCAGGGAAGAGGCGAGGGCCCGTTCCTCAAAATGCTCCAGAAGGCCATAACTCATCACCACATCGAATACCGCGTCCGTAAAAGGCAGGTGAAGGACATCGGCAATGGCCAAAGTGGACGGAGCGGCAGCTGTCTTTGGGGCATTTGCTATCCAGTTGTCACGTGCAATGTGAAGCGCCTCGCCGCTAATGTCCGTAGCCAGAACCTGGTAGCCTTGATTGGCCAGATAGACTGACATGCCTGCTGATCCGCAACCGCATTCGAGCACGAATCCGGTATGCTTTGCCCCCTGCTGTAAGAAGCGCATCACGAGGCGGGCTTTTTCCCTTTCATACAGATCCCATTGCGTCCTTGGAATCACACGGGGATAGGCGTAATCTTGCGCGGTAGCGTGCTGCCAGAACTGCCTAAAATACTCTGTGCTGCCTTGGTCACGATGCCTCTTTTGGTTGGAGGGATCGTTCATGATGCCCCCTGTGTTCGCTGCACATGGGCATAGATAGCCATTGTTTCGTGAGCTGTCCGCTCCCACGTGAACATTTTTGCCCGTGCCAGCCCCTTTGCGCGCAGTTCCTCCCGTAAGGCGGCTTCGCTCAGCACGCGGTGCATGGCGTCAGCCAGAGCCTCCACATCGTACGGGTCCACGGTGATGGCGGCGTCCCCGACCACTTCTGGCAGGGAGGATGTGTTGGAGCAGACCACCGGCGTGCCACATGCCATCGCCTCCAGCGGCGGCAAGCCAAAGCCCTCGTAAAGGGAGGGGAAGACAAAGAGGTCCGCACCACAGTAAGTGGCGGGCAAATCCTCGTCGGGGACATAGCCGGTAAAGATCACTTGGTCGCCGATGCCCAATTCCTCTACCATCTGCAGGATATGCGCGTACTTCCACTTGCGTGGGCCGACAATGGCGAGTGGCCGCTCCTCGCCCTTTTGCCGCAGCCACGCATAGGCTTGCAACAGGCGGCGCAGGTTCTTGCGTTCTTCAATCGAGCCAACAAAGAGGATATAGCCTTGCGCTAGGCCATAGCGGGACGCAGTTCGGGCTATCTCATCCACAGATATAGGACGATAGGAGGCGCTTACACCCCCATAGATTACGTGCGTTTTGTCATGAGGTACCTTCAAGTAACGGATGACATCGGTTTTCGAGGCTTGGCTATCCGTAATCACGGCATCTACGCGCGACAAGACACGCGGTAGCCAGTAGCGGTAGAGCAGTGTGTCCATGGCAGTGCTGTGTCCGGGACAACTCCAGGCGAAGACATCGTGCAACGTAACCACCGTCCTGGCACCGTCCGCACCGAAGAGGAAGGGCGTCACCCCAGTGGGGTCGTGGACGATGTCCACCCGCAGGCGGCGCGCTTTCCATGGGATGAGGACATTGCCCAGCGTTACCAAGCCTGGCAACCTGCTGCAACCAAACAGTGGGACACTCCGCAGGCTGTTTCCTTCCGCCAGCACACCTGTGCTGCCCGCCGCAAGCAGCAGCACCTCGTGCCCGCCGGGCAATGCTGCCAGTGCACGTGTTAGTTCCAACGTGTAGCGGCTGATGCCGCTCAATGGCCGGTCAAGGCCGTAGGCAATGAGGGCAATCCTCACTCTTCCCTCTAGTGTTGATAGGGTGTGCGCGGCCGCAGGTGGTACCCGGCGACTGTGCCATTGTCATAGACGCGATGCTCAGTACGTGTGTCGGGAAGCGGCACAGACCTACGCACGCTTACTCCTTTGTCTACGCTGGACAGCAGGATATCACGTGTGTCCTCATTTACCGTCCACTGGTCGCGTTCATTGCCAGACTCGTTCCCAAACCCATCCGCTGCTGCATGGGAACTGAGGCGGATGCCATCCAATCCTAGCCACACGCTTCTGTAGCGGAGGTGGGCTTCTATCCACTTCACCGCACGATCCTCAGGCCCAGTCCAGTAAACCCAATAATTGCTCAACCAAGGGTCGTTGGTCGCCTTCAGCAGGGATGCGCCGCTTGCCCACAGGATGAACAGGCACAGTCCAACTGCCAGCAGCCGATTGTGCCAGGCGGAGCCTTTACGCCAGCGTTGGACGATGGCTCTTGCTAGGATAGGGAAAGCCATCATCATGACTACGGGGAAAAAGCGCTGCTGCAGGTTGCCGCCGATGGCACCCGCCTGGTCTAGCCCAATGCCCAGCGCCAACTGGATGCCAAAGCCGCCGTAGAGCAGCCACAAGAGGAACCGCGGCGGGTCTTTCCACAGGCTCTTTCCCTGCCAGAACTGCTTGCCGGCTGTGATCCAGAGGATGAAGGAGCATGCCCCAGCAATCGCACTGGGCAAAATGAGCCCGAGGTACGCAGGCAGGCTGACCCAGCCCCAACCGACTGTGGCATAGGGGTCGAATTTGGGTTCACTGCCCAGGGCGACGGCTGCTGCTTTGTCCAGAGCCCGTTCGAGGTGCACGAGAGCGCCGAGCGCTGGGCGGTAGAGGTAGAACAGGTCGAGGAACCAGACGACCATCGCTGCAGCGACTACGTACAGTAACCGCGTCACAGTTGACGCAGGCCTGTCGTCGCTCAACCGCCTGCGTGCAGCACGCGGCACTACCGCGCCGGCGACCAGGCTCACAACCATGGCAAGGATAAAGGAGGACCCGAAAAAGGCATTGCTAGTGATGAGCGCCAGGGCAGCCATGTAGAACAGCACCACATGAATGGCAAAGGATACAGGATAGCCTAAGGTGCGAAAGCTCCTAGCCAGCAGGAAGACCGCCAGCATCGCTGTCAACCACGTGGTCTTCTCATGGGAGCCGCGGAAGATAATAAAGAGGAAATCGGGCTGTACGAAGAGGAACAGGGTCGCCAATGCCCCAGCCGCCCCGTCGCCGGTGAGCACGCGGTACATGGCAAAAGCCATCAGGCTCAATGCCGCTGCCACAATGGGGTAAACCCAGGATTGCAACGACGGCAGATCAACCCCGCTCAGGGATGCGATAAAGGCTGAGGTGGCCTGGTACAAAAAGCCAAGGCCGTATCCACCCCTCGTGGGTACCAGCGTCCCTTCCCTGAGCACAGCAGCGCTTGCCACGGTCAGGTTGGCGGTATCGGAATCAGCCCAACGCCCGCTATAGCGCAGCACAAAGTAGCTGGCGGCCAGGACGGCGTACAACCCCACAAGCAACGCTAGCGCCCATTGGGAACGCCTATTGATGGCAGCGCGGCTCATCTTTTGTCCTCACGATCAGGCTTGGACTGCGGGGCGAAAACAACCTGGCGTGCATAGCACCGGTCATGCATCCAGACAAAGGCAGCGCTGGCAAAAAGGACCAGACTCGGTACCATGGGCAAGGTGTAGCGGGCATCGCCGTAGAAGATGGCTGCCCCCATGAGCACGCGGATGATGAGCGCGGAGAAGATAGCCACCTCCCGCCAACGCTGCCAGAGCAGCACGGACCCGGCGAAAGCCAGCAAAAGAAAAGCCGTGTACCCTCCCTTGACCAAGCCAGCCATGGGCAGCGGGTAATCGTGTTCGTAACTGGCTACGGAGAGGGGTGAGAAGAGGCGCGCCAGTTTGCGCAGCGTCAACCTGGCGAAATCGGAGGGATGGTGCACTATCCATTCCATGCCCAGGCGGTAGTATGCTCGCTCCGCTTGCGGTTCCGATAGCCCTTTGAGCGGTGGTGGGAATCCTTCACGGTGCCCGCCGAAAGCGTCTGCGTTATTGGCGCCATAGAAGGTGTACCCGCCGTTGGTCGAGATGGGCACCCAGGCGTGGAAAACCAGGTAATTGCGTACCGTCCAGGGCGTGATCACAGCGGCAGCAGCGAGGAGCACCAGCAGGCATGCCAGCAGCCTGTCGCGCCAGGTCCTTGCGGGCGGAGCGATCCATACCCACAGCGCGACCAACGGTAGGAGCATCAATCCAGCGGGCTTGGCTAGCGCTCCGAGCCCTAGCAAGACGCCAAGCGCCACGAAGCCGCTGCGGCGCGGCTGCCTCTGTAGGGAGGCAGCTACCCACAGGGAGAGCCCCAATAACGCCATGTACAAGGCTTCGGCAATGAGCCAAGCGCCAAAGTAAATCAAGTGCGGATAAAGGGCCATGCCCAGCGCCGTGAGCAGGGCAACCCGCCGCCCCAACACGATATTGGCGGCTTCCGCGGTGGCAGCAACGGCGATAGCGCCCAGGATGGCTTGCGCCAGACGTGCCCACAAGAGATGGTATCCAAAGAGACGGTACAGCACAGCCAGGAATAGGGGATACAACGGCGGCCAGAAGGCAGTTGGCTGTCCGGGAGAGGAGGCAAAGCCGTATCCAGCCAACAAGTTCCGCGCGATGCGGTCATAAGAAGCAGCATCCCCGTGCAGGGGGTCGGCTTTCAGGAAAGGGTCAACCTGCGGTGCCAGAAGCGCATACACAAGGCGCAGGGCAAGCGCGAGCAGGAAGATGCCCCACAGCCACTTTCTGGCGGTTTTGGTTTGGGTTAGCCTATCTTGCGCAAGCACGATCAAAAACGCCTCGCCATATCATGTGAAGGATCATCCCACCGTTTGTAGAGCAGGCCGTCAACGAATGGAGAAACGAATGTTGCCAGCGCCTGATTCGTTGGGCATTCGTTGACGGCTTCCCTCTTGCTCCCCTTTCGTGCTCGAACTCAAAATCAACCCCAGCACCGCGGTGGCAGCCAAGCCGGCGCTCCCCAGCAAGAGTGCCACAGGCCAGGTGAAGCGCACGCCATCGTAGGCTTCCCTGGGGGCGAACAGTCGCGGCATGGGCGCTGGCTCCACTTCCAGTTCCAGGCGCGCCATGGCGCCCAATGCGGTTTCACCGGGCACTGCCTGGCTTTCGTCCGCTTCCACCCAGACCGCCCAACGGCCCGGTTTTGGCGGCGCCCAATGGCATGTCCACACGTACGCACCTTCCCCGGGCACAGCGACCCGCTCCTCAGCCAGCAGCACTGGCGCGCCGCCCTCATGGGCGGCGTAGAGCCGCACAGGCAGGGAGCGGCAATCGCGCAGGCCGCTGTTGCGCAGCACGGCGCGGATGGTTGCCCAGTCCAGTTGCTGCGGTGCGGCTGGGTCGCAGACCAGTTCCCCCGGGGGCAGGGTGATGTATGGTTGCGTCAGGGGCTGCACCTGGAAAGCTCCCGCATAACGGACCAGGTAGGAGCCAGCGGGCAGATTCGCCACTCCCAAGCCATTTTCATCGTCCAGAACGCGAAAGCCCGCATGCAGGTGGAGCACGAAGCGGAACCCGTCCTCGGTCAGGCGGAAATCTTCCATTTGCGCCCCCTCCATTTCCGTCGTTGGGCCCTGGAACTGTGCCATCATGCCCAGGAAATCATCTGGGGCGAAATCCTTGTGGTAGCGTTCCAATTGCTCGCCCAAGGCAAGCCATTCCTCGTGGTCCCGTGGGGGCAATGTCTCGAACAGGCTGTGCGGCACCTGAGCCCGCACGGCTTTGACCCGTTCTGCATCGCCGTAGAGCAGATACCCGTGGCTCCACTGCAGCGATTTGAGCGGAGTCTCCACCACCTGCTCAGGCGTTTCCTGGTTGGCTTCTTCTCCCATAGGCGTTTCTGACTGTGGGCGAGAGGTAAATGTCCACTGATCCAGATAGCCGTCCTTATCCAGGTCTTTATAGCGGATGCGTTGCACGTCATTCCGGTTCCACACGCCTGCTTCGGCACCAAACAGGTGTAACTTGCGATCTACAGGGCTAAGGTAGAGGCGCGGCGTTGCAAACTGTCTCACAAGGTACTCACCGCGGAAATTGGCGCGGATGTCATCCATTCCTGGGTCAAGTTTGTCCCCGAGGCCAAACAAGAATTGGCGAGATAAGGGGTATATTTCATCCCATTCATACACGCCCTCTGGCGAAGATTCTTGTTGGCCCTCGACTTGAACAAAAGTAGCGCCGTCCCACTGCATCCTATCGGTCAATGCGTAGGGTAACTGGGGATATGGTATCGAGACTAACCCGAAATCGGGAAAAGTCACCACTGTGTCCACCCGATTTTTTCCAATCAGTCCTAGTTTGTACTCCCAGTAGCCATCATTGTCCTGGTCCCAGGTGTAACGTACGATCTGCAGCGTGTTTTCCGGGTCTCGGGATGGCCAATAACGATCGCCGATCTTGTACCAAACGGTGCCAGGTGGAGAATAGACGTGGCGAATCACTAGTTCTGCCCAGCCGTCATGGTCAGCAGCCAGGTCATAATGGGCAAAGGGGTTCTCAAAGTCCAAGGCGTTATCTTGACCCTTGATTACGGCCCGCGAGCTGTAAAGCCACCAGCCGGCTTCTGGTCCTTCTGGTTGCAATAGATTGTTGATTCCCTGTGGCCGGTTAAAACAAGCAGTAGCCCAGTCCATCCTGAGCGCCGGTGGAATCTCACGGGGCAATCGCGGCGTATATAGGCCAGGACCAAGGTGTGGCCAGAATACAAAGCCCTTGATTTCTGGCAGTGGGTAGCCAGGGATAGCTACGCGCAATTTAGTGCGGCCAATGTCCCCCCAGGGGAACGGTGTAAACAGCCGGGTCAAGCAATAAGCGGACATGTCATCCCATTCGCCAGTGTGGCATTCGAGCTCGAGGTCTACGATGCCATCATTGATTTCCAACGCTTGGACAAAATCGAGGTCAAGGCCTCGCTCGCCAAGGGGACCGTCCACAGCGATAACCACGTTACGGTTAATGCTTCCATCGCTGTTATACCAGCCACCCTCTACAACCACTTTCACTGTCCAAAAACGACTCTCGCGCACCATGACCCGCCCAGCAGTAACCTCGTACGCTACCCGCCCATCGCCATTGCGGTCGTCATAGAGGTATGCAATGTGCCGGGTGCCCTCTGTGGCGAATTGGATAATCAGATTCGCTCCTCCATCAGCCCCGACGTCGAATATCCAGGAGTCATTGTCAAAGTCGGTGGCTTGTTGCCAATCATTGCTGACTGCCATGTCCGCCCCACCATCATACACCAAAACACGATCGCTATCAGAGGCAAAGCGGCAATCAATCGTAGCCAGGTCCGGCACGCCATTGCTATCCACATCCTCCTGATGCAGAGCGTACACGATAATGGATTCACTCGTCCCTGGCTGCTGGCTGAGAACTTGTTGGGAGGGTAAGAACAACCACAGCGTTAGAAGAATAAGCGGAAGAAAGCATTTGCATATGGCAAATACCTGTGGTTGGAGTTTATATTGCCATAAACTGGGAGAGAGGCGGAACATCGTGATTCGGAATTTCATCCCTGCTCCATCACTTTTCTGTACACTTTGATTGTCTCATCGGCTGTTCGTTCCCAGGTAAAAAGCTTGGCACGCGCGATGCCTCGTGTCCGCAACTCTTGACGCAGATTCTTATCTGTCAGTACTCGACTAAGCGCTGCTGCAAAGGCATCTACCTCGCGCGGATCAACCAATATCCCCCCATCGCCAACCACTTCGGGGATGGAAGAAGTGTTAGATGCCACTACGGGACAGCCACAAGCCATTGCCTCTAGCGGGGGCATGCCAAACCCTTCGTACCAGGAGGGGAAAGCCAGGACGGTACTGATATTGTACATCAGGGGCAAATCGGGTAAAGGTACAAAGGGAATGCGTCGCGTGCGCTTGGCCAACCCAGCCTCCTGTATCCACCGGGCTAGGCTGGATTCTTGCTCTGGCGTCCCCTGCCGTCCGACGAGCAACAACCTAGCCTGAGGCACAGTAGTTACCACCTTGCCCACGGCTGCACATAGTGTCCGCAAGTTCTTGCGTGGTTCTTGCGAACCAACGTACAAGATGTACTGTTCGTCACCCCGAAGACCGTACCGACGGCAGAACTCACGCGGCACTTTCATAGGGCGGAACAAGTTGTGATCCAAGCCCAGCGGAATGACATCAATCTTGTTGGACGCGATATGCAGAGAACGAATGAGGTCGTTTTTGGTACATTGCGAATCAGCAACAACGCGGGTTGCACGCCGTATGCCTATGGCATTGATACGGATGAGCAGGCGCTCTACAGGGCCACCCGCAACGGACAGGGGCTGATGACCGGGCAAATGGATATAGGGTATGACATCATGGACCGTAATGATGCTTGCAGGCAGCCGATTGGCCAGCGAGGCCAGCGCCAGGTTCTGATTGGAGAGGTGGACAATGGCATCCTCCGGCACTGGATCCAAACGACAAGGATAGTTTTGAGCAACAGCTGCCAAATCGGTGCCCATGAGCGCAGCAATGCTGACTAACCGGCGGGGGATGGACAGTGGTTTGATCTCGATTTGCCTAATGTTGCCTTTTCGCTGTAGCCATGGCAGGAGCGATTCCTCATAAAGTCCAAGTCCGCCCTGTGCCTGCCCATAGTGCCTGGTCACGAAATAGAGCGCACGCGTTAACATCGAATTTTCGATACTAGGTATTGGTCATGCCCTTCACTGGCCAACGGGGTGCTCCTTTGGGCAAGGTATTCTGAGATCGAAAATAACTAAGAAGGCTGCGGGGTGCCTCTTCGAAAAAGATGCGTAACGGGAGCAGGTGGTGATCGCGTCGTGTTAGATAGAAAGCATTGCGAAAACGATAGAGCAGTGCAAGGGGCCAGTAACGGTAGCGCATGTTGCGCCATACAAGAAGCAAGCCATTGTGAACTACTGTACGGTACCAGCCCTCAAAGCCAACTCCATATGACTGGCCGCCAGGGCCACCCAGGTGGTGAACACGCGCGGTTGGCTCGAAAACCACCTTGTAGCCGAGCCGAACCACCCGGATACAGGCATCCGTCTCTTCAAATCGGGCTGTTCGTCCCATGAGTGGTTCGAATAGCCCGGCACGCAAGAGGAGGTCTCTTTTAAAAGACATGTTGGCACCAGGGGCGTGATCCACAAACTGTCTCTTCCGCGAAGTGACAAAACGGGTTACTGTGCCGTCAGGGTATAGCCGACACACGCGGTCATCGTCAACCTCGATGTCCCTGTCTTCGGTAATGCGTCCACCGACAACGCCTACTCCCGATATCTGATGAGCCCGAACATGTCCTACAACTAATCCCGGATCGCAGACGACATCATCATCAACATACAGCACGATGTCGCCATGGGCTGCCAGGGCTCCTGCAGAACGAGCACGAGCTACTCCAGGGGGTCTGCTGTGAATGATATGCAAACGATAGCCATTTTGCTCCAGAAATTGCCTGGTGAACTCCTCGTGCTCTTCCGTTTGGTCTACGACAATGATTTCCAGATGTGGATAAGTTTGTGTGAAAAGGGATCGAAGTGTATTACATAGGAGTTCCTCGCGGTTGTAGGTTGGTACGACTATCGAAACTAGAGGTAACTGTGAATGTGGCGGCAAATCAGGCAAGACGATTTTAGAGTTGGGCGTTTCCATTTATTGTTTCTTCCAGAGTGGATCAAAGTATTGCCTGAGGGCGGAGCCAACTCGTCGGCTGACACCCGCCAAACACTGAATAGCCAGTGCCCGTAGCGTTAAGAGAAGATCAAGTTTAAAAGAGCTTTCTAAATAAGCCAGAGCGTTTTGATATCGCCCAGCGAGAGCCTCTGTCCCTGCCCATCGCACCAAGTGATCCGTGCTAAAAGCGTAGCATGCCTTGGGTTCGAACCCTGGCACAAGGTGCCAGTAACGGCGAGATACCTCAACCAGTTCAGTGAACATTCCGAGGTGTTGTGAGCATGTTTTGGAGGTTGGGTGCAGTCGGAAATGAACGAGCACCCGCGGAACACAGGTGACAGAAACGTGCTGCAGGACGCGGCTGATCAGATCGAAATCCATCATATAGCGAAGGCTATCATCTAGACCACCGGTTTTACGCCATACTTGTGCGGGAAAGAATATGCCCGGTTGATGCCATACGCATTGCTCTTCCCAAAACTTGATGAAAGCCTCAAGATACAGATTGGCTGGTGTATATAGCCTACCCAATTGCTGTTCCTCAAGGCCCTCATAGACATTCAGAACTGAGCCAGCAATCACGTCTCCCGCAGCCTGCCTGTATGCATAAGCTACAGTAGCGAGAGCGCTAGGCATGTACACGTCATCGGAGTTAAGCCAGCCGAAAATCTCACCCGTTGCCAGTGAGACCCCCTTGTTAATGGCGTGCGCCTGACCTCGGTCCGGTTCGCTGACCCAATACGTCAGCCAGGGCGCGTACTTGCAAATGACCTCTACGCTGCCATCGGTGCTGCCGCCATCAATGACAATGTATTCCAGGTCAGGATAGCCTTGCAGCAGTACGGAACGAATGGTCTCCTCGACAAAACGCCCCTGATTGTACGATGGGGTGACTATGCTTACCCGCGGCCAAGGTGAGCCATCGGGCATCGCATCAGGCAATTGCGGGCTCTCCTCCGTCCAGGGCCAGCCCGTTTTGCCCGGCGGTGGGGGGGGCAACTCGCTCAACTTGGGACAACGCACTGTTTCCTCTCTTCTGTATATAACTGCTGCCGAAAGGCTTGGTACCATTCGATGGTGCGGTGAAGCCCTTCTTCAAAACCAACCTTGGCTTTGAAGCCAAATTCCCGCTCAGCTCGCTCTGTATTCAAGCAACGGCGGGGCTGACCGTTAGGTTTGCTAGTATCCCAGATGATCTCGCCACTGAACCCCGTTAGTTTAGCAATGAGCTCGGCCAAGTCTTTGATCGAGATCTCGAAACCAGCGCCAATGTTCACCGGGTCTGGCTTGTTATAATATTCCGTAGCCAGGACAATAGCTTCGGCGCAGTCCTCGACATAGAGGAACTCGCGTGTGGGGGAGCCATCGCCCCAGATAGTAACTGTTGGAACATAGGAAGGTTCAATTTTGGCACGTTCTTGAGCATCAATAAATTTGCGGATGAGAGCAGGTATGACATGGGAAGTATCTAAATCAAAATTGTCTCGTGGACCGTAGAGGTTGACTGGCAGCAGATAGATAGTGTTGAAGCCATACTGCTGGCGGTAGGCCTGGGCCTGCACTAACAACATCTTTTTGGCCAGACCATATGGTGCATTTGTTTCTTCAGGATAGCCCTCCCACAGATGCTCCTCTTTGAAAGGGACAGGGGTGAACTTGGGGTAAGCACAGACCGTCCCAATGGCGACGAACTTTTCCACCCCATATAGGTAAGCATAGTGCATTGTCTGCACGCCCATCATCAGGTTGTCGTAGAAAAACTGGCCTGGGCGATCGCGGTTAGCGCCAATGCCACCGACGATACCGGCCAGGTGGATGACGATGTCTGGTCGGGTATCTTCATACATACGGATGACGGCTTCCTTCTCCCGTAGGTCATATTCATGGCTGCGCGGTACAAAAACTTCCCTCACCCAATCCCGCTGATGAAGTTTCTCTACCACGAAGGAACCGAGGAAGCCTGCTCCGCCAGTAACAAGAACGCGCTTAAGCGATGACACGCCTCTTGAGCACCCTCGATCATTATGTTCAATTCTAGTTTCCATATGCAAACCCTCGCAAGCGAAGCACGCTAATCTTGACTTCTACAATGTCTTTTCTGGTATCGCCTCAAGGATAGAAGACTCATAGTTACGTACCAGGCATAGAACATGCTTAAGACGATACCTATTAGGCCATCTTGTACCCCGCCACAATCAATGAGGTTGTACTTGAGAGCATAAAGGACTGCTCCTGGTAACTTGCGCCAAGTGAACCGCTGGCCTTGCTGATACCGCGCCTCACCTTCCTCTTGAATATATCGCTGGTGCTTCTCAAAAAGCTGCGCAAAACTATCTGCCCAGTAGTGTTGCACAAAGTTACAACCGCTTTTCTCAATTTTTGCAGACATATAGCCTTCTTTGCATCTAATCCCAGAGTGCACGTAAGGTTCTAGTATGACACGCTCTTTGTGGAACACTCTTGGAATATACCGAGTCCCTCCCCATATCGTTGAGGTCAGTGGTTTGCCACGGAAGTAATACTGGTAGGGCACACTGATAATTGCTAGCAGGTCCGATCTAAGAATTTCAGTACACAGATCATATACAAGTGAAAGTGGAAAAATCTCATCGGGGTCAAGCCGAACAACCCATTCGTTGCGTGCGAACGGAAGAATGGCTGGCAATATATGTTCTACAATGGCTACTTTGTTAAAAGCTAAAACCTCAGCACCGCATTCCTGCGCAATCTGTGCAGAATTGTCTTCAGAACCCAGATCGGCGACCAAAATCTGGTCGCAGAATGCCAAACTATGCAAGCAACCAGGCAAATGGTTACTTTCATTGCACGAGATAACAATGCCAGTGAATCGCACCGGGCATTCTATTCGGTGCTTTAAAATACACAACCTATCTACCTCTGCGGGTATATTCATCAGTCGTTGTACAAGAGTTCTGTTCACACGCCAACTGTATATCGAACTTTCTAAAGACAACTACTTCATTCGGCCTAGAATCTCTCTCGAGAGCAGAAAGAACCTCCTCAACGTTAAGCCCAAGCCCTCGCGCAAAGGAATACACCGCCTGCCGGTTATACATGTTGTGATAGTAACCTTGCGGCTCAAGCCGAATTATGGTTTGCCCTTCAGTCCAGGGTATAAAGTTGGCTACCATAACGTATTTAGACGAGAGTCGTGCTGCTTCTTTCAAAAAAGGAAGTCCTCCATATGTTCAAGCACATCTTTTATCACAATGCACTCGAAACAGTCACAGCGAAAAGGTAAGGCACGGATATTAGCTTGCACTAGAATATGGGTACTCTTGGCTATGGTTAAGGCTTTGCTTGCGGCAGCAAGCGCAAATGGATTGTAATCAACACCGACATAGATGCCTGACCAGCCATAATGGTAGAGCAGTTGACCAAGGGCAGCAATATTGCACCCTAGATCGACAACCTGGGTGACTGACCGAGCCTTGATTGCTTCGTAGAGCGCACGATACGTGTCTATCTGACGGCTCTTCAGAAGTTGTGCCAAATCCATATTTCCCAGCACATTCCATTTACGTAGAATCCAGTAGGCTTCTGGGATGCTGGCGCTTCTGTTTGTAAAGCTCCCCCTTAGTAATTTAGAGATAATAGCAGCCAGTGTCATAATCATGTAAAATCAGGAATTGAGTTTCCTTGAAATTCCTACTATGCATATCCTAGGCATTGGGTAAAAACTCTATGCCGTCTTGATATGTACACGGTAGATACACTATACCTCTGCGCGAATCAAAAGGAGGGCCATCTGGTTCAGGTGTATAGCGAGAAATTGTGATTGTTTCTATGTCACTCCATTCATCCAAAATATGGCCCGGAAGTATTCCAACCCTAAGCGTCAATTGATAACAACCTTGGGCAAGGCGCACAGGGCCAATTCGTGCATGCAGCAATCCGCTCTGTGTTGGAAGCCTGAATCCATTGGCTTTCATGAATGTACCTCCTGAAGTGGCCAATTGCCCTGTCTCTGTAGTGAGCATCCATTCGAAGTATGAGGCTGGTGGTAATTTGCTATCCAAGGCAATGATCAGGTTTATGTGCTCTCCGTTTTCGAAAGTGTTGCGACTCTGCCCTGTATCTGATAAAATCTCAACCCATTTTACCAAGGCCTTTTCGGCGCTCACTCGAGTAATTCGGGACCCTACATGTTCAGTATTCCCCCTCAATTCACGCTGGTAGCGTGTAACTACATGGTGTGGTTCACCGGCATCGCGGATTTGACCTCTATCAATCCAAAGCATCCCTCCACATAGGCCGGTTATGAGTTGCAGATTATGACTAACTATTAACACTGTTTTGCCCTCGGCACCAGCTTCATTCATTTTCTGCAGACATTTCTTCTGAAAGCTAGTATCCCCCACCGCCAGCACTTCGTCCACCAGCAATATCTCCGGTTCCAGGTGGGCAGCGACAGCGAAAGCCAGACGCACGAGCATGCCACTGGAGTAGCGCTTGACCGGCGTGTCGAGGAACTGTTCCACCTCGGCAAAGGCCACAATCTCGTCGAACTTGCGCTCAATCTCCGCCCTCTTCATGCCCAGGATGGCGCCGTTGAGATAGATGTTCTCCCGTCCGGTGAGTTCCGGATGGAAGCCCGTACCCACCTCCAGCAGGGAACCCACTCGACCGTGAATCTCGACGTAGCCCTCGGTCGGTGCAGTGATGCGCGACAGTATCTTGAGCAGTGTGCTCTTGCCCGCTCCATTGCGGCCAATAATGCCAACCACTTCTCCGCGCTTGACCTCGAAGGAAACATCCTTCAGTGCCCAGATGTATTCTGACTCCGGGTTGCGTGCAGTGGGTTTAGGATTAACAAGGCGGCGGAATGGTGCGCTTGCAGCATGGCTCAGCACATCACGCAATGCTTTATATGGTTCCCGCTCGCCAATGCGATAGCGCTTGCTCAGCCCCTCTACACGAATCGCGATGTCATCCATATCTCATACCACGTCAGCGAAGGTGCGTTCCATCCTTTGGAAATAGTACAGCCCGCTCATGAGCAACGTTATAACCATCAGAATGGAGACAGCCAACAGTGAACCAGGGGCTTGCGCTTGGCCCATCAAAGCCCAGCGAAAACCCTCGACCACGCCCGCCATCGGATTCAATCCATACAAGGGGCGCCAACGTTCTGGAACCAGGCTGCTGGAGTAGGCAATGGGTGTGGCAAAAAGCCAGAACTGGATGACAAAGGGAATAGCGTAGCGCACATCACGGTACTCCACGTTCAATGCTGAGAACCACAGCCCAACGCCGAGGGCAGTCGCGGCAGCCAGCAATATGAAAAGGGGCAGCATCCATACAGCGGCAGTAGGCATCAGGCCATAAAAGAGCATCATCCCCACCAGTACGACAAAGGCAATAGTAAAGTCAAGCAAACCGCCCAAGACTGCAGCCAGGGGCAGAATTAGCCGTGGGAAATAGACTTTGGTGATGATGTGCTCTTGTTGCACCAGACTATTGCTTGCCTGCGTGAGCGCATTGGCAAAATATGTCCAGGGCACCAATGCGCTATAGGCAAAGATCGGATAGGGAATGCCGTTTGAGGGCATTTGTGCCAATTGTCCGAAGAAGATGCTGAATACCACCATGGTGAAAAAGGGCTGGATAATGGCCCAAGCAGCGCCCAGCACCGTCTGCTTATAACGAACCTTAATGTCACGCCAGGTGAGAAAGTACAGCAATTCTCGGTATTGCCACAATTCTCGCAGGTTCAGCGCGATCCAACCGTGAGATGGACGGATGATCAAAACTGGAATGCTCTCCGGTGTCTGATGGAGATCTGAGCGTTGCTTTACTATATGCACTGGGGCTATGTTCCTGAAGGAGCGTTCTTTGTTACGCATTTTGCAGTGCCTTGCGCAAGATGAGCAACACAGGAGTGATAAATGTCCCGTAGGAAAACAGGTTCACACACGGCCGCATCTCCAATCCTGTGCTTGTCGTCCACTTCTGGGCGAAAAAGTGATCTGGATGGTAGGGCTGGCGAAGGTGCAGGGGGGTAAGTGGGCGCAGGTTATCAAGTCGCGAAAGCAGGTAAGGGTACAGAACTTCGTCGAACAGGATCGCCCCAGGAGCATACACAGGATTTTGGGACACGCGGTTCCATTCTGTGGTGATAAAGGCATGCCCGCCAGGTTTGAGAACGCGTTCAATGTGCCGGAACACAGTGATGAGTTCGTCAATCGAATTCACGTGTTCAACCGAGGAGACCGACCAGACAAAGTCGAAGGTAGCATCTGGGAAATCTATCGAACGCATGTCCATAGCCACGATTTCTAAGCGCTCTCGGCGATAAGGAAATGGAGCAGAAGCGTACACTTCCTCACAGGTCATTCCCGCTCCATCGCAGAATACAGGTTGATAAAGGTCAATGCCTACAATCCACCCACAATGGTTGCTGAGGAGGTATAACAGGCTTTCTTTGGCAACGCCCAACCCCAATCCTGCACTTTGATCATCAAAGTATCCGAAGTGCTCAACTAGGAAAGCAACTGCCGCCTTCTCCCAATTTTTGCGGTGGATATCCGTTGGGTCGAACCCCAAGGCTAGCAATTGTTCATAGATCTCCGGCACTTGGAATTCGTTCACATCACACAAACGGGATGAGGTCAATGTCGGTGCATCCCATGAAAAACAACTTGCGGCTGTGCCTGGTGCTAATGCCCTGGACATGGCTTGCTGTTGTGCCAAGAAGGCTTGCTTCCTCGCTGTAGCATCTGTGAGCGTTTTCAGACTTGTGCCCGCTTCACCAAATAGCAAGTACGACAACGTTGCAGCTTTGTTACATAGCCAATCAAGCCATGAAAAGCGGCGTCGTGCTGGGCGTATCCATCTCTTGCTAATTCTATCGAAAGCCAGTGATAACTCCAAAAACATATTAGGTATCCGGATGGAGTATCTCACGGTAAACCGCTTCGGTCTCGGTGGCCATTCGATCCCAGGAGAAGAGCCGGCATTGTTCCAATCCTCTCTGCATCATGTGTCTCCTCAAGTCCGTGTCGTACAGCAACACACTGATAACATGGGCCAGGCCTCGAGCATCATGCGGCTCGAACAACAATGCGGCATCCCCTGCCACCTCTGGCAGCGCTCCTGCGTTCGAGCATGCCACTGGCGTGCCGCAGGCCATTGCCTCCAGCACAGGGAACCCAAACCCCTCCACGAGAGAGGGCAACACAAGCACATCTGCAGCGCTGTAAAATGTGGCGAGGTCTGCATCAGGCACAAGCCCCATCAGGATAATGTCTTCCCCCAAATTCAAGTGCAGTTCCTCTGCCCGCGCCAGAAAAGCCGTGCGGTGTTTGGGGTGACCCGGACCACCTACTTTGATCAGGCGAGCTCGAATCCCGTCCGCTTTGAGCAGAGCCACTGCTTGCAGCAGTGTGGCGAGGTTTTTGCGCGGTGCCTCTGATCCCACATAGAGCAGGTTGTATCGTTCTGGCCTCTGTGCGATTCCATACACCTGCTCCAGTTTTGCCCGTGCCTGCGGCACGCGTTGGAAATGTTCCAAATCAATGCCTCCAGCGGCCACGTGTACCTTTCCAGGGTCAATATCGAGTCGCTCATAAACGGTCTTTCTCGTATAATGAGAGCGCGTTATGATAGCGTCCATACGCCGTAAACCGGCCAACTGCAGTCGGAAAAGAAGGGCATCGAATGGGTTGACGGCATGTGCTTCTTCGGCACACACCAATGGACCTAGGTCGTGCACTGTGGCCACTGCTGGGTGCACTGGCTGCCAAAGCATTAGCGCACAACCCATAATGCGCGTGAAGTGGTAAATGCCCTGTCCTTCATCCGGTTCCACGCTAAGAGGCAAGTGCTCCAGGAAAGTGAAGCGTCTAGCCAGTGGCGGGGGCCGAAGGGAGCACAAGCGAACAGGCATGCGCTCTTTCAGCCTTTTATATAGTTCTCGGCAATACCGTGAGATGCCACCGTGCTCATCCAGCGCACCGGTGATCAAATGCACTGGCTGTTGGAGTCCCTGTATGTTACTCATATTAAAGAGCGCTCCAAGGTTCTTAGCCCAGGGGCTCGCTGCATTCTATGCCATAAAAGTATGCCCATTGTGTCCTTGGGGTGCAATTGAAGACCAGTTCCTCGTACAATTTTACCCAAATTCTGCGCGATCACGAAATACATGCATTTCTTCATGCTCATACACAGCGAGCGTCTCCTCTGCTTGGCGTTGCAGCGAGAACCGCTCTGCTTGCCGCAGCGCTGCCTGGGACGCTGCCGCACGTCGCTGCGGGTCGCTCAGCAGGGCGACCATCGCCTGCGCCATGGCTTCTGCATCCATCGGCTCCACCAGCACACCACCCTCGCCCACCACTTCGGGCAAGGAGGCGCGGTTGGCGGCAACCACCGGCGTGCCGCAACTTAGCGCCTCCAATGCCGGCAAGCCAAAACCCTCGTAGAGCGAAGGCAGCACGAAAACGTCCGCGGCATTGTACAAAAGCGGCAGGTCCTCGTCCGGCACGTGATCCAGGAAGAGCACTTTCCCTTCCAATCCCAGTTCAGCCACCTGTTTCTGCAGTTTTTGCCGCTGGGCAGGGAAATAGGCTGCGCCGGCTTTGATGAGCCTGGCGGATGGCACTTGCTGCTGGACAATGTGGAAAGCCTGGATCAGCGTCCCAACATTCTTGCGCGGGTCCTCCGAGCCCACGTAGAGGATATAACGCTGGCTTTCGTCCAAGCCGTATTTCTGACGGGAGCCCTTTGGAACCGCCAGGGGCTTGAACTGTTCCCTGTCTACTGCACAATGGACTACATGGATGCGCTCAGGCGGATAGCGCACTGCCTCGACGAGACAGCGCTTGGTGTAATGGGAGATGGCGATGAGACGGTCCGCCCGGCGCAAGGCATACAGCGCCAAGCGGTCGAAGAGCCGGTCGAAGGGTGTGCGGTAGGTGCTCAAGGCCGGGTTGTCCCGCACCAGATGCGGGATGAGGTCAAGCACGGTTACCACGGTGCGCGGCAGGGGCTGGAAAAGCAACAGCGTCGCCAGCGTCTGGCTGGCAAGGTGGCAGAGGGAGGCATCATCGAGGCGCACCGCCAGCGGATAGGAGGCGAAGAATGCTTTCGCGTCCCGTCCCATCGCTTGCCCCAATCGCACCACCCACTCTGGCGGCGGTTGCGGAAGGACCAGCGCCACATCCACCCCTTTGGCTTGCAAGCCTTGGTAGAGGCTTTCGGCGTAGCGCCGCAGGCCGGTCATTTGCTTATCGGGTTTGGTCACTAAGGCAACTTTCATACGTGATGAGTGACGAGTGACGAGTGACGAGTGATCTGTATCCCAGTGTCTTGCATTTTGGCTGCTACCATTTGTGCCTGCGCAGGAGCAAATCCACTAGCGGCGTTGCCCAGGCGATGAAATCCGCAAACAGGTACAGTGGGGTGAGCGCATACTGCTTCCAGGCAATGGCAACCCCCTGGTACAAGTGGGCAAAGCGGGCATAGCGCATCCTTGCCAGGAAGGCGTGGGCAAGTAGCACTGCCCAGAGGGTGAGGAGCACTGGCCCGGTGACAAGGGCGAGGAACGGCAGCAGGAGCATTGCCCAACCCGCCAGGGATGTGCGCAAAGCCATCCCCACTTCCTTGTACGCGTCAAGCCTTGGCCCGTGCAACAATAGATTGCGCAGCCAACGCGACTGCCGCCGCCACAATGAGTGCCAGGTATCAGGATAGTGCGTCGCGATCACGCTGTCGCGCACCCAGCGGATGGCGTATCCGGCGCGCAGCAGGCGTTTTGCTAGGTAATAGTCTGTGCCGGTGGACACTGGCGCTGTGAATCCGCCCACGGCTTGCAGTGCCCCGCGGCGCACGGCGCAGTTGCGTCCCAGTAAGCCCGCGATGTAGTCGGGCGTGTGCGCCTGCACGTAGAGGTCAGCACACCATTGGTGGAGGACGAATGGTCGCGACTGTTGCTCGGGGAGCGGCTGCGAGGCTCCGCTGGTGGCTACCTCCCTTCCGTCCAGCAGCGGCTGCAGCGTGCGCTCGAAAGACGCGTCGTCCAGCAAGCAATCGGCGTCGCTCAGGAAAAGTACCTCGCCGCTGGCCTGCTCCAGGCAGCGCTGCAGTGCCCGTTGTTTCCCCTCGCCCGCCCGCTGCTCCAGCACAATGACCTGCTCCCCAGTGTATGGACAGGCGAGGTCATAGGTGCCATCCTCGCCCCCGGCGCACAGGACCAGCTCTTTGTCCGGATAGCGCAGTCCCAGGAAAGATTGGATATGCCTCTGTATCATCGCTGCTTCGTTCCAAGCTGCCACCAAGACGCTCACTTTGGGCAAGGGGGGTGAGGGTGCTGGGGGGCTGGCGAGCAAGGGGGCAGGGGAGGCAGGGTGCACGGCGTGTAGGCGCAAAGCTAGCGCGCGGTCCTGTCGCCATTGCCGCCAGTTCCAGAGGATTGCTGTCCCCAAGCCCACTACCAACCAGTGAGCGGCATATTGGTTCAAACTATCCCACAGTGTGCGCAGTATATTCATGCCCGGTCAACTATTCCGGTGGAACTGCCCAGCAAGAGCCAACAGGGCTCGCCGGAGATCGGCATGGCCATGCACAAGGGAGATAAAACTAGCCAAGGAAGCATTGCCGCGGATCACCTCAAGTCCAGACCTTGGCCGATCGCCTTCCTGAGTTCTTCGGTGGAGATCACACGGAAGTCGTTCTTGACCAACCATTCTATCTGTTGGGTGAACAAATCAGGCGGAACTGCCAGCGGATCAGGGGGGTCATCTGCAATGCTATGGTAGAGCAGGGCTCGTGCCCGGGTACCGCGCCACCAACCCCACATTGTGGTTAGTTTTGTGTGCATGTGTGCATGTGCGCTTGTTGCATCGGTCAGTAGTATCGGTTGCAGATGCCTCAAGTGGAGGACTGCCTTTCTTCTCGTGTGACACCAGCCTGTCGCAGCAATCGGGCCAGCAGGTCTACGCCGATTTCTCGCCGATGCGGATTGGGTAGGATCAGCCTACGATCCCCGCGGAGCATAAACTCGTGACGCCCGCCCTTGTAGGGTCCCCCGAACCCAGCCTTTGCAACCGCCGAATCAGTTCACGTCGTGAAACAGGCGCCAGGGGTGGCATTTAAACCGGGGCTTTCTCCGGCAGACGAATAGTTACCTGGCCTAAAGGCGGTATTGGTAACCCTTTTGCAACGCTAAATAGTACCCAATCCTCGATTGCCTCAGCCAGGTTGCGGTGGCATTCCTCCAGGGTCTTACCGGTTGCCCAGACTCCAGCTAGTGCTGGTACTTCGCCATAGAATGGCTCTTCATCATCGATCATTTCATAATGAGCGCTTTCTAACGCGGTTTGTATGTATTGTAACAACATGTTGACACCTCTAGGGAAAGAACTATCTCTTCGGAGCAAAACTCTATCGGTTCGCGACAGCCAATGGACATGAATGGCGGTATTTGGGCCGGTACCCTATTATTTTACCCTACAACCCTTTTGTAGACAAACCCGCGGAGTTTAGCATAACTATCCCAGGGTTGAGCCACGCAGATAGACGGGATAAGCATGTCTACGAGGTCACCCAAGGTGCAAACGGGGGACTTATTTCCACAGCAGTTCCGGTCTGCATACTTCAGCCCAGGATGCTCCCTTCTTCCAGCGGTAGAGCACCTCCCCATTGTGCTGTAGTTCGATGCCTGCTTCGTCCTCTTGATAATGCACTCGCTGGTTGCCCAAGAGGCAGTCGGTTTCGTAATTCGTAATCCGTAATTCATAATCCGTATTCCGTATTCCGTACCCCGTTTTTTTCACCCCTTGCTCCCTTGCACCCCTGCTCCCTTGCTCCTTCGCTCCCCCGCTCCTCTGCACCTCCGCTCCCTTGCTCCTCAGCTCCGTCAGGTAGCGGAACGCTTTGTCATTCCAGCCACATACCGGAAGGAGGTCGCGGAATTCGGGCAAATGCCCGGGCTGTCGCTGTGTGATCTGAGCGGCGAAACCCCGGGCGGTGCGGAAGGCTCCGCTGGGCTCCTGCCCTTGCAGCAACCAGGTCAGCGTGGGTTCTGGGTCGGCTTCGAAGCCGTAGGCTTTGAGCAGGGACATCGCCCGCAAGATGTCACCTACAGCGGCAATCCACTGCGGGTAGCGGTTAACCCGCCCGCCGGGATAGACCACTTGGGGGAAGCTGCCATCCTCGTAGCGCCAGCGCAGGATGAAGGACATTGCTCGCCAAGCAGCATCCAGATAGCGCTCTTCCCTCGTCCATTTGTATCCCGCGACCAGCCCTGGCACGCAGCGTGCAATATAGTAAGGAAAGAATTTGGACACCATCCGCCCGTTCTGGCTGTACTGGCAGATCGCTCCGTCCAGCGCGCCCCCGCGCACTTGGTGAGTCAGGATCGCTTCCAATGTGGGCAGAGCATACCTGGTAACGAGTGTCTCCTCGCCGGTCAGTGCTGACCATTGGAGCAGCGCCTCGACCAGCGTCGCTGCCTTATTGGGGACAAAGGAGGGGATGCGCGGATGGTCGCGGAAGGATTGTGCTTCCGCATCCCACAGCACACCCAGGAAATAGCCCCGCAGGTTTCGCTCCGCGGCTGCCAGGTAGGTCTTCCAGGAGGGATCGCCCTCTTCCCGCAATGCCTCTGCCAGGTACAGGAGGGCGAGGTCGCAGGCTGCTTCGTGGGGCGTCCCACCGCTATAGGGATTGAGTTCAAAGCAAGAGTTGGGGAAATTGCCACTGGGCAGTTGCCCTTGAACCAAGTCATCTCCCGCGCGGCGGGCTTTGGCTAGCCAGTTTCTTTCACCGGTGCTGCGGTACAGGTTCAGGTATCCAATGAGGATTCCCTCGTAGCGCCAGTCCAATCCCGCGCCGGTGAACTGCAGACAGTTCTGCCACCAGTGTGCCACCGGGCCGCTGTATCCCTCAGGGCAGCGCATGGTCTCCAACCAGGCATCAAGCTGGGAGAGCACTTGCACAAGGTCTCGCTTGTCTATCTGTCCGCTGTGTTCCCCTTGGGTTTTGGCTTTCATTTTCCTTACTATTTGACAAAAGTAAGAATATATGGTATTATGCTGATAAAATATCGTTTGGTAAGAAATAGAGGTGAATATGCATCAGATTGCTACGGTAACGGCAAAAGGACAGATTACTATTCCCAAAGCGATTCGACAGATTTTAGGCATTGAAGAACAGGATCGGCTGCTATTTCTGATCGAAGGTGACCGCCTTCTTTTGGTTCCTTTACGCCGTCGCCCCCTGAGCCAGCTCTACCGTGCCCTTCCAGCCACACGACCCTACCCCGGACAGCAGGCTATTCGTGAGGAAATGCGCTCCGAACTGGGAGAACGAATTGCTGGGGGCGAGGAATGAACCCAGCCTACGTAGATGCCAACGTCATCCTGCGCTTTCTCTGTGGTGATCCCCCGGATATGGCAGCCCAAGCGCGTGAGCTGTTTGAAGCGGTTGAAAGGGGAGAGATCGTGCTTTGGATTGACGAGATCGTGCTCGCTGAAGTGGTGTGGGTCCTCCATTCATTCTATCACTATGCTCCTGAAAGAATCTCCCGTGTCATGCAAGAACTGCTCAGCCACGAGGGGCTGCAAGCGGAAGACAAGCCCGGATTGCTGGTGGCTCTCACTCTCTTCGCCGATAGAAACATTGATTTTGCCGATGTTTTGGTGGCCGTTCACATGGGCCGGCGCGGGGTACGGGAGATTTTCAGTTTCGACCGGCATTTCGATCATCTGCCGGGTATGATCAGACGTTGTCCGGGGAAGCAAGAGCAGACACCGGCTTGAGCGGTGATCACAGGATGTCCTCCCGCCGCTGTGCCCATGCCAGGCTGATAGGAGCCAGGAACGCTTGCCAGCCTTGCACAACATACGTAGCCCGCATCCGAAACAGGCAACGGTCAGCCAGGTCGCCGCGGCCCAGCCGTTCCATCCATCGCGAAGCATAGCCCCATAGAATGCTTTGTGTGCCGTGAAAACCGTGCCGTCCCCGTATGGTAAACCCGCCCTCTTGCAGCCACCCTATCGTCCGCCGCAACCCCACGGACCGCTGGCCCGATCGGTTGCCATTTCGTTGCCACTCTGGCAGAAAGCGCGCTAGCCAGCCGGATACGATGACGTAGAGATGCCCCTCTGCGTGCAGCATGCGCGCGATTTGTTCCAAGACGTGTTCCCTATTGCTCCATTCGGGTTCAGCCCAGATTGCACAATGGGCATGGGCGGGGTGCGGGGGTGAAAGGGAGAATGCGGAAGGGTCTACTTCTTCCCCCAGCCATCTCTGCAGGTCAGCAGCCCCTTGACTCCACTCCCCTATCGCAACGAGGGCTGTCTCACAATCCCGCAGGCGCTTGAGCAGCTCCCGGGCATAGAAAGGGCTGCTGGCAAAGACCGCCACGGGCCCTCCCATGCGGTGTGCCTCTACCGCGCACAAGTCAAAAGCATGTTGATATTCCAATCCCGGCCTGAGCGTGGGTGCGGGGGTGCAGGAGAGCATGGGAGCTGGAATGCCATGGGGCATGGATACTGGGGTGCTGGGATGTCGAGATATGGTCATGAGCGGTTCCTCTGGAGAATCCATGGGGATGGATTGATGATCATGTTGACCAGTTTGCCGATAATGTAGTCATACGTCTGACGCAACTCTGCTCCAGTTTCTGATGGGAGGTAGCCACATTGCATAGCAAATCCAGGTTTGCGTTTCTGCAGCCTCTGCTTCTGCGTCGTTCAGTTTGTTCACAAACAATGCTTCATAACGACGCTTGCGCCATGCTTCGGCGATATTTGCGCACACTGACCTTGATGACCTTCGCATTTGATCTGTTAGGGAATATATTTCCTCACGAGGAAAGTTTCTAGACACCTGAAAAATGCGCATAGCCGCTTCTAATGCTAGTTGATAGACTTCCAACTCCTCATGGTTCTGTATCCAACTCACTCTGGGTCCTCTTTACCTTTGCTCTTCTGCTCCTTAGCACCCTAGCTCCTCCGCCCCCTTGCTCCTATCGCCTCCTCATACACCCGCAGCAACCGCGGGATGATCACTGGCCAAGCGTACTTCTCCTCTACTTTGGCACGGCCCCGTGCCCCCATTTCCTGCCGTCGTTGCGGGTGATCCAGCAGCATGCTGATTTTCTCTGCCAGGTCACGCACGTTCCCTGGCTGGACTAACAGCCCGTCTTCGCCATCGCTCACCACTGAACGCACGCCGGGCAGATTGCTGGCAATGACCGGTTTGCCGCAGGCCATAGCCTCCAAAAGCACCAATCCAAAAGCCTCCCCCATAGTTGTAGAGGGCAACACGAGTAGGTCGCATAGCGCATAGTGCGCGGGCAATCCTGCATCTGATACCCGGCCGCAGAAAATGACCCGCTCGCCTAATCCCAGCAGGGAAGCATGTCGTTGATAGGCTGTCCGTAGGTTCCCATCGCCAACGATCAGCAAGCGGGCACAGCGATCGCGCACATGGGCTAGGGACTGCAACAGCACGGCTATTCCTTTGAAGAAGTGCGCTCGGTCCAACGCGCCCACGAACAGGATCACCCGTTCGTTTGCCCCTAGTCCGTATTGAGCGCGCAATGCCTCGGCGTCTATCGCGGGATGGAAACGCTCTGCATCTACCCCATTGGGCAGTTCTCCCACTGCCTCTGGCTTTGTGCGCAACAGCCCTTGCAGCCGTGAAGCATGGGCGTAATCCCAGGAGGTAGCCAGGACTTTGGCTGCCCGCTTCAGAATACGTTTGCCCAGCAGGCTATCGTGCAGCCTTTCGGCAAAGCGCAGCAAGCCGGGAAAGAGCACATCCTGGTGGTAGGTCAGAACGTATGGCTGGCCACGGCGGACCGCTTGGTAAAAGATCAACTCTGCCCCGAAGTAAAAGGGGTAATGCAGGTGAATGAGATCGAATCCCTCAAGGTGCAGCAGTCCGGGTAAAAACGGGGCGTTGCCCATGCGGAACCATGGCCGCAGACGCTGCACCGTGATCTCTGGCGGATAGGCAGGCTGGCAAGGTGGATAATCGGCGGTGAATACCGTAACCTTGTGGCCCAGTTGCGCTAAGCCAAGGGCATTGTAGTAGCAGACCATGCCGGTGCCTGAGTAATGGGGGGGAAAAGTAGCAGTGACGTGGGCGATGCGCATAACCTACCACCAGATCAGAGCTAAGGCAAGCTGGTATAAGATGAAAAACAAAGGATCTAGGACCAAGCGTGCTATGCGCCCAAGCGAGCCAGTATCTAACTGCTCATAAGCCAGACGGTATCCACAGTGCTGGAGGAGATCGCGATCGCGCACCTTGACCTTGCGTACACGCTGTGTCTGCTTCCGCTTTTCCATCACTTCCCGCCAGTGGCTTGCGATCCATCCATACGCCTGGATTTTGTTCCGCCAGTGGGGGCGATCGCGCAACAGTGTAAAGCCCCAGGTAACCGCTTCAGCCAGGAGCAATGCCGGCAGGAGGATGAGTAGAGTAGGCCAACGCAACCCTTTGAGCAGCATCAGATAGCGATTGCGCTCCTGATAAAAGGTTTTGAGGGGACCGAAGCGCAGCGTATAGTCGTGCAAAACCAGCGAAGAAGGGACATAAATGCAGCGGTATCCTGCCAAGCGTGCGCGCCAGGAGAGATCCGTGTCTTCCATGTAGAGGAAAAAGGATTCGTCAAACCCACCCAAGGACTTGAAAAGGTCGCGGCGGATGATAAATGCCGCCCCTGAGACAGCGCTCACTTCTTCCTGGTGGGGGAAAGCATCATGCGCCATGCCCAAACCGCGGCACAGGGTCAGGCCAGTGTAATGAACTTGGTTGCCGCAAGTGTTGATGCGCTCTGGATCGGCCAGGAGTAAGATCTTGGACGTTGCCAGCCCCGCTTTGGGGTCCGCTTCCAGGGCGGCGATGAGTGCCTCCAGCCACCCAGGCTTGACTACCGTATCAGGGTTCAAGAAGGCTAGGTATTGCCCCTGTGCATATTGCGCTGCCGCGTTGCAACCTTGGGCGAAGCCTAGGTTGGCTTGGTTGCCGATTACCCGTACACGAGGGAAGGACTGCTGCACATAGGATACGCTGTCGTCTGTAGAGGCATTGTCCACTAGGATGATTTCATGCTCAATGCGCGCAGCACAGAGGAGCGAGGGAAGGCACTGTTCCAGATAATGCCGTCCATTGTGATTGACGATGATCACACTGGCGAGGGGCATGTCATCGGTGCTGTTGTCGTGCAAAGAGACAGCGTTCTGGCTGTTCGCAGTGCAAGCAGGTGTCCCCCCAAACAATCTGCTGTGTCACTCTTTGGGCCGAACCAGCTCAAGGAGCAGAGCGCGGAGAGTGTGCAGGGTGATGCCGGTGGAAAGAATCACACTGCCAACGATGCACAAGAGCACAGCGAGCAGAGCATAGCCGATTGCCAGTTCCTGTACTTTGCGGTAAATTTCCACCACGCGGTAGCCCCACCAAAGGCCAAAGAGCAACATTGCCAGGCCGGGCACACCAAAGAAGAGCAATGGCCGGTGTTGACCGATCAACTGCAGGAGGCCGTTCAGCACCTCAAGTCCTTGGGCAAGGATGTTGCGCTTGGCGGCATCCGTGTAACTGACCGAGATGGGCACCTCCACGATCCTCAAGCCCAGTCGTTTGGCTAAGAATTGCATCTCCGACTCCACGGAAAAGCCACTGCTCTGAAAGTCAATCCTCGAGAAGGCTTCCTCCGAGAAGGCACGGAACCCGGTCTGCGAATCGCTCACTCTCACTCCAGAACCCAGGTTGGAGGCTACGGTGAGTGTGCGCATGCCGAACATCCGCAGGCGAGGGATGGCACTTCGAACACCCAAAAAGCGGGAACCTACTACCATGTCTGCTTCCCCCTGCAACACTGGCCGCATCAGTGATGGGATTTCGCGTGCCTGGTGCTGGCCATCAGCATCGAGGATTACTACTGCCTGGGGCAATAGTTTACGCGCTTCGCGGAAACCGGTATTCAGCGCGGCGCCTTTCCCGAGGTTTTGTGGGTGACGAATGACAATGGCTCCCGCCGCCTCAGCGATTTCTGCTGTCGCATCCGTTGAGCCATCATCCACGACAATGACCATATCGACATGCTTGCGCGCTTGCAGCACCACACTGCCAATGTACCGTTCCTCGTTGTGAGCGGGGATGATGGCGACTGTTTTTGGGGAATCAGCCTTTGGTTTCTCGATCTCAGCGTCTGCCATGAGTGGTTCCCTCTGTGCGAGAATTTATCAATGAATAGCGGGCACGCTCCGCCGTTGTGTGCCTGCGTTGAAAAGCAGCACCGCTACATTTGCTGGGGGTTACTTTGATGTCGCGGTGCTCTGAGTGGAGCATGCTTACCATCGTGGCAGCCCAGCCCAATCTTTCACTTGGGGAATTGCGCTCTACAATGCCCAGAAGACAAGCGACAATCGGAGATAGCTTTCCCTGGCTTTTGTGGAAACTGATATCGTCTTGTCCACGTTTGTTTTTCTATTATAAACGTATACCCATGTAAATCAAAATGGCAAGTGACTTTATTTGACGAACTGCTGCTCGTGATGTATAACGTTGCCGTTCACACGAACAGGATCCTGGTGCACTGTCCAATACTCAGCATGGTGCGGTGATTATGGAATGGGAAGAAATGAATGGCTTGATCCTTTATCCCCACTCCTTCGTGGAGACGGGGGATAGTACCTTTTTCCTCGGCCGTGATGAACGAACGGGTAAGAAATGGCTTGGCGTTCGCGGAGATGCGTCTGGTTTTGCAGGCACAGTCCAGGCCGTCGGCGACACCTGGCTTTGCCCGCTCTCCGCAACCAATGCGTCTGTGCTACGGGAGCGGTTGCCGTGGTTACGCCCAGTGCCTCTGGGTTTGCAAAAGTCCTTCGGCTTTGGTGACCGTCTAGGCTTAGCTACCCCAGGCCATGTGCGCGCTGTCCGTGGGACAGGTATTGCGCCGATTTTTGCGCAGCAGTCCGTGCGCGAAAATACGCGCACGGGGCGCACTCCCCAGCAAGTACTCGATGAAGCGATGTGGGGCGTATTCCAGGAAGGGTGGCAGCAGCCTTGGGGCGCAGATGCTGACCATGTTAAAAACGCGCCTGATTTTGACCCGTTCATCGCTGCTGGCTATACTCTTTTCACGATTGACCCTGGTGACCATGTGGACAATAATGTCCCTGGAGCATCAGTGGGAGAAATAGCAGCCAAACTACAGACCTTGCCTTGGGACATCTTGGAGGACACCCTGCAGGATATGGAGCGGCGCTATCTGGGGCGTTCCTTCATCCTGCCGGGCACAGCGCTGGTGTTCGACCGCGAGACATTATGGCGTGCAGCGGCTAAGTATGGACAGGCTATCTCCCATACGGTGCAGATGTACCGCTATCTGGTGGATGGAATACGCCGGCGCGTTCTAACACCGGAAGACGGGCAAGCCCAGGGTTCTGGAGAGGGTTTTGAGTTAGAGGTTTCAGTGGATGAGACCGAAACCCCTACCTCGCCTGCGGAACACTTTTTCATCGCTAGCGAGTTGCGTCGCTTGGGAGTCCGTTGGGTGAGCCTGGCTCCCCGCTTCGTAGGCCGCTTTGAGAAGGGCGTGGACTATATTGGCGATCCAGGGGCTTTTGAAGCAGAGTTAAAGCAGCATGTAGCGGTGGCACAAGTCTTGGGTCCCTATAAGATTAGCCTCCACTCTGGGTCGGATAAGCTCAGCGTCTATCCCATCCTTGCGCGATGCGCAGGCGATTGGATCCATGTCAAAACGGCAGGCACGAGCTATTTAGAAGCTCTGCGCGCCATCGCAGGAATCGCTCCAGCGCTTTTCAGGGAGATCCTGCTTTTTGCTCGCGAACGCTATGCAACGGATAAAGCAACCTATCATGTATCCGCTGATGTGAACAGGGTGCCAACGGGCGACCAATGGTCGGATGCAGAGCTCGCTACTGTGCTCGATCTCTTTGACGGACGGCAGGTTCTGCATGTCACCTTTGGTTCTGTATTGACGGAGAGGAATGCCGATGGCACTTTTCGCTTCCGCGATCGTTTATTGGAAGCGCTGCGAAACAACGAGGAAAAATATTTTGCAGTGCTGCAAGCCCATTTCGCAGAGCATCTCGCGCCCTTCGCGAAATGAGAGGGGCATTCGTACTGCGTTGGCTTTGTCATCATCTAGGAGGAGACACCTATGGAACTCAGAGCTCAATTGGAAGCGCGAATCAACCAAGAGTTACAGCAAAAGCGCTCTTTCACTGTGGACGACATCATAGGCATGATTGAAGCGGGGCAGAGTGAAGAGGCAGCAGATTATCTGCTCTTCTTCTCCAAGCCTGGAGATTTTCCCGTCCAAGCGCGTCAATTGCGCAGGCTGCTTGCTGCCCGTGTGGCTGAAGGCGCGCAAGACTGGCAGCAAAATAGCATCTCGTTTTTGACCCATCTTACGCTGGATTTGTGTTCTATGCTGGCAAAGTGGAATTTGCAGAATGAGGCGCTCTATGGTAGCCAAGTTTTGAGTGATACCCAGATTCAAGAGGAGATAACGGCGAACCTGCGGCTCTTGGCTGACTGGGAGGCACTTTTCCCTTCTGCAACGCGTGGACTCCGCGCTATGTGGAGGGAGGCAGCCAAGGCTCGGTTCATTGCGGAGAAAGCCAAGGAACCAGAAGCAGAGGCTGAGAAGCTCGTGAGCGGTACTATCTGCGCGTACATTCGGAATATGGCGGAGGCTTTCCGCCGCAGTAACCTGCGCAAGATTGCCGAGATGCGCGTGGCGGGCCTGAATAACACTGAACTGGGCAATGATTATGCTGCGTTTCTCAAATATACCATGTACCTGGGGGCTTCGTTTGTAACGACGAATCCGGTCCTGGTGGATGTGGCGTGGGATGCAGATCCTGCCTACTGGGATCCGATCATGGACCAGCTCGTTGCCGCCAATGCCCAAGCCGATGCCGAAGAACTAGCACGGCTGGCTACATTGGAAGTTGTGCTGGCAAATATGCGTCTTCTCCGCCCCATCTTCCTCCTGACCAATGGCGGCATGGGCTGTGTGAGCCTGCAAGTCAATCCCAAGAAGCATGGCGATGCCGCAGCAATGATTGCCGATGCTATGGCTATCTATGAGGAATTGACCGCTAGGTTGGATGGTGGAGTGCCCAATGTCGTGTTCAAACTGCCAGGGACCCGCGCTGGATTGGAGGCTTGCCGCGCTCTCACAGGCAGGGGAATTGGGGTCAACATCACGGTCAACTTTGGCCTTTTCCAGCAACTCCGTTTTGCGGAAGTGATTCGGGAGGGGCAAGCCATCTTTGCTACCCTGACTGAGATGAACGGACGTTTAGCCTATCCTGTGCGCGACGAGTTGTTGGCAAAACTGCCCGAATTGTCTGCCCACGGCATCAGTCAAGCCGATGTATTGGAAGCAGCCGCCTGGTCGGGCGTGGCACTCGTGAAGAAACTGCAAAAGTTGCTCAAAGAAAAAGGTTACGACCTCAAACGTGTCAAGCCTCTGGTTGCCTCACTACGCATCTATAAAGATAGCCCAGGCTATGAGCGTTTGCCCAGTGCCTATCCCGACGTGACAGAGGCAATAGGGACTAGTATCATCACCGTCTTTCCTGACGTACGCCATGCCTTTGACCAGGAGGAGGAGATAGCTCTACAGGCAAACCGCATTGATGAGCCAGTGCCAGATCACGTGCTTGAAATCTTGACCTACAGCGAGATTTTCAAGCAGGCTTATTATGTTGCGGATGCAAAGTGGGTGAAAGACGAGGAGGAACGTTTCCGGCCTAGCAAGGTGTTGGCTTTGGAGGACGAGGCGGCAGTAGCGGCTTGGCCGCCAGTTTCCAACACATTGAAACAGTTTGCCGATAGTTACGATCATTTTGTGCAGCGGCTGGTGAGCCGCCGCTAGAAGGGAGTGAGAGCATGTCGGATTTTGAGAAAGCGCGTGCACTGATCCGTGAATTCAAAGGCGACAGTTATGTCTATGGTTCGGGCGTGCTTGACGAGGTAGGTCGCTTGACGGCTGAGCTTGGCAGACGGGCTGCGCTGGTCTACAGGCGTTCTCTGAATAAGGATTTGCTCCGCCGGGTTGAGGATTCTCTGCAGGCGGCTGGAGTGGAACTGCTGGGTAGGATCGAGGGAGCGGCACCCAATGCCCCACGTGAGGATCTGTATCGCATCACTGCTGCACTCAAGGCGTTGAATCCCGATGTCATCGTGTGCCTAGGTGGAGGCAGCACCTTGGATGCGACCAAGGCGGCTGAAGTATTGCGCACGTTGGGCGGTGAGATTGATGAGTACTTTGGCACTGCTAAGGTAACGGAAAAACTCCAACGCACTGGGAAGAAACTCACCCCCGTTGTCGCCGTCCAGACCGCCGCCAGTTCTGGAGCGCATTTGACCAAGTATTCCAATATCACGGATGTGCATACAGGGCAGAAGAAACTGATTGTGGATGAGGCAATTGTGCCTGCCCGTGCGCTCTTTGACTATGATTTGACGAAGACGATGCCGCCAGCATTGACGGCAGATGGAGCATTGGATGGCCTTGCCCATGCCTTGGAAGTGCTTATAGGGGCAGTGGGGAAGCCTTACTATGACAAGATGGTAGAAGTGGGCAGCGAAGCCATTCGCCTGGTGGTGGACTATGTCGAACGGGCGGTGAAGAACCCTAATGATACAGAAGCGCGGACTGCGCTAGGCCTGGCGACTGACCTGGGTGGCTATGCCATTATGCTGGGTGGCACTAATGGCGGACACCTCACCAGTTTTTCCCTTGTGGACATCCTCAGCCATGGGCGGGCATGCGCGATTATGAACCCGTACTATGTCGTATTCTTCGCCCCAGCGGTGGAAGAGCCATTGCGCATTGTGGGCAAGATTTTCCAAGAGGCTGGCCTCACGGATGCTGATATAGAGTCTCTGCGTGGTCGCGAGTTGGGCATGGCTGTTGCCAGAGCGATGATGGAGTTGAGCCGACGCATTGGCTTCCCCACCACATTGGGAGAGGTGCCAGGATTCACCCGGGAGCATATCCAACGTGCTCTGGCTGCCGCCAAAGATCCGCAGTTGAAGATGAAGCTGGAGAACATGCCGGTGCCGCTGACTTCCGAGATGGTTGACGAGTACATGGCACCCATTCTGGAGGCAGCCCGCACCGGTGATTTGGGCTTGATCAAGAATGTGCCATCAGGCGGAAATGTTCCATAGGGCGGGAGGGAATCGAACCCTCATGGACTCAACGTCCAGCGGATTTTAAGTCCGCAGCGTCTGCCGTTTCGCCACCGCCCCAAAGCAAAGGGCTGATAGCGTATGCTATCAGCCACCGCACAGAGAGGCGACGGTCGGAATTGAACCGACGATCGGGATTTTGCAGACCCCTGCCTTAACCACTTGGCTACGTCGCCTGGAAAATCTTACCGCAGAGCACGCCGAGAACGCGGAGGGATATATACTGCCCTCACTTGGCGCTCTGCATCGTGCTGAAGCGGAAGACGGGATTCGAACCCGCGACCCTCTCCTTGGCAAGGAGATGCTCTACCGCTGAGCCACTTCCGCCCACATGCCGAGGCCCAGAATCGAACTGGGGACACCTTGATTTTCAGTCAAGTGCTCTACCATCTGAGCTACCTCGGCGTCCCATTGGTAACATTATTTTATACCAAGTTGCTCATATTGTCAAAAATGGCAAGAGTTTATTCTGCCAGAGATTTTCCTCTTTTGACCGCTAGTTAAGTTGTCCTCGGTTTCTTGTCCCTTATTTCTCAACCGTCTGGAGTGCTACTTCACGGGAGGCACTTTGTCGGAAGACCAATAGCGTTTCACCGCCTCTGATTGCCGTTGCTCTGCAAGCCAATCGTCCAAGGCAGATGCCTTTTTCTGAGCTAGAAAGTCCTCATCCAGAGGGCGATTCGGATCGCGCTCGATGAGCTGGATAATATGGTATCCGTAACTTGTCTTGACGATGTCACTGATTTGCCCCGGCTGAAGGGCAAAAGCGGCTTCCTCGAATTCGGTGACCATCATGCCCCGTGGAAACCAACCCAGGTCTCCACCTTCACTCGCCGAACCGGGGTCCTTTGACAGTTCCTTGGCCAACGCGGCAAAATCCTCACCAGCCTGTAAACGTTCCTTTACTTTTTGAGCCTCTTCCTCTGTATCCACCAGGATATGACGCGCGTGGACTTGTTCGGCAGTGGTAGGTACTTCGGCAGCCAGCGCTTCCTGCAGTTTGCGGCGGTATATGTTTGATTCAAACAGGCGGCGGAAAGTTGCCTCACTGACACCGGCGTTCTTACGCATCGCAATAACATACTCGCTGTAGTTCCTTTGGAATTCCTCCAAGGTCATTGGCGCTTCTGTAGGTGTTGGGGTCAATGTGATGGCAACGGTTGCCGTAATCGGAGTTGGCGTTGGTGTAGGAGGATTGCGCTGGTAGCCAAACTGCAGTTCGATTTCTTCCTGCACTTCTTCGGGGGTTACCGTGATGTTGCGCCGGGCTGCCTCTTGGCGGATCAGTTCATCGTCAATCATGCTATCCAGGACATCCATTGGCAGGTTCATCTGCTGTAACTGGAGTTGCTGAAGCTGCTGTTGGAAGTACTGTACAAGGAATTGCTGTTCCTCTATCGTCGGGTCCAGAATGGCTAGTTGATTTTGTACTCTGGCGATCATGCTCGCCAGTTCAAAACGCCGGTATTTGACCATTGTCTGGTAGTCCCTGGTCGAGATAGGCTTATCGTTCACCACCGCAATCGGTGCGGAAGGTTTCACCACATATTCCTGGTAGAACCCATAGCCCAGCACCGAAACTACTGCCAGCGCCGTTACCGCCACGATGGCGTACAGAATTCGCCGTTGTTGAGCTTCGCGTTCTCGCCTGGATATTTGCTTTCTGGTAAGGGGTTCTGTCGGCTTGCCTTTTTTGACCATTGATTGCCTCAAATTCCTGTAAGAATAGGCTGGGTTTGCGATAACAGCAATCCCGCTTCAAACTGGGGAGGTAAGCTCGCAAAGGCGTTAGCCTTTGCGAGCTTGCTCCGCAGTGAAAGGAAGCAGCGCTAAATGGCGTGCACGCTTGATCGCTACCGCCAAGCGGCGCTGGTGCTTTGCACAGAGCCCAGTGCTACGTCTCGGGGTGATCTTACCTCGCTCTGTGATATAGTTCTGCAGCAAATCAACTTTTTTGTAGTCAATAGTCAGAGATTTGTTCGCGCAGAAAGGGCATTGCCGACGCGGGCTTGGCCGGTAGAACCTTGGCCGTTGTTCTCTTTCTGCATTATTACTATTTTGTTGTCCAGGCACACCACGCTGTGTACGCGCGGCGCGCTGTTGTCCTTCCGTATCTGTAGTCAAATGGACCTCCTTAAGGAATATCTGTCATTCTGTCGTTTCGTCTTTGCGTACAATCAAGTGCCGGATCACATCTTCCGTCAAACGCAGCGTCCTGTCCAAGCTGCGCACAGCAGATGCAGGCAACTCTAGAAGCATTAGGTAATAAAAGCCTTCCCGGTACTTTTTGATGGGATACGCCAACCTGCGTTTGCCCCACGGCTCAATTTGGCGAACTTGGCCTTGAAGGTCGCTGATGGTCTGAGAAATCTTGTTTACCAGCGCAGTGAGGGGCTCTTCTTCCAGTCCAGGTTGGACGACGAAGACCAACTCGTATTCGGGCATCGCCACACCTCCTTTCCTTGGGATTGCCGCAGGTATGCCCTGTTGGGCGAACAGGACAGCCTGGGGCGGAAAGGTTGCTAAAAGCAAACCTTTGAGATGCTTATTTTAGCATGAAATGCTAGAAATGCAAAATTTATGACATGAGAGTGTTGAAAATCTTGTCACCCTGAGCAAAGCGAAGAGCCTGCCCTGAGTATAACGAAGGGGTCTCGCGTAACTTTAGCCTATTTTCCCAAGTACTGCGAGATGCTTCACTCCGTTCAGCATGACATTGGAAGGACTTTTTCAACACTCTCTGACACCTCGATGAGCGCAGTGCCGAGGCAAACATTGACAGGAACGTTCCCTGGCTGAATAGAGGCAAGTTGGCAGAGGCCAACTGGACAGTAGCGCGTGTTTTCAGCTCAAGGGGTATTCGATGCGCTGGCTATCACCAGACTGGTCAACACCAACGGTGCCCCAGTGGGCTGGTCATCGGGCGAGCGATGCACGGACAAGTGGATCTGGTAACGCTGCGCCGGTAAATCGGGGGGCAGAAACCAATGATGCTGATCGCGGATGATTTCGCCGGTGTGCCATCGTTTTGGGGGATATAAGCCATCGGTAGGTTGAGCTCGTCGCTCAGCCCAAACCTTGCCCTTTTTGTCCCGCAGTTGCAGTAGCAATGTGACATCTGTCGTAGGCGCCTGGTTTGCTTGCCAAAATAGAGTGAGGTGTACGACATCACCCGGTGCAATGGGTGCATCAGGCTGATGCTCGTAGCCTAGTTTGCTCAAATCATAGCCCAACAATGTCAATTCCCCAAAGCGGGCATTCAGTTGCCTTTTCATGCCGAGTACGGATACCGATGGCGGGGCTAGAGCAGGCAAGACACGTACAGATTGCAGGAGGACATGATCTCCTATCTCCTGTCCATGCTCTATCACAGACAATCTCTGCCCAGTTTCAAGATGATACATGCCAATCTCAATGGCATATTCACCAGGTGGTGTAGCAGGAAGGATGAGCAACCCATAGTTGTCTATCACCTGTTCTCCTTCTTGCCAGATGGTCGTGATCTTGGCTCCACCACCAGGTTCAGCATCCCGTTGCCCGACGAGGTGTCCGTATGGGTCTATGACATGGGTAAAAACCTTGTAGCGCTCGTTCATTGGAGCGATAGCCTGCCAGAACAAAGTTAATTGCAGGATATCTCCTGGCCGCACTTCCTGTGTAAGCAGACTGTATCCCAAAAGTTGGACCTTGTTCCCCAGGTTCACAGATAAGGGCTGCTCGATGCGCTGTTCGACAAGCACGGCTGGTACCGCGTAAATCACGAGCCTCACATTGCCATACCATGAATCGATCGCTTTGTAGCAGTGTTGATCGAGCCAGCCTTCTACGAAACGCTCCGGGTCGCTTTCGTCAGTTGCCCACAGGATGGCAAATATCCGCTTGTGTTCTTTGACCATTTGTGCTAACTCTGCTTCTGTCTGTACCTTATCAGGAGGGCGCTGACGAGGGAGTGGGTAGAGGGGAAGATGCCCCTGGTAGTAATAGGTGAATGTCTCGATTTGCCCTGGGGCATTGATTAAAACAGCGTCGCCTTCTTCTCCCACCGTTTCAATGTAGCGGGCGATGCTGCGGTAATCATCACGAGCATAGCGTGCATCGAAGTAATACGCCTTGAGTGAACTGGCTGATGCAATCGCTACAAAGGCAATAGCGAGTGATAAGAATAAATAACGCAGCCAGGGTGCAATCTCAGCAACTTGCTTCTCCGTGCTGATCTTCTTCGCCGCAGCGGATTGCCACAAACTGCCTGCGCGGCTGGCGAGCCAATTGATTCCTTGCGCCAAGAAAAGGAGGAACGGAACAGTGCATGGCAGAAGAAATTTGGGATTGTACATCGGCCGTTGCAGTGAAAGTACATACATGGTGCCAATCGGAACGAGCAGGTACAACAAGGACAAGCGATAGAGCATGAGACTCGTGGGAGGGTACATGTTGCTCTCTTGACGAGGTCGCGGCACCAGTACGCCTGCCAAACATAGCATTGCAAAACCCAACACGATAGCACTGGGACACGACTTGACAGACAGGCCTAGGCTGAAGACGCAGAGCAGGTTCCACAACAGCGTAGTAAGCGGCAAAGGTTCGCTGATGGCTGGCCATACACGCAACTGTTCTCTTACCAGGAATAACCACGGCAAGTATATAGCCACGATAATACATTGTACCAGGACCCAGCGTAATACAATGGGTAATCGGCGCGCTGTGGTTGTTTTCAGCCACCACAGGAAAGCCAGGTTCTGCGCGATGAGGAGGGTAACCGCAAAGTAGTGAGTGTATAGCAGTAAGATAGATGCCAAAATGTAAACAATGACGGCAACGAAAATCCTCCTGCTATTAGCCTCAACGTCCAGCCATGTGGACAAAAGGCGAACCCAGGCATAGGCAGACAATGCCGCTAAAAAAGCGCTGAGGATGTACATCCGCGTTTCCTGGGAATAATAGATTTGAAAAGGGGATAAAGCAGCGAGCAGCGCAGCAATCAAGCCCACTTCGCCACCAGCGAGGGAGCGCCCGAGGACAAAGGCCATCAATACCAACATTGTGCCCAATAATGCAGATAAGGAGCGCACGGCTAGCTCACTGTTGCCAAAACACCTTATCCAAAAGTGGAGGGCATAGTAGTATAGGGGTGGATGGATGTCGTTCGCTGCGCCTCTGGTGATGGCTGCCAGGTCTCTTGCGGCCAGGGCAACACTGGTGCCCTCATCATTCCACAGGCTTTGTGCTTCGATGCGGTACCAACGCAGGAGCGATGCCAGCAGCAGTATCAAGACGAGCAACCCATGGACTAGAATCCGCTGGCTTTTCTGCTCGTATGGCATTCAGCACCATTCCATGATGGGTTACTTGCCTTTGAACTGCGCCGGGCGCTTCTCCAGGAAAGCCGTTGTGCCCTCAACGCGGTCCTCCGTGGCACAGACCAAGCCAAATTGGCTGGCTTCGTACGCACAACCTGTACCCAAATCGGTCTCTGAACCCACATTGATACTTGTCTTGGCGCAGGCAACTGCCAGCGGAGCTTTGCGCGCGATCCTATGGGCTAATTCCCGTGCTTTGGCCATCAGTTCCTCTGCTGGGACCACCATCTCGACCAAGCCGATGCGCAAAGCCTCCTGAGCAGAGATCATATCGCCACTGAGGATTAACCACTTGGCATATCCTTTTCCCACCAGCCGGGGGAGCCTTTGTGTGCCACCATAGCCCGGTATGATGCCCAGGTTAATCTCAGGCTGTCCAAGTTTTGCTGTGTCTGCGGCAATGCGGATATCGCACGCCATGGCTAGTTCACATCCGCCACCTAATGCGTAGCCATTGATGGCAGCGAGGACGGGTTTGCTGAGGTTCTCGATCTTGAACAGGATACTCTGGCCTTGGGCGGCAAATGCGGCCCCCTCCGCCGCGCTCTCGATAGCCTGTAATTCACGGATATCCGCTCCGGCAACAAAAGCCTTCTCCCCGGCACCAGTGAGGATGATACACCGCACGTTCTCGTCGCTCGCCAGTTCATCTATAGCCGCCGATAGCTCAGCCATCGTCGCACGGTTCAGTGCATTGAGGACTTTGGGTCGGTTGAAAGTGATAATGGCAATGTCCTCTTCGCGCGTTACGAGAATGTTTTGGTAATCCATGCCTTTTCCTCCCGCTTCTTAGGTAGTTATCGTCTCAGTGCTGAGATATTGAATCGTCCTTTCCACCAGCGAATCCATGTCCTGTGTAGCAGCGACAATAGAAGGAAACGCTGGGGCGGTGAAGCAGTATTCTTCTCCTTCTTGGTGAAGGATCGAATAGAGAACCAAGGTTTCCAATGCCTTTTCCACTGCAGCCGAAGGAACCTGTACTCCCCTCGCGTGTAGTGCTGCCTCAATCTCAGTGAGCGTTGCATGAGGTGTGTCTACCATGATTAGCAGCGTGATCAGGCGTTCCAGCGCTGTTGTATTGCCCCACATGACCTCGATCAAGTACTCATTGAACTGCCTTGAATTCCCAATGGCTTCCAAATCCGCGAGGGTGATAAAGCGATTACCGCGTGCATTGATGCGGATGATCAATTCCTGGCAGATATACTGTACGAGATTGGGGTGGCAGGCGGAGAGATTGATGACGCCTTGTACCAATTTGCTAGCATCCTCGAAGCCAATGCCCATTTCTTGCATGGGCTCCATAACAATACGGCCTGTGTCTCGAGGGGTCAGATAACTTAGGCGGATCGCATTGCAGAAGTTGAAAAGGGCCGAGTTGGGATTATGCAAGCTTGCATAAAGGACCTTGCCACCACAGAGTACAAAGCGGCAGTATTGCTCTTGAGTAAGGGCTCGGAATACTTTGAAGAGCCGTTCCTGGTTCAGGGCATCATACTGAAGGAGGGCATCTACTTCATCCAGTAGGATGACGATGATTTGTTCCTCGTGCTCTCGCTTTATCCGTGCCATTAAGCGCATCAAGGCTTCTGGCGAGCGATCAGGTAGAGCGACCTGCCACATGGCCTCTATGGTGTTACATAGGTCTTGATAATCTTGTACTGCTTGGCAATCCAGGTATAGGGAATAGTGCTCTGGTGCATCTGTAAAGAAGCGGTGGAGTTTGTGTAGGATGGAACTCTTGCCGATTTTCCGTCCACCGACAATGGCAAAGTTATTGTCCTTGATCATGCGTGTAATAGTCTTTAATTCATGGTCTCGACCGAAGAACATGTTTTCGGGCACGGGGCCCGATATCACGTAAGGCGACACCACAGTCAAATCTACCTGTGAAAGCAGGATGCGGATAAATCTCTTTTCTGGATTCTTTGCCACAAAGATACGGTGCAGGTCGTCAAAATCCATCGCGATGAAATCATAGGCAGTCCCATGGGTCAATTTCTTGAGCAACATCTTTGCCTCAGAGGGTTCTTGGCTAGTACGGCTATCTGGGAGCACGAGCAAGGCGAGATAACTGGCAACATTGAGAATGCTCATTAAATCATGCAGATCGTGGATATCCTGCTCGGTGAGGTTGGGCTTTTGGAGGAAGATAAGAGGAAACATGGGAGGCATTTTCAGACGCAAAGCAGGCGCTTTGATTACATAAGCATGAAGTTCTTTGTAAGAGCGGGTCTCTAGGAGGGTAAATCCGAGCAACTGGCATAACTGATCGGTGATACGTGAGACGATCGGCTTGAAAGCGATCGCATTCTTTGCCCTCCTCTGCGCAGCGCGCCAATTGCGCAAGAAATTACCCACCAGCATTGAGTTGGCTGGCTCCAGCACAGGAGGATTCAAACGTAGCACAAGGTTGTCCTCCCCTTGTTCTTGCATGTATTGTTGCATAGCGCGAAGCCTAAAGGGGCTAGGCACTTGGGCTAGTGTTTCCATCGTGACGGCGTTTTGGTCGCGCAGAATGCGTTCAATTTCCTCTCTCCACAATGGCCAGTTGCGCTCGAAAAGTTGGTCTTGAGTTTGCTTAGCGACCTGGATCTGTCCCTGAATGGTAAAGAGGATAATCGCCAGTGCGGCTGCACTCAATATCCCCGCCACGATAAGGCGCCAGGTGGCAAGGCCTGAACCTTTATCTAATGTGCTGTAAATGCCATTGTTCTTGATACTGGCGTATAGGTAGCAACGTTTGGCATCTACTAGCAGTGCCAGCACATTGGCGCGTGGCGGCAGGCCCTCGTTAATGGCGCGCCAGTTGAATCCGCCATCCTCACTGCGAAATATCCCCCCATCTGTGCTAGCATACACAATGCGCGGCTTTCCACGATAAGAGTTGAGTGCTAATGCTTGGATCTTGATGTTGGTGGGCAACGAACCCCTGCCTATCGCAGTCCAATGGTCTCCCCCATCCGTTGAACAGTACACTTCACCAATTCCCATCGCCGTTGCTGCATAAATCACGTTAGGGGAGCGCCCATCAATGACGATGCTGTGCACTTCATCTTGGGCAAACCCATTTTGCAAGGCTTCCCAACGAAGTCCATCGGGGGACAATCTGCCGGTTAACTTTACACGGTAAAGGCCTTTGCTTGTTCCAGCGTAGAGGATTCCTTCCTTAGTAGGCGCAAAAGCCAGTGTCTGCACGTAAAGATTTGCCAATCCATCGCTGGCGCTCGTCCAATGGATGCCACCATCAGTACTATAGAAAACCCCTGCTCCATTGGTGCCTGCGTAGAGCACACTCGAAGGCTGATCACCAGGGTTCGTCCTGCCTGAGTGATGGATGACCAGTGCACTAATAGGTGCGTCACGAGCCAAGCCAGCGTTCACTCGCCACCAGCTTTGGCCGCCGTCAGCACTGCGGTAGATTTCGCCATACCAAGTGCCTGCGTACAGGGTATCAGGAGAAGCAGGGTCTACAGCCAGCGCTAGCACATTGGGGTTAGCCAAGCCCTGATTCAGAGAGACCCAGGTGTTGCCATCATCGGTTGTCTTGAATACATCCAGTCCCGTGATGGCATACAGATGTCCTGGGCGTTCTGGAACCGTTACTAGCAATAAGACATTGGTGCTGATTAAACCTTTATTTTTGGGTTCCCAATGCTGACCCCCTGTGCTCGTGTAATACACACCGCGCCCAGTGCCTGCATACATGACCTCGGAGTGCACAGGATGGATAGCCAGCGCAAGGACCAACTCCTCTATGTTGCCAGGGACAGGTGCCCAAGTTTCCCCGCTGTTGGTGCTTTGCCATATGCCTTGCGCACCCACTGCTGCGTACAAAGTGCGGGGATTGTTAGGGTCAATCACTAAGGCGTGGACGATCATCTCACCGATGCCCCCGGTAGCAACCTGCCAGGTCGCTGCGCCGTCGTTGCTGCGATAAACGCCTGCCTCCGTGGCTGCGTAGAGGATAGTTGGGACAATGGGATCAATAGCCAGAGCCTGTACACGCAACCTGGCTGGCATGTTGGTGCTGGCGTGTTGCCAATGCTCACCATAGTCTGTGCTTTTAAATACGCCGCTGTCCGTGCCCGCGTACAGGATATTCGGCGAGGCATGGTCTATGGCCAAAGCCCAGATCGTTTCTTCAGGCAGCCCTTCGCTGCTCGCAGCCCAGGTATTGCCCCCGTCCAGGCTCTTGAAAACTTGTCTATCTGTACCTGCATATACATTGGCGCTGTTTTCAGGGTCAACTGCCAAGGAAAAAACAGGGCTATGGGTTAGGCCTGCAGTAGGCGGCAACCAAGTTTGACCGCCATCGGTGCTGTGATACACACCGTTATAAGTACCAGCATATATGGTCTGTGTGGGGTGTTGAGCCATAGCCAATGTCATGATCTCTTGACCTGCGGGCAAATCTTTGCTTGTGTGCTTCCATTCGTTTCCCCCATCCTGGCTGACATAGATGCCGCCATCTGTAGCGGCATAAATCAGGCCAGGATTGCGCTCATCAAGCAATAACGCGTTGATCTTGCCGCCGCTTGGTCCCTGCGTCTGTTTCCAGGTGGCAATGGTGGAAGTTTGCTCATTAGGCATGCATAGGGTAATAGCAAACCCGACCAGTAGGAGGGCTATGGCAATGGGCAGCAATATCGCGACGGCTTTATGCAGCGCTTGTTGATTCGTCATGCTTCTATCCATTGCACATAGAGTGCGTTTTCACCCAGTGTTTCCTTAAGCTGTGCTTCCAACTCCGGTACAAAATTCGTGGTCGCATTGGGAAATTCCAGTTGTACGCGTCCTTGTTCGCTGATAATGTTGAAGCGAAAGCGATCTGGGCCCGGGTGTCCTTCCAAAATCTGGTACACTTTCCGCAACAACTGTATATCATGTTCACGATTACCACTGCAGTGGAGGTTGATTTCGAGTAGATGCGCACGAGGTGCTACATTGTTCTTGCGCGAATTTGCCAGAGCGTAATCCAGTACCGTATCTCCAACAATCTGAGCCTTTCCGTTGCGTATATCTACCTTCCCCTCTACTTCGAGCAACTGGTCCTCCACCAGCAATTCTTTGCATTGCTTGTATGCCTTGGGGAAAATGACAACATCTATGCTGCCGCTCAAGTCTTCCAGTTCGACAAACGCCATTTCTTCGCCTTTGCGCGTTGTTGTCGGGCGAGATCTAATCACCCTACCCGCTACGATGGCCGTATGACCTTTGAGCGATTCATCAATTTGATCGAGCGGTGTGTACAACTTGTTCTGGCGGGGCTCCCAGGCATTTTGCACAAGGCGTTGTAGTGGATGATCGGATACATAGGTTCCCAGGAGTTCTTTCTCCCAGGCAAGTTTTTCCTTTTGCGAAACGGGTGGGACAAACACATGATCTGCCATGAGGTCAGCATCACCAGAAGAGCGTGTATATAAGGCATCGAATGCCAGTTGCCCAACCGCGCTGGCTTGGTGGTGCAGATGGCTGAGCCCCAGCATACGATCAATGATGGCTAGCAGGCGAGCTCTTTCCGCCAGGGAATCCATCGCTCCTGCTTTGATGAGGCATTCCAAAGCGCGTTTGTTGATCTGTCGCAGGTCCACACGTCGGCAAAAGTCAGCCACGCTGGTGAAAGGTCCCTGAGCAGCGCGTGCCTGCAAGATGGTTTGCACCGGACCTTCACCCACATTTTTGATCGCCCCTAAGCCAAAGCGGATTGCTGGGCGGTGGGTTTGCGCCTGATCTTGTGGCTGCCCTTTGGGGACAGGGATATCTTCTATTGTAAAATCGAGCTCACTGCGGTTTATATCTGGAGGGAGTACCTCAATGCCCAGACGGCGGCATTCTGCCACAAGGGTGGCAATTTTCTCGCTATTATTGCGCTCCACCGAGAGCAAGGCGGTCATATACTCAACAGGGTAATGCGCCTTGAGGTAAGCTGTCTGGCAGGTGATCACGGCATAGGCTGCGCTATGGGCTTTGTTGAAGCCATAGTTGGCAAAGTACTCAATGGCTGAGAAGATCTCCTCAGCCTTGTCTCTGGGCAAGCCGCGTTCCACGGCACCCTGCACAAATTTGTCCCGCTGTTCCTTGAGCTCCTTCTCCTTTTTCTTGCCCACGGCTCGACGCATCAAATCGGCTTCAGCGCTGGTGTAACCCGCGATATCTGTTGCGATGCGGATAATTTGCTCTTGATAGACGATAATGCCATACGTCTCGCGCAGTATGGGTTCCAGGCTAGGGTGGATGTATTCCACTTTTTCTCGGCCGTATTTGCGCGCCACATAGCTGTCTATAAACTGCATGGGCCCAGGGCGGTAAAGGGAAAGGAGAGCAACTACGTCCTCAAAATTGGAAGGTTGCAACTCTTGTAGTACGCGGCGCATCCCTGCTCCTTCGACCTGGAACAGACCGATCACGTTGCCAGTCGAGAGCAATTCATAGATAGCGGGATCGTCCGTAGGGATGTTATCCAAGCGAAAAGCAGTGCCGTGACGAGCGTTGATCAAATCCACCGCGCGTCGCATGATCGTCAGGGTAGAGAGGCCCAGGAAATCTATTTTCAACAAGCCGATGTCTTCCAGAGCCCCCATAGGATACTGCGTGATAATTTCTTTGCCTCTCGGGATATGTTGCACAGGCACATATTCCACCAACGGCTTATCCGCGATGACAATGCCAGCCGCATGCGTGGAAATATGGTGTGCAACCCCCTCAAGCTGACGGGCTTTGTCAATCAGGTTGCGTATATAGTCATCTTGTTCGTAAATGACACGCAAGTCTTGTGAAGCTTCTAGGGCATCCTGTATTTTGATCTTTATGCCAGGAGGCACCAGCTTAGCCAGACGCACGACTTCTCCCGGTGGAAGGCCTAGTGCTCGCCCTACATGGTGAATGGCGGCGCGTGCAGCCATGGTGCCAAAGGTGATGATCTGCGCAACCCGGTCGCTGCCATACTTTTGGATGACGTATTCAATCATCTCATTGCGGCGATCATCCGGGAAATCCAGGTCAATATCCGGCATTGTGATGCGGCCAGGGTTGAGAAACCGCTCAAAAATAAGGCCATGGCGAAGTGGTTCCAGATTGGTCAGTCCCAAGGAATACGCCACGATACTGGCAGCAGCGGAGCCGCGCACATTCCAGGGGATATCTCGGCTCTTGGCAAAGCGAATCAAATCCCAGACGATCAGGAAGTAGATGTCAAAATTCATTTCATGGATGATTTTCAGTTCGTGGTCCAGCCGCGCGCGCAATTCCGGGGTAATCAGTGAATACCGTTTTTGCAGGCCTTCTTCGCAGAGGTGCGCGAGATAGGTCTGGGCGGTGTAGCCCGGGGGCACCTCAAAAGCGGGTAGATGGAAGCCCTCATTCTTCAGTTCGAATGTGCATTCGGATACGACGCGTAGGGTATTGGTGAGTGCCTCCGGTACGTCGGCGAACAACGCAGCCATTTCCTGTTCGCTTTTCAAGTAGAAATCGTCACCCCCCATGCGTAAGCGGTCTGGGTCATCCATTGTCGTGTTGGTCTGAATGCACAGCAGGACTTCATGGGCAGCAGCATCGTCCTGGCGGATATAATGGACGTCATTTGTGGCGACGATTTTTGCACCCAGTTCACGGCTTAATGCCAACAAAGCTTGGTTTGTCGTTTCTATTTCGGGCATGGCTACATGCCGCTGCAATTCGAGATAGAAATTTTCTGGGCCAAAGACATCTTGATACCAGCGTATGGCATCTCGTGCAGCGTCTATTTGGCCGTCTTGGATTAAGCGAGGGATCTCTCCTGAAACGCAAGCAGAGAGGGCAATGAGCCCGTCACGATGTTCCTGTAAAAGCTCTTTGTCGACCCGAGGCTTGTAATAGAACCCTTCTAAATGGGCTTTGGTCGTCAACTGAATCAGGTTCTTGTAACCAGTTTCGTTCTTGGCTAGGAGGATCAAATGGAACAGCCGGGCTTCTGCCCGCGGAGTATGCTTAAGCCTGCTTTTTGGTGCCAGGTACACTTCGCAGCCGATAATTGGTTTGATGCCGGCTTGCTGTGCTTCCTGGTAGAATTCTATTGCACCATACATCGCGCCATGATCGGTGATCGCTAGTGCCTCCATGCCCAACTCTTTGGCGCGGGCAACGAGGTCCTTGATCTTGCACATGCCATCAAGGAGAGAATACTCCGTATGCACATGTAAGTGCGCGAACGAAGACCCCACCGTCTCCCCCTTACTCATTGGAACTCAGGCGTTAGTCCTTGGTTATCAGCCATTGCCCATTGGTCATTGCTTATTAGCCATTCATACATGCGCGAGGTTCGCGCCAGCTTCCAACAGCTGCTCTACTTCTGGGCGCTCCCGTGCTTCGGCATAAATGCGCAACAGCGGTTCCGTTCCAGAAGGGCGGATCAGTAGCCAGCTGTCGTCGTCCAGGAGATATTTTACACCATCACTGTTATTTACTTGAACTACTCTATGGTGCAAGATTCTCTCCGGAGCCTCCGCTGTCAACCTCTGGGTTAGTTCCTTCTTGTCGAAGCTTTGCGTATGGACATCGTTTCGCCCATAGTAGAATGGGCCGAATTCCTCCATCAGTTCCGTGATAATTTGATGCAAGGGCTTGCGCCGATAAGCAAGCAATTCAGCCAGCAACAAGCCCATGAGGATGCCATCGCCATCCAATACATGCCCTTTGATGGTCATGCCCCCGCTCTCTTCGCCACCCATCAGCACATCCTCTTTAATCATCAGGGCGCAAATGTGATTGAAACCGACGGGGGTTTCATATAACGGCAAGCCATAGTGTCGCGAGAGTCTGTTGAGCAATTGTGTGGTCGAGACAGTTTTGACCACTGCCCCACGCCCTTGCCTTTCCTCCACCAGATGGCGCAGGATGAGCGAGAAGATGCGGTGGGGGTCAACGAAATTGCCCTTGGCATCCACTGCGCCAATGCGATCGGCGTCGCCATCCGTGGCTAGCCCGAGATCGTAGTTGCCGCTGCGCATGGTTGCGAGCAGGTCACTCAGGTTTCGTTCGATGGGTTCTGGGTGAATGCCGCCAAAGCCGGGGTTCATCACGCTGTGCAGCTCTGTGACTTCACAGCCTGCTTCGCGCAGAAAAGAGGCAATGTAGCCCCGCCCCGCACCGTACATGGGATCAACAGCTACACGCAAGCCAGATGATGCGATGGCTTGAAAATCAACGAGTTTGCGCAGATGATCCAGGTAAGGAGGCATGGGATCAAAACGCACAATCCTTGGATAATCTGCATCGGCGTTGGAGAGAGCCCAGAGACTGGCTGCAGGTGCTCGTCCACTAGCCTGGTTTCGCGCAAGGATCTCCTCAATCCGGCGTGTTTCATCTGGAAGGGCTGGGCCGGTGTGATGGGCTTTGAATTTGATGCCGTTGTAGCGTGGTGGGTTATGGCTGGCTGTAATCATGATGCCGCCCAGCGCACCCAGATACCGGATGGCATAAGCCAATGCTGGAGTGGGGCAATCTGATTTGGATAAGTACACGGTCAGGCCTTCATCAGCCAGGACTCGCGCTACTTCGCGCGCGTAACGGTCAGAGAGGAACCGCGTGTCGAAACCAATGACCAGAGGCGCTTGCGAATCCCCTCTCGTTTCCAAGACATAGTCGGCGATGGCTTGTGCTACATGGCGCACATTCTCAAAGGTAAATTCATCGCTGATTACTGCTCGCCAGCCATCTGTGCCGAATCGAATGGGCATGCTGTAACCTCCTGGAATGTCATCTTCTATGCAGGGAAAGTATACTCACGTCCACATGCCGGGCAAGAGAAGCGTCTTTTCTCGCCCGGTTGCTCTTCATCACTCACCGGCACGAGCCTGTGCCCACACTGGCAGACAAAACCCACCAGCCGAGCCGGATTGCCTATGACTAAGCCATGGGCAATGACATCTTTGGTCACAACCGCACCCGCTCCAACCATGGCAAAGCGGCCCACAGTTACCCCGGGCAAGATGATCGCGCCGGCTCCAATGGAAGCGCCGTATTGGATGAGAATTTTGCCCACCTCCCAATCCGCATCACGCTTCAGTTGCCCCTCCAGAGTGATCGCGCGGGGGAGCTTGTCATTGGTCAGGCAGGCGTGAGGGCCAATGAAGACACCGTCCTCGATCGTCACTCCGTGGTAAATGGAGGCGCCGTTTTGGATTTTGACCCGGTCGCCGATAACGACATTGAAATCTATGTAAACCCCCTTGCCGATAATGCACGACTGGCCAATCCGCGCGCCCTCTCTGATTTGTGCTTGATGCCAGATCTTTGTCCCCGCGCCAATTTCGGCTTGGGGCGAAACCTCGGCGGTGGGATGAATTTGCACGTCTGTTATGGGCACGTCACCTCCCTAGAAAATCACAAACGAGCGCCAGTGTTTCCTATCTTCTGCTGCTTACCCAGTCATAGACATCCATAATTTTCTGGCCTGCCTCAAGCCAGGTGTACTGTGTGATAGCACGCTGGCGTAGGCGCTGTCCTAAAGCCCGGGCTTGTTCACGGTCTGCCAGTACGGCTTCCAGTGCCTCTGCCAGCGAGGTAGCATCGCCAGGGCGCGCATAAACGCCCAGGCTATCTAGATACTCCCGGCTGACAGGCACGTCGAAAGACACGACGGGCAAGCCCATTGCCATGTAATTGAGCAATTTGCCGCTGCCCTCCGTGCTCGAAATCTTGGGCGCGACTGCTACATCGCCTATGGATAGAAAGCTTGGAGCCTGTTCGTAGGGGATTTTCCCAGTAAAGGTAACGTGGTTTTCCAAACCGAGTTGGTTGGCTTGCGCACGATAGAGCTCCACAGAGGGAAAGCCCATGATCAGGAAATGCACATCTCGCCGGCGGGCAACCAACTGGGCTGCGGCGTGCAAAAGCAAGCCCGTGCCCTGCCATTCTGCCAGTAGCCCCAGGTAGACGACTACCCGCCGTTCGGGCGGAATGCCCAGGCTGGCTTTGAGCGCCGCCACCGATTCCTCCGATTGGCTGGGAGCGAAGAAATCTGTATTGACGCAATCGGGGATAGCGATGATCTTGTCTGGCTTACAGTGAAAATCATTGGTCAGCAGGTTTGCTGCATGGCGTGAACTGGTGATAATGGCGGATGGCAAGCGGACGATCTTTTCCTCCAACCAGCGCGCTGGGCGGTAGAAAGGTCCTTGTGGATTCAGGAAGCGATGGTCAATCATTTCACCGGTCATGCTTCCCTGGAAGTCAAAAACCAGTGGCACGCCTAGCAACTTGCTCAATGGATAGCCAATAAAGGCGCCTTCATGTAGGTGGCCATGGATGATATCTGGTTTGATCTGCAAGGCAGTGCAAAGCGCTGTCCATTCCAGCAGGGCATCAAAAGCAATTTTGTGCCGTGAAGACCCGACCTCATAGCGTGTGCGCCATGGGATGGGTATAGTGCGGCGGATGTCCAAGCCTGCCACGTCTCGCCCGTTATGATAGGTGCAGATCGTGACCTGGTTGCCCAATTGGCGCAAAACAGTAGCCTCCTCTCGGATGCGCACATGGCATCCATAGTCAGCGAAGAAGGATGTGGGTGCGATCATCAGCACCTTGTAAGTCTTTCGCATCGTGCCCTGCTTTAGCGTGGTAATTTGCTATTTGGGAGGCTTGAAAGCCCCACCGAATAACATGCGCGTCATGCTAAAGTCGCTGTAATCAGTTGGTTCCCCCGCTTCGCCCTTTCGTGTCCACCCTCCATGTGTCTCCAAAGCACTCGCAAAAGATTTTTGGAGCGCTGCATTGTCTTTGTTGGCGACCAGATCACGAAGGGCAGAGAGTTGCGGGAGGATCACATCGAGCCAGCGTGCAAGGTTGGTTGCATTCAACGTGCACCATTCAGCCAATCCTTGCGCGTCACCTACCAGCAGCCGCGTTACGCTGGCAAAGTCCGCACCAGATAGCTGGATCATCTCCCGGCGCGCTGGGCTTTGGCCAGCCGTGGTCTGCAAGGCGAGGGCCATGAGAAGGGGCAATTGTTCCACGGCGGCGATCAAGCCGTCGTGCTCGGCGGCATCCATATAGTAGGGCTTGGCACCCACCGCCTCGGCCAGGTCAGATACTTTTTGCAGAGCCTCAGGAGGTGTGCTGGTGCTCGGCGTTAGACAGTAGACGCCGCCGACAAAGAGGTCGGCGGCGGGTGTCATAGGCTCGAAATCCCGTTTAGCGATGATGGGGTGCCCGCCGACGAAATGGACCGTGCTGGGCAGGGATTCGCGCGCCCAATCCAATACAGGCACTTTGAGACTGGCTGTATCGGTGATAACACAGCCTGCTTTGACATCCTGCGCAATCGCCACCAAAGTGCTTTTGACACCAGCCAGTGGCGTGCTGATGATAATCAAATCAGCCCCCTCGCAGGCATTGATCAGGTTCCATTCGGTGCGGTCCACGCAGCCGCTTTTGTAAGCGCGCCTGGCTGCGTCGCTGTCTTTGTCATGGCCAATGATTTCCAGGTCGGCTCCTGTCCCCTTCAGGGCCAGTCCAATCGAACTGCCAACCAATCCTAATCCAATGAGTGTCGTTCGAAAAGCCATCCCATTCTCCTCTCATGCTTCTGGGCGGAGATTCCGCCCGCATACTTATCACTCAATTTGTTTCATCCGCTGCCCGCAAGGCAGCAAGCAAAGCCTGTCCTGCTGCGTCCAGATCGCTCTCTTCCGGTGGCGTGTGATGCCAGCGTATCAATGCTACCACCAGTGGGTGAGTGCCAGCCTGTGCGGCCATCTCTGCCCCGCGCTGCGCATGGTATAGTTGCACGAAAAAGGGATAGCGCCAACTGCGCGGATTGTCCAGGGCAAGGCGGTACAGTAAAGCTGGATGGATCGCTTGCAGCAAGACAGTTGCTACCCGATGCCATAATCTAATGTGCCCACCCACTTTCCCTACATCGTGGAGCAAGGCAGCCTGCGCCAATACCGTTTCCCGATGTCCTGCCTCTTGCAGAGTGCGCAGGACTGCTAGGGCGTGCCTTTGCTCTGCGGCACTCAGGCGACGAAAGAGTTCTATCTGCGCTGCGCGCAGGTAGTTAGCCAATGCCTCTTCAGTAACCGGCACGTGAAAGAGCCCCAGCGCAGCCAGAAACTGCCGGACACGGTAGCCAGCGCGCAAGGTCATACACCCAGCATCAATCTGGCAAAGAACATCACCAGTGGGTCCATAAAGCGCCACAGCAAGTTCAAGCCCAGAAATTGGCTGGACAGGATCAGGAGGAGCAGAAGGACAGGCCCCTGCTGCTCCAGAACGGTAAGGCTGCGGGATAGACGATAGCTTGTTGGCCCGCGGATGCTAGCCAAAATCCCTTGCAAGACGCCATAGCCATCCAACGGTGGCAAGGGAATCAGGTTAAAGATCGCCAAGCCAATGTTGATGAACATTACCTGCATGAACAGAAAGGACAACGTGCCAGGCAGGGAGATGCGCAACCGGAGCGGCAAGGCAATGAGCGATGCCGTTACGAGATTGGCAAATGGCCCGGCGAAGGATACGATGCCCATGCCCACGCGCGGCCCATAGCGCAAGTTGCGCGGGTTGACGGGCACCGGTTTGCCCCAGCCAATGCCCCGGCCCGATAGCGCCGCAAAGAGCATCATCATAGTGCCCAATGGATCCAAATGTACGATTGGATTCAATGAAATCCGCCCCATATAGCGGGCCGTCGGGTCGCCCAGTCGGTCGGCGACCCAGGCGTGAAAGCATTCGTGTACATCGAGTGCGAGTAGAATGCCCAAAGCGCCAGCGATCAGACTACGAGTATCCACCGATGTTTCCCTTCTTAGTTCTGCCCTTTGGTACTAGGCTTCAATCAAATGGATGAAAGCGCCATCGCATTTTGGCAAACTGGTTGCCCCGCGCACGGCGATCTTGTACTTACTCCAGGCGCGGGGCGTACAAAGCTGGCAGCAACACCAGTGCTGGAGATCGTGCATTGAGGTTGCCAGGATGCCGATGGCAGAGTGCTACTATTATAGCACAAAAAGCTCGAAAAGGGCAACTTTTACCGCCGAGCACGCCGAGACTGCGGAGAAAATTCCTTCAGAGGTACCACAGTCTGCCGTCATCCTTGAGAGTGTTGAAAAAGTCCTTTCAGTGTCATGCTGAACCTTCGCCCTGAGCCTTGCCCTGAGCGAAGGGAAAGCGAAGGAGAAGTGAAGCATCTCACAGTACTTGGGAAAATACGGCTAAAATTACGTGAGACCCCTTCGTTATACTCAGGGCAGGCTCTTCGCTTGCTCAGGGTGACAAGATTTTCAAAACTCTCATCCTTGCGTGGACTGTGAACCACGCTGATCAGAGGGCTTGTTTTCCCAAAAGGCGGCTGGTTCCTTGCCAAGTCAGGTAAGTCGCTGCGAAGTTATGCAGGTGTATTACCTTGAGCCTTGTCCAGAGGGAGGGGGACAGCGAAGGCTTCACACGACGGTAGCAGGGCTTGGCCTTGTGCAGCGAATTTCTTCCTTCTTCAGAACGACGATGAAAAAGCACCGGGCAGGAAATACCCCGCGGTTGCAACTCATGGTATAATTGAGGGTGTTAAGAAGCCCTTCCAATGTCATGCTGAACGAAGTGAAGCATCTCCCAGTACTTGAAAATACGGCTAAAGTTACGCGAGACCCCTTCGTTGCACTCAGGGCAGGCTCTTCGCTTCGCTCAGGGCGATAAGATTTTCAAAACTCTCGTATAAATAATCTGTATACGGAGAGGGTAATGGAGCAAGCACTTCTGCAAGAGCGTCTCAATTCGTTGCCGACCAAGCCGGGCGTATACTTGATGAAAGATGCTGCGGGCCAGGTCATTTACGTGGGCAAGGCAGTCAATCTGCGCAACCGCGTGCGTTCCTATTTTCATGCCTACAATGGCCAAACTCCCAAGATACGCCGGCTGGTGGATCACATCGCCGATTTTGACTTTATCGTTACCGGTTCGGAACTGGAAGCGCTTATCCTCGAATGCAATCTCATCAAGAAATACCGCCCGCGCTACAATGTGCGGCTCAAGGACGACAAGCGCTATCCGTACATCAAAATCAGTCTGCAGGAGCCATTCCCTCGTATTTACACCGTGCGCCACATGCAGGACGACGGTGCGCGCTATTTTGGGCCTTACACCTCAGCCAAAGCAGTGCAGCAGACTATGGAGTTGCTGCGTAAGCTCTTCCCCTATCTGACCTGCAAACGCGAGATAACGGGCAAGGATCAGCGAGCCTGCTTGTACTACCACATTGGCCGCTGCGCCGGGCCGTGCATTGGCGCCATCTCGCGCGAGGATTACCGTGCGTTGATTGAACAGATTGTCCTCTTCTTGGAAGGCAAGCAAGAGCGCATCATCCACGATTTAGAGCAGGAGATGCAGAAAGCCGCAGAGGCATTGGATTTTGAACGCGCGGCGGTTTTGCGCGATCAAGTGCAGGCGTTGCAAAGGGTGGTCGAGCGACAGAAGATCGTGTCGGCAACCCGCAGCGACGAGGACGTCATTGCTTTCGCGCGTGAGGATGGCCAGGCTTGCGTGCAGACCTTTTTCATCCGCGGGGGCAAGCTGATCGGACGGGAGTATTTTATCCTCACCGGCACGCAGGATGAAGATGACCTGGAGGTCATGACTTCCTTTGTCAAGCAGTTCTATGATGAAGCGGCGTACATCCCTCCGACCATCCTGCTGCAGCACGATATAGAAGAAGCACAGGTCATTGAAGAGTGGCTGCGTCAGAAGCGTGGGACAAGGGTGGCGATCCGTGTGCCGCGCCGCGGCAAAGGGCGCGCGTTGGTGCAGATGGCAGCCGAAAATGCTGCCGAGACCCTCGCGCATCTGCGTGCACAATGGGCAGCGGATCAGGCACGGCAGGTTACGGCGTTGGATGAGTTGCAGAAATACCTGCATTTGGCACAAGCCCCAACGCGCATCGAATGCTACGACATCTCCAATATCCAAGGTACATCCGCTACAGGCAGCATGGTAGTTTTTGTCAAGGGCGTGCCACGCAAAAGCGAGTACCGCCGTTTCCGCATCAAAACAGTGAGCGGGGCGGATGACTATGCCATGCTGCAAGAAGTGCTGCGAAGGCGGTTCAAAAGGGCCAAAAGCCAGGCTGTGGAACAAAAGCAGGTCTCTGAGGAAGAAGGTGGCTGGGGCGTAATGCCAGACCTGGTGATCGTGGATGGGGGCAAGGGGCAGTTGCGCGCCGCATTGGGGGTCATGGGTGAGATGGGGGTGGGAAACATCCCAGCCATCGGGCTGGCTAAGCAGCGCGAGGAAGTGTTTGTCCCTGGACGGTCCGACCCCCTCCTGCTGCCACGCGATTCCGAAGCCTTGTATCTGCTGCAGCGGGTGCGTGACGAGGCGCACCGCTTTGCCATCGGCTACCACCGCCGGCTGCGCGAACGGAGCGGACTGGCTTCCACCCTGGACCAGATACCAGGCGTGGGTCCCAAACGTCGTCAGGCATTGCTGAAGCATTTTGGCTCGCTGGAAGCGATCCGCGAGGCTTCTGTAGAGGAATTGGCTGCCGTAAAAGGCATAACCAGGGAGGCGGCTGAACGCATCAAAGAGCGGTTGTAAGTGAGGAGTAATGAGTGATGAGTAACGAGTGATGAGTGATGAGTAACGAGTGAGGAGTGATGAGTGATGAGTAACGAGTGAGGAGTGCTGAGTAAAAAACGGAACACGCAATACGCAGTATTTCTCACTCCTCACTTATCACTCATCACTCATCACTTACCATTTGTTATTTCACCTTTTATCCAGTATACTTTGCCAAAGTTACAGCACTTATCCGAAAGGGGGACAAGCATGACGGCCTGGGTATTCAATCCCTTGCAGTTGGGGGCGGCGGAAGGTGAGGGGATGGCAAAGGATGTGGAAGTGCCCAAATTGACCCTGAGCCGGCAACTGGCTTTGTATGCTACCCTCATGTTGGGCAATATTGCCAGCAGTTTCCTCGAAAGTTATCGCGCGGGTCAAGTGTGGCGTCCAAACGCGCTCTCCATCCTGTTTGCCGCCATCGTGGGCATTGTCCTGCTTCCTGGAGCAATTGACGCCAACAAACTCAACGGCCAGAAAGAAGAATTGGTGCAATTCGCCATGGTCTTTACCTATGGCATGGGCTGGCAGACATTACTGGGGGCAGCCATCAGCGCCGCGACAGGCACGGGGATGTAAATGTAGGGAATTTGGCTCCGGGGTATTATGTTATCTAATTTTACACCTGCTCTGGTTCAAGAGGCTTTGGCAGGCATGCTACGCTGTGCATGCCAACATTGTTTTGCCAATAAGTGCATCTGTTCAGTTTGGCCACTGTATCCGTAGGGGGTTTAGGCACACATTTTTGCTCAATTGCAGAGTAGCCCTGTGGCACATATTGCACACCGTTGTGGCTTACCTATAGCACATAGCCCGGGCCAGCTTGCGTGGGTGGGATGCTCAAGTTACGTCTAGCGTAGTTCCTTTTCCGCTTTGCTCAACAAGCAGCCGGATGCGTGTCATTATCGAGCTGTGGATGAAAAAATTTAGCACATTTTCTATCCCGGTGATTTACTGTGCTTATGTTTGTCAACATGCAATGACTTGCTGAAGGCTTTTCACAGATTATCAAACCGCACGTAACGGATAGAAGAATTTTTGGAGTGTCGCTGTCTTGAGATGAAGGTGAAAATGTTCCCTATAACTAAGAAGAAACATTTTGGCTACAAACCTTATCCAATTTGAAGTACTCTTGCTTCGGTAGGCAGCGTAGACCGGTGTGATTTGTTGGTTAGTGAGTAATAATTAGAGGCGTTACGTAGCATCACCTCAGCTCGACACCCTCCATGGCAAGTCTGGTATAATGCGCACCCAGCGCACTCCATAGGGATCATTTTTCGCCATGCTTCCATTGTCTCCGAACGCCATATCTCCTCCAGTGACTGCACTAGTAAATTGCCACAGATCAGTGGAGCATGATTACAAGGCCGCACATTGCCCCAGGGGTCAACAGTGCAATAAGCGATCCCTGCAAGGCAAGCAGCAGAAGAGGAAGGATAGAGGCAATAAGGAATATGATTTCCGAATTCGACCATTGATTGTTGGTTATTTGTTAGGTTCCGCCTCATATATTCGATTACTCCAATTGCATGCTGCAATTGTTCTTTGCTAGGTTCTAGCTCGGGCAAAGGAGGCCCTATGTAGCGGTTGAATACAGCACAGTGAGCCCCTAAGCTCTGACTTAGAGTGGCGATTGTGTCGATCTCTTGCCAGTTATATTTGGTGATGACAGTGCTCGTTCTGACATCCAGGCCAGCGAAGGCGGCTCGTTTGATATTGCTGCAAGTGTCACTAAAAGAGCCCATAACTCCCGTAAAAGCATCATGAGAAGCAGCCGTTGCGCCATGCAAAGAAACAAGCAAGCCTCTACATTGTGTGGTACTTTGCAGAAGCGCGATGAGTCGTTCTGGGGCATTCCATCTGGCGTTGGTGAAAAGCGCGAAGGGGATGTCTTTTTCCTGAACTGTTCGGATAATGGTTTCGAACTCTGGGTGCAGCGTCGGTTCGCCCCCAGTGAGTTTGAGATAATGAACAAAAGGTTGTAAGCTAGTCAAAACAGTTTGCCATTCTGCGGATGAAAGCGGTGGCGAGGTTCTATCGGCCCTGAAAATGTTTCCGCACCCAAGGCAAAGATTATTACAAACAGGGGTAACTTCAACGTAGCAGAAAATCGGATGGGCAGGGAGACAGGAAATGAACAGATCTGGTTCGAGACATGCACAATCGCATTGCCTATCGATTTCCGTAAATAATTGTTGTGAAAGTGTTCCCTTGAATGGAGATGAAATATTAGTTTGGATCATGAAGGCTATTCCCTTTCTGCGCCTATATTATGACAGGCACTCCACTTGACCAACAAGCAAGTTGTGATTACCTCAGGATGCTCCCTAGCTAGGTCTGGTTTAGCTTGCCATTGTTTAATAAAGCGCTCGCACCAACTTGCCCTAATTTCTGACGGAACTTCGCTCATTCTTTTGCGTAGTTTCTTTAGCTCACGGTCGAAGCGATATTTCCCATAGCCACCATGGCGCCCGATGTGGGTTAAAGCCTCAATGTAGGTATCCAAGGCTTGCTCGTAATTTTTCTGCTCTAAATAGGCTTCAGCAAGGGTACGCAGCGTTCTGCCAAAGAACAGGGGATAATTAGCCGGAACTTTTCCACCCCCTGTAGATTGCAATTGCCGGGCTTCTTGTGCTAGTTCTCTGACTTTTTCCATGTCTTGCTCCATATAGGCCAGCTCTGCCAAAGCAGCGAGATCGACCATGAGACCAAAAAGTTCCCCTCGTTCTTTATTTAGATTGTAGCTTTCCTGTAAATAGCTCTTCGCTTTCTCAATCTGACCTAAATCTGCCTCTATGCTTCCTATTCCATAATATGCAGCTGGGAGCTCTTTCGAGAGATGGTAATCTGTACAGAGCTGTAAGCTTCGCTCAGCGTATCGAAGGGCTTCTTCAAGCCGCTCTTTTTGTTGTCGGATTGGTGTTTCCTCTTCATCAAAAGCCTGGTGGCGTTTGGCGCGGGAGAGTTCATGATATACGATGGCCATCCACTCCTCGTCTCTTTCCCCTTCAAAGAGGGCCAGTGCCTCTCTGTAATGGGCAAACGCTTCCTCGTACCGGTCCAAAGCTAAATGGATCTCTCCTAAAGTACTGTGATTCATGGCGATTTGTCGTCCAAAGCCTAGAGATTGGGCAATTTCCAATGCTTGCTGGCTGAGCGCCAGACCGCTTCGGCTACCCCCTTTAAGATGATACACGTATCCAAGGTTGTTCAAAATGCTAGCCATCCGCTTGCGATCGCCAACTTCAACGCTATAATCCAATGCTGTTTGCCAATGCTGAATGGCTTCGTCCCACTGACCAAGGACGCGATAAGCCCACCCCAGCCCATTTTCAGCCATAGCCCACCATTTCTTGTCCGGAAGTTGGTATTCTTTACAAAGTCTTAACGCTTCCTCAAAGTATTGACGCCCTTCCTCTAGACGACCCATGCGGGCAGCATTATTGGCTAACTGGATGATGGTATCCACACGACGATGATCCTGATAGGGAAAGGCTTCTAATAGGGCTTTTGCTTTCTCATAGGCATCCTGATATTCTGTCTCGTCCAGGAGGCACTTGGCAATTCGAATACCAACCTCGTACTTCTCGTCTCCTGCAAACTTTTCCTCATAATTCGCAATCTCTTCTACTAAAGGCGAACGGAGAAGAAGCTGATATTTATCTGTAGCCTGATCGAATTTCTCTACAAAGAGATTATATCCAGCCTTTAGATCCACCTCCAAAGTATAGTGAAGGAGTTCTTGGACCAGCACCCATTGCTCGCGCCGCTTTTCTGCCCAACATCTCCAGGCCTCGCTGGCTTTAGCAAGGTTTCCTTTCTCCTCTGCTTTCAACGCCTCTTCCTGTGCTTCTTGCATTCTCTTTTCCAGCCGTTCCAGCCTATTCCGGTAATGCTCAACCGCCATCCGACTGAGTTCCTGCCGCCTGGTGCCAAAAGGATCCAGTTGCGGCCAGACATATTCCCGTACCAATCTGGCCACTTCATCGTGCAAGACCAGGATGTCTCCTGGCTTAGCCTTGACAAAGAAAAGGTCTCTCCTCATCCTGCTAAGTTGCTCTTGGCTCTTTTCCTCAGGCCACCCTGTAATGGCTGACAGTACCTCGGGGTCGAAGCGGTAATAGAGATGGGCCATGTCAAGGATCAAGTCACCGCCGGGATCTCTGAGATAGCGGATATGAGTTATTAGAGCCGCCTCGAAACGCTCCCTCAGGTCTTTCTTCTCTTTGTCTCCTAAGGCTTGTAGTTTCTTTGGGGTTTGTTTCAATAACTCCGGCAACGGCATATCGCGCAGGAGCCATTCCACAGCAAGGGCCAGCAGCAATGGTTTTCCTTCCGTTAGAAACAAAAGGTTCTGGCGAAGGCGAGGATGCGCTTCCAAATAGCCTTTCACAGGGGTTTTATCCAGATATTCAGCCGAGGTTTCAGGTTTGAAGTTTTTCAAAAGGAGGTAATCAAGGATGACGCTCGCCTGCTGTTGTGTTCGCTTCAGTGCTTGTTCGATCAGTTCTTTTGCCCTCATCCCTTCCCGGCCGGCTATCAGCACACAGGTGTTCTTCAGTTGAGACACTATCTTTGCCAGATATCGCCCAACGGGGAGGGACAAGATAGCCTCCACGGTGTCAATGAGGAGCAAAACGCGTTTCTCTCGGGCCATGTCGTTATAAGCCTGGAGGAAGAGTTTATCGCTTTCGTGTATATATCGCTCCAAGGCTTCCAACGTTAGAAGACCCTTGCTCTCCTCGCGCACGATGCGATCGGTCTCTTCTAAGTAGTGTTGGAAACGCTGGGGATCAAGCTCCAGGGCAATCCGACGCGCTAGGTTCATGGGCATTTGGAAGCGAACGTCAGCAAGATTAATAACCTCGGTGGTGATCGATTGACCTCTCAGAAATTCTATATGTGCTAGGCGTTGTCTATGGACTTCTTCAAGAAGCCTGGTTTTGCCAACGCCGCCTGGTCCATCAATGACCAGAATACGAGTGGTATCCCAAGCCTCAACATGCGCTCGGATACGCTCCAGTTCCTCCTCTCGGTCAACAAACCACGGATGGATGCCGTTCATCGCTTTCCCTCCTCCCCGAAGCGATCTATATGTTTGAGAAAGTTGTCATACCCGTTATCTCCAATAGCTCTTTTAAGCATCCCCGGCAGCTGTTCGTCCTCCTCGACGCCTCGTTTCAAGGCTCGCGCCGCGCTACGGGGGTCAAAAGGGGATCTTAGCCAGTTGAGGTAACTGTCCAGCTTTCCCAAAATATCTCTTTCGTCCTGAGTTGTATGAAGATAGTGGTAGAGTGCTTCTATTATAAAAGTTATTTGATCAGACCCGGTAGGTGGATTGGGCAACTCACCGTCTGGGTACTTCAATCCCTGAATCCAGCGATCGTATAGGGCGACAGCGAAATGCTGAAGCCCCTCATAGCGAGAAGGATCCTCAAATCTCATTTTGGCTGCCAGAACACGCTGGAGGATTTTGTCGCAGGCAAGAGGATGCCTTGCTTTTTCCTCTATCAAGCGGTTTTTTTGCATAGCCTCAAAGAGCTCCCAGCCATTGCTCCACTCCCGTATGTGCCTTTTCATAATAAGAGCGTTCAGAGTATCCGCGTTGAAAGCACGGAACACGCTGACGACCTCAAATGCCCTTTGCAGGGCGAGATCGACCTCCTGTAGGATCTTTGGGATCTCTCCGCGGACAAATCTGTTATAGAAATCTTTCTTCCTACTGAGCTGGAAATAGTAGTCAGGGCTCTCTCTATCTAGGATCATGTCGAATTTTTGCTCATCCCCCAGATGTTCCACTATGTCCACAATGGCCTTGGGATACCCACCCGTTATATCAAGCAGTTCTTCAACAAAGACGTCGAGATCTCTATCAGACCAGTGAAAATGTAATTGCTTTCCTACTTCCTGAACAAATGCTTGTACAACCTTTTTGCTAAAGGGTGTGAGGCTTAAGGTGAGATGAGGTAAACCTAAACCATCTTCCCAGGTTCCAACGTACCGGCCAGCGAAGAGAGCTCTAAACTTGCGACCCCTGTTTGATGAGGAATTATTTAGCGCTGGTATTAGGTTTTTCTTCAGCCAGTGAGAAACTTTATCGTCAAGATGCTCAATGGAATCAAAGAGTAACATTAAGCCATTGGCCCTGGCAGTTTCCATAGCCCTATCAACCAATGGGAGGAGATTGTTCACGTCATTCACAGTACTGCCAGTGATTTCCGTCATAATCCCTGTTTTATCGTTAAACCTATAGCAATCAACTGAACGGCAAATCCACACTTCTCTTCTCTCAGACTGCAGCTTGCGCTCCACAGCTCTAAGCAAGTAGGTCTTCCCATAGCTGGCGGGAGCATCAATGATAATAAACGGCTTGCTGAAAGGACTAAGAATTTGATCCAATTCATATTGCCTATTGGTGAAACCCACCCCTCGCTCGGAGGTTCTCTTGTCAAGGTTCTCTATTTTCCCTTCAAGGGTGGCTAATGAATCTTTTATCTCGGTGGTATCCTTGCTTATTTCATCTTTACTCAGGCCGCTTATCGTTTCATAGAGGATCTGTTTTTTCCGCTCAAGCTCGGAGAGTTGGCGCTCTATATTTTCGACCTCAATTAAGTCCTCAGGCTTGGCATCTATGCCTTGCAAAGCTACGCGCACACGAAGTTTGTGTAGCCGTTTCCTATGGGCTTCGATGAGCTCTTGCAAATTCTTTAGCTCTGCTTCCCCTGGCTTTTGATTTGCGCTCATATACAGTCCTCTCTTTCCTTGACAAGGGTCAAAGAGCAAAAGTTAGGATAATTATAGGAGTCCAGTTAGGAGGTTTTATCTTCTATAGTTGATGTGCCCTTAGTCCTTGTATAATATGAGATTTAGATCTAGTACCTGTACACTGTTGCACACGGGTTATTTTTCAGGACATCTGCCTAAAATCTCTATAATTTTTGTAAAAAACATAGAATCTAGCTGAACGCCCGCGCCGCATGCAGCCCTTGCAATGTCCATCATTAATCGGGCTAGACGCTCTTTGTCATCATTGTCCTTTCCTAGCATTGAGATCTGAAAAAGTTTCCCGTCGCTAGGCAGAAGGTAAAGCACCGGTACCGCCCACTCCATAGGATTGTCCCTCACCACTCCTAGATGGATACGCCCCTCCTGCACAGCGGCATCGACTGGTGCCCCCTCGGCCAGCCGCTGGTAGAATTTGCTGGAGAACTCGATGGCTGCCTCGTCAGTGACCGTAAACTGCATCCCAATAACCGCCGGGATGCCTTTCTGCGCCAAAGATGCAGCCAAGCTACTCAGTTTCTCAACCTCCGAGGTCTTGGCTCCTTTGCAAGCGTTCAAAAAGACCAGGCGCAAACTCTCAGAACTGGTGGCCAACTGGGCCAGTCGCCAACTGCTCACCGGTTCCTTTCGCAAAGTCTTCTCGTCCTCGAAAAAGAGAGCCCCCTCACCGCGCTGTTCATCGAACGTGCCGTGGCCAATAAAGTGAAGCAGGTGGGGTCGAAAGGCGAATAAAGCATCATGCAGGGTCTGCAGCGAGATAGGTCGTTTTGGCAAGCCTAACCAATAGATAGTAATCAGTCCGGCTTCCTCCAGGTCCTTCAAGGCCCCTTCAACACGTTGGTGCTCCTGTTCCGCATCTAAAGGGGGCAAATCCCTTGGGTTAGGAGCTACTACCAGAACCTTCAAAGGAGGGTGAAGGCCCAGTGTAGGAGGGTAAGGAAGTTCGGCATAGCGCACTAGAAGGGTCTGCCCGGAGAGACCGAGGAATTCTCCTCGTTTGAGGTCGTATAGGAACTCCCATGGGACAGCTGCCAGACGTGAGTCAGTCAAATTCAAACGCAAGCGCACACCAGTATATCCCTCGGCAACGGCCTTATCCCGAGCTGCCTGATAACGCTCTCGTACAGCTTCGGGGAGTCCTTTATACAACTTGAGGCCGAACTCCTTGAGGCGTTCCATAGCCGAAGGCAGTTGCCCTCGGAAACCGCTACCACGAGCCAGGATAGCCCTCTCCACCTCGGATTTGAAACGAAAAACCTCATCAGCCGTAAAGGGCAAGACAAATTCATCGGCCACATCGCCCACTTCCGATTGCAAGAGGACCTCATACTTATCTTTTCCTCGTGGCGAGAAGCGTAAACTAACAGTAAGATACTGAAGGGAAGCCTCCAGGACCCCAATGCGCCGGTCTAGCTTGTATCTGAGACCCTCTAACTCCTTTGCCGGTACTTTCCATCCCGCTACCGGAATGGCTGCGAAATGGTTCAGTTGTTCTTCTAGCTCGGCGAGTTTTTTTTCAATGTCCTCGATCTCAATCAAATCCTCGGGCCGCGCATCTATGCCCATCAGAGCCACACGCACACGCAGCTTGTGAAGCCGCCGGCGATAGGCCTCAATGAGCTCCTTGAGCTCTTGTGCTTCGCTCCCCGTTTCGCCCATAACCATTGCGGTCTATCCTTTCAAGCTCGTGGATGTCTTTCTCCAGTTCCTCAATCTCGATCATCACTTCGGGTGGAGTATTGATGCCCATAAGGGCTTTTTTCTTTTGGAGCTCATGCAGCCGACGGTGCTTTAGGTCAAGCAACTCTGCGTTCTCTTTCTTCTTCGATTGGGGCTTTGTACAGGGGAGTGGACTAGAAGGGGGTACATTTTGATGGGATGAGGCAACCTTATTAGCACGCTTACGCACCGCCACACCAACAAGGGCAAGGATAGCTGCAACGACTAGCCCAGCAATGATTTCAGGCAATGCCTCACGAAAGATTTCGTAAATTCCGCCCATATTTCGGCCTATAACAGACTAGCAAATAATCTTGATAACAAGAGACCGATCCCGCGAACGAGTTTCAATCCTTCAAGGCCCGCTACTCAAGGTATTGTACTCTCCTTCAGTAACGATATATAGTTTATACAAAACTGAAAAACTGTCAAAAACTGGGATACAATGGATAGCACATTTGACATTAAGCAAATTCTGTGCTAGTATTAGAACAAATGTTCCAATATCTTAACGGACAGGGAGATTACTCCTCATCAAAATGAGTTCTGCAAAAGGTGAATAAGCATGAGCCTATTTCGAATTCAGTCAGAAGTATTCTTGAAACAAGATATTCAGCAGATTCTTCAAGCCATTGACAAAGCGAACGCTTCTTTGGCGATAAACTTACCAATTACACAAGTGGCCATATATCGAGCGGGTTTTAGTGCTGCCATGCAAGCCGTGGCCACAGCATTTGGTGTTGTCTTGGATTCGCAGCCGGCCCAATCTGCTTTGGAATCACATGCAATAGATATTGAGACAACGCGTTAATCTTTAGCGCAAATAGCATCATTCGAACCCCATATCTTTCCCTTAGCTTGCGTCTGAAATTAATCCTATGGAACGAAATAGTCCAGCAAGCGCGCTATTTAGTTCGGGGGTGAAGATTATCTTTGTAGCAGGGTCTTTCGCAATTTGCTCAAGTGTACGACGCAACACTTCCCTATGAATGGACTCTTCTGACATTCCCTTTTGTTTGGCTATTGCATAGCCGTCCGCCAGAAGCAACAATGCCTCCTTCCAGGCTAAAGCCCTTGCGCGTTCAATAGTAATGGTCGTTTGTAGCTCAGCACTGGCGATCCAACGATTCGTTGTAGCTGTCTTGACCCCATTCGCGGGCTGTACGCTGCTAACGATTACTTGGTGGATGTTCACACCCCAAGGACGCAGGGTACGAATTGCCAAGATTTGGATCTGTCTAGCCAGATCAGCAAAGTATCCAGGTGTCAGCAATGTTGCCAGGTCCAGCCTTCCTACAGCTTGCCTTACACTCCCTTCGATCGTTTCTGCTGTGCGTGTCTCCCAGTCTGTCATCCAGGAATCTATCCGCTCAATTACACGTGTCTCTGCATCTGTCCATGATGCCTGACCGTGTCTAATCCGTGGAGGTATCTTGATGCCATAAGTAACAGAAACCGTCACTGTTGTGGCCATTAGATCGCTTGTCAAGACATCTTGAAAGGTAAAAGTTTTTTGCCGGGGACGTAAATCATATACCCGTTTCACGTATTCGAACGGCGCGCTTGTGAATACTGCGGGTCCTGAGATACGCGTTTGCTGCGGACCACGTTGCATAATTATGGCATTCTCAGGACCCACGACTATAAGGAATGGACCTAGCTCTGATCGAGAGGCGCTAGGCGCAACAATTGATCCATCCGCTATTACCTGAATTCCCCGAATGAAACCTACCAGAAGGCGTAGATGATGAAAAAAGGCTTCGAATTCATTGCCTCCATAGAATTCGCGCAGGATTGCAGCAGAAGTGAAAAGCGTAAGCCCACTAACTGCAGCAGCGTACATAGTTCCCAACCAACCACCTGTGACATAGGCTAGTGCAAATAGCGTGAGCAGAATTATAGTAGCAAGCCAGCGGCGGCGTCTCGTTATCCAATAAGCACTTAATGATAAGCCTGCTAGTAGGCCCGTTATTGCCCCCAAGAACGGGTATCCAAAAAAAATCCCTAGGAGGATACCTACGACAAACATTAAAGCAGTTATGGCAGCTATTATCAAAATGTTGCTCATCATTTCCTCCATCTGCTAGGCAGTAATAATTTGCAGTTCTTTGTTTCGCTATCTTATTTTCATTAAGCTTCTAACGCGTTTTGACTAAGGCTCTCTTTCTCGAGAGCGAGGCTGACGAACGCTGGGATCTGCAAACCGATCTTGTTCTATTTCTAGCTACTGACAGGTATAATGTTTATATAAAGCTCTCCCTACTCTGAGCTGATTCCATTCAGCGCACTACAACAAAAATGATGGCGACAACTTTCAATAGGCAGTATTCTATTTGCTATCTTTGCAGTTTTACTGTTACGCTCAAGTTGGAGTACTTTCTCACCCAGATATTGTGATATAAGGTCTCTTAATAACCCAACATATAAGGATCCTAAGAATGCAAAGGTAGTTCTGTTGATTCAAAATATATTATAAATCGAATTATGTAGCGGTCAATTATGATTTGCTGCCCATGGAGTACAGCTTTTTCACCATGCATGTTATAATCTGCTAAAGTTTTGACACAAGGTGGAGCAAAAGTGCGAGTGGTTTCCCCATCTGCAAAGAACACGAAAGCGAGTATGCAATGAACGTTTCTTCTTCTCACATCCTCGTCATCGGCGCGGCAAGTGTGGATGTCAAGGGCCGCGCACACAAGCCACTGCAATTGGGTACGTCGGTGCCCGGCGATATCACGCTCAGTTTTGGTGGCGTGGGGCGCAATGTGGCGGAGAATTTGGCGCGCCTGGGCCAGCCTACAATCCTGCTTTCGGTGGTGGGCAACGACCCCTTTGGAGCGCAGATTCTGGAGCGCACGGCTAGCGCCGGCGTGGACGTCAGCAAAGTGATCATCACAGACCAGTGTCACTCTGCAGCGTACCTAGCCATCCTGGATGAAGCCGGCAGCAAGACCTTTGCCGTGGATGAAATGGAGACGATGCGCTTAATCACACCCGCCTACATCTACGCGCAACGAGGCCTTTTCAAGGGTGCCGCGATGCTGGTGCTGGACTCCAACCTATCGCCCCCAACGCTTGCCTCAGCCATCCGCACCGCCAAGCACTATGGGGTGCCCGTCACGGTGGACCCTACCTCTACTACCCTGGCTCCGCGCTTGAGGAAACATCTGTCCGATCTAGCGATGATTACGCCTAATTTGGCGGAAGCAGAGCTATTGTGTGGGCATCCTATCCATGGGCGCGAAGAAGCAATGGCAGCGGTCCAAGAGCTGGTGGCAAAGGGTGTGGGGATTACTGTGATTACTCTTGGTGAGGAAGGGCTGTGCTATGCCAGCGCCCGTGAAAGCGGTTACATCCCTGCTATCCGCTGTGAAGTAGTGGATTACACGGGCGCTGGCGATGCCCTGACCGCTGCCATTGTCTACGGCTTGGTCAACGGATTCCCGCTCGATGAGGCGATGCGCCTGGGCGTCTCTGCTGCTACGCTCACCCTCAAATGCCCCGATACGGTTTGTCCGGACCTCAGTTTGGAACGGTTGTACGATCAACTGGTGATATAGGATGCGGGAGCCTCTGCTGGTTCCCTCTCCTTCACTTTGCGGAAGACCACCTCGTCGTGTTCGATGTCAATTTGTAGTTCGTCGCCGGGTTTCAGTTCGCCGCGGATGAGCTTCTTCGAAAGCGGGCTCTCCACCAGACGCTGCAGCGTACGGCGCAGTGGACGGGCGCCAAAGGCAGGGTCGTAGCCCTTTTCGGCTAACCAATCCCGCGCCGCTTCTGTGAGTTGGATGTCCAGTCCCTGCTCGCGCAGACGCTGGCGGATATCCTTCATCTGTAAGTCCACGATGCGCTTCATGTCTTCCTTGCTCAGGCGCTGGAAGATGATCACTTCGTCAATACGGTTCAGGAATTCTGGACGGAAGGTCTTTTTCAGCGCCTCTTCGATGTTGGAGCGCATCTTTTCCGTTTCAGCGGGCTCGCTGGGTGTGCGGAAGCCTAAAGTGCCACCGCCTTTGGGCATGTACTGCGTGCCGATGTTGGAGGTCATGATGATGACCGTGTTGCGAAAGTCTACCACATTGCCTTGCCCATCGGTCAGCCTGCCATCCTCCAGAATCTGGAGCAGGGCATTCCATACATCGGGATGTGCCTTCTCGATCTCATCGAAAAGGATCACCTGATAGGGGCGCCGCCGTACTGCCTCGGTCAACTGCCCGCCTTCTTCATACCCCACGTATCCTGGGGGTGCACCAATCAGGCGGGAGACGGTGTGCCGCTCCTGGTATTCGCTCATATCCACGCGCAACAGGGCATCTTCGTCGTCAAAGAGGAACTCGGCGAGAGCCTTTGCCAGTTCGGTCTTGCCAACGCCAGTTGGACCAAGGAAGATAAAGCTCCCGATAGGGCGCCGCGGGTCCTTCAACCCAGAGCGTGCGCGGCGGATCGCATCCGATATGGCGGATACGGCTTCATCTTGGCTGACAATGCGCTCATGCAGGCGCTCTTCCATGTGCAGCAATTTCTCGGCTTCGGTCTCCAACATACGGCTTACGGGAATGCCGGTCCAGTCAGAGATGATGGCGGCAATATCCGCCTCACGTACGACCTCGTCCAGACCTCGCTCCGCTTTCCATGTTTCCTTTTTTGTCTTGAATTCTTCTTCCAGTTTCAGGCGCTTGCTCTTGACAATGGCAGCCTGCTCGTAGTTGCGGTTTTGCCACGCTGTTTCTTCCTCAGCCATCAACTGGCCAATCTCCAATTTCATCTGCTTCAAATCTTCGGGCAGGCTGAAAATGGCAATGCGCAACTTGGATGCGGCTTCGTCAATGAGGTCAATCGCCTTATCAGGCAGGAAGCGGTCTTTGACGTAGCGGTCGGATAAGCGGGCGGCCGCTTCAATCGCTTCATCGCTGATGGCGACCTGGTGGTGCTCCTCATAGCGTGGCCGCAAGCCTTTGAGCATCTCGATGGTTTCCTCTACGGTGGGCTCTTCGACAAAGATAGGAGCAAAACGCCGCTCCAGCGCGGAATCCTTCTCGATATGTTGGTGATAGTCGTCAAGGGTGGTGGCGCCGATACAGCGTAGTTCACCACGTGCCAAGGCTGGTTTGAGCATGCTAGAAGCATCAATGGCTCCCTGGGCAGCGCCAGCACCGACCACGTTGTGCAATTCATCAATGAACAGGATGATCTCGCCCTCAGCACGCTTGATTTCGTCCAATGCGGCTTTGATCCGCTCCTCGAACTCGCCCCGGAAGCGTGTTCCAGCCACCATAGCGCCCAGGTCCAGTGCGATCAGCCGTTTGTTCATCAGTAATTCGGGCACGTCACCGTTGACAATTTTTTGTGCCAATCCTTCGACGATTGCTGTCTTGCCCACACCGGCTTCCCCAATCAGCACTGGGTTGTTTTTGGTGCGCCGGCACAACACCTGGATAACGCGCATAATCTCACGGTCGCGTCCGATGACTGGGTCTAATTTTCCTTCTCTAGCCAGGGCAGTCAGATCACGACTGTACTTTTCCAGCGTGCGATAGCGGCTCTCAGCTTCTGGGCTGGTTACCCGTTGCCCGCCACGGACATCTGGGAGGACATTCAGCACCTTGTTTCTGGTTACGCCATAATCGTTGAGTATCCGCGCTGCGGGACCATCGCGTTCATTGACAATAGCCAAGAAAATGTGCTCCGTCGAAACGTATTCATCCTTCATCCTATGGGCTTCTTCGTTTGCCAAATCCAAAACGCGTTTGACGCGTGGGGTAATGTACACTTGCATCGGTCTGGCTGTGCTGCCAAAGGTCTGCAGCCTAGGGCTAGCGCGGAGCACGTCATCCAAACGGCTCTTCACCGCTTCGACATTCACGTGCAGTCGCTCCAGAATCTCGGGAATCACCCCATCGGGTTGCTCCAGCAGTGCCAGCAGGATGTGCTCTGTATCCAACTGGCCATGCCGGTAGCGTTGCATAATCTCATAAGCGCGGGCTGCAGCATCCTGCGCTTTTTCTGTAAATCGCTCAAAAGACATCATCATATTCGTTCACCTCTCATTTAGAGAGCACCGAGCATAAGAGATTGTTTCATGTTGCGTACTCCGTCTTGCCTCCTCACTCCCCACTCGTCACTCATTACCCTTTACCTATCCTCGGCTCTCTGCACCATTACTTTACTTCCTATTCGCTCTAAAGACAAATTCACCGTCTTGGACGTCTACCACGATCTCATCCCCTTCTTTGAATTCGCCTTGCAGCAGTTTCAAAGCGAGTGGATCCTGTATCCGTCGCTGGATGACCCGTTTGAGGGGCCTTGCCCCATAAACGGGGTCATAACCTTCTTCCGCCAGACGCTGCTTTGCGGCTGGTGTTAGCTCTAGTTTGACCTTGCGGTCATTGAGCAAAGCCTGCAAGCGTCGTAGCTGGATGTCCACAATTTGTATCAATTGTTCCATACCTAGTGAATGGAAGATGATGACCTCGTCAATGCGGTTCAGGAATTCTGGTCGGAATTGCTGGCTCAAGGCTTCCAGCACCCGGCGGCGCATCTCCGCCTCATCGCGGCCACCCAATTCCTTAATCCAGTGGCTGCCGACATTGGAGGTCATGATGATCACCGTATTCTTGAAATTCACTGTACGCCCATGGCCATCGGTTAGCCGGCCATCGTCCAGCACCTGCAGGAGGGCGTTGAACACCTCTGGGTGCGCCTTTTCAATCTCATCGAATAACACCACGGAATACGGCCGCCGGCGCACGGCTTCTGTTAACTGGCCGCCTTCTTCATAGCCAACGTAGCCTGGCGGTGCACCGATCAAGCGCGCAACGGTGTGGCGCTCCTGGTATTCGCTCATGTCCAGGCGGATCATGGCGTCTTCATCGTCGAAGAGAAACTCAGCCAAAGCGCGAGCCAGTTCCGTTTTGCCCACGCCAGTAGGGCCGAGAAACAGGAAGCTACCGATAGGCCGATTCGGGTCCTGCAGGCCGGCTCTTGCCCGTCGTACCGCGTTCGCTACGGCAGAAATCGCCTCGTCCTGGCCCACCACGCGCATGCGCAGATTTTCTTCCATACGCAATAATTTGGCTTTCTCGCCTTCCAGCAGTTTCGAGACAGGAATACCCGTCCATTTAGAGACAACCTCTGCGACGTCTTCCTCGTCCACCTCCTGCTTGAGCATGGGTTGCCCACGCTGTATTTCCCGGAGGCGCTGTTCCTGAGCGCGCAGTTCTCGCTCCAGATTGGGCAATTCTCCGTAGCGCAATTTTGCTGCCTGCTCTAGGTCAGCACGGCGCTCGGCTTGCTCAATGGCTTGTTTGGTTTCCTCAATGCGCGTTTTGAGTTGCTGGATGGCCTGAATAGCCTCTTTCTCTTGCTGCCATTGGCCCTTCATCGCGGTGCTCTTTTCCTTAAGTTCAGCGAGTTCCTGCTCAATCTTCTTCAGGCGTTCCTGGGATGCTTCATCGCTTTCCTTCTTGAGCGCTTGCTGTTCAATTTGCAATTGCATGATGCGCCGTTCGACTTCGTCGAGTTCGGCTGGGAGGCTGTCAATTTCCATGCGCAACCGCGCAGCCGCCTCGTCAATCAAGTCAATGGCTTTATCAGGCAAGAAGCGGTCCGTGATATAGCGATGCGAAAGCACGGCCGCAGCGACCAAGGCAGCATCTTGGATACGCACGCCATGGTGCACCTCGTAGCGCTCCTTCAAGCCGCGCAGGATACTGATAGTCTCTTCCACCGTAGGCTCGCTGACATAGACCGGCTGAAAGCGGCGTTCCAGTGCAGCGTCCTTCTCGATGTGCTGGCGGTATTCATCGAGGGTGGTTGCCCCGATGCAGTGCAACTCTCCACGAGCCAGCATTGGCTTGAGCATGTTGCTCGCATCCATCGCCCCTTCGGCTGCACCAGCGCCAACAACCGTGTGCAGTTCATCAATGAAGAGGATGATCTCGCCTTGAGAGTCGGTAACTTCTTTGAGCACTGCTTTCAAGCGCTCCTCAAATTCGCCGCGGTATTTGGCTCCAGCCACTAGAGCACCCAAATCCAAGGCGACGATGCGTTTGTTTTTCAATCCCTCGGGTACGTCGCCGCGCACAATGCGTAGGGCAAGCCCCTCGACAATGGCCGTTTTACCGACGCCTGCCTCACCCACCAGTACCGGGTTGTTTTTCGTGCGCCGTAAGAGCACCTGGATAACGCGGCGGATTTCCTCATCCCGCCCGATGACCGGGTCCAGCTTGCCGCGCCGCGCCAATTGGGTCAGGTCACGCCCATATTTCTCCAATGCCTGGTATTTCCCTTCGGGGTGTTGGTCTGTCACCCGTTGGGTGCCACGGATACTGGTCAGGGCTTCATAAATGCGGTTGAGCGTGATACCATACTGCTGCAGGATTTCACCCGCACGCCCGCTCGGCACCAGCACAAAGCCCATCAGCAGGTGCTCGGTGGATACGTATTCGTCTCGCATGGACTGCGCCTGCGCTTCGGCGCGGTTGAGCACATTTTGCAATGTTGGCCCAATGCCAACTCGCGCCGCCGCACCATAGACCTTGGGACGCCGCTGCAATTCCTCTTCCAATGGACGCTGTAACAGTGTTGGCGTGAGGCCCAATTTCGCGATGATCTGCGGCACCACGCCATCTGCTTGTTGCAGCAGCGCCAGGAGCAAATGCTCCGGATCAATTTGACTGTGATTATATTCCATCGCAAGTTCCTGGGCTTGGACCAGGGCTTCTTGCGCCTTTTCTGTATAGCGATTCAAATTCATACTACTCCTCCATGAGGGCTAGAGTGCTACGTAATTTTTTATTCGTCACTCGTTACTCGTCACTTGTCACTCGTTACTCGTTACTCATCACTTTTTAATAGCGCAAAATCGCACCAATGTGCCCTGCTTTGGCCAAGGCTTCGTTATCCGTTACGGTTTCTACTTTGCCTCCCGCTTCGATAACCCGCTGCACTACACGGTTTACAGCCCCGTGGATCTTGTGCAGTTTACCGCCACAGAAGGGACACTTGGTGGCCGGCTCTGCGCTGACATATTGACACCCATCACACAGGTAACCATCGGCTTCAAAGTCTTTCTCCACCACTAAGATATGGGCACGCCCTTGATGGGCGACGTAAAAAGTATCGGCTAAGCCCGTTACCGCGCCTGCACCTTTGGCTGCTGCGGTGATGAGGTCCTCGACCAGTTTTTGCTGCCGCTTGTTTTCCTCAGACCGGATGAGTTCCGTTGCACGCTCCATCACCTCGCTGGCGGGAGCGGTCACATCCAGCACTAGAGTGCCGATGATTTGTTTCTGCAGCGCTTTGGGCAGCATTTCGCGAAAGCGGGCTAATGTCTCCTCCGCTCCGCCTAGGATAACTCCCTTGCAGCGGTTTTCTTGACAGAAGCGAGTAGCTGCTTCAGCCGCCAATTTCAAATTCTGCTCTGCTTGTTTGTCCACGTGGCGCTGATAGCGGGCAGCAGCAAATCCGCCTTGTTTGTGACGCTTCAAATCCTGCCCAATCCATTCGCTCTTCTCCTCAATCTGCCCTAGGTGCAGGAGGAAGAAGCGCGCACTCTCGCGGTCAACCAGCACCACGCCATAACGGTCGTAGTGATCCAGGAAATGGGTGAGGGGCTTGAGGTACAGCCTGTCCCCGATGTGAGCTTCGCTTTCGATGCCAGCAGCCAATGGGTAGACGCGCCAAAATCCCTGCTCAGCGGCAGAGAATATCGCCACTCCTCTTGCCTGCCAGTCGTATTCCAAGTCAAAGAAACGCTCGATTTGCGCCAGATCCTTGTCCGATGCCGAATCCCTCACCTTGTCCAACAAATCGCGTAGGACGAGCTTGCATTTCTCTTTAGGTTGTTGGGTGAGATCCGTATCAAGATACAGACTCAGTGCTGGCGCGCCTTCGCTGACGAATTCCGCTAGTTCTTGAAGTTCCTTTTCTGTAATCACTGGTTGACCTCCTCAAATATTTGGTAAAAGGGACAAGTCATTCTTCGTCAACGGCTATGCCACTGCTGCGCAGACGTTGCCGCAGCCGTTCGATCTCTGCTTCGAGCGATGCCCGTAGCGCGTCCATCTCGGCTTGCATGCGTTCAATGGTATCGGTTAGGTGCATAATCACTTCTACTCCTGCCAGGTTGACGCCTAACTCGTTGGTTAGCCGAGAGATTTTCTGCAGACGCTCGATATCCCGTTGGGAGTAGAGCCGGATATTCCCCCGAGAACGCGCTGGCACCACCAAGCCAATGCGTTCGTAATAACGCAAGGTCTGCGGATGCAGATTGACCATTTGCGCTGCAATGCTGATTACATAGCAAGGTTCATCAGGGCTTGGGTACTGCATAGCTATGCTTCCTCCAGATACTACTGTCTGGGTTGTTCACCTAATGTGGCCTGTAGGGTCATTTCACGACCGTCGCGAATGATGGTCAGAGTTACCCGTTGTCCAACCTCAGTTTCTGTTTCCAGATATTTGATCAAATCTCCGATTTCCTTGATCTTTCTGCCATCAATGCCAATCAGGATGTCACCGCCAACGCGGATGATATAGCTTCCCACCTGTACACGGCGCTGCCCGCCACGCAACCCTGCGCGTGCGGCAGCCTGGCCAGGTGTTACTTCAACGATGAGTACGCCTCGCTCGACTGGCAGATCAAGTGCCTTCGCCAGTTCTGGGACTATGGTCAAACCCGTGATCCCCAGCCAGGGATGCGGATAGTACCCCTTCTCAATGATGGATTTGACCACACGGCGCACCGTATCCACCGGGATGGCGAAACCGATACCCACTGATCCGCCGCTGGGTGAATAAATGGCGGTGTTGACGCCAATCACCCTGCCCTTCGAATCTAGCAGTGGACCACCGGAGTTCCCTGGGTTAATGGCGGCATCGGTCTGGATGACGTTGTAAATCGGGCGTCGGCCCCCGCCTAAATCCAGCGGCCTGCCCAATGAACTGATCACGCCGGTGGTCAACGTACGGTCCAGGCCAAAGGGGTTGCCAATAGCGATTGCCCGTTGCCCCACACGCAAATCAGCCGAAGTGCCCAATTCGACCGGGTGCAATTTTTCGGGCGGGACATCAATCTTGAGCACTGCCAAGTCATTTGCTGGATCCGTTCCGACCAATTTCGCCTCGACTGAGGTTTCATCCGATAAGGTTACGACGATCTTTTCTGCATTTTCCACGACATGGTTGTTCGTCACAATATGCCCTTCTTTGTCAATCACAAACCCGGACCCTGTACCTTCCTGGGGGATAGCGCCCCAGAAGAAATCTCGCACGATCACGCGGCTGGTGATATACACAACCGCAGGGCTGACGCGGGCATAGACGTCAATCACTACTTGTTCTGCTGCATCGGCAGTCTGCACCACCGTCGGCGGCAATGGGGTGGAGGTAACCACGATGACAATAGGCGTGGGTGAAGGCTGTGGTGTAGGGCTGATGCGGGGTGACATGTCACAAGCCAGCAAAGCTGCAGCCAACAGACCAATCAGTATCCATAGAGTTGCCATGCGCTTCATAGCCTATCCCTCCAACTTTTTATTACTTGGGCCTCTCGCCAAGTTTCACTGTTACGGAACGCTCCTTGCCATCACGGATAATGGTCAATGTTACTTCCTGGCCTACCTCGGTATAGCGCAGGATGTAAACCAGGAGGTCTTCGAATTGTGTCACCTTCTGCCCATCAATGGCAATGATCACGTCACCGCCAATTTGAATCTGGCGGCCGGCTTTCTGTACCGTCTTGGTGCTGCCGCGCAAACCTGCCTTCTCGGCAGGGCTGCCAGGTGTAACTTCCAGGATGATCGCGCCACGTTGCACCGGCAGGTTCATTTCCTCAATGATGTCCAGAGAAAGGTCAGTGCCACTGATGCCAAGCCAGGGATAGGGATAGTAGCCGTCTTTGATTAGCTTAGGCACGACGCGTTTTACCGTGTTCACCGGCACAGCAAAGCCGATACCCGATGCACTAGATTCATAAGCGGTGTTCACACCGATCACGCGGCCTTGCGAATCAAGCAATGGGCCACCGGAGTTGCCAGGGTTAATCGCAGCATCCGTTTGAATGAGTTCAGGTATGGTGAAACGCGCTCCGATGATCTCCGAGGCACGCCCTAAGGGTAGGCTGCGGCCCAGTGCACTGATGATCCCTGTAGTGAGGGTCCCGCGTAACCCGAATGGATTACCCAATGCGATGGCGCGCTGGCCAACCTCCAAACGATCCGAATCACCCAATTCGACAGGATAGAGCATTGCCTCTGGCACATCCACCTTGATCACGGCCAAATCGCTGTCCGGATCAGTTCCGACAACCTTGGCATGCACGGTCGTGCCATCATGAAAGGTAACCTGTACCTCCTCAGCATTCTCCACCACATGGTTGTTTGTAACGATATGTCCTTCTTTGTCTAGCACAAATCCAGACCCGCTGCCTTGCTGATAGAATTCTTCAGGGCTCTGCGGGATATTCGGGAATCCTGGGATCTGGGGAAGAGTGAATCCCTCAGAACTAACTCGCTGCACCACACGGATATGAACTACCGACGGGTTCACCCGTTTGTAGATGTTGATAAGCAGCAGTTCTTCAGCATCCGCTTCTTTAATGACCTCAGCAGGCAAAGCTGTGGGCGTAGCGGTTACCAACTCGGGTAGTGCGCGCCCAACGGCAGTCGGAGTAGGCGCCGGACGCGACAAGCGCCCACAGACCGGTAACCCACAGAGTCCACAGCCGGTTAGACTGAACAGCAATAAGCCTATGAAGCCGATCAGACACCATTTTTGTATAACTTTTCTCATCTCTATACTCCTTTGCATGGGTTTAACGGCTACGCAATGCTGCTAGTTGAGCAAAGAGTTCCTTCTCTTGCTTGGTCAGTCCACGCGGCAGGACGATCTTTGCTTCGGCATAGAGATCGCCCTTAACCCCCGGATTCTTTAGATTGGGCATGCCCAAGCCCTTGAGACGAAAACGCTTGCCACTCTGCGTCTCCGGAGGGACTTTGAGCATGACCTGGCCCTTCAATGTGGGCACTGGGACTTCGCCGCCGAGGACTGCCGTGTAGAGGTCAATGGGCACTTCGCAATATAGGTCGTCCCCCTTGCGCTCAAAGATTTTATGCGGGAGGACCGAGATCTTGAGATAGAGGTCGCCTTTCTGCCCGCCCCCAATGCCAGGAGCGCCTTCTCCTGCTATCCGCACGCGTGAACCGTTGTCTACGCCGGCGGGGATCTTGACCTCAATCCTGCGGTTGTCTAGCTGCAGGATGCGGGTGGTACCTGTGTAGGCTTCCTCCAGTGTGATTTCCACCGGATACTCTAGATCGCTACCGCGGCGGCTGCGTGTTTGCCGCACGTATTCAGCACCGCCCATATCCCCAAAGATCGTGCGGAAGAACTCGGAAAATCCGCCCCCGAAAAGGTCACCGAGATCGCCATATTCCACGTGCACACGCGGGCCGCTTCCGGGTTGCCCACCGGCAAACCACTGGCTCCAATCAAAGCCACGTGGATCTCCGCCCATGCGCTGCCACTGCTGCCAGCTTGCACCGAGCTCGTCGTATTTCTTGCGCTTCTCAGGATCACTCAACACCTCATAGGCTTCGTTGATCTCTTTGAAGCGGGCTTCCGCGGTCTTGTCCCCCGGGTTCACGTCGGGGTGGTATTTGCGAGCCAGGCGCCGATAGGCTTTTCTGATCTCCTGTTGGCTGGCTGTCTTATCCACGCCCAATATCTTGTAATAGTCCTTGTACTCCATACCGCTTACCCCAGTTCTCTAACCAAGCAATATTTCAAGCGTTTGTTTCTTCTTTTTTATTGTTGGTTTTTCTGACCTGTACGCGCGCCGGACGCAGCAACCTACCGTCGAGCATGTAGCCCTTACGGTATTCAAAGGTAACCTCATTTTCCTTTCCCGCGCTGTCGGTCAGCTCCACCGCTTCATGGACATTAGGGTCGAAAATCTGCCCCACTGTAGGCAAAATCTCAGCACCTTCCTTAGCAAGGATGTTCTGTAATTGCTGGTAGGTCAGGCGTATGCCGGTGCCCAGTGGATCGTCTGCATCGGCATACTTCAGGGCTTCCTCTAATTGATCGCCCAGTTCGATGAAATGGGTCAGTAAGCGTTTTTTCTCCTGCCACATGCGCTCTTCGCACAGGCGCTCCAGACGCTTGCGCATGTTCTCGGATTCTGCCAAAGCACGGAGATATTTATCGCGGTTTTCGGCGGCCTCTTTTCGGGCTGCCGCGAGTTGTTCTTGCAAGTCGCCTCGCTGCTCGGTGTCTTGGGAGATGTCCTTCTCATCCATCGCACTAACCCCTTCCTGTTCCATCGTTGCAAGGACATTCTATAACCCTAGTGCATTGTTGTCAAGATTTTTGCGGCAATTCATATAAAAGTCTAACACTGTGCCACTTTTTTGCCGGCTTCGGTCAACACCCATATATGATTGGCGGCTCCGAGGGCACAGTCACTGGCAATAGGGCAAGCCTTGCAGTCAGCGCGACATTTCGCATTCAGAGGTTGCAAATAGCCTAGGCGAACCAGCTCTTCGATCATGCTTTGCAAAAGCGCTTCGCTGACGTCCAATTGCTGGGCTAGGTGCTTAAGGTTGTGGGTACCACCAGTGGCTAGGATTTGCAGGAGTTTCTCCAACATCTATCTCCGAACCTCCTTGCAGAATAAGGGTGTCGCTGGTGTAGAGGGCAGGGGGTATGGTTACCCACCGAGCAGGCGGGCGATCTGATAGGTGAGCAGCCCACCAGCCAGCGAGACCAGGAACAGGAGCAATACACTGAAAAGGGTCCATCGCCAGGAATTGGTCTCTTGCCTGATGGCGCTTAGCGTGGCGATGCATGGAATGAACAACATCTCTACGACCAAAAATGCCAACGCTGCCGCCGGAGTCAGAATAGTGGGTAAGATTGCTGCCAAGCCAGCCCCGTTTCCTTCTGTGGCAAAAAGCACGCCCAGTGTGGCAACAGCATTCTCTTTCGCCACAAATCCGCTGAGCAGGGCGACTATCATATGCCAATCCAAGCCCATGAGTTGGCCAACGGGCTCCAAAAGCCGCCCAAAGGCGGCCAAAAGGCTGGTTTCAATGTCCCCATGAGGCAGAGTAGAGAGAGCCCAGATGACGACCGAGGCAATCAAGATGATAGTGCCTGCTTTGGTCAAGAAGGACAGCAACCGCTGCCAGACTGTCAAGGCAATCGTGCGCCAATTGGGCAAGTGGTACAAAGGGAGCTCCATGATGAATGCAATGTGCTCTCCTTTCAGCACGAACTTGTGCAGGAGCACGCCCAAAAGAGCCAGCACAATGAGATTGATGGTGAGCAAGCCCCAAGACACAAGCGTTGGGGCAGTGAAGAAAACAGGCGCCAGGAAAGCTACGACAGCCATGCGCGCTGTGCAAGGAACCAGTGGAGCGAGGAGGATGGTCAAGAGGCGACCACGCTCTGATTCAATGACGCGTGAGCCTAGCACTGCCGGCACGTTGCAGCCAAATCCTAAGAACAAGGGCAAGAAAGATTTGCCATGTAAGCCTATCATGTGCATAAAGCGGTCCATGACATAGGCTCCTCGCGCCATGTAGCCGATATCTTCTAGGATGCCTAGCATAGCAAAAAAGATGAGCAGGATGGGGAAAAAGGTCAGCACAGTTCCCACGCCCCCGATTATCCCATCTACCACCAAACTTGTCAGCCAGGCAGGAGCAGAGGCCAACTCAGTGGTAGCCAAATTCGCTAGGTTATGCACGACGTACGCCTCCAAAAGCTGTGTAACAGGTGAGGCAATAGTATATGTCAGCCAAAAGGTCAATGCCAGTATCCCAATGAGGATGAACAGGCCCCACAGGGGGTGTGTTGCCCAGCGATCCAACCGATCGGTCAATGAAATCTGACCTGCTTTGGGTTTTACCACTGCGGCACGCACCATGCGCCCAATCCAAGCATATCGCCCGCTGGCGACAGCCACACAGGCATCCTCGTGTTGCTTAATAATTCGGTAGATTTCATCCCAAGCCTCCTGGGGCAGCCGCGTGCGCATCATCTCCGTCAGTTGTTTGTCGCCTTCCAGGATTTTGAGTGCCACCCATGTCTGGGGATACTCTGGAGGCACATGGTCAGCAACAAGTGCCTCGATGCGGTCTAGAATTTCTTTATGATCCGTGCGGATGTCCGGCACATTGGGAGTATAGTTTGCACCATTGCACACAATATCCTGGATACGCGCTAGCAATTCTGTGACGCCCTGTCCCTTTGTGGCAATCATGGGCACTACAGGCACGCCCAATGCTGCTTCCAGCACGTGAGGTTCCACTTTGAGCCCCTGCTGTTCAGCCACATCCACCATGTTCAAACCAATGACAATAGGCACAGGCAGAGGCAATAACTCGGAAACCAGGTAGAGATTGCGTTCGAGGGCTGCTGCATCCACGATGGCTACGACGACGTCTGGCCTTTCTTTAATGATGTACTCGCGTGCGATCAGTTCCTCCGGTGAGTTGGCGCTTAGGCTGTATGTGCCTGGCAAATCCACCACATCGAATGTCCAGTCTTGCCAGTGGCATATGCCGGTCTTTTGTTCGACGGTCTTGCCGGGCCAATTACCCACGTGCTGGTTCAAACCGGTAAGCAGATTGAATACTGTGCTTTTGCCTACATTCGGTTGCCCAGCCAGAGCTATGCGGATGCGTTTTCGCTCTTGACCTGACTGTGACATAGAGGCTCCTTTTCCAAGCGGATCAAAATTTTCTGTGCCTCGCCCCGTCCTAAGGCGATGCGCGTATCCCGTAGGGAAACAATGAGGGGTCCATGACCCAGGTTTTGTACCATCTTGATTTCTGCTCCTGGCGTGAAGCCAAGCGCTGCCAGACGGCTGCGAAAACTATAACCGCCGCACAACTCCTGGATAAGGGCGGTTTCTCCTGTTTTCAGTTCGCTAAGAGGGTATATGTTGTTCATCAGTGGGCTCCTTCCGTCTTTTGTTCCTGCTCTACTTGCAAGGTTGCGGCTACCGAGCGATCTAAGGCAATCCTCCTACCGTTGACTTCTACCAGGATACTGTCCAGCGCGACTGCCAAAACCTGTAACGATGCCCCAGGGCGCATCCCCTGGGCAGCCAGGAAGTCACAGGTTGCGGCATCCGCCGTGCAGCGGACATAGCAGCCCCTCTGCCCGGCCTTCATCTCTGTCAGTGGGCTTACGATAGCCGAGGCGAACTCTCCCGCACTGGTTGGGATGGGTTCACCTTGGGGATTGAAGCGGGGCCGGTTAAGAAAAGCATCCAGGCGCTCGATGACTTCATCTGGTGTATCGTGCTCCAGCCGGCAAGCTGTTTTATGGGCATCTTCCCACTTCATCTGCAGGCGTTCCACCAAGAAGACTTCCCATAAGCGATGGCGGCGCAGAATGCGTGCTGCCAGCCGTTCTCCAGCCGGATTGATGGAGACTCCTTTGTAAGGGATATAGGTCACGAGGCCCTCATCTTGGAGCTTGCGGCACATCTGGTTGACAGAGATAGGCGAAACATCCAGCGCCGCAGCCAGTTGGGAAAGAGGCACCGGCTCGCCCTTTGCACCTAGGCGCAGGATGTGCACCAGATACATCTGGATGTTCTCGCTTAACGCCGAAGGGTTGTCTGTCATATTAGCCTCACCTTTAATATTTCTGTTGAAAATTTTAGGCTTGCCTTAATTCTAAACCACATCCCAGGAAATGTCAAATCAATCGCTGTGCTTGCTGATTATCCGCTTCTGTGCTATAATTATCTCGGGCATCGACAGGCGCCAGGCTCAGACCACATGGAGGTGAGGTATGCTATCCTGCGAGGTCTTTCCTGGTTGCAACCGATTTGCTACTACATCAAGGAGGCGGGAATATGGATTGGGGCAAATCATTTACATACGTTTTCGATGACAAGGAATGGGTCACCAAGGTGCTTATCGGTGGCATTTTGGGCCTCATTCCCATTGTTAACCTGGCTGTGGTTGGCTACGCATTGCGGGTTCTGAAGAATGTGGCAGAAGGTGCTGAGCAACCTTTGCCTGGCTGGGATGACTTTGGGGATTACTTTGTCAAAGGGCTTATGAGCACGCTGGGAGCGCTGATTTGGGCTATCCCACTGATCGCGTTGGCAATGTTTGCAGCATTTGTCAGTGCCGTCACTGGGTATGACACGGCAGAGCCTGGGCGCGTCGCTGCGCCAATTGTTTTGTGTATTTGGAGTATGAGTTGTCTCTCCGCGCTTTACGGCTTGTTCCTGGGTCTGGTATTGCCCTCGGCATATACTCATTATGCCCTCAGCGGCGATTTTGGCGCTTTCTTCCGCTTTGGGGACATTTTCCAATACATCCAGGCTAACCTCGGCAACTATATCATTGCCGTGCTCCTCGCCATCGTAGCCCAATTTGTCGCTGGCTTTGGCACGATCCTGTGTTGCATTGGCGTGATCTTTACCGAGTTCTGGGCTACGCTGGTTGGCAGCCATTTGCTTGGACAGGTGTATCGTTCCAGGGCAATGCCCTCCGTGCCGACGACCGAGACCGAGGCCATTGTCTAGGTGTGCTCCCTAGTATGGGGCATAGCCTGCATGCCTTTGGCTATGGGAGGCTATAAGCCTTTTGTTGAATGGCGAACACGACAAAGCCAGTGCAATGTGTTGACTTCCTGGGGAGGAGAATGGAATCATCATGTCTAGTGGCTTGCGTACCGTAGCAGAGTTGATGTGCATCGCCGCGCGTACGGCGCCCAAATCAGCAGGGCAAGATTTTGTGGTAACGAAGATCATCGAGGGCGAAGCCTGCCGAGAGTTGGGCGAAGCGATGATCCGCTTTGGAGAGCGGACCGGTAAGCGCAACTTTGACCGAGATGGGCAGAATGTCAAAGATTCGCCGGTTGTGGTATTGATTGGGATCAAAGATGCCAAGGCGATGGGGCTGAATTGCAGCGCCTGCGGTGCCGAGAAATGCATCGTTCCAAATACTCTCGAGGGCGAGTTCCGGGGGCCACAATGCGCTTTTCGCCTGCTGGATATGGGGATTGCTTTGGGTTCGGCGGTCAAAACGGCTGCGATGCTGAATGTGGATAACCGCATCATGTACCGCGCAGGTGTTGTGGCGCGCGAAATGGGGCTTATTGATGCGGATTATGTCATGGGTATCCCCTTGTCAGCAACAGGTAAGAGCATCTACTTTGACCGCAAGACCTAGTCGCGTAGTTCACTCGTCACTTGGCACTCGTTACCTGTCCAAATTGACGAGACCCCATAAATTGGTTATAATAATATAACGCGGGGTGTAGCGCAGTTGGTAGCGCACAGCGTTTGGGACGCTGGGGTCGGAGGTTCAAGTCCTCTCACCCCGACAGCACCAGGCACGGGTTCTGCGGTGCCTGGCCATGCGGGTGTAGCTCAGATGGTAGAGCCCCTGCCTTCCAAGTAGGTTGTCACGGGTTCGAGTCCCGTCACCCGCTCTGAAGGGCCCATAGCTCAGTGGTTAGAGCCCCCGGCTCATAACCGGGTCGTCCCTGGTTCGAATCCAGGTGGGCCCACAGGGGTAGCCTGAATCAATGTTTGTGTACCGTCGTGCCGCTTCGGGCGGCTTTTTGCGGTTTTTAGGAGGTATAGTGGGATCGAGTTGGTCGAAGAACGGATTTGTATATCTGTTGATCACGCTGGCGGTCATCGCCTTGATCTATTTCAACTTCGTCGTGCCGGCTGAAGAACTCCCTTCGGTGTCTATCAACAAGGTAGCTAGCTATGTGAAAGCCGGTGCGGTGAAGAAAATCAGTATTTCAGGTGATGACTTGACCATCTGGATGAATGAGGGGCAGCAACCGGCCAAATTGCGCTCGCGCAAGGAACCCGGGGTTAGCCTTACGGAGACCCTGACCAGCCTGGGGGTAACGCCGGAAGAATTTGCGGCGGTGGAAATCGTGCCAGAAAAGCCCAGCGCTTGGGTGGATATTGTTCCCATGCTGGTGAACTATGTGCCCCTGCTGGGGCTGGGGCTGATTCTACTTCTCATGTTGCGCCAAGCCCAGAGTGGGAACAACCAGGCATTGTCTTTTGGCAAAAGCCGTGCGCGCCTGTTCACCGGAGACAAGCCTACGGTTACTTTCCAGGATGTGGCGGGCGTTGACGAAGCCAAGCAGGAACTCCAGGAAGTGGTCGAATTCTTGAAGGAGCCAGCCAAGTTCACCATGCTGGGAGCACGTATCCCGAAGGGTGTCTTACTGGTGGGCGCGCCAGGGACAGGCAAGACGCTGCTCGCACGGGCGGTGGCAGGCGAGGCTGGCGTGCCTTTCTTCAGCATCAGCGGCTCGGAATTCGTTGAAATGTTCGTAGGCGTTGGTGCCAGCCGCGTGCGCGACCTCTTTGACCAGGCAAAGCGGAATAGCCCATGCATTGTCTTTGTAGATGAGATTGACGCTGTTGGGCGGCACCGGGGTGCTGGCTTGGGCGGCAGTCACGATGAGCGCGAACAGACGCTGAACCAGATTCTCGTGGAGATGGATGGTTTCGACACCGATACGCAGGTCATTGTCATGGCGGCGACAAACCGTCCGGACATCCTCGACCCTGCACTGCTGCGGCCCGGCCGCTTTGACCGGCGTGTTGTGCTTGATCGGCCTGATATGAACGGGCGCAAGGCAATCTTGGAAGTGCACGTGCGTGGCAAGCCATTGGCTGAAGATGTAGATTTGATGGAACTGGCCAGGCAGACGCCGGGCTTCTCGGGTGCGGATATCGAAAACCTGGTCAACGAGGCAGCGATTTTGGCTGCACGGCGCAACAAAAAGGTTATCGGCATGGATGAATTTAAGGAAGCGGTGGAGCGCGTTGTTGCCGGGCCGGAACGAAAGAGCCGCCTGATTAGTGCAGAGGAGAAAAATATCGTCGCACACCATGAGGCTGGTCATGCGTTAGTCATGCACCATCTGCCAAAAGCGGATCCGGTGAACAAAGTCTCGATTGTATCACGCGGCATGGCTTTGGGTTACACCATCCATCTGCCCGAGGACGATCGCTACCTACGCAGTAAGACGAAATTTGAGGACGAAATTACCGGGTTGTTGGCTGGCCGCGCTGCTGAAGAGCTGGTGTTCGGGGACATCACAACCGGTGCCAGCAATGACCTGGAGCAAGCCACCAAGCTGGCGCGGGCGATGGTTACGCAGTACGGCATGAGCGAGGTACTGGGTCCGCGTACCTTTGGGCAAAAGGAAGAGCTGATCTTCCTAGGCCGGGAGATCGCAGAGCAGAGGGACTATAGCGAGGAAGTCGCGCGACTCATTGATGCGGAGGTCAAGCGCATTATCGAGACCGCTTATCAACGCGCGATGAATATCCTGAAGGAAAACCGCGAAAAGTTGGAAAGACTGGCCAAGCGTCTCATTGAGGTGGAGACCATTGAGGGTCCAGAACTCCAGGCGTTGCTTGCCTAGCAAATTGCGGTGGGATGAGGGCAGTCCCCCGACGCGTGCTGAGACGGATTTTTCCATGCCGGGTGCTGATGTTTAGATCAGGATCCGGCATGTTTGTATTGGGAGGGGATAGTGTTCGAGCAAATAGTACCTGGCCTGGTCGGTGAACGCGAGATGAAAGTGGCGGTAGAAAACACAGCCAAGCATTTGGGCAGTGGCAATGTTTCTGTGCTCGCCACGCCCGAGATGGTGCGCCTGATGGAAGGGGCTGCTGTGCGTGCTGTAGACCACCTATTGCCAGATGGATACCGTACAGTGGGTATCCGAGTGGATGTGCGCCATCTGGCTGCCACGCCTTTGGGCATGACCGTGCGCGCCCAGGCAAAATTACTCGCAGTGGATGGCCGCAAGCTCACTTTTCAGGTGGAGGCTTTCGATGAGCGGGAGAAGATCGGCGAAGGCATCCACGAGCGTATGATCATTGATGTGACGAAATTCAAACAGCGGGTAGAAGCCAAGCGGACTGGGGCATAAGGCTGTGGCTTTGCGAGCGGGGAAGGAGCGAAGATGTCGTTAAAGAAATGGTTTGGTTGGCTCGTCATTGGTATTGTGCTTCTCGCCATTGGCTATACAGTTTCTGCGCAGAGCAAGCAATACTATTGGGATTTCATCAATGTGGATATCACTGTCCTGGCGAACTCGGACATCCGCGTGGTGGAGACCCAGAAGTTTGTTTTCACGAGCGGGAGTTTTCACTTTGCTTATCGGAACATTCCGATGAATCGCCTAGAATCGGTTACTGATGTGAGCGTGAGCGAAGAGGGGGTGGAATACCGCCCCGGCGAGGAGGTGCCTGGTACATTTACCACCTCCCGCCAGGATGGGGATTTCCGCATTACCTGGTATTACCCTTACACTAGCAATGCTGCACGTACCTTTACGATCGCCTATACCGTCAAAGGGGGACTGCGTTTCTACGAAGGTGGCGATCAGCTCTGGTGGAAAGCCATTTTCCCCGACAGGGATTTTGTAGTGCGCTCCGCGCGGATAACGGTGCATTTGCCTGGTAGCATTTCACGCGAGGAACTGAAGGTAGCCTCCTATGGCGCAGACGCGGAGTACGAAATCATAGATGGCAATACCATCGTTTTCACTGCCCGTGACATTTGGCCAGGCCAGGAAGTTGAGGTGCGGGTGCAGTTTCCTCATGGCATTGTCCAAGGGCAGCCACCCTCTTGGCAAATCGCAGAGGATCGCCTCGTTGCCTACAATGAACGCTACCGGAGCCTAGTGAACCTTGTTTTCGCTGTGCTGGGGCTCTTGATCCTCATCGCAGGCGCTGTTGGCCTATATCTGGTCTGGTACACGAGGGGGCGTGATGTCCCCGTTGGAGTGGTCGCTGACTATTTGCCAGAACCCCCATCGGAACTTCCGCCCGGTTTGGTAGGTGTGCTCGTAGACGAAAAGGCAGATATGAAAGACATCGTCGCTACGATTGTGGATCTGGCGCACCGGGGTGTCATTAGCATCACAGAAGAAGAGGAGCCGGGTTTCCTGGGGATTGGCAAGCGACGGGACTTTATTTTTGAATTGCTAACGGATGATGGCAGCCTGCGCTCCTATGAGCGCACTCTGCTTCGTCGCCTTTTCCGTGGTCGGAGGCGACAGGTACGTCTTTCTGAGCTCAAGAACAAGTTCTACTCTGCTTTGCCCGAGATCACAGCGCAGATGTACAAAGAAGTGGTGAAAGAGGGGCTTTTCCCGCGCAGTCCGGAGAAGACGCGGAGCCTATATGTAGCCTTGGGTGGAGTTTTGCTTGCGGGGGGAATCCTGCTTGCCATTTTTGCAGGCATGTTTTTGCACACCTACGCTGATACGGCATTCTGTCCCGGTCTTGGTATCTTCCTGGTTGGCCCTATCCTGATTATCCTGGCACAGGTCATGCCACGGAAGACAGAGAAAGGAGCACAGGCTGCAGCCAGTTGGCGTGCCTTTCAACGCTACTTGAAAGACATTGAAAAATATACCGATCTCGCGCAAGCGAAGGAAATTTTTGAAAAGTATTTGGCATATGCCATTGTCTTTGGACTAGAACGGGAGTGGGTAGCTAGATTTGCCAAGGTAGACGCACCAGGACCAACCTGGTATCATCCCTATCGCCCTGTGGTTGTCTACAGGGGTGGAAGGGCCAGCCAGCCTTCTGAGGTAGGACAGGGTCTACCAGACATGGGCAAAGGGGGAACAGGGCTGCCGTCCCTGCAAGGCGCCAGTGACAGCATGATGTCCTCCTTACAGAGCATGAGCGATGGCCTCTTCAGTATGCTGAATTCTGCCTCCAGCACATTGGCTAGCGCGCCACGTAGCTCGGGTAGTGGTGGCCGGAGTGGTGGCTGGAGTGGAGGTGGAGGCGGGGGTGGCGGTGGCGGCGGAGGCGGTGGGGGCGGTGCTGGCTAACCACCGTGTAGGCGCTTTGTCAGCCCGGCGCATGTGTGCCGGGCTTTTTATTTCACGGGATATATCTCATAGTGGTAACTGGCGGGGTCGGTGCTACCCGGAGTCACTGCGGAAATGACTACCACTACTTTGCGTGTGCGCGGATGGGATCCGGCGATCATTAGGGTGGTGCATTGTTCCTGCTCCAGGAATACCCGTTCGATCGTGATCCGGTCTGCCAGGTGAAGCAACTGGATCATGTAACGTTGAGGCAGGACATTATCCGTGCGCACGAAGCCTTGTGCCACCCATCCATCCTCGCCTTCCTCCACGTCATGGACATAGCCCAGTTCGGGGATGCGGATGTCATCTATGCACAAGCCGGCGTGATTGACCGACTCGTCGGTTACGTATTCAAAGCGGATGAGCACTTGCTGTCCAGCGAAGGGCGAGAGGTCAAAGGTTTCCTCTATCCACGCAGCGTTTTCAGATATTGTGTGGTCCGTGGTGGATATGCCGGTATAGCCAGGCCCGTAACTGTAGCCGCTGGGGTTTTCGGCGGTGGTATACCTGCCTGGCAGGATGTGCCAGGTCACGCCGCCATCTGTAGAGACTTCGACGTAAGCATAGTCCCAGCCCTTTTCAATGTCATACCACAGCCATAACTGTAAGGAGGCTTCTTTCAAACCACGCAGGTCAAAGGCACGCGTAAGGGTCATATCACTGCAGTCCCCACGGTTAGACCACCATTGGTAGCGTCCGCTGTGCGCCTGATTAGGGATCCATCTGGTGGTGGTGCTCAGGGTGAGATCCAAACACAGGTCCTGTCCAGATGGCTCCAGCACAAGGTAATCGGCGGCGTACTGGTGTACGTCGCCATCCCCTTTTGCAGGGTAACTAGAAATGACCCGTTCAGGCTGCACTTGCACCTCCAGTGTCTGATAGGCATAAGGGCTGGTGAGCGGGTAACCGCTTTCCCCGTCCAGGTAGTTCGCCACTACCCAGTCGGCAAATAGGTCATCGAAGGATAGGCTTCGTGCTGACGTATCTGATTTTGCAAGGGCAATGGGATGTGCCTGTAACACTGCATCAAAGCCGGCGATGCCATTTTCCACATTTGATATCAGTTCTCTAAGCACCTGAGGGCCAAAGCGTTCCGTGAAATATGCCATGAACAGGAAGGATGCGCCATAATGCGCTGCAGTAGCACCCACATCTGAATCCCAATCGTTCAACTGGATGTCGGGGTTGCGGGCAAATAGGCGGCTGCGGTGATAGCCCTGGTATCCGCACAGGTACATGGCTAGTTCCGAGGCGCCTTCGGTCACCCAGGCATCCTCGTTCGGGTCGGCAAACCAGTGCACCATGTGCTGAAATTCGTGTGCCAGCGTGGCTTCATAGGACAGGGTGCCAGGGTATTCACTAGCCAAGTTGATGTAGAACATCTCACGCTCATTGCTAGTAGTGATCACGGTAGAAGGGTATTGGTCGCTGCTGGAGAAGTAGCCAGCGGCACCGGGGAAATATGCGTTCAGCACAGTCAGGCGCACATCGTTGTCAATGCCTGGGTTGGGTTCTGTGCCGAAGTAGTGCCGTACAGTGGGGTATATGCGTTCTTCAAAGGCTAGCGCAGACCGCTCTAAGGCATCTTGAGGGACAGAAATATCATCCTGTACCCACATATACAGGTGTGGGCTGATATAGCAAAGTGTAGCGCTGATGGGGAAGCTTTCCGCTGTGTCGAGGTTGAGCACCCAGAATGTTTCACGGTCTCCCACGGCATATAGGGTAGGCGAGGCAGGCGTTGGCAAAGGGAAGGGGCCAGGGATATGGCGCAGCCGCCGGGCTAGGTCATAGGGGTCAGCGGGAGGAATATACACGTTGACCCATGGCATTTTGCCAGCGCTCATGGAAGCCGTGGCTCCGCGTCGCAGTTCAATCCATGCGGGCGATACCGCGGGTATCTGGGGCGTAGCCGTACGGTGAGTATGCTTGAGCCATAGCCAGCTTGCTACTGCCCCAAACGCGAGAATCAGGGCAAGCAGACAAGCCAGCCGGGTTGCTATACCAAACCGATTTTTCAAACCTTTGGTCTATTCCTTGACAATCTCCAGCATGGCACCGCAGTTAGGGCACTCGCGCAGGGCGCTCTTGACCGCGAATTCGCTGCCGCAGTACGGACAGCGCTTGATGGCTTTGGCTGGCATAACGCTCTTGAAGACATATACGTCGTGGTCGGTGCGTTGCTCACGCTGGCATTCCCCACGCCCGCGCAGTTTTTCGAGCGTGCTGAGCGCTAATGCGCTGGGAATACGGAACTCTGCCTGTACCTGCGCAACGGTAACTTCACCACCCAGACGGCGTGCCAGGTCTATTACGCCAGTCGCCAGGGCTTCAGGGCTGATCTCAGCCAGCCGGCGCAGGGTGAGCGCTCCTACAAGGAGCAGCGCTCCGCCAAAGAGCAGCAAAACGGCTGCGACAAAGAGGCGGCTAGGATTTGTTGCTGCCGCGATGAGAAAAATCACCCCAAAGACTAACAGTGGGATGGAAACAATCATCGCCACTATAGCTAAAAGTTTTTTCACCGATGTCTCCCTTCCTCATCATGTTCATCGTAAGATTTAGCGCGCTGGATGCGCGCACTACCAACTCATCCGAAGCCTTTCGCGCTGCAGTTAGAGAGTGTTGAAAAACTCTTCCAAGGTCATGCTGAACGGAGTGAAGCATCTCGCGGTACTTGGGAAAATACGGCTAAAGTTACGCGAGACCCCTTCGTTATACTCAGGGCAGGCTCTTTGCTTTGCTCAGGGTGACAAGATTTTTCAACACCCTCGCAGTTAGCGCCAGGCTTTCGTGGCTTCGGTCAGAGCATTCCCCATATCCTCGAACATCTTCTGTATCGCGGATTCATGGAGTTTTTGTTGCACCACTTCCTTTATGCGTTGGCTGAATTCCAGAGGGTGAGCACCCAAGTACTTTTCATCTTTGACTTTGGCCTGGAAATCGGGCCAAATAGCATGGAAGGAAGTAACAGCGTCGGAAAGGTTGAGGCGAAGGTTGGGGAGTTTGTAACGCTGTTGCTCCTCATATACCGTCGCCACACTGCGGATAAAGCGGTCCATGCCTTCGCCCAAGCCTTTCAGCAATCCCAGGATCTCGGCTACCGAAGTCAAGCCAGCTTCATACTGGGCTTTTTTGCGGTTCAGTTCTACCAATGGTGCCAGGCGCTCGCGCCAAGGCTCATCGGTTGCCGGCAGGTCTTGCAGGTTGCTCAGCCAATTCCGCACCGCGCGCTGCTTGCTGTACTCCTCGATATTCGCCGTGAGGTCATCTAGCCTCGCTTGGAGCTGTGCGACTTCTACGCTGAGCGCTTGCCATTGGCTCTGCAATTCGGCTTGGCTCTCCTGTAGGCGTTTCTTTTCTTCCTGCCACTTTGCGCGCACTGCTCGAATCCCGCGGTTGATTGCCTCCAGGTTCTCCGCCAGTTTTCTTCGCTGCTTGAGCAAGCGACGACGTCGGAAGTAGTTGGTCAACCAACCGATAGGGAAGCACCCCAACCGTTTGAGTTCGTTGTCCAGCCGTTGGATCTCGCGCTCGATAGAGGCACGACGCGCTTTCAGTTGCTCCTCTTGTTCGTTCAGAATAGGGTTTTGCTGGCGCAGTTGAGCGATTTGCTCTTGTGCTTGCTTAATGAGTTGATCCGCTTTTTGCCGCTTGAGTGCGGTTTCTTCCTCCAACGCGGAGATTTCCTTCTGAAGGGCATCGCGCTCGACCTTTTCTTGCGTAGCCAGCAGCTGTGCGAGATCTGCCGGCAGGTCATCCGTCTTCAGCAAAAGAGGGACGTAAGTATCTATGAGCTTTTGCCGCCCTTGCAAGAGCCTGGCATGCAAGTCGTTGAACTGGTATTGGATTTCTTCGATCTCGCGGTAGATGTCAGCGATGCGTTTGCGGTTATTACGTATGTACGAATAAAAGTTGCCCAATGTCATCGTTGTTGCCATGTTCTCCCCTTTACTTGTCCCTCTGATTGCTCGATCCCCGCAGCCCTACGCCATAGGCTTGCCCCCATAAGCGGCGCTTTACCTTCCAGAGCAGCGTGTCCATCCAATTGGCTCCCGGCGAAACGCCTGCTAGCTCGCTGAATCCGCCATGGGCTTCCCAATACAGCGGGCATGCCCCACAGCAAATATGTTTGATCTCGCAGCGTTGACAAGTGGGGGGCAGGAAATGCTTGCCGCGCCAATAACGCGCCTGGGCACTGTACCAGAGATCAGCAAACGGTCGTTGCAGCAGGTTGCCAATGCCCCGTTCGTAACTAGAGCAGGGCAACAGTTCCCCGTCAGGCGCTACGGATAAAAGCCCGTCTATACAGGCACAGGATTTGGACCCCAAGCCGTGCGTCACGGGATTGAAAAGGCAATACGGGGTGGGTGAATACCAGACCAGTTTCACCCCCTTTTCTTTTGCGCGCTGCTGAACCTGCTCAATGATAGGTCCGACTTCGGAGTAGGTTACATCCTCTTCCGTATGGTGCAGGGCGGTGCCAGTGCTGATGACCACATTCATCGAGAAATACTCGGAATGCAGTTCATCCGCGATATAGTCCACCAGTTCCAGGAGATAGTCGCGGTTGCTCCTGCAGATGGTCGTATTGGTGTGCGTGTGGATGCCGGCAGCGCGCAGCACATGCACGGCACGGGTAGTCTTGACAAATGCCCCTGGGTGACCCACAATGGCGTCGTGGATCTCTGGTCGGGGACCCTCCAGGCTCACCTGGGCGGAATCCAGCCCAGCCTCTTTCAGCATGGTGACGTATGCCGCATCCGCACAGCGCAAGCCATTGGTAATCAAATTGACACGCATCCCTTTGCCTTTGGCATAGGCGATGCACTCTGGCAGGTCTTCGCGCAAAGTGGGTTCGCCACCGGTGAAGGAGACAGTGGGGCAATGTGCTTCGTCAAAGATGCGGTCAATGACCTTCTTGACCTGTGCGGTGTCCATTTCCGGGACTTGCTGGCCCCGGGCAGGGGAGGCTGCGTAGCAGAAGAGGCACTTGTTCTGACAGCGATAGGTCAAGGCGATTTCAGAGAGCACGGGCAACTCGCGCTTGCGCGCGCCAAAGGGTATTTCCCTCACTGCTGGCGCGCCGCAGACGTCATCACGCAGCAGGGCAGCGACGCTCAAGAGCAGTTTGTACAGGTCGTTGCGCACGCGCTCTTCGTCTACCGCGTATTCTGTTGCCACCTCGTGGATCACAGCGTCCACGTCGGGCACCTGGCCATTCCGGTACAGCCGCGAAAGCAGTGCTACAGCGGTCTTGTTCAGGTGGTGCACGCGGTTGGGACGCAGGATGAACAGGCCATCCTCGGGGCGGATGTAGATGTAATTCCTGGTCTGTGTTACGAGTTCGTTGGCAAAGCTCTGCAAGTCCAATGGCTGTCCTATAGTCATCCGTTGGCTAGTCATAGATTTCCTCTGCTTCTTTCCGGATAACCGCTGAAACAACCAACAGACTAACCAACTAGCCGACCATATTTAGAAACGGCCGACGCAGGCGCTGTGGCAGGCACTGTGGCAGGCGCTGTGACAGACGCAGGCGCTGTGGCAGGCGCTGTGACAGGCGTCGTGGACACAGGCGCTATGGCAAGCGTCATGGACGCAAGCGCTGTGACAAGCGCTGTGACATGCGCTATGGCAGGCGTCATAGCCAGGCGCTGCCGATGGTTCGCGGCCGGTCAGGCGCGCCATCCCTGCTTCCAGCCCGGTTGCCACGCGCGAGACGGCCGTCTCGATGCTGCGGCTCACATCGCGGGCGAGGCTCTCGATGGGCGTTACCGCTTCCTCTGCAGCGCGGATCAAGGGCGAGGGTTCTGCGGGCCCCGTCGGTGCCGCAGATGGGCGTGGTCGGTAGCGATCGCTGATGATGATCCAGGGCGTATATGGTTGTCGCCAGACCTCTGGTCCCGATGCCACGGGGCGCGGCGCGCGCTCGAATTCCTCCCAGGCGGAACGGATTTTCCTTTCGTAGGTTTCCTTCGTCGCCTGTGGGTCAGCATTCCATATCTTGGGCTGCAGCGTAGCGGCGATGGCGTTCAAGATGGTGGGTATTTGGGCTGGGTCAATGGTGCCGTCTTCCTGGATGGCATCTACCAGCGCCTGTTCATACGCGTTCAGTTGGGCTTTAGGATTGGTAACTTCCAACTGCAGCGGATTGCGGTTGATGATGGTCAACACGCCGCGGTTGGCGAGCGAGAGCACAATCAGCGTAATCGTGCGCGCCGAATTGCCCATGTAGAAGGCGGCTTCGATGGCATTCAAATCCGGCACCACGCCGGGCGTTTCAAAGGTTTCCAGTTCAATCTCGGGAGGTTCGTAAACCGATTTCTTCTTACGTCGCCGCACGATGAAGGCAACGATCAGCACTACGGCGAGGATTGTGCCCAGTGCCACGCAGAAGATCAAAGCCAGCGCGGCGGAGGTCCAGCCGACTGCCGTCGGGGTGGGTTGTGGCGTAGGGTAGAGGGGGATTTCAGTCTCGCGCGTTACCGGGATAGTGGAGGCACGCAGGTAGAAGGGGGGCTGCATCTTGCCGCGTGGGGGCACATTCCTTTGCTCTACATAAATAGAGAGCCAGTTTTTGCCGGTGGATGTATCGGGAGTCGGGAAATACACCCAACGGTTAAAAGCGCTCAGGTTACCAACCTTCACCCCTGCGCGGTTGACCAATTCATCGGTAACTTGTTCTGGCTGCGTGATTTCTGCGGGCAGCTCAATCGGCAGGACGAAGGTAGCGGCGAGCACCTCGATGGGCAATTGCCACTGCCCCGAAGCCCAGCCAACCGCGCGGTACTCTTCGCCATCTATGGTGGTGGGGTCAAAGACGGAACGGTCCACCGTGTAGCGTATGGTGATGATGTATTGGCCGTTGCGTTGTGTGCGCTGAGAGAACACTGCCGAATAGACATCGGCTTTGCCCGTGGGTTGCAGAGAGACCCTGAAGCGCCCCTCTGGCCCTGTGCCATACGCTTCAATCAGCGTGTGCGGTGATTCCAATGGGGGGAGTTCTTGGATGCGGTCGCGGCCGCTTTCGTGTTCGGTGAAGGTCAGTTCGTACTTCACTCGCAGCCGGCCATCCTGGAGGACAGTAATATAGTACTCTGACCGGTTCAGCGTGACCGGGTCTTGTGCCTGAATGGCTGTGGCGCACCAAGCAAACAGAATGATGAGCAGCCCTAACCCAAGAAGTGTTCTCTTGATCACGTTCCCTCCTTGATAGGAATATACCATATCCTGGCTGTGATTCCAAATGAGGAGGAGGGATAGGTGATGAGTGAGGAATGAAATGCAAAGCGTAAAACGTAAAGGGCAGGGCTAAGGTAGTTGGCTGACGTGTTCCAGGATTTGGAGCGTTTGCTGCGCGCATTTTTCCCAGGAGAAGCGGCGTACCTGGCGCATGCCCCTCTCGGATAGGTCATGCCGCAGGTTCGGGTCAGCCAGTACCCGGGAGAGCGCTCGCACGAGTTGCCCGGTGTCCTGCGGGTCTATCAAAATGGCAGCATCTCCTGCGACTTCGGGCAAGGAGGCAACATTGGAACAGATGACCGGCGTGCCGCACGCCATCGCTTCCAGGACAGGCAGCCCGAACCCTTCATAATAACTGGGCAACACAAAGACATGCGCGCCGCTGATGAGCGCGGGCAGGTCTTCCTGGGGCACATAGCCAATAAAGTGAACCCGTTTTTCCAAACCCAATTGTCCTACGTGGGCGAAAAGGGGTTGGTACAACCAGCCCTTCTTCCCGGCAATGACCAAGTGGCTCTGTTTATCCACCTTTGCCAATGCTGCAAATGCATCGAGCAATCCTATCAAATTCTTGCGCGGTTGCAGCGTTCCTACATATAAGACGTACGGAGTAGGGATGCCATAACGGGCGCGTACGGCAGCCAACTGAACGGGATCGCGCACAGGAGCAAAGAGCGGATCATAGCCTGGATAGATGACTGTTACTTTCTCTGTGGGTATCTGGCAGTGCTGGAGCAAATCGCGTTTGGTCGCTTCTGAGTCTGCGATGAGATGGGCAGCGGCTCTGGCGTTATAGGAGGTGGACCACCGCAGGTACCATCTCGTCCAGCGCGTGTATGCCTGCGGATAATAGAGGTAACCCAAGTCGTGCACAGTTACTACGCTGCGGCGCGGATGCAGCAGCGGGAGCACATGCGCCGGGACGAAGAGCACGTCCGGGGCATGGGTTGCCATCTCCCAGGAAAGCCGCATGTGCGTCCACAGCCTGGGAAAGGGCTTGACTTTGACTTCCATATTGTCCGCGGGAGGGAAGAGGTCGGCTGCTGGCGGTTGATTGCAGTAGAGACGATAGCGGTTTCGTCCATCCAGCGCAAGCAAGGCGCGGATGAGGAACAGGGAATAGTTCTCCGTGCCCGTTCTCTCGCGAGCAGTGGCGCGGCTGGCGTCAATACCAATCAGCATTCACGACTCCTTGGCTTTGGTGTGGCTGGTTATTAACTATAACCTAAGAGGATACTATGGTCAATTCTTCTAGTACCGACATCTTCTGCGTGTAGGCGATTGTTCCGCTAGTTTGCGTACAGCCCAGAGCTTATCCGCCTATGCTCTCTATTGTCATTTGCTGTAGAGACGTATCTATGGTAAGATTGTGCACAGCAACGCAGGTAACAACGATGTATTTTGAGATCATTGGCGAAATAACTGACATTGAAATCATCGCTGTTGGTGATGCGATCAGAGATCTAGAGCGTTTGCAAAAGCTTTATGGCCCCGGGCGATGGCGTAAACTGAAGGGGATTGCCATGGTGCGGCTTGCGAGTGGCAAAGTACGCCAGGCTGAGATCCATTGGTATGAAGCGCATGGCATTGGCAAGAAGCGGTTCAAGATCAAGCGGTTTTTGGATTAGATGGATATGAAAAAGCTTGGGACAAAAACTCAATTTGCAGTTTGCATTCGCAATGACGGCTGCGAGGATTTGGAGGTGGGCAAGGTTTATCGAGTTCTCGCAGACGAACTCGCTGCTCGTGATGGCTATATCCGGGTGATTGACGAATCAGGCGAAGATTATCTCTATCCAGCGGATTACTTTGTGCCTATAGCCTTACCTGAGGAAGCAGAGCGTGCCTTGTTAGCGGCATTCTCTTCCTTATCCTCTACTTGAGCGTTGCATATCCGCTCACTATGGTCCATCTCCGGATGCGGACTGCACTTTGGTGACAATCACAAGGCTAGCTCCGGCATCGCGCAGGGCTTTGGCGACATGCTGCGCTTGTCCGCGGCGCACCAGAGCAATCATGTTTCCTCCGCGTCCTGCCCCGCACAGTTTGGCACCCAGCGCTCCTGCGGCGCGCGCGGCGTAGATGAGTTTCTCCAGTTCTGGCGAGGAAACGCCGATGGCCCGCAGCAGTTCCTGGTTTTCATCCATCAGTTTACCCAGTGCCTCCACTTTGCCGCTCTCTATCGCTTCCCTGGCTTGCCTGGCAATGCTCCCCATGCGGTCGAACAGGGCTTCGTAGCGTTCGGGCTGTGCCTGCCAGGCGCGACGTACGTCGCCTACGACTTCTTTGGTCGGTCCGCGGATGCCCGTGTCGCCGATGACCAACCAGAAGGGCCGCTGCACGCGCAGGGTCTCGATGGGCTTCCCCTTGACGAAAAAGACTGGCTGCTCAAAGGCAATGACGGTGTTGTCTATGCCGCTAGGTGTGCCGTGGTGGATGACTTCGGTCTGGTACACCAGGTCGGACACTTCTTGCGGCGAGAGCGGCTGCCCCAGGTGCTGCGCCAGAGCGCGGACAATGGCGGTGGCCACTGCAGCGCCGCTGCCCAAGCCGCGGGCGATGGGCACAGTGGAAGAAATTGTCAGGGTGAGGTCAGGGAGGTACGCTATACCCAACCGCTGCAGGGTGTGTTGCACGGTAGTTTCAAGGGGATAGGCGGGATGGGCAGCAGGGATAGCAGTACCGACGCGGTGCCATAGCTGCAGATCGGTGGCGTGGATGCGCAATCCCTCGCCTTCGCCGGCCTCCGCCACGGTGGCGCAGGCGCGCACCTGCGTCACCGGCACGGCAATGGCTGGCCGGCCATAGACGACGGCGTGTTCGCCGCACAGGATGACTTTGCCCGGAGCACAGGCAGTGGTCAAGGGGTTCTCCTCCCTATGTAATCCTTAAATGGCTCCCAGACTATGAGAGTGTTGAAAATCTTGTCACACTGAGCGAAGCGAAGGGTCTCGCGTAACTTCAGCCGTGTTTCCCCAAGTACTGCGAGATGCTTCACTTCGTTCAGCATGACATTGGAAAGGCTTTTTCAACACTCTCAGACTATACCCCATAAGCATCGGGCTGTCAAAGTTCGGGTTGCATCTTGACATTTGGAACTAATTGTTGTACAGTATGTCTGTACGATATAGGAGGTAATCATGACGATCCAAACGACCTATACACAGGCACGGGCTAACCTGGCCAAGCTCCTTGACGAGGTTATTGCCAATCGGGAAGTGGTCATCATTCAGCGACGCGGAGGCGAGGATGTGGCGTTGATCTCTGCTTCAGAACTCTCCAGCCTGATGGAAACCGCCTACCTGCTGCGCTCACCTAAGAATGCGGAACGCTTGCTCTCTGCGCTGGGCCGTGCTCTGAAGGATATCCCTGCTCCACAAACTGTCGCAGAACTGCGCAGGGAGGTCGGGCTTGACGAAGAGGCAGCGTGAAGCAGTTTTTCAGCCGGAGTTCATTGAGGATTTGCGCTATTGGGTTGAGACGGACCGTAAACTTGCGCTGCGTGCATTCCGTCTCATTGAGGCCATTTTGCGCGACCCTTTTCATGGTATCGGCAAGCCTGAGCCACTGAAGTACCTTGCGCCGGGTGTGTGGTCGCGCCGTCTGACGCAGGAACACCGTATCGTGTATCTTGTCCGAGAAGAACGCATTGACTTCCTTCAGGCGCGGTACCATTATTAAACCATGAAATGCGTGGTGCTGAAAGCAATCCGCTTTACGGCAAAACAGGGGAACCATACAGTGAATCCAGTGGGCTGCGCACGGCCATTCCACCACGTTGCAGGACGTGGGTGTCAATCATGGTGGGGCGTACGTCTTTGTGGCCCAACAATTCCTGGACGGTGCTGATGTCGTAGCGCATCGCACACGGAGTCCAAAAGCCTTGGCGCAGATGCAGTTTGGGTTGGCTCTTGCAGCGAAGTTGACATTTTAGCCCCTTGTGCTAAAATGGAAAGTAGTCGCCATTGTAGCCGGCAATTCCGCAAAAGTCAACAATTCGGAGGGATATACGGATTCCGTATAATCAGTAGTTACGCGAGACGCTTCGCTCGCTACGCTCTCTCCGCGTCTCGCGTAACGGCGCGGCGGACTCCGTCCGCTGGTTATGCCCCCGCTTGCTCCGCTCGTGGCGGCCTAAGCAGCGGTTGGAGCCGACACTGGCAGTGTCGCTAGCGCGCCCCCGCTGCGTGCGGCTCATCCGCTGCGCCGTTGGGCGCAGTGCGTCACCGATGCAGAGGATTGTTTACGGAGGTGGACAATATGAGAACTTTTTCAGCAGTTGTTGAAAAGTGTCCTGATACAGGTTTGTACGTTGGCTATGTACCAGGTTTCCCTGGAGCGCACACACAAGCAGAAACACTTGATGAATTACAAAGAAATCTTCGCGAGGTGATTGAGATGCTGCTTGAAGACGGAGAGCCAGCGCTTGAAACCGAGTTCATCGGTACACAAGTGGTGGTGGTCGCCTAACCATGGGCAAGTATCCTGTTCTCAAGCCGCAAGAAGTGGTAGCAATCTTGGAAAAAGCTTGGCTTCGTGGAAGTGCGTCAAAGAGGCTCACACAGGCAATACCGCCATCCAGACGGTCGGAATACAACCGTGCCTTTTCATAAAGGGCGCGATATTTCGCCGATTCTGCTACGGCAAATAGCCAAAGACATTGGACTGGATGTGGAAGAGTTGCTCAAGTATAGGTGAAGCAGTGTTCTACCCTTTGGAAAATGCGCCTAACACGCGCATCTCGCCGACCCGCTCCGCTCGCTTCGCGGGCAGCTTATGCGCAGGCCGTTACGCCGACCGCTTCGCGCTCGGCTTAACGGCGCGGCAGGCTGCGCAAGCCATTAGGCACCCGAGTATTGCACGGACTACAGCGGAGGATAGCAATGCAAGAGCACATTTCGCTAGCCAGCATCAATCAACTTTTGGGTGAAGATCTGAAAGATGGCAATCGCGCCTCTCAGACCTTTCGTGCGTTCATTACCCAACCCAAGTGGCAATATGAGAACTTCGAAGCGTGGATACAAGAAGCCATTGCTCAAAAACTCCCCAAGCACTTGCAGGATATTGTGGTGGCTTTGGGCCAGCATCTTGGTTTCGAAGTGGGCTTTGGCCGCTATAGCCCTTCCAAGGAAGGAAAGAGTTTTGATGGTGTATGGAAAAAAGCAATGGGCGAGCACATAGTGCTTGAGGTCAAATCGGGAACGTGGATCGCCCACGACATTGGGCAGTTGGGTGAATACCTGCAAGAGATAAAAGCCGCTGAAGCGGTCCTTGATGAAAAGGTGTTTGGTCTTTATGTTGTTGGCGAAGGTGACACCACACCATTAGCTGATCAAATTCGTGGTAGTACTTGGCGTGACCGGATACGCCTCATCTCTTGTGCTGATTTGTTAAGCCTTCTCAAGCTCAAGGTGGATTTGGACTCGTTGGAACTCAAAGACGTGGACCAGAAAATACAAAGTATCCTTTTGCCCCTTGACACGATTGATGTGGGATATTTGGTCAGAGTGATAATCGAGATCGCGGCTTTGCGTCGCTCTTTGCCGGCAGAGGAAGAGGAGGAAACGTCAACAGCAGTAGGAAAAGGGGCGTGGGCTAGAGAGGAGATTCACCAGTTTCTTTCGGATTCGAAACCGAACCAACGTGCTCTGTTTAAGGTTTTGGCAAGGCAAGGGGGCAAAATTCCTCGTCGCAAACTGATTGAGGAGTGGCAGAGCGAGACAGGGAACTCCCAAATAGGTGGTATGCAGTTGGCGGGTGCACGAGCGGGTATCACTATGCGGGCTGACAGCTTGGGTAAAGAACCCTTGATTCTCGTTTCTGAGAGAGGGCACGTCTACGAGTTGCATCCCGACTACATTAACGACGTTAAGAGTTACTTTGGGATTTAGTTAAGAAAGGGCTGGCTAACACGCCGTTCAACCGACACGCTCTGCTCGCTTCGCTCTTCCGCGTGCGGCTGATGCGCCAGCCGTTAGTGCGCCAAGCTAACTTGGTGCTTCTTATGGGGTGCAAGTCCTCACATGAATGGATCGGTTTGAGGGTCGGCGAGGCGGCTGTAATTGAGGCGAGTGCGTCAACTATCTGGTGGGAGTTTCTGGAGCCAATATGAAGGTTCACCTCAATATCTAACTGCTCGGAACGCCCTAATCGGCAACGTTGCCCCATCGGCGAGTCTGTTGTAGACTTTGCTCTGCGTGCTACCAGGGGGGAACCAATACCCCATCTAGGGCGTCTTTAAGGCGCATCATTCTCTGGTAAGGAGACTTTTCAATGACTAAGAGATACTCTCTTCACCTCTTGTGTGCTTTCAGCATCCTGAGCCTGCTGGTGGCGTGTACGCCCGCCGTCGGGCCGACACCGGACGAGGCGGCACGCCAGTCCTTCAGCCTGCACATTGCAGGCGAGGACGGCGCCGAGGTCACTTGGGAAAGCTACACCGAGGGCTTTGTCCCCGGCACAACGGAGACCATGCACCTGGCCGTCCAGAACAACACCGATCGGCACTGGGACGGCCGTCTCTGTGTGCAGTTGCTGGAGCCCCTGCCCTCTTACAGGGTCATCTCGCTGACCCAGCAGGACTTCAGCCTGGAGTCGGGCGGAGGGTTCGCCCGCGATGTGAGCGTCGACCTGCCTGCCGACCTCGCGGCGGGAACCTATGGCCTGGCGCTGGTGGTCCATCAACCCACCGGCCCCATCGTTGACGTAGTCCCCATCAGGGTGGGTGAGGGAACGCGGGAGCCCTTCCGGGGCGAATGGCCCACGAAAGCAGCGCTGGAGGCCTGTCCAGCTCCGCAGAGCCACGATGACGGCCCGGCGACAGAGCCGGTCGTCTTCCAGGAAGGGTTTGAGGCCGGGCTGGAAGGTTGGGAAGCGGGCGCCGATGTGCCCCAAGACCCGGCGAACCCCGGGCAGCCCGTCTTCTGGAGCATCGAACAGAGCGCCGATCAGGCGAATGAAGGATCGTCGTCGGCTCGCTTCACCCTGGATGGCAAACAGGATGACGGCACCATCTGGCTGGCGCGTCCGTTCGAGGTCGCCGGCGATGGGCCCCTGCGCGTACGGCTGACCTTCGACCTGTGGAGCGAGTCGGAGAGCTTTAACACCCTGGCGCACGTCGCCGCCTACGCGGGCCCCCGGCCTCCCACCGCTGAACAGGACTTTGACCTGAGCCAGACGGCCAACCAGGTGACGGGCTGGAAGACCTACACGTATGACTTGCATCTGCCCGCCAACCCCGGGGGGCGGGTCTGGGTGGCGCTGGGCATCAGCGCCGTGTGGGAGACGGAGATGACCTACTACGTGGACAACGTCCGCGTCGAAATCGTGGCAGCCGAGGAGGGCCAGGCGCCCGGCGGTCGCATCACTATCCAAGGCGTAGAGGTGACCAGTGAGCAGGTCATCGTGCGCGGCCAGAGCACCCTGCCCGATGGCGCCTGCGTGAGCGCCGAACTGTGGGCCGACGGCGTGCTACAAGCCTGGTGGCCGGTGGATGTCTGCGCGCCCGTGCGCCAGGGGGCCTGGGAGCTGGTAGCCCCGCTGCCGGAAGGCGAGGCCCTCCGCCTGGGCGTGCAATACATGGTGCGCGCCTACCAGCCCGGCGGACCCAACATCGTCGCTACCTTCCCCTTCAACCTCGATGCACCGCCCTTGCCGCCCACCCAGCAGCCGGCCGATGACCCCACCCTGCTCCTGCCCGACTCGGCAGAAGTGCTCGCCCAGGCCTCGGGCGACCTGGACGGGGATGGCGCGGCGGAACTGATCTTCCTGGTCGGCTTTGGGGGGTCGCCCGACCGGCTGGGGTATGATGCTCTGAACCTGTTGGTGCTGACCTCCAGCACATCGCCGGAGGCGGTGGCCGGCTACGAGATGGCCTGGCACAGCGAGGCCCTGGCCGGCGACCGCGCCGAAAGCCTGGAGGTGCGGGACATCAACGACGACGACGACGACCGGCCGGAGGTGCTGTGCCTGCAGGCCATGGGCGCCGCCGGAGAGACCCTCCAGATCGTTGCCTGGTCGGAGGCGGGCTATGGCCTGCTGCGCCCCCGCGGCGGCTACTTTGACGGGCAGGAGGCCTTTGGCGAGAATGGCGTGCGCCTGGAAGATGTGGACGGCGACGGCCTGGTCGAGATCCTGGCCGGCTACGGCCCGGCGGCCGCATCTACCGACGTCTATGGCTGGGACGGCCAGGCCTACACCTACCGCCAGACCCTCAGCGCCTCCCCGGCCGGGTACGCACACGTCAGCCTGGCCGAGGCCAGACTCTCGCTGGAGGTGCCCGCCCATTGGGTGCAAACGGAGCCCGGGGTATGGCGTCCGTCCGAGGACGACGCCCTGCGCCTGGGCGTGCGTTGGGCTATTCTGGAGCCGCCGCAGGAACCGGAGGCCGTGCTGCTGCCACAGCCGGCCCAAGTCCTCGATGCGCAGCCGGTGGAACTGGCCTGGGGCAGCGGTCGGCGCTTCACCGTGGAGGTCTATGGTGAGGCCGAGGGGGCCGGTCAGGCCCCCGTTCAGGCCGTGGAGAGCCACGTGCTGGTCGTGATCCAGCAGGATGGCGTCCGCCGCGCCGTAGACCTGTTCGTGAGCGCCCCCGACGCCGGCCAACTCGCCGGCCTGGAAGAGATGTTCCAACACGCCCTGTCGTCGGTGGTGATTGAGCCGTAAACAAGGAGTCAGTCGCTATGGCGCCATCGGGTTCTGCCGGTCGCCTTTAGCAAGGTCTGCTCTCAGGGATCGGACTATCGCTGCTCAGCGCGCTCTCGTTCACCCTGGCCTTTCCGCCTTTCGATCTCTGGCCGTTGATCTGGGTCGGGCTGGTGCCGATGGTTGTCGCCCAGCATCGGGTGCTGCCGGCCCGGCTGTCGGGCCTGGCACCCGCCCTGGGCATCGGCGGTTTTTTCGCCGGCTACTTTGGCTTCATGTTCGCCGGTGGGCCGTGGTTCATGCGAGCGCTGCCGCTCATCATCGCCCTCATCGCCGGGCTGGTCGGCGCCCGCGAGCGGGCCTTTCACGCCCGCACCGGCTACCGCTGGCTGGTGCTCCACGGCCCATCGGTGTGGGTGGGCATCGAACTCATCCGCGGCGTGATCCCCGTGCTGGGCACCTGGGGCTTTGCCGCCTATGCCCTCTACGCCCAACCTTGGCTGATCCAGCCGGTGAGCCTCTTGGGCGTCTACGGGCTGAGCCTGCTCATCCTGCTGGTTAACTATGCCCTGGCGCAAGCGCAACCGCCACTTGACCAGAAGAACGCTTTGCGTTATCCTTCATTCAAGCGGGCGAAAAGGAGCCAAGCCGTGCGAAACAAGATTTTGCCGCATTCCTCATTGCTTACCGTTATTTTGCTTGTGTGCTGTAGTTTGTTCCCGTTGCTCACTGCGTATCGCTATCCCCCTTTTTTGAACGATGATGCTTATATCACGCTCACGTATGCCAAAAATCTCGCGCGGGGAAATGGCTTTGTATTGAACCATCCACCCGCCGTCCTGGGGACGACGACGCCTCTGTTTACGCTCACCGTGGCGGGGTTGGCTTTGCTCCTTCCCCAGGTCAGTCTCCCTGTCCTTGCCGTCTTTCTCAGCGCGTTCTGCTGGCTGGGCATCCTGTGGGTGTTCTTTTTCTTTCGCAAGGAATGGGGGTTGGCGAATTGGCAGGTGTGTCTCTTGGCGCTGGTTGTGACCGGGTCAGGGTGGATTGACTTTCTGGGGATGGAGGCTTATCCCTTTGCCTTCCTCCTCGTGTTGAGCATTTCCCTTTTGCTGAGAGGACATTGTTGGTTGACGGGGTGGATAGCAGGCTTGTTGTTTCTCACACGCGGGGAAGGGGTATTGGTCCTGGTGATACTCGCGATAGCCCTTTTGGTGCGACAATGGAAGGCTAAAGCGGAGGGCAGCAAATTCGTGTCCAGCCTTTTACAGCTTCTCGTCGGTTTTGCACTCCCTGTTTCCCTCTGGGTTGTCTATGCCCAACGGACCTTTGGCTCTTTTCTGCCCAATACGCTGGCGACGAAACAAGCCCAAGGTCAAAACCCATTGTGGCGTCCCTTTGTGCAGCAGTTGATCATGGATTGGGTGCCCCAATGGGGGAAGTCATTTGCCTATGCCACATGGCCTTGGTTCAATCTCTGGTGGCTGACGGTGCTTATTGGATTACTTGATGTGCTACTACGCAAGCGTCAATGGTTCATCCTAGTAGGCTGGATCGTCCTGTATCTTGTGGGGTACACAGTGCTCAACGTGCCAGGTTATTTGTGGTATCAGCTTCCCATCTTGTTTGTTTTGAACCTGCTCTTTGGATTGGGGATGATTCAGGTTGTGGAGATGCTCACCATGTACCTAAAGCCGCATAGGCTTGCTTTGGCTCTATCCATTCTCTTTATCGCTGCCTTTGTTTTTCTACTGGCAAAGCCAACAGTCCATGCCATGAGGTCGTACAAGGGCGATCCCAGGGGACCGAGTTATACGGCGCTGAGCCAGTGGTTTCGCGACCACACCAAGCCTTCGGAGAGCATTGCGTTTATTGAGATAGGCTATCTCGGGTACTATACGGAGAACCGCATTATTGACCTGGCGGGTTTGGTATTGCCTAACATTGTTCCTCATATTGCGGCAGGGGATTTTGCATGGGGGTTCTGGCATTACAAACCGGACTACTATGTCTATCTGCCAGACTTTGATCGGGCTTTGGCGAGCATCAGGGCAAATCCCCGCTTTGACCAAGAGTATCAACCAGTTGCCACCTTGCCTGGGCCTCGAAAGACCGATTTTACTATTTACAAACGCGTGAGCAACTAGACCTGACAGGTTTCTAAAACCTGTCAGGTCTGCTTGATTTCGATTCCAAAACGGGGCGGAACTTGTATCCGTAGATAATCAGCCCGTTCTCGCCTTCTTCCTTGATCTTGCGCGTGACCATTTCCACCGGCATGCCGATGTGGACTGCTTCGTTGTCCACGTCGGTGAGCTGGGCAGTTACCAGCGGACCTTCATCTAACTTGATGAGGGCCACGGTGTACGGCTGGTATTCCGTGTAGCCGGCTGGGGCATCGTATACGGTCGAAAAGGAGTACACCTGGCCCTTGCCCCCAAAAGGGTGCACATCTTGCCCTTCATCTGTACAATGCGGGCAGACGTCACGCGGCGGGAAAATCGGCTTGCCGCATGAGCGGCAGATTTCCCCAACGAGTCCATAGCGTGTCCTTTCGCTTCTCCAATACCTTGGTACGTTCATTCCCTTCCAAACCTCCTCACAGTTGCCTGTAGTTTATGCTTCTAGAATATGGGTGATGGCGGTAGCACCACTCCCACCTAGGCTCTGTGCCATGCCCAGACGGCAGTCAATCTGGTTCGCACCAGCCTCACCCCGCAATTGCAGCGCCAATTCTACGATTTGATACACTCCTGTCGCACCTATAGGATGGCCCCTCGCTTTCAACCCTCCCATGGTGCTGATGGGAATGCGTCCGTTGCAGGCGATTCCCCCTTCTTTTGCCAGGTGCACAGCCTTGCCGCGCTCCGCAAACCCACAGGCTTCCAGCGACATGGCTGCCAGGATGGTGAATGCATCGTGCAATTCGAACAGGTCCACATCCTGTGGGCTCACTCCTGCCTGCAGGTAGGCTTTCTGCGCCGAAAGGTAAGCCGCCTGTAGGAACAGAGGATCCCGACGGCTATGTACAGCCAGCCGGTCCGTCGCCACAGCAGAGGCGCGGATGTGCACTGGTTTGTTGCTCAGGTCGGCAGCGCGCTCCCGGGGGCATAGCACCACAGCGGCAGCCCCATCGCACAGCGGCGCTGCATCGAACATACTAATGGGTTCCGCAACCATGCCCGCCTTGGCATACGCCTCGGCTGTGATGGGCGAGCGGAACATGGCGTATGGGTTGTTCGCACCATTGGCATGTGCTGTAACGGCAAAAGGCGCGAAATCCTCACGCGCGACACCGAATTCGTGCATATAACGCCGCATCAGCAGTCCAGCCAATGCCGGCATCGTTACCCCTTGGAATGCTTCGTACTCAGCGTCCATCGCTGAACTCCAGGCAGCGTTCGCTGTCTCTGCGTCTACATCCGTTACCTTTTCCACACCGCATACCAGCACGTAATCGTGCACACCGCTGGCAACAGCCAAGTAGCCCATGCGCAATGCCGCCGCCCCAGAAGCATCGGCAGCTTCCACTTTCACCGCTTCGATAGGACCCAAGCCAGCCCAATCAGCGATCAGCACGCCCAGGTGTTGTTGAGCAATGCACTCACCAGAGAGCATGTTGCCCACATACAGGGCATCTACTCGCTCCAGGTGGGCATCCTTCAACGCTGCGCGGATGGCGTCTACTGCCAGGTCGCGCAGGGATCGCTCCCAAATCTCACCAACCTGGGTCTGACCGATGCCGATGATACTCACTTCACGCAAAGCGACGATGTCCTCCTCAGTGTTTAGTGCATCTGCAGTTTGCGCCGATAACGCACGTACAGCGCGTAATCCACGGGCTTGCGGCGGGCGATGTAAGCCTGGGTGGTGGGGGCTAGCCTCTGGCGTTCCTGAATCAGATCCGTAACCACGAAAGAGAACGCATCGCTGCCTGCTCCGGATCCAAATGAAGCCAGCAGGATGCGGTCACCTGGCTTGGCTTCATCCAAAACAGCCGTCAGCCCGAGCAGGGACGAAGCAGCATAGGTGTTGCCGATTTTGGGTGCCAGCAACCCCACCCGAATTTGCTCCTTGCTGAATCCCAGCATCTGCGCCACCCGCTGCGGGAATTTGGTGTTCGGCTGATGGAAAACTGCCGCTGCAAAGTCCCCAGGTGTATAGCCCAGTTCTTGCAACAGAGCCTCGACCGCATGGGTGATGTGCTTGAAATAGGCCGGTTGCCCGGTGAAACGCCCGCCATGTTCTGGGTAATGCTGGTAAGGGCGGCGGAAGAAATCCGGTGTGTCCGTCACATAGGAATACGACCCCTCCAGGTAAGCCAGGCTGTGCTCCCGTGGGCCAATGATGTACGCCGCCCCCCCTGCTGCGGTGGTGTATTCCAGCGCATCCCCAGGGCGTCCTTGGGCGGTGTCAGCGCCGATAGCCATGGCGAAGTCAGTCATCCCAGAGCCTACCAAAGCAATGGCTGCCTGCAACGCTTCCGTTCCTGCCTTACAGGCAAATTCCCAATCGGCAGCGCTAACCTGCGGCGTAGCGCCAATTGCTTCGGCAACGATGGTCGAAGTGGGCTTTACCGCATAGGGGTGGGATTCGCTGCCCACCCATACCGCGCGAATGGATTGTGCTGCAATGCCGCCGCGCGCCAGCGCATTACGCGCTGCTTCGATCGCGATAGTCGCCGTGTCCTCATCCAAGCCAGGCACGGATTTTTCTTCCACGGGCAAACCAGCATGGCCCTCTGTCCAGACCCGCGCCACCTCCGCCGCCGGAAGGCGGTAGCGCGGGATGTATGCCCCATAACCTATAATGCCTACTTCACGCAATGGCTTCATCGTTCTGCCTGTAACCTCTTGAGAATCGCCTCTGCTCTATCCAGGCGGATGGTTTTCTCCTCTAGCATGGCTTGCACCACGCGGTCTATGAGTTCACCCTCTGCACCTGCCGCAATCGCCACCTGCCGGGCATGCAGTTTCATATGGCCGCGTTGGATGCCTTCACTGGCTAGCGCACGCAGCGCAGCCAAGTTCTGTGCCAACCCTACCGCTACGATGATTTCCGCCAGTTCGCGTGCTGTTTTCACCCCCAGCAGTTTTAGCGCCGCCTTGGCGGCGGGGTGCACGCGGGTCGCACCGCCCACAATGCCCACAGCCATTGGCAGTTCCAGTGTGCCAATCAGGCTCTGCCTATTGTGATCCTCTGTCACTAGGTGCCAGGTGCTCAGCGCCGTGTAACGGCCGCTGCGTGCTGCGTAACTGTGTGCTCCTGCCTCTATCGCCCGCCAGTCGTTGCCCGTGGCAATGACCACTGCATCAATGCCGTTCATGATGCCTTTGTTGTGCGTGGCGGCGCGATAAGGATCTGCGGCAGCAAAAGCCCATGCTTCCACAATGCCTCGTGCGACTTCCTCGCCGCTGAACTCTCCGTGAGCCAGCGAGGAAATGGGTACGACCGCCTTAGCCCGCGCCAGGCGCCGATCGGCAAGGTTGGAAATGATGCGTAGGAGCATGCGTCCGCCGCTGATTTCTGCCACGAGCGGTGCCACTGCTTCCACAGCCGTGTTCACCACGTTCGCACCCATGGCATCGCGCGCATCGTAAATGAGGTGCACAACCAGCATAGGGCCCGTTTCGCTGTGCTCGAGCACGCGTACTTCCAGATCGCGCGCTCCACCGCCCAGTTTCACGATGACCGGATCCTGCTCATTAGCGAGGGCTAAGATGCGCTCCTTGGCAGCCAATAGCTCAAAGCGTGCTGCCCATGGATCGCTCACGTCCAACACTTGAATCTGGCCAATCATCAGCGGCTCATCGCTGGAGGTTTTAAAGCCACCGCCGTCGCGGACGAGGCGTGCGGCAAAGCTAGCTCCAGCAACGACGGATGGTTCCTCAATGGCCATCGGTATCAGGTAATCACGGCCGTTGATGAGGAAATTGGTGGCAATGCCCATGGGCAAACCAAAGACGCCAATAGCGTTTTCGATCATGTGGTCTGCTTGTACCTGGGTCAAGCCCAATGTTCCGCTGAGGGCTTCTGCCTCTGCGGCTGTTAGGTCCGCAAATTGTTGCAAAAATTGGATGCGCTCTTGGGGGCTGAGTCTATAAAACCCGCTGAGTCGTGATGATTTCTCCATTGCACCTCAATTGCATGTTCAGAAATAGCACAAACAAGCCTACGACCAACATCGGCGTAGGCTTGTTTCTTGTCTACAGTATATCACAAAATCACTGTCAAAAACTATCAGGTGGATGCCAAAAAACTCGCTAGAAGGGGTTCGAGGACTCGCGTAACTTGCAAAAGCCGCCTTTGCTAGAGAGTGTTGAAAATCTTGTCACCCCGCTATGAGAAGTCAAGATCGCACGTTAAGAAGTTAACGAATCGTGTAGGGTCGTTGCTCCTTAAGGATAACGTAGACCCGCCCCAGCAGCTTGCGACAGAGGGCGCCCATGGCCACGCCATGTGGCTTTCCTTCCCCACGCTTCTTGCGGTAGTAGGCTGTCAGTTCCTCATTGTGCCACAGACAAGCCTGAGCCGCCTGCCAGACAGCGTAGCGCAAGTAGTGGGAGCCGCGTTTGCTCATGTGCATGCGCTGCCCCCTCGAATTCGCCCGTTTGATACACGCTGGCATCCAGTCCCGCATAAGCGACCAGCTGTTCAGGCCCTGCACGATCGTTGCTCACCGTGCAGGCAGGTTGCACAATCTGACGCTGCTCGTCAATCACGATGGCCGTGTGACTATGCTTGGCAACATCTCCGCCTCACGAGGAATTAGGCAGACACCGGTAAGTCCTTACGCTAACCGCTCCAGCGCAGCCTTGAGTTCCTGCAGGAATTTGGCCACCGCCACGCCATCGAGGATACGGTGGTCTGCAGAGACGGTGAGGGTCATAATCGGACGGATGTAGATTCCATCGTCAATGACTACCGGCCGCTTTATAATTGCCCCTACCGCGAGGATAGCCGCTTCAGGTGGGTTAATCACCGCACGGAAGTACGGTATGTCAAACATACCCAGATTCGTGATGGTAAAAGTGCCCCCGGTGACATCATCCAGAGTAAGTTTGCCTGCCCGCGCACGTTTGGTCAGTTCCTTGAGTTCGGTATCAATATCAGCAAGGAGTTTGGTGTCTGCTCTCTTGATTACAGGGACAATTAAACCTTCGTCCGTTGCCACTGCGACGCCAATGTTGATGTCATCTAACAGCACAATTTGATCGCCACGCAGCGTTGAGTTCAGCAAAGGATGCTTGCGCAGCACACGGGCTACCACATGAACCAGCAATGCCGTGTAGGAAGCATCGTGGCGGGCTTTTTCCGCCGCGCTCATATCCACTTCGATTGACAGTGCGATATGTGGTGCCTCTCGCACGCTTTGCTGCATGCGCTCGGCGATAATCCGCCGTCGGCCAACAAGGGGGATCGTCTTCGCTTCCCGCACTGGCGGTGCTGTTGGCGGTGCAGCAGCGCGTTCCATGGCTTTCAATACATCGTCCTTAGTGATCGTGCCACCTGGCCCCTGGCCTGTGATCTGGGTGAGGTCCAAGCCATGTTCTCTGGCCAACCGACGCGCTACAGGAGTGGCTTTCACTTTCCCGGTCTCCGGTGCAATGGCAGCCGTAGTGGCCACCGGGGTAGGCTCACGCCTCTCTACGGGAACCCCTTCTCCCATCGCTGGCGTAGGAGTTACTTTCTCCTCTACCAGTTCTTCGCCTGGTTCCACAATGTAAGCAATCACTTGCGTAACAGGCACGATATCATTGGGAAATGCCTTGATTCCTTTCAGTACCCCAGAGGCAGGCGCTTCGATCTCCATGTTGACCTTATCGGTCATCACTTCCAAAAGCGGCTCACCTTTTTTGACATAGTCTCCTTCTTGGTAGAACCACCGAATCACCGTGCCTGTTTCTTGTGTCATACCTGTCTTGGGCATAATAACCGGCGTAGCCAATGCGTCCCTCCTCGTTCGATTAACGAAATTCCTCAACCCACTCTATTTATAAGCCATTAACTCACGCACTGCGGTAATGATGTTTTCTTCCTGCGGCACCGCATGGTACTCCAGCGTACGATTGTAAGGGATGGGAATATCCAACCCAGCCAGCCGGCGGATAGGGGCATTGAGGTACATAAAAGCAGGCCCCTCGCTGATCATAGCAGCAATCTCAGCCCCAAACCCACAGGTTTTATATGCCTCGTGCACAATAAGCACGCGTCCGGTTTTGATCACTGATTTGGTGATCGTCTCTGCATCATAGGGTTTCAATGTACGAGGATCTACTACTTCAACCTCTATCCCTTCCTGTGCCAGCTTCGCAGCAGCAGCCAGAGAACGCACCACCATGACCCCTGTGGCAATGATCGTGACGTCCCGCCCGGCGCGTTTCACCTCAGCCACGCTCAGCGGCACAGTGTAAGGTTCTTCGGGCACCGGTCCCTTTGTACGATAGAGGAGCTTCTGTTCGACAAAGATCACCGGATTATCATCCCGGATGGCAGAGATGAGCAACCCTTTGGCATCATAAGGCGTGCTGGGCATCACCACCTTGAGCCCAGGAACATGCACAAACCACGCTTCCAGGCTTTGGGAGTGTTGTGCCGCAGCGCCGGTGCCCGATCCTGCTGGCGTGCGCAGGACCATGGGCACTTTGGCTTTGCCCCCAAACATATAGCGCGTCTTGGCTGCTTGATTGACCAACTGCTCCATGGCTAGAGTAGTGAAATCCATAAACATGATTTCTGCAACCGGCCGCATACCTGTCAAGGCCGCACCTGCAGCAGCCCCTGCGATGACACCCTCCGAAATCGGCGTATCGCGCACGCGTTCGGGACCAAATTCTTCTAGTAAGCCAAGCGTGACACCGAATGCACCCCCATAGACGCCGATGTCTTCGCCCATGAGGAAAACATGCGGGTCCCGCTGCATCTCTTGGCGCAGTGCTTCGCGTATTGCTTCCGCGTAGGTGATTTCACGCATCAGGCGTATACCCCCTCACTGATTTCTTCCACTCGCGGTTCTGGGCTTGATTCCGCAAAAGCCACCGCTTCTTCAATACGCTCTTGTGCCTCCTTGGCAATGGCTTGGCGTTGTTCCTCAGTCAACAAGCCCTCTTGTAGCAAATAAGCCTCGAAGCGGGCAATAGGGTCCTTTTTCTTCCAAGCGGCAACTTCTTCACGAGTGCGGTAGCGTTCTTGATCGCTTTTGGAGTGCCCCTTCCACCGATAGGTCTTGCACTCAATCAGCGATGGCCCTTCACCAGCACGAGCCCTGTCCACTGCCTCAGCCACTGCGGCATAAACAGCAAGGACATCATTCCCATCCACTACCTTGCCAGGCATGGCATATGCAGCGGCTCTGTCCGCGATATTCTCGATGGGAAAGGCACGGGCTACTGGCATAGACATGGCATATTGGTTGTTCTCACAGACAAAAACCACCGGCAATTTCCATATCGCTGCCAAGTTCAATGACTCGTGAAAGATACCCATATTTGCTGCACCATCGCCAAAGAAACAGAGCACGACCTGCCCTGTCTTACGCAATTGAACGCTCAAAGCCGCGCCAACTGCCGTGGGGATGCCGCCCCCTACCACTCCTGTCGCTCCCAGATTGCCTGACTCCACGTCAGCAATGTGCATGGAGCCTCCTCGGCCACGACAGTAGCCCGTCTCTTTGCCTAGGAATTCCGCCATCATCAGTTTGACATCTCCGCCCTTGGCGATGCAGTGTCCATGTCCTCGGTGAGTGCTGGTGATATAGTCATCAGGCCGTAGCGCAGCTATGGCCCCCACCGCTGTCGCTTCCATCCCAATAGAAAGGTGCATCGTGCCATGAACCTTGCCCAATGCAAACAACTGATCCGCCTTTTCCTCAAAAGCACGGATCGTATGCATCTTCCTGAGCATGTCTATGAGTTTCTCTTTGGTTAATTGTCCTGCTCCATCCATATCTCTACTCTCTATACAAGATACTGGCTAAGTAATATCAGCCAGGCGAAGTACCTCTTGTGCGGCATGGTCATCCGTAACCAGGATGTCCACAAAACCGCCACGCAGCGCGCCCAAAATTGCCGGTGCCTTTTCTCTCCAGCCCGCAACGGCTACCACGCATTTGACCTTGCGCAGTGAAGGCAGGTCTATGCCCACAATTCGCTGGTGAAGCTCCAGGTCGCAGATATGACCATGGATGTCAAAGTGTTGAGAGCAGATATCGCCAACAGCACCAGATCTGGCGATATCCTGCAACTCAGCCTCTGTCAGATACCCCGCGCGAATAAGGCTAGACACTTTAGGATGCACTGAGCCAATGCCCACCAGCGCCAAGTCCGCCTGCCGTGCCAATTCCAAAGCTTCACGCACATTACGTTCCTGCATCAAGGCTTCACGCAACGCAGCGCTTTCGACGATAAGCGGTGCATGCAAATAGCGGAACTGTCCGCCAAGAGCTTCTGCCAGCCGGCGAGCCAGTTCAGTGCCATCAATATGTGGATTTACTGCACCAATACCACCGATCATCTGTACAACTTGTACGCGAGCCACAGGCATAGGTCGGAATCCATTGATGGTCTCGTAAAGTGCCGTGCCCCAGCCTATGCCCAGGATCATGTTATCGTGCAGGAGATGCCTCAGTTGCTCCGCGGCTAAAGCCCCTATCCCTTGTAAGACCATGTCAGTATTGCGCGTCCCGCTCCAGAGAACGTGAGCACTCTGCAGCCGGAATCTCTTTTTTAGTTCTGCTTCCAGAGAGACGACAGTGGGCAGAGGGTGATGGATGCGAATCTCTACAATGCCACGCTGACGAGCCTCAGTGAGCAACCGTGAGACATTGGAGCGCGAGAGCCCAACCCTTTGGGCCACTTCTTCCTGCGTAAGTCCTTGCTCGTAGTATAATCTGGCCACTTGAATCAGTAGATTCGTGCGTTCATTATTGATCTCCTGCATCTGCGAGCCCTCACCAAAATTATTGGTTATTCACCTCCTATGCACCCAACCGCATTGCGGTTTTTCACGTTTGTGCGATTTTCTCACTTTTGTACTTTAGCACACAACAACTGTTTTGTCAATATGACGACACGATGCAAACGATGCTTGACAAAATCTTCAAATGGTGCTATAATTGTAGCAAATGTGATTATTTATCACATGTGTGCAAACCGGTAGTTGCTTCTCGCACTGCATCAATCTATTAACAACGAGATCAATGCCAGGATATGAGTTGCCACAAAGGAGGTGATGTCTAGCGAAGGATTGTTGGATTACTGTGGAAGTCCTATGTTCTAACTAATACTCAAAAGGAGGGGCTCGCATGGTTCAATTTTTTGCTGGTTTACAAAGTATTTTGTCTGAGCTAGGCGCAACAGTGGTTCTGCCCATTATCATCTTCATTTTGGGCCTAGTTCTCGGAGCTAAACCAGGGCGCGCTTTCCGCTCCGGCGTGACCATTGGTGTAGCTTTCGTTGGTATTAACTTGGTCATTGGCCTCATGTGGACCAACCTTAGCAATGCAGCCCAGGCCATCGTGGAACGCACGGGTGCTGCCCTCACAGTGGTTGATGTCGGGTGGCCCTCAGCCGCCGCTATTGCGTTCGCGTCAACAGTCGGAACCTACATCATCCCCATTTCCATTGCCGTGAACATTATTATGCTGGCGCTCAATGCCACCAAGACGCTAAATGTTGACGTCTGGAATTTCTGGCACTTTGCTTTCACTGGTGCAATGATCGTCGCAGCCACTGGCAACCTGCCACTAGGGCTCGCTGCCGCAGCGGTCAATGCAGCCATTGTCCTATTCCTAGCTGACTGGACTGCACCTGGCATCCAGAGCTTCTTCGGTATGCCCGGTCTGTCCATCCCACACGGGTTCTCTGCTGCATATGTGCCTGTCGCTATCCCATTGAACTGGGTACTCAGCAAGATCCCCGGCCTGAAAGACCTCGAAGCTGATCCGGATGCTATCCAGCAACGTCTGGGCGTCATCGGTGAACCAGTTATCCTGGGATTGGTGATCGGCATTGTCCTCGGCTTAATTGCGTTCTTCAACCCCGCTGCTCTGAAGGACTCTATCGTTAAGACGCTGCAAACAGGCATCAACTTAAGTGCCGTCATGCTCTTGCTCCCACGCATGGTGGGCATCTTGATGGAGGGCCTGCTGCCTTTGTCCGATGCAGCACGCGAGTTCATGCAGAAACGGTACGCTGGCCGCGAGATCTATGTCGGCCTTGACTCGGCTATCCTCATCGGCCACCCAGCAGCCATTGCTGCTTCACTGGTGTTGGTGCCCATCACGATTCTGCTAGCGGTCATCTTGCCTGGCAACAAGGTGTTGCCCTTCGCCGACCTGGCGGTCATTCCCTTCCTGGTGTGCATGACTGCTCCTATCACGCGCGGTAACGTCGTGCGCATCATTATCATCGGCACTATTGTGATCGCGATCGGCTTTTACATTGGCACAGCCGGAGCGGAGCTATTTACCAGAGCAGCAGTTGATGCCAAGTTCTCTATGCCCGCGGGCGCCACGCAGATTTCAAGCATTTGCGATGGGTTCAATTTCTTGACCTTTGTGCTCATGGCTGCGGCGCGTGCGCTGAGCTTCATTGGCGTGCTGGTTATTCTGGCCATCCTTATTGTGGTGATAGCTATCTATCGGCGCAACGCCAAGGCTTGGGAAATTGCCGCCGGAGGCCCGAGCGAGTAGTTGAACTACTCTGCGGCATAATGAAAAACAGCTACAAGCAAGGGGGTGGGCATTGTTTCCCACCCCCTTACCTATGCACGAGAAGGTTACTAAAATGCTTGAAGTGATGATCCGAAGTATGCTTGGGAAAAGCGGTGGAGCGATCTTGGATTGGTTAAGAGGCCACCCCACGGCAACAACGACAATATTTGCACTGTTCTTATTTGTCTATATGCTGGGGCAGTGGCAATTGCATCGCATTGAACGGCGCACAGCTCAGCTTGTTCTGGAGATGAGCCAAGAATGGCTCGCTAAGAAGCCAAATATCACCGCCACGGGCCTCTACAAACGCATCTATCCGCGCTGGAGCCAATCAGTACAAAATTGGGGAGTATTTATCCCACACCGACTAGAGCTCTGGCCAGTACCCGTACGGCCAGAAACGGTGCAAAGCAAAATCTCTTTCTCCCCCCAGTGGATTGCCTCTTTGCTGGCTAAGCATGGGATACAATTGAAAGCACCAGGAGACGAAATTCAGGATGAACAATGACAACTCACAATGGTTCTACGAGGATCTGATCCTCACTCCTATGGAAGCACAAAATGCTGTGGATGCCATCACTCAATTGGGCACGCTATTGCAAAAAGGTGGATTTGTCAAGGAATCTTTTATCCCTGCCGTCATTAAGCGTGAGCAGGAATTTGCCACTGGCCTGCCCACAGCAGAAGTCGGGGTAGCTATACCGCACACAGATGTTGAGCATGTACTGAAACAGGCTATCGCCATCGGGGTGCTCAAAAACCCGGTTGAGTTTGGGGAAATGGGCAATCCGGGCAACATGATCCCAGTACAAATTGTCTGCCTACTGGCAGTTGCCAAATCTGAAATTTTAGTTAAAATATTACAATCATTGGTGCAAATGTTCCAGACGCCAGGCCTATTGAAACAGATTGCCCAGGCTAAGGATGCATCACAGATTATCAAAATTTTCCGACAATATTGCCAAGTCGAATAGGAGGTGCAGAATCCATGCCAACTGAAAAGCGTGTACTGGTCGCCTGCGGAACAGCCATTGCCACTGCTACAGTGGTAGCCGAGAAAGTGAAAGAGATCGCTAAAGAAGCCGGTATCCCAGTGAGCGTAGCTCAGTGCAAAGCGGCCGAGGCCCGGGGCCGTGCTATGGTCTTTAAGCCACACTTAATTGTCGCCACAACGACGGTGCCAAAGGACTTGGGCGTGCCGGTGATCAATGGCGTGCCTTTCCTTTCCGGCATCGGGATAGATGCTGTCAAGGCTCAAATCCTCGAAGTGCTGCGCAAGGAAGATTAGATATACAAGTTCCCAGCTACTGGCTACCTAGCCAGTAGCTGGCCCTCTGCGCTGTTAACATTATGTCATCTTCACCACAATATCGCTCAGCACATTCGCGGCCTCATCCCCACGATCAGCCGCATTGCTCAAATGACGGTAAATCTCACGCAGCTTGAGCATGTTCACCACATGCTCGATATCCTGAGGATGTGCAAATAAAGCAGCTATCGCCTCTCGGTAGACCCGCTCTACCCGGTTCTCCAGTGCTTTAGCTCGTACCGCATGATCACTGGCTACATTGGGGTGATCCATGAGACGCTGCACGCCTAATAAAATCTCTTGCGCTGCCTCGCTCAGCAACGATGCCATCCGTTGCAGAAAACTATCGGGCTGGATTTGGAGCAGCTCCATTTCCTCAACCGTTGTATTGGCATAGTCCAAGATGTCGTCAATATCCCGCGACAGGGTGAAAATATCCTCGCGATCCAAAGGCGTGACAAATGTACGGTTCAACTCATCAATCAAAATGCGCCGTACTTCGTCTGCTTCCTTTTCAAGCCGCGCCACCAAGGCGGCACTCTCAGGATTGCGCTCCCGCATGTACTTCTCTAATGCTTGCATGCCCTGCACGGTAAATTGCGCCTGCTCCAGCAACAACCGAATGAAGCGATCTTGTTTAGGCCGTAGGAGATCCGAAAACCAACGCATATGTGCAATCCTTTGCTCAGTGATAGTGAGCCATAACTACGTGTATCAAAGCGGCTATACCTGCAGTCGCCGGAATAGTCAACAGCCACGCTCTTACAATCTGCCCCGCCAATCCCCAACGAACCTTGCTTGTGCGTTCCGCCGAGCCTGCACCGATAACAGCCGCTGCAACAACCTGCGTGGTGCTCACCGGCCCACCAAATAACACTCCGCCTATAATCACCAGGGCAGCAGCAACTTGTGCCGTAAAGCTGTGCACCGGCTGCATTTTATACAAGCCCATACCCAGCGTGCGGATAAGACGCCAGCCCCCTAACGACGCTCCAACCATCATGGTACTGGCACTTATTCCTACCACCCACAACGGCACATGGAACGATGCAATGGCCTTATCCGCCAGCAGGGCCATAGTGATGATGGCCATAATCTTCTGGGCATCATTTGCTCCATGCCCTAGGGACAACCCCAGCAAAGTCAACACTTGAGCACGCTTGAACCACCAATTAATTCGTGGCGAAGCCCCGCGCGCCAGAAAGAATACCAACCTCATCACGAGATAGCTCACCACTAAACCAAATAAAGGCGCGAAAAACAACACCCCCAGCACCTTCAACAAGCCGTTGGGCTGTAAAGCCCGCCACCCAGAGTCAATGGCTACACTGCCCACAATCCCTCCAATCAGTGCATGCGAAGAACTAGAAGGCATGCCCAACCACCAGGTCAGAACGCTCCAGAAAATGGCAGCAATCAAACCAGCCTGGATAACAGGCAGTGTCACTGCTGATTCCCTTACTACCTCATGGCCGATCGTCGTAGCCACCGCCACTCCAAAAAGAAAAGGGGCCACTAGATGAGCCGCTGCAGTGAGCAAGAGCGCCTGGCGTGGAGGCATAGCGCGCGAGGAGATCACCGTCGCAACCATACTGGAACTGTCATGAAATCCATTGAGAAAACCAAACACCAGCGCGAGTGCGATGACAGGGATAACTGCACCGGAGAAACCCGAAACAATCATTCCAATCTCCTGAAGTAGACCCCCTAGATGCTGACTTTGAAAATAGCGCGGCGTTTTCGCTGCCCTGCGCAACAGACTGCTTTGTCAAATCACTCTGACCTCATCAGTCTCGATTAGAAAAGAATTAGTATATACCTGCACTATGGCGTCATGCTCAGGCAACGCAAAATACGTATATTGTCTTTCACTGACCCTCCCCCATAAATAGCGGTCCCTATGGCAAGAAAATCAGCCCCTGCGTTCACACAAGCCTGAATAGTTCGCTGATTAATGCCACCATCCAAACCAATAAAAGGGGGAGTTTTCAAGGCATCAGCGCGTTTCCTGGCTTCCTCAACCTTGGGTAAGACCCACGTTAAAAGTTGTTGTCCGCCGAAGCCTGGAAATACAGACATAAGCAGAAGCAAATCAATGCGATCTAAAAAATCAATCACTGTATCCAAAGGACGATCAGGATTTACAGCCACTCCCGCTTGAATACCATAGCCGTGTATCTTTTCAATAGTAGCAGCAAGGTCTGGACAAGTATCCTCTTGAACCACAATCATGTTGCTACCCACTTCAGCAAAATCCGCAATGAAACTATCTGGGTTGCTGATTTCGAGGTGTACGATAAGCGGCAAAGTAGTATGAGGCTTGAGACAGGGTATTGTCTTGATCCCCAAAGTCAAATTGTGCACATAATGGCCATCCATAATGTCAATATGGATAGAATCTGCTCCTGCCACTTCTGCTTCCCGCACTGCCTGGCCCAAGTTGCTCCAATCAGCAGCCAGGATAGAAGCACTAATATGAATTCCGTGCAAGTGTGCAAACCTCGGTTGGGTTGGTGCTCTACCGCATCTCAAATTGATCCAGCAATTCCAGGATTTCATCTACCTGCTTGGCTTCCCGTATCCTGCGGAAATATTCCTGGTTAGAACAAAGCATTGCCACTTGCCGGAGTGCCTCAATATGCGCCTCCTTGTCCGGTGCTCCCATGCAGAACAGAACATCCACTGGATCATTGTATTCGATACCAAATTCGACAGGCGTTTTCAAAGTAACCAGACTAAAGCCCAATTTCAGCACGCCTTCTTCCGGCCGGGCGTGAGGCAAAGCCAAACCAGGTGCAATAACAATATATGGTCCAAACTCCTCCGTAAAGCGTATCATCGCATCCACATAGGCCGGGGTAACCGCCCCAACTCGCACTAGGAGTTCTCCTCCCAGTCGGATTGCCTCACGCCAGTCGCGGGCAGTGGCTTGCAAGAGAATAGTATCCTTGGTTAACAAGTCCTTCAAAGTCTGCATTCGCTCATCCCTGTCTACATTGTTTGGCTACGTCCATAAATTCCTTTACCTTCTGCGCATCAAAAGGCTTCCATGATACGTTATCCACTCGCAGGTGAGTACCTACAACCACACCATCACAAACAGAGAATACTTGTCCAATGTTTTGTTTGGTAGCTCCATTGTTCATGAGGACAGGCAGATCTTTAGCTAGTTCTTTGACCCCCTTCAGTTCATCAATGGAAGGGGCTTCCCCTGGTATAGGCCCACTCAATGCGAACCCATCAGGCTTTGCTCCCCACAGGATATCCTTCACTTCTGATTCTAGATCACGTGGAGCCACTGTCTGACAGAGAATCGGCCTGAGCACAAACACCAATTTGACCCCTGATGCATCAAGCATGGCCCGGTAACGCAGTGCATCGGCCGCGTTCAAATTGAGCAAACCCATCTCTCCTGCATAAACCCCCCGGAACACACCACGGACAAACGCTGCCCCTGTAGCTTTGGCAACAGCAAGAGCTGCCAAATCATCCCAAAAAACAGTCACACCAAAAGGAATGGGAATGCCTCGCGTTGCCTCCAAAATGATACGTGTCATCAGCGCGCTTGTCTCATGCCCCACTCCAACCTTCCAAGGGATGTCCTGTTGATTTCCGAACACGATGGCATCCATCCCTCCCTCATACAGAGCCTCGACATCACGCCTCGTCACAGCGATCAAATCTTTCAGCTCGGTACCCGAACGATAATCTGGACTACCTGGCAGCGGGGGGAGGTAGAGAGAAGCAATAACCACCTTATCAGTACCAAACGTATTTTTGAGCCAACTCATATTCCGTTGAACACCTTTCCACGAGCCAAAAATTAAACCAATCTCTTCTTGCTACTGAATCTTGAGATAAACAGGCATTCAAACACAGGGAAAAAGAAAGTTTTCAAGCCATATTGGCTTACATTGTGCAAACTTTCTTCACCGCCAAATCACGAACTCATGCAGTTATTGCATCTGGATAGTGTTCCTCAATCGCCTTTCTGATCCCAGCCAGAACTTCTTTGGAATCCAGCAGATTGCGCACAGTGATCAAGGGAATGTCCTTTGGCACATCGATGATCTTGGCCAGCGCTTCGGTAGTGATGATAATATCCGCAAAACGCGTCTGACCCGTTGCCTCTGCAACACAGGTCGTATCCAAAATGGCATCAATCCCCATTTCAGCAATGACATTTTCCAATTGCATGCGCATGACCAGGCTGCTCCCCTGGCCATGCCCACAAACTGCTACAATCCTCAACCGTCTCATGAGCATTCCTCCTTATAAACTACTTGCTTTCTCAAACTGCACTTTCTTCTCTGGTTCCTATTTTCACCTACCAATTTTCCCTCTTTTATACTCGCCTTCCCTCTCTCGTCAAATCAGCCCGCCCTCCAGAAAAGCTGAGCGTCCTTCTGCCTTCCGTAACCCAATAGATTGTCCAAATGGACCCAAAGCGCATTGAGCGCCGGCATCCGAGAAATGAACAATCGCGTCAAGTCATGAAACACGGTTGGGCTCTTGGTAAAGGGACAGGCTCGTATACAAATGGTACACGACGTTGCGTTGCCCATCACCCAATAACGTCGGCAAGCCTCGTTATTCAGTCGCCAGGTGTAAACGCCAGGATTCTCAGAAACACCGGGCCCAGACCAAGCCCGTTCTCCCTCGGGAATAGCCTTGCTCGGACACATAACCGCACATTTTTTGCAGACTTGGCAAAATTCAGTGACGCCAAAGCGAATGGGACGATCTGGCACCAACGGCAGGGTAGTAACTACTTTGCACAAGCGCACACAAGGCCCAAACTCAGGGGTAATTAACTTCCCATGACGCCCCTGTTCCCCCAATCCCGCATCAATCGCCATGGGAATGCTCAATCCTAATCCATTGATCGAGGGAATGGCTTGGTAACCTATGCCTCGCAGAAATTCTGCCAGCGCTGCTACCAGAAAAGCCATCTGACTATAGGTTCGTAGCACCTCCGCACACCCAGTCGGCGTGGGTGTGAACAGAATCATATCGCGATTCATTCTCACACCCATCACAATAACCCAGCGCGCGCTCTCTGGAATAATCAATTGATGGTTTGTCTCCAGAGGAGCGTCCACTGTATCAAAAACAATTTCTTTGTGTGTACCATCAGCCCAAAAGGCATGGGAATAGATCCACCGCTTATCCAGCGGGGCTATCCCTACCAAATCGGCGCCAAAGAAACGCGCTACACGCTTCACCATAGCTGTAGCGGTCACTGGGTCACCTTCCCAGCGGTCAATTTCTGCGTCTACTTTGGCCCTCAATGCATTCCATGAAGTCAAACCGCGATTATCATGATCTATAGCTGTCCCTAGATTTTTAGCCAAAATACCCGCCGATGCATATAGGCTATAATCTTCCAGATGATACCCAGAGCGCCCAGACAGGATGTGCTTCACACGAACAGCGGCTCGCCTTGTTTCGTTGGTAAATGTCTGTAGCCTGTTATCCCAGTTCGGCCGGCCGACAGTCAAATTATTGCGCTGATCGTAGCGCTGATAAATGCTTCCGTCTACCAAATAAGGCAATTGATCAGGAGCTAGACGACGTATGAACAGTCTGGATAAACGCACTGCGGCTCCCCTTTACTCCAAACCCGCTGACTAAAATCTTCTTAGACGTAGGTGCTCATACTCCCAAGGCTGAGCCTTGGGAGTATGAGCGTATGCATTTTTACAGTGTTAGCTGAATGGTCCGGTGCCCAGGGCGCTGGCAATGATCCGCAATACCGTGCCCACGGCTGGCCAGATCGTTGCCCAGTCAAAGTTGCCCATCCAGCCTCCAGTCATGCCTGAAATGCTAATGGCCCAAGCTGAGCCAAACACCTGGACAATGCCAAGGATGAAGCAACAGACTACGGCAGCTTTCCATCCGCCATGGGCATTCGCATACACACCCACGGTACCTCCATCGAAGAATAGGGGAACAAAGCCGGGAATCACCAGAATAGGCGAACGGACGAGCAGCAGAATCCCTACCGCTATGATCTGCGCGATGGTCGTCACCAAGAAGCCCAGGATGACGGCATTGGGCGCATAGGGGAACACGGCTGGGCAGTCCACTCCAACTACTGCACCGGGCAAGAGACGGTCGGAGACACCCTTAAAGGATATAGCCAGCTCCGCCACAAAGATGCGCACGCCAGTGAGGATGATAGTGACATTCACAGCGAAAGAGAGACCAGTGAGCAGGATGTGCACCAGCCAATGCGTTGTGCCTGCCATCTGCTGCACTTTCGCTGAACCCAAGGACAACATGAGAGCACCCATGAAAATGGTCATGAGCACACCCACGGATACGATGTTGTCTTGCACAAAACTCAGCCAACTCGGCAGCTCGAGGGTTTCCGTGCTCTCCTTGGGATCACCAATCTTGGGGGCAATCTTTGAAGCAATCCAATCCATAAGCATCTGCTGGTGCCCTAAGGTGAATCCTGCTCCTCCAGTTACCTTGTCGGTGGGTCCGATCAGGATATGCGAACCGATTGTCCAGTACAAGCCTACCAGAATCCCAGCAAGGATTGCGGTACCCGCTGGCCCCATATTGAAGTAATACTTGACAAGCCAGGTAACCAGAGCGGATTGGATGAACATAATGTGGCCAGTCAAGAACACAGCACGGAACCTGGTCCACCTTTTCAGGAGCACTAGAACGATGTTCAATGCAAAGGCAACCATGATGGTATAGCCTACCCAAGCTGTTGCCTCTTTCAGTGCATCCAGAGCTGCTGGCAGACCAGCGTAGGGATCAATAATCGTTCCTTGGATGTTGTACCGTTCGGCCACTGCAAATAGAATGGGGCGGAAGGTACTCGTCAGCTGGCCGGCCCCAACCTGCAAGATCATCACGCCAACAGCAGTTTTGATTGCTCCGGTCAAGACCCGCACCCATGGCCGTTTCAGCAGGATGTAACCAATGGCCACTACTACAGCGAGCAAAAGTTGTGGTTTGGTCAGAAACTGATTGAAGAACACATCCCAGATTTTAAATAACCCTTGCATGACACGCCTCCTTTACATGTGTTGTCAATGTGATTACTGATCTGGACATTGGACCGTCCGGTTTGATATATCCGACCCACAGTTGAAAGGGCCTAAATGATTCCTCATCACCTCCTTCCTACCCGCGTCAGTTAACCCAGAGGCAAAGGCAATCGCTCTAGTACTGTCCGAACTCCTCTAGCGCTTTCCACATGGCTAGCAAATTTTCTGGCGGGACATCAGCCTGGATATTGTGCACCGGGGTAAAAACAAAGCCTCCGCCTGGCGCCAAATCTGCGATACGCCGGCGTACTTCATCGCGCACCTCTTCCGGTGTGCCATAAGGCAAAGTATGTTGGGTATCTATTCCTCCTCCCCAAAACGTTAGGTCTTTGCCAAACTCTGCCTTTAACCTCTGTGTATCCATTCCCTCTGCACTGACCTGAACCGGGTTTAGAATCTGCACACCAATCTCAATAAGATCAGGGATCAAACGTCGAATAGCACCACATGAATGGAAGTAAATATATATTTTCCCAGCTGCCTTTTCCCTCATGAAATCAAACAGCCGTTTCCAACGGGGCTTAATAAGGCGTCGAAAAATGTCGGGCGAAATCTGCAGGCCGGACTGATGCCCGTAATCATCATCTTCCCGTACAATAGGCACCTTCCCATCCAAACTGGGCAGTAGCTCACCCCAGTAAGTCATCTTCAACTCCAAAATGCGCTCCATCAATGCTTCCGCAAACGAAGGGTTCCAAATCAGATCGATAGCAAAATTCTCAAAGCCACGGAGCAACCAACCCATCTGAAAAAAGCCTAGACAACAAGGCCCCACAATGAGCGCGCGATCAGTTTCCTCATACAACCTTCTTGCTTCCGCTGCCATGGCCGCAATACGCTGCGGTCGTGCAACGTCTGGCCAAGGATAGGTCTCCAGCTCGGCGGCTTCGGACAAATGTGCCATGGGTGCCTGATAGGGTGAAAACTGCTGCCCATTTTCCACAGGCATTTTCCAGATAACGCCCCACTCATCACGAATGATCCAATATTCTCCATCGCGTTCAGGGTGCGGAGGCGACGCTCCAGGATTGCGGGGCACAGCCTGTGTATCTACACCAAGCCTACTTCTTATCTCGTCATCTAATTCAGCAAGCTGTCCTCGAATATCCCCAATGCGCACATCTTTCGCTTCAAACCCTAGGTAAGGCAACACTTTCCGCAGGGCTGAGACATGAATCCCAGTTGCGCCCGAAGTACCCAAGTCGTATGGAACACGATCGGGCTCACGATGCTCTAACGCCAGCAATACCCTCTCCCGCGAGGACATCGCAGTATGGGCATTTTCCTTGCTCATCCTACATCGTCTCCATCAAGGACCCCTTCGTTCTGGCTTGCAATCTCCTCAAGAAGATCAACAAGGATCCCTGCTGCTCTCACCATGATCGTGCCACATACAGAAGGATATTCTGGCCCAACTTTCCCCGTACTTCTCAATGTCCCACAATGGTCCGAACCAAACTCCTCGATAAACCTTTGCCAGTACTGTCGAGCCACGGTCTTGGCCTGGGCATCATCCCCATCAGCCTGAACCCGACCAAACAGAGCACCAATAATCAACAAGCCGGCCAGCAATGCCCCACAATGACCTTGCTTGGTATCGGCAAGGCCACCATGTATGGTCGTCATCATACGCAAGATCGTATCGGTGAGTGCAGACTCACCCAACGCGTACACGCCCACGGCGCGCATCACCGTTTCGGATCAATGGAAACCTTGTGCATGGATTTCCTTGGCGCGTGCCTGGACCTCTAACGCTTTCTCGCTTCTCTTTGCACCTACCACATTGATTGCCGCTTAATCGCTAAAACTAACGCCGCTACCGCTTATGCTTTGTCGATGGCAAAGATGCGTGCGGGATTGTGAATCAAGATATCTTCTATCGCTGATTCTGCCAATCCTTCGCTGCGCAAGCGAGGTACAAACACCGTGAGCATGTAGTCAATGCCAACCCCACCACCATAGGCTTTTTGATACGATGCACGGCCTGCATCCATCGACAAAAGAAGCTGTTTCTGATACCCCGCCCGGACAAGTTCGTGAATCAGGTTGGCTATCACATTGTCCGAGAAGTACTTCACCCGATAAAGCCCGTCGTAGCAAAGCGATACCCCAGTGTCCAGAAGCCGTTTGTGATACCACAAATCCGGATTCCTCTGCACATGGCTCAAAACGACTTTTTCCAGATTCGCTCCGTACTCCCGTAGGAGCTCAATTTGCTCCATAGCCATTGTCCCAAATTGGGTATGGGTTACAATGGGTGCTCCAGTCTCCTGTTGAGCTAATGCAACCGCCTGAAAGACTTTTTTCTCGAAAGGCGTGATAGCGCCATAGCCAGTACCGGCCTTGATTACGCCAGCCTTGGCAGTGGTACGCTCGACCACAGGGCCATTATAGCTATGCAAATCGAGGCCCTCCTTGATTTCAGCAACCAGTAACGCAGCGATCTGATCAACTGTGCAGGTAGCTACCCAGTGTGTGCGATGGTCATAGAACTCGCCTCGCTGGAAACCAGTGGTGAGAATAATATGACCACGGCCGGCAAAACGCTTGGCAATCTCCAGCATCTTGGGCACATTCCGGCCACAACCAATAGGATCCATATCTACGATCGTTTTACCGCCTGCTTTGAGGAACAGCTCCATCTCCTGTACAGCTTTGTCCACGTCATCCAGGAGAAAATCCCGGTCGTGAACAACTTCCATTCCTCCACTACGAATCAAGTGATCGTGGGCATCAGTAATCCCAAGTTCTTCCGGAGGAATATCACCTAACAGGGTCTGAATGCGCTTCATAGATTTCTCCTTAATCCTTTCCTTCCTGACTGATTTCTTTGGGTATACAACGTATCATGGTTGGCATCAGATAAGTGCCAAGCCCAGCATTCCTAGGCGATGCAGGTGTAAATACATCAGCCAGAACGCTATTGTAGATCGTGAATTCAAAGCGATCGCTACGATATATCGCTTCTGTACAACGCGCTGGAGTGCCTGCCAAGGTATAACCTACTCCACGCACAAGTACTACTGGGCTATTTGGTGGAATATTCAACAATGCAGCATCTGCTGGATCAACCTGAATGACCGAAAGGACATCATGAGAGCTTACCACCCTAACGCCAGCTACCTCTTCCATAACCTGGGATAGAGATTGCGTTCGCTCCAGCTTTTCAATCGTTACCTGCTCATATTGAGGGTATGGCAAAAACGTGGTATGAATAGCTACTGGTTCACCATCCAGAATGCGCAGACGACGGAAGTACACAACCCTTCCAGTAGTGGGAAGACCAAGAGCTTGCGCAATATGCTCTGGGGCGGGGATCACTTTGCGCAACAGCACTTTTGTGCTTACTGAATGTCCGGCCGCGATCATTTGCTGACTAAAACTCAGGCTCGTGGGGGTCATCTTGAGCCTCTCAGCACTAACGTAGGAGCCCTTTCCCGGCCATTTCACAATCAAACCATCAGCAGCGAGGCGATCTAAGACTTTCCGGACAGTAGAACGACTTACTCCAAATTCCGCAGCTAGTTCACTCTCCGAAGGCAACTTGGAGCCCATCTTCAACTCACCTGAACGAATGCGTTCGGTCAGGATTAGTTCTAGTTGAAGATAGACAGGCATGGCTGCAATCACATCTGCTTTCATATAACCGATTCTCCCTCTCCCTGACTATAGCCAGCCTTTAGCATACAAGTGTATACAAGTGTATACAGGTGAACACAGGATACCATAAATTGGCTTTTTTGTCAAATGTGAGCTCGAGGGAAACCAGCCTTATGGAAGTTTCTGCGCAGTGAACCAACAGCACAGCGTGAAACCGCTCCGAGGTCACCCAATACATGGAATGCTACGGCCGCATGATGGACACTGTTTTGATGGGGTTAGAAGATTGCGGCGCATCCGATATCCCAAACGCTCAATCAAGAGTTGACCACAGGAGGGGCAGTATGTGTTCTCCGCAGGATGTCCAGGGACATTGCCCAGATAGACGTAAGCCAGCCCGGCTTGGCGCGCAAGGTTGTAGGCGTGTTCTAAGGTGGAAATAGGCGTCGGTGGAGCGTGCATCTGATGAGCCGGATAATAGCGGGTGAAATGCAAGGGCGTCTCCGCACCAACAGCCTGCAAGTGGCTCTGGATGACATAGTGCAGTGCTCGTTCAGAGTCGTTCACGCCGGTAACAACCAGGTTTACAATTTCTACGTGCAATCCCATCCCCTTAGCCGCAGCCGCCGTTTCCCAAACCAACTCGCCATGCGCAGCGGCACAATACTCGCGGTATACCTCAGCATCGCCCTTGACATCAATCTTGATGGCATCTAACCCGGCTTCGCGCAACTCACGCAGAGCGTGAAGTGTCATATAGCCGTTGGATACGTAGCAAGTATATAATCCTGCGGCCTTCGCCAGGGGGAAAGCCGCCAAATTGTATTCGTGCAAGAGAGTGGGCTCTGTAAAACTACAACACAGCCCCTTGTCGCCAAATCGCAAAGCCATATCCACTAGGTCCTGAGGAGATACATACTCCGCCTGGACACGCACCGGATCTGTGCGGCTCAGGTGCCAATTCTGGCACCAGCGACAGCGCAGATTGCAGGAATAGCAACAATATGTGAGCGCAGTGGAGCCGGGATAGAAATGAAAGAAAGGCTTAATCTCGATAGGCCGGCTTTCCAAAGCAGCCAACCGGCCATAGACAATGCTTTGCAGCCGTCCTTGCTCATTGCGCCGCGTGCGGCAGAAGCCAACCTCCCCGGATTTGATACGGCACCCACGGCGGCAAAGGGTGCACTGTACTGCACTTTCCTCACTCGTGCCCATTTCTTATCCCTTATATGAACCTAGCCCCCAGCGTATCCGATATTCCCCTTCACTATCTGCTTTCCATATGCATATTGCCGTTCAGCAACGTCCGTGATATAATGTCAACGAGGTCTGCATCCGATGCCATGGGGAGAGATCATGAGCCAACCCGACAAACAAGCCATTCGCCAGAAGATCATGGGCGTTCTGTTGCGTAATGCACGCATTCGCGCGGGCAGAAGTCAGGCAGAACTTGCAGCGGCGTTGCGTGTATCCAGGCACCGCTATGCTACCTACGAGCAGGGCCAGCACGATCTCAGCCTGCCTGAACTAGAACTCATCGCACAGCTATGCGACACCCCACTAGGCTATTTCTTCGATGATGAAAGCACGGTGGAAGACGAAGATACAGAGAAGGCATATCAGGCTGTACCCCGCATTGAGCATAAAATCATGGGCGCATTGCTACGCCAAGCAAGGCTACAGGCAGGCAAGACGCAGGAAGACTGTGCCAAAAAGTTAGGCATCCCCGCTCGGCGCATCGCGCAATATGAATATGGCGAGCGCGATATCCCTGCCTCAGAACTACAGGCGCTAGCTCTCTACCTGGATGTCCCCCCGGATTATTTCACTATTTGACCCAGCACCATGCAAACCCCAAAAAGAGGAACAGCCACTTTCAACAATAGTGGCTGTTCCTCCTTCACGAACCAAGCATCAAGCCCCTTCTTCCTTCTCTTTCTTGGCTTGCTCAATGATCCCTTGTGCAATATGGGCAGGGACCTGGTCATAGCGCTCAAATTCCATGCTGAAATAGCCTCTTCCCTGGGTCATCGAGCGCAAATCAGCGGCATACCGCTGCATCTCAGCGAGTGGAACCTCGGCTCTGATCACGCTGTTCCCTTTTTGTTGCTCCATGCCCAGGACGCGCGCTCGTTTCGTGTTGAGGTCGCCCAGGACATCGCCCATGAACTGCTCTGGCACAATAATCGTTACCTTCATAATAGGTTCGAGCAGGATGGGATTAGCTTCCTCCATGCCCTTCTTGAACGCCAAATGTGCAGCGAGCTTGAAGGCAATTTCCGAAGAATCCACTGGGTGAGAAGAACCGTCATACAGTGCTGCTCGGAAATCTGTAACGGGATAGCCAGCCAGCACGCCCTTGGCCATGGCTTCCCGCAAGCCCTTTTCCACCGCCGGTATAAAGTTGCGTGGTACGTGACCGCCAAAGACCTCGTCCACGAACTCAAAACCTGCGCCACGGGGCAATGGTTCAAAGCGAATCCACACGTCACCAAACTGGCCACGCCCACCCGTTTGCTTCTTGTGCCGTCCTTGCACCTGTACCGTCTTGGTAATGGTCTCCTTATAAGGCACTTTGGGCACAGAAGTAACCACATCCACACCGAATTTCTGCTGCAAACGCTTGACCGCAATGTCTATATGCGAATCCCCCATACCCGAAATGACGGTCTCACCGGTATCCGGATCGCGGCTCACCACTAAGGTGGGGTCTTCCTCAACCAACCGTGCCAAAGCGGAGCCCATCTTATCCAGGTCAGCCTTGGTCTTGGGACTGACCGCGGCAAAAGCCACCGGGTGAGGAAAAGTGATGCCAGGCAAAGTAATCGGATGATCCTTGTCACAAAGTGTATCCCCTGTAACAGTGACTTGGAGCTTTGTTACGGCTCCAATGTCTCCTGCCATAACCTCTTTCGTAGGTGTTTGCTCCTTCCCACGGAGGAAGAAAAGCTGTCCAATTCGCTCTTCCTCGCCTTTATTGGCATTCAGGACGCGCGAATCGCTTTGGAGAACGCCTGAATAGACGCGGAAATAAGTGAGCTTCCCCACATAGGGATCTGCCATGGTCTTGAAAACGAGCGCTGCCAGTGGCCCCACCGTTGAAGCCCTGATCACTTCCTCGCTGCTATCGCGTATGTTCACAGCCTTTACTTCAACAGCAGCCGGCGAGGGCAGATAGTCTACAATAGCATCCTGCAAGAGACGAACGCCTATATTCTGAGTGGCAGAGCCACATAATACCAACACTACCTTGCCTGAGGCAACTGCTGCGGCTAGGCCTCTTTGAATCTCCTGAACGCTGAGTTCTGCCCCGTCAAGGTATTTGACGATCAACTCATCATCCGCCTCGGCAGCCACTTCAATGAGTTGTTGGCGCATCGCTTGAGCTTCCTCACGCAGTTCAGCGGGGATGTCGCTCGCCTTCTTGCCATCACCGAGAAAGGCTTGCATGGATAGCAGGTCTACTACACCTTTGAAATCGGCTTGAGCCCCAATTGGCAACTGCAAGGGGACAAAATTGACGTTGAATTTGGCTCTCATCTGCTCCAAGGTGCGCTGGAAACTGGCGTTTTCGCGATCCATTTTGTTGATAAAAGCCAACCGGGGCAATTTGAGCTCATCGGCATATTGCCATACCAGCTCGGTGCCCACTTCCACTCCCGAAGCAGCGCACAGTACCACTACAACCGCATCAGAAACACGGATCGCTCCTTTGACTTCCCCGACAAAGTCAGCATAGCCCGGGGTGTCCAACAGGTTTACTTTGTGTCCTTCCCACTCCCATGGGGTAACCGATGTATTCACCGATATCTTGCGCCGGATTTCCTCTGGGTCATAATCGGACACCGTGTTGCCTTCGTCAACCTTGCCCAGGCGATTGATCACCCCAGCATTGTACAGCATGGCTTCAGTCAGCGAAGTCTTGCCCGCCCCACTGTGGGAAACTAAACTTACATTTCTCAATTCCTCAACTTTGTAATTCTTCATTTATCCTCCTGAAAGGCGACTGTTGAGAAGTCATCAGCCGTTTTGGTAATTACTTACTATGAATAACCTGGCCTCGCAGCCAGGGTGAATTCACCATCCGCGATAGCCGATTCGCTTGCGGTAACTAAACTATTGTATGATAGAATGAGCGGAGTGTCAATTTCACGCTAGCACGACATGCACCTGTACCAGGCATATATCGGAGTTTTTGTTGCATTTGGAAAATGCATTTCTGCAACCTTCTGAACTTGGGCAAACAGCCCCTCACTTTACAAATCCTATATTGTGACTTGTCCCAACTCCAGCCCTCGTCTATTTGCCACCCCATCAAGATGACAGTATACTTTGGCTTACTCTGGTGTGGAGAAGCCTGATGGAAGAACTTATCGTGGGTGTGGATGTAGGGGGAACCCAAATTCGTGCTGTGCTGGCTGACCGCAAACGCACTATGCTTAGGCGCGTGAACACACTGACACCAGCTCACGAAGGTGCACAACAGGTGACATCCCGCATCATTGATTGCATTGAGCAGGTGCTGCAAGGGATTGAGCGCAAGCAGGTGTTAGGCGTTGGAGTGGCTACAGCAGGTGCAGTGAATCCTCGCACTGGTATTGTCGCCAAGGCATCCAATATACGGGGCTTTGAGAACTGGCCTCTCCGTGACCTGTTGGTGCAGGGCCTGCAGCTGCCCGTCTATGTAGGCAATGATGCCAATCTTGCTGCTCTAGCCGAACATCGCTTTGGGGCAGGACAAGGCGTTGATTTCCTGATCTATCTGACCATTAGCACAGGCATTGGGGCAGGCGTCATCGAGAATGGGAAGTTGCTGTTGGGGGCAAACGGCTGGGCAGCAGAATTGGGACATGTTATCGTGGACCCCCATGGCTCGCGGTGCAATTGCGGCAATATTGGTTGCTTGCAAGCATTGGCGTCAGGTCCAGCGATTGCCCGCCATGCCATAGAACTGTTGCAGGAAGGCAAGCCCTCGCTGCTGCGAGCACGGTTCGAAGGTGATCCCACGCGCATCACGGCAAAAGAGGTGGTCGAGGCTGCCCAGCAAGGAGATGTATTGGCTCTGGAAGTCATGCAACGTGCTGCCTTCTACTTGGGTATTGGCATGATTTCCTTCATCCACGCTTTTGATCCCGAGATGATCATTGTCGGAGGCGGCGTCAGCAAGGCTGGGGAACTGCTTTTTGCGCCGGTGCGCGCGCTCATTGCAGAACGCGCGATTGCTGCCTCGCAGCGTAGTGTTCGCATCGTCCCTGCTGCGCTTGGAGATGATGTTGGCTTAATTGGCGCGATCGCATTGGTTTTGGCAGAGACAGGGACAGCATGAACTTTTTCTGCGCTCTTTGCGGCAATAAGGAAACATGGCCCACCCAGCGCTGGTGTTGTCCATGTGGCCAACCCTTTTTCGTGGAAGATGTCCCTGCGTTCCGCCTAGAGGCTGTCAGAACGCAGGAATCAGGGTTATGGCGCTATCGAGATGTCCTTCCTCCCATTGGCCCGCATGCCGAACCGGTCAGCTTGGGCGAAGGCGGCACTCCGCTATTGCTAGAAGCATGGGATGGCCTCGATATAGGGTTCAAACTAGAATTTTTGAATCCCACAGGTTCATTCAAGGATCGTGGCAGTTCTTTGTTGGTCAGCTTCTTGCGGGCTTGGGGCGTTCGAGATATCGTGGACGATTCTTCAGGTAATGCGGGAGCCTCCTTAGCTGCTTATAGCGCACGGGCAGGGCTACGGGTACGCATTTTTGCCCCAGCGCATACCTCCGCTGCCAAACAGGCGCAGATTCGGGTATATGGAGCAGAACTTGTCCTTGTAGAGGGTCCCCGTCCTCGTGCAACAGAAGCGGTGCTAGAGGCAGTTAAAGAGGGGGCGTACTATGCCAGCCATGCTTATCACCCCATGTTCCTAGAGGGCGTAGTAACCATAGGCTATGAATTGTTTGAGCAACTAGGCGGACGGATGCCGGATCATTTGATTTTCCCTGTGGGCCATGGTTCACTCATTGCATCCACTTACCTAGCGGTAAAAAGGCTGCAAGCAGCGGGGCTCCTACAGGCTCTGCCACGTTTCTCTGCGGTGCAGTCCCAGGCTTGTGCTCCTCTTTTCACTGCCTGGCAGAATGGATGGGAGGATGTCCAAGAGGTAGAACCCGGACATACGGTAGCAGAGGGCATCTCGATCGCTCGTCCAGCGTGGGGGAGACACGCATTGAAAGCCGTGCGCGAAACAGGCGGCGCAGTGCTGACTGTGCGTGATGAAGAAATCCTAGCAGCGAGAAAGATGCTAGCCAAGCGCGGCTTGTATGTAGAACCCACTGCGGCTGTACCATTAGCCGCATTGGTGCGCTGGCGTAAACGCTTCCATCCTCATGACTTGATTGTGCTGCCTTTAACCGGACATGGCTTGAAAAGCAGCGAACGCTAGGATACGGAACACGAAATACATAACATGTTTCTCGGAGGTGACCTTGAGCATCTATCTCGATTCTGCATTACCAGAGGAAGCGCGTCAAGCGATGAGCTTAGGCTTTGTGCGAGGTATCACTACGAACCCCGCACTCCTGGCAAAAGTAAAGCGTCCAGCAACCGAGGTTCTCCGCGAGCTGTGTCATATCTGTACAGGGACCGTGTTTTATCAACTGACTGCACCTACCGTAGCGGAACGGCGGGTAGAAGGCGAAAGGATTTTGCGCCTGAATGACGAATTCCGTGAGGAGGAAGACAAACAGTTTGCCGAATGGGAGAAGAACCCAACCGCTAGCGAATTCTATCCCCTGCAACTAGGCAAAATTGGCTTGAAAATCCCCACATCCACTGAGAACATGGCCCTTGTTGCGGAATTCTCGGATAAGGGGGTTGCGGTAGCCGTAACCTCCCTGTTCAATACAGCGCAGGCTTATCTCGCCTGCGAGGCTGGCGCAAAATATCTTCTGCCCTACGTGAATCGTACTACTCGTTTGCGTGGGGATGGCTTCAGCTTCGTCAGGGAATTGGCAGAGGTCTGCAAAGCGGTGGGCCGCGGCACGGAGGTTCTAGCGGCAAGTATCAAGTCACCAGAGGAGGCGGTCAAGACGCTGCTAGCAGGTGCCCATCATATATCGGCGCCTTTGGCCGTGCTTCTCGCTATGGGCAATGATCCGCTCTCCGATGAAGCGGTCGCTGAGTTCGCACGGAAATCATCCGTGTAGGACAGCCTGTTTAGGCAAAAACGCAAACCGCACATATCCGTCCGCTGTCAAGATAAATCTGCGCATTGGTGTACGGCGAAGAAGCAACGCTGCCAAAGGAGGTGGCTTGTATGAGACGATGGAACGGATGGGGTGATGAGACGTTTGTCTATCCCTTGCCGGATTCTGCTGTGCCGTTCTTGCAGGATTGGATTGGCCCGGCTGAACCCCCGCACGACGCGGCTCTTGATGAAGTGATTTCCTCAGTACCCGACTCCCGTTTGCCTTCCCATCCCTTGGTGGATACAGATCCATTTGCCCGTGTTCTCCACGCCCGAGGCCAGAGCCTGCCGGATTGGATTGCTCTGCGCAGTGGGCGCATTCCCGCTTTCCCCGATGGCGTGGCTTATCCTACTACCAACGCCCAGGTACGGGAGCTGCTCACCTATGCTGCCCGTGTTGGAGCACGGTTAATTCCCTACGGTGGCGGAACCAGTGTGGTTGGGCACATCAATGTCTTGCCTGGGGAAGCCCCAGTGCTGACAGTAGACCTGGGCCGCATGAACCGATTGCTGCATTTCGATGAGGTCAGCCATCTAGCCACCTTCGGTGCAGGAATTTTCGGCCCTGATTTAGAGGCGCAACTCCGCGCACGCGGCTTTACCTTAGGGCATTTTCCGCAGTCTTTTGAACTGTCCAGCCTTGGTGGCTGGATTGTTACGCGATCAAACGGCCAGCAATCGCTGGGCTATGGCCGCATCGAAGCCATGTTCGCCGGAGGGCGACTGGAAGCTCCCGCGGGCACCTTGATCCTACCGCCATTTCCCGCTTCAGCGGCTGGGCCGGATTTGCGTGAGGTGGTGCTGGGCTCTGAAGGGCGGCTAGGCATCCTAACTGAAGCGACTGTGCGCATTCGGCGCTTGCCAGAGTGCGAAGAGTTTCGCGCGGTCTTTTTCCCGGACTTCCGACAAGGCCAGGAAGCCGTGCGTGAAATCATGCAGGCGCGTCTCCCGCTATCCATGTTGCGCCTGAGCACACCGCTCGAGACAGAAACGACGCTCGCTCTAGCCGGCCATGAGAAGGTAATCCGTTGGCTCAAGGAGTTGTTGCGTCTGCGCGGGGTGGGCGAGCAACGCTGCATGCTCATCCTCGGCATTACCGGAAATGCATCATCAGTGCGGCTCGGTCGTGAAGAAGCACTGGCTGTGGCCAGAAAATACGGTGGGGTGCATGTCGGGAAGCTCTTTGGCAACCAGTGGCGGAAAAGCAGATTCCGCACTCCGTACCTGCGCAACACCTTGTGGGAAATGGGCTATGCTCTGGACACTCTGGAAACGGCAACGCAGTGGAGCAACATCGCCCGTATGGTGGATGTCATCGAGGAGGCATTGCGGGATGGCCTACAGGACATCGGTGAACGAGTGCTCGCTTTTAGCCACTTATCTCATACTTACCCATGGGGTTCTAACGTCTACACCACATATCTCTACCGCATCCCTGCAAATGGTGACCCGGAAGAGACACTGCGCCGCTGGCAGGTCTTGAAAACGGCAGCCAGCCAAGCCATTATCGCAGCAGGCGGAACGATCACCCATCAGCATGGTATTGGCACGGATCACCTGCCCTATCTCGCTGCCGAGAAGGGGGCTTTGGGCATGGCAGCGTTGCATGCCTTGTCGCAATGCTTTGATCCACATGGCATTATGAACCCCAGGAAACTGATTAAGCGATAGAAGTACAAGATGCTACATGGTCTGAGTGCACGTTTCTGCACCCTGCATCTTGAATCCCAAATCCAGGAGCATAGCAATGTGGCAGGGTAAATGGCGCGATAATGTCTGGTCCCAACTCGATCAGCCTTGGGACATCATTGTGATTGGAGGCGGCATTACAGGTGCAGGCATCCTACGCCAGGCAACGCATCTCCATCTACGAACGCTCTTGATAGAGAAAAACGATTTCGCCTGGGGCACTTCCAGCCGTTCGACAAAGCTTGTCCATGGTGGCCTTCGCTATTTGGCACAGGGCCAGTACAGCGTTACACGGGAGTCTGTGCGCGAACGGGAATGGTTGATGAAACAAGCACCTGGCCTGATCAACGCTCTGGGTTTTCTCTTTGGTATCTATCAAGGTGAATCCCCAAACCGAAGGGCTGCTGCCATTGGCCTGGCGGTATACGACCTGTTTGGACATAAGTGGGCACACCGCTATTACAAGGGCGATGACTTTCTGATGCTTGCACCGCATATCAACCAGGAACGCCTCAAAGGCGGCTACCGTTATTTTGACGCTGTAACAGATGATGCGCGGATGGTATTGCGCATCATCCGTGAGGCGGTGGATGCAGGCGGCACAGCCCTGAATTACGTGGCGGCAGAGAAACTGCTCTTGGATCGTGAGGGGAAAGTGAAAGGCGTTGTGGTACGTGACAGGACAACTGGACGCACGCTGGAGTTAAAGGCACGGGTGGTAATCAGTGCCACTGGCGCCTGGGCGGATCAGTTGCGCAGTCAAGTGGGAGGCTCTCCCCGCATTCGCCCCTCCCGAGGCAGTCACCTCGTCTTCCCTGCCTGGCGCTTGCCAGTGGCGCAGGCGATTACCCTCGTTCATCCGCGCGACAAGCGTCCTGTTTTTGTCCTCCCTTGGGAAGGAGCTACTCTAGCCGGAACCACGGATCTGGATCATAAGCAGCCACTTGACGAAGAACCGCATGTGGAGCCTGAGGAGATCGAATATATTATGGAGGCGCTGGACGCCAAGTTTCCTTCCTTACGTTTGCAGGCAAAGGATATCATGGCAACCTTTTCGGGAGTGCGTCCCATCGTTGCATCGGGGAAAGGGGTGGATCCGCATAAAGAGTCGCGTGCCCACATCGTGTTAGAAGAGAGTGGCTTGGTTACCATTACCGGAGGAAAACTGACCACTTTCCGTCCCATGGCATTAGATGCGCTGCGCACAGCACGACGCATTTGGCCTGCAATGGCCAGCCCCGATGGCAATGCCCCGATGTTTGAGCCACTGCCGGCGGACCTGGCTGGTCTTACAAGGCTGGATTCCTATGCGCGCTTGCGTCTGTTAGGGCGCTATGGCACACATGCTCCAGCCCTCGTTGCTGCGGCGGCACATGAAGAATTGGATGTCATCCCCGAGACGGATACGCTCTGGGCAGAGCTACGTTGGGCTGCACGCAATGAGGGAGTAGTGCACCTAGATGACCTGCTGCTGCGGCGGGTGCGCATAGGCTTGCTCTTGTCACAAGGTGCTATGCCCATCATGGAAACCATCCGTGCTATCGTCCAACCAGAGCTGGGTTGGGACGATGCGCGGTGGGAAGCAGAAGTCGCCGCATATACGAATATCTGGTCACAAGCGTACAGCCCCTTGGTGTGAAGTTGACTAGTAACCGCCTTTTTCTAGCGCCTGATATTCCAATTGGTGCAACCGACGTATTCAAAACGGTTTGCCTGTGCGTCGGTCAATTCTTCTACATACCAGGAGCTACCCAGCCTTCTGAGCAGAAAGTGGGAATACCGCTGCCCCGTCTTGTCTGCAATTTCCTGACCGATGACAATGCACCAGGTCTCCCGATCGCCAGAATCCGGCGGACATCCGGACACACCACTGCTGGACGGTAATTGGGGGGCGGTACGCTGCTCCTCAGTTGTTCCTGGCGCTTTTTGTGCGGATATGATTCTGTAATTGACCTTCGTGCCAGCCAAGCGAGCAATGCATTCATCGAGGGCATTCTTGCCCTCTGGAGGCAATCCTCCAGAACCACAACTGGCTAGAACACAGAGCATTGCTGCCACCATCAGCAGGATTATTGCATACCCCCTGCATTTGGAATGCATTTCCAATTACCTCCTACGAGGCTACGGGTGAGCCCGCAGTTTCTTATACACACCTACGCCGAAGCAAGCAGCAATGTAAATGTACAAAGACAAAACACAGCCAGTGAATAAGATGGAGGAGATAAAAAAGGGCAGGGCGTTCCAAAAGGCGCTCATTCCGGCCAACATGCCAGGCATCCACAGCACAGCCACGATGAGGAAGGGCAGCAACCAGATAAGCCAACGCCATCCCTTCCTCCATTTTGCCCCCCAGCGGTCGTGCCCAAAGGCAAGCAGACACGAGAGGAAATAGAGATAAATGGCTTGCAATGGCCAGACCAAGGGTGATGATAGAGGAGAAAAGCCCAACCATTGCAAAGGCAAGGTGAGCAAGGCCATGGGCATAATCAGCAACATCGCTGGTGCCCAGAAGTCGAAAGGTCGCAGCAAATCGTAGAGTGGAGGCTTGTTCACTCCCGGCACGTCGTCCACAAAGGCATAGGACTGGATATAAGCAGCCATGAGGAAAAACAGCAACAGGATCGTGCACAGTGCTCTGCGCAGATCAATCTCAAGCAATTTGCTGAGGAGAGTGACTATCTCGACCATTTTTCGTACCCTCCAGCGAGCGTATCTCGCTATTAGTTGGGCCAGTGATAACAGCGGTGCAAACGAAAGTATACAGCGGAATTGGATATAGTACAAGGCAGCCGCAATGTTTTGACAAAACTAGCGAAGTTGCTAGAATAACGTACAGTCTTGTTTGAATATTACAAGCACTCGACAATATCATACGAAAGGCGATGAAGAGGACGAGTATACGGTATTAGATGCTACAGAGAGCTGCGCAGAGGTTGAGAAGCAGTGCAGATAAGCCGTAGAAAATGGCCTCAGAGCTGCAAGCTGAACGGGAAGGGCCCTGTGCTCGGAGAAATGAACTTGTCATCGTGAGCATGGCGTGGCACCTAACCCAGTAAGCTGAGCCGATTTGCCCCCGTTAGATGGGCATAGTGCCATCTAGGCTGGCACTGACTGAGGCTGTTGATGCGAATCAACAGCGAATTAGGGTGGTACCACGAGAGCGAACCCTCGTCCCTGACGGACGAGGGTCTTTTGTTATGATAGGACAGGTTATACCGTATTGGTGCTTTTGCAGTGGGATGCAAAATTTACGAGGAAGAGCTGATTGAGAGTGTTGAAAAAGCCCTTCCAATGTCATGCTGAACGAAGTGAAGCATCTCGCAGTACTCGGGAAAATACGGCTCAAGTTACGCGAGATCCTTCGCTTCACTCAGGGTAACAAGATTTTCAACACTCTCAGCTGATTGGACCTGGAAGGAGGTTTGCATGGGCAAATTCTATGTAACAACACCAATCTACTATGTCAATGATGTGCCACACATCGGGCACGCTTACACCACGATCGCAGCTGATGTGCTAGCTCGCTATCATCGTCTCATGGGAGATGATGTTTTCTTCTTGACTGGCACGGACGAGCATGGCCAGAATATCGAGCGCATCGCAGAGGAAAAGGGCCTTTCTCCGCAGGAGTACTGCGATAGCATCGTTGCTCAATTCAAAGAACTCTGGCGGATGCTGGATATTTCCAACGACTATTTTATCCGTACTACCGATGCACGACATATCGCTGCCGTGCAAAAGTTCGCTCGCGCGCTTCTGGCTTCTGAAGATGTCTACCGGGGTCGCTATGCCGGTTGGTATTGCTCCCGCTGCGAAGCCTTTTATCAACAAGATGAGCTTTTGCCAGGAAACCTCTGCAGCGTGCATCAGCGTCCTTGTGAGTGGACCGAGGAGGAAAATTACTTCTTTGCCCTATCGCGTTATCAGGATAGGCTGTACCACTTGATCGCCGAGACGGATTTCGTACAGCCAGAAGCGCGACGCAATGAGCTTCTGGGTGTCCTGCGCCAAGGGTTGCAAGACTTTAGCATTTCCCGTGAGCGTGTGCGTTGGGGCATCCCCTTGCCCGATGATCCGCGGCAAGTGTTGTACGTATGGGTGGATGCGCTGCTCAACTACATTACCGCTATTGGCTACGGAGACGATCCAGAAACATTCCAACGCTACTGGCCAGCGGATGTGCACCTGATGGCCAAGGAGATCATCCGTTTCCACTGCTTGTATTGGCCAGCTATGCTCATGGCTGTTGGTTTGCCGGTGCCTCGCCTGGTATTCGCACATGGATGGCTGACAAAAGATGGCCAAAAACTGAGCAAGTCCACCGGCAACATCATTGACCCCTTTGATTTGGTGCGGAGATTTGGATCCGACGCTGTACGCTATTTCTTCATGCGAGAAGGCGCCTTCGGCGCGGATTGGGATTACACAGATGCTGCTTTCGTCCGCCGTTACAATGCGGATTTAGCCAATGACTTTGGCAACCTATTGAACCGTACGGTGCAGATGGTGGTGCGTTACTTCGATGGCGTTGTCCCGGAGGCTAAGGGCAAACCCGAAGCAGTGGATCAGAAATTTTTGGCCATGGCGGCGCAATTAGGGGAGCACGTTGCCGATGCAGTACGCCGAGTTGCCTTGCAGGAAGTGCTGATCCTCATCTGGAAAGTGGTCGAGGCAGCCAACGGGTATGTGCAAGACACAACTCCTTGGGAGCTAGCCAAAGCGCAGAAAAATGGCTCAGTACAGGCAGGAGAGCGCTTGGCCACCGTGTTGTACAACCTAGTGGATGTGTTGCGACTGCTGGGGTACATGGTAGAACCAGTGATGCCACGCAAAGCAAGGGAGCTTCTGAAACAATTGGGTTTAGAATTTGATCCCAGTGCCGGGTGGCAAGCGCTCACTACAGTAGGGACATATCCGGCCGGTACCGCGCTCTCTCCAGGAGAAGTGCTCTTCCCACGTTATGAGCAATAAGGAGAGTGTTGAAAAAGCCCTTTCAATGTCATGCTGAACGAAGTGAAGCATCTCACGGTACTTGGGAAAATACGGCTAAAGTTACGCGAGACCCTTCGCTTTGCTCAGGGTGACAGGATTTTCAACACTCTCCAATAAGCAGGGTCCCCTTATAAGTTGCCCCATCTGCAGTGCGCAGGATTGCTGCAAGCGCATCACTGGTTCAGGGCAATGGTGGGGTCCCATCGCCCAGTGCTCCGGAGAAAGGCAAACACTTGTTCCAAGCGGGGCAATGCCGCTCGCCCGCCCAGAGCAGTGCAATTCAGCGCTGCCACTGCATTGGCAAAAGTAGCGGTGTGCTCTAAGGGCCAGTTTTGCAGCAATCCGTAGATAAATGCGCCATGGAAGGCATCGCCGGCGCCAGTCGTATCTACCACGGGTACGGAGAAGCCTGGTACGTACCATTGCCCTTCGGCCGTGAAATACTTGCACCCCTTTTCTCCCAGTGTGGTTACAACGAGCCGTACCCCAGTTTGCTGCAGGAGCAGCGCGGCATGATCCAAATTTTGCTGACCAGTGTACGCTCCAGGGAAGTAGGCGTTGGTGATGAGCACATCCACCCAAGGTAGGAGTTCATCTAGCCGTGGGCGCGGCCTATTCACATCCAGCACTACTGTACCGCCGATCCCATGCATCAATCTTGCTGCTTCAATCGCAGCGCTCACATGGTGTCCATCCAAATGCAAAAAGCGAGCTAAGGCGAGATAGGAATAGTCTGCTGGCTCCAATTCTACCTCCGGGCATGTGCCCCGATAGCATAGAATAGAGCGCCGGCCGCTTCCAGATTGCACGAGGATCATACAGATCGGAGTGCGCACTCCTGTGTGCACCCGCATGCGTTGGAAGTCTACACCATCCTGCACAAAAGCTTGCTTACACTGCCAACCGGCGTCGTCATCCCCAATGGCGCCAATAAAACCGGTTCGGGCTCCCAGCCTAGCCAGAGTTACTAACGCTGTAGCCACTGGGCCGCCACCCGAGGTAGCGAAATCAGCCAGGCTTACCGTAGGGGCATCAAATTCTGGGATGGCGTCAACGATGCCCAGATAGTCCCAGGAGCAATAGCCCAAGCCAACTACGTCCAAGCGAGGAGCAGCCATGGTCATCCTGCAGCCAACTATTCGGTAGGCAAACTCAATTGCGTTGCTCCCTTTGCCTCTGCCTTCCCAGCGATCATGGCACGGAGCTGTGCTTCATCAATGATGGGGATGCCCAATTCACGGGCTTTGGTGTACTTGCTGCCAGGGTTCTCGCCGAGCAGCAAATAATCTGTTTTCTTGCTCACGGCATCTACTACTCGCCCTCCATTGGCTTCGATAAGTTGGATGGCTTGTTCGCGGGTCAAAGTAGGCAATGTGCCCGTGATCACAAACGTCTTTCCTGCTAGTGGCCCGGTTGTGACACGGGGTGCCGCCTCTTCCTCCATTTTGACCCCCGCGCGTTTCAGCTTCTCTAACAATTGGCGGGTTCGTTCGCTAGCAAAGAAGGCAGCGATATTGGAGGCATTGACTGGGCCCAGCCCAGGGATGCTTTGCAATACCTCGGGGGAAGCACGACTGAGTTCATCTATGGAGTGGAAATATTGGGCAAGCGTTTCTGCTACGATGCTGCCAACGCCGCGAATACCTAATGCCGCAATCACACGAGCTAATGGACGGTTTTTGCTGGCTTCGATAGCAGCCAACAAATTGTCCGTGCTTTTCTCCGCAAAGCCTGGCAGCTTCAGTATGTCTTCCCGTTTCAAGTAATAGAAATCGCCAAAATCACGCAAGAGGCCGTGGTCCACGAAAAGTTGCGCCAGGCGTTCACCAAAACCTTCAATATCCATCGTGCTAGCCCAGTGAATGATGCGCTGTACAGCCTGCGCGGGACACGAGGGATTCACGCAATAAACAGCAACCTCGCCCTCCGGTTTGTGAGTAGGTGCACCACAGGCAGGGCAATGCTGAGGGATTGTGATGACTTTTTCCGCACCCGTTCTGAGTTCAACAATCGGCTTTTCGACCTGGGGGATGACATCACCAGCCCGTTTGACCACTACCATATCGCCAATACGGATGTCCTTACGGGCAATGTCCTCAAAGTTATGCAGCGTGGCTCGCTCGATAGTTACGCCACCAAGCCGCACAGGTTCCAGGATCGCAAACGGATTCAGAGTCCCCGTTCTCCCGACATTGATGCCCAGCTCTTTTAGGCGGGTTGTTGCTTCACGAGCCGGGAATTTGAAAGCGATCATCCCCCGCGGGTCTTTGCCCACCACCCCTAGACTTTCCTGTGTGGCCAGGTCATTTACTTTAATCACCACTCCATCAGCCTCATAGGGCAGCGTATCGCGTTTCCGCATCCACTGTTCGCTGTAGGCTATGGCTTGCTCCAAGTCATCGAAGAGAGCGTTATCTGGGTTTACCGGGAACCCCATGTCCATTAGGTAATGCAATACCTCCCATTGCGTGCGCAACTCGATTCCCTCGCTTGCGACAACGGCATAAGTGAACAGGCGCAATGGGCGGGATGCGGTGACCGCAGGATCAAGCTGTCGTAGGCTGCCGGCAGCAGCATTGCGCGGGTTGGCAAAGGTCTTTTCGCCCTTTTCCTGTTGGCTGCGGTTCAGTTCCTCAAAATCAACGATGCGCATATAGGCTTCGCCGCGTACCACCAATCTGCGCGGGGGTGGCGGACCGTCAGTACGTACAGGGATGCGCAGGGGCACAGAAGGGACAGTGCGGAGGTTTGCCGTGATGTCTTCACCAGTTTCGCCATCCCCTCGCGTAGCCCCCAACATGAAAAGGCCATCCTCATAATGCAAGACCACGGTCAAGCCGTCAATTTTTGGTTCGACGACAAATTGCAATTTCGTGTCTGCAGGCAGTAATTTGCGGATGCGTTCATGCCAAGCGCGTACTTCATCGCTGTCAAAGGCATTGCCCAGGCTGAGGATGGGAGCAGGGTGGCGCACCTTCACAAACTGCTCGCGTACTTCGCCGCCCACGCGCTGCGTCGGAGAATCCGGCGTAATGAACTCGGGATGCGCTGCTTCCAGTTCGCGCAACTCGCGCATCAGCGCATCATACTCTGCATCGCTGATTTCCGGCGCATCCAGGACATAGTACAAGTAGTCATGGTGCCGAATCAGTTGGCGCAGTTTCTCGATACGTTGCTGGATATCAACCGCCATCGCCATAACTCCTATCTCTCAAGAAGTCGTAACTGGCTTATTTTATAACAAGAGGCAAGCGAAGCTTGAAAGGCTGATAAAAACCAAAGTCGCGAATCACACTTACGGTGTTGTCACTGGGGTTGGAAACCACGATATGGTAAGTGAATGGATTCGCTGCGATACCACGGTAGCGCCCGGATCCGACAGGCAGGGTATACAACCAACCACCTATGTCTTCATCGTAGACAAATACTACGTTGCCTGTAGCGCTGAGGGCAAAGACGTGGTTGCTTGCTGGGTTAACCGCAACATTGTCAAGGCCGCTGTGCCCAGGCGATGGCACCACCCGAATCACTTCATCGGTGGCGCCGTCTATGATCACCAGCATGCCACTTGCTGAAGCCACATATATCCGATTGGTGATCGGGTTGACAGTTACGCCATAAGGCTCTGGGGCTTCAGAAAGTGCAATTGTCTTGCGAACGCTTTGTGTACTGGCATCGATGACGGTTACTCCTCCTACATCACTGGGTGGATAGCCGCGATTGGTAACATAAACTTTGTTGGTGCATGGATTGGTTGCTATTTGCCCTGGCAGTGGCCCGAGGGCGATTGTTTTGGTTACAGTGAGGGTATCTCCGTCAATGAGCGCTACAGAGTTAGCCATTGTATTGGCTACATAGATAGTGTTAGTTGTCGTCATCACCCCAATACCGCTGGGTGACTGCCCATCGCCAAGGGGTACCGAAGCAATCAGCCGATTCATGCAGATATTAAAGACGGTTACGCTGTTCGTAGCCGCATTGGCTACGTAGATGCGACATTGTTCAGGGTCAATCGCCACATTGCTCGGATGTTCCCCTCCGCTGTTAAAGCACGTATATCGCCAGTCCAGGAATCCTTCCAGGCTGGATATCGTGTTATCGCCACTGTTGGCAACAAAGAAACGGTCTGTATTGGGTTGGACAGCAATTCCTTGCGGTTGACGACCCACAGAGATAGTGCGCAGCACAGCAACAGCTGGTGTAGCGGTAGGGGTTGGGGTAGCCGTTGGGATGGGAGTGCTAGTAGGTGTAGCGGTTGGTGTTGGTGCTCCCTCTTCTTCGAGCAGAACGTTGTCTATATAGAACTGGTCCTGTCCACCCGATTTGGGATCGCTTGCTTCGATGAAGATGGTGAGTCGATCTGATTTCGCTTCTACAGCGGCGTTAATCTGTATCCAGGTTTTATCTTGGCCGTGCCAAGGTGTCCAGACAATATCCGCAGATTTGGGGTTCACCCCACCTGAGGGATGGATGCCCACACGTTTGTTGAGTTTGTCATGCTGTACCGGTGCCGTTGCTCCCCCGTAGATGCTATATACCCAAACGTGTACCACATAGCGTTTGCCTGCCTGGATACGTACAGCACTTTGCCCTGAGGTCAGCACGGTGGTTTGCATGATCCCTGCATACCATGGTACTGTGTCTGCCCAAATCATCTGGCTCGCTTGGCCTTCATATTTATGCAATGTCGAACGGAGATATTGTGGGGGAGAACCCGGGCTCAGGTCATAGGGGATCCAGTATTGAGCGACGTAACCCGCACCGTAAGGGTAAAAATCCCCCTCAAAATCCCCATTGAGGATAAGGGCAGATAACGCCTTCCCTTGCTGAGCCCTGCCTGGGCGGACGCACAGGAAAGCTAGAGAGACAGCCACGATTAAGACCGTAAGGTACCGCAGCTTATCAGTCATTTCCCCTCCTTTGGTTTTGCCCTGCATTTGCCCATTCATTATAACACGGATATACAAGCACTGGCAATTTATCATCCATGTTTGTCAACTTGCTTATTTTGCCATTTTCTGATACAATCGTGCGCGGTTTCAGGCCTGTGTGCCACATTCAATAAGGGAGGGTATACATGAACCTGGCGAAATTGATCCGCGATGTACCAGATTTTCCCGTGAAAGGAGTCCTGTTCAAAGACATTACGACTTTGTTGAAAGACCCGGATGCCTTTCAGGAAGCCATTGATGGTCTGATTGATCGCTTTCTGGATGAGGAGATCGACATTGTAGCAGCTATTGAGGCGCGAGGGTTTATCTTCGGGGCTCCATTGGCGTACGAACTGGCGGCAGGTTTTGTGCCCATCCGCAAGCCGGGCAAATTGCCTTGGGAGACAATCAGCGCTAGTTACACCTTGGAATATGGCACCAATACCCTGGAGATTCACAAAGACGCTATTCAACCGGGCCAACGTGTGTTACTAGTAGACGATGTGCTGGCTACGGGGGGATCAGCCAAAGCGGCTGCTGAACTGATTGAAAGGCTCGGCGGAAAAATTGTAAGCATTGTCTTTCTCGTGGACCTCACCTACTTAAAAGGCATGGAGAAACTTCAAGGCTATGATGTTTTCTCCCTGATCAAGTTCTAATTCTCTTTCGAACAGTGAGATGAGCACAGAGGAGATCAAAAAACTACAAGCAGAACGAGACCGGACGCAGGCGGAGTTGAAACGCCTCCGCAGTTACTTGGAAGCCGAAGTTGAACGCATTACGGAAAGCGGCGAAGATTCGGTGGATGCTGCCGCTGACATCTACGAACGAGAAAAGACCCTGGCAATTATTCAGACTTTGGAGAGAAAGCTAGCCGCTATCGAACGCGCTTTGCGTGCTGCGGAGAAAGGTGGCTATGGCATCTGCGAGATCTGTGGTGAGCCGATTGATCCGGCCAGACTGGCCGCTATGCCCCATACCACCACTTGTATCAAATGCCAGGAGAAATTGGAGCGAACGCAACACCGTAAACCTTCCCTATTTCCCCCACCAAGAAGGACAGAATCTACTTGAGGAATGTGGAACACGCGGATGGTGCTGGGCAAGTACCACCTCAATTTTGTGCTGTGATGCAAACTATTTATTTGAATCATGATTATTGAGGAGGGTAAAATTGGCCAAGTTAACAGAGATTCGTTGGCATGGACGAGCAGGGCAAGGGATTGTTACTGCCAGTGAGCTGCTGGCTGAAGCGGCATTGAAGGATGACAAATACTTCCAGGCTTTTCCCGAATACGGCCCAGAGCGCATGGGGGCTCCCATCAAGGCGTATACGCGCATCAGCGATGAGCCCATCGAGTTGCACTGCCACATCCTCAATCCCGAGGTAGTCGTTGTGGTGAACCCCAATCTGCTGGGTGTTGTGGATGTTACGGAAGGACTGGCAGAAGATGGTGTGCTGATCGTTAACACGTCTGAAACACCTCAGCAAATCCGAGCGCGTTTGGGACTCAAAAACAACAAGAAAGTCTTTACGGTAGATGCTACGCGGATTGCTTTGGAGACGATCAAGCGCGACATCCCTGCTACCTTGATGCTGGGCGCCATTATCCGGGCGACGGGTTTGGTTAGCTTAGATAAGACGCTGCATCTGGTGCAGGAGAAACTGGGCGCGAAATTGCGCGCCGAAGTAGTAGAGAACAACCTGAAAGCCCTGCGTCGAGCCTATGAAGAAGTGAAAGAGGGATAGAATATGGCAAAAGAGAATGCAACTTGGAGGGAAGCCAACATTGCCGGGCTTGTCCTTGAACCGGGATGTACGGCAGAATACAACACGGGCACCTGGCGCGTCCTGCGCCCGGTGCATGATATGAGCAAATGCACCCACTGTCTCATTTGCTGGGTGTATTGCCCAGATTCCGCCATCGTTGTCGAGAACGGCCGCTGGGTTCGCTTCGACTATGACCACTGCAAGGGATGCGGCATCTGCGCGAACGAATGCCCGGTCAAAGTAGATGCCCATGAATATACCGGCAAGGCGGGTAAAGTGATCCAGATGGTGGAAGAAAAGTCGTGGGAAAAGGAAGAGAAGTGCTGAGTGACAAGTGGCAAGTGAGCAGGGAAAGGAATGCTGTCCATCACTCAGCGCTCGTTGCTAATTCCTTATCGGGCTACAATGAGGAGGACATAGGAAAAATGGTCGTATCCACAAAAATGGCTTTGGAAGGAGCACATGCATCAGCACAGGCGATGCGGCAAATCAACCCTGATGTCGTAGCTGCTTATCCCATCACACCGCAGACCGCTATTGTACAGACCTTTTCACAGTATGTGGCTGATGGCGAAGTGGACACTGAATTCATCGCTGTGGAGAGCGAACATGCGGCGATGAGTGCCTGCATTGGGGCTGCGGCAGCCGGCGGCCGGGTTATGACGGCCACCGCCGCAAATGGCTTAGCGCTCATGTGGGAGGAATTGTACATTGCCGCTTCGTTGCGGCTGCCTATCGTCATGTCAGTGGTCAACCGCGCCCTCTCTGCTCCATTAAATATCCATTGTGACCATTCGGATTCGATGGGGGCACGGGATGCAGGGTGGATCCAGCTCTATTCGGAGACAGGACAGGAAGCGTACGATAACACGATCCAAGCTGTGCGTATCGCGGAGCATCCTGATTTGCTTCTCCCGGTAATGGTCATGCAAGATGGCTTCATCACCGGGCATGCGGTGGAATTGGTAGAAGTAGCAGACGATGCCTCGGTGAAGGAATTCATCGGGACGTACACGCCAAAATATTCCTTGCTAGACATTGACCACCCAGTTACTTTTGGTGCATGGGATCTGTGGGATTACTACTTCGAGCACAAACGTCAGCAGACAGATGCCATGAGCAAGGCGATGAAAGTCATCGTGGATGTAGGCAAAGAATTTGGCCAAGTGTTTGGCCGCACCTATGGTATCTTTGATGCCTACGCGATGGATGACGCAGAGCTAGCGATCATTGTGCTGAGTTCGACTGCCGGCACTGCCCGCACAGTGATCCGGGAACTGCGCAAAAAGGGACTGAAGATCGGGCTCTTGAAATTGCGCGTTTTCCGGCCATTCCCAGCACAGGAATTGGTCGCGGCTTTGAAGGATGTAAAAGCCGTTGCAGTGCTAGACCGCTCGATCAGCTTCGGTGCTATGGAAGGAGCAGGACCGCTATTTCTGGAGGTGTGTGCGGCATTGTTTGCTGCTGGTGCCACGCAGAAAGTGGTAAACTATATCTACGGTCTGGGTGGACGTGATGTTCTCCCAGAATATATTGAGAGAGTGGCGAGTGATCTACAGGAAATCGCCGATACCGGCAAGGTCAAATCACTGGTGAATTATCTGGGACTGAGGGAGTAGGCATATGGTGATTAAATTGAAGGAACAAGCAACCAAGCCAGAACGATTAGCTCCAGGCCATCGTTTCTGTGCTGGCTGTGCAGAGCCGATCATCATTCGACAGATTCTCAACGCGATAGATGAGCCTGTAGTAGTTGGTGCGGCAACGGGCTGTACGGAGATCGCCACATCCATGTACCCTTACACAGCCTGGAATGTGCCTTGGATACACAATGCCTTTGAGAACGTATCCACGACTATCGCAGGCGCTGAGGCGATGTATCGTGTGCTAGTGCGACGGGGTAAAATCCCGGAGCGCAACATCCGCTTTATCGCCATTGGCGGTGATGGTGCAACCTACGACATCGGCCTGCAATGGCTGTCTGGGGCGCTGGAACGAGGACACCGTTTTATCTATGTGTGCCTCAACAACGAGGCATATATGAACACGGGTATCCAGCGCAGTTCAGCCACACCGATGGGCGCTCACACAACGACTTCGCCCGCAGGTACGGTCATCCCAGGCAAAGTGCAGTGGCGCAAACCGCTCACCGAGATCATCGCTGCCCATCGCATTCCCTATGTGGCACAGGCGGCGCCCAGCCACTGGCGTGACCTCATGGAGAAAGCCAGGAAAGCAGCGGCTGCAGATGGGCCTTCTTTCATCAACGTGATCTCTGACTGTAACCGTGGCTGGCGGCACGGTACGGAGACTTCCATCGAGGTTACACGCCTTGCCGTAGAGACTTGCTATTGGCCGCTGTTTGAGGTGGAAAATGGCGTGTGGAAACTAAACTACAAGCCACGCGAGAAAAAGCCTGTAGAGGAATGGCTGAAGATGCAAGGTCGTTTCCAGCATCTTTTCCAGCCCCAGTTCAAGCATGTAATTGCCGAGATACAAGCCAGAGTGGATGAGGAGTGGGAAAGCCTCTTGAAAAAATGCGAGGCTGAATAAAACTAGACCCTAAAGGTTTTCCAAACCTTTAGGGTCTAATTTTAGGAGGTAAGATTATGGCGCGTGTCTTCGTTTCCAACCATCCTTTAATCCGGCATAAAGTCACGCTTTTGCGTGACATCCATACGGAACCTAAGAAATTCCGCGAACTCATTCGTGAGGTCGCCATCCTCTTGGCTTATGAGGCTACGGCTGATTTGGGGGTGCAGGAAGTTTCTGTCCAAACTCCGCTGGCGACCGCCAAAGGCTATGAGCTCACGGATAAGATCGGCTTGGTCCCCATCTTACGGGCTGGATTAGGCATGGTGGAAGGCATCTGGGAAATGATGCCTGCAGCTGAAGTGTGGCACATTGGCTTGTATAGGGACCATCGCACTTTGCAGCCCATCGAGTACTACAACAAACTTCCTGTTCATCCTACTGTTCAGGTTTGCCTTATCCTCGATCCGATGCTGGCTACTGGTGGTTCAGCCGTGGCTACAGTGGACATCCTCAAACGCTGGGGTGCCAAACGCATCAAATTCGTTGGGATCATCGGTGCACCGGAAGGGGTAGAGCGGCTGAGCACAGCACACCCTGATGTGGACATTCACCTCGCCGCCATAGATGACCATCTCACTCCTGAGCCGAGCAAGCCAGGCGACCCGCCAGCAGGCTACATTGTGCCTGGTTTAGGAGACGCCGGTGATCGGCAATTCGGTACAGGCTGATCTTCAGAAACCAGGTTTCTGGCAGAAACCTGGTTTCTGACCGACATGAATGGATTATCCGATGGCTTTTCTCCTTGTTTTTGTCCTTGCTTTTGGCCTTTCTTTGCTTCTCACTCCGGTTGCCGCGCGAGTAGGCAAGCAGTGGCGCATGGTAGACAAACCCGGCGGCCGACGTAAACATGCCGGTATTGTGCCCCGCTCCGGCGGTATTGCCCTCTATATAGCATTCGCTGTGGCGGCATTACTAGCAGCAGTGCTAGGCCCACAGCTGCCCGCTCCTGAAGGACCTGATCCAAAGGAACCCATCCGCCTGGCTGGGATCCTCCTCGGCAGTACTTTCCTATTCGCAGTTGGCCTCTCTGATGACCGGCGTGAATTGAAGCCAGCATCCCAGTTCCTCGCCCAGTTGATTGCAGCATTGATCGCTGTGTGCACCCTTGTGTTCATTGAACGGGTGATGAATCCTTTTACGAACCAACTAGTGATTTTCCCTTGGTATTGGACAACACTCATCACGATCCTCTGGATCGTAGGAATGATCAATACGGTCAATTTCCTCGATGGGTTGGATGGCTTGGCAGCCAGTGTGGCAGCAATTGTGGCTGGCGTGCTTTTCATTCACATGTACCGTGTGGGGCAGTACAGTGTGTCACTCCTGCCTCTCGCTTTACTGGGTTGCACGCTTGGTTTTCTGCCCTACAATTTCTATCCAGCGAGGGTATTCATGGGCAGCAGTGGCTCCTTTTTCCTTGGCTATGCTGTCGCCACACTATCCATCGTCGCCGGAGCACGCATGGCTACTGTCCTGCTTGTGCTAGCCGTGCCTATCCTCGATGTGGCTTGGTTGATCTGGCTGCGCATGCGCAGAACCGGCTCCTTCGTTCATGGAGACCGCCGCCATTTGCACTTCCGCTTGGTGGATTTAGGGCTTTCACAGCGTCAGGTGGTGCTGGCTTATTGCCTCCTCAGTGCCGCTTTTGGCGTGTTGGCGCTGAGTGTTTCCTCCCGTCTGTTCAAGCTCGGTGCACTGATTGTCCTGGGCGTGATAACGGTGGCGATATTGGCTATTGTCACTTGGCTGAGTGAGCATCGCATGAAGAATAAATAAGCGGATACCCGTGTGGATATCCGCTGCAGGTACATTACCACTCCCCGTGGCTCTATGGTGATTTTTTGTTTTTATGGGTACTCTACGTGCCTGTGTAATACTGCTTCCCCCAGTTTTTCCAGCAGGAATAGTGCTAAGGCAACCGGCAGATCAACCACCAGGGCAAGGCCAAAGGTAAAAGCAAGGTAAGTCACACCTGTCAAAAGCGAGCGCTTGAGGGAGACAGGTATCTGAACAGTTACACCCGAGACATAGACAAGCGCTGCCGCAAGGCCCAGGAAGAGCAGCACAGAGACCCATGCCTGGCGGTCGGATTCGCTGGGCAACATGGCATTGCTGATGGAGAAGATGAGGTAAAGCCATAACAGGGCATCAGGACGCTGTAGAGAGGAAATAAACGTTTTTGCTACTGCATCAGGGTGCAAAATTGGCAAAGCCTCAACACCAAACTGCCAGCGTGCTAGGAGCAAAATAGCCACACTGCCGCTAATTAGTGGAGCCAAGCCAATCCAACTCTCACGGAAGGGGTCAGCCTTCTTGACTTTCACTGCTCCCAACCGTATGTTGCCGCCACGCTTGGCTTGTGGTTTGAGAGAGATGCCCGCTGTCTTTACCCCGACCAGTTTTGCCGCTAGGTAATGGCTGAATTCGTGCAAGACAATGCCTGGCAGTAAGATGAGATAATGCACCAGAGTAGCAGTTTCTGGATCGCCGGAGAGAAGCAATCCGATACCCTGTAAATGGCGGCTCAGCCAGCGTTTGACCACTAGCAGAGGGATAATAAGTGCCGCCAACCAGATCAATGGCGTCCAATCGGTGGCCATTTATGTTCTGTTTTTCGCTCCTTGCTGCTTGCTCTGCGCTGCGATCCTGGTAATGGCAACGAACTTGGCTGCGCTCAGGCTGGCGCCTCCCACCAGAGCCCCATCAATCTCGGGTTGTGTCATGAACTCGGCGATGCTCTCTGGGCTTACGCTGCCACCGTATTGGATGCGCAGAGCTTGGGCTGCGCTTTCACCAAACAGCGAAGAGACTGTGCCTCGCACAACCTGGCCAATAATGGCATTGGCTCCGCTGCCCGTCGCTGGTTTCCCCGTGCCAATGGCCCAAATGGGCTCATAAGCAATGACCAGAGATTTCACTTGTGCAGCAGTCAAGCCTTGCAATGCAGCCCGCACCTGTGCGCTGACGATCGCTTCTGTCTGCCCCGCTTCATTCTGAGCCAGGTTTTCACCAACGCAGATGATGGGGGTCAACCCATGCTTGAGCGCTGCCTTGACTTTACGATTGACCCCTTCATCTGTCTCACCAAAGTACTGGCGGCGTTCCGAGTGGCCAATGATCACATATTGGCACAATTCCTTTAGCATAAGAGGGGAAATAGCGCCGGTAAATGCTCCCTGGTCCTCCCAGTGCATATCCTGAGCGCCAAGTTTAATCTGCGTTGTACGGATGAGTTCCGCCACCGCAGCCAACGCAGTGAAGGGTGGGCAAAGCACCTTTTCCACGCCTTCGATCTCGTTGAGTTCTCGGCGCATTTCTCTGACCAGAGCAATGGCTTCTGCAATCGTCTTGTGCATCTTCCAATTTCCGGCAATAATCGGTGTGCGCATTGTTCCTCCTGAGTTCAGTTTTCGGCAAACAACAGTGGGAGACCGCCTGTTGATACCAGATACCAGTGCTATAAGTCAAGCAATGGGCTTTTGGGCTTGCCTTGGTACATGATCTGCCGCAAATCATACCGCCATCAGCCTTGCCTGTCAATTCATTCTTGGTGTAACTACCTGTCCATTATTTGACAAAATTTGAAATCTCATCTATTATAACACGCCGGTTGGCGCTGGAATTAATCTGCATCTCATTATTGAGTGCTGGTCGATTTTCCCCATTCTGATTGACATTTCAGTAAGAAGAGAACGCAGTGCCTATAATCAGGACAAGCAGTGTGGCTATCTTATTGCGTTCCAAACCTAGGTGGACATCGTGGTCCACTGTTTATTGTACCTCTGAAACAGCTGTAACATCTTTGTTTGTATCGAGCTGCTCAAGCGATCAGACCCTGCCCAGCTGTTGCTGTTTGATGCTGTCTCATCCCCTAATCTGTTCCAATGCCGATCTTTCTTACAGGAGATGATTATTCTTGGCTATTTTGGAGATCAAGCGGCTATCGAAATCATTTGGCGGTTTACAAGCGGTACTAGATTTTAACTGTGTAGTAAAACCCGGCGAGATACATGCCCTGATAGGCCCAAATGGCGCTGGGAAGAGCACTGTCTTTAATCTTATCTGCAATCTCATCAAGCCTGACGCCGGTGAAGTGCTGCTAAACGGCGAGAATCTAGTAGGACTACCTCCGCACCGCATTACAGAAAAGGGCATTGGTCGCACGTTTCAAAATGTGCGCCTTTTCAAAAACATTTCCGTACGCGCTAATGTGGCGGTAGCCGTGAACGCTGCAAAGCGCCATGGCATTTTACAGTCGATCGTACGTTCGGGACCCAACAGTGCTCTGTTACGCAGTGTATATGAAGAAGCGGATCAGGTACTCGAAATCGTTGGTTTGACCCACCGCGCCAATTCCTTGCCCAAGAATCTACCCTATGGCGAACAAAAACGGGTGGAACTCGCACGGGCGCTTGCTTGCCCTGTAAAGGTGCTTCTTTTGGATGAGCCCACTACAGGCATGAATCCCACCGAGTCTGAAACTATGCTCGAACTTATCCAGTCCCTGCGACAACGTGGGCTCGCCATATTGCTGGTGGAGCACAATATGCGCATCGTGATGGGGATTTCTGATGTAGTTACTGTCATGAATTTTGGCCAGGTTATTGCTGAAGGAACCCCAATGGAAGTATGCAGTGATGAGCGCGTTATCTCAGCCTACTTGGGGGAAAAAAGAAATGCTCGTGCTTAGCCATGTGACTGCTTCTTATGGGGATGTGCGTGCTTTAAATGATGTATCGCTGGAAGTCAAAAAGGGCGAGATCTTTGCCCTTTTGGGAGCGAATGGCGCAGGCAAGAGTTCGACATTACGTAGCATTGTCGGCCTATTAAAGATCAGCCAGGGGGCCATTGAGTTCTTAGGCCAGCGTATTGAAAATCGCAACCCAGTGGATATCGTGAGACGTGGCATTTCAATGGTATTCGAAGGTCGCCGAATTTTCCCAGAGCTAACCGTACGCGAAAATTTGGTAGCAGGGGCTTACTTAATCAAAGACGCCAAAGTACGGCAAGAGAGGATGGCGGAGTTATTTGAGCGGTTTCCACGCCTTGCTGAACGACAATCTCAGCTTGCCGGCTCGCTAAGCGGTGGCGAGCAACAAATGCTCGCGATCGCGCGTGCCTTGATTAGCAAGCCTTCATTATTGCTTATGGATGAACCATCCATGGGCCTGGCGCCGAAAGTAGTAGATGAAGTTTTCCGCATCATCGTGGAACTGAACGCTGCGGGCACTACTATACTCCTTGTGGAGCAGAATGCGCAACGCGCATTGGAGATCGCAACACGCGCCGCCGTATTAGAGACGGGCCATGTTGCGCTCGCGGGTAGCGCTGCCGAACTTCTGAACAATGAGAAAGTTCGCGCTGCCTATCTCGGCATGTGAGGGAAAGCATTCATAGACGCAATAATACTCCTGCATCTTTCACAAAGCAGGCCCAGTGGTTCACTGGGGAAAAATTCGCGGCTAGGAGGGAAAAGGGGGACAGGGTAATACCAAAACACAATAACTGGCCGTGACCGCAAGTTCAGCGCAGTTCAATTCACTCAACAAGGAGGAGATCCCATGAAAATCAGAAGATGGTTCCCTGTACTGGTAACACTAGCCCTAGTACTGGGCATAGTAGCGGGTTGCGCTCCAGCAGGTCCCGTGCCTACGAAGCCTGCAGAAGCGCCAGCGGCAAAAGAACCAATCAAAATTGGTGGCATTGGCCCGCTTTCACCTCCTGGCACACCAGCGCTTGGCACGGAAATGATGAATGCTTTCAAGCTGCGCATTGATGAAATCAACGCGGCTGGTGGCTTGCTCGGAAGGCCTTTGGAGCTGGTCTTTGAAGACTCGGCCGGCACACCAGAAAAAGGCACCGCTGCGATGGAGAAGCTCATCAATAAAGACAAGGTCATCGCTGTGGTTGGCGAGGGACATAGCTCAGCACTGCTGGCTGAAATGGAGGTAGCCCATCGTAGCCATGTGATCCTGATTGATGTTGAGGCTTGGTCGGACAAGATCAGAACAAGAGGCTATCGGGAGGTCTTTGCCATACCAGCCAGCAATACCTTGTTCAACGCGAAAATAGCTGAGTTTATTCAAGCCAGTGGCTTTAAACGGCCCTTCCTCCTCGCCGAGGATACTGACTTTGGTGTAGAGGGGATCCAGCTCTTAGGAAAAGCATTGGAAAACCTCGGCATCACGTACGAGAGCCTGGTGGTTGACAGGACGACGAAAGACTTTGTGCCCTTCTTGCTGCAAGCTCAGGAATTCAACCCAGACATCCTGGTTGTGAACGTGACCGGTGTTGGTGCCTACCTGATTATCAAGCAAGCCAAAGAATTGGGGCTCGCACCGACAGCGAACTGCGCTTTGTTCTCTGGTGTCGCGGATATGGGGTATCCTGAGCTGTGGGAAACGGCTGGGTCTGCTGCGCAGTATGTCGTTTGGGAGACAGCCATCCACCCAAAGGCACAGTATACTGACCTGACCCAACCTTTCATTGACAAGTATACCAAGACCTATGGGCGCCCACCAACGTATTCGGGGTTACAGGCTTATGATGCGATACTCGTGCTGGAAGAAGCCATTAAACTGGCTGGCTCAACCGACACAGATAAACTGATCGAAGCCCTAGAGAAGGTAAAGGTCAAAGGCACGCGGGGCATCATGTCGTTCCCCACAGAACCGGGTGTGTATTACCATCAGGCTGATGTGCCGTTGCTGTTCCTGCAGTACACAGAAGTCGGTCAGACGCCTGATAAATGTGAGATTGTCTTCCCTGTGAACCTGAAGACAGCCGACCTACAGAAACCACCCAAGTAAGAGATGTTGTGCGATCAATTTGTTGCCCCTGCCGGAAATGGCAGGGGCAACAAGAATTAGCAAAAGGGAGTATGCATGCCGAAAAGTCTGGAATTGTTTCTTTCATACGTAATTAACGGTCTGATCATCGGCAACATTTATGGGCTGATGGCGCTCGGGCTTACACTTATCCTAGGAGTCATGAAGATTGTCAATTTTGCCCATGGCGAATTCTATATGCTGGGTGGGTATGCTGCCTATATTTGCTCCATCAAACTCGGGCTAGGACCAGTAGCCGGCATTTTGGGCGCGATTGTTACTGTGTTCTTTATCGGCTTGTTTGTGGAACGTGCTCTGCTCACCCCCTTCTATTCTGGCAGGTTGGAACGGCCCAGCGATTATGCCTTGCTGATGACTTTTTCGCTCTCGGTCTTCCTGATGAATGTTGTGATTCCGATATTTGGTCCCTATCAAAAAGCATCGGCGCCTTTGGCTGAGGGATCGGTGAATCTAGGCATTGTCTCCGTAGGCGCTACCCGCGTGATTGCTTCGCTGGTTGCTATCCTGTTGATGGCATTGCTCTTGCTGTTATTGAGCAAAACGCGCTTGGGTATCGCATTGCGGGCTATCGCACAAGATCGCGATGCAGCTGCTATCTGCGGGATTGACGTCAACCGCATGAACCCAGTGGCTTTTGGCATTGGCACAGCCATGGCTGCCGCGGCTGGAGCGCTTCTCGCGCCTACCTTTCTGGTTTATCCAGCCTCCGGATCCTTAGCAGCCTCTAAAGCCAATGCGATTCTGGTGTTGGGCGGCATGGGTTCAATCAAAGGGGCTATCATTGGTGCCCTTTTGCTAGGGGTGCTTGAGAGTCTCGGGGTGCTGTTCCTCTCCCCAGGCTACCGCGATGTGTATGGCTTCCTCGTTATTGTGTTGGTGTTGCTGATCAAACCCACAGGCTTGTTCGGAGGTCAAGAATTTTGAAGCCGAGAGCAAAGATCATTATCGGGTTACTATTGTCCATCCTAGTCCTCTCCTTGCCTTTCTGGGCGGGGGTCTACTGGACTCATGTTGCCATTTTGAGTCTCTATTATGTGATCGTCGTTTCTAGTTGGAATTTACTCGTGGGCTATGCGGGGCAAATGTCCTTTGCTCATGTGAGTTTTTCCACGATGGGCGGGTATGCTTCCACCCTTGTAGCAACTAGGTTTGGCATTCACCCGGCATTGGGCATGTTGATTGGCATGTGTGTTGGAGCAATTGTCGGTTATGCATTGGGGATACTTTGCTTGAGGATGAGAGGTGTATACCACTCTCTAGCGACACTGGCTTTTGCAGAAGCATTTCGCACCGTCTTAAATCTAGAATACAAGATCACGCGAGGCTCTCTGGGTCTGCTCAGCGTGCGCCTCTACCCTGGCGTTTCCAAAACACCGTACTATTATACCGTGCTTGTATTGGCTATCGGAGGGCTTGTCGTTTTGTATCGCATTATTAACTCCCCCATTGGTTTTACACTCCAAGCAATTCGGGAAGACCAAACAGCAGCGAGTGTAGCGGGTGTGCCGTTGGCACGATACAAATTATTTGCGTTTTCACTGACATCGGCCATGGCTAGTCTGGCTGGAGCGTTTTTAGCCCATTATCTTGGCATTGTCACTCCCGATTGGGCTACTCAGACTGCAATGTCCTTTGTACTGGCAATGGCGATCATGGGTGGTCTGGGAACTTTCATTGGCCCCGTGATAGGCGCCGTATGTGTGGAGTTTCTCGCGGAGTATCTGCGGGTCTATGGTCGTTACTATATGTCCATTTTTGGCTTGGTCGTTCTGCTCATGCTGCGCTTTACCCCGGGTGGCTTGCTGGCATTGGCGCGTAATCTTACGGATTCGGTAAGCTATACACGCTGGGTATCTAAAGGAAAACAGATGTTGGCTACCCTCCAGGTAAGGAATAAAGTAGAATGAAAATAATTCCTTCTGACCAAGTGATCCGTGTTTTTGGCGCCTGTGATCCGGTCGAAATGGTGCAAGACGGGGAAGAGTTTTGGGTTGAGTGCCGTGATTGCTATGATGGGCAGATCAAGAGCACAAAGGACCGCCGTTCACAAATGGACACGACACGATTGATGCCCTGCACTGGCCCTATCGCGGTGGATGGCGCCATGCCAGGAAACTCACTGCGCATCGAGGTGCTCGCCATTGAACCCTCGGATCGAGGTTTTATGCCCTTGAAACCAGGGTTGGGAATCCTTGGCACGCAGGTAACGGAAGAGACAACCTATGTTGTCCCTATTGATATCCAACGCAGAACCATTCGACTAGGACGATTTTCAATCCCACTGAAACCCTTGATTGGGGCAATTGGCACCGCACCGAGAAAGCCTGTCCCCACTTCGGTGCCGGGTGATCATGGGGGGAATCTCGATACACGTGAGATACAAGAGGGGGCTACTGTCTGTCTACCTGTATTTGTTCCTGGTGGCCTCCTCGCTGTTGGTGATCTACACGCTGCCCAGGGCGATGGAGAATTATGCGGTCAAGGGGTAGAAACATCTGGTAGGGTTAAACTCCGTGTGCACGTGTCCCCTGAGCCTCTGCTGCGACCGCGTGTCGAAACCCAAGAGAATTGGATTACTATTGCCAGTGCTCCTACACTTCAGGAAGCACTGAGCATTGCTGCTGCGGATATGGTAGAATTTATCCGTCGCACTTACCAGGTCGGTTTCGATGAAGCGTATCGCCTTCTGAGCATTGCCGGCAATGGCGGGATTAGCCAGGTTGTGAATGCCCTGGTTACTGCCAAAGTTGCGCTTCCCAGGAACCTGGCCCGCTAACTTTAGGTCCTTGCCTGCGAAAAGTAAAAGCGCCTTCTTACTCCTGTAGTAAGAAGGCGCTTTGCTGAAAACTACTGGAAATGGAATATGGCGGCGACTAGACTTGAACTAGTGACCCAGGGCTTATGAGTCCCCTGCTCTGCCAACTGAGCTACGCCGCCATCTAGGAAAAAAGTAGCGGGGACAGGATTCGAACCTGTGACCTTTGGGTTATGAGCCCAACGAGCTACCGCTGCTCCACCCCGCGTCGCCGTAATATTATACCAAAGCATGGGGGATTAGTCAAATTCACAAATCTGCCTTTGTGCAATGGGTTTTTGTACAGCCAGTTCGTACACCGCAAAAGTTTGCTCGGCGGTCTTTCCCCAATCAAATTGCCTCGCTTGCGCTAGCGCATTTTGGGCAAGTTCTTGGCGCAACGCAGGATCGCACAATAGGGTCCGTATGCCTTCCGTTACCTCGTCCAGATCCATGGGATCCACCATCCACCCCCCCTTCCCTACCACCTCGGGCAAGGAGGCGGCTCTGGAAACAAGCACGGGAGTTCCACAAGACATGGCTTCCAACGGCATCAACCCAAAGCCTTCATAAATAGATAGAAAGACAAAAATCAGTGCCCCACTGTAAAGCGCGGGTTTGTCCTCCTCCGCGACCCATCCCGTGAAAATAACCTTCCGCTCTATGCCGAGTTCGTGAGCAACTCGCCGGGGATTGGGGAATAGGCGGGTATCCATAGCCGGCAAACGGCCGGCTACAACCAGGTACGGTGTCCCCGCTCCTAGTATCTTCGCTACTTGTGCATAGGCTTTGAGCAGCATGGGCACGTTCTTGCGCTGATCAAAGCCGCCTAAATACAGCACGTATTCATCCGGCAAGCCATATTTGTGGCGCACAGCGGCTAGTACATTCTCGTCCCGCACAGGTTGGCAGGCTGGATCAGCAGCGAGGTAAATGACATGGACTCGTTCTGATGGCACGCGCAAATACCTGACAATATCGTTCTTGGAACATTGGGAATCCGTGATGATGCGTGTTGCTCGCCGTGCTGCAGCAGCAACCATGTGTGTATATAACTGCACGAAAACAGAACTGCGATAAGCGGGCAAGAGCAGTGGTATCAAGTCGTGAATGGTGACTACGGTCGGCACCGTAGGGAGGATGGGAGAAGCAAAGTAGGGCACGTGGGCTAGATGCACGGATGCACGGCGGCAAGCCAGGGGAAAGGCAATCTGTTCGAACCACAGCTTATTCAGGTTCTCGAAACGGCGGGGAAAGGGCGTGTACAATATCTGTAAGGGGCTTGCGAAATCAGGCTCCCTTGCAAAACCTGGTTTCTTGCCCGAATACAGGAAATACTCATGCCCTTTGTCTAGTTGAGCCAGGGCGTGCAGCAGGTGGTGCATGTACTGGCCGCTGCCGGTGGTTTCTTCCCCTAGGAAGAACGCATTGAAGGCAATATGCATCTCGTGCTCCTGTCTCTAGCACGCACTTCAGCGCTGAAAAACACACTGCCGTGCACACTATGGACGTAAAGGCCGTGTTTTTGAGGCGTGTCCTTATCCTTTTGCTCGGAAGTACTCTACAGTGCGTCGCAAGCCCTCTTCCAAAGTAACGACTGGCTGCCAGCCTAGTTCGCGCTTCGCCTTGTCTATATTGAGATAGACCTTGAACACCTCCCCTGCTTTGGGAGGCCCATGCACTGGCGGCTTAGCATAACCGGTCGCCGACTTGAGCCGGGCAAAAATCTCATTGACAGATGTGCCCACGCTAGTACCAATGTTGTAGAACCCCCCGTCGCCCCTGTCGAGAGCCAGGATATTAGCCTGTGCTACGTCGCCCACGTAGACAAAATCACGCTCTTGCTCGCCTGAGCCATTGATTACGGCTTGCTCGCCGCGCAGCATTTGGCCAGTAAAGATAGCCACCACCCCTGCCTCGCCATAAGGGTCCTGCCGAGGTCCGTATACATTGCCATATCGCAAGACGGTGAAAGAAAGCCCGTAATTGTGGCGGTATAGCGGCAGATAGTATTCAAAACAAGCCTTGCTTGCGCCATAAGGATCCAGGGGCTGGATGGGATGGTGTTCATCTGCTGGCAGATATTGTGGTTCGCCATAAAGCGCTCCGCCGGTGGAAATATAGATAAACTTTTTGACCCTATATTTTCGGCTTAGCTCCAGCAGGTTCAGAGAGCCCAAGATGTTGACATCCGCATAAAGGAGCGGTTGCGCCATAGATTCGCGGACACTGACCTTTGCCGCGTGATGATTGACAATATCAGGTTTTTCCTCCGCGAAAACCTTCTCTAAAGCTTTATCCCGGATATCCAGGTGGTAGAACCGCGCACGGGGATGAACGTTCTCTTTCTTACCGGTGCTGAGATCATCTACCACCAGTACTTTATGGCCCTGCTCCAGATATGCGTCCACAACATGCGAGCCGATAAAGCCCGCTCCGCCTGTAACGAGAATTTTCATGTCGTCTCCTTCTATGAAAGTGAATGGTATATACGAACTTTATGCAGGCAAGAGCCTGCGGTGATTCCCACTTGGCTTTTTCACAATCCTTTAGAGCGAATAATGGATAGAAGCAGCCAGGCAGCAAGTATCCCGGCAAGCACAAAACTGATTTGTGCGATGGGCAATGCTACCCCGATGACAGGCAACCGCCACACAGAAGCTGCTTCTCCGCCTAGGATAATCAATGCTGAGCCGATAATGAGTGCAGCGACCAGGATGCTGAAGGACAAACGATTCGCGACCCGATCCAACTTCAGCAGTAGGTTCTGTAGATGACGGAGGTCAATGCCCAATGTCATGTCCCCTTGTTCCAGTTGGCTTGACAGCCTATCCAAACGCTGTGGCAATACCTGAACCAATTGATCTATTTCGCGCAGAGTACGCATAGTGCGTGCACCCAAGTGTTGCAGAGAAAGCTGCTCGCTGATCAACCGTTGGACGAAAGGGCGTGCTTTGTCTACCAACACGAAATCAGGCGAGAGCGTGCGAGCAACTCCTTCCAAAACTACTACTGTGCGTGCCAACAAGGCTAAGTCAGCGGGAAGGTGAATACGGTGTCTGAAAGCGATGGTCATGATATCTTCCAGGAACTCACCGAGATGGACCTCCTCCAAGGCTAGCCCATAGTAACGGAACAACAGGCGTTGGATATCACGCCGCAGTTCGTTGAAATTTGTATACCGTTCTATCGCCCCTAAACGTATAACAGCCTGCGTAAGCTGGTCCACATCTTCATTGAGCGTGTGCACAAGTAAGTCAGCAAGCATGCCTTTGGTAGTAGGTGTGAGATAGCCCATCATGCCGAAATCAACGAAGCCAATCTGCTCATCGCAGATGAGAATGTTGGCTGGATGGGGGTCAGCATGGAAGAAACCATCTACAAAGACCTGCTTGAGGTATACGTCGACAATGATTTCAGCAATAGCAGGCAAGTCATAGCCTTCTTTTTTCAGTCGCTCCAGGTCGAGGAGCTTATAGCCACGTAGCTCCTGGGTGGTGATGATGCGGCGCGTGGTCAAATCCCAATACACGCGGGGCACAATCACGCGAGTATCCTGCTGCAAATTGTGCCGCAGGCGATCCGTATTGCGGCCTTCGATGCTGTAATCCAACTCTTCGCGTAGAGTTTGTCCGAACTCGTCGACCAGTTCTGAGAGTCGGTACTCGCGAGCGAGGGCCAAGCGGTGCTCCAGGAAGCGTGCCTGTCGCCGGAGCAAATCCAAATCCGCTTCGATCACGCGCTCTATGCCTGGCCGCTGAATCTTGACGATCACGGTTTCGCCGTTTTTCAAAGTCGCACGGTGAGCTTGGCCAATGGAGGCACTGGCGATAGGCTCTGCCTCAAAATGGGCGAAGAGATCTTGAGCTGGGGCGCCCAATTCCCTTTCGAGTTCAGCCAATATCTCGCTAGCCGGGATAGGTGGCGCCGCATCCAGTAGCTTGGACAACTCTTCGATATATTCCGATGGCAAGAGGTCTGGCCGGGTGCTGAGAATCTGGCCCAGTTTGATGAAAGTTGGCCCTAACTCTTCGAGTGTATGGCGCACTCGCTCTGGGACAGAGTATCTGTTTGCTCTATCTTCAGCGGAGACCTTCCTTTGTCGCCACGGCGGTAGGAAACGCGTCAGGTCAAGCTGTTCGATCAGAAAGCCGAGGCCGTTGCGCAGCAAGACCTCGGTAATCTGCCGCAACCGTACAATGTCTTCGTATGGCTGGCGGATGCGAAAAGGCAAAGGGTTGGACACGCGAAATTCCTCTTTTTCTTTTAGGGCATGGTAGCCATATTATACTGCAGTTTTCGTTCTGGCATAGGCCGCGGTCGGTCCTAGCGTAGCGTAGCGTTTATTTGCATTCTATGCCAAAATGTGCTACAATAATTGCTTGTGATGAAAGTCGTAACGAGAAAGGAGGTGCGGCATGGCCTTAAGTAAGGACGAAAAGGAAGCCATCATCCAAGAATTCCACGTCCATCCAAGTGATACCGGATCACCAGAGGTGCAGATAGCGCTGCTCACCAAGCGCATCAACGCCCTTACTGAGCATCTCAAGATCCATAAGCACGATGAGGCTTCCCGGCGTGGCTTGCTGAAGCTGGTGGGACAGCGCCGCCGCCATTTGGCTTATCTGAGCCGCACAGATGCCAAGCGCTACAAGGAAATCGTGGCGCGGCTAGGTCTGCGCAAATAAGCATGTGTGCACCACTCTTTGAAAAGGCATAATTGGATGGACGAGTAGATGGGTGGTTTTCATCTACTCGTTTCCTTATGCGCTTTATTGAGCGAGGTTACGGCACAAAAATGGAGATCAAGGACGGGTGGTCCAGGAATTGGGGAGTGCTCCGCATGGCAAAACGCTTTCACGCGATTTGGAGACATGCGGTGTAGTCCCCAGTCCCTGACTGCCCGTCTGATCTCGAAATATCGAACGAGAGAAGGAATAGAAAAATGAATAACGTAAGAAGTTTTGAAGCCAAGCTAGGCGATGCAACGGTAATTGTGGAGACGGGCAAACTAGCCGGGCAGGCTAATGGAGCGGTAACCGTGCGCTGTGGCGATACAGTGATTTTAGCCACGGCTACTGCTGCGCAAACGCCCCTGGAAGGCGCCACTTTTCTCCCCCTGACTGTGGATTACGAGGAACGGCTATATGCCGCTGGCAAAATCCCTGGTGGCTTCTTCAAGCGGGAAGGCCGCCCATCAGAAGCAGCCATTTTGCTCTGTCGCTTGGTGGATAGGCCTTTGCGTCCGCTTTTCCCCAAGGGCCTCCGCAACGAGGTGCAAGTCATTGTAACGGCCCTTTCTGCAGACCAGGAGCACTATCTCGATATCCTGGCTATTATTGGGGCTTCAGCAGCGCTGACGATCTCGGACATCCCGTTTGAAGGGCCGTTGGGTGCCATCCGCATGGGCTATGCCGATGGTAAGTTACTCTTCAATCCGACCGCTTCACAGATGCAGAACAGCCTCCTGGATTTGCGCCTGGCTGGAACTGCGGATGCCATTATCATGGTTGAGGCTGGGGCAAATGAGGTGTCTGAGGATATTCTGGTGCAAGCCATGGAGGAAGGGCACCAGGCATTCCAGGACGTTATCCGCATGCAGGAGGAGATGCGCCAGGCTGTTGGCAAACCTAAGAAAGAATATCCATTGTTCCATGTCAGTGAAGAGCTTGCCCGCATTGTCAGCGAGCGTTTGGATGGCCGCATCATGCCGGCACTGGAACAAGCACAGAGCAAGGAAGAACGCAACAAAGCTCTTGATGCACTGCGCGCGGAACTGATCCAAGAGCTGGGTGAAACATACCCCTCGCTAGAAATCCTAACCGCCTTTGAGGACTATTTGAAAAGCGTGGTACGTCAGGCAGTGCTCGAGAGAGGCTACCGCCCGGATGGCCGGGACTTGAAAGCCATTCGCCCTATTTCCTGCGAAGTGGGGCTGTTGCCGCGCACACATGGTTCTGGTCTGTTCACCCGTGGTGAGACCCAGGTGCTGACGATTGCTACCCTGGGCACTGTGAGCGATGAACAAATCATTGACAGTCTGGATGCCACCGAGGAAACAAAGCGCTACATACACCACTATAATTTCCCACCCTACAGCACTGGGGAAACTGCCAGGCTCCGCCCGCCCGGGAGAAGGGAGATCGGGCATGGCGCTCTCGCTGAGCGAGCATTGCTGCCAATGATCCCACCCGAAGAAGAATTTCCTTATACCATCCGCCTGGTATCGGAGGTGCTCTCATCCAATGGCTCCACCTCGATGGCCAGCGTCTGCGCCAGCACTCTAGCTTTGATGGATGCTGGTGTGCCCATTAAAGCACCGGTTGCGGGCATTGCTATGGGGCTCATCAAGGAAGGGGACCGCTACGCCATCCTGACGGATATCTTGGGCATGGAAGATGCCCTTGGCGATATGGATTTCAAGGTGGCAGGCACAGCCAAAGGCATTACTGCGCTGCAAATGGACCTTAAGGTGAAGGGAATCAACACAGAGATCATCCGCTCTGCCTTAGAACAAGCGAAAGAGGCGCGGCTCTTTGTCTTGGATAAGATGCTCTCCGTGATTCGCGAAGCGCGCCCGGATTTGTCTCCGTACGCGCCACGCATCACGCTGATCAAAATTGATCCAGAGAAGATCGGCGCGGTGATTGGGCCGGGGGGCAAGACCATTCGCCATATCATTGAAGAGACAGGGGCAAAGATTGATGTAGAAGATGACGGCACGGTCTATATTGCCTCTACAGATAAGGCGAGCAGTGAGAAAGCCGTGGCCATGATTCAGGCGCTGACCGAAAAGCCGGAAATCGGCAAAATTTATGTCGGTAAGGTAGTGCGCACGACAGACTTTGGAGCCTTTGTCGAGATCCTGCCGGGCACCGACGGACTGGTGCACATCTCACAACTGGCTGATTACCGCGTGGCAAAAGTGGAAGATGTGGTCAAGGTCGGCGATGAAATCATGGTCATGATTATTGACATTGACCAGGAAGGGAAAATCAAGCTCTCGCGACAAGCTGTCCTGGAGGGTTGGACAGCGGAGGAGGCTCGTGCACGCGACCGCAAAACGAAAGGCGGGCCCCGTGGTCCAGCAGCGCCGGTTCGCCGACCCCACGGGGGTACCTCAAGGCAACGCAGCCCACGATAATCCAGGAGGATTCGCTAGATGAATCAAGAGCACCCTATTCCGACACCATCGGAGCCTGCTCCCAATTCGCTGCAACGCACTATCCTGCGCTGGATTCGGGAGATCTTGGAGACAATACTGCCAGCCTTGCTCATCGTCTTGGTAGTCAATCTCTTCCTGGCTCAAGCGACCCGGGTCGAAGGGCAAAGCATGGAGCCTAACCTGCACAACAACCAAAGGTTGATCATCGAAAAGGTCTCTTACCATTTCCACCCCCCGCGCCGTGGGGACATCGTAGTCATTAAATTGCCAGATAGGCATTCAGACCCGCTGATTAAACGCGTGGTGGGCTTGCCTGGGGAGACAATCGAGATCCGAGACGGCCATGTCTATATCAACGGCGAACTGCTGCAAGAGCCCTATCTACACCAGTTGACCTATGGCAATCTTGCACCTCACGTCATAGCTCCTGGGCATGTCTTTGTCCTTGGCGATAATCGCGGCGCCAGCAATGATTCGCGCAGCTTTGGAGAAGTGAAGATATCCTACATTGTGGGGCGCGCCTGGTTCCGCTACTGGCCGCTGGATGAGATAGGATTTGTACACTGAGCGTGAAAGCCGCCGGGGAACGTGCGAGGAACTGTCCTGGCGGCTTTTTACTACTTGGATATTCCTGACTAGATGTCAAAAGGGCAGTTATGGGACGGACAGTACTGCTGAGCGGGCAACCAGGTGTTGGCAAGACTACCCTCATCCAGAAGATCATTGCCACAATGCCTGGTCGCTGGGGTGGATTTTACACCCAGGAAATTCGTGGTAAGGCGGCTCGGCTGGGCTTTGAGATTGTCACCTTGGACGGGCATCGGGCGCTGCTAGCCCATATAGATAAGCCTGGCTCTCCGCGAGTTGGCAAATATGGCGTCTATGTGGAAAATGTGGACAGCGTGGCCGTACCCGCCCTTTACCGCGCCGTAGCCGAGTCAGATTACGTGGTCATTGATGAAATAGGCAAGATGGAGTTGCTTTCTGAAGCGTTTCGTGCTGCAGTCCTCTACGCCGTGCAAAGCCCCAAGACCGTGCTGGGCTCAATCATCTGGCAGAAGCATCCGTGGGCAGATGCCTTGAAAAACATGCCAGGAGTGTCCGTGCTCGCTGTTACCCTGGCGAACCGACAGCGTCTCCTAGATCAAATCCTGCCTCTACTTGCTGGCTAGATTTATTTGACAATGATACCGTGTTATGGTATGATAATTTTGTAACAATTGTTAGGAGATCGCTGGCCGTGAAAGGAGCGCGCATGATGAAACGGATAATGGTAGTGGCCCTGATCGCCTGTGTCTTGTTGGCAAGTTGGATATCCACTGGCTGCACGCGCGCCAAACCGGAGACACCTGCTCCTACTCCAATCGCAGGCCAGGCCGTTACTCAGACCCCTCTTCCCTCTCTAACGCCAACAGAGGTGTTGACGCCCCAGCCTCCACCTACCACCATTCCCTTAACGCCTGGCCCAACCGTGATCAGTGTGGCTGAGGTTTCTCCGACTCCCATTCCAACGGCTATCCCTACTGTCTACCCTACGGCGGTAGCAACGCCGGTACCTGGCCAATTCGAGTACACGGTGCAATGGGGAGATACCTTATATTCCCTAGCGCGCCGCTTCAATACTACGGTTGATGCCTTGGTGGCTCTCAATGGCTTGCCAAATCCCAACTATATCCGCGTAGGCCAGGTGCTGAAAATAACGGGGACTCCACCACCGAGCACCGGTACAGCCGCGGAGTACACTGTTCAGCCTGGGGATACCCTTTTCTCGATCGCTCGCAGATACAACACAACGGTAGAGGCAATTAGCCGCGCCAATGGCATTGTCAATCCCTGGTATATCCGCGTTGGGCAAAAACTGGTCATCCCACAAGGAGGCACATCAACTACTCCTTCTGGTGGATCTACTTATGTTGTACAACCGGGTGATACCCTGTATAGCATCGCTGCTCGCTTTGGCAAGAATATCTGGGACATTGTTGCCGCGAACAATTTGTCCGATCCCTACTGGATTTGGGTTGGACAAGTGCTCACTATACCTTAACTAGATGACAAGCCAATCGGGAGGTAAGTATTGAACCTTCTGAGCGACTCTTGTGTGTATCTAATAGGTGCTCACGCTGGGGACAAAGCCTATGCATGAGCCGATCAATGAGGATGCCGAACTTGTCGCGCGCATCCGTTGCGGAAATCTAGACGCCTTTGAGGCGTTATACCATAAATACAAGCGGCCGCTGTATCAGACAGCACTGGCTATCACCGGCGATCAGGATGCGGCAGAAGAGATTCTGCAAGATTGTTTTGTGCGCGCCTATGCTGCTCTAGGGAGAGTGGATGCTTCAACCTCACTTTCTCCCTGGTTACATCGTATTGTGATCAACCTGAGTGCAAATTGGGTGAATCGCAACCGGCAGTGGCCGTCGGCCCTCGATGAATGGATTGATCGTCTTATTGCTGGGCCTATCGCTTCTCCGGAGCATGCCGTGGAGGCACTAGAATTACGCCAGATCGTGCGTGAGGCAATCGCGACACTGGGTTTTGCACAGCGTGCCACGATTGTGCTGTTCTATTTGCAGGGGTTTAGTCTGTCCGAAATCGCTTATATTTTTGATTGCCCAGTAGGCACAGTCAAATCCCGCTTGCACTATGCTTGCAAAGCCTTACGCAAAAGACTGCGTGAAGATAGACGCCTAGCAGGGGAGCTAGCTTATGGAACGTCTTAGCACGAAGCAGAGTCGCTCTACAATATCCGCGGAGGATGAGATCGGAGAGCTGATCCGCTGGAGCCTTGAAGAGACCGTTGGAGAGGCAGAGCCTCCAGCAGATGTCTGGCACAAGATTATCGCTCGGATCAAGGAGATGGATGCTCCGGCTTTCTCTCCACGCCGCAGAAGGCGCGTTGCGTTGCCTTTGGCGTCCTTTGTCCAGGCAGTGGTGATCTCTGTGCTGTTGTTAGCCTTTGGGTTGGAAGTGAATCGCAATATGCCTCTGTCGCAAAAGGCATATCAAGCCAGCGCAACACCGACTATCTCTAAGGTGAGCGCTCCTGCGGAGTCCGATCAGGATATGCTGCGGGGGTACATGCTTCTGCAGAAGGAAAAAGAGCCGCTTCCCCGCAACCACCGTGGAGAGCGCATCGTCGAAATACAGAAATTCCGGTAAGCGGTAAGAAAGGGGGTGGGATAGCAAGCAAAGCCATCGGATGACAATACCTATCGTTGTTGACACACAGATAACCATTCTATTTTGAGGAGGAGAGTAAGAGATGTTTCACAAGAGATTTGTTGTGATCGTAACCTTGTTGCTGGCTTTGGCCATGGTGCTCAGCTCTTGCAAGCCCGCTGAGAAGCTCGCCAAGGAGATCAATCTGAACCATGGCACCGAGCCACCTACCTTGGACCCCAACCTCGCCACGGATACAACCTCCGTGCAATGCGATTTCCTCTTGTTCATGGGGTTGACCAGGCTGGATATCGAGACGGTCGAGCCCAAGCCCTGGCTAGCCACGGAGTGGTCAGTATCCGATGATGGCTTGGTCTGGACGTTCAAGATGCGCAAGGATGTCTATTGGGTGCGGTGGGACCCAGCCACGCAAAAGGCAGAGAAAAAGCGCCCCGTTACCGCGCATGACATTGTGTACAGCGTGAGGCGCGCCGCTAACCCGGAAACAGCCTCTGACTATGCTTATGTGGACTATATCATCAAAGGCGTTGAAGCCGTGAACACCGGCGAGAGCACGGACCTGGAATCCATCGGCGTGAGGGCAGTGGACGACTATACGGTCGAGTTTACGCTGAACCAGCCTGCCGGCTATTTTGCCGCCATCGCTGGCATGTGGACCAACTATCCCGTGCCGAAGGAATCCATCGAGGAATATGGCGACAAGTGGACCGAACCAGGGAACATCTGGACTTGTGGCCCCTACGTGTTGGATACGTGGGAACATGAGAACAAGATGATCATGAAGAAGAACCCCTTCTGGTTCGATGCCAAGAACGTCAGCATCGAGCAAATCAACTGGTTCATGGTCACGGATGACTCAACCGCCTTTGCCATGTATGAAAATGGTGAGCTCGATGTCGCAGGCGTACCACTGGCTGACATGGACCGCGTGAAAGCCGACCCAGTGCTCAGCAAAGAGCTGTACATTGCTCCCGTACTGTGCACCTATTACTATGGCTTCAACACCACCAAGCCACCCTTTGATAACCCGAAGGTCCGCCAGGCTTTCTCCTATGCCATGGACCGCCAGAAACTGATTGACACAGTGTTGAAGGGCGAGCAGAAACCTGCCAAGACCTTCGCCTGCCCAGGCATCTTTGGTTCGCCTGCTGAAGATCCGAAGTTTGAAGGCATCACCTTCAATCCGGAAAAGGCGCGTGCATTGCTGGCAGAGGCCGGGTATCCTGAAGGCAAGGGCTTGCCGGACATCACGCTGATGTTCAACACCAGCGCTGGGCACCAGAAGATTGCCGAGTTCTTCCAGGCAAATTGGAAAGAGGTGCTTGGTGTTGAAGTCAAGTTAGCCAACCAGGAGTGGAAAGTATATCTCGCGACACTGGATGAGGATGCACCGCAGATTTACCGTCTCGGTTGGTGCGCGGACTATCCAGATGAGAACAACTGGGTCTTGGAAGTCTTCCATCCTACGAAGAGCGCCAACAATCCCAAGTGGTCTGGCCCTGATGCGGATGAGTTCGCACGGCTGACCGAGCAGGCAGCTGCGGAGAGCGATCCGAAGAAGCGCGCGGAACTCTATTTCCAGGCGGAAAAGATCCTGTGCGTGGATTCAGCGGTGATCGCACCGATTTACTACTACACCCGCGTCACCTGCACCAAGCCGTACGTGGAGCGCACGTTTGGCAAGCAGGGTGGAATGGAAGAAATCTGGACCTGGAAAGTCAAGGCCCACTAAGGGGGCGCCATCAAGGACTCGCCAGGCAGGCTCCCGTGTCCATCAGGCACGGGAGCCTGTTCTATTTTCTAAGCCCTTACCAAGTTTCTATCTGCTGGGTATCTTCGGATTGGCATAGCAATAGCGGCATCCATTGGGGCAGCGCATCAGGTAGGAGCCGATGTCTACGCTGGGTGTGCAGCCACATTCAGGGCGCTGGCCTGGGTCTTTGCCCGTTGCAGCGGGCAATCGTTGTGGGTGCAGGAGAGAAAGCAATTCGCCATCTATGCAGCGAGAAGGCATCGCTCCGGCTAGGCAGAGATCGTTCTGGCTGCAGGCATAGAGTATCAAACCCAGGGAATGAGCCAAGGCGACCAATTCCCGTGTGATCTCCAGGCGCTGTGCGGGCGCAGGGTCATACCAGCGCCACCCTCTGCGCTGACGTACCTTGCCGTATAGCGTGGCAAATGATATGCGCACCGCGGTGATGCCTGTTTTGCTGACCTCGCGCAGAATCGGTTCTGCCAAGGGGAGATTGCTTTTGACCTCTCCGCCCTCATACCAATGCACAATTGGGTCGTAGCGGATAGAGACGCGGCGGGGGTCCCCAGCAAAGGCAATCAACTCTGGCAACTGTGCAATCACTTCCTGCCAAGGGGCGATGCCAGGCTCCAATGCTGTGCCTCCCAGTCCAGTGATGGTCAAATGGCAAAACACCTGGTCATAACGTGCCAAGGCGTCCCTGACGCCAGCCGCATTGCGCAACAGAGGGCGGAAATCTTTTGACCACAGAACTACAGTATGCACATCTTCGGGTAACAGAGAAACACGTCTCACGCGTGCATTGTACGGCTGCGGCACATCTACAAATCCCTGGCGAATCACGTCAGCCAGCCAACGCGTATAGTACAAAGGGATATCTGTTCGCCGCGAAGCTGAGATAACTTGCTTCACTTTCTCACCATTCCTCTCTGAAATTATAGCGGATTACCCCACATTGCCAAGCAGGGAGTAAAGAAGTATAATGCACATGCAGGAGGGGAAATATGCGTCGTGAGTACCCCTCAGTGCCTATCGTTGGTGTTGGCGCTGTGGTGGTGAAAGAGGGACAAGTGCTGCTGGTCCGCCGTGCCAATGCCCCGAACCAGGGGCAATGGAGCATTCCTGGCGGGACTGTCGAACTGGGCGAAACTCTAGCACAGGCTGCCGTCCGCGAGGTGCGCGAGGAGTGCGGCATCGAGATCGAACCCGGCGAAGTGCTCTCCACATTTGACCTGATTCAGCGGGATGAAAAAGGGCGCATCCTTTACCACTATGTGCTCATAGACTTTTTGGCACGCTACGTAAGCGGAGAGCCTATCGCCGCGACAGACGCCATGGAAGTCCGTTGGGTGGATGAAAAAAGCCTCAATCAATTGGATGTCATCCCACGCCTCTTGCCCGTCCTCCATAAGGCATTGCACCAGGCTAGCCAGGCATCCAACAAGCGAAAGCCAAGGGGGTAAAAATGGCAGTTGAACTCGGTATAGTGGGCTTGCCCAATGTAGGCAAATCCACGCTTTTCAACGCTCTCACCAAGGCGCACGCACTCGTAGCAAGTTACCCTTTCACGACCATCGAGCCCAATGTCGGTGTGGTAGCAGTACCAGACGAGAGGCTGCAAAAGATTGCAGCCATTGTCAAGCCAGAAAAAGTTGTTCCTAGCACGCTACGCGTAGTAGACATCGCCGGGCTGGTCAAAGGAGCAAGCAAGGGCGAAGGGCTGGGCAACCAGTTCTTGAGCCACATTCGTACGGTGGATGCAATTGCCATGGTGGTGCGCGCTTTTCGCAATCCGGACATCCCCCATGTGACCGCAGAATTAGACCCCATGCAAGATATTGAGACCGTGCAACTGGAACTCATCTTGGCTGATGTCGCTACGGTAGAGCGGCGCCAAGAAAAAACAAGGAGTGCCGCCAAAGGCAGACCTGCAGAGTTCGAAGCCGAACTCGCTGCCCTGGAATCGCTGCATCAACGCCTCAACCAGGGGGTTTCTCTGCGTGGCGCAGACCTTTCCCCATTGGAATTGGAACTGGCCCGTGAAATGAACCTGCTGACCGCCAAGCCCATCCTCTATGTGGCGAACGTAGGCGAAGAGGATTTACCCAATGGAGGTCCCCTGGTAGAACCACTGCGCCGCCTCGCGGAAAGGGAAGGAACTGAACTTGTTGTTATCTGCGCCCAGTGCGAGGCAGAATTGGCAGAGTGGCCCGAGGAGGAAGCCATTGGCTATCTGCGCGAACTAGGGGTTCAGGAACCGGGCCTCAACCGCTTTATCAACGCTGGATACCGCCTGTTAAACTTGATTACGTTCTTCACGATCACTGGAGGAAAAGAGGTGCGTGCTTGGCCTATCCAGCGTGGCACGGCTGTTATTGAGGCTGCAGGACGCATCCACAGCGACATGCAGCGCGGCTTTATCCGTGCCGAGGTCATCAGTTATCACGACTTGGTGCGTGCTGGCTCAGCAGTGGCGGCACGCGAGAAAGGACTGCTCCATCTAGAAGGCCGGGATTACATTGTGCAGGATGGCGATATCATCCACATCCGTTTCAGTATCTAGGGCTTTTCTCCCTTCAGTTAGAGAACGGGCGACTTCGCTCGGTCATGGCTTCGTACCAACCATCGCAGAAGTTACTTCGGATTAGATTTCCCCAAGCACTTGGCGCGCGATAACCAGACGCTGAATTTCACTTGTCCCCTCGCCGATTGTGGTCAGACGGTTGTCGCGGTAGATGCGCTCGACATCGTATTCCTTCATATAGCCGTACCCGCCATGGATTTGGATGGCTTTGAAACAAGCCCGTTCGGCAGCCTCGGAGGCGTAGAGTTTCGCCATGGCCGCTTCTCTGGTAAAGCGCACGCCCTTGTCCTTCAGCCATGCTGCACGGTAGACCAGCAATCGTGCCGCATCAATCTCGGTGGCCATGTCCGCGATCATCCACTGGATAGCCTGGAAGCGGGCAATCGGCTGGCCGAACTGTACTCGCTCTTTGGAGTATTTCACCGCTGCCTCGAAAGCGCCCTGTGCCAGCCCAATGGCCATGGCGCCAATGCTGATGCGCCCCCCGTCCAGTGTGATGAGAAACTGCTTATAGCCTTCACCTGGTTCGCCAAGCAGGTTTTCCTTCGGTACGCGACAATCTTCGAAGAACAGTTGCGACGTCACCGATCCCTTGAGTCCCATCTTCTCCTCGTCGCGTCCGGGACGAAAGCCAGGCGTGCCTTTTTCTACGATAAAGCTGCTGATACCTCGTGTGCCTGCTGACTTGTCCGTTACCGCTGCAATGATGACTACATCAGCAATGGAACCCGAGGTGATAAAGATTTTTTGCCCATTAATGACCCAATGATCCCCGTCCAGGACAGCAGTGGTCTTGATGGCTGCAGCATCGGAACCCGCTTCTGGCTCTGTGAGGCCAAAGGCTGCCAAGCCCTGGCCCGAAGCCAGGTGAGGCAGATATTTGCGCTTTTGCTCTTCGGTGCCAAAGCGGTAAATGGGATATAAACCCAACGAAGTATGGGCAGCCAAGGTGATGCCAATGGAACCTGAAACGCGGGAAATTTCCTCTACGGCAAGCGCATAAGATATGGTATCTGCTCCTGAACCTCCGTACTCTTCAGGTATGGGCAAGCCCATTAACCCCAGATTGCCCATCTTGCGGATAATCTCCCAGGGAAATTGCCCTGTAGTGTCTATTTCCCTGGCAATGGGCCGGATTTCCTTCTCGGCGAAATCACGTACTGTTTTGCGGATCATCTGCTGTTCTTCGCTTAGCGCAAAATCCATTCAGCCATCCCTCCCCAAGGCACATAATGAATCCACTAGCAAAATCACTTATTACTCGTCACTCGTCACTCATTACTCGTCACTTTCCAATGGCAATACCCGTTGGGTCTATCTCCCGAAGGATGCGACGTTCCTCAGCAGTGGGTGGCTCGGTAGTCTCGACACGATCCGGGATCAGGATCTCGAATTCGCTGTTCTCCTGAATTTGTTCGATGGTTACGCCGGGGTGAACTGCCAGAAGCATGAGCCTTTGGGTCGCCTCGTCGAAGCCATACAAGCCAAGCTGCGTAATCACGCGGTAAGGTCCCGTGCCGGCAGGAAGCCCAGCCCTTTCCCGCGCACCTGGCCCAGTCAGATAACCGGGGGTGGTGATAAAGTCCACCTTTTTCAGGAAACGTCGCTTTTCCTGCCGCATCATGATGATGGTACGCCAGGAAAAAGAGCCCACATCGTTCGCACCACCACTGCCGGGCAAGCGTGCCGTGGGGTGATCATGGTCACCGATGACCGTGGTATTGATGTTGCCATACATATCAATCATCGCTGCACCAAGGAAGCCATAGTCAATATAGCCCGACTGGGAGATAGACATCACATCATGCATACTAGAAGCAGCAACGGCCTGGTAGAAGGTCCGCGATTCGCCGACTGAGATGGGCAAGACTGGCACCCGCGGCCCTATTCCCCCAGCCTCAAAGATGATCAGCAGATTGGGAGCATGTGTCCGTTGGGCAAGCATGCCCGCGATCATGGGCAAGCCGGTGCCCACGAAGGCGGATTTTCCATCTTCCAACAACCTGCTGGCAACGACCGCCAACAGTTCTGTGGGTGTATAATCCCCTTGCATGGTCTTACTCCTCCTTCTTCTTCAACCAGGGTGCTCTCATGGGCGCGCGCAACTCTTCCACCTGCTTCAAATATTGCAGTTTGCGCAATCCTCCAACGAGTTCTAGATACTCATTGAAATCCTTCGTCCCATAGACGTATTTGTCAAAATATTCCTTGGTTCCCTCAGGGGACCTGGACAACTGCAGCCATTCGCCGATGTGCTCCTCATCAAAGAAATAACGTAAGGGCATTTGGCAAGGATGGGCGCCATAGGGCACTTCCACCACAGCGTCTACAAGGAAAAATGGGATGACAGTGCGCCAGGGTTTGCTGCGTATCTCTGATTCGGGGACAATCTCCTCTGTAGTCAGAATTAGCCTCCTTGCTGCCCGTGCCAATTCAAAATCCTCAATGATGGTGCCATCAATCTGTGCGTTGCCGTACATGTCACAGCGTGGCACATGGATGAAGACCACATCAGGATAACAAGCAGGCAGGAGGCAAATCGGCTTACCGCTGAAAGGATCCTTCGCGACTTTGGCTGAGCTGTACTTGAACGTATCCGTGCCTAACATATTCCGTGTGGGAATAAAGGGCACACCCATCATGGCAGCCAGAAAGCGCCATTGATAAGCAGCGTTGCTCAATTCTGCCACCACTTTGCATTGCCCCGTCTCCACTGCCCGGCGCGAGGCAGGTGATAAGCCTCGTAGTTCATGGCCAAAAGCGTAAGCGACCTCAATGCGATCCACACAGCCAGAACCAATCAAAATGTCCGCATCATGCACGGCTGTCTTGCCAGCCAGGATAAGGTGTTTCTTCCGCTGACGGATGATCTCATACACGGCGGCCATAGAAACGCGAATGTGGCCGAATCCACCAAAAGCAATGAAAGCGCCGTCGAAGACGTACTTCGCCACCGCTTCCGCGATGCTCATGCGCTTATCTAGCAGGTTGCGCGACTTGTTCTGGCGCACCCATTCACGGTGCTCGTCTGGGTCATGCCAGCCGACCAACTCTCCGCTGCCTTCTGCCAGAATCTCCATCACTCTCCTCCTCATACGACGTAATACCACGAGATCCTAGAGACCCCAAAGGTTTGAGAAACCTTTGGGGTCTCGTGGCTATTTATGCGTTAACAGGCACAAAATGCACAATATCCAGAATGGAACCTTCACGTTCCTTCTTGGGTTTGAAAACGGCTTTGACTCTCATGCCAATAGCCAGTTCATCCAAGCCCACCTTGCCCAGGCGATGGACCAGCACGCTGTCCGCGCCATCCAACTGGATGAGCGCCAGGATATCTGGTTCTTCCAGTGGAGTACCATCTGGAGCAACGAGCAAGACGGTAAAACTCTGTACCGTCCCTTCTGGGCCCACTTCAACCCATTCATCTAACTTGGCGAAGCAGCGTTCGCAGTAAATGGTGGGTGGAACGTACGTGTACTCGCATTCAGCACAGTGCGTGCCTGCGAAACGGCCATTCTCCATGATCTCGCGGAAGAATTTTTCGCCAGCCAGGCCACAAGTATACCGACTCTGGATAGGAATCTCTCCTTGCCAGGCTCGCGCTTCAATATTCTTATCCACCTTCTCTAGCAGAGCCATGGACTACCTCCTCAATTGATGGGCTTGAAGTAGCGGATATCGGTGATCGCTCCGATGCGCTCCGCTGCGGGCTTCCATACCGCTTTGACTTTCATGCCGATTTTAACTTCTCGGGGATCCACTTCACCCAGCAGGTGCAGAATCCCCACCCCCTTAGATGCGCCGGCAATCTCGATCACGGCAGGGATAAGCGGTTCTTCGAGGCGCTCCATATCCCACTGCACATAGCAGATGGAGAAAGTATTCACTACGCCATGGTCTTCCAAGTACACCCACTCGTCCATGGGCCGGAAGCACCATTCGCAAAAGATGCGCGGCGGCACAACAGTGCGCCGGCAATGATGGCAGCGCACCCCGATGATACGCCCTTCCTTTAGTTCTGCCAGATAGCGGCCGATAGCAACACCTGCATCCCAGGCGTAGCGCGCATCTGGTTTCCACTCGGTGAAAAGCACTTTCCGCTCGGTAAAGTCAGATTCACGCAGCCCCACACCAGGGAATTCCTTGATCTTTGCAGTCATCTTCTCCTCCTATCCCCCGATTCCCAAAATAATCACGGTGCCCACCTGCATCAGGTCGCCCCAGGCTTGCGCTAGCCCGGTGATGGGCTTGCCTGGCACCTGGCGCTTGCCCGCTTCGCCGCGCAGTTGCCAGAAGATCTCGGCTACCTTCATCAAGCCCGCCGCAGCGATAGGGTTGCCCACACCCAACAGCCCGCCGGAAGGGCAAACGGGCATGTTGCCTGTGCGTGCGGTCACGCCTTCAGCGGTCAGGCGGGGAGCTTCGCCTTTATCTGCTAGAAGCAGCCCCTCTAGGTGGTGCAATTCCTTGTAATCAAATGGATCATAAGGCTCAACAATGTGGATTTCCTTGCGTGGTTCGCGGATGCCAGCCATTTCATAAGCCATGCGCGCCGCATATTCCACGTACTTGGGGTAGTAGAGGTCGCGGTTTGTCCAGTAAGCGGTGTCCAGCGACCATCCAACGCCTTTGATCCACACAGGTTTATCCGTAATGCGCTTGGCTACGTTTTCCGCAGCAAGCACCAAAGCCACGGCGCCATCGGTGACGGGGCTGACATCCAGGCGCTGCACAGGCCAAGCCAGCACCTCGGATTTCAGGACATCTTCCACCGTAATGTTGGGGTCACCCAGCAAAGCGCAGGGATGATCTGCCGCGTTGCGCTTGTTTTTCACCGATACCAGGGCAATGTCTTTCTTCTGCAAGCCGTACGTCTGCATATAGCGGTTCATTTCCAGCGCAAAAATCCACAGCAGGTTGGGCCCCAATGGGCGCTCAGTGGTGTGGTCGAAAATGGTGAGGAATGCACCTTGTGGGTGAGGCTGGCAACTGGACATCTTCTCCTCACAAACCACTAGGCAGACATCGAACAGTCCGGAGGCGACATGATACCAACCTTGTATGGGCGCAAACACCCCCGTGCCACCCCCCACATAAGAGCGCATGAACGGCTTGCGCCAGGCTCCAGCGCCATCGCTCAGGTATTCACCCTTCATGTGCACGCCGTCAAAAGCATCTGGGGCTGTGCCAAGGGCTACGCCATCCACATCATCCAGCGTCAACTCGCAGGAATCTAGAGCCATTTTGGCAGCCTCATAAGCCAATTCCTTGCCGGTTTCCTGGGCACGCCGGACAAACTTGGTCATTCCTGCTCCCACCACGGCTACTTTTCTCAGACCCATGTTGACCTCCTCTCAATTGCTCAGGATGACGGCAGCGCCACTCGTCGTGGGCAGGCCGCGCCAGCCAAAAGCCAAACCAGTCTCCACATCGGAGAGTTGATGTTGGCCCGCCTCGCCACGCAGTTGCAATACAACTTCTAGCAGCCGCGCCAATCCTGAAGCATCTAGCAAATGCCCCATCCCCAGGCTACCCCCTGAAGGATTCACCGGAAATTCACCGCCAATCTCAGTAGCCCCATCCTCTACTAACAGCCCCGCCTCTCCTGGACGACAGAGCCGCAGGGCTTCCATGTGTTGCAGCTCCTTGTAGGAGAATGTATCGTCAATCTCGGCGAAATCCAATTCCTGCCAGGGAGTCCGGATGCCTGCCATACGGTAAGCCATTTCCGCTGCCCTCGCGGCATAGATGGCATTGGTCCAATCCCGATTTTCCAAAGAGAAGGAGTCGTTACACCATCCTACGCCGCGAATCCAGATGGGTATGTCGCTCAATTCCTCGGCGCGTTCTCTAGCAGCCAAAACCATGACGATGGCCCCATCTGCACGCGGGCTCATGTCCAAGCGCGAAAGAGGATAAGAGACCATCTCAGATTCTAGGACATCTTCAACGGCGATACTAGCGCCATAGGCAGCAAGGGGGTTGTACAAAGCGTTGTGTTTGTTCTTCGCAACCACCAAGGCACATTGCTCCCTAGTAGTTCCTGTTTCACAGAGGTAACGGTTCATCTCCAGGCCGGCGATGAAATGGGGATTAGCCCGCAAGGGGCGGTTGTATACCGGATCCATGGCAAAAGCCATGATCTCATCAGGAGTGAGAATATTCGATGCCTTGCTGTGCGCTTCCACAGCGACAATGTCCATTGCACCGGTGAGGACCTGCAGGTAAGCGGCAATGAAACCATGCAACCCTTCCCCGGAGATGGTGTGGACCGGTTTGAGCACCGCTCCCAATTGGTCAGGGACGTACTCATCAAAAATGCTCGTGCCTTCTGTAAAGTCTTCGGCGACGGTTACAAAGCTTTCGATGTCGCGGCGCGGATCTACGCCTGCGTCTTCATATGCTTTGACCGCTGCCTCGTACATCAATTCCTTGTACGACACCTCTGGCGTCAAGGCACGAAAACCAGCATAGCCTACGCCAATAATGGCCACTTCTTTGGGCATAGATAACCTCCTCTCTGAGTAGATAATCGTTCCCACGAGCACTTGTATTGTTATTGCTCGATACCCTTCACCTCCTCTCCCAAACGAGACAGGCTTTTTATCACATTTCTAGTCAAAATTGAATCGTGCGCTGAGCACATCCTGCAAGGTGGGTCGCCCAATTTCTTGCAGTTCATAGCGCACGCGTTGCATCGGCCGGTTGATCTGGATCACCCGCCGCAGATCAATTGGCGTAGCCACGATGACCAAATCACAGGGTGTGGCGTTAATCGTTTGTTCCAACTCTTGAATTTGCTTGGCACCGTAGCCCATTGCAGGCAATACGGGGCCGGTATTGGGGTACTTGCGGTAAGTTTCCGCAATCGAGCCGACCGCGTAGGGCCGTGGATCGGCAATCTCAGCCGCTCCAAAGCGCCGTGCTGCTACAACTCCCGCTCCGTAAGACATCTCTCCGTGAGTCAGGGTTGGCCCATCCTCGACTACCAAGACCTTGCGTCCCCTGATTGCCTGGGGGTCATCCACAAAGATAGGCGACGCTGCGTCCACAACAGTGGCACGGGGATTCACCGCAAGGATATTGTGACGGACTATTTCCATCTTGTCTGGCTGCGATGTATCTATCTTGTTAATGACAACCACGTCCGCCATGCGCAAATTGGCTTCACCGGGATGATAACGCAGTTCATGGCCGGCACGGTGGGGGTCTGTAACCACGATATGTAGATCAGGTCGGTAAAACGGCAAATCGTTGTTACCGCCATCCCATAAGAGGATCTCCGCTTCCTGCTCCGCCTGGCGCAGAATCCGTTCGTAATCCACACCCGCGTAGACAATGGTGCCTCTATCCAGATGAGGTTCGTATTCTTCGCGCTCTTCAATGGTACACTCGTACTTATCTAGGTCGTCGTAAGTGGCAAAGCGCTGGCAAATCTGTTTGACCAGATTGCCATAAGGCATGGGATGCCGCACGACGACTACTTTTTTCCCCATCTGGCGCAGGATGTCCGAAACACGCCGTGTTGTCTGGCTTTTCCCACTCCCAGTACGCACGGCACATACAGAAACCACTGGGACTTTAGCCTTCAGCATGGTCTCTTTAGTGCCCATCAAACGGAAATCAGCGCCTGCCGCCAGCACCTGGGACGCTTTGTGCATCACGTACTCATGAGGCACATCACTGTAAGCAAAGACCACCTGGTCTATATCCAACTCACGGACGAGTTTGTCGAGTTCGTCTTCGGGATAAATGGGGATGCCAGCGGGGTAGAGTTCGCCAGCCAACTCTGGAGGGTAGGTGCGACCTTCGATATTGGGTATTTGCGTGGCAGTGAAGGCTACCACTTCATAAAGGGGGTTATTGCGAAAACACACGTTAAAATTGTGAAAATCGCGTCCCGCCGCACCCATAATTAACACTCTGCTCTTCTTCATCGAAGTATCTCCTCTGAAAAGTGTAGAAAGCAAGTTCTCGCAGCCTCTGCGGCTAAGAATTCCCATATTCTGCCGCGAGCAAAGCTCCGGCAGCGATACACACGAGACGTGTCTCAGGGGGATCAGCCCGTGAGCCAACCACCAAAGGCACTTTCCCACCAACTACTAAGCCGGCCATGCGGCCTCCAGCGAAATACGTAATCCCTTTCGCCATGATATTTACGGATTCTACGTCTGGGCCAACCAACACTTCGGCATAGCCAGCAACTGGCCCGACCCGCCCGCGCTGTCTGGCGATCTCAGGTGACACCGCCGTATCGAGGAGAAAAGGCCCATCTACCAACGCGCCCTCCGCCAGCCACCGCTCTTGCATGATGGCAACAATTTCAGCAATCTCAACAGTTACCGGCAGGTCCGCAACAACCTCATCCGCAGCAGCCAAAAGAGCTACTTTCGGCTGTTGAATGCCAAATCCACGCGCTACAGCAATGCTATTGCTGATGATCTCAATTTTCTGCTCTTTGGTGGGATAGAGCACAACGCCGCCATCCGAGATGAAAAGCAAACGGTCGAAACCGGGCACTTCAAAAACGCCCACATGGGAAATTAGGCGATTCGTTCTCAAGCCCACCTCACGCGCCAAGGCTGCACGGAGAAAAGTGCTAGTTTGCACTTGTCCCTTAATGGCCACCTTCGCTTCACCCTGGGACACCAGGCGCATGGCTTTCTCAGCCGCGGTTGCCTCATCTTCCTCGTCTATGATGTGCATCGTGCCAAGGTTTAAGCCGTTTGCGTGGGCAATTTGGCGGATGCTCTGAGCGCGCCCGACCAGTATAGCACGAATGATACCTTGTGCCTGTGCTTCGCAGGCAGCTTGCAACACTTCGTATTCATGTGCCGCAGCAATCACCACCGGGACTGGCCCTACCGCAGCGGCTGCTGCAAGCAACTGCTGGTAATTCTTGATAGGGGGCATTCCAAAGGCTCCTTCGACCTTGGATAAAATGCAGTTACGACGTTGGGGCGTTTTTCACGAACGCCCTCGATAGGCCAGTTTGGCCAATAGAATACCCGCTTCGTACATCAGCAATAAGGGAATCATCACCAACCCCATGTTGAAGGGATCGGGGGTGGGCGTGATGACCGCCGCAATCACCGCAATGAGCAAGACGGCAAATTTGCGATTCCGTGACAGAAATTGCGGTGAGACAATACGCCAACGTGCCAGGAAGTAGACAATCAGCGGCGTTTCGAAAACCACGCCAGACCAAAAGAGGAGCGTGGTCACAAATGAGATATACTCACCAATGGCCCACTTGGCCTCTACCAGATCACCGCCAAAGGAAACCAAATAGCGCAAAGAAAAAGGCAACAGCACAAAATAGGTGAATAGCACTCCTAGGATAAAAGAGAGCGTCGCTGCTGGGACGATAATGCGTACATAAGAGCGCTCGCTGCTCTGAAGGCCTGGCCATATAAATTGGATAACCTGGTACACAATCACCGGCATCGCCAAAATACTACCGGACAGCAAGGCTACCCTGAAATAGGTGATGAACATCTCTGTAGGCCGCAGGAAAACTGGTTTGATGCCTGCTGGAGCAATCAGAATGCGCATAATTTGGGTGGTGAAGGCAAAAGACAGAGTGGTTGTAACCGCCACTGCAATCAAGCATTTCAGCAAACGCTGACGCAGTTCCTCCAGGTGTTCGATAACAGTCATCTGTACTTCATTCGCCATAGAGCCTACCCTTAGCGCATCCTCTTAGTCAGAGAGTGTTGAAAATCTTGTCACCCTGAGCGAAGCGAAGAGCCTGCCCTGAGTATAACGAAGGGGTCTCGCGTAACTTTAGCCGTATTTTCCCGAGTATTGCGAGATGCTTCACTTCGTTCAGCATGACATTGGAAGAGCTTTTTCAACACCCTCTTAGTCAGACTGCCTTTGTCAATCAGTTCTCCGCAAAATCATGCCGTCAAACCTGCTCCTCGGACACGATACCACGATTGGACACCAGCGTACCCAATACTCCATTGACAAAGCGTCGCGAACTATCACTTCCAAATAGCTTGGCTAGCTCCACTGCTTCATTGATTGCCACTTTCACCGGTGTTTGCCCATCTACTGTGATTTCGTAGACTGCAATGCGCAAGATGTTCCGGTCTACAATGGCCATCTGTTCCAATGGCCAATCGGTTGCAATGCTCTGGATAATTGCATCCAGAGCAGGCTGGTGCTCCAATACCCCCATGACCAACTGTCTGGCAAAAGCCTTTCCTTCAGCCGGCAAAGGCTTCTCCGCGAAGCGCTGTGCCAAGACCACCTTGGCTGGATGGTGTACACTATCCACTTCGAATAAGGTTTGCAAAGCCACAATACGGGCTTGACGCCTGGTTTTCATCTATGAACCCTAACCTGAGGGCGCCTCCACATCCACGATGTGCACGTTCACTTCATTGACAGCCATGCCCACGATTTCGCGAATCGCACGAGCCACTTTGGACTGTATCTCGCGGCTCAATTGTAACATATTGACATCGGCAGCAGCAACGATGTAGATATCTAGGATCACTGCTTCATCAATGACCTGCACTTTGACACCGCCGCCTTGGCGTGCTCCCAAGAATCGGTGCACGCCGAATGGACTCATCTGCACCACGCCCGGCACGGACAGCGTCGTCAGTCGGGCGATGGTTGCTAGAACCGCTGGAGAAATGACCACTGTCCCCAATTTGCGCTCTGTCATTGAGCTTTCTCCTTCTCCTTTATCACCATTACTGCATTGCCAATCCGCCATCTACAGACAACACCTGTCCAGTAATATAACTCGCTTCATCAGAAACCAGAAAAGCCACCGCGTTCGCAATATCCTCTGGGGTTCCTGGGCGGCCTAAGGGTGTCATTTCTATGCCTTTTGCGACTAACTCCGGAGGTAAGGTAGCAGTCAAATCCGTAGGGACATAGCCCGGGGCCACCGCATTGACGGTGATATTGCGCGAGCCCAACTCTTTGGCCACTGCTTTGGTAAAACCAACCAGGCCTGCTTTGGCGGCAGCATAGTTTGCCTGGCCTGGATTGCCAGCCAGCCCCGCGATGGAAGTAATATTGACGATACGACCGTAACGCTGCTTGATCATTGTACGCTGGGCAGCCTTGGTGCAATTGAACGCCCCTTTCAAATTGGTGTTAATCACGACATCCCAATCCTCTTCGGACATGCGCACCAAAAGCGCATCACGGGTGGTACCTGCATTGTTCACCAAGATATCCAGCCGCCCAAAGTGATCCAACGCATTTTGAATCAACCTCTGTGCCTCTGCGTAATTGCTGACATCGGCTTGTACCGCGATCGCCTCCCCGCCCATTCCCTGGATCTGTTGGACGACTTCCTCCGCCGCCGCCTGATTGCTGCGATAATTGACTACTACTTTTGCTCCCAGGCTGGCTAGTTTCACCGCGATAGCACGCCCAATTCCACGCGACGCACCAGTTACGACAGCTACCCGACCTGTTAATTCTCTCATAGCCCCTCCAGTGCCTCTATATCCTGCACTGTACCCACATGGAAAACACGCACATTGCGGTCAATGCGCTTGATCAACCCGCTCAACACATCCTTTGGGCCAATCTCGATAAACGTTTGCACGCCATGAGCGATCATGTAACGCACCGATTCCACCCAGCGCACCGAGGAAGTGAGGTGCTGTACCAACTCACGGCGAATATCCGCTGGCTCCACCAAGGCTGTGGCAGTGACATTGCCCACGATAGGCACCTGCGCCTTTTTCAATGTCAACCCATCTAGGATTGCTGCAAAGGATGCTGCGGCGGGTCCCATCAACGGAGAGTGAGACGCAATGTTTACCGCCAATGGGACGACTCTTTTGGCCCCTCTCTCCATAGCCAGTTGCAGCGCTTTTTCCAATGCCGGTTTGCTGCCCGAAAGCACGATTTGCCCGGGCGCGTTGTCGTTCGCAACCCATACATCACCTACCGCAGCGCAAATAGCGTGCAATGGTGCTGCTTCTAGACCTAATACTGCTGCCATGGCACCTGGCTCTTCATTTCCTGCCTCGCGCATCAAACGACCACGCTCGCGAACTAGGCGCAACAGCGAGGGGAAATCAAGCACCGCGGCTGCAAATAAAGCCGTATATTCCCCCGTGCTATGGCCTGCCACGAAAGCAGGGGATACCCCTTGGCGTGTACTCCCCAGAAGCGAGTGTTCCCGTAAAGCAACCAACAACGCGGCGCTAACGGTAACCATAGCGGGTTGGACATTGACTGCGTCCATCAGTTCTTCTTCCGGCCCCTCGAAACACAACCGAGATAGGGGAAATTGGAGGACAGCATCCGCTTCTTCGAAAAGGCGTCTTGCAGCCGGGTACTGGTCATATATATCCCGGCCCATGCCGACATACTGAGAGCCGCTGCCGGGGAAGACAAATGCCAACTTGTTCTGTGTTGGAGCCTTCAATTCCTCGCTGTTCATCGGGAGTTACTGCCATGGATAACGTAACGCGGCAAATGCAGCAAGATTCCCTCTGCCTCGGAAATAATGCGTTGGATCAATTCTGCTACCGACGGGATATCGTGCACCAAGCCACAACTTTGCCCGGCCATAAATGAACCTTCTACTACATCCCCTTCTATGGCAGCCAGTCGCAGCTTGCCCGTGCCAAACTCGATCAGAGCCTCTTCGGTAAGGCTTTGCTTCTCCATCTCTTCGAATTTGCGTGTCATCGGGTTGCGCAGAGCACGCACGGGATGGCCCAGGCTGTGCCCCGTAGTAATGGTCGCACGGTCACCGGCTTTGACAATCATGTCTTTGTAATTCGGGTGTACAGCGCACTCCTTGGTGCAAATAAAGCGCGTGCCCATCTGGATGCCCACTGCTCCTAGTGCGAGCGCTGCTGCCAAACCACGTCCATCGGCAATCCCTCCGGCTGCGATGACAGGAATCTTCACTGCATCCACCACCTGAGGCACCAAGGGTAACGTTCCTACATCGCCAATATGACCGCCTGATTCCATTCCCTCAGCGATCACTGCATCCGCTCCCGCTCGCTCCAGTCGTTTGGCGAGCGCCACAGACCCTACTACCGGTATGACTCGAATGCCAGCCTGCTTGAGCGCAGGAATATAGGAGCTGGGATTCCCCGCTCCTGTAGTAACCACAGGCACCTTTTCGCGCACACAGATATCCAAGACATCTTGCACAAACGGGGAAAACATGGGTACGTTTACCCCAAAGGGTTTATGGGTGCGCGCTTTGATCTCACGTACCTGCGTTTCCACCAAATTGGGCGGGGCATTCCCTGCTCCCAAGATACCCAAAGCACCCGCTGCAGAGACAGCCACTACTAGAGGCGGCGTGGAAACCCAAGCCATCCCCCCTTGTAGAATGGGATGTTCAATACCCAGCAAATCGCAGAGTTGTGTTTTGATCATCAGGCTATCCCCGTACTTTTCGCATGAGACCTTTCCGCTGCATGTTTTGCTTACACCATGTTTCTTGGTCCAGAGAGTGTTGAAAAATCTTGTCACCCTGAGCGAAGCGAAGGGCCTCGCGTAACTTTAGCCTCTTTTCCCAAGTACTGCGAGATGCTTCACTCCGTTCAGCATGACATTGGAAAGGCTTTTTCAACACTCTCGTCCAGCAGTGCTCATGCTAAGATTCTTTTTTGGCTTTCGTCTTGATTTTGATTACCTCAGTACCCTTGTAACTTCCACAAGATGGGCATACATGGTGAGGAAGGCGCAATTCATGGCATTGTGGGCAAGGCACCAACTTGGTCGTTTTCAGCGCCAGATGGCTGCGCCTGCGATCGCGCCGTCCCTTCGATATTTTCCTTTTCGGTAATGCTCCCACGACGCAGAACTCCTTTCTACATAGACTACAACAAGCCACGTAAGATGGCCAGCCGGGGGTCACTTTCCTCATAATGACAACCGCATGGCCCTTCATTGAGATTGGCTCCGCACTGCGGGCACAAACCCCGACATTGCGGACTGCACAATGGTGCCATAGGCACATTAATGAGCAAATTCTGGCGCACCACTTCGGTTAAATCTAGAATGTGATGCGCATCAGTCCTTGTTGCTTCTTCTTCACCCGGTTCTAGAGGCAGGATCGCTCCAGTCCATATGTCCACAGAAGGACGGAACTGCTCCTCCAAATCCAGTTCAATGAGCACAGTTACCGGTGTTAGGCAACGCCGACAGGGTACACGGATTTCTGTCCGTACATGTCCTGTTACAAGGATTCCGTTGTCTGTTCGGAGGAACCTGACTCTGCCAATCAATGCAGCGACAACATCCAGGTACTCATCAATATCTGTGATGTCTTCATCAAGATCATACTCTCTGCTGGTGCCAGCAGGAGATTTCAGCAATTGCGCTACGTTAAATCGCACAGCAAGAATACCTACTCATTCAGAATGTTATATGTCCCCGGCGTTTGCCGCAGGGCGCATTATAGGACACTGCGGGTATTGTGTCAAACGCTCATGCCTGAGAGCGTTGAAAATCTTGTCACCCTGAGCAAGCGAAGAGCCTGCCCTGAGTACAACGAAGGGGTCTCGCGTAACTTTAGCCGTATTTTCCCAAGTACTGTGAGATGCTTCACTTCGTTCAGCATGACACTGAAAGGGCTTTTTCAACACTCTCCATGTCTGGCTTACGCCGCGAACGGGTTTGCACCGCCTATTCAGAAGGTGGCTGCATACGCCCCCTGCGCAGTTGTTCGATGCCGTTGGAAGTAGTCTTGAGCAAGGAGGACAACTCGGATTCTAACTGGGTGAGGACACCCATGGCATATTCATCTGCACCTTTGCAAATGTCCTCCGCCTCGCGTTGTGCCTCCGCTTTGATGCTTTCCGCCTCAGCGCGGGCTGCCGCGACGATTTCATGTTCATCCACCAGACGCGCTGCTTTTTCGCGCGCTTCTGCGATAATGCGTTCAGCCTCTTGAGCCGCTGTAGCCAATAGGCGGTCGCGCTCTTGGAGCAGGTCATTGGCGCGTTTTATCTCCTGTGGAATAGAAACGCGCATTTGGTCAATGAGATCGAAGAAGGCATTTTCGTCCACAACGGTTTTCGCAGTGAATGGGATACGCCAACCTTCATTGACCAAGGTTTCTAAACGATCAATTAGTGTCAAGATGTCCATGGTGATTACCACCTTTCATCGAAAGATGTACACCTCGTAGAGCTCACCCAGCTAGCATCTGCGCTAAACGAGCGTTCCCGGTGCCACGCGCTATCGGCATGGGGTTACTTTTTCCTGGTTTCCTACTAATCCCGCAGCGACACAATCTGCACTTTCGAGCCTGCTTCTGAACCAAGGGAATGGAACTTTTCTTTCAGAGCCCTAGCGACATGCTGTGGGACCATAGCATCCACGCACCCTCCCACCATGGCGATCTCCTTAATGACGCTGGAACTCAGGAAAGTGTATTCCTGGCTGGTGATCAAGCACACGGTGTCGATCTCAGGGGCTAGTTTGCGGTTCGTCAAGGCCATCTGAAACTCTAACTCGAAATCTGACAGTGCCCGCAAACCGCGTACGATGACACGGGCGCCCACACTACGGGCAAACCTGACCGTCAAACCGCTGTAGGCCTGAACGGTAACATTGGGTAACTCTTTCAGCGCCTCTCCTGCCATGGACACCCGTTCCATGGTGGAGAACAGCAGGTTTTTGAGTGGCCGATCATAGACCGCCACAATCAAATGTTCAAAGAGCGAAGAAGCACGGGTAGCAATATCTATGTGGCCATTGGTAATGGGATCAAAAGTACCTGGGTAGATGGCTATGGTCATTTTCACCTCGCTTCTCAGCTTAAATCGGTTTCCCTACCCCAGAATTCGCGCACTCTTTGCGCCAGCAACTGGTGCTCAGGCTGTGATAGGACTGGATCCTGGCGAAGCAAATCCCGTGCCGCACGCCGCGCCTGCTCCAGAATGCGGACATCGCCTATTTTTGCTACCTTTAAATCGGGCAAGCCACTCTGACGTGTACCAAAGAATTCCCCCGGGCCACGCATCTTGAGGTCCTCTTCAGCCAACAGAAAGCCATCTTGTGTCGTTTCAATAATCTTCAATCGGTGCTCTGCATCAAAGGACGGGGACTCGGCCAACAGCAAACAATAGGACTGATGTTCACCACGACCTACGCGCCCGCGGAACTGATGAAGTTGAGCCAAGCCAAAGCGATCAGCTCCCTCGACCAGCATCACGGTAGCATTGGGCACATCAATACCTACTTCGACTACCGGCGTCGTAACTAGTATGTCGTATTCTCCATTGCGAAAGCGCGCCATTACTTCTTCCTTATCTGCACTCCTCATTCGTCCATGCAACAAGGCTAACCGTAAATCAGGGAAGATCTCGTCTCGCAAGCGCTCGTATTCATTCACGGCTGCTTTTGCTTCAATTTTCTCAGATTCTTCAATGAGCGGGCAAATGATAAACGCTTGTCGACCTTTTTCGATCTGTGCACGTAAGAAGGCGTATGCCCGCTCTCGCTCCCGTGGTGCAAGCCATCTGGTAATGATTTTCTGGCGGTGGGGCGGAAGCTCATCAATCACAGAGAGATCCAAATCGCCATAAATGGTCAAAGCAAGTGTGCGCGGAATAGGCGTTGCGCTCATCACCAACATGTGCGGGTTATACCCTTTTTGGCGTAAAGCAGCGCGCTGAGCCACGCCAAAGCGATGTTGTTCATCCACGATTGCCAACCCTAGGTCTTTAAAACTGACCCCCTCTTGAATCAGGGCATGGGTACCCACGATGATGTCCAATTCGCCATTGGCGATTTGACGTCGCCGCTCCTCTTTTTCCGCCGCGCTCAGACTGCCTATCAGCAAGCCAACACGCGCCTGAGCCATTAGGCGCGCGGTGGTCGCCACATGCCCTTGGAGTGCGTCCGCTGCATTTTGCAACAAAGCAGTCAATGTCTTGTAATGCTGCTCTGCGAGGATTTCGGTCGGAGCCATCAGCACAGCCTGCATGCCATTTGCTACCGCTACTAGCATGGCTCCCAGAGCCACCACCGTCTTGCCGGAACCGACGTCGCCTTGCAAAAGGCGGCTCATGGGATGCGGGCGCTGCAAATCCTCTGTGATCTCCCGCAAAGCACGCTGTTGTGCAGCGGTCAGTTTGAACGGCAAGGCATTCATAAAAGCGTTCAGCATAGCCTGGTCTACCACCATAGGCCGGCCTGGCTGCTTCTGCCAGGCAATACGTTGCCCCATCACTCCCAATTGGATCAGGAGGAACTCTTCAAAGCAAAGACGTTGACGAGCACGGGCGAGGGAATCCCAATTATCGGGAAAATGAACCTGCTGAATCGCTGTCACCATGTCCACCAGGTTATAAGTCTCACGCAGCGATTGGGGCAGGCAATCCACGACCCGGGGTGCCCATTCCTCGACAGCCGACTTGATCAGGGAGCGCATGCGCCGAGCGGTCAACCCAGATGTCAAGGGGTACACCGGCACCAAACGACCAGTGTGAACGAGATCGCCGGTCAAGCGTTCCCATTGAGGGGACTGGAAAGTCAAGCGACCTAGGTATTGGTCAACGCGGCCGCTCAAAACAATCTGGCGGCCCCGTGTTAACTGCCGCAGGAGATAAGGTTGGTTGAACCAAATTGCTTCCACAAAACCAGTGCCATCGGAGATCACAGCCTTGGTCAGCATTTTGCCGCTGCGCGTTTGCTGATTTTGTGCTTCCTGCACGACGCCAATGATCGTTACTTCCTCGCCATACCTGAGATCGCGGATGGTTTTCAGATTGCTAAAGTCATCGTAGCGGCGTGGGAAGAGGTAAAGCAAATCCTCGACGGTATGCACACCCAGCTGCGCTAATCTGCGGGCTAAAGCAGATTGCACGCCACGTACGGCTGTGACAGGGGATTTGAGTCCAGAGCCTGCCTGCTCGGCTTTGGACCGTCCATTGCGTGGCGCCTCACTCTGCCTAGGTCCGCGCCCTCCTTCCCTGTTTTGTCCGAGGCCAAGGGATTGGAGCATTTCCAAAGCTCTTTGGATTGCCACCAAACGCTCTGCAATCGGTTTCTGTGCGTATCCCTGGAGGCATGCCGCGACTCCCGCTACTTGCTCTTTTTGGTCTTTTGACAGCGATTCCTTCTCGGTTGCCTGAAGCCAGGTTGTCATGAATTTGTCCAGGCCACCGATAACCATGCGGTTCTGGCAACCGTCTGCGTGTTCGGCAGTTAATATTTTGATCAGCTTCTCAAAATCCAAGCCCATGGCCTTTCATCTATCCACCGAAAATGAGTTTGAGGGCTTATTACATTCCTTCGTAAACGACTACCCCCAGCGCTTCCGGGCCAAAATAAGTGGCAAGGGTTGGCCCATAAGGCCTGATATCCAGCTCCTTGGTAGGGAAAGTTTCGCAGAGGCGCGTAAAGAGCATCTGCGCATCCTCTGCAACACGGCCGTACAGCACTACGGCCTTTTCAAAGCGTGCAAACTCCGCCACGAATTCAAAGAGGCGATCAACCGATCGTCCTCTGGAACGAATTTTGTCCAGCGGTATGATTTCACCTTCTTCCACAATGAGGAGCGGTTTGGCTCCTGGAAATCCGTTTGCCAGAGAACGCCCCCGGGCTGGGTGAGCAAGACGTTCTAAATAATCCAAGTTTTCCGCAAAAAAGACCATGTAGATATGAGGGATCATCCCTCGGATCGTGCGCACAATCTCGGTAACAGAAAGCCCCCGCTGGGCCGCTTCGGCAGCAGCCACAACCAAGCTTTCCAACCCCCACGAAATCATGTGTGAATCGAATACGGTGATCTTACTCCGACCTAGAAAAGTCCTGGCTGCTTCCTGGGCTGCTTGCACCGTCTTATTCAATCTTGAGGAGACATGGATAGACAAGATTTGGTCGGTGTTCTTCAGCAGCCGGTGATATGCCTGTTGAAATTCCTCAGGCAAAGGGGGCTCCGCAATGGGTAGAAACTTGCTTTTGCCCAACAAGTGGTAATATTGGCTTGAGTCTATGTCTACGCTATCGTAATAGACCCTAGACCCAAAGTTGATCCTGATAGGCACGACAGTTATGCCTAGTTCTGCAGCAGTTTGTGGCGATATATCGGATGAACTGTCTGTCACTATCCTGATCATACTATGCCTCTCCCCATTATTCTACTGAAATAATATAATGGTAATAGGGCTGCTTGCCCTCCACCAATTCGACTTCCTTGTCGGGATAACGTTCAGCGATCCAGGATGCGAGTTGCTCAGCCTGCTCTTGAGTAACAGCATCTCCCCAATAAACCGTGATAATTTCATACCGCGTCATGTCTATCCGTTGCAAGACTGCCTGTGTTACCTTTTGCAAGTCATCATTTGCCTCAACTAGTTCTCCGTTGAGCAAGCCAATGAACTGACCCTCCTGGACTTTCAAGCCGTTGATTTGTACCGAGCGGATGGCATTGGTAATCTCGATCGTTTGAATTTGAGAAGCTGCCCGTTCCATCAGGTCTGCATTGGTTTTCAAGTCGCTCTGGTAGTTAAAGGCTAATAGGGCACTGATGCCCTGGGGTATCGACTTGGTTGGAACGATGACCACTTCTTTACTTGACATGCGCTGTGCCTGTTGTGCTGCCAGGATGACATTGGGGTTGTTGGGCAAGACAATCACCTTGTTCGCAGGAAGGCTCGCTATGGCTTGTAGCAGCTCTTCCGTGCTGGGGTTCATCGTCTGCCCTCCTGGCACGGTGGCGCCTGCTCCTAAACTTTCAAAAACACGCCTCAGCCCATCCCCGTTCACCACTACGACAATACCAATATCGCTCAAAGGCTGAGCAGCAGGGGCAGGCCTTGGTTCCTGCTTCTGTTGGGCAAGGAATTGCCGATATTGCAGCTGCATGTTCTCCACGACCACATCGCGCAAGGTTCCCTTGCTTGTGGCATAACTGATAACGCGGCCAGGGTCATCCGAGTGTACATGCACTTTGATGGTGTTGGCATCTCCCACCACTAGGACGCTTTCGCCCATTGCCTCTATGGCAGTGCGGATGTCATCAATAGGCAAGTTTTGCCCCTCGATGAGGAACTGGATGTCATAGCCGTATTCCCCCTCGGGGGTCGGTTCTTGCTCTAGTCTAGCCGCTGCTCTTGGTTCCAGTTTTAGGGAAATTTGCTCTCCGCGCAAATGGCGCAAAAACCCTTCCAGGATGATACACAGTCCTTGTCCGCCTGCGTCAACCACTCCGGCCTCTTTGAGCACTGGCAACAATTCCGGGGTGCGCGCAAGCGCATCCTGCGCTCGCTCCACGGTCCGTTCGAGCACATAGGAGATGTCGTTGCTCTCCGCAGCAGCACGCGTTGCTGCTTCAGCAGCCTCCCGCACGACAGTCAAGATCGTCCCTTCCACTGGCCGTAGCACACCTTTATACGCTGTCGTGGCGCCTTCGCGCAGGGCAAGTGCCCAGTCAGAAGCAGTGATTTGCTCTTTGCCATCTAAATACTTGGCTACTCCGCGCCATATTTGCGAGAGGATGACTCCCGAGTTCCCGCGCGCACCCATCAGCGCACCATGCGCCAAAGCACGCGTCACAGCCGTTACTGAGTTGTCTGAAACCGTAGAGATCTCCCGCAGAGCTGCTTGCATGGTCAAATACATGTTGGTGCCCGTATCTCCATCAGGCACTGGGTAGACATTGAGCGAATTGATATAATCAATATGTGCTTCTAGCCAAGCAGTGCTGCTTTCAATGAGTCTCCTCAGTTCATATCCATCACAGGTTGTTGATTTGTCTTCTTTCCTCGCAGGCGGCGTTGGTTGCAGACCTCCCTCGCCAATGCCATGTTGTCCAGCCAATAAAACTTACCTCCATCTCAACCACAGCAATGTGCGACGGATCACTCGTCGCTCACTCTTCGCTGCTGTTTGTGCTAACTCGCAGGCCTTGTACGTGGACATTGACCTCATCAATAGGAACGCCCAAGGCTTTTTCCACACGGAATTTGACGTTTTCCATAATGTTATGCGCTACTTCGCTGATGCGGACACCATATTCGAGAACCACGTACAGGTCAATGATGATTCGTTGATTGACCACCCTGACCTGGACTCCCCGGCGGTAATCGTCCCGGTGCAATACTTCAGCCAAAGCACCGCTGAGTGTTCGGTGTGCCATGCCGACCACACCATAGCATTCCAGGACTGCAGCAGCCGCCAGTCCAGCAATCGCTACCGGAGAAACTTCAATTCGGCCCAATCTGCGCTCCTCAGCCATTGGCAAACTCCCCATCACTGTTTCTATGAAACTTGCCTAAAATGCATTCTTGTGGTAATATAACTTGCTTTTTCCAACCCATGTCATCTATATCAAACCAAGAGAGGGTAGTTTCAAATGACTATTAAATGTGATATTTGTGGAAAGGGACCACAGTACGGTCATAACGTAAGTCACTCCAAAAGGGCTACTAACCGTCGCTGGCTGCCCAACATTCAAAAAGTAACCATTCGCCAGGGCAACACGGTCAGGCGTCTGAACGTATGCACCCGCTGCCTGCGCACTTTGCACAAGGCGTAAGCCTGCCTCTTTTCCCAGGAAGCCAGCACCCGCAGGTGCTGGCTTTTTTCTTGTGTAACACCTGCAACTAGGACTCGATGCTCCTTCGTATCCTGGAAATTGCCTGTGCTACGGGTTCGTTGGTACCGAATACTGCCTGCCCAGCGACAAGCACAGTAGCACCTGCTTCCACCACCAACGGCGCTGTCCGGGCGTCAATGCCACCATCAACCTGGATCACTGCGGGCAGGTTGCGCTCATCCAACATGCGCTTTACCTGTCTGATCTTGGGGAGCATGCTATCTATAAATTTCTGCCCCCCGAACCCCGGGTTGACCGTCATGACCAGAACCGAATCCACATATTCCAGAATCTCTTGCAAACACGTAGCTGGCGTGGCCGGGTTAAGCACCACGCCAGCTTTTACACCATAGCCCTTGATTTGCTGGATCGTGCGGTGCAAATGGGGACAAGTTTCCCAATGCACCAAGATCCAATCTGCCCCCGCAGAGACAAAGTCTGAGATATACCGTTCCGGCTCTACAATCATGAGGTGGGTAGGCAAGGGCAAAGTGGTCACGCGACGCACTGCCTCAACGATCATGGGGCCGAAGGAGATATTGGGCACAAAGCAGCCATCCATCACATCAATGTGGATATAATCAGCCCCACCTGCCTCTGCCTCTTTCACCTGTTCTCCAAGGCGAGCAAAGTCTGCTGATAATATAGATGCTGCTATCTTCACTTGGGAACCACGTTTCATGAGACAATAATACCCCGTTTCTGTGAAAAAAGCAAGAACGCACAACCAATCAGCCTTTTGACTTTTATGCCTGCCTGTGCGAAAATACCGCTGTGCCTATTATTGACTTTCACACGCATATCTTCCCACCTGAGGTCATCGCTAGGCGCGACACCTACTTAGAGCGCGATGCTTGGTTTCGCTTGCTCTATGCGCGTCCGCAGGCAAGGATGGCCAGCGCGGATGAACTCATCGCCGAGATGAACGCGAGCGGAGTAGATATGGCAGTGAGCTTTGGCTTTGCCTGGGCAGACCCAGGGTTGTGCCGCGAAGCCAATGAGTATGTACTGGAATCCGTTTCCCGCTGGCCGGAGCGCCTTTTGGGCTTTGCCGTGGTCAACCCAGCAGTTGAGGGAGCTGCTGCCGAACTGGAGCGTTGCATGCAGAAGGGATTGCACGGCTTGGGAGAACTGATGCCAGAGGGCCAGGGGTATGCCCTGGATGACCCTTGCCTGGATGAGGTCATGCAGCAAATGGCGTATTGGAAACGCCCTGTGCTTATCCACACCAACGAGCCAGTGGGCCACTACTACCCTGGCAAGAGCAAAAGCACCCTGCAGTCCTTCTACCACCTGGCGGTACGCCATCCTGAGACCACTTTGGTGGCAGCACACTGGGGCGGGGGCTTGTTTTTCTACGAGTTGATGCCCGAAGTACAGCAAGCCCTGCGGCACGTTTACTACGACACGTCCGCTTCGTTGTACCTGTACCGGGATGACATCTTCCCCTTGGCAGCGCAGATTATCCCCCAAAAGATGCTCTTTGCTACGGATTATCCACTGATTAGCCAGGGGCGCTTCCTCCAACGCATCCGCGAAACAGACCTCTCGGCAGATGCACGCGAGGCGCTGCTAGGCGGCAATGCAGCGCGCTTGTTGCACATAAGCCGCTTGGAATAAGGCTACAGGAGGCACTCTATGGAACAGATTCGCACTTTCGTCGCCATTGAACTGGACAACACGTTGAAAGATATCCTCCGCCAAGTACAGGAGGAACTGAAACGCGCAGCCATAGCCCGCATTGGCCGCTGGGTAGCCCCGGATGGCATCCACCTAACGCTCAAATTCCTGGGCAATATATCGCCCGAACGCGTGCCGGAGATCACCCAGGCCATAGAGCGTGGCTGCCATTCCTTTGCGCCATTCACCATCTCCCTGTCCCAACCCGGCTTTTTCCCCAATGCCCGCCGGTTGCGTGTGGTGTGGGTCGGCGTAGACGGAGAGGTGGAAACGCTGTTGCAATTGCAACGTTCCGTAGAATCTGCACTGAATGCTATCGGCTTCCCTCCCGAAAAGCGCGGCTTCCAACCCCACCTCACCCTAGCGCGGATTCGCGATTACGCTCGCCCGAATGAACGGGAGGAAATGGCAAAACGCATTGCAGCGGTTCAGGTGGACACCAGCGCCTCGATGCTCGTGCGCGAGGTGCACCTGATACGCAGCGACTTGCGCCCCACCGGGGCAGTATACACCCGTCTGTCAACTGTCCCGCTCGGGTAAACCATTGGGAGGGCGGGCGATGTTCATTGCAGTGATTGGCGCTGGTCGCTGCTCCGCAGAGGTTGCGGCATTGGCTGAAGCAGTCGGGCAGGAACTGGCAAAACGCGGAGCGGTGTTGATATGCGGTGGCTTAGGTGGCGTGATGGAAGCCGCCTGCCGCGGCGCTAAAGCCGCTGGCGGCGTTACTGTGGGCATCCTGCCGGGGACCTCACGCCGTGAAGCCAACCGCTATGTAGACATTCCCATTGTTACTGGCATGGGCGAAGCGCGCAATGTCCTGGTGGTGCAATCCGCCCAAGCCGTGATCGCCATCCACGGTGAATATGGCACCCTTTCCGAGATCGCCCATGCCTTGAAACTGGGCATACCCGTTGTGGGCTTGTACACCTGGCAACTAGCCAAGGACGGCCGGGAAAACCAGGCGATTGTCCGTGCACAGACAGCACAGGAGGCAGTGGAGAAAGCCCTGGCGCTTGCTGTGCCCTGAACGCTCTATGCAAGGAGGCAATGATGCAATTCCGAGACCGACGCGAAGCAGGACAACTCTTGGCGAAAGAATTCGCCTCGCTCCGTGACCAAAAGGATGTCATTGTCCTGGGCATCCCGCGTGGCGGCGTAGTTGTCGCTGCCGAAGTAGCCAAGAAATTGGGTGCCCCCCTCGATGTGTACATCACGCGCAAGATCGGCGCACCGTACAACCCAGAGTTAGCCATCGGCGCCGTCGCCAGCGATGGCACCCTGGTCCTGGATTACAACCTCATCGAGCGCATTGGCGTGCCTGAGGACTACGTGCAAAGAGAGACGGAGCGCCAACGCCAAGAGATCCAACGGCGACTAGCCACATACCGAGGCTCACGGCCCGAACCGCAACTGGAGGGGAAAACGGTCATCCTGGTGGACGATGGGGTAGCCACTGGCGCAACCATTCTGGCTAGCCTGCGCGCCATCAAACAGCGCAAGCCCGCCCGTCTGATCTTGGCAGTCCCCGTTGGCCCAGCGGATACCATTCAGCTCCTGTCGCGGGAAGCGGATCAGGTCGTCTGCCTGTACACGCCCGAGATTTTTTGGGCGGTGGGCGCGTTCTACGCCATCTTCGACCAGACTTCCGATGAAGAGGTCATCCGCTTGCTCCAAGCGCATCAAGGTTCCACCGCACCCTCTGCCTCTGGAGGCAGTTGCTCCTCAGCAGATGCCTCTGGGGGTGCCGGCTCGCCCCCGCGTGCTTCAGGAGTGGGCAGTTCCTCGGCGGGAGCCTCAGGAGACGGCTCAGCCGGAGGGGATTCACCGAGTTCTTGTTGAGCAGGAGCACCAGCAGGCGCTTCCGCCGGAGCAACAGTGACCCGCCTGCCCATGGCGTGAATCCACAGCACTGTTTTCCAAATCAGCCAGGGCAGGAGCAGTGCGGCAACCATCAGCGCGCCCAAGCCGGTCAATTGGGCGTACAACTGGACTTTCCCCGCTGGTTGGTAACCACTGGCGAGGAGCAACCCAGACACACCCTGGCCCGGAATACCCAAATACTCCTCTATGCCTACGCCATTCCAACCCGCACCCCAACGCCCATCGGCGAAAATGGCCACGGCGAGGATGCCCCAGATAGCAGGAACAGCGAACGTAGCCATGGTCCCAGCGGGATCGTCCAGCCGCAGCCACTGTTCCAGGACATAGAGGCTCAGCAGGAACAACAACCCACCCGTGACGCCAATCACCAAAGCAGCCCAAGCCGGCACGAAAGCGCAGGCAGCACTTACCGCCACCAGACCAGCCACTGTGCCCCGCCCTATCGCCAGGGCATTGGGCGAATCCGTAACAAACCAGGTGTACAACGAAACGAACAGCGCTGCGCCCGCAGCGCCGAGCAACAAGTTCACTACGACAAGCGGCGCTGCCACTTGGTCATGGATCAAAGGGTTTGCCAGCACCAACCCTGGCCAGCCAGCCACGGCTAACAAGGCTCCTACTACCATAAGCAAGGGGAAATGGATGGGAGGCAACTTGGCTGTCCCCATCTCGGGAGCACGACGGGGCTTGATGAGGAGGAAAACGCTCCCTGCGACGAGCGCACCCAGCAAGAAAATCGTCCCTGCCCCTGCTACTTCCACAAACCCGTGCCCTAGATGGAGGTTTAACCCCAGGTTTGCCAGCCAGCCTCCGCCCCACACCCAGTTGCCAACCAAGGGATAAATCAAACCCGAGACTAGCAAGCCAATGATGAGCAGATAAATGCGCCTGATATGGTGGCACAGCGCCAGCAGGGTGACCAGCACCGCCGTGGTCACCCCTGCCAGATGCGAGAAAAAGAGGAGGTACACATCAGTGTGATACACCTCACCGCTGAGGAAGAAGCCGCGCAAGCCGAGCATGCCCCAGCCTGGTCCCCACGCCACATCCAGCGGCGACCACTCGGCGGTCAGGCTTTGCAGCCCCGGCATACCCGAGACAAAAGCGACACCGCCAAACTGGAAGGCAAAGCCGCAACAGAGATAGCCAATGGCTGCTGCCGCCAATGCCAAGAGCGCGGTCGTCGCCACCTCCTCGGCGCGCTCCTCGCGGGCAGCGCCAATGGCTAACAGTGCCAAGCCTACCGGCACAAGCATCGCGGCGAGGCTCCAACCAATCAGGATCAAGGTCTGCAGAGCAGGCATGTGCCCTCCTTCAGGTAATATGCGCAAATACGAAGGGACTCGAGGGATCGCGCAGCAGGTGGGGAAAGCATCAGTCCCTCTCTGGTTCTGCGCTATCCAGCAGGGTGAGAATCCTGGCCGTGACCAGTTCCAATGCGGCGACGTTGTGGCCGCCCAGGGGGATGATGACATCCGCATAGCGTTTGGAAGGCTCCACGAATTCCAGATGCATCGGTCGAACCGTCGCCAGGTACTGTTCGATGACCGATTCAACCGTACGCCCGCGCTCGGCAATGTCCCGTTGGATACGGCGTATCAAGCGCAAATCCGCATCCGTATCCACATAGATCTTCAGGTCAATCAACTCGCGCAATGCAGGCTCAGTCAGGATGAGGATGCCTTCTACGATCACGACGGGACGCGGATAGACTGTGCGCGTCTGGGGAAGACGGCAATAAGTGGCAAAATCATACTCAGGGACTTGGACAGAGCGGCCCGCCCGCAGTTCCTTCAAGTGTTGCACCAGCAAGGGTGTATCCAGGGCATCCGGATGGTCAAAGTTGAATTTGCGGCGTTCCTCCAGCGGGAGATGGCTCAAGTCCTTGTAGTAGGAATCGTGCTGGATATAGGCGATGCGTTCGCGCCCCACACGGTCGAGGATGGCTTGGACAACCGTCGTCTTGCCTGAAGCGGTGCCACCGGCAACGCCAATAATGAGGATTGGATTGGTCGTGCTGCGTTCACGCGTCATAAGTCCCACCGCATATATTGTACCCTTTCCTGTGCCTCTGTCAATTCGCGCCTGGTGAGAGGGTGTAGTTCAGTTTGGGGGCAGAATATGGATAAGCGTGGACGGCGGGTGGTCCACCCGGAGCAGTTTCACGCTTGGTGTAGACGGCGGACTGTGCTCCGCCTGGAGCGGGATGGATTAGACCTGACAGGCCTTGAAGACCTGTCAGGTCTGTGTAAGATCCCTGAAGCGTGGACAGCGGAGTTTGCCCTTGAGCCTGCCAGGGAATTGATTCCCTGGCATCATCTGCGCCTGGGCTCCCATGCCCAGGTGAGGTGGTCTCCTGCGTCACCCTGAACGAAGCCGAGGGGTCTCATGGAACTGAGGGAGATTCTTCGCCGCTACGCGGCTCAGAATGACAACGGGAAAGCAGGTGCTCTCACGTTTGGCGTGGACGGCGGGTGGTCCACCTGGAGCAATCTCACGCTCGGCGTGGACCACAGTCCACGCTGGGTATAAGATAGCCCCATCTACTTGAGGAGCGAATCCGTTCCATCCGTTCCCCAATCTGCTGACAGTGATTGTCCTTGTCCAAACTTGGCTGCTTTTCATCCGCCTGAGGCTATGCAAGGCATTTCTTGCCCCAAAAGTGAACTACACCCCTGCGCCTGCATTAGCAGATGGGGCTCCCACCCTATGATTCCCGCTGCGCTTCGTCGGCGCGCCGCCGGCGCAGCCGCTCTTCTTGGCGGCGTTTGCCCTCCATCATCCAGCGTTCCTCTTCGGGCGTCTCTGCGATGAGGGGCGGGACCTCCACCGGCTGTCCGTTCTCATCCAGTGCTACATATACCAGATATGCCGAGTTGGTATGCGTAATTTGGCCCGTCAACACATCCTCCGCCTCCACGCGCACGCCTACTTCCATAGACGTCCGTCCCACATAGTTCAGCGACGCTTTCACCGTAACGAGGTTGCCCACATAGATGGGCGAATAGAAGGACATGGAATCAATCGCTACGGTGACCACAGGCCTCCCCACGTGCCTGGCTGCGGCAATGCCCGCCACTTCGTCCACCAGACGCATGATGACGCCGCCGTGCACATTACCCACCGGGTTGGCATCGGTCAGTTGCATCAGGTGGCTGATCACGGTCTGCGAATCGCGCATTCTCTTGGGTGCTAAAGGCATGAGACCTTCCTCCATAGTGATAGTCTGTGGCGGTCATTGTACGCCTTCTCCGGCTAGAGGCCAAAAAAGAACCCAGGTTCTGGGAGAACCTGGGTTCCTGAAGACATAAAACTTCGTGTGCTGCCTTAACAATTACTGCTCATGGAATGATATACACCGCCTTCAATAACCAGAGGCAAGTATTGGCAAATCGCACTTTCCGCACTCCGAACACAGCCGGGACGATGGCACCTTTAGTTGCTGTTGCGGTGATTAGATCTATCTTGCGTTTAGATAAACTGTAGAAGACAGCCTGTTTCCCAACTTGCCCCTTAGTGGTGGAAACGTAGTAGTTTGTCTGCTCAATTTTAGCTTGGTAACTTCTTGTCGCCATGGATATTATGGAAACATGGAGAGTAAGAGCAATGACCAAAATGCTCGCGCAGTTGAAAAGGCGAACGCTCACAACTGAAAAATCTCCCAAAGGCACCTGCTAGCAAAGTAAGGCAAGCGGTGATCCTGCTCAAAACGGATTGCGGTGAAGGTGGCACGAATTGGAGCTATCAGACAACCTGTGAAGCACTCGAGGTGTCGCAAGTTACCATATCAATGTCTACTGATCCGTTTTGCATTACGTACGTTTGCAACAAAGTATCTGTTCCGCATTGCTACACAGGTTATGAGTAATCCCGCTGCCGAGTACGCTCCTGCTTTTCTAAGTAATTTCCCTGGCAAGACACTCAATCGCTATTGCTCTCACCAGGACCTGACTCACAAGGGTAGTTAACCGAGCTTGTGCAGCGCCGTTTGGTCCATGGTGGGAACTAGGCTTCGCTGCGCATCAGTGCAGGGATTGTCATCAGTAGAATTTTGAGATCCAGCGCCAATGACCGGTTCTCTACGTAATAGATGTCATAATGGATGTAGTCAATCATCGGCTGCTTACGTCCATTCACCTGCCACCACCCTGTAACCCCGGGTAGAACCTCAATCCTGCGGCGCTGCCAGGGCGCGTATGCAGCAAAGAGTTCCGGCAGCTCCGGGCGTGGTCCAACCAGGCTCATCTCCCCCTTTAGCACATTGATGAACTGCGGCATCTCATCCAGGCCCATTCGACGCAAGAATCGGCCCACCGTTGTGACACGAGTATCCTCATCCAACGGCACTTTGCCAAGCGCTGGCGAGTCTAGATACATGGTACGGAATTTATACATGGAGAAAAGCCGACCACCCCTCCCTACTCGGGTCTGGACAAAGAAAATAGGTCCCTGCGAGTTCAATTTGATGGCAATAGCAATCGGCAAAAACAAGAAGCTAAGAAAGAAGAGACCTAGTAATGCGCCTACTATGTCCATAGCTCGCTTGAGAACGACGTAACACCGATCCTCCCGTGGCTCGGTCATAATACTGCACTCCTACGTCCAAGGCCATCTATCTTTCCTTGGACCTACCTTTAGTACGATCGGCGACCGATTGGCATTATGGAACACAAGTGCTAGAAGCCCACATATAATCGCACAGTAGTATGGGACAGAGCGGCTCAGAGCTCACATACCATTTTGCTGCCCCCTCGACACTACCGGTAGAAACGCTGTGGAGATCAACGAAACAGGAAGAGGATCCCAGATCGGAAGCTTAGTAACGAGACTACTGGTTGATCTGTGGCTCCTGTCTCACTTGGCGGGCTACAAATGGCAGGAAAGCTATCCTGTGCGGCGTTGGGCTGGGGGAGGGAGTAAGGCTTTCCGTGACAATGGGCGACGGAGTAGCTGTAATAGCTGATGTGCTCGAAGCAGTAGGTGACGGCGTAGCTGTGAAGGTCGGTGTGTTCGAGACAGTAGGAGACGGTGTAACTGTGGAAGTCGGCGTACACGAAGCAGTGGGAGATGGAGTCACAGTGAGGGATGGCGTGTTTGTGATATCCGGTGTACTCGAAGCAGTGGGAGACGGAGTAATCGTGTGGGTGGCCGTACTGGTCGCAAGAGGCGTCCCCATGGGAGTCGGTGTCAAGGTAAAGGTCGAGCTAGGTGTGGGCGATGGCGTCTCTGTGCTGTCTATGGGTGGAAGTGTCGGTATTGTGTGCCCAGGCGAGGCATGGCCTGGAAGAGCCCACGAAGTGTTCCCCAACCCGTAGGTTGTAACAAACACCAGTCCCAGGCACAAGGCTACTACGAGCCTAGAAAGTATATCCAACCCTCGCATCAGGGTACCCCACACTCCGAGTAGTGAGTAGCTAACATTGAATAATCTAGGATGCCGATACAGCGATCACCACTAAAGTCGGCGCGAGCGTCGAAATCAGGCGTGCCAACACATTTCCCGTAGGCCGCGGCGAGGATAGAATAGTCAAGGATGCCAATGCAGTTGTCGTCATTGGCATCGCCGGGAGTCAGAAGACCGAACTCTATAATAGGAGTATCATCAGTTACCTGCACGCCGTTCACGCGCTTTGTCAGGGTGTTGTAACCTTTGGCCACGATATCATACGTGCCTGGTGATAGGTGGCATAAGCCAAAGTGGCCTGTGGCGTCCGTCCGTGCAGTGCGGACGTCCGGGTCGCCACCGCCAACGGGGTAGAGAGTCACTGTTACTGTGATGGCATAGGAAGGATCTGGCTTGATAGCCCGTCCTTTCAAGCTAATGCCTCCAGTAAGGCATACCTGGCCAGCGACTAAAGCCTCAGTGTACTCCCGGAAATTGATCCCCATTGGCGTGATCACTCCAGGATATACCGGATACCGGTAGTCAAATAGCGCGCCATTGAATCCCTCACCTGTGCTCGGATCCCAGGGCTGGTCGTTCAGACTATTCCATAGCCAACGCTGCACCAGGCGGTTGCCGTCGGCCGGGTAGCCCAGGTCAGGGTCGCGGGCCGTCATCAGATAGTCAAACGTGGCGTCCATATAGGCGTTCACCCGTTCCGGCGTGAAGCCGTATTGCACGGGCATTAGCACGCCGTACTCTGTGATGAAGAGCGGTTTGTCCCGCTGGCCTCGGTCGCGCATCCAGGTCCGGAAATCCACGATGTGTTGCACAAAGTAGTTGATATTGTCGTTATCCTGGACGGTGTACAGCCGGCCGCTAGTCTCGGTCAAACCTCGTGGGATCTCACAGCCCCACGAGCCCTTAAGTTCCTGAAGGATCATATTATGGATATTCCACACATCCACCGGCATGGGCTCGCCGTAGGTGGCTTGGTAATAGTCCAGTACCCGGTCCAGCCATTTGAGGCGCAGCGGCGTGGGCTGAACCACGCCGCCGATGGCCACCTGAGCGGTGGGATCGCGCCCCTTGATGAAAGTGTACAACTGGTGATAGACGGCCGCGTACTGTTCGGGAGTACAGTTGTCTTGCCAGATACATTCGGGCTCATTACCGATTATCCACAGATAACCCGGGTTGGCATCAATCATGGGGCCCAGTTGATCCAGAGGCGGCGAGATCACCCCGTTACGGACGCCGATGAGTTGCGCATATTCAATGCCACCGGGTCGAAGCGGATTCAGACTAGTGCCCCAATCGGAATACCAAGCGAGATGCAGAGATGCCACATCATAATCTGTAATCAGGCCGAATTTTTTCACCATGTCTACGCCGAAGCGAGCGGTGGGCAACGGGTACAATGGACCTTGGGCACGAGCCATAGAGGACAGTAATGCAAATATCGCCAGGGTAGCCAGCGCTTGACAGCAAAAAGATCGACGTCCATACATTGATATTGCTCAGTCACTCCGTTCGATTTACTTGCGAAAACATGAGATAGCATTAGGCAGCCTCCTAGCGTGAGTTCACGCCAGGAGACCGCAAAACACATTGCTCCGCACTAAGCAGCTTAGTGGTGGTAGTTTCTCATAACGATGGGCAGATATATACGGTAGAGCGGTATGACGGTCGGCGTGGTGGTCTTAGTGGGTGTGTAGGTCGGCGTGGCTGTCCTAGTCGGTGTGTAAGTTGGCGTAGCCGTCTCGGTCGGGGTATGCGTTGGTGTTGCGGTGTGGGTGGGAGACACGGTTGGCGTGGCAGTAGGTGTTTTGTCAATGTTGCCAAAGTCAAAGTTGCGAAAGCCCACAGGAGTTGGACCCAATAGGATGTAAGTGCCATCACCAAACCAGTAGATAAGGTATTTCATATCCCATGTGCGAGGACCTGTCTGGACCCAGCCTGGCTTCATTACTTCCTCAATGGTGTAGACACCTTCAGGCAGTATGGAGGGCAAATACCACTTACCAAAGTCCGGTCGCGTCGGATCGTTCACCGTTTCGGTCTCGTAGACAAGTACACCGCGGACATTGCGCACACGGATTGTCCAGCCCCCGAGCAGCTCCTCATCGTCGTCTGGGATGCCATTGTAATTGGCGTCTTTATACTTGGCTCCCACGGGTGTGGGCGTCAGCGTGGGGGTAAACGTTGCGGTAGGTGTGGACGTCCGCGTTGGGGTGAACGTCGCGGTGGGTGTAGGAGCAGACAAGATGGTGATCGTGCTGCCGCTTCCTGTCCCACTAAAGATATAGGCGCCACTCCAGGTTACCTGGCCACTGATGCCCACGTACGTGGTGGGCGATGTCTCGAGCTTGGCACGGAAAGTGATGGTAGCGATGCGCACAGTACCTGATGGGCAATTGCCTTGCTGGTGACAGAGTAAAGGCGCACCAGCATCATAATTCACGGTACCCGCCGAGTTGTTGTATGTATTCCGCAGGACATTTGGAAACTGCGATGTATCTGGCGTAACAGAAACCACTTGTAAGTATGTGGGATTAAAGGTCACCAGTGTAACCACACCATCAGCATTAGTTCCGCAGTTGACCATGATGTCCAAGGTGAAGGTCCAGGTCCTGTATGTGGTCCGTGCGGATGGCGACAAACTCAATCCTTGCAGCGTCAGCGCCGCTTTCTCTGCGCCGGCCACCGTCCTCGTGGGCAACGCCGAGGCAGCAGCTCCGGAGAGCACGCTGGCCAGGACAAAGGAAATGACCAACAACAAGGCACCGAACGCAGTCCTCGCCCGCCGTATAGCTGGTAGCCTGGCAATCAGAATCTGTCTCATGATCAAATCCTCCTTTGTGTTAGGAAATTCTCAGGTATAGACTACGGGCAAGCATCGCCGGTATAGGTATAGTACGTCGCCAGCAAACTATAGTCCAGGATCTCGATGCACCCGCTGCAGTTAAAGTCTGCCCTCGGGTCCCAACCCAGTCCGCCCGAGCAGGTGGCATAAGCAGTGGCTAGGATAGAATAGTCCAGGATGTCCACTACGTTATTGCCGCTAGCATCCCCTGGAGTGAGGGTGCCGAAATCCACAGGAATGGTCCCATTTGCGGGCACAGCAATGCCTGTCCGCTTGTTGGCCAAAGTGTTGAACCCGCGCACGACCACGTTGTAGGTGCCCGGTGTAATTCCACACACCGTAAAGTTCCCATTCTGATCGGCCGCCGCGGGAATGGTACAGGGCGGGATGGTGCATGGGGGGATAGTGTAGCCGCATATCTCTGCATACACGATGTAAGGTTGGCAGGGCACAGGGATTGTACTCCCCGGAGTCTGCGCTCCTCCAACCGCGATCGTGCCATAGATACATCCCGACTGCAAGAACGCTGCATTCCCAGGCATCGCCCACGAGCCACCAAGGCTGGCTAACCACAAAAGAAGGACCAACCCCCCAATAAGGAACACAAACTTCGATCTTGTTCGTGTTCGCTGCTCAGAATCCATTATTTCTCGGTTCATGGTTTTCACTCCTTTCTGGTACTCTAGCACCTTAATTAGATGCCACTCAAGAAGCCCGGCTTACCTTTCGCAAACGAAGCGATGTAATATTATGTCCAGTTTCTCCCTCCTTTCTCATCAAACCCTCGTTACGCAGCTTGAATAGCTTCCACAAACCACGATCAGCCTGACACGATAATCCACTGCACTAACCAGCGAGAAAGCTCTCTACGGCACTCATTCACCCGGTTCCTGGGTGTCTTCGCCGGCAGAACCAGCCGGCATATGTGTGCGTATACCTCTGTTAAACAGTTTCCCAATGGCCCCGCCCAGCCGCCCGAAGCGACCTAAGGCGGAGAGGGGACGTTTTCTTTTGCGCTTCTTGGTCTTGCCCTCATCGTCAGTATAGTAATAGTAATAGTAATAGTAGCCGTAGTAATAGCCACCCGGCCGGGCAGTCATCTTGTTAAGAACCACCCCGAGGAGTCGCGCTTTCACTCCTTCCAAAGCGGCCACAGCGCGTCGGAACACTTCGGTACGCGTCCTCCCCATCTCAGTAACCAACAGCACCCCATCCACTTTCTGGGCTAGGATGCTCGCATCCGCTGCGCTCAACACCGGGGGGCTATCCAGGAGCACGTAGTCGGCCAATGACCTGAGCCGTTCCAGGAGGGCCGTGGTCTCAGCGAAGTCCAGTACCTCCGCAGGGTTAGCGGGAATACGGCCCGCCGTAAGCACACGCAGCCCCTCCACACTCGTTTCCTGGATGACTCGGTCCACGTCAGCCTCTCGCTCCAAGAGCAATGTCGTCAGACCGGCCTCGTTCTGTAGATTGAATTGCTTGTGCAGTGCCGGACGACGGAGGTCAGTGTCAACCAGCAGCACCTGCTTGCCGGTCTGGGCCAGGCTGACTCCCAGGTTGGCCAGGGTAGTGGTCTTGCCCTCCAGGGGCTGCGCGCTGGTGACCAGGAGAACCGCGCCCGACCCACCCATGCCCATCGTGGAGAACTGCAGGTTGGTGCGCAGCATGCGATAGCCCTCGGCAATGGCAGACTTTGGACGAACGGCCATGATCGGCTCCTCGCCCTTGACCCCGAACCTGGCGAAGTGAGCGATGGTCCCGAAAGTGGGCAGGTGCGCCACTCGTTCCACATCCTCCGGACTCTTGACTGTGTCATCCAAGTATTCGATAAAGAAGGCCGTGCCCACGGCTAGCATGGCTCCCACCACCCCAGCCAACAGAGTGTTCATCAGCGTGCGGGGCAGGACAGGCTTCAGGGGAACCTTTGCCGGCTCGATCACAATTACCGTATCAAGTCCTCTGGCCTCCGCCATTCGGATCTCCTCGTAACTTTGTAACAGGCCAGCGTAACTGGAGCGGTACTGAGCCAACAGCGTCTCCAGACGCGCCAACTCGGCTGCGTCTGGATTTGCTTTGGCGCGCTCTGCCTCAATTTTGCGCTGTGTGGACTCCATGTCAGCCTGCAACGCCTCCATCTCCCGGGCGAGGCTCTGTTTCGAACTAGCAAAACGCGCCGATTGCATTTTCTCGTTCTGTTCAATGAACACCTGGGGAATGGTGTTGGCGATGCTGGCTGCTAGGACAGGGTCAGGATGACGCACTTTCAGCCTGATGAGTTGCGTGTCCCGCACTAGTTGCACGTTAACCGTCTTGGCGAACTCAGCATCACTTAGCCCGAGTCGGGTCTTTACTTCGTCGAATATAGGCGTCCCCTTAAGCATTTCGGAGTAGGTCTTGGCCAGGCGTTCGCTGGTCAAGATACCAGTGTAGTCTGGGCTGGCCGCTTTCTGACCCTCGCTAATCAAGAGAGTGGCCGAGGCTTCGTAGATGGGAGTGGAGCGCTGGCTCACCACGAAGGCGGAACCGGCAGCCAGGAATATCCCCAGGAGAATGAGCCACAGCCAGCGTTGCAAGACTGCCAAATACTGCCTAATTTCAAGAGTTCCAAATTCTTCTGTATCCACCCTTATTCCTTTCTTAAGCGGATATCGCTACAGCACTTTAGCATCATAGGAAAAGTGTTGAAAATCTTGTCGCCCTGAGCGAAGCGAAGGGTCTAGCGTAACTTTAGCCGCATTTCCTCGAGTACTGCGAGATGCTTCACTTCGTTCAGCATGACATTGGAAGGGCTTTTTCAACACCCTCTCATAGGTAGCTCAGAACTTGCTCTACTTCAAGCAGTTCGCCCTGGAAACAATCAACAGGTTCCTCTCACGAGATCGGACCGCTGTCTGCTGTGCAGTGCCGCGGCCAGACCCATAAGGAACCAGGGCAGGAATGCCAACTTGTTCGCCCACCCCGTGGCGTCCAGCAGACCGTGCACCACCAGCACGGTCTGGCTCCCCAGGAGGCCGAGGGCGAGGGCACCCTCACCTCCCACTCCCCCGTCCACCGGGCGAGGGCAGTCTTTCCAAGTCCGCCAGGTAGCGAAGACGATACCGATCAGGAGGGCCAGGTAGGCGATGAGGCCCGGCAACCCCAAATCAACGGCTACCTGCAGGAAGAGGTTGTGGGCATGGTGCGCTTCTCCGGAGGAGAGGAAGAAAGGATACAGCAGCGGCTGCACCAGATCAAACGTCCCCAACCCGATCCCCGTGTACGGAAAGTCCTGGATCATGTAGATAGCCCGCGACCAGACCTCCTCCCGGCTTGCCAGACTCCTGATCGTGCCTGTACTAAGCAGCACGTCTGCCAGTTGCTGAAGTTGCTGGGTACCGCCCCGCCAGAGTAGGAGAATGAGCGCTACACAGAAGAGGGGCACCAGGAACCGTACCAGCGGCCAGCGCAGCGCAGCCATCACCGCCACGGCCACGCCGAGGGCGAGGAATGCCCCGCGCGACTGAGTCAGGAGGAGGATGGCAGTCATCAGGGTGAGAGAACCGGTCAAGCACAAGCGTGCAATGACGACCCTATGGCGAGGTCCCCCGAAACGGGCCAGGACCAACGACGCCCCGACTGGCCAGACAAGAGCCAGACCACCAGCCAGCACGTTGGCATTGATGTCTTCCCCCATCAGCGGCTTCCCGCGCGTCAGGAGTTTGGTCAAGATAGGCACCGCATTGAACAATTTTGCAGCCGGCCAGGTAGTGGCAGCGAAGGGAGCCATGGCCGCCACCCCTACGCCGCTTAGTACAACCAGGGCGGCAACCACAGCCAGCCGCCGGGTTGACGAGACCCAGTTCACCACCGCATAGAAGAGCGCGATCCCAGCAACCAGACGATACAGCGCCGGCCAGGTCACACTGGCATCGGCTGAGGCCCAAAGCGCAACCGGCAACATGAGCACCAGAACCAGGATCGGCCAATCAACGGGTGTGCGAGCCGTGAGATGGCCGGTGGTCACAAGTCGTGAAGCCCACAGGAAGCCGATCCCCGCCAAAGCCCAAGGAGAATACTGGCCAGGGAACAGTAGAAGCGGGATGGCGGCCAAGACCAGCCATAGTTCTGCCCCCTGCACCCATTTGGCGAACCAGGCCCGCCTAGCTGGATCATCACTGCCGAGAGCGACAAGGTTACCAAGTCTCTCTTCATTTCGCGATGTTCTTGGTAGTTCCGGCTTCGTTTTCCTCGCGGCACGCTGCCACCCCACCCATCCGAACGCGGCATAAAACAAGGCAAACGCAGCCCACAAAATGCGCTCCAAGACAGAATCAGCGCCGAAGAAAAGCCCCGAGCACACTAGGGCCAGTCCCAGATCGCAAGCCATTTGACAGGCAGGGGTAGCCAGGACGGTGCGAAAGCGCACTCCTCGCTCGTGTCCCAACCAGTGGCCATGGCTCAGCGCAGCGAGTATGACGGCCAGCCCTATAATCCAAAGAGCAGCGGACGCTACACCAGCCCAATTGATCACTTGGCACCCTCTGGCGTTATTTCATCCATTTCGCCCCCAGTCGAGTTCCCTCTTCCAATAAAGCCTCCACTGCGGACGGGCTACGTCCTTCGGCGTAGATGCGCAGCACTGGTTCTGTACCCGAGGGTCGGATAAGCAGCCAGCTATCGTCTTCCAACAGGTATTTGACGCCGTCCAGGTTATTTACCTTGACAACGGCAAGCCCAGCTATCTGTGACGGCGCAGAGGAGACCAGCTCAGAGACCAGAGCCCTCTTATCGAAAACACGCGTATGGACATCGCGGCGAGCGTAGCGAAATGGACCCACATCATCGAGCAAATCTTGTACGATTTGATGCAGAGGCTGCCCATGATAGGCAACAATCTCTGCCAACAGCAGTCCCATCAAAATGCCATCCCCAACGGGCACGTGCCCCCTGATGCTGATGCCTCCGCTCTCCTCCCCACCGATCAGGGCACTGTTGCGTGCCATAAGGTCTGCTACATGGTTGAACCCAACAGGCGTCTCGTGGACGGTCAAACCATACCGTGCTGCCAGAGAATTGACCAGTTGCGTGGTGGACACTGTCTTCACCACGTCGCCACGCCATCCCCGCCTTTCAACCAGGTGCCGCAGCACCAGCGCAAAAATCCGCTGGGGATCTACAAAATGGCCCATGGCATCCACTGCCCCTATGCGATCTGCATCGCCATCGGTGGCCAAGCCCAGATCACAACGGTTGTCGCGTACTGCAGCCACCAATGCTGACAAGTTGCGTTCGATAGGCTCGGGGTAGATTCCACCAAATCCCGGGTTCATGTCACCGCGGATCTCCATCACATCGCATCCTGCCATGGTCAAAATCGAGCGCAGATATCCTCGACCTGAGCCATGCATGGCATCCACTGCCACTCGCAATCCAGCCTTGCCAATCACATCCAGATCCACAAAACGCTTGAGGTGTTCCAAGTAAAAGGGAAAGAAATTTTGTTGCCGGATGACTCCACGAGCCAACGCCTGGTCCTGGTCCAGGATGCGCAGTTGCACGCCGTTTGCGAGATTGGCAGCGATTCTTTCCTCCACCCATCGTATCGCAGTAGGGCTGGCTGAACCGCCCGTAGCGTCCTTAAGCTTAAAACCGTTGTAACGCGGTGGATTATGACTGGCGGTGATCATCACCCCTGCCGTAGTCGCAAAGTGCCGCACAGCAAAGGACGCTACAGGCGTCGGGCACGCAAGACGGCTCATAATCACCTGCACATCGTTTCCAGCCAACACTTCCGCTACGGCTATCGCAAAGCGGTCAGAGAGAAAACGGGTATCAAAGCCGACTATGGCAGACGGGCTTGCATCTTCTGCCTGCTCGTGAATGAATTCTGCTACCGCTTGTGCCACATGGCGAATGTTCTCAAAGGTAAAGTCCTCCGCAATAACGGCTCTCCACCCGTCAGTACCAAAGCGTATATGCATAGGCAATTCTCCTCTGCCTCAAAAGCAACGGATTGGCAATGCTCAAACGGTGCCATTGCGCCAGGGAAAATGTCTGGCAGCAAGCAAGAAGAGCCTGGGTTCCACGAGAAGCGAAAGGAAGAGAGCAGGACCTGCTTCATCCCGTGTGCGAGCGGCCAAGACTCTCTGCGCTCGTGCATTCACCAGGCTCAACAACTGGTCATAGTCAGAAGGACCCAGATGGTCGAGCACTCGGCGTACGAACAAGTGTAGCTTCAACTCCCTCTCTAAGGCTCTCCATTCTTGACCCAAGTTATTGCCCTGCAAGATAGCGCGGGCCACGGCCTGTGCACCTCGCAACCCAGTCACCACGCCGCCAACTGTGGTTACTTTGACTTGAGCAGCGGCATCTCCGACCAGGAAGATACGCGCTCCAGAGATCCTTCTCCAGGGTGCCGAGTTTGGGGTATAGAACGGCACTGGTGCGCTCTGGTAGTCCAAGGGCTCGAGATTCTGGACACTAAGGAAGTGGTCCAGTGTTCTTCGGGCCTGGTGCCGGTTCTCAGCGATCAGGCCGACGACCCCGCGATCTTGCGACTCCGGAATCAGCCAGTAGAAGTAGCGGGTGCTCCGCGGATCGAACCACACCTGGGTGGTGTCGGGACTGGCCCCCGGGGGCAAGACAACCCGGGCCTGTAAGATAAACACCTTCTGGTGGCTGTCTCGCTGCATCGCTCTGGCCACCTGGCTAGAAGCGCCATCGGCTCCGATCAGAACTCGCGTCCGCACGTGCTCTACATGCCCGCACGAGTTCTCCAACCTGAGGACCAGACCGCCACGTTCGGGCTCTAGACCGAGGAAGCGGTCGCCCAGGCAGATCTCCGCCCCAGCGGCCCTGGCCTTGTTGGCTAGCAACCGGATCAGTGCCTCGCGCTCTATAATCAGGTCAGGCTGGCGGAGGTGAATGCTGGCCGAGCGCCCCGGTGAGAAGAGCTGGACATGAGGGGTCTGATGAACGATGGCTTCTCTGGGGACGAACCCCAGGACGTCGCAGATGCGGCTGGTAACGATGAGGGTGCGAGGCGGCGGACCCAACTGCTCCGATTCATCAAACAGGCGGACGCGCACACCCTCTTTCGCCAGCAAGTAGGCGGTGAACAGGCCAGCCGCTGAAGCGCCGATGATGACGACTTGTGGGGGCTGACTACGAGAGACCTTGAAAGAACTTGACATATATTTCCTGCCTGCTACTTGCTACCAGCTAATTCATCTTCCCTGCAATGTGAATGTATCCACAATCGTTTTCAGCAAGATGACCAAGTCCAGCCACAGCGACTGGTGCTTGATGTAGTAGAGGTCATATTGCAGCTTCAGCAAAGCGTCCTCTTTCGATGAGCCGTACCCCTGCTTCACCAGGCCCCAGCCGGCCATGCCGGGTTTTACCGCATGGCGCACACGGTAAAAGGGGATCTCCCGGGCCAGTTCCTCCACGAACTCCGGCCGCTCCGGCCGGGGCCCCACCGCGCTCATCTCGCCCTTCAGGATGTTCAGGAACTGGGGGAATTCATCTATGTGAGCCTTGCGCAGGATGCGGCCCACCCGGGTGACCCGGGGGTCGTTCTCCTGCGCCCACACCGCCCGCCCCTGCTCCGCGTTGGGGACCATCGACCGGAACTTGTAGACCTTGAAGACGCGGCCACCCTGCCCGACCCGCTCCTGGGTGTAGAAGATCGGTCCGGGGGAGTCCAGGTAGATGGCCAAGGCGATGAAGGGGAAGGCCAGGGCAAGGAAGAGCAGGCCCAGTGCAGCGCCGACGATGTCGAATGCCCGCTTGACCGCCCGGTTGAGCGGTTTGGTCTGGGGATGGTCCAGCGGCATAGCCACGTACCAGTTGCTGCCCACGTGCTCCACCGGCACCCGACTGGTGAGTTGCTCGTAGAGGACGGGCATCGGGACAATCTCCACCCCCAGTTCCAGACAGTCCATCAAGGTCTGCAGCAACTCGCCGTTGACATCGTGCGTGATCGCCAGAATCAGGGTATCCACGCGATGTTGACGGATCAGGGCCGGGAGGGAGTGGCGGTTACCCAGCACGAGCAGAGGTGCGGAGGTGCCGGGGGGCGGAGGTGCAGGGGTGCTTTCGGAGCACAGGTGCTGGGGTGCTTTCGGAGCGCGGGTGCAGACGTGCAGAGGTGCAGAGGTGAATTCTCCCCTGTTCCCAATCTCCCACGCTCCCTTGCCCAATTTGGCCGGGTCATCATCCACGAAGCCCACCACCTGGTATGTTCCGTCCCCGTGCCCGGCCAGGGCCTCCGCGATGGTGCGACCGGCCCAGCCCGCGCCGATGATGAGGACCCGGCGGTGAAAAGCGGGTTGGGTGAGGGCCACACAATACAACCCCCGGCCGACGAGAAGGAACGCAAAAGCCAGCAGGGGGAAAGCAAAGAGCGCAGAGCGGGAGCTCGGTAGTGGCGGCGTGATGTACGGGATCAAGAGGTAGATTCCGACGGTGAGCGCCCCGGCCAGAAACACCGCCCGAGCAGAAGAGCCAAAACGGCCTGCCAATCGCAAATCATAGGCGTCAAAAGCGCGGGCCCAAAGGAGCCAGAGGAGGGACAACAAGATAAACCATAAGGGATAGCGCAGAAGAAGTTGGGCATTTAGCTCGTACTGCTTCCTGAAAGCCAGGGATACAGCCAACCCCGCGTTAAGAGCAAGGAGGTCTACGGCTAACAGAAAAGCCCGGCGGTCAGGAGACGAAAGGGAAAGAAAAGAACGGGTGGTTCTCTCGCCGGGCAAGACAAATTCCTCAACTTCTGCTTTCACATTCACCTCCCTTGAAATTCACAGAGGCGCAGAGGACACTGGAACTTTTTCCTGTGCTCATCTATGTCCTCTGGTTCAGGACCGCCTCAAAGACCCCGGCATACGCCCGGATCACCCGGTCCCGCCGGAACCGCTCATCGTAAATCTCCCTTGCGCGCCTTCCCCGACGAAGCACCTCCTGCCGGTCTTCGAGGAGCTCCCGAACAAGATCGGCCAATTCCTGCCCGCTGGTCACATTCCAGCCGCAACCTGTTTCAGTGACTAGGCGCGCCACATCGGCATCGGGAGCCATCAAGGTGATCAGAGGCCGACCGGCTGACAGAAAAGTGAAGGCTCGAGAAGGCAAAGCGAAGCGTTCCAAGCCCGCCTCAAGAACCACCAGACAGCCATCCGCAGCGGCGACCAGTCGCGCAAAGCGCTCCTCGGGCTGATAGGGCAGGAAATTCACCTGGCCAATACCTTCCTTTTCCACCCGCCTCACAAGACGCTCCCGCTTCGCCCCGTCCCCCAGAAAGAGGATGCGAACGGGCAGGCCCTGTAACAGGGCCGCGGCGTCTATGATGGGCTCCAGCGGATGTAGAATGCCCATATTACCGGCATAGAGGAGCAAAAGCTCGTTCTCTTTAATCCCGAGTTCCTCCCTGATGGATTGTGCACGCGGGACAGGCTTCAATTCCGGGCGTCCCCAGAGGGGGATAACCCATACCTTCTCTCGAGGCACCCCTTTGCCTTCGACCAGCGTGCGCTTCATTCCCTCTCCCAGCACCACAACGGCGGAAGCATGGCTAAAAACCCACCGGTTCAACCCCTCCCAAAGTCGAACCAGAGGTGCGGGTAAGCGCCAACCGGTCGCCAGAAGAACATCCGGATGGATATCGTACGGAACATACACGTACCTGAGCCCATACCGGCTGGCCAGATATGCCCCGATGAGAGGGACAAAAGGTGGGTTGTGAAAGGTCATCACCAAATCAAAAGGCTTCGATCTAACCAGGCGTCGCGCCTGCCACCATGCTCCGACCAGAAAACGCATGTATCCGGCCAACCTGGTGCGCATCCTCTCCCGTCCTCGAGAACGGCCCAGGGGAACTCTGTAAACGTAAACCCCATTGCGGACTTCGAAGGGAGGTGCGTCTGGCGAAGAAACGGTGTAGCTTGGCTGACCGGTCACCACGTGGATTTCAAAACCTTCCCGAGCCAGATCCTCACAGATTTCGGCAGCGTACTGACCGGTAGACGCCACATCCGGTGTATAGTATTGATTGATGACTAAAAGCCTGTTCTGCCGCTTGGACACCATAATCACCGTGCGCTCACCTCAGGGTATGCGCCCTGCTTTGCGCAACTCTCCCTCGATCCAGCGGTAAGTGATTTCCAGGCCTTTCTCCAAGGGGACTTGCGGCTCCCAGCCGAGGACCTCTCGCATTTTGGTGTTGTCGCTGTTGCGGCCGCGCACACCCTGAGGTTTGGTAAGGTCATAACGCTTTTTGATACTCTTGCCCGATATCCGGGCCACGATGTCAATGAGTTCGTCTATGGTCACCAGACGGTCTGAGCCAATATTAAGAGGGTGAGGATAATCTGAATGCACCAGCCGGTAGACTCCTTCCAGGCAATCCTCAATGTAGAGGAATGAACGGGTTTGCTTGCCATCACCCCAGACTTCTATTTCATCACCATCCTTCGCCAGCGCCACTTTGCGGCAAATGGCCGCCGGCGCTTTCTCTCTGCCTCCATCGTACGTGCCTAACGGGCCGTAAACGTTGTGGAAGCGGGCCACACGGGTCTCGAGGCCATGATCCTCCCGATAATATTGACAAAGCTTCTCCATGAAGAGCTTCTCCAGACCATAGCCTTCTTCCGGATCAGCAGGCCAGGCATCCTCCTCCCTGAGTGGGGTTACATCCGGGCTCTTCTGCTTGTATTGGGGATAAACGCATGCCGAGGAGGAGAAGAAAAACCGTCCTGCCCCGTTGATCCGGCAGGCTTCCAGCATATTCACATTGATCAAAACGTTGTTGCGGGTAATATCGGCATGGATAGCAGTAATGTAACCAATACCGCCCATGTCCGCAGCTAGATGATAGACTTCATCAAAACCACCGCGGGTAGTGATGAGGCAGTTTTCAAACTTCCTGAGGTCCAAAAGCTCGAACTCGTCCGCGGGGCTGGGCTCAAACTCGGGGTGCTTGATGTCTACCCCGCGCACCCAGTAGCCCTTGTTTTTGAGATACTTTACCAAGTGATGCCCAATAAAACCCCCAGCACCTGTGACCAAAGCCCGTTTACTCATAATCTTCTCCTGTACAATGTTTTCATCGTAACTATACTCCGTAATTAATTGATCGTCAAGATAATCCAACTATGAGGTACCCAGATCCTAAGATAAGAGCTCATACCCTGAGCTTTTCACGAAAGACTTACAATATCGCCCCTATGGAGATCTCATTCTCCGCATAATGAAGCGCCCGCTTCGGGTCCAGGGGATACCAGCGGTCCCGAAAACGGGAGCCGAAGGGGATTTTGTGGTGTGCCGCCGGGAGCATGTCTTCATCAAACTCCAGCTCCACATGCTCACAAATCTGCCGAAGTGTTTTCCCAGGCTCCTGCAACAGGTCCTCGAAGCGCACAACTAACATGTCTTCCTCGCGATCCTCCAGAGCGCAACGAATGGAGTTAGCCCAGTGCTGGGCATAGATCTCCGGACGCTCTTTGAATGAGAGCTTGCCCCTCAGCCACTCGATATCCTGGGCCTTGCCCAAGGGCGGCTGGTAACAAGTTGAATGCCGAGTTAGCTATTTCCAAGCCGTTAATATCCTCGCCGTAAAAACACTTCTGCAGCACTATGTCGTTGAAGTATTTCTGGCAATTCATCCAGACTCCAAAACTCTTCCACTGTTCCAATAAAATAATCGACACAACCATAGCTGAGGTAAAAACCATGTTTTTTCAGTAACTCTATTGCTTTATATATTCTTCCATCTTTAAGAAGAACATCATGAAACTCGATAAAGCATAGCATTGGCGTATTACTATCCAGCACTTTTTTCATCCCCAAGAGAATCGCCAATTCATGGCCTTCTGTGTCCATGCGCAATACATGCACATCTTTGGATTTAAGCCCTTTCATTTCAAGGAAGTCATCTATGCTCCATACAGGCACATCAATATAGGTCCCCGAAGAGCGGTTATACTCCATAGAATGCACGTTAGACTCATCCGATAGGAATAACGGCATTTTCCCGCTTTGCTCGCTTAGACCCCCTTTTGTCACCTCGACAACCTTTTCTAAACCATTCAGTTTCAAGTTTCGTTGAAGCAGCTCGACATTGTCAGGGGCTGGCTCTACTGCAAATATTCTCACATCTTTCAAAGTATGATAAGCTATTAAGACATAGTAACCTATATTGCTACCAGCTTCTAAAATCGTAATTGGACTACGCACCACCTCTCGTAAGTGCAAAAGTTCTCTCTTATAGCCTGCGACAGCGCCATGCTCACGAATCCCCTCCAACCAAAGCTGACGTGAAATCCCGTGATCATTTAGGTCCAGATACATATCAAAGTTTAGAACACGGGTTTTAACAAATCTCCCATGTGAGCGTCGCTTAACCAGCCACCAATAAGCGCTATCAAACGGTATACCTGAATAGTGCGAGAGGTAATAAAGAAAATATCCGATCCCTATACCTATTCCGCGCTCTTTGCTTACTTTTGCTACTCTTTTCGGAAAATGCCTCAGTATCTGGGAAGCTACTTCACGCCTTCGAAAAGCCAAACGCAAATAACGTGTTATTTTCATATTACTCCTCCTTTTAATTTGCTCTTCGAGGGTATTCTAAAGCAGCAAGAAACTCGGTCACTCCTTCACCCTGCACGCCTAAAAGAAAGATGGGGCGATCGATCCTGGCTTCCTCGAACCTGCCGAACCAAGATCGAGGGTCCAGCATCCAATTGTTGCGCCTCCAGACATACCAGAGGAGATTCAGTGCCTCAACGAGCTTCATCTTGCCGCCCACCTTCCACCATCCGTGCTAAACGCCCTATGGTATCTCTCATAATGGCACGCCAGCTATAGCGCTCTTCCACCAGCTTGCGGGCTTCCGCTGCTATCCTCTGGCGCAGATTCTCCTCCTGCAACAGGGTCACTACCCTCTGGGCAAAGGATGCCTCGCTGTCTTCTTTGAACAGGTGTCTCCCCGGCACGGCCTCTATCCCCTGACAACCTACCGAGGTTGCCACTACCGGCACACCCAATGCCATCGCCTCTAGCACTTTCAATTTCGTCCCACCGCCGTAACGGAAGGGCGCCACAGCCACCTTGGCCTCCGCGTAGTAAGGCCTCACGTCTTCTACCCGCCCTGTAACGCGAACGCCAGGAAGCGAGGCCAAAGCCTTGACCACCCGATAGGGCCTGCGAGATACGATCGATTTCATAGCGGCCTGCAGGTGGGGACTGCTCTTGATCCGAATCACATGGAGCTCCTAGCAGTGAGCTCTCAAGGCCTCCAGGTCCTCCGGGCCGCACGGCTCATGGAACATGGTAAGGAGCGTCACCTCATGTACCGCCCGCGCCAGTTCCCGCAGGAGTGGTAGATGCGGATCTTGCTTCCTAGTGTTTAGGGGCCAGGGGAGGGTGGGAGAGAGCATTAGGATGTGCAAGCCTGTTCCCATTCTGCTCACCTCATGCTTCTTCCAAGGCTCTACGTGCCCTCTCTGCACCGCCAAACCTCCTGCTGAGACTAAGAATAATCATTATCCAAAGAAAAGGATGTGCTATTCCTTCTATTATGCTTAAGTGCAGCAGGAAAATAACCCATCCTACCATTAAAGAGGCCCATGCAAGTCGATCTTTTTCAGGTGCTGCACGTATAGCACGTAACAAACGGCGGGTTGTGGCTAGAATAAGGCAAACAAATAGAATAACAGCCAACAAACCACCGTTTACAAGCAGCCATAGAATCGTCGAACTAACATTGAGGCTATTTCTATCTAAATATAGCCATATCAACCTAGAATAGCCAGGTTTCATATGATCAGCATATTTTTCTATTATTGGCGGCGCATAAGCGCGAAAATAGTCAATATTTCCCAGCCCGAAGAGCAGGTTAGCCCGTGCAACTTCAACCGCAGCTGGATAGATAATAACCCGGTGTTCTGGATCACCCTCAAAAACACTGCGAAAATGCCTTACTTGCTCCGGACCAACCACGAAAAATCCAAGGCCAGCGACCAGAGTTACAATGGTCACAAGTCTAAAGGTCCTCCGGATAAACCAGGGTTTCAAAACTAGCATTATCAACACCCACGCAAGCGTCCCACTAACTAGACTTGCTCGAGATGCAGAGAGAACCATAACAATAGTTGCAGCTATTAAACTCAAGAGAGCGTGCACTCTCCTCTTCGCCAAATTGTCAACCATTAAAAACAGCGACCCGCTAATGACTACAGGTACAAGTGCTGTTGTATATGCAGGATGGGTACCCCCAATGCCAACCAACCGAGGGAACCCTTGAGTTTCCAGAACAGTTCCGAATAGATTCTTAGCGTAAAAGATTGCTATTAGCAAATAATACAATCCGCTTCCAAGCGTAATAGGAATTAGACAGTCCCCTCGGACATCAAAGTTCCTCAATTGTGACGCCAAGATTAGTGCAACAACTGGGATGAGCATGAAAATGGAAATTATTACGATATCTGACGTTTTAATGCCGCTTTCTACAGACAGACCAACAAGCATTCGAATAACCATGTAAAAACAAAACACTACTAATACCGAATATGCAGAACGCAATGCATATACACGCCTGGATTGAAAAAGGCGCCCAGCAGCCCCTATCAGGATAAATAAGAGAAAAATAAAAGGATTTCCCCAAAACCCAATTATACTTGCTGTAAAAAACGGGACAAGGAAAAACACTGATTTTATGCCTAAGTTACGGCTGGTGATAAAACAAAAGATGCCCAAAAGAGATAAAGATAACAGAGCAATAATCACTGTTTTTACTCCTAAACTCTACATTTTGTGGCACTGCCTCTCGCAGATCTCCTTGTATTTTGTCTATTATGAACCCAGCCTTTCCAACTCGCACACAAAATTATCCTACACTACCTTCTCTTGACCACATTACTTCCATGAAAGCCTGCACAATTACAGAACGATAATTGTCGAGAGACCAAACCTCATTAAAACAACGCACAGCACCGTCAGCATACCGCTCATAATTAGACAAAATCTGTCTAATTGCACCCTCAAGAGCCTCTAATTTATCAATAACGATGCCGCAGTGATACTGACGGATCACATCTGCCGTGTACTGAAGGTCGGATACAACCACTGGTACGCCCCATCTTAGATATTCCGCAATCTTTCCAGAAGAAAGTCCCATGTTCGACATATTGGTATCGTTACTCGTATATATAGCAAGGCCTACATCTGCCGACGCTATTATCTCGTGTAATTGTTCATACGGCACGGGATCACAGGATAAAATCACCCTATCCTTTCGATCAGCTGCTTTAATGGTTTCTCGCCACTCATCACTAAGAGTGGTATTGGAGTGCAGAACAAGCACCCAATCATCAGGCCACTCTTGCGCCCTCCGCACTAGGGCAAGTGTTGGAGCCCATTTAGCGAAAAGCGTCCCCGCGAACAGAATAATCACCTTTTCCGTAGGGATCCCAAACCTTGCTTTTATGTAGATACTTTTCTTTCTTGAAGCCTTTCCTGGAGCGGCATTCGGCATAAATATCATGCGATCCATTGGCACACCATTATCCTCCGCCAACAGCTTGGCCCGGCTCTCATCCTGTATAATCGTAAACGCACATTTCCTGTTCGCCCAACGCTCTATCGCCTTAGCTAAGCGGTCCAAACACCTGTGTCTCTCCCACGAAGGGTACAGTTCTAGCGAATGGTAAACAAGAGGAACTCTCCGTATTAGACTCCAAAAAGTCCCAACATACAGGCCCCGAATGCCAGCGCCAATAATACAATCGTAATGATTGCGAAGATAAATCCTTAACCCATGCAACGAGAACATCGCTAGCACATAGGGAATGGGCTCGTAAAATGTGTACAACTTTATTGGTATATGAAGCACATTAATATTTTCATGCGCAAAGGTAGACTTCGGGACAGTAACGTTGCTGATAGTTAGGATATCAACAAAAAAGCCCCCCTGCGCCAGAATATGAGCCAAATGTTTTACAGAAGGGGTTCGGTCCAGATGGCCGGCAGGATATAAAATCAGGATTCTACCCATCATCGTTTCATCCCCCTCGGTGTGATGCATAGTATATATTTCGATTCTTGCCTCCAGGTACGAGCGTAGCAAAAAAAGATCCTAGCACAAAGCTACACCATCCAATGGAAATCGTGAGCACGGTTCTATTCGTGACGTCAGGCAATGGCAGGATCTTAAAATAATACAATGAAGGTAGGACGCTCCATATGATACTGTAAACGCCTACCGGCGCCAGAAACGAGCGGAACAGGACCTTAGAGTAAAATATACCAATGATTCCCAAGGTTATAAAGAAGAGTGCATAGAGAGCCGACATATCCTCCACCTCCTTATCTATCATTCTCGAGCCACCGCTCCTTTGCTACGAGGGCTTGTAGTTGCCGGTCATATAACAAACGCAGGGTATAGCCAGCCCGGGACCAGCAGTAAGAGGCCCGCAATATTTGGTGGTGCCGAACTGCTATCGGAGCCGGAACGGTCAGCATTGCCAGTAAGCCAAAAATTACAGCAGAACCCATGAAGACCAGCCCATGAAGCACAAGTTCCAACCGTCCGACTCCACGGTAATGGTATCGTGTATAAGCATCAGCAGCACCTTGATAAGCAAAGCGCCGCTTCATGTAATCCAAGGTTAGACGGGCGGCTGGGATACGGTGCCACACAACCGCTTTGGGATTGTATACCACCTTCCAACCTGCATCGTAAACTTTCCGTAGCAGCCCTGTTTCCCCATCTCCCAACCATATGTTCCCAAAACTGTCCGGATTGAACCCACCAACAGCAAAAAGCACATCTCGGCGAATAGAGAAGTTGCAACCATAAATAGCTTCCGGCCATTTAAGTTCCTTTACCTCATCTCCATGGTCCAACAAGGCCAGAGCTCCTGGATAACGTAGTATCCATTTAGGTGGGGGCACTTCCCACGTGGGAAGCACTTTGCCCCCGACACATCCAACTTTGTCGGAGTCATAACAATTAAGGAGTTCACGCAGCCAGACTTTATCGCATATAACGTCATCGTCTGTGTAAGCAAGAATCTCCCCTCGAGCGTTACGGGCTCCAGCATGACGCGCATTATGCAGCCCCAATTGGGGTTCGTATATATAGCAAACTTCCAAACCATGCTTTCGAGAAACTTCCTCTACAACGGTTTTTGTGTCGTCTGTGGAGGCATTGTCCACTACAATAACCTCATATTCATTACGGGGCAAATCCTGGTGAGCCAAACTTTCAATAGTTTCTTGTATTCTATCGGCACCATTGTGGGTAGGGATAATTACCGTTATCCTCGGCATTATGTTACCTCACCATTTTCTTGAGCCTACGTAAAAGCCGGGTCATTGACTTCTCGAAAACATTCCTCAGAGGTAAAGCGATCTTTGGACCCCATGGATATCCTACCTCCCACATAATCTGACCGGCAATGAGCCAAACCACAAAGCGTTGATGAATTTTCAGGTCTTTCCGCCATCCGCCAGGTGTTCCCCTCCGGACAAAATCAGGAGGATCACGCACAATTGGCCCTGTTCTTATCCCGAACTCTCCCTTCTTGGGAATGGGAGTTCCCCCCCTTTTTGAACAATGTCCGGTCTGTTGGTTTCCACAGCCACTTTTATCTCCTCAACACTCCACTCTAATCCAATGAAATGGCTAACTTGCTTTAGAGTGTCTATTGGATTCTCCCACAATTGTTCGTAACGCACTTCGAAAAATTGGTCACCGGGAAGAAGCAATCGAGCCCTGTTAACAGCCTGGAGATGTCGCCTCCAAAGGAAGGCGGCCAGCGCTGCATTCTTTGGCGCCCATGCCTTACCCCAGGAGCGAGCGACTGCCAAAAGGGAAGCCACCACATCACGAGGATCGCGAAGGATATGAATGAAGCGTGCTTTGGGCAACAGTTCATGAATCTCAGGGATGAACAGGGCATGCGAGGGGGTCTTCTCCAAAAATATTTCTCCTGGGCCTAACTCCTTCAGCATGGGCCGCAGAAGGTTGAGCAAAAACTCCTTCAAAATTGCTATGAACTCGTCCTCCCGTAAATAGCAGGCCAGGCCCACTCCCCCCCTCCCGCTGTAGTTCTGCAACTCCCTTCTCCAAGTACGCAACAATGGACCTACATAAAGGTCGAAGATGTCCGATTCCTGGCCCGTATGCACCTTGGGGTGAGCAGCGATTAGGCGTTGCAAATACGTTGTGCCGCTACGCGGACACCCCACGATAAACACCAAGTTCTCACCATTGTAATCCAGCGACAAATTTGTTCCCGTCCAAGCCATTACTCCTCCGACCTCTCCGCTTGCAAGCTTGGTATTATTATTCTCTTCATCTGACGAAAGGCCTGCGCATCGGCCATCCTTAGAATGAAAATTCCAACCCCGATCAATAGCACGGCTAGCAAGGCTGTGTTCACTCCATCGCTATGTATCACCTGGGCTCCTCGCCACCAATAGAAGAGCCCTATCAAAGATAAGGCAACCGCCATTATCAGCCCACTGCGAAGGGCCAAGAGAAGCTGCTTCAACTTTAGCCCTACCATGCGCATAGTGATAAACATGTTGATGGGAGCAAAGAGCAGAACTAGGACCAGATGCGCCAAGGCTAGGGTCATTATGTCCCTCTGTGCTGCGAAGAAATAGACAGGAACGGAGATGATCGCCCGTGCTATGAAGAAGTAACTCATGATCTCGGGCTTGCCCAGTGCCTTGAACACCTCAGGGTTAAGAGAGACAATGCAGCCCAAGGTTTGATAAAGTAGGATGACCTGAAAGACTTTGATGCTATGGGCCCACTTGGGCCCTAAAATGCTGGGGATCGCGAAAGGCATTATAAGTACCATACCAATCCCTAGCGGGAAGCCAATCAAAGCAACACCCTGCAAATAGGACAGGTATCTTCGCTTGATATCTGCTCTCTCTCGGCTGTCTTGGGCCATAATAGGATAGGCCACTAAAGCTAAAGGGGAACCACTGGCCAAGTAAGGGATTTCCCCTATTCGCATGGCAACTTGGTAGACTCCCAGACTGGCGGTGCCCAGAAACCTCCCAACAAACCACCGGTCCAACCAGACAATGACCCACCCCAAAACCTTTTGGAAGCTCACCTGGCTGCCGAAGCGCAACATAGAAATAGTCTCCGAGCTAATACGAAAAGAGGGCCACCAACGAGCCATCCACATGGAGACTGCCCCGGCGGTCATCCTCCCCATCAACATCCCCACCACCAAGGACCAAACCCCAAACCCAGTCCATCCCAAGAGGAGAGAAATTCCTCCCCCCACCAAGGCCGGTACTCCTTGCCTGAGGAAAAGGGCTCTGAAGCGAAGGTCTCTCAAGAGAAAAGCATAAGGAATATCCACAAAGGGATAAAGCAGGAACAGGCCGGCCATAACCCTTAGAACAGGAACTACCCCAAGGTCACGATAATACATACCAACCAGAGGGGCAATAGCCCAAACGAAGCCGAACATAGCGATGCTCAAAACGAATTGGGTCCAGAACGCACTGGAAGCCAACTCTTGAGGGTTGCCCTCCTGGCGAATGAGTGCCTGACTTAATCCCATATCCCTGAAGAGTTCAAAAAACGTAACCACCGTCAGGGCCATTGCGAGCAGGCCAAAGTCTGAGGGGGTCAAAACGCGGGCCAAGAGGATCAAGACAATGGGCTGAGTAATGTAAGAAGCCGCATTAGACAGAAAAGCCCACCGTATTCCACTAGCATCAATACTTTGTTTTTTCACAAGACTCTCCATCTTCATTTTCTAGCTATGACCATTATGTTCCAGTCTTCCTCGCTTGCGGGCTTGTCCAGTTCAAGGAATGGACACATCCAGAGGAGCTCAAACCCTGTTTCGCTGAGAAAATGCTTCACCTCCCTCGGGAACAGATACCGGACGATATGTTCATCTTGAAACTCCTTGACCAGTCTATCGCCTTCGAACACAAGGCATTTGTAGGTAGTATAAAACAAATGCTCCATAGCATCAAGTTTCGTTTCCGAGATCCGAAGTAGCCTTAGCCGACCATCTTCTGCCCATTTTATCCTTAACGGCGAGTAAGAGCGCAGTGATGTGATACCGTTCCGAAAATCAAACAAGAAAAGCCCATCAGATGTCAGATGGCGGTGAATATTGGTAAAGATTTCTCTCAAGCCCTCATCGGAGATCACGTAGTTTATGGCATTAAACATGGAGATCACCACATCAAACCGTTGGTCCAACTCCAAGTTCTCCATCTTAGTAACATGAAAGGTGATGCTTAAACCTTCTCGTTCAGCCTTCTGTCGAGCGATGGCAATCATAGCCTCGGACACGTCTATCCCTGTAACTTCATAACCCCTTCTCGCTAAAGGGATAGCATGGCCACCTGTTCCACAACCAACATCAAGAACAGTCCTTGGTCTTCGATTACAAAATCGCTCGAAAATCTGCTCTAAAAAGTCGCACTCGGCTTCATAGTCCTTGTCTTTGTAGAGTAAGTCGTAGTAATTGGCATAATCTGCTTGAAATGCGGAAGTCATTTTAACCTCCTGAAGAATATTTGAGGGTCATCAGATTTGTATCTTCCGGCCAGTTCTGGCTGATTCATAGACTCCCCAGGCCATCTGCACTGCACGCAATCCATCAAATCCGCTGGGTAAAGGTTGACGCCCTTCACGCAATGCACGTATGTAGTCATCCAACTCGTCCCAGTATGATGTTGGCGGCAAAGATGAGAAGTCAAAAACCTTCTCTCCTCCCTCCCGCTTGCCAAGGATTGTTTTGCACGCCTTACCTCTATTGTCAATTCGGATGTAACCTTCTGAGCCATAGATCTCCATATACATATAGCCGGCCCATTCGGTCCATGACGCATGGACGAAGGCTATTTTACCATCTACAGTTTCAAATATCCCGAAGCCATTGTCTTCAAGGGGCTCGATTGGCCATAAACTTGTCTTAATTACTCCTACGCAGCTCTTTATTTCACCTAGGAACCATCTTGTAATGTCCAAGACATGGCAACCGTTGTCAAGGAATGTACCTCCTCCAGCGATTTCCGGCTGCGTAAACCATCTACCTTGGACCCACCCTCCATGTCCAATCCATGAACGTAGAAAGAGAAGCTCGCCAATGGCACCCCTATCAAGTAATTCTTTAGCTTTTAAAACACTGGGGAAAAACCGCAGATTAGATCCTGTTTTAAGGGTAACCCCATTCTGAACTGCTGCATCAACCATGGCCTTAGCTTCCTCTGGATTTCTGGCTAACGGCTTCTCACAGAAGACGTGCTTCTTGCTGTTCAAAAAGGACACAACTATTTCCTTGTGCCATTTATTAGGCACAGAGACGATCACGCAATCAATGTCCTCTCGAGACAGAATCTCTCCATAATTAAGATAATATGGACAGCCGTACTTATTGGCAGCAACACGTGCTTGCTGCTCACTTACATCCACCACACAAATCAATTCGGCTTGTGGATGGTCCACAATGGTCTGCATTCTGCGCAGCCCCATGCGCCCACAGCCAATTACAGCGAAGCGAAGCTTAGTGTTAGCCATCTTATCTTCCTCCTCGGGCAGATTTGATAGTATCTGCTATACGACGCACTTCGTCTTCGGTTAATTCATTGCCTGATGGCAAATTCATCCCTTTTGAGCTGAGTTCCTCAGCCACAGGGTAACTCTCACCCTTGAACTGATCTGCATAGAGTGGTTGTAAGTGTACCGGATAGAAGAAAGGCCGGGCGTCTATATTTCTGCTCTTCAAATAGGCTATCAGCTCATCCCGGCTCATCCCAAACGAATCGTCCACTAGGATGGAATACATCCAATAGACATTTTTCGCCCAATTGGCCTCGGGGGGCAGGATTAGTCCCGGAATTCCGTTGAGTAACTGGTTATATAAATGGGCATTCCTCCTGCGGATATTGACGAACTGGTCAATTTTCTCTATCTGGGCCAGACCAATGGCTGCTTGCAAATTCGTCATTCGATAATTGAAGCCTAATTCTCTATGCCAAAAGCGCCGCTCTTTTTCATAAGCCTGGTCCCTCAATTTCCTGGCTTTAGCTGCAAGGTTGGGATCGTCAGTAACGATCATTCCTCCTTCGCCAGTGGTGATAATTTTGTTGGCATAGAAACTAAAACAGGCTATATGCCCTAAGCTTCCTGTTCTTCGACCTTTGTATTCCGCACCATGAGCTTCGGCAGCATCCTCAATCACGTACAGACCATATTTCTCTGCAATTTCAAGGACCGGATCCATATCCACGGGATGTCCATAGAGATGAATTACCATAATGGCTTTTGTACGTGAAGTTATCTTTTCTTCAATCTTAGCGGGGTCTATGCCCCATGTATCCCATGCACAATCCACTAGCACAGGTCTGGCACCAGTAAGGGTTATCATATTAGCACATGCAATATGCGTGAGGGGTGGAATGATGACCTCATCTCCCGGACCAATGCCTAAAACTACTAAGGCAAGATGTAGAGCAGTTGTGCCACTGGTTACAGCAATTCCATATTTAACTCCGCAGTAAGCGCTAAAACTCTCCTCGAATTCAGAGACATACCTTCCCTGTGAGGAAATCCAGCCGGAGCGAACGGCTTCAGTTACGTATTCAAGTTCTTTGTTCCCCAAAACAGGGACAGCCATAGGAATAAAATCTCGATCTGACATGTTGACCTCCTTTCTTTTGAGTTTTATAGACCTTCGTGTCTATGTTGCCTCGCTTGTCTGATTTTTCCTCGACGCTCCGCAACTGCGTATTGGTAAGCATCATCAAAATCCAGGCCGAACCTCTGGGCCACCTCGATGAGCCTTTCCATCTCCTGAGCCGAGAGAGTAATGACGACAATCCCCCGCCGATGATCATAATCCCCTTCTGCCTGGTCCATCCAGTCACGGCTCCTTTCCATGTCTATCCATTACCCTCCCTTACGCCTTTGCCGGCCAATCCGCGAAACTCACAGGCGGAGCTCCTTTGCCCATTCCCGATTTTGCCGGTACCAGGCCACAGCCCGGCGTAGCCCCTCCTCCAGGGAAACCTGCGGCTCCCAACCCAGAAGTTTTCGGGCCTTGGAGATGTCCGCCTAGGTGGCCGGGACGTCCGCGGGGTGCGGAGCCCGGCTCTCAATATACGCCCGCCTCCCTATGAGATCCTCCAAAAGGGCGATCACCTTCCGCAAGGGCACGGGCCGGTCGCTCCCCAGGTTGATCACCTCATAGCCCAGCGGTTTGAGCGCAAACAGGGTCCCTCTTGCAATGTCATCTATATAAGTGAAATCCCGTTCCTGGGTGCCGTCGCCGTACAGGACGAGGGGCTCTCCTTCTGAGATCCAGCGGATGAAACGAAATATGCTCATATCGGGTCGCCCTGCCGGCCCGTAGACTGTGAAGTAGCGTAGCACGGTCACGTCAATGTCGTAGAGATAGTGATATGTGTAGCACAATACCTCGGCGGCCTTCTTGGAGGCCGCGTAGGGGGAAAGGGGTCCGTCGGTGTTCGCATCCTCGCGGAAAGGTCGGGGATTATTGGCCCCGTAAAGGCTGGAAGTGGAGGCCAGGATGAACTTTTTCACCCCAAACTCACGGCAAAGCTCCAAGAGATTGAGCGTGCCAGTGACGTTGGTCTCATAGTAGACCCAGGGATTTTCCACGCTTTGTCGCACCCCTGCTCTCGCAGCCAGGTTGATGACGGCGATAAAGGGTGTAGTTCCCTTGAGTTTCCACAATTCCCTCAGTTCCCTCTGGTTCGTAATGTCGAGACGATGGAAGGTGAAGTTGGGGTGGTCTTTGATCTGTTCCAGGCGCCAGTGCTTGAGGCGGACATCATAGGCATCGTTGAGGTTGTCCACGCCCATGACGGTGTAGCCTTCGGCGAGCAGGAATTCGGTGACCTTCCAGCCGATGAAGCCGGCCGCGCCGGTAACAAGGACGTTCATTACATCCAAATCCTTGTGCGTCCTTATGTCTCCCATCCACCCCTCACATTTCACGTCTTACATTTACGTATCACGTCTCACGTATCACGCCTTATCCGCTCCACCGGGTCATCCCAGTCGGCGTTCCCCACTATGCCCCGCCCCGGGGGAAGAGCACGACACCATCCCTTGTCATCTTGCTCAAAGTCTCGCTCATGCGCTCGTATTCCCCCTCCGTATAAAGATGAGGTTCGAGTCGGGGAATGCCCAGGGTTTTCTTGACAACCGCATAGGCATCCTCCCGTGGCTTGCCCGCATAAACCACAAGGAGGTCGATGTCGCTTCCCACAGTGTAGTTTCCCCTGGCATAGGAGCCGAAGAGGACAACACGGACAACAGGGAACCTTGCTTTAAGCTCCTCGAGCCTCTCGGCAATTAGCTCAACTACCTTCTTCCTGTCAAATTCGGGATAGAAGACCCTGACAGAACTCGACGATCCTTTCCGCATGGTCAATAAGTCTCCTCACGCCTTGCCGGCCGACCCGTGAAACTCCCAGGTGGATCTCCTTCTGTTCCTCCTCCCAGCCGAGCAAGCGGAATTTTTCCCCGAGCGAACGCGGGGTGTAAAGCAGGTGTTTAAAGGCACGACAAGCTCTACAGGCTTCCCCCCGCGGGGGGCGATGCTTAACGCCACCGGGCTGTCCTTCGCTCCCACTTTTCCTCCTTCAACTCAAGGCAACCTTCACCAAGGTTACGGCACCGAGGGCCAATATAGCTATCGCGAAAAGCGCCCGCAACTTGCGTTCGCCAAGCCTCTTTACGGTGTAGGCGGAAAGGGGGGTAGAGGCCACCGCGCCCACGGCCAGGGGGAGGGTCAGCCCCCAATCCACTCCGCCCCGCGTGGCCAGGTAGCCCAAGAACCCCACCAGGCACACTACTGCCTCGGTGAGGGTGGTGTTCCCCACTGCGTTTTGGCTCCCCGTCCCCGAGAGCATCTGACCGCTTGCCACCAGGGGGCCGTAGCCACCGCCCGAGAGCCCCTTGTTGAACCTCAGTACCTCTTGTGGAGAAGACCAAGGGAGGACCTACTCCTTCTTTGCTTTCCTGTTTCGGTGCCGTCCGTTCGTGCAAAATTACAGGCCCAAATTTGCGATACTCTGTCGAAACTTCAGGGCATATGCCCCGGAGTTGCAGGCGTGTTCGCAACCCGCTCGCCGTCGAGCGGCTTCACGAACCCGCGATGGACGAGATAGGCCAGAATCTGCCGCGCGTTCTCCTCCGGGGTATGGTTCACCGTGTCCAGGCGGATCTCCGGGTTCTCGGGCGGTTCGTACGGGTCGTCAATTCCCGTGAAGCCTTTGATCTCGCCGCGGCGGGCCTTCGCGTACAATCCCTTGACATCCCGTTGTTCGCAAATTTCCAGCGGCGTGTCCACGAACACCTCTACAAAATGGTTGGCCCCCACCATGTTTCGCACGTCGTTGCGGGTGGCCCGATAGGGGCTCACCGCCGCGCAGACCACCACACCGCCGTGGCGTACGATTTCCGAGGCCACAAACCCGATACGGCGGATGTTCAGGTCCCGGTCCTCTTTGCTGAACCCCAGCCCTTTGGAAAGGTGGGTGCGGACCACATCCCCATCCAACAATGTCACCTGCCGACCGTGTTCCATCAGCAACTGGGTCAGAATTTCCGCGGTCACAGATTTCCCCGAGCAGGGGAGTCCGGTAAACCAGATACAGACCCCCTGCTTATAAATGGGGGGGTAACTCTCCGCCAGGATTTCGGCCACCTCGGTTCTTGTGAACCACTCCGGCAGGCGGCGTCCATTGTTCAGGAAGTTCTCCCGAACCTCGGTGCCCGAGATGAGAACATACCGTTGCCCCGGCGCCAACCGGGAGAGTTCTTCATACCGTCCCTCGTCGGGCAGGTAGACCATCGTGTCAAAGGAGATGACCGCCACACCGACCTCTTTGCTGTATCGGGAGGCCAGTTGCCGCGCTTCGTAGGGGCCGTAGAAAGGCCTTCCCTGCGAATCCACCCCGGGCCCGGCATGGTCGCGCCCCACAATCATGTGGTTGGCCCCATAGTTGCGCCGGATGATCATATGCCAGACCGCCTCCCGCGGGCCAGCCAATCGCATGGCCAGAGGCAACAACGCCAGGAGCACCCGTCGTGGATCGTAATACCGTTCAGCCATAATCTTGTACGTACGGACACGGGTGTAGTGGTCCACGTCCCCCGGCTTGGTCATCCCGACCACCGGATGGAGCAGCAATACCCCGTTGACCGATTGAGCGGCGCGCTTGGTCATTTCCTCGTGGGCCCGGTGAAGCGGGTTACGGGTCTGGAAAGCAACGACATTCAGGTGGGGGTTACGGGCGATTTCGGGATTCTCTTCCCCAGTTTCCTCCAAGCGGCGGCGTACCTGAGCCGGGGTCAGGCGCAGGTCCCGAAAGTCATAATGGGAAGGCAACTGGATGACCCGCAGCGGGCCAGAGATAAAGAGCGGCCCCCACGTGTAAAGTTCTGCCACCAGCGGATGGCGGGTATCCAGCGTACTGAAGACCTTCTGGGCCAGTTCTTCCCGGTCCCATTCATATACTTCTTCAATAGTCATAACAGCCAGCAGTTCGTTCTTGGCATTGCGCAGAGCGACATCCTGCCCAATGCGGATATGCGGCCCGGGTTCCACCGGCAATGTGATCGGAATGGGGAACAGATACCCGTTTGCCAGACGCATCTCATCCAGCACCCGCTGGTAATCCCGCTGGCCCATAAAACGGTCCAGCGGCGAGAAAGCGCCGGTCGCCAGGAGTTCCAGGTCACACACTGCTCGCTCAGAGAGCAACACTGAGGGCAGGTGGCCGGCGTATGCCTTGATCTCGTTCACATCTTCCGGTGGTACCAGCAGGTCCACCAGTTGACCTCCATAGGGAGGGATCAGAAGAGACGACATTGTGACTTCACCTCGCCAGATGATGTAGAAGTTTTCCTGTACTTCAGGGTGATTACGCCAGAGAAAGGTAGATAGTTCGGATGCTCAGGATGATGATCAGAATTCCTACCAGGGCCATCAGCAGGCGGGTCGGTAGTTTTTTGCAGGCATAGGCCGCCAGTGGGGCCCCGATCACCCCCCCGATGAGCAACCCAACGATGATTTGCCAATGCTGGGAAATCAGCGCCGGCATGATCACAATGAAAGTGGCCGCTTCGGCGAAGGTGACGAAGAACTCGGTCGCATTGACCGACCCGATGCTCAGTTTTGGGTTGTGCCCCTGAGCAATCACCGTGGTCGTGACGATGGGCCCCCAGCCTCCTCCACCGATCGCGTCAAAGAACCCACCAATGGCTCCCAGAGGGATAAGGAACCGGGGTTGTTTGTGCTCATACACTTTCCGGGCCGCTCTCCAGAGAATCAGGCAACCCATAACCAGCAGGTAGGCCGAGACAAACGGCTTGATAATGCTGCCCCCCTTATCCAGCGTGAGCACGTAGGCCCCTAAAATCCCACCCAGGACACCGGGAATGACCAGCATCAGGAACAGTTTCCGGTCCACATTTCCCAGCGAAAAGTGCGAGAGTCCAGATATGGCTGTCGTGAAGACTTCGGCGCTATGTACGCTGGCGCTGGCAATCGCAGGCGGCACCCCAAGGCTGAGCAGGAAGGTGTTACAACTCACGCCATATGCCATCCCCAGCGCCCCGTCAATCATCTGGGCGATGAAACCGGCGATAATGAAAATGAAGATGTTGGTTTCCATAAGAAGTTCTCCTTAGCGGGGATTTGTTTGTTCGTCAGTATTGATTAGGCAACTTCTCCAGTGGTCTCCAGATTCGCTTCGGTCGAACCAGCGATTCCCCATCAGCCCGATGGTTTACCCAGACTGGAGCAGGCCTCTCCCTCCAAATCCTCTTCCCAGAAACCCAAATCGCTGTATCCGTATTTCTTCGCTGTTCCATCGGTGAACCTGAGGGTCAAATAGCCTTCCGCACCTCTATGAACAACTTGTGCCGAGGCTATCGTCTTCCCCAACCAATCCGGAATCTCTTTCGCAAGGCCGGATTCGGTGTAACTGACTTCAAACCGTTTCTTTCCCATCGCTGGTCCTCCGGCAGTAGAACCGGCATATCTCTCGTCCACTGCGCGCCGCACTATTTTCCCTCCAGCGCCCGGATCTTCGCTTCTATCCCCTCATCCCCCGGCTTCCACTCCAGGGCCTGGCGGTAGGCGGCCAGGGCACCCTCTCGGTCCCCGGATTCGGCCAGCCAGTCGCCCAACTGGACTGCTCACTGCCAGGGTTGGCCCCGGTGGAGGGCAATGGCCTGCCGCAGCCAGGAAACGGCCTCTTCCCGCCGGTCCAGGCCTGCCCTGAGCCTGTCGAAGGGTCCCCTCTGGGCCGTAGCAATTCTCAAAGCGGGCGATGCGCACTTTCATGCCGTACCGCCGCCCATAGGCCATGGCCACCCGCTCGGCGTACAGCTTCTCCCAGCCCTCTAAGCAGGGAACACGGGGGCCGGGGTGCAAATGAGATTCACCTCCGCTCCCTAGCCTCCAGCTCCTCCGCTCCCTAGCCTCCAGCTCCTCCGCTCCCTAGCCTCCAGCTCCTCCGCTCCCCTGCCCCTCTTCTCGCCTACTTGATCCCCATCTTCTTCGTCGGCACGGGCTCGGGAAGCATGAATTGGATGCATCGTGCTGATTTGCGGGTCCACCATGTTGACCATGAGGATGGCCCCCGTGGGTTCGAGGGCTTCGAAGGGAGTGGATACCTTCTTGAAAACTCGCTTGGTTGCGGACATTGGATTACCTCGCCTTCATGTGCATGAATGAAAAGGTACCCCGATGTACTCAAAGATGACAGGAAATGTCACAGTTGAAGCAAACGAAGATGCATCGCGCCCTTCACGCGCCGAAAGGTTCCTGATCGCAGGCAGGCTCCGCCGTTCCGGCACCTTCGCTTTAGGAACAGTGCCAGAACGGTACCTGGGCAGGCTCCGCCCTCGCCGCACTCCCTGCATCCAGCGAGCGCGCGATAATGAACAACGCAATATCTGGCAGCCCTCCGGGAGAGGGCTTGTCGCCATTTCTTCAACTACTCTGATATCTGCTCCAAGCAGTTGAAACCGATTTTACAGGTGATCAGACGGCTTGAATCACCACACAAAGGCCGATTACGTGCGCCTTGGTACGCAAAACGGCCTCCGCATCCAAGATATCCTTATCAAAATAAATTAGCGCCTTTCTCCCATTGTGTCGAGTTACTAAAGTACTGCATTACGCCCATGTCCATCTGCCCTGGACCCCAGTGGATTCCAGGCAATCAATGTGAGGAGAGAGCATATCGGGCTGTGCGATGCATGTCATCATCGCGGGAACCAAAAGCTTCGGACTCACTGAACACATCTTGCCACAGGATAATGCCGCGTTGCAGAGCTACCATCACCGCCTCCGTGCGATTCTGCACGCACAGTTCCTGAAAGATAATGTTCAGATTATTCTTGATTGTCTGTACTTGCAGCGACAGGTGTTGAGCGATTTCCCGGTTACTATGGCCCTTGGCAACTAACTTGAGGATAGAAATCTGAGTATCATTGAGACCAGAGGCTCTCAATTTGTTGTTCCGCGGGTAAACGCGGGAAGAAGAAGTCAGTAAATGATTGGGGAAGCAGGGATAAAACAGCTCTTGCACAATGGCACGAATAACCCACACCATCTCTTCGATAGTAGTAAGCCTCATCACAATCTGTGCCCCCTGCTGGGAAGCAAACCATTTCCAGGCATCCAACCAGTGGTAAGTGAAAACCTTAATCTGCGGGTACAAATCCAGAATGCGGCGACAGAGTTTATCGCTCTCTGCACTATCCATTGCCTCGTTCAGCAACACAGCGCCTGGTAAGTGCTCTCTGATCTTTTGCAGCACTTCTTCGCAAGTGAACGCCTGGTCTATAATTTTTATATTAAACCTGCTGAGGACCGGCCCCAATAACTCTCCAGCCAGTGTGCACCTATCGACAAGCAGGATCTTGATTGCTTTGCCATCTTCGATCTGAGCAGCCACGTATCTCACCTACCCTTGCGTGCACTATCACGCGGACATCCTCAAGGAGACAACACAACTACTCTACCATGACCAACGAAACAGTTGACCAAGCGTAAAGCAGCGTAAGCCAACGAGGACATAGCGATCACACCCGGTTTACAGAGAGGTTATGTATATAGTATACAGCAATCATTACCCAAAATAAAGGTACCCAAGTACTTCTTTTATAAACGGTACTTGTCGTAAAGAACTCACTTTTCTCCCGCCTCATTTCATGACCTCACCACCTATTAAGGGAAAATACAAGGCCTCAGTGTCTACCCCGATGCTCTCTTCCAGATACAAGCGATAAACGTCAGCTACTTATAGCACAAAAGGGGGAATTTTGCTGCTAGTTTGACGCTAGGTTTACGCGAGTTTTGCGTTTGCATGAAAATTTTTTCATCTGTGTCGTCGAGATGCTTCGGCTTCGCCTCAGCATGACAATGCGGGCTTGTTCTACGCTCTCGGTGAACCGATACAAGGGCTAGAGATGATTCGAGAGTGTTGAAAATCTTGTCACCCTGAGTACAACGAAGGGGTCTCGCGTAACTTTCGTATTTTCCCGAGTACTGCGAGATGCTTCGGCTTCGCCTCAGCATGACAATGCGGGCTTTTTCTGCGCTCTCGGTGAACCAATACGAGGGCTAGAGATGATTCTCCCGAGGCAGCATATAGCCGTGGCGTGACACAGTGCGGATGAAGACGGGGTGGTCGGGGTCTGGTTCAATCTTGCGACGGATATTGTTGATGTGCCAGCGCACCACGCTGGCACTGGCGGGGTTGGGCACATAGCCCCACAGTGCCTGAAGCAGCCTCTGGCTGGAGAACACTTCATCGGGATGCTTCATGAGGTAATACAGGAGGTCAAACTCGGTGGGCGTAAGGATCACTGCCTTGTCCCCTACACGCGCTTCTCGGCGGTGCAAGTCCAGGATGAGCGCACCAACGACCAAGAGATGCTCCTGGGGGTTGGATTTCTGGTTCTGCTGCAGAAGGTACCCGGCGGAGCAGCGCGCGCACGCGCGCTTTCAACTCACCAATGTCAAAAGGCTTGACTAGGTAATCGTCCCCTCCTTCATCCAGCCCTTTGATGCGGTCATCAACCGTACCATGCATGGTCAGGAAGAGGACGGGCGTGGCAGCCAGAGTCGGATCTCGGCGCAGTTCTCGACACATTTCAATCCCATCCATGCGGGGCATGGAGACATCCAGGATAATGAGATGGGGGTGATGCGCACGCGCCAGTTGCAAGCCTTGTACCCCATCTTCTGCGGTGTGCACCTCGTAGCCCTCATCACCCAGATGGCGTTGCAACGCCCACAGCAAATCCTGCTCGTCATCCACAACCAATATCCGTGCTGCGTGCTGTGCCATAGCCTCCTCCTGCAGCGTTATGCCTCCTTTGCTGCCCGTCGCAAGCGCACTGCGAATACAGATCCCTTGCCCAACTGGCTTTGCACCTTGATGCTGCCACCGTGCTGCTGTATAATGCGTTGGGCAATAGATAACCCCAAGCCAATGCCTTCGCTTTCAGGCCTGGTTGTGAAGAAGGGATCGAAGATCTTGGGCAGATATTCGGGTGGGATGCCCTGCCCGGTATCGCGGAAACACACCTCGACCCAATCTGACCGCGGCACCCTAGCCGTTATCGTAATCGTGCCCCCATCAGGCATGGCGTTGCAGGCATTGAGCATTAGTTCCGTAAAAACTTGCTGCAACAAATGCGCATTACCATGAACCAGCGGCAAGCCAGTTCGCCATCTCCGCCGCACGGTAACCTTGCGCATGCACAAATGGTCAACCAGCAATTCCAGCGTTGCGCTGAGCACAGATTCCAAATCTATCGCCATCATTTGCACGGGCGTAGGGCGGGCAAACTGCAACAGGCTATCCACAATATGCCCGGCACGCTCCACTGCCGCTTGTGCCTTTGGCACACTCTCCGCACATACCCGCGCATCGTGAGGATGATCGCGCAGCGTCTGTATACAAGACGAGATAACCGCCAGCGGGTTGCGCAGCGCATGGGCAATGCCTCCCGCTAGCATTCCCAAAGTCCTCAGTTTTTCCGCTTGCAGCAACTCTGCTTCCATCCGTTTGCGCTCGGTGACATCTCGGGCAAAGACAGCAATCCGTTCGACCTGGCCCATAGCACCAAACACCGGGTATAGAAAATGCTCAAAATACCGGCCAGCTCGTTCGTCCTGGAAATATATCGCTTTGCCTCCCTCCAGGACCTCCCGCATACGTGCTTCCCTTTCCTCGCGTACCCCGGGAGGGAAAAAATCATGCACGTTCTTGCCGCGGATCTCGTCCAGAGGATAACCCAGGCTTTCCGCCAGTGCGTGATTACCGGTGAGCACTTTTCCCTCTCTGTCCATCAAAAGGATCACCTCAGGGGAAGCATTGATCAGGGTCTGCATCGTAGCCTGGCTCTCCTGCAGTGCGCGCATCGCCTCCATCTGCTTGCGCCTTGCCGCGACCATTTCCAAGGCATGGGAAATGTGCAGTGCGAGGTTCGTCACCGAAGGGGTGAGGCACTCGGTCAGCGTCGTTGAGGACATGGCTAACACGCCCATAATCTGACCATTCCGCTTCAGGGGAGCGAGGACAAAGGTTTTGTGTTTATAGTCCATGACCTCGACGATGCGTTCGGCGGTTGGCGGGGGAAACAACTTGCGTACAACCTCTGCGGCAGGATAGTGGACTGTCCTGCCCTCCTCAAGCACCGGCCTCCAGACATCACATCCCTGTACATCCATCGCATAGCCCAGGAGTTGGATGTTAGCCGCTTGTTCTATCGCTGGCCCGTGCGCGGGAGAAGAGAAGAGTGAGGTCGCTGCCATGTGGAGCCTGCTCCCGTCATCGGATAACAACAGGATACTGCCGCTGTACTTCCCGGACTGGGCGAATTCGTCCACCACGGTCTGGTAAATGGCAGCCTCATCCAGCGCGTTGTGCAATTTGACCGAGATGTTCTCGGCAATCTGGATGATGTCAAGCAGGTCCCGGAAACGCCTGCCCAGCCGCTGACGTCCTTGCATCATTGCTACTCCTCCATGAAATACACGCGGTCATTGCATGTATGATGCGCTCGTACCCTTGGGACCTACCCTATGGGGCACAACGCGATGATGCAACGACAGCAATTGCTGCCCGCTGATATTATACACGGACATCCGCTATGAGCCAAATGAGATGTGTGGAGAGTGTTGAAAATCTTGTCACCCTGAGCAAGCGAAGGGTCTCGCGTAACTTTAGGCGCACTTTCCCAAGTACTGTGAGATGCTTCACTTCGTTCAGCATGACACTGAAAAGACTTTTTCAACACTCTCATGAGTGCACTCTTGACTTTTCCCTCTAAGCAGAGTATCCTACAGGGTACAAAGAGGCAGGAGGGTGTATGAACCAGGCACAGGCTACCGCTCGCAAGGTCATGGACAATGTAGAGAAAGTCATCGTTGGCAAGCACGAGGTCATCGAGCTGGCTGTCATCTGCCTGCTGTGCCAGGGGCATTTGCTCATCGAGGACGTGCCTGGCGTGGGCAAGACAATGCTTGCCAAATCCATCGCCAAGTCCATCGGCTGCACCTTCAAGCGCATCCAGTTCACGCCTGACTTGTTGCCCAGCGATGTTACCGGTGTTTCCGTCTTCAACCAGAAGACGCGCCAGTTCGAATTCCGCCCCGGACCAGTCCTTTCCCAGATCGTGCTCACCGATGAAATCAACCGCGCCACTCCCAAGACCCAATCGGCGCTGCTGGAGGCAATGGAAGAGCGGCAGGTCACAGTGGACGGCATCACCTACCCCACTCCGCGGCCATTCCTGGTGATCGCCACGCAGAACCCCATCGAATACGAGGGCACTTTTCCCTTGCCAGAGGCGCAACTCGACCGCTTCCTAATGCGCATAAGGCTGGGCCACCCTGCCCCTGCCGACGAAATCACTATCCTCGAAGCGCAGCAATATCAACACCCCATTGAGAAAATAGACCAGGTCATCACGGCGGAGGAAGTGCTGCAGGCACAGGAAGAAGTGAAAAAAGTGTATGTAGACGCCCTGGTCAAGGAGTACATTGTGGAGCTGGTGAACGCCAGCCGCAAGCACCCCGATGTCTACCTCGGCGCTAGCCCACGCGGCTCATTGGCGCTGTTCAAGACTGCCCAAGCCAGGGCGCTGCTGGATGGACGGGACTATGCCACCCCAGACGACATCAAGGCTCTCGCTGAACCAACGCTAGCCCACCGCTTGATCATCAGCCCCGCTGCGCGCATCAAGAATGTGGATCAACGCTCTATCATCGAGGAGCTCTTGCATTCCGTGCCCGTGCCAGGAGCCAGGGTGCGCGTCCGCGCCTCACCCCCAGAGAAAGCCTCCTGAGCCGCCGTGAGGAAAGGGGCACTATGAGGCGCAACTGGATTGTCGTATTTATCCTGCTCATCGTGGCCCTGAGCGAAGCCTTGGCTACCGGCCAAGCGCTCTTCTTCAACCTGACCTATCTGCTCGCTGCGCTGCTGGTTGTCTCCTACTTCTGGTCGCAGATCAATGTGAGCAATCTCCAAATTGTGCGACAGACACGTTCGATGCGCAGCCAGGTTGGCCAAGCGGTTGAGGAACGCTTTCTGGTGCGCAACAAGGGCATTTTGCCCAAACTGTGGGTCGAAGTGCGCGATCACTCCAATCTGCCCGGCCACCGCGCCAGTTGGGTGGTAACCGCTCTTGGCGCGCACCAGACACGTGGTTGGGCAGTGCGTACCATCTGCCAACAACGGGGGCGCTTCACTTTAGGACCCCTCTCCCTCATCAGCAGCGACCCTTTCGGCTTATTTGAACGCCATAAGCGCATCCCAGCGACCTCATCGGTCGTTGTCTACCCGCTGACCGTGGACCTGCCCGCCTTCATTCTGCCCAGTGGTGAACTTCCCGGTGGAGGCGCCATGCGCCGGCGCACCCATTACGTGACCACCAACGTGAGCGGCATCCGCGATTACTTTCCGGGCGACAGTTTCAACCGCATCCACTGGCCGTCCACGGCACGCACTGGACGGTTGATGGTGAAGGAATTCGAACTAGACCCCACCGGGGACGTATGGCTGTTCCTGGATATGCAAGGCGCAGCCCAGGCAGAACGACTGGTGGAAAAAGCAGCCGACGAACTGCCCCCTTTGTGGCCCAGCCGGCCTACCTTGCCGCCCTCTACGGAGGAATACGCCGTGAGCCTTGCTGCTTCGTTAGCAAGGCACCTCCTAACGCGCAACCGGGCGGTAGGCCTTATCGCCTACGGTCAAGCACGCGAAGCACTAGCACCTGACCGCGGTGAACGCCAGTTGACCAAGATCATGGAAACGCTGGCTGTGATCCGCGCGGTAGGCACCATCCCTATGGCGCAGATACTAGCTGCTGAGGGCAAAGGGCTGGGACGCAATGCCTTCATCATCGTCATCACCCCTTCTGACGACACCAAATGGGTGGACAGCCTGCGCGACCTGCGCCGCCGTGGCATCCGCGGCATGGGCATCGTGTTGGACACGGCTTCCTTTGGCCGTCCGGGCAACGTGCCCGTCGTGCGTGCAGCGCTGCAGCAGAGCGGCATCCCCAGTTATGTGGTACGCGAGGGCGATTCGCTGGCAGCAGCATTGGGCGCCCCTCGCACTGACCTGCGCTAACCCTTGCATCCACCGTCCCACCTATTCCTCCACAGCGGGCAGTGGAGTGCGGAGAGTAAGGGAGAAAATTCACCTTATCTACGGGATAGCATTTGACTAGGGTAGCATACTGTGTTATCATGTAGGCGAAAATACCATCATGATGGAGGCAACCTTGATCCGCACCCAAATACAACTGAACGAAGAGCAGATGCGCCGTTTGAGAGCCTTGGCTGCTGAGCGCGGCGTGTCCTTAGCCGAGTTAATCCGACAGAGCGTGGACGCATTCATCATGCTGACAGGCAGCGCCAATGCTGAGACACGATGGCAGCGCGCCATCGCTGCGGCTGGTCGCTTCCATTCAGGCAAGCGAGATGTTTCCTCTCGGCATGACCACTATCTGATAGAGGCTTGGAAGCAATGAGCGTTTTCATAGATAGCGCAGCGTTGTACGCCGTTCTGGACGCGGATGATGACAACCACGCCGCAGCCAAAGGGGCTTGGATAGACCTACTCAACCGCCGTGAGGAATTAGTCTGCAGCAACTATATCCTGATCGAGTCCTTTGCACTGGTGCAACACCGTTTGGGCATGGAAGCCGCTAGAGCGCTGCAAGAGGACGTTGTGCCTGTGCTCTCCATTTACTGGGTGGACCAATACACACACCAGGCAAGCGTTAGCGCAATGCTGACTGCTGGACGTCGGCAGTTAAGCCTGGTGGACTGTGTTAGCTTCGAATGCATGCGCCGTCTTGGCATCCGTACCGCCTTTACGTTTGACCGCCACTTCGCGGAACAGGGCTTTCAGTGCATTCCCTGAGGGCTAGGTTCTGTGCGCTCATCCCGCAGCAATCAGTGAGGGCAACAAAATTGCCACCCTTACTGACAGAGGTAGCAGGCAATCCTCAGTTTGCCTTGGCTGACTTGGCGTGTTTCAGCCAGGGAATGGATTCCCTGGCAACATTTGCTCTGTTCAGGGACTCGCATTACAATTTTCTAGGCATGTTTCTGAGGCATCTTTCCCCATGAGCAAGGTATGGATACCTGACCGAAGCGAAAAAGTGCCCCCATTCACCGAGGAATTGCGTCGGCTGGGAGTTCAGCTCGGCGCGGTTGGCTTGCGCTCCGTCCCAAAGGGACCCCGCAGCGCTTCCGCGACATCCCTCGAAGAGGTGGTGCCAGGCCAGGTTGTGGAAACTCCTTATGGGCCCTGCTTTGTGGTAGAAACGCGTTACCACCTGGAGTACACACACGGTGGTTTCCCATTGGCAGAACTGCCGGCGCGCGAATGCCCTACACCCCACTTGGCCCATCTGACCGGTGATAGGCGCGTGGCAGAGCAGGATTTCACCTCCGCCATTTTCTTCGATATCGAAACGACGGGCTTGGGCATCGGCGCAGGGATGTATGCCTTCATGGTAGGCTTTGGCACTTTCGAGAAGGATGGATTTTGCCTGCGTCAGTACTTCCTGCGCGACTACCACGAGGAAGAGGCATTGCTCTACCTCCTCCACCAGCATATGCAGAACTTTTCCTGGTGGGTGAGTTTCAACGGACGCAACTTTGACCTGCCTATCCTGCAAGCGCGGTTCACCTGTGGACGTCAGGAGATGCCCCTCGCTGAGGCGCCGCACCTAGATTTGCTGTACCCTGCACGGCGGCTATGGCGACAGCGACTGAAGTCGTGTGCGCTCTCTTCGCTGGAGGCAGGCGTGCTGGGTGTCGCCCGCGAAGGGGATGTCCCTGGTTGGTTGGTCCCTGAACTGTACTTTGACTACTTGCGCTATGGTGAGGTGCAACCCTTGCGCCAAGTCTTCCTGCACAATGCCCTTGACATCCTCTCCCTCGTTGCCCTCACTGCCAAAGCCGATGCCATGCTGCGCAACCCCTTTGGGCAGGAAGCAGACCATGCCATAGACCTGTACAGCCTGGGCATGGTCTTTGAATCGCTGGGGGAGCGGCATACCGCACAATGCGCTTATGAAAAAGCCCTGCAGAAACGCCTGCCTCCCGAAGTGCAAGAACAGGCGCTGCGCCGCCTGTCCCTTTTGTACAAGCGCAGTGGGCAAGCAGAGCGGGCGGTACATATCTGGCATACATTGCAGGAGAAGAACAAAGCAGAAGCGTACGTGGAATTGGCGAAATACTACGAACACCAACAGCACGACTATGCTACAGCCGCCAAGTTGGTCAGCGAGGCATTGGCACTGGACAACCTGTCGGCGAAAGGCGATTGTTCGCCACAGGCACTGAAAGCCCGCCTGGCCAGGCTGAAAAAGAAACTAGGAGAAGGAGGCTTGCCCATGCCTCATATCGAGTCGTACTCATTTGGCAGAATCACCATAGACGGCAAAACCTATACCGCCGATGTGCTCATCTTACCGGATGGGGTGCGCCCAGGATGGTGGCGCAAGGAGGGACATAAACTGCATCAGGAAGACCTCACAGAGGTCATCGAGGCACGGCCGCAGGTCCTGGTCATTGGCACCGGCAATGTAGGCTTGATGCAGGTACCTCAGGAAGTGCTGGACTATTTGGCTACCCATGGCATCCGGGCGGAAGTAGAGCGCACGGCGGCAGCATGCAAACGCTACAATGAATTGGCTCAATCCGAACGCGTCGCTGCGGCGTTGCACCTGACGTGCTGAACATGGTTATCCGCGAGATCACCTGCAAATCAGCCCTCACCCCCTCGGGCATCTCCGGCGTGGACTATGCCCTCAATCCGTACGTTGGATGCCAGCACGGCTGCGCCTATTGCTACGCCGTGTTCATGAAGCGTTTTACGAGCCACCGCGAGGAATGGGGGCAGTTTGTGGATGTGCGCGTAAATGTTCCCCAAGTGCTAGCCAGGCAATTGCAGCGTGCCAAACCCGGTAATGTCAGCCTGGGCACGGTAACGGATGCTTACCAGCCACTGGAGCGCCAGTACGAACTGAGCCGGCAATGCCTGCAAGCGCTGGCTGCCTACCCAGATTTTCCCACCACTGTGCTCACCAAAAGCGCGCTTGTCCTGCGCGACCTGGATGTGCTACGCGAGATGAAGGGCGTGGAAGTGGCATTTACCATCACAACTTTGGATGACTCCGTGCGGCGCATCCTGGAGCCCCATGCTTCGCCCATTCCACAACGCATCGAAGCGTTGGCACGCCTGCATGAAGCGGGCATCTCTACCTGGGCTTTCTTTGGTCCAGCACTGCCCGTCTTCTCCGATAGCGAAGAGGCAATTGATGCCTTCTTTGCCACCTTGGCGCAAACCGGCGTCTCGCGCATCCTGGTGGATACACTTAACCTGAAAAGCGCTTCGTGGGGACGGCTACAGCAGGTGCTGAAAAAGCACTATCCAGAGGTGCTGGACGCTTACCAACTCATCTGGCAGGACCGACATGGCTATGCTACTGCGCTTGCCAAGCGCGTCGCTCGCGTTGCAGAGCGGCACCGTGTGCCCTACGAACTCTGCTTCTGAACGGACGCCTGCATGTGCTCGATATAGTCTTTGATCGCTGGCATGGCGGTCAGTTTGTCGTAGAAAAAGTTGTTGACCAGGTTGATGACCTCAGCACGTGCTGCCTCGGCTTCCGGCCTTAACTTTTGCCCGCTCTTTTGCCGCGTCAGGCTATCCCGCAGCCGCAGCAAATAGCGCACGATCTCCGTTTCCTTGGCTCCCTCCAACGCATCAACGACTGCCAAAATCAACTGATCAGCCTGGGCAAGGACGTCATCCATCGAAATGCTCGCTCCTGGCTGGACAGCGTCATCCAGGGTGCGAATGAGGGACCATACCTGATAGAGCACAGTGGCTGGCTCGTCGAATAACTCGCGCAGGAAAGCGGCTTCATAGTAACGGCCGGTCAGGCGGAAGACGTTGTACATGCGCTTGGCTGCCTTGCCATAGTTGATATCCTTGGTGAGGTACTTCCTGACTTCCTTCTCCAGCGCTGCTACATAATCGTCCAATGCGTCGGCGGATACGTGGCGTGCAAGCTTAGCAAAAAGGGGAATGGACTCGGCTTCCAAGTACACTTCCTGAAAGTATGGATCCAAGTAGCCGTCCAGCGGAGTGATCGCGCCATCGGGCGCCTCCCACGTGACGTCCAACATATTGCTTGCATTGGCGAGCCTGCCACGCTTGGGGTCAGCGACTACCCAGTCCAGCTTGCACCAGCCAGGCTCCATCGCAACATCTTCCCAACGGATCACTGCCGACTTGCCATCAGGATAGGAGGCTTCGATTTGCCCGGCACGGATCTCCTCTACCGTCCAGGCAATCGGCGTACCTGCCTTCATGACCCGCCCCTCTTTGACGATGTCCTCGGGGTATGAACCAAACTTGACCTCAATCAATTGGTAGGTAGGCCCCTTGGCAGTGGAAAGTGCTTTGTCGTGCATCAAATTGGCTAGAATGCGACAAGCCTCTTCACGGGACTCGGCTTTGATATTGACGCGCTCAAAGTAATCGCAATCCCCGGGGTATGTCTGGATTTTCGATTGCGCCGCTGACCCAGACAGCGCCAAGGCGGTTTCCACTACCCCTGGCTGGTCTTTGAATTCCACCAGGCGGCCAATTTCCCGGAAGTACGCCAAGTCTTCCGGACTAAAGTCCAACATCACGACGCTATGGCCAAAGACGCCGCTGCGCGTGTCCATCACGATCTCATCGCTCGGCTTCCAGGCGGCCATCGCCGTCAGCCATTGTATCGCCTCTTCCTCATCCATCTCCACACCCAGCCTCTTGGCTGAATCAATGATGCGCGCCAGGTCAGCCGAAGCGGGTTGTTCCTGTGCATTACCCATCGCAACCCTCCCATATCTATCGTGATGCGCCAGCGGCACAGAATCCCCTCCGCGTGCAGCATCATTATAATGCAGAATGCTCCCCTACACAAGAGAGCGCTAACCGATGGGTGTTGTTCCACTTAGGGGCAAGAAATGCCTTGCATAGCCTCAGGCGGATGAAAAGCAGCCAAGTCTGGACAAGAACAATCGCTGTCAGCAGATTGGGAGAACGGATGGAACGGATTCGCTCCTCAAGTAGATGGGGCTATCTGATACCCAGCGTGGACTGTGGTCCACGCCGAGTGTGAGACTGCTCCGGGCGGACCACCCGCCGTCCACGCCAAACGTGAGAGCACCTGCTCTCCCATTGTCATTCTGAGCCGCGTAGCGGCGAAGAATCTCCCTCAGTTCCATGAGACCCCTTCGTTGCACTCAGGGCAGGCCCTTCGGCTTCGTTCAGGGTGACACAGGAGACCACCTCACCTGGGCATGGGAGCCCAGGCGCAGATGCCGCCAGGGAATCAATTCCCCGGCTGAAACACGCAAGTCGGCTAAAGCCGACTGGTGATTGGCAGCAGCCCCCTTCAGGGGGCTTACTGTTTCAGCCAGGGATTTCAATCCCTGGCAGGCTCAAGGGCAAACGCCGCTGTCCACGCTCCAGGGATCTTACACAGACCTGACAGGTCTTGAAGACCTGTCAGGTCTAATCCATCTCGCTCCAGACGGAGCACAGTCCGCCGTATACGCTTATCCATATTCTGCCCCCAAACTGAACTACACCACTAACCGATCAGGCACCTCTATACTGCGGCACCCATGGCTGTGGCAAAGCAATCCTCCTAGAGGAACCTTTGCACCCTTTTTGTCAAAAAACTTTTCCTGTATATAATTGAAAGCATCGATCCGGCGACATGGGTGTTGCCACTGGGTCAGTGGCAAAGTTACCTCTGCTTGCCCTCTTCTGAGCCTGCAATGCAGAAATGCAATATAAAAGGAGGCTGTATGAACCTACATCTACGACATATTTTCCGCAGCGATGGCCGTGCGGTGATTGTGCCCATTGACCATACCATGGCTCTAGGTCTCGCTCCAGGATGGGAAAAACCAGAGAGGACCTTGTCCGCTGTTATCGCAGGCGGTGCAGATGCCATCATGACCACCTATGGCATTGCCAAGCATTTCCGCCCCCTCTTGCAGGGGAAAGTGGCAACCATTGTGCGCCTTGATGGGGGAACGACGCTCTTCTCTGAAGAGTGGGGGACCAACACCCGCTGGGTACAACTCTATACCGTGGAGGATGCGCTGCGCATTGGGGCAAGTGGCGTCATTGTCATGACCTGGTTCGGCATCCCTGTAGAGGTGGATTCCATCCAAACCACCGCGCGCGTGGCTGCAGAATGCGAGCGCTGGGGAGTGCCCTTGGCAGCTGAAGCCCTCCCTCCGCGCTCCAAATGGTTCGATGCTGAAGCCCTGGCAACCGCCGCCCGCATCGCTACCGAGTACGGCGCCGATTTCATCAAAACGCATTACCCCGGTTCGCCAGACGCCTTCCGGCGCATTACCTCCGTCTGCCCTGTTCCCGTGTTGACCGCCGGGGGTGCCCGTACCGAATCCGTGCGTGACACGCTGCAAGCCGCACAGGAAGTGCTACAAGGAGGAGGGGCTGGCGTTTTCTGCGGGCGCAATGTGTGGCAACACCCCGACCCGGCAGCCGTGACCAGAGCGCTGGTGCGTTTGATCCACGAGGGTGCCACAGTGGAGCAAGCCTTGCAAGAAGTGCCCCAACAATGAGTTCGAGGGTGTTAAATCCTGTCACCCTGAGCAAAGCGAAGGGTCTCGCGTAACTTTAGCCGTATTTTCCCAAGTACCGTGAGATGCTTCACTTCGTTCAGTATGACATTGAAAGGGCTTTTTCAACGCTCTCAATGAGTTCTTTTTGACAGTAGCAATAGAGGGAGTATAATCACCCTTAAATTTTACTTCGCATGAGGTGAACAATGTTGAAATCCGATGAGTTTAGGGAAAGAGATGCCAAGTGCATTGTGCGCGCTTGGGCGAGCGAAGCAGAGCCTACGGTTGTAGCCCGTGCTAAGGGCGCAGTGGTCTGGGATCCGGACGGCCGTGAGTACATTGACTGCTCCTCTGGCCTCTTTGCAGTCAACGTAGGCCATTGCCATCCAGAAGTCATCACCGCCGTCAAGGAACAGGTCGAAAAGGTAATGCAAGTCTCCATCCTGCAGACGACAGAGCCGCTGATCTCCCTGGCAGAAAAACTGGTCGAGATTACGCCACCGAACCTGACCAAGTGCTACTTCACCAACGGTGGCTCCGAGTCCATTGACACAGCAGTGAAACTGGTGCGTCAATATACCGGCAAGTACGAGATCATCGTGCTGAAGAATGCTTTCCATGGGCTGACAGGATGGGCATTGGCTGCCACCGGTGCCACATCCTACAAGAGGGGCTTTGGCCCTCTGTTGGCTGGTTTCTTGCGTGCCCCCCATGCCTATTGCTACCGCTGCCCCTTCAACCTTTCTTACCCGGCTTGTGACTTGCGTTGTGCCCAAGAGATCGAGAACATCATCCTCGACCAAGCCATCAGCACTGTATCAGAGGGCGCGATAGGCGCGGTGTTGGTTGAGCCGGTGCAAGGCCGCGGCGGGATTATCCCCCCAGATGATTGGCTGCCCCGCGTGCGGGAAATCTGCACCAAGCACGGCTTGTTGCTGATGCTGGATGAGATACAGACCGCCTTTGGACGTACAGGCAAGCTCTTTGCCTTCCAGCACCGCAACGTCATCCCAGATGTGCTGGTCCTCTCGAAAAACGTAGGGGGCGGGATTCCATCCGGTGTGGTCATGATGAGTGACGAAATGGCAAAAAAGTTCTTTACCGGTACCACTCCTACGCACTCCGGCAACGCCTTGGCAGCCGCTGCCGGGCTAGCAGCCTTGCGCGTTTTGCTGCGGGAGAAACTCTGGGAGAATGCTGCCGCGATGGGCCAGCGTTTCCGCGAGGGCTTCCTGAATATGCGCATGGCGAAATATGTGGGTGAGGCACGCTTCAAAGGGCTGATGGGCGGCGTAGAACTGGTGCTGGATCAGAAGACGAAACAGCCTGTGCCCAAAGCAGACATCAACCGCATCAAGTGGGCGTTATGGAAACGAGGCGTCATCATCTCTGCCTCAGGCCCGCTCGGTAACGTTTTCCGTGTACAGCCACCGCTGGTCATCACCGCCGAGCAGGTGGACCGGGTCGTTGCCGTATTCGATGAATCACTAGCCGAAGTGCTCCCGTGAGCCTATCATTCGCTTATCTGATGGGAAAGAGGCGCCTTTCCTATTTGCGGTCAAGGGGTGCAAGCGCAGGGCTAGTTGGTATTTGAGCAGTTCATCCTTAAAAACAAGAAAGGAGGCTAAAGGTGAACGAACGGACGTTACGCCTGATCATGATCGCCGGATTGGTGATCACTGCTATTGCTATCCTAGTTATGCAGCCATGGGGACCTGGTATGGGGCCCTCAGGGTCTCCGCAGCGAGTTCTGCTCCTGTGGATCTTTGCCTTTGTGGGCGCTCTTCCTTTTGCCGTCTACTGGATGTACAAGTTCGCCCAGGTACCTGAGTGGAACGTCATGCCTGGGCGCTATGTGGAAGGCATGAAGGTCAAGATCGGCGCTCCCTATACCTACGTAGCCATCGGTGTGATTGGCGCCCTGTTTGCCGTGGCTGCGCTGAGCGAGGGCATTCGCCTGGACTTTCAGGCAATGGTCATCGCTGCTTCTGCCGCCCTGTTTGGTAGCATCATTTCCTTCTTTGGACTATTGGTAGGGCAAGTGCTGGGCCGCCTCTTCATCCATCCCTTCTGGGTCTCCGGCGGGCCCTCGGTTTTCATCAATATCCTGCCCTATTCGCTCTTCGATGCCTCCATCTGGGCATTCGCTGGTTACGTGTTCTTCCGCTTTGTCCATAGCCGCGGCAAACGCGCCTTCCTCCCCGCTTTCCTCACCGCCTGGATTCTCTCCGAGCCGGTGCACCAGATTGCGTGGTTGGTGGGCGACTATATCATTGGCAACCCCTGGGAAGCTGCTGCGGTGAGAATCGCGGGAGACTGGGTGCTGCCTCAACCAGCCTTCCCCTTCCTGCCCTACTGGGTGCTGAGCGCCTTTGCTTTTGTGCCCATCGGCTACCTGGCGGGGAACGCGGTGCGGCAGGCCTGGGCAAGAGGCCGCGCAGAAGCAGAGGAAAGATAATCACCTTGAATCTGCGGCTGCCCGAAAGGCTGAGGGGCGCATAAGATCAACGCAAGCCCTGACGCTTCTACCAGGTGCGGATTCAAATCGCCTTGTGCTTCACCCCTTTGACCCCTGCCATCGCACGGTGATGTGCTCGTCAGAGCCGCCCCGCGCCCTGGGGCGGCTCAATTCTACAGATGAGGTTTGTCAATGGCTCTTATTGAATTGAAAAATTACAGTTTCCGTTATCGAGGCTTTAAGAGAAAAGCCCTTTCGAATATCAATTTGGAGATAGAGGGGGGCAGCGTGGTCGGCTTAATCGGCCGCGCCGGTGCCGGCAAGACCACCCTGCTGAAATCCTTGATTGGAATCATCCCCTTTGTTGACGCAGGCGAGTATGAGGGCGAGGTCATCGTCAACGGGCTGCGCGTGAAAGAACAGACCATCGGTGACATGGCACGCTATGTCAGCATCGTCCTGGAGAACCCAGAAGTACAGATTTTCTCCCTCACAGTACGGGATGACGTTGCCTTTGGCCCTGCAAACCTGGGATTGCCCCTCGAAGAAATTGAAAAACGTGTGCAATACGCGATAGAAGAGGCAGAACTGAAGGGATTTGAAGAGAGGAACCCTAACGACCTATCCGGCGGCGAGCAACAGAGCCTTGCCATTGCCGGTGCTTTAGCCATGATGCCACGCGTGCTCACCCTGGATGAACCGGTCGCCATGTTGGACCCAGTGGGAAAAGAACGCGTGCTCTCCGTGGTGGAACACGTGGCACGCCGCGGTTCAGATACGCTGACGATTATTTCCGAGGCTGGTGCCGACATCGAGGCAGTGGCGGAAAAAGTAGACCGGGTCATTACCTTGCACAAAGGAGAGGTCATCCAGGATGGCCCGCGTTCCCTCTTTGCCGATCCCATCCTGGACCAAATCGGCGTTGGACGCCCGCAGGTGAGTTCCCTTTTCGCGGGCTTGCGCGAGGCAGGTGTGCCTGTGAACCATATCCCGGTCACGTTGGACGAAGCCGTAGCAGAGATGAAGCGCTTGCTCGATGAGAGGGGGATTGAGCGCATCCAATTGCCGCCTCATTACGGCCAGTGCCAGCAACCGCGCACATTCGGCGAGGAAATTGTGCGCGTCGAGAACCTGCACCATGTCTACCTGCCCAATATCCACGCACTCAAGGGCATTTCCATGAGCGTGCGCTCTGGGGAAATCGTGGGCATTATCGGGCAGAATGGCTCGGGCAAAACGACCCTTGCTCGTCACTTGGTAGGGCTGTTAAAACCCACCAACCGCGATGCAGTAGTACAGGTAATGGGAAAAGACATTCCCAAGATGGACTTGCGGCAAGTTATCAAGATGATTAACTACGTATTCCAGAACCCCGATGACCAGATCTTTGCCGACACTGTCTGGGAAGAGGTAGCTTTCGCCCCCATGATGATGGACATGCCTGAACAAGAAACCAAGGCATTGGTCCAGGAAGCGATTGAGGTCTTTCGCCTGAAAGGGCACGAATCGGACTATACCATGTCTCTGCCGGAGGATTTGAAAACCTTCCTGGCGATTGCCAGTATCCTACCACTGAAACCGCGCATCTTGCTCATTGATGAGCCGACGACAGGCTTGGACACTTGGGGTGCGCAGGTGATGATGGACAGTATCGAGCAATTGCGCGCTGCGGGCCATACCATTGTCATTATCACCCACACTATGAAGACAGTGGCTCGCTACTGCGATCGCGTGATCGTCATGAACAAAGGCAAGATTATCGCCGATGGCCCCACGCGCGATGTCTTCTCCCGCCCTGAGAAATTACTGGAGGCAGACATCAAACCGCCGCAAATCACCCAACTAGGTCAAAGGTTGGCGGACAGGGGATTCCCTAGCGATGTTCTGACCGTGGAAGAGATGCAAGACCTCCTTCTCTACAACTTGAAACCAGGGGAGGAATAAGAGATGGCGTATTGGTTGGAGTATGAATCGCGTGATACCCCCATCCATAAAGGAGTGCAGACGCTGACCAAGCTGGTAGTCTTTGGCTGCATTGGCTTGCTGGCTGGCCTTTGGTGGGATCCACGCTATCAATTGCTGCTGGTGATACCGGCAATCCTGCTCATACGAGCTTCGAAACTGCCCTTGGGCTGGTTCAAAGTCGTGGCATTGGCCATCGTTACCAGCCTCTACCCCGTTACGCTTACCGCTATTGGCCAGACTAACCCGAACCTTTTTAAAGTCCTGGACAAGACTTGGGCGACAACACCCATTGCCGTCGTTACGCTACCTATAGCAGGACGCGTAGGGTTGACCTACGGCAGCATCATGTGGATGCTCGCCGCGGAACTACGCACTCTGGTCGTGGCTTCTTATGCCTTCGTTTTTATCTACACGACCTCTATGGCTGAGCTAACCGATACCCTCCTCACGCTTAAAGTACCACGGCCGGTGATCTTCGTAGTCTCCATTGCCTACAAATTGATCCCCCAGTTACAACGAGTGGTGGACCACATCTTGAGTGCGCAGCGCTTACGGGGCTGGACTCTGCGCTACAGCAACCCGGTCAAAATCGTGCGGCGGGCCATGCCTCTGATGAAGCCACTGATGCGGCGTGCCGCCATGCTCACCGAACAGATTACCATTGCTACGGAAATACGCGCCTTTGGCACCGGCAAGCCAACGCCCACGCGCCCATTGAAATTGAACCGCATAGATTATATCATTATGGGCATCACGATCGTGTTGACACTCATCGGCCTCTACGGCTTGGCTTTCCACAACGCAGGGTTGCTATAGCAAAAAATCCTCCCGTAGGTTCATAACCTGCGGGAGGATTTATTTTTAAGCGAGCCGTGCCACGGCGCGAAAGCGTTCCTTGAGATCTCCGTGCAAATCGCGGTAGATTTCGTAGTAAGGCCGGTACTGCTCATGGCGAGCCATATCGGGGACGGTGACATCAGTAACCTCAAGCCAGCGATCCCGAATCACGCTAAAGCCATCGAACATCCCCAAAGCATAACCAGCCAGAAAGGCATCGCCCAGCGGTGAATCCGCTCCAGCCACATATTCCTGGGTAATGCCCACAATGTCGCTGACAATCTGCTTCCAAGTCGGACTAACCGCCCCACCCCCTGTCGCCACCACGCGCCGTATCGAACGTTCCCATCCAGGCAAAGTGCTCTCCAGTCCATGGAGGATGCCATAGCCATAGGACTCGAGGATCGCACGGTACATATGGGCACGGGTATGCGCCATACTCCAGCCGAAGAAAACGCCGCGCGCATAGGGGTCGAATTCCGGTGAACGCTGCCCCAGGAAATACGGCAAGCATAACAGCCCCTGTGCCCCCGGAGGCACTCCTTCAGCCAGGCGGTCCAGCAGCGAATAGGCCGTAACGCCTGTGCGCGCTGCCTCCGCTATCTCGAGCGCTCCAAATTGGTCGCGGAACCAACGCACTAGCTCCCCGGAGGTCAGCATATAGGCTGGGTATTGGAAGGGAAATCCGCTCTCCCCTTGGTAAGGGGACTCAGCCACTGCCTGCAAATCAGCCAGGCACAGTGTGGTCAGCCCGGCTGTGCCATAGTAGATCATCACATCCCCCTGATGCAGCACACCAGCGCCCAGCAAAGAGAAGTAGACATCACCTGAACCAACCAGTACCGGCGTGCCCTCAGCCAACCCTGTACATTGCGCGGCTTCCTTGGTAACAGTGCCGGCAATCTGGAGCGGAGGATAGGCTGGCGGCAAGAGTTCCACAGGAATACCCAATTCTGCACAGACATCTTCCCGCCACTGCGCCTGAGCAGCATCATAAATGGCGCCAAAGAGGCTCGCCGTCAAATAGTCTACCGTGTATTCCCCGGTCAAGCGGTAGACCAGGTAGGAATGAGCGTTAAAGATCATACGGGTGCGGGCAAAGAGGTCCGGTTCATGGCGCATGAACCACAACAACTTGGGGGAGATCTCCTCGCTGGTCAAGGCACAGCCCAGGCGGGCATTGACTTCTTCGATTTCCTTCACCGCACGGTTATCTGAATAGAGGATGGCATGGCGCAGGGGACGCCCTTCTCCATCAGTGGGCAGTAGATCCGGGATCAGCCCACTGACACACAATGCGCCAATTTTGCGCGGCGCAATGCCTGATTGAGCAACCAGTCCCTGTGAAATACGCACTAGGTCCTGCCACCAATGGCACTCGGCATCGTGCTCTGCCCAGTCAGGCTTTGGATGCAGTACTTCATGCTCGCAATAGTGCTGCGCCAAAACCTGCCCCTCGGGTGTAACCAGGACTCCTTTCGAGCCCTGTGTCCCTACATCAATTCCCATGAGATAGCATTCCGACATGATTCCTTTCTTCTCCTCGAGAGATTTCTACGTCATACGATTCTGGAAACGTTTCTCAGGGCAAGACAATCACACGCAGGCTATGCGCTTGGGCTGCCGCATCAAACGCTTCCTGGATCCTTTCAAGAGGGAAACGACCAGAAATGAACAAATCCGCTGGGATAGCTCCATTGGCTACCAATTCCGCCGCTTTGTACAGTATGGGGAAAGGAGCCCCGAAAGCACCAACGACCAAGAGCTCTCGGTAATGGATCAGGTTCGTGTTCAGGAGAACCATGGGGTTATCTTTCGGCAAGCCACCGAACAGGCTCACCCTCCCACCTTTCGCCGCCATAGCCAGCGCCTGCTGTTGCGCCTCATGGCTGGCACAAGCCACAATGACCACTTCTGCTCCACGACCACCTGTTGCTTCCAGCACAGCCGCTACCGGGTCTTGTTCCTGCGCATGGACATAGAGGTCAGCGCGGAAGCGCTGCGCCACTTCTACCCTTACACGTTCCCTTTCCACGCCAATGAGGCGTCGCGCCCCGCGCAAGCGTGCCATGACCAGATGCATGCAGCCGATGGTTCCCAGACCAATGACTACCACCGTGTCCCCTATGCCTACATTCACCAGCTCTTGCCCATTGAGTACGCAGGACAGCGGTTCTACCAGAGTTGCCGCTTCCAGAGAAAGCGCTGGAGATACAGGCAGCACACTGCCTCGCGATACGGCTTGTGCTGGCAAGCGAACGTACTGTGCAAAGCCACCTGGCAGGTCTTCGCCGATGGAGAGCAAGTTATCGCAACGGTTGTACCGTCCTGCGACGCATTCTAGGCAGTGGCCACAGGGTACAGCCGGGCTGGCGATGACGCGATTTCCGGGAAGCAAACCCTGCACTCCCTCCCCCACTTCTGAAACCACGCCAACAAATTCATGGCCAAGGATAGCGGGAAATGTCACGTGCGCATGGCCGTAGCGAAAAGTGCGCAGGTCCGAGCCACAGACCCCACAAGCCTTCACCTGGACGATGACATCTCCCGGACCTGCCCTGGGGGTCTCGACCTCAGCTACCTCGAGCTGCTGTAATGCAGTCAGCAATGCTGCCTTCACCTATTTTCCTTTCCGACACGAAAAATGGCGACGAATCTCATGCAAAGCGCAAGCGCGCACATATCCGCTGCACAAATGCTTCATCCATCGGCCGCACGTGGACGACCGAGAAGCGCCGGTTGGTGGCACGCGCATACGCCGGCAAAGTGCGCAACGCTTCTTCAAATTCCTGACGCGAGAGGCGCAGGTCAGCTGGCTGGTACAGGATCCCAATGCGTTTGAGTAATCGCTCTACCCAATCAGGATCATTTTCCTGCAAGGCGGCCATCACCAAAGTACCCAGGGCTACCAGCTCGCCGTGTACGAAATGACGTCGCGTGATATGCTCCACGCTGTAGGCAAAAATATGCTCCGATGCTTCCTGTGGCCGGCTTGAGCCGAAACGGCGGCACAATTTATTGATCTCGGCAAAGGCTTCCACGATGAAACGGATGCCTTTGGTCGTCACCTTCCGGATATCCGTGGCTGCTTCCTCCAACCCTTGCAGCCAACCGCGCATTTGCGCTGCGATACGCTCGTCATAGGCTTCATCGCGTTCATCGCGCGCCAAAGCCCAATCCCACAGAGCCGTATGGGCACAGAGAATATCTCCCGCGCCAGCGCGATTCAGACGCGCCGGTCCCTGGCGGATGAGGTCATAATCCACGTAAACCTTCTCCGGAATGACAAACCCGATGTAGCGCACATTGCCTTGTTCACGGACAGCCACGCTCTTGGTAACAAAGGCATCTACGGAAGTAATCGAGGGCACGAGATAGCAAGGCTGATTGCGCTTCCAAGCCACGTATTTTGCCATATCCAGTGCCGAGCCACCACCGATGCCCACAATGCGTTGCACTGGCGGGAGGGCACGCTCAGCCGCCTCTACGGTGTCCCACTCCATATCCCGCACAAAGAGCACTGCCTCCGGCGCCTGTGGCAGGCGCTTTGCTGTCAACTGCCACGGCTCTTCCATGGTCACCACAAGGTATGACAGTCCTTGGAGTGGCATTTTCTCCAATAGCCGCCTGCCAAAGACCAGCGTGGGAAATGGCAAGGGCTCTTCACCGCTTGGGGGCTTGCGCTCTACCACAAAGTGGGGCTTGGGCGCATCGGGCCATACTTTCTCCAGCACGGCGCGTGCTTGGCTGACATCGCGGATCAGGGGGTTCAGTAGCAATGCACGCAGCGCCTGATCGTATGACCTTTCCACAATCGCCTGCACTGCCAGCATTTCGTAGGCACAGTTGCGCTGCAAGAAGGCTTGCACGTCCAGAGGCACGCACCCTACTGTGAGCGGATGAGCGCCAGACGCACTCACCACGCATGGCACCTCGATGATGCCCTCCGTAGGAAGCCAGGGGATTGTCCCATTGTTGTCTATGTTGACAATGAATACCTGACGGCTATCGCGCACCAGGCTCAGCAGTACGGGTACCACAATCGCCCTGTACCAATAGGCACCACGCCGGCTGTAAATATCGGGGCGTTCATGGGCATCTGGCTTGGCATACAGCTTCTCCATCACCGACTGAATAGCCATCAATTCTTCTGCCCGTGTCTGCCGCCCTACGCTTTTGGCAAGCATGTGGTCTGGATGAAAGTAATAGCGGAAATACGGTGATGGGATTGCGCCAATGGAACGGATGAGCTGTGGATCTATCTCCAGCTTCATCAGGCGGTCTACCCGCTCCAGAGCCAAGCGCATGACATCCCGCCCTCGATGGCGTACGCCCGTCACCCACCCAGCATGGTGCATCCCTACATAGTCGAATTCCAACTCGGCGTATGGCAGTTCCAATGCCTTAGCGATCATCTGCATCAATGAGACGGGGGCATCGCAGACGCCCAGGACCGACATGGAACTATAGCGTCGGATGGCATATTGCACCAGACTGCTGGGATTGGTCAGATTGAGGATCAACGCCTGGGGAGCCGCTTTCTCTGCAACGCGAACCAGGTCCAGTACTACAGGGATGGTGCGCAGAGCGCTGGAGAAACCCCCTGGGCCTACTGTCTCCTCACCGGGCAGCCCCAACGTACGTGGAAACGACTCATCAAAAGCCCGCCCTTGCAAGCCGCCCACACGGATTTGGCTCAGGATATAATCCGCACCATCTAGGGCTGCCTCCATGTCCGTCGTGTAGGACACATACAGATTAGCTTGGCCGGTCTCAGCCAGTTTGCAGCACAGATCACCAACTAGGCGGAGCTTGTCAGCCGTACGCCCAACCAGCACCACCTCCATATATTCGCCAGGCTGGAGGGCTTGACACAATGCATCCACTAACTCCGGGGTAGCAATGGCGCTGCCACCCCACACCACAAGTTTTGTCCGTTTTGTCATGGTTCTCTTCCTCACAACAGGAATAGATTCAAGTCAATGAAGGTAATTGCCACGCTGCAGAACGAACGTAACGGCTTGGGACCCAATCCCCGCCCGTTGATCGTCAGGGCACACCGCTGCTGTAACCCTCAGGCGCCGAAAAATTGACGAATAGCAGTGGCGACCCGGCGCACTTCTTCCTCGGTCAACTCGGGGAACATGGGCAGGCACAGGTACTCTTTGGCATACTGTGCCGCAATGGGGATGTCGCTTTCCTTATAGCCCAGGAAGCGGTATGCTGGCTGCATGGGCACTGGCGTGCCATAGATGATCTGCGTACCAATGCCTTGCTGGGCTAAGTAATCCATTAATTGGTCACGTCGCGGCGTCCGAATGGTGTACATGTAATACACATGCGTGCCAAACGGGCTGACCTTTGGCGTCACAACCGGCAAATCAGCGAGCAGCTCATCGTACAATGCTGCCCAGTGTTGGCGCTTGCGGTTCCATTCGTCCAAATGGCGCAGCTTCACGCTGAGGATAGCCGCTTGGATGGGGTCGAGCCGTTGCTGAAAACCAATGATCTCGTGGACATGTTTGACATGCTGCCCCATGTAGCGCAGCACTCTGATTTTATCGTAGAGTTCGTCGTCATTCAGCGTGACGCCCCCACCATCGCCGTAGCAACCCAAGTTCTTGCTGGGATAGAAACTGAAGCATCCGATATCGCCCAGCGAACCGGTCTTGCGCCCCTTGTAGGTAGCGCCGTGGCTATGTGCAGCATCCTCAATCACCCACAGTTTGTGCCTGCGGGCAATCTCCAGCAGTGGATCCATGTCCACCGGTTGCCCATAGAGGTGCACCGGGATAATGGCTTTGGTACGGGGGGTAATTGCTTGCTCTACTTTGGAGACATCCATGTTATAAGAGACTGGATCTATGTCCACAAAAACTGGCGTCGCGCCAACGTAGGAAATGGCAAAAGCCGTGGCTACGTAAGTATTTGCCACCGTGATAACCTCATCGCCTGGTCCGACGCCGCAGGCCGCCAAAGCCAGGTGCAATGCCTCTGTGCCGTTGGAGATGCCCACGCAGTACTTGGTGCCGCAATATTGGGCAAACTCGCGCTCAAAAGCCTCGAGGAATGGCCCCAAAGTGTACTTCCCAGTAGGAAGCACGGCATCTATTGCCGCTCGTACCTCATCTTTAATGAGTTGGTACTGCCGCTTGAGATCTTCAGCGGGAATTTGGATTGTGGTTGTCGTCATCGTCTCCTCCTGTGGACAAATTCATAAACAATTCTCTCTGAGCCCATTTTGGGCTTCCTTGAAAGTTTTTTCAAATTCTTGCATAGGGGACCATATGTGCTTTCAGAAAGGCACTACTTCTGCTGCAGCATCAAGCAACCCCATATCTTCTGCCTTTCCCCAATTTTGCCACGGCTTTCCGCATGGCTAAGGCCAGAGCAGAGGGAGCCATGCTCTTCTGGAAAGCGCATCTCCACAAATCCAGATATTCTTGCAGCGACTCTTCAGGGCGCAGCATGGGCAGCTTCTCCCATCTTTCTCGGGCGATACGTACCGCGGCTGCCTGTTGATCATCCAGCCATGCCTTCACTGCCTGCCTGTCCAGGTCCTTAGTCATGATTTGCTTCCCTCTATCTGCTGGTTCTGGGCAGATTTGATGGCTTGGGAGCGAACTGGTAGTACTCCATCCCGCGCCATATTAGAAATATTATACCACAGCCAGCCCTCTACGCAGAAACGACTAAAATATGGTACAATAGAATAACAAGGAGGGATAACCCCCTGGTTGACTGAATGCAGGATAAATAAAACAAAAGCGAACGGAGAAAACATCTGGTGGAAACGACGCCTATGCAGTACCCAGAACACAAAATCAAAGCCCTCATTTTTGACATGGGAGGGGTGCTCCTGCGCACAGAATCGCTCGAACCACGCCAGCGACTGGCAGCCAAGTTAGGCTTGTCATTAGAAGAGCTCTATAGGCTTGTCTTCGAAAGTGAAGAAGACTGCTTGGTTCAATTGGGCATCATGCCTCCCGAGGTACGTTGGCAACGCATTGGGCAGCAATTCGGGCTCAGCGATGAGGAGATGGCTGCTTTTCGCCGTGAGATGTTCGCTGGCGACGTCTTGGATTTGGAATTGGTCAACTATATCCGAAGCAAGCGCAGGCACTACAAGACGGCATTGCTCAGCAACGCCCCTGCTCGTCTGGAAACCATGCTGCACAACGAATGGCATATCGCGGATTGCTTTGATGTGATTGTGATCTCAGCGCTGGTGGGGATGATGAAACCGGACCCAGCCATCTACCGTTTGACCCTCAACCAGCTGCAGGTTGCCCCCCAGGAGGCAGTTTTCATTGACGACATGCGGGAAAATGTCGAGGCAGCCGCAGCGCTGGGCATACACGCTATCCAATTTACTACGCGCGACGTTACCCTGAAAGAACTCGAAGCGCTTCTGCGAGTCGACGGGTATAAGAAACTGGGTAAGGCGAGCAATGGCTGAATGGATGATCCGCAACTACCGTCCTGATGACCTGCTGGCGCTGACCCAACTCATTAACGAAGCGGATAGAGTGGATGGCGCAGGCTATGCCACCACTGCTTCGGCACTGGCGCATCGGCTCGCTAAGCCAGGCGTCAACCCCACTCAGAACCTCTTTCTGACAGAGGTGGATGACCTCCTTGTAGGCTATGTGCGCACCTCCTTCAAGTCGGAAGAGGCGTTTGACCGTGTGAACGCAGTGGGCATTGTACACCCCAATTGGCGACGGCGCGGCATTGGCACTGCCCTGATGCAGCGCGCTATAGAGCATGCCAGAACTTTCAAGCGGGATAAACCACTGTTTTTGCAGATAGGTGTACGCCACCAGGTAGCAGGAGCGGAGGAGTTGGCGCTCTCCTTAGGCCTAAAACCTGTGCGCTACTTTTTCTACATGGAATGCCATGACCTGGACCACATCCCGGAACCTGTTTTCCCAGAGGGCATTTCTGTGCGTCCTTATATCGTGGGCCAGGATGACGCTGCCTTTGTGGAAACCTACAACGAGGGGTTCTCCGACCACTGGGGGTATGTCCCCACTACTCTGGACGAAGTGAAACACTGGCAGAATGCGCCCGGCTTCCGCGCGGAGAACAACTTGTTGGCTGTGGACGCCTCTGGACGTATCGTTGCCTTGTGCCTGGTCCTGTTTCCACAAATGGAGCCAGACCTGCTGCAGAAGAACCCGCCGCTGATTGACGACCTGGCTGTGCACCCAGCCTACCGACGTCGTGGCATCGGGCGCGCCCTTTTGCTGGCTGGCATGCGGCGCATCCGCGAGGAAGGGTATCACGCCGCAGCCTTGGGAGTGGATGCAGACAACCCCAACCAGGCTCTGCGGCTTTACGAATCGGTAGGTTTTACCACTGTGGCGCGTAGCACATACTACCGCAAGGAATTGGCCTAGTCCATCAAGTACGGGATTATGTCTGTAAACAGGAGGAAAAACATGAAGAAATGGTTTCCTCTATTCCTGTGCCTCGTCCTACTTGTCGGTACACTGATCCGCTGCGCACCAAGGCAAATCCCCACTACCACGCCGACAAAACCGCGCCCAGCCAGCCCGACCACGCCCTTTGTGCTGACCAGCAGCGCTTTTGAGCCAGGACAAGCCATCCCCCGTCCCTATACCTGTGATGGCAAGGACATTTCGCCACCTTTACAATGGCGCGACCCGCCGCCAGGCACAATGAGTTTTGCTCTCATCATGGATGACCCAGACGCACGGGGGTGGGTGCACTGGCTCCTGTACAACCTGCCTGTCACAACCCACAGCCTGCCTGAGGCAGTCCCTGCCGGTGCCGAGTTGCCCGACGGCAGCCGTCAGGGCAAGAACAGTTGGGGGAAGGCGCAATACGGTGGGCCTTGCCCGCCCAGCGGCACGCACCGCTATTCCTTCCGTCTCTATGCTTTGGACATTGTCCTCGACATACCTGCCGGTGCCAATGTCGCCGCCTTACAGCAAGCCATGGAAGGACACATCCTGGATCAAGCAGAATTGATCGGGGTATACCGCCGGCAATAGAGCAAGAAACCTACATGTTGAAATGGGGAGATGGGAAATGTCTCAGATAAAATCCCTGCGCACTGTCCGCATCCCTGCCTGCACGCTGCCTGTTGTAGCAGAGGCAGATGTCATTGTCGTTGGCGGGGGAAATGCCGGCTTCATTGCTGCAATTGCTGCTGCCCGTAGCGGCGCCCGTACGATCCTCGTAGAGCGCTACGGATACCTGGGGGGTTGCCTGACCGGCACCTATGCTGCAGAACCGGGTTTCTTCGGCGACTCGGACGGGAATCTGATCATCCGCGGCATTGGCTGGGAATTTATTGAACGCATGGAAAAAGCCGCCGCTGCGGTAGTGGACCGCAAGTGGTGGCTAGTGCAAATCTTCCCCGAGGCAGTCAAAGCAGTAGCCTTGGACATGGTAGTAGAAGCAGGAGTGGAACTATACCTCTACTCTTGGGCTAGCGACGTCCTGGTCGAGAAAGGCGTCATCCAGGGCCTTATTGTGCAGAACAAGTCGGGACGGCAAGTCATCGCTGGCAAAGTATTTGTGGACGCCACGGGCGACGCGGACCTGGCTTTCCTGGCCGGTGCCCCTACGGAAAAAGTGGCACCAGATCAACTGTGGCAGACCTCAGTGGATCTAACCTTGTGCAATGTAGATGTTGCTAAAGTTGTGCAGTGGGCTAAGGAGAATCCACAGCGCATCGGATTCAAGAACATCCCCAAAGATGTTGCTTCACCCGGCATCCACCCCATGCTCACTTTGGTAATACGCGGTGCGGGGACAGAAGTTGACGAAAAGGGCTGGCGCATTACCCATGTGGGGCCAATGCCCACGGTGAAACTGATGATTCACCCCAGCATCAGCCGCGTGCAAGGCTCGGTGGAAATAGACGGCACAGACGTGCAAGGCTTGACCTATGCCGAAATCGAAGCCCGCCGCCGGGCAATGGCGCATCTCGCTTACCTGCAGCAGAACGTGCCTGGCTTTGAGCACGCCATCGTCGTGGGCGAATCACACCTAGGTGTGCGCGAAACACGGCGTATCATAGGAGATTATGTCCTGACCATCGAGGACTTGCGCCGAAACGCGCGTTTCCCTGATGTTGTGGCGCTCAATTGCCGCGCATTGGACCGGCATATCAAAGGCGAAGTGTTTCAATATGAACTGCTGCAAGGCAATCACGATATCCCCTTGCGGGCGCTCATCCCCCAACAAGTGCAGAATCTGTTGGTTGCAGGGCGGTGTATCTCCAGCGATCATGAAGCCAACGCCTCGCTGCGCGGCGCTGCTACATGCCTAGCCACTGGCCACGCGGCAGGCACTGCTGCCGCACTGGCCGCCCTGGGCAATGGCAGGACACGCGATGTGGACATCGCGACCCTGCAACGCACGCTGAAGGAGCAAGGAGCTATCCTAAGCACTAAATCATCCTAAAGAAACAAGCCCACACTACGGCGCTTATTCATGTGGCGTAGCTGTTCATAGGCGAACGCTAATCAGCACGATGCCAGCAATCACCAGCGCACTCCCCACCCATTGCCATGCCCTGACTGTCTCTTGAAACAGCAGCCGGGCAACCACCACTTGCACAGCGATAACTGAAAGGCCCTGCGTGATGGGATAAGCAACGTGTAGGGGGACGAGGCGCAAGAGTCCCGTGAACACCAGCACCCCTGCAAAACCCGCCAGGTTGCCCGCTACCTGCCAAAATAAAAACCGGCTCCAGATGTTGCTTGCTGCCGAGAGCTTGAAGCCAATATTTGCCAATGAGGTAAAAGTCGAATGGCCCAGGATCAGAAACGCGATTTTCAATGTTTTCATGACTGCCCCTTTCAGCGCGATTCGCATGCAGCGTGCAGTATAATGTTGGCGGACACGCCTGTCAAAAAACTTTTCCTTAGCACGCTGAGAACTGCTCACGGTGTTTGAGAAAAGCCATCCAGAATAATAGACAAACGAAGGCTGTCAAATCCTTGCTCTTGGCGGAGCACAGTCTGCTGCCCTCCCTAGGCAGATCACTTGATATTTATGTCGTTCTCAGCCATAATGTAAATGCCCCTCATTCCTTCGAGAAACAGGTAGAACCGGACAATGCCTGTCTGGGTACTAGAGTCATAGTGAGGTGAGCATATGATATTGCTCGAAGACTTGTTGCATAGTAGAGATTTTACTTCGGCCGTGGATAGCCTGGCTCACGATTTCAGGGACAGACATCTGTTGCCTGCCATATACCAACTCGGTTTGGTAGTCTCTGATGTGGAGGAGTCTGCCACCTATCTGGAAACGCAGGGAATTGGCCCCTTCTTCATCGCCGCGGGAGCACCTGTGTTTTGGCTTGAACGGGGACAGGAACTGCACATCCGAGGGGAAATGGGGCTGGGCTATTACCGAGGCTTGGAATTCGAACTCCTGGAACCGACACAAGGCTCAGACTTTTACCGGCAAAGCCTGGATTCTGATGGAAGGATTGCCGTGCAGCACCTTGGCTTTCTGGTGCGGGACGTGGATGGATGGGCCAGAAGACTAGTTGAAGTCGGGTATCCGCTGTGGGTACGAGGCCAGCTCCGAATAGGCCCAGTGAAAGTGGACTTTGCCTACATGGACACCGTAGGCGAAGCCGGCGTCATTATTGAGTTCATTTCCTGGCATGTCTTGGGCTGGGTTTTTCGCCCGCCCGCTGGTATCCTGAGCGCTGTCGCACGATGGGAGAAACGGTCGGGGAAAAGGAGCCTCTCACTCTAGAATCCAGCGGGCATAGAAATCATCCAATTCCTGACCAGAAACCCCTTCTGCTATACGCAGGAAATCTTCCGGCGTAGCCAATTGGTATTTGCGGTCTCGATAATAGGTGCGCAATACCTCTAGGAAAATCCCATCCCCCAGTTTTTTGCGCAATTCATAGAAAAATACCGCTCCCTTGCCGTAGACGACAGTGCCATAGTCCTGAGGAGTAAACGCAAACACGGGTTGAGCAACCGGCTGGTCGTGGTTCGTTCCCTTGATCTGTTCATAGCGACGCGCGACAAAGTTCTGGAAAGCCAGATCGGCTCGCGCACGGTCATAGGTGTGTTCATAGTAGTATACAGTGGAGAAATTGGTCAGGCTCTCATCCAGCCAGGGCTCGTTCACCTGGTCGTTACCAACCACACTGTACCACCATTGATGTGCCACCTCATGTGCGGCGATGAATTCAAAATACTCGCCGCCTTGATCATAGTACTGCTGCCCAATCAGGATCAACCCCGGATATTCCATCCCTCCGGCATAGATGGGCACTTCCACCACATCGAATTCTGCAAAGGGATAGGGCCCAAAGTTCTGCTGATAGGCACGCAGGCCGTTGCGCGCATAATGCAGCACCTCTTCGCCGGCCTTCTTGTGCTCCGGCAAATAGTAAGAATTCACGCGGATATAGCCCACGGCGAGGGAAGAAGACTCTAATCGGTCGCTGACGACCACCATAAAGTCGCGCATCGGGCCACTGAGGCAAGTCCAAGTCGTCGTGCCATCGCTGTTATTACGCTTGGTAGTTGTGGAACCCGAGGTAACAACTACCATGCCCTGGGGAACGGTTAGTTCCACAGTAAAGAAACTCGTCTCGGCGTACACGGGGTCGCCATAATCGGGCGCCAGCGACAGGTTCCACCCCTTCGCTTCGTACACTGCCACCATGGGATAGAAATTAGACAGGAGGAGAACACCATCCTGGTAATTAAACGTGCCATAGCCTTGGGCATTTCCCACAGGCACCGTGACTTGGTACTCCATGTGCACTTCTACAGACTGGTCAGGCTGCAAAGGGCGAGGCAGGATCACGCCCACTGCTGTATTTTCTACCTCATATTCTAGTTCTGCCTCTTCTCCTTGCACCGTTACCCGCTGGAAAGCCAATGTGCTGCCATAACTGGGCTTGTTGGGCAGGAGGCGAAAGTAAAGCCTGTCCAGAGGTTCGTTAGCCTTGTTGGTATAGTGTGTAATCTGGGAGGCAGAAACCTGTGGCGCTTCGCCAACCCAATCCACCCGTGCGCGAATGTAATAAAAAGTAGGGGACTCGACCAGCACCACATCATCCGCAAAGGTAGGCAACATCGCGGCACGGTACGTGTCCACATCCTGCCATTCGGGAGACAGCACCGGCGTAGCAGTAGGAGTGGGTGTTGGCGCAGGTCGAAAGAGCACCGGCAGCTCCTGGCAGCCCATTGCCAGGAGAAGCAATGTCATCAGGACAAATAAGGGCAATTTCCATCGTCTCTTCATCGTGAACACGGGCGAGATTATACCTCTGTCCTCGCTTCCGCGCAACTCAAGCGCGTTCGATTCTCTTTTTATGACCATGGGAACATCTCCTTCTGCGTGCCTGTGCCAGAATGCTTGCAAGCTGAACTTTAGCAAAATAGGATTGTCAAAGTCGTCAAAACGGGCTAAAATATCTGACCAGAATAACAAATAAGGGTTGTGGATGAAAATAGGAATCTTGTCCCGTTTCCGACAATACCTTCCAATTACAGCAAGTACGCCGTTGCTCTCACTAGGTGAAGGGGATACGCCAATGGTATATGCCAAACGGCTGAGCGAGGAGACCGGTGCACAAATTTGGCTAAAAGTAGAAGGTTGCAACCCCACGGGCTCCTTTAAAGACCGAGGCATGGTCATGGTAATGGCTAAAGCGGTTGAAGAAGGAAGCAAAGCAGTGATCTGCGCCTCAACGGGCAATACTTCAGCCTCTGCTGCCGCCTATGCCGCAAAAGCTGGCCTCCAGGCTATTGTCATAGTCCCCGCCGGTAACATTGCCCTGGGCAAGATGGCCCAGGCACTCATCCACGGGGCTCGCCTTATTGCGATCAAGGGCAATTTTGATCAGGCTCTGAGTATTGTGCGCGAATTGGTGAAGCGATATCCGGTGACCTTGGTCAATTCGCTCAATCCCTATCGCTTAGAGGGACAGAAGACAGCGGCTTTTGAGATCTGTGAAGAACTTGGGGAAGCACCAGATATCTTGGCAATTCCCGTTGGAAATGCTGGGAATATCACTGCCTACTGGATAGGGTTTCGGGAATGGCAAGCAGCAGGGCACATCCAGCATCTACCCCACTTGTGGGGTTTCCAAGCCGCAGGAGCTGCGCCGATCGTCATGGGCAGACCAATTGAGGAACCACAGACCATCGCTACAGCTATCCGCATCGGTAATCCGGCCAGTTGGCCAAAAAGCAGTAGCAGCACGTGATGAATCGGGTGGGCTCATCGAAGCAGTTACTGATGAAGAAATCCTGGCAGCGCAACAATTCTTAGCCCAAACGGAGGGGATTTTCTGCGAGCCGGCTTCAGCAGCTTCAGTAGCTGGCGTACGCAAGCTCGCGCGGGAAGGACGTGTGCCAAGACAGGTGCGAATTGTCTGCGTGTTAACTGGCACTGGTCTGAAGGATCCGGAGATTGCAACAGCAAGAGTGGCCGCTCCGGTTGAGATCGCAGCAGATGTGAAAGAAGTAGAGAGGGTATTAGCATGGTAGGTCTGAAGGTCACCGTCCGCGTTCCTGCTACTACAGCCAACCTGGGACCAGGTTTTGATTGTCTGGGTATGGCTCTAGGGCTGTATAACTCCATTACCGTTTGGGTAACCAAAGGTGGATTAGATGTGCGCATTGAAGGCCAAGGGGCAACAGATCTCCGTTGGGGCGAGGAGAACCGCGTCCTGCGGGCTATACGGGCGGCTTTTGAAGAAGCTGGCGAACGGCTTCCTGGTCTCCTAGTGGAACTTCAGAATCACATCCCACTGGGACGTGGGCTAGGTTCCAGTGCGGCAGCTACCGTGGGCGGCTTGGTTGCTGCCAACGCGCTCTGTGACAATGTGCTCTCAATACAACAACTCCTGCGCCTAGCTACCAAGCTGGAAGGGCACCCAGACAATGTGGCGCCAGCCTTTTTGGGTGGATTAGTGATTGTAGTCCAAGACGAAGGACAACTTGCATATGACAGAATACCGGCGCCGCCAGACCTTGAAGCCGCCCTCTTCGTGCCGCAGTTCTCTATGCCAACAGCGGAGGCACGAAAGGTCCTGCCTCATCAAATCTCCCGAAACGATGCGGTCTACAACCTTGGGCGAGTGGCACTGCTGGTTGCTGCTTTCGCCAAGGGCAATTATGACTTTCTGGATATCGCCACTCGCGACCGTCTCCATCAACCTTATCGCGAGGTAATCTTCCCTGCCATGCCAGCGCTCTTTAATGCCGCGCGAGAAGCAGGAGCGCTAGGGGTCTTTCTCAGCGGAGCAGGGTCCACTATCCTCGCTTTGTGCCGAGGCAATGCACCAGAGGTGACACAGGCGATGGCAGAGACGGGTCAGAAACTTTCTATTGTAGGACAGGCTATGGTGGTTCCTCTCACCTCCCAAGGTGCTGAAGCGACTGTCACCAAACCCCCGCGCGAACGGCAACGCCAAAGAGGTACAGAAGACCACTGGTAAGCCTATATCACTTTGTCGTTCGTGCCTGCCAGTTGGCGCAGCAACTCGGTCTGGCCCACGTGATATGTCTCGTGAAAGTACAGGAAAAACAGCCGTTCGGCAACAGTGGTCTTGCCGCGGTGATCTTGCGTCTCTTGGGACAGCTCCTCCGGTGCGATACGTGCCAAGGCGGCATTGATGCGCTCCTGGCTCCTCGCCAGCATATCCAGCAGCGTCTCCAGGCGCAGCACACCCTCGCCTTCTCCAAGCACCGGCTCAGAGCCATACCCATACCGTTCTTGCAACGCCTCGTTGCCCACAGGCGCCTCGCCCAGCAGCGTTAACACACGGTCACGGTTTGTAACAAGGTGCCCCAGCACCCAGTTCAAACAGTTGCCCCGGAACGGCGGTTGCAACAGGCTATCCGCATGGCTCAGACCCTTCGTCTGGGCTTGAATAATCTCCCAATTGCGTTGAAATGCACCAGCCAATTCTTGTGGGGTAATCATCGTACTTCCTCCTTTATGCATCATGGAAATGCTGAAAACTCTGGAACTCGAATTTGGTCTTACACCTCACATTGCTGCCTCCTGCTCCTTGCTCCGTGCAATGGAAAGCAGGAAACTGCCCAGGATATTGGCTCCTGCAGCCAGGGCAAAGGAAAAGCGTGCCCCCAGCCCCTGCCACAGCCAGCCGCCTATGCTATCCCCTATCGCACTTCCCAAATACATCAGGGCATTGAACAGCCCTACAGCACGCCCTCTGAATGGCACTGGCACCACATCTTGGGCAAAAACGGTGGCATAAAACCCCAGCGAATTGCCCAGACAATACAGGACATAGAGCACGTAGAGGGAGAAAAGAGAAGAACCAAATGGGAAAAGGAACCAGGTGAATCCCATCAATGCATAGCCCACCATCGCGATGCGACCAGCGCCGATACGGTCGGCGAGCATCCCTGCCGGCCAGTTCGAAAGCATCCACACCGCGTTGTAGAGGGAGTCGAACCAAGCCAGTTGCCGCACATCGGCGGTAAAGCGTTCCTGCACATAGTAGGGATAGTAACTATAGCAGTACGCACCCAGAGTCAGTAGAAAGACACTGGCGCAGATCCACCACAGCGCTGGATAGTGCAGTGCGTCTCCCCAATGCGCCTTTTCCTCTTGCACCTGTCCTTCTGCCTGTATTTCGGGCAACGCCAAGAAGAGGACAGGCAAGATGGCCAGATAAAGGACAAACTTGCCCATGAAAAGGGAGGACCAGCCCCACTTCCCTACAACCCATCCAGTCAGCGCTGCACCAGGCACAGCAGCAGCACAAAAGGCTGCGTTCAGAAAGCCCAAGGAACCGCTCATCTCGTCGCCTACGGCATCTTTCAGCAGTGCCATTCCTGCGGGCGCATGAGCAGCTTGTGCGCCCATACCCAAAAGATAACAAACCCCGGCTTGGATCCAGTGACGGGACAAGGCTTTGCCCAGCAAAGATACGGCAACTAGCGCAACAACAAGTAGAATGGCTCGACGAGGGCTTATGCGGTCGGTCAGATGCCCTCCCAAGAATGCTCCCAGGACACTAGCAGCCCATCCAGCGCCTAGCACAATGCCTAACTGGGCAGGGGTAGTGCCAAAGGAGCGCATGAATGAGACCAACAACGCTCCGCCGACGAAGAGGATACCCGCCAGCAAGTTGAATAGGAGGAAAGCCAGGACAACACGGTCACGCAAGATTTTGCGATAGCGGTGAATCAGCACAGTCTCATTGCCCTCGGTCCTTCAGCAGCCCAAAGGTAGGTTGCTCTTAGAAACCCACTGTGGTTCCCTTGGTGGCGAATTCCAGAAGCGTAGCACCCACAAAGAAGGCTAAAATGAGCAAAGCCCGCCCCTCGCGCATGCGGTAAAGCACTTTAGGACCATAGTACAGTTGCAGCACAAAAGCCAAGGCTCCCACGAAAAGCGCCCAATATGGTATCCAGCCTAACAGCACACAAGGACCAGCGCCATAGCAGATCGCCTTCCAGGCATGAAGGCTTGATCCTTGTCCACCCAACAGGCGAAACACAAGGTGCAGGAATGCGCTCATGAACGCTGCCAGCACCAGGGCAAGGGTAAGGATAAGGAAAGCCTCTATCACATAGGCTAAGACACCCCATCGTGGCAACAATTGCTCGCTGGTAATGCGCCAGGCGATAATCTGCGCTTGGTACGCAGAATTGCGATCTGTGCTTGGCCAGCCGAAGTAATTCACAATAGGCGTGAAGAAAGCGATCACCGCAGAGACTTGTAGAAGGAAAGCAAATGGCTCCCGGTATCCTTCTCCTCGCACACTTTCGAAAAACAGATCTGGCTCCTTCAGCATGTAGAACAGCTTTCTCAACATGCCCCACCGTCCCTTCCGCTCGATAACCATACAAGCGCCCCCGCAGTGAAATGGAAAAGCCTATTCACCCCAGGTCCGACCATAGTTCTTGGAAACCAGCACCAGGTCAAGCAGGTTCACTACACCATCCCCGTTGATATCTGCCCTTAAGCCAAGGGCAGTTCCACTCGTACGGTATGCCAAGGCAACAGCCACCAAATCGAGGAGATTGACTGTGCCATCCCCATTGACATCTGCCATGGCTTGCACGACAAAGCCGATATAGTCCCCTTGAGCCGCAAGCACGACTATGCTTCCTACGCACTGCCTTGGTCCGCCGCCAAGGCAAGATGTGCCGCGGACGTCCACGATGTCACCACTATGCAAACCCTGGGCAGCGGCATAGTACACCGGGAACTCCTGCCCCGCGCTCAGCTGGTTCCCCGGGTTCTGTCGGATTTCCATGACCCGCATAGTAACAGAGTAATTACCACAATAGCGCCAGGTGGGCATTTCGTCACTGAGCACCAGACCGGTGAAGCTCACCTTAGAGCCAATAGGTTCTGCAAAAACTGGGAAGGCGCACACGGCAAGCAAGAGCCCTAAAACCAGGCCCCTTACCACAATCCTATTGTCCTGCATTTTCTTGGCACCACCCTTAGTGCTTTCCGCACTTGCGTCATAAAAACTGACTGAGACAGAGACCACAGAATACGCTTTACCAAATTTTGGGTATCAGGCGATAACGCACCTTTTGGCAGTACTCTGCATAACCGGGGAGCTCCCTGAGAAGCACCTTTTCCTCGTTGAGAATCCTGGCGATAAGGATAACCGGGAAAAACGCTATAGGTACCAAGCCCCAATAAGAGCCCAGAGCAAGCGGGGTGAATCCATACATCAGAATAGAGGCGAGGTACAAAGGATGGCGTACGATGGCATACGGGCCTGTTGTGATCACCCGCTGTTGCTGCTCGACCTCAACAGTGCGCGCAGCGTATTCATTTTCTCTCAGAGTAAGGACAAAAAGGAGATAACCCAGGAGGAAAATGACATCCGCAGCGAGCACTAGCCAGGTGGGGACCGCTGACCACCCAAAGCGCTTATCCAGCCCGGGAAGCATGCCTGCGGCGAGAAGAACTATGATGGAGACCGCGATGATTCTCCGCTGCTGTGGCTCTACTTCCCTCATCTTCATCCTCCGTTCCAGAAGCGCAGGATTATACCTGAGCAGATAAACTGCAAAGAGGCTCATAGGGATGAGCAAAACGGCCATATAGACCCAGGCTTCCCAGTAGCGGATCGTCCCTGCAGATAGGAAAAAGATTGCCCCCAGGGCAATCAACGCTGCCAACAGTCGTCCAACCACCATCTTGCGCAATTGCTGTGGAGACAAGCGTGTGGTACTCATCGAGCATACCTCCTGTAGAAGGGGCAAGCGCTTCCATCTGTTCCGTTCTATCACAACTGCAAAAGCAGTTGCCCATTACAGTAACTGTCTCTAATGACAGCCGCACTGTTTGGGCTGTAATTCGATACGGATTATGGCACATTAGAACACAAATGTCAAGCAAGGCTTGTTTGACATTTATGCAATCGGGGCTATACTTACTATGCGGCACCGAAAGGATGCTTGGCTATCCCTGATACTTGCAAAGGCACCAGTATCCTTAAAGGAAATAGCGAGCATCCATACCCACAAGGATAACACACGAGGACGAAAACCGATGTGCAAAGCGGCCATTGTACCGCCAGTTAAATCACAGGACGGTAGTTGCGCCTGATATACAAGCGCCTTGCCGTCCTGATCTTATTTTAAGGAGATATTGTGATGCTAGAAGCAGCGACTACTTACTTCCAAAACGCTATCGAGACACTGAAGAAAGTTATGGCAACCCAAAGTGCTGTTTTAGACCAGGCAGCGCAATGGATTGCTGATTCGCTTGAAGCTGACGGGGTGCTGCATATTTTCGGTGGAGGCCACAGTCAACTGCTGGGCGAGGAATTGATGTTCCGCGCCGGCGGCTTGGCGCCAGTGAATGCCATTCTCGATATTAACTTCAGTTTGCTGGGTGGCGGACCTCCTACGAGAAGTACAGCTCTGGAACGCATGGAAGGGTATGCGAAATTGGTTTTGGATCGCTACGACTTGCGCCCAGGGGAAGTGCTGATCGTGGTTTCCCAATCTGGCATCAATGCCGCGCCCATTGAGGCAGCCATGGAAGCCAAAGCACGAGGGCTAAAAGTGATCGCACTCACCTCACTGGAGCAGTCTGCGCAAGCCAAATCCCGCCATTCCAGCGGTAAGCGGCTGTTTGAAGTGGCCGACTTGGTGATTGACAACTGCGTTGTGCCCGGTGATGCCTGCGTTGAAATTGCCCCAGGGCTCCCCAAAGCCTCGCCTTTGTCTACCGTAGTAGGCGCCGCTATCCTGCAAGCATTGGTCGCTGAGGTGGCCAAACGCCTCCATGATGCCGGCGTAGAACCTCCTATCTGGCTGAGTGCCAATGTACCTGGTGGTGATCAAAGGCTGGCAGAGCTGGCCGCTCGCTATGGCGGACGTCGGCTCAAGCCGATTTAAAAGCGATAAGGAGGCCAGATGCTAGAGCCCTTGCTGACAGAGGAACAACGCATGCTGCGCGATGAAGTGCGCGCCTTTGTAAAGAGCGTGCCCCGTCAGTTGCTGTTGGATATGGACGCCGACCGTGTGCGCTACCCGCGCGAGTACGTAGAGGAAGCAGCGCGCCGCAAGCTGCTGGGCTTGCGTTTTGACCAGCAGTGGGGCGGCCGTGGCTTAACCTGGACATCGGAGGTAGTCGCCATCGAAGAGGTGGGGGTATTGGGCACCAGCCTCGCCTGCCTTTATTGCCTCCCAAGCATCGTCGGCGAAGCGATTGCTGTTTTCGGCACCCCAGAACAGAAAGAGAAATACCTACAGCCAACGTTGGAAGGCAAGCTGACCTGCGCCGAAGCCCTTACCGAACCCCGTGGGGGCTCTGATTTCTTTGGCACGACGACAAAAGCGCGCCGCGATGGAGATTGCTACATCCTTAATGGCCAAAAGCGGTTCGTTGTGGGCGCAGAAGGAGCCGATTATTTCTTGGTATACGCACGCACAGACCCGCAGGCGCCGCCCCACCGGGGCATTAGCGCCTTTCTGGTGGACCGTGGCCCCGGCGTGGATGTGGAACATGTCTATGGGCTCATGGGCACACGCGGCGGGGGCACTGGCCGCATCTACTTCCGCGATGTGCGTGTGCCTATGGAGAACCTGTTAGGCGACGAGAACGGTGGCGCGAGCATATTCTACCGCATGATGGTCCCGGAGCGACTGACCAGCGCTGCCGGTGCGGTAGGGCTAGCCAGGGCGGCACTCGAAGTCGCCGCACGCTACAGCAACCGCCGCAAAGCATTCGGGGCTACCATCCGCACCTTCGAAGGCGTGAGTTTCAAAGTAGCGGATAGCATCACTTTGCTGGATGCCGCACGCGCTCTGATCCATGCTACCGCACATGCCGCAGATACGGATCCGGACGCTTCGCGCGTAAGGCGGCTGGTTTCCGAGTCCAAGAAATTCGCAACCGAAGCCGCCTGGCAAGTAGTGAACCACGCCATGCAGATCATGGGTGGCATTGGCTACACCAACATCTACCCCATCGAGCGCCTCTTACGCGATGCCCGCCTCATCATGATCTGGACCGGGACCAATGAGATCATGGACCTGGTCATCCAACATGAGTACTACAAAGAGTTGCTCGACCGTGGCCCTGCTGGCCGTGATGTGGAACCCGATGCGGCGCAGGCAGAACGGAGCGAGGAAAAAGTGTATGAGGAGGGCTGAGCATGGCAAAAAAGAGGATCATCGCTCATTTCATGCAGGAGCAAGAAGAAGCCGCTGCTTTGCAGAAAATGAGCCATGTGCAGCGCACAGAAAGCTACGTGCTCGGAGAAATTGACGAGGCGGACATCGCGGCGCTGCGCCAAAAGGGCCTCGTCATCCAGGTATTGGAAGACCAACCCAGAGTAGAGACGCCAGGTGAGAATCTGGAGCCCATCCCTGGAACCGTCCTGCGCCGGTCGCGCCGTGAGCCATCAGCCAAAGCCCCCGAACCAACAGTGGACCGCAGCAAGTCCAATTTCTATCTCATCCAACTGAAGGGACCGCTGTTGGAAGAGTGGCGACAGCAACTGCGCCGGTTGCGCGTACGGTTGCTTGAATATGTGCCCCGAGACAATTACACCGCCAAGCTCACTCCTCGTCAGGTTGACGCTGTCGCTGCCCTGCCCTTTGTGAGCGCCGTGCGTCTCTATAGATCGGAGGACACGGGCCCCATATCTGCCAAGGGCCCCGAGGTAGAGCCGCCAAGTACTACCCCACTGACAGGAGTCAAAATGCTCACGTTTGACCTCCGCTTGCACCGGGAAGTGGATTTGCCCAAAGTAGTCAAATGGCTGGAGAAGAAAAAAGTGAGCATTGCGGGAGCCGCGGGCCGCAAGATCCGGCTCTATTTGCTGGAAGATTCGCCGCTTATTGATGAGATCGCTGCCTTGCCAGAAGTGGCAGCGATGGAGGAGTACATTCCGCCGAAACTGCACAACGACGTGGCACGCATGCTCCTGGGGATTGACCGTCCCGCACATCCCAATCCCACTGCTCATATCCCTCAGACAGGAGAGGGACAAATCGTGGCTGTCGCAGACACTGGCCTCGATGAGCACCATCCCGACTTCCGAGGGCGTATTGCCGGCATTGTTGCCTGGGGCAGAAAGGATGACCCCAGCGATCCCCATGGCCATGGCACCCATGTAGCCGGCTCCGTGCTGGGAGACGGGTCTGCTTCTGGGGGACGCCTCCGTGGCACAGCACCCAAAGCCAAGCTGTTCTTCCAGTCTCTCCTGGACGCCAACGGTGGATTGGGCGGGCTGCCACTGAATCTAGGAGACCTCTTCGAAGAAGCGTATTGGGTTGGTGCGCGCATTCATAACAACAGTTGGGGAGCAGCAACCGAGTCCATGTACACCATCAATGCCCTTGAGGTAGACGAATTTGTCGCCAAGCGACGCGATATGCTGATTGTCATCTCCGCAGGGAACGAGGGCCAGGCTGCCCAACGCCGGCACAGCCACCCTGGGTTCGTAGATTGGCTTTCAATAGGCTCCCCTGCTTCCTCCAAAAATGCCTTGACTGTTGGCGCCAGCCGCAGCAGCCGCACTGATGGTGGCTACGCTTCCCTAACCTATGGCGAGGCATGGCCAGGCGAATTCCCTGACCCACCGATTGCGGACGAAAAGGTCTCCGGCAACCAAGAGGGATTGGCTGCCTTCAGCAGCCGTGGGCCGTGCGATGACCGCCGCATCAAGCCCGATGTCGTTGCCCCCGGCACCGACATTGTCTCAACCAAATCTTCGCTGGCTCCTCTGCGCCATTTCTGGGGGCCATACCCAGGCAACGGCCATTATGCCTTTATGGGCGGCACAAGCATGGCTGCGCCACTGGTCTCCGGATGCGCGGCATTGGTGAGAGAATATTACGTCAAGGAACGCAAGCACCAACCCAGCGCCGCCCTGCTCAAGGCAACCTTGATCAATGGCACACGTTGGCTTACTGCCCCCGATGCCGTAGCTGATCACCCTGACTTGCCAAACTACCATCAGGGATTTGGCTGCATCTACATGCCCTGGACAATTCCCCATCCAACAGAACCAACTCTCCGGCTAGAGTTTCAGGATACGTGGCAACAAAAGAAGTTACAATTCACCCGCAGTGGCCAGCGCTTTCGCTTCCAATGCTCCATCTCTGGCGGAGCCTGGCTGCGCATTTGCCTGACCTGGACCGACTTGCCAGCGCGTGCCCTGCAGAATAACCTGAACCTATTCGTGCAACACCTGCCGTCCGGCAAGAAATGGATCGGCAATGAGCATTTGCCTATGGGACTCAAAATCCCAGACCCCGATAACAATGTCGAAGTAGTACGCCTGGAAAACCCGCCAGCGGGGAACTATCTGATTCAAATTTCAGCCACAAACCTGCTGAAGGGCCCACAAGACTTTGCTCTGGTTGTAACCGGTGAGCTGACTTCGCTGCTTACCACTGTTTCATAGAGCGCTCATAGCCCTCACTATTGGGGCTATGGCAACTTTTGCGAGGAAAGGAAAACCGCTATGCTAAAGCTACGCATCGTCCAAGCAGAATACGGCGATTGCTTCATCCTCGAATTTGGCACGCCATCACAGCCAAGGTATATCCTGATCGACGGTGGCCCAGCGAGCATCTATGAGCGTTACCTGCGAGAAGAACTACAGAGCATCCAGGTTGGCGGGGGCAAACTCGATTTGGCAATCCTCAGCCATGTAGACAACGACCACGCGATCGGACTCTTGGATTTGTTTGCCGAATTGCGCAATCAGCGGGCAAACGGCTTGCCCGAAACGATCGCCATTGATGCGCTCTGGCACAATGCCTTTCGCCACGCGCTTGGCGACAACATTGCCATCCGGTTAAAAATGCTGCTGGCTATGGCGGGCGTTGCCGCCCAAGCCATGACCACTACAGGCATGGTCGTCCAGGGCATTAGTGAAGGACAGCATCTCCGTCAATCTGCCGCTGCCCTTGGCATCCCTGTCAACCCTGGTTTCGCCCACGACCTCATTTGCGTGGACGATGCCCCCCAACCTCTCATCCTGGACAATTTGACTCTGCGCATCGTTGGGCCCACCCAAAAGAATTTGGAAGATCTTAAAAAAGAGTGGCTTGCTTGGCTCGATATCTACGAAGAAAGCATCGCATCCGGCGATCCATTCCTGGCTGCCATGGCAGACCGCAGCATCCCGAACCTGAGCAGCATCATGATCCTGGCCGAAGCCGATGGCAAAACAATCCTCTTCACAGGAGATGGGCGGGGTGATCACCTGCTGCAAGGCTTACGACAGGCTCATTTGCTCGATGCCAAAGGAAGGCTGCACGTGAATGTGCTCAAACTCCCTCACCATGGCAGCAATCGCAATGTCAGCAAGACGTTTTTCAAAAACGTCACGGCGGATCAATACGTCATCTCAGCCAATGGCATGTATGGCAACCCCGACCTGGCTACGCTCATCTGGATTGTGGAAACGGCTAAGAAGCAAAAACGGACAATCGAAATCGTAGCCACCAATGAAACTCCCTCCACAGAGAAACTGGTGTGGGAGTACGACCCTGACAAGTATGGCTACCGCTTAAGGGTTATGAAGAAGGGAATGCGCTCCATGGCTTTGGAACTTGCTCTTTGAGGATGAATTGATCAAAATTCATCTGCGCAGCAAAAGTGTAAAAGGGTGCTGATTTCATCAGAGAGAGGAACGTATGCAACGCAAAGTACGGAAGAACCTGACGGTAGTTTTATGCGTCATCCTTGCCCTGTGTGCGCAGTGGGCAATCGTAAGTCCCTGGCGGCGCTCACAGGCACAGGAGCAGGTCATCCATGTGGTACAGGCCGGCGAGAACCTCTTCCGCCTTGCTTTGCGGTATGGCACGACGGTAGAGGACTTTATGTCCGCCAATGGACTCGCCGACGAGAACATGATTTACGTTGGGCAACGGCTGGTTATCCCCAGCAGGGCACGGAGCACAGCACCCAGGGCCGCCGCAGCCACCACTGGCGGCACCTATGAGGTACAGCCAGGTGATACGATGCTCAGCATCGCCTTTCGCTATGGCATTGGAACCTGGGAACTGATGCTGGCCAATAACCTGTTTGGCTTTCATCTTATCCATCCAGGCATGAAGCTGGTTATCCCTGGCGCGGGTGGAACGGTGCCTGAGGTAAACCCAGAAACCAGCGACACCTACATTGTGCGACCTGGCGACACGTTAACCAGCATCGCCCAGCGTTTTCACACCACTGCCTTCGCATTGGCGCAGTCCAATGGCATATCTGACCCCTCCCTGATCCGCGTTGGCCAAGTGCTGCAGGTACCCCGTGTAGCATCTGGTTCTCCTGCTCCAAGCGGGGGTAAGAAACGCATCCTTATTGACCTTTCAGAACAGCACCTCTATGCGTTCCAAGGGGACCAACTGATCTTCTCCTTCATCTGCTCCAGCGGCCGCGCACCGTATTACACGCGTACCGGTGAGTTCCAGGTGCAAAGCAAGATCCCCAATGCCTATGGCTCAGCCTGGGACATTTGGATGCCGCATTGGTTGGGCATCTATTGGGCTGGTTCCACAGAGAACGGCATCCATGCCTTGCCCATCATGGCTAATGGCCAAACCTTGTGGGCTGGCTATTTGGGACAACCCATTTCCTATGGCTGTATCGTGTTGGACACGGAAGATGCCAAGAAGCTGTACGACTGGGCTGAGATCGGCACACCAGTTTCCATCCGCCCCTGATCCTCCAATCACAATCTAGAAAGGAAGTGTTCCATGGATAGAAACCTCTTGCAGCAAGTGCGCGCAGCCTGCAAAACTGTAGCAGAACGCGCCAGCCATGTCCACATCAACTATCCTGCATTGCCATCCTATGCGGCAACTTTGCCGCTGGAACAGCTCGCCCAGCCGCAACATGACCCCGCCAGCCACTATCTAGGTCACGGTGAGGACACCGTGGCTTTCTTCCTCACGCTCGATGCGATTAACTTTGGGTCAGGCTACTTCCCTCACCTTCGCAAGCGCCCTGGCATGTCCGGCTACTTCACCATTGCCAGCTCGCTGACTGATTACTTTGCTACATACGGCCCATTTTCCGCACACCAATTGGCCCGACTTACTGCAGCGGATTGCCTGCGCATCTTCGCTCAGGACCCCGATAACGCTCCCATCTATGAACTAATGCAACTCTTCGCTACTGCGCTTAACGACCTGGGACGCTACCTGCTTCAGCAATTTGATGGGAGTTTTGTCCGACTGGTTGAGTATGCCAACGCATCGGCAGAACGGCTGGTGCAATTGCTGACCGAGATGCCCTTTTTCAATGATGTCTCCTCCTATGGTGACTTGCAGGTGCCCTTCTATAAGCGAGCTCAGATTACCGCAGCAGACCTATGGATTGCGTTTGAGGGACAAGGACCTGGCCGTTTTGACGACCTAGAGCAACTGACTATTTTCGCTGACAACCTGGTGCCCCATGTCCTGCGCATGGACGGAGTCCTCCAGTACGAAGATGACCTAGCGCAGCGCATTGACCATGAAGAACTGATACCCGCAGGGTCAGCCGAGGAGGTAGAGATCCGTGCCTGTGCCGTGCTCGCTGTAGAACTACTGAGTATGGAGTTGCGCCAGCGTGGAAAGGACGTGCCCCCGATGAAACTGGACTACCTGCTCTGGAACCGCGGGCAACAACCCCACTACAAAGCCCACCCCCGCCATAGAACACGCACAGTTTACTACTAAGCGGCACTCCACCTGGGGTATAATATATCCAGCCATTGTTCCTGGAGGCGACATGCCGAAAACAGGTACAGCAGACCTGCCTTTGCATTACGGAAAAGCACCACGCTGGTTATTCCAGCGTATGGCTTTATTGGCGCGCGAAGTATCGTTGGCTATTGTCACAGAATTTGGCACACAAGAATTGCTACGGCGCTTGGCTGATCCATTCTGGTTTCAAGCCTTTGGCTGTGTGCTGGGCTTTGACTGGCACTCCAGCGGTTTGACCACCACAGTCTGCGGCGCACTCAAAGTGGGGTTGAAGGACATACAAAACGAACTGGGATTGTACGTAGCGGGCGGCAAAGGCGGCACTTCACGACAGACGCCGCAGGAGATCGAAGCCCAAGGGGACAATTTGCAGATCGCACCCGCCACGCTCATCTATGCTAGCCGTATGTCAGCCAAAGTGGACAATACCGCGCTACAGGATGGCTATCAAATCTACCACCACTCTTTCTTCTTCGACCGCAGCGGCCATTGGTGTGTGGTCCAGCAAGGCATGAATGTGGACACGCGTTACGCCAGGCGCTATCATTGGCTGAGCGAAGGAGTGCGCGATTTTGTCGTCGAACCGCATAGCGCTATTTGCTGCGATCAGCGCGGGGAGGTGCTGAACATGGTAGCCCTGGAAAGTGCAGAAGCACGCACAGCCAGCGCGCTCTTGGCACGGGAAATGCCCGGCAAACTAGTCCATGAACTGCAGCGGCTGCAAGAACTGAAATTGCCCCAGCGCCACCAAGTATGGCTGGCAGATGTGGATCCCGCTCGCCTAGGGAAAATCTTTCTCACCACCTATGAACAACAGCCGCAGAATTTCGAAGCCTTGCTGGGCATGCCAGGGGTAGGCCCGAAAACCATCCGCGCTTTGAGCCTCTTAGCGGAGATTATCTATGGAGCGGAGGTCAGCACCCGTGACCCAGTCCGCTTTAGCTTTGCCCACGGTGGCAAAGATGGCTATCCATATCCGGTAGACCGCGCCACGTATGACCGCTCTATCGAAACCCTGCGCACGGCCATTCGCCGGGCTAAGTTAGGGCAGCGCGATAAACTGGATGCCTTCAAACGTTTGTCCCTTTGGGAAGGGAAAAGCGCACTGAATGAGAGCGGAATATGACATGAACACGGCAGGAGGATAGGCATTAAAACCAAAAAGCGGGCCCAGGCAAAGTGCCTGAGCCCGCTTGAAGGGGGCTCTATGCCGCACACTTGGCTTTGAGGATCACCGGAACAGTCTTGAGCAAAATCAGGATATCCAGAGCCAAACTGCGCCGTTGAATGTATTCGATATCCAGCCGCACAATCTTATCGAAAGTCAGCCCGCTGCGTCCGCTAATCTGTGCCAAGCCAGTCATGCCAGGTGGAACGGTCAGACGCTGCATATGCCATGGAGCATATTCCTCTACCTCGTAACGCACAGCTGGCCTTGGGCCGACTAGGCTCATTTCACCGCGCAATACATTAATCAACTGTGGCAATTCATCGAGGCTGGTCCGCCGCAGCCATTTCCCCACCCTTGTAATGCGCTTATCCCCGTTTGGTTTGAACACGACCTGACCAAGAACAGGCGAATGATTGACATGGCCATTGATATATTGCTTCGCAAATTGCCGATGGACTTGCTCATCGGCATTGACATACATCGAACGAAACTTGAACATGGTAAACAGGCGACCAAATTGTCCGACTCTCTCCTGGCGAAAGATCGCGGGACCTGGAGAATCCAGCCGGATCGCCAGCGCGATCAATGCCATCAGCGGCGACAGCAGGACCAGCAAAATAGCAGCCAAAATAACGTCCATCCACCTTTTGACCACAGGGTACAAGGAAGCCTCAGGCCCAGACAGCCTGGTCCTGTGCACTGTCTCCACAGTAAGCCTTGACCACGAAGCAGGATTTGTTTTGACTTCGATCACCTGCTAACCTCCGTGCGCCGTGTAAAATGCGTTGTTTCTATGAAATAATCATAGCACGGATATGTGAAAAGAGGATGAAAAGAGGGACAAAAGAGGTTAACAATTTTTTCATCTACACCTCGAGCACATCCACGTGCCCGAGCTCGCTGTCCATGAACAGCAGACGACGGCGCAAAGGCTTGCCTCTGCCCGTCAACAATTTGACGACTTCCTGTATCTCCCAGGCGGCGATCATCATGGGCGTGGCAGCAGGATTGCCCCATTGTACTTCAATGCCACGTTCAGGCACCCGACTTCCACCGTACAGTTCCAGCAGCCCTGGATCATCGGGAAAAATGGTCATCACCTGCCCCACATAACCTGCGATCGCGCCATGCACCATCGGTACAGAGAGTTTGCGTGCGGCTCGCTGCAATGCCAAACGCGTGGGCAATGCATCCAAGGCATCCACCACCACTTGGGCACCTTGCAGCAACTGCACCATTTGTGCTTCATCTACTCTTAACTGATGCGCAACGACTTCAACGGCTGCGTTCACTTCCGCTACACGCTGCTGCGCTAGAAGCACTTTGGGCTGGCCTAAGCCATGTTCCACACAGAGCGCCTGGCGGTTCAAGTTATTCTCCTCGAAGACATCGCCATCTATAATGATCAGGCGCCCCACCCCCATGCGCGCCAAGCCCTCGATGATCCAACCACCTAAACCACCCGCACCTACAATGCCTACCGTGGATTGCAGCAAGGCAAGCTGCCCATCCCAGCCGATGGTACCAAAGTTGCGCAGATAGCGCATCGGCAACACTCGCTCCTGCAGAGCCACGATCTCTGCCTCTCGCCGAGACAATTTCATCTCCTCAGCAACCTTTTGCAGCCCGTCCAGCGAGATCACCCAGAGCGATTCTCCACCTGGCCCCACTGTCTCCTTTGCCAGCGTCCGCAAGCGCGCCCCAATTCCTGTCATCTCAACCTCCTTCGCCCTTACGCATTACGTTTTACGTTTTACTTTTCACGTTTTACGTCTTACGTTTTTGGCCCCTATCCCCCAGCCACAGGCGGGAAGAGGCTAAGCGTATCCCCCTCAGCCAAGACATGGTCCAGCCCTTTTACCTCGTTGTTGACCATGGGCACCAAAGCCACTCCATCCGGAATGCCCAGTTGCTCCACGACCTGACTCACCGTTGCATCAAGGGGCACATCAACGGAGAAACCAGCCCCAGGAGGCAGGTCGGGTTTGAACCTACGCAATGTGGCATATAGTTTCACCGTGATGCGCATCAGTACTCCTTCGCTTCCTCCTCACCACGTAGCACACGCAGCGCACCCTGCGCCATCGCCAGCATTTCATCCTGCCCAGGATAGACCAGCACGGGAGCGATCCATTCCACACGTTCCCGTATCCAACCGACTAACATAGATGAATGGGCTAGACCGCCGGTCAATACAATGGCGTCCACTTGGCCCTTTAACACGGTAGCCATTAACCCGATCTCCTTGGCAATCTGATAAGCCATCGCTTCGTAGATAAGCCGGGCATGTTCATCGCCCGCTGCAATGCGCCTCTCCACTTCGATGGCATCGTTCGTGCCAAGATGCGCTACCAATCCCCCCTGCCGTGTAAAGCGCCGGAAAAGTTCCTCATAGGTGTACTTTCCCGAAAAAGCGAGACGAAGTACATCACCCACCGGCAGTCCCCCCACGCGCTCGGGGGAAAAGGGGCCAGTGCCATCGAGAGCCTGGTTGACATCAATCATCCTGCCACGGCGATGCGCGCTCACTGAGATACCCCCGCCCATGTGCACCACGACTAAATTGAGCTCTTCATAGCGGCGGCCCAGTTCACGGGCAGCGCGTCTGGCAGCGCTCTTGAGACTCAGGGCATGCGAGAGACTTTTGCGCTCGATCTCCGGCAGGCCGGAGACTCGCGCCAGCGGTTCAAACTCATCCACGCACACCGGGTCCACGATAAAGGCCGGGACACCCGCCTGCTGCGCGATTTCCTGCGCGATAAGCGCGCCCAGGTTCGAAGGATGATCGCGCTCTTTGTTCGGGTTGCGCAACTCCTGCAGCATGCGCTCATTGACGCGGTACGTGCCGCTGGCTAATGGCCGCAGGATCCCCCCTCGCCCAACCACGGCGTCCAGCGACTGTAAGGAGATGCCATGCTTGTCCAGAAAGGAAAGCACCGCATCACGCCGGAAAGCATATTGGTCGGGAATGCGCGGAAAAGCAGCCAGCTCTTGGTACGCATGGGCGATGTCTTCACCGCAGAGAAACTTTTCATCCTCAAACACGGCTATTTTTGTCGAAGTCGAACCGGGATTGATCACCAGAATACGCCAAGGTTTTCTCTCGGTATCAGGCATCTCTGTCTCCTGTTCTTCGATGAGTGTAACGCCCTCGAGGGCTTGTGCCATGCCCATCAATGTTGGCAATGCGGACAGAAGTACGTCCCGCGGGTGCCAACGACTGTACGCTGAATGGGTGTGCCACAACGCAGACAGGGTTGGCCTGCGCGTCGGTAAACGCGGAGGTGTTGCGCATGGCCACCTGGTCGGCCTTCAGCATCTTGGTAGCGCTCATCATCTAGCGTTGTCCCACGATGCCAAATTGCCTGTTGCAATACCTCACGGATGGCGTGATAGAGACGCTCGCCCTCCGCTACAGACAACGTGTTCGCCTTGCGCAATGGATGCAAACCAGCGGCGAATAACGCCTCATCCGTATAGATATTGCCCAGTCCTGCCAGCACAGTTTGATTGAGCAGCAATGGTTTCAATGCCCCTTTGTGCGCCGACAACCGCGTCCAAAAATCGCAGGCTGTGAAATCATCGTCCAAAGGCTCTGGTCCCAAATCGCCCAACACACAGTGTGCATCCGCGGTCCAATAAATGCGGCCAAACTTGCGCGGGTCGGAGAAAAGCATCCGCCTTCCATCAGCCAGATGAAAGATCACACGCGCATGGCTGTCCACGGGTGCCGTCGCCGGCTCCACCCGCACCCGGCCGCTCATGCGCAGATGGATCAACAAGGCACTGGATCCCGACAACGACAAGACGAGAAATTTGCCCCTGCGACTGACATCCTGAATTTGATGGCCTGGCAACTGCCGCACCAACTCCTCTGCAGTCGGCATAGCCACTGACCTTGGCCAGAGCACTTCGACACTCTTGAACTCGGCGCCTGTCAGCAAACGCCGTAAATCCGTGGCAAGCGTCTCAACCTCTGGGAGCTCCGGCATGCCTCCTCCTGCTGATGATAAGGGTCGCTGCCATCACCATGATCACCCCCGCTCCAGGACAGGGCAGAGGCAGGCGCTGGGCGGGCTGCGGGGTTGGAGAAGATGCAGCCACAGGCGTTGTCCGTGGCGAAAGGCCCAGGCTCTTGCGCCATTGGGCATCCAATTCATCCAAGCCGAACCCGTACACGCGCTGCAAGGCTTCCTCCTGGTAGAGGCCCTGGCGGATAGCAGCGAGCAACTCTCCCATCTTTTCCTTGCCATAGCTACGCAGCAGGTACTCCACCAGGCTATATACCTCGCCGTAGAAGAGGTCTACCTGGGATGGATCGCTGGTGTAGCCAGAGAGAGAACGCACCGAGATTAACGCGTCACGTCGGATGGCATCCTCCAGCGCCCGCCGATTGGCAGCGGGAAGCTCTCCCTCCGCATACATCGCCAGCCCTTCATCCAGCCAGCGGGGCACTTCCGCATAAGGGTTGTCCGTAACCAAACCCACCACGACATGGGCTAACTCATGCGCAATAGTCTGCTCCACATCTGGGTGAGAACCCAAGAGCAACAGCGTCCCTTCATCCACCACTACCCCCAGGGTAACAATGCGTTCGTCATAGACCTCGCTTTTGCGTGGCAAAGCCAGACTCATATCCGCTTTGCTCTGGTAGACATAGATAGAAACAGGCCTATCCAGGCTGACACCCATCTCGTCCTGCAGGCGGGCTAGCGATTTGGCCGCATAACCGAGCAAGCGTCGTGCTTGTGCCTCATCTGAGCCGTACCAGTACAGGACAATCTTGTCCCCTTCCAGGGTCTTCCAGGCAAAGCGGGGGTCTTCATAGCGGAACGATAGTGGAGAAGTTTTGACCTCGTTACCCGCGCCGTCTACAATCCGCCAGTAGTATTCGAGTTGGGCGCCAAGGGGTATGTCTCCGGGTTCGAGCTCCCAAGTGTAGCTGAACTCATTCTCACCAGGAGCAACTGTGATCGGAATTTTCACCGTAACGCCTTCGCCGACCAGCCGGTAGTAGAGGGTAACTTCTTTGATGCCTGCCAGCGCCTGAACTTGCAAGCGGAAGGTAATGCCCTGTGCAAACTGCACCTGGTAGGTATTGTCCACCACCTGGATGGCCTGATCCGCACAGGCAGCCCAGCAAATGCCAAAGAAAAAGGAGGACAAGCAAGTCACGAGAACCAGAACTCGTAACCAGACTGGCTTGCGTGCAATCGGGGCGAGCACTCTCTTACTCCAGTTGTTCCACGGAAACGTAGCGGTACCTATCCCCAATCTCAATCAGCATTTGCGGGATGTCATCTTCCACCGGATATTTGCGTCCGCAATCGCGGCACACCAGCCACTTGTTCTTCACCACATCCAACCGACCCGGGTCTTTCTTTTCCGGATCTCGCTCTGGCTCACTGACACAAGCCGGGCAGCGTAGGATGTCTTCATCCAACATCCACTGTGTTGAAGGACCAATCATAGAACCTCCTTGTCAATCAACGAATGAATCGGAAGCAGAAAAAGCATGCCAGTCCTCTGCCTTCTCTCATGCCTGTCGCAGATTTGCCTATAGTATACTCCAAACAGACCACAATCCAAAGCATGGCAACCGAGAGTGTTGAAAAATCCTGCCACCCTGAGCAAAGCGAAGAGCCTGCCCTGAGTGCAACGAAGGGGTCTCGCGTAACTTTAGCCTCTTTCCCCAAGTACTGCGAGATGCTTCACTCCGTTCAGCATGACATTGGAAGAGCCTTTTTCAACAGTCTCGCAACCCTCTATGTTCTGGCAAAAAACCTCATCGAAATAAACAAATGCTGTCGTCACATCCCTCGCTCGCGGCGGACCACAGTCCGCCGCCCATTTTTACTATGCTGAACAAAGTCGCCCAAAAAGATCAGGAGCAAACCACAGAAGCGCCATAGTTCCTTGCCTCATCCGCTGATGGCATTTTTGCCTCACGCAGCCCCTGGGATATAATAGCCTCCAAAATCACAAGGGGACAACTCAGCAAATAGCGTCACAATGACTGACCAACAACGATCCGATCCATCAACAAGCGCTGCCTTCCAGGCTGACCGTGTGCTGACCATCGCTGCTGGGCACATGCTGCACGACACCTACACTGGCTTCTTGGCGCCACTTCTGCCCGTCTTCATCACCAATCTAGCCCTCTCCAAGACCCAGGCTGGCCTATTGACCATATTCCTGCAGGGGCCATCCCTGCTCCAGCCAGCCATCGGGCATCTAGCGGACCGCTTCAACTTGCGCAACCTGGTGTTCTTCGGGCCAGCCATCGCTGCGGTGATGATGAGCCTGTTGGGCATTGCTCCCAATTATGCGGTGCTGGTCTTGCTTCTGACCGCCGCGGGTTTAAACGCTGCCTGTTTCCATGCTGTAGCGCCGGCAATCGCAGGACGGCTGTCCGGGCGGAGATTGGGACAGGGAATGTCCTTCTGGATGGCGGGGGCAGAAATAGCACGCACCATGTCGCCGCTTGTTGTTGTCACCGCATTGCACTTCCTGACCATCCGCGGCTTGCCCTGGCTCATGCTCTTTGGGCTGTGCGCCTCAGCATTGCTCTATATGCGTCTGAGGGATGTGCCATTTCAGCCAGCAACGACCGCACAGCCAACTCCTTGGAAACAGGCGCTGTGGGACATGCGCCGGGTCATGCTTCCCCTGGCTGGGATCATTACCTTGCGCGCCTTTATCGTCGCAGCGCTGACCACTTATCTACCCATCTTAATCACTGAAGAGGGCAGCGATTTATGGCTGGCTGGCGCATCCCTGTCATTCGTACAAGGCGGAGGAGCAGTAGGAGCACTTATGGCTGGCGGGATGAGCGACCGATTTGGCCGCAGATCTATCGTCCTGGTTACCTTGGCAGTCGCTTCGCCGTTGCTGCTGATATTTCTCGCAGTCAGCGGCTGGCTGCGCCTGCCGCTCCTTTTGTTGCTCGGTTTTGCCACGATATCCAACAACCCGGTCATGATGGCGATGGTCCAGGAGGCTTTTCCTGCCAACCGCGCCATGGCCAACGGCTTGTACCTGGCACTAACCTTTGTCACTAGTTCCGTCATGGCGGTGGCGGTGGGAATGCTGGGCGACTTGTTCGGCTTGCGCTTGGCTTTCACCACCAGCGCTATTGCCCCTCTGCTGGCGATACCCCTGGTGCTACTCCTGCCAGGTGGCAAACAACAGCCAAGCCAGGCTTAGTGGATATTCGAACAAAATCCAGTTAGGTCCCTCTCCTGACTAGCCGCGCGCGGATGCGTTGAGCAAAGAAATAGAGCACCACCAATATCGAAAACGCGATGATCCCCCACTTGACCGCCGCCGCAACCGAGGCAATCAAAACAAGCGACGGCGAGAGATGGCTGGGATCACGGAGGAGGACCAGGTGCAAAGCATTCTCTATCCAATCCAGCAGCATAGCGACAAAAGGCACCACAAAAAAGGCGAGATGGGATTTGCTGACAGCCTTACCTGGCTTGTGTGTCAACACGGCGATGAGGCTGGCAAAAAGCAAGGCATAGGAGATGGGGAACCAGGAATCCACATAAAGCGTGCTCACCTGATAAGCCTGCACGCCTGCTGCACCCCACAAGGCAATAATATGGTGGAAAGTATCCGTTGAGAAGGCGAGTTGCAGCGCAACCACCCCTGGCGTTCCAGGTGGTCGTGCCTGGTCAAAGTACGCAAATGCCACAAACGCCACGACGCTCAACACCAACGCCAAGCCAACCACTGGTGCACGAGCCATTTTCTGATATAGACGCTCCATGCCTCAATCCTCCAAATGTTCGTAGAATGCCTGTGGTTTGAGTTCGGGGAAATTGCCTACCTTGGCTAAATGCCGCCGAATATCCGTGCAGAGGTGGCATTTGGAGACATAGCCATCCCGCTCTTCATAGCCAAAAGATTTGCCCAGGCGATACAGTTCCTCAAGGTTTGTCAGCAATGCGCGCAGCACGGGAAGTGCAGCCAAGTCGATGCCCTGCAGAAGCGCATCCAGGTTGCGCGCATCGCCCAGGGATAGCCCACCACAATAGCCCGGCACATAGTTGCCGTAATTGTCTATGTGGACATGCCAATCGCGCACCAACTCATGGCGGCAGGAAGCAGAAAAGAAATGCTGTGCCGGGTATTTTCGGAAAAGGTGCGCCAGGGCATAAGAGACTCGCCCTCCTGGGAGCAATTCGGCATAATGCAGGCCATAGCCCCCTCGCTGCAAGTACTCCTCGAAAGGCAGTGTACCCTGCAAGCCCATCTGGCGGAATTGCTCATAGAAGAACTGCTGGTACACCATCACATTGCCAGGGAAAACTGCCGTGCTGATCCGCACCGCACGTTGGATGCGCTCAAAGGGCACCTCTTCGATCACAAACGGGTTCACACTGATGAGGATCCCCTCCAGCCCCGCTTCCTTCAGTTTGGTCAGTTTTTCCTTGGTTCTTTCATCATCGGTGCACCAGAAACAATTGGTCTCGACAAAGGTGCCGCGAATACCCAAGCGGTGTGCGAGGGCAGTAACAGCAAGCAGCAACTCGAAATTCAGGAAGGGCTCGCCACCGGTAAAGTGCAGCCCTTCATTGACGCCAACCCTGCCCAGGTAACCATATTTGCCCCCTATCCTCGGGGCAAGCTGAGCCAAGATAACCTCCGCATCATCCAGCGTGAGCCAATCTGCCTTCCAGCGCGGAGAACAGGCATACAGGCAGTGCCGACAATGGCTAGTGCATTTATAGGAAAGGAAAATGCCTGCAGAATGCGGCTCAGGGATAGAAAGCTTCTTCAATCAGCCTCCTTATCACGCCCTTATCCCGAAGATTAGCCCCCGATGCTTACCTTACCCGAAAAACCTTACTGTGTCAATCTGCCCCTACTACATCACCAGCCACTTGGTAAAATCCAGGAACTATGCTATACTCTGCGCAGTTTGAACACGTGAAGGAGGATACGAATGAGGCGCTATTTCAGAGAAAGGCACTGCTGGGGAACGAAACCACACCTGACCATGCTGTTGGTCCTGCTGTTCCTCATTGTGATATCCACCTGGAGTGGCTGCAAAAAATCAGCCGCCCCTGTACCCACGCCAACGCCCACCCGCACACCAGGGATCGTGCAGGTCACGCCATCCCTACCGCCTCCCACCACAGAGGCTGCGCCAGCGACGCCAACACCAACGGCCACGCCAACGATAACGACCGTGCCGCCAACCACAGTGCCTCCCGCCACAGAGGTGCCACCCGCTACAACGGTGCCAACGACTGTACCCCCCACGCCGGGGCCTGCGCCGACAACCGAGCCCTATCCGCCGCTCCCTACACCGGCGCCTTTCACTCCGGAGCCGTATCCATATCCATCTCCTTCCTCCTAGAAATAGGACCAAGCAAAAAGGCAGGGGGAAGGTTTGCATCCTTCCCCCTGCCTTGTGTCTTGACCCGCTCCTGCTCAAGGCTGCAGTCTCAAATGGACGGTACTTAGCTCGTTCGAGCCTCCACCCGAAAGTTGTCCCCTTCTTTCACCAAGTAGCCCATGGGCGTGCGCAAATCATGCTCGAAAATCAATAGCGCGTGCTTCTCCAACGCCCAATTCCGTATAGAGCGCTTGGTTTCCAGCGTCTCCATGGGCTCCGCATCAAAAGCGGATATCCATCCCAGGCGCTCCATTTTGACCGCTAGGGAAGCTAGGTCGCCCAGGAAAATGGCGGCTTCACCTTCCGACTCAATGATCACGCTCTGATGTGCCCGCGTATGCCCTCTGGTCACCTGGCAGCGTACCTCGCCCGTAACGCGGGTATCGCCGAAAAGGAGGCGAAGCTGACCGGCTTCCTGGATGGGCAACAGGTTCTCCGGAAGGTAGGTGTTGCGCGTGCGCTCGTTCGGATAGAGAGCGTCTGCCCATTCCAAGCGCTGAATCCAATACTGTGCCTTGGGGAACGTAGGTACCGCTACCCCATTGTGCAAGATGGTATTCCCGCCACCGTGATCCAGATGCAGATGGGTATTAATGACGATGTCAATATCATCCGGAGCAAAGCCCAAGCGCTCTAAGTGATCCAACAAATCGCCTTGCTCGCGCTGCAGCCCGTGAATCTGCCATTCCTTCGGCGATAACTTGCGGCCAAAACCTGTGTCCACCAGGATGCGCTTGCCTTCAGAAAGTATCAGCAAGCAATTCAGGGCTGCTGGCACGCGGTTGAGTTCATCGGATGGGAGCACCTTCTCCCAGAGCACTTTAGGCACCAGCCCGAACTGTCCACCGCCATCTATGCGAAACGCGCCGTCACTGACAAGAAAGCATTCTACATTGCCCACTCGCATTTCACTACCTCAAGAAACCATTTATTGATCAAGCCCTCATCGCCGCAGCGAGAGACTGACCGGACCATCTGGGATTTGATCAGTTGTCATCCGCCAGTGCTTGGGATTTCCTGCCCACTGGCTTTGGCCTTGGCTACCAGCCTCTCCCATTCGCGGTCCACATTTTCCTGGATATAGCGAATATCCTCTGGCTTGAGATGGGCAAAGCGCCCTTGCAGGCGCAAGTAGCGCTCCACCGGGACCTTTTCCCTTGGCCACACGGTGATAGTGTACTTATCACCATGTTCTACCTCGTACAGCGGGAACAAGCAGCTCTGCACCGCCAACCGAGACAGGAGCACAGATTGCGCCGGCTCGGATTTCCAGCCGGAGGGACAAGGAGAAAGCACATGGAGGAATTTGCTGCCACGGATATCCTTTGCTTTCTTGACCTTCCGTATCAGGTCTTCGGGATAGGCAACGGTGGCAGTGGCTGTGTACGGGATGCGGTGTGCCGCCATAATGGCTACCATATCCTTTTTAGGCTGCTCCTTCGGGTGCTTCACCGGTGTGGTCGTCGTCCAGGCGCCCCAGGGAGTGGCTGAACTGCGCTGAATGCCAGTATTCATGTACGCTTCGTTGTCATAGCACATATAGATGAAGTCTTCGTTGCGCTCGACCGCTGCGGAGAGGGCTTGGATGCCAATGTCGAAAGTCCCGCCATCCCCAGCAACTGTGAGGACCGTCGTGTCTTTGTAGCCACACGCCTCCAGCCCCGCCTTCACGCCGGAAGCCACCGAGCCACCGGTGGCAAACAAAGTATGCAGCAACGGCACCTGCACCGCAGTGTAAGGGAATGGCCCAGCAATGATGGACCAGCACGAAGCCACGATAATCACGACCGTGTTCTCGCCCAGCGCTTTGAGCGCATAGCGCACAGCCATCGGGGCTCCGCAACCCGGACAGGCCACATGGCCTGGCGTCATCAATTCCTGTTCTGGCACATCGTAACTCATCGCTTGACCTCCATCCAGATAATCTCTTCGGCGGGCTTGTCGTACTGCTGGGTGTATTGGACAATCTTGTGAATGGACTGGGGGGTTACATCGCGTCCACCCAAGCCAATAATGAAGGGGAAAACCGTGGGCGGGTTAGGCATGCCGTACAACGCCGCCTTCAATTCCGAGGCAAAGATCCCTCCATGGCCATAGGAGATATTGCGGTCTATGACAGCCACCTTCTTCACCCCAGCCAATGCTTCGCGCACCGCGACAAAGGGGAAGGGGCGGAACATTCGCATCTTGAGCAGCCCCACCCTCTGGCCCTGTGCGCGCAGTTCATCCACTACCTCGCGCGAGGTGCCGACAATGCTACCCGATGTCACCAAGACAATCTCCGCATCTTCCATGCGGTACTTTTCCACTACATCGTATGGGCGTCCGAACACTTGGCCAAATTCTGCACCCACCTGTTGTGTAACCTCGACTGCCTGTTCCATCGCGCGCTGCATCTTGTAACGCAACTCCATCCAGTGCTCAGGTGCAACCAAGCCATAGAAGGAGCAGGGATTGCCCGGCTGTAAGCGGAACTTGGGCTGATAGGGTGGCAAGAAACGATCCACAGCGGCCTGGTCCGGGATGTCCACTGGTTCTTCAGTGTGGGAGAGCACAAAAGCATCCAGCACAAGCATTACAGGAAGGAGAACCGTCTCGGCGATCTTGTACGCCTGTATCACCATATCCAGCACTTCCTGGTTGGTCTCACAGTAGAGTTGAATCCAGCCGGTGTCGCGCTGCGCCAGGCTATCCGTCTGCTCTGTCCACACATTCCACCCAGGCCCTAGAGCGCGGTTGACATTCGCCATGACAATCGGCAACCGCCCGCCCGAAGCCCAATGCAATACCTCATGCATCAGCGCCAAACCATGGGAAGAGGTCGCGGTGAATGCTCGCGCGCCAGCGATAGAAGCACCGACAACGGCAGCCATCACCGAGTGCTCGGACTCAACTTTGATGAACTTGGCATCCAGCAGCCCATCCGCACAGAATTCGGAGAGCATCTCCACCACTTGCGTCTGCGGCGTAATCGGATAAGCCGCAATGACCTGCACACGAGCAAGCTGTACCCCATAGGATACAGCATGGTTGCCCATGATTACTTTTTCCATTTCAGTTCCTCCTCGATGGAAATAGCTTCACGAGGGCACTCTTCTGCGCATACTCCGCAGCCTTTGCAGTAGTCGTAATTGACTTCGTAGGTGTGGTCGTGGCGGTTGATGGCGACATCGGGGCAATACAGCCAGCACGTATCGCAGGCATTGCATGTGCCACAACTGAAGCAGCGCGCCGCCTCACGCTGTGCCGCACTTTCCGCCAGTCCCAAGTTTACCTCCGCAAAGTCCCTGACCCGTTCTGCCGCGGCACGCTGTGGTTGCGGTGTGCGCGGTTCCTCCGTGAAATACGCCAAGTTAATGTCCTCAAAGCGTACTACCGTTGGATCCATCTCTCGTGGTGCGGCATGTACGTGTTCCGTCAGGGGCGGGAAACTTGGCAGAGCCTCACCGCGCAGATAGCAGTCGATTGCCAAGGCTGCACGCTTGCCAGAACCAATGGCATGGGCTACCGTGCCAAAACCGGTGGCTGCATCCCCGCCCGCGAAAACCCCTTGTGTCAAAGTAGCCCCCGTTTCCTGAATGACAATGCGATTATCCTCCACCTGTACTCCTTCGGGTAGACAGGAGAGGTCAGCATCCTGGCCCAAAGCAGCGATCACTGAGTCCACCTCCAACGTATGCTCAGAGCCAGGTATGGGTTCGGGGCGACGCCGCCCGCTTGCGTCCGGCGCGCCCAGCCGCATGCGCACACAACGCAGGCCGGTAACTTTTCCATCTGTGCGCAGCACTTCCACTGGCGCGGTCAGGTACTCGATGCGGACTCCCTCTTGCTCCGCTTCGTCCACTTCTTCAGGGATGGCGGGCATTTCCTGGCGCGAACGCCGGTATAAAACGGCGACCTGGGCAGCACCGAGGCGCAATGCGGAACGAGCAGCATCCATAGCCGTGTTGCCTCCGCCGATAACGGCTACTCTCGGCCCAATCTCTACCTTCTGGCCCAGGTTGACCCGGCGCAAGAAATCCAAGCCCGCTAACACGCCTGGCCCCTCTTCACCACTGATGCCCAGTGTATGGCTGCGATGCTGACCAATAGCCAAGAACACAGCCTGATAAGGCTTCAGGTGGTCCCAGCTCAGGTTGTCGCCTAGGCGCATGCTGGTCTGGATCTCGACGCCCAGTGTCTCTATCCTTGCAATTTCACGGTCTAGCACCTCACGGGGCAAGCGATAAGGGGGGATGCCTACGCGCATCATGCCTCCCGGCGAGGTCAGCGCTTCGAAGACGGTAACACTATATCCTCGACGTGCCAACTGGTAGGCACAAGACAGGCCAGCCGGACCCGAACCAATGACAGCGACCTTCGCTGCCGAGGGCGCCACTGGTTTCAGAACGGGCAGTACACGTTCTAGGGAGAGGTCAGATAGAAACCGCTCCAGCGCATGGATAGCGATCGCCCCACCCAACTGGCTGCGGTTGCATTCGTATTCACAGGGATGGGGGCACACACGGCCACATACCCCGGGGAATGGATTCTCTTCCAGAATTCTCCGCAGCGCTCCTTCATAATCTCCCTTGTTCACCATCCCCACATATTGGACAATGTCCTCCCCTGCAGGGCAGGCATGGTTGCACGGGGGCGTCTTGTTGCGGTATACCGGCCGCAGGTAACGCCATGAACCTGTCTTGTTGTACAAAGTGGTGGCCAAGGACATGGCCACCTCAGGCATATCGGCCTCGCTTTGGAAAACGATGACCTTTGCCTCATCGAATCGCTTGGGGGTTGACGAGTCATTGCTCATAGTTATGCTCCCTATTCACTACTACACTCTCATATGCCTCTTTCGTGGCAGCCACATTGTCCTCAGGTTTCACTGGCACCGCCTCGCGCACCGCCTCCGTCACCGCTTCTAAACTGACAATACCCGTGATGCGCGCAAAAGCCCCCAAGATCGCGGTATTGACAATGGGGGCGGTGCGTGGGCCCAGGTGATATTTTATGGCAATGCGGTTGGCATCAACTGTAGCGACACGAAAGCGGGAAGAAAGGCCAAAAGATTCTGGGGGCTGTTCGCTATTGATCAAAATCCAGCCGCCCTCCTTAAGCCCTGCAGTAACATCCACCACTTGCATCAAACTGGGATCGAGCACCATCACGTGGTCCGGATGATAAATCTGACAGCGAATACGCACCGGCCGGTCGTCAATGCGCGTGAAAGCAGCCACCGGTGCGCCACGCCGTTCCACGCCAAAGGAGGGGAAGGATTGCACATAACGCCCTTCGCGGAAGGCAGCATCCGCCAGCACCTTTGAGGCAATCACTGCCCCCTGCCCGCCACGCCCGTGGATCCGCACTTCGATCATATCTGCCTCCTTGCTAAAGATTTTACCACCGAGAGCACAGAGCACACAGAGTAGGCTAGAAATTCCCCTTTTCCGTGAGGTAATTCCTTTTACGGTAACGACATGCCCTGTTCACAAGTCCCAGAAACCAATAGGGGTATTTACCAAGCGACGAACACCATCTCGCAAAACCTTCACATTGAAATGGATCAGCAAACCGACCTTGTAACCAGACAGTTTCAGGTAAGAAAGCAGTTGAGCTTCGTGTATAGGAGCAAGCCGATCTATGGCTTTGATCTCCACAATCACCGCCTCGTCAACTAAGAGGTCAATACGATAAGCACAGTCCAGTCTCACATCACGATAGAGCACAGGCAATGCTTTCTGAGCCGCGACTTTGAAACCTTGCTGAGCAAGCTCAAAAGCGAGGCATGTTTCATAAGCGCTTTCGAGCAGGCCAGGGCCTAAAGCCTTGTGCACCGCAATAGCAGACTTGATAATACCCTCTGTAATGTAATTGACTCTCTCTGCTTCTTCCAACAAACCCGCTCCCCGCTGAGAAGGATATTCCTTCTGCGCTCTCTGTGACCTCTGCGGTAAATCTTACGAAGCCAGGATGACGCCCAAGCCCATGGAGACCAATTTGGTTTCATGCGGGTCGGAGCGGGAGGCGACAATCAGCGGGGATTTGCCGCCCACCACTACGCCAGCCATTTTCCCTTTGGCAAAATAGGTCATTGCCTTGGCGAGCATATTCCCTGCTTCGACATCCGGAGCCACCAAGATATCCGCATATCCTGCAACCGGGCTCTTGATGCCCTTGATGGCAACGGATTCTGGCGAGATCGCATTATCCAGAGCAAGGGGACCATCTACAAGCCCACCTTGGATCTGCCCTCGATCCGCCATCTTAGCCAAGTTCGCAGCATCCATGGTTGTGGGGATTTTAGGGTTGACCATCTCCGTAGCCGCCAGGATCGCTACCTTGGGCTCTGTTACCCCCAAGCGCTGCGCCACCATGATGGCATTCTGCACAATCTCCACCTTCTGCTCCAATGTTGGGGCAACCACAACACCTGAATCTGTCACAAACAGCAGTCGATCAAAACCTGGCAGTTCAAAAACAGCAATGTGTGTGAAGAGGCGGCCAATGCGCAAGCCCATTTCACGATCCAGGGCTGCGCGCAAAAAATCTCCTGTCTCTACCTTGCCCTTCATTGCCAAATCAGCATGGCCCATGCGCAATAATTCCATCACCTTGCGCGCTGCCGCTTTCGGCTCTGGCTCCTGAATGATCATCATTTTGGTGATGTCAATTTCATGCTCCGCAGCCAACCTGCGAATCAGCTCACGATCTCCCACCAACGTACAATTTGCGATGCCCTCCCGTTCCGCATCCTGAGCCGCCAGCAGGATTTCTGGCTCATGCGGGGCAGCAACCGCCACCATTTTTGGCCCCGCCTTCTTGGCTTCAGCCATCAACTCGGTGAAATTTTTAATCGCCATATACCTCCTCTCACGCAAAAATGTCTATCTACGTTTCTTTTTCCGCATCCGATGCTTAGCACTGCTTACAGCCACTGGCTGCTTGCTTGCCGCAGTCGCTTGGCTATCTTGTGCCTGCCCTGTGGACATGTCTCGGCGCATGCAACAGTTCTTGTACTTGCGACCACTGCCACACGGACAGGGGTCATTGCGTCCAATGGTTCGGCCATGCCCAGTTCCAGCCCGCGCTGGGGTCGTCCCCTGCCTGGAAACTGCACCTGGCTCCATAGAACCAGGGTGATAAGCCTGTACCGTGCGCCGTACCGGCTCACGGACAAGGGTTGTGAAGTAAATCCTGCGTGCAATATCGTGAGCAATGCCTTCCTTCAATTCGTCGAACATGTCAAAAGCTTCACGCTTGTACTCTACAAGGGGATCGCGCTGCCCAAAAGCACGCAGCCCTATGCCCTCGCGCAATTCATCTAACGCCGTCAAGTGCCTAACCCAGCGGCTGTCCACCACATGGAGCATGAGCAAACGCTCCAATTGCCGCATCATTTCGGAACCCAATTGCTGCTCTTTCTCCTCGTACAAGCGGGCAGATAAGTTCAACAGTTGCTCCTCAATCTGCTCAGCGTTCAGGCCTTCCCACTTGGGATGAACATGATCAGGCAATGGCAGGATAGAGCGCACCTCTTGCCACAGCCCCGGCAGGTCCCATTCGATAGGATCACCCGCCGTGTGTTTCATGACCATCGCACTGAGCTCATCCTGAACCATGCCCAAAATAGTATCCTTCAGCGTATTCGCAGTGAGGATCAGACGCCGCTGCTCGTAAATGAGTTTGCGCTGTTGGTTGACAACGTCGTCATACTCCAATAAATGCTTGCGCAAATCAAAGTTATAGCCTTCCACTTTGATTTGTGCGTTCTCAATCGAGCGTGTGATCAGGTCATGCTCGATAGGCATGTCTTCGTCCACACCAAGCCGATCCATCAGGCTGGCTACTGTGGGACCACCAAAGCGCTTCATGAGGTCATCTTCAAGCGAGACGTAAAAGCGCGAAGAACCTGGGTCTCCTTGCCGGCCGGCACGGCCGCGCAATTGGTTGTCAATGCGGCGTGCCTCGTGGCGCTCTGTGCCAATGACATGCAATCCGCCCAGAGCCAGTACTTTTTCCCTGTCTGCGGCACAGATCTCTCTGGCACGTGCCAATGCTTCTGCCCATGTCTGTGCATCCACCTTAGTCAAATCCACGCCCTGTCGGCGCAGTTGGTCGCGCGCCAAGCCTTCTGGCTTGCCACCAAGCAAGATGTCCACGCCACGCCCAGCCATATTAGTCGCAATGGTTACCGCCCCCGACCGCCCAGCCTGGGCAATGATCATGGCTTCTTTCTCGTGTTGCTTGGCATTGAGCACCTGATGCGGTATGCCCTTGCGCCGCAGCATCTCGGAAAGCATCTCTGACTTTTCTACCGAGGTCGTGCCTACCAACACCGGACGTCCTTGGCGGTGCAACTCTTCGATTTCGCGCACCACGGCACGGAACTTGGCGCTCTCCGTCTTATACACCTGGTCGGGATAGTCCACACGGATCATCGGCTTGTGCGTGGGGATAACGACCACATCCAAGCCATAGATGCGCTGAAACTCTTCGGCTTCCGTAGCTGCAGTCCCGGTCATCCCAGCCAGTTTGTTGTACATGCGGAAATAGTTCTGGAAGGAAATAGTTGCCAAAGTCAGGCTTTCTCGCTGTACCCGCACCCCTTCCTTCGCTTCGATGGCTTGGTGTAGTCCCTCGGAATAGCGCCGCCCAAACATAAGCCGGCCGGTGAACTCGTCTACAATGATCACCTGTCCATCTTTGACGATGTAGTCCCGGTCTGCTTTAAACAGCGCCTCGGCTTTGAGCGCGTTCTCCAAATAGGGCGTGAGGTTATAGTGCTCCGGGGAATAGAGGTTGTCAATGCCCAATGCACGCTCTACCCTTGCTGTGCCTTCTTCGGTGAGTGTTACGATGCGCAGTTTTTCATCTACGGTGTAATCAATCCCAGGCCGAAGTTGCTTCACCAGCCTGGCAAAGCGGACATAATTGTCCGTTGACTCCTCCGCCGGGCCTGAAATAATCAAAGGAGTTCTGGCTTCATCAATGAGGATGTTGTCTACTTCGTCTACAATTGCATAATGCAGCTCGCGTTGCACACATTGCGACAGGTCCCAGACCATGTTATCGCGCAGGTAATCAAACCCGAACTCATTGTTGGTGCCGTAGGTAATATCAGCAAGATAAGCCTCGCGCCGGGGCACAGGGCGCAGATTTTGGTAGCGGTCATCCGTAGCGGGATAATCGGGGTCATAGACAAAGGAACCCAAGGCGGGATTTTCCGCAGCGGTTTGAATCACGCCCACGGTCAAGCCTAGCAGGTGATAGATAGGGCCCATCCACTGTACGCCAAATTTGGACAGGTAGTCATTCGGGGTAACCAGATGGGCGCCGCGTCCAAGCAAAGCGTTTAAATAGAGTGGCAAAGTGGCAACGAGGGTTTTGCCCTCGCCTGTTTTCATCTCGGCGATCTTGCCCTGGTGCAGGACAATGCCACCCATGAGCTGCACATCAAAGTGCCGTTCACCCAGGGTCCGTTTGGCTGCCTCACGCACGACTGCAAAAGCCCTTGGCAACAGTGCGTTCAGTACCTCTTCCTCGGCTGCCCTCAGACGCTTGGTCAAAGCCTGCAAGCGAATCTCGAGGTCACGCCGCTGATCTGGGTCAGGCTCTGCAGCGACCTGTTGCTGAAGTTCAGCAACCTGAACCCTTAATTCGTGAACCGCAGCCTCAACCTCCTGTTTGAAAGCCTCGGTGCAGGCACGCAGCTCCTGATTAGAAAGCCGCTCGTACTCTGGTTCCAGTGCGTTTATCTGGTCGACAATGGGCTGAAGCCGTTTCAGTTCCTTGGCATTGGCATCGCCCACGATTTTACCGAACAAACCTTTCAGCATGAAGGGAATCGTCCTCTACATCGTTCTTGATGCCAAGATTATACCACAGGTTGGGGAAAGGTGAAAAGAAAGCCCCCAAAGCCATGCCCATGGGGGCTATAGGGGATTCAAGGATGGGTATTCTCCCACAGGACCTAGGACTAACCTGCGGGAGAATTTTCATGCCACGCCCCGGTATACACCGCAAGACTTTTCGTACTTGTCAATCGCTTGACCAACCGATTGCCCGCGGTGGATGCTGTCGATTACGTCTGCCAGCAGCGGAGCCACAGAAAGAATAGTGATCTTGTCAAGCCTTTTCTCAGGCGGCAAAGCAATCGTGTTGGTCACAACCAATTCGCGGATGCTGCTGTCCCGGATACGCTCTACAGCAGGTGGAGAGAGCACCGCATGGGTAACACAAGCCCAGATGCCTAGGACGCCGCGCCTTTCCAGCACATGTACCGCTTCCATCAAAGTACTGGCAGTATCCACTTCATCATCGAATATAATAGCATTTTTACCACGCACATGGCCAATGACATTCAGCGCCTGGCTAGCAGGGCGGTTGTCCGGGCGGCGTTTCTCGATAATGGCTAACGGGGCGTTCAGCGCCTCTGCAAAATTGCGTGCGCGCTTGGCTGCCCCCACATCCGGCGCCACAACCACCGCATTTTGCAATCCCTTGCGTATCCAATACTGAGTCAAGATGGGGAAAGCGGTGATCTCGTCCACAAAAATGCTAAAGAAGCCTTGGATTTGCTGCGCATGCAAATCTATCAGCAACACCCGATCGGCTCCTGCCACACCAATCATATCCGCAATGAGCCGAGCCGTGATCGGTACACGGGGCTGGTCCTTTTTGTCTGTGCGGCCATATGCGTAATACGGGATGACTGCTGTGATCCGACCGGCGGATGCGCGCTTGACCGTGTCAATCATGATCAATAATTCCATAATATTGCGGTTTACTGGCGAAGAGGTAGGCTGAATAATGAACACATCCTGCGAACGGATGCTGCGATGAAGACGGATAAAGATGTTTTCGTTCGGATAATCAATAACATCCCTGCCTACCAGAGGCGTATTCAGGTATTCACTAATCTCGCGCGCCAATGGTTCATTCGCCGTACCACTAATGAGAGCTAGTTCCCCATAGATCGTGTGCGTCACTTTTCTCCACTCCTCACTCACCACTCCTCACTTATCACTCATCACTCATCATTTTTCACCATCCGCATTCAGATGGCACGTATCATTGAGCAAAGCAATGCGCGGGCGAATGCCACCCAAAATGATAATACTTAACGAAGCATTGTCAAATACCCAGGGTTGACGCTGGCGGTAGTCCAGTCCCACGAGATAAGCCAGGTACGCACTCCATGTGCCCCCATGCGCGACAACCGCTACGGCATCTTCTTCTTTATGTCGAGCGATGACATCATCCATCGCAGAGACCACGCGTTGTTGAAAAAGTTCAATCCCCTCTTCACCCGGAATGGGCACGCGCCAGGAATCCTCTGCCCATCTCCTGGCTATATCCGGATACTGGGCTTGCACCTCCTCCCAAGTTAACCCCGTGACAACGCCGCAATCGTACTCTCTGAGGCGATCATCCAAGACAGGCGTGAGGCCCAGTGATCCCGCGATGATTTCCGCCGTCTGGCGAGCCCGCGATAGGCTGCTGGCATAAACGGCGCAAATGCCATAGCCATTTTGCAAACGCTTGGCAAGAGCTTTAGCCTGTTCTCGTCCCCTATCGGTCAATGGCTCATCGTTCCAGCCCTGAATGCGTTGCGCAGCGTTTCCTTCCGATTCAGCATGTCGTATCAACAGTATCCGCATATATCCTCATCACATGACCCCGCGCCAATACCTTGGTGAACATCGGCTAGGGGGTATTCTATCTAACTCAATAGGCGGGCTTGCGCAATAAGCGCTTCTGCCGCAGAGTAAGGATCTTGCTCCCGTGCAACAATGTGTTCTACCGTTTCTTGCAGAGCGTGCTTCGGGATCCGCTCCAACAATTGCTCCAGCAGAGTGTAACGCAATATCCGCTGTAGCTGTTCCGCAGCACGATCGTGCTCGCGCTGTTGGTGCAATCCACTCTCACGCTGATACTGGAGATGGGCGGCAATGGCTTGCACCAATTCCTCAATGCCCTCGCCCCGCAGTGCACAGGTTTTCAATACGGGCGGCCGCCAGGAATGCTTCACCTGATCTCCGCCGGCGAGCACGCCTTCTATTTGGAATAGCCGTCCATGATGCCATTCCGTATGTCCGGAGTTTAGGTCGAGCATGGCCTCCAGTGCTGCCACGGCCTGATCTGCTCCAGGCAAGTCCGCCTTGTTGACGACAATAATGTCAGCGATCTCGAGGATACCGGCCTTGATAGCCTGAATTTCGTCGCCAGAGGCCGGCATCTGTATGACCAGGGTTGTATGAGCCATGCGGGCAATGTCCACCTCGCTCTGCCCGGCGCCTACCGTTTCCACCAAAATGACCGCATAGCCAGCCGCATCCAGGACATGTGCAGCATCGGCTGTGGCGCGTGCCAAGCCGCCCAAGCTGCCCCGTGTAGCCATACTGCGGATAAAAATATTGGGGTCAGTAGCCAAATCCCGCATGCGGATGCGGTCACCCAAGATCGCGCCACCTGAAAAAGGGCTCGTAGGGTCTACTGCCACAATGCCCACAGAGAGGTTTTGCTTGCGATAGGCTTTGGCGAGCTCGGCAACCAGCGTGCTTTTGCCCGTGCCTGGCGCACCCGTTATCCCCACAATGTGCGCCCGCCCCGTATGGGGATAAATGCGCGAAAGGACTTGCCGTGCCTCCGCACCTCCCTGCTCCACCGTGCTGATCAGCCTCGCGATCGCCCGTCTGTCTCCGGCGAGTGCTTGTGCTACAAGGTCATCCATGCGCGATATGTCCATGCCTACTCGGGCGGTCTGACAGAGCATAACAGGCACAGGATACAAAGGGTAGCCCAGGAGCGCCTATTCACGACCCTCCACCTCCTGCCGAATTGCTTGCACAATGTCGCTGAGCGCGGTGCCTGGCCCATAGATGCCTTTAACCCCAAGACAGCGCAGGGCTGGTACATCTTCATCGGGGATAATACCACCGACAAACACGGCTACATGTTCGAGGCCCATTTGTTTGAGCAAGTCCATCACGCGAGGGACCAGGGTCATGTGCGCCCCGGACAGGATGCTCAAACCCACCACATCCACATCTTCTTGGAGCGCTGCCTGCGCAATCATTTCGGGCGTCTGGCGCAAGCCGGTATAAATCACCTCCATACCTGCGTCGCGCAAAGCTCTGGCGACCACTTTAGCGCCCCGGTCATGCCCATCCAATCCTGGTTTCGCGATCAGCACGCGGATCTTCCTCTCCCTCACCATGAATCCTCCGATCTCGAATATGCCGCACCCTCTGCTGCGCCGAAAACTAAATGATCACCGGCTCGCGGTATTCCCCAAAGACCTCACGCAGCACGTCGCAAATCTCTCCCAATGTGCCATAGGCGCGAACGGCATCCAAGATATACGGCATCAGATTTTCTGTACCCTTTGCTGCACGGCGCAGAGCAGCCAAACGCTGTTGTAGCAGCCGGTTGTCCCGTTCTCGACGCACCCTAGCCAGGCGTTCCCTCTGACGACGTTCCCCCTCCGGGTCCAACTTGAGCAAGGGAATAGTCAGAGGCACGTCCATTTGATACTCATTGACGCCTACTACAATGCGTTTGCGTTCCTCGATCTCGCGCTGGTAGCGATAGGCACTGGCGGCAATCTCGCGCTGGAAAAAGCCTTTCTCAATCGCTGGGATTACCCCACCGAGTGCTTCAATCTTGTCAAAATACTCATAGGCTTCTTTTTCCAGCCGGTTTGTCCAGGATTCCACCAAGTAACTGCCAGCCAACGGATCCACCGAATTCGCCACGCCACTTTCATGGGCAATGATCTGTTGCGTGCGCAGGGCGATGCGCACAGCCAATTCCGATGGCAAAGCCAACGCTTCGTCCATCGAATTAGTATGCAGGCTCTGCGTCCCGCCCAAAACAGCCGCAAGTGCCTGGATCGTTGTGCGCACGATATTGTTTTCAGGTTGTTGCGCAGTAAGGGAGCAGCCAGCAGTCTGCGTGTGGAAGCGCAGCCACCAGGAACGGGGATCCTTGGCTTTGAAACGCTCCTTCATGACATGCGCCCAGATGCGCCGTGCGGCACGGAATTTGGCAATCTCCTCAAAAAAGTCATTATGCGCATTGAAGAAAAACGAAAGGCGTGGGGCAAAGCTGTCCACATCCAACCCACGGTCAATGGCGGCTTGCACATAGGTCATGCCATCCGCTAGAGTAAAAGCCAGTTCCTGTGCTGCGGTAGCGCCAGCTTCGCGGATGTGATAGCCGCTGATGGAGATAGTGTTCCACTTGGGCAGGTATTTGCTGCCAAACTCAAACGTATCCACAATCAGGCGCATGGATGGTTCAGGAGGGAATAGCCATGATTTCTGAGCGATGTATTCTTTGAGGATGTCATTCTGAATGGTGCCACCCAGCTTTGCCATGGGAATGCCGCGCTTTTCCGCTGCAGCGATATACATGGCCCAGATGACCGCTGCCGGTCCGTTAATGGTCATCGAAGTGGTGATCTCATCAACCGGTATGCCATCGAACAAGATCTCCATGTCTGCCAGAGACGAGACAGCCACGCCACACTTGCCGAATTCCCCCTCTGCCAGCGGGTGATCAGTGTCATATCCATACAATGTGGGGAAATCAAAGGCTACCGAGAGGCCCGTTTCTCCATGCGCCAATAGGTACTTGTACCGCGCGTTCGTCTCCTCTGCGCTGCCAAATCCGGCGAACATGCGCATCGTCCACAGCCGGCCTCGGTACATAGTAGGGTGGATACCACGAGTGAAGGGGTATTGACCGGGGAAACCCAAATCCCGCTCATAATCTAGGTCCGCGATATCGAGCGGCGTGTAGAGCCTTTCCACAGGTGCGCCAGATGTGGTAATGAATTGCTCGTAGCGCTCAGGCCACTTTGCAAGTGTGTCGTGTAATGTCGTGCGCTCCCATTCCTCCTTAGCCTTAGCAATGGACACCATAGTCTCTTGATCGTGCATGGACACCCTCCAGACTATCCATATAAGGGACGAGTGACGCAGATCACTCGTCACCCATTACCATCGTATCACCTTGCCACAATACTCGCAGCGGATGCTATCCATGCCACGAAGCACTTGTGTTGTGATCGCACCACCACAATATGGGCAGACAGTAGGCGCAGACCTGACTTTCTCAACCACTGCCTGGTCTAGCGCAACAGCCCGATCCTGATCAAACTCCTTCGCTTTCGCCCGGCCAACCAAGCCCTGCCAGGCATTGCAGTCCTGCCCATCAATGTGGAAATGGGCTGTCATCGTCGGCGCATCAGGGGCAAAAGTGAACTCTATGTGGTCCTCATGGCCCAAAAACCCCCGCTTGCTAGCCTTCACAGTCTCTATCAGATCAAGTGGTACCTCCAGCAACAGTTTCTGGACTTTTTCCTTTTCTCTGGTGATAAACAGCATTTTCTTGGTCGCGATCTCCTGCTTCTGCTCAAAAAGCAGGCGCTGGTCAGTGAGATAGAGAATGCCTTGTGGATCAGACTTGTCCTCTTTTTCCCCCTTGACCCAAGTGGCTTTGACAGCCATAATCCCCGCCTCAGTCGGCAGCAAGGGGAAAGTTGCCTCTGCTAATTGCTTGAGCATCCAATCCACTCTTTGCAAATGCGTATGAAACTCTCTGACCTGCCGTTCTAAGGCATCATACATCCCGCGGATTTGGTTTTGAGTGGCAGAGACCTTGCTCTCCAGAGAGCTAAGGGCAGCCTTTATCTGCGTTATCTGAAATTGCGCTTCCTGGGGAACAGCGGATAGCGCTACCAAGCGTCTGAACTGGTCCTCAATGGGCCGCAGGCCAAACTCCAGGGCCATGGCTTGCTGCTCAATTTGAGCAAGCACCATAGGCCGTAGGGAAGCCCATTGTTGAGCGAAATCAGACGCCCGTTCCTCCAAACCCTTCTCGAAAGGATAACCCCGCGTCCGCAAATCCCTTACCTTGTTCGGCAAATTGGCGATATCGGTGTGCAGATCCTCCACTGCATCGCGCAAATCCCCCAAACGCACCTTGGCATGCAGTGCATTGACCGCGCGCCCTATCGCATCAATATCCCGCTTCAATTGTTCTATCGGTTCTGTTGTAGACATTAAGCCCCCTTTTTACGGCTTACGCTTTACGTTTTACGCTTTACTCTCCCTCAGTATTCAATCCCTTTCCTGCCATCAATTCCCGAACGGTAAGGGTGTTTGATTTCGCGCATCTCCGTCACCAAATCGGCGCAGTCTATCACCTGCGGGTGTGCATTGCGCCCCGTCAGCACTAGTTCCACATGGGGCGGCTTGGCATCGAACAGCGCAAGCACCTGCTCCAACGAGATCAAGCCGTAATCCAATGCGACATTGATCTCATCCAGGATAACTACATCATACTGACCATTGGCAAGAAGGTCAAGGCTATGTTGATAAGCTTCCTGTGCCAAGCGGATATCCTGAGGATCTGGATGTTTGCGATTGACAAAATTCGGACGGCCGAATTGCACCAAAGTGATATTGGGCTGCGCCGCTAGAGCTGACAGCTCACCATAATGCGGCCAACCTTTCATGAATTGCACGATATAGACGCGCAATCCATGGCCTGCTGCGCGCAATGCCAATCCCAATGCCGCGGTGGTCTTACCCTTGCCATCCCCTGTATAGACCTGTATTAGGCCTCGTTCGAGCCGCACGCTACCTCCTCAAAGAGAATTAACGCCTCCCCTGCTTCTACGCTCTGCCCTGGCTTCACCAGCACGCGTTGCACCGTGCCTGCTGCATGGGCATGCAACTCATTTTCCATTTTCATCGCTTCGAGGACGCAAAGCACATCCCCAACCCGGACTCGATCTCCCTCTTTCACTAGGACTTGCAGCACTCGACCAGGCATGATAGCGGTTAGGGCGTGGTTGCCTTGCACCACTGGCGGCGAGGCTGGCAAAGGATCTGCATCCTGTACTGCCAGACGCACGGCTTGGGCAATCTCCTCATTGTCGTCCCCAATCGAAAAGGCGTAGGGAAAGCCATTGACCCATACTACTCCATCCCCTAGCTCCACTTGGTACTCCACGCCATCCACGATTACCTTATGTTCATTTGTCTGCACATGGAAGGTCCGGCCATTGACCACTAGAGCATCTTTGCTCACCTCAATGGGATAATCTACTCCGTCAATGGTGAGCACAAAACGCATTCTCCTTACCCCCAATGAGTCTCATCAGAACCTCCAACGACGCCCTATACGCCCAGCCATCTTCCATAAGGACACAGGCGGTGAAGAAGGAACTGCCACCGCCGCTTTCTTCTCCCGTTGCGCTAGAATCGCTGCCGCAATCGCTGCTACCCTCTCTTCTTCGCTCTCACCACGGGCACGACGTTCCAGAAATGTCCGTGCAATATGCGGAAAGAGCGCATAAGAAAGCACATCCTCTTCGCTCTGTGCCAAATCCCCGATTTCCTGTGCCGCCTTTTCGTAGCCCGGCTCTAGGAGGTCAGCTGGCCGGCATGCAATCGGCTGCTCATCGCCCAGAATGCGCTTTTTCACTTCCTCATCAATGGGTGCTGGTGGACGGCCGTAGAATCCCTTCACATAGGCTTTTACCTCTTCGGGCACAATCTTGTAGCGTTCGCCAAGCAGCACATTCAGCGTAGCCTGCGTGCCAACAATCTGGCTGGTCGGCGTCACCAGTGGTGGATAACCCAGTTCAGCGCGCACACGCGGCACCTCAGCGAGGACCTCCTCGTAACGGTCAAGGGCATTTTGCTCGCGCAATTGTGAAACCAGATTGGAAATCATCCCCCCGGGAATCTGGTACTGCAGCACACGCACATCAATCCCGGCGACTCCTCCTTCGAATTTATGGTATTTGGCGCGCGTATCAGCAAAGTACCGCGCAATTTGGGCCAAAAGTTCCAGATCAAGGCCTGTATCGCGTGGGCTTCCCTGCAGCATGCTGACCAGCACCTCGGTCGGCGGTTGAGAGGTGCTCAAAGCCAGCGAGGAAATAGCAGTATCCACTACATCCACTCCGACTTCAGCTGCCTTCAAGTAGACACTGGTCCCCATACCGCTGGTGTAATGCGTATGCAACTGCACGGGGACATGAAGCCTGGCTTTCAGATGACGGATCAACTCAAAAGCCGCATAAGGGGTGATTAAGCCAGCCATGTCCTTGATACAGATGGAATCAGCACCCATGTTTTCCAACTCGACGGCTAGCGCAACAAACTTGTCCAATGTGTGCACTGGGCTGGTGGTGTAGCAAATGCTTGCCTGCACGTGACTGCCAACGCGCTTGGCAACGGTCATCGCCCAAGCCATGTTACGCACATCATTCAAGGCATCGAAAATACGAAAGACATCAATGCCATTGGCTTTGGCACGCGCGATAAAGCGTTCGACGATGTCATCCGGATAATGGCGATAGCCCACGAGGTTTTGCCCACGGAGTAACATCTGACACGGCGTATGGGACAAATGCGCTCTGATCGTCCGTGCCCTTTCCCAGGGGTCTTCACCCAGAAAGCGCATGGCCGCATCAAAAGTCGCTCCGCCCCACATCTCCACAGAATGATAGCCCACAGCGTCTATCAGCTCCAGAACAGGTAGCATATCTTTGAGGCGCAGGCGTGTGGCTAACAGCGATTGATGGGCATCGCGCAAAGTCGTATCAGTTATCCGCAACGGTCCGCCGTTCATAAACACCCCATTTGATTGTAGAGAGTGTTGAAAATCTTGTCACCCTGAGCGAAGCGAAGAGCCTGCCCTGAGTACAACGAAGGGGTCTCGCGTAACTTTAACCTGTTTTTCCAAGTACTGCGAGATGCTTCACTTCGTTCAGCATGACATTGGAAGGGCTTTTTCAACACTCTCTTGTAGAGACGTAGCACGCTACGTCTACCATAGCACGCTACGTCTCTAACACATGTCATCGTCTTGCCATTACAACGGAATATTGCCATGCTTCTTGGGCGGGTTACTGTCACGTTTGTTCTGCAACATCCTGAGGGCTTCAATCAGGCGGGGCCGTGTCTCATGTGGCTCGATAATGTCATCAATATAGCCGCGTGCAGCTGCAATATAGGGGTTGGCGAAGCGATCGCGGTAGTCCCGTATCAGCGCCTCGCGCTTCGCCTCAGGATCCTCTGCCCCAGCAATCTCCTTACGAAAGATGATATTCACTGCCCCATCCGGCCCCATAACGGCAATTTCAGCGCTGGGCCAGGCATAGTTGATGTCGCCACGGATATGCTTGGAACTCATGACATCGTACGCACCGCCATACCCCTTGCGTGTGATTAGCGTAATCTTGGGCACAGTAGCCTCACAATACGCATAGAGCAGCTTAGCCCCATGACGGATAATGCCCCCATGCTCCTGAGCGACCCCTGGCAAAAACCCAGGCACGTCCACGAAGGTAATGATCGGGATATTGAAGCAATCACAAAAGCGGACAAACCGCCCCGCTTTAACCGAAGAATCAATATCCAAAACCCCTGCCAGAAAAGCAGGATTCTGCGCTACAATGCCAACGGAATGGCCATCCAGCCGCGCAAAACCAATGGTAATATTGCGTGCCCAATGTTCCTGTACCTCGAAATAGTCCCCGTTGTCCACGACCCGACGGATGATGTCACGCATATCGTAGGGCTTGTTCGGATTATCAGGCACCAGACTGTCCAGCTCAGCATCCATGCGTTGGGGATCATCTGTAGGCGGTACAACGGGCGGATCCTCCATGTTGTTCTGTGGGATAAAACTCAGCAATCGCTTGACCAACTGTAAGCAATGCTCCTCATTTTCCGCAGCGAAATGGGCTACACCGCTTTTGGTGCTATGTGTCATCGCCCCGCCAAGCTCTTCAAAAGGGACCTCTTCGTGCGTGACCGCCTTGATCACCCCCGGCCCAGTGATGAACATGTGGCTGGTGCCTTTTACCATCAGGATGAAATCGGTCAATGCAGGGGAATATACGGCTCCACCTGCACAAGTGCCCATAATCGCAGAAATCTGGGGAATGACACCAGAAGCCAAGACATTGCGGAGAAAAATCTCGGCGTACCCGCCCAGAGCAGCCACGCCTTCTTGGATGCGCGCACCTCCGGAATCGTTGAGGCCAATGACAGGCGCTCCTACTTTCATGGCTAAATCCATTACCTTGCAGATTTTCTCGGCATGGGCTTCGCCCAGCGACCCGCCGAATACCGTGAAATCCTGCGCAAAGACAAATACCAAGCGCCCACTAATTGTCCCATAACCCGTGACCACCCCATCGCCATAGGGACGCGTTTGTTCCACACCAAAGCCGACGGCGCGATGCCTCACGAACATGTCTAGTTCGCGGAAACTACCGCGGTCTAGGAGCAAATCTAGCCGCTCACGCGCGGTCAACTTGCCCGCCGCATGCTGCTTGGCGATGCGTTCTTCCCCACCGCCCAGCTTGGCTTCCTCCCTAGCCCGGCGCAATTGTGCTATCTTAGGATCCTCAGGCTTCATCCCTGCTCCCACCCACTGTTTTCAAGAATTTCTGTATCCCATCGTCTGATTATCATTCGCCTTGCGGATGATGGCTTCTGTCCCTCACTCGCCTTCTTCCTTCTTCTCTTTCGCCAAGCCCCGCTCAATGTCGCGAAATGTCAACTGTCCAGCCGTGGCACGACGCTGCATCAAGATACTCAACCCCATGAACGTACGGCCCACTTGGTCAACGCCAGCCTTATCCTGCGCCTGACGAAATAGTGCCATGCTCCGTTGCAAGTACTCGGTTGCTTTTTCCAAATCGCCCTTGCTGATGTACAGGCAAGCGATGTCATAGCAAAAATGTGCCTGTCCATGTTGGTTCTGCACACGTTCCTCTGCCCATAAGCAAGTTTGAAGCCATGTCAGCGCGTTATCCCAATCCGCACAGGCTTGATACAGCCGGCCGATGTCTTGTTGCACCATCAATGCTGCATTGCGATAACCCAGTTTACGGTATAGGTCGAGGCTCTGCTCGTAATGGTGCAATGCCTCTTCTGATTGACCAAGAGCCAAATAGGCATCGCCTATCAGGTCTAAGAGAAGGGCAGCCATGGCTTCGTCTTTTGCATTGCGCGCCAGACGCAACCCTTCCTGGGCACAAGCCAACATTCTCTGGTAATCACCCCGGGCTTGGTAGATGCCTACTAAAATGCGCAGCGCATACAGATGCAGTTCGGGCATAGAAACGGCGTCAACATCCGCAATCACTTGCTGTAATTTCCCGGCGGCTTCATCCCAACGCTGTAATTGCGTCAAGAGATAACCTTGGCGAAGGGCAGCATGGAGGGAATGCTTGCGCCCGGCATGACCTGCCTCGGATAACTGACACTTGCTGTACGCTTGGACCGCTTGCTCGAACTGCTTCATCTGCTCTAATATATATCCTTTATAATAATACAACTCTGCTTCCCGTAATGGATCATAGTGCGCAGCAAGGGCCAGCGCTGCATTCAAAACCGCCAGGGCATCCGTCCACGCCTGCTTTCTTAACAGGTCCAGGACAAGCGTTACCTGCTGGTTCAAGATGGCTCTCTGGTCACAGGGGAGTTCCTTTTGCCCCCTAAGCAACACCCTTCGGCGCCAGATTAAGAATAAGGCGCTGCAACATAGCACCAGAACCCCCAGCGCTACCAGGCTTCCACTACCCATGTCCACTCCTCAGTCCCTAATCTGGGCATGCGTTGCCTTCTTGGTCTTTTCCCTGCCACAGCACAAACTCGATACCCGCTTGCTCTAGAAAGGAACGGGCTAGTTCGTCAGGATAGGAATCAAACGCAATCACCTTTTTGATTCCGGCATTGATGATCATCTTGGCGCAGGTGATGCACGGCTGGTGAGTGATATAGATATCTGCCCCAGCCACTGAAACACCATGCAAAGCCGCCTGAATGATGGCATTCTGCTCAGCGTGCAATCCTCGGCAGATTTCCTGCCGCTCACCCGATGGGATGTGCAACTGCTCACGCAAACAGCCCGTTTCGCTGCAGTGCGCGAATCCACTGGGAGCACCATTGTAGCCCGTGGACAAGATGCGCTTGTCCTTGACGATGACTGCTCCTACCTGGCGCCTCAGGCACGTAGAACGCATAGCCACCTGTCGAGTGATCTGCATGAAATATTCATCCCATGAAGGACGTCCAGGCATTAGACCACCTGCTTCAACACAAATTCTTTGAACGCTTGCGCCGTGATAGGCATCGCTTCTTCGTACAATTGTAAAACACCCAAGGCATATTGGCGATGCTCCCATTGGGCAGATGGATGAATGCGTTTTGTCAACCAGTTCATCAGCGACCAGGCATTGACCGTCCAGATAAACTCCGTATATACCCCTAAGCCCAGGACGGCGCGGGCGCGCTCCTTCTTCCAACCCGCGGCGATGAGTTTCTCGTAGAGGTCAAACCCCGCTTCCATATGGCGTATGTACTCATCCGTGTGCAGTTCATCAACTGGCACATAGTACTCGCGGCTGGCAGCACAATAACGCAGGCTCTTCTCATTGAAGGAACCAATGCGGTGGCGCATCCACTGTCGGGCAACAAAGATCGGGCATTTGACCCCCCAACGGAACACTGCATGTTCGAAAACCGTATTGTGCTTAGGCTCGCTTTTCATCAGCCGCCGGATGAGCCGCACATCATCCTCCGGGCTTTGTGCATGGGACTGGTAGCAAATCCGCGCCCCGCGGATGACCGCCTCATCACCGCCCATACACTCTTCCAATTGCACCCAGCCTTTGTCCAGTACAGGAATACGCTTCATTATATCACCCCAAAGCAGCCCCAAGGATGGGGATTCCCCCACCCTTGGGGCAAAATTCTAGCCCAGGATACTGCGGGCAATGACCATCCGTTGCACTTCGCTCGTCCCTTCGTAAATTTCGGTGATCTTGGCGTCGCGATAGTTCCTCTCTACCGAGTATTCTTTCATGTACCCGTAGCCGCCGTGAATTTGCACGGCACGATCTGCCACCCAGACTGCAGTTTCCGAGGCAAATAGCTTTGCCATGGAAGCCTCCTTGCTAAAAGGCTCCCCGGATTGCTTCTTCAGCGCCGCGTTGTACGTCAACAGGCGAGCCGCTTCAATGCGCGTGGCCATATCAGCCAGCATCCACTGAATAGCCTGGAATTGACAGATGGGTTGACCAAACTGTACACGTTCCTTACTGTATTTCAGTGCTGCCTCGTAAGCAGCCTGGGCAATTCCTACCGCCTGCGCTGCTACGCCGATGCGCCCACCATCCAGCATGGTCATGGCGATTTTGAAGCCTTGGCCCTCATCGCCCAAGCGATTAGCAGCCGGCACCGACACGTTTTCAAAAATCAACTCGCAGGTATTGCTCCCGCGGATGCCCATCTTGTGCTCTTCCTTACCCACGGAAAAGCCAGGGGGGCCTTTCTCCACAATGAAAGCGGTGATGCCACGATGGCGCTGCGCCTTGTCGGTCATCGCAAAGAGGATGACGATATCGGCAAAGCCCCCATTGGTGATGAAATGTTTCCGCCCATTGATGACATAGGTATCGCCACTTCTCACCGCCGTGCTTAACATCGCTGCGACGTCGGAGCCTGCCCCTGGTTCGGTCAGGGCAAAGGCGCCGATCTTCTCGCCACGTGCCAAGGGCCGTAGGAACTTTTCTTTCTGCTCCTCCGTGCCAAACTTCTCAATCCCCGCGCAGACCAGCGAATTCTGCACCGCCATGACAATAGCCGTAGATGCGCACGCCTTCGCCAACTCCTCAATGGCGATCACATAACTGATGGCATCTGCACCACCGCCATCATATTTCTCTGAAACAGTCAGACCAAGTAAGCCCAATTGCCCCATCTTCTTGATGTTCTCAAAAGGCACGATGCCCTTTTCGTCTATCTCGGCTGCGATGGGTGCCACTTCCTTCTGGGCAAAATCCCGCACCATCTTGCGGATCATCTCTTGCTCCTCAGTGAACTTGAGATCCATTGTTTCCTCCTTAGGATAAAGTGATGAGTGATGAGTAACGAGTGAGAAGTGACGAGTGGTAAGTGAAAATATGGAGCAAGAATCACTCCTCACTCATCACTCGTTACGTTTTACGTTTTCTCATTCCACCCGCTCAATCGTCATTGCCACCGCCTCGCCACCGCCCAGGCAAAGCGTCGCCAATCCTGTTTTCAGCCCACGGTCCCGCAGGGCGTGGATGAGCGTGACCAGTATCCGCGCACCGCTGGCGCCAATAGGGTGTCCGAGAGCAATAGCCCCGCCATGCACATTGACCTTGTTCCAGTCCAATCCCAGCGCCTTGCCATCGGCCACTGTCTGTGCAGCAAAGGCTTCATTGATTTCAATCAAATCAATGTCTGCCAAATCGTAGCCCGTTTTCTCAAGAAGTCTCCGCACAGCAAAAATGGGTGCAGTAAAGATGCGCACCGGTTCGACTGCTGCCTGGGCATATCCTGTGATGCGCGCCAGAGGGCGGATTCCCAACGCATGAGCCGTATCCTCGCCCATGACCACAACGGCAGCTGCCCCATCGGTAATGCCGGGAGAGTTGCCCGCTGTAATGATGCCCCCCTCCTGAAATGCGGGGCGCAATTTGCTCAGTGCTTCTAATGAGGTATCTGCCCGAGGGCATTCGTCCGTATCGAAGATCACCGGCGGACCTTTTCGCTGCGGAACTTCAATAGGTACGATCTCCGCTTTGAACTTGCCTGCTTGTATAGCGGCAATGGCTTTTCGGTGGCTGTCCAAAGCGTACTCATCCAGTTCTTGCCGGGTCAGGCCGTATTCGCGCGCAATCCATTCCGCCGCATTGCCCATGTGCTGATTCTCAAACGGACACCAGAGGCCGTCGTGCACCGTCGCATCCACAAGGACTCCATTTCCTAAGCGGTATCCTTGTCGCGCTTGGGGCAGCAAATAGGGACCCATGGTCATATTCTCCATGCCACCTGCGACGACGATGTCAGCATCACCTGTCACAATCGCCTGAGCGGCGAACATCACTGCCTTCAAGCCAGAACCACACACTTTGTTAATCGTTGTAGCCCCCACGGTAGGTGGCAACCCTGCTTTGATAGCCGCCTGCCGCGCTGGCGCCTGCCCTTCACCGGCTTGGATGACATTGCCCATCAATACCTCATCCACCCGTGCTGGGTCAACTCCAGCACGCTTGACCGCCTCGCGAATGACTACCGCCCCCAGTTCGGGCGCTGGAATGGTGCTCAACATGCCCTGGAAGCGGCCAATCGCCGTACGTACTGCACTGGTGATCACAACTTGCCGCCGTGAAGCCTGCTGTTGTATTGCCATGTTGCACTTCCTCCTTGAAGCATATTGTGCTGGTGATCACGAGGCACATCTAGCCCTCTGGGGCAAATTGTACCTGAAAATGGAGAATTTGGCTATTTCGTCTTGGACAGCGTATGCTGGAAACGGCGCACAAGAGGGGTCGCAGAGCCCAAGAGCAAATAGGCAAAAGCCAGAAATCCCACGATACGGGCAAACCCGCCAACCCAGAGCGTCGTGCGAATGCCCAACCACCCTGCCGCCATGGTGCCCAAGATAGGAGCGATAAAAGCCGGAATGTTCATCATCGTATTGAATATGGCGATGTATGTTGCCCGTCGTTCTGCTGGCGTAACCTCCAACAAGCCGTTGAAAAGGCCGGCGTTGAACGCTGGCCCAGCGATGCCAGCGATAAAGGATACCAAGAGCAGAGGTGGGGCGCTTCTGCTGAGAGCCGTGCCAATAGGGTAGAAACACACGCCCAGCAAGCCAAGGAGCAACATCCGATATGAACCATGCTTCTGGGCAAACCTTCCCCAAGCATAATAAGCCACAATGGTCACACCCGATTCAATCATGGACAAGATTCCTATCCAACCTTCGGAAATCTGCAATGTCCGCACGCGATAGATGGCATAGAGCGGGATAGGAAAATAGAGACCCCAATGATAGAGGAAGGCACCCAGCGTAAAACGCACGTAGCGACGCTGTGCCAGAACATCCCGCAACAAATGCCTGAAGCCAGGGCGTTGATCTGCGTGAACCTGTTCTAATCGCACTGGTTCAGTCTGCGGGATAGCCACCCGCCCGAGATAGTACAGGCTCACGACAGAAGCCAAGAAGGACAACGCAAAAATCAATTGATAGCCAAAGGGAAAAGGCAGGATATCCAGCGCCTTGCCTGCCAATAGCACGGCAGCGGTAGCAGTCGCGGACAGGAAAGCATTGCGCATACTCACTACGCGAGGCCTATCCTGGGGAGCGACCACTTCAGCCAGCATGGCTGTGAAGGAAACCGTGCTCACCGCAGCCGGAATTGTGCCCAAGGCCGTAATGTAGACAATCGCGCTCGCCTGTATATCCCTACCCAGTAACGGCACCAGCGCTACCAGAAACACCGGCAACCGCATCAAAAGGCCTGAGACAAGCAACACTTTTTTCTTGTCATGCTCACGCTCAACCAGCCGCGCCGCGGGAATTTGGAAGAGAATGTTGATTAAGGCTGGCAGAGAAGTCAACAAGCCAATGAGAAAATTGGAGGCTCCCAGGCGAAGGGCAAAAATGCTGGTGAAGGTTGTACTTACGCCAGATAGCACTCCATACCAAGCCACCTCGCGGTAGAGGTTCAGATGATTCCAGCGCTCCGACACTTCACCTGGCGCAAACCAACGCCACACAACAACGCGTGCTCGGCGCAGACGCAAACCGATTTTGCTCACGGGCAGGTTGAATGCTCCTTTTCCACCTTGCGTAAAGCAGCCAATAGTTTCTGATAGGTCTCATCAAGCGACTCGGGAATGATGCGCACATCGGCAAGGACAGGCATAAAGTTTGTGTCGCCTTCCCAGCGCGGCACAATGTGAATGTGCACATGATCCTGGATGCCTGCCCCAGCCACTCGCCCCAGGTTCATGCCCACATTGAAACCATGAGGGTTATTCATAGCCTCACGCAGCGCCTGTACACCCATCTTGGTCAACAGCATCATATCCGCCAGGGTTTCCTCATCCAATTCCACCAGGTCACCCACATGCTCATAGGGCACCACCATAAGATGCCCATTGATGTATGGATATAGGTTGAGCATCAGGACAGCCTTTTTGCCTCGATACAGAATATACCGTGCGGCATCATCACCTGCTTGCAATGCCTCACAAAGCACGCAGTTATGCGGTTTATCCCCTGTAATATATTTCATCCGCCAAGGAGCCCAGATGCGTTTCACCAGTCACCCCCTTGAAACAAACAAATCCGAAAGTTAGAAAAGATTTTCCCCTCACATGACGTGTTGATTCTAATGACAATAAGCCTGTCTGACAAGTCAAAGTGGCTTAAGAACAAGGTCCACGCGCTCAATAACACGCACGGCGTCAGTTAAGCCCAGTGCAGCCATCACCTCGTCAGGCCGGCCCGTTCCTCCCTCATCTGCCTGCAGGCGCATACCCAGGACATACGCCCCTTGACGCTGCCCAATGATCCATAATTTCTGAATGAGCGGCCGCAAATCATATTCGCGCACTCTATTTGGCCGCTCTCTACGTCGAGGTATGCTGGACGCTGCTAACAATTTATCCAACCGGGCTTGCATGTCGTGAAGGGCATCCTGGCTCTCCACAACCACTTCATACTCAGCAGCTACAACCTGTGCCGAAGGCGCTGGGAGGGTCGGGGGGATTTCAGCCACGCTTTTTAACTCCAGACCAGCAGGTAGTTGCTTCCTCACACGAGAGGCAAACTCGCGCAACCCCATGCGCTGCTGGAGGATCACATCCAACACCTCGGCGCGGCTGGTAAAGCCCACGGGCAATGCCGAGGCAAAGAACAGCCTGGGACGCGGATTAAAGCCCTGCGAATAAGCCAATGGGATCTGCCCCCGCCGCAAAGCCCGCTCCCAGGCGCGCATCAAATCCAGATGCGAAATGTACTTCACTTCATCCCCTTTGGCAAAGGTAATTCTCAGTCGCTGCACCATGCTCTGTTACCTGCTATTCTGTTGCGGGGAAGCCGCAGGCGGACGCCACTCCACCCTCTTTACCAGGCGCTGCGCTTGTCTTCGGAATTCGTTTCACATCATTTTCTATGGTGCTCGGACAACGATCCAGGTTAAAGGCAACGCGCACGCCGCACCCCAGACAACCTGCGCGACAATCCACACTGCTTTCACCGCGCAGGCTGCGTTGATACTCTTCCCACAGAAAGGCAGCGCTCACCCCGGTGTGGATATGGCTCCAGGGCAATACCTCGTCGAAGGAACGCTGGCGTGTGGCGTAGAATCCGGCATCAAGTCCAGCCTCTGCAAATGCCTGCTGCCAGAGCCGTGGTTGAAAAGCCTCCGCCCAAGCATCAAAACGCGCCCCTAACTGCCAAGCACGCAGGATGACCTTTCCCAAGCGCCGATCGCCCCGCGAAAGCACGGCTTCCAACCAAGCCGTCATAGGGTCCGACCAACTCAAATCCACCGCGCGGCTGGGCAGAGCACGGCGGAGAGCCTCCTGCCTGGCTGTGATTTGTTCTGCATTTTCCATAGGCAGCCATTGGAACGGGGTATGTGCCTTGGGGATAAAGGTCGCCACGCTCACACTGACCTGAGCGCGCGAGCCGCGCCAGCGACGCCCAATATCGCGCACCTCTTTGACCAAATGGGCGATAGCCAGCACATCCTCCATCATCTCTGTAGGCAACCCAATCATGAAATATAACTTGATGCGCAGCCAACCGCTGGCATAGGCGGCTTCAGCCGTACGCAGGAGATCCTCTTCCGTAACCCCTTTGTTAATGACCTGCCTCAGGCGCTCACTCCCTGCTTCGGGAGCAAAAGTCAAGCCAGTTTTCCGCGCCCGCTGGATCCACTGTGCCAGTTCGACGGAAAACGTGTCTATACGCAGGGAAGGGAGCGAAATAGCCAGGTGTTGTTCGCCATAACGCTGGCTCAACTCCCGTACCAAGGGCGCAATACACGTATAATCAGTGCTGCTCAGCGATACTAGGGCAATCTCCTCATAGCCGGTGTTGGCAAGCAATCGGTCTACGGCAGCCAGTACCTCTTCCAGCGGCCGCTCGCGCACCGGCCGATAGATCATCCCCGCTTGACAAAAGCGGCAACCCCGCGTGCAACCACGCATGATCTCCACCATGCCACGGTCATGCACTACGTTCAGAAAAGGCACTACCGGCCGGACGGGGGGAGGGGGCAAGACAGGGACAATGCGTTTTTGGATGCGCGTGGGTATGCCTGCTTTGAGCGGTTCGATAGAAGCCACTGTGCCATCCGCTTGGTAGGCAACACGGTACAGGCTGGGGACGTAGACGCCCGGGATCTGCGCTGCCTGCTGCAGGAACTCCTCTTTGCCACCTGCCAATGCCCCTGCGTGGCGGGTTCGTCCCTCCCCATGGGATAGGGCCGCTCCTTGGCTCCCCTTCCACTCGGCATACAAGCGCACCAGTTCCAGGAGCACCTCTTCGCCTTCCCCAATGACGAACAAGTCGAAGAAATCTGCCAGGGGTTCCGCATTATAGGTGCACGTCCCGCCAGCGATAACCAACGGCAGGCGCTCATCCCGCTGAGAAGCCAGCACGGGGATGCCGGCTAGGTCCAGCATGTTCAGCACATTGGAATAGTTCAATTCATACTGCAGGCTGAAACCGAGGATGTCGAAATCACGGATGGGACGACGCGACTCCAGCGAAAAGAGGGGCAGCCCCGCTTGGCGCATGGCTTTTTCCATGTCCAACCAAGGCGCATAGACCCGTTCGGCAAGCACATCCGGCTGCTGGTTCAACAGGTCATAGAGGATCGCCAACCCGAGATTGGACATCCCCACTTCGTACACATCGGGGTAAGCCAAAGCGACCCTGACCTTGACCTGTGCCCAATCTTTGCGCACGCTATTCCATTCGTGCCCACTATAGCGGCCTGGCTTAGCCACTGTGGGCAGGATGCGATCTAAAAGCGCAGCAGAGGTCATTTCCCCTCGGTATCAGCCAGGATACGCACCAGCACCTCCCGACGGCGCGGGCCATCGAATTCAGCCAGAAAAACGCCCTGCCAGGTGCCCAGCACGAGTTTGCCGTTCTGTATGAACAGCGTCTGTGAAGCACCCAGCAAACTGGCTTTGACATGCGCTGCTGCGTTCCCTTCAGTATGGCGATAACTCGCCTGCCAGGGGACGAGGCGATCCAAAACAGCCAGGATATCCACCTTCACTGACGGGTCCCAGTTCTCGTTCACCGTCAGACCGGCGGTAGTATGGGGCACAAAAAGCACGCATACCCCCTCCTGCACGCCGCTTTCCCGGATGCATCTTTGCACTTCGGCAGTAATGTCCACCAACTCGGCTTTTGTCTTGCTGCTCACCTGGATCTCAAACTGCATGGTTACACTCCTTGTCCATAGCGCGGGGAGACAGTTTCCGCCGCGCTGCATATGGGGAATCATGAGGTTGGGCATAGTATAACACAGGGGAAATAGTTTGGCAACCAAGTGCAGCCCATCTGCAGCATGAAACTACTAAGATAGCCATATCAAGCAAAGTTTGACAAACAACCGAGTTATACTATAATCTCTGTCAGCAGTTATGCAGTGCTGTGCAAAAGGTGGTACAAAATGAAAACCCATAATTTTACAGTCGTTATTGAACCCGATGAGCAAGGTTTCATGCATACGTGCCTGCCTTGCCAGGTTGCCACACCTTTGCCGACACGATTGACGAGGCGCGCAAAAACATCCTCGAAGCAACTGAACTCCACGTGCAAAGCATGCTCGAAGATAGCGAACCCGTTCCAGTAGAGCGTGAACCAGTATTCATCACCCGTCTTTCCGTGCCGGCAGCGGCATGAGCGAGAAACTTCCCCGTATAGATTGTCAGGAGTTGATTCGAGCGCTGGAACGTGCTGGCTTTGCGAAAAAGCGGCAAAAAGGCAGCCACCTGCATATGTAGCGAGAGGCAGACAAGAAACGTATAACTGTTCCTGGTCATAAGGGGAGGATTGCGCCGACGGGGACATTAACGAGCCATTCTGCGTGACGCCGATATCAGTATTGAAGAATTTCGTGAGCTGCTTTAGCCAGGGCCTGGCGAGGCCGAACAGCACTCCCTGCGCAGCGGCGCAAAAGACCTGCGTTGTGCCGGGCAGGGACCCAAGCGTTCCAAAGCAGTGCGATGCGCCGCGGTGCCATAACCTTTATGCGCCGCAAAGCCGTATCCCGGATGGTATTGATCCAGCGCTACCATCAGCCGGTCCCGGAATACTTTGGCAACGACAGAAGCAGCGGCTATGGACAAAATGTGCGAATCACCTTTGATGATGCTTTCCTGCGCAATGCCAGCCTCCGGCAAGCGCACCGCATCAATGAGCAGATAGTCCGGAGCAACGGGCAGATTGGCCACTGCCATCCACATGGCTTGCTTGACCGCTGGCACAATGCCCCAGCGGTCAATAAACCCCGCCGAAGCAATCCCGATTCCAATTCCCAAGGAGGTTGCGCGGATGAGCGGAAACAGCGCTTCACGCTGGTGAGGAGTTAGCATCTTGGAATCGCGCACCTTGCCCAAGATCGCACAGAGGTCACTGCACCCTGGTGGCAGGATCACCGCCGCCGCTACCACTGGCCCAGCTAACGCCCCCCGCCCCACTTCATCCAGTCCAGCCACCCAGCGATAGCCTGCTTCCCACAGCTCTTGTTCACGCGCCAGATCAAGCCAACCCAAAATACCTCCTCGGATAAAAGACAAGGCGCAGGTGATGCTACCTACGCCTTGGTCATTTCTTCCGACAGCGTAACTTGAACTTATTTCTGTGCGTCGCCCTCTGCCGCCGGTTTTTCTTCGACTGCGAGTTCCTTCACAAAGCGCTTGTCACGCAGCCGGGCTGACTTCCCGCTGCGCCCGCGGAGATAATAGAGCTGCTTCCTGCGCACGTGCGCATGGCGGAGGACTTCGACCTTCTCCAGACGAGGCGAAGCGAGGAAAAAAGTTCTTTCCACACCGACGCCGTGGGCTGCAATGCGACGCACGGTGAAACGGGCGTTGGCACCGCTGCCGCTCAGCCGCATCACCACACCCTGGAAAACCTGTATGCGTTCTCGATCTCCTTCCACGATGCGGTTATGCACACGTACGGTATCCCCTGAGCGCAAGGGAGGAATATTGGGATTAGGCGTAACTTTGATCAAATTCTGCACCAAATTGGACATCATCCACACCACCTTTCTTATATCCGATTGCAACAGGCGGCGATTATACTCGAACATAGAAAACATGTCAAATCAACGGGACATGCATCTCTACGGACTACGTTGATTAAGAAGCACCACCGTTACCAACGGATGTCGGCTTTTCGAATCGCAAGATATTTGATGAAATCATTGACCAACAAAGAAGATACCATTGTGTAGATAAATACGGTTAAAGTTATACGGGGTGGAAGGGGATGTAGCCCAGGGATGCCAATAGTAGCAAGTGCAGTGCCCAGCATCGTGTCAAGACCAATAGCCGCGAGCAACGTTTTGCTGGGCATCGAATTCCAAAAGTGTCCCCTCTCCCTCACCACAAAAATCGAAAACATGGCAAAATAGAACAGCGTCTCAAAAGCAAAGGTATAAAGAGCTTGGTCGTTTGCCGCTAACCCGAAATACCTGAATCCAACATACAGCAAACCGAATGCTTCAACCACCATGAACAAACCCAGCATAGCTGCCACCTTCACTAAGGCGATAACATTCCAAGTCGCTGGTTCTTGGGAGGCTCTCGCATTGTCCGTAGAGAGAGATATCTTCACAAAATCGGTCAAAAACATCATCAGCATCATGACAAAAGCAGACACAATAATCTTACCAGTGATCAAGAAGGAAAAGACAACAAACGCAGATTTCAAAATCGTACGACTAATCTTATTGATAATCCACGTCGCTATCCTCTGATAGATAATCCTCCCATTCTTTACCAAATCTACAATGCTGGCTAAACTGTCATCAGTAAGCACTACACTGGCTGCTCCTTTAGCCACGTCCGTTGCGTTGCTCACTGCAATTCCAACTTCTGCCTGCCGCAATGCTGGCGCATCGTTGACTCCATCGCCTGTCATCCCAACTAGGTGTCCTTTGGCTTGCAGAACTTTTACCACTGTGTATTTGTCCTCTGGATAGATCTCTGCGAAACCATCGCTGTGTTCAGCGATCTCCGCTGCTTTGGCTGCATCCAGGCTAGCCAACTTTGCTAGGTCTGCAGCACGGCTTATATTCTGCCCAAGCCCCACGGCGCCAGCAATCTCCCGCGCAATAGATAGAGCATCCCCGGTCAGCATTTTCACGGACACGCCAAGCTGCTTAAGTTCTCTGATCAGCTTCGCAGAATCTGGTCGGAGCACATCGCTCAATGTGACCAGACCTACAAGCTTTGGTTGACTCTGACCTTCCGCTACAGCCACTGCTAGAGCCCGATATCCCTTTTGGGCTAGGCTATCCGTGCGTCTCTCCACATTTCTTATCATCCCAGATTCAAGACTGCAAGCCTGAGCAACAATATTCACTGCTCCTTTCATGGCTACAAGATCCCGCCCGTCCATTTCCACATGCGCCTCAGTCCTGCGCGTGTTGGGGTTAAAAGGATGAAAACTTTTCTGTACAAAGCGGTCCATTAGCCCTCTTTGTCGGGCTGCGGCGATAAAAGCCATATCTATAGGATCCTGGTTGGCTTCTTGCGAAGCCATCGCACCATAGAGGATTACTTCTTGTTCGCTGAACCCGTTCAAAGGGATGACGCCTGCAAGTGCTAGCCGATTCATCGTGATCGTGCCCGTCTTGTCCACACAGAGAACATCCATGCTCGCTGCATCGTCTAGAGCACTCAATCGGGTCACCAAGACACCCTTCTTAGCCAGTTGCATTGATCCAAGAGCGAGACTGAATGTGAACATGACTGGTAATGCGACTGGAACGGCTCCTAACAGGAGCACGAGCATCAAGGGCAATATTTCCAGAAGGGGTATGCCTCTCAACAAAGAAGCAACAAGGGTGATCGCCAACAGAACTCCTACGACTACAAACAGCCATCGCACTATTTTGGAGATGACTTCCTCAATATGCAGTTTGGGACGAGCGAGTTGTACCAGTTCAATCGTTCGACCGTAATACGTCCTGGCTCCCGTCAGGAGGACAATAACAGTCCCTTCACCACGCCTCACTATGGAACCGGAATAAAGCACGTCGTCAGGTCCTTTTTCAACTTCCATGCTCTCCCCGGTGAGTGTTGATTGATCAACACTCACCTCTCCCGAGACAATTTTCACATCCGCAGGAACAAAGTCCCCAGATCGAAGTCGAACAATATCCCCGGGCACTAGTTCCCTCGCTGGCAACAGTCCCCACACCCCATCCCTCAGGACTCTTGAGGTGACATGAAGCCTGCTGCGTAGGCTTTCCAATGCCCCCGAAGCCCTCTGCTCCTGAGCAAAACTCAGAATCGCGTTGACCACCAACAAAGCGGTAACGATGTAGAGGTCTGAATATTTATGTAGGATCCATGAGAGGATAATGATCAACTCGAGCATCCATGCAGAAAGCCCCCAGAACTTTTTGGCAAAACGAACAAGGGAATTCGCTTTCTTCTCAGGAACCTCATTGTAGCCATATTGCTTCAGCCTGGCTTCCACTTCGGCGTGAGTAAGACCTGCCTCCAGGCTCGATCCTAATAATTGAATCGCTTCCTTAGCCCCTATATGCAAGAGATCTATACTTTCTTGAGATGCCTTAGCCATTCCCTTATCACCTATGTGTTGAGAACATTATGTCTACGTCCTATGTTATTCCTGTGTCCCACTTATCTATGAGCTGCTTACGCGCCTCTGAGCATAGGGATGCGAATACCGTGCTTCTTCGCCGCTTCGATGGCTTCGGGGTACCCAGCGTCGGCATGGCGCACAATCGCTGTCCCTGGATCATAGGTGAGCACTCGTTCCAAGCGTCTGGCTGCTTCTGGCGTGCCATCAGCCACAATGACTTGCCCAGCGTGTAGCGAATACCCAATGCCCACCCCGCCGCCGTGATGGAAACTCACCCAAGTGGCGCCTCCCACGGCGTTCAAGAGCGCATTGAGGATGGGCCAATCGGCTATGGCATCAGACCCATCGCGCATGCCTTCCGTTTCGCGCCTGGGGCTGGCTACCGAACCCCCATCCAGGTGATCCCGGCCAATGACGATAGGCGCCGAGATTTTCCCCTTGGCGATGAGATCGTTGATGAGCAAACCAAACCGTGCCCTTTCGCCATACCCCAGCCAGCAGATGCGCGCAGGCAACCCCTGGAATGCCACTCGCTCCTGAGCCATGCGGATCCAGCGTACCAGATGCTCATCATAAGCGAATTCTTTCATCACCACCTCATCGGTAACATAGATATCCTGGGGGTCTCCAGAAAGTGCTACCCAACGGAAGGGACCCTTGCCTTGGCAGAACAAGGGGCGGATGTAGGCAGGGACAAAACCGGGATAGGAAAAAGCATCCTTCACCCCCGCATCATACGCACGCTGGCGCAGGTTGTTGCCATAGTCAAATACCACTGCCCCACGCTTTTGCATTTCCAGCATCGCTTGGACATGCCGCGCCATGGAATCCATAGCGCGCTGCGCATATTCGCGTGGATTCTTGCGACGCAATTCCTCCGCCTCGGCAACGGAAATGCCAGAGGGCACATAGCTCAGTGGGTCGTGCGCGGGTGTCTGGTCGGTCACGACATCTGGAGTTACACCTCGTGCGACCAGTTCTGGGTAGATGTCAGCAGCATTGCCAATGAGCCCTACGGAGAGCGGCTTTTTCTCCTTGAGCGCTTGTTCCACTAGGGTCATGGCTTCTTCCAAATCATCTACTACGGTGTCCACATAGCGGGTGTCCAGCCGTCGCTGGGCACGGGCACGGTCCACTTCCACAATCAAAGCGACGCCCTCATTCATCGTTACTGCCAATGGCTGAGCACCACCCATGCCACCCAAGCCAGCAGTCAGCACGAACCTGCCCTTCAAACTACCTTGAAAGTGCTTCTCTGCTGCAGCCGCCAAGGTCTCGTAGGTCCCCTGCAGGATACCCTGCGTGCCGATGTAAATCCAACTCCCAGCCGTCATCTGCCCATACATGATCAAGCCTTTGGCATCGAGTTCATCGAAATACTCTTGATTCGCCCAGGCTCCTACCAAGTTGGAGTTGGCAATCAACACCCGCGGGGCATCCGGGTATGTGCGAAAAACGCCCACCGGCTTGCCAGACTGCACCAAGAGCGTCTCATCATTCTCCAGTTCCTTGAGGCATCGCACGAGCGCGTCGAAACACTCCCAGTTGCGCGCCGCCTTGCCCCGCCCGCCGTACACGATGAGGTCATCGGGCTTCTCGGCAACCTCTGGATCGAGGTTGTTCATCAGCATCCGCATGGCTGCTTCCTGTCCCCAGCCCTTGCAGGTAATCTGCGTGCCACGCGGTGCCCGCACAATTCGTCTAGCCATTGCCACCTCCCTCTCTCATGTTGTCATTGCTATTATACTGCCTATCCGTGCAGAGTAAAAAGGCGCCTCCCGAGGGTCAGGACTTGTCGCAGAGCCAATCCAGTTGTCATCCTAAGAGCCCCTGTGCCGCTTGCGACATGCTGGAACGCAGGACACGATCCTGAGCAAGGCTCTCCCATTGTCATTCTGAGCCGCGGTGCAGTGCAGAATCAAGGTGCACGAGACCCCTTCGGCTTCGCCTCAGGGTAACACAAGGGTGGCACATTGCCCTGCGCAACGCTCTCCCATTGTCATTCTGAGCCGCAGAGCGGCGAAGAATCAAGCGCACGAGGCCCTTCGGCTTCGCCTCAGGGCGACACAAGGATGGCACACTCCTGCTCGCGGCGGACTGTGGTCCGCCGCTTTTTGACAAAATGCCATGCCTTCTCGATAATGTGTGCAATAGCGCATTGGGGGCTATGACGATATCTGCAAACCAACGGGAGAGAAAAACAATGGCCAGATTCCAACGCCTGGAAGTATTGAGTGAAATCCTTCGCCTGGGCATCGTGCCTATCTTTCACCACGCGGATTTGGAAGTGGCAAAGCGGATCGTGGTTGCTTGTGCCGCAGGCGGCGCCAGAGTGATTGAATTTACCAACCGCGGAGACAACGCTTACCGCATTTTCTCTGACCTCGTGCTGCATTTTGCCACTGCCGATCCCTCGCTTATCCTGGGCGTGGGCTCAGTGCTCGATCCAGGCACAGCCGCGCTGTATATTGCTAGCGGCGCCAACTTTGTCGTAGGTCCTGTCTTCAACGCCGAAGTGGCGAAGGTGTGCAATCGGCATAAGGTGGCTTATATCCCAGGCTGCGGCAGTGCCTCGGAAATATCCGAAGCCGAAGAATGGGGTGTCGAGATTGTGAAGGTCTTCCCCGGCGATGCTGTGGGCGGCCCAGCGTTTGTCAAAGCGATCCTGGGCCCATGCCCTTGGACACGCATCATGCCCACTGGCGGCGTCGAGGCTACGAAAGAGAGCATCTCCGCTTGGCTCAAGGCAGGTGCAGCGGCAATAGGCATTGGCTCCCATTTGATTAGAAAGGATTGGGTCGAAGCAGGCAATTTCGCCGCCATCACAGCCTTGACCGCACAACTGATAGCCTGGATCCAAGAAGCACGCGATGGGGTGCTGCGCGGGACTCCAATTTAAGTATCCCACCTGCTGCCCGTGCCACAGCAACGACCTCAGACAGCCATCATGCTCGACTGCTTCAGCACGGATTGCCTGTGCAACGAAAAATCAGACGTAAATACCATGAGGAGAGAACTATGCGCCTTGGCTATGTACTGCACAATGGTAGGGCGTTTATCGCTTTAGCACACGGTCAACAATGGATTGATTTCAGCCGCGTCCTGCAATCTCACGCGGATCAATTCCCCTGGCTGCGCCTTCGTCCCCAGCCCACTGTGGTTGACCTCCTGGAGAACACGCCAAACCTCCTGCGCACCATGGGGGAATGGTTCACGCGCCTAACCCAAACAGGGGAGATAGAAACCTATCAGATCAGAGGGCGAGTGCAATTCCTGGCTCCTGTGACGAGAGCGGCCAAGATACTGGCTCTGGGTCGGAACTACCGCGCACACGCAGAGGAGGGCGGCTATTCCGTCCCGGATGAGCCCATCTTTTTTGCCAAAGCCTCTTCCTCCATCATCGGGCCAGGGACAGATATCGTATATCCTGAGGGAGTGCAACGGGTTGACCCAGAAATCGAACTAGGTGTTGTCATCGGTCAAAGGGCTAAATCTGTCCCCGAAGAAAGGGCGATGGAGTATATCGCTGGATACACCATTGTCAACGATGTCACCGCACGCGACATGCAACGAAACGACATCCAGAAGGGGAAGCCTTGGCTGCGCTCCAAGAGTTTTGACACTTTCTGCCCCATTGGGCCCTACCTGGTTCTGACCGATGAGATCAGCGATCCCCACAACCTTGAACTAACCTTGCGTGTCAACGGAGAAATACGGCAACGCTCCAATACCGCCATGTGCCTGTTCAAGATACCCTATCTTATCGCCTACATCAGCAGACACATGACCCTTGAGCCAGGGGACGTCATCGCGACCGGAACGCCAGAGGGCATCGCCCCCATCCACAGAGGCGACGTAGTAGAATGCACCATCACCGGCATAGGTTCCCTGGTCAACCGCGTCGTTTAGCGAGTAGCAAGAATTGTTGCAGAGTACCCTGAAAGTGCTGGAAAACGAAATCTTGCAGGCAAATCTATACCACTCTTCATTTCGTTCAGTGACTGCGGCAGCGACTTTGCAACAGCCCTGGGGAACAGCCCAGAAGATTTGACAAAATAACGACAGCCTGTTACAATTTCTGCTAGAGCATTCTGCAGCCTCGCATTGAGCTTCTGTATTCGTGCTCTGGGCTCGGTTTCCTGATTATCTGCTAGCAACAATTGGACATCGCACACCGCACTGGAACAATTCGTTTTGCCTGGGGAAAGGAGGTGAGCAGTCGGCAGTTCAAACGCGGGCATCTATCGTTGGTGAGCATCATCTGATTAGAAAGATCAAAGGAGGATCTTGAGATGCGAAAGAAGCTCATTTTGCTCATGATCGTGCTCGCTCTGTCGGGCATACTTCACTCGTGCGCCCCCGCTGGTCCAGCGGAAATCCTGGTCGGCATTAATGCTGAGATTACAGGAGCCATCCCAATGGTTGGTGCAGCCTGCAAAAATGCTGCAGAAATGGCTGCCGAAGAGATCAATGCCGCCGGTGGGTTGGAAATCGGTGGTAAGAAGTACAAGATCAAGCTGGTTATTGCCGACAACGAAAACAAGCCAGAATCTGCTGCTGCTGCCGCAACCAAGCTGATCACTCAGGACAAGGTCCTGATCCACATCGGTGCCAATGCCAGCAAGAACGCCATCCCCGCTTCCTCAGTCTGCAACGAACTCCAGTGCCCGATGATCAGCCCCTGGTCCACCAACCCCAACACTACCTTGTACAAGCCTTGGGTCTTCCGTGCCTGCTTCATTGATAGCTTCCAAGCAGGCGTGAACGCTCAATTCGGCATGGAAGAGTTCAACGCCACGAAGGGAGCCGTCCTCTTTGACATCGGCAGCGATGCTTGCTACTACCAGGGCTTTTTCTTCAAGAATACCTGGGAAAAGCTGGGAGGCAAGATCGTTGCCTTCGAGACCTTTACCACAGGCGACAAGGACTTTACCGCTCAACTCACCAAGATCAAGGAGTCTGGCGCGGAAGTGCTCTACGTGCCGCAGTATTATGACGAAGTGCCGCTCATTGTCAAACAGGCGAACCGCCTGGGGGTGACGGAGAAAATCCACATCATTGGCCATGATGGATGGGAGTCTCCTGACCTGTGCAAACTGTGCGGTGCGGATTGCAACGGGCTGTACTTCACTACCCACTGGGCAGTGGACATCGCTGGCGCGAAGACCCAGGCCTTTATCAAGAAGTACAAGGAGAAATACGGCGTTGACCCCGACTCCGTTGCTGGCCTGACCTACGATGCCATGTACCTCTTTGTCCAGGCAGCGAAGAACTGCGGCAAACTGACAGGCAATTTGGCTCAAGACCGTAAGTGCATCCGCGATGGTCTGGCTGCCATCAAAGACTTTGAGGGCGTCACCGGTACCATGACCCCCACAGAGCAGGGAGACATGATCAAGAGCGTGCACATTGTCAAGATTGACTGCGATGCTGGGGTATTCCGCTGGTACAAGACTGTCCAACCCAAGACTTTTGAGTAACGTGCACAGAGTGGGCTAGGGGAATCGCCCCCTAGCCCATTTTTCAAACCTGATATGTCCCTTTGTATTCTGTGTCAAGGAGAAAAGCGGATGACTTATATCCTGCAACAATTAATCAATGCGGTACAACTGGGCAGCATTTACGCCCTGATCGCTTTGGGCTACAGCATGGTTTATGGAGTGCTGCGTTTTATTAACTTTGCCCATGGCGATATCTTCATGGTGGGCGCTTTCCTTTCCTACTTTGCGGCGGTCCTGATCAAGCGACTCGCTGGAGCAACGGCGATCCCAACAGCACTGATCTTTGTCGGCAGTATGCTCCTCGCCATGCTGGGAACGGCTTTGATTACCCTATCCATTGAACGCATCGCCTACAGGCCCCTGCGCCGCTACCGCCTCTCGGTGGTCATCACTGCTTTAGGAATGGGCGTGTTCCTGGAACACATGACCTTAGTAATCGTAGGCCCTTGGCGAATTTCCTTCCACCCCCTCATTACTGAGACTGTGTACAAGGTCGTTGGCGTCAGCATTTCCACTACCCAATTGGTCATCATATTTGTTTCTATATTGCTCATGCTCATCCTCGAGTTCATCGTGCGCCAGACCAAGCAAGGTATGGCAATGAGGGCTATCTCGTACGATCGCGAAGCCGTCCCTTTGATGGGCGTCAATGTGGACCACATTATCACGTTAACCTTTGCGATTGCTTCTTGTCTGGCTGCTGCAGGCGGGCTGCTATACGCTCATGCCTACCCCATCATTGAACCCTATATGGGCATTATGGTTGGCTGGAAAGCCTTCATTTCTGCCGTTGTGGGTGGCATTGGCGTCATCAGGGGCGCTATGCTAGGCGGTTATATCCTCGGCTTTGTGGAAATCGCCGCTGGCGCTATCTTCCCTTCCCGCATGCGGGATTTGATTAGTTTTGTAGTACTGATGATTGTCCTGCTGGCAAAACCTACCGGCATTTTTGGTCTACCCCTTCGCCAGAAAGTGTAGGTGGCAAAATGGCACAGTGGCAGAAACTGCGTTCTCACCTGTCTGCAATCCCTGTGTTGGCATACTTGCTTGGCTTTGGCATAGCGAGCGCTATCGAACTCTTTATCGGGTACCCCGTGGCGTCATTGCTCGGACTCCCAACTATGCCTACCTTGTTCGGAATCATCCTAGTGCAGCAATCCCTCGCTTTGCTGCCAAGCGCTATTGCCTATGACCTGCTCATATACCTTGTACCGACCTATATCGCGGCGCGGTTATTGACGCCCTTGGTACAAAAGTTGCTACAGAAAGTGCCCTCACAGCGCTTGATGCTTGTCTATGTCCTAGCCCTTTTCCTGGTGGCATTGCTGTGGGGTGGGTTCCACGAATACCGCACCATGATCCTGTGCCTGATGGGCATCAACTTCATCCTTTGTATCAGCCTGAACCTGGTGAATGGCTACATGGGCGAGTTTTCCGTAGGGCATGCTGGCTTCATGGGCGTTGGCGCCTACATTGCTTCTATTCTCACCGTATGGGTGTTCCCACGATCGCTGGGCCACCTCGTCTTTCCCCTTGCATTGCTCGCTGGAGGGGCTGGTGCCGCTATCGCTGGACTGCTAGTAGCCATTCCTTCCTTCAAAATCCGTGGCGACTATCTGGCAATTATCACCCTAGCCACGAACTTTATCATCAAAAATGGCATCGAGAACATAGAAAGAATTGGTGGTTCGCGCGGTTTCATGGGCATGGCAAAACTGACCAATGTCCCTTGGGTATTCTTTTGGTCTGTGCTCACCCTCGTGCTTATCCGTAACTTTGTGCTCTCGCCATATGGCAGAGGTGTGATTGCCATCCGCGAAGATGAAATTGCCGCTGAAGCCATGACGGTGAATACACGCCGCATGAAAATCATCGCCTTCTGCACGTCCTCCTTCTTCGCGGGAATTGCGGGAGGCCTATTTGCCCACTTGTTGCTGTACATCAACCCCAGCTCATTTACGTTGCTTAAATCCACCGAATGCCTAGTCATGGTCTATCTCGGGGGCATGGCAAGCATCAGTGGCTCGCTGGTAGGCGCGGCTACCTTCACGATCTTGCTAGAAATGCTGCGTCCGCTCGAGGTATGGAAGTGGGTTTTGATCCCTCTGCTCCTGCTCGTGATGCTCTTGCGGCGCCATACCGGCCTTATGGGGTTCCGTGAATTCCAGTTTTTGATCCCAAGAGAGGAGGCGGAGGTCTATGGCTCTACTTCACATTAATGGCCTCACTCACTATTTTGGCGGTCTGCGCGCTGTGTACGACTTTAACCTGGCGCTCGAGGAAGGCGAGTTAATCGGTTTGATTGGCCCCAATGGAGCAGGAAAAACGACAGTCTTCAATTTAATCACCGGCATATACCGACCCACCAAGGGCACCATCCAATTTAATGGCCAAAACCTGGTAGGATTGCAGCCACATCAGATTACTGCAAAGGGCATTTGCCGCACCTTCCAAACCATCCGCTTGTTCAACAATGTTTCAGTCTTGGACAACGTTAGGATTGCCTTCTACTCCCAGGTGCGCTCAAATTTACTGGATGCTTTCTTCCGCACGCCCCATCTCGTCTCCGAAGACAAGGCTCTCACCCGGGAAGCATACAGGCTCCTGGAGATTTTCAACTTGGAGCGCTACGCCCAGGAACTGGCTATGAACCTGCCCTATGGTGAGCAAAAGAGGGTGGAGATCGCTCGCGCTTTGGCTACCAAGCCCCGCCTATTGCTACTGGATGAACCGGCTGCGGGCATGAACCCCGGCGAAATTGACCGGCTCATGGACTTGATACAACGCATCCGACAAGAATTTGGGTTAACAATTTTCTTGATTGAACACCAAATGCGCTTGGTCATGCGCATTTGCAGGTACATCAAAGTGATGGACTTTGGAGAAACTATTGCTGAAGGCACTCCTGAGGAGATCCGCACCAATCCCAGGGTGCTTCAGGCTTATCTTGGAGAAGAAGTGGAATGAGTACGATGGAAAACAAGCTAACAACTACACCACCTTGGCAGCCGCCCAAACTCCCTTTCAGGGACAAACCGAATTGGGCGGAGGTTGACCTTGACGCCATTGCCTACAATACCCGCCAGATCAAGCGATGGATCGGCGAAAAGGTGGAATTAATGGCTGTGGTCAAAGGCGACGGTTATGGCCATGGGGCAGTTATGGTGGCTAGGACCGCATTGCAAAACGGCGCCACCCGACTGGCGACAGCGCGGGTTGATGAAGCCATTCAACTCCGCCAAGCGGGGATTACGGTACCCATTTTCGTCCTGGGCTATGTCCCTGTCGAAGAGATGGAGGCAGTAGTCAAGTGGCGCATTGATGCGCCCATCATGCACTGGGACATTGCAGTCGCATTGTCGCAGTTGTCCAGCAAAGCAAGTGTCATCACGCCTGTCCATGTCAAAGTGGACACCGGCATGGGTCGCTTCGGACTTATGCCCGATGAGGTAGCAAATTTTGTCGAGCAACTCCTCACCCTGCCAGGATTGCGCTTCGAGGGCTTGTACACGCAGTTTGCCACGGCGGATGAGAAAGACAAGACTTATACCTACCAGCAATTCGCAATCTATAAACAGGTGCTGCAAAATCTTCAGGATAAAGGGATTTCTGTCCCTATCCGTCATGTGGCGAACAGCCCTACCACTCTGGACCTGCCTGAGGCACACTTGGACATGGTGAGATGCGGAACCGTCATTTACGGCCTCTATCCGTCCCCCGAAGTGGACCACTCCATCCCCCTGAAGCCAGCCTTGATGTTAAAAAGCCGCGTTGCCCGCCTGCAGACCTTGCCTGCCGGATGGGGAGTGAGCTATGGACGCACCTACATCCCTGCCCAGCCCATTCGCGCTGCGCTGGTTCCACTAGGCTTTGGCGATGGTTTCCGTCGGGCATTATCCAACATCGGTTATGTCTTGATACGGGGAAAACGCGCCCCTGTGATCGGACGAATCTGCATGGATCAATGCATCGTGAACGTCAGCGACATCCCAGAGATAGAACGCGATGACGAGGTGGTCCTCATTGGGAAACAGGGCAATGAGGAGATCAGCGCTGACTTGATGGCAGAAACGCTCCACAGTATCCACTACGAAGTCCTCACGGCCATTTCTGCTCGCGTGCCACGGGTCTATATTCAGAACGGAGAGATCGTGGCAATCAGAACGCTCTCTGGACTCGTCCCAGATGCCACTCCAGCGTCTCCATGAATGCAAGGAGGTAGCAACATGCTATTGTCTGTAGAGAACCTTGAGGTCTCTTATGGCCACATTAAAGCCCTACATGGCATATCATTCCATGTGGATGAAGGCGAAATCGTGGCTCTGATTGGAGCGAATGGAGCAGGCAAATCCACAACACTCAAGGCTATCTCCCGGCTCATCTCTGTACAGGCTGGCAACATCCGCTATGAGGGGAAAAATCTACTGGATTTTGCACCCCATGATGTGGTCAAATTGGGCATTGCCCATGTCCCAGAAGGGAGACGCATCTTTGGCAACCTTACCGTGATGGAGAACCTCAAACTGGCTGCTTATAACCGTAAGGATAGGGAGGGGATAGCACAGGACTTTGAGCGTATTTTCGCGCTCTTTCCTCGCTTGGCGGAAAGAAAAGAGCAGCGGGGAGACACCCTGAGCGGTGGGGAACAGCAAATGTTGGCAGTAGCCAGGGCCCTTATGACACGGGGCCGCTTGATGCTGCTTGATGAACCCTCGATGGGCTTGGCTCCGGTTCTGATGCGCGATCTCTTCCGTGTGCTCCGGGAAATCAACGAAGCGGGGACTACTATTTTACTGGTCGAACAAAATGCGCGGATGGCTCTCAAATTCGCACAACGATGCTATGTGCTGGAGACAGGCAACATCGTTTTGGAAGGACCCTCCAGCGAACTGGCTCAAAATCCTGCGGTGCAAGCAGCCTACTTGGGGGGCTGAGACTCGGGTCTATCACCTTGCGCGGCATGTTCCGCGGGCGTAAAGAGTGCCTCCAGCGCTGCCTGAGCGGCGGCCTGTTCCGCCGCATGTTTGCTACGCCCCACTCCGCGTCCTCGTACTTGTCCTCCGACAAGCACCTCCACGGTGAACTCCTTGGCGTGATCCGGCCCAGTTTCCTGCACCGTGCGGTAGGAAGGCGTCTCGTGCAAAACAGCCTGCGCCCATTCCTGCAAGCGGCTCTTCGCATCACGCCACTGCGTCGCAACGGAAAAAGTCTCTACCAGAGGCTGCAAAAAGGGGAGGAAAAACCTTCGCGCCGCCTCCATGCCCTGATCCAGGTATATCGCGCCTAATAACGCTTCAAACGCATCGCTCAGCATGGCAATGCGGTCACGGCCGCCACTTTGCTCCTCGCCCTGCCCCATCAAGAGATATTGCCCTAACCCGATTTGTCGGGCAAAGCGTGCCAGCGTATCAGTACGCACCAGTTCAGCACGCACGCTGGTCAACTGCCCTTCCTGCCAATGAGGAAACCGCTCATAGAGGAATGCGGCAGCGAGGAAATCACCCACGGCATCGCCAAGAAACTCCAGCCGCTCGTTATCGCCCCATGAGCAGGTAGGATTTTCGTTCAAGTAGGAGGAATGGGTGAGAGCCTGCAGCAACAACGATAGATCACGAAAAACCAAGCCGAGGGATTGCTGCAAAGCAGACAACATTTCCAATCTGGCTTCCAGATCATCCATGAATGACCACCCTGTCTACAGTGGGGGAGGAGTGGCCTCGCTGGCAAATTGCCTCCGCAAAAACTCGCTCACTTCGGAACGCGCTACCTGCACCTGCGATTTGAGCGGCAGGTTGCGCAGCGTAACCTGAGCCGAGGCCAGTTCGTCCGGTCCAACAATGGCCACAAAGGGAATGCCCTTCTTCAAAGCATAGCGAATCTGGGTACCTAACGGGTCGGTATCATAGTACAACTCACAACGCAAGCCGGCGCTGCGCAACGCGGTAAGTAAGCGCAACGACTCATGCATCAGATCCGCATTGAAAACGGTAACGAGCACCTGCACCGTAGTCTCGCCAACATCGGAGGGAAACATGCGCAGTTCTTCCATAACATCCAAAATGCGCTCTATGCCGATGGTCGTACCCGTAGCGGGATAACTTTGCACAGAGAACTTGCCCACTAAGCCGTCAAAGCGACCCCCCCCCGTGATACTGCCAATACGCGGTTTCTCTACCACCGTCTCATAAATGGGGCCCGTATAATAGTCCAAGCCGCGCACCATAGCCAGGTCAACACGGTAGAAACCATCCTTCACACCCAGCGAGGGAAGGTAACTGAGCAATTCAGTGAGTTCGGCGATGCCTTCCTGAGCCAGAGGATAGTCCATCAATTCGCGACGCAAGTCATCCAGCGCTGCTTGCCCGTCTTTCCCGGGCTGTAGCAGCGCCAGCAAACGATCAATCATTTGTCCCGCTAGCCCACTCGCCTGCAACTCCTCACGTACTGCCTCTATGCCAATCTTGTCCAGTTTGTCTATAGTGCGATACAGTTCGGGCAATTGTGCTTCCGGCACACCGGAATACTGGCCAATCCCGCTGAGTATTTTCCGATCGTTGATGCGGATCACGAATTGCTGGAAACCAAGTCGTTGCAGCACCGTATAAATCAAGGCGATGATTTCAGCATCAGCCAGCATGCTGGAAGAACCCACAATATCCGCATCGCACTGCCAGAACTCGCGATAGCGGCCCTTTTGTGGCCGTTCCGCTCGCCACACCGGCGCGATCTGGTAACGGCGGAAAGGCTTGGGCAAATCTGGATACTGGGCAACTACCCGACTGAGGGGAACGGACAGGTCATAGCGCAGAGCCAGTTTCTCTTTGCCGCCGCGATGCTGCACCATAAAGATCAGTTTTTCCGCCTCCGCGCCGTATTTTCCGAGCAAAATCTCGGCGAGTTCAACCGAGGGGGTGATCAAAGGCTCAAAGCCGAATTCGGCAAAGGTTCGTTCCACAATGCCCAACACGTATTGGCGCAGTACCATCTGTCGTGGCAAGATGTCTCTCATGCCCTTAGGTAAGCGGGGTTGGATTACTTCCATGTTCATGCTCTCCCAGAGTCAATACCAGTATTGGATAAAAAGAAGAGCGCGGGCTTGACGGCTCCACGCTCCATAGCGTCGCTACAAGGTGGACGACGGGGCTCGAACCCGTAACACCTGGTTCCACAGACCAGTGCTCTGCCCATTGAGCTACGCCCACCACATCGCGCTGACAAAGAAAGTATACTCCTTTTCACGCTAAATGGCAAATCCCAGGTCCAATTGACACGGCTTATGTAAGCCCCTTAGACATGAAAAACAAAAGCCCCGCGCATCCCTGACCTGTTTTTTTGAAGTAACCGTGGCTTACGCCTGCAATTACTCCCCGTCAAGCAGGTGCATCCCTCTGCGTTCCCATTCCTCCTCTTCCTCATCATCCGAATCATCGAGCTCGGTACGCGGTTCCATGGTCAGGCAGCCATCAGCAGGGTCATACTCTATCTCCCCAGCCCGGCACCTGCCATCCACATTATAAAGACAATCGGTCTGCCAACAAATAACCCTGGGCACTACTCCTTCCTCCTTCTACCCGGGATGAACCACTCAAAGATTTGCTGACGAACGGAGAGATTTAGCCGCAGAGATGTATCTCTCCTCGAGTAAATCTGCCACACCGGATGCATCATCGAAACGGAACTGTGGCACGGATGCACGCTCCAGTGGCTGGTCTGTCACGAGCGCGATCAACTCCTGCTCCGAAGAAAGGAACTCTTGCGGCGCCGCTCCGCGGCAAACCTCAATCTTGGGCTTGTTCTCGTGCTTATACCCCTCGGTGAGGATGATGTCCACCGTGGGCATGGCAGTGACAACTTCATCCAAGGGCAATTCTGCCTCCAATCGCCGGATCAGTGCTATCTTCTGCGGAGACGAGATGACGGTTATATCGCTGCCCGCCTGGGCATGCCGCCAGCTATCCTTCCCTGGCACATCGATCTCAAAGTCATGCTCATAATGCTTGATCGTGCCCACACGATACCCGCGGCTTTTCAATTCACGGATCAGTTTTTCCATAAAAGTGGTTTTGCCCACATTGGAGCGGCCTACAATAGACACCACTGGCACTGCCATGCTGCTCTTCCTATTCTCCACGGCTCATCTTGCTATTCTCCATATACCATACTTTGGGCACATTGTCAATTCAGATGACATCCCCATGAGTGCGGCGAGAATCTATACCGAATGTAGCAACATGGACAGTGAACGAGAGTGTTGAAAATCTTGTCACTCTGAGCGAAGCGAAGAGCCTGCCCTGAGTACAACGAAGGGGTCTCGCGTAACTTTAACCTGTTTTTCCAAGTACTGCGAGATGCTTCACTTCCCCTTCGCTTTGCTCAGGGCGAAGGTTCAGCATGACATTGGAAGGGCTTTTTCAACACCCTCAAGTGAACGGAAGAAGCAATGAAAGTAGAGTAAGGGCAACAGGAATGCAGAAAAGCGCCTACAGAGCGGGATAATGCTCAGCACGCAGACAACATTCTATCCTCCTGCATGCCACATACTGCACGAGGATTTCCTGAGTAACGCCTCAAATGATCCTGAGATACCCGCAAACCAAAAACTTTCAGGTGCGACGCACGTTGGGTACGTCGCACCTGTTGTGTAACGAACGAATCAAACCTACGGGATCAATAATGTTTGGCCAACGAAAATGAGGTTCGGATTGACCAGATTGTTCAGGCTGATAATCGCCCACGGTGTCACGCGGAACATGGCTGCGATAGACCACACTGTATCACCACGCTGTACGATGTATGTCCGCGTGGCTGGAGGGACTGGCGGTGCACCGGTTGGGATGATCAGCACTTGCCCAGCGCGGATATACCACGGATTGACAATGCGGTTGACCGCGATGATCGCCTCAATCGGCACCCCGAACCTTAGCGAGATGCGATACAGGTTATCCCCTGGCTGCACCACATACATAGTGGGTCCTGGCGGCGGCGCAGGCAGTGCAGGTATGATCAGAACTTGGCCAGCCAGAATCAGGTTGGGGTTCACCAGGTTGTTCGCGCGGATGATGGCATCCGGTGGCAAGCCAAAGCGCCGCGCGATGGAGTACACCGTATCGCCCCACTGCACCACATACGGGAACCCAACGCCTGGTGGCACAGCCGTCGGAGCCGGTGTCCCAACAGGTGTAGCGGTCGGCGCAGGTACCGTGGGCGTGCCGGTTGGCGCTGGCGTGGTAGGTGTACCTGCCGGCAATATCGTTACAGAGCCAGGCATTGGCGTGGCTACGATAGGCTGCGCCTGATCATTGGACAGCGTCACACTGGTGAAGCTAACCTGGGCATTGCCTGTCGCCTTGGCTCTGAATGTAATGCGCGCCAACACACCCGTGCCACTCACCGCTGGAGCAGGGGAGAGCAAGGTGAAGGCATACTGGATTTGCCCTGTGGTGTTGTCTGCCACGTTCTGAATCATGAAGCCTTGCGCCGGATTCAGAAAAGTTCCTGGCTCAATCTGCACCCCGCCTAGGCCAGGATTCGCATCCTGGACCTCCAACTTGGCCGCATCAAAGGTGATCCGCACATCCACTGCGTACAAATTCGTTACAGTATCCACCTTGATGTCCAAAGTGAAGGTGTCGTTCAGGTTCACCGTGCGTGACGGCGGATCCACCAGCACGATCGTTGCCTGCGCCAGAGCCACAGAAACCGGTAGGAGCCCGATGAGCAGGCCACACACCAGCAACGATAGAATACTTCGACTCATTCCTCTCGACATTGACCCCTCCTTAAAAGTAATTGCCTGCAGCAGGGGTGGGAGCCTCACCGCTGGAGTCCACCCTATCCCCTGCTGGAAAATGTTTAACGCTGCTCGCTAGACTTCAGAACGAGCGGCAGGTACAGCACAAAGGTCTGCCCTACACGGACGGAACCACCAGCAACCCCAACAGGCATGGATTCACCCGTTGGCCTCACCAATTCCGCTGCAAAGATACGCAACGGGCTATGCCCCTGCGCTTTAGCACGGAAATTCACGAGACACAATGTACCGCTGCCATTAGCAGGTGGGGCGGGGTTGATCAGCGTGAGCGCATAATGCACGGTGCCTGCGCTATTGTCCGCCTCTTTCGCCGCGACAGCCCCTTGCGCCGGGTCAGGGAAAGTTCCTGGCGTAACCTGCACGCCCTCTGTGAATGGATCTACATCCACCACTTCCAGGACATCGGGGTTGAATTCCAACTGGACATCCACTCCGTACAGATCGCTGACATCCCGCAGTTCCAAAGTAACGGTCAACAACTCATCCACTTCTACACCCCACTGCTGTGGCGGTGAAACGAGCACAGTCGCTGGTGTCAAAGCGAGCGAGCTGCCGGACGGAGGCGGGAGCCAAGGCTGAGGACAGGCTTTGCCATACGCCCAGCCTGCGGCAACCAGGTCAAAGATATCCACTGCTCCGTTGCCGTTGATGTCCGCACGCGGATCGCTGGGTGGGCTAGTACCATACCTCCTGGCGATAAAGACCATATCGTACAAATTGACCACACAGTCCGGCGGAATTTCCCCGGGCCCACAGGCATCGCCGCCCAGCAACTGCACGGTGCGCAAGGGAGTGGTCTGGCCCGCCGTTACTACCACCCCTGGCTCTACGGCGTACAGGTAACCAGGCATAGCCGCAACCACACTGTAAGTGCCAGCCGGGAGCCCAGAGAGGACAAACCGCCCATCGCTGCCCGTAACGGTCGTTGCAGACCCTGCACTCACCACGGCACCGCTGTGGTTCGTGCGGGCGTAGAGCCTCACCGTGCCGCTGATGCTGCCGGTCGGACCGGGCAGAGGCGTTGGCGTGCGTGTTGGCGTCGGCGTCGCCGTGCGCGTGGGCGTCGGTGTCGGCAGCGGCGGTCCCCACGTCCGCACGCTGTGGATGCCACTGCCATACATGCGCAGGGTGCTATAACCATCCAGCCTGTTCACATACACATCATCCGAATCCATGGGATCATACAGGAATTTGACCCGCAGTCGCTGCGCCGCACTGGCATTGAAGAACGACTGGCCTGTACCTGTTATCGTCATATTCGTCCCAGGGATCGCCGCGTTCCAGGTGTGCAGTTGATCCTGCGTGTAATCCGGGCATCCGTAATAATAGACGCGGCTCTGCTCCGACTCCCAGTCACTGGTGAGTAAGTACAGGTAGGGTGACTCTTCGGGCTGTGGCACGAAGGGCAACAGCAATTCCGTGTACTGATCTGGCATCGTGTGCCACTGTTCGGTCTGCCACAGTTCCCTTTGGGTGTCATCGTTGTATTTCTCCTTCAATTCTCCAAAGAACTGTGGCTCTCTATCCTCGTACCAGATAAGAATCTGATGGGGCGGCACGGCATACTGGAATAGGCTTCCACGGCAATCGTCCTCCTGGAAGCGGCTATTGCCAAAGACAAATTCCTCTGTGGCCCCACCTCCAGGCACGGCTTTCTCTGGAAGCGCCTGGATGTCTTCGACTTCCGTGTGAAAATAGTTGAACGGCGGCAGCACAGACATCACTGCGCCTGTAATCGGATAGTAGCCCTCTAGTTTCTGCGAATCCTCATAGTTAATGAAATTGACCTTAGGCACCGGCGTGCGAATGGTGATGTACTTGAATTCATAGGTCTCATCGCCGGGGTTAGGCTGAGCAGCGCGTGTGGTGTAAATCGCAACCACGTTATACTCGTGCCCGTCCACGAAGAAACGCTTCAGATACCAGGGATCGCCAGGCCGCAGGTCATGGCTACCGCGTCCATCATCCATAGCGCTGTGCGTCGCGCCCAGTGCCCGGCCAACGATCAGCGAAACCCGCTCATCCCCCGGGTCTATTCCTGGATAGCTATACACATCGCTGACGAAAACAAACCAGGCGCCATCCGTCCTGCCCAGGTTGCCTCCCGTGGGCACAATCCGCACCAGCCGCCTTGTCCCATCGGCAATGGCCATCTGCCTCACCTGTAAGGTTACCGGCGAACCAATGCGGTCAGGATGCAGCGAGTATTGTCCGCCTACCCAGGCATGCAAGCCACCGCCGGTATACCAGAACTGCAATTCTGCTGTGCCAGGTGCAACATTATGGAGCGTTACCATATGATCCAGGAACTGTACGCTCTGCCCGCGCTGTAAGCGGATGGACTCCAGGGCAAAGACCACCATCTCGTTGCCATTCAGCACGGTATCGTCTTTATCCAGCATACCGATCAGCCCATCGCCGTTGAAATCCGCGTGAATTCCGGTCAGATCAGCCAAGGAGCGCTCGCTGTGCACCTGCACAACGTCATGGATGCCGTCAAAATTGCCGTCGAAGGTCGTCAAACCATAGCCAAAGCTAGGCAGCAACAGGGGAGACAGATCCTCTGTAGTCGGATCTGGCATGGGCAACTGGGTTGGGTCAGTCGCCATAGGGAAAGCAAAGGAACTGGAGCCTGGCTGCCCACTGGCAGGTTTGTCCCGCGTATCCAGGTACATGTAGGTAAACTCCTGCATCAGCGCCGGGAAGGTATAAACCGCAGTGGGCGTGTACGGCGCGCTGGAACTCACCCTGAGGATTTTGTCCAGATACTCAGGCTCGTACCACATGCGCAGGAAGACCTTTTCGCGCGCATCGTGCTCACGGATAGAAAGTTTATTGTACAGGCTGACTAATTCATCGCCCAGGCTGTAGTTGTACTTGTCCATGTAAGCCGGGTTGAAGGTAAGCGAGTCCTTCGTTGGCGCCTGCGGTAATTGCGGATTGAAAGGCGCCCACGGATCAGTGTAGGGCAACACCTCCACCGGATAAGTGGGTACCAGCGTGCGTGAACCAGGGTCCACAACGGTCCTGTCGCCGGGTCCTTCATGGTCAAAGCCATACAGGCGCAAGCCACCGCCGCGATCAGGATTGGTCTTGTACTTCCAGTTCCTCTCACTGTCACTGGGATCAAACCAGAACTTGACACGCGGCTTCCAATCCCGGGGCATCGTGTTCACGTTCTCATCGCGTACCCAGCAATTTGCCCTTGCGTCCCAGCGCAGGTGATAGGTCTGGGTCGTATTGGTCGGTGCATCTTGCGTCCACAGCACGGCTTCGCTCTGCGGCGCGAGGAACGCGCTGGTCATCAAGTAAAGGTCATCCGTGCGGTCAGGACGTACATCGGGCAGCACAAACTCCGTGTACTCCCAGGGCAGGGTGTGGAATTGCTCCACGTACCAAAACTCATCCTGACCGTGGTCACCATACTTTTCCTCCAGTTCACCTAGGAACTGCCAGTTCTTGTCCTCTTCCACATAATAGAAGCCCTCCACTGGCGGCGCCTCTACCAGAGGCCCCAGATACCGTACATCATCCTCTTGGCAAGCAAATCCCTCTAATGCCTGTACATCCAAAAGGATATAGTGCGGGTAATTGTAGGGCGGCATCACCGAGAGAGGATTTCCTGGTCCATACGCCTGCAAGCGCACCGAGTGCTGCTCAATCACATATCCCCCACCCAGGTCCTCGTAATCGCTCGTCTTGGGCACGGGGGTACGGATGGTGATGAACTTGAAGCGTGTGGGGTCTACGTGCGGGGGCCATAGGCCGGCGTCAATTTCTCTATCGCCATTGCTATCGAGCGTGCAGCGATTGGGAATGCCAACCGCGGCGCCATTTTCCGTCTTGATCGCCACCACATTGTATTCGTGGCCATCTACATAGAAGCGCTTCAGGAACCACGGATCACCCTCTTTCAGGTCTGGCTGACCAGCGGCCTGCTCCATGCCGCTCCAGGTAGCGCCCAAGGCGCGTCCGACAATCAGGCGCGCCTTTCCCTGCCCCGTATCAATGCCTTCCAGGTAGACGAAGAAGGGCCCCGTGGGGAAGTTGCACATGTTCGTGCCCGACCCGCCGTTGGCTACTGCTTGGATATGCTGCAGGAGGCCAACACGCCCACAGAGGACCATGTCACCAATGCCAATATTCTTCGAGCGGTCACTATCGGGAGGTGTAACGGTATCACCAGTATACCAAACGCGGATATCCACGCTGTTGTCATACACAAAATCGACCATGACCCTATAGTCTAAGAAGCGTACCTCGAGACCGGACTCAAGTGACTTGCTATCCAAGCGGAAGACAACCAATTCGTTCCCATTCAACTCAATGGCATCCCTATCCAATGGGTCAATCTGGCCATTTCCGTTGAAATCGGCTGCGATCTTGGTCAACTCGAACAGCGTCAATTCGCTTTCCACGTGCACGATGTCCGGCACTCCGTCATCGTCAGCATCCAGAATGGTCAAGCCCTCGCCTGCTGGATCCGCCAATTGGTCCCGACGAATCCCGACCGGGAAGACAAAACGGGTGCCACCCAGGCTGCGGTCCACCGGGCCAGACAACGGCTCTGGCTTCTCAGACACCAGTTTGGGTTCCATGAGCATGTAGGTAAATTCCTGCATAATGGCTGGGTACCACTCATCATACCTAGTGCCTTTGGTCTGGGTGTATGGCATCTGCGCCTCAGGGTGGATATCGAGCACGCCGTTGGCATTCCAATCCTTGTCCCAATGCCAGGGTTCGTACCACATGCGGAACCAGACCTTCTCTGTCGCGTTGGTCGTGCCGGCATGGATTTGCCCATACAAGCCTAGCGCTTGATTGCCATCGAAGGTCTCGAACTCGGACATGAAGAGGGGGTTCCAGGTTACTGAATCTTTGATCGGGGCTTGCACGAGTTGGGGATTGAAGATAGGTTCGGATTTGGTGTAGGGAGGATCTTCAGGAGGCAACCTAGTAATGGGATCTAGCGCCGTCGGATCTCCCACTTGAGTTTGCGCCGCACTGCTTCCATCTGCCGTGGCCCCAACTTGGGCAGTGGAAGACGATCCTGCTACGAGTCCAGCCAGTGCGACAAACAAAAAAGCAACAACGCTCAATGCAACAACAACTCTTAGTGCCTTGGGCATTTCTCCTCCTCCCTTTGCAATTCTCCGTGACAACTGGCACTGCTCGTGGGGCTGATACTTTTTATTATATTACCACGAAAGTGTCAATTTGTCAACGTAACCGAGGCAGTGTTTACTTACTCGTAACCTACAATGATTTGCCAAGCACGGCAAATCAACCTATACTATTTCACCAAAATAGATGACGTAAAGGAAAAGGCAGAGATACGCCTGTGCTTTATAACAATAGATTGGTGGAGGAAACATGGCCCATTCAAGGGAAAAAGGATTTCAGACCGCTCTGGAAAAAGCCTGCCAAGACCTAAGGAAACTCGAACCGTACAAAACCGCTTATATGGCTGGCTGTAACTTTCACGCGGAGGATGAAGGGGGCCAGTTCTTGGTGCGCTTTTTTGGCGAAGAGTATACAGTTACCTTTCCCGACATCTCAGTACGCAATGCCAGCGGCGAGGAAGCAGATATCACCACGCGCCTGATTATCCTCCATTACCTCATCCATGCCGATGGGACATTCCCCGCGGACCGCTGGATTACTTTTCGTGAACTGCCAGATGGGCTGATTTATGACCAGGCTTTTCAGAAGCGTGCCAATTTGCGCTTGTTGCAAGCCTATGGTTCGGACCCCAAAGGCTTTGCTGCTGCCGCCAAGGCTTTAGGCGGAGAGCGGCTCTCCTTTGGCGATGCTGCTTACATGTTTCGTCTGCTGCCACGCATCCGCATGGCAGTAATCCTCCACCTGGGCGATGAGGAACTCGCACCAGCGGTGAATGTGCTCTTCGACGCCGCCGCAGGCCACTATCTTCCCATTGAAGACCTGGCAGTGCTCGGAGGCATGCTGGCGAGCAAACTGATCAAGGCGGGGAGTTTCTAAAACGTAAAACGAGAAACGTGAAGCGTAATCATTACGTTTTACGCTTTACGCCTTACGTTTTACGCATTATGTTTCACGTTTCATCCATTCCCAGCCGAATCGCCCCCTCTGGACAGGCACGCACGCATTCCATGCAGCGGATGCAGCGGGTAGAATGGGGATCTTCATAAATGCGAATGTCCACGGGGCAGACTGTATGGCAAATTTCACACTGACTGCAACTTGTTCTATCCACTGCCAGGTGCAACGCGCTGAGACGGTTAAACGGCGACCAAATCGCTCCCAACGGGCAGACAAAACGGCAAAAGGGGCGTTTGCTGCGCAACATCCAGAAGAGAAAACCCAACAATATCGCTATCTTGACGGCAAACAGCCATCCCACCTGTGCGCGCAAGCCCGCATTCACGAGAATCCACGGAATGGCTGCTTCAATTGTCCCTACTGGGCAGAGTTTGGAAAACCAAGGCTCTCGTGTGAAAAGGGGCACCACGCCTACCAACACAATGAGGAACATGTATGGCAACCAACCAACGTACTTGCTTGCCGGCTGACCAACCCGAAGCCTATCCAGTCTGCCCCTACCAAGGCGAAGCCTACGTCCTAGACTGTGCACAAGCTCCTGAAACCACCCAAATGGGCACAGCCAGCCACAGGCGAGACGCCCTACCATAGTCCCGACCAGAGCAAGCACGCCCAACGTATAGAAGGGGAACTGGCGTATCGCTGCAAAATGCTGCAACGTGCCAATGGGACAGGCAAAGATGGCTCCAGGACAAGCGTAGCAGTTCATCCCCAGACAGGGAATAGCCTTCAAAGACTGGAAGAAAAAAGAATTCATCACCAGGAATGAAATAGCCTGGACGTATCGTCTGCGCGCCGTGAGCAGAAAAGAGATCAACCGAGACACTTTTACCGTGAACCCCCTAGACGTGTCCCCCCTAACCCTTGACCCCTAACCTGTCCTACTGAATGCCAATGCAAGAGAGGCAAAGCACAGTAGCATTCAGCCAGGTGATCAGCGCCTGCCCCAAGGCAAGGCCAAGCGCGATAGCCAGCAGCGCAATCCCCAGGAGAATGCGGTTTACCAGCACCCGCGATCGGAAAAGCATTTGTCCCATCCCCATGAAACCAATCGCATCAGCTGCGCTGCCCTCGTTCTAGAAAGGTGCGCACAATCAAAAAGACGCCGAGCAAGATGAGCGCTACCGGCCAAAGCATCCAAATCGCTGCGCCTAGTGGGCCTACGCCAATGCCCACCACTGCCAGCACTCCAGCCGGTATCAATGCCCACCAGTTGCGGCGATCCACGATGAAAATTGCCAAAAAGACAAGGGCGATACCAAAGAGAATGAGCGTGGGAATCCACTCCTCACCCAACCACTGGCCCATTGCCAGCACCACACCCATGAAAGCCATCACACCGCCAGGGATCAGCGCCCACCAGTTTTTGCGGCGGTCCAGGGCAAAAATGGCTAAGAAGGGTACGGCACTGCCCCAAAAACCTACCCAATTCACCAGTGCTTCCGGCAGTCCCAGCCCTGCGAGCAACGAACCCAACCCCCAAGCGCTGAGGATGCCCGCCGGGATCAGTGCCCACCAACCTTCCTTCACACCTTGCTTGAAGAAAATGTAGAAAAACGGCAGCGCACTTCCCGCAAATCCACTCAAGGATACAAGCCAGCCAGGCAGCCCTAAGGCGGCGAAAAGCAAGCCTACACCCCAACCCAGCATGATGCAGCCAGGAATCAGGGGCCACCATTCCGCAGGGTTGCTCAACCATAGGGAGCCAAAGATTGCTGCGCCAGCCAGCAAAGCCAGGCTACCCCATAGTGCTCCCCCGAGCACAATCCACTCCAACTGCGCCAACAACAAAAGAACTCCTACAATGATTACTAGCAATCCCGCCATCACGCGCCACCAATGCTTTTCCATCTTTCCTATCCTTTCCATGATGATCAGAAGTACCCACTGCCAGCCACATTGGCAGCCATTATACCACACACTGTGCGAAACCGCTAGCGAAAACTAAGGGGGCGAAGGCTCTTTAGGAAACTCGACCATACTGACGGAGCAACTGCAGCAAGGCATCAACAGGCAGTGCTTCCCGCACATGCCCATCGCGACCTTCCATTCTCTCAGCACACAGCAGCGCGTTGTACACTGCTTCCTCTGTCGCTTCAATGACGCCGAGGAACAAAGCGTCGAGCACCGGCGCATTGTCTTCCACCAGTGCCACTGTACGCGTAAAGGCAGAAGGCTGATGGGCAATGCGATTGCTGGTCGAGAAAGCGAGCACAAAATCCCCACTGCCATGGCTTGCAGTTGCCCCTGTACGTGCCAAGCCATGACATGCCCGGCGCGCCAACCTCGCCAATTGGTGCGGGGCAAGCGGCGCATCAGTAGCAATCACCACCATCACAGACCCATCAACGATGCTTGGTGCGTTGCTTTCACATGCCAATGCACGTCCTACCGGCACTCCCATGACCAGTAGATCACGCTGCCGACCAAAATTCGCGACAAGCAACACGCCCACAGTGAAAGCACCGAGGGCAGCGGGTAGCTTCCGGGATGCAGTGCCCACACCCGCTTTAAAACCAAAGGCTGACATACCAGTCCCGGCACCTACAGACCCTTCTTCTACTGCACCGGCGGCAGCCGCATTCAGTGCCGCAAAGACATGCTCCATGCGCACATGACGGCCTTGGATATCGTTCAGAAAGCCATCATTGCATTCGCCAACCACCGGGTTCACAGATGACGTGGTGACCCCGATATCTGGGTTTTGCTCCAGACACCATTGTATACAAGCATCGGCGACGGTACCCACATTGAGTGTATTCGTGAGCAGAATGGGCGTCTCTAATGTGCCTAGCTCCAACACCTGGGGTAATCCAACGCATTTGCCAAAGCCGTTGATAATATGGGCCGAAGCCGCCACTTTATCCCGGAAAAGATTGCCTCTGTGAGGCAGTACTGCTGTAACGCCGGTACGTACAGGCCCTTTCCCAGGCACCAATGGTCCCTGTCCGGAGATCAGCGTGCAATGCCCAACTAACACGCCCTCTACATCAGTGATGGCATTCCAAGTGCCCGTCGGCAGCTCTCCCACAATAATGCCTACCTCGCGTGCCCGTGGTCGCTTGTGCCTTGTCTCTGCCATAATGCCCCCTTTCATGCGCGATGGAGCCGCAACACAATTCGGCTGCCTGCGTAACCAAAGTTTTTATACTGTGTTTTGTAAATAAATACAAGTATTGAGGAGAAGAGAAGATGCCCAGAATCGCTGTCGTTACCGACACCGGTGCAGACCTGACCCCAGAACTGTGCGCTCAGTATGGGATTACCACGGTACCTCTGGTCGTGCGCTTTGGCGAAGAAGTGTATTTAGATGGCCAGCTCTCCGTAGACGAGTTCTGGAAAAAAGCGCAACACGCCCCGCCCTACCCCCAAACCTCGCAGCCTGCCACGGGGATGTTCGAGGAAGCGTTCTCCAAGTTGATTGGGCAAGGCAATCATGTCCTATGCCTGACGATCACCAGCAAACACAGTGGAACGCTCAACTCAGCCTATGCCGCTGCACAAAATTTTCCTGGACGAGTTACCGTTTTCGATACGCTTTCCCTCTCGCTCGCCCAGGCTTACCAAGCGATCACTGCTGCCAAGGCAGCAGCAGAGGGTAAAAGCCTCGAGGAAATCCTAACCCTGCTCGAAAGCATCCGTGCTCGTACACACCTGTTCATCCTCTTGGATACCATCGAATACCTGCGCCGCGGCGGACGTGCTGACCAGATTATTCCCGTGCTGGAACGCGTGGTCCGCGTGTTGCATATCAAACCCATGCTGGAAGTAGTAGATGGCCAACTCAAACTCCTGGGAGCCGCCCGCTCACGCGAGAAAGGCTTGGAACGCATTCAGCAAGAAATCGTCCGCCGTGCGCCAGCGGAAATGCTCATCGTCGTCCATACTCGTCAAGCCGAAGCAGTGCCTGAGTTTGCGCGCGCATTGGCTGAGAGCATCCTTTTCCCCCCTGAACAAGTCATGGTCACAGAAACAGGTGCTGTCTTATCCAGCCACGCTGGCCCAGGAGTGATCGCCGCCGCCATTGTGCAGCAGAAAATATAGATTCCAACCATTTTACACTGCGAGGCATTTTCAATACCCTCTGGCGAATGCGGAGAGTGTTGAAAAAGCCCTTCCAATGTCATGCTGAACCCTCGCCCTGAGCCTTGCCCTGAGCGAAGCGAAGGGAAAGCAAAGGGGAAGTGAAGCATCTCGCAGTGCTTGGGAAAATACGGCTAAAGCTACGCGAGACCCCTTCGTTGTACTCAGGGCAGGCTCTTCGCTTCACTCAGGGTAACAAGAATTTCAACACTCTCGGAATGCGGGCATTTGACCGCGAGAGCAGGCGTTAGTACAATCACTGCGCTAGAAACTGTGCACGAGAATATCCTCTCATGCCATGCCTTTTCCTATGATGCATAGATGATGAAGTCTTCCAGGAGCAATAGATGAAACCTATCGCCTTTCTGCTCGTGCTGTGCCTTCTCCTGACATCGTGCGCCCGCGGTACAGTGCCCGCGATGCCAACGCCGACGATAACTCCCAACCCGCAGCCAACCACAGCACCAAGTTTGACACCTACAAATCAATCCTTGCCCTTACCCCAACCCAACGTAACGCTGCATCCGGACGGTGCTCGGATCGAACTAGATCTCTGGGTGGACGATCCCACCCCGCCGCTCAATTCTTTCGTCACCGTTCGGGGCAGCATTATCCGGAATGGTGTCCGCCTGGGTGGGCTCGTCATGCGTGCAATATATCCCACAAAAGAGGGGCCCTCGTCCTGTGATGTGCTCGTTATCTATGGAGCTGGAGTCTGCACCCTACCTGTCAAGGATTATACCCCTGGCGTATTCGTACCCATTACAGTCACCTTTGACTATGATGGTGTGCGCTATACCGGTCAGACCGGTTTTACCCCACGCCAGCCATAGAAATTGTGTGGAACCACATTGCTAACCCGTTGAACTCTTGGAGTGTGTGAGCAAGTACCTTGACAAGGGCTGAAAATTCGCTCCTAGTAGACGAATCTGCGTCATTTCTTTACCTCGTTCAGGACAAGCTCTGAACTTGCTCTGAGAGGAGCAAAGGGAAGGCCTCTGGTCCTCGCTTTGAGATCTCGCTGCACTACTCAAGACGATGAGCTGCTCTCATGCCATCCTGAATCTTGCCCTGAGTGCAACGAAGTGGCCCTACGTAACTTGAGGGGATTTGCCCCTCCATGTCCCCCTGAGGCAAAGCCGAAGGGTCTCGTGCGCTTGATTCTTCGCCGCTCCGCGGCTCAGAATGACAACGGGGAGCGTTGCTCAGGGCAATGTGCCTCCCTTGTGTCACCCTGAGGCAAAGCCGAAGGGCCTCGTATGCTTGATTCTTCGCCGTAACAGCGCCGCAGGTAAAGCATTTCTGGATTGAAGGAATGGCAAATTTGTATTATACTTATCTCCAAAGGAAGAAGAAGATATGGAAGAAGAAGTCATAATCAGCCCAGATACTCAGCGGGAAAACCGCCTGCCCCCAGGTCAGAGGCTCACTGAAAAATGGCCCGTATTGCATTATGGTTTTGTCCCCCACATTGACCCCGCCCAATGGACATTCACGATATCGGGCTTGGTCAGAGAGAGACGGGTCCTCGCGTATGAAGAGTTTGCTCCTTTGCCGCGGGTGAAAGTGCTCTCGGACATCCATTGTGTTACAGGATGGTCACGTCTGAATAACCTATGGGGAGGAGTGAGCACCAGCGTCATCAAAAGCCTGACCACGATACTCCCTGAGGCGAAATTTGTCATCGTCCATGCAGCAGGTAATTTCACAACCAACCTCACACTGAGCGATTTCTTCGCTCCCGATGTCCTCTTTGCAATGGAGCACGATGGCCAACCGCTTACCCCAGAACATGGCTATCCGGTGCGGCTGGTCGTACCAAGGCTCTATTTCTGGAAAAGCGCCAAATGGGTTACGGGCATCGAATTCAGAGCAAAAGATATGCCTGGTTTTTGGGAATCCCGTGGCTACCATAACCATGGTGACCCTTGGAAGGAAGAAAGGTATAGTTAGCGGCAGTTACTCCTGTAGAATTGTAGGGAATGCATGTCCGGTCCGACCAACGACCTTGCTGGAATAGATATCCGCGGCAAAATTCAGACTCTGCCAGTTGACCAAGTGTACCAAGCCCTGGGCACACGGCCAGGAGGACTGACAAAGGCAGAAGCCGCAGAGCGCCTGCAACGCTTTGGCCGAAATGCCATCCGCGAGGCGGTGCGCAAGCCCCTTTTGCTGCGCTTCTTGGCTAATTTCACGCACCTCATGGCTATTCTGTTGTGGATTGGCGGGGCAATTGCCCTTGTTGCCCAGATGCCACAGTTAGGCATAGCCATTTGGCTGGTCAATCTCATTAATGGAGCCTTCAGCTTCTGGCAGGAATACCGTGCGGAAAAAGCCACGGAAGCGTTGCGCCGCCTCCTTCCCACTTACGCCCGCGTACTGCGCGAGGGAGAAGAACTGCGTATCCCCGCTGAGGAACTGGTTCCCGGCGATGTCTTGCTGCTCAGCGAGGGAGACCATATCTCTGCCGACGGCCGCCTGGTGCATCAGGCAGGACTGCAGATAGACCAATCCATCCTCACCGGAGAATCCCACCCGGTGCCAAAGACAAGTGAAGCGGTATTGCAAGCAGATCTAGCACGCACGGAACTACCGAACCTGGTTTTCGCTGGCACCAATGTGGCGGCTGGCACCGGCAAAGCGGTTGTCTTTGCCACCGCTATGGACACCGAGTTCGGCAAGATTGCACATTTTACCCAGGCATTGGAGGAAGAGCCGAGCCCGCTGCAGCAAGAAATGAGCAACGTTACGAAAATTGTCACGCTAGTAGCGGTGAGCGTTGGCTTGATCTTTTTCGTGCTGGCTGCCGCATTGGTGGGCATTAACCTGGCCGAGAGTTTTATCTTCTCCTTAGGGATGATTGTTGCCTTCGTCCCGGAGGGATTGCTGCCAACAGTAACCTTGGCTTTGGCGATGGGCACCCAGCGCATGGCGCAGCGCCACGCCTTAATCAAAAAACTTTCTGCTGTCGAGACCTTGGGTTGCACCAGTGTCATCTGCACCGACAAAACCGGCACGCTCACTCAAAATGAAATGACAGTGCGCGCTTTGTGGGTAGCCGGACGCCAACTGACGGTAACCGGCGTTGGCTATGCTCCCAACGGACAAATTCTAGCCGGTGGACAGCCCATTCCTACCCCTGCGGATGGCGCTTTGCGGCAATTGCTCATCGCTGGCGCCTTGTGCACCACTGCTCGTTTGCTACCTCCCAACGGAGACTCCCCGCGCTGGACCGTGCTAGGTGACCCCACCGAGGCTGCATTGCAGGTATTGGCGCGAAAAGGCGGGTTGGATCTCGATGCGGAAATGCAACAGACGCCCTGCCTATGCGAACTGCCCTTTGAGTCGCGTCGCAAACGCATGAGCATGGTGCGCCAGAGGGGAAGATCGCGCGTAGCGTATGTCAAAGGTGCCCCTAAAGAGATGCTTGCTCTATGCACCCGCATTCAAATGGACGAACGGGAACTTCCTTTGGATGACGCCCTACGCGCGCAGATCATAGCCGCCAATGACGAATTTGCTCGCCGCGGATTGCGCGTGCTAGCCGTTGCAATGCGCCCGCTCGCCGAAGGAGCAACTTCCCCCGATTGCCCCCCATCCCAATATACCGTCCAGGAGGTTGAGCGCGATCTAACCTTCCTCGGATTGGTAGCCATGATGGACCCGCCGCGGCCAGAAGTAGCAGAGGCTGTGGAGAAGTGCCATCGTGCCGGCATCCGTGTGATCATGATCACCGGCGATTATGGCTTGACAGCAGAAAGCATTGCGCGCCGCATTGGCATCATCCGCACCAGCCATCCCCGCATTATCAACGGGTCCGAGTTGGATGCTATGGATGACCAGGCATTGCAGGAAGCCTTGCAGGGCGAGGTCATCTTTGCCCGTGTAGCCCCTGAGCACAAGCTGCGCGTGGTCAATGTGCTGCAGAAGATGGGACACATTGTGGCTGTCACGGGCGATGGGGTGAACGATGCACCCGCCTTGAAAAAGGCGAATATCGGGGTGGCAATGGGCTTGGCGGGTACCGATGTTGCCAAAGAGGCGGCGGATATGATCCTGACCGATGACAATTTCGCTTCTATTGTCCATGCCATCGAAGAAGGGCGAGCGGTCTACGCCAACATCAAGAAATTTATTACGTATATCTTTACCAGCAATACCCCCGAAGCGGTGCCTTTTATCCTTTTTGCGCTGAGCCGTGCGCGTATCCCCTTGGCATTGAACGTGATGCAAATTCTCTCCATTGACCTGGGTACCGATATCGTGCCCGCCCTAGCGCTGGGCGCTGAACCGCCAGAGCCAGGGATCATGGACAAGCCGCCACGCAATCTGAAAGAACACGCCATTACTCCTGCGTTGCTGACCCGCGCCTATGTTTGGTTGGGCCCAGTGCAAAGTTTGGCAACGATGGCTGCCTTTTACCTGCAATACTGGATGAATGGCTATTGGGGGCAATGGCTGGATCTGCCATCAAGCGGAGTTCTCTACCGTTCCGCAACAGCGATGGCGCTTGCGGCGGTCGTAACGACTCAAATCGGCAACTTATTCGCCCAACGCACAGAGCAGGCCTCTGCCCTTCGCCTGAATCCTTTCAATAACCGCTTGATCTGGATTGGCATTCTGACCGAACTCGCGGTTGCCAGCCTGATTATTTACACGCCGCCGCTTCAGGAAATCTTCGGCACTGCGGCTTTCCCCTTGCGCAATTGGCTGTTCCTGTTCGCCTGGACGCCTTCCTTACTGCTCATGGACGAGCTGCGCAAAGCACTGCTGCGCCGCAGGGAACATCGCAAGCCTGCTTAAACGCACAGAAGATGGAAAGAATTGCTGTGATTCCTCGGAGGAGGTGAGCAATGAGAATCATTATTGTGGGTTGTGGAAGGTTGGGTTCCGGCCTGGCAAAACTGCTCAGCCTGCAGGACCACGCCGTAACCGTGGTGGACAGCGACCCCCTTGCCTTCGAACGCCTAGGCCCCGCGTTCAAAGGCAAGACCGTGGTGGGTATTGGCTTTGACCGCGATGTCTTGATACAAGCCGGCATCGAACGCGCCGATTGTCTGGCGGCAGTAATGGCCAGTGATGACGCCAATGTAGTGGCTGCTCGCCTTGCTAGCCAGGTATTCCATGTCCCCAAGGTTATTGCCCGCCTGTACGATCCGCGCAAAGCGGAAATCTACCAGCGGCTAGGCTTGCAGACGATCTCTCCTATCACCTGGGGCATCAACCGCATTGCCAACTTGCTCTGTGGTTCCCCCCTGGAAACCGTGCTAACATTGGGCAGCGATGTGGATATTATTGAAGCAGAAATTCCATCCCTTCTGGTGGGCCGGACAGTGAAAGAAGTAACTATTTTGGGTGAAGTCCATGTAGTAGCAATCACGCGCAGTGGCAAAACCTTTTTGCCCACGCAAGGTACGGTATTCCAAGCGGGAGACTTGGTTCACCTGGCAGCCCTCACGACATCTACCGAACGCGTCAAGGCACTGCTCGGATTGGAATAGGGAGGCAAAGTCAAATGGTCATGATGGTTTTGATCGTAGGCGGGGGTAAAGTAGGAACGCATCTGGCTTCCATTCTCCTGGGGGAAGGATACCGCGTCAAGGTCATCGAACTGCAACGGGAAGAGATCCCTCGACTGCAGCGTGACTTGCCAGCAGAAGTAGTGATACGAGGCAACGGCACAGACCCCAACGTTCTGGAAGCGGCTGGGATTCGTCAGGCAGACGTCGTGGCTGCTGTAACGGGAGCGGATGAAACGAACCTGGTTGTCGCCGGCCTAGCACGCTTCGAGTTCCATGTGCCACGGGTCATCGCCCGCGTGAACAATCCCAAGAATGCCTGGCTCTTCATCCCGGAGATGGGAGTAGACGTCGCCCTGAATCAGGCTGACCTGATGGCGCACCTGATCGCTGAAGAGATGTCACTGGGCGATATGATGACCCTGCTCAAATTGCGCAAAGGACAGTACTCGCTGGTCGAAGAAAAAGTAGATCCTACTGCAATTGCGGTAGGCAAGGCATTGCGTGACCTGCAACTGCCTAGCGAATGCCAATTGGCTGCTATCATACGCAAGGGACAGCTCCTTATCCCACATGGTGATACCGTGTTGCAGCCTGCTGATGAAGTACTGGCTGTTGTGCACGCCTCACAGGTAGCCCAACTGGCAGCCATCCTTGGCCCACAAGAAGGCACTTCACGCGATAACCAAAAGCGATAAGGGAGGTACAGCATGTCCACAGCCGGATCTCGTTTGATTGTGGAGCAGTGCCCGCAATGCGGGGGCAATTTACCGCCAGGCGGCGACCAAATCATCTGCCCATACTGTGGTTCCCGCTTGATCCGCCGTCATGTGGGTACACAGAGGGAAGCAGAGGGAAGTCAGGAAGCCTTCGTTCAGGGAATGCATCTCAAGCTCCTCTCCTGTGTGGACACGCAGGGCATTGGGATAGAGGCTTTTCGCATGCTCATCCCTAGCGGATGGGAATTTGCAGGGGGCGTGCATTGGTTGATGAATAATCCGGGCATGCCCGCGGTTATCGCCTTTCAGGTGCGCAACCCAGGTGGCGCGGAAGCCTTCGAGGTCTTTCCTTCCCTACCTTTTTACTGGACAAACAATCCTATGGTGCTGATGACTTTCCCTGTGGGCAGTTTCTACTTTGGAAATGAAGTCCGGCCTCCTGTTGGTGCACAGCAAGCCTTGCGCGAGATCGTGCTTCCACGTTTCAGGGGCAATATGGCAAGCCTGCAAATCAGCCATGAAGAGCATCTACCAGACCTAGCCCGCCAGTTGCAGGCAACTCGTCCCGAGGCGCCCAGCGCTCTGACCACGGCAGACGGTGCCAAAGCCCGCGTGCGCTATGCAAAAGGTGCAGAGACCATAGAGGAAGAATTTTTCTGCGTGGTTGAGCTTACTCGCGTCGTAACGCCAATGTTAATGGCTGCAATGGAAAACATCTTCTGGCAGGCGAGCTACCTCTTCTCATTTCGCACTTTAGCCGGACGGCTCGATGACCTGGTTGACATCTTTCAAACTATGGCCGGCTCTTTCCGCCTGAACCCGCTATGGTACAGCCGCTATACTCAGGTCAGCCAATACTTGATTCAGAACCAAATCCAACAGATTCACAATATAGGGCAACTCAGCCGTATCATCAGCCAGACCAGCAACCAAATCAGCGATATGATGATGGAATCGTACTACCAGCGTCAACAGGTGTACGACCGCATTTCCAGCAGCTTTAGCCAGGCAATACGCGGGGTTGACGAATATCACGATCCGTTCAAAGAATATGGCGTAGAACTGCCAGGTGGCTATCGGCATGCTTGGGCCAACAGTCTGGGTGAATACATCCTGACCGATGACCCAAACTTTAACCCAAACATAGGCTCGAACTTGAACTGGCAGCCAATGGAGCGGAAATAAGGAGGGTGTTGAAAAAACCTTCCAATGTCATGCTGAACCTTCGCCCTGAGCAAAGCGAAGGGGAAGTGAATCATCTCGCAGTACTTGGGGAAATACGGCTAAAGTTACGCGAGACCCCTTCGGTGTACTCAGGGCAGGCTTTTCGCTTCGCTCAAGGTGACAAGATTTTCAACACTCTCGATAAGGATACTACCCTCTGCATATTGCAACCACGGGTAGATTTGCCGGGCAATTTTGCACCGTATTATAATTTGCCAGGATTTCCTGCTCTGTAGGGAAGCGCTTGCACTATCGAGACCGCCCACAGGCTTGTGAGCCGTGCGGGTTCTGCCGCAGGCTTTACGAGCATAGACCGAGTGGATCATACTATCGAAAAAGGAGACTGCCATGAAATCGCCCACCAAATACCGCTGGTTCGTTGTTGCCACCTTCTTTGCCTTTATGCTACTCCATCAATGTGACAAACTTCTCATCGGCCCCTTGACTACCCAAATCATGAACACGTTCCATATCAACGAAGCGCAGATGGGCGCAGTCGTTACTGGTGCGCTCATTGTCGGTGCCGTGCTATATCCCATCTGGGGCTATCTCTACGACCGCTATGCCCGCTCGAAACTGCTAGCATTGGCTTCATTTATCTGGGGTTCGACCACTTGGATCAGCGCCATCGCCCCTACATACGGAGCCTTCTTAGCCACCCGCGCCACAACAGGCATTGATGATTCCAGCTATCCTGGCTTGTACAGCCTCATCTCCGACTATTTTGGGCCAGAGATGCGGGGGAAAATTTACGGGCTATTACAGATCGCCCAGCCCTTTGGTTATATGCTGGGCATGCTGTTAGGCTTGCTGCTCAGCAGTTCCCTGGGTTGGCGTGGTATTTACTACCTCACCGGTTCGCTCGGCATCCTGTTGTCCTTTGTGATCTTCTTTGGCGTGCGTGAAGCCCCGCGCGGCAAAGCCGAGCCTGAATTGCGCGACCTGGAACAAATAGGGATCTACCGTTTTGACCTGCAGACTGCCCTGGGCTTGTTCAAAAAGCGTAGCCTGGTGCTCTTGTTCATCCAAGGCTTCTTTGGCGTCTTCCCATGGAATGTCATCACCTATTGGTTCTTCCGCTACCTCGAAACGGAACGCGGCTACTCCAGCGCTGCTGTGTTCACGACCATGGCAACTGCCGTATTGGTCCTATCCGCTGGCTACTTCGTAGGAGGAGCAGTGGGCGACTTTTTCTTCAAACGCACACCCCGTGGCAGGGCACTGGTAGCCATGACGGGCGTCCTGACCGGGGCAATCCTGTTAGTTGTTACAATGAGCATCCCGGCCGGCAATCAAGGGCTGTTCTTAGTGCTGCTTTGCCTGACCGCACTGTTCATCCCCATCGCCTCGCCTAACGTGGTCTCCACAGTCTATGACATCACTCTGCCTGAGGTACGCAGCACAGCACTGGCGGTGCAGTACTTCATCGAATCAGCGGGGGCAGCCTTGGCTCCACTGATGGCTGGACTGATTGCCGTGCGTTCCTCGCTGCACAATGCCATCCTGAGCATCTGCGTCTCGACCTGGGTGCTCTGTGCCATCTTTTTCGCCGTCGTTGCTTACCTCGTACCACAAGACATCGCCACGCTGCGTAGCCTATTGCGCGAGCGAGCGGAGCATGAACGAGCAATGCAAGCAAAGGCATCACATGGATAAGGGGAAACCTCGCACACAGATAAGGAGTGCGAGCGTACGTCTACATCGGCAGGATTGAACGAGAATTGCAGGAACTATGCTTAGGGGAGGGTCAGAGCGTTGGCTCCTTTTCGCCGCACGATGCTCTGACCCACCCCCTTTAAGTGAACCAACCAGAAAATGTCTGACCTCTTATCTCCGCGCCATGGGTCAGGGTATGGGTGCGAACTTCATGATGCGGTGATTGCCAGAATCCGTAACGTAAATGTTCCCTTCCTGATCTACCGCTATCCCAGACGGCACATTGAACGACCCACTGTCACTCCCATACAACCCCCACATCGCCAACACCCTACCACTCCCATCAAACTTCACCACCCGATGATACTCAGGCACCGTCACATACACATCCCCTCGCCCATCCACCGCCACATACGGCTTGTTCACCGGCAACTCACTCTCCCATCCCACCACCAACCACTGCGTCACATAGTTGAAACCCGCATCAAACTTCTGCACCCGCTCATTCCATACATCCGCCACATACACATTCCCATCACGATCCACCGCTACCCCACACGGCTCTCGCATCTGCCCACTCAACGACCCCCCGCCTCCCCATTGACCCAAAAACTCCCCTTCCACTGTATACTTCATCACACGCTTGTTCCCCGTGTCGCTCACCAACAAGTTCCCTTCCCGATCCACCTCAATGTCCCGCGGCCCATAAAATATGTCCGCCGCCCCTAACACCCCTCCCGTGTCTCCAAATACACCCCACGACTTGATATACCGCCCCTCACCGTCAAACTTCTGTATCCGATGATTCCACGTGTCCGCTATATACACGTTTCCTGCCTTGTCCACCGCTATCCCCCACGGCTCCTGAAACTCCCCTGGCCCATTCCCTTGCCGCCCCCAGCCCCGCAAGTACCGCCCTTCCCCATCAAATACCTGCACCCGATGGTTCCGCGTGTCCACCACGTACACCTTCCCTTCCTCATCTACCGCGATCCCCTTCGGATCGTTGAACTGCCCCTCGCCTGTGCCAAATCCTCCCCACGTCAGCACCGCCGATACCTGGATGCGCTTCTTCTCGTACTCATCCTCCGGCATCTCCAGCCCTGTCCCCGCTACCTCCGGCCCGTAATCCCACAACTGCGCCGCTATGTCCTTGCGTACATAGAGGGCAAAGCGGTGCACATAAGGCCAGGAGGTTGTGGATTGTGGGTATTTGCGGGACCAGATAATGTCCCACCAGAACTTGCGTCTTTCCGGGTTTCTCAGATCATTCCATATTTTGGCAGGCGTGAGATCCGAGTACACATCCTGATTCGGCCACCAGATGAGCCGGTACTCCCGACGTAAGTATTTTCCGGTGAGCTGTGTCCTCAGCTTGGATTCGTTCTCAGGTCCAATAATGACCACTTGTGCATCACCGGATAAGCCGGTATCTCCTGTAAAGAAAATGGCATTCCGGTAATCGCGCAAATACCAGACAAAGGGCCAACTGGATTCATTATCATAGGCTACCTTCAAATCCTTGTCGCCGGCGATACGGCTGGACATGGCATCCAATTCGCGCATCACAGCGCCTGTGTCAGGAGTGGAATCCGCGTACATGAGGAACTCTGTAGGGTAATCCTGGTTGATGAAAGTAACCATCCAGGCAAAACGCACCGTCACGGCAGCCAACACGACAAAAACCAGTGCCAAAACAATCCGTCCCCAGCCGCTCCAGCCCAGAGTGCGGCCAAAGCGATACAGCAAGGCTACCGTGATGCACAACAACAGCAGGGACAATAGCCATCGCAGCGTTACCTCAAGTTGGGCTAGGGTCATGCCACTGAAGGGGCGAATAGGGCCCGCGAAAGTGGACAGCAAAACGAGAAAGGAGAAAAAGGCTACGGGCAACAAAACCGCTGCCTGTCCCGCTCCCTGTGCCAGCAACTTGCGCCAATCGGTGGATTCCCACACCTTACCGATGAACCATCCCCCCGCTAATCCCAGCGGCAAGACCAGGTGCATATTCTGCCAGGGCATCTTTTCACCAGCCCAAGTCCAGATAGCAAAATTGGTCAGCGTCCAATACAGGAGGAAGGGGACAAACGCTTCCGCTCCATCCCTTATTACGGCGCGCTCTGGCGCGTCCTCACGTATGGTTGCTCTGCGCCTGCGCCCCGCTTGCCCCGGTTCTGGTGAAATAGCCCGCTGCCTGCCTGCAACAGCAACTGACCGTCTGCGGACCGCCCGGAAGTAATACACAAGAGCGGCTCCTGTCAGCAAGGAGGGCAAAAATTCGTAAAGGCCATTTAGGAAACAGAAGTAGTACCAAGGTTGTCCACCACGCCTTACCCCCTGTTGTGACAGCCAGTATCCCAGCATGCCGACCATGCCGGTGGCAATGCCGCGTGGATTGGTGAACAACGTAGTGTAAAAGACAATATAGACCATGTAGTAGATGGCAGCGCATACCAACCAGACCTTGCGCTTCCACCAGATGCCAATTACCGCTGAAGTAACCAGCAGCAACAGGACAACCGTGCCAGTGCGGATAATACCGGTGGAACTGTAATCCAAAGGATTCCACTTGAATACGCTCACAATCACCGGTGCAAAGAGCGGTAAGGCTAGGGTTGCCAATAACATGACAAGATCAAAGACCGGGAGCTCATTTAGCGGACGCTGGGTGCGCTTCCATTCCAGTAATAAATAGAGCACCAGGAAACTGCCGAAAATGGCCCCATAAATGAAGGAAATCGCCTTGCTTGCCATGGCTACAGCCAGTGCGCCAGCAATAATGTACAGCCAGCGCTCCCTTCTGTCCGACAGGTAATAGAAGAAACAGATCACCATGATTAACTCGGCTACCATCAGCCAGATGTCATGGCGGAAGTAACGCCCGCGGTACATCAACGTCGGAGAGATGGTGAGCAGGAACATGGCTGCGATGGCTCCCGCCTGTCCCAGCCAGCGGCGGAGCGGCCATACCAAGAGGACAAGGGCAATGCTGAACAGCGCCGGCGCTATGCGCGTCGTAGTATCGTTCACGCCAAAGAGGAAGTACACAAAAGCCACCACATGGTAACCAAATGGCCCATGATAAACAGGATCGTGGCGATAACCTTGTCCAGTAACCAGTTTCCAGGACTCCCAAGCATGAATGCTCTCATCGTGGCCAAAGGAGCGGTTATCCAGGTCCCAAAGGCGGGTGAAAACCAGAGCAGCCACGATCAGCAGCAAAACCACCATTTGCCAGTTGATGCGCAAACTGGGGAATATCGCATTGTCCATCCCACCTACCGTTCTCTGTGGCATTTCTTCCATAAATCGAACGTACCTCCTAACGGAATCCTTCGACGATATGCGATGGCTCTAGCGTATGGGTGCGAACTTCATGATGCGGTGATTGCCAGAATCCGTAACGTAAATGTTCCCTTCCTGATCTACCGCTATCCCAGACGGCACATTGAACGACCCACTGTCACTCCCATACAACCCCCAC
>JACIWX010000019.1 GCA_014360755.1 Chloroflexota bacterium | reverse complement strand
GTAGCGGCGAAGAATCTCCCCCAGTTCCATGAGACCCCTTCGTTGTACTCAGGGCAGGCCCTTCGGCTTCGCCTCAGGGTGACACATGAGACCATCCGCCCTTGGGCGTGGGAGCCCGGGCGCAGATGTCGCCAGGGAATAAAATTCCCTGGCTGAAACCTGACCAGTCGGCTAAAGCCGACTGGTCATTGGCTACAGCCCCCTTCAGGAGGGCGACCCGGTGAGTCGCCCCTACATTTTGATCCAGGGATTTCAATCCCTGGCCATTCTGGCTGAGACATGCACGTCGGCTGAAGCCGACTCCGTGCCAAGCGCAAGCCAAGACAGACCTGACAGGTCTAGTCCATTGGTCATCGTCTCCTCTGCGCCCTCTGCGGTAAAACCCCTCACCACCAAGACACGAAGGCACAAAGGGGGAAGAAGAAACTCCAATAGGCAAAACTCAATGACCAAAATCTTTGTGTCTTTGTGGTAAACTCTTTTCACCGCGGAGGACGCAGAGGCCACTGAGACAAATCCTAATGGATAATGACCAATGACCAAAATCTTCGTGTCTTTGTGTCTTTGTGGTAAAACCTCTGCGCGCTCGGCGGTGAAACCAAAGGGGCGAACACGAGGTTCGCCCCTACACGGGTGTTTCTGGGGAATTTATGAAACGGCGCGGTACACTACCTCACCGGCCAGGATGGTCATTTCGACGCGCGTGTGGAGGATTTCTTGAGGGGGCACGTCGAAGATGTCCTGCGAGAGGACGACCATGTCCGCCAATTTGCCCACGCTCAGCGAGCCTTTGAGGCGCTCCTCACCGGAAGCATAGGCGGCGCCCATGGTGTAGGCATAGACCGCTTCGGGCACGGTCAGGCATTGCTCAGGATACCAGCCGCCGGGCGGCGTGCCATCCTCGCGCTGGCGCGTCACGGCTGCGAAGATGCCGCGCAGGACATCCGGCGTCTCCACCGGGGCATCGGAGCCGAAAGCGAGCACCGCCCCACTGTCAAGCAGGCTGCGCCAGGCATAGGCTGAGGAGCAGCGCGCCCCCCAATAGCGATCCGCCATGAGCATGTCGGAAGTGCAATGGATGGGCTGCATCGAGGCGATGACGCCCATCAAAGCCAGGCGCGGCAAGTCCTGCGGGGAGATGAGTTGCACGTGCTCGATGCGCGGGCGCAGTCCAAGGCGCGACCACTCCCGCCAATGCTCCTCCAATGCATCCAGCGCACGGCTGTTGGCGCGGTCACCAATGGCATGGATGGCGATATTCCAGCCCCCCGCTGTGCAGGAAGCCACCAGTGCACCCAACTCCTCCGTGCTGGTGACCTCAATCCCGCGGTTGTGCGGTTCGCCATCGTACGGCTCGAACATATCGGCGCTGCGCGTGCCCAGCGAGCCATCAGCAAAGGCTTTGACCGCACACAGGCGTAGGAACTCGTCCCCGAAGCCGGCGCACAAACCGAGTTGCAGGGCATCCTCCAGGTGCTCCGCCGGGATCATCATGTTCACGCGCAGGTCCAATTCGCCGCGGAGCCAGACCTCCTGTACGGCGCGCAAGTCATGCGCATCCTCCGGCACGTGCACCCCGACGATGCCCAACCGGTGCAATTGCCCCGCTGCCGCGCGGACAGCGTCCATTTTCTCGGACAGGCTAACGGGGCCCGCGACGCGCTCCACCATCTTCATCGCGGCATCCTCTTTGAGCAAGCCGGTAGGCTCGCCTGTCTGGGCATCGCGCTCCAACTGTGCGCCGGGTGGGTCGGGGGTATCGGCGGTGATGCCGGCAAGTTGCAGCGCCAACGAATTGACCCACGCCGCATGGCCGTCTTTGCTGTAGAGATAGACCGGGTTGTGCGGCGTGACAGGGTCCAAATCCCATTTGGTGGGGAAAGGCGCGCCGTGCCACAGGTTGCGGTTCCAGCCCCAGCCGCGGATCCACTCCCCCGGCTTTGCCTTTTGGGCGCGTTCAGCCACGCGCGCCACAGCTTCCTGCAACGAAGGGACGTTGTCCAGTTGTACCTGGGTCAGGCTGAGCCCGTAGTGGACCAGGTGGATATGGGCATCGGTAAAGCCCGGCAGCACCATGCGCCCCTGCACATCCAGCACTTCTGTCTCTGCTCCAGCCATGGCGCGGATGCCGGCGTTATCCCCTACGGCGAGGATGCGCCCGTCGCGCACCGCCACCGCTTCGGCAAGCGGCTGTTCTTCATCCATGGTGTACACACGTCCGTCCAACAGGATCAAGTCAGCTTCCACTGCCACCCTCCTCGCGCAAGTCTTGCAAAATGCGCGGCAGCATTTCTTCCGCCGCCTGCCGCCCGCGTTCAATAAGCAGCGGGATATCGGAGAGGTCCATCCAGTTGAATTCTGCCACATCGGGGTGGATGACCACATCCGCCAGCACTCGTTCGCGGTGCGTGTTGCTCATAAGGGTGGCAAGGCTGAGGAACCACATTTCCATCAATGTGGAGGGCCGTTTCCGCTCCAGGGCGGTGGAGAAGGAGAGGTCTACCGCGATGACGTACTCCGCGCCCATTTCGCGCACCGCCGAGACGGGCAGGTTGTTGATGAGGCCGCCATCCACGAGCAGCCTGCCCTCGTATTCGACGGCTGTGAACACGCCGGGGACGGCGCAACTGGCGCGTATGGCTGGCGCCAGCCGCCCCTTGCGCAGGATGACCAGCTCATCGCGCAGGATGTCCGCTGCGGCGACTGCCAGCGGTATCTCCAACTCCTCGAAGGTGCGGTCGCCGATGAGTTCGATGAGGTACTCTTCCATGCGGCTGCCATCGAAAAAGCCCGTCCTAGGCCGTACGACCTTGCCCAGCTTGCTCCAGCGCATGTCCAAGGCGATTTCTTTGATGCGCTCCAGGGGCATGCCGGCGCAGTACACCACACCCACTGCCGCACCGGCGCTGGAACCGGCGACACAGGATGGGCGGATGCCGGCGCCTTCGAGCACTTCCAGTACACCGATATGCGCTGCTCCCAGCGCTCCACCACCGCTCAATGCCAAACCAACCCGTTTCAAGGGAACCTCCTGTCATGTTTTGCGTATTGCGTATTCCGTATTGCGTTTTATTCTAGGCGATTTTGCGTTCGAGGCGAATTTCGTCGCGCACGGGGATGCTGGCAAAGCCGCGTTCTTCCCGCCCGTGGTGCGCCAGGATGGCGCCAGGTTTCACTTCGCTGATGACAAAACCCCAGCGCTGATAGAGGTACAAGGCTGGCAGGTCATCGTTGCTGGTGGCGACGACCATGCGCGCAAGGCCTCGGTTGCGCGCTTCGCGCTCCGCGATGGCGAGCAAGGAGCGCGCTGTGCGCCTGCCTTGGAATTCTGGATGGACGTTGAGCATGACGATGATCAGCCGATCGCCTTCCAGGGCATAGGAGAGCATGCCAGCCAATTTGTCCTCGCTGAAAGCGAGCAGCGCCGGCAGTTTCAGGACGTCGTAGGTCTGGTCAAAGCAGGCGACTTCCGTCTCGCCCCAGTACATCAGCGCCATTTCTTTGATGGCGTCATAATCCTCTGGTTGCGCCGCACGCACGGGCAAAGGCGGCAACCTCACGCGCGTGCTGACGGATACGACATCCAAGCGGGCATGGTCCAAGCAAAGGTACTCGCCGCTGCGCGCACAGCGATACACGGCGATTTGGTCATCATAGTGGCATCTCATCACGGATCTCACCCCCTTTTCCGGTTCAGACCTTACAGGTCTTCAAGACCTGTAAGGTCTAGATGCAAGGCTATCTCCTCCCACGTCTTGCCATCGTCATGGCTGACCAGCAATTGGAACTGGGGCTGCCCTATCTCACGGGTCACATCCAGGAAAACAAACAACGATTTTGGCTCTCTTGCATCCACCGCCAAGGGCCGCACGGCGTTCATGCGCGGACCCGCTGCTGTGCCCAGCATCGCCACCACCTCCCAGCGCACCTCCGCCGAGTTCGGCGCATCGGCATTGCGCGAGCACAAGAGGCGACAAGTCCAATCTGTGCCGTTATAGTAACTGATGTCACAGCCGGCATACAGGGCGTTCAGGTTCGGGTCATACGCCAAGCCGCTGACAAAGCAAACGTCCTCGTTCTCCCCGCCAAAGGGATTGGGGCTGCTCACAAAGTCAAACTCTCCCAGGGGCAAGCGCTCCCACGTCCCATCCCGACCGCCGCGGTAAACATAGCCACGCGGCCAGTCATGCCTGGTGCCTGGACGCACGTGCGCCCAGAGGATATTGGGGTTGTTGGGGTTAATCAAGATGGCGCCCACCCAGGCATTGCCATCGCCAATGCCCACGCCATAATCCGCCTTGCTCCAGGTGCGTCCGCGGTCGCTGCTCTTCACGATGACCGCCCGCATCGCCGTATCCCAGGGGATGCCCGCCCACAACACATCCGAATTGAGGAGGTCCACCGCCAGAGCAGTCACGCGCAAGGTGTTGACCAATCCCCAGGGTTCGTCTGCTCTTTCGCGGCGGTAGAGCCCCTGGCTCGTCGCTAGGTACATCGTCTGAGGATGGCGGTAGTCCACCGCCACACAAGTCACTTCTGCCCCAGCGGGGATGCCCGCCAGCGCTTCCGCACTCCAGGTCGCGCCGCGATCGAGGCTGCGGTACAAGGCATTGTCCACTACCAGATAGTAGACAGGCGGCTCATCGGGGGTGATGACCAGGCTTTTCACATAGGGCACAGTGAGTTCGGGCCATGGCACCTGGGTTGGCGCAGGCGGGGGCGTTGGTGTGGCTGGGACTGGCGTCGGCGTGGCTGGCGGAGGGAGCAGCGTGGCGGTGAGCGTTGCCACCGGCGGGCGCGATGTGGCGGTCCAGGTCGGCACCTGGGGAGCCTCCGTGATGGTTGGGGCAACGGATGGGACAGACGGCGCCGTCGGGCTGGGCGGTGGCGTTGGCGTCTGGGGAATTGGTGGCCGGCACGCTGCCGCGGCGAAGAGCCACGCGCTGAACGCCAGCGCGAGAGCGGCTTTCGCGCACATACCAGCCAGCGTAGCCCCTCTTTTGCGCCAAGTAGTCATGCTGATTCGTAAACCGGTGATGGCAAATTTCATGCCATCATCCCCCCACCGCCTCTATTGCGGTAAGCATAGGAATTTGTCCAGCTTGTTTGCCCTTTGACCGAAATAGATTTCGGGGGATTCAGGGCGTGAAAATCCTCCTCCTTAGGCTTACAGACTGGTTCAAAAATACAGACCCCGTCAAATGTATAGAGCATGTTCTCCGCATTGAGAAGAAGATGGCCTCCTTCGCGTGGCAAATCCGCACTGTCCACCTGGCATGGGAGAAGACGTTCAATCGCTTGTGCGCGCACACGCTGGCCCTTGGCATAACATAGACGACAATGCTTCATCCCGGCGCCAAAATGATAGAACACATGCCCTTTCTCACACACGTACCGAACTAGTTTTTCGTTGCAATACTCCCTGCCAATACGGTAAAGCAAAAAATCCATCTGGCAGGGCGATAAAGGCGCCGTGTTAGGATCAACTTGCTGCCATTCTTCCCACACCGTGCGCCATGCCCGGGCGCTCATTTGGTCAATGTAGCTATATTGGTAGCAGAAGATATCCAGGAAACTGGAGAGCAAGGGGATGGCGGTTCGCAAAATGCGCGTACGCAAAGCAAGTTTCATCGTATTGATATCGCTGGCGACATCCACCTCATCAAAATCTTCCAGATCTTGCCATACACCTAACTCAACCATATCACGGATGAACATATTCGCTTTCTTCAATCCGTAGCCCATGTTGGGCATACTAATCAAGGCATTGCGAATCGCCACCGCGTTGTTGCCAAAGCGCTGCGCCATAGCAAAAGCCGTCATCTCATTGTCCAGCAGAAATTTGGCAGCGTTGCGGGCAAAATCGAGGCGCTTGTCTGTTTGGGAAAGGCGGGTAATGCCCAGGAATTGGAGAAAGCCCATCGGGTCATTGGCAACTTCTTGAGCCTCAAAGCGGAGGGGGTTTTCCAGATACTTGCCGAACTGGTCTTTGGGTGGGCTGCGGAACTCTTGGTTAGCAGTAAAGAAGCGCACTTGAGCGATTGCCTGCGGCGGCAATCCATGCGTCTCGTGAGTCACGCTCAAAATAGCCCGGCCATAGCGCTTTATAGCGTCGCTGAGCGCCTGTGCCGCCATCCTTGCTTGGGTTCGGTCAATCCGGGCCTGCAAAATCTCCTGGTGATGTGCTTCCCAGAATTTGTGAAACTCGGAGAAGTAAAGCAGTTCATCTCCCTCAAAAGTAACGGTGCCAATCCCTTCATATGTCTGGAAGAAATACTCGTTTAATCTCTCCAAAAAACGCTGAGCGAGTTGAACCTCTGTAAGGGCTGTCCATACTTCGGGCAAGGCTATACCTATACGCCGATTCAGGTCTTCGATGAATTCCTGAAAGGTCATTTGACTCGCTCCTTACTTCTCTAACTCGATCTCTCCAGTTTTTAGATTAATGAGAATTGGTTGGCCGATAATTCCACCAGCATTGCCATTATAGGCTGCCTTTTCAGTATCAAAAAGATCGATAACAATGATGTCTTCACTTTCAAAACTAATGTGAACACACTTACCGTCACCTACATAGAAGCCATCAAGCTCGTCAAGGGGAAACACTCTTGCGGTAATAGGCCTATCCCTTTCCATCCTGACCTCCTTTTTTAACGTAGATCAACAGGTACCTATGGGTGATTTCGAGAAACTCATCCACTGTCCTCTGTCTTGCCATACTAACCTCAGGGACGATTACTACTATCTCTCGAATTGAGAACTCCTTTTGTCGACGCAAGTCCTCCCATAGCAATAACCCCATTGGCCAAAGAGTATCGCCACAGCGGACATCCTTCGTATCCAGCACCAAATGCTTCCCTACCGGCAGGGTCTTAGCAACGTAGCGTGCTATATCTTCGATTGTAGCACGATAGGCAATAATATCCTGAGTATCCTTTATTGCATTTGGTGGCGTTATGTACACGAGATCAGCATTGGGCACTGATTCAAACTGCTGCCTCGATTGTTCCCCATCTAATACAATCTCGACAAAATTGCTTCCAGGTGTAGCAAAACGTCTCAGCAAATTGCGTCGTACCTCAGTTTCTAAACGTTCTGGAGGGAAAATCCAAACAGTAGTAGTTTCTACCATATCCGGCTCAATCTCGGGCACAAGCTGTATGGTCTGCTGACAAGGCATAACATGGGCCCAAAATGATAGTTGCTCAGACACCTGAGTAACTATTGGTTTCTCAAAGATAGGCAAATACTCATGTGCTAACAGCAAAAAATTGTGCTGCACGCTTCGTGCATACCAGAATCCCGTCGTCTTACAGTTATGCTGCCGCTTAATGACCAATTCCCTTAAACTAAATCCAGCATCAAGGAACACACGAATGGTTTGAAAACCTATAGGTACCACGTGTTTCTCTTTCCGCGCATCTCCAATGAGAATCGCACATTTGCCGCCAGGTTTCAAAACACGCAGACTCTCTCTGGCTACAGTGCCCATTTCAACCAAAAACTCTCGTACAGGCAAACTAGACAAATCTCCTGGGATTTTCGTGCTATATTTGATGATCCCTGCATAAGGTGGGTGAGCACAGATCAGATCGATACTGTTATCAGAAATATCAGACAAGTCCCTAGCGTCTCCAATAGAGACATCTGGTTCATAAATTTGGGATAAGTTATCGAGACATGACCGCGGGGGAACAAACCTCAAATTTTCCAGTGTAATGCCGATTGCACCTGGATTAATATCTCTTGCAATGCAGCGACGGCCAAGCAATTTTGCCTCAACTGCTGTCGTTCCTCCACCGACAAAATAATCAAGGACAATGTCACCAGGTTGAGAATACTTCAGGATAACATTGCGTGGAATATAGGGTGACCAATTACCTCTGTAGCGACCGTTATGTGTCGCCCAATCTCCGCGCTGCTTAAAACTCCAAACTGTGGTAGCCTCCGCATGGAAATCTCGAGGAACCCACCGCTTGATACGCTTAGGACCTTTTAGCACGCTGATGTTAGTTCCATAGCGCTCAGTAATTATTTGCTGTAATAAGTTAAAAGAAATACCATAACGAGCGCCAATTTCTGCATCAGACATGCCTTGTTCTTTCGCAGCCAACACTACATTGCGAAAAGCTTCTTCACCATGTACCTGACGTAAATGCGCACCCAAATCGGCACAGTATTCGCTACATATTGGACACATGTAACGTTTTTCAGATGATCCTAAGGCTAGATTATTCATCGCCAAATAACTAACTCCCTCACTTGCACTGTTTACTTGGTATGAGATGCCTCACGACCGTGCAAAATATCCTTCCCTCATAAACCACGATCCATCTCGCGCGACAGCAGGAGCAAGCCGTGCAGGATGGTCGCAGACATGAAGGCAATGGAAAGCATCGCTGCCGTGTCCAAATAGTTGCGACCGCCTAGCAGGTAGAGCACAATCGCCGGATAGAGCACCATCCAGCTCTTGATGGCAATGGGCGCTGGGACGCCATACTGGTTGCCCAGGAAGAGCACCACATTCAATGCGGTGTAGACAAAGGGGTACAGACTGCCCCACAAGGGGGACAGTGCCCCAGATGCCGCGAGCCCCACCACAATCAGCGTCTCGCGCGTGTGGTCGGCAAACTGATCGAGGAGTGCGCCAAAGTGAGAAGCACGCCCGGTATAGCGTGCCAGCGCGCCGTCCACGCTGTCCGTCATCATCGAAGCCAGCCAGATGAAGAAACTGAGTTGTGGGTGATCGCGCACGGTATGGACAAACAGGGCACCCAGCACAGGTCCTACCAGAGAAACCGCGTGCGGCGACACACCAGCCGCAGCGAGCAAACGCACCACTGGGCCATACAACCACAACAACAGTTCACGCACAGGCTCTACAAAGCGCCTTTCTACCGTCGAATACGAGTCCGCTCCAGGCACTGTTCGTCCTCCTTTGATGCCATTCTCCGATTGTCCGCTCCCTTCACCACCCCTTCGTTATGTCTCCAAATTCCCCAATGGAAGGGGGAGCAGGGAGATGCCCTACACTTTGTGCGTGAACTCAATCAGGTCCTGCAGTTTCCGCGCGGCAGCGCCAGAGTCAATGGCTTCTGCCGCCTTGGCGATGCCTTCGCGCAGGTTGCGCGCTGCCTTGCCCAAGACGAGCGTTGCGGCGGCATTGAGCACGACGATGTCGCGCGGCGCACCCTTCTTGCCTGCCAGCACCTCTTTCGTAATGCGCACATTGACCTCGGGCGTGCCCCCTGCCACCTCCGAAAGCCGCGCCCGAGGCAAGCCCAAATCCGTGGGGTCGAGGAAGAAGGTCGAGATCATCCCATCCTCATCCAGCCGGCTGACCTTGTTCACACCTGTCGTGGAGAGTTCATCCATGCCATCTGCACCATAGACCACAAATGCCTCGCGAATGCCCAATGCTCGTTGGGTATAAGCCACCGGCTCGGTGAGGAGGCCAGAATACACGCCCACCACCTGTGCCGAAGCGCCGGCTGGGTTGATGAGCGGATCCACGATGTTGAGCACGGTCCGTGCGCCCACTTCGCGGGCCGTGGCGAGCACGCGTTCCAAACCGGGCTGCAACAATGGGGCAAAGAGGAAGCCAATCCCCACCGTGTCAATGCACTGCGCCATCTGCTGGGGCGTCAATTCCAGATTCACGCCCAGCGCCTCCAGCAAATCCGCGCTCCCGCACTGGCTGGAGACCGAGCGGTTACCGTGTTTGGCGATGGCAAGCCCTGCCCCCGCAGCCACCAGCGCAGCGGTTGTGGAGATATTGAAAGTGCCGGCGCGGTCATCGCCCGTGCCACAGATATCCACCAGATCTTGGCGTTGTGGGCTGACCGGTGTAATGCCTCGGCGCATTGCCCGCGCACAGCCGACCAGTTCTTCTACCGTCTCGCCCTTCATGCGCAGAGCGATCAAGAAGGCGGCTATCTGGGCAGGTGTGGCTTGCCCTAAGATGATTTCATTCATTGCCGTCTCCGCTTGCTCGGCGCTCAGCGACTCTTTTTCCACCAGTTTGGCAATCGCTTCTCGCACTATCTCGCTCATTTTCCTCCCCCTTTACGTGTATTGACGAGGATGTACAGGATCACTGTTCCCCTTGGGTTTCCTCTTGACCCTGCTCTACCCCTAGTTCCTTCCCACAGTAGGCACAGAACACGGCGTCGGCTGGGTTCACCCTGCCACACGCGGCACAGGAGCGTTTGGGCGGACGCTTGGGCAGGCGAGGCAGGCGCATCTTTCTCTTGGGACGCGCTGCTGGGATGCGCGGCGTGGGCAAAGCCTCGCGCGCTCTAGCCACCATGTCGCGGCTGATCTGACGCGATTGCCGTGCCAGTTCGTGGCAAAGTTCTCGCGTTGCCGCTGAGGACAGCGCCTCCCCAGTGGTGTACCACGTTTGGAGCGCCCGCGCCGTGCCAATGGTGCCCCCGTAAGCCAAACGCACCTTGGACTCCAGCCGCCACAGCGGGACAAGCCCCACCACCTGCCGACCGATCTGACGCCAAAGTCTGCCAACGTCCACTGCCGAACGCAGGGGCTGGACATCATGGTGCCAATCCAGAGGCAAGCCATACGCCAGACCAAGACGGTAGGCAAGCAGCGCTTGGTTGGCGCTGAGCATCTCGATGTCCTCAGGATGGAGCGGCATGCGCAATAGGGGCACGCTTTCAGCCAAGCCAGCGGCTGCCGCGTAGGTCGCATTCACCAGAGCAGTGCGCTCGATGAGTCGGTCGGCTACGGCGCTGCGGAAGAGGGGCAGATGGCGTGCCAGGGAGAGGGCATACTCCGGGAGCACTTCCAGCACCGCCGGCACGAGCAACTCCTTGACCGTGTCTGGCTGGATAGCGGTCAGCGGCATGATCTCCACGCCGCGCCAGCGGGCTTGGCCGCGGATGGTGCGCGTCTCCACCGGCACCTGATCCATCTTGTTGTAACACACGAGCATGGGCCTGCCCAGGAAGGAAAGGTATTCCGCAGCGGCGACTTCCTGGGCATAGTCGCCCTTGGTGGCATCCAGCAGGAGGATGAGCAAGGTAGCCGATTCCAGGTCTGCGATGTCTGCTACGGACAGCGGCAGGCGGTATTCGCTGAGGCAGGCTTCCAGTTCCGCCGGCAGGGGTTCCCCGGCAGGGATGCCTGCCAGTGCTGCCGCAAGGGTGGTCTTGCCACTATCCGCCGCCCCGATCAGCGCCAGGCGGAACTCCTTTTCCGCCTCTGCCTGCGCTGCTTCTGCATCCAGCCCGCCCAATGCTTTCCACAACCCCTCGCCGATTGCGTCCCAATCCGCCATTGCGCTCCTCCTTTATGCAATGCGCAGCCATTTTAACGCACCCTGCGGGGATTGTCAACCAAGGCCTCACCCCTGCCCTCTCCCTGTTCATCCCCCCATTCCCCCCTTCGTAGGGGCGAGTCCATGACTCGCCCTCCAGGGGGCAATGGGGGGATACGTAGGGGCGAGTCACGGACTCGCCCCTTTGTTTCGCCCTCCAGGGGCAATGTGGTGTAGGGGCGAACCTCGTGTTCGCCCCTACGGTTTTACCGCCGAGGGCGCAGGGGTTTTTACCACGAAGACACAAAGACACGAAGATTTTGGTCATTGAGTTTTACCCATTGGAGTTTCTTCCCCCGTTTGTGTCTTCGTGTCTTGGTGGTGTGGAGTTTTACCGCCGAGGGCGCAGGGGTTTTTACCACTGACTTGTCAGGTCTCAGCCAGAATGGCCAGGGATTAAAATCCCTGGCTCAAAAATGTAGGGGCGACCCACCGGCTCGCCCCTACTGCCGACTCCCTCGTTTCAGCCAGGGAATTTTATTCCCTGGCGACATCCGCGCCGGGCTCCTATGCCCAGGCGAGATGGTCTCCTGTGTCACCCTGAGGCGAAGATGAAGAGCCTGCCCTGAGTCCAACGAAGGGGTCTCATGGAACTGGGGGAGATTCTTCGCCGCTACGCGGCTCAGAATGACAATGGGAGAGACGGGCATGGGCGGACACGAGGTTCGCCCCTACTGCTTTGTGGTAAAGATCTTTCTCCGCGTGCTCTGTGGGAGAACAGAGACCAGGTTTCCCAAAGGAAACCTGGTCTCTGTATCCCCTATTTGATTTCGACGACGGCGCCGGCTTCTTCCAGCTTGGCTTTGGCTGCTTGAGCCTCTTCCTTGCTGACGCCTTTCTTCACGCTTGCCGGTGCACTCTCGACCAGGTCCTTCGACTCCTTCAGACCCAGGTTGGTCAGTTCGCGCACGGCCTTGATCACCTTGATCTTCTCCGGCCCAATTTCCTTGAGGATGACCTCAAATTCCGTCTGCTCCTCTACAGCGGCAGGAGCAGCCGCAGCAGCGGCCGGAGCGGCGGTCGGAGCGGCTGCCGCCACGATGGGCGCAGCAGCCGTAACGCCCCAGCGCTCTTCCAGCGCCTTCTTCAGTTCGACCAGTTCGAGTACACTCAGTTTCTCAATGGCTTCGATAATCTCTTGCGTTTTCACAGTCCTTTACCTCCTATTTTTAACATCAATTGGATACCTATGTGATCCATCCCTTACGCTGCCGCTTTGCCCAACTGCTCGGCGCGCGCATCGAGGACATATACCAGCCCGCGCAGCACGCTGTCCAGCAAACCAACCAAGCCGCTCAGCGGCGACTGCACGGCTCCCAATGCTTCTGCACGCAGTATAGCAGGCTCGGGCAGCGTCAACAGTGTCTTGACATCCTCAGGCCGCAGCACATATTCGCCCATCAACCCGCCCTTCACTTTGAGGACTTCGTTCTCCTGCGCGAAATCCATCATCGTGCGTAGTGGCTGGTGGAAATCCCCAAAGCAAAAACCAAGGGCGGTGGGACCTTCCAGCATCGCGGTAGGCTGCGGCAGCCCGGCTTCTGCCAGGCTTTTTGTGACCAGCGTGTTCTTGGCGACGAGGAATTTGCAGTTGAGTGGGCGCAGCTTTTTGCGCAGTTCATGCATTTGGCTCGCGGTCAAGCCGCGGTAGTCGGAAAGGATGACCACCGTGCTGCGTGCGAACAGTTCTTTCAGCTCTTCAAGCATTTCTTGCTTTTTCTCTTTGGATACGGGCAATTGATCTCACCTCCTTTTATTCTACATAACAAAAAAGTCTTTGTGCCTGACCGACACAAAGACTGAATCCGCCCTCAAGACCTGGCAGGTCTTTACCTGTCAGGTCTAGGACAGTGCTTTGCCTCGGCAGGCAATCTCCATTAAGCGCACGTGCGCGCCTGCTGTCTTCGGCGATAGTATGTACGCTATTGTCTTGTGCGAAAGCGGTCCGCGACCGCCACCGTGTACTACATGAGAGTGTTAGAAAACCCTTCGAATGTCATGCTGAACGAAGTGAAGCATCTCGCAGTACTTGGGAAAATACGTCTAAAGTGACGCGAGACCCTTCGTTGTACTCAGGGCAAGCTCTTCGCTTCGCTTAGGGTGACAAAAATTTCAACACTTTCCTACATTACACAGATTTCAAGGCTAAAGCCTGGTTGATGTCTACCTTGACCCCTGGGCCCATCGTGGACGTCAGGGTGATCCTCTTGATGTACTGCCCCTTTGCTGAGCTGGGCTTGGCGCGCACGATGGCTTCCATCAGCGCGGTCAGGTTGCTCAGCAACTGCTCCTTTGTGAAGGAGACCTTGCCAATGGGCACATGGATGTTGCCCGTCTTATCCAGGCGGTATTCGACGCGCCCTTGCCGTGCTTCTTTGATGGCGCGCGGCAGGTCTTCGGGTTGCACAACAGTATTGGTCTTGGGGTTCGGCATCAAGCCCCTGGGCCCCAAAATCTTGCCCAGCCGCCCGACCTTGCCCATCATCTGCGGCGTAGCCATGGCGACATCGAACTCCGTCCACCCTTCTTGGATCTTTTTGATGAGGTCATCGCTGCCCACATAATCAGCACCGGCTTCCTCCGCTATCTTGGCGGCTTCCCCCTCGGCAAAGACGAGGATGCGCACAGTTTTGCCCAAGCCGCTGGGCAGCAGTACCGTACCGCGTATCTGTTCCTCCGCTTTGCGTGGATCCAAATTCATGCGCAGGTGCAAATCCACACTGCCGTCAAAGTTAGCGTAGGCGGTCTTCTTGACCAGCTCGATCGCCTCTTCGGGCGAGTAAGCCTTGTTCCGATCCACCAGTTTCAGTGCTTCCAGGTACTTCTTCCCGTGTTTTGCCATTGTTCCTCCTTGTGGTTTTGGCGGGCTTTGCCCTCCCACCTTCCTTTATCCAAGTACACAAAATGCTTTGTGAATACTCAACGATAAAATCTCTGCGCTCTCTGCGTGCTCGGCGGTAAATCTCTCAGTCCACAATATCAAGACCCATGCTGCGTGCCGTGCCCTCGATGATCTTCATCGCTCCTTCGATGTCTGTGGCGTTGAGGTCCGGCATCTTCAATGCGGCAATTTCCCGAATTTGTTGCCGCGTAACCTTGCCCACCTTGACCCGGTTCGGCTCGCCAGAACCCTTTTCGATGCCGGCTGCCTTCTTGAGCAGGTCATAGGCGGGCGGTGTCTTGGTAACGAAAGTGAACGAACGGTCGGTGTAGATGGTGATTTCCACCGGGATAATAGTACCCGCCATGTTCGCCGTTCGTGCGTTATATTCCTTGCAGAAAGCCATGATATTGACCCCGTGCTGGCCCAAAGCAGGCCCTACCGGCGGGGCTGGGTTGGCTTTCCCTGCTTCAATTTGCAATTTGACGATTGCTTTGACTTGCTTGCCCACTACTCCTCCTCATACTGGGACTATTCAAGAAAAATGGCTACTGTTTCTGGATCTGCAAAAAGTCCAGTTCAATGGGGGTCTCCCGTCCGAAGAAGGAGACCAGCACGCGCACCTTGCCCTTTTCCAAATCCATATCCTCGACTGTGCCCACAAAATCGGTGAACGGGCCGTCAATGATGCGCACCGTCTGACCCTCGCGGAAGCTGACTTTGATCTTGGGCGCTTCTGCCTCCATGCGCTTGAGGATTTGCTCCACTTCCTCTGGCCGCAGTGGAGTCGGTTTGGATTCTGACCCCGAACTGACAAAGCCCGTTACGCCAGGGGTATTGCGCACTACATACCAGGATTCCTCGTCCATGATCATCTGCACAAGGACATAGCCAGGGAAGATGCGCTTTTTGGTCCGGCGGCGATGGCCCTCCTTGATTTCAATCTCTTCCTCTGTGGGCACGACCACCTGGAAGATCTTGTGCTGCATGTTCATGGACTCGATGCGCTTTTCCAGGTTCTTTTTGACCTTGTTCTCATAGCCAGAGTAGCTGTGCACGGCATACCAGGCGCGGCCATCGGACGGCTCTTTTTCGGCCGCCTCTTCGTGGACCGTTTCAGGCGCACGGGCTTGCTCTGGCGCTTCTTTTGCTTCTGCTGCGGGCTCAGGTGCCGGTGCTTCTGCTGCAGGCTCAGGTGCCGGTGCTTCTGCTGCGGGCTCGGGTGCCGGTGCTTCTGCTGCAGGCTCAGGTGCCGGTGCTTCTGCTGCGGGCTCGGGTGCCGGTGCTTCTGCTGCAGGCTCGGGTGCTGGTGCTTCTGCTGCAGGCTCAGGTGCCGGTGCTTCTGCTGCAGGCTCGGGTGCCGGTGCTTCTGCTGCAGGCTCGGGTGCCGGTGCTTCTGCTGCAGGCTCGGGTGCCGGTGCTTCTGCTGCGGGCTCAGGCACAGCCGCTTCTGCTGCAGGAGCAACAGCCTCTGTGCTGCTTTCCTGTGGTACGACCTGTTCTATGGTGCTTTCCGCTTCACCCACTGGGGGTTGCGCTTTGTCTTTTGTCTTTCTTGCCATAATGCTACAGACCAGTTCCTAAACGGATAATCAATCTCATGAGCCAGGAAAAAGCATAATCAATGATGGCCATGAAAGCGCTCATAACGACCAATACGGCGATTACGATGGCGCTCAGCCGCAACACTTCCTGTCGAGAAGGCCAGGTAACCTTGCGGATCTCCGCCCGGACTTCCTTCAAATATTTCACAATACGGTTATTGGTGAGGGCATTGGCCATTGTCTGCTCCCATTTTGATGCCTGACATTTCAAGACACCGTACCGTAAGGGGAAACTTCCTGCAAATCGCATCCCTGCGATACGGTGTCTTGAACGATTGTTCTAGCAGGCCAGGCAGGATTTGAACCCGCAACCTGCGGTTTTGGAGACCGCTGCTCTGCCAACTTGAGCTACTGGCCTATCATCCCCAGCCACAGCGCTCGTGAGGTGCTATTTTGCCTCACGATGCACAGTATGCTTTTTGCAGCGGGGGCAATACTTCTTCAGTTCGAGACGCCCCGGATCGTTCCTGCGATTCTTGGTGCTCGTGTAATTCCTTTCCTTGCACTCTGTGCAAGCCAAAGTAATGATGATGCGATTTTCTTTCTTTGCCATGGTTGTTCCCTATCACTTCTCACTCGTCACTCTAAAATCTTGGTCACCACGCCGGCGCCAACGGTGCGTCCACCCTCGCGGATGGCAAAGCGTGAACCCGCCTCCAGCGCCACCGGCACGATCAACTTCACCCGCATCTGCACATTGTCCC
>JACIWX010000018.1 GCA_014360755.1 Chloroflexota bacterium | reverse complement strand
GAAATTTGAGCGGACCAAGCCGCACGTTAACGTAGGCACGATTGGGCACGTAGACCACGGCAAGACGACCTTGACCGCGGCGATCACCAAGGTGCTGGCGATGAAGGGCCTGGCCGAGTTCAAGCCCTATGATGCGATTGACAACGCACCGGAGGAGAAGGCGCGTGGCATGACCATTGCCATTTCGCACGTGGAGTACGAGAGCCCGGAGCGGCACTATGCGCACGTGGACTGCCCAGGTCATGCCGACTACATCAAGAACATGATCACGGGTGCGGCGCAGATGGACGGCGCCATTCTGGTGGTTTCGGCGCCGGATGGGCCGATGCCGCAGACACGGGAACACATCCTGCTGGCGCGGCAGGTAGAAGTGCCGGCGATGGTGGTGTTCCTGAACAAAGTGGACGTGATGGACGATCCCGAGTTGTTGGAGCTGGTGGAACTAGAGCTGCGCGAACTGCTGAACAAGTATCAGTTCCCTGGGGATGAGATTCCCATTGTGCGTGGCTCGGCGTTGCTGGCATTGGAGTCCAAGTCCACGGATCCGGATGCGCCGGAGTACCGCTGCATCTGGGAGCTGATTGAGGCGGTGGATCACTACATTCCGACGCCGGTGCGGGATGTGGACAAGCCGTTCCTGATGCCGATTGAGGACGTGTTTGGCATTAAGGGGCGCGGCACGGTGGTGACGGGGCGCGTGGAGCGCGGGCAGGTGAAGGTCGGTGATGAGGTGGAGATCATCGGCATGCGCGAGGACGTGCGGCGGACGGTGGTGACGGGAGTGGAGATGTTCCGCAAGACGCTGGACGTGGGCATGGCTGGGGACAACATTGGCTGCCTGCTGCGCGGCATTGAGCGTGATGAGGTAGAGCGCGGGCAAGTGTTGGCTGCGCCTGGGAGCATCAAGCCGCATACGCAGTTCCTGAGCGAGGTGTACGTGCTGAAGAAGGAAGAAGGCGGGCGGCACACGCCGTTCTTCAGTGGCTATCGGCCGCAGTTCTACATCCGCACAATGGATGTGACGGGTGAGATTCAGTTGCCCGAGGGCGTGGAGATGGTCATGCCTGGGGACAATGTGCAGATGCGGGTGAAGTTGATCGTGCCGGTGGCGCTGGAGGCGGGTTCACGCTTTGCCATCCGCGAGGGTGGACGCACCGTTGGCGCCGGCGTGGTGACCAAGATTTTAGAGTGAGAAGTGATGAGTGAGGAGTGAGAAGTGACGAGTGGCGAGTGAGAAGCGAGGAGCTCACTCATCACTCATTACTCATTACTCATCACTCATCACTCCCGGAGGTTTTATGGCGAAGAGACAGCGAATCAGGATCAAGCTCAAAGCATACGATCATCGGCTTTTGGATCAGTCAGCACGGCGTATTGTGGAAACGGCAGAGCAAACAGGGGCTGCCGTGATCGGCCCGGTGCCCTTGCCAACGAAGATCGAGAAATTCTGTGTGATGCGCTCGACGTTCATTGACAAGGACTCACGGGAGCAGTTTGAGATGCGCACCCATCGCCGTCTGATTGATGTGCTTGAGCCGAATCCCAAGACCATTGAGACTTTGATGAAGCTCAATCTACCGGCTGGTGTGGACATCGAGATCAAGATCTAGCCGAAAGCCTGATTTAGCTGTAGACAGATCTCGTATCTGCAAAGCCTGGATTCATTGTGATGGGCATGCGCCCGGAAGCGTTGTTGTCCTGACATTGCCAAGGCGGTAGACGAGTCTCGAATTTGTGGAGTGAAGATGGCAACTAGAGAAGGATTATTAGGACGGAAAATCGGCATGAGCCGCATATTTGATGAGCGTGGCGAGGTTGTGCCCATAACGGTCATTGAGGCGGGCCCATGCTATGTCACGCAAATCAAAACCGTGGAGAAAGATGGCTACAATGCCATTCAGCTCGGTTTTGGCACGGCGAAGAGATTGAACGCGCCCAGCCGTGGCCACCTGAAGGGCTTGCCGCCTTTGCGGCATTTGCGCGAACTACGGACAGATGACGTCACCCGCTACAAAGTTGGCCAAGTGCTGGATGTCAGCCTGTTCAAGGTGGGTGAACGGGTGGATGTGATTGGCGTCTCGAAGGGGCGGGGCTTTGCCGGCGTGATGAAGCGCCATGGCTTTAAAGGCGGGCCCGCAACGCGCGGGCAATCCGACCGACAGCGTCACCCTGGTGCCATCGGCGCCAGCAACACGCCTGGCTGGGTAGAGAAGGGCCGCCGTATGGCTGGACACATGGGCAATGCACGCGTTACCGTGCAGAATCTGCGCGTGGTGATGGTTGACCCGGAGCGCAATGTGCTGGCAGTGGAGGGCGGAGTGCCGGGTGCGCCCAAGGGCCTGTTGTTCATCCGAAAGGCCATCAAACAGTAGCCCACGGCAGCTTGTCCGTGCATCCGTCTTTGAGGAGACACGAAATGCAAGTCAGTGTTCGCAATATGGCCGGTGAGACGGTCAGTCAAATTGAATTACGCGATGACATCTTTGGTTTAGAGCCGCACCAAGCAGTGATGCATCAGGCAGTGCTGCGGCAACTGGCTAATGCGCGTTTGGGCACGGTGGACACGAAAACTCGGGGAGAAGTCAGTGGCGGCGGTAGGAAGCCTTGGCGACAGAAGCATACCGGCCGCGCCAGACAGGGCAGTATCCGTGCCCCGCATTGGAAGGGCGGTGGCGTGGTTTTTGGCCCGCACCCGCGTTCTTATCGTATGCGCATGCCGCGCAAGATGCGTCGGCTGGCGCTCAAGTCCGCCCTTTCAGCCAAAGCAGCAGAGAACAGCATCATCTTGCTGGATGAACTGGTGATGGAATCGCCCAGCACGAAAAATATGCTGGCTCTTCTGGACAACCTAGAGGTTGATTCCAGCGCATTGATTCTGCTGCCAGAGCGGGATGAAAACATTGAAAAATCCGCCCGCAACATTCCTGATGTGAAGACATTGCATGCGAGCTGCTTGAATGTGATTGATCTGCTCACTTACGATACGCTGATCCTGCCCCTAAAAGCCCTGCAGCTCATTGAGCAGCATCTGGGTTGATACGGGCAGAGGCAATAAGGAGTTGGAGCCACGATGGACATTTATGAAGTTCTCAAACGTCCTATTGTAACGGAAAAATCGGGCAAGCAATCGGAGCATCTCCATCGCTATACCTTTGAAGTGGATGTCCGTGCCAACAAGCAACAGATTAAGGATGCGGTGGAGCAAATCTTTAACGTACAGGTCTTGGACGTGAATGTCATCAACGTCCGTGGCAAGCAGCGTCGCTGGGGCAGGATTATCGGCCGCACGAAGGATTGGAAGAAAGCCATTGTGACGCTGGCTCCAGGCCAGACCATCCAGTTCTTTGAGGGCGTATAAAGGGATGTGGCACGAGCATTGCTTTGAGGCAAAGACGAGTTTTGAGGGATACGCACCATGGCAGTAAAGACTTATAAACCGACTACACCCGGTCGGCGGGGAATGACCGGTTATACTTTTGACGAGATTACTTCTACCGAACCGGAAGAATCGCTGCTCGTTCCGCTACGGAAAAAGGCGGGGCGCAATGCGCGCGGCGTGGTTACTGTGCGCCATCGTGGTGGTGGTCACAAGCGTCAATATCGCATCATTGACTTTAAACGGGACAAATTCGGCATTCCGGCGCGTGTGGAATCCATTCAGTATGACCCGAATCGCTCTGCGCGTATTGCTTTGCTTACGTATGCAGATGGCGAGAAGCGGTACATTATTGCCCCACTGGAAGTGAAAGTAGGGGATGTTTTGATGTCTGGGCCATCAGCGGAAATCCGCCCTGGCAATGCGCTGCCCATTGAGAAAATCCCGCTAGGTACGTTGATCCACAATATCGAACTGCAGCCTGGTCGAGGTGGGCAGTTGGTGCGTGCGGCGGGTGCATCGGCGCAGTTGCTGGCGAAGGAAGGCGACTATGCCCAAGTGCGCATGCCTTCCGGCGAAGTGCGGCTGATTTCCATCCGTTGTATGGCTACCATTGGCCAGGTTGGGAATACGGAGCACGGGAATATCAAACTGGGCAAGGCTGGTCGTTCCCGTTGGTTGGGCATTCGCCCGTCTGTACGCGGTTCGGCGATGACGCCCCGTGACCACCCGCATGGTGGTGGAGAAGGCAAGGCTCCTATCGGCATGCCTTCACCGAAGAGCCCATGGGGCAAACCAACCTTGGGTGCGAAAACCCGCCGCCGCAAGCAAACGGATAAGATGATCGTCCGTCGCCGGCAGAAAAAACGCTAGCGCGTTGTGCCGCGATGGCAGAGTATTCGTATGTGAGGTGAGGAGTCTGAGACATGTCCAGATCGCTCAAAAAAGGACCTTACGTAGATAAAAAGTTGTTGCGGAAGATCGAAGAGATGAACCGCACAGGGGAGAAACGCGTGATCAAAACCTGGTCGCGGGCTTCGACGATCTTCCCGCAAATGGTCGGGCATACTATTGCGGTGCACGATGGAAGGCGCCATGTGCCCATCTACATTACCGAGAATATGGTAGGGCATAAACTGGGCGAGTTTGCTCCTACCCGCTACTTCCGTGGGCATACTGCGAAGGAGAAAAAGGTCGGAGCCTAAGGCGAAAAGCCTTTCGCTGGCTCTGCGTGGCAATCCATGGTGGCGAGCACTGTTGGGGGAGAATTGGTGATGGACCTGCAAGTGAGAGCTGTGGCGAAGTACATCCGTATGTCGCCACAAAAAGTGAAATTGGTAGTAGATCTGGTGCGCGGCAAGCAGGTGGATGAGGCATTGACGCTGTTAAAGTACTCCACCAAGGCGGCTGCGCGACCTGTGGCAAAGGTTATCCGATCGGCCGCGGCTAACGCCGAGGAAAATTATGGCCTTTCACCGCAGGAATTGTATATTGCTGAGATCTATGCGGATAAAGGGCCCACGTATAAGAGAGGACGATTCGGCGCGCGAGGCCGCTTTAAGCCAATTTTGAAACGCAGTACGCATATTACCGTGGTCCTGGGTGGTGTGGAACAGGCGGCAAGGTAAATGGTTAGTCAAATGCGAATTGGATCAAGGAGGCATTGGTGGGGCGAAAGGTACACCCGTTAGACTTTAGACTTGGCTACAACAAAGACTGGTACGCTCGCTGGTATGCAGAAGGCAAACGCTATGGAGATTTGCTCCATGAGGATCTGGAGATCCGGCGCATGATTCACGAGACGCTGCGACAAGCCGCGATCTCGAAGGTAGAGATCGAGCGTTATCCCAAACAAATTCGCATCACGATTCATTCTGCCAAGCCAGGCGTCGTCATTGGGCGAAAGGGAGCCAATGTAGCCACCTTACGCGATCAATTGGAGGACTTGACGAAGAAAAAGGTCTGGGTGGAAGTCTCGGAAATTGAGCACCCAGAGTTAGAAGCAGCACTTATCGCAGATAGCATTGTCGAGCAATTGGAAAGACGCGTTTCCCATAAGCGGGCGATGAAACAGGCTGTGATGCGCGCGATGCGGGCGGGCGCCAAGGGCATCAAAATTCTCTGTTCGGGGCGCTTGGCGGGCGCTGAAATGGCACGTAGCGAATGGGTGCGCGAGGGGCGCGTCCCGCTGCAGACGCTGCGCGCAGACATTGATTATGCTTGTCGCGAAGCCCTGACGGTACTGGGGCGCATTGGAGTCAAGGTTTGGGTGTATCGTGGAGACTTGCTACCCGAGGGCAGAGAAGAGGTAGAGGTGCCAGCGCTTGTCGCTGAAGCCTAGAGATTCCCACCAGGCCGTCATTTTCGTTCAGGAGAGTTCACTATGTTGATGCCCAAGAGAGTGAAATATCGCAAAGCACATCGTGGCCGGATGAAAGGCCGGGCAACACGAGGGAATACGGTAGCCTTTGGCGAATATGGCTTGCAAGCGCTAGAGCCACATTGGATCACTAGCCGCCAGTTGGAAGCAGCACGGCGGGCGATCGTGCGTTTTGTGCGCCGCGGCGGCAAGTTGTGGATCCGCGTTTTCCCTGACAAGCCTGTAACTGCCAAACCGGCGGAGACCCGCATGGGTGGTGGCAAGGGAGCCTTGTCACACTGGGTTGCGGTGGTTAAGCCAGGTCGTATCCTGTTTGAGATCGCCGGTGTGCGGGAGGAGGTTGCTCGAGAAGCCTTTCGCTTAGCGGCAAACAAACTTCCCATTCGCACGCAATTTGTTAGCCGTGAGGATCTGACGATGGGAGGTGAGTCATCGTGATCTCTGCGAAGGATTTACGGACGATGACGGATGCTGAACTGAATCAAAAATTGCGTGAGGCGTATCAAGAGCTGTTTAACTTGCGTTTCCGCCACGCAACCAAACAAATCAAAGACACTAGCCGTATCCGCATCGTGCGGCGAGATATTGCGCGTATCCGCACCATCCTGCGTGAGCGTCAGTTAGCGGCGGAAAGGGAGGGAGAGCGTAAATGAGAGAGCGACGGAGAAGCATGATTGGACGCGTCGTGAGCGACAAAATGGACAAGACGGTTGTTGTCGCCGTGGAAACGCTCAAACGTCACCGCCTGTATGGGAAGACGCTCAGGCAGGTGAAACGATATATGGCGCATGATGAGAGCAATGCCAGCCACACTGGTGACCTGGTGCGTATTGAAGAGAGCAGGCCACTGAGCAAGGAAAAGCGCTGGGTTGTAGTAGAAATTTTGGAGCGGGCACAATGATTCAAACACTTACCCGATTGAAGGTTGCAGATAACACCGGTGCACGAGAAATTATGTGCATCAAGGTATTGGGAGGCACGCGCAAACGATATGCGCAGGTAGGCGACATCATCGTAGCCTCCGTGAAGGCAGCTACTCCCGATAGCGTGGTGAAAAAGGGAGAGGTCGTCTATGCCGTAGTCGTGCGTACTGCCAAAGAATATGGCCGTCCGGACGGCTCTTATATCCGTTTTGATGAGAATGCAGCCGTAATTCTTGATAAGGAGCGCAATCCTAAAGGGACGCGCATTTTTGGCCCAGTCGCTCGGGAGTTGCGGGAAAAGGGATTCATGAAGATCGTTTCCCTATCGCCAGAGGTTCTGTAGTCAGTTTGTTCAGATAGTGACTAGTTGCAGGGTTTACTTTGAGGTGAATGAAGCATGAAGATTCGCAAAGGGGATACCGTAGAAGTGATTGCTGGGGATGACAAGGGTTTGCGGGGGACCGTGCACCGCGTTATCCCTGGGCGCGCTGTGCTGCGCGGCAGGGCCAAGAAGGGCCAGCGACAGGTAGCAATGGATCCCAACCGCACGCGCGTGGTCGTCTCTGGCATTAACCTGGTGAAGAAACACCAGCGGCGCACCGGTGACGTCCGCACGCAAGTGGGGATCATCGAGCGCGAGGCGCCCATCCATATTTCCAATGTGGCGCTGGTGTGCCCGCACTGCCAGAAAGCAACGCGGGTGGGCTATCAGGTGCTGGAGACCGGCAGCAAAGTCCGTGTCTGCAAGCGTTGCCATCAGACCATTGATTAATCGGCTTGTGAGGAGTGCAAGCGAATGCCAGAAATGCCGCGATTGAAAGAACGCTATATCAAAGAAGTGGTTCCAGCTCTGCAGAAGGAGTTTGGTTACCAAAACGTAATGCAAGTGCCACGTCTGGTGAAAGTGGTGGTGAATGTGGGCTTGGGCGAGGCATTGCAGAATGCCAAGGCGCTGGATGCCGCTGCTAAGGACATTGCTGCGATCACTGGCCAGAAGCCCATTATCACCCGTGCCAAGAAATCCATCGCTACCTTCCGGTTGCGAGCTGGCAACCCGATTGGGGTCAAAGTGACCCTGCGTGGCAAACGGATGTACGATTTCCTGGACCGTCTGTTCAACATTGCCCTGCCACGGGTGCGCGATTTCCGTGGCGTCTCTCCGGATTCATTCGATGGCCGCGGGAGCTATACCTTAGGGCTGCGCGAGCAGTTGGTCTGGCCGGAAATCCATTACGATTCGATAGACAAAGTCCGTGGTATGGAGATTACTATTGTAACCACAGCCAAGACAGATGATGAGGCACGCCAGTTGCTGCGTTTGCTGGGCATGCCTTTTCGGAAGAGCTGAACGGACTAGCAGCAGAGAGCATAGTAAGGGAGAGCGAAATTGGCGAAAAAGTCCATGATTGCACGAGAAAAAAGGCGTAGGTACCCAACCCGTGTGCGCAACCGTTGTCTGCGCTGCGGGCGTCCTCGCGGTTACATGCGACGCTTCAGACTTTGTCGCATTTGCTTCCGCGAACTGGCATCCAGTGGCATGATACCTGGAATTATCAAGTCCAGTTGGTAGAAACGTATCAGCGTTCATGGAATGATGGGAAAGCTTTTGTAGGAGAGTGTTGATGACCGTAACCGATCCGATTGCCGATATGTTGACGCGGATCAACAATGCTGTAGCCGTGCGCAAGCGCTATGTGGTGATCCCCGCTTCGAAGTTGAAGGTGGAGATTGCCCGCGTGCTCAAGGCGGAGGGCTATATTGATCATTATGATCTGACCAAAGACCGCCCGCAGCCGATGCTGCGCATCCAACTCAAATACACGAAGGATAACGAACCCGTGTTGACTGGTGTGCGGCGCATTAGCAAACCCGGCCGTCGTGTATATACCAAGCGCCAGGACATCCCGCTGGTACTGAGCGGCTTGGGGATCGCTGTGCTCTCTACGCCGCGCGGGGTCATGACCGGCAAGAAAGCGCATCGGTTAGGGCTTGGCGGCGAGGTGCTCTGTTACGTCTGGTAGCCCGAGGGGCGCCAGATAGGATTTGCCATGGAGCAGATCCGCATCATGGGTGAGTAGGTTTGGAGGAAGAAGAGTGTCGCGCATAGGTCGTTTGCCTATACCTCTGCCAAAGGGCGTCCAGGTGGCCATTGAGGGCCATGCAGTTACCGTACGGGGGCCCAAAGGAGAGTTGACTCGTGAATTTGATCCACGTATCAGCGTGGAGTTGCAGGACGGTAAATTGGTGGTAACCCGTGCCAATGACCAGCCAAAGGTGCGGGCATTGCATGGGTTAACGCGTGCCTTGCTGGCGAACATGGTGGAGGGAGTATCCACTGGTTTTCGCAAGTCGTTGGAGATCGTGGGCGTGGGCTATCGTGCCGAGATACAGGGGCAGGATTTGGTGCTGCAGGTTGGGTATTCCCACCCAGTTCGCTATACTCCTCCACAGGGCATCACGCTCACGGTGGAGCAAGGGAACCGCATTATCCATGTGGACGGGATTGACAAGGAACTGGTTGGTGAAGTTGCTGCCCAGATCCGCGCGGTGCGAAAGCCAGAGCCTTACAAGGGGAAAGGCATCCGCTATCTTGGTGAGTATGTACGGCAAAAGGCTGGCAAGGCGGGCAAGGCATCCAAGTAGCTCGTTCTTTGCTGTAACTGTTTGGGAAAGGTTAGGGAGTGAGAATGGCGGATAAGAGAGATACAGAAGCAGCACGCAAGAAGAGGCATGGCCGCATTCGCAGGCGGGTGCATGGTACGTCAGAGCGGCCTCGCCTGAATGTATTTCGCAGCCTGCGGCATATCTATGCACAGATCATTGATGATACAGTAGGCCATACCATTGCCTCGGCTTGCACATTGGATAGCGAAATTCGTCAACAGATAAGCGGGCTGAACAAAACTGAGCAAGCGAAGCTGGTAGGACAGGTATTGGCAAAACGAGCCCTAGAAAAGGGCGTGAAGCAGGTGGTCTTTGACCGGGGTGGTTATAAATACCACGGCCGGGTGAAGGCGCTTGCCGAGGGCGCGCGAGCCGCAGGGCTACAATTCTAGCGCCACTGAGGCATCGCGGATCCCGTTGGCTTCAACGGAGCGTGGCATGGGACACCGTGTAGGATGAAGAAGGGGGATGAATGACAGACGAGTTGGAACATGAGATTACAGAGCCCGAAGTGGAAGTAGTAGGGGAAGAGGCTGCAGCAGAAGAACTGTTGCAGGAACGGCTCATTCATATAGACCGCGTGGCGAAAGTGATCAAAGGTGGTCGCCACTTTGGATTCCGGGCGCTTGTCGTCGTTGGTGATGGCCGAGGCAATGTAGGGGTTGGCTTAGGCAAGGCACGCGAGGTCCCGGACGCCATTCGCAAGGGCGTGGAGCGGGCGAAGAAAAACATGGTCAAAATCCCATTGGTTGGCACGACAATCCCGCACGAGATTGTCTCCAAGTTTGGTGCAGCGCAAGTGTTGCTCAAACCCGCCTCACCTGGTACTGGGCTGATCGCCGGTGGTGGCGTACGGGCTGTCCTGGAAGCGGCGGGCATCAAGGACATCCTGACCAAGTCCTTGGGTAGTTCGAACGCCATTAATGTGGCGTACGCGACCTGGCATGGATTGAGAAAACTGAAGGACATTGAGGTGGAAGCACAACGGCGAGGCAAAAAGGCGAGCGATCTCACAGCACCTTGGAGGAAGTCAGATGCCTAGGAAGAAGGTCAGCAAGAAGCTGCGCGTTACCTATGTCAAAAGCGCTATTGGCTACTCACAGCAACAAAAGGGCACGATCCGTGCCCTTGGGCTGAAACAGTTGGGCGACGTGGTAGTGCACGAGGATACGCCCGTGATACGTGGTATGGTGGATAAAGTGAGACATCTAGTGCAAGTAGAAGAGTTCAGAGCCTAGTTGGTATTGAGGAGCATTGGACGAGATGAAGTTGCATGAGTTGCGACCCCCTGAGGGGGCGAAAAAGAAGAGAAAACGCGTTGGCCGGGGTACTGCCTCCGGACATGGCAAAACCGCTGGGCGCGGGACAAAGGGGCAGAATGCCCGCACAGGTGGGGGCGTCAGGCCTTATTTCGAAGGCGGCCAATTGCCTTTGGTGCGACGTCTTCCCCACAAGCGTGGTTTTACGAATATTTTCAAGGTACAGTATAGCATCGTCAACTTGGACCGCCTGGCTGAATTCAGCCCAGGCAGCACAGTGGACCCAGAAGCACTGGCAAAAGCAGGCATTATCAAATCTGCTAACGAGCCAGTCAAAATCTTGGGACGAGGCGAGCTAACCTGTGCCCTGACGGTCGCAGCGCACAAGTTTTCCGCCAGTGCGAGGCAGAAAATCGAAGCGGCAGGCGGCACGGTTGTGGAGTTGGCATAGGCAAGCCATGCCCTTACCTAATGGGCTAGGTAAGCGATTGCGGCAGGATGTGATGGAGGAGCAATGCTAAGAGCCATTTCAAATGCTTGGAAATTACCGGACCTGCGACGAAGGCTGGTTTTTACAATGATTATCCTGGTGGTCTTTCGCCTGGCAGCGCATATCCCTGTGCCTGGCATTGACCCAGAAGGGCTGCGCCGGATTTTCGAAGCCAACCAGTTGCTAGGGCTATTGGACATGTTCTCGGGTGGAGCTATGTCCAATTTCTCGGTGATGGCGATGGGTGTTTATCCCTACATCACGGCTTCTATCATCCTGCAATTGTTGCAACCATTGATTCCAGCGTTGGAGGAATTGAGCAAGGAAGGCGAGGCAGGCCGCAACAAGCTGAACCAGTATATGCTCTTGTTGACCATCCCACTGGCTGCGCTGCAAGGGTTCAGCCAAGCTACTCTCCTGCAGCGGGGCGGGGCGCTGACCAACTTTGGTTTTTCGCGGGCTACATTGTTGCCTTCGCTGGCGACATTGGCTACGCTGACCGCAGGCACGATGTTCGCGATCTGGCTGGGCGAGCTGATTGACGAGCAAGGCATTGGCAACGGTATATCCCTGATTATTTTCAGCGGAATCGTGGCAGAGATCCCGGGGCGGGTTGGAGCACTGATTTTGGGCAACTTGCCGGGGCTGTTTTTCTTCATGCTGCTGACCGCTGTAACCATTGTCGGCATTGTTTTCATTCAAGAGGGGCAGCGGCGCATTCCAGTTCAGTATGCCAAGCGGGTACGTGGGACCAAAATTTATGGCGGTCAAAGCACGCACATCCCTTTACAAGTAAACTCGGCCGGCATGATCCCATTGATCTTTGCCGTCTCAATCATGTTATTGCCGGGTGTGGTGTCCAGTTACTTTGTGGATTCGCACATTGCCTGGCTGGCGCGCATTGCCCGGGCTGTTTCCTCCCTGTTTAACTCGGAGGGAGTGTTCTACTGGGTTTTGTACTTTCTTTTGGTCATCGGTTTTACTTATTTCTATACGGATATCGTTTTCCAGCAGCAGAACCTGGCGGAACTGCTGCAACGGCAAGGCGGGTTTATCCCGGGTATCCGCCCTGGAAAGCGCACTGCGGATTATCTCAATGGCGTGCTACGACGCATCACGCTGGTGGGTGCGATCTTCCTGGGAGTGGTGGCTATCCTGCCGTTTTTGACCAGAGGAATCATCGGCTCGGGGCAGATGCTGGTTACCAGCACCGGCTTATTGATTGTGGTTGGTGTAGTCTTGGACACGATGAAGCAACTCGAAGCGCAGTTGCTGATGCGACACTATGAGGGCTTCATCAAGCGATAGACGCATAGCGATGCCGAAGCCGATGTTTATTGTCCTATTGGGCCCTCCGGGAGTGGGGAAGGGCACGCAAGCAGAGCTGCTATCACAGGAACTGGGATTGCCCCATGTCTCCAGTGGTGAGCTCTTTCGTGAGGCAATCAAAGCCGGAACGGCGCTGGGGCGAAAAGCCCAGAGGTATATTGATCAAGGCAAGTTAGTACCGGACAAGGTCACGATTGCGATGGTAGCAGAGCGCCTGAACCAACCGGACTGCGCGGGTGGGGCTATCCTGGATGGATTCCCGCGCACCATTGGCCAGGCGAAAGCGCTGGACAAAGTGCTGGCACAGAGGAACGCCTCTGTGGATTTGGTCGTCTATATGAACGGTTCTATGGAGATGTTGTTGCAGCGGCTGGGCGGACGGTGGACTTGCCGGAATTGTCAGGCGGTCTATCATATCCTGCACAACCCACCCCGTGAGCCGGGCAAGTGCGATCTGTGCGGGGGAGAGTTGTATCAGCGCGAAGATGATACAGCAGAGACCCAGCGCAAACGCATCGAGGTGTATCTGGAGCAAACCGCTCCCTTGGTGGAGCATTACCGCCAACGGGGGCTGTTAGTCGAGATCAATGGGGAATTGGATATTCCAGGCGTGTATGCGCAACTGCGCGCCGCCTTGGATCGCATCAGGTAAGGAGATTGTAGTCATGAAAGTGAAACCATCTATCAAAAGACGTTGTGCCAAATGCAAAATTATCAAGCGGCGAGGCGTGGTACGCATCATTTGCGATAACCCACGCCACAAGCAGCGCCAGGGCTAGTCGCCTGGCTGTGCTGTCATAGGCGTTTTTCAAGAGGAGGATGACAGTGGCGAGAATTGCGGGCGTAGACCTGCCCAGAGACAAAAGGGTGGAAGTGGCTCTGACCTATATCTATGGCATTGGCCCGAGTAGAAGCAAGCAGATCCTTCAGGCGACCGGGGTCAATCCTGACACGCGAGTCAAGGATCTGACCGAGAGCGACATTACGCGCATTCGGGACTATATCGAGCGGGAGTTCAAGGTTGAGGGCGACCTGCGGCGAGAAGTGGCGATGAATATCAAACGCCTGACGGAGATTGGTTGCTACCGGGGCATCCGTCATCGCCGCAATTTGCCTGTGCGAGGTCAACGCACACGGACGAATGCGCGCACCAAGCGTGGCCCTCGCAAGACCGTTCCTGGCCGCAAGCGTTCACGGGCCAAGAAGTAGTCAGAGTGTATCTGTAATCGGTTGGAGGTAAGATGCCAGCGGCAAAACGAACTGGAAAGAGGTCTGGACGACGGCGTGAGCGTCGTGTAACGCCACGGGCTCGGGCTTACATCCAGGCGACATTCAATAATACAATTATTACATTTACCGATCCCGAAGGGAATGTCATACTGTGGGGAAGTCCTGGGTCTCTTGATCCGCCATTCAAGGGCTCTCGCCGCAGTACCCCGTATGCTGCCCAGATTGCTGCACAAAACACCGCCAAACGGGCAATGGATATGGGAGTGCGGGAGGTAGACATCTATGTCAAGGGACCTGGACCGGGCCGTGAGGCGGCGATTCGTTCTATTCAGGCAGTGGGCTTGAAGGTGCGCTCTATCACAGATATTACGCCCATCCCGCACAATGGCTGTCGTCCGCCGAAGAAACGTCGCATCTAAAATATATGGACAATTTGCTTGTCATCTGGATTGGGCTAGTGGAATTTTGGAGGGTGAATGGCTAGGTATATTGAGGCAAAGTGCAAGTTATGCCGACGAGAAGGCGAAAAACTATTTTTGAAGGGCGATCGTTGCTATTCTCCGAAGTGTGCCTTTGAGCGTCGTGCTTACGCTCCAGGCATGCACGGGCGCAAGCGTATTTTCCGCCGCAAGGCTTCCGACTATGGAATGCAACTTAGGGAGAAGCAAAAAGCCCGCCGTATCTACGGCGTTTTGGAGCGCCAGTTCCGCCGGTATTTTGAAGCGGCACTGAAACATAAAGGAATGACCGGTGCGAACCTATTGCAGACGCTGGAGCGGCGGCTGGATAATGTGGTCTACCGACTGGGTTTCGCCTCATCGCGAGATCAGGCGCGCCAGTTGGTTTTGCATGGCCATTTTGAACTGAACAACAAGAAGGTGCGTGTGCCTTCTCTATTGGTAAAGCCCAATGATGTGATTACGGTAGCGGAAAGCAGCCGCAAGAAGCCGTATTTCAAAGATTTATCCAAGGTGCTGGAGCATGTTACGACGCCTGAATGGCTGTCATTGGATCCCGCTGAGATGAAGGGACGCGTATTGGCACTACCCTCACGGGAGCAGATAGATGTACCCATTCAGGAGCAGTTAATTGTGGAGTATTATTCCCGTTAGGAACGGGTCATGAGCAGGGGCACTCATCGCACAGCACTTTTCACGCCCCACTTTGCCCGCTATTGCTTGCTACTCAATGGGAGGGTATGCCGTTGTTGAAATTTGTTTTGCCTAAAATCGAGACTGAAGCGACGACAAAGAACTATGGTCGGTTCATCATCAGTCCATTGGAACCGGGCTATGGTGTGACCATTGGCAACGCGTTGCGGCGGGTGCTTCTTTCTTCTTTGCCGGGAGCGGCTGTAACCTCTTTGCGCGTCAGTGGGGTCTATCACGAGTTCTCGGATATCCCCAATGCGAAAGAGGATATGACCACGCTGATCCTGAATGTAAAGAAGCTACGCCTACGCAGCTTTGCGGATGAGCCGGTGCGTTTGTTGCTCAGTGCCAAGGGTAAATCGGAACTCACCGCGGCTGATATCGAGACGCCGCCAGATGTCGAAATCATCAACCCGGAACTACATCTGTTGACATTGGATTCTTCCGATGCAGAGCTGGATATCGAGTTTATCGTGGAACGGGGCAGGGGCTATTCTCCGGCAGAGGAAAGGGGCAAGCTGCCCATTGGCCAAATCCCTGTAGATGCTATTTTTAGCCCGATTCTGAAAACTAGTTTCACCGTCGAACGTACCAGGGTGGGCCAGGTGACTGATTATGATCGCTTGATCCTCGAGATTTGGACGGATGGCACCATGCGCCCCGCAGAGGCACTGAGCACGGCCGCACAGATCTTGGTGCGGCACATGAGCATCATTGCTGCCTTTAGCGAAGTGCCGCTTGAGGAGATGAAGGTGCATGAAGAAGCGCAAGTGGGCATTCCTAGCCAGGTTTACGATACACCGATCGAAACTCTGGAGCTATCCGTGCGTGCCTTTAACTGCCTCAAGCGGGCCGGGATCACCAAGGTCGGTGAGATTCTGGAAAAGCTGTCCCGGGATAAAGGCAGCGAGTTGATGAGCATTCGCAATTTCGGTCAGAAATCTATGAAGGAATTGTTGACCAAATTGCGCGAAAAGGGATATTTGCCTCTAGAAGGGGAGGACTCTTCTGAGGCTGGTGAAGTAGGACAAGAGACTGGGGTGGAGGACGATGATGATGAAGAGTAATTTCGTTCTCTGCCATCCAGCCATTATTTTACATTGAAAGGAGGCCCTCCACCATGAGGCACCGTGTGGCAGGCCGACATCTCAGCCGAGATACGGGCATGCGCCGTGCGCTGTTCCGCAATCTCATCAGCGAATTGATACGACATGAACGAATTCAAACCACTGAGGCAAAGGCGCGCGCTATCCGCGGTGATGCAGAAAAGATGATCACGTTAGCCAAGCGCGGGGATTTGCATGCCCGGCGTTTGGTTGGGCGTACTATCAGCGACCCCGAAGTGGTGAAGAAACTGTTTGATGAAGTTGCTCCGCGTTATGCGGATCGGCCAGGTGGGTATACGCGGATCGTGAAGCTGGGGCCCAGACAAGGCGATGCGGCTCCTCAGGTTTTGTTGGAATTGGTGAAATGAGCACGGGCGAGGCGCAGGCAATGGAGCCCCATGTCGGGGCGAACAGCCAGCGTCGCGGTCCAAGCGAATATCACCTGATGGCCATCGTAGAATACGATGGCACAGAGTACCTTGGGTTTCAAATACAGCGCCGTGGTCGCACGGTTCAGGGCGAGATTGAGCGGGCATTGGCGGTCGTTACGCAGCAGCAGGTAAGAATTGTTGGCGCAGGCCGTACCGATGCCGGCGTCCATGCCAAGGGCCAAGTGATTCATTTTACAGTGTCCTGGAGCCATGCGCTGGCTGATTTGCAGCGCGCTTTGAACGCTGTCTTGCCCGCTGATGTGGCGATCATTGAACTGCGCGAAGCACCGCCAGGATTTCATGCTCGTTACAGTGCCCGCAGCCGCGAGTATGTTTATACCATTTACAATGGGGCTGTGCGCTCGCCATTGGCGGCGCGCTATGCGTATCATTTTGCCAAGCCATTGGATGCGCGGGCGATGGATCAAGCCTGTGCCTGTTTGGTAGGCACACATGACTTTTTGCCCTTTGGCTGGCCGCCACGCGGCGAGAATACCGTGCGCACGGTGTATCGTGCTCGTTGCCAGCGGGAAGGCGATTTTGTCTACGTGGAACTGGAAGCGGACGCTTTCCTGCGTGCTATGGTGCGGCGGATCGTGGGAAACTTGCTGCTCGTGGGAACGGGTGAGCTTGCTGTGGAAGGATTCGCACGTCTTTTGTCGTTGAAACATCGCCGTACGCCCGCAGTGGCGGTGCCAGCGCATGGCCTTTGCCTTGTGCGTGTGAATTATTGAGCCATTTATCCAGGTTTTGCAGGTGGAGTAGGAGGAAGTAAGGACAAATGAAGACGTATGCTATGAAAGCAGGGGAAATTGAGCGAAAGTGGTATGTGGTGGATGCCACGGGCAAGACCCTGGGGCGTCTAGCCACCCAAATCGCGCGGATCCTGCGTGGGAAACATAAGCCTGGGTTCACTCCGTATTTGGATAACGGTGATTATGTGATTGTGATTAATGCGGATAAGATCCAGGTTACTGGACGGAAATTGGATACGAAGTATTATTATCGCTACTCTGGTCATCTGGGAGGGTTAAAGAGCGTTGTGCTGCGTGAGCAGTTGAAAAAACATCCCGACCGAGTCATCGTTTCTGCTGTGCGTGGGATGCTGCCCAAGAATCGCTTGGGACGTGCGATGATCAAGAAATTGAAGGTATACGCTGGGGATAAGCATCCGCATCAAGCACAGCAACCAGAGCCTTTGGAGCTCTAGTCGTCTGGCTGGGCAGTGGGCTGGAGACTAGTTTGTGGTCACATTGATCCATTGACTGCTCAAAGCCTTTGATGACCAAGGATTTTTGATTAAGGGAGCATGGTGAATGGCAAGCAAATATTACTATGGTACTGGAAGACGAAAAACGGCTGTCGCGCGTGTGCGTCTCTATCCCGGGACGGGGGAGATTATCATCAATGATAAGCCCGTAGACCAATACTTTTCCCGTGAGGCAGACCGTCTCCTTGTCCGCGCCCCTCTGCAGGCAACGAACATGCTGGGGCAATTCAATGTGGTTGTGAAAGTAAAGGGCGGAGGGATTACTGGACAGGCAGGTGCTGTGTGCCATGGCATTGCGCGGGCATTGCAGGCAGCAGATCCGCAGCTACGCCCGACGTTGCGCCAGAAGGGTTTCCTCACGCGCGATCCAAGGGCTAAGGAACGCAAGAAGCCTGGTCTGAAACGTGCACGCAAGGCGCCGCAGTACACCAAGCGCTAGTCTATACTGCCAGCCAATACCGTAATGAAAAAACCCGGTTGGTTCTGCCAACCGGGTTTTTGTATTGGTCGAGACAGGCAATCAGGATTTAGAACAGTAATTACTCAATCGTTACTTCTACAATATCTGGCACGATGCTCTTTACTTCCAATCCCAGACCCTCTGGCAGAATGACCTTCGGGGTAACCTTATGCGTGCCTTTGCTCAAGCCAAAGAGGTCCAACACTGCCTTTACATCATCCGGCTTCAATTCCTGCAGGGCTGGCAGCGGCCCAGAAAGGATAATGTCTACCGCTGTCGGTGAGGCAGTGGCTTTTAGCCCTACACGGAGATTCTGCAGCGCAAGTTCGAGGTGAATGGTTTGCCCGCCCATCAATGGTTGGATGCTAATTTGGACCAGAATGCCTTCCTTGCCCGCGCCTTCCCCGAGCACCAGGATTCCCTCGGGCAAAGCCAGCGCAACGCGCTGGATCACGTCTCGCTTGGCTCCTTCCACATCAATGGGCTGGGTATCCAGGTAACCCGGGAGGTCCTCAATCACAGTTGGCTGGCCATAGACCGTCACCAGGGCAGGTTCCACGCGGATATTGCTGATCCAGTAGCCTGGCGCCGGCGAGCCCTTGGTGATGGCTCTCACGGTTACATCGCGATAGCCCACTTGGCGCTCAATCGCTATTTTAACCGTTACGGTAGCTGGTGAAATGGTCAATCCTAGCACGCGGTTCCCCATCCCGTCGAGCAACAGGGGGGCTTCTTGTTTGATGACCGTTTCCCGGGCATTCTTGAGGCTGACCTCGATGCTCGCTTCAGCGACCTGTGCGACCAAATTCTTGGGGCCACTGATCGTCACCTGCTCCGGGGTTACTTCTGGTAAGCGCGGCGTATATCCCAGAGGCACGCTCTCCTCGTCCAGAACTTTCACCTTGACACGAACTTTGCGCGTATCCATTTCCTGCAAGTTGACCGTGATGCGCGCCGGTTCGACTGCCAGGATTACCACGCCTTTCTCGAGCGTTTGGACAGTTACGGGTACTTCGTGCGGGCCGGGTTCCAATCCTTGCAGGTCAACAGTCGCCTCAAAGCTCTCCGCTTGCAGTTTCTCCCAGGTATTGGCTAGAGCGCGTATTTTGACCCTCACCTCGGTGACTACGGGCCCAGTGATAGTGAAATCCTGGGGCAAATTGATCATCTTAATGGGGATGGCTTTGGGGAAAAAGTCCGTGCGGGGTGGGGCTTTTTCGTACACCGCGACTGCCCAGACTACCATCCCCAGGAAGAGTGCTAGGAATGCCGAGCTGAGGTTAGAGAGCAAGATACGCCACATTTTCCTGTTCACAGTTTTGACTCCTTGACCTCTTGCGTATCGGACTGTTCGCGTCCGCGAAGCCGCAGCCAGGAGGAAAGGTCGAATTGCATGTAGGGGCGATACAGCCTCTGCAAGATGTTGCGCAAACGGGTCTCATCCAGGTGACGAACCATGCGCCCGTTGTGCGCGACGGAAATCGTGCCCGTTTCCTCAGAGACAATGACCGCGATGGCGTCTGTCTGCTCGCTGATGCCCAGTGCAGCACGGTGTCGTGTGCCCAGGTAGCGATCCGCCAGGGTGCTATTGGAAAGGGGCAGGACTACGGCTGCGGCGATGATTTCATCCTCGCGGATGATTACGGCGCCATCGTGCAGCGGTGTATTGGGGTAGAAGATGGTCAGCAGGAGTTCACTGGATACTTGGGCTTTGATCTCCACACCGGTATCCGCATAGTCTTGCAACCCTGTGTTGCGCTCCAGGACAATGATGGCGCCATGGCGTGCTTCAGAGAGCAGCCGGCAAGCCCGCGCCACCTGGCTAACGGTGCGGTTTGCCGCTGCCTCACGCATGGGGCGGTCAATGAATCCCCCGGCTCGCCCCAGCCGTTCCAGTGCACGGCGCAGTTCAGGCTGAAAGATGACCGGTATGGCTACCAGCAAGGCAGGGATGGCGTTGCCGATTAACCAACTGAAGGCAGTCAGCCGCAGTACGTTGCTGAGCAGTACGGCTAGGAAAATAAAGATAATCACCCCGCGCAGGAGTTGAATGGCTTGTGTGCCTCGGAAAAGCTGCAGCAGGGCGAAGAAAATCCCTGACACTAACAGGATGTCAATGACATCGGTAAAACGAATATGCGAAAAGACCCACAGGATATCCGACACTTGCTTCCTCTTTTATCCAACCCACAAAAGCCGCAGCGCAAGCAGTTCTTTGCTTTGGCTCCCCCTCTTACTTATTGGCTAACAACACGGCTAGCAAGCCCTTTTGGGCATGCAAGCGGTTCTCTGCTTGATCGAAAAGCACAGAGTGAGGCCCATCTGCCACTTCATCGGTGATTTCCTCTCCTCTGTGCGCCGGCAAGCAATGCATGACGATCACATCGGGCTTGGCTCTGGCTACCAACGCGGCATTGACTTGGTAGGGTGGAAATACCTTGAGCCGCTGTTCCTTTTCAGCTTCCTGCCCCATGCTTGTCCAAACATCGGTGTAGATGACGTCCGCGTTGTTAACTGCTGCCTGTGGGTCATGGCCAATCTCCACCGTACTGCCACTTTCCTTGGCAAAGCGGAACGCCAATTCTTGCACTTCACGCGCAGGTTCATAGCCGGGGGGAGTAGCAGCAGCAATGTCCATCCCGAGTTTCGTGGCACCAAAGAGCAGCGAAGTCAACACATTGTTGCCGTCGCCAACCCAAGCCAGCTTCAGCCCCCGCAGCGTGCCCTTTTTCTCCAGGATCGTGAAGAAATCCGCCAGCGCCTGGCAGGGATGGCTGTAATCAGACAAGCCGTTGATGACCGGCACACGGGAGTAGGCTGCCAAGGTTTCTACATCCTTGTGCGCAAAAACCCGCGCCATAATGCAGTCCACATAGCGGCTCAGCACGCGTGCCACATCGGGAACGCTTTCGCGTTTGCCTAGTTGGATTTCATCTGGTGAAAGGTACAGCGCCTCGCCGCCAAGTTGCAGCATGGCGACTTCAAAAGAAACCCGTGTGCGCAAGGAAGGCTTTTGAAAGATCATGCCCAGTGTTTTGCCCATGAGGATAGGTTGGTTGCCTCCTGCCTGCCACTCTTCTTTCAATTCTTGAGCGACGTTCAAGATGTGCCAGATCTCTTCCGCGGATAAATCAGCCAGACTCAGCAGGTCTTTCTTCATTAGAAGTAACCTCCTCGGATGTTTTCTGCGCAATTATAGCACAAAATGCCCTATGAGCCAACCCAAAGGGGGTGTAGTTCAACTTCGGGGCAAGAAATACCTTGCACAGCCCCAGGCGGATGAAAAGCAGCCAAGTCTGGACAAGAACAATCACTGTCAGCAGATTGGGGGAACGGATGGAACGGATTCGCTCCTCAAGTAGACGGGGCTATCTTATACTTATACCCAGCGTGGACTGTGGTCCACGCCGAGCGTGAGACTGCTCCAGGTGGACCACCCGCTGTCCACGCCAAACGTGAGA
>JACIWX010000017.1 GCA_014360755.1 Chloroflexota bacterium | reverse complement strand
GCCCCTACATTGGGGGTGATTCGTTTATTCGTTTCCCCATTCGTTGATGGCCCTGGGGGCGAAATCAATGGGCGCAATGAATTGGGGCGCAATTTCTTGCGCCCCTACATTGGGGGGATTCGTTTATTCGTTCCCCCATTCGTTGATGGCCCTGGGGGCGAAATCAATGGGCGCAATGAATTGGGGCGCAATAAATTGGGGCGCAATTTCTTGCGCCCCTACATTGGGGGTGATTCGTTTATTCGTTTTCCTATTCGTTGATGGCTATGATGGCCACCGCCGTGAATTTGCCAATTTGGCGAATTTCTGCTATACTATGGTTGTACGTTGCAACCCCTTCTGGCTGATGGGAAGACAGGCTCTCCCCAAGCCAGAGACCGAACTCAGTTCCACATTGGCTCTGCTTTGGGCAGGGCGTACCTGCCCAAAGCCAAGATATTCCTTTGGAAGGAGGTGATGCCAGGTTCCTCAATCACAATCGTTCGTGAGCAGTTCTTAGGTGTTAGGAAAGTGCACGAAGGAGAGAATTCCAAAGGAGGACGAAAGTGTCATACCCCAATAAGAAAGTACTTGGCGCGTTGCTTGTTTGCGCCGCTTTGCTGTTGGCTTTTGCCCTCGGATTGACCGTCCATGGCGAAGCCAGGACCACGAAGCAGATCACTATCCTCCACACCAACGACTTCCACGGCAACCTGCAGCCCGATTCTAGGGGGCGCGGCGGTTCCGCCTACATCGCCGGCAAGGTCAACGAAATCCGCGCGGCAGTGGGTGTGGACAATGTGGCCCTCTTGGATGCCGGCGATGTCTACTTCGGTGGGGCGCCCATCTCCTCGTTGCTCCTCGGCGAGAGCGCCATTGACATCTACAACATGATGGGCTATGACGCTGCTGCCTACGGCAACCACGAGTTCGACAAGGGGCAGACGGTGCTCATCAGCCGCACGCTGCAGTCGAACTTCCCCTGGATCAGTGCCAACATCGTCATCTCCGGCACGGAGTGGGAGCATCCCACCTGGACCAAGCCCTACATCACCCTGACCCTGGGCACGCCCGGTGATCAGATCGTCTTGGGCGTGCTGGGGTTGAGCACGGACGAGACGCCGGTGGTGACGCTGAAGGGCACCACGGAAGGGCTGGTGTTCAAAGACCCGACCGAGGCAGTGCTGCACTACTACGATGAGTTGAAGGCGCAATGCGATGCCATGATCGTCTTGGCGCATATCGGGTCGGCGGACAGCGGGCCGTACAAGGGCTTGCGGACGATTGCCCAGGAGTTGATTGATGCCGGCAAGCCGGTGGACTTGATGATCGGCGGGCATTCGCATGAGCGGATTGATACCCCCATCCTGGTAGGCGACACAGCCATTGTCTCTGCCTGGTATGCCGGACGTGCCCTGGGGCGGGTGGATGCCACGGTTGACTTTGTCCATAAGAGGCTATTGCTCAACAGTTACCAGTTGATCCTCATCGACACGACTCTGACGCCAGACCCGGCGGTGGCTGACCGTGTGGCGTACTGGGCGAGTGTGGTGGCGCCTATCCTGCAGCAGCCGGTGGGTTATACCAACGTCAGCCTGGTGCGCGATTACAACAACGAGTCGAACATCGGCGACCTGGTGGCGGACAGCATGCGCTGGAAGGCGGATGAGTATGACGATGGTGAGGCCAACGGTTCAGTGGACATTGCCTTCACCAATGCTGGTGGCTTGCGTGCGGACATCGTCATCCCTGCTGGCGCGACCTTGCCCTACACCATCACCTGGGGTGATACCTACTCTGTGCTGCCCTTTGCCAACACGCTCTACCTGATGGACCTGACCGGAGCGCAGATCCAAGCCTTGCTCAACCAGTCAGCGTCCTTGTACAAGGGCATGCTGCAGGTTTCAGGCATCACCTTCAAGTGGTACAATGACTGCCGTTGCAATACACCGACGCGCTGGGGTGCCTTTGACATCAAGGTCAACGGCGAGCCACTGGACTACAGCAAGACCTACCGCGTGGTGACGAACAACTTCCTGGCGCCTGGTGGAGATAATTTCCTCACCTTCGCTGAGGGCACCAACCGCTGGGATACCTACTACGACATGCAGCAAGGTCTGAACGAGTACATCCAGTGGTATAATGCCACCAAGGGACCTATTGACTATCAACTCGAAGGGCGCATCCAGTATGCGGAATACTATGTGTACTTCTTCCCGCTCGTGAACCGTAATGCTGTCCTGCGCTAGGTGAAGCACCGAGGCCCGTCCACCCGTGACGGTGGACGGGCCTTTTGCTTTGGAGGTGTGGTTCGTAGTGCGCACTTCAGTGCGCATATGAGCGCTAAAGCGCTCACTACAAACCTTTGTGTGCGCTTCAGTGCGCATATGAGCGCTAAAGCGCTCACTACAAACCTTTGTGTGCGCTTCAGTGCGCATATGAGCGCTAAAGCGCTCACTACAAACCTTTGTGCGCGCTTCAGTGCGCACATGAGCGCTTTAGCGCTCACTACAAACCTTTGTGCGCGCTTCAGTGCGCGCATGAGCGCTAAAGCGCTCACTACGAACCTTGGCAGGCTGTGCACGCAGAGGAAATAGGATTCTCGGCGCGCTTGGTGCTCTCGGCGGTAAGAGTTTATGCACCACGAAGACACGAAGAAAATAAAATTTTGTGTCTTTGTGGTAAAGCAGAAAGGGGCTAACGGATATGACGGAGACAACATCGGTGTACGAACGGCTGGCGGAGCGGTTGAGCCAAACGCCGAGCGGCTTTCCACGCACCAAGAGCGGCGTGGAACTGAAACTCCTGGCGAAGATGTTCACGCCGGAGGAGGCGGCGCTGGCAACCGTGATGCGCCTGCAGCGCGAGGAGGTGGCGGACATCGCGGCGCGTGCAGGCGTGGATGAACAGCAAGCCTACCAGATTTTGAAGGGGATGGCACGCAAGGGGCTGGTCTCGGCTGGGCGGGGGCAGAAGGGCCTCGCTTTCGCCCTGTTGCCCTTTGTGGTCGGCTCCTATGAGGAGTCGTTGCCCTACATGGACAAGGAGATGGCAGAGCTCTTCGAGGCGATGGTGCGGGAGACGCGCGGGGAGGGATTGCTCGTGCCGGGACCGGCGCTACAGCGCATCATCCCAGTGGAGCAGAGCATCTCCGCGGAGATTGACGTGCTGCCCTACGAGAGCGTCTCGGCGTTGCTGGACAATGCCAAGTCCTTCGGCGTACGCGAGTGCATCTGCCGCAAGCAGAAGGCGTTGGTTGGCGAGCCCTGCGATTATCCGCGCATGAACTGCATCAACTTTGCGCCGGTGGAGGGGGCTTTTGCCAACATGCCTCATGTGCAGGCGATCAGCAAGGAGGAAGCGCTGCGCATTCTGCGTGAGGCAGAAGAGGCGGGGCTGGTGCATTCGGTGTACAACCAGCAGGAGGGCATCTATTACATTTGCAACTGCTGCCCTTGTTGCTGCGGCATCATGCGTGGCATGGTGGAGTTTGGCCAGGCGCATGCGCTGGCGCGGTCAGCCTTCTTGGCGGCGGTGGATGCGGAACTGTGCACCGGCTGTGAGGCGTGCGTCGAGCGCTGCCACTTCCACGCGCTTTCGGTGCCGGACGATGTCTGTGTGGTGGATGCGATGCACTGCATGGGCTGTGGGCTGTGCGTGCAGGCTTGCCCCAGCGATGCGCTGCGCCTGGTGCGGCGGCCTGTGGAGGAGCAGCCCCCGCCGCCCAAAGATCACCGCCAGTGGATGGCGGAGCGGGCTGCCGCGCGCGGGAAGCGGCTGGAAGAGCTGTTGTAAGGGAGCCGTCAACGAAGCCCCCTACGAGTAGACCTGACAGGTCTGTCTTCCGTGGAGTCGGCTTCAGCCGACTTGCAAGGTTTCAGCCAGGGAATGGATTCCCTGGCGCTGAGGCGAGATCTTCGTTCGCGGCGGTAAAAGGGGCGCATGGTGGGAGGCGACCCAGTAACTCGCTCCTACTTGGTGCGGCGCCGGATCCAGGAGATAACCGCGGGCTCGTAGCGGCGCACCAGGAGCACGGAACAAGGCGCTTCTTCAGCGATGCGGTCGTCAATAACGCCAAATAGCTTATCGGGGTCAAGCCATTCATCAGACGCGCCAACCACAATGAGATCGTATGCCTGTTCCTTCGTTTCCTGGAGGATGCCAGCAAGCACGCCCGGTGCATGGGCAAGGCGTGCGGTCATGAACGGCGGCATATCGCCCAGTTCATCCTCAATGATCTCCCGCAGCAGCAACATGCGGTCTTCCAGCTCTTCGACCTCGCAGGTTTCGCAGAAGCAATGCAAAGCAGTAAGTTGCGCATTCTCTTCCGCGGCGATCTCATACGCCAGGCGGATCGCCAAGCGCGAATGGGGACCGCCGCCGACCGGGACTAGGATGCTCCGCACGTTCGTCAGCCCGCGATCCCGCAGCACTGCCACATGCGCCCGCGCCCGCTGCAACACGATTTTGACCGGATTGCGCGCCAAGTTGCGGGCATCTAGCGGGCCTGGCCAGCCCATGAGCACCAGTTTGACGTTATCGCGCACTTCGCCCAGGATCCCTTCTGGGATATCGGAAGCCAAGCGCAGTTTGGTATACAGAGGGATGTTCTTTTCCTGGGCTTCATCGGCAATGTAGCGCAGCAAAGCCTGCTGGTGCGGACGGAGCCGTTTCATCAAGCGTTGGGCTAGTTCGGGCGGGAGCCGGGACGAGCCAGTGATCACCGTCAGCACGCAGATACTGGTGTCTTCGCTTGCCTGTGCCAGCATCGTGGCGAGGTGCACCAGGCTCTGCGCCGTGCGCGGGTTCGCCACGGGAATCAGGATCCTATCCTTTGCTTGTTCTAGGTTTCTAGTACGTGTGGCAACCAGGCGTGCGACCGGCCGATAGGCATAGTAGAAAACGCTGCAAGTGACAAGCACGCCTGCGCCGAACAGCAATGCCCGCCAGTGCGTGAAAACCACGATGAGGAAACAAGTCGCCGCTGCCAGGTAAGAAGTCAGCGGGTAGAAAGGCACTTTGAAGGGCCGCTTCAGGTCTGGGTGCAGTTTCCGTAGGCGCACCATTGCTAGGCTTGCCCAGAACAGCACAAACAGGTAGCCAGAGCTGGAGATATAGCTCAAAAAGTCCACCAAACCAATGGCGGTGACGAAGCAAACGATCGCTCCAATGAACAGGATCGTGAGATAGGGCGTGTGGAAGCGTCCCAAGCGCGACAGGAAGCGCGGCCAGGCGCCATCACGGCTCATGGTGAAGGCTTCGCGGGTTGCGCTGAGCATGGCGGTATTCACCGAAGTCAGGGTTGCAATCAACCCCGCGAGCGCCATCATCGGTACGCCCCAACGGGGCAAGAAATGCCGCACGGCGTCGGTCAGGGCTGTCTCAGAGCCTGCCAGCTGTTGCCAAGGCACCGTCCCCAAGGTCACCAGCGCGACCAAGGCGTAGACAAAGGTAATGAGGGTCAGGCTGATGAGAATGCCAAGAGGGATGTTGCGCTGGGGGTTCGCGATTTCTTCTGCATCATCGGCGATGACTTCAAATCCCACATAGGCGTTGTAAATCAAGGCAATGGTCATGAGCAATTTGGACAGGTTAGCTATCAGCCCGTGGTGGATAAAGATCCCGTTTCCCGCCGTGAAAACCTCCCAGCGGAAACCCTGTGGGAGGAACAACCCTGCCAGGATATAAATGCCGATGAACAAGAGCAGGATTCCCCCAAGGACGATCTGCGTATTGCCCACTGTCGTAACCCCCAGGATATTGAGGCCAGTGAAAAAGAGGGTAACGGCGATGGCTGTTGGCACAATGGGCAGGGAAGGGATGAACACCTGCAAGGAGTAGGCAAAACCCACTGCAGACAATGCGCTGTAAAAAGTGCTCGAGAGGCAATCCATGGAACCGACAAGGAAGGAGAGCAGGTTCGTGCCAAAGGCTTCGCGGACGTAGGTGAGAGCGCCGCCGGTCTCGGGGTAACTAGTGGCTAATTCGCAGTAATTGAGTGCCACGCTATAGCTGAGCAAGCCAGCGAGCAGGATAGCCAGGACAGCAGCAGGACCCACAATTCCTGCGGCATGGCCGGTCAGGACAAAGATCTCTGCGGCAATTGTCCCGGCAGTTCCCAGCATGAGCACTTGTAGCAGATTGAGTTGTCGCTTGAGGCGTCGTCTGGGCATACTCGCAATATTCTATATGGTTCTTGCTGAAAAGACAAAACTGGCTTCACGGAGAGTGTTGAAAATCTTGTCGCCCTGAGCGAAGCGAAGGGTCTCGCATAACTTTAGCCGTATTTTCCCGAGTACTGCGAGATGCTTCACTTCGTTCAGCATGACATTGGAAGGGCTTTTTCAACACTCTCTTCACGAGAAATCCCGATGGGCAATTCCCTCTGCGGTGAAAAGGGTTTACCACAAAGACACGAAGATTTTGGACATTTGGTTTGTCCATTGGAGTTTCTTCTTCCCCCTTTGTGTCTTCGTGTCTTAGTGGTGAGGAGTTTTACTGCCAAGGGGATGGGCTTGGCTCACCACAAAGACAAAGACACAAAGACACGAAGATTTTGGACATTGGTCATTATTCATTGGTCATTGGGATTTGTCTCTGTGCTCTGTGGTGAAAAATTCTCGGCGGTCTCTGCGGTTTCTGCGGTGAAACTACTTTTGCCGCGAGGTGAGGGAGGTGGCGAGGTCGCGCAGGGCAGAGGCGACTGGTTCCCGCGCGCGGGCGGCGTCCAGGGCGGCGAGGGCGCGCGCTTCGTAGAAGGCGGCGCGTTCCTGCACGTAATCACGGGCGCCGGCGCGGTCGAGTAGGGCAACGGCGCGCTGGATGTCCGCATCGCTCAAGGTTTCTTGGCGGTACAGCGCCGCAAGCGCTTCGCCAACCTCTGAACGCAAGGCAAAGAGGATGGGGAGAGTGATCTTGCGGTTGCGGATGTCATCAGCAGCGGACTTGCCGGTCGTGGCTGGATCGCCCCAGATGCCCAGGATGTCGTCCACCATTTGGAAAGCCAAGCCCAAGTACCAGCCAAAGAGGCGGTAGTGCTCTGTCTGTTCTCCCGCTTCGGCGATCAAGGCGCCCAACTGGGTGCTGGCAGCGAGGAGGGCGGCGGTCTTGCCGCCGATCATCTGCAGGTAGGCTTCTTCCGTGACCTCTAGGTGGCTTTCGTAGGCGAGGTCCAGGTATTGCCCATGACATAACTCCAAGCAAGCCTTGTCTAGGATTTCCACTGCTGCCAGGATGAGGGGCGGTTCAGTTCCCCTATCGCGCAGGCGCGTCAGTGCTTGGTGCGCCAGCGTGTACATTGCATCGCCGACATTGATGCCTTGGGCAAGCCCCCACAGTGCCCACAGGGTGGTGCGTCCGCGGCGGGTGGTGCTGTTGTCCTCGATGTCATCGTGGATGAGCGAGAAGTTGTGCACCAGTTCCACGGCGGCGGCCGCTGGCAAGGCATTGTGCCAATCTCCCCCAGCCGCCTCGCAGGCGAGCAGGCAGAGCAGGGGACGGATGCGCTTGCCTGTCGAACCCTGGAGGGGCTGAAAGTGCTCATCGAGCCAGCCCAGGTGGTATGCCATCATGTGATACAGGGGAGCTAGTCCATGGAGCGGTACGGCGAGGACTTGACGTAACTCCTCCTCAAGGGCGATCAAATAGGGCTGAAAATGGATATTCATAAGGCATCCAAGTCGAAGGGACTGGAGGTGTACGTAGCCATAGCAGACACAAGCGGCGCCCTTTTCAGTGCGGGAATATCGCGGCATCCCGCTGCAAACATCGCGATGCGTAAGCCCATGATGAGTATCTCCAGTTTATACTGGACAGCCTGGGCAGAGGCAGCCGCTGCCTCCAGTAGAGGGTAAGCCACTCCCACGAGATCAGCGCCCAAGGCTAGGGCAACCGCAGCCCGAGGGCCAGTGCGGATGCCACCACTGGCGATCAAGAGGAGGTCGGGCAGGGCATCGCGCACCTCCTGAATCGCCTCTGCGGTGGGGATGCCCCAGTGGGTGAAATGCCCTGCCACGCGTTGTTGCAGAGGATCCTTGGTGCGGCGGCTCTCTACCTCACTCCAGGAAGTGCCGCCTGCACCAGCCACGTCAATGGCGGCGACGCCTGCTTCGGCTAGACGTTTCGCTACGGCAGCAGAAATGCCCCAGCCGACTTCCTTGACCACCACTGGCACCTCCAATCCCTGGCAGATGGTGGCGATTTTGTCGAGCAAGCCGGCGAAATTGGTGTTGCCGCTTGGCTGCAATGCTTCCTGAAGCGGGTTCAAGTGCAGCATCAGCGCATCAGCCTGGATCATCTCGACGGCACGGCGGCATTCATCCAGGCCGTAACCATAGTTCAATTGCACCGCGCCCAGGTTGGCGAAGAGCAGGATGTCCGGCGCGACGTCGCGCACCTGATAGGTGGCGATCTGGCTTGGGTCTTCGAGGGCGGCCCTTTGCGAGCCTACGCCCATGGCAATGCCCAGCGCTTGGGCGGCTCTGGCTAGGTTGCGGTTGATGCGCCGCGCCCGCCCGGTGCCACCCGTCATGGGTGAGATGATTACAGGAGCTTGTAACATCTTGCCCAGGAATGACGTGCGCAGGTCTATATCGCTGAGGTTCAGTTCGGGCAATGCGCAGTGCACTAGGCGGTAGTGCTGCAAGCCGGTCGTGATACCAGAGGCGCTGACGTCTTGTTCGAGGCAAATGCGCAGGTGTTCATCTTTACGCTGTGAATGAGCATTGGACATAGGTAGCCTTTCTCTGTAACTCTGCTGCTCAAATGGTGTTATTTTTGTGTAGGGTACTTGAAATTATACTTGATTTTCCCGGATATTCCAAACGGGTTTTAGGGGATAGGGTTTTACCGCAGAGGGGGTGGGAATGCGCTTACCACAAAGACACAAAGTCACGAAGAAAAAGTTTGTGTCTTTGTGTCTTTGTGGTGAAGGGTTTTACTGCAGAGGGGATGGGAATATGCTAACCACGAAGACACAAAGTCACCAAGGAAAAGAAAAGTTTGTGCCTTGGTGTCTTGGTGGTGAAGGGGGTACCGCAGAGAACGCAGAGAGCACAAATCCCAATGAATAATACCCAGTGACCAAAATCTTCGTGTCTTTGTGTCTTCGTGGTAACCCCTTTTCACTGCAGAGGGAATTGGCCATTGGTCATTCGCCCATTGGGATTTCTATTCGTGTCTTTGTGTCTTGGTGGTAAAGGGTTTTGCCTCGGGGGAAAAGTTGACTACCTGGGGCAATGTGGCTATACTCTGGACATTGGACGGAGGCGCAGGGAGCCGCCCACCGTACATGGCCTAATGAGATTTTCATTCTAAGAAAGGAGAGCAGGGATGACGGTTTTCGAACGTGTGAAGAAGATCATTGTGGAGCAGTTGGGTGTGGACGAGTCCAAGGTGGTGCCGGAAGCCCGTTTCCGCGAGGATTTGGGCGCGGACTCGCTGGATTTGGTGGAACTCATTATGGCTTTCGAGGAAGAGTTCGGCGGGACGATTTCAGATGAAGAGGCGCAGAAAATCAAGACAGTAGGCGAGGCGGTTGCCTATCTGGAAGCGCGCGGTGTGCAGTAGGGAATGAGGATCCTTCCACAGGTAAGAGGGAAGAGCCTGTGGGAGGATTTCTGTATTTGTTTTGTGCTGATGGGCGCGCTGAAGCGCGCACTACGAACAAAGCGCGCTAAAGCGCGCACTACGAACTGACATAACTAGTCGGAGTGGCGGGCTGATGGTTACGGTGGATGTGCGGCGCTGTGCGTACTGCGGCTCCTGCGTCAGCGTGTGCCCGGTCAACGCCCTGGATCTGCAGGAGACGCGGTTGGTGGTCTCGGAGGGGTGCATCGAGTGCAACCTCTGCCTATTGGCATGCCCGATGGGGGCGCTTTTGCCTGCTGGGGAGCAGCCGAAGCCCTCCCCCGCGCTGCGGGAGCAGTATGATGTGGTGGTCATCGGAGCGGGACCTGCGGGTTCGGTAGCGGCTTGGGAAGCGGCTGGGCAAGGGCTTGCGGTGCTGCTCCTGGAAAAGCGCCAGGAAATTGGCTCGCCGGTGCGCTGTGCCGAGGGCATTGCCCACCAAGCCCTGGCAGATTTCATCACCCCGGATGAGCGTTGGATCAGTGCGCACGTATGCAAGGCGCGCATTACGATGGTCGAGGACGGGCAGGAACAGACCTGGGAATCAGAGGCGTTGCCGGAGGGCGCGGCGTCGGCTGGAGTGGGGTATATCCTGGAGCGGCGCGTTTTCGACCGTGTGTTGGCGGAGCAGGCGGCGCTGGCTGGGGCGCGGGTGCTGGTCAAGACCGCTGCCACGGGCTTGTTGCGCGAAGGGCAGAAGGTGGTTGGCGTACGTGCCCAAGGACCATGGGGCGAGCGGGACATTGCGGCGCGCGTGGTGATCGGTGCCGATGGCGTGGAATCCCGTGCCGGCATGTGGGCGGGGTTGGATACGACGTTGCCATCTAGCGACTTGATGACTTGCGCGCAGTTTCTCTTGACGGGCGTTGAGGTTGACCCGCAGTGCACCTATTACTATCTGGACCGCCAAGCCGTGCCAGGCGGCTATGCGTGGATTTTCCCCAAGGGCGAGGGACGGGCGAATGTAGGCTTGGGCATTCAGGCTGACCTGGCGACAACCTCGCCGGTGGAAGCGCTGACGCGTTTCGTCGAGAGCCGTCCCTTCTTGGCGCGTGGCAGCATGGTCACGCTCATTGTGGGCGGGGTGCCGGTAGGATTGCCGCCGTCTCCGCTGGTCACAGATGGGTTCATGTTGGTGGGAGATGCCGCACGACAGGTGGATCCGCTGACCGGAGGCGGGATCGCCAATGGCATGGCGGCAGGACGCCTGGCGGCGCGGGTGGCTGCCAAGGCGATTGCGTCAGATGATGTCTCCAGACGAGCATTGAGCCAGTATGAACAGGAATGGGCAAGGGGCATCGGGCGGCAGATGGCGCGCAATTACCGCTTGCGGGCACGTTTCCCGCCTGAGCAGCGTGTAGGGGAGCGTTTCCTGCACCTTTTTGCCATGACCATCGGTGCAGGCAAGTAGGGGAACGAAGAAAGGAGAGGGATATGTCAAAAGTTGCCGTTATCACGGATACCTGTGCCAGCCTTCCCGATGACTTTTATGAGAGGTACGACATTGCACGGGTGCCGTACTATGTGCATATCGGGACGAAGGCTTTCCGCGACCTGATAGACATCACGCGGGACGAGCTCCTGGATTACATGCGCAAGGCAACCGAGTTGCCGAAGTCAGCCAATCCTGGTCCTGCGGATTACATCGAAAAGATCAAGGCGGCTGCCCAGCGAGCCAAGGAGATCGTCATCGTGTGCATGACTTCCATTGGCAGCGGGGCGTACCAGGCGGCGCTGGTGGCGAAGGAGATGGCGCTGAAGGAGCTGTCGAACGTGCGCATCGAGGTGGTGGATACGCGCAATGTCTCCATGGCGCATGGCTGGATGGCGCTGGAGGCGGCGCGGGCGGCGCTGGCTGGGGCAACGTTGGATGACATCCTGGCGCTGATTCAGCGCATGATTCCCGTGACCAAGATGCTGCAGACGGCGGATACGCTGCGCTATCTGTACATGGGCGGGCGCATCGGCAAGGCGAAGCATCTGGTGGGCACGCTCCTGAATATCAAGCCGCTCATCAGCATGGAGGATGGGGAAATCGTGGCACTGGGGCAGGAGCGCAGCCGGCCGGCGGCGTATCGGCGTATGGTGGAGTTGATCGCCGAGAAAGTGGGCAAAGGCGGACGCATCAAGGCGGCGGTGGTGCATGCCGCGGATGAAGAGGCGGCGCGAGTGCTGCGTGAACTGGTGGAGAAGAGCTTTGAGTGCGTGGAGATGCTGACGACCAACCTCTCTTCGGCGCTGGCGGTGCATACCGGTCCGGGGACGGTGGGCGTGTGCTACTTCCCGGTGAGTGTGCTGGAATAGAAGGTAAAATGGCTAAATCCCAATGGGCAATGACCAGATCCCAATAGATATGTAGGGGCGGGTCACAACTTTGCCCGTGGGACGATGGCCGTCAACGAATAAGGCAACGAATAAACGAATCCCCCTATACCCCCCTTCGTAGGGGCGAATCCTAGATTCGCCCTCCAGGGGGCAAAGGGGGGATAAACCCCCTTACAAAGGGGATGCGTAGGGGCGAATCTCGTATTCGCCCTTATCTGCTGTCAACGAATGGGGCAACGAATAAACGAATCCCCACGGTGGTAAGGAATGATCGGAGATGATTGAGGCGCGCTACCTCGCTGTGCTGCGGAAGATCCATGCCCGCCTGCAGGATAGCCAGGTAAACTGGGTGGTCACAGGGAGTCTGGGCATGGCTTTGCAGGGCGTGGACGTGCCCGTTCACGATATTGACCTCCAGACAGATGCGGAGGGCGCCTACGCGATAGAGCGCCTGTTCCCCGAATTTGTGGTGCAGCCCGTGCAGTTCAGCGCTTCTGAACGCATTTGTTCCCACTTTGGCGCGCTGGAGATGGATGGCATCCGCGTGGAGATTATGGGCGATGTGCAAAAGCGGTTGGAGCAAGGGGGATGGGAGGAGCCTGTGCCAGTGGAGCGCTACCGGCGCTGGGTCGAGGTTGCTGAGATGCGCCTCCCGGTCTTGTCCTTGGAATACGAGTACCGGGCATATCTCCAGTTGGGGCGCCAGGACAAGGCGGAGATGTTGCAGCGGTGGTTGGCAGAGCATGGAGAGTGGGCACCACAGAGATCACGGAGAACACAGTAGGGGCGAATTCCAAATTCGCCCACTCAATAAATAGGGGGATATCCACATGAGTGATTTCACGATTGCACCAAGCGCGTTGGCGTACCTTTTCGGCGATACGCTGGAGGACCTGTTTGCGGGCAGAGCGCGGCTCTCATCGAACGAGACGATACCCTGCCGGGAGGCAAAGGTCAAGACAAAGGACCTTGCCAACGCGATGCTGGTGGCAGCTTTTGTCCACCTAGCGAATGAAGGCGTTCTAGGGCTGGCGCTGAGCACGAAAGGGATGCTGGTCAAGTCCAAGTTCGTGTTGGCAACGCGGGGGTCTGGACAGGCAAGTCACAGCGGTGGCTTGGAAGGAGGGATCGTTGCCAACCTCACCGGTAAAGAGGGCGTGGGCGTCACCGTCGCCCGCGTGCTGGGCGGGGAGAGCGCCGATCCATGGCAAGAGGTGATCCGCAGGGCGCGGCGTTACCTCGTGGAGAAGGGCTATTTTGCGGAGGAAGAGCGGCACGGGATTGGGAAATTGCTGGGCAAGCAGCTCGTGCCGCAGTGCGAGAAGATCGCTGCCTTGCAGGGCGAGGCGGAGCAGGTCAAGGCGATGCTGAATGCTTTCCGAGCGAACCAGCCAGCGCTGTACGAGCAGTTGTGGAAAGACGTGGCTGGGGGCATTGCTTCGCGCCAGGAAAAACCGGATATGGATTAGGAGCAAACGCGGGGCTGACCGCGGTGGCGAAGAGATTCTTCGCCGCTATGCGGCTCAGAATGACCTTGGGAGGGACGGGCGTGGGCGAACGCGAGGTTCGCACCTACAGGGGCTGTGGGCAACCATGAAGCGCGCCAGGGATTAAAATCCCTGGCTCAAGGGGATAAAGCCCCCTGAAGGGGGCTACAACTCATGCTCAGTCGGCTTCAGCCGACTTCCTCGTCTCAGCCAGGGAATTGATTCCCTGGCAGCTCGATTGGTTTGTAGTGAGCGCTTTAGCGCTCACTGCGCACTGAAGCTTGCCCTGAGCGCAGGCGAAGGGTGCGCACTACGAACCTCATTTCCCACGCCCGGGCGGACTGTGGTTCGCCTGGAGCAGGATGGCGGTGTGCGGCGGGTGGCGGACTGCGCTCACTGCGCACTGAAGTGCGCACTACGAACCTCATTTCCCACGCCCGGGCGGACTGTAGTCCGCCTGGAGCAGCCTCATGCTTGGCGATGTTTGACAGATAACGAAAAATGTGATATGCTTTTATTGTCCGGCCAGACTCGTTACCTCTCCTTGTTAACCAGTTCTGACCCCACGGCTTTTGGTTTAGGTTGCTGTTTCATCTGTTGCTAGTGGATGCTGCTTCTCCGTTGCCCTTTTGAATCCCCATGTAAGGAGGTGGTGAGATGAATAAGCGGCAAAGGTCGTGTATCTGGCGTGTTTTCCTCATTCTGTTGTCTGTCCTCTTGTGGCTCCTCCCCCTGCCGGCGTGGCAAAGCGTGGTGTTGGCTGAAAACGAAGTCAGATGGACATTGGCTTCCATAGGTTTGCCCACCACCGGTTCGCACGCCGGCATTGCTTTCGGCGACATCAACCACGATGGCAAACTGGACATCGTCAGCGCCCTGGACTCGGAAAATGGGTTGCGCGTCTGGTTCGGTGATGGCAATGGCAAGTGGGAAGACAATTCGGGCAACCTGCCCACCAAAGGCAAGTACCATGGCTTGGCATTGGGCGACCTCAACCACGACGGCAACCTGGATTTGGTCGCCGCTACGGAGAGCTCTGGTATCCAGGCTTGGTGGGGGGATGGATTGAAGACTTGGACTTCCTGTAGCACCGGCCTACCGACCAGTGGCTGCTTCTACGACGTCGCGCTGGCTGATTTCGACCGCGATGGCGATCTGGATATTGTAGCAACCCATGGTAACTATGGCGGTGTCCTGGTCTACCTTTGCTCCAGCGGTGGACGCGAATGGGGGCTGGGCACTTCTCCTCCCAGCCAAGGCACCTACTGGGGCGTGGACGCGGGCGATTTCAACAACGATGGCTATCCGGACATCGTGGCTGGATGGTACGAGACCAATGGTGGCGCATACGTCTGGCGTAACACCAGCGGTACCGGTTGGGCCTCCGCCGTGGCTGGCCTTTCCGCCATTGGTCCCACCCGCGGGGTGGCTTTTGGCGACATCAACCACGATGGCAGGCTGGACATCGGCGCGGCTTCAGCGGCTGGCATCAAGGTATGGAGCGGCGACGGCATGGGCAACTGGTCGGCGGCGATGACGGGCCTTTCCCGCCTTGACTCTGCCGGCATCCAGTTTGGCGACCTCAATAACGACGGCAACCTCGACCTGGTCGCCAGTTCGTTTGCTGACACCGGCATTGAAGCCTGGCGCGGCGATGGCACCGGCTCCTGGTCGCGTTTCCCCTTCCCTACGGACAAGGGCAGTTATTGGGAACTGGCGCTAGGGGACATGAACAACGATGGCAAGTTGGATTTGGCGGGCAGCAACCACGGCGGTGGCGTGCAGTGCTGGGCAGACACTGGCGAAGCCGAGGAACTCTGTTCCTGGGTGAAAGCCCCTTGGCCCACGGACAGGGGCGATTGGTACGGCGTGGATGTGGGCGATGTGAACTGCGACGGAAACCTGGACATCGCCGCCGCCAGCAGAAATAGCGGCGTATGGATCTGGGCAGGAGACGGCGGCAACCACTGGACGGACATGGCGTATTACAACCCGCCCAAAACCGGGGGCTACTATGATGTCGCCATTGGTGACTTTAGCGGTGACGGCCACCCCGACTTGGTGAGCGCCGCCATCACCGTTGGCTTGCGCGCCTGGCTCAATCCGCTGTGGGATGTGGCTTCTCATGGACTGCCCACCAGCGGCGACTGCCGTGACGTGGCATTGGGCGATATTGACAACGATGGCAAACCCGACCTGGTGGCAGCCTGCGTGCGCGTTGGAATTTTGCGACCGGTTGAGGGAGTATACGCGTATCGCAGCCTAGGCTACAGCGGCTGGGATGCATTCACGCCTATCACGACGACCGGTGAGTTCGAAAGCGTGGCGCTGGGCGACATCAACCACGATGGCAAGCTGGATGTCGTGGGTGGTTCCGTGAGCAATGGCGTCTTGGTCTGGTTGGGCAACGGCGGCACGGCGTGGACGGCTGCCAAATCGCCGACCAAGGGCGGGGAGGTGCGTGGCTTGGCGCTGGGGGACATCAACCATGATGGTTGGCTGGACATCCTGGCGGGCACGAGCACCCACGGCTTGCGGCTGTGGGCAGGGGATGGCGGGAGCGGGTGGACGTCCTTGCCTTCGCCTGATTCCACCTCTCGCTTCTCTCACGTGGACCTGGGCGATTTCAACAGCGATGGCAATTTGGACATCCTGGCTGCGGATGCAGACCACGGCGTCAGGGTATGGGCTGGCGATGGTGGCACTTCCTGGAAGCCGTGTACCACTGGCTTGCCCACTAGCGGTAGTTATCACGGCGCGGTCTGGGGGCATGTGGATCACGATGGCGCATTGGACATTATCGTGGGGCATGCTTCGGACGGGGGCGTGCAGGTCTATACCGCGGCGGAATCTGCGCCGCCCAGCGGTTGGAGCAACTTCCAACCCTTCGGCTGGCAGACCACGCAGCAGCCCACGTGCAGCATCCAGGTCTCGGATGCCGGTTCGGGCTTGAAAGTGGATACGGCGCAGTATGCCTATTCGACCAATGGCGGCACGACCTGGAGCGCTTGGCAACCGGCGTCTTGCAGCGGTTCCAACGGCACGACGGCAGTCCAAACCATCACGGCGACCAATGTGCCCTTCAACCAGGATTCGCTGACTACGCAGCGCAACAAGATCAAGTTCAGCATTCAGGACATGGCGGGCAATACCGGCATCAGCAGCGTCTATGTCGTCTCCATTGACACCACGCCGCCGAGCAACCCGACATCCTTGACCAGTCCCAGCCATGTCGTTAGCAGGTGGAGCAACGACCATACGGTGCAGGCGCAGTGGTCGGGTGCCAGCGATGCTTCCAGCGGGGTCAGCGGCTATTCCTTCGTCTGGGACACTTCGGCAAGTACCCTGCCGGATACCACGGTGGATACCTACAGCACGAGTACTACTTCCCCTGCCCTGGCGGATGGGAACAACCACTATTTCCACTTGCGCACGCGCGACCTGGCGGGCAACTGGGCAACGGGTGCGGTGCATCTGGGACCTTTCTACATTGACACCGTGCCACCGAGGAACCCGACGAGCGTCTCCAGCAGTACGCATACGCCCAGCACCTGGTCCAACTTAAATCGGGTTACCTGCCAGTGGTCGGGGGCTTCCGATGACCGCAGCGGACTGTCTGGCTACTCGTACGTCTGGGATCATTCTCCGTCCACCGTGCCCGACGCGATTACCGAAACAGCAGCGCTTTCGGTGACCAGCAGCACGCGGACTGATGACAACGACTGGTATTTCCACGTGCGCGCTGTGGACCGCGCCGGGAATGCCGGCTCGGGTGCGCGACACTATGGTCCCTTCTACATTGACACGGTGGCGCCCAGTTCTGCCGTGAACGCACTGGCGGTAAACCAGGGCAACGCCTCGTTCACGGTCAGTTGGACGGGCAACGCGGGCACGGGCGCGCCTATCGCCAGTTACGACGTGCAGTACAAAGACGGCAGCGGCTCATGGACGGACTGGCGCATGGCAACGACCTCCACCTCTGCCACGTTCAACGGTACGCGTGGCCATACTTACTACTTCCGCTGCCGTGCGCGCGATGCCGCAGGCAATCTGGAGAGCTATCCCGCGACCCATGACACGTTCACGACGGTGGGCAAGGATGTGACCGTGCGCGTGCAGGATGAAAGCGCCGCCAACAAGAGCGGAGCCAAGGTGTATATGAACGGCGCTTATCTGGGCACGACCGGCGCGGGTGGCACCATCATCGCGCCACAGGCGCTGATTGGCGATCAACTGGCGGCATTGTACAAAGTGTACGAGCGCTCCAGTTCCAAAGATTACCACGACCTGGACAGCACGAGTGACTGGGCGTGGCGCGTGTACTTGACCAGCGTGCCCATTGCCAACGACGGCACACCGCAGGTGTTTACCATCAGCAATATCAACACCGAACAGGTGCTGACCGTGCGCAAGGACCAGCCGCTGGTGGGGATGCACATGGTGGTTTCCGTGGAGTGGGATGCCGACAGCACTTACCTGAACGATTTGCGTCAGGGACTGGAGAGTGCCTCAGCCTACCTCTATGATGTGGGGGATGGGCAGTTCTTCTGGGAGGTCATCGAGATCCGCGACAACCGCTCGCGCTGGGCGGACTGCGACATGCGCATCTACGCTTCCAACAAGGTTTGGCCGCACGCCCGCGTGTGGGGCATCACCGAGGGCACGGATGGACACATCCATATGGGGCGCCACTTCAACGGCAATACTTCCAATACCGGCGACTGGATCTACAGCAATGGCTTCCGCACCTTTATCCACGAGTTTGGCCACTATGGACTGGGCTTGTGGGACGAATATCTGGACCGCAATGGCAACAAAAGTAGTGATGCCTACTGTGCGACCAATTTCAACGCGACGCCGCAAGACCGCCGCGCCAGCATCATGTACTACCAGTACACTTCCACCGAGCTGTGTTCGGATTTCGATCCCAATCACAAGCACCGGACCCAGACCTATCATGACTACAAATCGGGCGGCGAATCCACCTGGGAGACGGTGCTGCGCCGTTTTGCCGATAGCGCCTCGCCGGCACGCTGGACGCTGCGCTCGCCGGTGGAGCGCAGCGCCATCATCCCGGGGCCCAATGCCATCCCGGTGGAAGATTGGATGCAGGTGTATGTCACCAATTTTAATACGGCGGTGTGCGCTCCATTCGATATCGTAGCCACCTATGCGGGCAGCGGCGCGCCGGTGGATGGCGGGGATGTGAAAGTGATTCGCCCCGGTGTAGACCTGGAGCAGGGGAAGACGAATGAGTTGGGGCGCATTACGATCTTGGGTGCGCACAATGGGGAGACGGTGCACGTCAGCAAGGAGGGCTCCTCTGGCTCGATGACAGTGTCTTGCACCCCTGCGGGAGCCATGACCCTCCAGGGATTGACTCTGACGCCGGATCCCTTCACGCTGCAGGTGCATATCGTGCCGCTCAGCACGCAGAGCATGCGCGTGGAGGTGAAGGCTTCGGCAGCGCTGGCGGGCAATCCGCAGGTCAGTGTATGGCAGGCGGGGGCGGACGAGCCCATCATCGTCCCGATGACCTACCATGCGGGCACGGGCTGGTACAACGGCGATGCCACGCTCAACCCGGCGCTGGAGACGCAGGGCTCTGTCGAAATTGTGGCGACGAACACCGCTGCACAGACCGTGCGCAGGGACGTGGCGTTTGACATCGAGGCGGTGCCGGTGGACGAAATCACGATGCTGGCTTCAGCGGATGACAATTTCCGGCTGGTGCTGCCCATTGGCTGTCTGAGCGGCGAGGCGGTGGTGAGCATCCAGCGCACGACGACGGGCAGTGCAAGACAGGGCAACCTGCGGCGCGTCAGTGCGCCTTATGAGGTGCTGGTCTCGAGCGGGCAGTACGCGCTGAACGTGCCTGCGACCATCCACATGCGCTACCATGCGGAGCAACTGGAAGGTGTGCGTCCTGAGACGCTGCAGATTTACCGCTGGGATGAGGGGACGCAGCGCTGGGTGCCGGTGGGTGGCACGGTGGATGCGGATTTCAACCTGGTGAGTACGCAGGTGGATCGCCTGTCGGTGTTTGCCATCCTGGGCGAGGAGAGCGGGGTGCCGCCCGCACGACGGGTGTACCTGCCGGTGATATGGAGGTAGGGGGCCATCAACGAATGGGGGAACGAATCCCCCGCAATGTAGGGGCGCAATTTATTGCGCCCCTACATTGCGCCCATTGATTTCGCCCCCAGGGCTATCAACGAATTGGCGAGATTCTTCGCCGCTATGCGGCTCAGAATGACAATGGGAGAGACGGGCATGGGCGAACACAGAGCCCACAGAGAGCGCGGAGGTTTTTACCACAAAGACACAAAGACACCAAGAGAATAGGAAATCCCAATAGGCGAATGACCAATGGCCAAATCCCCTCTGCGTCCTCTGCGGTGAAAAGGTTTTACCACAAAGGCACAAAGACACGAAGATTTTGGTCATTGGTCATTATTCATTGGGATTTGTCTCTGTGGTCTCTGTGTTCTCGGCGGTGAAGAAACTTGCCTGGGCATGGGAGCCAAGGCTGCTGGGTTACCACTGGAGCGAGTTCCGTCAAGTTACGCGGGATGCTGCGCTGCGCAGATGCTTCGCTGCGCAGATGCTTCGCTGCGCTCAGCATGACAAAAGGCACGACACGGATTTTGCACGGATTACACGGAACACGGGATACGCAACACGCAACACGGAATACGCAACACTCCTCACTCCTCATATCCCCGGGCATTGCGCGGCGATGGCTGGGTCAATGCCCTTTTTGGCATAGACCTTGTCGAAATAGGCGCGGAAATCTTCGGCGAGTTTGCGCGCCTGGCGGTCAAAGGCGTCCTTGTCCGCCCAGGTGTTGCGCGGGTTGAGGATGGTTGTGTCTACTCCGGGGCAGGTGCGCGGCACCCAGATATGGAAGAGCGGGTCCTCATCGTATTCGACGTCCTTCAACATGCCGCTCAGCGCAGCGTGCACCAGCGTGCGCGTCACGCTGATGTCAATGCGCCGCCCGATGCCGAAGATGCCCCCCGTCCAGCCGGTGTTGACCAGGTACACGTCTGTCCCATGCTGGCGCATTTTCTGCCCCAGCATCGAGGCATAGACATCGGGGTTGCGCGGCATGAAGGGCGAACCGAAGAAACGGGAGAAGGTGCTCTGGGGGTCAATGATGCCCGTCTCCGTGCCAGCCAGTTTGCTGGTGTAGCCCATCAGGAACCACAGCATGGCTTGCTCCGGCGTCAGCCTGGCGATGGGCGGCAGCACGCCATTGGCATCGGCGGTCAGGAAGAGGATGGTGCGGGGGTGCCCGCCGATGGGCGGCTCCTTGACATTGCTGAGGAAACTCAAGGGGTAGGAGGCGCGCGAATTCGGCGTCAGCCGCGCATCGTCCAGGTCGAAATGCCCGTCGGGGTAGATCATGGCGTTCTCGACGATGGCGCCGTGATCTAGGTAATGCGCCTCGTGGAAGACGGCGTTCCATATCTCCGGCTCTTTGTCTTTGCGCAGGTTGATGAGTTTGGCGTAGCAGCCATACTCAAAGTTGGACACGCCGTTCTCGCTCCAGGCGTGCTCATCGTCGCCCAGCAGGGCGCGCCGTGGGTCAGCCGAGAGGGTGGTCTTGCCCGTGCCCGACAAGCCAAGCAACAGGGCAATGTCCCCTTCAGGACCTTCGTTGGCGGAGCAATGCAAGGGCAGGACACCCACGCCGGGCAGCACATAATTCATCACGCTGAACATCATTTTCTTCACGCTGCCGCAGTAGGCTGAGCCGTATACCACGCCCAGGCGCCGGTCAAAGTCCATGGCGACTGCCATGTTGGATGTCCTGCCATCGGGCAACTTGCGCAAGCGCCCGGCATACTTGTTCCGATCCAGCTTGTCATACGGGCATGCCAGCAGGGTGAAGCCGCGCTGCGCCAGGACGCTCTGCTCCAAATCGGGCGGCACTGGCCGGAACATGTTATCGCTGAACAGGGCGGTGAGTGCCCGATCCGTTACCACCTTCACCGGCATGGCGTACTTGGTCTCTGCCACCAGCACGCGATCCGTAACATAGAGCGTAGGCTTGCGCGCGAGCGTGTTCAGCGCATCCTCTACCAGCATATCGAAGGTTTCCGGTTCCATCGGGATATTGTTCGGCGAATCCCAGTCAATGGTCGCCTCGCTCTCCTGATGGCGCACGGTGTAGGTATCCTGGGGGCTGCGCCCGGTGGATTCCGGGGGCGTCCACGTCGCCAGGCAGCCGTTGGCTGCTACCATCGCCTCTTTGCGTGCGACGACCTGAGCGATCATCTCCCTGCGGGATGGGTTGTCCTGTACGCAAGGGTGCTCGCTCAGCAACTCTGCTACTTTGCTTTGCCAATCCATGTTAGGTGGTTTTCCTCCATGTCGAATTCGTGGTAGGCACATTGTATCACGACTCCGAGAGGGCGTCAACAAGCAGAGGAAGCCGTCAACGAATGGGAAACGAATAAACGAATGCGATTTCACCACAGAGAGCGCAGAGGGCACAGAGAAAGGCTTGTATTCCTCTGGGTTCTCTGCGTGCTCTGCGGTAAAACAAGGGGGCGAACACAAGGTTCGCTCCTATTCATCCCCCCATACCCCCCTTAGTAAGGGGGGTATAGGGAGGATTTGTTCCTCCATTCGTTGATGGCTCTGGGCGCAATAAATTGGGGGCGCAATTTATTGCGCCCCTGCCTTGCGGGCGTTTGTTTATTCGTTCTCGCATTTGTTGATGGCTCTGGGCACAATAAATTGGGGGGCGCAATTTATTGCGCCCCTACCTTGCAGGCGTTTGTTTATTCGTTCTCCCATTCGTTGATGGCTCTGGGCACAATAAATTGGGGGGCGCAATTTATTGCGCCCCTACCTTGCGGGGGTTCGTTTATTCGTTCTCCCATTCGTTGATGGCTCTAGGCACAATAAATTGGGGGCGCAATGTA
>JACIWX010000016.1 GCA_014360755.1 Chloroflexota bacterium | reverse complement strand
GCAGACCCACGATCCGAGGTTAGGATACTGAAAGCTAGACAATGCCTGTAGAATAGTCTGCTTATTGACTCGTGTTGCAGACCCACGATCCGAGGTTAGGATACTGAAAGGAACTGTACATAGGATTGCAAGATTTGGGAGAACTAGCGTTGCAGACCCACGATCCGAGGTTAGGATACTGAAAGACTGTACCGGAGAATGCCCATGTTATTTACTTCTCTTGTTGCAGACCCACGATCCGAGGTTAGGATACTGAAAGGCCTTATTCACTGACGCCAAGCCGCGCCAGGTGATGTTGCAGACCCACGATCCGAGGTTAGGATACTGAAAGGAACTGTACATAGGATTGCAAGATTTGGGAGAACTAGCGTTGCAGACCCACGATCCGAGGTTAGGATACTGAAAGATAGGCAGCTTGTAAGCTGCCAACGCCGCCCGGACGGTTGCAGACCCACGATCCGAGGTTAGGATACTGAAAGCTACTACTAATTTGCTGCACGTATCATCACGCCACAAGTGTTGCAGACCCACGATCCGAGGTTAGGATACTGAAAGGTGGAGAGAGGCAAGAGCTCTATGGTGCGCAAACGATGTTGCAGACCCACGATCCGAGGTTAGGATACTGAAAGACTCTAGAGCTGCCGGTGACACCGAAGCTGCCTCGTGTTGCAGACCCACGATCCGAGGTTAGGATACTGAAAGCTCGCCGGTGGCCCTACCCATACTCTTCCGGAGTTTGTAGTTGCAGACCCACGATCCGAGGTTAGGATACTGAAAGTCCTTCATGATTTGATAGTGGTGCCGGCACACCGGCGTTGCAGACCCACGATCCGAGGTTAGGATACTGAAAGGCTGCCGGGCGGTGGCTGTTTTTGCCACCGCCTTGGGGTTGCAGACCCACGATCCGAGGTTAGGATACTGAAAGCACATCTGAACGAGCGGAGTATCCACCCTGTTTGGGGTTGCAGACCCACGATCCGAGGTTAGGATACTGAAAGCTGAGGCAATCGCTTCGGCCCTCGCCGGCTCTTGCCGGTTGCAGACCCACGATCCGAGGTTAGGATACTGAAAGCTACAAGTGTTTTGTGTGTGAGTTGTGCGAAAGAGTTAAGTTGCAGACCCACGATCCGAGGTTAGGATACTGAAAGTTAAGTTGGTCGCGTGTGCAATCGACTTAATAGTCCGGTTGCAGACCCACGATCCGAGGTTAGGATACTGAAAGCTAGTTAATCTCTATTTGGTGCTGGGTGGGTGGCAAGGTTGCAGACCCACGATCCGAGGTTAGGATACTGAAAGATCGAAGCCGGGAGTTTAGCCCGGATGACGTCCGGGGTTGCAGACCCACGATCCGAGGTTAGGATACTGAAAGCTCTTTTTTTGTACTCATGCCACCCACCCACTCACGTTGCAGACCCACGATCCGAGGTTAGGATACTGAAAGTATGGTCCACCACTCTTTTTGTGCTCATGCCACCACTGTTGCAGACCCACGATCCGAGGTTAGGATACTGAAAGGCATCGCATCGTGGTTACTTTGTAGTTTAGCAATAATCGTTGCAGACCCACGATCCGAGGTTAGGATACTGAAAGCTTCGGCCAAGCATCGTAGGCGCTCCGTACACTAGCAGTTGCAGACCCACGATCCGAGGTTAGGATACTGAAAGATGTCCAGTCCTGCCTTGGCAGAGTCCATGATATTCTGTTGCAGACCCACGATCCGAGGTTAGGATACTGAAAGCCCGTGCCCGTCGCATACAGCGTCGCATCCTTGTTCGTTGCAGACCCACGATCCGAGGTTAGGATACTGAAAGGAATCTTGCAGATTCGCGGAGAAACGCGCCAGGTTTTGTTGCAGACCCACGATCCGAGGTTAGGATACTGAAAGGTTAATCGACGAAGCAGTAATCAAAGCAGTACAAATTAGTTGCAGACCCACGATCCGAGGTTAGGATACTGAAAGGATCAGGTACCTACTCTTTTGTTGGAGCTGGTGGTGGGTTGCAGACCCACGATCCGAGGTTAGGATACTGAAAGATTAGTGGTGGTGGCATGAGTACAAAAGAGTAGGTGGGTTGCAGACCCACGATCCGAGGTTAGGATACTGAAAGTTCCTCGCATGCAGTGCTGACTATCTTGAGGATTTCGTGTTGCAGACCCACGATCCGAGGTTAGGATACTGAAAGGTCACAGAACGGTGAGACCCTTGCCCTTGAGGGCAAGGTTGCAGACCCACGATCCGAGGTTAGGATACGGCCAGTAATGCGTAATGAGTATTCCGTAAGACGCCGCCAAGTTGCGTCCGCAAAAACCTGCCAGGCCTAGGGTCAATGTGGCTAGAGAGGATAAGTTACGAAAAGCCGGGAGGAGAGGGCTCGGGTAGAAGAGGGCAATGCCCTCTCCTACCCGGGGATTCACCATTGCAGCCACACCATTGGGGAATAGGACACAGAATGTCATTTACTACATATCCTGCACGAGGGGACAAACCATGTACATCATTTTGGCTTTGCTGCTTCTGTTGCTGCTCATCTTGCTGGAAAAGAAAACCTCTCAACCGCCACAAGCACCGCGTGACCACCAAGAGGACGTGGTACAGGAATCATTGGAAGAGACCATGTGGATGGACGAGGCGGGAGAGGAAAAATAAGCCGTATCGTGCTCTCCACCAAAGGGCCACTGGTCAGAGCCGTGTGGCAAAGGACTCCGATACAAGGTGCAGAATCCTACGTCACACACCGGCTCCATATGCTCCAGCACATATCGTTCGAGTTGCACCGGCGCCAATGGATCGGAACCCAGCGGGCTGAGGCAAACGTACCGAATACGCCCTCGCCGGATATCCTCAATGACCTCCGCCTGTCCATTGAGCCCAAAAGCACCTGCTAGGGGGAAATCGTAGGGCGTTGGGTTCTTCATCCCCGTCAACAGATAGTAGAACGCCGCAGAGGGATTGAGGATGAATGTCGGCTGACCATCCGTGTATTGCTTGAGCCTCTCCGCCTGAGAACGCACCTCTTCTATGTAATCAGCATACATCAGCATGCCGCGGAAATGGGGCAGGGTGCACAGTTCACGCCGTGCAGCTCCTGGTCGCGGTATCAGCCACAAGATGTGGGCAATCAAACTGCATACAATCACCGTTGTCCACCCGAGCACAAAGGCGCTACGCGCCACTTTTAGCCAGCGCCCCCTGCATTGACCGATGATCTGATCACAAGCCCATACCAGGCCAAGCACAAAGACAGGCACTGCAGGGGTCATATGGCCAATGTCCACACGAGGGAACATGCCCGCAAAAGCAGCGCCAATGAACAGCAGCAAGATGGCGATTAACCTACGCCTCTCCCAATCGCTGCGCAACCATAACAAGCCCAAGGCGGCAAAAGTCGGAAACGGTAGAAGAAACGCAAGTTGCCAACTAATCTGCGTTGCATGCCTCCATGGCTTTGCATCAGCGATGAGGCGCACGAGCAGCGCAAGGTGATCCTGATAAGGGATGATGCTCGCGCGCATATAAGAACGCATACCGAGGACACCATAGTCAATCAACCGCGGCACTCCGCCACTGAGCCAAACAGGCAACAGGACAACAGCAACAGCGCAGAAGCACGCACTGCAGACGAGTGCATAGGCTCTCCATACTTGGCGTTTGTCCGTCCCTGACCGGTAGTAACTCACCGCAATTGAGAGACACACGGCGACAAAGGTATAGACCCCCACACTCTGCTTGCTTGCAATCCCGAGCCCAGCACTCACACCAGCGATGATTAACCCCATCGTGGCGGCATTCTTCGGCGCTAGAGTTCCCATCCGCATACCGCGCTGCCAGAGAAGCGTGGCGTATAGCGCCACAAGCAAGAAGAAATAGACCAGCGGTGTATAAGAGAAACTATTGCCTTGTCGCCAGACCAGAAGCGCGCCCAAAACCAGCACTGCCCCAGTTCGATCCAGCCCAAGTAACTGTGCTATCCGATAGGCCAATACGCACGTCAGAGCAAAGCAAAACGCGGTGAGCGCCTTTCCTACCAAAAGTTCGGCACCGAACAAGAGAGCAAATGCCATAAAGGTGTATACGGATAATGGAGTGGAACTGAAGAACACCTCGCGGTACAGAACCTCACCAGTGATGACCCGGTGCACAACTTGCAGAAACCATATCTCGGACCAATTGAAATAGCCAGTGAGGACATGGGTTACGAATGCGTAGACAAAGAACAACGGAGCAGCGATCAGATGGAACAACTGACCTTTGACCACATCACGCCATCGTTTGGTCACCTGGATGAGCACATTCGCGCCCAACTGTTACCCCTCATAGCCCCAAGAAACGGCGGAATACAGTGTACTCGTCACTGATCCGCTTGCACCAATGTTTTGTCCCCTACAGTGGATCAATATACAGGAGCGCCCAACCGCACGTTACAGGAAGGCCACCGCTAGTATATGATTAGGCATTGCCTTTGTCAAGCTGGGTGGTGTAGTTCAGTTTGGGGGCAGAATATGGATAAGCGTATACGGCGGACTGTGGTCCGCCTGGAGCGGGATGGATTAGACCTGACAGGCCTGTGTAAGATCCCTGGAGCTTGGACGGCGGCGTTTGCCATTGAGCCTGCCAGGGATTGAAACCCCTGGCTGAAACAGCAAGCCCCCTGAAGGGGGCTGCTGCCAATTACCAGTCGGCTTTAGCCGACTTGCTCGTTTCAGCCAGGGAATTGATTCCCTGGCGGCAACTACGCCTGGGCTCCCATGCCCAGGCGAGGTGGTCTCCTGTGTCACCCTGAGGCGAAGCCAAAGAGCCTGCCCTGAGTACAACGAAGGGGTCTTATGGAACTGAGGGAGATTCTTCGCCGCTACGCGGCTCAGAATGACCATGGGAGAGCAGGCGCTCTCACGTTTGGCGTAGATAGGGGGTGGTCCGCCTGGAGCAATCTCACGCTCGGCGTGGACCACAGTCCACGCTGGGTATAAGATAGCCCCGTCTACTTGAGGAGCGAATCCGTCCCCCCCAATCTGCTGACAGTGATTGTCCTTGTTCAGACTCGGCTGCTTTTCATCCGTCTGAGGCTGTGCAAGGCATTTCTCGCCCCAAAAGTGAACTACACCCTCTCAAGTTCCGCCATTTGACAAATCACAACAATTGTGCTATAGTAATCGCGGTCTGACCATCAGACCATCAGAACACGGCTCGCTCAGAAGAGCCATGTTCTATAGCGCCTGAACTCGCACACCGTTGTCGAAGCATAACGCAATCCAATGGCTGCTTGGAGTGTCAGCGTGGTTTTTACTCCGGTCAAGACCCAGAGGGTCTATATGCACATCGCGGATCAGATTAAAGATCTGATCCGCAAAGGCGTGTTCCCCGAAGGGGGACAATTGCCCCCTGAGCGCGACCTGGCTGAACAACTACAGGTTAGCCGCGCCTCTTTGCGAGAAGCCCTCAGTGCCCTGCAGATACTGGGCTTGGTGGAAACCAGGCCTGGGCAGGGCACTTTTATTTGCGCCGGCGCATCCTCTGCGCTCCTGGGACTGGACAGCTCTTGGCTCTACCAGGACTTGGAAAGCCCCTTTACCATCCTGCAAGCAAGAAAGGCGGCCGAACCCCCTATCGCTGCCCTTGCCGCGAGACAACGCTCTGGGGCTTCCCTCAAACACCTCAAAGAAATACTGGACCTCGTGGGCAACTATCCCTCGGATGCGTGTGTCTTCTACGAAGGAGACCGCAAGTTCCATCTTGCGATTGCGGAAGCCACGGAGAACCCTGTCCTGCTGCGCATGATGTCCATCATCCATGACCTTATGGGGCAGAAACTGTGGCTTACCCTCATGATGGATTCTACTCTTGCCACCCCGGGACGGTGGCAGCAAGCAGTTCTGGAGCACCAGAGCATCTACAAAGCCATTGAGGCGCAAGAGGAAGACTCGGCCGCAGCCCGTATGAAAGAACATCTAGACATGGTTGAGAAACTGATGATTGAAGCGGACCTCGTTCGCTCACACCAAATTCCTTTGGACCGCAACATGCAGCGTGCGGCTTCTCCTGCGACGACTGACTCTCAACGATAAGGCACCATGGGAAGGAGTAACGTATGCGCGTGGAAGAACACCCCATATTAGGGGAGATGAAAAAGCCAAACGTGGTCGAAATCGAAGTGGATGGCGAAATCATCCCCGCCATTGAAGGGGAGCCAATAGCAGCTGCCCTGCTGGCGGCAGGGAAAAGCATCTTTCGCTATACGCGGAAACGAAACGAGCCCCGCGGGGTCTTTTGTGCCATTGGACGGTGCACCGATTGCATGATGGTGGTGGATGGCATCCCCAATGTCAGGACTTGCGTCACCCCGGTCAGAGCGGGGATGAAAATCCAAACCCAACACGGGTTGGGTGAATTTGGAGGGCCCCTTTCATGAGGGAGACGGAATTCGCCATCGTGGGAGCGGGACCGGCAGGGCTCTCCGCCGCTATTGAAGCGGCACGAGCCGGAGTGCAGGTCACGCTGATTGATGAGAATGACAAGCCGGGGGGCCAACTGTTCAAGCAGATCCACAAATTCTTCGGCTCGAAGGAGCACTATGCCGGTGTCCGAGGCATTGACATTGGCGTGCAATTGCTCCATGAAGTGGAAACGTGTGGCGTAGAGGTCATGCTGAATGCTGTGGTCTGGGGGATCTTCGCCGATCACACCCTGGGCATCATCCATGACCACAAGAACCTCCACCTAAAGGCGAAAAAGATCCTCCTCGCCACAGGTGCTTCTGAGAACGCGCTCGCATTTCCCGGCTGGACCTTGCCGGGAGTGATGGGCGCTGGTGCCATACAGACTTTGGTGAACATACACCGCGTGCTCCCGGGCCGCAGAGTGCTCATGGTTGGTTCTGGCAATGTGGGCTTGATTGTGAGTTACCAGTTGCTGCAAGCAGGCGCAGAAGTGGTAGCCGTCTTGGAAGCCATGCCCAAAATCGGCGGCTATGGCGTGCACGCCAGCAAATTGAGGCGGCACGGCGTGCCCATCCTCACCTCTACCACCATCAAAGAGGCGCGCGGAAAGGGAAAGGTCGAGGAAGCCATCACCATCGGCTTGGACGAGCATTGGCGCGAGATCCCGGGCACGGAAAAAGCATACCAAGTAGATGTCATCTGCCTAGCCCTGGGGCTTACCCCGCTATCCGAATTGGCTTGGATGGCGGGTTGCCAGTTTGACTACATCCCGCAACTCGGCGGGCATATCCCGGTGCATGACGCAAACATGGAGACCACTGTGAATGGCATCTACGTAGCAGGAGATGTATCTGGGATAGAAGAAGCCAGCACTGCGATGGAAGAAGGGAAACTCGCTGGCATCGCCGTAGCGGAAGCGCTCGGCTATCTATCCGCCGCGGAAGCAGCGTGTAAAAAAGAGGTAGTCCTGAGGCGGCTGGATGAGCTGCGCAGCGGGCCATTTGGAGGAGTGAGGAAACAAGCCAAAGAACAATTGCATCAGCAGAGGTGTAGCCAATGACGTTAGCCAAAAACGGAGCGCTCTCCTTGGAAGAACTCGCTGCCTTGCCTGGCATGCCCTCCAAAGAGCGTTTAGCACAAGGGCCTGTCGTCGTGATCGAATGCGCCCAAGAGATTCCTTGCAATCCATGCGAAGCAGCCTGCCCCAACGGAGCAATAAAAGTAGGGGAACCCATTACCAATTTGCCTGTGCTGGCAGAGGAGAAATGCACGGGATGTGGTGTGTGTATTGCTGCCTGTCCGGGGCAAGCCATTTTCGTGATAGACATGACCTATTCTGAAGAAGAAGCCACAGTGCAATTGCCCTATGAATTTCTGCCTCTCCCCGCAAAGGGAGACCTCGTGGATGGCTTGGATCGGGAAGGGCAAAAGATATGCACGGCACGGGTGCTCAGGGTATTGAACCCGAAAAAATTCGATCGCACTCCCGTGATTACCATTGCAGTTCCCAAAGAATGCGCCATGGCAGTACGCAACATTGCGATCAGGAGGTAGACGGAGCAGGATGTCACCAGAGCCAGAGGATGAAGTGATCATTTGCCGCTGCGAAGAGGTCTCGCGGAAAGAGATCCTCGAAGCCATTGCAGAGGGAGCACGCACAGTCAATGAAGTGAAGATGCGCACCCGCGCCGGAATGGGGCTTTGCCAGGGAAAGACCTGCCGTAGGCTGGTTAGCCGGATACTCGCGGAGCAGACGGGACAGCCTATGGGAGAAATAGCGCCGGCGACGTTCCGCCCACCGGTGAGACCAGTTCCCATAGGCGTCCTCGCTTCAAAGGATGATGAGGGACAAAGCGATGCTTCCTGATGTGGTGGTTATCGGTGGCGGAATTGTAGGCTGCGCTTGTGCCTACTACCTATCTCGTGAGGGGGTCAGAGTTTGCCTGGTGGAGAAAGGCACCATCGCCTCTGGCACCTCAAGGGCGGGGCAAAGCCACATTGTCCTCTGGGAAGAGCCTGATATTAACCTGCAATTGGAGAAAGCCAGCCGTGACCTGTATGAGGAGCTGTCCGAAGAGCTCCCCTTTGATATCGAGTACCGCAGGACCGGCAGCATGGCTATCGTCGAAAACCCGGCAGACTGGGAGGCATTTGCACGGACAGTACGCTCGCTACAGGCAAGGGGGCTGAACTGCCAACTACTGCAGAACGATGACCTGATACGTTTGGAGCCGAACCTAGCCCCAGACTTGGCAGGGGGAGCCTTTTTCCCAGAGGATGCGCAGGTCAACCCTATCCTGACCACATTGGCTTTGGCACAGGCAGCCAGGGAGAGGGGCGCAGACATCCGCCTGTTCACTGAGGTAACAGGCATTGCACTTTCTGATCATCGGGTGGCCGCCGTTGAGACCACCGCGGGGCGCATTCCCACCGCGCGGGTGGTGGATGCCGCAGGAGTCTGGAGCGCTGCCATCGGGAAAATGGTCGGAGTGGACATACCGGTCATCCCCCGCAGGGGACACATTATCGTCACCGAGCCAGTGCCGGAGAACCTGATTCATTGCAAAATTATCCTAGCAGCAGGGTATATGCAGACCCTAGGCGCCACTACGGGAGTCGCTCTCTCTGCCAATATCCAGCAAACGCGCAGCGGCAATCTGCTGCTGGGAAGCAGCCGCGACTTTGCGGGCTTCGATCGCTCGGTAAATCCCGCCGTCATCCAGGCACAAGCAGCGCGCAACTTGCGCTTCCTGCCTGCTTTGGCAGACATCCATGTGATCCGTACCTATGCCGGCTTGCGACCGTACAGCCCTGATTTGGTCCCGATTATCGGGGAGGCCGACAGCGTGAAAGGCTTTTATATCGCCACTGGACACGAAGGCGCCGGGATCACAATGGGCCCGATCACCGGCAAATTGATCAGCGAGATAATCACCGGCAAAGCACCTACTGTGCCGTTGGAACCGTTATCATTGCGCCGTTTTTCGCAGCGGCAGGAGGAGGACTGATTTGGCGAAGCATAAAGAGTGGTTCGGAGTCTATGTCGTAGTCTGCACTCCTTTCACCAAGGATGAGGACTTGGATGAGGAGGCATTGCGGAGGCACATCCGCTTTCTGCTTGACGCGGGGGTCCACGGGGTCATTCCCACGGGCAGCACGAGCGAATTTGCCGCGTTATCCGAAGCCGAGCGCAAGAGGATTGTGGACATCACGCTAGAAGAGGTGCACGGCAGAGTACCGGTAGTAGTAGGCACAGCGGCAGTGTCAACACGGGACACCATCATGTACTCCCAATACGCCGAAAAAGCAGGCGCGGATGGCGTGATGATCGTCCCTCCGTACTACTGCCATCCCACAGAGCGCGAAATATACGGGCATTATCAGGCAGTCGCGGGAAGCATTCGCATCCCCATTATGCTCTACAACAACCCTTGGACTTCTGGGGTGGATATGCAACCTGCGCTGATTGCACGTCTTGCAGAAATCGAGAATATCGCTTATATTAAAGAGAGTTCCGGTGACATGCGGCGGGTGAGCGAGATCATGCGGCTCTGCGGGGACAAGATGACCATTTTCTGCGGCACCGATAACCTCGCTTTGGAAATGTTTGCCATGGGCGTCCCTGGCTGGGTGGCAGCTCCCGCTAACGCCATCCCTAAGCAGTGCGTGCAACTCTATGAACTTGCGGTGGTGAAGAAGGATTTCGCGAAAGCGAAAGAACTCTACTTCAAGATGCTGCCTTTCTTCAGCGCACTGGAGTCAGGTCAGTTTGTGCAATATGTGAAGGCTTCCTTGGAAATTTTAGGCAAGCCTATCGGTATACCTAGAAGGCCATTGCTACGGCCAGCGGAGGAAGAAATCGCGCAGCTCAAGGAAATTCTTGACCAATTGCCTGGCTGATTTCCTCGCGCGCTAGCCTTTGGGGCTAGAAAGCGCGTCAAACTTGACCGCTCAAGGGGAAAGGGGGTGGTAGCGAAGGAAATGCCTGTGCTGTCCCAAAATAATCAGTTCCTTCAAACAAATCAAAAACCAAAGGAGGGTGAAAAATGAAAGGCAAGCTTCTGAGAGGAATGCTCGTCGTGCTGGCGCTCAGCCTGCTGGTGTCCGCTTGTGCTCCGTCTCCTACGCCCACACCTCAGGTCATCGAAAAGGAAAAGGAAGTGACCAAGATCGTCGAGAAGGTGGTCACAGCCACACCGCCGCCAGCCGCCAAACCCATCAAAATCGGACTCCCCGTGATCCTGACCGGCGCGGACACCTATGTGTTCGGCGAAATGGTGCGGGACGCCGCCATCATGGCGGTGGAGGAAATCAATGCCGCTGGCGGAGTCCTGGGCAGGCCGCTGGAACTGGTGATCATGGATGATGCCGGAGACCCCGCGCAGGCTGTGGCTGTGGCGCACAAACTGTGCGAAGACCCTGAAATCGTCGCTGTCATTGGCCATACCTTCAGCGGCACCACCATCCCCACACTGCCCATCTACAATGAGTGCCGCCTAGCCCAGCTCGAACTTGGTAGCAACCCGCGTATCACCATTATGGGCTACGACCATGTCTTCCGCATCACCTGCGCCAATGACCTGATCACCGGCTACGCTGGAGCGGACTATGTAGTCGAAAAACTGGGCATCAAGTCCGTGGCAGTCATCCACAACAAGACGATGTGGGGCGAGGCTGTGGCGACGGTGTTTGCCAAGCGGTGCGAGGAGTTAGGCGTGAAGGTAACCAGCTTCCAGGGCGTGGACAAAGACGCCGTGGACTTTACCCCCACCTTGACCAAGGTCAACGCCGAGAACCCTGAGGCAGTGTATTTCGCTGGCTATTCCGAGAGCGCCCTGGTGCGCAACCAGATGACAGACCTCGGAATGAAGCAGTACTACATCGCCGCCGAAGCCACCAGTTCAGAATACGTAGATGCGGTGAAAGAGAAGGGCATCGGCACCTTGGCCCCCACGGCTGCTCCGCCTCTTGACTTCAGACCGGAGACGCGCAAGTTCACCGCCGCCTTCAGGGAGAGATGGGGCAGAGACCCTGAAGAGTGGTCTCCTGTCTACTACGATATCGTCTACGCCCTCGCGGCTGCCATCAAGCACGCCGGCAAGGTCGAGCGGGAGGCCATCATCAAGGCACTGCATGAGATTGAAGTCCCCAGCATTGTCCATCCCGGTGGCTTGGCATGGGATGCTACGGGAGAACCCAAGCACCCCGTGGCGTTCGTTTGGGAACTGAAGCCCAACCTGCAGATGGAGGTTGTGTACGTCTGGCAAGGCACACCGCCTTATCAGGCAATGTCCTACGAAGAATACAAAGCCCTGGTCGAGTCGCTGCTGGGGAAATAACAGCCTAACGTAGGCTTGGTTGGCGGGAATCCTCGCCAACCAAGCCTACAAACCCACCCGTTGTGTTGCCAACCGGGAGCGGGTATCACCTAGAGCCGCGACAAAGGACCGCGGGGAGTCCGCAACACTGTTCTGTGCTGCACGGTGAAAGAATCTATTTCTGGCTATTCTGTCTGTAGGAGGAACAAACGATACCATGACCACTTTTGTACAGCAAGCCTTAAATGGCCTAACGATTGGCATGATCTATGCCTTGATAGCCCTGGGCTATTCAATGGTCTACGGCGTTTTGAAAATGGTGAATTTTGCCCATGGCGACCTATGCGTCCTGGGCGCCATGTTCTCCCTTACCTTGTTACGCGCAACGGGCATCACCAAGGGCCGCTTGAATATTATTGAGGTCCCATTGACAGGCACAAGACTGGTGTTGGTTTTGGGCATGGTCTTCTTAGGCGGGATGCTCTGCTCAACGATCACCTCCCTAATTATCGAGAGGTTGGTTTACCGCCCCTTACGGCGCGCCTCTATTTTGACCGTTTTGGTCAGCGCCTTGGGAGTTTCCATCGCCTTGTCCAATGCCATGATGCTCGTCTTCGGGCGTGAAATGAAGAGTTTCCCCTCGCTGCTGAAGAAACAATACTTTACGGTTCTAGGAGCCACGTATTCCAACTTACAGGTGTTCATCGCCATACTGACCATCCTTCTGCTGATCGGTCTGTTCTATCTGGTAAACAAGACCACGCTAGGAAGATGCATCCGAGCAGTAGCACTGGATAAGGACATGGCTGGCTTGCTTGGGATTAATGTGAACCGCGTTATTGTGGCTGTGTTCGCATTGGGCGCTTCTCTGGGGGCAGTCGCTGGCATATCCCACGCCATGTACTATGGGCAAACGTACTACCTTACCGGATACCAACTGATGATCCTAGGATGGGCTTCAGCAGTGATCGGGGGCATCGGCGATATGCGCGGGTGTGTCATCGCTGGGCTACTCATCGGTCTCCTAGAGGCTGTCGGCGGTGGCTATCTCCCCATCCTGACCGGCGGATTGTTCGGAGCCGATTATCGGCGCATTTTTGTCTTCCTCGTGCTCATCGTTACGCTCGTCATTAAACCCGCAGGAATCCTCGGCAAGCCCGAAGTTATTGTGAAAGCATAAGGTTCTGCGAAATTAGCGAAGGAGGGGCAAAACAGTGTCCAATTATAAAAATGATGCAGCGACTTCCCGGTCGCCAGGCTTTTCTCAAGTGCGACGATATTGGCATGCGCTTACCAAAAATACAGGAGTCAAGAGAGCGCTGTTCATCGGTGTAGCCATTCTGCTTTTGGCTCTACCAAGGATCATCACCAGCAACTACTGGCTGCGCGTCATTGACATCGCAGGCCTCTATGTGATGATGGCTCTGGGATACAATCTGATGTTCGGCTATACAGGCCTTTTCAATCTGGGGTTCGCAGCCTTCTTTGCCATCGGAGCATACTGTTATGCTATGCTCGCTTCCCCATTGCATAACATGCACCTTCCTTTTCTCATTGTTCTCCCGCTGGCAGTTGGCTTGACTTCCTTGATATCCTATTTGCTGGGCATCCCCTCGATCTCGCTTGTTGGCGACTACCTGGGGCTAGTCACATTGTCCTTTGCCGAGATCTTCAGAATCCTGGTGAACAACCTCAAGTTTACCAATGCTTCTTATGGTATTATTAACATTGATGCCATTCGCCTACCCTTCTTTACCTTCAAAAGCGTGAGCGACTACTATTACCTCATCTTACTCCTCTGCGTGGTGGTGTACCTCATCATCAAGCGCTTGGAGGATTCGCGCATCGGAAGGGCATGGATGGCCATTCGCAATGACGAAGAAGCCGCCAAGACATCTGGCTTAGACACGCGGCGTCTGAAACTGCTGGCTTGTGCCATAGGCGTGGCTCCGGTGGGAATGGCTGGAGCGATCTTTGCCGGCATGCAAACTTTCGTCAGCCCCGAAAGTTTCACTTCCCGGGAGACATGGCTGATTATTGCTATGGCTATTGTAGGTGGACTGGGCAACGCCGATGGCGCAGTTCTGGGCGCGCTGCTGCTGACATTGTTGCCAGAACCACTGCGAGGAACGCCCATAGAGAGCGCCAGAACGCTCATCTACGGGTTGCTCCTCATCTTCTTCTCGCTTTTCCGTCCACAAGGGCTACTGCCCCGGCGGTATTGGAAGGGAGAGATTGAAGAAGAGACATCTGGCTAAAAACACATTATTTATCTCAAAACGGAGGTTCATGTCATGGCTTTAGCCACTGGCAATGTACATACAAGCAACAGCCCGAGCGAGACCAGAAATAAGGCAGACAATTTCTTGGTCGTGAAAGACTTGTCGAAAGATTTCGGTGCGCTCAGGGCAGTGAATCAGGTGAGTTTTGAGATCCATCAAAAACAGATCTTCTCACTGATTGGCCCAAATGGCGCAGGGAAAACCACCACATTCAATCTCATCACGGGGGTTCTGCCTGCCACTGCTGGCGAGGTCATCTTCTGTGGGCGAAAGATCCTGGGCTTACAGCCGCATCAAGTAACCGAATTGGGTATCGCGCGGACCTATCAGTTGATCCGCGTATTCAAGAACATGAGCGTATTGGAAAACGTACAAGTGGGTACCCATTGCCGCACGACCAATGGTGTCTGGGATGCTATCCTGCGCGGGCCAAAGGCGAGACGAGAGGAAAAATGGAGTCGGGAGCGTGCTCTGGAACTGCTGCGCTTTGTGGGTATAGCGGAACATCGAGACAAACTGGCAGGAACCCTGACCTTTGGTCATCAGAGACGTCTGGAGATTGCACGAGCGCTCGCTTCTGAGCCAAAGTTATTGCTGCTCGACGAGCCGACTGCGGGCATGAACCCCTCTGAAAAAGAGGAAATGATCTCCTTGATTTACACCATTCGCGACCAGGGCGTTACCGTCTTGTTAGTAGAGCATGATATGAATGTCGTGATGGGCATCTCTGATTGGATCGCAGTGCTGGACCACGGAGTCAAAATTGCAGAGGGCACCCCGGCAGAGATACAACGCAATGAAAAGGTCATAGAAGCATATTTAGGAAGGTGGGCGCATGAGCTTGCTGCGAGTTGAAAACCTAGTGACGAAATATGGCGGCATTCCCGCCATCAAAGGGATTTCCTTCGAGGTAAGAGAAGGCGAAATCGTGGCGCTTATTGGCGCCAATGGGGCAGGAAAATCCACTACCTTGATGACCATCTCTGGGGCGTTGAAACCATCCAGTGGGAAAATCATCTTCGATGGCAAAGAAATCCAAGGCATGCCCTCGCATGAGATCGCAAACTTGGGGATTATGCAATGCCCAGAAGGAAGGAGATTGTTCTCAAGCATGACGGTGGAAGAAAACCTCCTCCTGGGTTATTACAGCCGTCGTCGCGAGGGCAAGCCCGGCGAAGCAATGCAGAGGGTCTTCAAGCTATTTCCTAGGTTGGAGGAGCGCCTGCACCAGGCCGCTGGTACCCTGAGCGGCGGAGAACGACAGATGCTCGCCATTGGTCGAGCACTCATGGCCAAGCCAAGGCTCCTCATGCTCGATGAACCCTCTCTCGGACTGGCGCCCAAGCTAGTGGAGACAGTGCTGGACACCATCAAGCAAATTCGCGACGAAGGTGTTACCATCCTCCTCGTGGAGCAAAACGCCCGCGCCGCTCTGTCCATGGCTGACCGAGCCTATGCGCTGGAAGTAGGAAACATCACGCTAGAGGGCACGGGGCAAGAACTCCTCCACGATGAACGAGTCATCAAGGCATACCTCGGCGGAAGATAGGCATACCTGTGGGAAATGAGCGTCCCTGCTCCTCTACACAGGGTTGAAAAGGTGAGACCTATGCCCTATGTAACAGACAAATCCAGAGATCTCTTCGCGCGCAGCCTCCATGTCTTGATTGAAGGCGTCAGCTCTCCCTCACGAGGGCCAGCCAATTACGGTGCCTATCCGCTTTTTATGGAACGCGGTGAAGGTCCCTATATTTACGATGCGGATGGCAATCGCTACGTGGACTGGATGATGTGCTATGGCCTAGAACCACTAGGCCACGCCCACCCATGTATCGTCCAAGCCGTGAGCGAAGCGGTTGCTACGGGCCCGCATTTCGCTGCTGCCACTGAGATAGAAGTGGAGGTTGCCGAGCTCATCCAACAGATGGTGCCTAGTGCTGAACGCGTGCGTTTTGCCAATACCGGCACTGAGGCAACCATGGCTGCCATCCGCCTGGCAAGGGGCTACACTGGCAAACCCAAGTTCATCAAATTCGAGGGGCATTATCATGGCTGGTATGACGACTTTCTGGTGAGCGTCCACCCTGCGGAGCCGGGAAGGTTGGGCCACCGCAATGACCCCATCAAGCTCGTCGAGAGTTCGGGGTTGAACCGCCAGGCGTTAGACGACACCATCGTTGTGCCGTGGAATGATTTGCAAGCCGTCGAACGTGCCATTGACACCTATCGCGGACAGATCGCTGCCGTCATCACAGAGCCGGTCATGGCTAACATGGGCATCATACCGCCAGAGCCTGGCTATCTTCAGGGGCTGCGCGATTTGACCCGCGACAATGGCATTTTGCTCATTTTCGATGAAGTGACCACGAACCTCCATGTCCCATCTGGCACCTGCCAGAAATATTATGGCATCAAACCCGATATTTCAACCCTCGGCAAAGCGCTGGGCAACGGGCTGCCAGTGGCAGCCCTGGTCGGCCGTGCTGACATCATGGAAGCGCTTGCCTGGGGTGGTGTGCTGCACTATGGAGCACAGAACGCATCGCGTATAGGGTTGTATGCGACACGCGCTGGCTTGCAAGAACTGAACCGTAATGGTGGCGAGGCTCTGCATCACGCAGAACGCATCGCCCAAAGGCTTACCGCTGGGCTGCGCGAACTGTTCGCAGAACGAGGCACCAAGGCAATCGTACAAAACGTGGGCGCAATGTTGCAGATCTTTTTCACAGAGCGACCTGCCATCCGCGATTACCGCGATTTCTGCGCGAATGTGAACCAAGCCAAATTCAAGGAATTCGCACGGGCGCTTTTCAAATACGGAGTGTACCTGAGTCCCTCTCCTGTCCTCCATTCGATTGCAACGGCGGCACATACTGATGAGCATGTGAACGTTACCTTGGATGCGATGAGGCGAGCGCTCAGAGATATAGGACAATAAGACAGGCGAACATGGAAGAAATCACATCCATTGTACAGGAAGCGAAAAAGGCCCTGCCTCCCTGGGAAGAAGTGTCTGCGGAAGCGCAAGAAAGGGCTAGCCACATTGACATAGGCCAGACCCTCTTTTTCAAAGAGTATGGCGTTACTTCAGAGGTTGAATACAAAAGGCGTGCCAAGCAGCAAGGTATGATTATGTTACACGCCCATATTGGCCTCAATAGCTGGGAGGAGACCAAGAACGCCTTGCTCTATTTGCACGATGAGATGTCAAAGCGGGGCTCCCGCATAGACCGATTTGGCTTGTGCCTCGACCGGGTGATGGGCTATCCACCCGAGATGCGCGATTCCGTCCTTCGTGAGACTGGCCCACAGTTGAAATCCCCTGAGGATTGGATAGAGGTAGGACAAATTGTACCCATCCAACCCCATGCGGGCGATTTCATGATTGGCTTTCCTGCTTCGATGGTCAACACGGAAAACGCGCTGCGCGCAGGGATTACCACCATCGGAAACGTCTCGCAGTATTTCGCCCACGGCCTTCCAGAATGGAGCGATGAGGTTACGACAACCGTGGAAACCGCCAAAGCATTGTCGGTCATGGGCATACTGAGGGATAAGGGCACGCTAGTACACTCCTACCTTGATGATGGATTTGGGTCGCTGTTCAACGACTATGCCGATATCGTCGGCTGGGCATATTTGGAGAGATATATTGTAGAAGACCTGTTCGGGGCAAAGTTAGCGCATTGTTTCGGAGGAGTTACCGCTAACCACCTGATGAGAGTGGCTTGGGTCATGATCATCAAAGAGATCCATGGCGAGGATTGCCTGGGCTCTATGTGGTATGGCGATACCATTTCCTTCAGCGAGGATTTCGACCGCAACCTGGGCCTCAATGCAGAGTATTTGCTCTGGGATATGGTGGCTCAATTGGTTTGCCCGACGGGACATGCGATGGTGCCTTTGCCTGTTACGGAAGCGATACGCATCCCATCTGCTCAAGAGATACTGCAAGTTCACGTCCTGGCTAGGCGGATGGAAGAAGCCGCCCGCCGTCTAGCGCCTTACCTCGACCTCAGGCAGGCTGAGGCGATAAAGGAGAGATTGATTGCTGCTGGGAGGGGCGTATTCGAACGCGCGCTTTCAGGGCTAGAGACACTAGGAGTGGACATCCATAACCCACTCGAGATGCTTTTCGTGCTGAAGAAAATCGGCGCTGAGAGATTCGAGCGGGAGTATGGCGCGGGTGCGCCGGATGCAGCCTGGCCCAGAGGGAGAAAACCCGTGTATCTTACCGACATGTTTGCACGGACTTATCAGACAAGCCAGACAATCATCCAAAAGCTTCCGAAAGTCAAGCAGAAAGCCAAAGTGGTCATTGCGTCCACGGACGTGCATGAGCATGCCCTCTTTATCATCCGCAAGGCGCTCGATGCGATGGGGATGCTGCCTATTGTGGCTGGCTCAGAGAAGAATCCCTCCGAAATCGTGGAGATAGCATCCCAAGAGTCAGCAGACGCCATTGTGGTGGGCACCTATAACGGCTTGGCGCTGGAAATAGGAAAAGCCCTGCGTCGCGAATTGGACAGGCTAGGGCTGAAAGTGCCCGTATTTATGGGAGGTAAGTTGAACCAGGTGGTTGAGGGCAAAGCATTGCCGGTGGACGTGTCTGCCGAGATAGCCGCATTGGGACTGATTCCCTGTCAAACGATCCAGGAGCTGCTAGACAAATTAGGCGACATGCTCCGCTGACAACGAAGAACCTTGTCAGCGTCGCCTTCCTGAGCCAACGAAATCACTGCCTGCGTTCTGAGAGTCACGCCAGCCCCAACGCCTAGATAGGGGCTACCAAGTCCGCACGCGGGGCGAGCGGTTCGCTCCTAGAACGGGCAAGGACGCCTGCCTGATCGGTGCATTTCGGATGAACCTGCGCTAGGAAGTGCTCACGATGAAACTCAAAGGGAAAATTGCTCTTGTAACTGGTGCTAGCCAAGGGATAGGAAGGGGCATTAGCCTGGGCTTGGCGGAGGCGGGAGCGGACATCGTGGTCAACTGCGACCGAAACATAGCCGGTGCAGAGGCAGTAGCGCAGGAAATACGTACTCTGGGCCGTCGCGCAATCGTTGCTCAAGCGGATGTCTCAAAAAGCGCTGAGGTAAAGCGCATGGTCCAGGAGGCTTTGCAAGCCTTTGGTGCCATTGATATTCTGGTCAATAATGCGGGAATTTTCATCCCGAGTCCCATAGAAGAAGTGCAGGAAGAAGATTGGGACCGGGTAATGGATGTGAATTTGAAGGGGGTATTTCTCTGCTGCCAAGCAGTGGGCAGGCATATGATTGAGAGAAAATCCGGTGGCGTTATCATTAATGTGGCTTCTATATCTGGCCACATGCCTGAGGTCAATGGCGGTGCCTATACACCTAGCAAAGCCGGCGTGCTCGCATTGACACGTCTCCTCGCTGTGGAGTGGGCGAAGTATGGCATCCGTGTCAATGCCCTCAGCCCTGGGCCCATTATGACGCCTTTGCAGCGCGCGGCCTTCCCCAGCGAGAAACTGCTGGCTGCGAGGAACAGAGCAGTGCCCATGAACAGGCACGGCACACCTGAGGAGATGGCGAAGGTCGTGGCGTTTTTGGCTTCGGATGACGCCAGTTATATCACAGGGGCGGACATCACGGCAGATGGAGGGTCACTGGTGAGCATGTTTTACTTGGTCCGCCAACTGGCTGAGTGCACTGAACCCTAACGGGGCTAGTCGCCGGAAATTTCATGTTTATAGAGGCCCAAGATGACGGTAAAACTCAACGAAAAAGACAAGCGCATGTTACAGGGAGAGTATGGCAAGGCAACCAAACTAGCCATGTCTATTTTGGTCAGGATGGCGGAAGTATATGGCGCCGAGGAAATGATGGATGTAGCCTTGGCGCACATTGACGGCGTAGGATTGTTAAGCGAAGCCAGCCTGGAGTTTGCAGAGACCCTAGCCACATTGGGCGGAAGGGTTGCCATCCCCACCACTTTGAACATGGTTCCTCTTGACATCCAGCAGTGGGAGAAGTGGAAGATACCCGAGGACTATGCGCATCGTGCTTTGCGGCAGATCCGTGCTTATATCAACATGGGATGCATTCCCACTTGCACCTGTGCTCCCTATCAGGGCTATCTAACGCCGCGGTTTGGTCAGCAAATAGCCTGGGCAGAATCGAATGCCATTGTGTACGCGAATTCCGTCCTAGGTGCAAGGACCAACCGCTATGGAGATTATATCGACATCTGCGCTGCCATTACCGGCAGAGTCCCCAAGTACGGTCTCCACTTGAAGGCTAACCGTAGAGGACAACTCTTGTTGCGCCTGGTGGATATCGAACCAGCGTGGATGAAGAGCGATACGTTCTATCCATTATTGGGGCATTTCCTCGGACGCACCGCAGGAGATAAGATCCCGGTCATCGAGGGGCTGCCTGCGCAGGTCACGGATGACCAATTAAAGGCGCTAGGAGCAGCAGCTGCTTCTTCGGGCGCCGTGGCCCTTTTCCATGCCGTCGGGGTAACGCCAGAGGCGCATACTCTGGAAGAAGCTTTTCAAAATGAACCCCCAGAGGGGGTTATAGACGTCCATCCGGATGATTTGGTGGCAGCCCAAAAAGAGCTCTCCACGGCCGAAGCAGATGCCCCGCTTGACGCAGTAGTCCTGGGCTGCCCGCATTTCTCCTTTACTGAGTTTCAGCAATTGGCACAGATCATCCAAGCCCAAGGGGGCCAATCGATCCACTCTGGAGTTCAATTCGTTGTATTGACCAATCAACTCACGTTGTCCTTGCTGCAGAGGAGCAACTTGATCACGCTGCTAACGAGCTTTGGCATTCAGATTGTCCTGGATACCTGCGACTTCCATTGTCCGATCCTTCACTCGGAAACAAAAGTGATCATGACAAACTCGGGCAAGCAAGCCTACTATGCCCCTGGTGAACTAGGGGTACAAGTAGCCCTCGGAACTATGGCAGATTGCGTGCGGTCTGCAATCAAAGGCCGGGTTGTTAGGAGCGAAACACCATGGACAGAATCGTAATGGGGAAACCGGTAATCTCTGGCGCAGCGGAAGGGCTAGCCCTTGTATCCAAAGAACCGCTGAGTCTGTGGGGCGGATTGAACGCTTATACGGGGGAAATCATTGACCGGCGACACGAGCGGTCAGGAGCAATCGTTACAGGAAAAGTGTTCGTCTTTCCCCAGGGAAGGGGCTCTAGCACGGCCAGCGCGATCTTGGTGGAGAGCGTAAAAGCGGGCACAGCCCCGGCCGCTATCATTAACCTGAAATTAGATCCGATTTTGGCTTTAGGTGCCATCGTCGCCGATGAGTTATACCACAAGACGGTGCCGATCATCCTAGTGTCCCGAGAGGATTTTGAGGCGATACAAGAGGGAGATTATCTGGAGATTGCACCCGATGGCACGATAACGATTCGTGCGCGACAGAAGGAATAGCGGTATGAGAATGGCAAGGAACTGTGGATGGAAGCTATGTTCCCTGATGTAGTAGTGATCGGCGGGGGCATCATCGGAGCATGTTGCGCCTACTACCTCTCTCAGGAGGGGCTCAATGTGCATCTTGTGGAGAGAGGTGGGATAGCCTCTGGCTGTTCAGGAGCCTGTCAGTTCGGCATTGGCCACATCAATACAGGAATTGGCAGAGACCTGACCGTAGCCAGCGGAAGGCTCTATGCCAGCCTCGCTGAGCAACTTCCTCTGGATATCGAGTACGATCGGACAGGGAATATCTACATCGCCGATAGCCCGAAGGGCATGAGGGCTCTGGAGCGCACTGCACAATTGGTGCAGAGCGCCGGCATGCGCTGCCATCTCTTGAGGGGAAAAGAGTTGCTCGATGTGGAGCCGTATTTGTCTCCCGAACTGGTTGGAGGGCTCTTTTTCCCAGATGATGCCAAAGTCCAGCCCATACTCGCGACATTGGCTTTTGTACAAGCAGCAAAGGAAAAGCGAGCAACTATCCAGACCTTTACCGAGGTTACAGGCATTGAGCTCTCGGCAAGCAAAACGGTGGCGGCTGTGCATACAACAAATGGGCGCATCCCTACCAAAATCATAGTGAATGCGGCGGGGGCTTGGAGTGCTTCCATTGGAAGAATGGTAGGCATCGAGATCCCCATTGTCCCACGCAAGGGGCATATCGTTGTCACGGAACCCGTTCCTCCCATGATCCGTACCTATCTCCTGGATGCTAGTTATTTTGAAGCGGTGGAAGAAGACAGACAAGCACTCGCAGTGGCAATGGTCCTAGGACAGACGCGCAGTGGCAACATATTGCTGGGAAGCAGCCGGCAGTTCGCGGGTTTCGACCGCTCTGTGGATCACGAGGTGATCCATGCGATGATCACCCGCTGCCTTCGTTTTCTTCCCGCCCTTGCTAACATCCATGCCATTCGTATCTATGCGGGGTTGCGCCCTTACACCCCTGACCTCCTCCCCATCATTGATGAGGCGGATGAGGTGCCGGGCTTTTACATCGCCGCAGGACATGAAGGAGAGGGGATCACCATGGGACCAATCACTGGCAAGCTCATCAGCCAGATGATCACCGGGCAGGAACTTGACCTGCCTGTGGAAGCGCTATCGCTATCTCGATTTGCGCAAGCGGACTCGTCCGTGCGAGTTTGATGCGATCGGGAGGCTCGTCATCATTAGGAAAAGGAGGAAGTACCCATGAGATTCAAAAGGTTGATCACCGCAGTGGACTCGCATACCGAGGGTGAACCAGCGAGGGTTGTTATAGGCGGAGTACCACCCATCCCTGGCAAGACCATGGTGGAAAAATGGTTGTGGGCACAGAAGAATCTAGACGATCTGCGCACGATGCTCATGTTTGAGCCCCGTGGCAGCAACATCCAATCGGGGAGCATCATCACGGCTCCGGCAAATCCAGAGGCAGATGTGGGCGTGCTCTTTATCGAGGTCAGCGGCTTCTTGCCTATGTGTGGCCATATGACGATTGCTACCTGCACGGTACTGGTGGAAACCGGCATGGTCGAAGCCAAGGAGCCAGTGACCCCCATCGTACTGGATACACCGGCTGGCATCGTCAGAGCAGAAGTACGGGTCAAGGACGGCGAGGTGCAGGATGTGACTTTTCAGAATGTCCCTGCTTTCCTGTACAAACGCGATGTGGTCGTTGACGTGCCTGATTTGGGAAAGGTCAAGTTAGACATCGCCTGGGGTGGGAATTTCTATGCCATCCTTCCCGCAGAGAGCGTGGGCTTGGAATTGGCACCCGAGCGCGCGAAGGAAATCGTAGAGAAAGGCTCAAAGATCAGAGAAGCAGTCTTTGAGCAAGTGCAAATCGAGCACCCGGAAAACCCAGCCATCAACCGTTGCACTCATGTGCGCTTTATCGCACCACCGGTCAACCCGAAAGCAACGGCCAAGAACGCCGTCCTCTACGGGGTTGAAGCCATAGACCGCTCTCCATGCGGAACTGGCACATCGGCAGAGATAGCGACCCGCTATGCCAAGGGCGAATTGAGACTGAACGAAGAGTTCGTCAGCGAAAGCATCATCGGCAGCCTCTTCTATGGCAAAGCTATCGCAGAGACAAAAGTGGGGTCATTCCCTGCCGTTGTGCCTACAATCAGGGGCAGCGCCTACATTATGGGGCTGCAGCAATTTGTGCTCGATCCCAGAGACCCCTGGCCACGCGGCTTTTACCTAGGTCCGAAGAGCAAATGGGGTGCTGAGTTCTAGCTCGCAGCGAAGCCAGGAAACACTTATGTAACAAACAAGGCGGCTCTCTTGCCGCTCAAATATGGTTTGAGATAGCATATTCTGTTGAGGAGGAATTTTATGGCACAAAAAACTGCCCGCAAACCACTGGAAGGGGTCTTTCCTTTGCTCCCCTTCGCTATAAAGGAAAATCAGGAACCGGACCTGGATGGCTTGGCACACAACATTGACTTCTTAGCCAAGTCCGGCGTCCATGGCTTTATCATCTTTGGCTGTATGGGAGAGTTCTATGCCCCCAGCGAGGCAGAATTCAACCTGGTGGTGGATGCAGCCGTGGAAGCCGCCGCCGGCAGGCTAGCCGTAGTGGTGGGCACTACTTTCCAGAATACCAAAGAATGTCTCCGCAGGACAAAATATGCAGAGCGTGCAGGCGCCGACGGCGTCATGATCGCGCCCCCCTACGTGATTAACCCCACTGAAGAGGTAGTATTCGAACACTATCGCACCATTAATGAGGCGGTAGAGGAAATCCAAATCATGGCGTATAACTACCCACCTCTTCCTAGGGGATTCAACATGACTCCCGTCTTCTGGGACAGGCTCTTGACACTTGAGCATATCAAAGCCGTCAAGGAATCTAACGGCGATGTCTGGCATCGCGCTAACGTGCTTACCAAGATAGCCGACAAAATCAATGTCTTCTCTGGCGGAGAGGGGTGGTTGTTCAGCGATGTCCTGCTAGGGGGCAAGGGCATCGTATCGCTGTTCGGAATTGCCGTGCCCAAAGCAGTGCTGGCTTTATACAACGCCTGCATGAACAGGGACCTGGATAAGGCTATCCCGTTATACCGTAAATTCACGGAACTTTGCGGCTACCTCACCGCCGAAAATGAGGTGGCTTACCTCAAAGCGACCGCTGAGATCGGCGGCCAGAAAGCTGGCCGTCCCAGAGCACCTTATCAGCCATTGGATCCAGCGGTGCGCCAAGTGCTAGAAAAGTACTTGACCGAACTCGCTGCAGTAGAATAAGCGCTTCCTTTGAGCGTTCGCTGCAGGTAGGGAAACGCCTATACCAACCTGAAAAATGCAGGCATCCTTGCTCCACTCAGCATGACAAGTGGCTGGGCGGCAGCTTCTGTGTCCATGCCATGGGTGCATCTGAGAAGTGACGAAGAATCTGGCGGGAGAGATAACGAGATGAAGTTCAGCAAAATGCTCACTGCAATTGACTCTCATACCGGCGGCAACGCCGAGAGGGTGGTTATCGGAGGAGTGCCACCCATCCCTGGCAAGACCATGCTGGAAAAGCTGAGGTACGTGCGCGACCATTTGGATCACCTCCGCACCTTTCTCGTGCACGAGCCACGTGGGCATAGCAACATGTTCGCTGCTCTGCTCACCCCGCCCACGGTGTCTGAGGCTGATTTTGGGGTGATCTACTTAGAGCCAGGTGGCTATGCCACGATGTGCGGACATGGTACTATTGCCATCTGCACCGTCTTGGTCGAAATGGGCATGGTGCCTGTGAAGGAACCTGTAACCACGATCATCCTCGATACCCCCGCCGGTGTAGTACGAACTGAGGTAGCGGTGAGAAACGGTGTGGCAGAGTCTGTAACTATTCAGAATGTCCCCTCCTTCCTCTACAAACCAGATGTAGAGGTGGATGTTCCAGGGGTGGGACGGGTCAAAGTGGACATTGCTTATGGCGGCAATTTTTACGCCATTTTGCCTGCTGAAAGCGTGGGCTTGCAGATCACGCCCGAACATGCGAGTGAGATTATATCCTGCGGTACAAAGATCTGGGAGGCAGTGAACGAACAAGTAGAGATCCACCACCCTGAAGCCCCAGAAATTAACTGCATTAATTATGTAGAGTTCTCTGCCCCACCCTCGCACCCCGGTGCCACGCTGAAAAACGCCGTCGTGGTGCCGCCATCAGGCATAGACCGCTCTCCCTGCGGCACTGGCACCAGCGCCAAGATGGCCACTTTATACGCGCGAGGACAACTGGGCTTGCATGAAGAATTTGTCCATGAAAGCATTATCGGCAGTTTGTTCTATGGTCAACTCATCGCCGAGACAAAGGTGGGGCCATTTACCGCAGTAGTGCCCACGATCAGAGGCAGTGCCTATATCATGGGCATCCAGCAATTTGTGCTCGACCCCAGAGATCCTTTCCCAGCTGGATTTTTGCTAGGGAAACAAGAAAAACTGTACGGAATTGAATTTGGCTCCTAGCAATCTCTGGATAGAAATGTCGTACCAGTGGAGCATCCTAGTACAAGGGAGTGGATTGTGACACCAATATCAAATGAGGAGACGATGCCCATGGAAAAATGGCGTGGGGTCTATGCAGTCATGCTCACCCCTTTTCAAGCGGACGAATCATTGGATGAGGTAGCCCTGAGAAAGCACATTGACTTCCTGATTGCAGAGGGAGTTCATGGCATTATCGCGACCGGCAGCACTGGCGAATTTGCTTCCTTATCCGATGAAGAACGGAAGAGGGTGGTGGATATCACCATTGACCAAGTACGTGGCAGGGTGCCTGTGCTCATAGGTTCGGCGGCTAATTCCACCCAACACACCATTATGTATTCGCAGTATGCCGAACAGGCCGGTGCAGACGGCTTGATGATTGTCGCCCCGTACTACTGCCATCCCAATGCGCGGGAACTGTATGAGCACTACAAAGCAGTAGCAGAGAGTGTTCATATCCCGATCATGATCTACAACAATCCGGTAACCAGCGGCGTGGATATGAGCCCTGATCTGCTGGCGAGGTTGGCTGAGGTGGAGAACATCTCCTATGTCAAAGATGCCACTGGCGATATCAGGCGTGTCGGCCAGATTAAGAGGCTATGTGGCGATAAGATGAGCGTCTTCGTTGGCTGTGACAACGTCATGCTGGAATGTTGGCTCATGGGTGCCGAGGGCTGGGTATCCGGTTCAGCCAACGTCATCCCCGCACGATGCGTTGAGCTGTATGAACTCACAGTAAAAGGGGAGATTGAACAAGCTCGGGAGCTGTATTACCGTATGCTGCCCTTGGGAGATATGCTGGACCTCGAGGGGTCATTTGTCCAATACCTGAAAGCTGGTGCAGAAATTTTAGGCAGGCCGCTAGGGAAGCCTAGGAGGCCTCTGTTGCCACCCCTGCCAGAAGATCTCCAGAGGCTGAAAAAGGCGCTTGATCTAGTAGCCTAGAGAGTGAGAAACAGGAGGTGAACTTGGAAACACAGCGAAACCTTTTCGTGGGGCCACAAGCGGCACACCGGCGGCAGATATACAAAGGCGCCGGCTATACGCATGACGATTTCGGCAAGCCGTTAATCGGGGTAGCCAATTCCTGGACCGAAGCCTCGCCAGCGCACATGCATCTCAAGCAATTGGCAGAGGCGGTCAAAGCAGGCATCTGGCAAGCGGGTGGGGTGCCTTTTGAGTTTGGCTTGTTCGCCACCTGCGGCAATATCGCCATTGGCACGGAGAACATGAAATACGAGTTGGCGATCCGCGATGTCCTCGCTGCTTCCATTGAGATTATGTCTATGGTCCATCTGTTTGATGGCTTGGTATTGCTAGCCTCATGCGACAACATTATTCCTGGTCATCTCATGGGCGCAATAAGGGTGAATTTGCCTTCTATTATGGTCACTGGTGGGCCGATGCTGGCTGGAAAATGGCGCGAAGGAACGGTATTGGCCCCTGATGTGAACGAGGCCGTGTTCGGTGCCCTCCCACTGAAGCGCATTAGCGAACAAGACCTGCGCGAAATGGAGGATTGTTCTTGCCCAGGGCCCGGAGCCTGCCCGGTCATGGGGACAGCCAATACCATGCAGATTCTGACCGAAGCCATGGGCATGGCATTATCCGGTTCATCCACCATCCCTGCCATCTCAGCGGACAGATTGAGGGTAGCCCGTGAATCTGGCCGGCGGGTCGTGGAGCTGGTGAGAGAGGACATCCGGCCCTCTCGTATCCTCGATGAGAGGGCTCTGAAGAATGCCATCATCGTGAATGCGGCGATCGGCGGCTCCACGAATGCACCTCTCCATATCATCAGTATAGGGAGAGAACTTGGAATACGCATCGAACTGGACTTGTTCGATGAGATCAGCCGCAAGACCCCGCTTTTGGCCTCAGTCATCCCCAATGGGCCCCACACAGCAGTCGAGTTCCATGAGGCTGGAGGGGTTCCTGCATTGCTAAAGGAATTGGGGAACCTGATTGACACCAGTGCTTTGACCGTTGATGGCAGAACCGTGGGTGAGAACATCGAACGGGTAAGCGGAAGCCGCGGGCCAGCCATATCCACCCTGGACAACCCAGTACAAGCCGAGGGAGGGCTGGCTGTTTTGAAAGGGAATATCGCCCCTCGTGGAGCTATCGTGCGGACCTCCGCTATCAAAAAAGAGATGTTGGTGCATAGGGGGCCAGCCAAAACTTTTAACAGCGACCAAGAGGCGTGGCAAGCGATCATAGACGGGAGAATCCAACCCGGCGATGTGATCGTCGTGCGTTATGAAGGTCCAAAAGGCGCACCGGGCATGAAGGAGGTGATGCTGTCCACAGACGCTTTATATCGCATCGGCTTGGAGGGTTCAGTGGGGCTCATCACCGATGGCCGTTTTTCCGGCTTCAACCGTGGCCCCATCGTGGGACATGTCTCGCCAGAGGCTATGGAAGGAGGTGTCATCGCGGTTATCGAAGACGGCGATATGATTGAAATCAACATCCCAGCTCGCCAGTTGCATGTGGAACTATCGGAAGAAGAAATCCGACGTCGCTTAGCCCGTTGGCGCATGCCAGAACCCAAAACCAAGACGGGCTTCCTCGCTCTTTACGCCCAAATGGCATTGCCAGCCGAGCAAGGCGCCGCAATGCAGAAATGGAGTTTCATCGAAAATAAAAACATGGAAGGAGGGTGAAAATGTTTGGCTACATGGGAAAGATCCTGCGCGTAAACCTGACTGAAAACAGAATAACGGAAGAAAGACTGGAAGAGAATATCGCCAGAGCCTTTCTCGGTGGCCGGGGCTTGGGGGCGAAGATCCTGTTCGACGAACTCGCGCCCGGTATTGACCCCCTAAGCCCTGAGAACAAGCTGGTCGTGGCTGCAGGCGTGGTCACGGGCATCCCCTTCGCTGGGAACTGCCGCTATGTGATCATGGGCAAATCACCACTGACTAACATTTGGGGCGAGACAAACGCCAGCGGCTTCTTTGGACCTGAATTAAGGTTCGCAGGCTTTGATGCGATCGTATTCGAGGGCAAGGCAGAAAGACCGGTTTATCTCTGGGTACACAATGGCGAAGCACAACTCAGAGACGCAAGCCATTTGTGGGGCAAGGTCACTGGGGAAACAGAGGAACTGATCAAGCGCGAATTGCAAGATGATCGGATTCGTATTGCCTCAATAGGCCCCGGCGGAGAGAACCTCGTCCGCTATGCCTGTGTATTGAGCGATTTTCACCATGCCAATGGACGGACGGGCATGGGCGCAGTAATGGGCGCCAAAAATCTGAAAGCCATCGCTGTGCGTGGCACGCTAAAGATACCTCTGGCGGACCGGGACAGAATCGCAGAATTATGCAAACAGGCTAGCAAAGAAGTCTGGGAAGGCGCATACAAAGACCTCCTGCACAAGTATGGCAGCGATGGCGACCTGGATGACCTCCACGCTACCGGTCGCTTGCCCACCAAGAACTTCCAGAAGTGCACTTTTGAGCAGTATGAAAACATTACCGGGGAGACTATGGCTGAGACCATCCTGGTTCGGCGGGATCCCTGTTTTGCCTGCCCCATAGCATGTAATCAGGTAGTTGCCGCACAGGAGCCATACGTGGTTGACCCCGCTTACGGTGGGCCAGAGTATGAATCAGCAGCAGCCCTCGGCTCGACCTGCATGAACGGCGATCTGGTGGCAGTGGCGAAAGCAAACGAACTATGCAACAAATACTCCTTGGATACCATTTCAACGGGCGTAACGATCGCCTTTGCCATGGAATGCTATGAGAAGGGCTTGCTCACCAAGGCAGATACCGATGGCATAGAGCTCACCTGGGGCAACCACCAAGCGATCATCCAATTGGTGGAAAAGATTGCCAAACGAGAGGGGATCGGCGATCTGCTGGCTGAAGGGGTAAAGCGTGCTGCAGAGAAAATCGGTAGAGGAGCCGAGGCTTTTGCTATCCACATTAAAGGACAAGAAGTGCCGATGCACGAACCCAGAGGAAAGAAGGGTGTAGGGCTGGCATACGCTACCTCCAACAGGGGTGCTTGTCACCTGCAGGCAGAACACGATGATTTCTTCGAGGATCCAAGCTGGCTCTTCCCCGAAATAGGCTTGGACAAGACAATAGACAGGCTGGATATGGGCAGAGACAAAGCCAGGATGGTCAAAATATTGGGTGATTTCAAGGCTTTGTATGATAGCCTCTCCGTGTGTATGTACGCCTCCTGGCCTGAGGGCGGTGTCAGAGTGCAGACCATCAAAGACATCGTGGCGGCGGCAACTGGTTGGGACGTCACTTTGGCTGAGCTGATGACCGTGGGAGAAAGGGCATTCAACCTGTGCCGCGCTTTCAACGTCCGCGAAGGGGTTTCCAGAAAGGATGATGTGCTGCCAGCTAGACTCATGGAACCTCTACCCGAAGGCTTGTACCAAGGCCAAGCCATACCCAAAGAACAGTTTGAGCAGATGTTAGACTACTATTACGAGTTCAGGGGATGGGACAAAGAAACGGGTATCCCAACGGAGGAAAAATTAGAGGAATTGGGACTGGGATACGTGACAGCCAAGTTGAAAACCTCGAGGCAGTCAAAATAGCCCCGGGAAAAAGGTGGATGGACTGACATGAAGCTAACTGTTGGCTTCTACTGTGGTTTGGCACGGCGCCTGAGCAAAGAAACAGAAGCCGAGGTAGAAGTACATGAGGGTGCCACTCTGCGCGACGTTTGTGCCGCCCTCGCCAAGAAATTTCCTGCCTTTCTGGGGCAGCTTATCGTGCCGGGTACACACGATCTCGTGGAACCCCACTTTTTCAATGTGAATGGATCTCGCGCCGCCAATCTGGATGTGACTGTTCAAGAAGGGGATCGCATCCTGTTGATGGCGATCACAGCAGGAGGATAAGGGTTGTCCCAACCGCCGATGTCCAAACCACTACCACCCAGTGCCCAAAAAATTCAAGAGGTACTCCAGCACCTGGGCATTTCCTCCCAGGTGCTGGAGTTGCCCCAAAGCACGCGCACCGCAGCCGAAGCTGCCCAGGCTGTGGGCTGTGCCGTTGGGCAAATCGTCAAATCCTTGGTTTTCCGCGGCAAACAGACACACAAGCCCATCCTTGTCCTCGCCAGCGGAGCCAACCGGGTAAACGAAAAAACTCTCGCACGGCTGGTCGGCGAACCCATTGAAAAGGCCGACGCCGATTTCGTGCGCGAGCAAACCGGCTTTTCTATCGGCGGTGTTCCGCCCATTGGCCACATCCAGCCGTTGCCAACTTATATTGATGAGGATTTACTGCAGTACGAGGAAATCTGGGCTGCGGCTGGCACCCCTCACGCCGTTTTCCCCCTCACCCCCGCCGATTTGGTGCGCATGACTGGCGGTACCGTCATTCCCATTACCTGACCGTCCCCCTGCGGCCTGGCTCCGGAAAGTACCCCTGATTCAAGTGGACTTTACTGCATACTGGGTGTAGTTCAGTTTGGGGGCAGAATATGGATAAGCGTGGACGGCGGACTGTGGTCCGCCTGGAGCAGGATGGATTAGACCTGACAGGTCTTGAAGACCTGTCAGGTGTGTTTAAGATCCCTGGAGCGTGGACGGCGGCGTTTGCCATTGAGCCTGCCAGGGATTGAAATCCCTGGCTGAAACAGTAAGCCCCCTGAAGGGGGCTGCTGCCAACCACCAGTCGGCTTTAGCCGACTTGCGCGTTTCAGCCA
>JACIWX010000015.1 GCA_014360755.1 Chloroflexota bacterium | reverse complement strand
GGTTTGAACCTCGTCAGGTTCTCGGTGACTATCCCCAACATTTTGTGGTGCGATTACCAGTTTTTCTATGAAGGCGGGATCATGCCTTATCAGGTCGTTCACAACTACAAGCGCTTCGTCAGCGTATGCATCGGAGCGGTGCAAAGCGATACCTCGGGTATGTTTGCGTAAACGATGTTTGTAGTGAGCGCTTCAGCGCTCAATGCGCACTGAAGCTTGCCCTGAGCGCAGGCGAAGGGTGCGCGCTACGAACCTCATTTCAGAATGACCATGGGAGAGACGGGCATGGGCGAACACAAAGTTCGCCCCTACAGATGGGGGCTGCAACCAGCAGTCGGCTTCAGCCGACTTCCCCGTTTCAGCCAGGGAATTTCATTCCCTGGCGGCGTTTGGCACGGGCTCCCATGCCCAAGGGTGGATGGTCTCATGTGTCACCCTGAGGCGAAGCCGAAGGGTCTGCCCTGAGTACAACGAAGGGGTCTCATGGAACTGGGGAGAGATTCTTCGCCGCTACGCGGCTCAGAATGACCATGGGAGAGACGCGTATGGGCGAACACAGAGCGCACCAGAGCGCAGAGGTTTTGACCACAAAGACACAAAGACACGAAGATTTTGGTTATTGGGTTTTGCCCATTGGAGTTTCTTCTTCCCCTTTGTGTCTTCGTGGTGAGGAATTTTACTGCCAAGGGGATGGGATTGGCTTAACCACAAAGACACCAAGATTTTGGTCATTGGTCATTCTCCATTGGGATTCCCTCTGCGCTCTCTGCGGTGAAAAACGTTTTACCACTCACGTTTGACATAGGCCCTCGCTCATAGTACAATGCGGGCGTCATCTGGTGGCTGTCCACGCGGTTACACCGCGTGCGCGAGATGGGATGCAAGCCGTTGCGGTGGGAAAATATCGTTGACCAGGCATACTGTCACATAGGGCTATCGCTAAGGAGAGAACCATGACCGTGAAGGAACAATGGATTGTATCTGATCCGAATGTGATGATGGGTAAACCCGTGATTGCCGGCACGCGCATCACAGTTGAACTGATCCTAGAGAAACTCGCGGCGGGTGAAACCATTGAACAGATCCTTGATGCCCATCCTCGGTTGACGCGAGAAGCCGTCTTAGCAGCGATTGCCTTTGCCAAAGAGGCTCTACGTGCTGATGTAATTTATCCCGTGACCGAGGGGACAAGGTGAAGTTCCTGGCTGATGAGGGCGTTGATCGCCAAATCGTTGAAACTCTCCGGCAAAGCGGGCATCAGGTGCTGTATGTGGCAGAGATGGAACCTGGGATTACGGATGAGAACGTCCTGGCTTTGGCAAACCGGGAAGGTGCCTTGTTGCTCACTGCCGACAAGGATTTTGGAGAAATAGCTTTTCGTCAGCGACTCTATATGCACGGTATTGTGCTGATACGCCTGGCAGGACTCTCGCCCATCCGCAAAGCGGAGACCGTCGCATCCGTGGTCAACCAGCATGCAGGGGAACTGCCGCATGCCTTCACCGTGATCACACCGGGAATTTGCCGTGTTCGCCGCTTTCGTGGGTGAACCGCCCGCTCACCCCGCACTTGGAGCGGATTCTCTACCGCCGAGCGCGCGGAGAGCACAGAGGTTTTGACCACAAAGACACAAAGACACCAAGATTTTGGCCATTGGCCATTGGGATTTGTCTCTGTCCCTCTGCGGTGAAATGCCCTAGACCTGTCAGGTCTGTCTTCCGTGGAGTCGGCTTCAGCCGACTCCCTCGTTTCAGCCAGGGAATTTTATTCCCTGGCGGCGTTTGGCGAGATTCTTCGCCGCTACGCGGCTCAGAATGACAATGGGAGAGACGTGTAGGGGCGAACCTCGTGTTCGCCCCTTTACTTACCACAGAGCCCACAGAGAACGCAGAGGTTTACCACAAAGACACCAAGATTTTGGCCATTATTCATTGGGATTTCCCTCTGCGCCCTCTGCGGTGAAAAGGGGGTTTACCACGAAGACACGAAGGTTTTGGTCATTGGGATTTGTCTCTGTGGTCTCTGTGGTGAGTTTTCACCACCGAGGGCCATCAACGAATGGGGGAACGAATCCCCCCATCATCCCCCCTTCGTAGGGGCGAGTCCATGACTCGCCCCTTTGGTTTTGCCGCCGAGGGCGCAGAGAGCGCAGAGGTTTTCACCACAAAGACACAAAGACACGAAAAGAATAGAGAATCCCGATGGGCGAATGACCAATGGCCAAATTCCCTCTGCGGTGAAAAGAGTTTTACCACGAAGACACAAAGACACCAAGATTTTGGTTATTGGGTTTTGTCCATGGAGTTTCTTCTTCCCCCTTTGTGTCTTCGTGTCTTAGTGGTGAGGAGTTTTACCTCCAAGGGGATTAGCGTACCACAAAGACACGGAGATTTTGGTCATCGGGTTTTGGTCATTGGTCATTATTCAATTGCTTGCCCCTGCGATGCCCATTTTCCCGCTGACGTTGACATAGCGGGCTTTTTGTGCTAAAATGTCAAGTAGTCCTCATTGTAGAAAAAGAGTTTCGCTCGAATGACAACATTTGCACGATTTCAGGATTCGCCCATGCTACAAGTTCGTCGCGCAGTTCTACTCACGATACTGGCGCTGATCGTGATATCGCTCACCGTTTTTGCAGTTTTGGTGCTACACTACCAGCCTGCTTTATCGGCTGCTCCGGGTTATGAAGCGATATTTGTGACCAAGCCACACTTTTGGGAAAATCCCATCAGGGTGTGGCAAAGGGTTACTGAACAGCGTCCTTGTGAGTACCAAATACTGGGCTGGAGTGCTGACAACCGATTATATTACCAAGCCACCTGTGGCACAGAAACGCAAGTCTGGGAATATGCACTCAACCGAGAGTCTAGCCAGACGAGCCTTCCGAATGCGTTGATTCAGAACACTTTATCCAGAGGCAACGTCTTGGACATGGTGCGCGCAGATGGAGTGCGGCCAAGGGAGTACGAACCAGTAACGCGACCGGTATTGCTGAAAAGTGAAGGGTACCTCTCGCCCGATGGACGTATGATAGCCATTGTCACCCAGCACCTTTACGGTCCTCAAGACATAGTGATCCTGAGTTCTAAGAATTGAGCATGGTGAGAACGGAGACCCCAAAAGTAATGCTTTCAGAAAGCAGGCGGCATAACACGCGCATCAAGCCGACACGCTCTGCTTCGCTCCGCGTGCGGCTGGTGCGCCAGCCGTTATGCCGACCGCTTCGCGCGCGGCGTAACGGCGCGGTGGGCTGCGCGGTGAACAGGAAAGGAGTGGAAGATGAATCTCAGCAAGGGCGACACGATCTATGTGGCTGGCGGCACCTACACCGGCACCGGCGCTGCCGTCATCACCATCACCAAAAGCATCACCCTCTACGGCGGGTGGAATGGCGCCTCTTCGGGCCCTGTCCTGCGCGACCCCGTCGCTTACCCCACGACCTTAGACGGCGAAGGCACCCGACGGGTGGTGTATGTCGGCAACTCCATCACGGTGACCATAGAGGGCTTGACCATCACCAACGGCTTTGTTACCGACCGGGGTGCCGGCCTCTATGCCCAAGATGCCAACCTGACCCTTCGTTACACGACCATCTACAGCAATGTCGCCGATTCACAGACCACCGCGGACACCCTCGGCGGTGGTGGCTACATCTCCGGTGGCACACTCCAGGTCCTCTCTTCCACTTTACGCGCCAACGGTACCTGGTGCAATGGGTGTGTCCGGACAATAGGTGGTGGCTTGTACATCTATGGAACACGAGCAGTCACCATAGAGGGCAGCCTATTTGAAGCCAATGATGCCTGGGATGGCAGCGGGTTGATATTTGACGGTGGCTGGGGACGCCAGCCCATTCTCATCCGCCATACCATCTTCCGGGACAACGGGCGGGGAATCAGTCCGGGCAGTGGACGGGGCGGATACGGAGGTGGAGCCAGTATTGCGTGGGCTGGGGCGCGGATCGAAGATTGCCTTTTTGAGCGCAACCGGGTGGGCAACCACGCCGGTGCATTGCGCTTCGCCGCCGGGGAACTTTTCCTAGCCTGCACCGTGATCCGGGATAACGAAGCCTACGTCGCGGCGGGAATGGAATTGTGGGATACCTCACCCTTCACCATCACCAACAACATCATCGCGGATAACCGTCCGGGGGGCGTCAACCAGGCTGGGGCAATATCCTTCCGGTCAAACAGCACAGGGATGCTCCAGCACAACACCATTGCCCGCAACGTTGGCACATATGGCGGATACGGTATCGCAACACAAAGTAGTCAGCCCGTCACCTTGGTGAACACCATCCTGGTCAGCCACACTGTGGGCATCTCGGTCACAGCAGGCAGTACAGTGACGCTGGAAGGCACCCTGTGGGGGAGCGGCATCTGGGCTAATGGCGCCGACTGGGGCGGCAGCGGCACCATCCTCACCGGCACGGTCAACATCTGGGGTGATCCTGCCTTCGTGGACCCCCGTGGCGGCAACTACCACCTGCGCCCCGGCTCGGCAGCCATTGATGCGGGGGTGGATGCCGGCGTGACCGCCGATATAGACGGCGACCCGCGACCGGTTGGCGCAGCCCCGGACATTGGGGCGGATGAATACATGGCGCATGTTTACCTACCGATGGTGATGAAAAACCATCCTTGAAGCCATAGGGAGAGATACGGAGGCGGACCGTTGCTCCAGTCCGATCCGGGCTGGAGTGGCGGCCGTTAGAAAGGAGGGAAAGGGGATGGCTACTTATCGGCGTTTGGATGAGTGCCTGTCGGTGCGTGACGGGCATCTGTTCATCGAGGAATGCGACACGGTAGAGTTGGTGCAGCGCTTTGGTTCGCCGCTTTTTGTCTTCTCGGAGGATCAGATTCGACGCAACGTGCGCCGCTTCCAGAAGGCGTTCCAGGAGGGCTGGCCCGACGGGCCCGTGAAGATCCTGCCTGCTGCCAAAGCCAACTGGCTCACGGCAATCCAGTACATCCTGGCGAACGAGGACTGTGGCTGCGACATCTACTCGCCGGGAGAGCTGGAAGTAGCGCTGCGGGCAGGTTTTGATCCCCAATTCATCTCCGTCAACGGCGTGCCCAAGGACGAGGACCACATTTACCGCTGCGTGCAGAGCGGCGTGCGCATCACCATTGACAGCGTAGAAGAGGTGGACGTCATTGAGCGGGCGGCGCGTGAACTGGGGCGCACGGCGAAGGTGCGCCTGCGCATCAAGCCGGCCGTGTCGGGGTTCATCGCACACACGGATTTTGTCCCAGAGGGCTTGGTCCCGACCGACATCGCAGCGATGGTGTACAAAGGGGGACTAACCAAGGACCAGGTGATCGCGCTGGGGCGGCGCATCCTGCAGATGGAGGGGGTCGAACTGGTGGGGTTCCACCAACACCATGGGCGGCACCACCGTTCGACGCGCTTCTGGGAAGAGCAGATGAAGGCATACGCCCGCGAGTTGGGCGAGGTGTGTCAGGCGCTGGGCGGCTACCAGCCTCAGGAGATTGACATCGGCGGCGGTTTCGCCATACCGCGCGACCCCTTCAATGCCGCCACGGATTACAGCGCACCGCTGGAGTTCGGGGCACTGCATGCCCTCTCCAAGGCGCTGAAGCCGCTGGGCGACGAGACCCGCTATGCGGTCATGGCGCGGCTCATCGACACGCTGGTCAGTGAGCCGAATCAGACCCCCGCACCGTCCATTGAGGCGTATGCCGAAGCATGCACGCGTACCCTGCGGCAGGAACTGCCGCGTTACGGCATTCGGACAGAGGGGCTGATGCTGCAGGTGGAACCCGGACGGGCGCTGCACGGCAATGCGGGCATTCACCTGACCACGGTGCGCAATATCAAGCGCATCACCTATCCCATCCGCTGGACGATCATCGTGGTGGATACGACCGAGTTCTGGTTCACCGGCGGGCGCTATGAGCATCACCTGCACGACTATGTCTTTGCCAACAAGGCGGACGCTCCGCTGGTGGGCAAAGCAGACATTGTGGGGCGGAGCTGCTACGGCGATCGCTTGATGCCCATCGTGCGTATCCCGGAGGTGCAGGTAGGTGACATCCTGGCGCTGCTGGACACGGGCGCCTATCAGGAGGTGTCCATGAGCAACTTTAACGCCATGCCGCGCCCGGCATCGGTCTTGGTGACTGGTGATGAGGCAGAGGTGATCCGTCGTCGGGAGAGGCAGGAGGAAGTGTTCCAGCGGGACGTCATCCCGGCGCGCCTACAGGCATTTGTGGACCGCCGCGCCTTCGCCCCGACTTCGGCGACGAAAGGGTAGAGCGGTTTGTAGTGAGCGTTTTAGCGCTCATGGCGCACTGAAGTGCGCACTACGAGCCTGGTTTGTCGTGAGCGCCCGTTCGCTTGCCCCTTCGCTGCGCTCAGGGCAAGCTTTAGCGCTCAATGCGCACTTTTTTCACCGCCGAGGGCGCAGAGGAAAATGCTTACCACAGAGTCCACAGAGGGGATTATTTACCGCAGAGCACGCAGAGGACACGGAGAAACAAAACCTTCTTCTGCGGACTCTGCTCTCTGCGGTGAGTTTTGCCGCCGAGGGCCATCAACGAATGGGGGAACGAATCCCCCCATCACCCCCCTTCGTAGGGGCGAATCCACGTAGGGGCGAGTCCATGACTCGCCCCCTTTGTTTCGCCCTCTGGGGACAAGGGGGGATCCGTAGGGGCGAACCTTGTGTTCGCCCATGCCCGTCTCTCCCATGGTCATTCTGAGCCGCGTAGCGGCGAAGAATCTCTCCTCAGTTCCATAAGATCCCTTCGTTGTACTCAGGGCAGGCCCTTCGGCTTCGCCTCAGGGTGACACATGAGACCATCCGCCCTTGGGCGTGGGAGCCCGGGCGCAGATGTCGCCAGGGAATAAAATTCCCTGGCTGAAACGAGGAAGTCGGCTGAAGCCGACTGATGGCTGTCTGAAGACCTGTCAGGTCTTGTGTAAAACTGCGGGAGGGTTTAGGATGCCCATTTTCCCGCTGACGTTGACATAGCGGGCTTCTTGTGCTAAAATGTCAAGTAGTCCCCACTGCAGCAAGTGCGCAAAGGTTGGGAATCAGAGATTATCATGGAGGTAAAATATGAACAGCTATCGTCAACCAGGCAATTACATCGAAGTTGAGCCAGGAGTGGAAATCTACTATGAAGACAGGGGTACGGGGACGCCGATTGTCTTCGTGCCAGGATGGACCTTCACCACCGAAGTGTTCGTCCACCAGATGGATCATTTTTCCAAGACGCACCGCGTCATAGCAATTGACCCCCGCAGTCAGGGCCGATCTTCGATCACGCTTCACGGCAACGATTACCCCACCCATGCCGCCGATTTGGCCAAAATCATCAAGGCGCTTGATCTCCAGGATGTTGTGCTTGTCGGATGGTCGTTTGGATGTCTGGAGGCATGGGGGTATGTCAGGCAAGAAGGCACCAAAGCGCTAAAGGCAATGGTGTACATTGACCTGTCGCCAAAGCCGCTGTCTGTGAACCCTCAAGATTGGGTAGAAGGCCCTCTCGATGAGATCGCTGGCGCATACAATACCTATCTGCTATCGCGGAAAGGACAACGCGACTTTGTGACTTACTATGCCGACGAAATCATGGTGCAACGCGAACTCAGCCAAGAGGAGATGTTCTGGATCGTTGAGCAGTCGTTGAAGACGCCGCACTATATTGCCAGCGCCCTATTTGCTTCCGGTATGTTCTCGAACTATATGGAGGAAGCAAAACTGGTTGATGAGTCATTGCCCGCCCTCAGTATCATCGCGGAGCATTGGGCTGACAAGGCAGTGGCATTTATGCAGAAGAACTTCCCCAGGACCAAGATTGCAGTGCTGGGAGGCCATATGATGTTCTGGGAACATGCGGAGAAGTTCAATAAGATCTTGGGCGACTTTATCGCTTCACTGTAGAACTAGTCTCACTCTACCAAGGTGCCCGCCTAACCCGCGCGTTCAGTCCGCTCGCCTTCGCTTCGCTCTGGCGAGCGGGTGACGCGAGCCGTTGGGTTGCCAGTAATGGTGTATAATTTGGTGTAAGCGTTTGGCATAGGAGGGGGCTCTATGCGTTTCAAAGTGGTGCTTGAACCAAGTGACGAAGGTGGTTTCACTGTTTATGTTCCGGCTTTACCTGGTTGTATTAGCGAAGGAGAGACCATAGAAGAAGCCTTGGAGAACATCCGTGAAGCCATTGAACTCTACTTAGAACCAGTTGAGGATGACTGGATCGTTGAGGAGCAGGCGCTGACGCAGGAGATTGAGTTGTGAGCAAAATTCCCAGCCTGTCCTACACCCAGATCATTCGTGCGCTGCAAAGGGATGGTTGGACGGTTGTGCGTCAGCGAGGTAGCCACATTCGTCTACAGAAGCGAATAAGAGACGAGGTAGTCAAGGTTACGGTACCGGCTCATCGTCCGGTGAAACGATCCACGTTAGCGCATATTCTGAAACGGGCGCGAATAGATGTGGAGCGGTTCCTGGAGTTGCTCTGAGGTCAGCAGTGGCCTAACCCGCGCGTTCAGTCCGCTCGCCGGAGCAAAGGGGAGGCGAGCGGGTGACGCGCACCGTTAGCCGACCAGAGAAACAAGCATGTGGAAGTTAAGCATAAGGACTCATCTCGTCCTCCTACTCTTGAGCACTGGCTTGGTCGTAGCCAGTCTATGGATTCCAACCACGGTGCACAATCGAAGCGATATGGAAAGCATCCAACTTGGTTACCCCATCCACTTTGTGCTTCAGGACAATAGCCGGTTTGATCCGCCGAGCTTCCCGTGGCAGTACCGGCTAGTGAGCCCGTGGGAGAGTCCGAGTGAACTGAAACCCTTGGCATTCTTGGGTTCTGTCCTGATTGTACTGCTGTTACTTGAGTTGGCAGCAACCGTGTTATAGTGTTCCAAGGAACTAGTACATCACCGCGAGGTGGACTGCACCCTTGAGAGGTGCGCACTGTCAACGGATTGGGGTAGCGGATTATACGGCTTGGCATTGCAGGCGGAGCCGTTTGCTGAGGCAATCCGTTCAATCCGTTTCGGAAATCCATTGACAGTTGCTCTCCCTGGCGAGGGGTTGAGGGTGAGGGCGAACACCAGGTTCGCCCCTACGTATCGCCCTTGGTGAGGGGTTTATCCCCCTTGACCCTGGGGGGCGCAATAAATTGGGGCGCAATAAATTGGGGCGCAATGAATTGGGGCGCAATAAATTGCGCCCCTACTTTGCGGGGGATTCGTTTATTCGTTTTCCTATTCGTTGATGGCATTGTGCGCACTGAAGCTTGCCCTGAGCGTAGGCAAAGGGTGCGCACTACGGGCGAAACAAAGGGGCGAGTCCATGACTCGCCCCTACGTGGGTTCGCCCCTACGAAGAGGGTAGGGGGGATTCGTTTCGAGGTCTGCGGCATGTGTCCGGCCGTGGGAGAGGATAATGACGGCCCAATCGTAGGGTGTGGCGGCGGGTTGCCAGGGGGCGGGGAATTCCTGGCACAGAGTTGCTTGGCTCATCCCCTGTAGCACCTCCATCAGATCCCGATGGGTAGTCTGCACATCTTGCCATACGGCTTCCCATGGCTGGTCCCGGCGTGCCAGCACGTGCGCTTGGTTCCAGGTATGGATGTCGCGCACCCGTTCCACGCGCGGCGCCTGCCCAGCCGCCATCTGCCGCAATCCCTCTACTGCCAAGCGCTCCCAATCCGCAATGTGCCCCACGACGTCTTTCAGCGTCCACTCTCCGCAGACCAGGCGCGTCTCCCGTTCCGCCGCAGGCACCAGCGCTACGGCATGCTCCAGTTCGTCGTGCATGGCTTTCAGTGCCGCCAGCAAGACAACCTTCGGGCCAACTCGTGGTGGCAAAGCCAGGCGTTGCCGCCAAGTGTGCACATCGGCAGCGTGCCAGGCATCATGGCGGGCGCGGTTTTGCGCCCATCTCCGCGCAGAGGTCTCTCCCCAGGGGAGGCACAGCCTGCGGTGCAGTTGCTCCTCCGTCAAGCTCGCCAAGGCTTGCAAGAATTCTTCCCGTGCACTCTGGCATGCCTCCACAGCCCGATCCAGCAGCCAATCCCTGCGCTGAGCGTGTATCACTGCATTGTGTTCGTCCAGGTCCACGGCGGGGATGTCCGCCTCCTGTCCAACCTGCAGCAATGCCACCCGTTGCGTGTGGAATTCGTCCCAGGCGGCGATGTGCGCCAGCAGGTCCTTCGCTGTCCAATCGGCAAAGACAGGGTGTTGCGTCAGCGTCTCCTCATCCAAACCTACCAGCAACTGCCACAGTTTTGCACGCTCGCTAGCCAGGTGCGCCAAGAGGTGAGCACGCCACTGTGCCAGGACAGTCCGAATCTGCGCCGTATGCTCCCGCTCGTGTTCCAGGAAGCGGCGCAAGGCTTTGCGCATCGTCCATGGCTCTTCTGGGTGCTGTGTCCAATAGGCAGGATGGGTTACCCGTGTGCGTTCTTCCTCCGTGGTCTGGCGCAGGCGTGCAAGGGCAGTTTGCCGTGTCATATCCAGGTACTCCAGCAGCGGCATCTCTTCACCATGCGCCCATTGTGTGGGCAATGTCTCCTGCGCTACCACGCGCGAGACATACCATTGCTCTGCATTGCCGATGTGGCGCAGCAGGCGGCGGATGGGGAAGGATTGGGCATCTGGTTGCCAGTCCAGCACCTCATCAGGCAGGTCGCGCACCAGGGCAAGCAAATCGGCACGGGCATAGCCCATGAGGCGGAAATAGCGCTCTATCTCCGTGGGGGTGATGGGGGGCAGGTCGGGTGGGAAAAGGGCAGCGGCATCGCCTGGGTCGAAGGGGCCAAAGCCACTGCTTTCGCCCGCGACAGAATATGTAAGCGGCTCATCTGCCGGTGGGGCAGGCTCTCCATGGGTGCGCAGCCAGGCATGGTAAGCACGAATGGCATCGGGCAGGCGTTGCAATACCTCGTCGCGGGTGGCGGCGCGGACGGTGCAACCCGGCAAGTCAAGCACATGTGCCATGCAGCGACCCTCACTGGCAATCTCCAGATAGACCGCATAGTTCACCATCAGCCACCTCCTGATGTATTTTTACCACAGAGGTAGGGCTTTTTCCTAGTGAATGACCAATGGCTAAGGGTTGGTATCTTTGTGGTAAAGAAATCTATATCCCTTCTGTGGACTCTGTGCGCTCTGTGGTGGGATGAAGACCTTCGGCGGCGAGAAAATAGTCTTGCTGCCGCTCCAGTTCCCGCTGGAATTGCTGCACGTACAGTTGATAGTAACGCCCCCGCGCACGCAATAGTGCGGCATGGCTGCCCGCCTCGACGATGCGCCCGTGGTCAATGAAGAGGATGCGGTCAGCGCGCTTGACCGTCGAAAGGCGGTGCGCGATGATGAAGCTGGTGCGGCCCTTCATGAGCGCTTCCATGCCCCTCTGGATGTACGCCTCGGTCAGCGTGTCCACCGAACTGGTCGCTTCATCCATGACAAAGATGTCCGGCTGCGCCAGCACTGCCCGCGCCAGGCTGATGAGTTGCTTCTGCCCGACGGAGAGCAGTTGTCCGCCTTCGCCCACCTCCGTGTCATAGCCGTGTGCCAGTTTCACGATAAAGTCGTGCGCGCCGGCAATCCGCGCCGCTTCCTCCACCTCGGCGTCGGTGGCTCCCAGCCGGCCGTAGCGGATGTTCTCGCGGATGGTGCCGGAGAAGAGGTGCGGCGTTTGCAGCACCACGCCGATGCGCGACTGGATGGAATGCAGCGTCAGGGTGGTGTAGTCGCGCCCGGCGATGCGGATGACGCCTTGGCACGGTTCGTAGAAGCGGCATAGGAGGTTGACGATGGTGGTTTTGCCGCCGCCTGTGGGCCCCACCAAGGCGATGGCTTCGCCTTGTTTGACATAAAGGTTGAAATCCTCCAGCACCGGTGTTTCTGGGTCATAGTCAAAGTAGACGTGCTCGAAGGAGATGTCGCCGCGGATATTGTCCACCTCCACGGCACCTGGCTTGTCCGCCACGGTAGGCGGGGTGTCCAGGAGGGAGAAGATGCGCTCCCCCGACGCTACGGCATGCTGCAGTTCGGCATAGACGCGCGCCAGGTCCTGGATGGGCCACATCATGAAACCGATGTAGGAGAGGAAAGCCTGGATGCCGCCGATGGTAATGGTACCCCATTGGGTCTGCCAGCCGCCGTAACCGATGACGCTGGCGGCGCCCAGGGCGCTGATGATCTGCACGGTGGGCAGGAAGAGGGCAGAGAGCCAGGCGGCGCGGTAGGAAGAACGGTACATCGCGCCCGAGAGTTCGCTGAACTCGCGCAGGTTTTCCTCCTCGCGGCAGAGTGCTTTGACCACGCGCACGCCGATAATGTTCTCATTGTAGGCGGCGGTGATACGCGAATTGAGGCGGCGCACGCGGCGGTATTCGCTGAGGATGCGTTTCTGGAACTGGGACGCCACGACCAACAGGATGGGCAGCATGAGCAGGACAATCAGCGCCAGGCGCCAGTTGATGATGTACATGAAGACAGCGGCGGTGGCGATGTTCAGCAATCCCCAGGTGACATCCAACAGCCCCCAGGTGACCAGGTGCGCTACGCGCTCTGAATCCGAGGTCACGCGCGCCATGATCCAGCCCACCGGCCGGCGGTTGAAGTAGTCGAAGGACAGTTCCTGCAGATGGTCAAACATGGCACAACGCAGGTCATATTCGATGCGCTGCCCTAGGATGCCCACGAGGTAGATGAAGGCAAACACACCGACTGCCTGTGCCAGGATGGTGCCGCCGTAGAGCAGCAGCGCCTGGGCAAAAACCGCTTGGTTGCCGCCCAGGATGGCATCATCCACAATCATCTTGCGCAGGTAGGCAAAGACCGAATCCAGCACCGAGACCACTGCTGCCGATGCCATGAACCCGGCTACCCATTTCCAGTGGGGCTTGGTTTGGGCGAGGATGCGGCGGAGCGTCTGCGGACTGAGCTGGGTTTGCTTTTCTTCTTCCTCGTCAAAGTACTCCGACATGCGCCATCTCTTTCTCTAGTTCGACATCCACGCGGGTCTGCAGTTCATAGATGCGCCGGTAGATGCCCTCTTGCTGCAGCAGTTCCTCGTGCGTGCCCATCTGTACGATCCTGCCCCGGTCAAAGACCAGGATGAGGTCGGCGTTCATCACGCTTTGGATGCGGTGGGCAATGATGAAGGTGGTGCGGCCGCGCATCAAGTGCTGCAAGGCTTGGCGGATGAGGTGCTCCGTTTCCACATCCACCGATGAGGTGGCATCGTCCAGGATGAGGATGCGCGGATTTTTCAAGAGCGTGCGCGCAATCGCGACACGCTGCTTTTGCCCGCCGGAGAGCATCACGCCGCGCTCGCCGACCAGCGTGTCGTAGCCTTTGGGGAACTGCATAATCTCGTCGTGGATGGCAGCAGCGCGGGCGGCGGCTTCGATTTCTTCCTCTGTCACTTTGCGGTGCACCCCATAGGTCAGGTTCTCGCGGATGGTGCGCGAGAAGAGGAAGGGCTCCTGCTCCACGATGCCGATCTGCCGGCGCAGGTAGTGGCGTGGATAGTCCTTCAACTCCACTCCATCCAGGGTGATGCTGCCACTTGTGTAGTCATAGAAGCGGGGCAGCAGGCTGACCAGGGTCGTTTTGCCTGAGCCGGTTGAGCCGAGCAGGGCGGTTATCTGCCCTGGCTGGCAGCGGAAGGAGACCTCGTCCAAGGCGCGGTAGCCCGACGCATAGGTGAAGCAAACCCGGTCAAAGACCAATTCGCCGCGCACGTCGCCATCTGGCTGGTATCTGCCTTCGGTCAGCGGCTCGCGCTTCTGAGCAATCACTTCTATCACGCGTTGGTAGGAGACCAACCCGCTGGACATGTTCACAATCAATCTCCCCAGGTTGCGGATGGGCCAGATGACCCAGATGAGCAAGCCGGTGTAAGCCAGGTAAGTGCCCACACTGATGGTGCCGCTCAGCGCCATCCGCGCGCCCATGGCTATGCCGAAGAGGGTCTGCAAGCCGCACAGGGTGTCGGAAATGGGCCAGTAGAGCGAATGCATGGTCATGAAGTGGCGTCCGCGCAGGAATTTCTCCCAGGAATCGCGCTGGAACTTTGCCCGTTCGAAATCCTGGCGGGCAAACGCCCGCACCACGCGCATGCCGGTGAGGTTTTCCTGCAGGGTGGTGGAGACGACTGCTTCTTGTTCTTGCATCGCTTCGTAAGCCCGCGAAACCCTCTTGAAAAAGAAGATGGACATCAATACCAGGATTGGCACGGCAAGCACCGAGAGCAGCGCCAGACGCACGTTCAAGCGCAGCAGGGCTGCCAGGCTGATGCCGAAGAGGGAGAGGATGCGCCCCACGCCGATGGCTTGGTCGGCGAAGAAGCGGCGCACGGCATCCACGTCGGAGGTGCAACGCTCGATCAATTCGCCGGTGGAGGTATGGTCATGGTAGGTGAAGGACAGGCGCTGGATGTGGTCGAAGAGGTAGTTGCGCAGGCGCAAGGTGATGCCCTCGGCGGTGTAGGCAGCCAGCCGTCCGCTGAGGAAACTGAAACCGCCCTCCAGCGCTGCCAGCGCGACAAAGCCCACCACGACCAGCCACAGTTTCTGGAACAACTCCTGGGCGAGGACCTGGTCCACGAAATAGCGCAGGAGGAAATGCTCAGCGGCGCGCGCCCCAGCGGCAATCGCTAGGCTGACCGTGGCGCCCAGGTAAGGCAAACGGAAGCCGGTCATCATGCGCCACAAGCCCTCCAGGCGGTTGGATGTGACGGCGTGCTTCAGGTCGTATGCAGTTGTCGTGGGAGATAGAGAGGACATCATACTCCTGCCAAGGCTGACGATACGTGCTGCATGGTGCACAGACCAAGGTATGATTGTAGCACAAAAGGGGCGCTTTGCCAAGCAAAGGGGGGAGGGAGAAATGGCCAATGGACAATGGCCAATGACCAAAATCTTGGTGTCTTTGTGGTTAAGCCAATCCCATCACCTCGGCAGTAAAATTCCTCACCACGAAGACACGAAGACACAAAGGGGAAGAAGAAACTCCAATGGGCAAAACCCAATAACCAAAATCTTCGTGTCTTTGTGTCTTTGTGGTCAAAACCCCTGTGTTCTCTGTGTTCGCCCATGCACGTCTCTTCCATTGTCATTCTGAGCCGCGTAGCGGCGAAGAATCTCCCCCAGTTCCGTGAGGCCCCGTCTTGAAGACAGACCTTACAGGTCTTGAAGACCTGTGAGGTCTAGCCAATGCCGCTCCAGGCGGACCACAGTCCGCCGCCCACGCTCTGCTCCAGGGGAATAAACGACAGCCGCGTTCATTAGGCTTTGTTCACCGGGCTTTGTGCCTTTGCGTCTTCGTGGTAAAATGTTCTCAGTGCTCTCTGCGGTAAAAAGAGAAAAGGAGCCATAACCCATGCAAGCGATGGTGCTCTTTTCACCCACAAGCATCGAAGACAACCCTTTGGTATTGACAGAGGTGCAAGATCCCCAACCTGGTCCTGGGCAAGTGCGCCTACAGGTGCATGCCTGTGGCGTCTGCCATACTGACCTGCACACAGTGGAGGGAGAACTAAAACTGCCCAAGTTGCCTGCCGTCCCAGGGCACCAAATCGTGGGGGTGGTGGATGCTATCGGGCAAGGAGCCACCCGCTACCGCCTGGGCGACCGCCTGGGAGTGGGCTGGCTGGGCTGGAGTTGTGGAGAGTGTGAGTTTTGCCGCCGGGGAGAGGAGAACTTGTGTCCCCACGCCCGCTTCACCGGCTTGCACATAGATGGCGGCTATGCCCAATATACTGTCGTGGATGAACGCTTCGCCTATCCCATCCCGGAGCAGTTCTCGCATCTGCAGGCGGCGCCCTTGCTGTGTGCCGGCATCATCGGCTACCGTTCCCTGCGCCTGAGCGGCATCCAACCTGGGGAGCAGCTGGGGCTGTACGGCTTTGGCGCCAGCGCGCACATCGCCATCCAGGTGGCACGCCATTGGGGGTGCGAAGTCTATGTCTTCAGCCGCGGGGAGGAACATCGGCGGCTGGCACAGGAACTGGGCGCAGCCTGGACTGGACAGGCACAGGAAACGCCGCCCGTCCCTCTCGACGCTGGCATTACCTTTGCCCCGGCGGGGTGGCTCGTGCCGTTGGCATTGAGGCACTTGCGGCCAGGCGGCACGCTCGCCATCAATGCCGTGTACATGAGCCCCATCCCCGAACTGCGTTATGAGTTGCTCTATGGCGAGCGCATCCTGCGCAGCGTCGCCAATTTCACACGGCAGGACGCCGAGGAATTCCTGCGCTTGGCGGCAGAGATACCGGTGCGCACCGAAGTGGAGGCATATCCGCTTGCGGAGGCAAACATCGCCCTGCAGCGCCTGAAGCGGGGAGAAATACGGGGAAGCGCCGTGCTAGAGATAAAGCGTTGAATGCTCGCTCTCATCCCCTTCACAAACAAGGGGCAGAGGGACAAGTAGGGGCGAATCTTGTATTCGCCCCTATGTTTTACCGCCGAGGGCGCAGAGATTTTTACCACAAAGACACAAAGACACGAAGATTGTGGTCATTGGTCATTATTCATTGGGATTTCTCTCTGTGCCCTCCGTCCTCTGCGATGAAAAATGTTTTACCGCCGAGGGCGCAGAGAGCGCGGAGGAGATGATGACCCATGGACTATACCCACAGGTCTTGAAGACCTGTCGGGTCTGTCTTCCGTGGAGTCGGCTTCAGCCGACTTTCTCGTTTCAGCCAGGGAATTCTATTCCCTGGCGACATCTGCTCAGGCCTCCCATTCCCAGGCGAGGTGGTCTCCTGTGTCACCCTGAGGCGAAGCCGAAGGGCCTGCCCTGAGTACAACGAAGGGGTCTCACGGAACTGGGCGAGATTCTTCGCCGCTACGCGGCTCAGAATGACAATGGAAGAGACGTGCATGGGCGAACACAAGGTTCGCCCCTACAGAAGGAGGCCCCAATCACCAGTCGGCTTCAGCCGACTTTCTCCTTTCAGCCAGGGAATTTATTCCCTGGCGATATCTGCCCTGAAAATGAACAAATCCCAAAAACTTTTCCTGGTAAAACGCTCTCGACTGCGAAACCCCAGCATCCAGAATATACGAAGCACCATGGATATACGAATCACTACCCCCGTTTGACAATTCTTCAAAGCCTTGTTATTATTATGTCATAAACCAGTCCTATACGAAGGAGATTGACATGCCATCCGAACAATTGCCGCTTTTGTCTGCGGAAGAAACAACGCCACTGCCCCAAGAGGCAACGACGCTGAATGCACATTCCACCCTGCACAGAGCACTCGAAGCCTTCCATGACCACATGGTCAGCCAAAACCTGAGCATCCACACCATCAAAGCCTTCGACAGCGACCTGCGCCTCTTTTCCCGTTATGTGGGACCCCGCGCCATCATCGGCAACATCAGCACCAAACAACTGGAGGATTTCCTCAAGTACTTGCGCTATGAGCGCGGTGTGCCCTGCAAGCTCAAATCTCTCGCCCGCCGTTTGACTACACTCAAAGTCTTTTTCTCCTGGCTGGCTGAGGAAGGGGTCATCCCTTCCAACCCCGCTGCCCCTATCGTCCACCACCGCGTGAGCACGCCCTTGCCGCGCATCCTCTCTGAAAAAGAGATTGCCCAACTGCTCACCGCAACAGAAAAGTGGCGCCGCGACCCGCAGAAACCGGACGCACGCCCCCACCTCCTCTGTACTTTGCTCCTGAGCACCGGCATCAAAAAATCCGAATGCATGAACATCGCTCCTACCGACATTGACACCTCCGAGCCGGGCATGCCTACCGTCTTTATCCGCTACGAAAGCATCCGTCAGCGCTACAAGGAGCGCAAACTGCGCTTGCCGCCCGCGTTCCCCGCCGTCCTCGCTGAATACACCGCCCAGTACAAGCCGCAGAAGAAACTGTTCGAGTGCACCGCTCGCAACCTGGAATACGTGCTGGACGAATGCGCCAAACGCGCCGGCCTGCCCCCGCGCAGTGTCTCCTTCGAAATCCTGCGCTGGACCTGCGCTGCACGAGACCTCAAGGCAGGGATGGATGAAGACGTCCTGCGCCGCAAACTGGGCCTCTCGCGCATCACCTGGGCGGAAACGTTGGACAAACTGCGCCGAGCAACCGCTCCCCCGCTCTAGGCCCTCACCGCCGAGAACGCAGAGGTTTTTACCACGAAGACAGAAAGACACGAAGATTTTGGTCATTGGTCATTATTTATTGGGATTTCCTATTCTCTTGGTGTCTTCGTGTCTTTGTGGTAAACAGTTTCCTCTGCGTTCTCAGCGTGCTCGGCGGTAAAATCTCTCGCTTGACGTCCCGAGCATTACGCCCTACAATGGCAAACCAGGAACAACCATTGAGGAGGCACACATGCCCAACCGCCTTGCCAACGAGAGCAGCCCGTACCTGCGCCAACACGCCGATAACCCCGTAGACTGGTACCCGTGGGGAGAAGAAGCGTTCGCCCAAGCACGCGCCACCGACCGCCCTATTTTCCTCAGCATCGGCTATGCCGCTTGCCATTGGTGCCACGTGATGGCACACGAGTCCTTCGCTGACCCAGAGACAGCCGCGCTGATGAATGAGCATTTCGTCAATATCAAAGTAGACCGCGAGGAACGGCCCGACCTGGATGCCGTCTACATCCAGGCAGTGCAGATGCTCGCTGGGCGAGCCGGCTGGCCGCTTTCCGTCTTCCTCACCCCTGATGGGCGCTCCTTCTTCGGCGGCACTTACTTCCCGCCAGAACCTCGCTACGGGATGCCCTCTTTCCGCCAAGTGTTGCTGGCTGTAGCCCATGCCTGGCAAAACCGCCGGGAAGAGCTGCTCACCGGCAGCAGCCAAGTCACAGAGGCAATCCGTGCGCAAATGGCTGCTGACCTATCACCCGCAGACCTGCAGCGCGAGACTTTGGAAGCTGCCTTCGAGTCCCTGCGTGCCGAATTCGATTACGAGCATGGCGGCTGGGACGGTGGTCCCAAATTCCCCCTATCGCTGGTGCTAGAGTTCCTCCTGCGCTATCACCACCGTACAGGCGAGTCTGTGGCATGGGACATGGTGGCGCGCACGCTGGAAGCAATGGCACGCGGCGGGATGTATGATCAAATCGGCGGGGGCTTCCACCGCTATTCCGTGGACGCTTATTGGCAAGTGCCCCACTTTGAGAAAATGCTCTACGACAATGCCCAACTGGCGCGCGTATACCTACACGCCTGGCAGGTAAGCGGCGATCCTTTCTTCCGCGCCATTTCTGAGGAGACACTGGACTTTGTGCGGCGCGAGATGAGCCATCCCGCTGGCGGTTTTATCGCCTCCTTGGATGCCGACAGTGAGGGGGAAGAAGGCAAGTTCTACCTGTGGACTGCTGCCGAGATCGCAAATCTGCTGGGCAATCTGGCTGGCCGCTTCAACGCTGCCTATGGCGTAACCGAAAGCGGCAACTTCGAGAAGCGCAACATCCTCACCTTCTCTGCCTCCTTTGCCGAACGCCAAAGTTTGGAAGAAGCACGCCGGCAACTCCGCACTGCGCGTGCCCAACGTATCCCTCCCGCTCCTGACAACCAGGTGCTCGCCTCGTGGAACGGCTTGATGCTGAGCGCCTTTGCGGAAGCGGGGCGCGTGCTCAAGCGGGAGGATTATCTGCGCAGGGCTGAGCGCTGCGCAGATTTCCTGCTCACCCACATGCGCCGCCCCGATGGCAGGCTGTGGCACGCCTGGAGCAATGGCAAGGCGCGGGTCAACGGCTACCTGGACGATTTCACCCACGTGGCTGATGGGCTGCTGGAACTGTACACGGCAACCTTTGACCCACGCTGGTACGTCGCTGCCGTGGAACTCACCGAGAGGATGATCGCACGCTTCAGCGCCCCGCTTGGTTTCTTCGATACCAGCGATGACCATGAAGCATTGCCTGTCCGTCCACGCAACCTGCAAGACAATGCCTTGCCCTCGGGCAATAGCATGGCTGCCTTTGTCCTGCTGCGCCTGGCGGGGCTTTCCGGCGAACTGCGCTACGAGCAGTTGGCGCGCCGCAGCCTGGGTGCCGTGCAAGCGCTCCTCGCCCACTACCCGTTGTCCTTTGGGCAGTGGCTGGTGGCACTCGATTATGCCCTGGCGCCGTCGCAGGAAGTGGCAATTGTCGGCGACCCTGCCAACGCCGATACCCAGGCATTGCTGGAGGCAGCCCTCGCGGGCTACCGCCCGCACCAGGTCGTCGCGATGGGCTCACCGGATGCCACGCCGCTCGTCCCACTGCTCGCCGGGCGTCCCCTTCATGAGGGCCGCGCTGTGGCGTACATTTGCCAGGGCGGCGTCTGCCAAGCCCCCATCACCGACCCCGCCGACCTGCGCGAATGCCTACATCCCCGACAAGGCAACAACACCTTTTGACAGGCAGTTATGGGAATGATAAAATAGCAGCAGAACCGAGCAATCCCTCTCGCCCTTGAGAGTCCAGGAATGGCTATCCCTGAGCCGACGCGTTACCGCTTCTATCTACAAGACGATCCCCCCTCCATGTTGGGGATCATACTACTGGGTGCTCTTGCGCTCGTAAGCATCGTGGGTGTACCGGTGATGATCATAGGGGCCATTGACGTCCTCATCCGTGATCATAACCTGAGGTTGGCGCTGATTCTCCTCGTCGCTACGGTGGGCTATCTCGCACTCTTTTTGCTCATTGCCTGGCCCGCATTTCAAGGCTTGGTGCACAGACGGCGGAACGTGGCAAATATCTACGTCGCCATCACAGACGGAAACCTTGTTTACCAGGACTATGATGACTTCAACCACCTTCAAAAGCACGTCATTCCCCTCCATAGCATCCGTGAGATAGGATTTGAGACCATCCGTTCTGGCCCTGATGTTCCAGATACCCATCTCATTCGCATCCACTATCTAGGCAAACAAGGCAAACAGGAATATCTGGATATCAATTATTTCTTTGGATCTTCAAAGTGGCCCAAAGACAGCAGTTTGCTAGAAATCCTGCAACGAGAATGGAGGCGTCACATTCTCTGATCTGATGCCCTTTGTGTCTCGGCGGCGGGGATCTTCACCGCTGAGAACGCAGAGCACACTGAGAAAAAATTTCACACGAAGCCTCAAAGAGCACAGGAAATCCCAATGGGCGAATGACTGACATAGGAAACCCACTCATCTAGGCATGGGAGCCCAGGTGCAGATGTCGCCAGGGAATAAAATTCCCCGGCTGAAACGAGGAAGTCGGCTGAAGCCGACTGACGATTGGAGCCTCCTTCCGTAGGGGCGAACCTTGTGTTCGCTCATGCACGTCTCTCCCATTGTCATTCTGAGCCGCGCCCCCCATTGTCATTCTGAGCCGCGTAGCGGCGAAGAATCTCGCCAAACACCACCAGGGAATGAAATTCCCCGACTGAAACGAGGAAGTCGGCTGAAGCCGACTGACGATTGGAGCCTCCTTCTGTAGGGGCGAACCTTGTGTTCGCCCCTGCACGTCTCTCCCATTGTCATTCTGAGCCGCGTCCCCCATTGTCATTCTGAGCCGCGTAGCGGCGAAGAATCTCGCCAAACGCCACCAGGGAATAAAATTCCCCGACTGAAACGAGGAAGTCGGCTGAAGCCGACTCCACGGAAGACAGACCTGACAGGTCTTGATGACCTGTCAGGTCTAGTGCATTTCACCACAGAGAGCACAAAGGGCGCAGAGAGAAATCCCAATGAACAATGGCCAATGACCAAAACCTTCCTGTCTTTGTGTCTTTGTGGTAAAAACCTCTGTGTTCTCCGTGGGCTCTGTGGTAAACAGTTTCCGCTGCGCTCCCCGTGCTCGCTGTATTTGACAACCGCGCCCCTCCGTGATATAATTGAGACAAAGTCTCAATTAATGCGAGGGTGACATGCTGGAAACCATTGTAGAGCGCCTGCAAGAGGCTGGACACCGCTTGACCAAACCCCGCATGGCTGTATTGCAGGTATTGGAGACCGGAGGGGAGCATCTGAGCCCGGCAGAGATTCTGGCGCGCGGCCAGGCCATCTACCCTGCCCTGAGCAGGGCAACCGTCTACCGCACGCTGGAACTCCTGTCCGAATTGGGCTTGCTGCGCCTGATCCATCCAGGCGAACAGCGTTCGAGCGTGGCTTGTGTGGCGATGCACCACCATGGCCATCATCACTTGCTTTGCATCCATTGTGGCTGCATGATCCCCTTCGAGGAATGCGTCGTGGGCGAACTAGAGGCGACGCTCTCGCAGCGCTTGGGCTTTGAGATCAAGGGCCATCTGCTCGAGTTCTACGGATTATGCAAGGAATGCCGAGGGCATCAAAAGGTGGAACAATGAGGATGATGGGAATCAAGGCAATCGCGGTATCCGTTGTGCTGATCTTGGCTTTGCTGCTGGGAGCTTGCCAGCCCCCCGCTACACCAACGCCCAAGGCACCTGCATCCACACTGCGCGTCGTGGCGACGTTGTCCTTTCTAGCAGACATCGCGCAGAACGTGGCGGGTGAGCGCCTGCAGGTGTCTGCCTTGCTGCCGGCCGGCGTTGATCCGCATAGCTACGAGCCCACACCGGCAGACGTGGCGAAGGTGGCGGATTGCGAGGTCCTGATCATCAACGGGGCGGGCTTGGAGGCATTCCTGGAGAAATTGCTGCGCAGCATGGGCGGCGAACGCTTGGTCATTGAGGCTTCAGCGGGGCTGGTCAGCCGCACGGCGCAGGAAGGCGAAGCCGCCGAACAGGAGCACGAAGAGCCAGCCGAACACGAGCATGAAAGCGATCCGCACTTCTGGCTTGACCCCAACCTGGTCATCCGTTATGTAGAGAACATCCGCGATGGGTTGAGCCAGGCTGACCCCGCGGGGTCAGCGATCTATGCCGCCAATGCAGCGGCGTATACCGCTCGTCTCAAGGAGCTGGATGCCTGGATTCAGGAACAAGTGGCACAGATTCCACCGCCGCGCCGCTTGCTGGTGACCAACCACGAGAGCCTGGGCTACTTCGCCGACCGCTACGGCTTTCGCATCGTGGGCACCATCATCCCCAGCGTCAGCACGGGCGCCTCCCCATCGGCGCAGCAACTGGCACGGCTGGTAGATGCCATCAAGGAGAGCGGCGCGCCCGCCATCTTCCTGGAGACGGGCAGCAACCCGCAACTGGCGCGGCAATTGGCGCAAGAGACGGGGGTTAAAGTAGTCACGGATTTGTACACCCATTCACCCGGCGTGGAAGGCGGCTATATCGAGATGATGCAGCACAACGTCAGGCTCATCGTGGAGGCGCTGGGGAAGTGATGAGTGATGAGTAATGAGTGAGGAGTGAGGAGTGAGGAGTGTTCCGTATTGCGTATTCCGTTCCTAGCAGCAGGCTGGGCTCCCATGTCCAGGGGAGGCGCGACGTGGCGATGGCCATCAACGAGTAGACAACGAATAAACGAATGGCGCACCGCCACCCCCGCATTCGTTTATTCGTTCCATTCGTTGATGGCTACCCCACGCTCGGCGTGGACCACAGTCCACGCCCTGGAGCGGGGCGTCAACGGCGGCATTTGCCCATCCATTCCCACAGACAGGCATGGGCGAACACAAGGTCCGCCCCTACGGGGGCTGCGGCAACCATCAGTCGGCTTCAGCCGACTTACAAGTTTCAGCCAGGGAATTGATTCCCTGGCGATTTCCCTGGCGACAACTGTCCTGAAGCACACTTCGCTGCTACGCGGTTTCGAATGACAATAGGGAAAGCAGGTAGTTCCATGTGTCATGCTGAGCGTAGCGAAGCATCTCGCGCAGCGAAGCATCTCGCGCCGCGAAGCATCGCATACAACTTGGAGAGATTCTTCGCCGCAACAGGGCTCAGCATGCCTGTTACCCGATCATAGTAGAAGGTAGGAATATCCATGAAAACGAGCAGAGGATTGACCAACATGCAACCGGCACAGTTGGAAATAGAACACGTCAGCGTGGCGTACAATGGCCAGCCTGTCTTGTGCGATGTGACCTTCCATGTCCCGCACGGCGCACGGGTGGCGGTGGTAGGACCCAACGGTGCGGGCAAATCCACCTTGTTCAAGGTGCTCGTGGGCTTGCTGCCCTGGCATGGGGGGCGCATCCTCATCCACGGGCAGCCCCTGGGGCACCATCACGATTGTGTCGCTTACGTCCCGCAGCGTGAGGAGGTGGACTGGCGCTTCCCCCTCACCGTGAGCGACGTGGTGATGATGGGGCGCTATGGACGGCTGGGCTGGCTGAAGCGTCCCACCAAGGAGGATCACGAGGTGGTGCGGCGCTGCCTGGAGCAGATGCGCATCGCCGATTTGGCGCAGCGCCCCATCCAGGAACTGTCGGGAGGGCAGCAGCAGCGCGTTTTCCTGGCGCGTGCGCTGGCGCAAGAGCCGCACATCCTCTTGATGGACGAACCCTTCACCGCCATTGACATCACCACGCAGGAGACAATCATGGCAGTGCTCGACGAACTGCGCGCACAGCAGGTGACGGTGCTCATCTCCACCCATGACCTGAGCCTGGCAGCAGCGCATTTCGACCGGGTGCTGCTGCTCAACCGGCGTGTGATTGGCTACGGCACTGCCCAAGAGGTGTTCACGCAGAAACAGTTGATGGAAGCCTTCGGTGGACAACTCCTCATCCTGGGCGAGGGCGCCGTGGTGATAGACCAGTGTTGCGCCCCCGAAGCGCAGAGGAGGAGCAGAGCATGATCACCTGGCTGACCGCTCCCCTGGCTTATGGCTTCATGCAGCGCGGGCTGCTCGCTTCGCTCATGGTGGGCATCCTGTGCGCCGTAATTGGCTGTTACGTCGTCCTGCGCGGGATGGCGTTCATCGGCGATGCCCTGGCGCACGCCATCCTGCCCGGCATTGCCATCGCCTACCTGCTGAAGGGCAACCTGCTCATTGGCGCCTTGGCAGCAGCCGTGCTCGTCGCGCTGGGCATTGGCTTCTTCTCCCGGCAGGGGACAATCAAGGAGGACACCGCTATCGGCATCCTCTTTGCCGCCGCCCTCTCCCTGGGTGTGCTGCTCATCAGCACCATCCGCACCTACGCCGTGGATTTGACGCACATCCTTTTCGGCAACGTGCTGGGCGTGAGCACGGGCGACCTGTGGCTGACGGGGGCATTGACCGTGCTGGTCCTGGCGACCATCGCCCTGTTCTACAAAGAGTTCCTCGTCATCTCCTTCGATCCGGTGCTTGCCACCACGCTGCGCCTGCCGGTGGAATGGCTGCGCCACCTTATGCTCATCCTCTTGGCGCTGACCGTGGTCGTTTCGCTGCAGACGGTGGGGGTGGGGCTGGTGGCAGCGATGCTCGTGACGCCCGGGGCAACGGCTTACCTGCTCACGCGCCGCCTGCCGGCGATGATGGCAGTTGCCGCGCTCATCGGCGCCTTCTCCAGCATCAGCGGGCTGTACATCAGTTTCTACTGGAACGTAGCGTCCGGTGCCGCGGTGGTGCTCGTGGCGACCGCCATCTTCCTGGTTGTTTTCCTGTTCGCCCCGCAGCGTGGCGCGTTCTGGCAATGGCGCCGAGGCAGGCAACAGGCAGTGCTGGAGCGCTGCGCAGAGAAAGAACACTAACCACCAAGACACGAAGACACAAAGGAGGAAGCAGGAACTCAAAGAAAATCTTCGTGTCTTTGTGTCTTTGTGGTAACCCCTTTTCACCGCAGAGGGCACAGAACCCACAGAGAAAAGTTTGTGCTCCTCTGTGTTCTCTGTGGGCTCTGTGGTAAGCATTTTCCTCTGCGCTCTCTGCGTCCTCTGCGGTAAAAGGTTTTTCACCGCAGAGAACGTAGAGGGATTTGCCCATTGGGATTTCCTATTCTCTTTGTGTCTTTGTGGTAACCCCTTTTCACTGCACCACGAGCGGCAGGTGGAGCAAATGCATGAGCCACTCGTCAGCGCCAATGTCAGGCTGTGCGCCGTACGGGCGCACATCGCCGTCTATATCGTGCGTGACGCTGCTGGGCAGGGCAGCGTCAATGGCGGGTGACCCTGCCAGCAAGTGGTAGGTGGGGTTCAGCAACGGGTCCATGCCCGTGATGGGCGCCAAGTTGACCACATTCTCCCCGCCAATGTCGCCCAGGCTGTTGTCCCAGAACAGGTTGCAGTTCATGGTAACGGTCGCCGCGGCGTTGCCGTAGACGGCGTAGGCGTGTCCGCTGAAGAGGTTGTTCGTCAGCGCCAGCGTGACCCATGCCCGGTTGACGTGGATCGCATATCGCCCGGCTTCGATGCCAAGGTTGTTGTTGACGAAAGTGTTGTGCAGCAGCGTGCCGCTTACAGGTTCTGTCGTGCTCGTTTCGAAAGCGATGCCGCCGCCCTGATAACTGGCGTGGCTGCGCACGACGATGTTGTTCGTCATAGTGAATGAGGTGTTGCGGCAGAAGTACACCGCGCCGCCATAGCCCCACCGGGACGTACTGGCTTGGTTATCCAGGAACTGGTTAGCGTCCAGCAGCGCGCGCTGAGACGCGTACATGTACAGGGCTCCGCCAATACCGCAGAACATTGGTGACAGACTGGAGCAAGCCACATTGCCTTGCAGGAGGTTGCCCTGCACCAAGACATCGTGCGTACCGCGAAGATGCATGCCGCCGCCGGAACCGTTGCCGGAAGCGCTAGCGCTATTGTGGCGCATGATATTGCCGGTCAGGATCAGGCCGTTGCTCCACTCGGCGCACATGCCGCCGCCCCTACTGCCTAGGGCAGGAGCACTGCCAACCTGGGCGATGTTGTGCTCCACGATGTTGCCTCTTACCGTCGCCAACGGTGCGTTGCTCATCCACAGGCCGCCGCCGTAGCCCAGTCCGCCTGTCAGGCTTGCCGTGTTGGACAGGATGAGGTTATCCGCCACAATCACCCCCACCCCGCCTATGACGGCTATCCCGCCGCCGCGCCCACGATAAGCAGTTGCGGCAATGTTGCCTTCTACCCGGTTGGCGACGAGGGCAGCGCTCGGACCGGCTTCTACATAGATGCCTCCGCCATAGCCATCCTGTGCATCAGAGGTGGTGGCAACGCAGCCACTGACCACATTGTGCGCCAGCACCACCGCACGGTAGCTGTAGATGCCACCGCCACGACCAGCGGCTGGCCCCGCGGTGGCGTTGCGGCGCACGATGGTGCAGCCATCTATCGTGGGAGTAATCGGGCTGTTGATGTAGATGCCGCGGCGCTGCCCCTCACCATCCATGATGCTGGCATACCGCACCGGGTCGCGCACGACCGGCTGCGCCATGCTCCCATCCCAGCCACCGTAGAGGGTGATGCTGCGCGTAATGGTGATGACCGCCGCACCAGTGCCCGTGTACACGCCAGCGGCAAGGTAGATGACATCCCCATCGCTTGCCATGCTCAGGGCAGTCTGCAGGGCGCAGGGGCTTGCCTGAGAGCAACTGCTGCCGCTCCCACCAGGCGCAACGAACAGGCTACCCGGGTCAGCACGGGCTGTCTGCGTCCTAGCCAACAGCAGAAATGACCCGACCAAGAGGGAACTCGCGAGCGCTATCCCCAAAAAGATATGCTTATACTTGACTTGATTCATTTTTGTCTCCTTTTCTTGTCCCTACCTTCTCACAAACCAGCCTTCCCTTCCCATCACCTCCGCCGTCATTCGTTTGCTTTCTCATTTGCTGACTAGGCGGATGCTTCGCGCAAATTGCTCTATCTGCGCGCAATGCTCCTCTTCGTCACGATCTCCACGCGGAGGAGATCCGCGATCACCCATACGGGCAGATCCCACATGGGCGGGGCACGTCGGGGCACGTTGCGTAGGGGCGGGTTCCAAACCCGCCCCTACATTGCCACGCGAACCCGCCCCGACATCATCACACCCCCCCCCTACATCGCATCGCCAACCGCACGCCCCCACATGCCGTGCCCTGACGTCATTGCGTATAACACGTTCACAACCATGGCATTGCCACACATGGCATTTGCCCGCACCCGTATGGACGGGTCCCACATGGGCGAGGCACGTCGGATCGTGTCGCGTAGGGGCGGGTTCCAAACCCGCCCCTACATCGCCACGCGAACCCGCCCCGACATTATCACCACCGCCCCTACGTTATCACACCCACCCCAACATCGCCAACCGCACGCCCCCATTACCGCATGGACCCGCCCCTATTGCCGCGCCATAGGTTGGGGTTATCCTCATCCTTTGCCCAATTGGCGGGATTATCCACGATATATTGACGAATGCGTTGCAAATCCTCTTCGTCTCGGATCACATGTTCGTAATAATTGCGTTGCCAGACCGGGCTGCCCGGGGTATGGCGGCATTCATTGATCCGCCGGGCGGAAAACGTTTTGAATTGTCGTACAATTTCGGGCAACCCGTGGCGTTTCCGCGTGTCCGCATCCGTGCAGACGGTTGTTGTTGTCGTAGGGGCAGGTTCCAAACCTGCCCTAGGGGTGGGTTTGGAACCCGCCCTAAGGGTGGGTTTGGAACCCGCCCCTACGTGGTCCGCGTCATCCGTGATCATGATAATGCCGTGCACGTGATTGGGCATCACCACAAATTCGTCCAATTGGACGTGGGAAAGGTGATTGGGCAAATCCTGCCATGCCGCTTGAACGACTTGCCCCCATTCATTCAAGCGCATTTCACCATTTATTACTTCGCCAAACAGACACGTCCGATCCTGGACGCAAATCGTCACAAAATACGCCCCGCTCTGGGAATAATCGTATCCCTTCAAACGGATGGAACGACGGCGTTGGAGGTCTGGATCATATTTCATCGTCATCCTCACTGGGGCGCAATATGTTCCATTTCCCTCCGTATCCCCCGCCCCAGGGGTTGCGCTCCCTAAAAGCCCGCCGCAATGGCTACGGCGCTGGCTGCCCAGCAAGCAGCGATAAGGCCAGCGTTAGCCGCATAGTAGGCGACCGGTTGGCGCAGGCGCAGCGACAGGACGTTCGCTTCCAGCCATTCCCCGATGCGATAGCCCAGTGGGAAGAGCAGGGCAGAGGAAATTGCCCAGGGCACGCCTTCCGCAACCAGGAAAGCCAGCAATCCGCCCGGGCGGTTGAAGGACAAGAGGTACTGGCAAGGAGCCAGGCGGATGCCCAGATAATGAAAAGCGCCGGCGGCAAGCAATGCCCCAGCCGCCCCCGTGCCAGCGCGGGCGACTCCCCGCTGGAGCAGGACACGCCCGGCAAGGCTCACTGCGCCTGCGAGCGCCAAGCCTTCCAAGAGCACCGCCAGGCAGGAGTTGGCTTTGCACAGGACAGAGACGTGCAGGATGGGCACCACCAGTTGCTTGCACAGGATGGCGACCACAGCGATGCCCGCCAGCATCCATGGCTTCCGGAACAGGGCAACGGCAATTGCCATGAGACAAAAGCCAATGCCGGTCAGGATGGCGGCGCGGAAGGGCAGGCCGGCACGCTGGATGAGCCCGTTCACCACGACCTCGGAAAATCCCCACAGGGAACCGAGCGCGAGGATGGTTATCCAAACATCCATTGGCTTGGTCATTCTCGTATTGGACATATTTTTCCCTCCTATTTCTTCACGATCAGCAGTAGATCAGCGAGTGCGTTCGGGTCCAGCACGGTGTCCGACTGGACATAGCCATTGCCGAGCAACAGCCATGCCATCACGCGCAGGTATTGCTCAGCGCTCAGGCTGCCTGGTGCATTCGGTGGCATGCTCCTGCTCATGTATTGCAGCAATGCCTGAGCATTGCCGAACCGGTCGAGCTTGGCATTGGGGCCGATGAGCGCTGGCGCGGATGAGCCTTGAGCCGTAGCACCGTGGCAATGCGCACACGAGGCAACGTACAGGGGCTGGCCTGCGCTTGCTAATTCACCCACAGTGGGGCCAGTTACGGGCGGGGCAGGGGTGGTTGGCTGTGGAACTGGAACCGTGGACTCTGGAGTAGGCGTCGCTGCAGGGGGCACTGTGGGAGGCACAGTAGGGGTCGGGGTCTTCGTACATGCGCCCACTACAATGATCACAGCGACCAGAATAGCCACAAACATTTCGAGACGTCGCATGTTGCTTTCCTCCTTTGCGGGGTCAAGTTACGCTACGAGAATTGTACCACAGACACGCCCATAACGTCAATTTGGCGACTGACACAATGTTTCAGACAGAATCGCTTGGCGTGGACGGCGGCATCTGCCCTGAAGCGCACCAGGAAATGTAGGGGCGCGCCAAAGATTGAAATCCCTGGCTCAAACGGTGGGAGCTCCCTGAAGGGGGCTGCGGGCGACCCCCAGTCGGCTTTAGCCGACTTTCTCGTTGCAGCCAGGGAATTGATTCCCTGGCGATATCCGCCCAGAAACATGCTCTGAATGGCACCTTTGGCAGCACCTAGGCTCCCACGCCCAGAGGAAGATGGCTTCATGTGTCACTCTGAGGCGAAACCGAAGAGCCTGCCCTGAGTACAACGAAGAGGCCTCGTGGAACTGGGGGAGATTCTTCGCCGCTACGCGGCTCAGAATGACAACGGGAGAGACGTGCAGGGGCGAACACAAGGTTCGCCCCTACACATCCCCTTGGTAAGGGGGTTTATCCCCCCATACCCCCCTTAGTAAGGGGGGTGTAGGGGGGATTCGTTTATTCGTTCTTCATTTGTTGAGGGCTTTCTGCCTCCCTGCATGCTCAGCGCTAGACCGCCCCGCTCACCGCTGAGAGTGCAGAGCGCGCCCCAACCGGCGCCCTTTCCACGTCCCGCGCCCAGACAGCGTCAGATACAGCGAGCTCAGCGCGATCATCACTGCCAGCAGAATGCTGCAAGGATAGCACAGCGCCAGATAGAGCCTGTACCCAAAGCGCCAATAGGTCAGACCCCAGAGCAGCAGGGAGAGGAGGATCGCCTGCACGGCAAGGGTGATGTTGACCGCCGAAACGGCGATGCCCATCCAGCCCAGCGCCAGCACAGTCCACGGTTCCCAGAACAGGACGAGCAGCCACAGCCAGACGAAGAGAAAAAGGGGAGCATTGTAATCGAAGAAGGCGAACAGGCTCTTGCTAAAACCCTCATACACCTCACGGAAGTTACGGTACATGTGACAGTAGACATAGTCCCCGCCGTCCAATAAGCGCCAGCGCAGCCCCTGTGCATGCAGCCGGCGCGTCAGCGCTCTGTCGTCCGCAATGTTCTGCCGCACCGCCGCATGGCCTCCAATTTGCTCGTAGGCACTGCGGCGAAAAAGCATAAACTGGCCATTGGATACCGCCAGGGCAGGGACAGGCAGGTGGTACGCCAGCGCCAGGGGCAAGAAGGAGAAAATGCCCCAGTGCATCACCGGCACCATCAACCGCTCTGCCCAGGAACCGACCTTTTGCCGCGGGAATACGGAGATCAAGTCCGCCCCCTCTGCCAGGAGCGCCGCCATTGCCAGGCGCAACGCCTGGGGCTGATAGCGCGTGTCGGCATCCAGGAAGAGCAGGAAATCGCCCCGCGCTGCCTGCGCCAGTTGGTGACAAGCCCAATGCTTGCCCAGCCAGCCCAGGGGAAGCGGCTCGCCCTGCATCACCCGCACGCGCCCGTCTTGACTGGCTAACTCATTCATCACCCTCGCCGAGCCATCATGCGATGCATCGTCGAGGAGCAGCAACTCGAAATCCGGATAGTCCTGCGCCAGGAGTGAGCGCACGCAATCCGCAATGTTCCGCTCCTCGTTCCGCACGGGAATGAGCACAGCCAGATGGGGAAAGACAGACGGCATGGGGTGCGTACCCAGCCGCCGCCATGCCCAGCCATTGCTCAGGGCGATGCACAGCAACACCCCCAGGAAAACGAGGAGGCTATATTGATGCTGAATCCAAAAAGCAGCCAATCATCCTCTCTGCAAAAGATGTCGCACCCAAGGGCGCAGTTGCGGCCTCTGGTGCAGTTCCGCGCGGTGCTTCCAAACCAGGATCAGCATATTCCCAGCCCAGATGACCAGGAGATAGGATGCCATGCCGCGCAGCAGCAAGTAGCCAAACAACCCACTCATGCCCATCATGACTGTCCAGGCATCAATCACTTGGAAGCGGTGGAAAAAGCCCAGGGAGAGGCCGAGGGCGACCGGTCCTTCCCAGAGGGTGAGGCCTGTCCAGATGCCAAAGGTGGCAGCGACGGCTTTGCCGCCCTTGAAGCGCAGAAAGGGGGAGAGCGCATGCCCCAGCACCGGCGCCAGGGCAACAGGCAACAGCGCCCAGCCAGAGACGCCCGCCTGCCCCTGTGCCAGGCTCACCGGCACAGCCCCCTTCAGATAATCCAGCAGGAGCGCCGGCAAGCCAACCTGCCATTTCCCTGCCCGCCAGGCATTCGCGGCACCCGGGTTGCCATCGCCGTAAGCGCGAATGTCTGTATGCAAGAACAGGCGCCCCAGCCAGTAGGAAAAAGGCATCGCCCCCAACAGAAACCCCACTCCCGTCCACAAAGCCGTCATCTGAACCATTGCCCATCGTATCCCATGCGGCGTTACTCAGTCCACTTGCTCAGGCATTCGCTGACATATTGCGCAGACCGCGTAAAATCAACCAGGCTATTCCCCATCCGTTCCATCCTCCCCCATTATAATTTACTCTTTCACAAACAACAAAAGTAGGGGCGCAATAAATTGCGCCCCCAATTTATTGTGCCTAGAGCCATCAACAAATGGGAGAACGAATAAACAAACCCCCGCAAG
>JACIWX010000014.1 GCA_014360755.1 Chloroflexota bacterium | reverse complement strand
GCCCTCAAACGGCCATCAACGAATGGGGAAAACGAATAAACGAATCCCTCACCCCAGCCCTCTCCCTGGAGGGAGAGGGAGATTTATCCCCCCTAACCCCCCTTCGTAGGGGCGAGTCCATGACTCGCCCTCCGGGGGACAATGGGGGGATCCGTAGGGAATTTGATTCCCTGGCGCTGTTTGGCGAGATTCTTCGCCGCTACGCGGCTCAGAATGACAATGGAAGAGACGTGCATGGGCGAACACAAGGTTCGTCCCTTCCATCCGTACAACCCGCTCCAAAACACCCCATTCATCACTCATCACTCCTCACTCCTCACTCATCACTCATCACTCCTCACTTTGCCTTCCCACCTCATCTGTGCTACAATCACGCCATGACGAACATCATCGCTTATTTCGACATGGACCGCACGCTGCTGAGCGACAGCTCAGGGATGCTGTACATGCGCTATCTGTGGCGCCGCGGGGAGGTCAACCGCCGCGCCATGCTGCGCGCCTACTGGTATGCGTTGCTGTACAAGTTGGGCTTCTTCAATTATCCCGCCGTAGCCGCCAAACTGGCTTCTGGCCTCGCCGATAATACCGAAGCCGAAACCATCGCCTTTTGCCAGCGTTGGTTCGACGAGATGGCGGTACATTATGTCGCGCAAAAGGCAGTGCAACGCATGGCGGAGCACCGCGCACAGGGCCATTTGGTGACCATTATCTCGGCGTCGACGCCTTATGTCGTGGGTCCCTTGGCGCGGCACCTGGGCGTGGAAGAGTACCTGTGCACGCGGGTGGAGGTGGTGGATGGCCACTTCACGGGCAAGATCATCCCGCCGCCCTGCTATGGCCCAGGCAAGGTGTACTATGCCCAGGAGTATGCCGCCAAGCATGGCGGCGATCTCTCCCAGGCGTATTTCTACACCGACAGCCACTCTGACCTGCCACTGCTGGAACTGGTGGGGCACCCCGTGGCGGTGAACCCCGATCCTCGCCTGAAGGCAGTGGCACAAAAGCGCGGCTGGCCCGTGGAGTACTTCTATTAACCACAAAGACACCAAGACACAAAGGAACTAAAATCCCAATGAAGCATGACCAAATCCTAAGGGGCAATGGATAACCAAAATCTCAGTGAGGGTGTTGAAAAAGCCCTTCCAATGTCATGCTGAACCTTCGCCCTGAGCCTTGCCCTGTGCGAAGCGAAGGGAAAGCGAAGGGGAAGTGAAGCATCTCGCAGTACTCGGGAAAATACGGCTAAAGTTACGCGAGACCCCTTCGTTGTACTCAGGGCAGGCTCTTCGCTTCGCTCAGGGTGACAAGATTTTCAACACTGTCATCTCAGTGTCTTTGTGTCTCTGTGGTAAAATCCTTTCTCGGCGGTAGAGAAGCGCTTTTGACTACTGGTGAGAATGGGCTATAATGGCAACGATATAAAGAGCCGGGCGCAGAGCCTGGCGTGAGGACGTTCTATGCCAGACGAGTTCAATCACATCCAAGCCTATCAGCATATCGAAAAAGGGCAGCAACTGGAGAGCCTGGGGCTGCTCGATGAGGCGATGCTGGAGTTCAAACGCGCCGTCGAAGCAGACCCGCGCATTGCCACCGCGCACAATGCCCTAGGCCATCACTACCAACGCAAGGGGTTGCTGACCAAAGCCGCGGATGAATTCCGCAGCGCAGTGCGGCTCAGCGGCGACTATGAGAGTTGCTTCAGTCTAGGGCGCGTGCTCACCGAACTGGAGCGCTACGAGGAAGCCGTCGAGGCGTTCCGTCAATGCCTTGTTCAGGAACCCAATGACCCTTCGGCGCGTTACGAGTTAGGCTATGCTCTGTGCGCCCTGGGCCAGTTCGACGAAGCCCTCGCCCATTTCCAAGCCCTCAGCCAAGAATACCCCGAGGACTGGGAACTGAAGTTTGCCCAGGCTGATTGCTACATGGGCAAAGGGGATTATGAGCAGGCAGAACGCCTGTTGATCGAAGCCTGGCACGGCGTGCCGCCCAATGAGGATACCTCGCAACTGGGCGAAGCGCTGCTGATGGTGCGGCGGCACATGGAGTTCGCCGGCCAGACAGAACTGGGCTTGAAAGACCGCCTGTACCGCGATTTTGGCGTCATTTGCCTGGGGAGCGGCCGCGATAATGGCTTGGACATCCCCATTTATGAAGGATATACCTTCACCTACAAAGATGTGGCGGTAACGACGACCCGCCTGATGAAACTCATCCGTGCCCACGAATGGGAATTCACCGCCGTCATCAGCATGGATGAGGATTCGTTGCCCCTCGCCATTGTCCTCTCGCAGTTGCTTCAGGTGCCCATGCTCGGGGTGGAGGAATTGCGCGAAGACGATTTCGTCCTCGCCGTGACGGCATTGGCGACTAACCCAGAACTCTACGAAGTGATCTTTGAACATGTGCCGGGACGGATGCTCTCCTTTGCCCTCTCGCTGAACTGGCCACTGGAAGAAGGACTGGTTACGGACATTATCGGGGTGCAGAGCAGTGGCGATTGTGTGCTACCGTGGAAGCGCATCCGCAAGCGCTCTCCCGAAGCCGCTGCGACCTCGATCCTGCGCGCGCTGGCTATCCTCCCCGAGGAGGACAATGAGTGCGAACAAATCGCCTATTATACCCAAGAGCACAAACTGCTGCGCTTCTTCGATTACTCCGAGGAGTTCGCGCAGATTGAGGCGAGGATAGAGAGGGGCTCAATGAGCAATGGCCAATGAGCAATGGCCAATGGCCAATAACCAATGGCAAATGACCAACCGACTGCCCGTCTCATTAACGGACCCGTTGACTAGCCGATTAACCGATTAATTGACTAGCAGACTGATTGACTAACCGACTAACGGACCAAATGAACTTGGGCATACGACTGGAAAGCCCGCGCTTGATTCTCCGCGATCTGCGCCAAGAGGATTTGGAACAAATCGGATCCTGGCGGCCTTTCACCGACCCCCTGTCCCGCCTGTGGAATATCCCGCGCGGCACACGGCTGAGCTTGCAACTGTGGTCCACCGTGCACGAGACAGACCCCACCCGCGTATGGCTGGTCATCGAGCGCAAGGAAGATCACCGGGTCATCGGCACGTTGAGCCTGCGCGAGATCATCAAGCACATTTCGGCGCGGTTGGGCATCACGTTGGGTGCTGATTATGTAGAGCAAGGCTACGGCAGCGAAGCGTTGCGCCTCTTCCTGCCCTGCTACTTCTATGAACTGGATTTTCGGCGCATGTTCCTGGACGTGGCAGCCGCGAACCGGCGCGCGGTGCACGTGTACGAGAAACTGGGCTTCCAGCGCACTGGCTCCCATTACCGCAACGTGCCCGAAGACGTTGACCTCCGCTTTCTGGAACAGGAGCCATACCGCAGCCTGCGCCCCTATTTCCGACGCCACCTGGGCCACGTGCAGCTCCTCTTCTACGACATGGTGCTGGAGCGGAGCGATTGGGAGAAAATGAACGCCGAGCAAAGGGGAAAACGGGTGTAGGAAGCGCACAGGAAAGACGGACATAGGAGCGAAGCGTTGCCCCTCCCTATGGACAACGCTAATACGTACCACGAGAAAGGAGCAATTCCCTATGCTAATCAGAAACTATCGGGATGTGCCTGCCATCCCCTACCCAGGAAATATCGAGAAGCGCGTCGTTATCGGACCCACGCAGGGCGCGCCTACTTTTGTTATGCGCATTTTCGACCTGCCGCCTGGCACGGCGTCGCCTTGGCACCAGCATGATTGGGAGCATGAGGTGTTCGTCCTGGCAGGCAGCGGCTTGGCAATCTCGGACGAGGGAGAAACACCCGTTGGACCAGGCGATGCCATTTTCATCCCTGCGGGTGAAATGCACAGCCTCAAGAACAATGGTCAGGATACTTTCCGTTTCATGTGCCTAGTGCCGCTGCGCGGCGAGAGCACACCGTAACAGAGAGTACGGAAGACCTTACAGGTCTTGGAGACCTGTAAGGTCTAGTGCATCCTGCTCCAGGGGTGCATCCCGCTTTGCTATTCGCCGGTCATGATCACAACAGAAGTCTTGCCCTCCTCGCTCTGGATCATGACCTGAGCGGTGCGTTCGCCCTTGGTGAAGGACAGGAAGCCAGGAATAGCGCTCTCGCCCTTCGTCCAGCCATTGGCGGGCATCTGCGCTTCATAGAAGGCAGTAACTGTTGCCTCATCTTTGGCGGTCTTGTAACTGATCATGCCAAAACCAGCCGCGAGCTCGGTCGCATCATCCAGGATGGGGATGTCCTTGGGCATGGCTGACTCTACGCCTGCTGGCGGTTCGATGGTGATGGGCTTGTTGATGTCAGTGAGGTCGAAGGCAATGTCCAGCACGCCTTCTTCGCCACCGCTGATCGCCAAGTTCTTGCCCTCGTAATGCGCTGTATATTTGACCACGATGTTGAACTCGGTAGATATCCACACATCACCTTTCGCTTTGGCAACCGCTCCCAAGCCAATGGTCGCTCCGAGGGTGCTCTCATCAAAGGTATAGTGGTTGGTAGGCACGCCATTGACCACCACATTCCTCTGCACCAGTTTCCCCCGGTTGCCCGAAATCATACCAAAGGGGTCGCTCAGCCAGGGATTGCCCTCGAAGACATCTGTCTCCCCACTGGTCATGGACATCCAGCCTGAACCCGTGTTCATGTAGAGGTCTTTATCAATCTGGATGTATTCTAGCGTGGTCGTTTTCCCTTCTTCGGCGCTAGTCCATATCACACGATGTGCCGGTGGTTGCCGCACAACCTCTTCCACCACATCCCAAGAACCGCTTTCTTTTTTGCCCTCTTTGGTGCTTTCCCAGCGAAAGGTATAGTGCACGCGGTAGGTGTTCAAGCGGGAGAGGTCAGAGGCTTGCCCAAAGTTATATTCCTCGACCGCCGTGGGTTGAGCAGGAACGGGGGTATCCGTTGGACGCACTACGGGGGTATTGGTTGCCTTTGATAGCGGAGCGGGGGTTGGCTCTTTGGGAGCGCCACCACAAGCCGCCAACAACAACGCAGCGATTAATACGAACATCGGTAAAAGTTTTTTCATTCTTGTTATCCTCCTTTGTAATTTAACATGATACACCCGAATGCGGAAATAAGCAAATTGCATGATGCCGCCTGCGGATCAATTCCCTGGCTGAAACGAGGAAGTCGGCAGTAGGGGTGACCCACTGGGTCGCCCATGCCCACGTTCCAGGGCGTGGACTGTTCGCAATGAGCGCTAAAGCGCTCACTACAAACCATACCGGGTTTGGCGCGGACTGTGGTCCGCGCTGAGCGAAAAGCGCTCACTACAAACTAGGCTCGTAGTGCGCACCCTTCGCCTGCGCTCAGGGCAAGCTTCAGTGCGCAATGAGCGCTAAAGCGCTCACTACGAACCTATTGAGCCGCCAGCGAATCAATTCCCTGGCTGAAACGCTGTAGGGGAGACCCACCGGGTCGCCCTTACACTCCTGAAGAAAGACCTTACAGGTCTTGAAGACCTGTAAGGTCTCTATAGCAGTAGAGGCAACCCACTGAGTCGCCACCTACTGTGGTCCACGCCAAGATTCGTTCTCAATTCGTTGATGGCATGGGCAAATTTGACTAAAATCAAATTTTATGCTATGATATTTTCACTGAAATACATAGAAAGGTGCCTGTTTGCCTGAAGAACGGCAGCATTTCCCGAATCGAGCGCAGAAACGGTGCTCACCACAGGGTGGCGAGCACCGTTTTCTTTTTGCCTGCGCACAGTTGTGAGGTCAAAGCATGGGTGGACGACGCGAAAGACGCAAACCAGGTGAAGCGCGCAGTATAGAGGGCGATGCCACGGTAAATGGCGCGAAAAAGCCAGGGCATCGCTTCTACGCCAGTGTCTTCACTCCAGAGGAATGGGCGGAGATCAAGCAGCAATTAGCCACACCGGAATTGTCGCTGGAAATGGAGGTGGCGGTGATGCGCATCCTCATCCGCCGCGTGATGGAACGCATCGGGGAAGAGGATCCGGCGAAGGCATTGCCCCTCGTGCGCCAGGGGGTGGATGCCATCTGTCGCGCCTTGCGCAGTCAGCGCGTGTTGACGGGGGAAACGGCAGACTCGCTGTCGGAGGCGTTTGCGGTGGCGTTGCGGGAGATTGGAGAGGAACTGGGGATTGAGCAGGGGAGCTAGAGGGGCTAGGGTGCGGGGGTGCGAGGGAGCATGAGTGCTGAGGTGCAGGGGAGCTAGGGGGCATGGGAGATAACGGGGAACAGGCGCTGCGGGAAGCGATCCGCAAATGGCGGGGGTTGCGCGGTGAAGCGGGGAAAGTAGACGGCGTGGAGGTCTCCCCCAAATGCGTCTTTGGCATGATGACCAGGGATATGGCGGACGACCTAGCCGGTGAGATAGAGGACATCAAGGCGGAATTGGCATGGATGCGACGGGTCATCATCGCGGCGATTGTCACGGCGGCGGTGGGGACGTTATTGCGGTTGGCGGGATTTGTGTGGTAGGGGCAACCCAATGGGTCCCCCCGTGTTCGCCCCATCCGCTCATATCCGTAGGAGGGGTAGAGGCGTAGCGTGCTACATCTCCACATTCTGCCATAAGGAGGAGGAAAGTGGTGCATTATCTGCATCGGATACGGAAAACATTCGCAGAGTGGGTTTTCGGCGACATCATCCAGCAGCGGGTCGCCAATGCAGTGAAGGTGGTGGACGATGCCTACTGGTCCCAGATCAGCGGCGGAGCAGGGACGTTGGACAACGATTGGTCAGCAAAGCGGCGGGAATTGCGAGAAGCGCTGGAGGCTTGGCGGGTGAATCCACTCGCCAGACGCATCGTGTCGCTCACCACCGACTATGTGGTGGGGTCTGGCATCAGTGTTTCTTCTGGCCAGGAGTGGGTAGACCAATTCATCACGGAATTCTGGCGCAACAATCACATGGAGCGCCGCTGTTATGACTGGTGCGACGAACTGACGCGCAGCGGCGAGCTGTTCATCGTGATGCGCACGGAAGGGGTAAGCGGCGCTTCCTTCGTGCGGGCGATCCCTGCGGCGTGGATTGACCGCATTGAGACGGATCCCGACGACTATGAGCGGGAGTTACGCTACCACGAGATGGGCGGCATGGGGATAAGAAAGGCGGAGAACTCGTGGGAAGGGCGCTGGTGGCCCGCAGCGCTCCCTGGCTCGGAGAAGCAGGAGCAGGTGATGCTGCATTACACGATCAATCGCCCAGTGGGCTGTGTGCGTGGGGATGGCGATTTGACGCCGCTATTGCCATGGCTGAAGCGCTACAAGGACTGGCTGGAGAACCGCATGCGGCTGAACAAGTACAAGACGGCATTCCTATGGGATGTAACGGTGTCCAGCCGGCCAGGGGCAAGCGATGTGCTGCGCCAGAAACGCTTTCAATACCAAAAACCGCCAGAGCCTGGCTCTATTATCGTGCATGGCGATGCAGAGAAGTGGGAGGCGGTCTCGCCCAAGATTGAGGCCTGGGATGCCAAAGAGGATGGCAGGGCGATACGGTTGATCATTGCGGCGGGCGCCGGCGTGCCGTTGCACTTCCTGTCCGAAGGAGAATCCGCCACACGGGCAACAGCTGCGGAGATGGGCGACCCGACCTTTCGGCATTACTACCACCGGCAATTGCTGTTTGGCAGGATGTTGCAAGATTTGCTGGAGACGGCGATACGGCGCGCGCAAGCGCGGGGGCGCGGCCAGCCCTTTGCCGAGCCAAGACTGGCGGTGAAATTCGCGGATATCACCAAAAAGGACAACCAGATGCTTGCCCAAAGCGCGTGGATGATTACGCAGGCGCTGGACCTCATGGCAAGGCACGGTTGGATTGACCGCCAGACGGCGATTGAGTTGGCGCTGAAGTTTGCCGGGGAATTCGTGAATGTGAAGGAGGTCATGGAACGGGTAGAGGGAGAGCGGGGAAGCGTGGAAGCGGAGGAGCAGAGGGGCTAGAGTGCATGGGAGCAGGGGGGCTAGGGAGATGGGGGGCTAGGGAGCGGAGGAGAAGGGTGAGAAGGAGGAGAAGATGCCGGTGATTGCGTATCAGAAAACGGAGTTAGCTGATCCGGAGACGGAGTGGGATGGCGACGCGGAGCGCAAGGCGGCAGAGATCGCGGATTTGCAGGTGATGTGCGCATGGTATGCAGAGCCAGGGGAGAGGAAAGAGGATTACAAGTTGCCGCACCACAGGGCGCGGGATCATGCCTGTGTGTTGGCTGGGGTGCGGTCAGCGTTGCGCCTGCTGCACGCGACGGAGATGCCCGATGCAGATCGGCCAGCAGTGCGGGCACATTTGGAGCAGCACCTGCAGGAGTTTGATGCCCTCCGCCCCTCCCCCAGCGGGACAGGAGAGGCACTCTCCACCAACCCCTCTCGCAAAGAGCGGGGAGAAGCCCTCGCGCACCTCGAGGGAGGCGTAGCAGTGCTGCAGGGGGAGGTGTCCCGGCGGGCGGCAGGCTACCGGCGTTATGAGGTGATAGCGATCACTGCCGGCGATGGGAATGGGCTGCGGTACGGGGAGGATGTGCTGCGGGCGGCATGTCCGCTGTTCGAGGGCGTACCGGTGTTTGTGGATCATGCGCAGTTGCCTGAGATGATGTCTCAGACGGGTGGGCGAAGTTTGCGCAATGTGTTAGGCGTGCTGGAGCATGTGTACTTTTCAGAGGCACACAGAGGGATTTGTGGGGAACTGCGCATTTACCCCGGTGCGGATGCAGAGTGGTTCTGCCAAATGGTGGACCAGTACCTTGCGGACAAAGCATCGGGCCTTGCGGTGCCTCCCATCGGCTTATCGGCGGTGGTGGATATCCAAACGAAAGGAAAGGAGGTCGTGTCTATCGAGCGGGTGATCAGCGTGGACGCAGTATTTGATCCGGCGCGCGGGGGAGCATTCATCCGCGCCATCAATCAGCACACGCAAGTGTGCGCTACAAACGGGAAAGGAGATGCAGGAATGGAAGAAGGAGCGGAGTACACAGTCCAGGCAATGGACAACCACAAGCAGGAGGACCTCACCCCTGGAGACTCTCCCACGGGGCGAGGGGAGGAAATCTCGCAGATGTGGGACATGTTGCTGGAGATGCGCTTGGCGAACAGTGGTCTGCCAGCGCCGATGCAGGGCTTTATCCGCCAGCAATTAGCGGGGCAGCCTGGGCCAATGGAGCGTATCCACGAAGCAATTGAGGCGGCAAAGTCAGCATGGGCGGCGAGTGTCGCCCAAGCGGGGCCACAGGTGATGGGGCTGGGGCGAAGCCTGGATGCACCGCGGGTACAGGTGGGACTGAATGAACTGGACCGGCTGCAAGTGGCGATGGATCGCTTGTGCGGGCTGAAGCCAGCCAGCGAAGCGCTGCAAGGGATCCGCCCGGTGTCGGGCATCCGCGAACTGTACCTGATGGTCACGGGCGACTATGACTTCCGCGGCGTGTTCGACGCAGAGCGGGTAGCGTTGGCAAACGTTACGTCAACGACAATGACCAGCCTGGTGAAGAACGCCTTCAACAAGGTCATCCTGGACTATTTCAATACGGTGGACCGCTGGTGGGAACCCATCGTATCCGAGGAGGATTTCGACAGCATGAAGGACGTTACGCTCATCACCTTGGGCGGCTTTGAGGATTTGCCGACGGTGGCTGAGGGCGGCGCGTACACAGAACTGGAGTGGAGCGATGCCGAAGAGGTGGTCTCGTTTGTGAAGAAGGGTGCCTATGTCGGCGTGACCTTGGAGATGATGGACAAGGACGAGACGCGGGCATTCCGTGCCATCCCACGCAAACTGGCTATCGCTGGCTACCGCACGCTCAGCGGGATGGTGGCGGAACTGTGGACGGCGAACAGCGGTGTCGGACCCTATTGGCCCAGTGGGCAGAGCACCTACCGGCTCTTCAACACGACCTATGGCAACCTGGGCACTGCGGAACTGTCGGCGAGCGCCTGGGATGCGGTGATCCAGGCGATGTACAAGCAGACAGAGGCGACCAGCGGCGAGCGCCTGGGCATCCGGCCAGCCTATCTGGTGGTGCCCATCGAACTGGAGAAGACAGCGCTGACGATCATGCAGAGCGAAGGGGAGCCAGGCACTGGCGACAATGATGCCAACGTGCGGCGAGGCTCCTCGCGGGTGGTAGTCTGTCCGGAGATGACGGATGCCAACGACTGGCTGGCGGTGGCAGATCCGCGGGTGTGGCCCGCGATTGTCGTGGGCTACCGCTTTGGACGCGTGCCAGAGGTATTCGTCGCGGATCAAGAGACCGTGGGCAGCATGTTCACGAACGATGAGATGCGCATCAAGGCGCGCTTTGTCGTGGCGGTAGGCGTAGCGGATTACCGGCCGCTGTACAAGAACAATGTGGCGTGAGGAGTGAGGAGTGACGAGTGACGAGTGAGGAGTGAGGAGTGACGAGTGAGGAGTGAGGAGTGAGAAAGGAGGGAGGATGTTGAAGATTGATTGGGGTGCGGTGTGGGCATTCCTTTGGCCCATTCTGAAGCAGGCGTTGATTGCGTTGCTGGTGGCGCTGCTATCACTGCTGGGTTATGACAAGGCGGTGGCGGCGCGGCATAGGATGGTGGATAAGGGTTAGGGGTGTAGGGGGGCCTCACCCCTGCCCTCTCCCTGGAGAGATTCATCCCCCCATACCCCCCCTTAATAAGGGGGGTTAGGGGGGATCCGTAGGGGCAAGGAGTGTAGGGGCGAACCTCGTGTTCGCCCTCCAGGGGGCAAGGGGCGTAGGGGCGCAATTCATTGCGCCCATTGATTCCGCCCCCAAACGGCCATCAATGATTCTTCTGTGTGCTCTGTGGTAAAAATTTTGTCTGTGGAAAGGAGAAAAATGGCAGGTGGTGGTTCTTCAGAATTGCGCGCCATGGCGGAGCGCATCGCCAAACTGGAGGCGGCACTAGAAACTTTGGCACAAAGGCTGGAAAGAGAAACGAAAACAGAAAACGAAAAAAGGGATACGAAATACGGAAAACGTAAGGGGTAAAGGAAGCGATGGCGACGGACTTGGAGGCGCTGCGGGACCGTGTAGAGAGCCTATTGGCGGATTCGTCCAATGCGGAATGGAGCACGAGTGAATTGGATGACGCCATACGGTTGGCGTTGCATGAATTGAGCCGGGATTTGCCTGTGCTAGCGGATGCCACGGTGGATGCGGCGGACGATACATGGGAGTACAGTATGGCATCCATGAGCGGATTGGTGGACGTGGTAGAGGTCTGGTATCCGTACTCGGCTACGGATGCTAGTGATAAAAAGCCGAGTCCTGTGTCCTGGCGGATGATTGACGATGACACATTGCTTTTGGATGAAAGCGTTGAGCCTGATGGGGAGTATGACCTGCGCGTTTTCTACACCAAGATGCAGAGTTTGGCGGGCTTGGATAGTGCTCTAGAGACGACGTTATCGGCGGGGGAAAAGGCGGCGCTGGTGATCGGTGCGGCAGGCTATGCCGCAATCGCCAAAGCGCGGGAGAGGATGAACGAGGTGACGTTGGGTGTGGATGTGCCGCGCACGTTGCAGCGCTGGGGCGAACAGCGGCTGGCGGAGTTCCGCCAGCGGGTTGCCGCCTTGGCAGAGAGAGCAGCTACCGGCGAGGATGCGCGGGTAAGCGGATGGGATGCGTAGGGGCGCAATGAATTGCGCCCCTACGCGTTGCGCCCCTACGTGTTCCGTGCCCTGCGACAGGTGCCAGCTCACCTGCCACAGCCATCCTAGTAGGCCGTAAAGTTCCGCAGCAGCACCGGCAGGTACAGCCACTGCGATGGAGGAACCGTAACGCCAACTGCGCCATACCAGAAGCCGCTCTGCAGTTGATAATTGCCGCCGCTGGCTTTCCCTGCGGGCTGCAGCACGCTGCCATCCAAGGTGAATGCCCCGCCAGTGGAACGCCCCCCTCCACCGCTGACCACATACCAATCAATGGCGAAGCCGGGCGCATCCGCGTGCACGGCAATCGCCAGGAGCAACATGGCGAGCAAGCCCAGGAAGACCATCCATTTCGTACGCATGACATGCCTCCTTTGCCTGCTCACCCTAATCATGCTCCAGTTCCAGCCGAACGCCGCCTATCTGGACATAGTTCGTATCATCCTCAAAGTGCAGGACTAGAAACAAGCCCAGTCCGCCTTGGTCTGCGCTGAGGGTGTTGTGGGAGGTCAGGTTCAGCGTGTAGGACGTGGCGGTGTTGCTCGTTCGATTAGTGGAATCATCAATGATTTGCACATTGCTATCTGCATCCGTTTGCCGATACAAGGCGGTTCTGTCGATGTAATTCTTGCTGCCATCCTGGCACTTGTAGTACACGGTGAGCTTGGTCAGCGTGACCGGCTGTCCGTAGAGCACGGCAGGGATAGTGATGGGATAGTAGATGGTCTTGCCTCCTGTAGCACTGCCCCTATAGACCTGAGCCCCACCGTTGAGTGTCATGTCCCACCGCGTCGTATCGCCGGAAAGGTTTTTCACCAGGCTGTTGCCGCTGATCCAGAGATAGGATTTGGCAGCACTCTTGATTGTGCCCGTGCCAGCGGCGTAAATCGCCGTGCCCGTGGTGCTCGAACCGTACACGCCTATGCCCGAATCGCTTGTCCCACGCACGCCCAAGCCCAAGTCGCTGCTGCCCCATACGCCCCACGTGCCCCTGCCGTACACGCCGTAAGGATAGAACGTGGGTGGCCATCCGGCTAACTGCACGCCAGTAAGCGTAGCCTCAGCATCCCCACTGACAACCGTAGCGCCGGGCTGCAGCGAGAAGCCATAGGGGACAGCGGTCAGCGGCTGGCGTGGGGTGAGCAGCTGGTACGAGCCGCTGCCGGCGGGATAGCGCACGTAAATCTGCAGCCAGCGGGCATCGCCGGTAAAGGGCCTCCCACTGAAGCTCAACTGCACCGTGAAGATGCCGTTGTTCACGGGAACGTTGGTCAAGGTTTGTGTGGAACCAACCTGTGTGCCGCCGCTCGCTGCATCCCAGAGTTGGAACTGGAAGTCGCAGTTGCCGTTCACCGGGCTGCCATCTCGCAGCAAGCGCCCCTGATAGGTGAATTCGTTGCTCACTGGGCCTGCCATAGACACCTGCTGGCTCGGCGCCACCGGCTCCTGCGCCTGGGTCAGTCCCACTGCCACCAACAGCAGGACAAGACAAAACACCGTTTGGACAAACCTACGCCTCTTCATCTTTCCTCTCCTTTCCTTTTTATTTTGCATTTTGGGGGAGCAGCCGCTCCCCAACCTTTATCAGTACTGTGTCACCCTGGCAGCTGGCCCAGGGAGGACACTGCACAGCAATCTATGGGTGGCGCGGGATGAGCGTCAACGTGGGGGTCAGAGTGGGTCCCGTCATCTCGGTTGGTGTTTCGCTCGGCACTGGCGTGGTCGTCGCAGTAGGAGTGTTCGTGGGCAACGGGGTCGCGGTGGGAGTCGTTGTAGGCTCTGGCGTAGGCGTCCATGTGGGCATTGGTGTTGCCGTGGGTGGTGGACCAATCGTTGTCGTCTGCTCTGCACGCGCCATGCCTTGATCACAAGTCATGACTGCTTCGTTCGTCACAGTGTTCCCCGCGCAGATGCTATAGGTGCTCAGTTCCAAATGCACACAACGCCTGGTGTGGGCATTGACCGTGCCCAGGTTCCAGGTTACCTGGGCGGGATTGTCCGGCGGCAAGTAGACACAATTCCGCGGCGACCAGCGGTCCACGAGGACCACGTTTGTCAGCGGTGCATCGCCATCGTTCACCACGCAGATGTCATAGTGGATATTGTGCCCTGCCGGCACCGGATCGGGCGAGTCCGCTATGGTTACGCGGAAGATAAAGCGGGGCGTGGGCGTGATGGTAGGAGTAGGCGTGGGCCGGGGGCCAATGGCAGTGGTAGTCGTCGCCTGCGCGGTGCCCTGGTCGCAGGTCATTTGCGCTTCGAGTGTAACGGTATTCCCTTCGCAGATGCTGTAGGTGTTCAGGGTAAAGTAGATGTGGTGCGTGGCGTGCGCGTTCACCGTCCCCACCGTCCAGCTCTTCTCCACCACGTTATCCGGCTCCGTGTAGACGCAGTCGCGCGGCGACCAGGTCGTGATCACGACCACGTTGGTCAATGGCACGTTGCTGTCATTGATGAGGAAGAGATTATAGTGGATGCGATGCGAAGCGGGCACTGGATCAGGCGCATCGGTAACGACGAGGCGGAAGGAAACATACGGCGTAGGGGTCAACGTTGGGACGGCCGTCGGGGTGGGCGTGGGTACCATGGTTTCTCCAGCGATGGGCGTAGCCGTTGGCATAGAGGTCAGCGTAGGGGTGGCCTCACGGGTTATCCCGACGGTGGGCGTCGCTGTGGGAGTAGAGGTGATGGTTTCCTCAACGGCGGGCGTTGCCGTGGCAATGGCGATGGGCGTAGCTTTTGGTGCGGGCGGATGGTGATCTGACGCCGCGGCTGTTGGCGTCGCCGTTGGGATAGGCGTTGGCGTGTCGCTGGGCGGCGGGGGCGTACTACTACTTGCCCTGGCATGCGTCAGCGTGGGGATTGCCACAGGCGCCAAGCGCTGCAGCGCTTCCTGTGCCTGGTGCGCGGCTTGCTCGGTAACCGCAATAGCCGTCTCGAATACTGGCTGATGCTCTGGACTCGCCTGCTCACTGGCTTGGCGCAGCACGTTTCTCTGCTGGTCGCTGCTCTCAATGACCTGCTGCAGCAGTACAGGCCCCTGCTGCCCGCCACTGGAGACAGCGGCTTGCACGGCGCCCTGCCATTCCTCTGCCATGCGCGCCACCACACGCTCATCCACCGGGCGTCCGGCAAGAACCAAGCGCACCATTTCTGCCGTGCGTTCGCGGGCAAACTGAAGGAAAAGTTGCGCACGCGTAGGCGGGTTCCGGGCTAATGCCAGACGCGTATCTTCGATAACCAACTTCAGCGGATAGAGGGATGACCCCGGCAGGCTACCTGCCGCGGCATTGGCAGCGCTTGCGCCAATCGCCAGGATCAAGAGCAAAGACAGGGCGACGCCCAAAAGCCCGCGCCACGCACGTACGGGCAAGCCCAACCAGTTCGATGCGCCTTTCATGCGGCGCTCTTCCTTCAGCCGCACCGCCTCGCTCAGGAACTGGGCGCGGTGGGCGGCTTTGGCGCGCGGCGCAGGGATGGGCATCTGGCGCAGTGGCAAAAGGGCGGTCGCTGTGCTCAGGAGCGCATGCAATTCTTCCCGCTTGGGGTCAGGCAAACGCCGGATGTCCGCCTGGCGCATGTACTCTTCGATGCTGCCACCGCACAGTAAATGGGCAATGCCTTTATGCAATGCTTTGGTTATGTCGCGCTTCATCGCGCCACCTCGCGTGCCATGCCAGCCGTCCAATTTTCCCTCTTCATCCGCGTTGCCAAGCCCTGTAAGAGGGCCAGGAAAGCATGCAGCCCGCTCGCCTTGCCCTCGCTCGGCGAGGCAACAGCGGGCGAGAGGGGGTGATCCTGGCTTGTACGTTCCCTCTCTTTCTGATTGCCCCTGCTTTCCGCAGACAGGGCTTGTTTGCCTGGGCCGCCCCCCTGGTCCGCGGCTAGGATTTGGCGCAGTGCGGCGAGGGCGCGGTGTTGCAATGCGCCCACGGCGCCCTCGCTCTTGCCCAGGATGAGCGCGATCTCACGGGTTTCTAAACCCTCCAGAAAGCGGAGGATGATCACTTGCTGCTGGCTGGGTGTGAGCTGCAGCAATGCACGGCGCACGCGCTCCATCTGCAGATGCTGCTCCACCGTATGGATGGGGTCGCCTTCCGTGCTCTCCAGCCAGTCAGCCAATTCCAATTCCGCTGGCGGGCTGCGGCGGAAGGCATCCACGACCAAGTTATGCGCCACGCGGTAGAGCCAAGCAGAAAGGTTGGTGCGCGGACAAGACCCACTCTGCACAGCCTTCAGCAGGCGGAGAAAGACGTTCGCTGTCAGGTCTTCGGCAGCATCCACCTGACCCAGATAGCGATATACGTAACGGTAGATGCGCTCATAGTACTCGTCGTACACCTGAGCCAGGGCTTCCGTATCATATTGACGAATGCGGTCGAGCAGCGCGGCTTCATCAGCCAATGAGCGTCCTCATTCTGCCATTCATCATGACGCAAAAGACAAGCCAGCACATACGGTCAAGCGTAGAAAAGCGAGGATCATGGATAATCTTACTAGAGGTTGCATCGTTTGTCAAAAACTTATAAGAGATGTAGGGACGTAGCATGCTACGTCTCCTTGCGCACTGAAGTGCGCACTACGAACCTAGTTTGTAGTGAGCGCCCGTTCGCTTGCCCCTTCGCTGCGCTCAGGGCAAGGCTCAGGGCAAGCTTGAGCGCGCATTACGAACAGTCCACGCCCTGGAACGTGGGCATGGGCGACCCGGTGGGTCGCCCCTACTGCCGACTTGCATGTTTCAGCCAGGGAATTGATTCCCTGGCGATATACGCTTCTGCCACGCCAGGGATTGAAATCCCTGGCTAAAGGGATAAAGCCCCCTTCAGGGGGCTACGGGCGCGTTTCTAGACTAGACCTGACAGGTCTTGGAGACCTGTCAGGTCTGTGAAGTGCGCACTACGAACGGGTTTGCCTCATTGATCTTTTTGATGTACACTATATGCCATGAACCTCCTCACGCGTCTATATTGGACTGCCTATCTCGCCTATCACCTGCGCCCGCAGGCGCGCTACGCCTTCCGGCCGCTGGCGCATATCCAACGCGACCAGGCACGGCGCGTGCAGCAGATGGTCGCGTATGCCTACCGCTACGTGCCCTATTACCGTGAAACGATGCCGCGCCTCGGCTTGACACCGGATGACTTTCGCACCGCCGACGACCTGAGCCGCCTTCCCCTCTTGGAACGCGCAGACCTCCAACGCGACCCGCTCTACTTCGTCTCCACCGCTCAGCCGTTGAGCCGCTATTTGCACCTCCGCAGCAGCGGCAGCACCGGTGCGCCTGTCTCCGTCTATTGGGATGCAGCGGGTATTTTCCTCACCCGGGCAGCGGGTGAGCGCTCCCGTGTCATCATTGCTCAAGTCCTGGGCAAAACAGCCGGCTATCGCGAGATAGCGATTGTGAATCCCGGCGGATCGTCGCAATGCATTAGGGAATTTTCTTTGGCGCACAGCCTCTCTCCGCCTGGGGTGGCGTTGCGCTGGCAGTGGTTATCGCTATATGATTCGCCTGCGGATAACCTCGCGCGGCTGAACGAATTCGCGCCAGACGTCGTTGACGGTTATAGTTCCTACTTGGAGATGTTTTTCGCCTATATCGAAGCCACGGGCGCGCCATTCCAGCGCCCAAAGGTGCTCACCTACGGCTTTGATAACCTGTCGCCATCGGCGCGGAGGATGATCGAGCAGGGATTCGGCATCCCCACATTCGGCATCTACCGCGCTAACGAGGCTTTTCCCCTCGGCTTCGAATGTGAGCAGCGCCAGGGCTATCATTTGAACATGGACTTGTATCCGCTGCGCATCGTAGACGGGAATGGCAAGACACTGCCCCCAGGCGAAAGCGGCGACGTGGTCATCTCGAATCTGGTGAACCATGGCACGGTGCTGCTCAATTACCGCCTCGGCGACCTGGCAACGCTAGCGCCTGAGCCTTGCCCGTGTGGCCGTTCCTTGCCGCTGCTAGCTTCCTTGGATGGACGGAGTTACGATTGGATCGAGATCAGGGGGCAGAAAATACACCCTATGGCTTTGCATGGCATCCTGAAATTCGAGGAAGGGATTTGGCAGTACCAGGTGGTGCAACGCACGCCTACAGAGTTCCATATCGCCATTGTGCCTATGGAGACATGCAACCGGGAAGAGATAAGGGCGCACATCGCCGCCAAGTTCGCCGAGTGCTTTGGGCCTGACATCCGCACGGAAATCACCTTTGTGCGGGAACTCCCGCGCACCGCAGGCGGCAAGGTACGAGCAGTAGTGGCATTGCGCCGGGATCCGCCATCGCAATGATGACGTGAGCAAGATTTTCACCACAGAGCACACGAGAAGGGGAGGGCGAAACAAAAGGGCGAGTCATGGACTCGCCCCTACGCATCCCCCTTGTCCCCCGGAGGGCGAACACGAGGTTCGCCCCTACGCCCTTGCCCTTCTCCTGGCGCAAGCGCAATGCATACTTGACAACCTCTCTACTTGTGGATAAAATGTATAGTGAATGTATGTGAGGGGGAGCGTATGATGAACTCGCATGTTATTGACAAGGTGATTGAACAACTGAAATCCCTGCCCGAGGAATTGCAATGGCGCGTGTTGGAGTTCACTCGCGCACTCGCTGTTTCTACCCCGCGCGGTATCTCTGGACAGCAATTATTGCCATTTGCAGGGACGATCCCGCCAGATGATGTGCAACGCATGCAAGAAGCCATAGAGCAGGGGTGCGAACGGATTGATGCCAATGGCTGGTAAATACCTGCTGGATACCAGTATTATTATCGCCTTGTTCGCCAACGATGGCATGGTGAAGGAGAATCTTGCTCAGGCAACAGAGGTATTCGTTCCCAGCATTGTCCTTGGCGAGCTCTATTATGGAGTATGGAAATCAGCACAGGTAGAAGAGAACCTGAAACGCGTGGATGAGTTCGCGGCAAGCAATGTCGTGCTGGCATGTGATAGTGGAACCGCACGCCAATACGGCGCAATCAAGAACGCCTTGCGCACAAAAGGACGGCCTATCCCTGAAAACGATATTTGGATCGCAGCAATCAGTCTCCAACGTGATTTGACGTTGGTTACCCGGGACACGCATTTTGCCGAGATTGAAAATCTGAGGACAGTAACGTGGTAAGGATAAAGGGGCGAACACGAGGTTCGCCCCTACGCCCTTTGCCCATTGTAATGGTTCATCCCCCCTTGTCCCCCGGAGGGCGAGTCATGGACTCGCCCCTACGAAGGGGGGTTAGGGGGGATAAATCTCCCTCTCCCTCCAGGGAGAGGGCAGGGGTGAGGGATTCGTTTATTCGTTTCCCATTCGTTGATGGCCTTGGGGGCGAAATCAAGGGGCGCAATAAATTGCGCCCCTACGAAAAAGGAACGGGTTAGCGCATATAGTCGCGCAGTTGGCGGCTGCGGCTGGGATGGCGCAGGCGGTTGAGCGCCTCGCGTTCGATTTGGCGGATGCGCTCACGGGTCAAGCCGAATTTCTCGCCCACTTCCTTTAACGTGTAGGAGCGGCCGTCCTGCAAGCCAAAGCGCAGGCGCAGGATACGCGCTTCCCGTGGGCTGAGGGTGGAGAGGATTTCCTCCACTTTCTCCGCCAACAGGTTCTGCGTCACGGTGTCGGTGGGCGTGGGGCTCTCCTCGTCCTCGATGAATTCGCCCAGTTCGCTGTCCTCTTCCTCACCCACCGGCTTTTCCAGGGACAGCGGGCGCCGGGATACCTTCAGCAGCCAGCGCACCTTGGAAGGGTCCACGCCCATGCGCTTGGCGATTTCGGCAGGCGTAGGCTTCTGTCCGCCATCCTGCTCCAATTGCTGCGCGGTGCGGTACACTTTGCGGATGCGGTCGCCGACATGGGACGGCAAGCGGATGATGCGGCCCTGCTCCGCCAAGGCGCGGGTAATGCTCTGGCGGATCCACCACGTGGCGTAGGTGCTGAACTTGCAGCCACGCCGGTAGTCGAACTTTTCCACCGCTTTCATCAAGCCCAGGTTGCCTTCCTGAATCAGGTCGAGGAAAGGCACGCCTTGGCCCATATAGCGCTTGGCGATGCTGACCACCAGGCGCGTATTGGCTTTGATGAGATGGGCGCGTGCGGCATTGCCCAGTTCCACTTCGCGCAGATATTTTTCACGCAGCGCCGGGCTCAAGCCATCCTTTTCCAATTTGCGCCGCGCCTGTCTGCCGCGTTCCAGTTGCTTCGCCAGTTGGATCTCTTCCTCTGCCTTCAGCAAGGGCACGCTTGCCATTTCCTTCAAATAGAGGCTGATGGTGTCATCGCTGCTGATGCTACTGAGATCAAAGACTTCCTCTTCGATCTCGGGCTCCATCTCTTCTTGCTCTTTTGCCTCTTCTTTCTCCTCTTCTTCCTCAGCCTCTTCGGAAATGATCTCAATGCCCTCGTTATAGAGGTACATCAAAAGATCCTCCAACTGGGGCAGGTTCTTCTCTGCCTCAGGGAAGTATTCGAGCACATCTTCGACCGTGAGATAACCTTGCTCTTCGGCCTTCTCGATCAATTCGCGCGCCGGATCCAGGATCTTTTCTTTTCCTTTCAGGGTTGTCTCAGTCATTCTTCCACCTAATCTATGGGATCGAGGGATACAGGGCATCCGTCTAAGCAGGGAAAAGGGGGACAACCTCAAATTGGTGCCCCCCTGCACAAAGTACTGCCGCTTCGAGTTGGAATGAACGGAGACCTAGTATCCCTGTGTAATCGAGTCATTTCTTATATATTATAGCATGTTTTCAGTACTATGTCAATAGGTTGACGAAAATTGATACCTTTTTGCAACTTATTTCAGGGCTGGGAGCCATCCATGCATGCGAGAACGAATAAACGAATGAGCAATGGGAGCCATTCGTTTATTCGTTCCTCCATTCGTGGACGGTTTTTCTACAGCCAAACGCCCCTCCTGCAGGTGGGGGAACCTGCAGGAGGGGATTAGAGAGGAGGGAGTTATTTCTTCTTGGCTTCTACTTTGATCGTCTTGGGCTTCGCCTCTTCGGATTTGGGGATGGTCAGTGTCAGGATGCCGTTCTCAAAGGTGGCTTCCGCTTTGTCCGGCACGAGTGCGCCAGGGAGCTGCACCGAGCGCTGGAATGCCCCATAACGCCGCTCTTGGCGGATGTAGTTGGCTTTCTCGACCTTTTCCTCAGCCTTGGTCTCGCCCTTGATGGTCAAGATGTCGCCGGTGATGGTGATTTCAATGTCCTCAGGCTTGACGCCTGGTACCGCGGTCTTGACCACCACGCTATCGGGCGTCTCATACATGTCCAAAGCCAGTGTCTCCGCGCCAAAGAGCGTCGGCAAGCCGCGCATGCGGACAAAGCTCTCCTCGAAGAGGCGATCCATCGCATCGCGCAGAGAGATCAAATCGCTGAATGGTTCCCACTTGATCAGGCTGGCCATAGTTCACCTCCCGCTCGCTTTATTTTTGCGCCTATATCGTAGCAAATGTGCATTAGAATTGTACAAGAGAATTGTTAGAATTGCGTTAGAATGAGGGTTTTACCGCAGAGGACGCAGAGGAATCTTTTATTTGTATCGTAGAGGTGCTTCGGCTTCGCCTCAGCATGACAATGCGGACTTGTTCAATGCTCTCTTTTTACCGCAGAGGACGCAGAGGGAAAATAAACAAATCCCAAGGGACAATGACCAAACCCTTGGTGTCTTCGTGCCTTTATGGTAAGAAAGAGACTCACCACGAAGACACCAAGACACGAAGAAAAGAAAATTATGAAAAGTTTTGCGCCTTCGTGTCTTTGTGGTAGAGTTCTTACCGCATCTGGCGGAGGTCGAGTCCTTCGAGCCAGACGGCGAGCAAGCCACCGACGATGATGGGGGTGTAGACGACCAGGTACAAGAGGAGAGCAGCGCTCAGCGCGGGAGCGAAGGGGATGCCAAAGAGAGATAAGGTGAGGATACAGATGGAGTGGTACACGCCGACTGCCGCAGGGGTGTAGGCTACGTTCGTGCCGCTGATTTCGGTTACTGCCAGGAGCAACCCCGCGCTAAAAGGCAGGTCAAGGCGCACGGCACGAAAGGCAAAATGGTTGACGCAAGCGGAGAGCAACCAGATGGCCACAGAAAGCCCCCACAGGCGTGCTTGCACCGACCCTGCCCGCAGGTCGCGCAAATGGGAGAGGGCTTCCATGGCCTGCTCCAGCCAGCGCGTGAGGGGATGGAGATGCAGCCGCTCCAGCACCTGCCGCATACGCTGGCGCAGCGGCTCATGAGCAGCCAATCCCACCCAAGCAATGAGCACCAATCCCAACGTGCCCGCCAGCACGAGTCTTGAACGGCTCAACCAGGGTGGCAGGGGCACAAAGGGGAGCAACACGGTCAGCACCAAGAGCAGCATGAGGCTGTCCATCGCTTTCTCTGCCACAACGGTGAGCAAGGATTGGCTCAGCGCGAGGCGCTGGCTTTGGCTGACCACCCAGATGCGCGCTAGGTCACCTAGGCGCGTGGGGAGCAGGACATTGCCGAGTTGGCCAATGAGCAGAGCAGCCAAGAGGTGTCGGCGCTCCAGACGCTGCGCCTGCGGATAGAAGAGCCACCGCCAGCGTGCGGTTTTGCCAGCGATGTTGGCCAGCATGGCGCCCAGCGCCAACGCGAGGTAACGCAGGTCAGCCTGGGACAAGGCAGCCCAGGTGACGCGCCAGTCTACCTCACGGGCGAGAACCAGCGCCACGCCGGCGGTAACCAGCACGCCCAAGATAAAGCCAAGCCATGGACGGTGTGAGGTCATGGGGGAGGAGTATTCCGTATTGCGTAGAGAGCGCCAGGGAATCAATTCCCTGGCTGAAACCTACAAGTCGGCTGAAGCCGACTGATCATCAGCCACAGCCCCCTTCAGGGGGCTTTTTTCCCCTCAGCCAGGGATTTTAATCCCTGGCGAGCTATTGCGACGTTCGTCGCCGCACTATGTTGACCGCAAGCGCAACCACGCCGGCGCCTATGCCCAGTGCCAGCGCTGCAGAGCGCGCCAGGGAAAGCCATGGCGTGACCCAGAGCAGGTCCGGCTCTCTACGCTGCACAAAGCGGACAAAGGGCAGTGTGCTGAGGAGCAAACCAACGAGCAGGGAGAGCAACAGGGGAAAAGACGCCGGACGCAGGATGGTCAGGAGCAGGGCAGGCACAGCGGCGGCTATCCCTGCTACCTGCAACTTGAGCCATGGCGGGGTGTAGGCGTCTGCCAATGCCTTCGGCGGATGCCGCGCATAAGCCAAGGTGCGCCAGTAGCCGCGCGAAACCTTCACCCGCAGGTAGCGCCGCAGAGTAGATGGGTGCTCATGGTACACCACCGCCTGAGGCGCAAAAACGATGCGGTATCCCGCTTGAGACAAGCGGAAAGCCAGTTCCACATCTTCGTTGCCCCTCATATCCACCCGGAAGCCCCCTACTGCAAGGAACACGTCCCGCCGGATGGCTGCGGCGTGCGTGGCGAGGAAGTCAATCCGCTCCCGTTGCGCGAGGCGCGCATAGCGTTCGTCGAACTCGGCTTGGGCAAAACGCGCCACGGCACTGGTCTGTCGCGTGCGGTAAGCACCGTACACGCCACAGACGGAGGGATCCGCCATGGGGCGGAGCATCTCCGCACACCAGGTTGGAGCGGGTTCGCAATCCGCATCCAGGAAGAGGAGGACATCGCCTTGCGCTTGCAAGGCGCCGGCATTGCGTGCAGCAGCCGGACCTTGGCGCACCGCTTGTACGATGACACGCGCTCCATAGGCACGCGCCACCTCCGCCGTCCCATCGCTGGAGGCATCGTCCACCACGATGACTTCATAGCCGCCAGGCACGCCCTCTTGGCGGACAAGTGCCTGCAAGCAGCGGGTAATAGGCTCCCGCTCATTATGCGCGGGGATCACGACGGAGGCAAACATGCGTTTTAGCGCGAGAGGGTGAATAGGGGACCTTCTTGCACCCAGGAAGCCAGGGTGAAAAGCACCTCATCAGCATAGGTCAGGTGCACCGCCTGTCCTGGCGCCGCCTCCAATACGATGCGGCTGGCCGCCTCCTGTGCATCGTGCGCTTGCACCACCACCGCCAACCGCGGATGCTGCACTGCCAACTCGCGGCGGTACCAAGCAAAAGCCAGCAGGTAACGGTCCACCACGGCGACATCGGGGCGCATACCAAGGCCATAGCGCACGTACCAAAGCGGCAGGGTCTGGGCATCTCCTCGGGAGAGGATGATGGCATGGGGGGCAGCAGCCTGGAGCACCCCCTCAGCAAAAGCATAGGCGGTGCGGTCTGTGTGGAGGTCCATGGCATGGAAACGCGTAGCCACGGAAGCAGCGGGCAATGCCACCAAGAGAAGCGACACGGCAAGCAAAGCCCACCGCTGGATAGGTTTTGCCGCCGTTTCCTGGCGCAAAGCCTGGAGCAAAGCCATCGCTCCACGCGCCGTCCAGAGGGCAAGCACCGCCGCTGCCGGGAGCAGATACAGGTAGGAATCTGGTGTTACGTAAAGCATAGCGTAGAGGCTGAGGAGCACAAGGTAGGTCAACCCAAAGTGGGTGAAGCGACGATCGGTCTCCAGCCCGCTCCACAAGCCCAAGAGGGCAAGCGCCAATCCGAGGACACCCAGGTCACGCACCCAAATGCCTGCCCAAGCAGAGATACGGTACAGCAGCTGGAAAGGCAGTGCCCCGCTGAGGTAGCGGCGGTAGGCTTCGCCGCTAACCAGCCAGAGGAACCCGGAGAAGTGGTTCGCCTGGCCCCAGTTGGGCACGGGATGGGCAGCAGCGCGGAGGGGGATGTATAGGTAGGTGAGCAAACCCGGGAGCAGGCACAGGGCAATCTGGAGCGCTCGTTTCCCGGTCAGCCATTGCCGCAGGGAGTGCCAGTAGGGCCAAAGCGCCGGAACGACCCAGATAATGGTAACGTGATGCGCTAGGCCCAAGCCAAAGAGGAAAGCCCCAGCGTAAAGTTTGGCAGGCATAGGGAGGGAAAGTGCCAGAGCCAGCAGGGCTGCCACCAACAGAGCGTGTAGACTGTACACTTCGGCGATGGTAGCCTGCGACCATAACAGTTCGCCGAAGGCATAAAGGCTGGCGGCTGCCCAAGCAGCTACTACGGCGAGCCATCCGTCGCCATCACGGGTCACCACGAGTCGGTAGGATGCCCAGAAAACAGCCGCTACGGAGAAGGCAGCCGCCAGTGCCGAGAGGAGGTTCACCCCACGGGCGGGTTCGCCTCCCGGCAAACGGGTGAACAGGTGAGCGATCATGGTGTACCAGGGGTAGCCGGTAGGGTGAGGCACGCCCAGGTTGATGGCGGCGGTGACCAGGTCGCCACTATCGGCGCCGTTGTGGCGGAGGGTGATGGTAGGAGCCATGGTGCGGACATAGACGGCAAGGGCGCACAACGCGATGGCAATCGCTGCCGCCAGCGCATAGGGGATGGGCAGCGCAGCGCGCCGCGGTGCGTGTTCCCTGCCCCGCGGGGTGAAGGATTCGCCTTTTTTCACCTGGTCAGTGCGTTTGGGATGTGGCATACTCGTTCTCTTCTTGATAGTACAGGGCGAATACCAGATTCGCCCCTGCATCGGCGGTCCACAGATTCGCCCCTGCATTAGTTCAGCATGACATTGGAAGGGCTTTTTCAATACCCTCGTATGTTATTATGTCGAAACAAAGCACGCAACTCTTCACTTCAAGTATAATCCGCCGTCCTCTGGCGGGACCGTGGCATAGTATTATGTAGAGATGTAATATGCTACGTCTCTACGCCCCTCCATTGACCACTGGAAAAGCCCCTTCCATCCCTCAGTGCACTCTCATGCACGGACTTGCCTCGTCCAAACTGCCAAGCCAAGCAGGATGAGGAGCACACCCAGAAAGCCAGAGATTGCCGGCAGCCATGTACCGTGCGCCCTTCCGCTCTCCGGCTCTATCCACGTGAGTCGTGTGTCGCCGGTTAGCTCAAAGCGCACCCGCCCTGCTTCGTCTATGGCTGCCACATCAGAGTGGAGCGGGTCAAAAAGCAGGGAGAGTCCGCTAACGCTCACCTGCACAGGGATGTTGGGCGTGCCGGGTTGTTTCTGAATGAGCAGGGGGTAGACCCTCACCCCCAGCCCCTCTCCCGTAGACGGGCGAGGGGAAGTGGCCCTTACCCCCAGCCCTTCTCCCGCAGACGGAGGGGAGAAGGGGAGTTCGTAGTGGAAGATGAGGTCACGGCTTGCGCCTGGAGCCAGAACGAGGAAAGCGCTGAAGACGGCCTTGCCTTCTTCCTCGCCGGTTTCCGGCGCACGGTCGCTGCCCACAACGCCCAGCAGACGGCTGCCCCGCGGGACATACACCCGTACATAGTCCCAGTAGCAGCCCTGCATCATTTCCTCATAGGTGTTGTCGTAGCGCGAACCGGCGATGCATTCCGCCGTGCCTGCGCTCTGATTGAGGTAGTGGATGATCAGAGTCGCACGCGGGACCCCTGCGCTCCCATCCACTTGGTACTCAATGCTCTGCTGGATGTTGGGGTTCACCTTACGGAAGCCGAGGTTGGCATCCACCACCAGCCAGTAATCGCCGTCCCAGGAACGCAAGGCGCCATCCCAGGACATGTCTGCCAGCACTTGCGCTGCAGCCGGGTCTCGCAGATGGAGCAGGAGGTGCTTGCCCTGGAGGGCGCGGAGCATTTCGGGGGCAAACTTGCCCATGGGGATTGTCTGGGGCGCGCTGGTGATGCGCTGCAGGGCTGCTTGGAGCAGGTCAGCCATAAAGTCCTTGCGGCGACGCCACCACTCGCCCGTCTCCTGCTCTGCGGTGTCAGGTGTGCGCAGCGGGTTCGTCCAATACTGTGCGACGTAGCGCAGGAACGTGTCGGCGGTTACCGCTTCGGGATAGCCCTCTGGTTGCAACGGGCCCAACCCGCGCAACAGACTGACCACGGCATCCAGGTCAAAGGCAATCACGCCGTCCACCTGCAGGCCTAGGCAGCGCCGGTAGATGCTTGTTGCGACAGCAGCCGAGGTTGGAAAATGGGGAGACCAGTTGGCATCACGGAACATCAAAGCCGGCGCCCAGATGTATTCACGCAGCGGAGCGGGTGCAGGGGGATGCGCAGCGGGCGGGCATAGGGCATCCACCGCATAGCTATCCTGAAAGGTCATGGTGATGATTTTGCCCCCGGCGAGCTGGATGACGCCGGCGCCGCTGATAAAGCCCCCGGTCGGGCGCAACTCGTGGTTGTTCTGCGCCAGGATGAGGTACGTAACAGGGCGCTCGTAGCCCAACAAGCCCGGTGCAATCTGCGCCAGTTTGACGCCCCCTTCCAGGAGGGGCAGGTAGCGGTCCCCCAGCGCTTTCCCTGCTGCCAGGCGCGGGGAAAGCGCCCGTCCATCGAGGCGGCGCCATGCACGGCGTGCGCTAGCCAACGCGGCTTCTGCTTCCGCAAAACGAGGCCGCGAAACAGCCAGGGCAGGCAAAGCCCTTTCAATGGCGCTCTGATCGGGTTGTTCTGGTTGGGAGAGGCTGTCCGCGACCGGTTCCAGTCCCAACAGCCCCCACCAGCCGGCATCGCACAGGTGGATGCCTGCCTCCAACAGCGCCGGCGCGGCTGCCAGGTCATGCCCAATGCGTGGCACCCAGCCCAGGTGTTCCATCAGCGGCAGGAGGAAGCGAATTTCTGCCTGGATGGCTTGCAGGTCCTCCCGTGTAGCGCCCAACTGCTCGCGCAGCCAAGCCAAGTCGGCGGGGTTGGTGGCGCTGAACTCGCCGCTGGCGCGCGCTTGCAAAGCAGCCGCTCTGCCCAGCAGGGCAGAGGCGTGCGGCCAGAGCCGGGCGCCCTTGTAGCCAGCCACGGCTAGGACAAGCAACACGATGATGAGCAGCGCCCAGCGGCTGATCCGTGATAAAAGTGAGGACGAAATTGGCATCTACTCTCTCCCGTTCCAGGGCGTGGACTGTGGTCCACGCCAAGCGTGGGTGCGCAATGAGCGCTAAAGCTTGCCCTGAGCGCAGCGAACGGGCGCTCACGACAAACGGGTTCGTAGTGCGCACTTCAGTGCGCATGGAGCGCTGAAGCGCTCACTACAAACCCACGTTCCACGGCGTGGACTGTGGTCCACGCCAAACTTAAAACTGCTCCAGGCGGACCACCCGCCGTCCACGCCAAGCGTGAGACAACCCGCTCTCCCATTGTCATTCTGAGCCGCGTAGCGGCGAAGAATCTCCCCCCGTTCCGTGAGGCCCCTTCGTTGTAACTCAGGGCAGGCCCTTCGGCTTCGCCTCAGGGTGACACAGGAGACCCCTCGCCTGGGCATGGAAGCCCGAGCGCAGATGTCGCCAGAGAATCAATTCCCTGGCTGAAACGTGGAAGTCGGCTGAAGCCGACTGATGATCGCTAGCAGCCCCCTTCAGGGGCCTGTTTTCAACGCGCCCCTCTCCGAGAGTGTTGAAAATCTTGTCACCCTGAGTGAAGCGAAGAGCCTGCCCTGAGTATAACGAAGGGGTCTCGCATAACTTTAGCCTCTTTCCCCAAGTACTGCGAGATGCTTCACTCCGTTCAGCATGACATTGGAAAGGCTTTTTCAACGCGCCCCTCTCCGTTGTTTGACGTATCTAGCAAGGTAGGGTATAATTTTATGAACGCGTTTATGATTGACCCCATATGGAGGATGGCAACGTGGACATTGCCTTTTCAATCAATGGGGTGCCCATCCGTCTCACGGCCGAGCGCTGGTTTCACATTGTGGAAAACCATGATGACTTGGCAGGCCATTATGAGGACATCTTGGAAACCATTGAGAACCCTGATCTCGTATTGCGTGGGTATCGGAATTCCCTGATCGCTACTCGTAGTTATGGACACGAACGGTATTTGATGGTTGTATACCGCGAGATATCTGCAGAAGATGGTTTTATCATCACTGCCTACTTTACAAGCAAAGTTGAGCGAAAGAAGGCAATATGGAAAAGATCCTAGATTCCAAAATTACGCAAACGCTCTCACAGGTTGTCCCGTTATTGCTCAATCTGCCAGCGCAACGCTTCTGGGTGGATTATGATCGCGACGCAGATGTCCTTTATATCAGTTTTCAGCGCCCCCAGAAAGCTACTGACACACAGATGACTGATGATGGCATCCTCCTTCGCTATCGGGATGACCAACTGGTTGGCATTACCATTCTCGATGCTTCCACACGCTCCTGACCCTCTGTGCTAGAGACGAGTCAAGGCAGCCGCTCGACTGCCCCAGTAGCCGGCAATTCTGCCCAAGGTAGTTCGACGGCAGCCTGGGCGTTCTGCGTCGGCATGCCCTCTGCCGTCAGCGTCCAATCCGTCTGCAAAAGTTGGCCTGGCCAGGCATCCTCCACCACTTGCGCCCCAATGGGTGCAATCACCTGTTCCCCAGGAAGCAAGCGGCCTATCCCCAGGGTCAAACGTCCCGGGGACTGGCCCACCTGACAACGCGCACAATCCACGGACCGCACAATGAGGTCATCAGCCCACACAACGGACACATTCACCCCCTCCACCGGCTCATAGCCCACATTCGCCACCTGCAGGACAAAGTACACGTCATCGCCTGGGCCTGCAACCTGGGGATGGACCGCGATCTCGAACACCAGTGCCATCGGCGGCATTCTCGTTGCTGTGGGGGTTGGCTCAGGTGTTTGGGGCGAAACAATAGGAGTGCCTCCCGTAGGGGTGGGCAATGTGGGCTTGAGTGTAGCCGCTTCTGTAGGGGTAGGCGTTGGCGATGCGGGTGGTGGTGGTGATGGAGTAAGCGTCGGCTGCCCAGGAGGAGGCGTTGGCACGCGCGTCCAGGTGGGGCGCGGCGTCCAGGTAGCCGTAGGCAACGCAGGAGTGGCTGCCCGTGTGGGCGTGGCGGTGGGCGGGAGAGGGATGGTTTGGCTAAAAGACGCGTAGCCGGGCAGCGCCCATGCCGCGCCCACGATGCCCGCAAGGAGCAAGAGGGCAAAGGCAAGAAGCCAGGGTACGCCACGTACAAGATAGGATTGGGGTCGCATCATGCGATTCTTCATATTGTTCCAACAAGAGGGTTTGTAGTAAGCGCTTTAGCGCTTATTAGCGCGCTGAAGCTTGCCCTGAGCGCGGGCGAAGGGCGCGCACTACGAACCCGTTTGCAGTGAGCGCTTTAGCGCTTATTAGCGCGCTGAAGCTTGCCCTGAGCGCGGGCGAAGGGCGCGCACTACGAACCCGTTTGTAGTGAGCGCTTTAGCGCTCAATGCGCGCTGAAGCTTGCCCTGAGCGCGGGCGAAGGGCGCGCACTACGAACCCGTTTGTAGTGAGCGCTTTAGCGCTTATTAGCGCACTAAAGTGCGCACTACGAACCTGTTTGTAGTGAGCGCTTTAGTGCTTATTAGCGCACTAAAGTGCGCACTACGAACCTGTTTGTAGTGAGCGCTTTAGTGCTCAATGCGCGCTGAAGCGCGCACTACGAACCCGTTTGTAGTGAGCGCTTTAGCGCTCAATGCGCGCTGAAGCTTGCCCTGAGCGCGGGCGAAGGGCGCGCACTACTAACCTGCACTACGAACCTGGGCGAATACAAGATTCGCCCCTACAGCCATACAGAGCACCGACTTGTCCAAAATGGGCAGCGAGCAAGGAAAAGTCCAGGAGGTCAATGCAGCCATCGCCGCTGAAATCCGTGCGGTGGTCAAAAGCGGCATTGCCCCTACAGGTGCCGTACGCCGCAGCCAGAAGGGAAAAATCCGCGAGGTCCACGCGGTTGTCGTTATTGGCATCCCCGGCGCACAGCAAGCCCAAGTCCACCGAGGCGCCCTCCCGCGTCACTTGCACCCCGTTCAGGCGGTTCGCTAGGGTGTTGTAGGCTTTGACGACGATGTCATAGTCGCCCGGCGTCACATGGCACACGGAGAAGCGGCCCAGGCTGTCTGTCTGCACGCTGCGGATGTCAGGATAGGGACAACCGACGGGGTACAAGCTCACCGTTACGGTGATGGCATAAGAGGGATGCGGCGGTGAGGGATGTCCTCGCAAGCGGATGGTCCCGGTGAGACAAGCCTCCCCCGCCAGCAAGGCATCGGTATAGCGCTGGAAATTCAACCCCATGGGCGTCATCACGCCGGGATAACGTGGATAGCGGTAGTCGAACAAGGCGCCGTTGAACCCCATGCCTGTTTCATGGTGAAAGGGTTGCTCGTTCAGGCTGAACCAGAGCCAGCGCTGCACCAGCCGATTTTCATCCGCGGGATAGCCGAGGTTGTCATCGCGCGCGGTCAGCAGGTAGTCAAAGGTGGCATTCATGTAGGCATTCACCCGCTCCGGGGGGAAGCCGTACTCCGCGGGCATGACGACACCGTACTCGCTGATGATGAGCGGCTTGTCCCGCTGGCCGCGGTCGCGCATCCAGGTGCGGAAGTCAACGATATGCTGCTTAAAGATTTCGATATTGTCGTTGTCGGCGATGCCGTACAAACGCCCTTGCGTCTCGGTCAGCCCACGGGGGATGCCACACCCCCAGTCCCCTTGCAGTTCCTGCAGGATCACGTTGTGGATGTTCCACACATCCACCGGCATAGGTTCGTCGTAGGTCGCCTGGTAGTAATCCAACAGCAAATCCAGCCACTTGAGGCGCAGTGGCGTGGGCTGGACGACGCCGCCAATGGCAATCTGGGCAGTGGGGTCGCGGCTTTTGATGAAATGGTACAACTGATGATAGACGTCGGCGTATTGCTCTGGGGTGTTGTTGCCCCCGCCGGGCCCATAGGTGCATTCCGGCTCATTGCCGATCATCCATAGCGAGCCTGGGTTGGCATCCACCTCTGGGCCAAGCGATTCCAGGGACGGCCCACTCCCATAGAAAACCCAGAGGAGCTGGGCGTACTCGATGCCACCTGGCCGCGCTGGGTTCAGTCTGCTGCGCCAATCCGAATACCAGCCAATGTGTAGGGCAGCTACGTCATAATCCGTGATTTGGCCAAGATACTCATTCATGTCCACGCCAAAACGCCAGGTAGGCAAGGGACAGGACGGGCTTTGGGCAGCGCTAGGCAAAGCCAGCGTCAGGCAGAGCAACAAGCCGCACAAGGCGACGGGGAAGCAGCGGGATACTCTCCTCTGTATCGTCGAGATGCTTCGGCTTCGCCTCAGCATGACAATATGGATTTGTGTAACGCTCTCATTCATACGGCTTTGCAAAGACAAAAAGCGCCCGGCAAACTTTACTGGTAATGGCGCGTGACAAACGGCAGGTAGAGCATAACCGGGGGCGGCAAGATGGTAACCGTACTGCCGCTCCCCTCGCCACTGAAAATATATTCCCCACTCCAAGTTACTTGACCGCGAAGGCGGATATCTGCGGTTTGTGGCGCTTGCGCAATGGCGCGAAAGGTGATGGTGGCAATACGCACCACTCCCGACGGGCAATTACCTTCTGCATGGCAACCTAGAGGCGCGCCGACATCATACCATACAATGCCTAATTGGTTATCGTACTCATTGCGCAGCATTTGTGGAAACTGGGACTCGTCGGCATCCACCGAGACCACTTGCAACAACGTCGGGTTAAATGTTACTACGATTCCCACGGCATCGGCGTTGGCGCCACAGTCCACGATCACGTCCTCAGTGAAGGACCTCTGCGCAGGGATCGTCACAGAGGCTGGGGACAGGCTCAGGCTTACTTGTGTCGCTAGCGCTGCGGGTTTGGCTTTAGAGCCTGTCCCTGTGACCTGGAGAACCAGCACAATAAGCAACACGATGCTCAGGGTGCGTTTCGAAAGCAGCATATTCTGATGCACCTCTTTACATAGATTTTGCAAGTGCGCACGAAAACTGTTATGGCAGCAACCCCCGGTAGATACGTCTGAAAGCGGGGGCGGGCATCGCCTTGTTCTTGAACACCAGCGGCAATTGAACCCCATATACGGGCACCGTCGCGGTTGGAGACGGCGTCGGCACCACGCCGGGCGTCAGGCTCGGCGAGGGCGTGGGCGTTGGTGTGTCCGTCGGCGTAGGCGTATAGGTATACGTTGCGACTGGAGTGAGCGTCTCCGTGGGCACGAGGGTCTCTGTCGCAGTTGGGATAGGCGTTTCAGTCCACACGGGCGTCGTTGTCCCCGTTGGTGTGGCGGTGGGTTGCAATGCTGCGCAGCGGGCACCGGGCCGGATGACCACAGCGTAATCCGCTGCTACCTCAATCCCCAACCTGCCATCGTAATCCCCACGGTACTCCTCCAACATGCAGCCAAAGTTCTGCCCCATACTGTTCTGCACTACATCCAGCAAATACCCATGCCCATACCCCAGGGGCTTCCACTTCGCCCCAGGTACCCAGGTAGGAGCAAACTCGTAGGCATCATAACTCACATTCGCCGCATCGTTGTGGTACTCGCTCGTCGGCGGTACCCCGCCCCACGAACGCCCAGGATAGCCGTATGCCGCATGGTCAAAGAAGGGATCGAAAAACTCCACCCCGATCCCGTGCGGATCAGGACAACAAATACCCACCCAATGGCCCCCGACACGCCGCCACTCCAACCCATCGTGCTGCCAGAAGCCCAGCAGGAGCAGCACCACATCCTCATGCTGCTGCGCATCCATCCACACCCAATCCTTGTCCGGTCCTTTGATGTGCTCCACGACGAAGGAATCCTCCAAGCCCTGCGCGCGGAGGTACTCCTCCAAGCCGGCGACCATGTCCTCCACCGTTGTCCCCTGTTCTCCGGTGCGCACATAGCCCGCCAGGTCTTCTACCAGAGGCGGCACGTTGTATGGCGCATGGTCGTACCAGGGACCGTAAGGCTTTACCAAATCATACTTATATCCCCGCTTGTATTCCTCCTGCGAGTCCAGCCACCAGAGGGCATCCGCTGCCGCAAGCGGGCCAGCATGCGTCCATCCCCCAAGGGAAGACCAATCGCCTTGGCGCATGTCAAAGTCCGGAGGCCCATGCGGAGCATAGTCGGGGTAGCCGGGACGCGGACAGATGCCCGGTCCGCTGACATAGGGCGTCGCGGTCGGAGTGAGAGTGGGGAAAGGCGGACAGGTAGGACAGGGTGGACAAACCTCCTGCGTAGGCGTTGGGGTTGGTGTTGGCGTAAAGGTTGGCGTGGTCGTGATCGTCCCGGTGGGCGTCGCCGTTGGCGTTGCGGTGGGCGTGGGCGTGTTGGTCGGTTCTACGGGCGGAGGATATACATAAGCCACATCCGCTGCAAAGGCGGGGGCTGATTCCCGACCGCTGACCTCGGCAACGTTGATGAGATACTGCCCTACCGCCGTGGAATACGTGCGGTTGCGGATGCAGAGAGAGACACGTTCGCCCGGTTCCAAAGTGCCCACAGCCCAAGTTACCGTGTTCACGCCGTCGAAAGAGCCGCCGGGCTGGCAGTTGCCTACGGGCCCAATGCCGGGCTGCACAGAGTAGGCGGCGATGCCACTGGGCAACGTATCGGTTACGATGACGTCATGCACGGCAAAGGTTGCCGTATTGGTAACCCAGATGTAATACCAGAAATCCCAAGTGGCGTAAATGGTGGCGTGAGAGCGGAATTTGCTGATCTCGAGCGCCTGGATTGTCGGTGTAACTACCGGTGTAGCGATGGGGGTCGCGGTGGGTGTAACCGTGGGCGGCAGCATCGCGCAATGGGCGCCGGGCCGGATGACCACAGCGTAATCCGCTGCTACCTCAATCCCCAACTCGCCATCGTAATCCCCACGGTACTCCTCCAACATGCAGCCAAAGTTCTGCCCCATACTGTTCTGCACTACATCCAGCAAATACCCATGCCCATACCCCAGGGGCTTCCACTTCGCCCCAGGTACCC
>JACIWX010000013.1 GCA_014360755.1 Chloroflexota bacterium | reverse complement strand
CGTTTGGCGTGGACGGCGGGTGGTCCACCTGGAGCAATCTCACGCTCGGCGTGGACCACAGTCCACGCTGGGTATAAGATAGCCCCATCTACTTGAGGAGCGAATCCGTTCAATCCGTTCCCCAAATCTGCTGACAGTGATTGTTCTTGTCCAGACTTGGCTGCTTTTCATCCGCCTGAGGCTATGCAAGGCATTTCTTGCCCCAAAAGCGAACTACACCCCTGGTGGGGTAGTAGCAGGAATTTTAAGCGCTAAAGCGCTTACTACAAACTGTGCTATAATAGCAGCAAAGAATGAGGACAAATAGGAGACGCTATGGCTGCCTATCGTTTTCGCGGTGAAAGTCAAGTGCTGGACGACAAAGCGCGCCAGGGAGTACCAGGGCAGTTTATTGCCTTACCCGACGGAGTGGTGCACTATGAGCTCGCCGGTCCCCCAGATGGCCAGCCGGTCGTGCTCCTCCATGGCTTTTCTGTCCCTTACTACATCTGGGACCCCACCTTCCCTGCCCTCGCCGCAGCGGGGTTCCGCCCATTGCGCTATGACCTGTACGGGCGAGGCTTCTCCGACCGGCCCGAGACAGAGTACACTTTGGACCTCTTTGTGCGCCAGCTACTGAACCTATTGCAGGCACTGGGCATAGAGCACCCCGTGGATGTGGTTGGGCTTTCGATGGGCGGACCCATCGCTGTGAGTTTCACGGATCGCTACCCGGAGCGCGTGCGCAAACTTGTGCTTATTGACCCGGCCGGCTTGCCCTTTCCCAAACCTCGATTGAGCAGCCTCATTTCCCTGCCCTGGCTGGGCGAACGGCTGATGGACCTCCTCTTCGAACGGGTGATGGTCAATTCCCAGGGCAATGACTTTGTGCACCCGGAGCGCTTCCCCGACTTTCGCGCTCAGTACCTACCCCAGACGGAGTATATTGGCTTTCGCTACGCCCTGCTCTCCACCCTGCGCGGCGATGTCCTGCGCGACCACACCCCTATCTTCCGCCGCGTGGGGGCGCAGGGGCGCCCCATCCTGCTCATCTGGGGTCGTCTGGACAAGACCATCCCCATGGAAACGCACCGCCGAGTGCTGGAGGCGATGCCAGGTGCTGAGTTCCATCCCATTGACGATGCGGGCCATGTGCCTCACTATGAGCGGCCAGAGGTGGTCAACCCCATCCTCATCGAGTTCCTGCGCCGGTAATCCTCACTCCTACCTTCTTTCCCAACCAGTCGAGCGAGGAAAAAGGTTTGTAGTGAGCGCTTTAGCGCTCATGGCGCACTGAAGTGCGCACTACGAACCTCGTTTGTAGTGAGCGCCTCAGCGCGCTGCAATGGGCGAGAGGCTGTTGCCACCGGTTTGGACATGCCCCTCTGCCCATGTGCGAATAATTACCCAGGCATGCTTTGCCATATCCTCCTTGTGCATTCCCCCGGTGGTCACCGTGTTTCTAGGAAACTTTAATAACCTCACACCACCATCGCTACTGGCAGCGATTGTTCCACTAGAACCTGCCCGCTCTCGGCGTCCAAAAGTCGCACCGTGGCAGTAGATGGCACCGACTCGTCAAAGCCCAGCCATGGCAGTTTCACTCTGTATTCCTGCCTGCTAACGCTCATCTCCACCAACTCGCTGCGCTTGCTGTTGATCTCCACCTGCACACGCCTGGGCTTTGTAAGCAGGGTTGGCTTTTCGACACGCAGCGTCACAAGAGCAATGCGGCTGGTCAACTGCGCCGGCAGCTCCATGACTACGGTAACCTTTTCCTCAGGGGCGACGCATTTCACTTCTAAGACCGGGATCACACACTCCTGCAGGCTCAGCCCACCATGGAGGAACGCGCCAACTGCACCCTGGAGGGCAAAGACAGCCAAGCCAATAGGGAAGGCAAATTGCTCTGACCCTGCCAAGCCCAGCTCCTTCGAGGCCATGAGCAGACAACCCTCCGGATGCGCGCCAATCGCGAAGCGTCGCTTGCATACCTTGGCAATCCCAGCGTCCAGTGCGATAGGTTCAACACCAGGGGGAAAGAATAGAAAACCGTGGTCAGCAGTGATCTGAATAGTTGAAAAGCCCTTCTCACGCAAATAGCGTATAGGGGCTACCAAACGCTGCACCATATCCAACAGCCCTTCGGGTGCCAAATCGGCGACAAAGGTGCCAAATTGGTCAATCTCCCGAGACTGGACTACCAGCAGCTCTACGCCGTCCAGATCTGAACCCTCCACCTCATCCAGTCTCACGACCTTCGCCTGCTTCGGCAGCCGCCCTTGTAGCCACGCTAGGCGTCCCTGCGGGGTTGAGACATCCGCCTTGCCAAGCTCTACTCGAACGCTTGCCCCCTCCACCGAGACTGCCAACCCCGCTTCTGCCCCAGGCAGCAAAGCAGACATCCCTACCTCAGTGATGCTGGGCAGCAGCCCGTGTGATGCGTGCAGTGTTACCTGAAACTCGTCCTGGGGCAACAGTGCGGCAAAGCGATGCGCCAGGTCGTAACGCAAGCCATCGACGAGCAGGATCGCCGTTTTCCTCTTGCCTGTGACATACTGGCTCCAAAAGCGGGGCTGGTCTGTCACCCATCCTTCTCTTTGCACTGCTTCAGCCAAACGCCGAGACAGTTGGTCCAAGTATCGCGCATAGATGTGCCAGGCTGGATCTGCGTAACGCTTGCGCTCTTGGGGAGACAAAGCCTTCGCTTGCGCCGCCAGCTCCAAAGCCCATAGGTCTAGCCTCCACCAACCATCCTCTGCACAGTAGCGCTGCTCCAAAGCGGTCACTCCTGTCAGCGCACCGATGTCCGCAAGGGCAGCCCGGCAACTTTGGTAGAGCTGCACAGCGAGGTGGATCGCCCCCCAGTAAGGAGCCTCACCTTGCCGTGCCCAAAAGCCCTTTTTTCTCCTCGCAGCAATCTCTTCGACGCGCGTTGCACTAGTTGCCAGATTGCTCCCATCTGCAGCCACGACATGGGCAAGCTCCTGAAGCCACAGGTCATCGATAACGCGGCAGGTCTCGCAGCGCAGAAGGGGTTCGTTGGGCACAAGGAGCTTGGCTAGGCTGTATTCCTTCTCGACGCGTTTCGCGGCTTGGAGATAGCCGCCTCGCAAGTCCTCACGCTCGCGCCAGACCTTGGCTATGCCTGCCACAACGGATTGCTTCGGAGCGGCGGGCAGGATGTCGTTCCAGCTAGCAACGATGTTATCAGGAACAGCCGCTGCCAACTCGGAGAGCAAAATGGCTGCCTCCAAACGCTTTCTCAGGTCAGTCGCGGCATCGGGAAGGCGCGCCCAACCTGCCCACTGCTGGAGCCTCCCCTTGAACGCTGCCCACAGCCCGCGCTGTTCCAAGCGCGCTCCACTAGACGGGTCAGTTACAAAAGCCAAAACAGCCTCTTCAGGCTGCCAGCGTGTCAGTCCCAATGCCAGCGCCAGCAACGCCTCCAAGAGGCTCTGCTCGCTAACCGCTTGCTCATCCAATAAGGCATCCCACTCCTGCACGAGATCACGTGCATTTTGAGGCTGTTCTCGCAACAGTTCGGTCAGACGCGGGGTGACCTTCAGATTTGCTTTCCGCCGCAGCAATTCCAGCAGGTCCATGTCCCAATGGGCACCCAATAGCTCCCAATCGCGCAGCCAGCTCTCCCGCGGTGCCTTTTCGGGCACGTACACCACCCAGCGCTGGCGGAACTGTGGGTCTTCCCCTTCGAGGGCGAAACGCAGAGCCAGATAGCTCCCCTGAAAGGGCAGCAAGCGCACTCCCTGCGGCAGTGCCTGCTCCACAATGGGCTTGAGCGTGCCGCCCGCATCATACCAGACCAACAGTCCACTTTGACCTTGGTGCTGCAGCTCATCGCATAACAACTCGCGAAGCCATCTTTTCACGCTCATGTTCAGCCTTTCACCCGCTCTGCGCTGGCGGGCAAGACGCCCGCTTGTTTGAGCGGCTCTATGTTAACACGCACGCCATAGTCCCGCTCAGGTCGGTAACCATGTGCAACGATTTCGTTCACCTTCTCCACCACCCATGTACTCCGGCTGGTCACTTTCAAGTGCTGCGGTTGTCCAAGCCGCTGCAGGCGCTCGTTCAGGCTGCGCAGCTCATCCAGCCGCGCCTCGGCTTGGCGACAGGCGCGTTGCAGGTCGCGCCATGCATGACGTGCGGCTCCTGTTACCTGCTGCGCACCCAACTGCGCAGCCAGCCGCTCCACCTCGCGCCGCGCACCATCCAGCGCCGGCTGTAGGTACACTGCCTGCACCTTGCGTAAGGTATCGGAATCCAGTTTGTGCCAGTAGAGGAAGCAGGAAAAAGCGGGCTGCCCACGCGGACGGCTGGTGATTTGCCAGATGATCGGCCGCAGGCGGTACAGACCCAAGTGGTAGGAGAAGAACTCGCTCCCCAGCCAGTCGTCCAGCGGCATGCCCAGCGCCCAGCGCAGGTCCTGCTCGATGCTCCCCAGAGCCGCCTCGCCAAAGATCTCGCCCAGCTTCTCCCGCACACGGTGAGGCAAGCCATGCTCCAGCCGGCCATCTACGGTGTAGAGGTCCTGCAAAGGCACGATGCCATTCTCATCAGCCCGAATCGCCTCGTGTGCTAGATAGTGCACCAACCGGCGGATGTGCTCTTCGGCGGGCATGAGGCCCTCTGGCGCAGTCTCTTCTTCCTCTCCTTCGCCTGGCTCTGCCCCTTCCTCACCTGTCGCCTCCGGCGCGGCACCCAACTCTGACTCGATGAGGGCACGGTCTTCTGCACTGATGTCATACAGCCGGTAGACCTCGTCGTCAATCTGGCGCTGGATCTCGGCGATGCGCCCGCGCAGCAGCCGCTCCCGCTCGACGCACGCCTCAGCCAGCGCACGCAGGTTGACCGTGCCCCCTGCCATTCCTGGCGGCACAAAGGCGCGGATGCGCCGCGCGCTATCCCAATCGCTCCAAACAAAATCCTCCGCCAATGGATGTCCTGTTACCGGTCGCTTCATCCCCTCACTCCATTTCCCTTGGACTACATCCCATACCTGCAGCAGCCAGGGCAGGATGAATTGCGTGCTTGCCTCGTCGCCTGCGTCCCATTCTTGCAGCAGATTCCAAGCTTCATGGGCAAAGCGATCAAGTGCAGGGCTCTGAAGGACTAGCTCGTTCGTGGGAAGCCTGGATAGCTCACCTGTGTCCCGTCCATGCCTTAGAGGGTTCATGCAGTAATGAATAAAAGCAGCCAGAAGAGAGTTGAGAAAAGCACAAAGCCCCCAGTCTCGATCATCGCGGCTCGCATAGACTCCTTGGTGCTTCACCGTGATAATGGAGCCAATGGGAACCACCCGCGCATTGATGCGAACCGATGACACAATGTTCGGAAATGTCAGCCCCGGGCGGAAATAGAAGGATTCGTTCTTGACCACCCATTCCCACTTGCCTTGGAGATATGGGTAGCGTTCTATAATGTACGCCTTGATCTCCTCGCCGTTGTTTCCCCAATTGACCACCGCCGCAATGTCATGGAAGAAAGCCTTGCCCCCCTTGGCAAACGGCACCCACTTCTTGCCGCTCAACGTCTCCTCACGGCAGGTGGCAATCTGCTCCACCGGCACTTCCCACCAGTAGCGGGTGAAGCGCAGGTCATCTGCAGTGGCCAGGCCCTGCTTCACGTCCGCAATCTTGGGCTGGTCTGGCCGCCCAGCCACGTCGCGGTCCAGCGGCGGGTACTTCTGGAACAGCGCACGCAGGCTCCGCGGCGCCCAATAGGCAAAGGGTGTGCCGGGCACCTCTGCTAGTTCGCCCAGAGTTACGGTGTAGATAGTTGCTGGCTTAGTCACTGCATGCTCCTCATTGCCGGGGATTCATATCCGGCTGAATGCTCCATAATGTCGGTCATGGCTGACTGTGGTGGCTATGCAAGCGCAGCCCGGTTTACCGTGCTCGCGATCCTCAGCCGCACGACTCCTCGGTGCTCCAAGCCGCCAGCGCCTCTTCGAAGCACACGCGCTTCTCGTCCCAGGCTGGCTCAGTCAGGCGGAAGAAGGTTACCGGGTGCTCTCGCCAGGACACGCCATCGCCCTCGTAACGCTTGCGCAGGGTAAACGCAGCATAGCGCGCCGTGGCTTCGTCGAGCACATTGAAACCCAGGTCCCACACGATCTCGGGCAAAGCCTCGGAACGCAGGATCTCCTCGCGTAGCTTTTGGAACGACTTTAAGAATAGGAAGGTGCGCCCGGTCAGGGCGCCCACACGCCCGCCTGCACGACATAGGCGGATGGCTAATTCGATGAAGGCGGCATAAGCGTCGTTGTGCGTGCGCGGATAGACCTTGCGGGCGTATTCCTTTGCCCCGGGTGAGAGGGCGCCATAAGGCGGATTCATAAGCACCACGTCATAGCTCTGGGTGAGCACGTCCACCAAGTGCACCGCTTGCTCGGCATCCAAGCCAAAGAGCTGGCTGCCCATGTCCTGACGCCGCGCCGCAGCGCGGATGAACTCGCGCACCTTTTCGACCATCTCCTCCACTGTGTATTCACGCGGAACGGGCACGGGCACGTCGCCCAGTGCCAATTGCAGGCTGTCAGGCTGCAGGAATCCCAGTTGTACCGCTTGCGGCTGCCAGTCGCTGGGCTTGCGCACGCGCTGATGAAAGCTCCTCTCGAACTGGGCACGGATGTCCAGGAGCGAGCCCAGTTCGTAAGCCTGCTCGCAAGTGGCAAGGATATCTTGGACCAGGCGCAGCAAGGGCTGGTCATGCTCGAACTCCGACAGGAAGCGCTGGCGGCGCTCGCCATCGCTGAAGCGGATGTCAGCGCAGACGATGTTGAGGCGTCGCGGTGCAAAGCGTGCCCGCGGGTCGCTCCCTTTCAGCCGTTCAAAGGCGGTGCGCGCCTTGAGGTAGAGCGCTGCCGCGGCGATCTGGCAGGCGCGCAGGTCAATGTCGACGCCATAGAGGTTGTGCTCTAGGATGCTCGCTGGGATCTGCCAGGCGGGCATCTCAGGATGCGCTTCCTGCCACATCGGGAGCAGTAGGTCGAAAGCGCCCAGCAGAAAGTGGCCGCTGCCGCAGGCGGGGTCAAGCACTCTCCAACGAGCCACATCGCGCTCCTCCGCAGGTGAACGGAATTGGTTCTGTAGCGGCACCAAGTACTGCCACCTCTGGCGCAGGGGCGAGTGCGGGTGCGTTTCCAGCCACAAATGCCCCAGCGTGTTTTCGACCAGTGCGCGCACAATCCACCCCACGGTGTAGAATTGGTTCAGCGGTGGGATTTCATCTGGCTGCGGGTTGCGGCGCAGCCTGCGGCGGATTTCATCCCGCTCCACGGAATGGAAATATTGGTACACCCAGCCCAGCGTCTCGAACTCGCGCCACAGTTCCGGTGGAAGCTGGACAAATGCCTGGCGCACCGCGCGGTAGGCGGGCAAGCGCGGCCAGAGGATAGCATAGGGGTCTCCTTCACGGAAGAGCAGCGGGATATGCGCTGCCAGTTCGGACAGCGCCTCGCGCAGCGCAGTGTGAGCCAGCTCTTCCGCATCAGCTGCCAGGTGCGGATCGGCATCGGCTAGGTCGCGCTCGCGCCGCGAGCGGTTGCCATACTCTGGGCGAGGCAGCACGGTTTCGCCAATCAAGCCCTGTGCCTCAGCCACCCGCAGGGCTACCAGGCGGTTCAAGAAGCTGAAGGCTGCTTGTCGGACATAGCGCGGGCGTGCCACCGCATATTCCTGCCCCTCGCGCCCCAGAGCATTATCCAGCAGGCGGCGTGTCTCTTCGCGTCCAGCCGGGGCAGGCAGCTTTTTATCGGGCAATAGGCCGTGCAGGCGCAGCAGCGCATCATATTCCTCCTCGAGGACGCGTCGGCAACTCAGCACCATCTGCCGGATGCGGTTGCGTTCGGTGCGTTCCACCCCTTATCCCTCCTCCATGGGATGGGCAGTCACCTGTACTTCGATGGGAGCGCCCCCGGCTTGCTGACGGTATCCCTCAAGCCTCTCATACAACGCACGGAGTTCTGCTTCGTCCCGCACCGTCACATGTAGCTCCATGGGTTCAAGATGTTCTTTCTTTTCACAGACAAGACTGGGCAACAATGCGTCCAACTGCTGCCTTGTTTCCGCTTGTTTCTCCTGCACATACCAGTCAGATAGCATCTCAAAACGGCGTTTGCAAAGCGGACAAGGAGCGCGAGACACCTCTCCCTCTGTAGGTCCTGGACAGACCAATTTCGACAATGTGGTAAGCTTGTCTTCTGCTTCTTGCGGTGACTGTTTGAAGGCACGGTGGGTACGGGCTTCCTCCAGAGCCCTTGCTACCCACTCCTGGAACAACGCATGACGCTTCTCATAGTCTGTTTGGAAGCGATTCTGGAGATCGGCGAAATCTTCAGCCATCTGCTCCCAGCGGTCAAGCATGTCGGCTGCGCCCAGAGCCGTTTGAAGGCGCTGCCAGCGCTGGGCTGTCTGCCCGCTCTGCATCTGCCCCCAGTCGGATGCCTCCGCCACCCATTCGACCATCTTGCGGAAGGTGCTAAAGTCAAACGTATCGAGATGGCGCACAAGGCGCATCTCGTCCGATAAGCCTGCAGCGCAATCCAGGAAGCGGCGCAGCAATGCGGCAGGATCACTGATGCCAGCTACTTGGCTCAGTTCGCGCTGTACCGCGTCGCAGGCATTAGCAAGCATTGACGGCAAGCGGTTATCCCGGCAGCGTGTGGCTAGTTCCTCGGCGCGGTCGCTCCACTTCTCTGCCTGCTCTTGCACCTTCTGTGCTGTGTTCTGAAAAGTGTCCGCAGTGGGCACGCCAAAGAGTTTGGAGCACCATTCCGCAGCCTTGCGCCAATCCACTTCCCCTTGGTAGGCAAAAAGCGCTTTTTTAAAGTCCTGCTCTTTGAGGAATGTCGCTGCCGCGCGCGGATCTGCCGGATCATCCACCGTGCTGCCACCGACCTGAAGCCTGACAAGACCAGCTTTGAACAGGGTTGCTACCAACAACCGCACCAGGCGCGGGTCCCAACCATATGGCTTCGCTTCGAAGTGGGCAAGCGGGTCGGCGCCTCGGCAACCCTGCGCGTAACTTTCACGGCGGCGCAGCTCCTCTTTCACCTTGGCTAGCAAGCCAGAGTCATGCTGAATCTGGTTGTCCTTCGCTACCAGCCCAGCGCGGCTGTAGACAGCAGGCAGCACTCTGCCAGGCTGCCAACTCAAGATCGAAGCGATGTCGTCATCACGGTCAGGCCGCTCATCTACAAACTCGTAATACACTTTCTCAGCCAGTTGATGCAGGTAAAGGCGTAACACCGCCTGCAGGTCATTGCCCTGCGGCGCAAACTCTTTCCCCTCAAGCAGCAGACGGCCATGCAGGAAGGCGCTTTGCACCAACTGGGGCAGTCTCACCTGCCAGGCGCTCTGCGCTTCCTGCTCCAGATGGGTGCGGTATACCCCTTGTGCGGGCGTCAGTGGGGCGCTGTTCAACTGACTGAGTGTCTTTTTGAGCGCAAGCGCACGCTCTAGCGTGCCTTTTAATTCGCCATCCGGAGCAGCCTGCCACAGGAGTGTTTGCGGTTCGGCGATGCTGCGGCCATTCACTTCGTCATCGGACTCGTCAGCAAAAGGCGAGAAGAGACTCACCACCAGCTCGCCATCTGGGAAGAGTGGATCCACCCCGGCGCCGAATTCGATGCGCACTTTCAAAGGGCGTCGGATATTGCCATGCTCGAAGCGGAAAGAACGAAGGATATCGCGCAGCAACTCCGCGGTACCTCTTTGGAGCTCAGCCGGGCTCGGGTAATGCTGCAGCACGCGGCGCTCCAGCGACATTTCCTCAGGCGTCAACAGGCGATACTGTCCATCAACCTCGGCGACCCACCCCTTCTTTTGCAAATGCGCGAGCCCTTCGCGCACGGCTTGGTGCAGGAAGTTGGTGTCCGTATCCACGCTGTCAACCAAAGCAGCCGCTACATTTTCCGGCGTGCAAGGGATGCGCTGGTGCACTTGCTGCAACAGGAAAAGGGCTTTGCCAATGCGGCTGAGCGGCAAGCCCCCTACCTCCCCCAAGTTCTGCAGCTCCTCAATGGCTCTGGCTTGCTCAGAGCGCACTGTCTGCAGATCCGCTTTGAGTGCGTCGTAGAAAAGGTCGAGGCTGGCCAGCCAACCTAAGGGTTGCTCGCTCCCGGCTAGCATACCGCCCTCACCGGTCAGCACAGCCTGTGCCACCTTGAGCATGGAGCGGCTGGAGCCGCTAAGTCGGCGCGCCTCATCCACTGAACCGCGCAGTGCTGCCATAATATCCTGGACCAGGCTCACCATGTATGGAGGCAAGGGATACTGTTGCCGCCAGTCGGCCTTGCCCCAATCGCGGCCCAGAATCAAGTTGGTGTGTAATGTGCCCTGGTGCTTGTCGTACAACGCATCTAATTCTTGCACTGCTTCGGGGCGCTTGGCGAAGAGGCGGTTGGCTAGCACTTTCGGCACCTGCGTCGCCCCCAACCCAAACCGCAGGCGAAAGCGGTCTTTGAGCCATTCCAGCATCTGCGGGTCAGCCGACAGCCTGCCAACAAGGTCTGTGAGAGCCTCCTGCGCCGTAGCAATCAGCATGACCTTGCCACCACCTTGCTGCACCACTTGTTCAGCGATCCCATTCAACTCTGTCAACCGTTGAATACTGTCGCCGATATACAGCCCCACTTCGTCGAGAAGGACGATCATACGTCCCTTCTGAGGGTGAAGCCGCTCAGCCGCTGCGCTGCGCGCAGCGCAGCGATCACGTCGGATGGAGTTACCTCGGACTGAGTTGGCTTGGCGCTAGCGATCGCCTGAGCAGCATCTTCTTCACTGCGATAGAGTTCGGGCCGGAAGCGGGGCAAGGCTTGCTGTAGGACGGCCGCGGCGTTGAGTTTGCGCTCTTCCTCCCACGTGCGCCCAAACTGCTCCTGCACCCAATCCCGGAAAGAGTCCCACTTGCCGATCTTTTGCAGTTCCTGTTCCCATGCCGCCACCCAGAATTCGGTGGAAAGGCCATCTTCTTGCAACAGGGCACGGTAGATCAAGCGTCCAATCGTCGGGCGGTCTGGTGCCTGCGGGTCATGATCGAGCAGGTTGAGAAATAACACACGTGGGCACAGCTCCTTAACGATGATCTGGTGTTGGTTGGTCAGCCTCAATTTCTTGCTGAGCAATGCAGCGGAAGAGACCTCTTTGCCCTCAGGATCACGCAGCGTGCGATCCTGCAATAGATACCCTAGTGCTTTGAGAAAATGACTCTTACCCGACCCAAAGAAGCCAGATACCCAAATGCACAGACGCTCGCTCGTGCCTTGTCGCGTCTCCAGGAGGACATCCAGCACTTCGCGGAAGAAATCCGGGATTTGCTCGGCTGGGACGTACTCCTCCATTTCCACCCAGACCCGGTGCGGGTCGGCGTCGGTCACACGAATAACCGAACTGATCTCACGAGAGGGATCGCGTTCCAATATATCACGAATGAGCACCTGTTCACCTCCAGGCGATGATTTCACCACGGTAGTACCCGACATGAGGTCCCTCGGGGACATCGAGCACCGCGCCCAGTGTTGTGCCTGGGTAAGGTAAGACGACCGCACAGCGCACGCGGTTCTCCAACCGTGAGAGCAGCGTCGAGGAACGCACAAAGGGGTATAGCGCGCCAAAACGCAACAGGATCACCGCACTATTGCGTGGCCGGGATACCAAGTGGGTACACAGGACTTGTGGCAGCTCCTCAGCGAGCAGTTCGCTCAACTGGCCTTGTAGCTCGATGCGCTCACGCGATGTTTCCAGGCTGCATAAGGCTTTTGAGAGGTCATCCTTTGCATTGGTCAACTGTTGCATCGTGTTGCGCAGCACGTCGGTCAATGAGATGCACTGCACGGGAAAGCCCTGGGCGCGCAGACGGTCAGCTAGCAGCGAGAACTGCCGCAGCGCCTCCCGCTCCTGCGTCGGTGGGTACTGCAGACGAAAGAAAGGCACATTGTCCAGTGTGCGGTATGTTCCGCGCCACCAACCCCTCAGCTTGGTCTCCAATTCATCCATTGCTTCAGGCCAGCCCATGCTGTAACCACTCCTCCATGCTGTTATAACGCGGCTGGAACTGGACGATGCCACCCAGTCGCTGATAGGACCACCACCCCTTCATATGGCCTTCATTTAACAGCCTCTCAGACATCTCGGCATTGGTTTGCAGCAATGGCCACAGGTCATCCTGAGTCACAGACCAATATGAACCAGAGGTAAACCACAAACCCAACCAGAAAAATGCAAAAGCCTCTGGCAAGAGCCACAGTCGTTGTAAAGCGGTGCTCGGATAGCGTTCCAACAAATGAAAATGGCGCAGGAGAGCGAGGAATCCCCGCGACCAGCGCAGCTGCAGGTAGGCGGACCACGCACATACTTCGGGGTGCTGCTCGCCGATGTGTTGTAGATGGACCCGCACCTCATCCAAACACAGCGCTGCACCTGGCAGTGTTATCCTAGGCAGGACGAGGTCGCGGTAGCAACGTTCTACCAGGGCATCGGAACGGACATAGTAGGGAAAGAGCACTTGGGTTTTGGCTGCTTCTGGCATCGCAGAGCGCATCGCCATTGCCACAGTAAGCGCCCCTGGCAACCCCAGCGGCTGCAGAAAACGCCGCTTAAAGGCAGCCAGGAGGGCATCTATCATGTGCGCAGAGGTTTTACCCAGCAAGTTATGGGCGCGCGCCTGAACTTTGAGCTGCTCCCAATCACCATATTCAGCATATGCATCCAAGAGGCGGCGCATCTCGACAAGTCCCGTGCCGCCCCGCTGCAAGTGAGCCAAATACTTCCGTGTCTGCTCGCTTGGCATCTCTATTCTCTCAATCCTGCAATGCTTTGAGCAAGCAATCCTTGGGGTCTGAGTAGAAGGCTAGCTCTAGACCTGCTAAGATTTGCGTAGGGATATGGGGGATATCCTTCGCGTTGGATGTAGGAACCAGCACGCGCCGCGCGCCATTCTCTTTGGCTAGCTGCACACATTCAGCCAAGTCACCTATTGGCAGCACAGCTCCCTGAACAGTGATTTCTCCAAGCACAACCGTGGCGGCTCGGACAGGCTTGCCAACCAACGCTGAGAACATAGCAATGAAAAACGCTCCTGCCGTCTGACTGCCTTCTTTGGCCTGCATCAAGTTCACCACTTGGAAATGCATTTGTAGGTCTTCCACCGAGCGGTCAATAGTAAAACGATGTAGGTTGCTGCGCAGATAGTCATAAGCAGTGCGCACCGCTTCACGCATGGCTTTGCCCGTCACTCCCGTGACGGTGTAGCCGCTGCCCTTCATCGAGACAACCTCAATCCGATAGAGCGCATAGCGCTGACTCTCCACATCCAGTCCCACGGTATAGGTCACCCCGGGAGGGAGCGGATCAGGGGAGACTACCGCTGCCTCACCTTGCTCTGGGAGTGTGACAAAGTGCTCTTGCTGGGTCTGTTTATCCAGATAGGATAGGGATGTATTCCAGTACTCCACTCCTCCCATGCGACGGAGTTGTTCTTTGACACGCCGCCGGAACTCGAGCGCCAACTGCAAGTACTCCTCCAACTCCCCCTTGCTGACGATGCCGTCCGGGTGCAGCAGCTTGACCAGTCCGGACACTGTTTTCCGTACCGCCTTTTCATCCCGTTTGTTCAGCGCATCGCCCAGAGCAAAGTGCGAATCAATAACAGGAGTCTGGCTTATCTTGCGTAAATCACGGAAAAACTCCGCGAGATAATCCGTAACCAGACCGAAATGGCTCGTGAGTAGTGCACTCGCCATCTTAGGAAACTCCCAACCCGGAACATAGATGTGGAAGCGGTCAAGGAATGCCAGGTCTTGCATCTCAGGAGGGAAAGGAGTAAAGAGATGGCTGGTGCGCAATGCCAACTCGACATCCAGGTTGATATTGCCAATGAACACTAATGAAGCCAATGCCGTGATTTCCTCTTTACCACGACTGAAGCTGCCAGATTCCATGTAGTCTTTGAGCAGATTGATTGCCTGGGGGCTGGCAAGTCGCGTGAGGCCAGCGACCTCATCAAATGCCACCACGTCCCATAACCCCACTAGCCCGATGCGTCCTCGCCCGATATTCGCCATGAACAAACTCGGCACGGTTACATCGCCGCCGGAGACCAAAATGGCATAAGGCGAGACTTCGCGATACACGTAGCTTTTACCCGTTGCACGCGGCCCAAACTCCACAAGATTGCAGTTGTTCTCCACAAGCGGGATTAGGCGTGCGAGATAGAGCAATTTTAAGCGATGGGGCAAGGAGGTAGGTTCGATGCCAATACCGCGGAGGAGAAAGTCCAACCATTCATCTCGGGAGAAGGACGGCCGCACTTCGCAGACTTCCTGCAGGACATTGCCACCCGCCAATTGGATGGGTCGCAGCTCTCGAATGACAAAGGGACGCAATTCATTACCACTGTACCGCTGTGGATCATAGGCAAGGTCTGTAACTGCCCAAACCCCACCACCAAGCAGGCGGTCGTAACGATGAACCATCTCTTCGCTGACATGCACCCGATCAATTTGTAAATTCACCAAATTAGCCCAATATTTATCTTCAGTTTCGACGAGGCGCACCTTGATCTTGTCAATCACGCGGTGCTCACCGCGCTCCTTAACCTGTGACTTGAACCACTCTGCTTGGTCGGGGCGCACGTAGTGCTCGGTAAGCACACGCCGCACTTCCTGCAAACCTGCCTCGATGACGCTCTCATCGGCTGATGAGCAGTATTTGCCCAGGAGATACTCAACGACGTAAGCAGGGACATTTTGTTGACCTTTAAGACTGCTGACCAGGTCTTTGCGTACGACCCTTCCGGGGAAATGCTCTAAAGCCTTGTGATCCAGGTTATCTAGCACCATCTGCGGGTTCATGTCTTACGCCTCTTCTCAGTAAGCATGCAACTTTCCATGCATCAGCAAATAATGCTTTCGGGGCCATCCGAATTCCCGACAGTTTTTCCCACTCTAAACCCACCCCAGCGCCCCTGGAGGGATTCGAACCCCCGACGACAGGGCTTAGGACGCCCTCGCTCTGTCCACTGAGCTACAGGGGCAATACCGCAATGCGGAGTATACCACATCCCGCCATGCCTGGCAAGTTGGTGTGCATCAGCCATCAACGAATAGGGACACGAAGAAACGAATGCTGGCGCGGCCTATTCGTTGCGAATTCGTTGATGGCCGTCCATCACGCTCTCCCATTTTGCAGTCCACAGTATCCCGTGTATAATGGGGACAGCCAACCTCATCAACCATGGCATAGCCAGCAATGACCATTCCCAGACGCTGGAAACGAGGACATAGGAGTCCACATCATTGATGAACGATCATCTCAAGCCATATACAACCACGGGAGGCTCAGGATGAAAGGCGCCTTTACTTTTGTACTGCACAGCCATTTGCCCTACGTGCGCAAAGCTGGCCGCTGGCCCCATGGCGAGGAAATGCTCCATGAAGCGATTGCCGAGACGTATATCCCCCTGCTCAATGCCCTTTTCGACCTAAAGGGAGAAGGTTGCACGCCCCGCTTGACCATTGGACTGACGCCTATCCTGCTGGAACAGTTGGCTGACCCAGAGGTCCTCGCCCATTTCGAACTCTACGTGCTGGAAAAATTGGCATTGGTAGAGGCAGACATCCAACGACACAGGGAAAAGGGATCTGCCCATCTGCTCTACTTGGCAGAATTCTACCTCAACTGGTACCAGAATATCCTGCAATCCTTCACCGAGCGGTACAAACGAAATCTGGTGGCTGCCTTTCGCCAGTTGCAGGATGAAGGAAACCTGGACATCCTCACCAGCGCCGCCACGCATGGCTATCTGCCTCTGATGGAGCGCGATTCCACCATCTATGCACAACTGAAAGTGGGACTCGAGACCACCCGCCGCCACCTGGGCCGCCCCCCACGCGGCATCTGGCTGCCGGAATGCGGCTACCGTCCTGCTTTTGTCCAGGATGGCACCTACAAACCGGGCATTGAAGAGTTCCTCAGCGCATTGAACCTGGGCTACTTTTTCACCGATACGCACGTCATCGTCGGTGGAAAACTTGTGGGGAAAGTGGCTGGCGATGCCATCGGTCCCTACGGAGCACTGCCCAAGCGCAGGCTGGTCGTGCGCGTGGATGAGCGGCCCGAAGCCAAAGAGCGCACAACCATGCGTCCCTACTACGTCCATTCCGCCAACGTGGCGGTATACGGCCGCGATGAGCGGACAGGGCTACAGGTCTGGTCTGCGGCGCATGGCTATCCAGGCGACTTTCTCTACCGCGAGTTCCACCGCAAAGATGACCATTCTGGATTGCAGTATTGGCGCATCACCGGGGCACAGGTGGATCTTGGCCAAAAGGATCTCTATGACCCCCAACCCGCGCTGAAGCAAGTGCACCTGCACGCCGACCATTTTGTGCACATCCTGGAAGAGGAAGTGAACCGCTATTACGAAGCAACAGGGAAACCCGGCATTGTCGTATCAGCCTATGACACCGAATTGTTTGGCCATTGGTGGTTCGAGGGCGTTGCTTGGCTCAAGGAGGTGCTGCGGCGCTTGGACAAAAACGACACCGTCGCTCCGATGACCGCTGGCGATTACTTGGAGGCGTACCCACCGGACGAAGTAATCACCTTGCCTGAAAGCTCCTGGGGGCAAGGGGGCGGCCACTGGACATGGCTCAATCCCGATACCGAGTGGATGTGGCCGCTCATCCACAGCGCCGAACGGCGCATGGAGGAATTGGTGGCGCGCTACCCACAGGCTGAAGGCGAGTTGCGCCAAGTCCTGAACCAGGCGGCACGGGAACTCTTGCTCCTGGAAAGCAGCGACTGGCCGTTCCTCATCAGCACCGGACAAGCCAGGGAGTATGCCAGCGGCCGTTTTCAGCAGCACTTGGCGCGCTTTCACCATCTGGCTTCCATCGCTGCCTCAGGGACATTCACCGACATGGACAAGCACTTCCTGAACAATGCTGCTGAGCTGGACAACCCATTTCCCGATATTGATTACCGCGTCTTTGCGCAGCGCGAAAAACCTATGTATGAAGCAGCCCAAGTGTAACGGACTTGCCCAACACGGAGTGATAAGTAAGGTGCACACTTACGAGAAAAGAGAGTGTTGAAAAAGCCCTTCCAATGTCATGCTGAACCTTCGCCCTGAGCCTTGCCCTGAGCGAAGCGAAGGGCAGGCGAAGGGGAAGTGAAGCATCTCGCAGTACTTGGGAAAATACGAAAGTTACGCGAGACCCTTCGCTTCGCTCAGGGTGACAAGATTTTCAACACTCTCCGAGAAAAGGAGGATTTGCGTATATGATTAGCCTGACTCCACAGATTATGGCTACCTCTTTGGTCACCGTTCTGCGCTTCCTGCTGATGATCATAGGCGCTCTAGCCCTGGTTGAGGCAGTCGTGTATACCCTGTTCCACCGGCGACCAAAGAATGTACTGTTTGGCGTGGTCGTGTTAGCCCTCACGGCGCTGTTCCTTTTCGTTTTTGTCCGCTATGTCAGGCCCGCTACAGGGTTCACCACAACGCGCAAGGTGGGGATCGGGATTGCGCTTTTATTGGTAGACCTTGCCGCGTATTGGCTTCTGAGTGGTCCGCGCATCAGCAAGCTGGGCTTGGCGTATTTGCTGCTGACGCCTGCTTTGATTGGGATTACGGGACTTATCATCTACCCCTTTGCCTACAATGTGTACCTGGCTTTTACCAACATGTCCATGACCACGGTGCGCACCTATACCTTCAGCCTGCAGAACGGCTTGAACAACTTCAAGTCCGTATTCACCGGTGTCGTTGCCCACGATGCCACGTTCTGGGAGGTGCTCCTGCGCAGCATCCTCTGGACGGCAATCAATGTCTTTTTCCACGTTACCGGTGGCATGGCTCTGGCGCTGCTGCTCAACCGGCCGATGCGCTTTCGCGGCTTGTACCGCACCCTGCTTGTTTTCCCTTGGGCAATCCCACAAACCATTGCCTGTATGGCGCTCCGCAACGAGTTCAATTACCACTATGGATTCTTCAATGTCTTGCTGCGCAACCTCGGCTTGAAACCCATCAACTGGCTAACGGATCCCTTCTGGGCATTTGTGGCAGTCTGCATTTCCAATATCTGGCTGGGGATTCCCTTCATGATGGTGATTATCCTGGGAGGCTTGCAGAGCATCTCGCAGGAGTATTACGAAGCCGCTGAGATTGACGGGGCATCGGGCTGGCAGCAGTTCCGCCATATCACGCTTCCGCTGCTGCGGCCTGTGACCACACCAGCCATTATCTTGGGCACAGTGTGGACGTTCAACGCCTTGAATGTCATCTATCTCGTCACCGGTGGCAACCCGCAGGAAAAGACCGACATCTTGGTGTCTTCACTGTACAAAGCCGCCTTTGACTTTTACCGCTATGGCTTTGCGGCGGCTTTTGCCTTGGTGGTCTTTGCTTTCCTGTTCCTCTTCAGCCTGATTTACATCCGGATGACAGGTGGCTTGAAGGCAGCCTATGAATAGAGAACAGTCCGAGGAATCATGCGAAAGGAGTGAAGCATCATGAACTGGCGCAAATTCTTCTACCGAGCTCACGGTGATAGCCCATTCAAGCGCTTGATTATCCATTTGATTTTGATTGGAGCCTGCGTCATCGCGGTCTATCCCATTCTGCGCATTTTCACCATTTCCATCCGCCCAGGGGACCGCCTGCTTTCCACAGATTTGCGCATTATTCCGAAGGACGCAACCTTGAATAGCTACCGCCTGGTGCTCTTCGGCGACCCCGTGACCAAGCGCAAATCTGACTTTTTCCTGTGGCTGTGGAACAGCCTGGTGATTACGCTGACCACGGCAACCATTGGCGTGATCCTTTCCGCCTCGGCTGCCTATGCCTTTTCCCGCTTCCGCTTCCCGGGGCGTGGGCCCGGGCTCATTTTCCTGTTGACGACGCAGATGATCCCTGCGGGGATGTTGCTCCTGCCGCTGTACATCATGCTCTCACGGCTCAAACTCATCAATAACTACCTGGGCTTGGTCATTGCCTACTCTGTAACCTCGGTGCCTTTCAGTATCTGGATTCTCAAGGGGTATTTTGACACGATACCTCTGGACTTGGAGGAAGCGGCGCTGATTGATGGCACGTCGCGGCTGGGCGCTTTCTACCGCATTATCCTGCCCCTCTCGACGCCCTCGTTGGCGATCGCCTTCCTGTTCAACTTCATGAGCGGATGGAGCGAGTACCTGGTCGCACGAGTCGTGTTGCAGAAAGCCAACATGTACACTTGGCCGTTAGGCTTGTGGACCTTTGCTGGACAGTTTACCTTGGCAGCAGGACGGTTCGCAGCCGCTTCCATTATGATCGCCTTACCCGCCATGGCATTGTTCCTGTATTCCTCCAAGTGGCTTGTTTCTGGCTTGACGCTGGGAGGAGTCAAAGGGTAAAAGGCAAGATTGACAACAAGCGAGAATTCGCTATACTAATTGTAGGTCGCGTCATCACAACAACGCATCTAGAGAACGCTGAAAAAGTTCATATCGTTGTGTCATGCTGAGGCGAAGCCGAAGCATCTCATATCGCTTGGACAATGAGGTTCTCGGTTGCTGCGCGGCGTAGCATGACATACGGGAAGAGCACTGCTGAGGACGGTGTGCCGCGTTCCCGGCATGCCGCCTGCGGCGTGAAAGTCCCCACAATGACAGGGAAGAGACGTCTTGGCCGTCGCTGAATGACAAGAGAGACTTTTTCAACGCTCTTAGAAAAGGAGGTGAAAGCGGGTAGAAAAAGGGACATCTTTTCGCGAGGCAGGTTCTAGAAACATTTTGAAACTTTTTCTTCAGGGAGGAGAAAAAAGATGCGTAAGTGGTTTTCAACTATGGTAGCGTTGCTTTTGGTGTTCGCCATGTTGCTGACGTCGTGCGCGCCCAAGCCTACGCCTACCCCAACGCCCAAACCGGGGCCAACGACGCCGCCGCCCAAACCGACGGCAACGCCCGTGCCCAAGGTTACGATCACTATGTGGGAGCAGGAGGATGAGGCAAAGCGCAACGCTGTTCTTTATCCACTGGTCAATGAGTTCATGGCGGCCAATCCCAACATCGTGGTCGAAGTAACGAACTATGGGAACGAGGAATTGCGCACGCAATTCCAGACCGCCTCTCTGGCTGGGGAAGCGCCAGAAATCATCCGCTGCCCCAACGACTTTGCCGGCCCCTTCAGTGTAATGGGCATCCTGCTACCCATCACGGACATGTTTGACCAGGCTTTCCTGGACAATTTTGTGCCCGGTGCGCTGGCAGGTGGCGTAGTGAAGGGTACCCTCTGGGGCATCCCTGACTCATCTGGCAACCACCTCATGTTGCTCTACAACAAGAAACTGGTCCCCACCCCACCAGCGGATAGCGATCAACTCATCCAAATGGCGAAACAGTTGACAGATGAGGCAGCCGGGCAGTGGGGTCTGGCATACAACACCCAGGAACCTTTCTGGCTTGCCCCGTTCCTCGGTGGCTTCGGGGGCTGGGTGCTGGATGACAAAACGGATATGCCCACGCTGAATACGCCAGCCATGGTGGATGCTCTGCAGTTCATGGCTGACCTCAGCCTCAAGCACAAGGTCGTCCCACCCGGTTGCGACTACAACACCATGGACACCCTGTTCAAAGAGGGCAAGGCAGCCATGATTATCAACGGCGACTGGTCCCTGACCGGCTATCTGGATGCTGGTGTGGACTTTGGCGTGGCCCCCATCCCCAAGATCACCAAGACCGGGCTCTGGCCCTCGCCCATGACCTCCGGCAAGTACTACATGATCAGCGCGGCGGTCAAGCCAGGGACGCCCAAGTTCGAGGCGGTCAAAAAGTTCATCGAGTTCATGACGAGCGAGCATGCCCAGCAGATGTGGCTCGAGAAATCCAAGGTGCTGCCTTCCCACAAGCAAGTCGCGCAGTCACCTATTATCCAGCAGGATCCTATCCTGCAGGGCTCGATGGCGCAGTTGGAGAAAGGCCGTGGCATGCCTGCCGCACCTGAGCTGCGCTGCTTCTGGGACAGCGCGCGGCCTGGCCAGCAAGGCGTGATCGCTGGCACTGTAACCCCTGCTGAAGCCGCCAAGAAGATGCAGGAAGATGCGGACCGTTGCATCATGGAAGCTGGCCTTGGCGTCAAGAAGAAGGTGCGTGTAGGCCAGGTAACGGACATGGGCGGCATTGACGACAAGTCCTTCAACGCCACCGCCTGGAAAGGCATCCAGGACGCCATGGAGAAACTGGGCGCCGAGGGCAAGTACCTCGAATCCCAGGTCCAAGCCGACTATGCCAAGAACATCCAGCAGTTCCTCGATGAGAAACTCGACCTCATCGTTACCGTCGGCTTCCTCCTGGGCGTTGACACCGCCAAAGCCGCCATGGCTAACCCCAACCAGAAGTTCGCCATCGTGGACTACTCCTACCCCGACTGCTGGCCAGGGGCTGTGGTGGGCAAGGACTGCGGCTCTGACAAGGAACTGCCCAACGTCCTGGGCCTCACCTTCGCCACCGATGAAGCCGCCTTCCTCGCCGGCTACCTCGCCGCTGGCATGACCAAGACCGGCAAGGTCGGCACCTTCGGCGGCATCAAGATCCCGACCGTCACCATCTTCATGAAGGGCTTCGAGGCCGGCGTCAAGTACTACAACCAGAAGCATGGCACCAAGGTGGAGGTGCTGGGCTGGAACACTGCCAAGGACGAAGGGCTGTTCACGGGCAACTTTGAGTCCACCGATGACGGCCGCCGCTTTGCCGAGTCCTTGATGGACGAGGGTGCGGACATCATTCTGCCCGTCGCGGGCCCGGTTGGCCTCGGCTCTGCTGCTGCCTGTAAGGAGCGCGGCACCATGCTCATCGGCGTGGACACCGACTGGTACATCAGCGCCCCTGAGTTCAAGGAAGTCTACCTGACCAGCATCCTGAAGAACATGGATGTGGCGGTCTTCGATGCCATCAAGGCAGTGGCTGATGGCACCTTTAAGGGTGGAGTGTATGTAGGCACGCTGAAGAACAATGGCGTGGGCATTGCCCCATTCCATGAGTTCGACGCCAAGGTGCCCGAGTCCCTCAAGGCAGAACTAGAGCAAATCAAGGCAGACCTCATCGCAGGCAAAATCACGGTGAACGGCGTGCTAGGGCTGTAATCACCACGCCGCTAGGAAGGGTTCGGGCCAAGGCATGGACTCCTTGGCCCGAACCATATACTATTTCTGGAGGAACATCCCATGCCCCTTGTCTTGGAACTGCGCGGCATTACCAAAGCTTTCCCTGGGGTACTGGCTAACGACCATATTGATTTGACTTTGGAAGAAGGGGAAATCCATGCCCTTTTGGGAGAAAACGGGGCAGGCAAGTCCACCTTGATGAACATCTTGTATGGACTGTATCAGCCCGACGAAGGACAGATTTTCCTGCGTCCCCGCAACCGCTCCGCCATACCGGCATCGGCTGCTTCCCGCGATGGCTTGGTCGAAGTCAAAATTCACAGCCCCAATGATGCCATTGCACAGGGCATTGGCATGGTACATCAGCATTTCATGCTGGTGCCCCCGCTCACCGTTGCGGAGAACGTGATGCTAGGGTTGGAATCCACGCGGGGCGGCATTTTCCTGGATCAGCGCGCAGCCGCCCAACGGATTCGTGAGATCTCGCAGCAATATGGGCTAGAAGTAGACCCCGATGCGTACGTGCGGGATCTCCCCGTCGGAGTGCAACAGCGTGTAGAAATCATCAAACTTCTGTACCGAGAAGCCGATATTTTGATCCTGGACGAGCCCACGGCTGTCCTCACCCCCCAGGAAGTGGACCGCCTTTTTTCCACCATCAAGAACCTGGTCAAACAGGGCAAATCGATCATCTTTATCACACATAAACTGCGCGAAGTAATGGAAATCGCCGATCGCATCACCGTGCTGCGCAATGGACGCGTGGTGGGCACCACGACTCCTGCGCAAACTACACCGGCGGAACTGGCTGCGATGATGGTGGGACGCCAGGTGGATTTGGTCGTCCATAAGGAATCCCTCACCCCAGGGGAGGTAGTCCTGGAAGTAAAGGACTTGCAGGTATTGGACGACCGCCAGCATCTGGCTGTCAATGGAGTGTCCTTCGAAGTACGCGAAAGGGAAATTCTGGGCATTGCCGGCGTCCAGGGCAATGGGCAGACCGAATTGGTAGAGGCACTCACCGGGCTGCGACCCGTTATCGCGGGAGAGATACGCATCCTGGGCACGCCGGTTACCAACGCCAATCCACGCCAGATACTGGAAAAGGGCGTTGCCCATGTGCCTGAGGACCGCCAGCGGGATGGCTTGGTCCTCAGCCGCCCGGTTCACGATAATTTGGTATTATGCACTTATTACTTACCTCCTTTTGCGAAGGGCATCAATATCCAGGAAGATACGATCATTGCGACCGCATCCAGACTGGTAGAAGAATTTGATGTGCGCACGCCCAGTGTCTTTGTGCCGGCTTCCACCCTCTCCGGTGGCAACCAACAAAAGGTGATCGTAGCGAGGGAATTCTCCCGCCCGGTGAAACTGATCATCGCCGCCCAGCCTACAAGGGGTTTGGACGTGGGCTCTATCGAATACATCCACCAGCGCATCCTTCAGAAACGCAGCGAGGGCACCGCGGTGCTCCTGGTCTCGCCAGAACTGGACGAGATCATTGCTCTGTCCGATCGCATCGCTGTCATGTACCGCGGGCGCATCATGGACATTGTGCCTGCTAAGGGGGTCAACCGCGAGTATCTGGGATTGCTCATGGCAGGAGTGGAAGCCTCCGAAGCAGCCAAGGTTGCACCTCCGACGATTGGAGTGGAAGAGGTAGAGCGCGTCTTTTAGCAAGCGAACTCAGATTGAATGACGATAAGGAGTGGAAAGTGGGCGAAGAAAGAAAGGGCACTGCATCTACACAAACGGTAACACGAGGGAAACAGCCAGCCACAGGAGCAAAAAAGGAACGAGGGATTTTGATCCCTCCGGCATGGCAGACCTTGTTGCTGCCAGTTCTAGCAGTTTTCACTGGCTTGGTCATCGGCGCTATCGTTATCGTAATTACCGATGCGGCGGTTGTCGCCACATACCGCAACTTTTTCCGCGCACCTGGCACAGCGCTGGCTGCAACTTGGCACACTATTGCCACTGCTTATGGTGCTTTGCTCTACGGCTCCCTGGGCAACCCACGCGAAGTCTACGAGGGAATGCGGCTTTATCTGAGCACTGGCGACAACACCCTCTTCCTACGCGCCATTTGGCCCATCACGGAAAGCCTGGTGGCAGCAACTCCTTATATTTTTGGAGGGCTGGCTGTGGCGCTAGGATTCCGCTGTGGGCTGTTCAACATTGGAGCGGAGGGACAACTCGGCATTGGCGCCCTGGCTGCAGCCTGGGTGGGATATAGCATCACCAACCTGCCGGCGTTGATCCACCTGCCACTGGCTCTCCTGGCGGGTGCATTGGGGGGTGCCATTTGGGCTGCCATCCCCGGCTATCTCAAAGCCAAAACAGGCGCCCACGAAGTCGTGAATACGATCATGATGAACTGGATCTCCTTCCGACTGAGCGACTGGTTGCTCAACGGGCCGATGAAAGCGCCTGGTTACCGCCCCATCACACCCAACATCGAACCTACCGCTGCTTTGCCGCGGTTCTTCCCGCCACCCATCCGTTTCCATGCCGGATTCTTCCTGGCGCTTATCGTTGCGGGCATCGTCTATTGGTTCCTGTTCAAGACTACCCTGGGATTTGAAATCCGCACCGTGGGTGCAAACCCCGATGCGGCCCGCTATGCCGGGATGAGCATCACGCGCAGCATTATGCTGGCGATGGTGCTCAGCGGAGCGTTGGCTGGGCTGGCAGGAACTAGCCAAGTCTTGGGGGTGGACCACTGGGTGGGACAAGGGTTCACCGCCGGTTACGGGTTTGACTCCATCGCCCTTGCCTTGCTTGGCAAAAGCCATCCCTTTGGTGTGGTGTTGGCGTCATTGCTCTTTGGCACCCTGCGCAGTGGCGCCACGCGTATGCAGTCCCTCGCCGGCATTCCGATTGACATTATCTCCATCATCCAGGGATTGGTGATTGTCTTTATCGCCGCGCCCGCCATTATCCGCTGGCTATATCGCATCCGCGTGGAGCGGGCTGAAGAAGTGGTCCTCACCCGTGGATGGGGCAAATAGAGCAGAGACACGATAGCATTTTGGAAAGGTGCAAAGATGGCAACAACTGCTGTACGAGCGCAACAAAAAGCATTCACCCTAGGCCGCAGCCAATGGCTGGGCATCGTGTTCCTGATAGCCGGTTTGCTAACCTTTTTGTTCTTCGGTAGAGGATTGGAAGCAGGCATCAAGACCAAATTCGGACTCAACCCTGGCTTTGCCTCCCAGGCAATCCCCATACCTGATCTTGTCCTACCCACACAGCCTACGATCTACGCCATGGTTTTGATCATGCTGCTTCTTGGCGTCCTACAACTTGTACGTGGCTTTCGCTTCGCGGATGCCCTGTTGGGAGTAGTAGCGCTCTGTTTCGTGTTCGCCTTCCTGACCTGGGCAGCACGCGGCAAATCCTTCAACCTGGTGGGCATGCTGGGGAGTTCGCTGGTCAGAGCTACCCCCATCGCTCTGGCTGCCCTGTGCGGCATCATGTGCGAACGCAGCGGTGTGGTAAACATCGCCATTGAAGGCATCATGCTGATTTCAGCACAGGTCGCCGTCGTTGTCGCCACCGTCACCAAAAACCTGTATGCGGGGCTTGTAGCCGCTATCTTGAGCGGGGCAATCATCTCTGCTTTTCATGCCGCCATGGCGGTAAGTTTCAAAGTGGATCAGATCGTCAGCGCCACGGCCATCAACATTTTTGCCACTGGAGCGACCAGCTTCATCAGCGCACGGTTCCTGGAGAAGAATACGAACCTCTTGAATAACTCCGGCACTTTCCGCATTATCTCTATCCCTCTCCTCTCCAAGATCCCCATCCTAGGCCCTATTTTCTTTGAAAATGGGTTGATCGTCTATCTGATGCTCATCTTGACCGTGCTCGTGCACATTTTGCTTTTTTACACCAAGTGGGGCTTGCGCGTGCGGGCAGTAGGAGAACATCCTCGTGCTGCGGATACGCTGGGCATTAACGTGTACCTGGTACGCTATGTGAGCGTTATCTTAGGTGGGATGATTGCTGGCATTGGCGGAGCGTATTTCACCATCGGATCGGTAGGCCGCTTCGATGAGATTATGACAGCAGGAAAGGGCTTTATCGGCTTGGCGGCAATGATCTTTGGCAAGTGGGCACCCTTTGGGGCTTTTGCCTCTTCGATCCTCTTTGGCTTTGCGGACTCCCTGCAGATCAAACTGCAAATCCTACGCGTGCCCATCCCGTCTGAATTCTTGCTTATGGCACCCTACATCGTAACGATGATTGTTCTGACCGGGGTTGTCGGAAGAGCGGAGCCGCCCGCTGCAGATGGGCAGCCGTACGAGAAATGACGCAGTAGAACAACCCATGACAGATGACCAAATACTCAATGGGTTGGTCGTTCGGATTTGGTCATTCTTTGTTGCCACGCCTCATATAAAGCGATAGAACCCGCGACCGCTACGTTCAGAGAATTGATCTTCCCACGCATGGGCAGCCTAACCCAGAAGTCGCAACGCTCCCGTACCAGGCGGCTCAATCCGCGGCCTTCGCTGCCCACCACTAATGCCAGGGGCATGCTCCAATCTGCCTCCCGATAATCTTGCGCCTCGGGCAAGTTCTCCAAGCCGACAATCCACACGCCTTTCCCCTTGAGTTCTTCCATCGTGCGCACGAGGTTGGTCACTTGGGCAATGAGGAGGTGCTCCACCGCACCAGCAGAAGCGTTGCTCACCGCAGGCGTAATGTGTGCCGCTCGGTGGCGAGGGATCACCACGCCATGCACTCCCACCGCTTCTGCCGTGCGGAGCAAAGTCCCGAGGTTCTGTGGGTCCTGTACAGAATCGAGGAGGAGAAGAAGAGGACGTTCATTACGCTGGCGCGCCAAGTCGAGCATGTCATCCCAATCCACGTAGGGATAAGCACCTACCTGGGCAGCAACGCCCTGGTGATTCACTGCCCCGAGGTTCTCGAATTGATGGCGAGGAACGCGCTGTACAGGGATACCGTTTTGTGCAGCGAGGGCCAGGATGAGCGCTACCGTGCCGCTTTCCTGAACCCCCTCGGCAATCCACACCTTTTTACAGCGACGGCGCCCAGCGCGGAGCATCTCATGCACTGCATTGCGTCCATACAATACCTCTAACACAATGCTCTGCTCCAGACCTATTCAGCAACCAAGCATTCAAGGGAAACAGCAATAGTGGTAAGTTGGCTGGTGAGTTGGAAGATGGATCATCCCATCAGCTCCTCAATTTATGAGCTGATATACTTCCACGTGGTTCCTTCTGGGCCGTCTTCCAGGATCACTCCCAGCTCTGCCAAGCGCTCGCGAATCCTATCGGCGAGTGCCCACTGCTTGGCTGCGCGTAACTGACTGCGCACTTCTACCAAAAGGGCTATAAAAGGTTCCGCTTCTGATGGCGCAGGCAGTCCCTTCAACGTCAACCCCAGCACATCCGTCAGTTCTTTCAGGATGCTCTGGGCATAGGCGAGGGAATGAGCGGATACCCCGCTATCCCGTGCCTGGTTGATCATCCGCGCCAGTTCAAAAACTTGCGCGATGGCACGCGGCGTGTTAAAGTCGTCATCCATAGCGGCGATGAACTCACGGCGCACTGCCTCTGCTTCCTCGCACAGGGCATCGCCCGGGCTAGTTGGCGGAGGGCCGGCATAATCCTTCAGCGCTGCACGTAATCTCTCCGCCCCGCGTTCAGCAGCCAAGACATTTTCCTCTTTCCAGGTCAGTGGGCTACGGTAGTGAGAGGAGAGGATAAAGAGGCGAATGGCATCGGTGCTGTACTTCTGCAAAGCCTCCTGCACACTGATGAAATTGCCCAAGTGGCGGGTCATCTTCTCCTCGCCTTCGCGCAGACGCAAAAGCGCGTTGTGTATCCAGTACTTGACAAAAGGCACCTTGCCTGTATAGGCTTCGGATTGGGCAATTTCATTCTCATGGTGGGGGAAAATCACATCCTGCCCACCGCCGTGGATATCGAGTTGTTCTCCTAAGAATTGCATGGACATTGCGGAGCACTCAATATGCCACCCTGGGCGGCCTTTGCCCCAGGGGCTATCCCAAGATGGTTCACCTTCCTTAGACGCTTTCCAGAGGGCAAAATCCATCGGATGCTCTTTGCGCACATCCACTTCCACGCGCGCCCCAGCCTCCATTTGATCTAATGAACGTTTTGATAACTTGCCATAGTCGGGAAAGCGGGTTACTCGAAAATAGACATCTCCATCTAGTTCATAGGCATACCCTTTTGCGATCAATCCCTGGATGATTTCGATAATTTTGGGGATCACTTCCGTAGCGCGGGGATGATAGTCGGCGCGTTGCACGTTCAGGGCATCCATTTCCGCAAAAAAGCGCGCAATATATTGTTCAGCCAGCTCCTTGACCGAAGTGCCTAATGAACGCGCTGTCTCAATGATGCGGTCCTCAATGTCGGTAAAGTTCTGCACATGTTTCACACGGTAGCCCCGATAGCGCAGGTAACGCTTAATCGTATCAAAGACAATGTAGGACATGGCATGCCCTACATGCGCTGGGCCATACAAGTTTGGCCCGCACACATACATTTTGACTTCGCCTGACTCTAGAGGCACAAAATCTTCTTTCTGCCGCGTTAGCGTGTTATACACTTTCAAGCCCATCTTCTCACCACCTACCACTCCTCACTTCTCACTCCTCACTCCTCACTCCTCACTCATCACTCCTAAGATGCCTCCGGAATCACCCGTTGCACCTGTGCCATTACCACCAGTTGGACAGCTGTCTGAATGGATATCCGCCCAGTGTTGATCACCAAATCGTACAACTGCGGATCAAGCCAGTTAACCCCGTAGTAACGTCGCAGGTACTCTGCGCGCGCCTGGTCGCTGGCAAGAATGCGTTGCGCGGCTTCGCGTTGGGTAATGCCCTCTATGCGCATCAGCTTTTCTACCCGACGCGGCAGCGGAGCAATGACCTTGACATGCAGGGCCTCTGGGTTATCCTTCAGCAGCACCTGGCTGCCCCTACCGATAATGAGGACATTGCCCTCCTGGGCAATGTTCAGGATCACCATGCCCACAATCCGTACATAATCCTCCATAGCCGCGCTCAAGAGCGGCATGGCGGGGGTAAAAATGCCTCGCGGGGTCATGGCAATAGGCAGTACTGATTCCCGCCGTTCCATCTCCACAATGCTAGGGATAGCAGGGGAAGCCTTTAAGGCATCCAAGATCCTTTGCATCAAGCCACGCCGACCTTCATAACCCAGTTCGTGCAAAGCGATCTCCGGCACCCCCGCCTCCAACGCCGCACAGTCAATAGCCTCACGGTCAATGATGCGCAGCCCAAGTGCCTTCGCCACACCAGCAGCTATTTCTGAGCCGCCAGCGCCCAGTTGTCGTGATAGCGTTACAATAGCCATGAGCAATTATCCATGGCGCCTTGCTTCTGTTATTTCCTGCCCGCCAGTTGTGCAAAAATCATGCGGCCAGCTACTGTTTGCAAGACACGCGTGACAATCACTTCCACGGTTTCGTTGATGTGACGGCGGCCTTCTTCCACCACAACCATCGTGCCGTCATCCAGATAGCCTACGCCTTGCCCCAATTCCTTACCCTCCTGGATAATGTGCACGGTAATCGTTTCACCTGGCAAAACGACAGTCTTCACTGCATTGGCTAGCTCATTGATGTTGAGCACCTTGATGCCTTGCAATTCTGCCACACGGTTCAGGTTGTAATCATTGGTGACTATGGGACAATCCAGATCCCGGGCTAACCTCACGAGCTTTTCATCCACCTCGTGCACATCGGGAACATCGATTTCCGCGATCTGGATGGGGACGCGGGATTCTTTCTGCAATTTGTTCAACATATCGAGTCCACGCCGACCACGATTGCGCCGCAGGACATCGGGTGAATCCGCAATGTGCTGTAATTCATTGAGCACGAAACGTGGGATGACAATCGTGCCATGGATGAAGCCAGTTTGGCTAATGTCTGCAATGCGCCCATCAATAATCACACTAGTATCAAGTAGTACCTGCTCTTCTTTTTTCGGGATCGGCTTCTCCTTGCCCAGCCGCACTCCCAGAATCCCAAAAATCTCCTTTTCACGGGTAACCATGACCATGATGCCCAAATAGCTAAACAACAGTGCGGCGATAAAAGGCAGAATCTCCCCAAAAGGCGAGGGCAAGACAGATAAGGGCACAGCAAGCAAGGCAGAAATAATCAACCCGATGACCAAACCAATCAAGGCAGCGACCAGCGTCTGTATGGGGACTTGGCGTGCTTTGCCTCTGATCCAAAAGAACGGCCGCGTAGTCAAGTGGGGAGTAAACAGCAATCCCAACAAAGCGCCGAACGTCGCTAAGATATGCGGCAGGAAGGTAACCACAGAGTCACCAAGCAATTTGACGATGCTATACAGATACGCTGGCTGACCCTGCGTGCTAAGAGAAAACCCAAGTTGCCATCCCAAAAACCCTACGAGTAAAGCCCCAATAATGCGGGCAATAAGTTCTATATTCACCGGAGTCCTCCTAATGATAAGTAATCACCTCCAGCATCCGTATCGAACATGAGAAGTGGGCTGTTATTCTCTCGCCTGATTGACCCATTCACCTCCTTTCCATCCCACATAGGCGAGAGTTCAAGAGGATATCCTCTACAATACTTGTGAAGATTACAGGGAAAAGCCTCTCATCCAATTCTCAATGACGTCCGAGTATAGCCGAGAATACGGATGCCATTTCATGAACAAGGAAAAAGCATTTCAAAAGTGCACCAGGGCAATTCTGATGACACTGAACATGGGGTATGAAAGCCCTATTAACTCATTTGAGACAATATTTCAAGTTGTCTCATCATAGCACATTGCGTGAGGATTGTCAAAGTCCCGCATTCTTTCATGGACCACACCATGGAAAGAAGCATTGTCCTTTGGATGTATGTCTCCACGATGGGCAGCAAACAAAAGGCTCTGACGAATACCTCGTTTCGTCAGAGCCCCTACTGCAAATGCTCCTCGCTCATGTACTGATGGAACAGAGATTTTCCAGGCTCCCCGAAAATGACCCAAGGAGAACCCATTTTGACTTTTATATAATTCTTGAAAGACCATTGATTTTGAATGAACTCCTTAAGAGGAAGAATATCTTAATCAAACTTGAAGTATAAATTTACCCCAACCACCCCGCAGTCTCGGTGCTCGGACTTCAGCCCTTCGGGCTTCCGTAGCCTGCGTTCCGAGCCTGCTTCCCCTTATAGGCTTCTTTGAAATAGAAGAATTTGACTTTTAATGTATATTTTTGTATAATATAGTCCAAAAATGATTAAAGGACTATAGAAATGAACAAAAATAATCCCGAAGTAATGACTGTAAAACAGTTGGCAGACTACTTACAGATAGACGAACAGACAGTTTATAGAATGGCTCGTGCTGGAAAAATTCCTGCTGTAAAAGTGGCTGGACAGTGGAGGTTTAAGAAAGATTTAATTGATCAGTGGCTAAAAAAAGAGTCATTAAAAAAATATAAAGAAAGGGAAGAGTATGAGTAGGTTAATTAACATTTTCCCAATAGTTCCTCACGAACGCAAAATTAAGAACTTAAAAATAGTAGATATTTCAGAAAATATATCAAATAATGAAGGGTTCCTATATACTGATACATATTCCAAGAAGAAATATCTCTATCCTAGTGGGGAAGATGAATTAACCATTGAAGAATCTCCGAAGTTCTTCTCTAAGTTGATTGTTCAGGGTTTCCTAAATAGAGCATCCTCAAATTCTTTTAAAGTTTTTTCTGGAAGAGTTTTAAATTCAGTTTTAGATACTTCAGATCCTATTTATGAAGATGAGTTTATCAGGGTATATAAAGGATTAACAATTCAACCAATATTTTGGAAAAGTGAAGAGTCTTTAAATTTTGGCTTAATAGTTGATTTGAGAACTCGAAATGAATTTAAAGAAACAATCTTGTCAAAGAGAAGCGATTTATCTCAATTACCATCAGCTTCATATACCAATATCTACAAATACTATCCAGAAAAGGCTTCTCTAATCATTGATAAAATTAAAATCTATACCGGAGAAAGGCTTTCTGGAATTTCATTTCAAAAAAGAAAAATTAGAGAAGATGCGTTGAAGGTAAAATTTGATAGAATGGTTGAGCTTTTAAAGAAAATTTTGCATTTCAATCCTGACATGGAAAAAGGTAAGTTTAGACTTCCAACACAACAAGAGGTCTCATTGCTACTTAAGCCATGTGAGATTTTAATGGTGGAGGAAATCACATAATGGCACACATTGTTATAGGACAAAAATTACAGTCTCCTCTATTAAGATTTGATTTTGCTCAGCCTATGTATATTGATAAGGATCCCTTCCAAGGTTTACGAAGATTTGGACCATTTGATAAAGACTTTCCAGAGAGAAAACAGTTTATAAATGCTATACTTATGTATCCACACTCTTATGAGTCATCAGTGAGAGAATTTTGTAAAAAGTTGGAAAGTGGATTTAGGATATATCCTGGATATAAATATATTTTTAGACAATCAATTAATATTGTAGATGAAATTAAAGTTAAAGATAATGTCAATCCCTTGGCTTTTATCGAAACTTTTGCAAAAGAAGCGGAAAACTATATTGAGATTCACTCTACAAATTTGCCAGACATTGTTCTTGTATTCCATCCAGAAAAGAAACATTATATAGATGAAAGTCCTTATTTTTCAGCGAAAGCAGTCTTTGCTAAAGCTAATATTCCTACTCAGTCAGTGACTATTAGGCAACTATCAAACAATCAAGGACTACCTTTTGTATTGGCTAATATTTCTTTAGCTATATATTCTAAATGCGGTGGAATGCCCTGGGTTCTGTCTCACGATGATAATTTTCCAGATTTAGTCATTGGAGTTGGAAGGTCTGATATAAATCAGTACCAACATTTTGGTTTCACCACTTTATTTTCAAAAAATGGATCATTTATTTATTGGAGATCAGATTTGCCCAAGCCAATCGATGAGTATCAAAATTCGCTTTCTAAGCAAATAGTAGAAGCAATCAGAGACTATCAACAGAGATTTCAAACACCTATAACCAAAATTGCTTTTCATATTTCAGGTAAAAGAACAGGAAAAAGAGAAAAAGAAGCTGTTAGAAAAGCAATAGAAGAACTAAATCTTGAGTTTAAGTTTGCAATAATTCACATTTCAGATAATGCTCCTTACTGGATATTTGATACAAATACTAATTCTTATCAACCAGAGAAAGGTCTTCTGATCCAAATAACAAGACATACTTACTTGATTACTATAGAAGGGCGACTGGAAGGAAAAGTGCAATTACCAAGGAAACCAATAAAAGTTGAAATAGATAAATCATCCACTATCTCATTTGATGAATATGAATACTTACTGACCCAAATATATTGGCTTTCCAAAATGAATTGGAGAGGCTTTCGTCCTAAAAATATTCCTGTAAGTGTCTATTATCCTAAGTTAATGTCTTACTTAGCCTTGAGATTAAAAAACTGGGGTGAAATAATTGATAAACCAAATTTACGGAGGAAAGCTTGGTTTTTATAATAATAATAATTAATAATTCAAGATTAAAGCAAAAGAAATGAATGAGATAACTCCTTTAATTAAATCATGTATATTAAAATTGGTTGACGAAGAAAACTTTTGGAAAGATTATACCTTGGTTTTCTATTTAGGTCACATTGTTTTAGACAAAAATATAGATATTGATGATTATATATCAAAAGTTAAATTATCTTTAAGAGAATTTTGGGAGAATCTCAAAAGTAATGACAACTATATTCTTTCAGAAACAGAGGTTATAACTGGTATTCTTGCTCTTGCTTTGTCTGAGAAACTAAATGAAGAATATCCAACTAATGCCCAATCAATTATTAATAAACGGTTAAACATGTTTATTAAAAGTAAAGATTTTTCAATCTTCACCTCTACTAAAATGATATTTCTTTTAAGCATCGGATGTAAATATATTGATTCCTCTATTAAAACGGAAATTAAATCTTTTTTGGAGTCTGGCTTAAAAAAAGAAAATCTGAATATAATTGCTTTCTCTTTAATGTTGAAAGCATGGATAAATTTTGGCTTTAACAGACATACAGAGACTTATATAAAAAAGTTTCTTTCCATATCTTCCTATGAGAAAAGCATAAGTGATGCTATATACATATTGTGGATAATAAATGATTTAGCTGAAAAGGAAAATTACAGTAATAAATTGAGAGACACTATTAAAGAAAAAAGAAAAGAAATTAGTGAGAAACTTCTTTCTTTTAGTTGGTCCCTTCAGAATTTTCTTCAATCTGTTCCTATAGAAATCACCGAAGAGGAAACAAAAGTTTCTTTTCAATTGCCTTCCCCATTTGAATTAATAATTCTTTACGATTCATTAGCTGGAGAAAATTATATTATCCTATCTGAGAAAGAGATAGAAGAGGAAAAGAAAAAAGCTACAAAAGCTCATAAGATTTCGGTATATAAATGGCAAACTATGTTTATTGCGTTATTCATAGGGATAATTGCATTCTTACCTAATTTGAAGTTTAATTTTTTTGTCCCCTCTTTCACTCTATTCTTTGGCAGTTCCATATTATTATTAGTAAGATTTAAACACATGCAAAATAAGATCAAACAAATAAAGAAATGGTATGATGGCAGTAATTTCCTTAAGCTTATCACTGCTATTTTTTTATTTTTAGTGACATGGTGGTTTTTAAATTTAATTTTAATTTTCATTATTCCAAAAGTAAACTCTATTATTAGTAGTCAGATTGTTAGAATTAATTTGCCTTTATCACTTCAAACTTTGACTACTATTCTTTCAATTTTACCACTGCTCTTTTCAGAT
>JACIWX010000012.1 GCA_014360755.1 Chloroflexota bacterium | reverse complement strand
GCAGCAGCTCCCTTCAGGGGGCTTACTGTTTCAGCCAGGGATTTCAATCCCTGGCAGGCTCAAGGGCAAACGCCGCCGTCCACGCTCCAGGGATCTTAAACAGACCTGACAGGTCTTCAAGGCCTGTCAGGTCTAATCCATCCCGCTCCAGACGGAGCACAGTCCACCGTCTACACCAAGCGTGAAACTGCTCCGGGTGGACCCCCACCGTCCACGCTTATCCATATCCTGCCCCCAAACTGAACTACACCCGGGCGATGTAGCAAGGGGCAAGAGCGTGACGGAAGTGATACAGCACTAGACGCTAATAGGCAGCATACAACTGCCTCAGGCGTGCGATGGGATCCTTCAGAGAGATGTGGAGCTGGCGATAAAGGGCAAGGAGAGTTAGGCTGCCCACCCCCATTTTATCCCTTCAGAGCTGCTTGGGTGTGATTCATTTTGTGAAAATGCTGCTTTTCCCCAGGCGATTTGGCCATATTTTTATCAAAATATATCAAAATTTGACAAAAAGTATCATTTGTGCTATAGTAGCCTGAAAAGAATTTTGGGAAAGACTACGGAGGGGGAATGATCGGAGCGGAACGGCTGCGGCGCATCAGCGAACGGCTGTCTGCAGAGCATGTGGTGTCTATTGCTTCTCTGAGCAAAGCCCTGGGCGTTTCGGAGATGACGATCCGCCGCGATCTGATGCAACTAGAGAAAATGGGCCTCTGTCGGCGCACGCACGGTGGAGCGGTCAGTACGCACGGCACTTTGACGCGCGACATAGATTATCGCCAGCGGGAACAGTTGCATGTGGCGGAGAAGGTCGCCATCGGACGCGCTGCAGCAGCGATGGTACAGGAAGGCGAGACCATTGCTATTGACGCCGGGACGACTACGGCACAACTGGCAGCGGCGTTGAAGGGCAGACGCAATATCATGGTGATCACCAACTCGCTGCGTGTCCTGGATCAATTGTGCGATTCGCCAGGGATTACGCTGATTTCCACAGGCGGCACGGTCGCCCCAGCGATGGATGGGGAGTTCGGACACGGGGATCATTTCCTGGTTGGTCCCTTGGCTGAAGCCACACTGCGTCGCTTCCGGCCCAACAAGGCGTTCATGGGCACAACGGGGCTTACTATCACAGATGGTTTATCCAATAGCGTCATCGAACAAGCCGAGTTAAAGCGCTTGATGATGGAGTTGTCGGCGGAGGTGATCCTTCTAGCAGATCACAGCAAGTTTGGGCGCGTGGCTTCTGCAATAGCCGGTCCTGTAACGATGTTGCACCGGGTGATCACGGATAGCGGCATTTCCCCACAGATGAAGCGCGCACTGGAGGAATTGGGGATTGAGGTGATTGTGGTGGAGCCGGCGAAGGATGTGTTGGTGGTGCCAGGGTTTGTGGCGGCTCAAGGGGGTTGTTGAGAAACGGTCCCGATAGTCTGTTCGTTGGGCAATCTGGTAGAGGAGAGGAAACGCAATGGCGACGATGAAGGCGGCGATGTACTATGGGAAGGGCGATATCCGCGTGGAGGAGGTGCCAAAGCCTGTTCCGGCGCCGGGAGAGGTGCTGGTGCGGGTGCGTTATTGCGGCATCTGTGGCTCAGATTTGCGCAGTTATCAGCGGGGGTCTCCGCCAGGGAACTTGCCTGTCCCGCGCATTTTAGGCCATGAGTTTGCAGGCGAGGTGGCAGAGGTCGGCGCAGCGGTCGAAGGGTTCCAGATTGGCGAACGGGTGGCGGCGGCTCCTGCAACGGCCTGTGGGGAGTGCTTCTATTGTCAACGTGGTTCACCAACGCTGTGTCTCAATGCCCTGGATTTTGGCACGACGCATAATGGGGCGCAAGCGGAATACGTGTTGATCCCAGCGCAACTGGTCGCCCAGGGCGGGCTGGTGAAACTTCCTGAGGAAATCTCCTACGAAAGGGCGTCTTTGCTGGAGCCAGTGGGGACGTGTGTGCGCGGATTGCACACCCAAGGGAAATTGCAGAGGGGTGAGACCGTTGTGGTCATCGGGGATGGCGCACTGGGGTTGATTCAAGTGGCGTTGGCAAGCCACTTCGGCGCCGGCACGGTGATCTGTGCAGGGCATCACGAGGAACGGCTCGTGCAGGCGCGTCAGTGGGGGGCGCAGATCACGGTGAACACGCATGACGAACCGTTATTGCCTGTGGTGCGCGAGGCGACGGATGGCATGGGGGCGGATCTAGTGATGGTCTCGGTGCCCAATGCGCAGGCTCTGCAGGAAGGGTTGCCCCTCGTGCGTGGTGGGGGGCGTTTGTTGGTCTTTGGCGGCGTGCCTCGTGGGAGCACCGTACCCATCGAACCGAACCTGATTCACTATGGAGAATTGCACGTCCTCGGGACGTTTAACTGTACAGTGGAAGAATTTCGGGCGGCGGTGGAGATTGCTAGAGGGTTGCCGCTGGAAAAGTTGGTTACTCACCGCGTGCCTTTAGAGCAGATACTAGATGGTTATCAGTTGATGGCAGGAAAAGCCGCCCTGAGGGTGTTGGTGGATATGGGCGATGAGAAATAGAGTAATGGAACGGCAAATTTGGACAAGGAGATTGGAGGGAAAACAATGAGCAAGTACATGGAAGAATTCTTCGGACCGTATACGGAAGAGGATTTGACGGCGGGCTACAATGCCCTCGCCGGGGGCAGCGTGGCGACGGGCATGCCCATCACGATCGTAGACCAAAAAGGTGCTACGTTCACGGACACCGAAGGCCGGGAGTACATTGATTGTACCTCGCAGGCTTGGAGTCTAGGCATCGGCGCCTGTCACCCCAAGGTGATTGCCGCCGTGGCGGAGCAGATCAAGCATGCCACACATGTGCGCACTGGTTTTGGCACCATCCCCAAGTTTCTCTTGTGCAAGCGCCTGACGGATATTGCACCCGGCAATCTCAAGAAGGTCAATTTTTGCTTGCACGGTTCGGTGGCGAATGAAGGGGCGATCAAACTGGCTATCCGTAACCGGCCAGGGCGACGCTATTTTCTGACCCCCTGGCTGGGCTATGCTGGACGCACCTTAGCCACGATGGCGCTCAGTTGGCCCCATCCCAATAACAAGTTCTTGAACTATATGGAGAACGCGATCCGTTTTCCCCATGCCTATTGCTACCGCTGTTACTTTGAGCGCACGTATCCGGAATGTGGCTTGGAATGTGCCAAGTTCTTGCGTCAGATGATTGAACATGCCATTGATGGGGAACCGGCTGCCCTGATTATGGAACCGGTGCAGGGAAGCGGTGGGATGATTGATTATCCGCGCGAGTACTACCACGAAATACGCAAGAGTTGCGATGACTATGGCATGTTACTGATTTGGGATGAGATTCAGACTGCCTTTGGGCGCGTTGGTGCTATGTTCGCGGCGGACTTGTACGGCGTTGTGCCGGACATCCTCACCTTTGGCAAGTCCATTGGCGGCGGCTTCCCACTGGCTGGTACCTTGGTACGCGATGACCTGGACGGTTTTGGACCCGGGGACCACTCCTTCACCTTCAGCCATTTCCCGGTGGCGATGGCGGCAGGTGTGGTGACGTTGCAAGTGCTGCAAGAGGAACAGCTCCCGCAGCGGGCGGCGAAAGTGGGGGCGTATATCACCCAACGCCTGCGCGAGATGCAGAACAAATACGAACTCCTCGGCGACGTCCGTGGGCCAGGTTTGATGCTTGGGGTAGAACTGGTGCGCAACCGCAAGACCAAAGAGCCTGCCGTTGAGGAGACGCATCGCTTCGTTACTGAAGCACTCAAGCGGGGCGTCTTGCTCGGTGAGTCGCGCTACATGGGCTTGGGCAATGTGGTGAAGATCAAGCCACCGTTCATGATCAGCGAGGCGCAAGTGGAGCGGGTGCTGGAGGTGTTCGAAGAAGTTACCGCCATGCTCTCGCCGTAATCAGGGATAGGATCATGTCTATGGATTGGAATGGATGGCTGCGCACCGACCTGGAGGAACTCCAAGAAGTCTTGCAAAAGGTGCGTGGTGCAGAGGTAGAGCAGCTTTGTAACCTGATCCTTGAGGCGCGGCGGATCTTTGTCGTCGGGCAGGGGCGTTCTGGATTGCTCATGAGGATGTTCGCCCTGCGCCTGATGCAACTGGGCTTTGCCGTCCATGTGGTTGGCGATGTCACCACCCCGGCGATCAGCGCGGGCGATCTACTCGTGGTGTGTTCGGGGAGTGGGGAGACGGCAGGTGCCGTCACGCCAGCAAAGAAAGCCAAGCAACTGGGGGCGAAAGTGGCAGCGGTGGTGTCGCGCCCCGGCTCGACGCTGACGCAACTGGCGGATCACACGCTCCTCGTGCCTGGAGAAACGCCGAAGGTGAGCATGGAGCAGAGGAGCCAATTGCCCCTTGCCACGATCTTGGAGCAGGCAATGCTCATTGTGCTCGACTGCGCGATTGGATGGCTGGCAGAGCGCACGGGGCAAACGAACCAGGACATGATGTCGCGCCATGCCAATTTGGAGTAAAAAATAGACCTGACGGGTCTCAAGACCTGTCAGGTCTATTTTCTATTCTTCTAGTATGGTACACACGACAGAATTTGTTCCACCGTAGAGGTTGGGCACATATTTGTCTGCTTGCCAATCATTGTGCCACTCGCGTCCATTCACCAGGTAGCGGAACTGGTATTCCTTTCCCCGTTCGAGTTCGAGGATGATATACCAATTCCCTTTATCTCGGTCACGGATCATGGGATGCGCTTTTTCATCCCAGTTATTGAAATCGCCCACCAGGTACACGGATTCTGCCCAAATGGCTGAGGGCAATTCGAACCTCACAAGGATCTTGTTCGGATCTTGGGAAGCCGTTTTGTAAATCATGTTCATGCTCCTGTTCATCGCAAGCCGTTGCTCCATTGCAATGTGGTGCTCGTGTGTGAGTGCCCGTGTGCTGTGCTATTGAATGGTCAAGGGCACGGGAGTAAAGAGCAAGATGAATACCACTAACATGAAAACGGCGAATGCTTTTTCCCCTCGCGTAAGCGAAGTGACATCATCCAAGGGCTCGGCGTGGCGCTGGCCGAACACCAGGAGGAGCAGGGCGAACAGAAACCAGCCCGACCAGATCATGCCCAAGGAGAGTGCGGCAATCACTGCCAGACGGCTCAGCCAGCGCGCATTCTTGCCTAAAAGGGCATAAGCCACATGCCCTCCATCCAGTTGGCCAGCGGGCATCAGGTTGAGGCCGGTGACGAGCAAGGCAGCCCATGCGCCAAATGCCGTCGGGTGCAGGAAGACGTCATAACCACGGCTGGGCAGGAAGCGGCCAAAGACCAAGAATTTCAACAGGGCATAGAGGAGGAAGTTGCCTTCCATAATAATGCCCGGACGGTTGGGAATGGGCAGTACTTGAGATTGCATCAAGCCGAAAATAAGGATAGGGATAGCCACGATGATGCCGGCGAGGGGGCCGGCGGCTCCTAGCGCCAGCACTTGGCGCCGATTGCGCATGGGCGCACGGGCACGGATGATGGCGCCCATGGTGCCGAAAAAGTTCAATGGCATGGGAATAAAATAGGGCAGACTGGTCGGTACGCCCATACGACGCGCTGTCAGGTAATGGCCTAACTCATGGGCAACGAGGATGGTCAGCAGCCCCAGGGCGAAGGGCAATCCAGCTTGGAGGTGCGTCAGCGGCCACAATGGGTCAGGGGCTTGCATGAAAGCGCCGGCATAGAGCACAGAGAGGACAGTCAGGATAAAGAGCACGATTGCCCCGTACTCCTGCGCTGGCTTGGCGGTGAAGAGGATGGGAAGGGCGCTGACGACAATGCGTCCCTGCTGTTTACGCAATATGGGGGTATAGCCATAGGCTTTGAAGCGTGCTTCCATGTAGTCATAGGCAGCCTCGGACTCGGTGAGGAGGCGGCCTTGTAGGCTGATGGTTTGCCGGTCCAGCCCTGTGGTGATGGCTTCGACGGCAAACACCGGGCTGATTTCCAGGGCTAATTGTTGGGCTAAATCGGTGGATGCGTTATTCATCACCATACCATTCCTCTTTTCGCGCCATGAGTTCTTCCAAGTAGCTGCGTACTTCAGCGCCGTAATAGTGGTCCTTCAAGGCGAATTCCAAAAAGGCGCGGAAGTAGCCACCAAAGCTACCAATATCATGGTGCCGCTGATCGGGAGAGAGGGGAACTGCTTGCACTTTCTTGCCCTGTCGGAGCAGGATGCGAATGGCGTCGGTCAAACGCAGCTCACCTGCACGGCTGGGCCGAGAGCGGCGGATAGCCGCGAAAATGGCAGGGCTGAAGACGAAGCGTGCGGCAATTGCCCAATTGCCTGAGGGCTGTGGAGGCTTGTCGCTGACCTCGGCGACCTCAAACACCTCAGCCTGGACCGCTGTGCCTTCCTGGGGGAGCACAAAACTATAGGCTTTTGCCCTTTCAGGAGGCAGTTTCTCGACGGCGATGGTTGCTGCCACATCGTGCTCCAAGTGTTCCCGGATCATCTTGCGCAGCAGCGAACCCATCTCCGGCTCGCACATGATGGAATCCCCCAGGGCAAGCACAAAGGGTTGCCCTGCGACGAAATCCTCCGCTAGGCTCAGCGCATCTGCCAAGCCCTGTGGCCCGCTTTGTCGGATGTACGTCAGGTGAAAACCGGATTCCAGGTACGCTAGCTCGGCGAGGAGCTCATCGAGGCCGCGGTCTTGGAGGTGGCGTACCAATTCGGGGTCGTGGTCAAAATGCTCCTGGATGAGTGTCTTGCGGCGGCCGGTAACGAAGCAAATGTTCTCCAAGCCAGCGGCGCGCATTTCTTCGACGACATACTGAACCATAGGGCGACGACCAACCGGGAGCAACTCCTTGGGCAGTACCTTTGTGGCAGGCAGAAGGCGTGTGCCCAAGCCCCCAACGGGAATCACGGCTTTGTATACATCCTGATTTTTTTGCATGCTCTTCCTTTCTACAGAGCCTTCCGCTTCGCAGCCGTATTGTAGCGCAAAGTGGCAGTACGTGCAAGTAAAGGGAAATTGTGGGTGTAGTTCAACTTTGGGGCAAGAAATGCCTTGCATAGCCTCAGGCGGATGAAAAGCAGCCAAGTCTGGACCAAGAACGATCACTGTCAGCAGATTTGGGGAACGGATTGAACGGATTCGCTCCTCAAGTAGACGGGGCTATCTGATACCCAGCGTGGACTGTGATCCACGCCGAGTGTGAGACTGCTCCAGGTGGACCACCCGCCGTCCACGCCAAACGTGAGAGCACCTGCTCTCCCATGGTCATTCTGAGCCGCGTAGCGGCGAAGAATCTCCCTCAGTTCCATGAGACCCCTTCGTTGTACTCAGGGCAAGCCCTTCGGCTTCGCCTCAGGGTGAGAGTGTTGAAAAAGCCCTTCCAATGTCATGCTGAACCTTCGCGCTGAGCAAAGCGAAGGGGAAGTGAAGCATCTCGCAGTGTTTGGGAAAATACGGCTAAAGTTACGCGAGACCCCTTCGTTGCACTCAGGGCAGGCTCTTCGCTTCGCTCAGGGTGACAAGATTTTCAACACTCTCTCAGGGTGACACAGGAGACCACCTCGCCTGGGCATGGGAGCCCAGGCGCAGATGATGCCAGGGAATCAATTCCCTGGCTGAAACGTAAGTCGGCTAAAGCCGAGTGATGGCTGCCAGCAGCCCCCTTCAGGGGACTTTATCCCCTTCAGCCAGGGATTGAAATCCCTGGCAGGCTCAATGGCAAACGCCGCTGTCCACGCTTATCCATATTCTGCCCCAAAACTGAACTACACTCGGAATTGCGTCCTCCCCCTTTGTTCGTAGGGCGCACCTTTAGCGCGTTATCACGGCGCTGAAGCGCCTACTACGAACTGCATTACTTCTCACTCATTACTCCCTTCATGATAAGAGGCAGGAAGAAGCGCACGCGTGGAGTGGGAGTGATGGTGGGGGTCAAGGTAGGAGTGGGTATAGGCGTGGGGGTCGGGATAGCAGCCAAGGCCGCCCAAGCATCCAGCTTGCCATAGCCCCACCTTTCGTTTCTGACGCCGGTGTAGGCATCCTGGCGTGCGGTGGACTGCAGCAGTTGCATCATCTGTGCTGGGCTGAGAAAGGGGTTTCTCTGCAGCAAAAGGGCAACTGCTCCAGCGACATGAGCAGCCGCGGCGCTGGTTCCACCAAACCAAGCATACTGGCCGAAGGTTGCGCCAGAGATGTCTTTGGAGCGGGCGCAGGCGATATCGTAGTGACCGGGAGCAGCCAGGTCCATCACCCATTCCCCGTCAATGCGCGGACCCTGGCTGCTGAAGGGGGACAGACTTCCCGGAGGCGTGGTCCCTTCCCTTGCCCGCGTGCTGTAGGAAGCCACAGTGATGGCGCTGTTTGCGGTGGCGGGTGAAGTCACGGTGCACATGGCGTCTACATTGTCGAGAAAAATGATACCGCCTTCCCAGGAGGACACATCGTCCCCGACATAGGCATGGACATTGACCCAGGAGGTAGTTTGGTTGCGCAGCCGCAGGGTCCAGTTGCCAGGGGTGATGTCAGCGCCGCCACGGTGTATCCAAATGTCAAAACGGGAGGTGGCAGGAGAGCGATCGCGCGAACTGACGACATAATGGCCGTCAGCAATAACAACCGAGTCGTTCCCCGGCAGGGAAACGGTAGCGCCTGAGGGGGTGATGAGCTGCACGCTCAGCGCATCGAGGGGAGCGCGCCAGAGGACGCTGAGGTAAGCCTCCTTCAGCCCCCAGCCAGGAGGGACGGCGAAGCGTACATTGGCTACGTTGTTAGGTGCGCCGCCACCCAAAAGGAGGCTGGCATGTTTATTGCTCTCAGCGAGATTGCCGGCAGGGGCGACCTGGATGATGCCTTTGGCGGCTTCGGCGTCCAACATGCGCTCCAGGTTGGATGTGCCATCCATGAATTCCTGAATCCAACTGCCGAATTCATAGAGCATGATCTGGGCACCATTCTCCTCTGCCCAGGGGATGTAGGTCGTATAGGTATTCTCATTATGCAGGCATTGGGCAACCAGCAATCTCGCATCCGGCGCTACGCCGACATAGCGGCGCAAGCCAGGATTGCCACCCGCTAGGATGCTGCATACTTGCGTGCCATGGCCATCGCTGTCCGGCGGGGCAGAGATGAGGTTCACGCCGCGGATGTATTCCGAGGCATTGGGGCCGAGCACGCGCTGCACTTTGCAGGTGCCCAGCGCGAGCAAAACCTCTCCTATATCCACGGTGCCGTTTTGATTGCTGTCGTTGAGCAGAAAGAGGCGCTCGCCATAGGTGGGGTGGGCTTCGGCAAAGCCGCTTGTAGGGCCAAAGTCACGTTTGCTATTGCCATTGGCATCGTTGTACAGCCAGTCGGTAGCAGCATGGAAGGCGCCATCGTTGGTGCCGGGAATGCCATCAGCCGGGGACGAACTGCTGTCTATGAAATTCAAGCGTTCCGTGGGCTCGGCTGAGCCATTGCGGTTGAGGTCAACAGCGTCTATGCCGGGATCGAACCTGCCATTGCCGTCCACGTCCAGCCACGGGTATGTCCCGCCATCGGCACGCCACAGGTCAGGGTGAAAGACGTCCACGCCAGTGTCAAAGTCGGCGATGACCACGCCGCGTCCGGTGAGCGGCCAGCCGCCGGCGTCCAGCAGGTTCCAGACTAAATTTGCCCGTATTTCGGGGATGCTCACGTCCAGAGGCGCTGCGACAACGGGCTTCCAGGTGGAGTCTATGCGCTCAACACCTGGCCATCTCGCCAGTTGCTCCAGCGCTTCCCAGGATACCCGTGCTCCATAGATGTTGCCAACGCGGGCAGTCTTGCCGTTCACGCGTGCGAATTCGATGCCCAGTTGCTTTTCCATCTGCGCCAGACTCGGCTGGCGCAGGCTTGGGCGGAAGCGGATGCTTACCCCCACTTTGTCGGACTGCAGGAGGGCGCGGATGCGGGGCGGGGCATTCTCCGCGGCGCGCAGCGCACGGAACATGCGCAGAGTAGAATCTAGCACATAGGAATCTTCGGGTGCTTGGGCATGGAGCAAAGGAGCGACGCTGCCAAGCAGCAATAAGATGATCGGCAATAGGAAATACAGCCTTTTGGATTGCTGGTGGTTCATCGGTTGAGGTTTGGGGTGTATGTTGTCCATCAGGGACATATTCTATTGAGAAGTTAGGCGCTGTCAAAGCGAGGTGGGGCTTATAGCCATCAACGAATGTAGGAAACGAATGCAGGTGCAACCCATTCATTGATGGCTGATGCTGGGCGGCTTGTCCTAAGCGAAGTGCACGCAATAGATTGGTAAAGTTTGACAAAAGGCATGGCTCATTTTACAATATGACCGTCTTTTGCGGCTTGGGGAAGGGCGCGATACGTGTTATTGGAACTGTTCTAGTGTGGTTGGACAACGATGAAATAGCAAGGCGGATATGGAGGTAAGGGGGTTCATGAAAGGAATCACCCGCACGGAACTGGTCTGGGTCGGCAAGTACGATGAGGAGGGCAATCTGCGCCCGGTGGAGCGCACCATCCTGCCCTTCCAGGTGGTGGAGACGATCAACGAATCCAAGGCGGACCGCGAGCGGATTCAGCGCGACCTGTGGACGCTGATGCCCCGCGACGATACCTGGCGCAATATGCTCATCTGGGGCGATAACAAGGTGGTCATGTCCTCACTCCTGCCGCGCTTTGCCGGCAAGATCAACCTCATCTACATTGACCCGCCCTTCGCCACCGGCCAGGACTTTTCCTTCCGCGTGCGCGTGGGCGACGAGGAGTTCGTTAAGGAGCCCTCCATCATCGAGGAGAAAGCCTACCGCGACACCTGGGGCCGCGGCCTGGACTCCTACCTGCAGATGATGTACGAGCGCCTGGTGCTGATGCGGGAACTGCTGGCGGAGGATGGGAGTATCTATATCCATCTCGGCGCTGACATCGCGCAGTATATCAAAGTTGTCTGTGACGAGATTTTCGGAGACACCAACTTTCTCAATCAAGTGATTTGGAGATTTGAGGGGCCACAATCGCCAAGTCCTATCAGGTTTGCGACTAAACACGAGGTGATATTGCGCTATGCCAAGAGCATCGACACTGTGTTCGCGGGAGATCTGTACTATGGCCTGAAAGAGAGCCCAGACAAAGGGCGGTATCAGCTTGATGAGGAGGGACGATATTTCTACACTACGCCTAAAGGAGATTACTCTGATGAGAGTCTTGCTCAATTGGAGCAGTCGGGCCGTATCCTGCGAACAAAAACAGGCAATATCCGTATCAAACACTTCTTGGAGTTGGATTCGGAAGGCGACCTGATAAGGAAGAAGAAAGTACCAGATGTCTGGGATGACATCCCCTCGCTGGGGCTTGCTGCACAATCAAGGGAGAATACTGGCTTCCAAACGCAAAAACCCGAGAGGCTGTTAGACCGTATCATCAAAGCCTCCTCTCGTGAAGGTGACCTGGTGGCCGACTTTTTCTGCGTACGCAAGGGGACGCGGGTGTGGGTCCCCCTCCCAACCTCCCCCGTCAACGGGGGAGGTGCTCTGCGCGCCGACGGGGGAGGTGCTCTGCGCGCCGACGGGGGAGGTGCTTCGAGCAGCTACGGTGGCGTCTCCCGCCTCGATGTCAGTGTGGACTCCCTCCCTGATGCCAGTAGGGACTCCCTCCCCGATGTCGGGGAGGGCTGGGGTGGGGTCCTCATCCCCATTGAAAACCTCCAGCCTGGCGACTGGGTGCTGGCTCATGACGGGCAGCCTCACCGCGTGCTACGCACCATCCGCAAGCATCATCGGGGCCTAATGGTTGGCATCCGGCACAACCTGAGCCCCCAAACGCTATGGGTGACCGGCGACCATCGGGTGCTTTGCCAGAAGCGCACTCTCTCCTACGGCGCTCAGCGTACCTGGAAACACATCCCTCAAGAGCATTTCCTCCGCTCGCGCGAATTGCGCAAGGAAATGACCGCAGCCGAAGGCTTGCTTTGGCAAGCCTTGCGAGGCGAACAACTTGGCGTAAAATTCCGACGCCAGCATCCCATTGGCCCTTACATTGCAGACTTTTACTCTTGGGAAGCGGGCCTTGTTATCGAAGTGGATGGTGACTCCCACTTCACCCCGGAAAGCCAGGAATACGATGCCGCGCGAACAGAATACCTTGAAGCCCTTGGCCTGAATGTTGTCCGTGTCACCAATGAGGATGTCTTCCATCGCCGCGAGGCTGTTTTAGAGCACATTTTCGAAGCCACACAGGAAGCAACACCCTCGGAGGATCATTACTGTCAGTGGCGACGTGCAGCCACTCTAAAGGTGGGAGACATTGTCTTTACCCCCCTGTGGTCCCCCCGACATCGGGGGGACGAAGGGAGACGTCCCCCCGTCGATGGGAGGAATAAAAAGGAGGAGGGCCGGGGTGAGGCTTCCCTCGATGTCGGAGAGGGTTGGAGTGAGATTTATTTACAGCCTGCGGAGATTATTGCTATCGAGTATATGGAAACAGAGGAAGAAGTCTACGACCTGGAGGTCGAAGGCGCACATTCTTTCCTGACCGAAGTTTGCGCTGTGCACAACTGCGGCTCCGGCACCACGCTGGCGGTGGCAGAGAAACTGGGCCGGCGCTGGATCGGCTGCGACCTGTCCAAGTGGGCGATCCAGGTTACCCGCAAGCGAATGCTACAAATTGAGGGCTGCAAGCCCTTTGAGATCCTCAACCTGGGCAACTACGAGCGCCACAAACTGGCTGCCAACGGCCACTGGGAGCGCTACGTCCAGTTCATCCTGCAGCTCTACCGCGCCGAACCTGTCACCGGCTTCAAGACCCTGCACGGCAAGAAGGCGCGCGCCTATGTCCACGTGGGCAGCGTGGACTCGCCCGTCACCATGCGGGAAATCCGCCAGACCTTGAAAGAGGCGCAAGGTGCTGGCGTGCGCGAGGTGCACTTTCTCGGTTGGGACTTTGAGATGGGGTTGCACGACCTGGTCAGCCAGGTAGGCGAGGATTATGGGGTGAAGATTCGGCTGGTCTCCATCCCGCGCGAGGCGCTGGAAGTGACCAATCCCGCCAAAGAAGAGTTGCGCTTCTTCGACCTGAACTACTTGGAACTGGAGCACGGGGTCACCCCCTGCAGTCCCCCCCGACGTCGAGGGGCTGCTCCCCTCCCCGATGTCGGGGAGGGCCAGGGTGGGGTCCTTACCGTGCGACTGAAAGACTTTATCATCGCCAACCCGGAGTATCTACCCGACGAGGTACGCGAGAAAATCAAAAAGTTTACCGACTACATTGACTACTGGGCGGTGGACTGGGACTACAAGGATGACACCTTCCACAACGGCTGGCAGTCCTTCCGCACGCGCAAGAACCCGAAGTTAGAAACCGAAGCCACCCACACTTATGAGCAGCCAGGCACATACAAGGTGCTGGTGAAAGTGGTGGACATCTTCGGCAACGATACGACGAAGATGGTAGAAATCACAATTCCCGAAAGAGAGGTTTAATCCATGGGCAAGCAATACCGCAACCCACCTATCGTTGAAGCACTTTGCGAGTTCCGGTTTGAGCCGGGCGCACCCTGGGATATGGCTATTCCTGGCTTGGTCTACGAGGGGATCCGGGATAGCTTTCCGAAAAGACGCCAGGCGAAAACATTTGAGGTTAGCGTCGCAGCCGGTCCGGGAGGCATCGAACAGCAAGTGGTAACCACCGATCGAATGCAGTTCCTGCGCGAGGATGAAAAGGCTCTCATTCAGGTTGGGCCAAATCTGCTGGCCGTCAACCACTTAAAGCCCTATCCTACCTGGCGAGGGTTCTTGCCTTTGATTCGGCAAGGATTTAATGCCTATCTTGCAGCAGCCAACCCAAAAGGAATCCAGCGCATCGGTTTGCGATACATCAACCGTATCGAGCTTCCCGGTAAACGCGTCGAATTGGCAGACTACCTTGAGTTCCGGCCTTTTGTGGGCGAGAGGCTGCCTCAGGATTACGGCCCCTTTATTGTGGGTATTCAGATTCCCTTCGAGGCCTCTCGCGACTTTCTCCGCCTGCAGTTGGCGAGCGCAGTTGCTGGGAAACCCGAGACCGTGGCCTTGATGCTTGACCTTGACTACTTCTTGGCTCAGCCGAGCGCAGTGTCGCAGGACCAAGTTTTCGATTGGATTAAATTGGCCCATGACCACGTTGAGGAAGTGTTCGAGGCTTGCATCACTGAGCGGTTACGTCAGATGTTCGAGGAGGTGACAGGGAAATGACCTACGAAACTACTCTGCCAAGAACAATAGAAAAGAGATCCCAAAATCTATTTCCTTTCTCTTTGCACGGCGATATAGATTGGTCCGAAAAGCGGAGCAGCCGCTCGGTAGACATCGCCCTTGAGCCGAGTAGGCCGACCTTCCCTTTGCCCGAGCTTGTCTCAGCAAGCTCAATTGCCTATCCCGAAATGATACCGGTATGGCAGCAGCCAGGCCTTTCCCTGGTTCACGCTTCTGAACTTCAGTTTCGCTTGATCGAGCAACGATATATCCTCAGAAGGCGAGCTGAGGTAATCGGCTTTATCAAAGCCTATCTATTTCTTGCCCCACTACTCCTGGAGGCCTACGGCAAGATTGCCGAGTACTTTGGGCCACGCACGGATGTAGTTCTTGAAGTAGTCAGCGACCCGGAGGCAGCGAACTATCGTGAGTTGTTTATCCTGGTGCGAACAAGCCTTACTCCGAGCGAGGCCTTAACGCTGCTAGAGCGCTTCGATCAAGAGTGGTGGCTGGATGCATCGGAGAAGGCGAGATGCATGCTCAATATTGATGTGGAGTATATCTGATGGGTTTTGCTTGGGCCAAATACCTGGTTTTGGCTGAAGAACTCGCTGTGCGCAGTACCGACGAGGCATCTCTTCGGTCATCTATAAGCCGGGCTTATTATGCAGTCTTTTGCACAGCACGCAATCGTCTGCTTGAGGAGGGTGAAGAGATTCCCAAAACAGGCGAGGCTCACGCAGAGGTTTGGACAAAGTACCGGGAGAGTGCTCAGAAGCGTCGCAAATACATAGGTATAACGGGGGACCGGTTGCGGCGGAGCAGGAACAAGGCAGATTATGATGACGAATTCCCTAGCATCAGCGCGGTGGTTCAGGATGCCGTTGTCAAGGCGCGACACTTGTTAGATTCCTTGGGAGGCTTAGATAGTGGCAAGCATTGAGCTAGACCACAAAATCAAATCCGCCGTGGCCGCCTGGCGTGAGAAGGGTTACGAGGGCGCCAGCCCTGTCACCCAGCGCCTTCTGGAATTCTGGTTCAGCGAGGAGCACTGGTTGAAGGACGGGAGCGAGTTCAAGTTCTGGCGCGCCCAGCGAGAGGCTATCGAGGCCCTTATCTATGTCTATGAGGTCTGTCGTTACCATAACCTCTATAGCCTCTCCCGCAACTTCGGCGTCAGCCTGACCTTCGACCCCACCACCGACAATTGGCCCAAGTACTGCTTTAAGATGGCTACCGGCTCCGGCAAGACCTTCGTCATGGCACTAGCGATCGTCTGGCAATATTTCAATCGCTTCTTTGGTACTCAAAATGGCTGTCGCTACACGTCCAGGTTTCTGCTCATTGCCCCGAACCTGATCGTGCTCGACCGGCTCAACGAAGCCTTTGAAGATAACGCCATCTTCCAGGACTTTCCCTTCATCCCGCCGGAATGGGAAGCAGACTTTGACCTGCAACTCATCTACCAGAGCCAGGTCACCGCGCCCCACGCCTTTGCCACGCTCTACCTGACCAACGTCCAGCAACTTTACGAAGAGAAAGAGGCAGAACCTGCCAATGTGCTGCACGAAGCCCTTGGGCCGTACGTGGTCAAAGGTCAACCGTTGAGCCGCGTTGACCTTGAGCGTGCCCTGGCGAAACATCCTGACCTGCTTGTGCTCAACGACGAAGCCCACCACGTGCACTCAGACGACCTGGAGTGGGCAAAAGCCATCGCCCGGCTGAACGGACCCCCACCTTCTCCCTCCCCGCCGGCGGGGAGGTTTGGGGAGGGGGGTCAACAGCGCTTGGTGATGCAACTGGACTTTTCGGCCACCCCGTACACCGGCGCAGGCAACCGCAAGGCTTTCTTCCCCCATATCATCTACGATTACCCGTTGGCGGCGGCCATTCGGGATCAGGTGGTTAAACGCCCCAAGATTGGTGAAATTGAGCACGCCCCCGAACCTCTGACAAAAGACTATGTCAAACGCAACCGCCTGCAAATTGATACCGGCGTGGAGGTCTTTCGCCAGTTTCAGCGCGACTTTAAGCCCACCGGCAAAAAGCCTGTCCTCTTTGTGATGGCTGACCAGACGCGCAATGCGGATAAAGTGGGCGGCTATCTGGAGCGCGAACATCGGCTCAAGACGCTGGTTATCCATACCGACACCGCCGGGGTTATCACTAAGAAGGACCTGGAGAAGGCGCGGGAGGCAGCACGCTCCATTGACACGAACCAGTACGAAGCCATCGTCAGCGTGATGATGCTCAAAGAAGGGTGGGACGTAAAAAACGTCTGCGTCATCGTCCCCTTGCGCTCCTACGAATCCGCGATTCTGGCTGAGCAGACCCTAGGCCGGGGCTTACGGCGGATGACTCCGCTCACTGCCGGATGGGAAGAAAAACTCATCGTTATTGACCACCCCCGCTTCCGCGATCTGTGGAACGCAGAAATTCAGAACGAAGACCTGGACATCGAGATCACCGAAGCCCGCCGCGTTTACGAACAGCCCAACATCGTGCGCGTGGACCCGAGCAAACTCCAGTACGATTTTTCTCTCCCGGTTCTCGCTGGGGGCGTTGCCCGTGACGTGCGTCGCCTCGCTGACCTGGATGTAGACTCGCTGCCGGGAGGACTGTTCCGCTGGGCCGAGATCACCCTGCCCAGGGTGATGTACCGGGAGAAAGACCTGCTCACCCAGAAGACTGACCTAGAGCGCGAACTCTCCTTCGACTACACCGATCACTACGAAATCTACCTGGCGAACATCACCAAGGCTATTCTCGCCCGCTGTGCTGCCTCTGCCCAATTCGCTGAGATTGTGCCCAAGGTTCGGCAATACATCGAGCAACGCCTCTTCGACTCACCTGTGGACATGGCTGATCCGGATACGGTGCGCAAACTCAATCACCTCCCCGTGCGGGAAAAGATTCGCGACGTGTTCGTAGACGCCATCTTGCGCTTGCAGGTCGTGGAGGAGCCATACGAGTTGGTAGAACGGTGGAACGTGAGCCAATGGAATGAGGGCAAAGCGTTTCATACCTCGGAGCCGGTTTACCAGGCCAGGAAAACGGTCTTCGCCGAAGAGGAACGGGAAGGGCTGCCTTACCCGCGCGGCTCCGAATACGAAAAACGGTTCATGCGCTATCTCGACGCCCAGGACGAGGTGCTAGCATATACCAGGGTGCTACCGCGCATGTCCTTGCGCATCCCATACCATGACACCCAAGGCTACCTGCGACATTATACGCCTGATCTTGTTGTCAAGACGGCCCAGGGTTTTTTCTTGCTGGAACCAAAAGGAGAAGGATGGGACAAGCAAGAAGACACCCCGGCGAAAGTCGAGGCGGCCACCGCGTGGTGTCAGAAGGTTTCGCAATTGACAGGCGAACCTTGGACATTTGTAAAAATTCTTCAACCAAACTTTGGGCGATTTCAGGGCTTGCCGTTTCACCAATTGATTGCAGCCTGTCATTAGCATATCAAGAGAACGTAACCATTGAGGGCAGGGGGAGGATGCAGCATGGGGGCAACGCAGTTGTATCAGCAGGTCAGGGAAGCGTTTGAGCAGCGGTTCCCTGGGGAGCCGCCGCGCATTTTTCAGGCGCCGGGGCGGGTCAATCTCATCGGCGAGCACACGGATTACAATGATGGCTTTGTGTTGCCGGTGGCGATCGACCGCCAAGTGGTGCTTGCCGCACGGCTGCGGGAAGACCGGCGGGTCAGGCTGTGGGCTACGCATTTTCAGCAAGGCAGTGAATTCTCATTGGACCAGATTGTCCCTGATGCGTCTGCACCGTGGAGCAATTATGTGCGCGGGGTGGCTCTGATGCTGCAGCAAGAGGGTTTTGCACTGCGCGGTATGGACGCTGTAATTGCCGGAAACGTGCCCATTGGTTCGGGCTTGTCCTCGTCCGCAGCGATAGAGGTGGCTACGGCAGTAGCCTTTCGCGACCTGTGCCATTTGGACATCGCGCCGGTGGCACTGGCTCTCCTCTGCCAACGGGCGGAGAACGAGTTCGTGGGTATGAAGTGCGGCATCATGGATCAGTTCATCGCCGTATTGGGACAACGCCATCATGCACTATTGATTGATTGCCGCAGCCTGGATTATGAGTTGGTGCCGCTGCCTGAAGGCGTGTCCATTGTGGTTTGTGACACGATGAAGCGGCGTGGCTTGGTGGATTCGGAATATAACGCACGGCGGCAGGAATGCGAGCAGGGCGTTACCATTCTGCGAGAGTATTTGCCGGATGTGAAAGCCTTGCGCGATGTGACCAGCCAGGATTTGGCACGCTATGGGCACCTTCTGCCGCCGGTGGTGCGCAAACGCTGTGCGCATGTGGTCAGTGAAAACGAGCGCACGCTGCAGGCGGTAGCGGCATTGCGGGCAGGGCAGGTGGAGGAGTTTGGACGGCTGATGGATCAGTCGCATGTTAGCCTGCGCGATGATTATGAAGTGAGTTGCCAGGAATTGGATTGCATGGTAGAGTTGGCGCGCGTCGCTCCTGGTTGCCTGGGCGCGCGCATGACCGGTGCAGGCTTTGGCGGCTGCACAGTCAATCTGGTGCAAACGGAAGCGACCGAAGCATTTACGCAGCGGGTGGCGGATGAATATCAGAGGGAGATGGGAGTAAAGCCGGAGATTTACGTGTGCGAAGCCAGCGCGGGAGCGGGGAGCCTCTCCCCCAATCCCTCTTTTTAAGAAAGTGTTGAAAATCTTGTCACCCTTCGCTTCGCTCAGGGCAAGGCTCAGGGCAAAGGTTCAGCATGACGTTGGAAGGGCTTTTTCAACACTCTCACCCTGGGTGTAGTTCAGTTTGGGAGCAGAATGTAGATAAGCGTGGACGGCGGCGTTTGCCATTGAGCCTGCCAGGGATTGAAATCCCTGGCTGAAACAGTACAAGCCCCCTAAAGGGGGCTGCTACCAATCACCAGTCGGCTTTAGCCGACTTGCGCGTTTCAGCCAGGGAATTGATTCCCTGGCGGCATCTGCGCCTGGGCTCCCATGCCCAGGCGAGGTGGTCTCCTGCGTCACCCTGAGGCGAAGCCGAAGGGCCTGCCCTGAGTACAACGAAGGGGTCTTATGGAACTGAGGGAGATTCTTCGCCGCTACGCGGCTCAGAATGACAATGGGAGAGCAGGTGCTCTCACGTTTGGCGTGGACGGTGGGTGGTCCACCTGGAGCAGTCTCACGCTCGGCGTGGATCACAGTCCACGCTGGGTATAAGATAGCTCCATCTGGGGGGAGGGGAATTAGGGTTCGATTTCGGCGACGGAGGGAAGGATATGGGTGGGGCGGTAGGGGTAGCGGTCTACGTCCTCGCGTTTGGTCACGCCGCTCAAGACCAGGATGGTTTCCATGCCGCTTTCGATGCCTGCGATGATGTCGGTATCCATGCGGTCGCCGACCATAATGGTGTTTTCAGAGTGTTCCTGTAAATAGCGCAGGGCATTGCGCATCATCAGCGGATTGGGCTTGCCAATGAAGTAGGGTTTGACGCCAGTGGCTTTTTCAATCAGGGCAGCCATAGCGCCGCAGGCTGGTTCGATTCCTCCTTCGCCTGGGCCACTGACATCTGGGTTCGTGGCAATGAAGCGTGATCCGGCCGCTACCAGGCGCACAGCCTGCCTGATCTTTTCATAACTATATGCAACTGTCTCACCCAGCACGACATAATCTGGATTGTGCTCGGTGAGGATGTAGCCAATCTCATGCAATGCGCTGGTGAGGCCGCTTTCTCCAATGACAAATGCCGAGCCTCTGGGCCGTTGTGCGTTCAAGAATTGCGCTGTGGCTATAGCCGAGGTGAAGAAGCGTTTGGCGGGGATGTTGAGGCCTAACGCTAGCAAGCGATGGTGTAGGTCGAGCGGGGTGTAGATGGGGTTATTGGTCAGGATGAGGAATTTGCAACCGCGGCTATTGAGGCGGTTGATAAAGTCTTCCGCGCCTGGAATCACGGTATTCCCTGAGATGATAACGCCATCCATGTCAATAATATAACTCTTGGGCGGGGCAGTCTTTCGTGTGCTGGGTATTCTCCTCATGGCGTTGCCTCCTTACTCTTCCTGGGTTTCAGTCAGTTTCACGAGACGAGCACGGGTTACCTGGAGCAGGTCTTGTGGATGCAGGCTGAGATTGATGCCACGGCATCCAGCGCTGATATATACCTTGGATAAGGCCGTAATTTCCTCATCTGCATACATTTCAAAACCTTTGTTGAGAAGGCTGAGAGCAGAAATGCCTCCTACCTCCAATCCAGTTAACGCTTCCGCTTCCCGATGGGTAGCCATACGCAGCTTTTTCTCCCCCACCTGCTTCGCCAGCAGTTTCAGGTCAAGAGACTTGTCTCCGGGGACCATGACTAACAAGGGGCGTCCGCGCTCTCGGATGACCACGAGCGTCTTGTATACCTGGTGTGCCGGCACATGGAGGACTTGGGCGGCATCCTCGGCTGAGCGGATCTCGGGAGAGAATTCATGCGCTTCGTACGCGATTTTCCGTGCTTCCAAAAGACGCATGGAGTTGGTTTTCTGTTTCATAGCGCGCCTAACCTCTGCTCTATTCCGAGATGGCTCTCTACGGCATTATAGACAAGGAAAGTAATGGAAGCAAATCAGAAACCTGAGAGTTTTGAAAATCTTGTCACCCTGAGCAAAGCGAAGAGCCTGCCCTGAGTGCAACGAAGGGGTCTCGCGTAACTTTAGCCGCATTTTCAAGTACTGCGAGATGCTTCACTTCCCCTTCGCTTTCCCTTCGCTTCGCTCAGGGCAAGGCTCAGGGCAAAGGTTCAGCATGACATTGGAAGGGCTTTTTCAACACTCTCAAACCTGGTTTTGGGACAAAGACTGATTTCTTGGTTTAGACGACCTTGCCTAAAAGCGACCAGGGGCCGCTATGGGTGATGGCAATGGTTACCAACTGGCCACGACGGTCAGTGGTGTCCTCGAAAAAGACCAGTTTGTCCGTTGGAGTGCGTCCTTTCCACCTGCCACGGTGGTATTTTTCAACTAGCACCTCTACGCGCTTGCCCAACAAAGCAGCGTTGATTTCGGTAGCGATTTGGATCTGCAATTTTTCCAGCAAGGCGCGCCGCCTTTCCTTCTCCTCAGGTGGCACATCGTCAGGCAAGCGCGTGGCGGGCGTGCCCGGTCGGGGGGAATACTTGGCGATGTGAACGGTATCAAAGCGCAGGGAAGCGAGCAGATCATACGTGGCTTGGAATTGGGCTTCGCTTTCTCCCGGAAAACCCACGATGACATCCGTAGCGATGCTACAACCGGGTATGTGCTCGCGGATGGTGCGAACCAGTTCACGGTACTGAGCCACCGTATAGCGGCGCCCCATGCGCCGCAGGATTTCATCGTCACCGGATTGCACGGGCAGTTCAAAATGGGGGCAGATCTTGGATGAACTCGCCACCGTTTTGATGATTTTGAGGCTCATGTCCGCCGGGTGGGAAGTGAGAAAGCGGATGCGCCAAAGGCCTTCGATCTCGTGGAGGGCAAGGAGCACATCCGCGAGGTCGGGTGCGCCGGGAGGCAGGTCTTGACCGTAGGCGTCCACGTTTTGTCCCAGCAGAGTAACCTCGCGGACTCCACGCTGTACCAGGCTGCGCACCTCGGCTACGATTTCGGGCAATGGACGGCTGCGTTGCTTGCCCCGGCGCAGGCGCACGATGCAATAGGTGCAGTGGTGATCGCAGCCGTAGGAGATGGGGACATAAGCACAGACGGCTTGGGCGATGGGATGCGTTTGGTAGTGCGGTGCAGCAGGCAAGGAATGTCGCACGAATTGGAGCAGTCCCTCGATGTCAGAAGGCTTGAAAAAAGCGTCCACATAGGGGAAGCGCGCGGAGAGAGCCTGCTCATCGTCCACGAAGCAGCCCATCACGGTGATGAGAGCATGGGGGTGCTGGCGCTTCAGCGATTTCAGGGAGCTCAAGCGCCCTACCACCTTGTCCTCTGCGCTTTGACGCACGACGCAGGTGAGCAGGATTACCAGGTCTGCTCTTTCTGCTTGGTGGGTTGGCTGGAATCCCATGGCAGACAAGCCCTGTGCAATCCGTGCCGCATCAGCGTCGTTCATTTGGCAACCGCTGGTCCAAAGATAATAGTGCTTCATACAGGGTAATTTAGCGAGGGTTGATGGTTTTGTCAAGGTTGGGCATTTTTCGTTTCTGGAGTAGGTATGGTACAATAGGCGTGGAAAACGCTTGAGTGGAGGATGCCCATGATTCCATTGCGTGATATCAACCCCAGACGTCGGTTCCCATTGGTTACGGTTGGCATCATCTTGCTGAATATCCTGGTGTTCCTCTATGAATTCATGTTGCCCAGCGAGCGTGCCTTGAACGCTTTGGTCTATACCTGGGGGCTGGTTCCCTATCGCCTCATGCAGTTAGACATGGCAGCTATCCTGACGGTGTTCACTTCGATGTTTATGCACAGCGGCTTTATGCATTTGCTGGGCAATATGCTGTATTTGTGGATTTTTGGGGATAACGTGGAATCGGCGTTGGGCGCTCTGCGTTACATGATTTTCTACTTGTTGTGTGGCGTTGGAGCTGCTTTGGGCCAAGTGTTGGTTGACCCACGGTCGCAGATCCCCATGGTAGGCGCCAGTGGTGCCATTTCAGGCATCCTTGGCGCTTATTTATTTCTCTACCCCCATGCAGAAGTAGAGACTTTGATCCTGTTTGGCTATTTTGCACGCCTAGTGCGACTGCCGGCTTTGGTGGTGTTGGGGATGTGGATTGTCACGCAGTTGCTCAGCGGGGTCTTGTCGTTGGGCATGCAGGTGACCGGGGGCGTGGCATGGTTTGCCCATATCGGCGGGTTCTTTACCGGTGTGGTACTGGTTGGTTTGTTCAGACGGAAACGGTGGTGGGAGTGATGGCTAAGATAGGGCATACGCTATACCAATTGCAACTTCTGGACATAGAATTGAACGAGCAGACGAGCAAGCTGCGCGAGGCAGAAGGGCTACAGGGAGAGAGTGCGGAACTGATTGCGGCGCGCGGTGCATACGAGCAAGCCAGCAAGGAACTAGCCCACTGGCGCAGCCGTCTACGTGATTTGGAGTTCGAATTGCATCGCGTCATGGAGAAGATCGCGGCGACTGAGCAACGTTTGTACAGTGGGCAGGTGACCAATCCGAAAGAATTACGAGGTTTGCAGCAAGATCATGAACACCTGAAGCGTTCCCAGCAAAACCTGGAGGACGAGGTATTGCTAGCCATGACCCGCGTGGATGAGTTGGAGAAGCAGGTAGCTGAGGCTGAGACAAAGTTGGAGGCGGTTGACGCGAAGTGGCGAGCAGAGCAGGAGCGATTGGCACAGCAGATTGCCCAGTTGCAGGAGCGGATAGCAACGACGAAGAAACAACGGGCGACACTGGCGGCGCGTGTAGAGCCGCCAACGCTGGCGCTGTATGAAGAACTGCGGCTCAAAAAGGGCGGACGTGCCGTGGCTTTGATGGTGGATCAGATGTGCCAAGGCTGTCGGGTGATGATACCGACAAGCAAGGCGCAGATTGTGCGCCGAGGTCAGGAGCTAATCACCTGCACCAACTGCGGACGGATATTGGTTGTGCAGGATTAAGCCAGTCATTTTTACAAAGACGTAAATCACTACGAGGGGGTAAAAATGGGCAAGATTACTGTACCACAGGGGGATGAATTCCCACGATCCGCTGACATGGTTGTCATCGGCGGAGGGATCATTGGTTGTGCGACGGCATTCTATGCCAGCAGAGCAGGGTTTGACACGGTAGTGTTGGAACGTCGGGATGGCCTAGGGACTTTGACCACCGCAGCATCGGAAGAATGCTTCCGTGCGCAGTTCGATGAGCCTGAGAACATCCGCATGATGCAGGAAAGCATCGCTGTGTTCGAAAATTTTGCAGATGTCATCGGGATCCCGGGCTATGACATCAACATCCATCAGAAGGGATATCTGTTTTTAACTGCCAGGGAGGAAGGAGTAGAACTGCTGCGGAAGCGTGTGGAGCATCAGCATCGTAATGGCTTGTTGGATGTCGAATTCCTCGACGGGGATGAGGTGCGGAAGCGTTTTCCACACGTTGGCCACAATGTCCTTGCAGCGACATTTCGGGAGAAGGATGGATGGTTGTCTGCCCACGAATTGACCCACGGCTTTGCCAAGGGCAGCACAGCCTTCTTCGCCCTGCGCACAGGGGCGACGGGGATCAGGTTGGATGCCCATGGAGTGGCGGCGGTCGTGACGACGCGTGGGGAAATTGCAACGCGCTGCGCTGTGATCGCTGCGGGTCCATTTTCTGGGGTGGTTGCTTCCTGGGTAGGATTGCAATTGCCCCTGACCAACTTGCGCCGACAGAAAGTGGTTTTGGCGGATGTCCCGCTCGTGCCAAGCAATGCGCCGATGCATATTGATGCAGACGAAGGTCCCTACTGGCGGCCTGAAGTGGGTGGGGCGGCATTGGGCTGGGCTTTGCCAGAAGAACCAAGCGAACCGATGGAACACGTTCCAACAGATTGGACGTTCCCGGCGGTGGTCTTGGAAGGCGTGGCGCGCCTAGTGCCATTTTGGAACCAAGTGATGGAAAAGTTGACGAGGGAGAAGATATTCCTCAGCGCTGGGCAATATACCTGTACGCCGGATAACAAGCCCATCATTGGGCCCTGTCCTGACATCCCCGGGCTGTATTTCAACCTGGGGTATGCTGGTCATGGCATCATGGCGAGTGCAGGTGGGGCGAGGTTGCTGGTAGATCTCATCCTGAAGCCCAGCACCAATGTGGAGAACCCATTCCGCTATGAGCGCTTTTCCGAGGCATGCACCCGTATTTCTGCCGAGCGCATGATTATCTAGAGGCATTCCATAGAACGCTTCTACAGCGCGGACTGTGCTCCGCGCAAAATGAACCAATGAAGTTGAGGTGTGAGTTTGGTAGGCAATCCCTATGTTGTTGAGCGTCCATTAATGGAGGGTGACCCTGTTATTGGGCGCTATAAGCCGCTAGCAGGCGTGGTCCAAGCGTTGAGGCGAGGACAGAAGGCCGTCTTGGTCTATGGCCCAACGCGCATGGGCAGGACATCTTTCCTTTGGCAAGTAGCCAAGGAGTTAGCACCCGATTTTGTCCCGGTATACGTAAACCTGACCTGGCCGAAGGATGGGAGCGTGGAGAAAGCAATCCAGGAACTCCAGGCTCAGGTAGCGGAGGAGATGGGCAAGGTGGCGAAGCAAGGCGACTTCCTTCCTGTTTCCTCTGATTCCAGTTCCCCGGATGTGGACGCTGACGCTGCAGTGGAGGGGGCTGAGAAGCGCAGGTTCGTTGTACTGGCAGAAGGCTTGTCGGTAGTTCATCTAAGTGGGGAAAGTGGCGCAGCATGGGTGGCACGATGGCTGGAATGGGTGCAGGCGATGCCTGCTGTCCAGTGCGTGCTGGCGATTGAGGGCACCCAGCCAGAGAGCGGGCCTTTCTGCAACATAGCGCTGGCTTCCTTGCCTTCTTTTGAACTGGAAGGGCTGAGCCTTGAGGAAAGCGAAGACTTGCTGATCAAACCCGTAAGGGGGCGCATGAGCTATGAATTTGAGGCGGTGCGCCGTATTTGGCAGTTGACCTCTGGACACCCGTATTTCGTCCAACTTTTCGGCTATGTGCTGTTTGCGGCACGTTCAGGCAGAGGGCGGATCGGGTTGCCCGATGTGGAAAAAGCATTGCCGGACGTGCTGGCTGCGGGCAGCGCGGTGATGGAGAGGATGTGGGAGGACTGTTCCACAGAAGCCAAGATCTTGCTGGTGTTGGCGAACGAGTTACGTGGCCGGCACGGCGTTATTACCGAGCGGGATATGCACGATGCCGCACGACAGCAAGGAGTAGCACTGTCTGATGCGGCGATCGAGAGGGGAATGGCTGAGCTGATGGCGCGAGGCATCTTGCAGCGTCTCAGTGCAGACAGTTATCGCTTCAGCCTGGAGGTGTTTCGCCGCTGGGTTGGCAAGGAGAAAGCCGCGACCTTGCCTTTGCTGAAAAAGGGCAGTCAATTTCTGCAGGCAGCACGACGTTCGCGACCACGGTTTTCCTTTGCCACAGTGGCATGGTGGCTGGCTGGCTTGGTGCTGCTGTTCAGCGTGGTGCTGCTGTGGAACATGCGCGGTGCGGCGGAACGATTCATGATGGGTGCGGCGCCGACTGCGACTCCCCTGCCATTCGCTACGCGGGCTACGCTGGAGATTGGGCCGAGTTTGGGCTACATTGCTTACATGGCTAAGGATCATCCTGATGCGACGTGGGACATCTGGGTCATGCGCGGAGACGGGTCAGACCCACGGCGTTTGACGGATGACCCTGCGAATGATATGGCTCCCACTTGGTCACCGGATGGGAAGTACATTGCCTTTGTCTCCGATCGGGATGGCAACAAAGAGATTTATGTGATGAAAGCAGATGGCACGCAACTAATAAACCTCACGCGGCATCCTTCGGAGGATTGGACTCCCGCCTGGTCGCCCGATGGGGAAAGCATTGCCTTTGCTTCCTATCGCGATGGCAATTGGGAAATCTATGTGATGGCTGCCGATGGATCCAATCCACAGCGCTTGACGCGACATAACGCGGCAGACTATGCCCCGTGTTGGTCTCCAGACGGCCAGAAGATTGCCTTTCAGTCCAACCGGGATGGCAACTGGGAGATCTATGTGGTGAACCGCGATGGGTCGGGCTTGCAGCGTCTCACGGAAGATGAGGCAACGGATTCCTCTCCCGCCTGGTCTCCCGATGGCAGATTGATTGCTTTTGAAAGTTATCGCGATGGCAACATGGAAATTTACCTCATGGCCCCGGATGGTTCAGAGCAACGCAACATCACGAACGATGCCTATTCCAACGAGCATGGACCGGCATGGGCTAGGCGTGGCACAAGGCTGCTATACTATTCCAACCGCGATGGGGGGTGGGATATCTTCTCGATAAGGCCGGATGGGACGGAGAAGAACAACCTGACGTTGAGCCCTGCCCTGGAGCAACGGCCGGTGTGGGGGGAGTAGGTGAGTGAGGAGTGAGGAGTGACGAGTGAGGAGTGAGGAGTGAGGAGTGAGGAGTAAGGAGTGTTGCGTGGGATTTAGTGGGGCAGGTGTTTTTGGAGTCTTTCGATGACGGTTTCTTTGGTCAGGCCGGAGATAGCGAGAATTTTGTGTCTGGAGGCGTGGCCAGAGATGATTTCAATATGACGTTGAGGGATTTCTAGCACCTGAGCAAGGAATGCAAGGAGAGCAGCGTTGGCTGCCCCTTCCACCGGTGGGGCAGCCAGGCGCACACGGAGGGCATCGCCATGGATGCCTACGATTTCATTTTTGGCCGCGCGCGGTACTACGTGGATGGCCAAAGTAAGCCCTCTTTTGCTCTCTTTGATGATTTGTTCCATTAGAAGATCAAGGAAATGAGAAAACGTTCTAGCAGTTCCAACAGGAACAGGGCGATGATTGGCGTGATGTCCAAGCCGGCGAAGGGCGGTATCACGCGTCGCAGAGGAGATAGGATCGGTTCAGTAACCTGGTAGACGAGGCGGACAAGGGCATTGTATGGATCGGGATTGATCCAGGAGAAGAGCACCCGCAAGAGAATCGCCAGGTCCAACAGCCAGAAGATGAGGTTAATGAGACGGTATATGCTGATCATTCTTGGTTCACTCCTCCTAACATACGCGATTTCTGATAGGCAGCCCAGACGGCGCGAGACACCACCGTGCGCAAGCCGCCTTTTTCCAGTTGATAGAGAGCCTCCGCCGATGTCCCGCCGGGTGAGGTAACCATATTCCTCAGTTCAGCAGGGTGCATTTGCGAGGCTTTGGCAAACAGTGCCGAGCCCAGAACGGTCTGCAGTACCAGTTGTTGGGCAACGCGCCGCGAAAAGCCCAGGTGCACTCCCGCGTCTATAAGCGCTTCCATGAACAGGAAGACATAGGCAGGACCAGTGCCACTGAGGGCAGTAGCCATATCCAAGTAATCCTCATCCTCCACATACAGTTCTTCACCCAGGGCAGCCAGGATGGATTGAGCCTGTGCGCGCTGTTCCGGGGTGACTTGTTCGGAGGCTGTCCAGACGGTCATACCTGCTCCTACCTGAGCAGGTGTATTGGGCATGGAGCGCACTATGGCGTCGTGGGACAGACCACTCTGGATAGTATGGATCCTGGCGCCGGCGACGATGGACAGCACCAGCCCCTTGGGAGAGATGCGCCCTTGTAGTTCTTTCAGGAGTTTGGGCAAGACCTGGGGTTTGACCGACAGGACGACAATATCAGCATTTGCCGCAGCCTCGAGGTTTTTGGTGGTGCTCCTGATGCCGTAGCGTTCCTGAAGTTGTCGGCCGCGCTCTTCGCGGGGACCACTGGCGATAATGCGATTGGGCGAGAGCAATTTCTGGTGCAAAATTCCTTTGATCATTGCTTCGGCCATCACGCCGCTGCCAATGAAGGCGAGGTGAGCGTTATTCAGCATATTTTTCTATCATCTCCTGTTGTGATCTGAATGGGCACAGCCGTTGTGCTGAATAGCGGCCTCTCCTTCGATGGCCACGGTAAGGTACCCATGAAACATGTGCTCTCAATGATATAGAGAGTGTTGAAAAAGTCTTTCCAATGTCATGCTGAACCTTCGCGCTGAGCAAAGCGAAGGGGAAGTGAAGCATCTCGCAGTACTTGGGAAAAGAGGCTAAAGTTACGCGAGACCCCTTCGTTGCACTCAGGGCAGGCTCTTCGCTTGCTCAGGGTGACAAGATTTTCAACACTCTCAATGATATACCTGAAAGTGAAAATAGGCAACTCAGCCGTGGTTGCTGCGCTTTGCGATGAGGTCATGGCCTCCCAGGAGGGCAATGCTCATTACGGTGATGACGGCGCCTATGACTTGGCCGACTTCCAACCGTTCGCCTAGTACGAGGAAGGCAAGCACACTGGCGACCACAGGTTCAAAGGCAACGACAATGCTGGCAATACTGGCTGGCAAACGAGCCAGCCCGGCGGCATAGAGCACTCCCGCTCCGAGGGTAGGGCCGAACCCCATGACTGCCAGCCAGAGCAATGCACCTGGGGTCAGCAGCACTTGGCGGATTTCGTGCCAATTCTGTGCCCATGCCAGGACGGGCAAGCCAAAGATCAGTGCCCAGATGAGCACAGTCCAGGGAGAATAGGTGCGCAGGGCATATTTGTTGAAAATGCTATAGCAACCATAACAGATGCCCGACGCCAAGCCGAGCGCAACTCCTGGATAGTTCAGGCTGCCGAGATGGTATACCTGTGCCACGAGCGCTGCCCCAAGCATTGTTCCAATCAGGGCGATGACCTTGTAATGGTCCAAACCTTCTTGGAGGAATCGCCAAGCGAACAACGTGACCCAGACGGGCGCCGTGTACATCAGTACCACGGCGACGGACATGCCCGCGACAAGGACAGCAGAGGCATAGACCAGATAGAAAGCGGCGATGCCAATGACGCCTTGAAGCACCAGCAACGGCAAGTCCCGCCGATGGATGCGCAACTGATCACGTCGAAAACATCCCAAGGCGATCAGTAGCATCAGCAGGGCGATGCAAGCGCGGAAAAAGGCGATGGCTTGAGGAGAAACTGAATAACGGCGGTTGAGACCCGTATAGAATAGCCCCAAGGTTCCCCAAAGGGTGGCGGCGCCGAGCACGCACAGATAACCTTGGATGTGGCGGTGGCTTGCTTTACTGCGCATCGTGCTCGGCCTCGAGGCGTGGGATACCATGAAACCTTACAGTTCGACCTCGGTGCCCAAGCCAAGCTCGGCGGCGCGCTGCAGGATGAGTTGCGCCACTGAGATGTCCTGCACTGCATTGCCCACTGACTTGAAAAAGGTGATCTGGTGAGCATCAGTCCTGCCGGGGCGTATGCCTGCCGCTACCTGGCCGATTTCGGTGGCAAAATGGTCGCGGGTGATCAAGCCCTGGTTCAAGGGAATGATCAAATCGCCTGCTTCAGCCAGGCAAGCGGCTACGTTATCCACCACGACCCGCGCCCGCTGGACGGTTTCGGCGGGGACTTCTTGCATCTCGTGCGTGAAAGCGCCAATGCCGTTGATATGCACGCCAGGTTTCAGGTCAGCGTCTTCAAAGACGGGAGTTTTACTGGTGGTGGCGGTGCAGATGATGTCAGCATCGCGCGCCGCCTCGCGCGGGGATGAGGCGATGCGTATTTCCGCAGGGATACGCCCACCACGTACCGACATTTCGGCAACAAAGCGCTGGGCAGCCTGGGCATTGCGGTCATAGACCCAGACCTGGCGAATGTCCCGCACCGCGCAGACTCCTTCCAGTTGGGCACGGCCTTGTGCGCCTGCGCCAAAAATTGCCACTACGTGGGCATCCGGGCGTGCCAGCAGGCGCGTGGCGACTCCTGAGGCGGCACCAGTGCGCAGGGCGGTCAGGTAACCCCCTTCTATCACTGCCATAGGTGCGCCGGTGCGGGCATCATTCACGACCACGAGGGCATAAATGGTGGGCAAACCCATTTCTGGGTTGTGGGGGAAAATGGTTACGATCTTGGCGCCCAAGCCGCTCGAACGCGACAGGTAGGCTGGCATGTACAGGACGACGCCGTCTTGCTGTGGCACCTGGAGGGCTAGGCGCACAGGAACGGTGGCTTCGCCCTGCGATAGCTGGATATAGGCTGCTTGTACCGTGTCAATGGCTTCCGCCATGGTTACGGCGCGTTGCACATCTTGGCGAGAAAGGATACGGATCATGTGGTGCCTCCTCCTAGCGTTATCAACCTATCGCATCAGGGTTTTCTTTATCGTTTGCCCAATTCGCGGGGTTGTCAAGGATGTATTGACGCATCTGGTTTAATTCCTCTTCATCTCGGATGACGCGTTCATAGTAGTTTCGTTGCCACGCGAAGGCATCATTGCCTGCTTTGCGAATCAATCGCGCAGTGGCTGCTTTGAATGAGCGAATAACCTGACCCAGTGAGGGGCGTTGTTTGTCCAATGTGAAATGTCTACCGATAGGAGATGTTGTGTGGTAACATGTGGGTGCACAATTCGTAGGGGCGCAATGGAATTGCGCCCCTACGTGTGGCTGCGTCTCGGATGGATTTAGCCACAGGATGAAATGTACGTGATTAGGCATAACTACGAATGTATCCAATGCGATATTGGGGAAACGATGTGGCAGATTTTGCCAATATCCCATAACAATATAGGCCCATGCATTCCAGTGCATTGTCCCATCTGCAATTCGGCCAAAAACGCATTGGTGATCCTTAACGCAAATGGTGATGAAATACGCGCCTGCGCTGGTGTAATCCCAACCCTGTAGGCGAATCGAACAGCGGTGGTGTTGGTCTGGGTTATACGGCATTTGTTTTCTCCCAGCGATATGTAGGGGCGCAATTCGTAGGGGCGCAATGGAATTGCGCCCCTACGTGTGGGGTGGGTTGCGCCTTGGTGTTTTGTGGGGCGCAATGGAATTGCGCCTCTACATAGGGTATGGATTGTGTCCCCGCATTGGACATGGGTTGCGCCTTGGTGTTTTGTGGGGCGCAATGGAATTGCGCCCGTACGTATGGCGTGTATTGCGCCTGTACGTATGGCGTGGATTGCGTCGATACAGGTTTATTATATGGGAGAAGACAGCGTATGACAAAATAATATGAGAGTGTTGAATAAGTCCTTCCAATGTCATGCTGAACTTTTGCCCTGAGCCTTGCCCTGAGCGAAGCGAAGGGAAAGCGAAGGGGAAGTGAAGCATCTCGCAGTACTTGGGAAAATACGGCTAAAGTTACGCGAGTCCCTTCGCTTAGGGTGACAAGATATTCAACACTCTCAATATATTGGGCTGGCATTGCTATTCGCGCAAGCCCAGTATGGCAGCGAAGCGGCCGGTGCGACCATGCTCGGCGCGGTGGGAGAAAAATTCATCGGTGTGGCAGCTGGTACATAGGGCACTGTCTTCAATGTGTTGCACGCCGAGGTTTTGTAATTGGCGGCGTACTGCACCGGGCAGGTCAAAATGGATGGCTCCACTGGGCTGCGATTGGAGCAGGCCGCTATCCCTGCCAAAGGTTTGTTCCACCTTCACCACGACTTCGGGACCTACTTCATAGCAGCAAGGTCCGATGGCTGGACCGATCCCCGCCAATATATCGTATGGGTGGCATCCAAACGCCTGTTGCAGTGTTGCGATGGTGTGCGGTACTACTCCTGCAAAGAGGCCTCGCCAGCCGACATGCACCAAAGCGAGCACATGGCGCAGCGGGTCGTAGAGCATCAGGGGTACGCAATCCGCAAAACGCAGCAGCAGGACTGTGCCACGCTCGGCGCTGATGAGGCTGTCGGTTGCCGGTATGATGGTGCCCCAATGGGCTGTACTTACAATGGCTACCTGTGCGCCATGCACTTGCCGGGCAGTTACCACGGTTTCAGCGTTTATCCCAAGAGCCTGGAAGATCCGCCTGTGATTGGCATCTACTGCCGCAGCATCATCTCCGATGAGATGCCCTACATTCAGGCTTTGATAGGGACCACGGCTTGTTCCACCGATGCGGGTGAAAACAGCGTGCAATACCTCGCGATAGGGGGTCAGTGAGGCGAACTGGTAGAAGACGATGCCGTTTGTCGTGCGTCGAATCATGGGTGCGGCCACCGGTCAAGGATTATGCGACATAGTTCTTGTCTGTCTTCCTCTCTGATGAAGGCACTGCTGGCAGCGTTCAGAACAGTACGTTGAATCTCAGCCAGCCCCCAACCAAATTGCCTGACCAGTTTCCCGTACTCTTGGGTCAGGGTGGTGTTGGAGGTGGTGCGGCCGTCAGTGTTCACAGTTACAGGCAGGTTTAGTTTGAGGTAGCGGTCAATCGGATGTTGCGCCAGGCTGTTCACGGCGCGTGTCTGGACGTTGCTGGTTGGGCACATTTCCAGGGTGATATGGCGGGCGCGGACTGGCCCGAAGAGAGAGGGGTCCTCTTCCAGATGCACGCCATGGCCAAGGCGTTGCGCACCGAGCACCTCAATCGCTTCGCGGATGCTCTCTGCTCCAGCTGCTTCACCAGCGTGCACGGTACGCGGCATGCCTATGCCACGCGCCAGGCGGAAGGCAGTGCGATGGGGAAAGCCGCCGAATTCTGCTTCGTCGGCAGCCAGGTCCAATCCTACTACCTTATCGGGAGCCCAGTTCTGGATGGCGTATTGGGCGACTTCATGGCTTAATGCCGATGGGTCATGGCGCAGGCAACAGATGATCTGACCGGTGCGTATGCCCAAGTCCGTACGAGCAGCCTGCAACCCGGCGGCGACCGCGTCGATGACCTGTTGCATGGACAGACCGCGGCGTATGCATAGCTGAGGAGCATAGCGGATCTCGGCGTAGATGACGTTTTCTGCTGCCATGTCCTGGACCAGTTCGTAAGCCACGCGCTCCAAAGCGGCGGTTGTCTGCAGGACTTGCAGCGCCGTTTCGACGCGTGTGAGGTAGTCAGCGAGGTTAGCGCATATGGGGGGCGCGATGAGTGCCTGTTCCAGGTCATCTGGCAGTTCGATACCTTGTTCTTCGCCCAATTTGCGCACGGTTTGCACACGGACGGAGGTGTCCAGATGCACGTGCAGCTCGACTTTCGGCAGACGACGGATAGTTTCTTCGGTAAGTAACATGTTTTTGGTGATGCTCCTAGAGAATAAAACGGAAAACGTGAAACGTAAAAACGGAAAACGGGAAACGGGAAACGTAAAACGGAAAACGTAAAACGGAAAACGTGAAACGTGAAACGTGAAACGGAAAGTTTAGGGTTTCATGTGAATAAAACTCCAAGGCAAACGCTCATCAGGTTGGCGGGCACGGGTGTAGTGCTCGTTAGAGAGATTATACGCATGTAGCGTTTTTTTCCAATTCGAGAGCGAGGGCTCTTGTAAGGTGGCGAGAGCCAAGCCCACCTGGCGGTCACCACGAGCCAGAATGGCTTGCACCACTGCCCAATCTACGCTCTCTGATGTCATGCGCACGTTGATAGCCTGCAGAGCACGCTGAAGCCAGCGCAAGCGGTCCCGCAGCATGGGTGCAGGAGCCATTGCCTGCCGTTCGAAAGGAGTGTGCGCTTTGGGCACAAACGGTGCAATGCTGACCAGCACACGCCCACGAAAAACGCGGCTTATTTCCTCTACCAACAAGACGATGGCTTGGATGTCTTTGTCCTCTTCTCCAGGCAAGCCTATCATGAAGTACAGTTTCAATTCCGGGAACCCATACTGAGCAGCACGTGCGGCAGCGTGCAAAATGTCTGCGTGGTGGATGTTCTTATGGATTGCCATGCGCAGCCGTTCAGAGCCGGCTTCCGGAGCCACAGTGAGGGTGCGCGAACCGCTGGCCGCCAGCGCGGCAAGCAAGACTTCCGGAAGTGGGTCTACGCGCAGGGAAGAGACGGAGAGATGCATGCCTATGTCTTGCAAGCCAGCCACGAGGTCTTCGATATGGGAGTAATCTGATACTGCTGCGCTGACCAAGCCAACCTTGGAACGGAATCTTTGCCCCCAGCGCGCTTGTTCGAGCAGGTTTGCGACGCTGCGTTCACGGGGCGGGCGGTACAGGCAACCCGCCAGGCAGAAGCGGCAGCCCCGTCCGCAGCCCCTAGCAATTTCTATCAGGTGCATGTCGCCAAACTCGGTCGCATGGGTAAAAACATGGGTATGGGTCGGGTAAAGGTCGAGGTTTCGTACCCACTGGCGCTGAATATTGCTTGGCATGCTGGCTGGCACGTATACCCCAGGTATGTAGCCCAATTCGTGCAGCAATGCGGAACGCTCACCGGCGATGCCAGCTTGCAAGGTATCCAAAAGGCGGGGGAGGATTTCTTCGACCTCGCCGATCACAAACGCATCGCACAGTTCCGCCAAGGGCTCAGGGTTGGCAGAGACAGCCGGCCCACCGGCAAGCAGGAGGGGGAGACTTTCATCACGTTCGGCTGCCAGCGGAGGGATGCCAACGCTGTGCAACAGGGCGACAAAGTTGAGATAATCCAGTTCAAAGGAGAAGGTGACTGCGCAGACAGCAAAGTCCGTGAGTGGGCGTTGCGTCTCCAAAGAGAGCGGCGCAGGTGCACATTGTACACGGCGGTAGCCGCAGAAGACGCGCTCGCAGACGATGTCTGGCTGTGCATTCAGCAGGTGATAGAGGGTCTGCACAGCCAGGCTCGACATGCCCACGTAGTAGGTATTGGGGTAGAGCAAGGCAATGGGAAGCTTGCCTCCCCAATCTTTGATAACCGCTCCCTGTTCGCGCGCCAGTATGCGCTTTGTGGCGGCAATGGTAGCCCATTTCATGGCGCTAGTAATCGAAAAGGGGTTGCATGGTTTCTCCCTCGTGGATGCGCCGGATCGCCTCAGCGAAAAGCGGGGCTATAGAAAGGACTTCCATGCAAGGAATGCGCTTTTCCGGTGGGATGGGCACCGTATTCGTAGTTACGATGGATTTGATTTCTGGCACGGCTTTCAGATTTTCGATGGCAGGGCCACAGAAAATGCCATGGGTACAGACAAGGGTAGCCTCTTCTACACCATATTTGCGCAGCAATGCGATCGCTTTGATCATAGAGGTGCCGACAGCAATTTCATCGTCAATGAGGATGACTCGTTTACCGCGCACCTCGCCGATTAACCCCTCTGCGACTACGGTGGTGTCATCAATGCGCTTTTTGCTGACCGCCGCCACAGGCAGATGCAATTCCCGGGCGAGTTCGGTGGCACGTTTGGCGTGTCCGATGTCCGGCGTGACGATCACCGTGTCGCTCAGGTCTTTGTCGCGGAAATAGCTGGCGAATACGGGCATGGAGCTGAGGTGATCGGTTGGGACGCTGAAGAAGCCATGCACCTGCGGCGAGTGGAGAGTCATGGTCAGGATGCGCTGCGCCCCAGCAGTAACGAGCAAGTCTGCGATCAGTCGGCCAGCGATGGAAATGCGTGGCTCGTCTTTCTTGTCAGAGCGGCTATAAGAGTAATAAGGGATGACTGCCGTAACGCGCCTCGCCGAAGCGGAACGGGCGGCATCAAGCATCATGAGGAGCTCAAGGATGCGGTCGCTCACTGGTGGTGGGTAGAAAGGTTGGATGATAAAAACGTCGCGCTCACGCACTGGCTCCTGGAGCTGGACATAGAGGTTGTCGTTGTGAAAATGGCGTGTAACCGAAGGGCTCAAAGGTATGCCGCGCAGAGAGCAAATTTCTTCTGCTAACTCACGGTGTGCGCTTCCGCTAAAGATGCAGATGTTGCTTTCCATACATCACTTCCTTTCTCGTTAGGATATGCATCACGTTATGCTTAGCGCAGGGATAATATAGCGAAAAAGGCAAAGCAAGTCCAAAATGAGGAATGCGAGATAGAGCAAAAACGGTAGAAATCGTCGTAAGGGAGCAGGCAACCACCCGGCAGCCATGAAAAAGGCAGTGGCAGGGGCCAGCATGGCTAGTGTCCATTTGTGCCAGTCTCCGCTCAGCAAACCTTGAATGCCCACGAGCAGGCTAACTAGCAGCAGGGATAGCGCCAACTTCTGTGCAGTAGGTGGATGTAGCAGTTCTTGGAGGCTCAAGGCTGTCCCCAAAGATAGTGCGCTCAATGCGGTGAAGAGATAGCGCCCCTGGTGCTGTACAAACTTGAGGTTGTATGCCAGATAGGTGAGCACACTGAGCCAGGTGACGATAGCCATCAACCACAGGGCACGGATTTGGACAGGGGTCAATCCTGATTGGCTTCGCCGCGCTTTGATGAGGAAGAGGATAAAGCCGATCCCCAACAGAGCAGTACACAAAGCCAGAGCGTGATAGATGCGGCTGTCAACGGGCACTCCCATCCAGCCGAATTGCGCCCAAAAACTGTTGAAAGTCGTTCGGATGAAGCGCTGGGCGAATGCCAGGGGGCCTATCTCTGCGAGCAGGTCTGCGGTGCGCAATTGACCCGCTACAATGGAATCATGCCGTTGCCATCCCAAAATATCCCAGTTGCCATAGACCACGGCGTTGCGCACAAACCATGGCGCGGCGATGAGCAGGGCAAGGGCGAATGCATACAGTAAATAGCGCCCTTTGGATAGGAACCTTGGGGAGCCAGGCAAGGGTTTCACGTGCCATAATGCAGACGTCACAATCGCGCCCAGCGCTAACAGGTAGACGGTGGTTTTGGTAAGCAGCACCAAGCCGAAGAGCGCGCCAGTGAGGAGGGCGTGCGGCAGCGTAGGGCCTCGTTGAAGGGTGCGGATGGATAGGTAGAAGATCAACAATGCGAGGAGTTCAGCCAGTGCGTCGTTGTTGATGGCAGCGGTCATTGCCACATGCATGGGTATGACGGCGACAAAAGCCGTTGCAGCCAAGGGCAAAAACTGGCTGTGCGGAAAGATAGCCTGAACCAAGCAGTAGGTGGCTAACAAGATGCCTGCGCCGAAGGCGACGGACAAGAGCCGCAGTGCGAAGAACTGGGTAGCGAAAGGCAGCCCTGCGGTTAGGCGGTATAGGAGGGCAGCCAATGCATAGTAGAGAGGGGGCTGGTGGAACTCGTAACGGAGGGGCGCGATGGACATGTCTGGCGGAAACTTGTTGGCTTTGATTTCTTCCAGGTATTGGTAGGGGTAATCGCCGGGTTGCAGCACAGGCAAGCGCCGTTCTTCCGCCAGGCATTGAACATAATTGAAGTGAGCGGGTTCATCGGGGGTTTGCCACTTGGGTGTGTGCCAGGCGTAGAGGGCGCCTACAGCAAGGTAAGAGAAGATGATAAGGAGCAAAAGGGGATGGATGGACTTGTTGCACCTTGCCATAGGTTCGTTCTCTCCTGGTAGGGCTGAGGCGCTAATGGCGCTCGTATCGGCCCTGGATATCGTTCCAGCGCACACGCAGGACATCGCGCAGATTGCGCCAAGAATCTTTCAATGGGTGAACCTTGCTCTCCGCGCCATAATACCAATGCACAGGGACTTCGGCGATGCGGTAGCCCCATTTGCGCGCCATGAACAGGATTTCCACGTCAAAGCCAGTGAGCATAGCCCCCTTCACTACGCCAGTCTGGGAGCCGTAAAGCTGCATGTGACCAAAGAGGTCACGGGCAGCGGTGCGTTGGAAAGCTTTGAAACCGCATTGAGTGTCCTGAATACCGGGCAGGGCTAGCAGGCGCACAATCCAATTGAATACACGTCCCATGAAATGACGGTACCAAGGCTCGTTGTAGCGCTTGGCTTCTGCACCCTCCCGTGAACCGATAGCCACGTCGTAGCCTTGTTCCAGGAAGGGCAGGAGTTTGTCTACTTCTTCGATGGGGGTAGCGCCGTCAGCATCGGTGAATAGGATATATTGCCCCTGGGCAGCGAGCATGCCCGTGCGGACGGTGTAGGCTTTGCCGCGGTGGTCGTTGCGGATCAGGCGAACTGAGGGGTATTTCTGGGCGAATTCTTCTGCCACGCCCACCGTGTTGTCCGTGCTGCCGTCGTCCACGACAAGGATTTCTGCAGGGTAGCCTTTGCTTTGCAGATACGAAGTGATCTTCTGCAAGGTCTGAGGCAGGCGTTTCTCTTCGTTCCAGGTTGGGATGACAATGCTGAGATAAGGTTGGGTATCCAATTCTTTAATTTCCGATTCTCCCATATGTGGATAAGGATCAGTGAGAGTGTTGAAAAGGCCCTTCCAATGCCATGCTGAACGAAGCGAAGCATCTCGCAGTACTTGGAAATACGGCTAGAGTTACGCGAGACCCCTTCGTTGCACTCAGGGCAGGCTCTTCGTTGCACTCAGGGTGACAAAATTTTCAACACTCTCGATAAGTGCTCATCACAAACGTACATGCTCATCATAGCAGGGAAATGGCACTTAGTCAACCGCATCCAATAGGCTCTCCAGATACGCAATAGATACGCGGCGTGAACGCTGGATGGCTTGTCGTTTGCCCAGCATGCGCGGCCAGGTCAGCAACCCAGCGCATTGTCCGCGCATCCTTGCCCGTGCGGCATCGCCACGCCAGGCACGCAAAGCATCTGCGAAAATGCGCCACTGAGCCTTTAGCATGGCTGGCCAATACTTTTGCAGGAGAGGGCTGGGCACGTTTTTCACAATGACATAAATGGTGTTGCGACCAGTGTAGTAGCTGGCAGTTACGCCACCACCGCTGGCGCTCAGGTGGTGGAAAGCGACCGCACGAGGAGCATAGATAGTGCTCCAGCCAGCCAATTGCTGCCGCCATGCCAGGTCCACATCTTCACAATACATGAAGAAGGTTTCGTCGAACCAGCCAATTTGGTCCAGGACGTGGCGGCGGTAGACAGCTGCTCCGCCGCACGCTGCGAACACGGGACATTCGGTATCGTACTGCCCCACGTCTTTTTGCCACACACCGCGGTTGACCGGTATGCCATCGCGGCGGTAGCTATCTCCGGCGGAGTGGAAATGGTCACGGCGGTCATAGAGCATGATCTTGCAAGCAATGGCTCCCGCTTCGGGATAGGCATGGGCAACACGGGCGATTTCCTCCAGCCAGTGGGGATCAGCCTCTACGTCCTGGTTCAGCAAGGCAATAAGGGAGCCTTGGGATGCGGCAATGCCGGCATTGACTGCCCCGGTGAAGCCACGGTTCTCTTTCAGAGGGATGAGTTCCACTTCTGGGTAATCGCGGCGGATCAGGTCAACTGTCTCGTCGGTGGAGGCATTGTCTACCACGAGCACTTCGAAATCCTGGAATGTCTGTGCGCGGAGCGAGTCAAGGCAAGCAGGCAAGAGAGAGGCACCATTCCAACTGGGTATGATGACAGAGAAAGCCTTAGCCATGGAAGTAATCCACCAGCGCTTCCCGCCAAGGGCGTAAGGTGATGCCCAGTTGAGTAGCGGCACAGAAATTGCGCAGTTCACAATGTGCCGGTACTTTGGCAGGCCTGGCATAGCCTTGGGTAGGGAAGAGGGGATAGTCTGGGCGGCCAGCCAGTTCCAGGATTGCTTTCGCCCATTCATAGCGTGAACAGACACCGGTATTGGTGAGGTGGTAGATGCCGTAGAGGGGATGGGCAATCAGTTTGCGCAGCGCGTCAGCCAAATCAGGCGCGTAGGTAGGGGAGCCCACTTCGTCGGTTACAAAGTACAGTTGGTCGTGTTGATCCGCCAATTGCAGGACCTTTTTGACAAAGTTCATGCCCGTGCGGCTGTACAGCCAAGCCGTGCGCACGATGTAGAACTTGCGTAGAAGGGTTTGGGTATAGTACTCGCCAGCCAGTTTGGAGCGGGCATAGGCGCTTTGGGGATTGGGGCGATCCCATTCCCAGTACGGTTCGCCCTTGGTGCCATCGAAGACATAGTCTGTGCTGATATAAACCATGGCGGCATCGCAGTTTTGGCAAGCCAAGGCGACGTTCTGCGTACCCAGGGCGTTCACGCGGTAAGCCGTCTCTGGCTTCAGTTCACAGCCGTCCACGTCTGTAAAAGCTGCAGTGTGGATGACCACCTGGGGCTGGAAATCCACTATGGCCCGCTGCAGTTGGGCATAGTTCGTGATGTCATAGTCGGGCAGGTCAATGAGGAGCAGTTCTTCACCGCTGAGCACCTTCTGTAACGCTTGTCCTAATTGCCCCGCGCTACCGGTGATGGCAATGCGCATGTGAGCCTCCTGTTATATTCCGTGGTGCGTGATACATTATACCATGATCTATGAATATAGCGAATGCGCGGGAAATCATTCACGGGAGTTGCTTTCTAGCAAGCCAATCGCTGAGGGCTAAAAGCCCCCTTTGTAGTATGCACAGGGGGAGAGGAAGAGGGATAGACAAGGCAGCGATGAGCATGGCTTGCATGAGTGACACAATCTGGAGGTACGTGATGGTCAGGTTGGGCAAGTACCACGTGAAGCGCCACCCATTCCAAAGGGTACATGCGCCCAAGAAAATGCCAATGAAATAGAGGTGCAACAGCGTGTAGCCATAGCTGCAGAGCACGACAGCGGAAGCGGAACGTTCCCGCTCGTACCAAGTGCGCCAGAGGACGATCAATCCCCCCACGGCAAGGCAAATGGCTGCGCGCTTGAGGCTGGGGTTCAGCATAGCAGCAAAGCCGCCGGCGGGGATATGGCTAAAGGAATAGACGTTGCCCTGATGGAGAAACAGGATGTGATAGAGCGCAGCGGCGAGCAGAGCTGCCAAAAGGATCCAGAAGGTGCGCCAGCTTCGTTTCCGCCATACCCACCACAAGGGAAGAAGGACAAATAGGGCGAGGGGGATAGTGCGTTGTGAGCGTTCCTTCCACAGACGCGCACGGCGTGCCCGTCTCATTTCGAGGTCAGTTTGCTCGACGGATAGAGAAGCCAAATTGGCTGCGCTTTCATAGTTTTTCACCTGAAGAGAGCTGTCTGCTACCAGCATGTCGCCCTGTGCGGTCTCGCTGAGCGAGCCCTGTCCGATGCTGTAGAGGTACATGCTGCCAAAGCGGTATCGCTGATGCGCGAGCGCCAGCCATTTTTCCGCTTTGTCCGCGGCTTCCATTTTCAGCATATCTGTCCGCAGGTTGCCTTGGGCAAGACTGGGCATGGGCGTGCCCAGCAAAGCAGCGAGGGTTGGGGCAAGGTCCACTTGGGACATGGTGCCACGATCGCCAGATGCCACATTCTGGCCAACCATAACAAAGGGGGTGTTGAGTACAACCGCTTCGTTGCCCCCGTAGCCCCCGGCGTCGAGATGTCCGTGGCTGGAGAGGATAATCAGCACGCTTTGCTGCAAATCCATGTTCGTCGCCAATATACGGATGTTTTCATCGCAGCGTAGCAAGGCTTGATGGTATTCGTCGCTGGTCGCCCCGTACTGTAGCGCTGCCACATCTAGTTGGCGTAGGTTGACCAGCAGGAAATTGGGATGAAATTCGCGCAGGAAGGTGAGTGCATGCTCCACGACCTCGCGATCTGCAGCGTCATCTTCAGCATCTACAAAGTATTTCACATAGAGCAAATCTGGTGGGACCAGTTTTTCCCACCAGTGGAAGCCGGCAATCCCTGCTGTGAGGCCAGCACGGCGCAATGTTGCAAAGATGTGGTCTATGGCAATGGGCGTGATGAGTTCATAGTCGCGATCGAAGAACGGAGCGTCATTGATTTCTGGGCTCGCACCAGTGAGGAGGGTAGTCCATGCTGTTTGCAGGTTGGCAGGGGGATCAGCAATAAGCCTCGCGTGCGCTCCGCTCAAGCGTAAGCGATTGAGGTAAGGCATTTGGTAAGACGAATCGTAGCGCAGTCCATCTACCACGACGAGCACAACTTGTGCCGTAAGCGGATGGGTGATATCGTTGTTCAGCGTCGGGGTGCCTTTCATTGGAGAGCGGTATCCATATATGGAAAGGACCAAGGCATTGATCCACAGGTAGGTGCCGACTAGGGCAGCACATAGTAGCAGCAAGCTGAGCAACGTCAAGACTGCTTTGCGCATGTCATCTCCCGGCGATGGCTTACACGCGTATGGTTAGGGCACCTGGCAGGATGCGAAACGTGGCTGGAGCCTCACCGATGAGCTCGCCTTCTGCCTGTATGAACATGCGTTGCTTGGCTTCTACCCGTACCTCTCTGGCTTGAAAGGATTCTACTTTGGGATGGGTCAGATGCGTGCCCTTGTAGACCCGAGGGACGTTGATTAGAAATTCTAGTTTGTTCATGTCCTTCAGGATCACGACATCAAAGATGCCATCGTCGGCAGCTGCTTTGGGTCCAATCCACATGCCACCGCCAAAGTATTGTCCATTGCAGATAATGACCGAGTTGAATCGCCCTTCGCGCTGTTCGCCATCGCATGTAATCAGCACATCTTTGCTTGTGTAGGAGAATAGCGTGATCACCAGGCTGGTGAGGTAGGGGATGGTGCCCCCGATGCGTTTGCTCATGCGGTTGACACGGGCGCAAACTTCGCTGTCGAAACCAAGCCCAGCCACATTGACAAAATAGCGCGTGATGGGTTTCCCCTCGCGGAGGCAATGGATTTCACCCATGTCTACGAGGCGGGTGTTTTGGCCAAGTGCAACACGACATACTTGGGCGGGGTCGCGGGCAAAGCCTAGGGCGCGGGTGAAATCCGAGCCAGTGCCACCTGGGATGATGCTCAACACCACGTCGGAGGGTATGTGTCCTTCCACCACCAAGCCATTCACGACCTCGTTCACTGTGCCATCGCCTCCGATGCAGATAATGTAGCGGTAGCCGGCATCTAGTGCTTGGCGTGCGATTTCCGTGGCGTGGCCTGGATATTGGGTCAACTCAGCGGCAAAGGACAGGCTCCCTTGAGCCAGTATCTGCTGTATCTGGGGCCATGTTCTGCCCACTTTGCCTCCAGAAGCGACGGGGTTCACAATTACTTTGGCTGTTTCTTGGGTCATTATCTCTCCCTCACATGCGGTGACGCTGGGTAGCAATGGATAGCCATAGCATAGTTTCCAGACGTTGGACCATCTATAGCCAGATAATATGTGCCCGGAAGGACATCGTAGAGCATTTGATCGGGACCAGGGCTGATCGTGGCAAAACAACTGGTCGGATTATCTCCGGTGAAAATAAATACCTGCAGGTTTGATGCCGAACCAAAGCTTATCTGTAGGCGTTCTTGTCGTGCGGTGAGGCGCAATTGGTAGATCACTTCAGGGCCTACAAAGCCTCTGCCGCAGAAACCATAGTCGCTGATTGCGGCTCGATAGCCAGCTGTATTGCCGCTGTAAAACCCTTCGCAAACAACTGGGAAGGGGTTGTTTAGGGTTCCATCCGGTGTAGCGGTAGGGGTTGGTGATGGTCCCCTGGTTGCGGTGAGTGTATACGTAGGGCTAGCGGTCTGCGTGGGTGTGGCAGAAGGCGTTGGAGTCAGTGTGACCGGAATGCTACGCGTTGTTGCAATCAATGGCAGGTAGAGCCTAAAGCGTAGAGGAGTGCTGGTTGGCGTCGGTGTGATGGTAGAAGTGGAAGTTGGAGTGTGAGTTGTCGTAGGTGTGTTCGTGAGCGTTGCAGTTGGCGTATAAGTTGGCGTCGGTGTCTCAGTTGGCGTGGATGTAGGCGTAGCCGTTGGAGTAGGCGTGAGTGTATTGGTAGGTGTTGGCGTGTCGGTTGGTGTTTCTGTCGGTGTCTGTGTAGGCGTTGGTGTAGCGGTATCTGTGGGAGTCGGTGTGGGTGTTGGCGTATTGGTTGGCGTGGGCGTGGGTGTTTCCCATGGGTAGCATTGGATATCCAAGGTATATTCACCGGGTTCCAGACCATCAACGACGAGGTAATAGACGCCTGGCATGACATTTTGGGCGATGTATGCTCCCATATCGAAGCAGGTGTTGGGATCAGGACCGGAGAGCAAGAGCACAGCCAGTTCTGCAGTGCTGGTCAGGGTTATTTCTAATGTCGTTGGGGCATCCACCGACAGAGCATACACTACCTCTGGGGCGATGAAATCAGAGCCGCACTCTCCATAATCCGTCACATTCGCAGGATAGTTGGCATTCGTGTCAGAAATGGACTGCCCACAGGTGATGGGCAGGGGATAGCGAAAGGTGCCAGGGATAGGCGGGGGGTCTCCACTGATGGTCACACTGCCATCCACCACACCAGCTAGCACGGACACACCACTCATATTCCATACTTCTGTGCTTCTGTACCCACTCCGCCCAAAGGTCAGCGGCGTACTCCCCCCTCCTGTGCCCCACAACGCCTTGAACTGTATCCTCGCTACCCAAAAGGTGCCACTCGGCGGATTGTCCCTATACTCATCCTTAAGAAATGCCTCAATGTCTATTTGCCCCTCGCTGTTATCCGCATCAGTATA
>JACIWX010000011.1 GCA_014360755.1 Chloroflexota bacterium | reverse complement strand
GTGGACTCTGTGGTAAGCATTTTCCTCTGCGCCCTCGGCGGTGAAAAAAGTGCGCATTGAGCGCTAAAGCTTGCCCTGAGCGCAGCGAAGGGCAAACGAACGGGCGCTCACGACAAACCAGGCTCGTAGTGCGCACTTCAGTGCGCCATGAGCGCTGAAGCGCTCACTACAAACCAGGCTCGTAGTGCGCACTTCAGTGCGCCTTGAGCGCTGAAGCGCTCACTACAAACTAGGCTCGTAGTGCGCACTTCAGTGCGCCTTGAGCGCTGAAGCGCTCACTACAAACCAGGTTCGTAGTGCGCACAGTGCGCAACGCTAATGCACCACCCCACCCAGCGTCTGTTGCAGGATCTTCCGGGCTTCGCCAGCTTTCATCATCAGCAGGTCGAACTTGAACCCGCCACGGGTTGTTTCGAGGGCTATTTGGGAATAGGCGCTGGTCTGCTCTGTGGCACTGCCCCTTTGCACGACGCGCGGATCACTCAAGCGGATGGAGCGCACCTCCCGATTCCAAAGCACCACGCTGCCCGGCGTCTGCGCCAGCTCTGCCACAGGCGTGGTACGGTACTTGCGATAGAGCACCTGCAACCAAGCCAACTGAGCTGCCCATTGACCGAAAAAGCCCTTGCCGGCAGCACGTGCCTCTTCCTGTGCTGTCTTGACCGCTTCCTGCATCTCCTGTTTGGACACGGGGATCAAGACCAACCGCTGAGGGGTAACGATCATGTTGAAATTTTCGACAGTCATGCCCATAAACCCGCTGCGCCGTTGCAGGGGGATGACGTCAATGATGGGCTCGGCTTGCTCTGGGGCGGATATAGAGGATTGCGGCGCGGCTCCCGTATCAGGCGGTGAAGGTGGGGCGGTTGCCGCGCCTTGCACCGGTGCGCCGCAGTAGGCGCAGAACCGCGCGCCAGCAGCAAGGAGTTTCCCGCATTGGCTGCAGAACTTGGCTTCTGTGGACATGCTCACCTTCTCCTCTTAGGACTGCTCCGCTTGCGCCACCGCATCGGCTGGAGAAACTCCCCCATAGATAACGCTCATGATGCCGGGCAGGTACCTGTCCATCATCAATACGTTGGTATATACCATCGTCCTGATCATCCATGGCGTCAATTGGCCGCCTTCGACATCAATGCTCGTCTTGTAGCGCACCTCTCCGTCTGAAAAATCCATTTCAAAGTTCCCGAGAATAAGGCCATAGTTGGCGCGGGTCAGGTATTCAGCAACAGCCAGCCTCTTGTTTTCCGGAACTTTGGATTCCATCACGGAGTAGAAGAGAAACCGTTGTTTGTCCTCCTGCGCTTGGGCGTAACACATCCAACTGCCGTTTTCACCTGAGAACCCCATTTGGAGAATGGGCTTCCCTTCCATAGGTAAGAATTTCCAACCATCCTCCCTAAAGAATTGGGCCATCGTGTCGAAAATGCTCTGTGTACTTTCCGGAAGTGATGACATCACTTTTTGCTCCTTTCTCGCTTGCTCATGATCTGTGTAAACGCCCAACACGCTGATCTGTAACAGCGCCGTTACCTCATCACCGCGCGGGCAATAGACCAAACGATCGCCACAATGATGCCTAGCCAGACAGCGACGACGAGGATGGCTCCGCTCCGGCTGATTGGCTTCGCCCCTTGCTCTAATAGCCCTTCCGCTTGCTGCCGGGCATCGCTCATCACCGCAGATGGGATCATCTTCAGGGCAAGCGCAATCCCCAAGGGGGTCACCACCAAGTCGTCAAGATACCCAAGCACGGGGACGAAATCCGGGATCAGGTCAATCGGGCTGAACGTGTGTGCCAGCACCAAGCCTATCCAGGCTTTCGCATACCAGGGAACGCGCGGATCGCGCACCGCTATGTACAAAGCGTACGCTTCTTTCTGGAGCGCTTGAGCGCGCATCCTAAGTTTGGCGATCATGGGACCGCTCCTGACAAGGGCTGAATGGCAAGCGGCCCAAACGCCTCAAAAGCCGCGAACGAGCGCCGGAGCATGGCATCGCCAGTCCAAAGATGTGCTGCCATACTGTCCGCCGGGCATGTTGCCCCTTGCGGACAACGGCGCAGGACCACATCGTCCACATAGGCGCCCTCAGCATAGTGGACGGAGTCATCACTGTAAAAACCCAGTACCACCCACACCTGCGGCTGGCCCAGCAAGTTGCCTAATTGATAGACGTCCGATAGATCGAAAGCGAACTCAACCCAGCCGTCCGAGTAGCCCCACCAACATTCGCCATAGAAATTATTGTTGTTGATCGAAGCAAGGTAACACAAGAAATCGAAATCAGGCTCAGTGTTCAGCCAGGCTTTGAAGCGCAGTTCAGCAGCGGTCGCACCAACCAGGCTGAAGGGACCATACACCATCCGCGACCTGGCATAATCCGGGTAATCGCTGCCGCAGGACAAGGCAGCCCCCTGCGCACCTGCGCCCACCGCCCAACCGCTGAAATTCCCAGCAAAAGCGCGGCAATTCCGTTTCCCCCAGTAGTATTCGCCAAAGGACCTTCCGTCACGGTCAGAAACAGCCCACGGACCAGGGAAGTCGCCCTCAAAATCGGTACGGACCACAGTTTGCCATCCGGATGAGGGCGGCGTGGACGTCAAGGTTGGGATAGGCGCGTTATTTCTCAAGACCACCGGCAAGGATACGTATCGCCATGCTGGAGTAGGACCGCCGGGCGTTGCAGTGGTGGTTGGCGTGGGGGGCAATGTCACTATGCTGGTTGGCGTCTGGGTAGGCGTGAGCACGGGCGTGGTCGCACAGGTGTAAATGCGCACATCATCAATGAACCAGCCCCAGTCACCGACACTTTCATCGGTTCCGATGCGAAAGCGGAAGCGCACATTTTGCCCAGCCAACGAACTCAAATTGAGCCGACTGGAGATATAGCCATTGCTCTCACCCACAAAGGCTTGGCGGCCACCGAGTGGATTGCCAGAGGTAGTGGAGAGCCGCCCGTTGTAACCATTGTCGATGAACAAGGGCCCAGCGTCATTCCACGTAATGCCGCCGTTTGTGCTGTACTCCAGCACGCCCCCATCGTAAAACTCGTTCCCATCGGGGTTGTCCTCAAATCCGTAAGCATGGTTAAAGTGCATGTACACAGCACTGCCGCTCGGCAGGGCGACGTCGGAGGTCATGCGAATAGAGCAATCTGCCGGAGCGTCTTGGTCATCCCCCCACATGTTGAACCGGCCGCTGGTGGCATAAGTCGTATCAAAATCGTAGCGGTTGGGAATTTGCGGATAATACCACCCGTTTGTACCCACGGTTGCCGCAGACGCCCAGTTGCCGCTGGATGGGTTCTCCAGATCGTCAAAGAAGAGATGGCTGGGCACGCCGCTGTCACAAATCGGGGCGTGCGGCGCAGGACATGCCAGCGGTTGCTGGTTCATCTCCACGGCGTCGAGCGCGTTTTTCACCTGCTGGCAATCCGCAGCAGTGATGCCACTGGTGCCGATGAGGTTGGTGCAAGCCTGTTGCAGTGCATTGTAGAGGTCCTGATAATCGCTGGCGGAAGTGAGCAGGTGGGTCTGTGCCTCGTAAAAGATCTTGGCAACTTTGAGAATGCCCAAGCCGCTAACCGTCCTGCCATTGAATGCGCCACCGTCTGTCATGAGGTACGCGGCTTTGTTGCCCACTCCGCTATTGGTATGCACTCCGCCATTGTCCTCTTCTGATAAGTCGCATTGATAGTACGGGCTGGTCATCCTGTCGGGATCATTGTAGGCAGGGGGGTTGCTCATACTGCGAATGGCGCCACCAAGATCCTCGGCGATCAGCCACCGCACAGCAGGCGAGTCATTCCCCTTGCCATTGGTCAAGTCAATAAACTCCCCCCAGATATCGGAAAATGACTCATTGATCGCCCCTGACTGGTAATAGTAGAAAAGCTTCGATGTGTAGTCGGTAACGCCATGCGTCATCTCGTGCCCCACCACATCGTCAACTACCAAGCCCTGGCCATAGACCATCTGCACGCCGTTCCAGAAGGCATTGTCATACGGGCAAGCGCGTTGCGTGGATGCAGGGCAATAGCGGGTCGTTGAGACCAGGGGCATGCCCGCGCCGTCAATGCTATCGCGGTTGTGGTAGTTCCAGTAGAAATTGTAGACGTCGCCGCTGTAGTCGTAAGCACGATCCACGTCCGTGATACCCGATGGCCCCTGCCCCTCAATGCGTCTTTGATTCGCTGGATTCTGCAGGTCCTCGCTGCGCGCGTTGTTGTTGTCATAGATCCTGCGGTATAAGGCGGTGTCCATTTGGTTAAAGTGGAGCAGGACCACGCCGCTCTGTGCGTCCACCAAAACCAATTCCCTGATGGGCAAAAGTTCCACAGGCTGCACCTCCAGACGCCAGACCAGGCGGCTGAGGCGAGGCCCTGGCCCGCCCAAGAGCGCCGGGTTGTAAATCCACAATTCCGGCTCACTCGTCGTCAGCGCCCGCATGTCCAATCCATGATCCTTCGCGACCTTCTCCAAAGCGCGTTGCCGCGCCGCCTCAGCGTTGATAGCAGGAGCAACGCCCATCTCGAGGCCGGGCAAGATTTCGCCGTTGACTGACACCACGTTCTTGTCGGCGTCCATCTGGACGATCAACTCGCCGCCCATCACGGGAATGCCTTGATAGACCTGTTGGAAGCGCACGAACGAGCGCCCTCGATCAGCGATGGCTTCGCTCATGACGCGGAGTTCGCTCGCTTGATCCCACAAACCGAAGGCGGAACCACACCTAGACAGGTATGCCCGGGCTGCCACCTCCGGTGAAGCTGAGGGGAGCACTCCGGAGAGCCGCGGAATCGGGCGTCCCGCTTCTGTGCCCACAAAGCGGATTTTGCCGGTCTCAGTGTGGAGCGCGATCCTTGCTCCGCCACAGAGGCAATCTGAGGGCAGCGATTCTGCCGGCAGCAGTGTTGCTGGCGGGACGGGGTTCGTTGCCGTCACAGCGGGGGTGCTGGCCAACGCGAACAACGCTGTCATCCCTATCAGGATGACAAGGACCACCTGTGCAACTCGGCGCCCCTCTGGGGAAAAATGTTTCATCTTAGCCCCTCCTTCCGTTTCACGTAACCGCCTCGCGCAGTCTTTTCTTTTTCAGAAAGATAATTCATTTTACCACAAATCTCACCAATGACCCAAACCCTCGACATCGGGGATGGCAAGGGTGGAGGGGTGATGGCCCCGGGGGGGGAAATCAATGGGCGCAATGAATCGGGGCGCAATGAATCGGGGCGCAATAAATTGGGGCGCAATAAATTGGGGCGCAATAAATTGGGGCGCAATAAATTGCGCCCCTACACCCCTCCCCTCATTTGTCACCGCGCCCATTTGGGTGTATCATACAGGCAGCGTTTTCCCCCATGTCCTTGCAGAGGCAATCGGGTCAACGAACGCTTGACGCCACCCGCCGCACAGATAGGCAAACGAAACGCGGCATGAGCTCACCCGTTTTTGGCCCCAGTAGTGTGGACGCAAGCAAGGCTAGTCCTGCTTGCCATAGGAAAAGGAGGACTGAAAGGTTTTTGGTCAACCCAGGCCGAAATAACATCACCTGCAGTGCGTGTAAGTTGACAGAATCATCGGTTCATGCTATACTCGAAGCGCTCCAGGTTATATGAAAACCTTCCGTAAGTGAGAGGCAGACAGATTCCGCCTAAGCCGTCAATGTCAATAGTGAGTGTGTTACCGAAGGAGAGGGCATGTGTCAATTCTATCACAAGTCATGTGAACATATGGATGAGGTTGCGGACGGCTCTGTCGCACTGGTCGTTACCAGCCCGCCCTATTGGAACGCCATCGACTATGATCAACATACGGAGGATCCAACAGCTTGGTATCGCACGCGCAAAGGCGGATCATACGAAGAGTATCTAGACTTCATGGAACGGTGTTTCAAAGAGGTCTTCCGTAAGCAAAAGCCAGGCGGTTTCTGTGCGGTTGTCATCGGCACAGTGCTACAAAATGGGCGGCACTACCCTGTGCCCCAGCATTTCACCGTCATGATGGAGCAGAAGGTTGGATACCTCTTCCATGAGCACATCGTCTGGCATAAAGTTACAGGCGGTGTGAAACGCGCAGGCGTGACTATTCAGAAGCCCTATCCCGGATATTTCAACCCGAATATCATGACAGAATCCATCTTGATATTCAGAAAGCCCGGCCCCAAGATATTCCAAGACAGGACCGCTACTGAGAAAGAAGCTAGCCGATATGAAATAGACGAGATCTTCACACATGAGATTGCCAATAACGTATGGCATATTGCACCAGTGCCGCCTAACTACCTGCCGCATCCATGTCCTTTTCCAGAGGAGATCCCATACCGGCTTATCCGATTGTATTCTTACAAAGGAGACCTCGTCCTTGATCCCTTCTTGGGCATTGGAACAACCGCTAAGGTAGCGCGTGCGCTAGGGCGACGCTGCGTGGGCTACGAGGTGCATAAGGTATACCTGGATGTAGCAAGAAAGCGCATGAATGAACCCCTTCACCTCCGCGATCAATTGATTGCGCGATTTGACAAGGTGCCCGTTGCGGATGCCGCGTACCGCGCTAGTCTTCGGACGAGGCGTGAGCCAGCAAAGCAAACACCACTGCCAGGATTTAGCACGGTTGCTGAGGCCAGTGTTGCCTATGAGGTAGATGCTAGTGACGCCGAAGAACAACCTTGGAAATGAGTCGTACCACTTGATTCTTGCGATCGCACAAGTGGGTCGACAGTTTCCGCTCAAGCCTTCTCTACAAGACGTGGAAATTTTTCAACACTACTTTGATCCGTTAGGCAACCTAACAGACCTGGATAAAAGAGATGGCAACTGTTCCCGGCGCGAGCTGTTGCTGCGTTATCTGTTAGTAAATGCCGTGCTAGATCAAGGGCCCGACACCGAAGGAGTCAGAACCTTACTCACAAGAGTGACAAATGAGCTGTATCGGCAAGAAGTCCGTTTTCTCCACCGACCCGCAGATTTCTTCAAGGAATTGGGGATTGCGGTTGATCAAATCAACAGCGTGCACGAAGCAATCAAGAAGGTGCGTGCTGTTGACTGGGCAAAGACAAATCAGTCTCGCCCTTCTCGCTACAATCTGTTCCTTGATAATACTCGCCAGGTACTCAATTACGCTATCTTCCGGTGGGGAACGCCACTCGCAGTTCCCCTCTTGTTGATCAGGGATAATCAAGAAGAGGACTGGGTTCACACCGCATTGTTACGCTACCTTGAAACTTGGCCTTCCGCGGAGCAGATGTCTCAGCAACTGAAAGACCATCCGCGCTACGGCTTAGGAAAGGCAATCGGAGACAAAGCCGCTCACCTGTATGCAAAATGGATGAACCACTCCTACGCCCTGTCCACTCGCACCGATCTCGCGTGGGGACCTTATAGTTTTGAGGTGCCATTTGACAGCAACGCTGGGCGAGTGCTTTGGCGCACGGGTTTTTTCTTACAATGGGCATCCCTAGACGAATATGCAAGATGGAAGGTCATCTACAAAGGACAAGGCAAAGGGGGCTTGGACTACTTGAGAATCACAAATATCCGAGGCAAGTCCAGCGTACGAGCGCAAGCCGAACGCTCTTTGCTTCAGGCGTATCAAGATCTCTGTGTGAACTACCTAAAGACGCATCACCGTGCACCGAAAACTGTTGAAATCCAAAGAATTCCCATTGCCATACTCTTGGACAACGGACAGTATACTCCAGGCGATCTCGATGACGGACTCATGTATATCGGCACGCGATTCTGCTTCAATCATGACGCACCACTCTGTAACCAGTGTCCGATATCCAATCATTGCTGTGGACATCAGAGCGATGCCAAACTCATTCGCGGCTACCGAACCTGATCTGCAAGACTTTAATCTGCAGGTATAATGGGTGCATGGCTATTTACGATCACTACGCACGGGTATACGACCAGTCCGGGCAGATCACCTTCAGCCTGAAGATGATCCCCTACCTGGAGGAACTGCTGCAACGCCATCCCGCGCCGGCGCGTTCCCTGCTCGACCTGGCATGCGGCACGGGCACGGTGGCGGTGGCTTTTGCCCAGCAGGGATGGGAAGTCTATGGCGTGGATGCCTCCGCGGGCATGCTGGAGCAAGCCCGGCACAAAGCAGCGCAATGGGGACAGGCGGTGGCATTCAGCCAGCAGGATATGCGCCAGTTCGTCCTGCCGCACCCGGTGGGGTTGGTCACCTGCCTGTACGACAGCCTCAACTACATGCTCACTCTGGACGATTTGCAACTCGTCTTCCAGTGCGTGGCAGCGGCGCTCTTGCCTAACGGCGTGTTCATCGCGGATATGAACACCCAGGAAACGCTGGAGCATGTGTGGGGCAACAACACCTTCTTCGTCGAGGGCAGGAACTTGGCTGTGGTTATGGTCAGCAGTTATGAGCCTGCGACGCGCTTGTCTGCGGTCAATATCGTGGGCTTTGTACGACGCGAGGACGGGCTGTATGAACGCTTTGAGGAACAGCACCTGGAGACGGCTTACGAGAAGGAGCAAGTGGAGGCAGCCTTGGAAGCGGCGGGATTGCGTGTCGAAGCCGCCTACGAATGCTTCGGCTTTGAACCGCCGGACGAAGAAACCCGGCGCATCCTGTGGGTAGCAAGAAAAACGGGACACGTAATGCGTAATACGTAAATACGGAATACGTCTTACTCATCACTCATCACTCATCACTCATCACTAACCAACCATGTGTCATCGCTTTTTAGGCTTTATCTGCGCTATCGCCTACGCCTTGCAACGTAGCAAACTGGGCTTTTTGCGTCTGAGCATCGGCGCGATCTTGTTGTGCCTCTTCGCCGCTGCGTATACCGCCTGGCGCGGCTGGGTGCAGGGCTTTGCCTGGCGCGACGCTGCGCTCATCGCCCTGTGCTTCCTCCTGGCTGCCCTGCTCTTCTGGGCGGACCGACGCCACTACCTAATTTTCCGCCCACGTCCTGCCCCTTCCCCCGAAGTCATACCTGACCTTGTCGCCGAGGAAAAGCTCTTCCTGCGCGGCAGCGGCGTCTTTGAGGTCAACAACATGAGCCGCTACCTGGTGGAAGTGCCGGTGGTGTTCTGGACGACGCAACTGGCGGAGCATATCCTGGCTGCGAAAGTGCGCGCCTTCAACCTCCTGGGCGTGGGCGTGCCGACAGAGGAACGCGGCTGGTGGTATATCTTCCTGGAGCCGCGGCATGTACTGGAAATCGAGCCGGGCGAACTCTGCTTTGGCTTGCGCTGCCGGCCGGCTGTGCGCGTGCTCTACCAGACGAAAAAGGGCCGCCAACACATCCACCTGAGCTGCGAGAGTCCCGCGCAACTGGCACGCCTGGTGAAGGAACTGCGGGCAAAAGCCGAGGCAGCAGTGAGATAAATTGTTTTACCGCAGAGAACGCAGAGGTTTTTATTTTTCTCTGCGCTCTCCGCGCCCTCGGCGGTAAGAAACAAAGGGGTGTAGGGGGGATTCGTTGATTCGTTCCCCATTCGTTGATGGCCCCTCGCCCTCTACGCCCGCATCACCTCGCGCAAGGCGCGGTATGGCAGCACCTTCACCCCTGTCTCCTCCACGAGGCGCCGCACGCCCTCACCTGCAAAGACGCTGTAATCCGCCACGCGCATGGGCCAATCGGGGGCAATAGCCCGGATTTCCTCCCCTGGACGGGCGGCGTGGAAGAGCAGGTGCGTCAGCCCCGGCGGCAGCGCACGCAACACGGCAGCGTACTTTTCCAGGCGCGCATCAGGCGTCGGCTCTTCCAAGGAGCGCAGATGATCCACCACCGGCAAGGTGCCGCTTTCCTCCAGGACGTTCAGCATCGTCACAAAGGTCTGCGCCATCTCGCGGGAAACGCCCATCCCCGTGAGCTCATCGAGCGACAGGCGCGGGATCATGGCGGGGATGCGGTACTCCTGCGCCAGGCTGATATACACCAGCGCCAGGTCGGGATGGAGCACGGAACCCATGTGTGTGTCAATGTGCGTGACGTCAATCCCTGCCGCCAGCGCCCGCTCGATCTGTGCGCGCAGTTCCGCCGCCGCTGCCTCGGCGTTCATGTGGGCATGCACCGCTTCCGTCTCGCGCCAGAAATACCCATCCGCATCGAGCAGCCCGCTGCCTGGGTCACGGGTGGAGATGGGTCCCCAGCGATATGTCTGCCACTCGCTGGTGAGCGTCAGGTGCACGCCGATATCCAGTGCCCCTGCCTGTTCCCGCGCAAAAGCAGCCAGCTCTGGGAACCACGGGCAGGGCACCATCACCGCACCCGTGCGCAGGAAACCCTGCCGCACGATATCCATAAAAGCCTCGTTCATGGCATGGCACATGCCCAAATCATCCGCATGGAAGATCACCACGCGGTCCTCTGGAGCAAAACCCAAGCGCTCTAAAAAAGCATTCACACCCTCTCCTCCTCACTCGTCACTCGTCACTCCTCACTCCTCACTCCTCACTCGTCACTCCTCACTCGTCACTCGTCACTCGTCATTCCTCACTCCTCACTCCCCAACCCTCACCCCATTCTCCGCCACCACCTGCGCATACCAGCGCCCGCTGTCCTTCACGATGCGCTGCTGCGTGGCATAGTCCACGTAGACCAAGCCAAAACGCATGGCATAGCCGTGCGCCCATTCAAAATTGTCCAGGAGCGACCAGACAAAGTAGCCGCGCAGCGGGACGCCATCGCTCATGGCGCGGTGTACCTGTACCAGGTGGTCGCGCAGGTAGCGGATGCGGCGCTCGTCGCGCACGCGCCCGTCCAGGTCGGGGGCGTCCGCCACTGGGATGCCGTTCTCAGTCACCAGAACATAAGCAGGGCGGTAATCCGCCCAAATACGCGTAAGCAGGTCGTACATGCCCTGCGGGTAAATCTCCCACATCTGCGAATACTCCGCACCTTCCGGCTGCACCTGCACGGCTTGGATGAGCGGGAACTCCGGGTCATGGCGCACAACGATGCGGCTGTAATAATTCACGCCGAGGAAATCGAGCGGTGCGCCGATGCGATCCAGGTCGCCAGGCTCCGGCTGGGGGAACAGCCCGCCCAATAAGTTCAGCAGATCCTGAGGGTACTGCCGCCGGAAGAGGGGATCGAGGAACATGCGGTTGAGCACGCCGTCAAAGCGCACCGCCGCCTGGCGGTCGGCTTCGCTTTCCGAGGCGGGATAGACCGGGCTGAGGTTGAGTGCGATGCCCACGTGCGGGCGGAGGCGTGCTGTTTCGCGCAGCGCTTGAGCAGCCAAGCCATGGGAGAGCAGCAAATGATGCCCGGCTTGGAAAGCCGCGACAGGGTCCTGCACACCAGGGGCGTGTTCGCCGGTAAAGTACCCCAGCACGGCGGCGACGAAGGGCTCGTTGTGCGTGATCCAGTAGGTGACGCGGTCGCCCAGTGCCTCGGCGATAACCTGCGCGTACTCGGCAAAATAATAGGCGGTGTCGCGGTTGGGCCATCCGCCGCGGTCTTGCAATGCCTGCGGCAGGTCCCAATGGTACAGCGTGGGGAAAGGCTCAATGCCCTTTGCCAGCAGAGCGTCCACCAGCCGTCCGTAGAAATCCAGCCCCTTGGGATTGACCGCGCCGTAGCCGGAAGGGAGGATGCGCGGCCAGGCGATGGAGAAGCGGTACGCCTTGAGCCCCAGTTCAGCCATGATGTGCACATCTTCTTGCCAGCGGTGGTAATGATCTGCGGCGACGTCGCCGTTCTCCCCGTTGCGCACCTTGCCTGGCTGGCGGCAGAAGGTATCCCAGATGGAAAGCCCGCGGCCATCTTCGTCTACAGCGCCTTCGATTTGATACGCCGAGGTGGAAACGCCCCAAAGGAAACTCTGGGGGAAAGAGAGGAATCCGTCGTTGGACATGGTTTTCGCCTCCTTGTCAGATGGGGTTAGGCATATTATCACCCCACCCTCTTTCCTTGTCAACTGGACTAGACCTGACAGGTCTCCACGCCCTCTCTGGAGCGCGTGGCGAGGTTCTTCGCCGCTACGCGGCTCAGAATGACACAGTGATAACCTGATGATGAAAGGTAGGGGCGACCCGGTGGGTCACCCCTACTGCTCGTTTCAGCCAGGGAATTTTATTCCCTGGCGGCTCAATTGGTTTGTAGTGAGCGCTTTAGCGCTCACTGCGCACCTCATTTCCCACGCCCCGGCGGACTGTGCTCCGCCTAGAGCGGGATGGCACCCTCACGCTGCAAAGGCACGGAAACTTGACAAATCCAGCTTACTGTGCTATACTATAGTTGCTATAACAAGGATTCCCTTCCCCCATCATCCTATAAGGAGGGCTGCAGACATGATGCGTCTAGAAGATGACCTTGGTTTCCTCTTGGGACGGACCGATCGGGCGATGAAGCATTATCTCCTCCAACACCTGCGCCCTCTAGGCATCACCCTCCAGGAATTCGTCGCCCTGGTCGGACTCTATGAAGGCGATGGCATCTCCCAAGACACTTTGGCAAAGCGTATGTACATTGACATGGGCTTTGTCACGCGCATTTTGCAACACCTGGAACAAAAGGGGATGGTGAGGCGGGGAAGGGACGAACATGACGCCCGAGTACGCCTGGCTTGGCTGACTCCCCAAGGGCTTGCACTGTGCGAAAAGATTGACGCCGTCCGTGTGGAGGCTTTGCAGAAAGCGTTACAAAATCTCCGCGCAGAGGACGTGCAAGAACTGAAACGATCGCTCAACTGTATTTTCTCCACGGTGCAAATTCTCTCTGGATACCCCAGCGAGGAAGATTGTACCCCCTTATAGTGTCCCCCACTGCAAGGCAATAACAGCGGTAAAAGTTCTGCGCCGCTCATAACGGGGCTCCCTGTGAGCCCTGCACATCAATCTTAGGAGGAGAAAAGCATGCTCGAAGAAGAGAAAGAAAAGGGAAAAGCAATTGCCAAGATGCCACCGGCAGAGAGGAACAAACTGATCGCACGGATGATGTTCGGAGAGGCGGCAGAGCAAGCGACGATGGCGCTGTTCATGCTCATGGGCGCCTGGGGCGTTGCTCCGCCTGGTCCCCCTGGTGGTCCTCCTGGTGGCCCACATGGCGCCGGCGGGCCTCCACCGCAGCATTGAAACCTGACCCAAATGACATTCGAAGGAGCAAAGACAATGAGCAACATGCAGCTACTTACTGACTACATGGTCAACCTGGAGGAAAAGGCTGCCCTGGATGAGGTCAAGCGCCTCCTAGCCAGCGGGGAAAAGGCGCGCGACATCCTGGATGCCTTGACCAAAGGCATGAACGTCATCGGCGAGAAATACGCCGCTGGCGAATACTTCCTTGCCGAACTGGTGATGGGTGCCGAGATTTTCAAAGAGGCTATGGATCTCCTCGAGCCAGCCATGTTGGCACAAGGCGCGCCAGAGCGCAAGGTCTGCGGCAAAATGGTCATCGGCACGGTACAGGGCGATCTGCACGACATCGGCAAGAACATCTTTGTTGCGCTGGCACGCAACGCCGGCTTTGCCGTTACGGACCTGGGCATTGACGTGCCTCCCGCCAAATTCGTCGAACAGGTGCAGAAAGACGGCGCGGACATCCTGGGCATGTCCGGCATCATGACCATGTCCCTTGACCCCATGGCAAAGACGGTCAAACTGCTCCAGGAGACAGGCTTGCGCGACAAAGTAAAGGTGATCATCGGCGGGTTGCCGGTGGACGAACGATGGCGCCAACTGGTAGGCGCAGATGCCGCCAGCGATGACGCTTACAAAGGCTTGAAGATCATTCAGGCATTCATGGGGGTGAAATGATGGCTGAGATGACTGCAATCGAACGCGTGAACAAGCACATCAACCTGGAGCAGCCAGACCGCGTGGGCATTGCGCCGATGGGCGAGTTCTACTACAGCAGGCTGGCGGGCATGACGGTGGCAGATGTGCTGATGGATCCGTGGAAAGCGGACGAGGCTTTCGAGTACGGCTTCAAAAAACACGGCGGCTTTGACATGGCGGAAGTTGGCTTCCTGCTCGCCATGTACCTCAACCCCATCCCGGACATGTTCTCCACCTACTATCTGGAGTGGCACCTCCCGGGCCGCGAGTTCCCACCGGATACGGAACCCAACCTGAACGAGCGCTCGCGGGACAATCCTCTCATGACGGAGAAGGATTACGACCTGATCCTCAAAGAAGGCTTCCACCGCTTCTTCAGTTTCCGGCGGGCAGGGGTGAGCGACCTCGCATTGGTAGGGAAAATGGTGCCGCAGACCGCCGCGATTATGCGCAAGTGGTGGGAGCAGTACCAGGTGCCGACCATGATTGACGCTTCCATGAGCGAGCCGGTGGGCTGGCTTTCCCGCCTGCGCGGCACGACCAACTTCTTGCTCGATGTGCGCCGCCATCCAGACAAGATGCTCGAAGTCCTGGACATCACCTGCGATGGCTTGATTGCAGCGGCGCTGAGCCTGGCGGAGATGGTGCAAGCCAAGACGCTCATCCTGGGCTGCCTGGGCTCTGCTGACCTGTGGTCGCCGAAGATGTTCGAAAAGTTCCAGCTCCCCTTCATCTTGCGCGCGGCTAACGCGGCTGTCGCCGCGGGCTATCGGCTGCAGTACCACTTTGACACCAACTGGACGCCGATGCTAGAATATCTGAAGGAACTTCCGCCCAAGTCTGGCTACCTGCACCTGGATGAGCGCACCGACATCATCAAGGCGAAGAAAGTGCTGGGGGATCACTTGTGCCTGTTCGGCAACCTCAAGCCCTCGCTGTTCACGTTTGGCACCGAGGAAGAGGTAGAGCGCGAGGTCAAGCGCATCATTGATGGCTGCGCCGCCGGTGGCGGGCTGATCATCAGTGCCGAACTGACCGTAGATTCGCGCTTCGAACTGGTGGACAAGATGATCCAGACCACCAAGACCTACGGGGTGTACTAGTCCGTTGCGTGTGGGGAAGATGAGGCAGGCTTTTGGGCCTGCCTCATTTGCTGTTTGGAGAAAGAGGTTCGTAGTGAGCGCCCGTTCGCTTGCCCCTTCGCTTCGCTCGGGGCAAGGCTCAGGGCAAGCTTTAGCGCTCATAGGTTTGTAGTAAGCGCTTCAGCGCTCAATGCGCACTAAAGCTTGCCCTGAGCGCAGGCGAAGGGTGCGCACTACGAGCCTGGTTTGTAGTGAGCGCTTCAGCGCTCATGCGCACTGAAGTGCGCACTACAAACCTAGCCAGCGCTCAATACGCACTGAAGCTTGCCCTGAGCGCAGGCGAAGGGTGCGCACTACGAGCCTAATGGGAGGAGAAGAGGATTCGTGGAACTGCTTCGTTCTTTCACCTTGAACCTAACCGTCGAGCAGATGCTCGTCCAGCAGGGGCGCAACCGCAGCGCGGGTCCTGCCAGTGCAGAGATGATGCGCCTCTACCAAGAAGCCATCGCCAAAGCCAAGGAACTGGCTGAGCCAGTCGCCTTGTATGAGGTATTCGACGTGCAGGCGGTGCAGGACGATGCGCTGCTCCTGGCAAATGGCTATGCCCTGCGCAGCCGCCTGGTGGTCACGCAGTTGGCGCGTGCAGCACAGGTAGCTGTGGCGCTCTGTACGATTGGGCCACGCCTGGAGGCGGAGGCATCGCGCGCTTTTGCCGCAGGGCAGGGAGTGATGGGCTTTCTGTACGATAGCGCCGGTTCGTTGGCGGTAAGCCATGTCGCCAGAACCGTCGTGCAGCATATCCAGGAGATGGCAGCACGCCGTGGGCAGCAAGCCAGCTTCCCCATTAGTCCCGGCAGCGCTGACTGCACGCTGGAGGATCAAAAGGTGGTCTTTGACCTGCTCCCTGCCGAGCGCATCGGCGTGCGCCTGACGGACACCTTCCTGATGGTGCCGCTCAAATCGGTATCGCTGCTCATCGGGCTGGGGCACGGCTTGCCCACCGCTCACGATCTGGCGCAGTGCCACTTTTGTGCGCGCCGGGACAAGTGCCCGCATTACCACCTGCGCACGATGCATGAATTTGAACAAAGCCATGAGGGATAAAAGGATATGACCATGCCATCATTCCATCACATTGATTTCGAACCGTTGGGACGGCGCGGTGCTTGCCCTGCCAACGCCTCGCTCCTCGAAGCGGCGCAGCAACTGGGCGTGGCGCTCATCAGCCTATGCGGTGGAGCGGGGACGTGCGGCCGCTGTAAGGTGCGCGTGCTGTCCGGGCAAGTATCTCCCCCGACGGCATCGGAGCAGGAACTGCTCAGCGCCAAGGAGCTGCAGGAAGGCTACCGCCTGGCTTGCCAAACCTATGCGCTGAGCGACCTGAAGGTGCACGTGCCGCCCGAGTCGCTGAGCACACCACAGCGCACGCAGGTGGAGAGCCAGGAAGTGGCGGTGACGCCTGAGCCGCTTGCGCGGGGCTACGACGTGCGCCTCGCCCTGCCCTCGCTCGCCGATCCGCGCGCCGATGCCGAACGCGTGCTCCAGGCGCTGCAGGAGCAGCAGGGCGTCGCTTGCCAGAGTGTGGATATCGAGGTGCTGCGGGGATTTGCCGCTTTGCGGGATGCGGAAGCCTTGCGGGTTGCTGTGCGTGGGGGCGAGTGGATGGCTGCCATGCCTGCGGGCACGCGCCTGCTGGGGCTGGCGGTAGACCTGGGCACGACCAAGATCGCGGGCTATCTGCTCGACCTGGAGACGGGCGGCACGCTGGCAAGCCGGGGGATGATGAACCCGCAGATTTCCTATGGCGAGGACGTCATCACGCGCATCACGCGTACGCACCAGAATCCGTCTGAGGCACGGCTGATGCAGTCCCTGGCGGTGGAAGCGCTCAATCAATTGGCGCTGGAACTGACGGCAGAGGTGGATGCGAAACCGGAGCAGATTGTAGAGGCGGTGGTCGTGGGCAATACCGCCATGCACCACCTGCTGCTGCGTCTGCCGGTCAGCCAACTGGCGCTCGCCCCGTACGTCCCGGCGGTGAGCCAGGCATTGGACGTCAAGGCACGCGATGTGGGCTTGCGCCTCGCGGCGGGGGCGTATGTCCACCTCTTGCCCAACATCGCCGGTTTTGTCGGAGCAGACCATGTGGCGATGCTCTTGGCGACAGAACTGGCGCACGCTGACGGATTGGTACTGGCGCTGGACATTGGCACCAACACCGAAGTCTGTCTGAACGACCACGGGCAGATGACCAGCGTTTCCTGTGCCTCTGGGCCCGCTTTTGAGGGTGCGCACATCACGCATGGCATGCGCGCGGCGACGGGAGCGATCGAGCGTTTGCGCCTGGTGGACAACCGCGTCGAATACCAGACCATTGACGGTGCGCCGCCGGTGGGCATCTGCGGTTCGGGCATCCTGGATGCGCTGGCACAGCTCTACCTGCATGGCGTGGTGGATCGCACGGGGAGGATGGGCGAGCACCCGCGGGTGCGTCAGCGCAACGGGGAGCGCGAGTTCGTGCTGGTGAGTGAGGAGGAGCGGGATGGCAGCCCAGCCATTACCATCACGCAGCGCGATGTGCGCGAGTTGCAATTGGCGAAAGGAGCGATGCGCACGGGCATCGAGGCGCTTTTGCAAGCAGCGGGAAAAAGCGCCGAGGACATCGAACGGGTGGTCATCGCCGGGGCTTTTGGCAGCTACATTGATGTATCGAGTGCGGTCATCATCGGCATGTTGCCGGCGTTGCCTCTGGAGCGCTTCTCCCAAGTAGGCAATGCGGCGGGGGCAGGGGCGCGGCTGGCGCTCCTCTCGGAGAGCAAGCGTCGCGAAGCGCAGGAAATCGCGCGCCGCGTGCGCTACATCGAACTCGCCACCGTGCCCAACTTCCAACGCCTCTTCGCCTCTTGCCTGTACTTGGGGGAGATTAACCACAAAGACACGAAGACACAAAGAAATGTAAAAAGCTAACCACAAAGGCACTGAGACACAAAGGACAAATATGAAATCCTTCGTGCCTTTGTGTCTTCGTGGTAAACGACTCACCACAAAGACACGAAGACACAAAGAAAATAAAAAAATCCTTCGTGCCTTTGTGCCTTCGTGGTAAACCATGAACCACTAAGACACGAAGACACAAAGGAAAACATGAAAACCTTTGTGTCTTTGTGGTAAACCAAAAGGGGGTATTATGAAGACAAGAGTAGCGAGTGCAGTGAAAGAGGTGGTGATCAGTACGGATGGGCCGACAGTGCTCATCGGTGAGCGCATCAACCCCACGGGGAAGAAAAAGCTCGCCGCAGCGCTGCTGGCTGGCGACCTGGACATGGTGCGCCGCGAAGCGGTCGTCCAGGTGCAGGCTGGCGCAGACATCCTGGACGTCAACGTAGGCTTGGCAGAACTGGATGAAGTCGCCTTGCTGCCCCAGGCAGTGCAAGCCGTTATGGAAGCGGTGGATGTCCCGCTCTGCCTGGACAGCCACAATCCGAAAGCCCTGGCGGCAGCGCTGCAGGTCTACCGCGGCAAACCTATCATCAACTCCGTCAATGGCCAGGAAGAATCCCTGCGTGAAGTCCTGCCCCTGGTCAAAGAATACGGTGCAGCAGTCATCGGCTTGACCATGGACGATGCGGGCATCCCCAAAGATGCGGCACGCCGTGTAGCGATCGCACACAAGATCGTGGAACGCGCAGAGGCACTGGGCATCCCGCGCGAGGATGTCATCATAGACTGCCTGGCGCTCACTGTGGCGACCGACAGCCAGGCGGCTTTGGTCACCCTAGAAGCGGTACGCCGTGTGAAGGAGGAACTGGGGGTGAACCAGACCCTGGGTGCGAGCAACATCTCCTTTGGCTTGCCTGACCGCGACATCCTGAACAGCGCTTTCTTGGCGTTGGCTATTGCCGCTGGCGTCACCTGCCCTACGGTAGATGCTGCCAAAGTACGGCCAGCCATCCTAGCGACGGATCTGCTCCTGGGCCGCGATGAGTACGCCATGCGCTATATCCGCGCCTATCGCCAGCGCCAGCAGTAAAGTACTCACCACAAAGACACGAAGAAAAACATGAAATCCTTCGTGCCTTGGTGTCTTCGTGGTAAATCATCAACCACAAAGACACCAAGACACAAAGAGAAATGTAAAAATCCTTCGTGCCTTGGTGCCTTCGTGGTAAATCATCAACCACAAAGACACGAAGACACAAAGAGAAATATTTAAATCCTTCGTGCCTTGGTGCCTTCGTGGTAAGCCATCAACCACAAAGGCGCGAAGACACGAAGAAAAACCTGAAAACTTCGTGCCTTGGTGCCTTCGTGGTAAGCCATCAAAACCACAAAGACACGAAGAGAAATGTAAAAATCCTTCGTGCCTTGGTGTCTTCGTGGTAAAAAGTCTCTCGGCGGTGAAGAGGTTTTACCGCAGAGGTCACAGAGAGCACAGAGGAATACGAACCTTGCTCTGTGGTGAAACGTCAACGCGTACGGGGTAACGGAGGCTGCGCGCCTTCATCGCGCAACATCTCCCATCTCCTCCAATGCACGTATCAAATCCTCTCGCTTCATGCCACTTCCAGCTCAGCAACCCTTCGGACGTAGGGGATCTTTCCACTAGAGAGCTCCTGGTAAATATCCCGCAGATTTTCTTCCAATTCCTCAATCGTTTTGCCCTGAGCCTTGCCCTGAGCGAAGCGAAGGGAAAGCGAAGGGGAAGTGAAGCATCTCGCAGTACTCGAGAAATACGGCTAAAGTTACGCGAGACCCCTTCGTTGTACTCAGGGTAGGCTCTTCGCTTCACTCAGGGCGACGAGATTTTCAACACTCTCGGCTGATGCAAAGTTACTGCCAGAGAGTTTCACCGCAGAGCGCAAGAGCCCTCTTCACTCTTCACTCTTCACTCTTCACTCCTCACTTCTCACTTCTCACTTCTCACTCCTCACTCCTCACTCCTCACTCACCCCATACCCCGGCATCACACGCAGGAAGAACACCAGCGTAGGCAGAGCGAGGAGCACCGCTCCCACGAGGTACACTGCCGCATAGCCACCCATGGCTTGCGCCAGCAAGCCCAGCAGATAGGGTCCCACTGTCATCCCAATATCAAAGACGGAGAACACCGTCGCGTTGGCTGCCCCGCGACGCACCGCCGGCACCACGTTCACCGCCATTGCCTGCAGCGACGGCACTACCGCGCCATAGCCCAAGCCGTAGACCAGCCCGGCGCAGAGAAAACCGGCCGCCGTCCGCCATAGCGCCAGGATGAGATATGCCAGGAAGAGCAATGCCATCCCACCCCCTACCACGGGCGCCGGGCCTTGGCGGTCGAACATCCGCCCCGCCCCAGGGCGTATCAGTGCCATCCCGAGCGCGTACAGGGTGAAGAACAAGCCGGCATTGACCACGCCCAGTTCCTCGCCATAGAGCGTGATGAACGAGACGATGCCGCTGTAGCCCAGGGCGATGAACAGGGCGGTCAGCGCAAGCCAGCCCACCCGCATCTCAATCATGGATTGCCAGGAGAAGGATGCCTTGGCATTGCGCACGGGCGGATGGCGTATTGCCCAGGCAAGCACCAATGAAGCGAAAGCGACGAGGGATGTCGCCAGGAAAAGGCGGGGGAATTGCCCTTTGCCCAGGATGGTGAAAGCCAGCGCCGGCCCTACTGCCATGGACAGCGTCTGCGCCAGGGCGTAGTAGCCGATGCCCTCTCCACGCCTTGAAGCGGGTACCAGGTCAGCCGCGACGGTCATCCCCGCGGTTGTGGCGGCGCCGAAGGGGATGCCGTGCAAGAGGCGGATGAGGACGAGCAGGGACACACTCGTTGCCAGGTTGTAGGTGAGGACGATTAGGGCAAAGAGCAGCAGGAACAGGAGCTGCACTGGGCGCCTGCCCCAGCGGTCTGCTGCCCAGCCGGAGAGCGGGCGTGCAATCACCGCCGTGACCCCCAGCACGCCGGAGAGCAAACCTACCTGAGCTGGATTGCCATGCAGCCGCTGCACCACGTACAATGGCAGCGTGGGCAGGATAAAATAGAAGCTGCCCCAGATGAGCAGTGTCGAGCCAAGCAGCAAGAGAAAATCGCGGCTCCAAAGTTCGTCGTGTGGTGATGTTGGCATGATTTCTCCTTTTTGTTTTACGTATTGCGTGTTACGTGTTGCGTATTCCGTATTCCGTTTTCCGTCAGGGAATCCTTTCCCTGGCTGAAACGGGCAAGTTGGCTGAAGCCGACTGGTGATTGCCTGTAGCCCGTAGGGGCGAACCTGTGTTCGCCTATGCACGTCTCTCCCATTGTCATTCTGAGCCGCGTAGCGGCGAAGAACCTCCCCTCAGTTTCATGAGACCCTTCGGCTTCGCCTCAGGGTGACACATGTCATTCTGAGCCGCATAGCGGCGAAGAATCCCGCCCAGTCCCGTGAGGCCCCTTCGTTGCACTCAGGGCAGACCCTTCGGCTTCGCCTCAGGGTGACACATGAAACCATCCTCCCTTGGGCATGGGAGCCCAGACGCAGATGCCGCCAGGGAATCAATTCCCTGGCTGAAACGGGCAAGTCGGCTGAAGCCGACTGACCGCTCACCGCAGCCCCCTTCAGGGGGCTTGCAGCCTTTTAGCCAGGGATTTCAATCCCTGGCGTGGCGGTGGGCAGATGTCGCCAGGGAATCATTTCCCTGGCTGAAGCCGACTGGTGACTGCCTGTAGCCCGTAGGGGCGAACCTGTGTTCGCCCATGCACGTCTCTCCCATTGTCATTCTGAGCCGCGTAGCGGCGAAGAACCTCCCCTCAGTTTCATGAGACCCTTCGGCTTCGCCTCAGGGTGACACATGTCATTCTGAGCCGCGTAGCGGCGAAGAACCTCCCATCAGTTCCGTGAGACCCCTTCGTTGCACTCAGGGCAGGCCCTTCGGCTTCGCCTCAGGGTGACACAAAGGCCGTCTCGCCCAGGCATGGGGCTTTGCTCCGGCTGGACCACAGTCCAGCCGTGTTTGGCGCGGACTGTGGTCCGCGCTGAGCGATATGCGATGTGGCGTGGACTGTGCTCCACGCCGAGCGAAAAGCGTTCACTACCACCTAGGCTCGTAGTGCGCACCCTTCGCCTGCGCTCAGGGCAAGCTTCAGTGCGCATGAGCGCTGAAGCGCTCACTACAAACCTAGGAGCGCTCATGCGCTCACTACGAACCTAGGAGCACTAAAGCGCTCTCTACGAACCTAAGGAGCGCTGAAGCGCTCACTACGAACCTAGGAGCACTGCTCACTCCTCACTCGTCACTCCTCACTCCTCACTCCTCACTCCTCACTCGTCACTCGTCACTCGTCACTCCTCACTCGTCACTCGTCACTCCTCACTCCTCACTCCCCAACTCCCCCACTGCCTTCCCCACCTGGCGCTGACCGGCGGCATCGAGCGCCCGCGCCAGTTCCTCCAGCCAGGCGATGCCCTCCGCACGCCGCTCCAGCGCGCGGAAGCAGCGCACAGCCAGGTCGAGGAAACTGGAGAGGAAAGGCAAGCCATGGCCGTACAGAAAGACAGTGTCCGTGTGGTGCAGCCGCTTGTAGGCACTGGCTAACTCCTCCAGCAAGGGCAAGGCGCGCTCGTTTTGCCCGCGATCGCACAGCGCGCAGGCATACCAGTAAGCCTGCACGTACCAGCCCGGCTCCTGGCTATAGCGCGCTGCCTGCTGACAGAGGCGCGCCTGTTCAAAAGCCTGCACACCCAGCTCATCATTGCCCTGCATGGTAGCCGCCAGCGCCAAGTGGAGCCAATCCTGCGCCTGGTCACTGCCCTTGCAGGCTTCCAACAGCCAAAAAACGGCACGCTCATACTGTCGCTGATGGTAGCGGGCAAGCCCCATCAGACGCTGGGCATCGCGCCGATCCTCGCCCTGCAACCCACCCAGTAAGGCTTGCGCCATCTGGAAGGCTTCCTCATATTGCCCTTGCTCGAACAGCGTCCAGGCTTGCGCCAGCAGCGGAGAGCGGGGCACAGTCATCCCTCCACCTGGGAAATGGAGTTGTCAAATGGGGCAACGGGCAGATAGATGTCAAACTGGGTGCCCTGCCCAGGCGCGCTGAAAACCTCGATGAAGCCGCCATGATCTTTCACAATGCCATACACCACGGGCAAGCCGAGCCCTGTCCCCTTGCCCACCTCCTTGGTGGTGAAGAAGGGTTCGAAGAGGTGCGCCTTCGCATTCTCATCCATCCCCGTCCCTGTGTCGGCAATGGTCAGGCGCACGTATTCGCCTGCCTTCGCCTCGGCGTGGGCTTGGCAGTAGGCTTCGTCCAGCACCACCTGGGCTGTCGCGAAGCGCAGGGTGCCGCCTCCGGGCATGGCATCGCGCGCGTTCAGCGCCAAGTTCATCAGCACCTGCTCCAGCGCACCGGGATCAGCCAGGACGGGCTTGACCTCGGGGGTCAAGTCAACCTGCAACGCGATGTCCACGCCAAGCAGGTGGCTTGCCATCTCGGCAAAACTACGCACGACGGCGTTGACATCCAGCAGGCGCGGCTGCAAAACCTGGCGGCGGCTGTACGCCAGCAGCTGCTGCGTCAACCGCGCACCGCGTTGTGCCGCCTTTTGGATCGCCTGCAGGCGCTTGTAGAGCGGATCCGCGGGCAGCAACTCGCTCAGGGACAGTTCCGCATTGCCATGGATCACGGTTAGCAGGTTGTTGAACTCGTGGGCGATGCCGCCAGCCAGCATGCCCACCGCCTCCATCTTCTGCGCCTGGCGCAGTTGCTCTTCCAGTTTGCGCCGCTCCTCCTCCCCACGCTTGTGCTCCGTGAGGTCGGTGAAGGCAGTGAGGACGCCGACAAAAACGCCATTCTCAAACAGCGGGCGCGCGCTGACGAGCACCGGCACCCGCGTGCCATCTTTGCGTAGGAGCTGGGTTTCGTACACGCTGCTCACGCCTGCTGGGCGCTGTGCTACCTGGGCTTCTATTTTCCCCAACTCCTCTGGCGGCACAATCTTGCGCCAATGCCAACCCACCAGTTCTGCTGCGGTATAGCCGAGCATTTCCTCCAGCGCCGGGTTGACGAAGGTGATGATGCCGTGGGCGTCTTCGAGGAGCAAGCCTTCTGCCATGCTCTGCACAATGCCTTCGCTGAATTCTTTCAGGCGGCGCAGCTCTTCTTCGGCACGCTTGCGCGCGGTGATGTCCAGCAGAGAAGCCACGCTGCGCTTTGTCCCAGGGATCATCGCGATATGGACGAGGAGGTCTATTACGTTCCCATCGCGGTCAATACCACGGCACTCATAGCTGGACGGTGCTGCTTGTGCATCCTGCCGCCGCAGGCGATGGTATTCCAGCAGCCGTGGTACGTCGCCAGGATGGACGAACTCGGTCCAACTCTTCTTGCCCTCGATTTCCTCTCTGCTATACCCGAAGATCCTTTCCAACTCCTTGTTCACCAGGGAAATGGTAGTGTCCTCTTCGATAATGACATTGGCAGTGGCGCTGGTTTCAAAGATGGTGCGGTAGCGCTCTTCCGACTCGCGCAGCGCCTCTTCTATGCGCCTCTTCTCGGTGATGTCCTCGCCGATGCTCATTGTCCCAATGGGCTTGCCCTCCGTATCCAACAGCAACGTGTTGTTCCAGGCAATGAGTCGCTCTTCGCCATCCTTCGTCAGGATGGGGTTCTCATAGTGCGGATAGCGCCATTCCTGCAGCAGTTCGGCAAAGACCGTGCCCAATACAGGACGGTGGTTTTCCGGGATAAAAGTCTCGAACCAGTCCTTGCCCAGGATTTCGTCCAGCGTGTAGCCGGTGAGCCGCAGCAGGTAGGGATTGGCATAGAAGACTTTGCCCTCCCGATCCAGCCCCACGGCGACCAAGCGCACATTGTCCAGCAAGCTTTGGAAACGGCGCACGGCTTCCTGCAGTTCTTGCTCCGCCATCTTGCGCTCGATGGCTAAGGCGATTTGTTCCGAAACGAACTGCAGCAGTTCCTTGTCCTCTTGTCCATAGCGGATGCCTTCAGTATAACTTTGCACCACCAGCACGCCAATGGTCTTGTCCTGCACGATGAGCGGCACCCCCAGCCAGTCAATGGAGGGCGCGCCGATGGCTTCGACTTCTCCCTTGGCGACCAAAGCGTCAAAAACTTCCGGCGGAGCCAGGAGGGATGCGCCGGTGCGCAGCACGTATTCGGTCAAGCCTTTGCCCGGTTTTTTCGGGGCGGGTGTTTGGTCGTACTCGTCCACAAAGTAGGGGAAACTGAGCATGTCTTTGTCTTCATCGTACAGCGCAATGTAGAAATTGGCAGCGGGCATGAGTTCACCGACGATGCGGTGCAATTCCCGGAAAAGTTCAGGCAGGTCACGGGCGGCATGCACCGCCTCGGAGATGCGGTAGATTGCCTGTTGCAGCTGCTCGTGATGCTTGCGCTGCAGGGCTTGGGTGAGGTCGGCAGCAGCGATGCGCAGCAGGTCCACCTCCGCTGTGCTCCATTTCCGTGCCTCATCGCAGCGGTCAAAACCGATAAAGCCGTGGAGCGTATGGTCGGCGAGCAAAGGCAGAATGAGGATCGCTTGGATGTCCTGCGCTTCCAGCAGCGGCCTTTCCTGCTCCGGCAAGTCCGCCACAAGGCTGTTGATGGCTTCGCCGCGCGAGAGGACATCCACCCAGCGCCCGTAGCCACTGGCTACCATGTCCAAATTCTGCAGGGCAGGGTTGTCTATCTGCGGCGTGACCCCTTCGGCGCACCATTCCGCTTTCTGGCTGGTGAGCCACTCGCCGTGCGCGCCGCGGTGCATGAGGAAGCAATAGGCACGGCTGGCGCGGGCGGCTTTGCCCAAGATTCCCAAGAAGGATTCGCAGGGTTGGTCAGGAGCAGGGGTGAGCAAGGTCTGCGCTGCCCTGGCCATGGCATCCAAGTACCGCTCGCGCTGCTGGAGCGCTTCCATAGCCTGCTGCAGGTCAGAGAGCATAGCGTTCACGCGCTGCGCCAAGCCCCCGATTTCATCCTCACCCGAGACGGTGACACGCGCCGCCAGGTCGCCCGACTTGCCGATTTGCGCCACCTGCTGGCTCAGTTCCTGCACAGGGGAGAGCACCGCCGTCTCCAGCAAGAGGACCAGCGCCACGAAAAGCGCCACACCGCCCAGGATGAGCACCGCCATTAGGTAGGCAAAGTTCTGCTGGGCAAGGTGGTAGAAATTGCGCGGCTGTTCGATGCGCAGGAGCAGCGCTGGCTTGCCATAGAGGTCCTTCACGACCGCGTAGGCAGCGATGGCGCTGGGGCTGAGCGGCTGTACCCAAACAGGCACACCGCCGGGCAGCGCCGTCGGCGCTGCCCCAGGCATAGCAGGCACTGCCCCGCCCTCCATGAGTTGGACGTGCATGGGGAATCCCATCATCTCGGAGAGTTGGCTGAGCAGCGCCTCATCCAGGAAGCGGCCCATGATGAAGGTGCCGCGGATGGGTCCCTGGTTTTCGCTGGTGAGGATGGGGCGGGAGGAGATGAGCATAGGACCGCTGGAGAGCAGGAGGATACCCGCCTTGTTATCCTCATCGCCTTGGGCAAGCAAAGGATGGCCAGGATACAGCCTATCCTGGGCGAATTCGGGGATGGCGATTTCCTCCCCCGTGGCGAAATCGAACCCCTTGGCAAAGACGATGCGCGCCGCGGTGTCAGCAATCAGGATGAGGTTCAGCCTGGCGTCGAAGAACACCTCGTCCACGAGGTTGGATTGCACATACGCCTCGTCGCGATCCAGGACGAATTGGTAGGTGTCGTCCCAAGCAGCCCAGTCCTGCGCCAGGAGGTCCAGGTGGCGCACCTCCTGCTCCAGCGCGTTCAGCACCTGCGCCACATTGCTGCGCATGTGTTGCTCTTCCAGCGCCGTGGTGTAGCGCATGACAACAGCGCGCTGCACGACATACAATGCCAAGGTCAATACCAATACCGTGATACCGATTACCCGTAGCGTCTTTTCCCAGAGAGTCATGGATGAGAACTCCTGTTACGTGATGAGTGATGAGTGATGAGTGATGAGTGATGAGTGATAAGTGATGAGTGAAGGTTTAGGGAAGTGGGATGTTGTGTAGCAGATCATCGAGTTCTCCTTGAGGTGCCGTTGGTTGATTTTGGTCGGGATCAATCCAGTAGGATGTAGATTGCTCACGCAGCGAGCGAGTGCGCTGTTCAGGGATCATCTTGAGCAGCAAGCGAATGATCTGGGTAAGGAGTTCCAAGCGGTGGCGGACAACTTTGCCTCCAAGGATTTCCTGCCCTTTGTAGTACCAGTCACGGCTCTCCCTGGCTGATCCAAGGGAATACTCGAAAAAACGAGCACGGTCTTTCCCCGTACTGCGCGAATAGCCTTCAGCAAGGTTGGCACTTATGGAGCCAATAGCACGGTAAAGCTGATCAGATAGGCTTAGGGTGCGTCTGTCCTGCATCAGTTTGGTAACATCCCGCCAACCCAGATAAGCCATGAAGAGCGCCAGACGGTATGCCTCAACATTCCACAGCGCATCACCTGTGATCTCTCCTGGAACTAAACCTTTCCATTCCTCGTAATCCACTTCTCCTCCCCACTCCTCACTTATCACTTATCACTTATCACTTATCACTCGTCACTCGTCACTCGTCACTCGTCACTTATCACTCTCCCCCTCCTCCAGCACCTCCCGCACCTTCCGCGCGAGGTCTGCCATGGTGAAGGGCTTTTGCAGGATGGGCAGGGCGGCGAGTTGGGAAGGGGGCATGTAGACCATGTGTGCGGCATAGCCCGTGACGAACAGCACCGGCAGGTCGGGGCGTACAGCCGCCATGGCTTCGTATGTTTCCTGCCCCGTAAGGCGCGGCATGACGGCGTCCAGGATGACCAGGTCAAAGCGCTCTGGATCGGCATGGAACAAGTCCAGCGCTTCTGCGCCGTCGTTCGCGGTCAGCACGGTGTAGCCCAGTTTGGTCAACACCTCACGCACGAATTCGCGCACTGGCTCCTCATCCTCGGCGACGAGCACCGTCTCCGTGCCGCGCGGCAATCCAGTTGCTACCACTTCCTCCTTCTTTACCAGCGGTTCCTGCGCCTGGTAAACAGGCAGGTAGATGAAGAACTTGGCACCTTTGCCAGGGGCAGTCTCTACGTCAATCGCCCCCTCATGCTGCTTGACAATGCCATAGACCACGGAAAGCCCCAGCCCAGTGCCTTTGCCAGCCTCTTTGGTGGTGAAGAAGGGCTCGAAGAGGCGGCTGCGCACCTTCTCATCCATCCCGATGCCGGTGTCCGCCACCGTCAGGCAGACATAGTCCCCGGGCTTGGTCTCGGGATGGGTGCGGCAGAAGGCTTCGTCCAATGTCACCGGCGCGGTCTGGATGGTGAGCACGCCGCCTTGGGGCATAGCATCGCGTGCATTGAGCGCTAGGTTCATGATGACCTGCTCCACCGCACTGCCATCAGCCAGCACCGGCGGCAGTTGGGGCGCCAGTGCGGTGCGCAGTTCGATGGACTCGCCGATGAGGCGCCGCAGCATGGTGGATAGGTTCGAGACGAGCATGTTCAGGTCCAGTTCCGTGCGTTGCAAAATCTGGCGGCGGCTGAGGGCAAGGATCTGGCGCGTCAAGGCGGCTGCCCGCTCGGAGGTCTTGAAAATGGTGAGCAGTTCCTGGTAATTCGCCTGATCGGGGGTCAGCGACAGGAGCGCCAGTTCCGCATTGCCCTGGATGATGGTGAGCAGGTTGTTGAACTCGTGGGCAATGCCGCCAGCCAGCAAGCCCAATGCCTCCATCTTCTGCGCCTGGCGCAGTTGCTCCTCCAATTTCTGGCGCTCCTCCTCCGCACGCTTGAGGGCGCTGATGTCCATGAACATCATCTCCGTGCCCTGGATATTGCCCTCGGCATCGCAGCGCAGCACGCCCCCGCCCAGGAGAGCAACTTCTGTGCCGTCCTTTCGCTTTGCGCGCAGTTCCATGGCTTCCACATAGCCTTTCTGCCGCAGCGCACGGGACCAGGCTCTCCTCTGGAGCGGGTCGAGGTACAAATCCCAGCCCGATGTGCCCACCAGTTCCTCGGGGCTGGAATAGCCCAGTATCTGGGCGGCAGCGGGGTTGGCTGCCACGATGCGGCTTTCGGCATCGGTGATGACGATGCCTTCCCGGGAGGACTCGAAGAGGGTGCGATAGTGTGCCTCACTTGCGCGCAGGGCAGCCTCTGCTTGCTGGCGTTCGGCTAATTCGCGGCGCACGTTATCGTAGAGGCGGGCATTGGCAATGGCAACTGCCGCCTGGTTGGCGAAGAGGGAGAGCAAGCGCTTCTCCTCTTCCGTGAAGGGAGGACCGCCCTGGCGCGCTACGTCAATGGTGCCGAGGAATTGCTCGCCCCAGCGGATGGGCACGCCCACCATAGCGCCAAAGTAATAGCCCTCGTAAACGGCTGCTCGCCCGGGCCAAGAGGAATAATCCTCGACCGCCAGCGCCTCGCCACTCTGCAGGATTTTGCCCGATAGCCCCTCGCCGCGCTTCAGCACCGTGCCGACGAAGGAGTCAGGCACGCCATAGACCACTGCTGCCTGCAGGTCGTCATGCTCTGGCCGGTAGAGCGAGAGGTCCGCACTGGTGGCACGGAGCAGTTGCATCGCTTGCTGTGTAATGGTGGGCAGGAGTTGCTCCAGTTCCAGTTGGGAGGCGATCTCCAGAGACAGGTCATACAAAGTAGCCAGCTGCTCGCTGCGTTGGCGCAGTTCCTCCTCGGCACGCTTGCGCTCCGCCAATTCCTGCTGGGCCGCTTCGTAGAGTTGGGCATTGGCAATGGCAACTGCTGCCTGGTTGGCAAAGGCATCCAGCAGAGCCAGATCCTCGGCGCTGAAGGCGGCTTTGCGGCTGGCATTGTCCAGGGAGATGACACCGATGATGCGCTCGCGGTAGCGCAGGGGAGCCACGATGGCGGATTGGATGGCGCGCATTTCCTCAATCTCGCCATTGTAGCAAATATCTCCCGTGCGGGCATCGGCAATCATGAGGGGCTTGCCTTCGCGCAGCGCTTGGGAAGAGTAGCCCTCCGCGCGCACAAAGCGCGTCTGGCGGATGCGCGGGTCCGTATAGCCCACCAGGGCGCGCACACGCAGTTCGCCGCTTGGCTCGTCCACCAGGAGGATGCTCCCCTTCTCCGCCGCGGGGATAGCCTGGATGGCAGCGGAGAGCACGTTCTCCAGCAAGTGCTCCAGTTCCAGGGTGCTGGTCAGGGCAGCTGAGGCTTTTGCGAGGGCTTCGGCACGACGGCGCTGCGCGGTCTCGGCGGCAATGACCTGCGCGTTGCGGATGGCGATAGCAGCCTGGTTGGCAAAGAGGCTCAAGAGGCGGACGTCGTCCTCGCTGTAATTGGACCCCCGCTCCCGCAATATGTCCAAGACGCCCAACACCTGCTCACCCCATTTGACCGGCACCGCCAGCACGGCTCCTGCTTCGTGCTGTTCGAAGAGGGCTGCTCGCCCGGGCCAACGGTGGTAATCGTCCACGGTCATGGGCATGCCGCTGTCCAGCACTTTGCCCGCCATGCCCTCGCCGCGCTGGAGCACATGGCCCACAAACGGCGCTGCCGCCCCGCAGGCAGCGACGTATTCCAAATCATCCGATTGCGGGCGGTACAGGTAGATGCCGGTTCCCAAGCCGTGCAGCAGGGAGTTGGCTCGTTCCACAAGGATGGGCAAGAGTTGTTGCAAATCCAGTTGGGCAGTGGTTTCCAATGCCATCTCGTACAGGCTAGCCAGTTCCTGGCTGCGGCGCTGCAACTGTTCCTCCGCCCGCTTACGCTCTTCCAATTCGCGTTGCATCGCTTCATAGAGGCGGGCGTTGGCGATGGCGATGGCGGCGTGGTTGGCGAAAAGGGTCAGCAATTCCACGTCCTGTGGTGTGAAACGGCGCAGTTTGCTATCCTCCAGGGCATGGAGCACGCCGATGACCTCGCCCTGCCAGATGAGGGGCACGCTGCACACGGCGGTGAAGGGCCGGTCTTGTTCGAACACAGCACTCCGACGCGCCCAGGTGCGGTAATCATCAATGATGAGTGGCTTGCCGGTCAGAGCCACGGTGCCCGCTGCGCCTTCGCCGTACTTGAGCACCACCCCGGTATAGTCGCGCGCCGTCTTGTAGCTCACCACACAGCGTGCCTCTTGCCGTTCGGGGTCGCACAGGTACAGCCCTCCGCCGGCGGCATGGAGCAACCCTACCGCCCGCTCGACGATGGTCTGCAGCAGTTTCGTCAGTTCGTGCGGCGCAGCAATGGCGAGCACCGTTTCCTGCAGCGCCGTCAGTTCCGCGATGCGCTGCTGGAGGGCCTCCTCTGCCTGCTTGCGCGCGGTAATGTCCTCCAGGCTGCCATCGTAGTAGAGCACCTTGCCTGTGGCATCCCGCACCGCCGTGACCTGGTCCCGTACCCATATCACGCTGCCATCGTAGCGGCGTTGTTGCATTTCAAAGTCATGCACAAAACCATCCCGTTCCAACAATGCCAGTTCCCGCTGGCGGTCCTCCGGGTTGACGAAAATATCGTTCGCATTGACTGCCAACAGGGATTGCAGGTCGGGGTAGCCGAACATGCGCACCAACGCCGGGTTGGCTTCCATAATCTGCCCGTCTGGTGTGGTGCGGTAGATGCCAACCGGCACACGCAGGAACAGGCTGCGGTAACGTTCCTCGCTCTGTCGCAACGCCTCCTCGGCACGTTTGCGCGCCGTGATGTCCTGCGTGACCTCGACGATGCCCACGACCTTGCCCTGCGCATCGTGCACGGGGTAGCCCCGGATGAGCCATCCTCTGCCATCGGGGGTAGCCATCTCGCTCTCCTCTGGCTTGCCGCTTTCCCGTGCCCTCGCCACGGGACAGCCGGGGCAGGGCGTGTTGCGCTGATGCCAGATTTCGTAGCAGTGCCGCCCGACCAGTTGCTCGACACTCAAGCCTACCGAATCAGCAGCTGCCCTGTTCGCCCAGATCACGCGGTGCTCCATATCCTGATAGGCGAGCAGTTCGGACATGTGGTCCAAGATGAGTATTTTCTCCTGCTCTGCTTTGTGCAGTGCCTCTTCGGCACGTCTGCGTCCCGTCATGTCATAGAGTATCGCGAGATGGCCTGCTATCTCGCCATAACGGTCGCGCTGGGGCATGACACGCAGGTCATAGTAGCGCTGCCCTTCGGCAGTGTCTACCGTGAGTTCCTGGCGCAGTTCTTCGGCGTCTCGGTACGCTGTGATCAACTGTTGATAGTCCGGGAAGAGTTCCAGCGAGGTCTTGCCCAGGAGGGCAGAGGCTGGCTTGCCGAGCAGGCGTTGCGCGGCTTGGTTGCAATCCACGAGACGTCTCTGTGCATCGAACAAGAATACGGCATCCCCCAATTGTTCGACCACGGTGGCGCGCGCGATGGGGATGAGGTCGAACAGGCGGTAGTGCAGCAAGCCCCAGGCAGCGCCCACGTTAAAGAGCAGCAGAGCCACGGTCATGGGCGCTGCGCCCAAAGTGGGAAAGAGGTGGTGTGCGTTGCCCCCCATCCAAGCCAGCAGCACGCCGAACAGCAAAGCCATGCCCTGGGCGCGGTAGAGGCGCGAGCCGCGCACCAGCAACTGGAGAAACCAGAGCACGCCCACGAAAAGCAACAGGTGGGAATAGGCAGTGTGCACCCAGAACCAAGGGCCGGGAGACATTGCCAGCGCACCGGCAGTGCCCCGCCAGACCAAGCCATGGGCTCCGTTCGTCCATGCCAGAAACACCGTGAGGGCTGGCTCGATAGCCAGCAACGCTATTTCCCGCCATTTCACGGGCTGATCCTGCTGGGTGAAGCGCAGGGCAAAAGCCAGCCAGGCGGTAGGCACCGTAACCATGCCCAGGAACTCGGCGTTGTGCCAAAACTCCTGCGCGGCAGGAGAGGCACTGGCAAAATGCAGCACCTGCGCCGTGCTCCACACCACCAGGGACAGCACAATAGCGGTAAAACTCCTCACGCCGGGCGCAGGGCGGCGGCTCCATGCCCACCATGCCAGCACGAGGGAAAAAGCAACCACGGCAAGCCAGAAAAAGAGAAAAGGCGGTTCCCCTGGCCAGAGCATCATTTCCTCCTTCATTCCTTCCACCACGAAGACAGTTCCTTCCAACACCGAGACACGAAGACACAAAGATTTCTATTCTTTCCCCCTTCGTGTCTTCATGTCACTCCTCACTCCTCACTCGTCACTACTTACTCCTCCAGCCTCCGCACCCCCTGCGCATCTACGATGAGCCACAGGCGCTGGAAGGGCTGGGAGAGATCCTCCAAGATGCGGCGCTGTTCCTGCTCGCTCAGGCGCAGGAAATAGCGGTAAAAGTCCCATTCAAGCGGCTTGGCTACCGGCTGTGGTTTGTTCCGTCTGAACATGGTTTTCCTCCTCTCCGCCAATCACGCGTGGTCCTTGTGCGGTGAGCCGCAGGTACAATTCCAGTTGTGCCACGACATCTTCCTGTCGCCAACGGGGGAGTTGGCGGAAAAGGCGCAGCGCCTGCTCAGCCAGGGCGTCGGGTGGCGGGGTGCGGGGCAGGTAGCCGGCGCGTGCCGCCAATTCATCCATGGACACGCGCAGCGCCTGTGCCAGGCGCGCCATGATGCGCGTGCCGGGATTGCGCCGCTGATCCGATTCAATCATGCTCAGATAGGACTGGTCAATGCCGGCGGCTTCAGCCAGTTCCTTCTGGCTCAATCCTGCTTCCTGACGGATAGTGCGAATTGCTTGACCCAGTGACATGTTTTCTCCTCTTCCCTCTCATCTATGGAGACGTTTATCCTGCTCCCAAGTAGCGGATTTCTGTCGCATGTGCTATGCGGCCAGAAGGGGGCGAACACAAGGTTCGCCCCTACGCCCCTTGGTTCATCCCCCCTTGCCCCCTGAAGGCGAATCTAGGATTCGCCCCTACGAAGGGGGGGATGGGGGGATAGACCCCTCCAGGGAGAGAGCAGGGGTGAGGGCAAACTGGAGGCTTGCCCCCACAGATCCCCCTGTTTTGGCCATTGGTCATTGTCCATTGCCCATTGCCCATTCGCCATCTTCTCCCTTTTCAATCATTTTACCACAAAAATTTCACTTTTGTGAAAAAATTTGTGGGGAAATCGTGAAAATTGCGTGAATTTTGCTTGACAAATTAGAACATATGTGCTAATATAGACATAGAAATAGGCGGTGAGGTGGTCAGGGAGGGCGGGAGCGGGCGCGGAGGAGCAGGGATGTGGAGGAGCAAAGGGGCTAGGGAGCAGGGATGCGACGGAATACGCAATACGCAATACGTAATACGTAACACATACCAGGAGGCTTATGACACAGAAGCATACCACCCCACGCGTGCGCATCCGACGATTGGTGCGCATGCTGCGCGGTCTGCAGCGCGATGAGCATTTGAGCACCGCTGAAATGGCACAGCGGTTGGGCGTCAGCGTCAGCATGCTGGGCATGGTCTACAGCGGCTGCCGCAGCCCGGGGCGCAAGTTTCTCCATGGCTTGCTGAAAGCCTATCCGCACCTGCGCGACGAAGTGCTTCTTTTTTTGTTGCAAGATATGAGTAATAGTGAATGAGATTATATATTTTAGTGAAATAAGGCTCGTAGTGCGCATTGAGCGCTAAAGCTTGCCCTGAGCCTTGCCCTGAGCGCAGCGAAGGGGCAAGCGAACGGGCGCTTACTACAAGCCAAATGAGCCGCCAGGGAATAAAATTCCCTGGCTGAAACGGGCAAGTCGGCTGAAGCCGACTGACATTGGCTATAGCCCCCTTCAGGGGGCTTGCACCGTTTGAGCCAGGGATTTCAATCCCTGGCGTGGTGGTGAGCAGATGCCGCTGAAGCCGACTGTGATTGCCGCTCCCGACGGACCACAGTCCGCCGGGGCATGGGAAATGAGGTTCGTAGTGCGCACCCTTCGCCTGCGCTCAGGGCAAGGCTTCAGTGCGCATTGAGCGCTCACAGGTTCGTAGTGCGCACTTCAGTGCGCATTGAGCGCTAAAGCGCTCACTACAAGCCTGCAAGCGAACGGGCGCTCACTACAAGCCAATGGAGCGTGGAGGAAGCAATGTCCGATGACCATTCACCGCATGACATAGGGGACTCGTTGGATCCGGCGCAATGTGGCTATACCGTCGTCTCCAATTACGCCCTGTATTTCTGGCGGCCCTACCTGGGCAATACCGCCTTTGCCCTGTGGGAACTCTTGCTCTCCTTCTGCTACGGGGAGCGCGACATCGCCTATCCCTCTATCTCGCGCCTGGCGCGCATGCTCACCAACAGCGACCACAACCGCGCCGTGGTGACCGGGAGGCGCAGGAGAGCCAAGGATGCAGGCGCCGCGTCCCCTTCCCGCCACGAGGGGGCATTGGACATCCTGCACCGTGAAGGCTTGGTGCAGGTCATCCGCCGGGGCTATGGGCCCACCGCCAGTTACACCTTCCGCGTGTGCAAAACGCTGCCCTTGTTGCGGCCGGAACAGGTGGCACGCCTCTCCCCCAGCCTGCAGCGCGACCATGCCAACTGGCTGGAGCGCCATGGCATCGGCACACCGCCCTGCGAGGAAGCCCTTGCGCCTGCCGCCTCGCCGCCATCTGCTGCACCCCACACCACCCCTATCGCCCCATCTCCCACGCCTGATGCCTCGCGCCCTAGCCCCACCGCCCCAAACACCGCGCGTCCTGTCCTCCCCCTCACGAATAACTCCAGAGAAGAAAACCTGATGAACCATTGGTGGCAGGAAGCGTTGGATGAATTGCGTTTGCAGTTGACGCGCAGCGCCTTTGAGACCTGCCTGTTGCGATCAAAGGCGCATTCCTTTCACGACGGCGTTCTGATGGTGCAGGCGCCGGGCGATCTGGCGCGCGAAAAACTGCAGCACCGCCTGGCACCCCTCATCCGCCGTGTACTCCTTGCTGTCTCCGATGCGCAGGTACAACAGGTCTGTTTCTTCAGCGTTGGGCAGCAGGGAACTGGGCAAGCAGCTCAGGTGCCCCCGCCAGCGGAGGGATAGCACACGATGCGGACGTTGACTCCGACCCTGGCAGCGGCACAGCGTGCCGCGACGCAAGAACCGCTGGTGCGCATATTGGTGCGGGACAAGCAGGCGCGCTTTGCCTGGATTGGTTCTGGCGGGGCGAGCGGTGCGCAGTCGGCAATGTGCGAGGCAGGCGATGGCGCTCTGGTGGTTGTGACGTTGAATGCTTCGGGGCAGGTGCACGCGCGGCGCATTACTGACTTTTCGGTTTTGGATCCTACGGCGCCGGGAGTCGGCTGGGGGTCTTGGCCTGGGGACTGGACGCTGATAGCCAGCGGTGCGCTGCCCCCACCTAACGGAGACGTAGCACTCTCGAACAATGGCGGGGTGCTGCGCCTTTTCTACGTTGGCGCGTCGGACGGCAAGATTTATGCGCTGGAGAGCACGGATCGGGGCGTCACCTGGGGGACGCCTGCAGAGATAATCGCTCCTTGGGGGCGGTCGCCCAGTTACCCCTACAAGTTGGCATCGGCGGGGCACGATGACCTCTGGTACACGATCGGGCGCCCCGGTTATCGTTATGTCTATATGGCGGAGAAGAGCGGCGGGTCGTGGGGGCCGGTGAAGCATGTGCAGTACCTGATGGAGACGGGCGGGGAATACACGAATTGCTACGGGTTATCGGCGCAATGGTGGCAAGAACGGGGCAAATATGCCGTGGTCGCATCGCTGGACCGGGCAAGCAATGGGGATGGGCGCATCGTGTCCGGGCTGTGGGACTATGCCACGGGCACGCTGACGGACTATCAAGGCATCGCGCCACCGGGCATCCCGCTGGCTGGTTCAGCGCCGCTGTGGCCCTGCCTGCTGCGAACGAGCAGCCACTTGGGCTCCCAATGGCTGCTGGTGTACTGGGACACCTTCACCGCGGCGACATTCTCGTGGAGGACGCCTGTCTGCCTCTTGTCGCGGGATTTTGCGCACTGGAGTTACAAGGTGCCGCTGGGGTTTGATTCCACGCACTCACGGCGGATGAACATGGCAGAGGTGCATAACACATTGTATGTGTACCAGGTGCACGAGGCATACCAGTTGGATTTGTGGTACTCGGGCAAGGATGCTTTTGAGATGACAGTGCTTCAGGGGGATGTTTTGCGTTACCGTATGCATGAATATCCGCAACGCGGGTTTGTGGACATAGAGTTGGACAATCGGGATGGCCACTTTGACAACCCTGGGGTAGCGGGGACAGAGGCAGAGGCGCTACGTCCATTGGCGCAGGTGATTGTGGAACATGGTCTGAAGACAGAAGCGGGCACAGAGTACGTGGAAAGCCGGCCGTTTTACTTCTGGCGTGCCAGCAATGTGCGTGAAAGTGGTGGAAATCTGTGTCGCATCCATGCCGTTGACGGTTTTACATTATTTGAGATGTGGCGTCCTGATTACACGATCCTCTGGCAAAACAAGACGCTGCGCTGGTGCATCGAGGAGCTGGCGGCGCGTGTTGGGTACATTCGTTGTGCCTTTGACAATGCAGCGTTGTGGAATCGTGTAGTGGAATACTTTTCTGTTACGCCAGCAGAGGACTGGCGTGGTCGGACGTGGATCAAGATCCACGGCTCAACCTTCCAGGTGGCAGGGGACTCGGCGGTGTTCCCAGAGGGCATGTCGGGGTTGGTGATCCTGAACCGTCTGCTGGACCTGGTCGGCGGAGTGGCGCGCTTTGGGAACGGGGATGAGGGGGATGTGCTGTACTGTTTCATCCCCTGGGCACAGGGGGAAAGCCCAGCCCCTGATTCTGTCTACGAGGACGGGGAAGTGATTGCGGCGCAGTATGTGCAGCATTTTGCCTGGCCAACGCGGGTGCGGGTGGTGGGCAATGGCGTTGCCTACCAAGGGGGAGCGGTGGCTGCGGGCTTGGCATGTGGGATGGATTCCCTGCGCGTTTTCTACAGCGCACACTTGGGGACGGTGGAGCAGTGCCAGGCAGTAGCAGAGGCGCTGCTGGATGAAGCGGCGGCGAAGGTGTGTGCAGGCTGGTTGAAAGCCAGGCCGAATGTGGCGCTGGAATTGTTCGATGTCGTGCAGATCACAGACAGCAAAACTGGCGGTGGGTTTACCGGGGCAAAGCGGCGCGTGAACGGCATCGAGACGGTCTATGAGCCGCTGCGGAGAGAGCCAGTGTGGATACAAACGGTGTATTTGGAGGGGGCGTAGGGGCGAACCTTGTGTTCGCCCGCAAACGGCCATCAACGAATAGGGGAACGAATAAACGAATCCCCCATACCCCCTCGTAGGGGCGAGTCCATGACTCGCCCTCCAGGGGGCAACGGGGGGATACGCAGGGGCGAACCTTGTGTTCGCCCGCAAACGGCCATCAACGAATAGGGGAACGAATAAACGAATCCCCCCATACCCCCTCGTAGGGGTGAGTCCATGACTCGCCCTCCGGGACAAGGGGGGATCCGTAGGGGCGCAATTCATTGCGCCCATTGATTTCGCCCGCAAACGGCCATCAACGAATGGGAAAACGAATAAACGAATCCCCACGCCCCGTCTGGGGCAACGGGGGATAAGCAAGGATTGGACCATACGGTGTACACACAGTTTGGCGTCATTCGTGCATTTGATCGCGATTCATACACGGCGTCTGTGGAACTGCTGGGCTATCCCGGCACGCTGCTGGCAGGTGTGCCGGTGGCATTTTCGGTGCGTGAGGACCTGCTCGTAGATGGCGCGCACTGCGTGGTTCTGTTCGCCGACGCCTTCGATGCGCGTACAGCGGTGGTGGTGGCGCTGTACGGTGGCCGGCCGGCGGAGGATCCGCGCTTTGACCCGCTCGTGGGCCACCGGCACCGGGGATTGCTGGGGGATGGGCCGAAATTATAGGGGTGAACCTGGTGTTCGCCCTCAAATGGCCATCAACGAACAGGGGAACGAATAAACGAATCCCTCACCCCCAGCCCTCTCCCTGGAGGGAGAGGGCAATTTTGCCCCACCCTTGCCCTCCCCGTCTACGGGGAGGGTTGGGAAGAGGAATTGGAGGGTTGGGTGGACAGGTGGAGGTGGTGATGAAATTGCTGGCATATCGGGTGTTGTTTGAGTTAGCGAGGTGGATGATCCATGCAGAACTTGCCTCTCATACAACTCATCAAGCGTTTTCTGTCAGATGTGCGGCTGTTCAGCAAGGTCGTCGTGCAGCGCGAACTGCGTCCTTATCAGTTAGAAGCAGCCAGGGCGATCGTTGACAGCGTAATCCACCGCAAGGGGTTGACCTTTGCGGTGGTGATGAGCCGGCAAGCGGGCAAGAACGAACTATCGGCGCAATTGGAGGCTTATCTGATGAACCTGTACCAGCAGGTACGCGGGGCGACCTTGGTGAAGGCATCGCCAACGTATAAGCCGCAGACGGTCAATAGCAGGATGCGTCTGCGCGACTGCCTGGACAATGAGTGGAACCGCAAGATGGTGCATGCGGATGAGGGGTACATCGTGCGCCTAGGGCGTTGCCGTGCCTTTTTCTTCTCCGCGCACCCTAGCGCGAACGTGGTGGGGGCGACGGCATCGGTGCTGCTCGAATGCGATGAGGCGCAGGATGTGGACGCGGAGAAGTGGGACAAGGAATTTGCGCCGATGGGCGCGTCCACCAATGTCACGACAGTGTTCTATGGCACGATGTGGACGTCAAGGACGCTGCTTTCGCGCGTGATACGACAGTTACGCGCGCAAGAGCAGATGGACGGTATACGGCGGGTCTTTTTCGTGCCGTGGCAAGAGGTGGCAAAGTGGCTGCCGGCATACGGGGAGTATGTGCGGAAAGAGATCCTGCGGCTGGGTGCGGATCACCCCATCATCAAGACGCAGTATGAATTGCAAGAGATAGATGAGGCGGGGCGGTTGTTCACGGCGGAGAGGATGGCGCGGATGCAGGGGACGCACGAGCGTTTGCGGCAGCCACGGGCAGGGGAGCGGTATGCGTTGCTGGTGGACGTTGCGGGGAGCGATGAATGGGAGAAAAGTCCCGGCGGGACGTCTGTACTGCCGGATGCTGAAGCGCGTGCAGCAGAGCCACGGCGGGATAGCACAGTGGTAACGGTGGTGCGCGTGGACCTGAGCACAGCAGAGGATGCGCTGGTGGGTTTCCCCACCTATGAGGTCGTCAACCGCTACTGGTGGACGGGGCGGACGCAGGCGGAGCAATATGCCGCATTGGCGGATTTGATCCAGGTGTGGGAGCCGCTGTCTGTGGTAGTGGACGCGACGGCAATTGGCGCGGGGTTAGCGAGTTTCTTGGTGAAGCGGTACGGGTCCTATAAGGACGATCCACCGGGGTTGATCGTCCCGTTTGAGTTCACGCGCGCCTCCAAGAGCGATCTGGGCTGGGATTTTCTGGCGGTGATAGAGACAGGGCGCTATAAGGAGTACGCGGACGATGGCGAGGCGGACACGGCGCAGTTCTGGCGTGAAGTGGCGGAGTGCGAGTATGAGGTCTTGCCAGGGCCAGGCAAAGGGATGCGCTGGGGGGTGGCGGATGCCACCGTCCATGATGACATGGTGCTCAGTGCGGCGCTGGTAGCGGTGTTGGACAAGTTGGAGTGGGGCGTGGAGGTAGAGAGCGAGGTAATTGCGCCCAAGGGAGATACGGCCGTCAACGAATGGGGGAACGAATAAACGAATCCCTCACCCAAGGGGGTATCCGTAGGGACGCAATTCATTGCGCCCATTGATTTCGCCCGCAAACGGCCATCAACGAATAGGAAAACGAATAAACGAATCTCCCATTCCCCCCTTCGTAGGGGCGAGTCCATGACTCACCCTCCAGGGGGCAACGGGGGGATAAACCCCCACCAAGGGGGTATCCGTAGGGGCGCAATTTATTGCGCCCCTACATTGCGCCCATTGATTTCGCCCGCAAACGGCCATCAACGAATAGGAAAACGAATAAACGAATCTCCCATCCCCCCTTCGTAGGGGCGAGTCCATGACTCGCCCTCTAGGGGGAAAAGGGAAATAGGCAAAGGAGACGGATGAAACAACGGATGGAAATCATGTTCGCCATTTGGCTGCTGATCCTGGGGCTGGTGTCGTGCTGGTTGCCAGGCTCTGCGCCAATGGTACGCGTGCAGGACAGCACCACTATTTATGGGGAGGCTGCCGACGGGGGGATCCAAGGCTACAGTTCCATCTACAACAATGCGCGCAATACGAGTTCAGGCTGTAGCGACAGCGGCGTGTCAGTGCGCGTTGGGCAGTACTACAGCGGCTCTGGGTACACGGTGTACCGGGGATATATGAGTTTTGACACCAGCGGGATACCGGATGACGCCACCATCCTCTCGGCGGTTCTGTATCTCTGCGCCTCCTTGGATCAGAGCAGCACAGACTTTGACATTCGGGTCTATCGTTATGCTTGGAGTGAGGCGCTCTGCAGCAATCAAGAGGCGAATTACGACGGAGCGTACGGCGGGAGTGCGACGCTAGAGGGCACGCTGCGCAATACCAGTGCGGGCTGGAGCGTAGGCACGTACTACAGCATGACGGTAGCCACGGCGGGAATCAATGTCGCTGGGGACACCAAATATGCCGTGGTCAGTTCACGGGATGTGAATGGCAACACACCCACGGGCTATGAGTACATAGACTTTTACCTGACGGAGCAGGCGGGTACTGACAAGGATCCATACCTGGTGGTAACCTACGCGGCGGGGGCGACGGCGACGCCTACGGACACGCCCACAGCCACCTCCATGCCCACCGCTACGCCTACGGGGACGCCTACCCCCACCAGCACAGCGACGCCCACAGAAACGCCCGCTGGGCCGACCCCTACGCCCACGGTCACTGCCATTTGTCCGGTGCATATCACCCAGGACACGACATGGGGACCTGGGGTGGTGCGGGTGGGCTGCAACGTGGGGATAGAGGCAGGCGCCTGCCTGACGATCACAGCGGGGACACAGGTGGTGATGGCGGGCGACTACCACTGGGATGTGTGGGGCTGCTTGTATGCGGTGGGTACGTCGAGCGCCCCCATCACCTTCACCCAAGCCTACACCGTTGCCGAGTATGGAGCGTGGGGACCTATCTATGTGCGGTACAATGCGCAAGCAGCGTTAGAGTACGTGGATGTGCTGTATGGCAATGGGTTGAACGATGCCGGCGGGGCGGTGATTACGCACTGCAACGTGCTCTCCAACACCTGGGGGATAGCCTCGATGGGAACGACGGAAGTGCACTCTAGCACGATCAGGTACAACAGCATCGGGGTGCTATTGTACAATGAGGGGGAACCTGCCATTAGGGATTGCAATATCTTGGACAACTACCTGTATGATGTGAAGGTGCGGCAACACCGCAGCGTATGGATGCCGGGCTGTTGGTGGGGAAGCGTGCCGCCGGATGAGGAGCGCGTGTGCGATTTCGCCGACGATCTCACCCTGGGGCGGCTGTATCGGGATGGCTACGCTACCGCTTGGATTGCGTGGTAAACAACTCACCACAAAGACACCAAGGCACAAAGAAAACTAAATCCTTCGTGCCTTTGTGCCTGCGTGGTAAACAACTCACCACAAAGACACCAAGACACAAAGGGAAATAGAAAAATCCTTCGTGCCTTTGTGCCTTCGTGGTAAATAACTCACCACAAAGACACCAAGACATTGGTCATTGGAATTTTGCCATTGTGCATTGCCTATTTTGACCTAGCGGGAAAGTACGGTATAATATACTGGCGCGTGGACTGCGCTTTGTACAGTGAGGGAATCAGATAGCGGGATAGGGTCTGGTGCAACAGTCACCGACACGGATGATCCGGTCACGGGTACTTGGTGTAGTCACCGCAAGTACCCGGACCGGATTTTTTGTCTCCCGGGGCGGAAAAATCGGAGGAGGTGGCATAGCCATGGCACAGGAAGCAAGGCAACGTTTAGAAGTTATGGGCACGGTGGTCGAAGCATTGCCCAACGCCATGTTCCGTGTGGAACTGGAGACGGGGCAGCAGATCTTGGCGTACCTATGCGGTAAAATGCGTCGTTACTACATCAAAGTCCTGCTAGGTGATAGGGTGAAGGTGGAGTTATCGCCGTATGACCTGGAGAAAGGGCGCATTGTCTACCGTTACAAAGCCCGTGAAAGCCCGAGGTGAGAAAGATGGCAGGTGAATTTACGGTTGGCGAGAAGGTCGTGCACCCATGCTATGGGGCGGGCACTGTCGTGCAGGTGCGCCAGGGCCGCAAGAGCGAAGAGCACGAAAAGTACTATGTGATTGACATCCCGGGCTTGGAACTGACCGTGCACCTGCCGGTGGAGACGGCGCAGGAAATAGGGTTGCGGCAGCTGGTGAGCATGAGCACTATGAACCGCGCGCTCGACATCCTCAGTTCACCGCCTGCCGAATTGCCCAAGGATTACCGCGAGCGGCACAGTGTGATTGTGGCGTCCATGCAGAATGGCGAGATCATCTCCTTGGCGCAGGTCATCCGCGATTTGGCTGCCCTGCAGAGCAAGAAACCCCTTTCGGTGTTAGAATCGAACCTGTTCACCAAAGCCAAGCGGCAATTCGCCAGCGAACTGGCGATGGTCACCGGGGAGGCACTGGCGGACGCGCTGCGGCGCGTGGAAAAAGCCCTTGCCACTAGACCTGACAAGTCTTGAAAGGCCTGCCAGGTCTGTCTTCAACAACATAGGGGCGAACCTTGTGTTCGCCCCCAAACGGCCATCAACGAATGGGGAAACGAATAAACGAATCCCTCACCCCGGCCCTCTCCCTGGAGAGATTTATCCCCCCTACACCCCCCTTTGTAGGGGCGAGTCCATGACTCGCCCTTCAGGGGGCAAAGGGGGGATAAACCCTGCAAGGGGGCTCCAATCAGCAGTCGGCTTCAGCCGACTTTTTCAGCCAAGGAATTTTATTCCCTGGCTACATCTGTGCCTGGGCTCCCATGCCCAAGGGAGGATGGCCTCCTGTGTCACCCTGAGGCGAAGCCGAAGGGCCTGCCCGGAGTGCAACGAAGGGGCCTCACGGAACTGAGGGGAGATTCTTCGCCGCTACGCGGCTCAGAATGACAATGGGAGAGACGTGCCTGGGCGAACACAAGGTTCGCCCCCACAGAAGAGGGCTCCAATCAGCAGTCGGCTGAAGCCGACTGCCTCTAGACCTTACAGGTCTTGAAGACCTGTAAGGTCTGTTTTCAAGACCCCCTAGAGCGGGATGGGCTAGGCCTGTCAGGTCTGAGCAGCATTTGCCTTTTTGGCAGAGACGTGCTATCATTTCATCACATCCCCACAAGGAGACGCCATGAGACGCCCATCTCGATACCTGACCCTGGTGTGCGTGGCTTTTATCCTCATCACGCTGCTAGCCGCCTTGGCTGGCTCCGGCGTATTCGCTACGGCAGATTATGCCCGCAGGACCGGTCAGCCCTGCCCGGTCTGCCATGAGAACCCCACAGGCGGCGGTACGCTCACCGCCACAGGCGCTGCTTTCGTGCGCGGTGGCTACCAATGGCCCATCCCTCCCGGCGTAGAAGCTCCATCGGGCGTCAGGATTCCCCGTTCCGTGCGCCTCATCGTTGGTTACATCCATCTGGTTACCGCCGTTATCTGGTTCGGCACGATCTTCTATGTCCACATTGTGCTCCGCCCTAAAGAGTTGACCAGCGGCATCCCCAGGACAGAGCGAAGGCTCGGTTGGGCTAGCATCGTCATCATGGCTGTCACCGGCACCATCCTGAGCATTTACCGCTATCAGGAGACCGGCTCGTTGTTCCGCGGCACTTGGGGCACCGTATTCGTCATCAAACTCGCGCAATACGGCATCATGGTCATCGTAGCGGCAGTCGTTACGACGGTGCTCGACCGGCGCATGCGTGCCGCCAGGCGCGCGGTTGCCCCTGCCCCGTCACCTACCGAGGGGATCACTCCGGAGACGCTGTCTGCTTTCGATGGCAGAGAAGGCCATCGCGCCATTGTGGCGGTGGACGGCAAGCTCTACGACGTTACGGAGAGCAAACTGTGGCGGGGCGGCGTGCACATGCGCAAGCATGAGGCTGGCCGCGATCTCACGGAGGCGCTGAAGGGCGCACCGCATGGTCCGGAGGTGATGGAGCGTGTGCCGATGATCGGCACGCTGCAGCCACAGGCAGCGCCAGCCAAAGCCAAGCCGCCAGTTTGGTCAGCGCACCGCATCTTCATCGTATTGGCTTACCTCAACCTCTTCCTGATCATGGGTATTCTGCTGTGCGTGGCTTGGTGGAAGTGGGGCTTCCCCTTGCGCGAGGCTCCGCCCGCAGTGGCTTTGCCGGGACAGGTAGTTCCCTCAAAAGAGTCGGCGCAGTGCATTGCCTGCCATACACAGAACGCACTGCTGCGCGCACAGGTGGTGGAGTGGCAACGGAGCAAGATGGCCGCCGCCGGCGTGGGTTGCTATGAATGCCACCGCGCTATGGTAACTGATGTGGATGCCATGGCGCACAACGGCTTCACCGTCAGCGTCCTGGTGACGCCCAACGATTGTGCGCGTTGCCATATCACCGAAGCGAAACAGTTTGCCGCCAGCCGCCATTCGCGTGGCGGCGACATCCTGGCTTCCCTGGACAATGTGCTGGGCGAGAAGGTGGAAGGCGTGGCAGCAACCGTGTTGGGCTGTCAGCAGTGCCACGGTTCGCAAGTGAGGGTGGATGCGCAGGGCATCCCCTTGCCCGACGGCTGGCCCAATACCGGCATCGGGCGCATCAATCCCGATGGCAGCCGCGGTGCCTGCTCCACCTGTCACACACGCCACTTGTTCAGCGTGGCGGTGGCGCGCGAACCCAGTAGCTGCGGCAATTGCCACCTCGGACCTGACCATCCCCAGAAAGAGATCTACGAGGAGAGCAAGCATGGGGTCAACTTTGTCGCCAACCGCGCGCAGATGAATTTGGCGGTGCGGCCCTGGGTGCTCGGCGAGGACTATAGCGCGGCGCCGACCTGCGCCACCTGCCACATGAGCGCCCTGCCCGGTGTGCCGGTGAACCACGATGTCGGATTGCGCATTGCGTGGACGCTGCGCCCGGTCATCTCCACGCGCCAGGAAAACTGGGAGGTGCGGCGTGAGCGCATGATGCAGGTATGTCAACAGTGCCACTCCCCTGGCTTTTACCAGAACTTTTTCGTGCAATTTGACCACGCGGTGGACCTGTACAACGAGAAATTTGCCCAGCCTGCCCAAGCCATCATGCAGCGCCTGCGCCAGGCTGGCACGCTGACCCCGCTGGAATTCGATGAGCCAATCGAGTGGACCTTCTACTTGCTGTGGCATCACGAGGGCCGCCGTGCCCGCCATGGGGCAGCGATGATGGGGCCCGATTATGTACAGTGGCACGGCTTCTTCGAGGTGGCGGACCGCTTCTACAACGAACTGGTGCCTGAGGCAGAGGCGCTCCTCCCCGGGGTCACGGAATCCTTCCTGCAAGAACCGTACCATCAATGGCGGCAGCCGTAGGGGGTTTATCCCCCCTTTGCCCCCTGGAGGGCGAGTCATGGACTCGCCCCTACGAGGGGGTATGGGTGATTCGTTTATTCGTTTCCCTATTCGTTGATGGCCCAGGAGGGCAAAATCAATGGGCGCAATGAATTGCGCCCCTACGCATCCCCCTTTGTCCCCTGGAGGGCGAGTCATGGACTCGCCCCTACGAGGGGCTATGGGTGATTCGTTTATTCGTTTCCCTATTCGTTGATGGCCCTCGGTGGTGAAAACTCACCGCAGAGAGCACAGAGACCGCAGAGACAAATCCCAATGAATAATGACCATTGACCAAAATCTTCGTGTCTTTGCGGTGCGCCAATCCCCTCGGCAGTAACACTCCTCACCACTAAGACACGAAGACACAAAGGGGGAAGAAGAAACTCCAATGGGCAAAACCTAATACCCAAAACCTTCGTGTCTTTGTGTCTTTGTGGTAAACCCTTTTCACCGCAGAGAGGATTTGGCCATTGGCCATTTGCCCATTGGGATTTCTATTCGTGTCTTTGTGGTAAAAACCTCTGTGTTCTCTGTGGGCTCTGTGGTAAGCATTTTCCTCTGCGCCCTCTGCGGTAAAACAAAAGGGGCGAACACCAGGTTCGCCCCCTACGTTGTTTGGGTGCGGGCTGCCTGGACGGCGGCGCGGCAACGCTCCAATTGGAGGAACAAATCGGGGATCGCCTGGGCAATTTCCGGGTGGTCGCTGATGAGTTCTTCCAAGTGCCACAAGGCGCGGGAATCCGAGGCATCGGCTTCCACCCCTTGGATGTAGCATTGAGCCGCTTCTGTGCACCGTCCCTGCTTTTCGAGGGAAACCCCCAGGTTTTTGTAGGCGTTCTGCCTATGGGGGTCAATCTCGATGGCGGCGCGCAGGTATGCCTCCGCTTCGTTATAGCGTTCCAGGCGGTTCAGGCAATAGCCCAGGTTATTGTGGACAAAGTAGGCGGTATGCTTGTCCACCGGCTCCAGGGCATAGGCTTGGGCATAGCAGGCAAGCGCCGCTTGGTAGTTGCGGATTTGCTCCATGAACTGGCCCAGGGCGAGATAGCCCATCGCGGTCAAATCCGGGTCGTCGGCAATGGCTATCATTTCCTGGATGTACCCACAGGCTCGCTTCAGGTGCCCTCTACGGCTGCACAGCCATGCCAATTTCCAGAGCGTCTGGCAATATTCATCCCTAACGTGCTTGAGTTTGCTCTGGAGCGCCTGCTCGGTCTCCGTGGCATCCTCTGTAGCACCCCGCCGGCCGGATGGGGGGATTTGTGCCCATTCATTGCCTTCTTCTGGCATACGCCTGCCTCCGCTGGATATTGTACACAGGTGTGGCGTTGGGGGCAAATGGGAATTGCGCCAGAGGATGGTTTGATATGTCACCCTGATGCGAAGCCGAAGAGCCTGCCCTGAGTACAACGAAGGGGCCTCACGGAACTGAGGGGAGATTCTTCGCCGCTATGCGGCTCAGAATGACAATGGGAGAGCGGGTGGTCTCCTCACGCTCGGCATAGACGGCGGACTGTGGTCCGCCTGGAGCGGGATGCACTAGACCTGACAGGTCTCCAAGACCTGTCAGGTCTGTTTTCAAGGGCGACCCGGTGGGTCGCCCCTACAGCATGTTTCAGCCAGGGAATTTGATTCCCTGGCGACATCTGCCCACCGCCATGTGCCCCTACCCATGTTGGGCAATATGCGGGTATAATGGGCGTATCGGTGGCAAGCGCTGGGTGAAGGCGGGTTGATGATGTGGCTGAAACGCATGACGGGGATAGGGCGATTTGTTCTCCTGCTGGGCATCTGTCTCATGGGGTGCCGGGGTGCAGGGCAGACGGCTACCCCTACCGTCGGGAGGACGCCCACAGCGGCAGTCGTGCCAGCCCCTACGTTCACCCCCACGCTGTTCCCCTCTGATGCGTGCCTCTGGGATTGGGGGACACGGCCCTTGCCGGAGCTCTCTGCCCAGGTGCAGGCAGCATTGGCAGCTGCGGGAGTGGCAGATGCCACCGTCTCCGCCGTGGCTTATGGTGAGGATTGCATTGACCCGCAGACCGGCGATGTGAAGGGCTTTGCCCTCTTGGAGACGGATTTCTACTTCACGTTGAGTGTATCCAGCCTGGCTGTTGAGCCATTGGGCAACCTGGCAGAGCAGGTGCTGACCGTGCTGGACAGTTTCCCACCAGAGGACATCCCTGGCGTGCAGCCGGGGTACGTGGCGATGGACTTTATCGCGGGCGAGGAGCGCTATCACCTCTGGTTCGAGATCACGCTGTGGCGGGAGGCGCGCCAGGCTGGTTTGCACGGCGCGGCGTTGCTGGAGGCCCTGAGCCGGCCCTTTGCCCAAACGCCGGTGCCTAACTAGGTTCGTAGTGCGCACTTCAGTGCGCATAAGCGCTTACTACGAACCAATGAGCGCTAAAGCGCTCACTACAAACGAGGCTCGTAGTGCGCACTTCAGTGCGCATAAGCGCTTACTACGAACCAATGAGCGCTGAAGCGCTCACTACAAACGAGGCTCGTAGTGCGCACTTCAGTGCGCATAAGCGCTAAAGCTTGCCCTGAGCGCAGCGAACGGGCGCTTACTACGAACCAAATGAGCGCCGAAGCACCCACTATGAACTGGAAAGCGAGGTTACCTTGTACGAATACCGTAATCTTACAAGACAACAACGCCAAGAATTAGTACAAGAACGGATAGCGCGAGGCTATCCGCCTCACTCCCCACCGCATCTTGTGCGTGATCAACAGTTTTACTTATTGACAGCAACCTGTTATGAGCATGCACCCCATATGCATATGCCAGAGCGCCGTCGCCAAGTACTGGATAGCCTCTTTGAAATGCTCATCCTACACGGCATCGAAATGTGCGCGTGGGTCATTCTGCCAAATCACTATCATATCCTTGTCCATGTATTAGACTTTGACGCGTTAGGCACAGTTTTTCGCCAAGTTCACGGAGCGACATCTCGCCAATGGAATATCGAAGAAGGCATGCCGGGACGGAAAGTCTGGTATCGCTTCAGCGACCGCGCCATTCGCTCAGAGCGGCATTACTATACGACCTTGAACTACATCCATTACAACCCAGTGAAACACCATTGGGTTGCGCTCCCTTATGATTGGGCTGAGAGCAGCATACACTGGTACGCCGAGTATTATGGACGCGAGTGGCTGCACGATCTCTGGGTTAGTCACCCGATTCGTGATTATGGTCGCGGATGGGATGAGCGCTGAAGCGCTCACTACGAACCTAAGGAGCGCTAAAGCGCTCACTACGAACCAAGGAGCGCTAAAGCGCTCACTACAAACGAGGCTCGTAGTGCGCACTTCAGTGCGCATAAGCGCTGAAGCGCTTACTACAAACCAAGGAGCGCTGAAGCTTGCCCTGAGCGCAGCGAACGGGCGCTCACTACGAACCTAAGAAAAAAGGAGCAATGAATGAGACGCACATGGATATACGGAATTATTGTAGTTCTCCTCTTGGCGATGGTTGGCACAGTGCGAGCCGACACTGCCCTCCGCATTTTCTATGCTGGGCCCGATGACGGGGTGCGCACAGCGCTGGGATTGGCGCGGGAGTTCACGCTGACCAGCGACTTGGCTCAGGCACAGGTGCTGGTGTGCAATGGCGTCATCCCTGACCGTGAGGCAGTGGCTGCCCGCGTCAGGCAAGGCGCGGGGCTGGTGCTCATCCTCGGGCCCGCGCTGCGTGCGGAGGACGTGGAGGCGGTCCTCGGCGTGCCGGTCGCACTGCAAGGCGTGGACACGCCGCTCAGCCTGATGCCTGCCCCAGGCGCCACCGACCCGCTCCTGCGCGAGGTCATCTGGACGAGCGCCCCACAGGTGCGCCAGCGCTTTACCCTGGTCAGCCCGGCTTCCGACCTCATGCCCCTCGTGCTGGGTTTCGAAGACCACTCCTTTGTCCTGGGCTTCAGACAGGTTGGGCAGGGGCGGGTGTACGTCTTCACCCCCTTCCTCGATGAAGCCAATCCGCAGTTCCAGAGCTGGGCGTACTTCAACTACCTCATCTACCACCTGGTTATGCGCGCAGGCGGGCAAACTCCCCTCTCCTTCGCCGACTACCCCGGCTCACCGGTGCCGCACGAGCGGGAACGCACGGCGCTGTTCATCGCTCTGGCAGGCATGTTGGTTCTGGCAGGGCTCACCTATGCCCTGGTGCGCCGCTATAGCCTGCGCCACCCGGAAGCGCTCGACGTGCTGGTGGCTGACCGGGCGCGCTTCGAAGCGCACGAGGCGGGCACGGATTGGGAGGAGATTGGCTTCCACCGCCCATTGGGCGGCTTCTTGGTGGCGCTGATGATGGGCATCCTCCTCTTCATCCCGCTCATCATCTACCAGAACCTGGTGCTGCCGGTGTACATCCTGCCATCCGCCCAAGCATTGGGCATCTGGGGACGGGTGGTGCAGTTCTTCAACCTGCTGTGGTTGCTCTTTGATATGGGCACCAGCGTGGCATTCATCAAGTTCTTCGCCCAGTACCGCATCCATGACCCGCGCCGCGCCATCCAGTATGGGCAGGTATTCGTGTGGTGGCAGGCATTGTCCGGCGCCTTCCAGGTGGCGCTGGTCACCGCCATCGCGGGAACGCTTGTGCCTCACACTCCCTATGCCCTGTACGCTTGGAGCATCATCATCCACACCATGATCCAGATACCGGGCTTTTTCCAGGTCATGCGCCATGCCTTGATGGCGTGGCAGCGCTCCGACTATGCCCAGATGCTTGACATTGGCTTGTACACCATCTTCCCCATGCTCACCCAACCGCTGCTCGTGACGCTGATGGTTGCTTGGGGACGCACCCACCCCGTCTTCGGCGTGCCCATGAGCGGTGTGCTGGGGTTGGGGATGGCTGCCTATGCGTCGGAATTGCTCACCTTCCTGCTCGGCTTGTGGCTGTACCAACGGCTGGGCTACAATGGGCGGCTGCTCTTCCTGGCACACTTTGACTGGGAGATTGTCAAAGAGGCTTTTCGCTTTGGTACGTTTGAAATGCTGGGTTCAGTGGCATGGGGCGTGGGACAATCGGTGGAGATTTTGATTACCCAGGCGCGACTGGTGAACTATGCCGAAGTGTGGGGCAACTGGGGCATCGCCCAGAATTTCATCCTTGCCTATCAAGTGGTAGGCAACTTGTACAACAGCCTGGTGCCGGCGATCTCGGAAGCCATTTCCCACACGCGCCGCGCCTTGAGCCAATACTACGCGGTGATGGCGTATAAATGGGGCGGGTTCATCAGTGCTTTTGTGGCGGCGGTGCTGCTCGCCACGGCAGACCGCTTCATCCTGGGAGCGACAGGCCCAGAATTTGTGCGCGCCGCAACCTATGCCGTGCCGCTGATCATCTGGGGTGCGATCCAGTACCCCTCCTGGGTGGGCGATAACGTGCAACTGGCAGCCAACCGGCCCTATCTGAAAGCGCTGCTGGTGGCAGGGGAACAAATGGTGCGCATCATCCTGGCTTTCCTGCTGGTGGAGCGTTTCCAGATCAATGCCCTCATCATCGCCTACTTCATCGGGCTGCTGTCGAAGGACATCGTCGCCTACTTCATCAACGACCGCCTCTGCTTCCCGCAGCGTTTCTACTTCTGGCAATCGCTGGGGGCGCCGGTGCTGGCTGGGGCAGCGCACTATGCGGTGCTGCGCTGGGTCGGCGGGCTCATCTGGCGCGGCGACCAAATCACCAGCGTGCTCATCTTCTTCATCGCCATCCTGCCTTCCTATCCGCTCTTTGTCTTCTTCTACGGCTTGTTCGGCGGCTGGGATGACGCGACCCTGGGCGAACTGCGCCGTGCGGTGGAATTGAGTTCGGTGATGCGGCCTTTGGCGTGGCTCTTCTGGGCGGGGTCTGCACTGGGGGCACGCCTCAGCCCGCTCCATGGCCGCTTCCCTATTGACATCCGCGCGGCGGCGCTGGACGAAGCACAGGGATTGACGCAGGAGAGGGTGAAGGTGTGACCGCATTCCCCCTTTGCAGGGTTTATCCCCCCCTTGCCCCTGGAGGGCGAGTCGTGGACTCGCCCCTACGAAGGGGATGGGGGATTCGTTTATTCGTTTTCCCTATTCGTTGATGGCCATTTGGGGGCGAAATCAATGGGCGCAATAAATTGCGCCCCTACGAATACCCCCTTGGTGGGGGTTTATCCCCCTTTGCCCCCTGGAGGGCGAGTCATGGACTCGCCCCTACGAAGGGGGGATGGGGCATTCGTTTATTCGTTTTCCCCATTCGTTGATGGCCGTGTGAGGGCGAACACAAGGTTCGCCCCTACGGATCCCACATTGCCCCTGGGGGCGAAATCAATGGGCGCAATAAATTGGGGCGCAATGAATTGCGCCCCTACGAATACCCCCTTGGTGGGGGTTTATCCCCCTTTGCCCCCTGGAGGGCGAGTCGTGGACTCGCCCCTACGAAGATGGGGGGATAAACAGAGGGCTGGGGTGAGGGCTTGGCAAATTTTGACAATTTTCGTCATTAGTGCTATCATATTTATTTGTTAATCCATAAGCCATTGGGTTATGCTTCGCTGCGCGGCGCAGAAAGTCGCGCAGCGCGGCAGTAGGGGCAGTAACCCGCAGGCAGGGAACCTGCGGGGATCAGAAAGAGTCTTTTCAGAGACAGAACCAAGAGCAAGGATGGACACAGACAGTAGTAGCAGTCATATAGCGGCTGGTTCCGACGACCTTGCAAGTTACCAGACGAGCGTTCCGCCTTAGGCGCAAAGACCGCGAATCGGAAGCCCGACACGAAACCTGCTGCGGGTGAGGGTGTTGAAAAAGCCCTTCCAATGTCATGCTGAACCTTCGCCCTGAGCCTTGCCCTGAGCGAAGCGAAGGGGAAGTGAAGCATCTCGCAGTACTCGGGAAAATACGGCTAAAGTTACGCGAGACCCCTTCGTTGTACTCAGGGCAGGCTCTTCGCTTCGCTCAGGGTGACAAGATTTTCAACACTCTCTGCGGGTGAGCCTGGCAGGTTTCCTTGCCGAGTCGCAGTCTTTTACGCTGCGACTTTTTTGTTGCCCAGGAGGCTCTGGAACCTGCGTGGTCTGAGGAACCGCCGATTCTGAAAGCGGGAGGCGTTGCCATGACCACGTATTTGAGCCAAATCCTGGGGAAGCCAGTCTGGAACGCAAAGGGACAGCGTCTGGGACGCTGCGCCGATGTGCTCGTGGCTGGGGTGGAGACGGGATTCCCCTTGGTGCGCGCGATTGCGCTGCGCAATGGGCAGGAGCCTCGTCTCATCCCGGCGGAATCCATTGCCTGGCTGAGCCCTTCGATTATCCTCAATGCCGTTGACCCTCCTGTTTACGAGCAGCGCGGCGATGAACTCTGGCTCGCCCGCCAGATCCTTGACCGCCAGATCGTGGACACGGAAGGGCGACGGCTGGTGCGCGTGAACGATTTGCAATTGGAGCGCACCTGCCCCGGTGGCCCATACTGCCTGGCTGGCGTAGATGTGGGTACCGGTGGCCTCCTGCGCAGATTGGGTTTGCGAGCGCCCCTCTCTTTGCTCTTCAAATTCCTCCACCGCGAGCCGGCAGAGGCCGTTATCCCGTGGAGCGAGGTAGCGCCACTGCAGGCAGACGCGCCTATCCGCTTGCGCATCTCCCGCGAAAAGATCAGCGAAATGCATCCCGCGGACATCGCGGACATCATCGAAGAACTCGACCGACCCATGGGCCAGGCGCTGCTGCAAACCTTCGATAACGAGACCATCGCCGATACGATGGAGGAGATCGAGCCCGAACTGCAGGCAAGCATCCTGGGCACGCTGCCTCCTGAGCGCGCTGCTGACGTGCTGGAGGAGATGGGACCTGACGAAGCAGCAGACGTGTTGGCAGACCTTGCCCCCACCGAGCGCGCCAAACTGCTGGATTTGATGGAAGACGAGGATGCTACCGAGGTCGAGAAGCTGCTCGCCTACCCGGAGGACTCTGCCGGGGGCATCATGACCACGGAGTATGTAACCATCCCCATGGGGTTGACGGTAGGCCAGGCGCTGGATTACCTGCGCCACTCACCAGAAGCCCAGGAAGACGAGGCACTGTATTATGTCTACGTCGTGGATGAAGAACAGAAACTGCAGGGCGTCATTGGCTTGCGTGAGTTGGTCCTCGCCCCACCTGAGGTGCCTGTGGCGGACATCATGGAAAAGGACGTGATTAAAGTGGGTCCACTGGAGACACAGGACGAGGTAGCCCGCTTGGTGGCGAAGTACAACCTGCTCGCCATCCCGGTTGTGGACGAGAATAACGTCATGTTGGGCATTGTTACGGCAGATGATGCGCTGGACCACATCCTGCCCACTGCCTGGAAGAAACGGCTGCCGCGCTTCTTCTAACGAAATCCTCGCTAGCAACTTTTGAGCACGGAGAGGCTGACCATGACATGGAAACAACGCATGAAAACAGTGGCGCAACGATTGTTGCTCTTTCTGAGCATCATGGGTCCCGGCTTGATCACCGCCAGCGCAGACAACGACGCCCCCGGCGTAGCGACCTATTCCATGGCGGGTTCGTTCTATGGCTATTCCTTCCTGTGGATGATCGTGTGGGTTACCCTCGGCGAGGTGGTGACCCAGGAGATGGCAGCGCGCATGGGCGCGGTGACGGGCAAGGGCCTCACCGACCTCATCCGCGAGCGCTTTGGCTTGAGGATGGCTTTTCTGGTCATGCTGGGCTTGATCCTAGCTAACCTGGGTACCACCGCTGCACAGTTTGCAGGCATCGCTGCCAGTGGCGAGCTTTTCGGCGTGACGCGCTATCTCATCGTACCCCTGGCTGCCTTCGCCGTGTGGTTCTTGGTGCTGCGCGGCTCATACCAACATGTTGAAAAGGCGCTGCTCTTCCTTACCTTGTACGCCGTCGCCTATATCCTGTCCACATTCCTGGTACGTCCACCTTGGGGGCTAGTATTGCGCCACACCATCGTGCCCACCATCCATTTCGAACCGCGTTTCCTGCTGGCATTGCTGGCTACCGTGGGCACGACCATGACGCCATGGGGCTGCGCATATATGCAGGCTACGGTCGCCGATAAGGGGGTAACCATGAAGGAGTATCCCTTCACGCGCCTGGATGTCGTTTTCGGCGCGGTCATGGGCAATGTCGTTTCCGCTTTCATCATCATCTGCACCGCCGCGACCTTGTTCACCCATGGCATCCGCGTGGAGACAGCGGAGCAAGCTGCATTAGCCCTGGCGCCACTGGCGGGCGTGTGGGCGAAGCAACTCTTTGGCATCGGCTTGTTGGGTGCCTCGCTGCTGGCTGCCTCCGTCCTGCCCCTGGCGACTACTTATGCCGTATGCGAGACTTTCGGCTGGGAACGCGGCATTGACACGAAACCGGATGAAGCGCCCGTGTTCTATGGGCTGTACACGTTCATGATCGTGCTGAGCGCCGCCATCGTGCTCATCCCTGGCTTGCCGCTTTTCCCCCTCATGTGGCTGTCGCAGGTGGTCAATGCGGTGCTATTGCCGGCGGTCATGGTCCTGATGCTGCGCCTGGCGAACGATAGCAGCATCATGAAGGCGTGGCGTAACTCACGGCTGACCAACGCCTTTGCCACCATCCTGGCGGCGCTCATCACCATTGCCACCGTCGTGTTGCTGTGGGACGCGCTCTTTTGACCCACAGGCTCGGCGCGGCGCCACGCTAGGGATTGAAATGGCTGAAAAATGCAGGGGCGACCCGGTGGGTCGCCCCTTTCTTTCAGCCAGGGAATTTTATTCTCTGGCGACATACGCCACCGCTACGCCAGGGATTGAAATCCCTGGCTAAAGGGGATAAAGCCCCCTGAAGGGGGCTGCAATCAACCATCAGTCGGCTTTAGCCGACTTTTATGTTTCAGCCAGGGAAAGGATTCCCTGGCGGCGTTTGGCGAGATTCTTCGCCGCTACGCGGCTCAGAATGACAATGGGAGAGCAAGCAGCCTCGCGTTGACGCGGACGGCGGACTGTGGTCCGCCTGGAGCAGGATGGGCTAGACCTGACAGGTCTTGGAGACCTGTCAGGTCTTGAATGGAGCGTGGGCGACGGACTGTGGTCCAACCGGAGCAAGTTGTTAATGCTACCCAGCGCTCATCATCTCTTCAATGTGGATGCCGCGCTTGGCAAGTTCGGCAAAGAAGGGCTCGGGCTCGAGGCAGCCTTCCGGCGCATAGACACCCTTGTGCGGAACTTGTCCCTGCGCCAGCATCCAGGCACCCACCGCCGCCGGGATGCCCGTGAGGCGCTTCATCTTATCCACTACGCGGTAGGTATAGGTGCACGGCTTGCCATCCTTTGTGCCGATGACGTCCACCCGCGCCCCCGAAAACGGCACGCCGCCTTTGCCCAGGATGTGCTCCACCTTGTGGATGATTTTGGAGAGGGTTTCGATGCGCTTGGGCGTGGCGGTAAAGCCCAACTTGGCAAAGAGGTCCACCAGGGCATTGTTCCACTCGGGGGTCAGGGCGCCCTTCAGACTGACCGTGCGGGCTTTGATGTACCGCGGTACGGTCATCGGTTCGGGATGGCCACAGTGGAAGACGTTCACCACCCCCAGCGCGCCGCCGAAATCGGCCGGCTCCTTCTCGCTGCCCGCTTCGACCTCGACCCACTGCCCATCGCGGTAGGTAGGCACCTTGCCCGTAACGGCATAGAAGACGTGCATCACCACCGCCAAGCCCTGCGAATCCTCCGCCCCTCCCGCCCAGGCAATCTTGATTTCATCCACGCTGTCCAGGCGCGAAGCGCCCAGGCGGCACATGAGGTTGGTGATGCCCGGCGTCCAGCCCAAGCCAGTGATGAGCGTCACGCCAGCTGCTTTGGCTGCTTCGTCCAGGGCAAACACCTCTTGGATGGGCCCATAGTCATCACAGATGTCCACGTAGTTCACGCCTGCTTTGACTGCCGCCGTAGCCATCTTGGTGGCGTAACGGTAGAAGGGTCCAATGGCGCCCACTACAGCCTGTGCGCCCTCCAACACGGCCGCCAGCGACGCGGGGTCATTGGCATCCACGAAAGCAGGGATAACGCGGTGAGTTGCCCCTGCTTCGCTGCCCAACCGCGCGGCGAATGCCCTTGCCCCTTCCACGCGGTAATCGGCGATCACCACCTCTGCCGGCGTGTGCGTGACCAGGTCCTGCACCACGCCCTGCCCCATGTCCCCATAGCCGCCCAAGACCACGATTTTCATTCCCCCACCTCCTCCATACTGAGAATGTGTGCTCGTAAGCAAGTATAGCACAGGAGCATGGACAATGGGAAATGGCCTAATGTATTACCGCTGAGGGCGCAGAGGGAAAAATTTCTCTGCGCCCTCGGCGTCCTCGGCGGTGAGGGGGGATCCGTAGGGGCGAGTCCATGACTCGCCCTGCAGGGAGTTAGGGGGATCCGTAGGGGCGAACCTGGTGTTCGCCCCCAAACGGCCATCAACGAATGGGGAAACGAATAAACGAATCCCTCACCCCAGCCCTCTCCCTCGGGACAGGGAGATTCATCCCCCTATACCCCCCTTATTAAGGGGGGACAAGTGGGGATCCGTATTTCTCAGAGGGGCATCGCCAGCCTGACGCGGACACCCCGCCTGGAGCCCCATTCCCCGCTCCCGTCAGCGGAGCCCTGGTAGGAACCGTGCCCCCATAGCCAAGCCCTCCCCCGACCACGAGCGGTCATTTCAATGTCCACTCCCGCCACGATGACCACAATCCGCGACCCTTCCACATGAGCCGTGCCGTGAAAGCCTGCGTATTGAAGCCAGCCGTCGGGGAACTCTTTTTTCTCGCCCTCGCCTGTGACCTGGATGACGGCATTGCCGGCTTTGTCTTTGATCCACAGGACGCCGTTGCCACTGAGGTCCACCGTCCCCCTGCCAGCCAGGATGGCTATGCCATCGCCCTGCGCACTCAGGCTTCCCTCACCTGACACTCCCTCGGCATGGACTGGCAAGACCGCGGCCAGCATGGCCATCACAACTACCATTAGGGTTAACACCTTCTTCCACATAGTCTTTACCTCCTTTGTGATTGGAATTTGTCCCCATAGAGGGGACCTTTCTGACTCTATTATCCCAATCAGGTGTTAACCCCCTATGATCAATTTGCAAAAAGAGTGTAAAAAAGCCCCCGAGTTTTAGACCTCGGGGGCCCCTGTTGTTCATTTTTTCGACTGCTTTTCGCGCCCTTCTTTGCCCTTTATGGGCAGAGCCATGATGAATTTGCTGCCCACGCCGACTACACTCTGAGCAGTGATCCGCCCGCCGTGGGCAGCAACAATCTCCTGAACGATGGCCAGCCCCAGTCCAACCCCTCCCTTCCCTCTGGCGCGCGATTTGTCCACCTGATAGAAGCGTTCAAAGATGCGATGCAACTCGTCAGGGGGAATGCCAGGTCCGGTATCGCTCACCGTTACTACTACTGCCGGCAAAGGGACTGCCGAAGCCAGCGCCGGTTCGATAGCCCGCAAGCCCTCCGTCTCGCGGACCTCGACCGCCTCCACGGTGATCCGCCCTCCTGACGGGGTGTACTTGAGGGCGTTGTCCAGCAGGTTGGTGACCGCCTGGGACAAGCGGTCTCGGTCACCGATGAGGAGGGGCAGAGTGGACACATGCAGCGAAAGCGTCAGCCCTTTCTCCTGGGCTTGCAAGGTCAGCTTGTCTACGCAATCGCCAAGCACCTGACGCAAGTCCACCGGCTCCTGCGCCATCACCACTTGGCCGGACTCGATGCGCGCCAGGTCCAACAAACCCTCTACCAGACGGCGCATGCGTCCCGCCTCATCATGGATAATGGCTGCTGCCCGCTGCACAGCCTCCTCTCCGCGGGCAGTCCCATCGAGGATGGCTTGCGAATATCCCTGGATGGAGGTAAGCGGGGTCTTGAGTTCGTGGGAGACGTTAGCCACAAAGTCGCGCTGGGCTTGGCGGGAGGCTTGAACTTGACGAGCCATGCTATTGAAACTGGCTGCCAGGCGGCGCATCTCACTGGGAGAAGTGATGTCCAGGCTGAGGTCATAGTTGCCGCGGGCGATTTCCTCCGTGGCTGCCATCAGTCTTTGCAAGGGCTGGGAGATGGAGCGAGCAATGAGCACTGCCAGGATCAAGGAAATCACGGCAGCCAGCATGCTTGCCACGGCAAAACTGAAAGCCAGGTCGCCAATCACCACGCGTATCCCGCGCCCAGGAGTGGTCACCAGGGCTACCATCTCGGTAGCGGGACCTTCTCCTTCCCCTGCCACTATCCTCATGGGCCAGGCGACAAAGTACAGAGTGCCCTCTCCTGGGAGACTGGTCCGTCCCTCGATGATTTCCCGCTCTTTAGAGGCTACAATCCTGCGCAACGAAACTTGCTGTCCGCGCCAGTCCTCGTCAGTGGCTGCTAACACCTTCCCCTGGCGGGTGAGGATCACAATATCCAGTGCCTGCATTTGGGCTTGCTCAGCCAGACGTCGGACGATCTCCTGCGGCGAGAGCCCTTGCTGGCTAAGGTTACGCACAAAAAGGGCCGTGGGCACCACCGCCGCCCGCAGACGAGCGTAAGCCATCCGCCGCATCAGCGAAACACCCAGGATGACACCCACCATGATCAGGCAGAGGACAATCAGGAGCATAAAAGAAGCGATGAACCGCGACCGCAGGCTGTTGAACATAGCACCTCCATCATCCATTGGCTACCAGTTTGTACCCTATTCCCCACACGGTCTCAATGCTCACGGTACTTTGAGCCAGATGCTCGCGCAATTGCGCGATATGTACGTCCACAGTGCGTGTCTGGCCTGGGAAATCGTAACCCCACACCAACTCCAGCAGTTTCTCCCTGCTGAGGACAATGCCCTGGTGTTCGGCAAGCGTCAGCAGCAAATCGAATTCTTTGCTGCGCAGAGTCACCGCCTGCCCGCCTACCGTCACCTCGCGCCGTGCGGGGTCAATCACGACATTGCCCACGCGCAGCGGCTGGGTCTGCTCCGCCTTACGGCTGCTGCGCCGCAGGATGGCGCGCACGCGTGCCACCAGTTCGCGCGGATTGAAGGGTTTGGTCAGGTAATCATCGGCGCCGAGTTCCAGCCCGACGATCTTGTCCACATCATCGTCGCGGGCAGTGAGCATCAGGATGGGCAGGTCGGAGGAGGCGCGCACACGACGGCACACCTCCCAGCCATCCACCTCCGGCAGCATCAGGTCCAGGATCACCAGTGCTGGCCGCAGCGTCTGAATCTGGCGCAAAGCCTCGGCGCCATCGCGCGCAGTAGCCACCTGGTACCCTTCCTGCTCCAGGTACATGCGCGCCAACTCACGGATGTTCTGTTCGTCGTCCACTACCAGAATCAGCGGATGAATCATAGCGCTCCCTTCTCCCGGCATCTCTTGGCATACGGGTTTTCGCTCCAGTCCGCGCCAAACCCGGTATGGTTTGTAGTGAGCGCTTTAGCGCTCAAAGCGCACTGAAGTGCGCACTACGAGCCTAGTTTGTAGTGAGCGCTTTTCGCTCAGCACGGACCACAATCCGCGCCAAACATGGTATGGTTCGTAGTGAGCGCTTTAGCGCTCAAAGCGCACTACGAGCCTAGTTTGTAGTGAGCGCTTTTCGCTCAGCACGGACCACAATCCGCGCTATACGGGTTTTGTCACGCAGCGATGAGGAACTTTTTGCGCTGCTCCGGCACGCGCACCTTCGGCCCAACGGGGAGAACAAACAATTGGCTGCGCAGATTCCCCTCACCCCACACGATGATATGGACCTGCTGGCACTCCAGCGGTTTCTCCACGACCATCCAGAAATGGTACGCTCCCAAAATGGGAAAGTCTTTGGAGCGCAGTTCCCAATAGGGCGCCCGCTCTCCCTCCCCGAAAAAGCCCAGCGTAACGGGCGTCACCTGCCCCACATGCAGGTCCATGCCGACTTCGCCCAACTTGGCTTCTACGCGGCCTGCAGTGATGCCCGGGCCGATCGCCACCTTGACCATGTCACGGAAACCGCTATAGATGCGCTGGGGGAAGATGTCTACTACGCGGGGCTGCACGCCACCGCTGGGGTTGAACACGGAGGTGCGGCACCAGGCACTTTCGTAATACCACCCCGCCTCCCTGGATTCGGGCAGCACGTCAAATTCCACGCCGATGCGCACCAGGTACCACTCCGGGCTTGGATAGACATCGCCCACCCTGACGGGAAGCCCCGCCTTCTCCTCCGCCGTGAGGGGACGCCAGCGCGGCTCATATACGCGCAGGATGCCCTTTGCCTTCTCCTTCACGAAGCGGTCGAGGAACGCCGCTTTGTCCCGCGCTGCCTCCAGGGCGGCAAAATCCAGCGCCTTCTCCGCGCGCAGCGACTTCTCTATTTCTCCTCTGTCCTCGCGCAGCAGCCCTTTCACCACTTCATCTGCCAGTTCCTGGGGAGGAAGCAATTCCTCTTCAAACCAGATTTTCTCGCCCATTTTCCTACCTCCAGTCTCCCATCAGAGCAAAAGCCCCCCAATAATAGGGATCGGAGAGGTCCAGGCCCGCCGTAGGCAGCAACTGCCCATCCCGCAGCGCCAGCGCTGCCTCCCGCAGCGCAGTGGCTTTGTCCGTGCGTTTCTCCCCTTTTTCATCCCACAACCGGCGGTAGAAACCCTCCATCAAAGCAGCCGTGGTCCATGCATTCACCGACCACATCCCCAACACCGCCGACGACGCTCCCGCCGCCAACAGGCTTGCGCCCAAGCCCACCACCTCATCGCCGCCCAGCGAACGCGCCAGCCCGGTCTCGCATGCGCTCAGCGTGACCAAGTCCGCACGGAAGCGCAGCCGCAACCAATCCCGGGCAGTGAACAAGCCATCCGCAAGGAGGACGCCAGCGTGGAGCGGATCCACACCAAAGTAGCCATGACACGACAGGTGAAGCAACCGGATGGGCCCGTTGTGCAAAGACTGGCGCAGATGCGCGGCATCGGCCGCGTCGTCCAGCAGCGCTTCCACGCCCATCTGCCCTGCTACCGCTCGCGCCTCACCCAGGAAGAGTGCGCGTTCGCGTTGCCCTTCTTCTGTGCGCGGGTCGGCAGGGGTATAGCCCATGACCACTGCCTTGCCTTCCTCCACCCGCTCCTGCCGCCGCAGCCGCAGCAGCAGGCTCAGCGCAGGGACATACGAAACGCTGCAGCGATCCAGCAATGTTTCCCCTGCCTCATGGATAGGCAGGATGTGCAGGGGCAAAATGTGGAATGGCCCTTTCGGCGCGATGACCAAGTGGCTGATGCCATCCAAATAGGGCAAGAGCGGGGGCAGAAGGCGCATGCCGAGCGTCTGCCAGCGGTTGGTCAGGGGGCGCTTCGCCTTCAGATGGATATGCCGGTTCAGGACTTCATCCTGGTAATTGGCAACATAGTCCCAATGGAGTTCCTCACTGTGGATGGGTACCTTAACTGCTATCGGTTCCTCCCACCCTGCGCGCAGGAGGAACAGGAGGATTTCGTCCGCCGTGGTGAACAGCGAGAGCAAAGCGGCTTGCGGTCCCAGGTCCTGGGCAAGGCGCGCCAGGCCATCCCAGGTGGGAGGGTCGCCGCGCCGCAGGGCTACGAATTCCGCCCATTCTGGGCTTTGGCTTTCCCATTTCTGCCACAGCGCCAGCAGTGTCTGGCGGACCTCCTGGCCCCGCTGGAAACGCCGTTGGCTGCCCTCGCCCTCCGGGGATGGCGTGCCGTGTGTTGCCAATTCCGCCAGGTCAATGGCCTCCAGTTCATCCCGCAGTTCCTGTTCCTGGCGGGCTTCTTCTGGGGGGATGTCCGACGGCAGGGGTATGCCCCTACCCACCATGCCCGTCAGCAGGCGCGATTTGGTCCCTTCGGCGACGAGGAGCGCGCGGCGGCGCGCAGCGGCTGCAGCTGCGGGATTGGCTGCAGCCATCTGGAGGTGGGCGGAGACCAGCCGTGCGAACAGCCCCGACCATTCCTCCTGCTGCCCCAATTTGTACGCCACTGGTGAGGCAGCCAAGCGCTTTTCCAGGAACTCCCACGCTTGCTCGTAGGCTTTCACAGCCTCCGCCAGGTCCGCCAAATCCCCCGTGCGCGCATAGCGATCCATCAGCCCAGCCCCCAGATTGTTCAAACGAGAGACCCGCTCCGGCGCACCCTCCGGCGTCCCCGCCACCGCCTCCTCCCAGCACGCAATGGCACGCGCCAGGTCCGCCAAATCCCCCGTGCGCGCATAGCGATCCCTCAGCCCAGCCCCCAGATTGTTCAAGTACCGCCCGCTCCGGCGCACCCTCCGGCGTCCCCGCCACCGCCTCCTCCCAGCACGCAATGGCACGCGCCAGGTCCGCCACATTGCCCCGTGCCCAATAGCGCCGCAGGAAAGTGCTTGCACCGTCGTTCAGGGCTGCCAGGCGGAACTCCAGCGGCGCGGCAGGGAAGTCGGGGTGGTTCCAGATACGCTCCCATGCCGCCACCGCTTCGTCCAAGGCTTGCAGGTCGGACGTTTGTAGGTAACGGGCCTTCGCCTCTTGGGCGCGTCGCAGGTCATCGCGGAAGGCAGGAGGGATGCCCTCACCCCTGGCCCCTCTCCCAGAGGGCGAGGGGAGTGCGGCGAAGGCTTGTTCGATACCGATTTCGCGGCAGCGGCGGAGGAGGGCGCGGTGTGTTTCCAGGGCGCGCAGGGCTTGCCCCTCGTTCTCCCGGCGGGCGGCTTCCAGCAACTGCCCCAGCAGGGCGTCGGCTTCGTCGGTCAGCAGTTCGGGGTGCGCCTCCAGGACCCGCTGGGATGCGTCCCAGGTGTCGGCGGTGAGGAACTCCTGCATTGTCTGGGCGAGGAGCAGGAGACGGTAGGCTGCAGGGTCCTCGCGTTGCAGTCGTTCCAACTCCTGGCGTGCCTGCTCCGCCATCTCCCGTTGCACGGCTTCCCAGTCCTCTTCCAAGGCGCGGGGCAGCCAATCACGAGGGACAACCGCCATGTGCGCAACCCAATCATCGCGCCAGGCATCGCCCAAGCGCTCGCGCAGCATGCCCAAGAGCCCACCTGCCTGCGTGCGGTCCTCTTCTGCGCTTGTGCGGCGGGCAGGGGAGAAGAGGAGCACGGGCTCCTTGCCCGGCTGGTAAATGAGCAGCGGGGCATCCACGGTGCCGCTGTGGCTATTGGGGCAGGTCGCGTCGTGCAGGGTTCCATCGCGGAGGCGCGGGAGGAGGTCGGGGCGTTCGTCTGCGTCCAGGATGAGCCAAACTTCGGCATCGAATGTCGCCCCGCATTGGGGGCAGGTGAGCGGAACGCGCTGGGAAAAGGAATGGGCCATGGGCTGCTCCTTTGTCGTGCTTTCGGAAAGGGCTGCGGTGGGATGCCGTGCGCCTTATCCTGCTGTATTTTATCTTATTCCTGCGTGGGAGTCAATCTTCGGTAGGGGCGTGGCCCTCACCCCAGCCCTCTCCCTGGAGAGATTCATCCCCCCTACCCCCCTTAATAAGGGGGGGACAAAGGGGCGAGTCCATGACTCGCCCTCCAGGGAGTTAGGGGGATCCGTAGGGGCGAACCTGGTGTTCGCCCTCAAACGGCCATCAACGAATGGGGAAAACGAATAAACGAATCCCGCCATCATCCCCCCTTAATAAGGGGGGACAAGGGGGGGATCCGTAGGGGCGAGTCCATGACTCGCCCTTTTGTTTCGCCCCACAGGGGCCAAGGGGGATCCGTAGGGGCGAACCTGGTGTTCGCCCTCAAACGGCCATCAACGAATGGGGAAAACGAATAAACGAATCCCTCACCCCAGCCCTCTCCCGGGAG
>JACIWX010000010.1 GCA_014360755.1 Chloroflexota bacterium | reverse complement strand
GCTTGAACTCGGCCAGGCCCTTCATCGCCAGCACCTTGGTGATCGCCGCGGTCAAGGTCGTCTTGCCGTGGTCTACGTGCCCAATCGTGCCTACGTTAACGTGCGGCTTGGTCCGCTCAAATTTCCTCTTAGCCATATGATTATCTCCTTTCCATGATGAAACATGATGCACAAACCCAATTATTCTACACAAAATTTTTTATTTGGCAAATTAATCAAAGCACAACTTCCGGCCCAAGTCTGTAGCCTCCTGTCAGCTCCTGAACTCGGGATTCCGGTAACTCCGCATAATGATCAAACTCCATGGTAAACGTACCCCTCCCCTGCGTCAACGAACGCAGGTCAGTGGCATATCCGAACATCTCCTCCAATGGTACGATAGCACGTACCGCCTGAAAGCCGTCTTCGCGCAAATCCATGCTTTCGATGTGCGCTCGACGCGCATTCAAATCCCCGATGATCTCTCCGACAAACTCCCCTGGAGCAACTACCTCTACCCGCATGATCGGCTCCATGAGCGTCGGCATCGCTTGCATAACCCCTTTGCGCATGGCGATGGCAGCCGCCGCTTTGAAAGCCTGCTCCGAAGAGTTTTCCTCGTCATAGGAACCATCCACCAGAGCAACCTTCAAATCAACCAATGGATACCCGGCGAGCACCCCACTTTCCGTGGATTCGCGCACGCCCTGCTCGACAGCGCGCACGTATTCTTCGGGTATCTTCCCCGGCGGCAAACGGTTCTCAAAGACAACACCTGAGCCACGTGGCAGTGGTTCCAATTCCAGCCACGCATGGCCATACTGCCCACGCCCCATTGCCTGGCGCACAAACCGTCCCTCGACCCGTGCTGACTTTGTGATCGTCTCACGGTAAGAGACCTGAGGCTTGCCTACGTTAGCCTGTACGCGGAACTCACGCAACATGCGATCCACGAGCACTTCGAGGTGCAATTCACCCATGCCAGAGATAAGCGTTTGGCCCGTCTCTTCATCCATGCGCACCTTGAACGTGGGATCTTCTTCCGCTAAACGCTGCAATGCATCGCTCAGTTTGTCCTGGTCCGCCTTCGTGCGTGGCTCCACCACCACCGAAATTACCGGCTCGGGGAACTTGATGGATTCCAACACAATGGGATGCTGCGGGTCGCAGATCGTGTCACCGGTAAAGGTGAAACGAAAGCCCACGACAGCGCCAATGTCTCCCGCACGGATGATGCCAACATCCTCACGCTGATTGGCATACATGCGCAGCAACCGGCCTACCCGTTCCTTACGCGACTTGGTCGCGTTCAGAACCACTTGGGAAGACGTCAGAGTACCCGAATAAACGCGCACGTAGGCAAGGCGCCCCGCAAAGGGGTCGCTCACAATTTTGAAGGCGAGAGCAGCCAGAGGAGCATCTTCTCTAGAGGGGCGGATTTCCTCATGTTGTGTGTACGGGTTGATCCCTCTAACCGGTGGGATATCGAGCGGGGAAGGAAGATAATCAACAATTGCATCCAACAAAGGCTGAACTCCCTTGTTCCGTAACGCTGCCCCACACAAGACTGGGATCAACTCAGAGCGTATGGTTGCCCGCCGCAGTGCCGCTTTTAGCTCCTGAGCCGTAATCTCCTCGCCTTCGAGATATTTGGTTGTCAAAGCGTCATCGGTTTCGACAATGCGCTCAATCAAAACCTCATGCCAATGGCGAGCCTCCTCCCTCAATTCCAGAGGGATATCCTGTACCTGCAATACCGTCCCCAGGTCATCGGCGTATAGGATCGCCTTGTTCTCGATTAAATCCACGACTCCTGCGAACGAAGCCTCACGGCCCACAGGCAATTGCAGAGCAACAGGCCGTGCGCGTAACCGTTCGCGGATCATGTCAATCGCGCGCCAGAAATTAGCGCCTAGGCGATCCATTTTGTTAATGAAGCAGATGCGCGGGACCCCAAAGCGATTGGCTTGATGCCACACGGTCTCGGACTGTGGCTCGACACCAGCCACAGCGTCCAAAACCACTACCCCGCCATCCAGCACACGCAAACTGCGCTGTACTTCAGCCGTGAAATCGATGTGTCCAGGAGTATCAATAATGTTAATCTGGCAATCGCGCCAGTAGCACGTAATGGACGCAGCCGTTATCGTGATGCCCCGCTCGCGCTCCTGTTCCATCCAGTCGGTCACCGTAGTGCCATCGTCCACGTTGCCCAAACGGTAAGTACGACCTGTATAGAACAGGATGCGTTCCGTGGTCGTTGTCTTGCCGGCATCGATATGGGCAATGATCCCTATGTTCCTTATTCGTTCTAGCGAGAACTCGCCAGACATAGGCTTCTCCAACTGGCACAAACGGTATGCGTAGCATCATCTACTGCGACTGCGCTCCATCCGAAACTTACCACCGGTAGTGAGCAAAGGCACGGTTTGCCTCTGCCATCTTATGCGTATCTTCGCGCTTCTTAATACTGCTGCCCACGCCTTTCGCGGCATCCATCAACTCATCAGCCAGTTTCTCAGCCATGGATTTGCCAGGTCGTGCCCGCGCCGATTGAATCAACCAGCGCATAGCCAACGCCATACTGCGGTGCTCTGGTACTTCTACCGGTACCTGGTAAGTAGCGCCACCCACACGACGCGGCTTTACCTCCAGCACAGGCATGGCATTCCTGACTGCCTGCTCGAATGTCTCCAACGGATTCTTGTGCGTACGTTGCTCAATGATCTCGCAGCAGTCATAGAAAATGCGCTGTGCAAGGCTCTTCTTGCCACATCGCATGATTTTGTTGATGAATTTAGCCACCATGACGCTTCCATATTTCGGATCTGGTTCGATCTCTCGCCTAACTACACGGCCATGTCTTGGCATATGATACCCCTCTACAGCAATTACTGGAAAATCCCAAGAATCTACGCTAGCCTGCCGCTGCGCATCGCAAAAGGCACGTCGCTCCTTGTCACGCCACGACAAGCAGGCTCTCGGCTAAGCAGCCTTCGGGCGCTTGGCGCCATACTTAGATCGGGCTTTTTTGCGGTTCTCGACGCCTGCCGAATCCATGGCACCGCGCACGATATGATACCGCACACCGGGCAAGTCCTTCACCCTGCCGCCGCGCACAAGGACCACCGAGTGCTCCTGCAGGTTGTGCCCCTCACCAGGGATGTACGCCGTGACCTCGATGCCATTGGTCAGACGCACTCTGGCGATTTTGCGCAGCGCCGAGTTAGGCTTCTTCGGCGTCATGGTCTTGACCTGCGTGCACACTCCGCGCTTCTGTGGCGAACCCTTGCCGCGGATAACCCTGCCCTTCAGCGCGTTCCGTATGAAGCGCAGCGCGGGAGCCTTCGTTTTCTTTTGTATGGGCTTGCGCCCTTTACGCACTAATTGATTAATCGTTGGCACTTTTCTTCTCCCTCATTCTTGAGCCTTGTTACTCCAAGGCACAATATACCGAGGCCGCCCTTGCGGGCACAGCGCCTCGGTATCGTGTCTCTTCCAGTACAGGCAACTAGTCTGTTCTAAGACTCTTCCTGAGGCATTTTTAGCCTACAAACTTCAAGTATACACAAAAGTGATGAAATTGTCAATTCAAGCGGGTACGCTATTTTACCCCAATCTTGGCCGTCGGGCAAAGCCGGGTAAGCCCAGCCCAAACCCTACTTTGGGCAATACTTCTTCGCTCTCCTCACGGCCAAATTGGATCAATTCACCATTCTCGTTCAAAACCTGCACAGACAAGGCAAGCCCTTGCAGTTCCTTGACCAAAACGCGGAAGGACTCGGGCACATTGGGCTCTTGGATAGGTTCCCCTTTCACAATCGCCTCATAAGCCTTGACACGGCTGGTCACGTCATCGGACTTGACCGTCAGCATCTCCTGCAAAGTGTGCGCGGCTCCATAGGCTTCCAAAGCCCACACTTCCATTTCGCCAAAGCGTTGACCACCCTGCTGGGCTTTACCACCCAATGGTTGCTGAGTGACCAGCGAATAAGGTCCTGTCGAGCGGGCATGCACCTTATCCTCCACGAGGTGTGCCAGTTTCATCATATAGATAATGCCCACCGTCACCGGGCGGTCAAACGGCTCGCCCGTCTTCCCATCATACAGGATCATCTTGCCCGAAATAGGCAGGGGTAATTTGTGCTCATTGCCCACGCGCCGGGCTTCTGCCTCCAGGGCTTCGTCAGGGATATGGGAAGCGTCATACCCCAGGTCCTTCAGCCACAAACGCAGACAAGCGGCGATCGCCTTCTTGTTCACGGCCGAGTTCTCTTCCGGGCTGACCGATTTGCCATTCTCGATGCAAAGTTCGTTCAGATCATAGCCTTGCTCAGCCAGCCATTGCCGCAGCCAAGCCCAACGCGCGCGAGTGCGGTCAAGAAGCGCCTCATCTAGATCCCCGTGTTCACCCGATAAGTGTTCGCGCAGGTACATCTGCTGCGCTTCCCAATCGTCTTCCAGGCTTTCGCCATCGATGCCCATTTCGTGCAGCCAGGGCCATACCCTCTGGTTCAAGTCATGCCAGGCTCTATCCATCATCCAGGCACGTGCCAGTTCGGCAGAGATCTCTTCCTCATCGGCGCCATCAAAGACCGGGGAAATGGTGCGAAAACCAAGGCGATGCGCAGCCCAGCCGAGATGCGTTTCCAGAATCTGGCCCACATTCATACGCGCAGGTACACCCAATGGGTTGAGAATAATGTCCACCGGTGTGCCATCGGCGAGGTAGGGCATGTCTTCCACAGGGACAATGCGCGAAATCACGCCCTTGTTCCCATGGCGTCCAGCCATCTTATCGCCTTCGCTGATCTTGCGCTGCTGAGCCACGCTCACGCGCACCATTTTGTCCACGCCAGCCGACATATCCCGATGCTCATCCCGGGAAAAGACCTTAATGTCCACCACCTTGCCCCTTTCGCCGTGGGGCAGCCGCAGAGAGGAATCCTTCACCTCCCAAGCCTTTTCGCCAAAAATGGCACGCAACAGTTTTTCCTCGGGGCTCAATTCCGTCTCACCCTTCGGCGTGATCTTGCCCACCAGAATGTCACCAGGCCCCACCTCAGCGCCAATATGGATGATGCCGTTTTCATCCAGATTGCGCAAAGCATCCTCACCCACGTTGGGGATATCACGGGTGATTTCCTCCGGCCCTAGCTTGGTGTCGCGAGCCTCCACCTCGTGTTTCTCAATATGGATAGATGTGAACTTGTCCTTCTTCACCAAGTCTTCACTGATGAGGATGGCATCTTCATAGTTTCCACCTTCCCAAGACAGGAAAGCCACCAGGACATTCTGCCCCAAAGCCAATTCCCCTTGGTCTGTCGAAGACGAGTCCGCGATGGGTTGGCCCTTTTTGACGATATCGCCTTTGGAAACAATGGGGCGTTGATCCAAACAAGTGCTCTGATTGGTGCGGTTGTAGCGGCGCAGATGGTACGTTTTCAGACCCTGCGCAGTACGGATCACAATCGCACGCCCCGTAACACTGACCACCTGGCCATCTTCCTGGGCGATGACGACCTGCCCAGAGTCCAATGCTGCCTGCCGCTCCATGCCGGTTGCCACCAGCGGTACTTCCGGTTGTAACAGCGGAACTGCTTGCCGCTGCATGTTCGAACCCATCAGTGCGCGGTTAGCGTCATCATGTTCCAGGAAAGGAATCAGCGCGGCAGACACGCTCACGATCTGCTTAGGCGACACGTCCACGTACTCGACCTTATCTGCGGACTCGATTAAGAAACGCTGATTGTAGCGCACTGAAACGCGCTTTTCTATGAAGTGGCCCTGTTCATCCAGCCGCGTGCCTGCCTGGGCAATAATATGCTGATCCTCCTCATCCGCCGTGAGGTAGACGACCTCGTTGGTAACTTCCGGCACGATGGGGATTTCCTTCAAGGGCAAGGACTCGAGCCGTGCTGCCAATTGCTCATCGATTTCCATTCCGGCGCGTGCAACAACTTCACCGCTCTCTGGATCCACCACCGGTTCGCGCAGCACTTTGCCCAGCATGGCTCCGCGCTGGTTGGGCACCGTGCGTCGCACGACACGGTAGGGTGTTTCGATGAAGCCAAATTCATTGACCCGCGCATACGTTGCCAACGATCCAATCAGACCGATGTTCGGTCCTTCTGGTGTTTCGATGGGGCAGATGCGCCCATAGTGGCTGTGGTGCACATCGCGCACATCAAAGCCAGCCCGTTCACGGCGCAACCCGCCAGGGCCAAGGGCTGACAGTCGGCGTTTATGCGTCAGCTCCGCCAGTGGATTGGTTTGATCCATAAACTGCGAAAGCTGGCTGCCGCCGAAAAACTCGCGCAGCACTGCAATTACAGGACGGATATTGATCAACGAAGCGGGCGTCAATTGCTCCGGACCGCGCGTGCTCATGCGGTCGCGGATCATGCGCTCCATGCGCAGGAGGCCGACGCGCAATTGGTTCTGAATCAATTCGCCCACAGTCCTGATGCGGCGATTGCCCAGGTGATCAATGTCATCCGGCTCCAGCACTCCGTTGTTGACCAAGATCATGCGTTCCACAATCTTGACCAGGTCTAGCTTGGTCAGAGTGCGCGTCTGCACCGGGATATTGATCTGCAGGCGGCGGTTCAGCTTATAGCGTCCCACTTTGCCCAGGTCATAGCGCCGAGGGTCGAATAGCAACGCATAGAGATAACTGCGCGCATTTTCAAAAGTCGCCGGATCACCAGGGCGCATCTTCCTGTAGAACTCTTCCAAGGCTGAACGAGCATCCTTGGTAGGGTCGCGCTCAATGGTTTTTGCCAAGTAAGGATGCTCGCTGGACATATCCACTGCCGCGAAAAGCTGAAGCAACTCCTCATCCGTGCCTTCACGGATGAGTTCATCCCCTTCCACCCCGCTGATAGCACCTAGCGCGCGGAGCAAGATCGTGATGGGGAGCTTGCGCTTGCGGTCCACCTTTACGGACAGCACATCCCGTCTACTGGTATCGCACTCCAACCAGGCACCACGGTTGGGAATCAGTTTGGCGGAGCACAAGCGGCGTCCCGTGACCGCATCCTCATCTACTGTGAAGTAGGCACCCGGTGAGCGGATGAGCTGGCTTACCACCACTCTCTCAGCCCCGTTAATGACAAAAGTCCCCTGCGGCGTCATCAAGGGGAAATCCCCTAGATAGACATTTTGCTCCGTGATTTCACCACCCGCGGCATTGTTCTTCAAGCGCACGCGGACATACAGAGGAGCGGCATAGGTCATATCACGGGTACGGCACTCTTCCTCGCTGTACTTGGGCTCCTCAAACCAATAATCCAGGAAATACATTTCGAGGTCCCCGCCATAGCTGACAATGGGCGAGATCTCCTCGAAAAGCTCAGCTAGCCCTTCCTTCTTGAACCACTCGTATGAGTTCAATTGGACTTCAATCAGGTTAGGAAGCGGATAAACCTCAGGAATGCGCGCGTAGGTTTTTATATGATTGTTGAGACCGAGGTCACCAAAGCCCTGCACTCTCTGTGCGGCAGTTGTTGTCATTTGACCTTATCTCCTTAACTCACATCTTGAATATAGAAAATAGCCCACGAAAATGAAAATGCCCCCACTGCTGACCGCCCAAACAGCATACTCATCACATGGCCAGCCACCTTACACGGAGGCTTCTAGGCAGTATGAATGCCAAATTTCCATTATACTGAGATTCTCAAATTTGTCAAATTTTCGGGGCGCTTGCGCCAGGAGATCGTTACCAGGTGATGCAGGCGATTTTGACAAAAGGGGGTGCTCCTGTGGTAAAAGAGTTGTGGCAACAACTACACCAGGAGGAGCACCGCCTATGGCCGATCTGGCCTACCGGGAAGTATACGCCATGAACCGCATAGAAGCAAGACGCCACCTTGTGCAGACCTATCAGGAAACGGGGAGCATCAGCGCTACGGCCCGCCGCTGGCATACCTCCAGGCAGGTCGTGCGGAAGTGGCTGCGCCGCTTTCAGGAAGGACAAGAAGCAGGCCTGCAAGATCGTTCACGCCGCCCAGTTCATTCCCCACACCAAACCGCACCAGACATCGAACAGCGCGTGCTGCACGCCTGGCAAGAAACAGGCTACGGCCGCAAGCGTTTGGCCCTCTACCTGCAGGCCCAAGGGCTGTCCCTCTCCGCACATACCATCCGCCATATCCTGCGCCGCCATCGCCCGCCACAACCCAAAGTGCGCCGCAAATCCCTTTACCCTGCTCTGTGGGCTTGGGAGACTGAGGCCCCCTTCTCCCTCATCCAAGTCGATGTGAAGGACATCCATGACAAAGAGGCCTTAGGCACCGCCCATACCACCCATCTCACCCGCTGCCATCTGCCACGCTATCAGTACACCGCCTGCGATGGCCGCACCCGCTTGCGCTTCCTCGCCTACGGCCAAGCCAACAACCGCACCAATGGCTTGGCTTTCCTGATCCTCGTCCTGTGCTGGCTGCGCGCTTTCGGCATCCACAACCCCGTCTCCTTCCAAAGCGACTGGGGACAGGAGTTCGGGGGAGACAACCCCGCGCAGGTGGCACAACTATCGGCACGTTACCTCCAACCCCTGCAGGGCCAACTGCAGCGCTACCCCCTCGGCCGCAAAGGCTACAACGGCCGCGTCGAGCGCAGCCATCGCAGCGATGACGAGGAGTTCTATGCACCGTATCTGCTGCAAGTGCACAACACCGCGCAGTTTCTGGCACTGAGCTATCGTTGGCTGTATGTCTACAATGTCCTGCGCCCGCACTTTGGGGCAGGCATGGAACAGCGGCCACCTTTGGCGGTCTTACGGCATTTGGGGTATACTGGCGATGATCACATTGCCCTGTTACCACCTATCGTGCTTGACCCAATCAGCAGCGATCTGCTGCTCGCTTGTGACAAAGAGGCTGGTAACGATCTATTGGCCACTTACATCGGGGCATGCAAAACCCAGCCCCGTCGCAATCAGGGCTCGCTTGAAAGCCGGGAAATGAACTCTTGAACCTGGGGTAGGAAATCGCCCGCTTGGATGCGATCAGCCTGAAAGGCACAAACGGCTTGAGGTGCCTTGCCACAGGCTTTTTCCATCTGCCGGAACATCCTACGGGGCGGACGGGGGTCCAGCCCGGTGGAGAAGAAAGCTACTTCCTTACACTTGGCGCCGTATTGCGTCAGATACGCCCGCACCGGGGCGGGGAGCGAGGAAGCATAAATCGGCGTGCCAATGACCACGAGGTCATAGTCCGCCGGGTCTTGTTGCATTGCTTTAATGGGCACCGTGCGGCCCGTCAGGGCATAGAATACCACATACCCCATGTTGCGGAAATTGCGCAGTCCCTTCCCCCGGATATCCGCCGGATGTGGATTAACCTCCTGAATTTCCTCCACCGTCGCGGATAACCCTTCCGCAATCGCCTGACCTACCTTCCTCGTGTTCCCCGAGGATGAAAAGAACACGACCAATACTCTTTTATTGCTCATCTTACCTTTCCCTCCTATGCTCAGTTAGCACTCACTGCGCACCCTAGGGACCATCCATAGCATGCACCATACCAAGTATACGCCTAAGATGGCGAAAGGCCAAACTACATCGGAGGCCGTAGATTTTGTATTCCGCGGAAATTGTGATATAGTAAAATCTCTTTTGTACCTCAGCATCGTCACATGAACTCTGTTCGAGTCTATGCCAAAGGGGGCAGCCCGCCATTGTAGGCGAGGGTGGGCGCAAGACAGGAGGCAACTACCGATGCAGGATCCAACCAAGACCGCGTCAAACTCCTCTGCGTTGCAAGAACTGGCGCCTGGCCAACACCTCTGTTTCTTCTACGAGACAGAGGAAGAACATCGTGCCGCGCTGAAGATTTTCTTGCAGCAAGGGTTGGAACGACGCGAAAAAGTGCTGTACATCGCGGATGCCCACGAGCCTGCTGCCATCCTGGGCTACCTCCACAATGAAGGTCTTGATGCCGCTTCCTATGTTGCCAGCGGCCAGTTGTCCATCCTCGCCCCTGCGGAGACGTATCTGCAGGGAGGCGCCTTCGATCCCGAGCGGATGATTGCTAGACTCCAAGCCGAAACGGAGCAAGCCCTGCGGGAAGGATACACCGCCCTGCGCATCAGCAGCGAGATGACCTGGGCGCTGCGCAAATCGCCCGGTTCGGAGCGGCTTGTGGAATACGAAGCCAAGCTCAATGCCTCTTGGCCTGACAAATGCTTGGGAATGTGTCAGTACGACCGCCGGTGTTTCCCTGCCGATGTGCTGCTGGACATGCTGCGCACCCATCCGCTGGTAGTACTGGACAAGCAGTTATACGACAATTTTCACTATATCCCGCCAGAGAGGTTGCTGAGCGCCGATCCTACTGCCGAGACCCTCCAGCAATGGCTGCACAGTCTGGAAGAGCACAGACACGCAGAAGATGCGCTACGCCAACGCACAGAGGAACTCATTATCCTCCACCGCATTGGCTCTTCCTTGGCAGAGACGCTGGACATACACCAAATCTGCCACATTGCTCATTCGTATATTTCCCAATTGGTGGATTGCCCAGTCTGCGGCATTTCCCTATACGACCATGAATCCTCTACGCTGCGCGCCTATTTCATGCTGTGTGATGGGCAAGCCCTGGATGTCTCCTTGTTCCCACCGCTGACCATCAAGGAAGGCATGCCCTTGCAGGGCCGCGCCAAAGCCATCCTCACCGCCCAACCCGTAACTGTGGAGGACCTGCCTGCGGCGATAGCCAAGACAGGAGGGAAAGCAATGACCGTGAGCCCTCCTGGGAGCGAGGGCATCCCCCTATCGGCTGCCTATGTGCCCATGGTTGTTGCGGGTAAAGTCATAGGGCTCTTGGAAGTGCAAAGTTACCGCAAGCATGCCTATAGTGCATCGGATCTAGCCTTCCTCCAACCAGTGGCAAACCAAATCGCCTTGTCCCTCCAGAACGCACGCCTATTCCAGGAAATGCGCGCCTCGCGCGAGCAGTTGCAGCACTTGTCACACCGCTTGCTGCAAACGCAGATAGAAGAGAGGCGCCACGTCGGACGCGAGTTGCACGATGAAATAGGGCAATTGCTCACCATGCTCAATATCCTCTTGGACATGGCTGCAGTTTCTCCGCCTGAAGAACTGGGCAGAAACCTAGACGAGGCAAAAGCCCTGGTCAAAGAACTCATGACCAAAGTGCGCAACCTGTCTCTGGAGCTGCAGCCAGCAGTGCTGGATGACCTGGGATTGCTCGCCGCCTTGCTCTGGCATATCGATCGCTACACCGCCCAGACCAAAGTGCGCGTGCAATTCACCCACCATGGCTTAGAAGGACAGCGTTTCACCCCAGCCATCGAGATAGCAGCCTACCGCATCGTCCAAGAAGCATTGACCAACGTGGCGCGCCATGCCGGCGTCTCGGAGGTAGTGCTGGAAGCGTGGGCTGATGAGCACTCGTTGAATTTGACCATCCGCGATGAAGGAGCAGGCTTCGTACCTGAAACCGTGTTAGCCAAAAAGGACTCTGCTGGGTTGCTAGGCATGCGGGAACGCGCCGCACTGGCAGGCGGCAATCTGGTGCTTGACTCGGCACCCGGCAAAGGCACCACCATCAAAGCCACATTCCCCCTCAACCAGTAAGGAGCAGTGCATCAGGGAGGACAAGCATGACTACCATCGTGCTAGCTGATGACCACCACCTTGTGCGGCAAGGGTTGCGTGCCTTGCTAACCGCTGAACCTGACTTTGCCGTTGTGGGCGAGGCGGGGGAGGGAGTAGAAGCAACGTTGTTGACCGAGCGCCTGCAACCCGACGTGCTGATCGTGGACATGGCTATGCCCGGCTTGAACGGGGCAGAAGTAGCCCGGCAGGTCAGCAAACGCTCACCTCGTACGCGCGTCATCATGCTTTCCATGCATGACAGCGATCCTTATGTCATCGAGGCACTGCGCGCGGGGGCAGTCGCCTACGTCCTGAAGGATTCCACCGCCCAGGATTTGGTGCATGCCGTGCGCAGCGTTATGGCCGGTCGCCGTTACCTCAGCCCACGCATCGCCGAGCGCTTTATTGATGCCTACCTCACACAACTTGCCACATCTCTGCCTGACCCGCTGGACACCCTAACCCTCCGTGAGCGTGAAGTATTCCTGCTCGTGGCTCAAGGACGCAGCAGTTCCGAAATAGCCCAGCAACTGTTCCTCAGCCGACGCACAGTGGAAACCCACCGTACCAATATCATGCGCAAACTGGGCGTGAAGAACAAAGCCGAACTAATCCGCTACGCCGTGCAACGCGGCCTCTTGCCCAAAGACGGCTAATTCCCCTTGCTTTTCCATTCTTCTACGTAGTATTGCCCCTCGATATTCCGTAGATTTACGGATAGCCAATCCAGCCGCGATCGGATATGCTTTTGTCCGCGTAGAAAAGAGTTGCATGCGATGCCTTGCCAGGCAATTGCTCACCAGAAAAGGAGAGTGTTGAAAAAGCCCTTTCAATGTCATGCTGAACGAAGTGAAGCATCTCACAGTACTTGGGAAAATACGGCTAAAGTTAGGCGAGACCCTTCGCTTCGCTCAGGGTGACAAGATTTCAACACTCTCAGAAAAGGAGGAAAACAGGGGTAATGATTCGCATTGTTCTCATTGATGATAGCACGACATTCCTTGCCATTGCCTCGCGCTTTCTCACCAAGCATGAAGAACTAAAGGTTGTTGGCGCAGTCAGTGAAGGACGGCTTGCTGTGGGGGCAGTAAGCCATCTCCAGCCTGACGTTGTGCTGGTTGACCTCGCCATGCCGGACATGTCTGGCATGGAGGTCATCCCGCTGCTGCGCAGGACAATGCCCGACGTAGGCATCATTGCATTGACCTTCTTGGAGGAAGAAAAGTACCACGATACCGTGCTCTCTGCCGGAGCCGATGCCTTCGTTGCCAAAGAGGAGCTGACGCACAAACTCGTGCCAACCATCCTCAACGTAGCCCGTATGCGCGGGCAGCTCAAGCAACCTAGTTTGGCATAGTACTCCGACGGTGCAGACAGACACGAACAGGGGGAGGAGACCCATTGCGCGAGTCAGAGGAACGCTTCTACCGCTTGGCTGAGAATGCCTTGGACATTATCTACCGCTATCGCTTCGTGCCCGAGCCCGGCTTTGAGTACGTCAGCCCGGCTGCCACCGTGATCACGGGCTATACCCCGGAGGAACATTACGCGGACCCAGACCTCGGCATCAAGATCGTCCACCCAGAAGACCGGGCATTGCTGGAGCAAGTACGCTCCGGCAACGCCTTTGGGCAGCCCATTACTCTGCGCTGGATACGAAAAGACGGCACCATCATCTGGACAGAGCAGCGCAACGTCCCCATTTATGACGAAGCGGGAAATCTCATCGCCATTGAGGGAATCGCCCGCGATGTCACAGAGCGCAAGCGGGCGGAGGAAGAAATCCGGCGGCTGAAAGAGTTCAATGAGACCATTGTGCAGAGCATAGCCGAGGCTTTGCTCCTCGAAGACGCACAAGGCAGGATCACCTTTGTCAATCCAGCCACCGAGCGCTTGCTCGGGTACTCTGCAGACGAGCTGATCGGTTGCCCTTGGCACAAGATTGTGCCGCCCGATGAACAGGAACGCATCCAGACACGCATGACACAGAGGCCAACAGGGAATGGCGACCAGTATGAGACCCGTCTCGTGCGTAAAGATGGCGTCGAAATACCTGTCCTGGTGCATGCTCGCCCGCTGTTCCATCAAGGCGCCTTCTCTGGCGTCCTCTCTGCCTTTACGGACATCACCAAACTGAAACGGACGGAAAGGTTGTTACAGGGTTTGAATCGAGCTGCCCTGGCAGCCGATCGGGCACTGACCCATGACGCGATATGGGCGGCAGTGGCGGGGGTATTCCGCGAACTCGGCTTTTCCTGTGCGGTGCTGCTGCTGGATGAGGAGCAGCAAAGGGTCTTCCCCAAATACGTGAGTTACGATGCGCAGGTCATCCAGATGCTCGAAGAAGAGACAGGCTTCAAACTAGGAGAATTCTCCATCCCCATTGCTAACTTGCCTGCTTTCCAAGAGGCAATTGCGCAGCAGAAAGCCGTCTTTGTAAGCAATGCGAAAGAATGCATCACACGGGCACTGCCTGCCAGCCTGGCATCGTTTGCCCCTCGCCTCGTGGAGGTGCTGCTGATGTCGCTCTCCATTGTCGCCCCGCTCATCGTCCAGGACAAAGTGATTGGCTTGCTTTCCGTGCAGTCAAATGATTTGACAGAAGAGGACATCCCAGGTATGATGGCTTTCGCCCATCAACTGGCGGCTGCCTGGCACAAAGCCCAACTGATGGAGGACCTGCGCCGGAACCTGGAAGACCTCCAGAACACGCAGGCTCAGCTCCTGCAAGCGCAGAAACTGGAATCGGTAGGGCAACTGGCAGGTGGAATAGCCCATGACTTTAACAATATCTTAACAGTGATATTGGGCCATGCCCAGCTTGCGCTGAGCCAAGTGATACCCGGTGACCCCATATACCGAGATCTGAATGCCATCGAACAGGCAGCGCAGCGCGCCGCGAAATTGACCAGGCAACTACTGGCTTTCAGCCGGCGCCAGCGCCTGGAGATGGCAGCACTTGATCTCAATGATCTGATTGACAATTTTGTAAAAATGTTGCAACGCGTGATCGGCGAAGACATTGAACTACAACTCGACCTGGCTCCTGGCTTGGGGGCAATCTATGCCGATGGCAACGCCCTGGAGCAGGTACTGATGAACCTAGCAGTGAACGCGCGCGACGCCATGCCAAGAGGTGGCATCTTGCGCATATCCACGGGGAAAGTGGAGATAAGCCCAGCATACTGCCAGAGCCATCCCGAAGCAAAACCAGGGACGTATGTCCAACTCAGCGTGGCGGACACTGGTATAGGCATGGACGAAAAGACGCTCACGCGTCTTTTCGAGCCCTTCTTCACCACCAAAGAGAAGGGGACAGGCTTAGGCTTGTCTGTGGTGTATGGCATTGTGAAGCAGCACGGTGGTTGGATTGAAGTCTGGAGCGCACCAGGAAGGGGGACAATTTTTACCATCTACCTGCCTGTGCCTCCAGAAGGCGGCGGGAAAAGCGCTGCCGAGCCGTGATCACGAAATATAAATCCTCACGCTACCTTTCGCTTCATTTCACGTCATCATCAGTGAGAGGATGTTGAAAAAGCTCTTCCAATGTCATGCTGAACGAAGTGAAGCATCTCGCAGCACGTGGGAAAATACAGCTAAAGTTACGCGAGGCTCTTCGCTTTGCCCAGGGTGACAAGATTTTCAACACTCTCTTAGTGGCCTCCCTAGCGATGTCCGCAACGGTTCGTGAAAAGCCTAGAGACTGCAAGTAGACATTTGTGGATTGTGCAGCCAGATCGCGCGAGGCAGGAGGTGTACGATGCAAGACAACAAACGAATCCTGGTTGTGGATGACCACGCTGATGTGGTCAACTTGTGCAAACGTGCTTTGGTGGCTGAAGGTTACCAGGTCTCGGTAGCCTACAACGGCATTGAAGCACTGCAGATCGTAGAGAAAGAAAAGCCTGACCTGGCAATCATAGACATCTTGATGCCGAGCTTGGATGGCGTCGAGTTATGTAAATCATTGCGCGCCAGCCCTGGCCTTGCCGACCTGCCCATCCTCTTTTTGACCGGCAAGCATGACATCACGGATAAGGCTGTAGCCTTTTCCGCTGGCGCTGATGACTACCTGACCAAGCCGTTCGATGTCCGCGAATTGCTTATGCGCGTGCGCGCATTGCTAAGGCGGGCATCGCCAAACTGGGGCAAGTCTCAGCCCCGTGAGTTGGTCGTGGGCAACTTGCGCCTGGATTGCCACTCCTTCCGCCTCAGCACCCCGGAGAAAACGGTATCGCTCACGCCTGTGGAGTTCGAACTGCTGTACTATATGATGAGCCATCCTGGGCAGGTGTTCTCATCAGAGCGGCTGTTGCGCGAGGTATGGGGCTACCCGCCAGGCATTGGCTCCAGCGATGTCGTGCGGGCGCACATCAAGAACATCCGCAACAAAATCGAGCCAAGCAACGCCCGTCCGCGCTATATACGCACCGTTGGACGCCACGGCTATACCCTGAATTGACCAGCAACGCCACAGGCTTTCCATGCTTTTTCTTTTCAGACTGGATAGTCACAAAGGAGCCAGGTTTCTAGGAGAAACCTGGCTCCTTATATTGATCAAGAGGGTGTTGAAAATCTTGTCACCCTGAGCGAAGCGAAGAGCCTGCCCTGAGTATAACGAAGGGGGTCTCGCGTAACTTTAGCTGTATTTTCCCAAGTACTGCGAGATGCTTCACTTCCCCTTCGCTTTCCCTTCGCTTCGCTCAGAGCAAGGCTCAGGGCGAAGGTTCAGCATGACATTGGAAAGGCTTTTTCAACACTCTCTGATCAAGGCACTAGGGCGGGCTATTGTGTCAAAGAATCAAGCGCCCCCAACAGTTCTTCTCGGAGCACGAGGTAAGCCCGCTGTCCCTGGATGAGGACGAATTGCGGTGCCGGGGGCAACTGGTTCCATTGGGCAATCATGACGTCTTGTTCTACCTTGGTGCGCATCTGCCCTTCCGCCAGACAGGTAGAGAACAACTCAGCATCCAGATGTAACTCTGTAGCATACTCCTTGAGCAGCCCGGGTAGGTCTTGAGTTTGGCTCCAGTCCTGCTGACGCCGGAAAAGCAAATCATGCATGGGCCAGTAAGCCTGTTGCATACCGGCGCATTCGGCTGCTTCAGCAGCTTGAGACGCGGAATCTGTCCCGGGAAAGTACTTGATGACGACCCGTACCTTGCCCGTGTCCACGTATTTCTCTTTCAGCCCAGGCCAGGTCTCCAGGAAGTAGCGGCTATTCTCCGCACTCCCAAAATCAATGAACTCGAGGAGCAGAAGCGGCGCCTCGGATGCACCCAAAGTAACGTCGCCGCTGTAAGTATAACCGGGATGTTCAGGGTTAGCAGCAAAGGGTACAGGGGTTGGCACTGGGTGCTCGTTACGCAAAGCTGCCTCAATCACCTGCTGAAATGTGGTAAAGGGCTCTGCGCCAGAAACAAACCAGTCATTGATGAAAAATGCCGGGATGCCTTGGACGCCCATGGCTAAGCCCTGCTCTGTATCGCTGCGCACTTGAGCCGCCATCTCCCCTGACTCCAGACAGGCAGCAAAAGCCTCCGTATCGAGGCCCAGTTCAGCCGCATACTGCACAAAGCGCTCGGTCGCTTCGGGCGCGCTGCTCCATTCCTCCATCCGCGCAAAGAGCAAATCATGCATTTCCCAGAAAGCCGCCACGCTTTGACGGGCAGCGCAGAGCGACGCCTCGGCGGCTTTTTGCGCCTGGGGATGGAGCAGATACTGACGAAAGACGTGTTTCACTTTGCCGGTAACGATATACGCTTCATACAGAAGTGGACCCGTCTGCGCCGCATGACGGGCACAATAGGGGCAAAGGAATTCCCCATACTCGAGCAATGTTACTGGAGCATTGGGGTTGCCACGATAGGGTGCACCATCCGCAGTAAAACCCATCGGCACTGCACCAACGGGCGTTGGCGTAGGGATTGGAGTAGCACTGGGCTTGGGCGTGGGTGTGGGAGCCAAGGTGGGGGTTGTGGATGCGGTAGGAGCACTGCAGCCGATCGCAAGCCATGCCGTCACAAGCAGCCCCAGGTGCATCAGATGTTTTGCTTCCATCTCTCCTCCAGGGGATGAACTATACCTCGCAGTATATCTTCAGCCTCAAAGTGTATCCCCATTTATGCCCCCTGTCAAACCGCATTTGTCTGCTCATCCGCGCTCTCTAATCAAATTCTAACGCTGTTCTAACGCCATTCTAACACAAGGACGCTATGTACTTTCCTTGTGAAAGCACATTCCTAGCACATCTGCCCTTACCGGCGCTAGGCCGGAATCGCCATGCAGTGCGATTTTCGGGAGAGAACAACGACATCGCACTGGACACTCATCTTTGCATTACAGGAGGTTAGGACATGCGACGGTTTTGGACAGTGGTAAACGTGCTGACCATAAGCCTATTGTTAGCCCTTTGTCCCTGTTTGACAGCCATGGCGCAAACAGAACAGCCTCTTCCTTCCACCCCAGAACTAACACTCTACACCTTGTACCCCAGTCGCGTCCTGGGCATCGGCGAGGAACTCAGCATGGTGCTCAGACTGCGCACCAAAACGACCGCCCAAGTAGTGCGCCTGGAAATGCAGCAATTGCCCGAAGGCTGGACGGCTACCTTCAAAGGGGAAGGCCATCTGATACGATCCGCTTATGTAGAGCCAGATAACGAAGCCTCCGTGACGTTGACCATCAAACCACCTGAGAATGCTGCCCCAGGCACCTATCGCCCAGTAGTGCGGGCGCAAGGAGAGCGGGGCTCAGCCGAACTACCCCTTGAAATAACCATTCAGGAAAAAGTGCCTGCCAAACTGACCTTTTCGGTCGAATTGCCTACGCTGAAGGGCAAGCCCGACAGCACCTTCCGTTACAGCGCGACATTGAAAAACGAGGGGGAAGAAGACCTAACTGTGAATCTGTTGGCTGAGGCGCCAACAGGTTTCTCGGTTACTTTCAAATGGGCTGGCCAGGAAGTGACTAGCCTACCTGTAGAAGCCAACCGCTCCAAGAGCATCAGCATCGAAGCACGAGCCTATGCGGATGTGACGGCTGGTTCCTATCCCATCACCGTGCGCGCGGTGGGCGGCGATGTGCAAGCTTCTCTGGCTCTGACTGCGGAAGTAACCGGGCAGGTAGACCTCGTGATCACTGCTCCGGATGGAAGGCTCTCCGGCCGGGCATACGCCGGGAAGGAAACGCCGCTCAAAATCATTGTGCGCAACACAGGAAGTGCTCCCGCACACAAGGTGGAACTGAGCTCATCAGAGCCATCAGGATGGGCTGTGGAGTTCGACCCGAAACAAATTGACGAAATCCCCGCAGGGAAAGAAGTGGAAGTTACAGCCAAGATACGCCCCTTCGAGAAAGCTGTAGCGGGCGATTACATGCTGACCTTGCGTGCGCGTCCAGAAGACGGCTCGTACAAATCGGCAGAATTCCGCATTACCGTGCTCACTTCCACGCTCTGGGGCGTGGTGGGTGTTGCTCTGATTGCGGTAGCAGTGGGAGTAGTGGCGCTGGCAGTACTTCGCTTTGGCCGACGATGACCGACACCGGAGGTTTGCCGATGAACGAACGGGTCATCGAAACCGAAAACCTGACCAAACGCTACGGCGATGTGGTGGCTGTAGACAATCTCAATCTGGTCGTGCACAAAGGCGAGATCTTTGGCTTGCTTGGCCCCAACGGATCGGGCAAGACGACTACTATCCTGATGCTCCTAGGCCTCACCGAGCCGACCGCAGGCAAAGTGAGGGTATTGGGCCTCGATCCCGTACGCCAGCCCTTGAGCGTCAAAGCGCGGGTGGGCTACATGCCCGATGAGGTGGGCTTTTACGATGAACTCACTGCCCGCGAGAACCTGATTTACATCGCCAAACTGAACGGCTTGCCTCGCGCAGAGGCGTACCGGCGCATTGACGAGGCGCTGACACGCATGGGGTTGCATGAAGTCGCCGACCGGCCGGTGGCTACGTTTTCGCGCGGGATGAGACAACGGCTCGGCGTGGCGGATGTTCTGATCAAACAGCCACAACTGATCATCATGGACGAGCCCACGCAAGGCTTGGATCCAGAAGGGGCACGTGAGTTTTTGCGCATCATTGGCAATCTGAAACAGGAAGGCATCACCATCCTGCTCTCGTCCCATCTCTTGCATCAGGTACAGGCAATATGTGACCGAGTGGGGTTATTCCATCGCGGCCGCATGGTCTTGGAAGGCACAGTAACCGATCTGGCGCAGCAAGTGCTAGGCAGCGCTTACCGCGTCCATTTGCAAGCGGATGGTTCGCCCTCTGCCCTGATGGAAGCATTGCAGCGCCTTCACAATGTGGTGGAAGTACGGCAAGAAGACCACAACCGCTATGAAGTGGCTGCCAGAAGCGACGTCCGGGCAGAAGCTGCCAAAGCAGTTGTCGCTGCTGGCGGACGGCTGTTGTCGCTAGACGTGGAGGCGCCAAGCCTAGATGACATCTATGCCCGCTACTTTGAGGAGGTGGAGCATGTCACTACGGCGGGAAACAGTGAAAAGTGAGTCCTTCCGCGAAGGGTCGCCATGGACTGGCTTATGGGCAGTCGTGGCCAAAGAGATGGCTGACCATCTAACCAGTGTGCGCATGCGCGTTCTGGAAATACTAATGTTGTTGACGGCGGCCGGTACGGTTTACGCCGCGACCATGAACCTGCGCACCACCGTAGGCGAAGATCCGTTCCTACTGCTCAGGCTGTTCACCACCGCCTATGACCCGCTGCCGGCTTTCGTCGGGTTTCTCGGCTTTCTAGTGCCCTTGGTCGCCATCGCCCTGGCTTTTGATACTGTGAACAGCGAATTCAACCGCCGCACCATGTCGCGCATCCTGGCACAACCCATCTATCGCGACGCGCTGTTGTTAGGCAAGTTCCTGGCGGGGCTTTTCACCCTTGCCCTGATACTCACCGCCATCTGGCTGCTAATCATTGGCTTGGGCATCGTAGGACTGGGAGTGCCTCCCAGTGGCGAGGAAGTGGGTCGCAGCCTCTGGTTTTTGCTGGCTTCTATTTTCTATGGTGGCATCTGGCTAGCACTGGCGATGGTGTTTTCCATTGTCTTCCGTCAGCCAGCAACGGCAGCGCTGTCTTCTATTGCCGTATGGCTCTTCTTCATGATTTTCTGGAGCATCATTGCCAACTTGCTGGCGCAGATTCTGCAGCCGGTGCAATACGGCTTTGCACGGGAAATCTTGGCTCAGGCACAATTGGAGTTGGCGCTCAGCCGGCTTTCGCCCAACACGCTCTACACAGAGATCATGTTGGCTTTGATGCATCCCACCGTGCGCTCCGTTGGGCTGACGCTGCCCATCCAATGGCAGGGTGCGATCCTGGGCTCGGCGCTGCCCCTGCATCAGAGCCTGTTGCTGATCTGGCCTCAATTGACCGGGCTCATCGCAGCAACGATCCTCTTTTTCGCCCTGGGTTACGTCCTCTTCCAGAGGCAAGAAATCCGCGCCTAAGTCTGGGAGTGAGTTCTGCACGGGCTGTAGCCCCCGCAGAGCACATGAGGGCATGCCCTTGCTTGGGCTGGACTGTGGTCCAGCCCAATTCCTGTCTTTTTTCACATAGTTTCCATGCTTTCTTCACATCAAATTCACAAAATCCCCCGCCGCTCCTGTATACTGTAAATAGCCTGGCCTTCTGAGAACGCAGCGCTCAGGCTCTGCCAAACAAACTTCCTGATGGTGAAGAGGTGGACAAACAGGGAGGAGGACTGCAGTGAAATCGAGCTCTCTTACCATCAAAGATGTGGCTCAGTACTGCCGTGTCAGCCAATTTGCGGTATTGAAATGGGTACAGCAGGGGAAACTAGGAGCATGTAAGACTGCTGATGGTCAACTCTTGATACCCTTTCAAGAATTTCAAGCCTTCTTGCAAACCTATGGCATGCCTATAGATAGGCTTTATCTCCGCGCCCAGGGAAATTCCAAACGTATTCTGGTCATCAGCGAGGAGGATGAGATCACGGAATTTCTTGTGCGCAGCCTGTGCCAGAGCAGCGTAGTCATCCGGGTCTTTTCCGCGCGCAACTGGAACGAAGCCCGCTGCCAAGCCATGGCTCTGAAACCAGACCTCATCATATTGGGGCCAACGAACCTTGACCCAGACGGAAGCGAAATACGGCAGTGGCTAAGACAGAACCCCACCTTTGCGCACACCAAGTTGTTAGCCATCGTGAATGCCGATAGGCTACAAGACACACAGTCCTTCGCAGAGAAGGGCATTGACGAGGTCGTTCAGCAGCCGCTGGACGCTGCCACCCTGCAGAAAAAAGTGCACGCCCTGCTGACGGACACCTAATTTCTACATCTGACCACCCTTACCGCTAGCATCATCCAAAGCAATGGCTTTCATTGCTTCAATGGCTATGCGGATTGCATTTTCCTCGCCGCGGCGGAAAGCCGCTTCTCCCCATGCCGGCTTGACCTCAGTAGCTGTCCCATCACAGGCAAAGAGAGCGCCTGTGCGCCAGCCACGCACCGCCCCAAGGACGAAAAGGGTATCGCTCTCCATCTCGCGATAGAGCAAACCCGCCTGTTTCAACAAAGCCTGCAGCGCTGCATCCTTCGGGCCATAGAAGGCGTCTCCCGAGGAACCCGGCCCCACATGCACTGGAATGCCCAACTTTTGCGCCGCCTTGACCAAGGCTGTCGTTACCTCAAAACTGGGCACCGCGGGGAATGGTACCGGCATATAGTTGTGGGCAGTGCCTCCACCCCGGAAAGTGCCTGTAGCAATGATGACATCACCACAAGTGATATTATCTTGATAAGTCCCGCAGGAGCCCACACGGATAAAAGTGTTCGCACCCAAATGCCCTAGTTCCTCGAAACAGATGGCAGCACAGGGGCCACCCATGCCGGTAGAGGAGACGGTCATACGGATGCCATCCACTGTGCCGGTGAACACCAAATAGCCCCGGCTTTCGCTCACCAACTGCGCCTGGTCGAAATGCGCTGCGATTTTCTTGGCACGCTCATGATCCCCGGGAACAAAGACATAAGGGGCAATATCCTTTGCTTCGCAACGGATATGAAATTCCATCTTGACCTCCCTGCTTATCCTTTTCGCTCTATCGTCCTTCCTGTGCGTCGGCCTGGGCAATGCTCTTCATCGCTTCCAGAGCAATACGGATGGCTTGCTCCTCACCTTTGCGAAAGAGTTCTTCACCCCAGGCGGGCTTGATCTCTTTCGATGTGCCATCATTCGCTAGGATGGAACCGGCTCGCCAACCGCGGAAACTAGAGACGATAAACAGAGTATCCGTTTCCATGTCCAGCGATAATACTCTGGCATCTTTCAATTTGGTGATGAGTTGGGGCTCAGGCAAAACATAGAAAGCATCCCCAGTCCAGCCAATGCCCACATGTACTTTGATGCCGATCCTTTTGGCTGCTTCGACCAGCGCCGTGAGCACTTGAAAGTTTGGCAACGCAGGGAATGCTGGCGGTAGATATTGATTCCCTGTGGCACCCCCACGGTAGACACCAGTAGGTATGATCACCCCGCCGCATGGCACATCATCCTGCAAGGTGCCACAAGAGCCCACACGGATGAACGTATCAGCCCCCAGGTGCCCTAGTTCCTCGAAGCAGATGGCAGCCTGTGGGCCTCCCATGCCAGTTGAAGCGACGGTCATCGGGATGCCATCCACTGTACCTGTGAATACCAAATAACCTCGCGTGTCACTGACCAACCGCGCATGGTCGAAATGAGCGGCGATTTTCTTCGCCCGCTCATGATCCCCTGGCACAAAAACGTAGCGTGCAATATCCTTAGCCTCACAGCGAATGTGAAATTCCATTTCCCTACCTCCTCGATCTATCCTCGCTCCTAGGATTTCTGCCTAGGCAAGCATCATGCCTTGTAATGCTTCCAGGCGCCGACGGGCTTCCTGAAACAGTTCAGGACGCCATGGGATGGGGCCGAACTGCTCTACGGCGAAAGAAGCGGAGACAGCTCCATACAGCCCCGCAGCGCGGGCGTCACCGGTCTCGGCGTAGCCAACCAATAACCCACCACAGTACGCATTTCCCGCTCCCGTTACATCTACTACCCGTGCTGGCCAAATGGGAATCGCATGTATCTGTCCACCTCTTTCGGCAACCAGTGAACCCTTCTTACCCATACGCAATGCTGCCAGGCGCGCGCCATCACGGTGCATCGCCTGGAGTAGGGCTTGGGGCTCCGTCTCTTCGTAGAGACAGCTCGCGGATTCTAGGTCGGGGCAGACAATATCCACCTCACTTAACACGGCAGCGAATTTTTCGCGCTGTTGTGGATTCATCCAGTAGGGCGAGGGCTCCCATAGGATGAGCGATACACCCTTACTGCGCAGGAAGGCAACCCAGGAATGCAGCGTATCGGATCGGTCAGTGAGGATGTACACACCGCGAGCACCAACATAGGCGGGTGGAAAATGGGAAGGCTCTGATTCCAAACGCAGCAGGTCTTGAAAATCAGTGCGAAAAACCTCCGTACGTTTGCCATCCTCCTCAAAAAGTTGCCATGCGCGTGGTGTGGGCAAGCGTTCCCGCCGCACGCCAGCGAGATCAACCCCAGACGCCGTCAAGGTGGCCCAATGATCCGCAGGGAAATCCACACCCACTGCAGAAACAAAACCCACGCGCTCACTCCACACCCTGATACCCATTACGGCGTGCGTGCCAGCCCCGCCCAGCGTGTTCATGCGCGTTGTGCCATCGGGCAAAACAATGTCATCAATGATAATGTTGCCAATAACAACATAATCCAATATATGCCTCCCCTTTACACAGGCTGCACGCGGTTTTTCACATAAGCCAAGCGTGTTTCCGCCTCAGCACGTGTATAGCGCATGGCATAGAGCGCGCCGAAACCCTCCAAGACAAATGAAGCCGAGACTGAACCATAACAATCAGCCAGGACAGGATCCTGTGTCTCTTCATAACCCACCATAAAGCCACCGCAATACGCATCTCCTGCCCCCGTAACATCCACCACCTGACTCGGGTAAGCGGGCACCAGCCATTTCTTTCCCGTATGGCGATCATAGATCAGGGAGCCTTTGCTACCCGCCTTGATAACAATCGCTGCAGGGCCGGCCGCGGCAAAGCGAGCTGCTGCCTGCCATGGATCTCCTTTGCCCAGCAAGGATTCCACTTCCTGTGCGCTGGGCAAAAATGCATCCACCCAATGCAACAAGGAGAACACCTCTTCGGCTAATGCTGGCTTCATGTACCGCTCACCAGGGTCTAGGCTGACACGAATCCCCCGCTCTGCCAGAGCGCGCGAAAGCGCACAATGCGAAGAAAGTTCAAGCGGCGAGAGGTGCGCTGCCTTCACCATGAGGTAAGACGGAGGCAGATCAGTGGGACGGGGAGACAGGGGCATAAACTCTCGGCTATCCTGACCAGGTGTCGAATGGATATAGCCGGATAACTCATCTGGCAAAGGAAGCCCTAGACGGGCAAAGTGGCGTTCTGGTTCTGTATCCACCCGCGTTTCCAAATCGAGGTAGGCGTAAAAAGTGCGCATGTCCTGCCATCCAGAGATACGCCGTACCCCTTCGATGCAGATGCCAGCACGCTCCAGTTGAGATAACCATTCCTGCGGATAATTCTCCCCTACTCGAGACAGGATTCCTACCTGCGCTGCCCAAATTCTGGCTCCTACAGCGGAATAAATGGCATTGCCGCCCATTTCCCGTAGATGGACCTGGCCGTCTGCCGTGATGACATAGTCTATGCGCAATCCACCGGCAGTGAAATACTGAAGCGGCATTGCAACATCACCCTTGCTTGGCAGCACTCACAAAGGCTCTCACTTTATCCGCATCCCAGTCTGATCCAATGGCATCTGCCGACCAAGCGGAAATGCGTTTCAGTGCGGTGCTGACGATGACGCCATCCGCTACCTGCAGAGCCTGAGCGACGTTTTCCACCGTCACGCCCCCGCCAATGAACAACGGGACACCAAGATTGGCACGCTGCACCTCATCTACCATCGCGATGGATTCGCTAAAGCTCCGCCCGGTGAGGATGAGGCCATCCGCGCGTCCAAAAGTAACCGCTTGCTGAGCTGCCTCGGTCAACGGCACAGCCCCCAGTGGCATGCCAGTGCGGTCATACACATCAGCCAGGATAGCAATATCCTCGGCACGGATCGCAGCACGGTATTGAATCGCTTCATAGGCGCACCCCTCTAGCAGGCCCTCTGCCTTGACCATTGCTCCCACATAGACCTTGAGCCGTACAAAATCGGCGTCCATGGCTTGCGCGATGGCCAGGGGACCCTCAGCACCATGAGCCATGAGACAAACGCCGAGCACAGCATGGGGAAAGTCCTGGCGCAAAGCACAGCCGACGGCCGTAACCCTGGCAATTGTGTGGGGCTGCACTACACGCGCTACGGGATAGTCTCCTAGGTCTTGGATGTACAGCCCGTGGATGCCATTTTCCAGGGCAATGGCTGCATTACGTCGTGCATAGGCGATCACTTCAGCCAAGGAAGGGGCTTGTCGCTGTGCTGCACTGGGCATTGGCGGCAAGTGAAGTGCAGCGATAACCCGTACTTCTTGATTCCGCAGTACCAATCGGCTCACGGCAATACCTCTTCCTGCAATTCGCTGGTCTGGATGCGGCTAATGCCCCCGCCACCTTCGATGCTTCGTCCCCCACCGAACGCTCGGAAATACTTCTCACCAAGCAATTGCGTACGATACTCTGCAAAGAGCATCCCCGCCAGACCATAGAGCAAAGGCGAGAAAGCCTCCCGCACTTTGCCATGCACTGGCAGCACGGCTTCGGCTTGGGCGGAAATCACCGCCTCACCGGCTGGGACAACGGCAGCCACGCGCCGTCCGATGGCTTTGGCTGCCACTGCTGCCTCACAGGCGCGGCTATTGCTCCGCCCTCCTGCGTCTATGAAAAAGGTGGGGGTGTCTACGGCACGGGCAAAATATTGCAGATGCGTCCACTCTTCTGTGTCCTGCCCTAAAGCAGAATCCCCACTTGCTTCCAATAACTTTGCCGCACTAAATAAGGCTGTGCCATAATTTGGGCCTCCGCCGACAAAGACAAATTCTTGCGCATCTTTCCAAGAGGTCACCAGGTTTTGAATCGCTCCTTCGTTGGCTTGCACAGTCGCTTCTATGGCATCAGGCACTGCTTCCAGTTCTTTATAAGCGGTCTTCACCGCTACAGAAGAAAGAAAGCCCCGTGCTTCACCAATGCGGATAGTAGCCAGATAAAGCATAAGCAATGACGCGATATAGGAACGGACGCCCGGCGTGGGCACAGCGGTGGGTGGGGGCGGGAGGCTGGTCTTTAAGACATAATGCGCGGAGCGTGCCAGACGGCTCTGTGGCACACCCGTGATACCCATAGTCACCGCGCCAACTTTGTTAGCCAGGCGAACGGATTCGATTGTCCTCGCCACTTCTCCAGAGACGGAAATGCCTATCACCGCAGTAGTTTGTGGCTCGGCGAGAAAGGGCACCGTATAGCGCGAGAAATGCAAAGCCATCATGGCTCGCGTAGGCATACCAGCCAGCGTATGAAAAGCCAGCTCCCCACCAAGGGCAGCCATGTGCGAATCACCGCAGCCCACCAAATAGATGGATTGAAGCGACGAGCAGAGCGCAGGCGTCAACACTTCCTCCGCTGCCTCTTGAAAAGAAGGGAGGATTTCTCGCACCATTGCGGGCAGGCTATGAATTTGTTCCGACATGGGGGTCAAAGTCTTGTCCATTTGTTCTCCTTCGCTATGTCTAACGCAAGGTACGATAAAGGGTTTCTTTCCAACGCGCTATGTCAATCGCCTTGCAAACTTCAATATTGGGTTCGCGATTGGTCACCCGCAGCTCATCCACGACCGTCATGCCTCGTGTCAGTTCGCTCGCTGTTTCCACATCTACGTAGTAACGGCCCAAGGATGTGCAAATCGTGCGGTCAATCGCTACAGACATGGCAACTGGGTCAGGGAGAGCCAACCCATCCAGCCCCAGCCATTCCTTACAGGCTTTTAGCGCCTGCCGGTTGATGTCCAAAGTGTAATGGGCATAGGGCGTATCCAGGCTGCGCACATAAGCCATCTCTTCATCGTTCAACACCGCCTGACCGCAACAATGTTCCCAACCAACCATCACGATCGGCATTCCAGAGTGAAACACAATGTGTGCGGCTTCAGGGTCACACCAGATATTGTACTCTGCGGCAGGGGTAATATTGCCTACCGTATTCGCCGCCCCGCCCATCACATACACCTCACGCACCTGGCGAGCAATGTGAGGAGCCTTGCGCAGCGCAACTGCAACGTTCGTCAAAGGCCCTAGCGTTACCAAAGTGATTTCACCGGGTGCGGATATGATAGTGTTGATAATGGCATCCACAGCATGCAACCTTTCGGGCTGCCGCTTGGGTGGTGGCAACTGAAGCCCGCCCATGCCATCATCGCCGTGAAAGAAGTAGGCATGTGAGGGTTCGCGCAGCAGCGGGCGATCCATCCCCATATAAACGGGGACATCTGCTCCACAGAGTTCTACGGTGTTGAGCGCATTCTTCGTTCCTTGTTCCACCGGCACATTTCCTGATACAGTAGTGATAGCTTCCACATGGATGCCTGGTGTGCGCAAAGCCATCAGGATTGCTACCGCATCGTCCGATGCAGTATCGGTATCAATCAAAAAGCGTCGCATTTGCTCCCCCTTTGTCCCTAGTATTTATCCGCCTGATCTCTCAGCAGGTCAAACGCTGTTTGTACAGCGTCAGGACCCCCTCTGCATCTACATCCACGCATACTTTTACATTGGGCTTTTGACCATATAATCCCAGACGATCCACAACTGTGTACCCCTGACAACTACCCTGAGTTTCCACCTGCACATAGTATTCTTGGGTGCGGAACAATTCTGGGCGGATGAGATAAGCCACAGCCGAAGGGTCATGGACATGGAAACCATCCAGTTGGTAACGCGCATTGTGATATGCTATATAGCATGGGATAATCGAAGCGATGAACTGCGTAAAGCGATTCCCTGCCTGTTGCAACTCTGCCAAGTATGGCTTATCCATTACCACCTTTTTCGTTACGTCCAAGCCCACCATCGTCAAGGGCCAAGGAGCTTCAAAAACCATCCTCGCTGCTTCAGGATCGTGGTAGATATTAGCCTCCGCCACAGGCGAGACGTTCCCCTCGCAGAAAGCCGCGCCGCCCATCAACACTACCCCGCGCACCAGATGCGCGATCTCGGGCTTCAGATGAAGCGCCAGTGCCAAATTGGTCAATGGACCTAGGGTGAGGATCGTGAGTTCCCCTGGAGCGGCCATAACCTGCTCGACGATGAAACAGGCTGCAGGCATGTTCACCAGCGGCATCTTGGGTGCAGGCAAGGAAACATTGCCCAAGCCATTCGCGCCATGGACGTAATCCACGACCCCGGCAAAGGGACGCACCAGAGGCTGGGCTGCGCCCATAGCCACGGGAATGTCGCTTCGCTCAGCCAGTTCTAGGATTTGGCGCGCATTGCGCGCTGTCTGAAGGACATCCGCATTCCCATGCACCGTGGTCAAAGCGCGCACTTCCAGTTCGGGAGAGCGCAGAGCCAACAAAATAGCCATGGCATCGTCTATACCTGGATCGGTGTCGACTAACACAGGCTGTGCCAAATTTGCCTCCTTCGACTTTTCATAGAATAACAAGCCGTCCATTATCCTGCGCTAAGGGCTTGTGCGATTCGACCACCCACGCGGGCATTATGGACAAGCAAACTGCGGTTGGCACGCAGGCTGCGGCCGGCGGTCAACTCAGCAATGCGGGCGAGCAGGAATGGCGTGACCTCTTCACCCCGTATGCCCTGCTCATCTGCTAGGCGCACCGCCTGTGCAATAGCGGATTCTGCCTCCTCGCGTGGCAATTCGTCAGCCGCTGGCACAGGGACCACCACTAGGAGCGCCGCTGATAAAACCAGTTGGTCCCGTGCGCGGGCGATCGCAACTATCTGCTCTGGCTCTTGTACGCAGACATCTACTGCCAATCCGCTCTCTCTGGAATAGAAGGCAGGAAATTGCTCCGTTTCATAACCAAGGACGGGCACTCCTAACGTTTCCAGGCGTTCACGGGTGGCTTCCAAATCGAGCAAGGCTTTTGCCCCAGAGCATACCACAATCATAGGCGTGCGCGCCAACTCCTCTAGATCAGCGGAGACGTCAAAGGGATGCCCACGATGGACACCACCAATGCCGCCCGTAGCAAAGACGCGGATGCCTGCGCGACAGGCCAAGGTCATAGTAGCGCACACTGTCGTGGAACCATTCCCCTTCATTGCCATGATGATAGGCAAGTCGCGTCGGCTACACTTGCGCACTCCCGGGGTGCGCGCCAGATATTCGATTTGCGCCCCATCCAGGCCGATGACAGGCTCGCCACCCAGGATAGCAATGGTAGCAGGAATCGCACCTTCGCTGCGCACGGCCTCTTCCATCGCCTGCGCCACTTCCACATTTTCTGGATATGGCAAGCCATGGCTGATCAACGTGGATTCTAGGGCAACCACTGCCTCGCCTTTCTCGAGCGCTTGTTGCACGTCAGGGCGTATACGCATCACTTTCTCCTTTCTCTAAGCAGGGGGAAATGGCAAGTCTACACGATACTTACGCAGCAAATCCACTACTTCTTGTGCCGTTGGCACCTGCCGACCGCTGCCTACTTTTTGCACCTTGGCTCCTGCCACTGCATTGGCAAATAGCGCGCTATCGCGCAGTGAATAGCCATGCAAGTAGCCATAAATAAAAGCCGCATCAAAGGTATCACCCGCAGCGGTGCTGTCCCGCAACGTTACAGGGAAGGCGGCCACTTCCAGCATTTCATCTCGCGTATATACCCGGCAGCCCTGCGCCCCGCGCTTGACCACAACAATGGGCACGCCCCAGGCAAAGAGAGCGTTTACTCCAGCTTCTATTTCTTCTAACCCTGTCGTGACGCGCACTTCCTTTTCCGTGCCCAGCACCACTGTGCACTGTGCACAAGCATTGCGTCGCGTTTCCATCGGGACTGGGGACATGTCAGGGCCAAGATCCATAAAAATAGGCACTCCAGCCTCTCGTGCGGTCTGCAGTGCGAAGGGAGTAGCCTCCCAGATTTGCGTTTCAAAGAGGGCATAGGCGACGAGGAAAAAAGCATCAGCCATCTGAATCTGCGTTCGCCATAGATCGGAGAAAGGCACCTTGTCGCCACCGCCGTAGCGCCCCAGAAAAGCATGCTGGCCAGCCTGGTCTACCAATACCAGTACCAAGGTCGAGGTCGAGCCAGGGGCATGTACCACGCCGGAAACATCTACTCCTTCCTGAGCCAAAATCTCGGCCGCCGCATGACCATACATGTCATCTCCCATCGCGCCATGGCAGTGCATAACCATGCCCAGGCGAGCGCCGGCGATGAGAAAGTTACCCGCTCCTCCAGGCTCTAGCGTAGGCCCTTGCACGACCTGTACGGTCTCGGGGTGGATGGGCAGGCACTCGATCTCAAACACCAAATCCACCACGGTATCTCCTAGGGAAACCACGTGAAAAGGTTTTTTACCGCGTTGTCTCTGTTCCGCCATCGTCAACAATGCTTCGCCTTTCTCAAAGGTACATCCCGCCCTTGGCAGGAAGAGAACAGTCGAGAATCTTGAAGGACATGATTCCTGCCAGTGATCTCCCAAGGCAATAGCCGTTCATGAGAGTGTTGAAAATCTTGTCACCTGAGCGAAGCGAAAGATCTCGCGTAACTTTAGCCGTATTTTCCCAAGCACTAGGAGATGCTTCACTTCGTTCAGCATGATATTGGAAGGGTTTTTCAACACCCTCGTTCATGACTTGGGAGGCATAGTTCCCTCTGCTAATCGATACAAGCCTAAGGCCACACCCTCAAAATCCAGCTCTGGGTTCACACGCTTGAGCGTGGCAATCACTTCCTTGGGGAAAGCATCCGCCCCACGCCAGGCACCAACGATGGCACAAGCCATCGCACCCACTGTGTCAGCATCGCCAGACAGGTTGGCGGCATAGGTAGCCGTGCGCAACAAATCCCCCTCGCCCATGACCAGTACCCCGAACGCTGCAGGCACGGATTCGCTAGTGGCTAGCGTCGTGCCAATGAGGTCATAGAGGTCCTGGAGCCGTTCCCGCTCGGTTTTGTCCGCTTGTGCCAGTGCAACAGCCAGCTCAATGCGCCGTGGTACAGAGGGCCCCATCCAGGGAGCAGCCCATTGCACCGCTTCATGCGCAGCATGTTTGCCTGCCTCGATGATATCCTGCAGTGTAGAGTCGGGGAGTAAGGCTTGTGCAATCGCGCCGGCAACGGCTGCTGCACCAGAAGCGGCTACCTGGGTGTTGTGCGTAGGAATGCAGGACAGAGCGGCATCCCGCGCAGCAGCGTGTACGTCACCGGGGTGAATCAATCCCACTGGGCAGATGCGCATCGCTCCCCCATTGGTATCCCCTCTAAGGCCAGTCTGAGTAAGGGGGTCGCCACGTCGGATGGCTTGTACTGCCCTTCGGGTACTAGGGCCAATATAAGGAGAACGATCGCCATCCACGGATTCATACCACGAGACAATCGCTCGTGCCACACCCTCGAGTGTCACCCCACCATCTGCGATAATGGCTTGTGCGAGGGCAAAGGCTTGCTCAGTGTCATCGGTCACGCGGCCCGCTGGCAATCCAGCATGGACGGGATGGTCAGCCGGCCCGGGATAGAAACGATCTACCCAACCTCCAAACCGCTGCCAAGTTTCTTCAGGGGTCAATAGGGCTGGCATACCCCAGGCATCGCCCAGGGCTTCGCCTAACAACCCACCTAAAATATGACGATAGAGTCGCTCGCCTTGCGGTGAATGATGAAGGGTTTTCATAGCGGATACACTCATTCTCCGCCTGTCGCTTCTACGTGTGCCTGAAGTCTCTCCTGTAAGCGCCGAGCCCGCTCCACTGCAGCCGCCCGCCCTTGCAAGGCATAAACTACCAGGGCAAGCACTGTAGCCGCATAGGGAATCATCTGCACCCACTGGGGCGGGATAGCCAACGACCCCAACTGGTTGGACAGCGCATCAGCAAAACCGAAGAACAGGGAAGCCAAAGCCACACCAAGCGGCCTACGGTTACCCAAGTGAACGGCTGCTAGGGCGATAAAACCACGGCCAGCCGTCATATCCCGCTGGAACATGTTAAGGTAGCCCATAGACATGTTGATTCCGCCTAACCCGGCCATCACACCGCTTAGCATCAGCGCAATATACCGTGTGCGTCGCACATTAATGCCTACAGAGCCAGCTGCTTCGGCATTTTCACCCACCGCACGGATGTGGATGCCTAAGCGTGTCCTGTACAAGAACACCCAGATGAGAAAGACCAACAGCACTGCCACATAGGTCAGTACATTGTGTCTGCTGAGCATTGGCCCCAGGACAGGCATGCCATCGAGCACAGGGATGGCAATGCGCGGGAGGCTGAGGCTAGCCAATTTGCTCGAACTACCTTTATCCTTTGTCAATAGGTACAGGATAAAAATTGTCCCTCCTGAGGAGGCGATATTGATAGCCAGACCTGACAGGATAATATCCGCCTTGAGATTGAGGTGGAAATAAGCCAGCAAAATCGCAACCACTGCGCTGCAAGCCACTCCAATCAGACAACCAAGCCAAGCGTTTCCAGTGAAGGCACTTATTACAACCCCCACTAAAGCAGCGATGAGCATAAGCCCTTCGAGAGCAACATTGGTTACACCAGCCAACTCGGAAATCAACCCGCCCAGAGCGGGGAGCAGAATGGGTGTCGCCACACGAATGACACTGCCCACGAAAGCAGCGCTGAGAATGCTCCTCAAGACTACATCAAATGACATCGCCAGCCTCCTTTCCCTCCGCTAGCTCAGCGCCGCGTCTGATGCGCATCTGGCGCTGCAAGAAGGCGAGGAATCCCTCCGCGGTAACGAGCAAGATAATGACAGCCTGGATAACCATGACCAGCTCCCTCGTCACATCGCTGGAACGTTCCATGATGTCTGCCCCAGCACGCAGATACCCATAGAAGAGTGCTGTCACCGGTATCAATAAGGGGTTATTCCTAGCCAGAAGAGAAACGACAATGCCCTCAAAGCCCAATCCCATCGAGACGTTGAGAATCACCCGCTGGTGAATGCCCATGGAGAGATGCGCGCCGGCCAACGCGGCAAAAATGCCGCTAATCGCCATGGTCAGATAAATCACCCTCTTTGTATTGATGCCTCCATAGTAAGCAAAGCGGATGTTGGCGCCAGTCATACGTAGGGCGTAACCAAAAGGCGTCCGGTACATGAGGAAATATACGACGAACACGGCTGCAATCGCCCAGAAAATAGCCGTGGTAATGCGTGTCTCAGGCACAATACGCGGCAAAAGCGCCGTGGGATGAAAATACCTGGAGACCGTGTATCCAGCTTCCGGGGGCTTGAGACGGTACGTGAGGATGAGGTTATAAATCCGGATGGCAATGGCATTCAACATCAATGTGGAAACGATTTCGTTAGCATCCAGATAAGCTTTCAAAAGGCCTGGGATCAGTCCCCATAAGAAACCCACTAGCGCTGCGGCAATGACAGCCAGAGAAACGTGCAACAAAGCGGGCATTTGGAAATACAACCCTACCAAGCCTGATACCAAGGCACCCAGGTAAAGCTGCCCCTCAGCAGCGAGGCTGAATTGCCGTGCCCGAAATACCAAGCAAATTGCCAACCCCACCAAGGTCAAAGTAATGCTCTCTTCAATCCAGTTGCCAAAACGGTTAGTGCGCGTCAGCGGGCCCAGGAGGAAGGCGCGATAAGCCGCAATGGGTTCCTTGCTCACGAATAAGGTGATAATGAACCCCAAGAGCAATGCCGCCAGAATCGTTCCTACAGCCCGTGCAAATTCGAACCATCCCTGTTTGCGACGTTCCTTCATAGATACGCCTCCATCTCTGCAGGGTCTTGCTTCTTCAGCCCCAGCATGTATGCCCCTAGCTCTTCCTCTGTAACCTTCTGGGCATCGGGGAAAACGCCAACAATCGCACCATTGTACATGACCACGATGCGGTCCGACAGACTCATGACTTCATTCAAATCTGCAGAAACCAGGAGGATCGCACATCCCTCCGAGCGTTTCTGGATCAATTGCTGGTGGACAAACTCTGTGGCCCCTACATCAATGCCGCGCGTAGGTTGAGCGGCGATCAGCAAACGCGGTTGAGAGGAGAACTCGCGTGCCACAACCACTTTTTGCATGTTGCCACCGGACAAAGCGCGTACCGGCACGCTTGCATCAGGGGCCATAATGCTGAATTGGCGGATTAGCCCGTTGCCAAACTCCATGATAAAACCGACGCTGAGAAAACCATTCCGTGTGAAGGGAGGCCGATAATAGCGGTCCACCACCGTATTTTCGGCTACGTTTGCATCCAATGCCACCCCATAGGTGAGTCGGTCTTCTGGGATATGGCTCACGCCTAGTTCGCGCACTTTGCGCGGAGTATGGTTCAGCAAAGATTGACCATCCACCATCGCCGTGCCAAAAGTTGCCGGACGCAGCCCTGCCAGCACCTCCACCAATTCCGTCTGGCCGTTTCCTTCGACCCCAGCCACGCCAAGGATCTCCCCTGCATATACATTGAAGGAGATATTGCGCAGACGAACGTGGCCCGTCTCAGCGATATGGGTCAGGTCACGGACTTGCAACACAACCCCCCCTCGTTGCACAGGCGGCTTGTCAACGACCATGAACACTTCCCGACCAACCATCATCCGCGCAATCTGGGTTTCGCTTGCTTCAGCAGTTTTTAATGTGCCCATTACTCGCCCATTACGCATGACGGTAACGCGGTCCGAAATCTCCTTGACTTCACGCAACTTGTGGGTGATGAATATGACTGTCTTACCCCGTTCAGTCAGCTTGCGGATCGCCGTGAACAGTTCGCGTGTCTCCTGCGGGGTGAGCACAGCCGTAGGCTCATCCAAAATGAGGATCTCCGCCCCCCAATGTAGCGCCTTCAAGATTTCTACCCGCTGTCGCATCCCTACCGGGATGCTGTCAATCGTGGCATCCGCTTCAACTTTTAGCCCGTATTCTTTGGAAAGCTGCTCCGTAATGCGTAATGCTTCCGTATAATTCACCAAGCCACGATCTAAGGGCTCTCGGCCCAAGACGATGTTCTGGGCGACCGTAAAGGAAGGAATAAGCATGAAATTCTGGTGCACCATGCCAATGCCCCGTCGGATGGCATCAATAGGCGAACGGATATGCACACGCTGCCCACGCAGCCATATCTCCCCCTCCGTAGGCGCCTCCATGCCGTAGAGGATCTTCATCAGAGTGGTCTTGCCCGCGCCGTTTTCACCAACGAGCGCATGGATCTCGCCCCGCTCGACGGAGAAATCCACGCGGTCGTTGGCTAGAACGCCATTCGGGTAAAGTTTGCTAATTTGGCGCATCTCAATCAGTGAACTCATTGTTCTGCTCCCACCAAAGGCTGCAATAAATGTGGATATATACTATAAGCAAAAAGATAGCTGTCAAATAGGGCCAGCGACAAACGATCTTGCATCCTCTAGCCCAGGCGAGGCCAGCAGCCGAACCACTGGCCTCGCCATGGTTCAAACTCGATTTCTAGTTGTACTACAATCGGCTTCTAGAAGGCAGTATCTACCTTGATCTTGCCTTCCAGGATGTCTTTTTCAGCCTGTTCTACCCTAGCCTTCACATCCGTTGGCGTATACTTCTCATAGTACTCGTTCTTTGCCAGGCCGACACCACCCTCAGCAATACCGAGGTACTCTGCCTGTCCGTACACCAGCTTCCCTTCCAGGTGCAGTTTGAGTGCGCGGAACAGGGAGTTGTCCACATTCTTCAACATCGAGGTCAGAATGCGCTCCGCCTGCTGCGGGTCCGTATCCTTGACAATGATCGCCTGGTCCGAGTCCACGCCAATGGCATAGCGGTTCTGCTCTTCGGCTGCCTCAAAGATGCCCATTCCCGTGCCGCCGGCCACGTTGAACACAATGTCCGCACCCTGTTCATACATGGCTAACGTGATCTCCTTGCCCTTGGCGGGGTCGTTCCAACCTCCTGAATACTGTACGATGACCTGCGTCTCGGGATCTACATCGCGGGCGCCCTGCTTGTAACCCACGATAAAGTCATTGATCACCGGAATGTCCATCCCGCCAATCACTCCGATGACCTTCTTGTCGTTCATCCCAGGCAGTGGCTTCTGGGTCATCATCGCCGCATACACGCCCGCCAAATACGACCCTTCATTCTGCTTGTAGAGCACGGAGTACACATTACCCAGGTTGCCCTTGCTATAGTCTACCGAGGTGTCAAAGATGAAGAACTTTTTGTCGGGATACTTGGGCGCAACCTTGCCCAGGTAATCGTTCATCTGCCAAGTGCCGCAGATGAGGATGTCGTAATCCTCCGTCGCTGCTGCGTCCTCCAGCGCTGCTTCCCACCGCGCTGGGTCAGTCCCTGCCTCAATAGTCTTGGCTTGGATACCCAGCTCCTTAACTGCACGGTCTATACCGCGCTGCGCAGAGTCGAAGAATGACTTGTCGCCCAGCACCCCATTGATCAGCAGGACAACCTTCAACGCCTTTTTCTCCGGTGTTGGAGTGGCTTTCGGCGCGCCACAGGCTGCCACGGCAGTAGCCAACAGTGCCAGTACCAATAAGATATACACCGTCTTACGCATTTTTCTTCCTCCTTTTTGTCGTTTGGTTTCTATTGAAACCTCGAAAGCCATACAACGCCCACTATTCATCTTCGCTCAGCCACCACCCCCTTTCAGTTCAGACTTGATTTCCCCCTTTCCTGCCTCTTCCGGCCATGGAGAAGCCACCAAAACCTGTAGGAGCATTGCTGCTGCTTCTATGTCATCGGTAGACACCACTTCCACTGGCGAATGATTGTAACGCGAGGGGATAGACAAGCCAATGGCTGCCATGCCCGTTTCGATAAAAGCCAAGGGCGAAATGGCAGTGGTCAATCCCATCATCACTTCGTATTGCAAGGGGATGCCCTCTTGTGCTGCAATATTCTCAATATGCGCACGCAAACCGGGATGGGCAATCGTGCCGTATAGGCTGCCTGGCAAATGATCCATAATTTTCAATGCTGGTCCTTTTCCCAACACCACCTCGCTTTGCTCCAAAGGGGCCAAGTCTGGAGTATCAAAAGCCAGCGTAACATCCAAGCCGACAATGTATTGTGGTGCTACCGCACGCGCAACCGGAACGGCACCGCGTAAATTAGACTCTTCCTGCACAGTAAAGGCGAGGAAAAGGTCCGTAGGGGGTCGCTTCTCGCCCCACTGCATAGCCAACTGCAGCAGCAAATAACACCCTAACCGGTTATCCAGCGCTTTGCTACGGATTAGGCGTTGATTCAGGCGGGTGAAATTCGGCGCATACGTTACTACAGCACCCACTTTCACTCCGCACGCCACTGCCTCCTCCCGAGAACGAACACCAATATCCACAAAAGGCCTACGCGGCGGTGGTTCAGGCTCCTGCCTTTCCAAATGCTGTGGATATACACCCACTACCCCGGGCAAAAAACCATTCGCAGTCCAAACTTGCACAGGCTGTCCAGATAGTGCTGCCGCTGAGACACCACCAATGCGTTCGATGCTCAAGTAGCCATCAGCGCGGATTTTGGACACCACGTGTCCCACTTCATCCATGTGCGCCACAAAGAGCACGCGGGGTCCTCCTCCTGCGATATGAGCTACCAAATTGCCCAGACTATCAACCTCAAACGGGACATTGATCTGTTCCAAGCACTGTGCGATAAAGCGTCTCACGGGCTCCTCAAACCCGGAGAGGCCAGGCAAAGCAGTCAGATGTTCGAGCAAATCCCAATCAGACTTGGTTACTTTTTTCTTCATCATCGTCACCGCGTTGAGTCATAATGTCAGCAAACCGCTCGAATCTCCTCCATGCGGCGCACCTTTGCCGCTAAAACCTCGGCATCGCCTACGTCCCGGCGATGATGTAAGCCATTAAGAGGTAGTGCTGTAATAGCTTCTTCGATGCGCGTAGAAGCCTCGTCAGGGCTATCGGCCAGCGCAAGAAGAGCAAAGGTGCGCGAGGATGCTGTGTAATAGCCCCCATCTGTCGGTCGGAGGGAGGCAAAACGCACGTGGACCCCTTGCTCTTCCAAGTGAGACAAATCAAGTTGGAAAAACACCTCACGTGATGATTCAGGATAGCCAGGCGGGACCAAATACTTGGAAACAGTGGCTTGAGGGCGAAAAGTCACTTCTGAAAGCGTACCATCCATCCAATGCGGAAGTAACCTACCCAGGCTATCATCAAGCACAGCCAGCACATTGATCGCTTCGGGATCACCAAAGCGGACATTACATTCCACAATCAGCGGGCCCTTCGCCGTGAGCATGAACTGACCGTAGATGACACCGCGATAGGGCTCCTGGGTATCGGCTTCTATGGTAGCGATGACATCCTGTAGCAGTTCCCAAGCGGTTTGGAATTCGGCGGGCATCACAAATGGCAACAGCCCATCGGCACAGGTATAAGCACCCATGCCACCAGTCATCCCTCCCAGGTCACCATCATAGACGTACTTGAAATCTTGAGCCAAGGGCATGGGCACGAGATGCTGTCCATCGCTGAATGCCATCAAGGAGAACTCCTCACCAATAAGCCTCTCCTCCAGGAGTACCCGCCCATCCCTATTCATGAGCGCTTGGGCATAAGCCAGCGCCTCTTCCGCGCTCGATAGGTTCGTGCCCAGCACGCGCACGCCTTTGCCGCCGGTAAGGCCCACTGGCTTTACCGCTACCTGGTTACCATGATCTCGGATAAACGCTGCAGCTTCCGATAAATGGGATGCTTCCAAAAAATCCGGATAACCACGCCCCACCCGCTCACGCAGAAGACGCCTCATATACCCTTTGTCACTCTCTAACCTGGCTTGCCTTGCTGTTGGGCCAACAGCTGCCAAACCCTTGGCTGCCAACACATCCACCAGTCCTGCAGCGAGCGGAGTCTCTGGGCCAATGAGGATGACGTCTGTTTTTGCCTTCTGGAAAAATTTCGCCACCCCATGGACATCCGTCAACGGGCCAGTTGCAATAACCTTTGCACAAGCCACAATGCCAGGATTGGGTTGATGCATGTAGGCAAAGAGCTCGACCGTTGAGTCAGCGTACGTCAATGCCACGGCAATGGCATGCTCGCGCCCCCCATCGCCCACCAGCCCAATCCTCATTTCTCCGCTCCTCTCGTAACCTGAATTGGAGCATCACGCGTCATGTGAATGACAAACTCATAGCGGTCACCACGGTAAAGGATGGTCATATACTCGATGGGAATATCCTCTTTCAGGTACGTAGTTCCTTCCGCCAACAACAAAGGAGTATAAAGCGCTACCCCTAACAGCTCCGCCTCATATTCGGTAGCGATGGCAGGACGAATAACCTGTTCGGATCGCCATAGACGCAGGCCGTATTTTTCCTCCAACAAGCGGAAGAGGGAATCGTTTTCCAGGTCCTCCTGGAGCAACTGGGGGCATAAATGATATGGGATATAAGAGGTATTCAGAGCCATAGGTTGGTCATCTGCCAAGCGCAAGCGCTCGATGTAGATCACTTGTTGACCGGGGAGCAAATGGAGACAACGGGCCACTTTGGGCGATGGAGGAATCAACTGCATCTTGAGGAGGCGGGAACTGGGCTTTAATCCGGCACGGATCATGTCCTCGGTAAAACCACTCAGGCGCGCCAGCCCATGCTGCATTTTATTTGGAGCAACAAACGTGCCACGGCCTTGCACAAAATAGATCAGGCCCTCCCTGGCCAACGTATCCAATGCCCGACGCGCCGTGTTCCGGCTGATCTCGTACTTTTGAATCAACTCCCGCTCCGATGGCACCCGAGTGCCCACAGGCAACTCGCCTGATTCAATTGCCCCTCGGATAATTTCTGCCACTTGATGATAGAGGGGTTCAAAGCTTTGCCGATCAAGTTGTGCCATAACCTCACCCTTGAGGAAGTGGTTGGGTGGTTGGTACGACCCAACCACCATTGTAGCACAAAAAGGCGAGTCTGTCAAATCTCGCTTGCGCTTGTTGAGTTCAAATCAGGTTTTCAATGCCTTAAGAGTTGCCGCAAGTGCCACGTACACGATGCACTATCTCCATATAGCGCTTTACCCGCTCCAGATCCACTGGGTTTTCAGCGATGCCATCTTTTTTCAAGCTGGAGCCAACAATGGCGCCATCAGCGTATTGCAAGAAGTCAGCAATGTTATCAGCGCTCGTCCCGCTACCCATCAGAATGGGCCGTGTGGCCAATTGCCTTGCAAGGCGTACTTTCTCTAGCTCAGGTGCAGCCCCAGTCATTTTCCCAGAGACAATCAAGGCATCAGCCTGATAGAACTCAGTCCACTCAATATGGGTAGCCAGATCAATGCCCGGAAAGCGTACGGAATGTTTCTTGTCCACATCGGCGAAGATTTTGACATGCTCGGCTTGCAGAGCCTGGCGAACGCGCAGAAGCTCCGCCGCACAGCCATGGTCAAATTCGCCTGTATCCCACACTTGAGCGCCGGTAAGCAGACACACCCGGATGAACTTGGCCCCTGCAGCTACAGCAATCGCCAGGGTTACCCGACCGCCGTTATGAACCACATTGATCCCTACCGGTACATCTACCGCCTCAACGACAGCATGTGCAGCAACTGCCTGAGCGGTCATCTCTTCTGGTGGGATGCCATGCTGGGTGTAGTATGGCAAATCCCACATGTTCTCCACCAGCAACGCATCTACCCCTCCCTCAATTAGAGTCTCAGCATCACGCAGTGCCTCATCTATGATGCGTTGCATCCCATACCCGGTATAGCCAGGTGCTCCAGGTAACGGCCACAGGTGCACCATTCCAATAATGGGTTTTCGCACGCCAAAAAAGTCTTCCAACGACTTGATCCGCACGCTATCCAATCGTTCTCGCCATTCCACCACCATGTCCACCTCCTTTTAGTAGCTGAATAATTGTATCAAATTCGCATTGCCAATCCATCCAGGTGGATTGGTTCCGCGATTGATGCAGAAAAGCAGCCACGGCTTCGCGGCCAATGACTTCTTTGTTAATGCCCGCATGGGCAACAAGAGCTCCCAGGGCATTACCCCATAAAGCTGCGGCTCGCCAACTTAACCCTTTCAGGCGACCAGCTATAAGCCCGGCATTGAAAGCATCACCCGCCCCTGTAGTATCTCGCACCTCGACGGCAAAGGGAGGAACTGAAAAATTGCCTTCTTCTACGCCTACCATGCACCCCTTTCCACCCAATTTGAGGGCTATCGCTTTCACTCCTTGCTCGCGCAGTTTGATGACAGCCATCTCCGCATCGCGCGTACCAGTGAGCAACTCCGCTTCGTCTAGGCTGGGCAGGAATAGGTCTATTCTGGGCAACAGGGAGCGAATCAAGCTGTTCTGTTGCATCAAAGTGATTACCCCAGCATCAAGGGAAACGCTCAGTCCAGAGCGGCAAGCCGCATCCATAGCACAAAGCGCTACTTCTCGCTGTGGAGCTTCCAATAGGGCATAACCTGACAGATGAAAATGATGCACTCTACCCCACTGGATTGGTGGGAAACCTTGGAAATCAAGACGTACATTAGCGCCGCGGGAACCAAACATCGTGCGTTCACCGTCAGGAGTAACCGCCACAAATACCACCCCCGTGGTCTTGTCGGGATCACTTTGCACGAGACTAACATCCACTCCTCCTGCCCGTAGGTCAGCTAACAGTTGTTGACCAAGCGGGTCTGTACCTACTCGCCCAATGATCGCGGTCTCCATGCCACAACACGCCAATACGAAAGCAGTATTAGCTGCCGATCCGCCTAAGCGCAGGCAACATTGGGAAGTTATCCCCTCTCCACCGCGAGGAGGGTAATAAGCCATGTGCGCAACAATATCCAAGTTGATGTCCCCTAAAGCAATTACCTGGGGCATGGCACCACTCTTACCGGTTATACCTCTCTAGAAATTGCGGGTAGCGAAATAATTGTTGCCCCAAACCCTCGCACTGAAATCCAAAAGCGACAAGGCCAGCAAGCAGTGACGAACGAAAATGAGCCACTAAGAATGCGGCAAGTCCTGCTCGGATATCACCTTCATGCCGTGTTTTTTTAGCAAGGATGTAGTAACGCCGTCCCTTGCGATGACATTTCCTTTCATGTCATAGATTTGCCCACAGCCACAGGACGGACTTCCTTGTTTGAGGATCGCTTCTTTAATACCAAATAGTATTGCCAAATACAAAACTTGGTGAGCTCCTTTCTCAAAATTCTCGGTCACATCCCTCCCCGACACCGCAACAATTCTCTCTCCTCTTGGCTCCGCCGGTTCTCTGGGGGTGGGTAGTCCCCCTAATTGCTCCGGACATACAGGGATAAGAACTTCTTGTGAAAGCAGCTTGAGGACCTGGGCAGTTGGATTACTCTCGCCATCGTACCTACATTTTATGCCTAATAAACAAGCACTACAGAGCCTCATTCTCGCCTCCTTGATCTGGGCAATCTCTGGTGAGATCCATAGCCTTTCCCAATGCAGAATCCATCACGGCTGGATGGTCTCAGGCAGCAGCGCTTGTCCCCGAATGCCCACTTCTGCCACTGCGCCTCGCGCGATATCTGCCATGCGCTGCATCACGTCAGGTGAGGGGGAACCAACGGGGATATCCTCGCCCCAGCCGACCGTGGCGACAGGGAGGAAATACTGCAGGTAATACCGCTTAGCACCTGCGATGAGTCCAACGATGGCTTGTACGTCTGGCAAGTCTACCAAGCCTGGCACTACAGTGGTGCGGAATTCGTATTCGATGTCCGCATGAAGCAAGAGTTCGATAGACTGCCGCAGACGCTCTACGTCCACCGCCACGCCTGCCGCCTGCTCGTATTTTGACAGGCTGCTTTTGATGTCCATCGCGACATAGTCCACTATGCCTTGCTGCAGGCACGCCTGCAATACATCAGGCAAGTAGCCATTGGTGTCCAGCTTAATAGCCAAGCCGAGGCGGCGTAGATCACTTAGAAATGCGGTCAAATCAGGCTGCAAAGTTGGCTCACCGCCAGTGATGGCCACGCCATCCACAAATCCATGCCGCGCTTCCAAGCGCTGCAGCACCTCAGATGGCTCGATGCCGGGCAATTGCGCGGGACGCAATACCAAATCCACATTGTAGCAATAAGGACAGCGGAAATTGCACCCGCCAACATAGAGTACGGTGGCGATATGACCAGGGTATTCGATTAGGGAAGTGGGCAAAACTGCTTTTATATGCACCTGTCACTGAGAAGTAACGAGTGATGAGTGATAAGCAACGCTCTCAAGCAGGTCGCCATATTCTATTCTTTGCTGGGTTCTGCCTGCTCTGGTATGGTGTATGGTTTGCGCTCGGCAAATTCCTGCTGCTTGCCCTTGTTCCAATTCTGCACTGGGCGCAAATAGCCCACAATGCGCGAATACACTTCACAAGGTATGCGCTTCACGGACATGGATGTCCTTTCTTGTCTATCGTCTGCCATGTGTCAGCCTCCATATTTAGAATGCACAAAACATTACGCTACCACGACTCCCCAACGCTCCAGTTCATCCGCCGTATGCTCATAGGGGCAGTAACGATGCGCTCCCGGCAGATATCCATGCACGGGGCAGATACTGAAAGTCGGCGTGAGCGTAAAGTAAGGCAGGTGGTAACGTTCTGCGATGCGGCGCACCAGCAACCGTGCCTGGCGCCAGTCATCAATCTGCTCGCCGAGAAAAGCGTGGAAAACTGTCCCTCCCGTGTACAGCGTCTGCAGTTCATCTTGGTGCTCCAGAGCCTGGAACAGGTCATCGGTGAACCCCACGGGCAGGTGCGTGGAATTGGTATAGTAGGGCGTCTCCTTCGTCCCTGCAGTGATGATGTCCGGGTATTGCTTCCGATCTGCCTTCGCCAAGCGGTAACTCGCGCTCTCTGCTGGCGTAGCTTCCAGGTTATACAAATGTCCTGTTTCACTTTGAAAGTCTTGCAGTTTTTGGCGCATAAATTGCAGCACACGGATAGCCAGATCCCGCCCTTCGGGATGCCCAATCCCAACGCCCAAAAAGTTGAGGCAACATTCGTTCATGCCCACGATACCGATTGTCGAGAAATGATTCGCCCAATAGGACCCCAAACTATCGCGCACAGGCTGCAAATAGTACCTGCTGTACGGATAGAGTCCCTGCTCTGTATGCCGCACCAGCACCTTGCGCTTGATCTCCAATGAAGTGCGGGCAACTTCCATGATGTGAGCAAGGCGATAGAACAGGTCATCCTCGCTGGTGGCGCGGTAGCCAATACGCGGCAGGTTGATTGTTACCACGCCGATACTGCCTGTGAGTGGATTGGCACCGAACAGCCCTCCGCCGCGCTTGCGCAGTTCGCGGTTGTCCAAGCGCAAGCGGCAGCACATGGAGCGGGCGTCTTCTGGTTTCAGGTCGCTGTTGATAAAGTTGGCAAAATAGGGGATGCCGTACTTGGCTGTGACCTGCCACAACGGTTCTAGCACTGGGTTGTCCCAATCGAAATCCCGCGTGATATTATAAGTCGGAATGGGGAAAGTAAATACACGCCCGCGTGCGTCGCCTTCCAACAGCACCTCAGCGAAAGCGCGGTTGATGAGATCCATCTCATATTGGAAATCGCCATAGGTTTCGGAGCGTGGCTCCCCTCCCACGATAACTGGCGCATCCGCCAAGGTACTTGGTGGCGTGAGGTCCAGTGTAACATTGGTAAAAGGCGTCTGGAAACCTACCCGTGTGGGCACGTTGATGTTGAAAACAAATTCCTGCATCGCCTGCTTCACGGCTGGGTAGGACAAGCCATCGTAGCGCACAAAAGGCGCTAACAGCGTATCGAAATTGGAGACAGCCTGCGCGCCCGCTGATTCCCCTTGCACTGTGTAGAAAAAGTTGATTAACTGCCCCAGGGCAGTGCGCAAATGCTTAGGCGGCTTGCTTTCCAACTTTGCCGGCACTCCGCCAAACCCTCTGATCAGCAAATCCTGTAAGTCCCAGCCGCAACAGTACGTCGCCAACATGCCCAGGTCGTGGATGTGAAAATCCCCTTCCAGATGGCACTGCCGCACTTCGATGGGATAGATTTTGTTTAGCCAATACTTGGCGGCGATGCTCGATGCCACATAGAAATTCAGACCCTGCAGCGAGTAGTTCATGTTGGCATTCTCGCTGACGCGCCAATCGGCGCGATCAATGTAATCATCCACCAGCTTCATGCCATCCAACAATAGATAGGTTGTATCGCGCACTTCAGAGCGTTGCTGACGGTACAGGATGTACGCCTTGGCGACCTTGGCTTCCCCAGCCAGAATCAACACTTCCTCTACGACATCTTGTATCTGCTCCACATGGGGACGGGCATCGGTGCCAAAGCGTTGCACCAGAAGTTCGACCACACGCTGCGATAATTCTTGGACACGCTCCTTCGGCTCTCCCATGCCAACAGCCTTAAATGCGCGCAAGATCGCTGCGTCAATGCGCTTTTGATCAAAGGGCACAATGCGCCCATCTCGTTTCTGCACGAAGGCAATACTCGTTTTCGTTTGCCGCTCTTCTTGCACGGATGCATCAATAACGTCCATGATTGCCTCTCCACACTCATTCTTCTTCGTTAGGGAATTTCGCCGGTGCGGTTATGAGCGCTTGGTGCGCTTGCCCTTCTTCGCTGCAGCCGCAACGGGCTCACCGCGCTGCTTCCACTTCTTGAACTCCTTAATTTCTTCCACCAGCCCGTTGACATCTTTGAAGCGTCGGTAGACAGAGGCAAAACGCACATAGGCCACGTCATCCAAATCCCGTAATTGCTCCATGACCATCTCACCAATGACCTTGCTCTCTACCTCTGCTTTGCCCAAAGCGAACAGTTCACTCTCGATATGGCCAACCAACTTCTCAATCTGCTCTTCGGAGATAGGACGCTTGGCACAGGCTTTGTAGATGCCCAGGTACAATTTCTCACGGTCAAAAGGCTCACGACGGCCATCGCGCTTCACAACAAGCAAACTCACGGGTGAAAGGCGTTCATAAGTAGTGAACCGTTGTCCGCACCTTGGGCACTCACGGCGTCGTCGGATCGTATTTCCCACTTCGCGGGTGTCAATGACACGAGAATCACCTTCCTGACAATAGGGACAGCGCATGGCAATTTCTCCTTACAAGCACGAATCAATACGGGAAGCAACAATAAGGAGTAACTACTAGATATAGTAGCCAAACCGCGATACATAACTATATCTAGTAGTCAGTATATAGTCTAGCACAAAATCGCCAAAATGACAAGCAGAAAAGACTTAAAACGGGGGCTTTTTTAAGATTCGTTCTGTCAATGAGGGAATAGCATCCGTAATAAGTGACAAGCAACGAGTGAGGAGACAGTCGAGCATAGCCTTCTTGCGCCTTGCAGCACGGACAGCAAGCCACTCTTATGCTTTACGCATTACGTTTTATGAACCTTTGCCTGCCAGGCAGCAGTGAGCCACGGGCAACAAGCAAGCCTGCTACCCGTTACTCACTGCTTGCCTCGACCTCTACCGCCGCCTTAGGAAAGCTGGGATATCCAGGTCCTCGCTCTCGAAAGAACGCACCGGGAAATCAATCGTCTTCCTGGGCTGAACCGCATAGGGCTTTGCCTGGGCACGTGCTTCGGCATTGAACCCGGTGGCGATGACGGTCAGTTGAATCTCATCATCCATGCTCTCATCAATCACAGCACCGAAGCGGATGTTGGCATCCCGGTCAGCCCGCTCGCGGATCACGGCCGCTGCTGCGTCTACTTCGAAGAGCGTGAGGTTCGGACCACCACAGATATTGAACAACACGCCTTTTGCGCCATCAATCGTTACGTCCAACAGTGGGCTAGAAATAGCCTGTTTGGCAGCTTCCACCGCACGATTTTCCCCACTGGCACGGCCAATCCCCATCAACGCCGATCCACCCTCAGCCATCACCGAACGCACGTCGTTAAAATCCACATTGATCAAGCCAGGCATAGTGATGATTTCGGAAATGCCTTGTACTCCCTGCCGCAGGACGTCATCGGCAACACGAAAAGCAGTTTCAATCGAAGCCTTCTTGTCCACAATCTGTAGCAGCCGGTCATTGGGCACTACAATCAGGGTGTGGGCTTTTTCCTTGAGTTTGGCGATGCCTTCCTCGGCGGCTTTGGCACGCTGGAAGCCCTCAAATGTGAATGGCCGCGTAACCACACCAATGGTTAGCGCTCCCAGGTCCCTGGCGATCTCAGCAACGATAGGGCTGGCTCCTGTGCCCGTTCCACCGCCCATGCCAGCGGTAATGAACACCATGTCAGAACCTTTGAGTATTTCGTAGAGTTCATCGCGGGACTCCTCGGCTGCTTTGGCTCCAATGGTGGGATTGCCACCCGAGCCAAGGCCTCGGGTCAATTTTTCACCAATACGCACTCGTACTGGTGCCTTCGAGAGCATCAGTGCCTGGGCATCTGTGTTCACAGCAATGAAATCTACGCCCTGCACGTCTGCTTCCACCATGCGGTTGACGGCATTGCATCCACCGCCGCCAACGCCAACCACTCGGATCTGCGCAAATCTCTCCATGTCCGCCTTTCTACCTGTCATCCGTCTCCTCTCCTTTCATCGTGGTAAAAATGCTCTGAGAATATCCACAAAACGCTTGTATAAATCCGTCCATCGGCTTTCGCGTTTCTCCAACCTCCTTTCAGATGGCCCATGTCGTACTCCCCACAGCAAAAGGCCTACTGCTGTGGCATAGGCTGGAGCACTGACTGCATCTGCCAAGCCACCGATGTTACGTACATGGCCAATTCTCACCGGCAATTGCAGCATTTCGCGCCCCAGTTCTTTGAAACCTGGCAAATCGGCCGTCCCGCCAGTGAGCACTACACCGGCGGGCAAAAGCCCTTCATATCCAGAACGCTTGATCTCCTGAAGGATCATCGCGAACATTTCTTCAGCCCGTGCCTCCAATATCTGGACCAATTCCAGACGCGGGATAGCTTGCGACTCACCTTCCCCAAAAGCAGCCACTTGGATAACCTCTTGTGAGTCAATCGCTTCCGGGAGGACATGGCCATACTTGATCTTCAGCGTTTCAGCCGTGGTGAAAGGTGTACGCAAGCCAACGGCAATGTCGTTTGTCAAATTGTTCCCGCCTACGGGCAAAACGACACTGTGACAGATGCCTCCATCCGCAAAGATGGCAACATCCGTGGTCCCCCCTCCGGCATCCACCAGTACCACGCCGATTTCGCGCTCCTCCGGCGTGAGCACTGCCTCACTGGAGGCTAAAGGCTGTAGGATCAAATCATTGACCTGGATGCCATTGCTCTCCACACATTGCACCAAGTTGCGAATGGCCGTCACTGCGCCTGTGACGATATGCGCCTCAACCTCCAGGCGGAACCCAGCCATCCCTACCGGGTCGCGTACCCCCTCTTGGCCATCCAAGGTAAAACTGCGCGGGATGATATGCACAATCTGTTGGTTATGCGGCACGGCGATAGCCTGCGCTGCCTCCAAAGCGCGTGCTACATCTTCTTCCGTGATATAGCGCTCCCCACGTCCCACAGCTACTACCCCCCGGCTGTTGAACGAGGAGATATGCTTACCTGCCAGTCCAATATAGGCGGACTCGATGGTATAGCCAGAGACACGCTCTGCCCTTTCGATGGACTCAGCGATTGCCTTGGTTGCGTCATCCACGTTCACGACAACGCCTTTGCTCAAACCATGAGAAGGGGCAACCCCCACACCCAAGATACAGAGGCGATCCTGTTCATCCAACTCGCCGATCAAAGTGCAGACCTTGGTCGTGCCTACATCAATCCCGACAACCGTCCTTTCCAAATTATGCCTCCTATGGATGTGAAGAGCATTCGCAATGAGCAAACAATGCTTGCCAACGATGGTTCATCGCGTCTCACTCGTAATATGGATTTGCCACAAAGCGCAGATCAAGCAACTTGATCGAACGGCCTTCCCGCGCCAACTTATCCAACAACGCATGCATCATGGCGACCTTTCGCGACAGTTGCTGGTCATCGCCAAAGTATACGCGCCAGCCGCGTGCATCCGTCAGAACAATTCCAGTCCCTTTGGAATACTCAAAAACTTTCGCACTAGGGATCAATTCGCGCAGACGGCTCGCCGCATTCAAAGCGGCCTGTTCTACGCGATCTCCCGGCTTGAGCGACTGGTTGTCCAAATCGTGGATAGCAATCCAGTTCCCATCTCCGCCATCAGTCACTTTGAGCACCAATCCTTCCCCATTTACGAGAAAAGCAGTGCCTGCAGTACACCAGACAAACCGCACGTCCTGCTCGCGGATGACAATGCGCACCCGCGCTGGCAATTGGCAATCAACCCGTACGTCTGCCACGCCGGGTATTCCCTGGCGGATGTGCTCAGCCACGTCGGCACGGTTCACATAGAAGATGCTCCTGCCTTCTAAAAGGCTAGCGCGGTACACTTCATCGGCATTGATTAACGCGTTCCCCTCTATTTCCGCGTCAAAGACGTAGAAGCGCAAGTCCAGCCAGAACCAACAGAGTAAGGCAACCATAGCTAGGGACATCGCCAGAGCCAGCATACGGCTTCCACTGATACCGGTGGTACCCACACGCAATCTGGGCATGGCAACACTGATGCCATACTGGCGGTGAACCCGCCTGCGGCGACGGGCTGCCATATATTTCTTTCGCTTTGGGTTTTGCTTTGTCCTAATAGCCATCTACTCTATACAGTGTCGAAATACGGCTTCTGTCTCTATGGCGCTCAAAGGCTAGCTGTATTAGCCGGTCGAGCAACTCTGGATAAGGGATGCCACTGGCTTCCCACATCCTGGGATACATGCTGACGGCCGTAAAACCAGGTATCGTATTTAATTCGTTGATATAGACCTGCCCTGATTGGCGATCGAGAAAAAAGTCGGCCCGTGCCATGCCCGCGCAGTCCAGGGCAAGGAAGGCACGCACTGCCAATTCCTGCACCTCTGCCACCTTCGACGGTGGCAAGTCGGCTGGGACAATTAACTGTGTTGCCTCGTCGAAATACTTGGCTTCATAATCATAAAATTCACGCCCGGGCACGACCTCACCAGGCAACGAGGCAATGGGATGGTCATTGCCCAGCACACTGCACTCGATTTCGCGTGCGTCAATCGCTTTCTCCACCAGCATTTTGCGGTCATAGCGCGCCGCAATGTCCAAGGCAATGGGCAACGCAGTCGGTTCTTGGACTTTCGACACGCCCACGCTGGAACCAAGATTGGCCGGCTTGACAAAGCAAGGATAGCCAATGCGTTGCTCCACTCGCCGCACGATTTCCCCTCGCTGTTCCTCCCACTCCCAACGCATGACTAGCACGTAATCCGCAACCGGCAGCCCCTCTGCGCGAAAGATCGCTTTCATCGCTGCTTTGTCCATCCCTAGCGCGGAACCGAGAACACCCGATCCGACATAGGGAATACCTGCCAACTCGAGCAGCCCTTGCAACGTGCCATCTTCTCCATAGGGACCATGCAGGACAGGAAAAATCACGTCTACGTAAGGGATACCCCCTTCTCCAATCCCTGGCACCAGTTCACGCATTGCTAAGGGAATACCTTGCCCCTCGCTTGCGGCATCCCGCCCACTGTCCCTCGTTTCGTGCAGCATTGCCTGCAATGTTTGCCAGGGATCCCATGCGGTCACCCAGCGGCCTTGCCGGGTAATGCCGATAGGAACAACCTCGTATTTCTCTTTATCGAGGGCGTCCATCACAGACCGGGCTGACATCAGCGAGACCTCGTGCTCTCCAGAACGCCCCCCGAAAATCACGCCCACCCGTATCTTGCGCACTTTTCCCACGCACCTCTATCCACTACCACTCTCCCACCAGTTCAATTTCCAACTCGAGGTGAATTTTGAACTTGGCGTAGACTGTTTCGCGAATCAACTCAATTAACTGTTGCACATCGCGCGCCGTCGCCGAACCTTGATTGATGATAAAGTTGGCATGTTGAGTAGAGACCACTGCTCCCCCTATCTGCGTACCTTTCAGACCCGCGTTCTCAATCAGGAAACCAGCCGGATATTGCTCTGTGCGCTTGAAAACGCTGCCTGCGCTCAAGCCACTGGGCTGGCTCTCGGCGCGGCGCCGGCTGTATTCCGCCGCTCGCGCTTGAATACGCGCCGCCTCTTCTCTGTACAAAGCAAGGGTTGCCGACAGGATCACCGGCGAAGGGTGCTCCGCATCCTTATTCCGCTTGAAGCGACTGGTGCGGTAACCCAGTCCGAGTTGTGTTGCTTGCCACCAGCACTCCCCCTCTTGTGGCGTGAAAACGGCAACGCCGCGCAAATTGTCGCTTATATATCCGCCGTAGGCTCCCGCATTGCCCACCACCGCACCGCCTACCGTGCCAGGCACATCTACTGCCCATTCCAGCCCAGCCAACCCCTGCGCAATCGCTTGACGAGCAACAGCACGCAGTTCTGCTCCGGACTCGGCGACGACCAAACAAGTCTGTTCTTCCTCTCCAGGCAAAACCCGGACAGCCTGACACTGGTTATGGATCACTAGCCCACGAATGCCTTTATCCGACACCAGTAAATTGGCGCCGCTGCCCAGGATGAAATACGGCACGCCTTGCTCCCAGGCGAGACGCACATAGCGGCACAACTCAGGCACAGTATGAGCCACAACGAACAAATCTGCCGGACCGCCAATGCCAAAGGTGGTATGCTGGGAAAGCGGTTCACCCGCTATTGCTTTGTCTCCTAGGGCAGAGCTTAATTCCGCAAGTCCCACTGCCTTTTCTCCTCGTTTTCACTCAACATGTGGAGAATCGTCTCTCCAACCAGGTATCCATCCCCCGCGCCTAAGGTAAGCAAGACATCGCCAGGTTGCAGGGCTGTCTGCAAAAAAGCACTCGCCTCATGCAACGTGGGCACGTAATGCACATCGGGATGTTGCATATGCTGCACCAAATCCCGTGCGCTCATGCCCAGGCTATCGGTCTCACGAGCTGCATAAATCTCTGCGATCAAGACATGGTCTGCATCGCCAAAACTGGCGGCAAACTCCTCCAACAAGGCTTTGGTACGGCTGTACGTATGCGGCTGGAAAAAGACCCACAACCGCCTGTTCCCAAAACGCCGTCGGGCTGCTGCCAACGTAGCGCGGATTTCGGTAGGATGATGGGCATAGTCATCAATCACCACGATGTTTTGGGCTTCGCCCTTGATTTCAAAGCGACGGCGGACGCCATGAAACTGGGGCAACCATGGCAATACTTTATCCATTTCCAGACCTAGACGATCCGTAACCGCCAACACCGCCAGAGCATTGGATACGTTATGTAACCCTGGCAAACGCAAGCTTGCGTGTCCCACCACCTGGCCTCCATGGAGCACGTCAAAGTCGCTCCCTCCCCACGGATTGCTACGTATGTCCTGCGCCCGCCAGGAGCCTTCGCACAGTCCGTATGTGATCAGGTCTATCGCTCTTTCCTGTCCCACCCGCTGGAGCAATTGCATCACCCGAGGTTGATCTGCACATCCAACCAGGGTGCCACCATCTGGCAGCAAACACATGAACTGGTAGAAAGCCTGTGAGACGTCCTCAATATCTGTAAAACAGTCCGGATGATCCATCTCGATCACCGTAACCACCGTCAAGCGAGGACGTAGCCCAAGGAACATGTAGTCGTACTCATCCGCTTCGATGACAAAGTGCGGCCCTACCCCACGACGGGCATTGGTGCCCAAATCTTCCAAGATGCCACCAACGATGAAAGTGGGATCTAAGCCCATTTGAGTCAGCACAAAGGAAATAAAAGCGGTGGTCGTCGTTTTGCCATGCGTGCCCGCCACGGCGATGCCAAATTTGCCTGCCATCATCTCGCCGAGGAGCTCCGCACGCTTGACAACCGGTATGCCAGCCTCTCTGGCAGCGACAACTTCCGCATTGTCTTCTGGTATGGCAGAGGAGACCACGACCAGGTCGGCGCCAACCACGTGCTCCGGGCGGTGCCCGTGATAAATTTCCATGCCCAATGCCGCTAGCTCCGCCGTGAGCGCCGTCTGCTGCCTGTCAGAACCTGAAACCTGATAGCCATCTTCGTGCAGGACACGTGCAATAGCACTAAGGCCAATGCCCCCGATGCCAATGAAATGGATACGTTTTCCCTTTTCCCGCGCTAACAGGCAATTGCCTGCCAAACTCATCCCCCTTTATCCTTTTTCTTCTTCAGAGACATACCCGTAGCCGTACTGACGAACAACAATGCGGCAATCACACCCAGCAGAATAATCACAATTTGCCAACGATTTGCCTCTAAGAGCCCGCCCGTCGGCAAGTCCTTCAGCGCTACAGAGACCTGGCCAGGCGTTTCCTGCGCCATCGCGAGAGCGCCTTGTTGAATGTACTTCTGTCGGATATATTTCACAATGTACTCTTTGAACAGGAAAATAACCAGGTAGCCATTTAACAAGCCCAGCACCCCACCCAGAATACGGCTGAGGGCTGTTACATCCTTGCCATTCCGAGTGCCATAGGACAGGAGAACAAACCCCACCAGGGCAATAATCAGAAAAGCGTATGGATTGCTGCCATCGAAAGGCACCGTAATTTTTTCATAATAAGACATCAGCGTGGGCAGGTCAACACTGCCACGGCTGGCGATAAAAGCCAGGACCAAGCGCACAAACTTGGACGCATAGTTGATAATCGGCGCGGCTAACGCGGGTTGGAGCAATATGGCAAGCAGGGCAACCAACCCTGCTGTGGTGATGACCTCACGATAGAAACCACGCATCGCGCCAACGACCATAAACAAGCCCATTATCAGGAGCATCAACTGGTCATAGGTTATCACTACCGTGAACGGAGAGTCCATCATACTCCTCCTGCCAGCAGAGCCAACTGCTGTGCAATTGCTCGGGCCGCATCCGGCTTAGCCAGTTTTCGGGCATTATCCGCCATCGTCCGCAGCCTTTGTTCATTGGCTAACAACTCCTCCACAAGGGGTGCGAGCACTCCTTCAGCCAATTTGTCATCAGGTACTTTCAGCGCCGCACCACGGCTGACCATAAAATCGGCATTCGCTTCCTGATGCTGCCCGGCATAGGGATACGGCACCAGAATGGCGGGCAATCCAACTGCAGCGAACTCGCCCATTGTGGCTGCACCCGCTCGTGCAATAGCCAAGTCTGCAGCCAGCAACGCATCAGTCATTTCCTCGTGCAAATAGCCGTACACGTGATAACGCGGGCGCAAATCCTCGGGCAGAGCCTCCCGACACCCCTGCAGCCAGGCTGCATCCTTTTCTCCTGCTACATGGATGAGTTGTGCCTTGCCCAGCAATGATTCCAAGATGTCTGCAACCGCTCGATTGATACTATGCGCACCACGGCTGCCCCCCAGCACCAAAACCACTTTCCCATCAAGAGCCAAACCAAGGCGCTGACGCGCTTCTGTCCGATTCCCTTGATACAGCGCCGAACGCACCGGATAGCCGGTAACCACTGCCTTGCCTGGTGGGAAATAGGCTAGCGAAGCATCGAAGGACACGGCTACCCGTTTTGCCAGATAAGAGAGAAAACGAACGGCTAATCCAGGTACAATATCCGGCAGATAAATCAATGCGGGACAACCAGCCAGCCAGGCAGCCATCACCACCGGCGCAGAAGCATAGCCACCCGTCGCTAGGAGGACGTCTGGCCGAAAAGCACGCAGGATACGCCGTGCCTGGATCGTGCCCTTCAGCAGTGCCCAGCTATTGACCAAAGCGCGCCAAGGGGACAAGCCGCGCAAAGCTCCTGCCTGCACGGCACGAAAATCCACCCCAGCCCTGGTGACAATCCTTGATTCCAGCCCTCCTGCCGTCCCAACGTAAAGCACTGCCTCTAACTCCGGAAGGTCACCACTGGCGCTGGCGTTTTTCCATTCCTCCACGACGGCTAGCGCGGGATACACGTGCCCGCCGGTCCCGCCGCCCGAAAGCAAACACCGCACTCGTTCTGCGCTCCCTTTCTACTCCTACGCGTGAAATGCTGAGCAAAATCCCAATCCCAGTCAAGGACATGGTTAGCGATGAACCACCATAACTGATAAAGGGCAAGGTAACGCCTGTGAAAGGCAACGTATTGGTGTTACCTGCAATATGTATGGTCGCTTGAAAGATCATCCAACAGGTGATACCAAAGGCAAGCAAAGTGCTGAACGTATCTGGCGCCCGAAACGAAATAATTAGCCCACGATAGGCAATAAACAAGAACAAGCCAATCACAATGAGACAACCTAACAGCCCCAGTTCCTCACCAATCACCGAGAAAATAGTGTCTGTGTGAGGGAGTGGCAAAACGTATTTCTCCATCCCTGAACCCAAGCCACGCCCTGCAATGCCTCCAGAGCGCAAACTCGATAAAATCCTGAGAATCTGATACCCCTCGCCACTCGGGTCAGCGTTGGGATTGAGAAACGTGATAATCCGTCCATAGGCACGCTCTGAATTCATGATAATGAGAGAAAAAGCCGCCCCGCCCACAACCAGGCTAATGAGCAATTGCACCAACTCTGCCCCAGCAATAAAGAACATGGCCATTGCAGTAGCGATGATCAGGAGAGCCGTCCCAATGTCCGGTTGCCGCAGGATCAACCCGCTAACAATGCCGAGCAATACCGCAAAGGGAATCAAACCGTAGGTTACGTCGCGTATTTTCTCCCCTTTTGAAGCCAGCCAAGCAGCCATGTAAACAATGAAAGCCAGTTTAGCAAATTCGCTGGGCTGCACGGAACCTTCCCGAAACCAGCTCGTCGTATCCCCTTTTCTATCTCCCATGAGGAGCACCGCAACAAGTGCCAGAACAGCAATGCCCATCATAGGCAAGGCAAAGCGACGCCAAATGCGGTAATCCAACCGCATGGCGATCAAGAGCAACACCAATCCCAGCACTGCCCACGCTGTCTGCTTGATCATGATCCCGCGCTGGCTTTCCCAGGTAAAGGTCGCGCTGTAGATCATCATCAACCCCAAGATGAGCAGCACCACAACGGCTAAAAATAACGGATAGTCCACCCTCATCGTCGCTTTTTGTTTGCTACCCATTGTCTGCCTCACGATTCGAGAGTGTTGAAAATCTTGTTACCCTGAGCGAAGCGAAGGGTCTCGCGTAGCTTTAGCCTCTTTTCCCAAGTACTGCGAGATGCTTCACTTCGTTCAGCATGACATTGGAAAAAGTTTTTCAACACTCTCACGATTCCTCTTGACCGCTGCCGTCTGTACGGCACAAGTTGTGCACCAGACGCTTAAAGGTTTCTCCCCGCTCGGCATAATCCCGAAAAGCATCAAAACTCGTCCCGCCAGGTGAAAAGAGCACTACCTGGCCTGGTTGGGCTAGTTCCTCAGCCAGTTTCACCGCGTGAGCCAAGCTCTCGGCATGATGAATAGGCGGTGCCTGATCGCCCAACTTGCGCAGTTCCCGTTCAATCAACGCAGCTGCCTCGCCAAAGAGAATGACATGGACCACTTTCTGCCGCACCCGCTCCGCCCATTCTGTCCACGGCAAATGCTTATCACGCCCGCCAGCAAGCAGCACAATCGGTTCTGCAAAAGAGTTCAGTGCCGCGATCGCCCTTTCCGGTGAAGTGGCAATGGAATCATTGTAATACCACACCCCACGCCACTCACACACGGGTTCCAGGCGATGCTCCACGCCGGCAAAGGTTCGAGCCACCTCAGCCATCGCTGGCACCGGCACGGCGCAGAGCTGCGCCAGGGCACAAGCTGCCAACACGTTCGCCACATTGTGCCACCCGCGCAGCTGTATCTCGCCAATGGAGCATACCGTAACTTCGCCATCCTCGTTGCGCAACACTAGGTCATCCCCATTCAGGTAAGCGCCCAGCGGTACTTGCCCCCGCAAACTGAAAAAAGCAACCTTGCCCGGGCAAGAGGGGGCAAAACCTTGTGCCACCGTGTCATCCTTATTGAGCAAAGCATAATCCTGCAGGCGCTGATAGCGCACGATTTTCGCTTTGGCAGCGATGTAGGCTTCCATGGTTGGGTGGCGATCCAGATGGTTCGGTGTGACATTCAGCACTGCCGCAATTGGCGGGCTCCAGCCTCCTGGTGGGAAAAGCGGGCTGGCCAAATCGCTGTGCGGCTCTGCATCCAACACGGGCCCGAAAAAGTCCAACTGGAAACTGGACAGTTCCATCACCACTACGTCACTTGGCCGTATCCAAGGTAGCCGGTTAATGAGCGGATTGCCGATATTGCCACCCAAGTGCACCGTATGCCCGCCCTTTTCCAACATCTTGGCAACCAAGGTTGCAGTCGTTGTCTTGCCACTCGATCCGGTGATGCCAATGATGACAGCAGGGCAGAGACGGCAGAAAAGACGCGTTTCACTGCTCAGCGTCAAGCCACGACGCCTGGCTTCTACCACAATCGGCGCATCCAGTGGTATGCCTGGGCTGACGAACAATACATCGCAATCTAATATCTCCAGCGGATGGCCACCTAGGAAATAGCGCACGGGCAAGTCGGATAGTTGCGCCAAAGCCTGCTGCAAGCCCGCCGCATCCTTCAAGTCGCTGACCGCGACATGGGCACCTTGCTCGACCAGGAAGCGTGTCAAAGCGGTGCCCTCACGGCCCAGACCCAGCACCGTCGCCCGCTTGCCCTTTAGATTCCACTCATGGATTGCATCCAATCGCGCTGTATCCACGTCAGGTTTTCCCTCGATAACCAGTGCTGCTGTCACCACAGCGCCAGGGCAATGCCCACCATCGCCGCTAGAATGGCAATCAGCCAGAAACGCTGCGTAATCTGCACTTCCGACCACCCCAACAATTCGAAATGGTGGTGCAATGGAGCCATCTTGAACAGCCGCTTGCCGTGGGTCAACTTGAAATAGCCCACTTGCAAGATGTCAGACAGCGCCTCAGCGACAAAGACAATGCCAACCACGGCTAGCAGAAGCCACTGCTCGGTCATCAGGGCGACCGTAGCCAGCGTTGCCCCCAATGCCATCGAGCCCACATCGCCCATGAACAGTTCTGCCGGGTAGGCGTTGTACCACAGAAAAGCCAGGATGGCGCCAACCATGGTGAAGCAAAAGGTGGCCAGGTAAATCTGGTTCTGCAAATAGGCAATGACCCCATAGGCGATATACGCGATGGCACTTGTCCCTCCTGCCAAGCCATCCAAGCCATCGGCTAGGTTAACCGCATTGGCAGTGCCCACGATCAAGAAAGTAGCCACCGGCACATACCACCAACCGATATCGAACTCCTGGGGGAAGGTAGGCACCGCCATGCCTCCCAGATCCAGGATAAAGCGCAATCCCAATGCAGCCAATAGCCCAATAAAGACCTGCCAGGGGAACTTGAGCCGCGCTAACATGCCCACCCCCTGCCGGTCATGGATGCCGCACCAATCATCATAGATACCGAGCAAGCCGTAGGCTACCATCACGCCCAGCGGCATCAGCATCGAATAACGCCCCACCAAATTGGTCAGCACGGTAACCAAGAGCACGGGGACGAGGATCATCAGCCCGCCCATGGTCGGAGTGCCCATCTTCACCTGATGCCTGGCAGGACCGTCAATGCGGATGGTCTTGCCAATGCGATAGCGCCGCAACAATCGGATCAACGGGCCGCCGCTGAGCACCGCCAGCAAAAACGAGACACTGCCCCACAAAAGTGCTTGGGCCATCATTCACTCCTCGCTAATTTGGCTACGATATGTTCCATGGCGATCCCCCGCGATCCCTTCACCAGGACAAAATCTCCTTCAGCCAGAATTTGCCGCAAGACCTCCACGGCTTCCTCGTTATCCGCAACAGCATATACTGCCGCAGGCGGCATGCCTGCAGCCAGCGCCTCTTCGGCAATCAGACGCCCCAACCGTCCAACTGTAACCAACACAGAGGCTACATCTGCCGCGCGTCGCCCAACCAGGCGATGCCCTTCCTCCTCATAGCTGCCCAATTCCAGCATACCGCCGAGAACGGCAACCTTGCGCCCATCCATCTCCGCCAAGAGGTTGAGCGCAGCCAGCGTAGAAGCCGGGCTAGCATTGTAGGTATCATCCAGGATAGTCGTGCCATGGATACCTGGCACAACAATGAGCCGCACTTGTGCCGACCTGTCCTGCAAGCCAGCGATGATTTCCTCCCAGGTCAGCCCTTGGCTCAGCCCAACGGCGGCAGCAGCCAAGGCACTGTGCACACTGTGTCGTCCTAATAGCGGCAGGCGCGCCGGCACAGATTGGCCCCCAAAATGGAAACGCAGCCACAGCCCCTCCAGGCCACGCGTCTGGATTTCATCCGCCCATAGGTCATTGTGCGGCTCCAAACCGTAATAGAGCACCTTTCTCGCCGGGGTCAACGAAGCCATGGCGCGCACCCGTTCATCATCTCCATTCAGCACCGCCAAACCATCGGGCGGCAAAGCCTGCACCAGTTCTGCCTTCGCCTGTGCGATCCGCTCAATGGTCCCCAGACGCTCAAGGTGCGTAGGACCGACATTGGTCACCACCCCCACTTCTGGCAAGGCAATCTTCGCCAGCAGGGTGATCTCACCTACATCGTACATGCCCATTTCCTGGACCAGCCACTCCACGCCAGAATGCAAGCGCAGCACAGACAATGGCAAGCCTACTTCGTTGTTGTAATTCTCTGGACTTGATAAAGTGCAGAAACGCTGCCGCAGCACTGCAGCGATCAATCCCTTCGTGGTCGTTTTCCCCACACTGCCTGTGACACCCACTACATGACACTGCGTATGCTTCCTACGCCAGTAAGCAGCAAGAGCCTGAAGGCTAGCCAAGGTGTTCGGCACTAGAAAACATACGGGCCATGAGAACGGCGAAGCGGCATCAGGCGCCTTCCCGACATCAATCAGAGTCCCACACTCTGCTACTGCGCGATGCACGAGCGCTGCCCGTGCCCCGCGACGAAAAGCATCGGCGACATACAAATGGCCATCGGTGTGCTCCCCAGGCAGAGCCACAAAAAGACAGCCCTCTACGGCGGCACGGGAATCAATGACCACATCACGAAAAGCCACCTCCGCCGTATCCTCCCAGGGCCAAAGCCCTTTGCCCAATGCATTCCACAGGTCTCCAAGCGTCAGTGCCATGCTCCAAACCCTATTGCATGCTCAGCCGCACTTGATCTGGCGGTACTGCGAGCAGCGCGAGAAGCCGCTGGGCAATTTCCCGGAAGGCAGGTGCAGCCGCCTTGATGCCCCAATGTTCCTTCTCTGGGCGATGCAGGATTACCAATATCGCCAACCTGGGATCATCCGCCGGTACATAGCCGGCAAACGAGGCGATAGTTGCCTCTGGATCGTAGTCGCCACTCGGCATAGCGATCTGTGATGTGCCACTTTTCCCAGCCACTCTGTACCCAGGGATAGCAGCCAGTGTAAGGACATTGTCCACCGCGTATACGAGCATCTCCGTTACCTGGGCGGCTGCCTCCGCGGACACGACGCGCCCCGCCACTTGTGGTGGAATCTCCGTTATCCTGTCGCCATCCACAATGCGCGCCACAACGTGCGGACGCATCATAACGCCCTGATTGGCTACCGCCGCCACCGCACAGAGCATTTGCAGCGGAGTTGCGGCAAGACCCTGTCCAAAAGAATTGGTCCCCAAATCCGATTCGTGCCAGTCCCTGTCGCCTGGCTGCCGCACCCACCCAGTAAGCTCATAAGCCAGGTCCACACCGGTCAGTTGGCCAAAGCCAAAACGCTCCACATAGTCATAGAACTTGCGCGCGCCCAATTTCATACTCACGTGGGCAGCACCTACGTTCAAAGAATGTGCCAGCAAATCCGTCATCGTGGTCTGGCCGTACGCTGCCTCATTTGCGTTGCTGATGACGCGCCCCCCTACCACAATCCGCCCCTGATCGTAATAGGTGCTCGACGGGGTAATGACCCCCGCATCCAGAGCCGAAACAATGGTGACGATCTTGAACACCGATCCTGGCTCGTAGGGCTCACTGATGGCACTGTTCATATACACATTCTCATCCACGACTTCACGCGTGTTCGGATCGTACGTTGGATATACAGCCATCGCAAGGATGGCACCTGTTTGGGGGTCCATCACAATCGCTATGCCCTTCTTCGCCTGGTTCTCCTCTACGGCTTTGGCTAGAACCTCCTCTACGATCCACTGTACGTTTCGGTCCAGCGTCAAATACAAATCCGTGCCATCACGTGCTGGTTGCACTTTGTACCTCAGGCAACCCATAGCATCCCGCTCCACCACACGTGAGCCTGCCTTTCCTTCCAGGAACTGATCGTAGTATGCTTCTACACCATAGCTCGCCTTCCCTTCGTCATTGACAAAGCCCAGCACTGAAGCTGCCAATTCCTCATGCGGATAGACGCGGCCCGGTTTCGGGATGACCAGCACACCTGGTAAACCCAGATCCTGGATGCTTTTGACCACTTCTTCCCTGAACACACGTTTCAAGTGTATTTTCCCGCTCTTACTTTGCAGCAAGCGCTGCAGCTCTTCTGCCGGCTCTTGCAACAGGGGCGCTAATACCTGAGCAACCTTGCGCCGGTCCGTAATCTGATCGGACATCGCTTCGATGTCATACACCGTCGCATCTACTGCTAATAGATACCCATGGGCATCGTAAATGTTCCCACGATGGGCAGGCAACGTAATCGGCTGGGCTTCGTCATTCGGGCGAACCCAGGGCGGCCGATGGAATTGCAGGTAGGCTAGCCTGCCCACAGCAACAGCCACAACGATCAATAGGAGCGCCGCCAGCGCAAACGCTCGGCGGTACAGTTGGCCTTGTATCGGTGCATCCATGTGCATATTGACCCTCATCCTGTTGCTCTACGGGCTATCGCGTGGCTCGGTCTCCCTCACACTCGCTACCCAATCCCGAAATTGGCGCACCATGTTGTCCCACCAGCCTGGCGCAGAAGAAGCGCCCGTCACTGACAATTGTTGACCGCTGCTCGCGGGACTTGCTGCCGGCTCGTCCAGCACTACTTCCAGGTACTCTACGCGCTGCGCTTCCGCAAAACCCATCTGCTTTGCCTCTTGTTGAATGCGCACCGGGTCTTCCTTGAGCACGATCTCCAGCCGAAGTTTGTTATTGGCGTCCTTCGTCTTCTGGATTTTTTCCTCTAATATCGCTGTCTCGTCCATTTCACATGCCACATAGTTGGCTAGTGCGAGATAAAGAAATGCCAGCAGGCTGACAAGGCACAGCAAAGCCAGAACATAAAACCACGGCGAGACTTCGGAGGATTGGCGCAGCATCGCCTTGCTTGTAAGAGTGCCTGTGACATGCCTGTCTACGGCATCACGAGACACCACCCCTTCCAATAAAGGCTCGCCTTGCGCTGCCATCGTGCGATGAGACGACATCATCACCCTCGCTTTTCTCTATAGCCGAGAGTGTTGAAAATCTTGTCACCCTGAGCAAGCGAAGAGCCTGCCCTGAGTGCAACGAAGGGGTCTCGCGTAACTTTAGCCGTATTTTCCCAAGTACTGTGAGATGCTTCACTTCGTTCAGCATGACACTGAAAGGGCTTTTTCAACACTCTCATAGCCCGTGCTAGAGCTTTTCTGCTGCCCGCAGCCGAGCACTGCGGCTGCGCGGGTTCCGTTCCTGCTCCTCACGAGAAGGGCGAACGGGGTGCGGCGTCAGGATGCGCAACATTGGACCCTGCTTGCCGCTATTCCCTTTGCTTTGCGCGCGAAAATAATTCTTCACGATGCGATCCTCAAGAGAATGAAAGGCAATCACCACCAGCCGCCCTCCTGGAGCCAATACCTCTACCGCCTGCTCCAGCCCTTGGGCAAGCGCTTCCAACTCCCTGTTGACCGCTATGCGCAGTGCCTGGAACGTCCGAGTGGCGGGATGGATGCGTCCCCTGCGCCTGATCACCCGCGCGACCAGTTGCGCCAATTCTGTCGTGGTGTACAAGGGGCGTGCCTGGACAATGGCGCGCGCAATACGCCTGGACCTCCTCTCCTCGCCATAGCGGTACAGGATATCCGCCAATTCGTCCTCCGCTAGCGTATTGACCAAGTCAGCCGCTGTAACCTCTGCTGACCGATCGAAGCGCATATCCAAAGGTCCATCCAACTGAAAAGAAAAACCCCGCTCCGGTGCAGCCAACTGCATCGTCGAAAGTCCCAAATCTAGCAACACCCCATCCGCGGGGTAAAAACCACGCTCACGGGCAATGGTACCGACTTGCGCGAAACTGCCATGGACCAACGTTACCCGTGCACCGTAGCCTGCAAGCACCTGCTGAGCCAGTTGCAGGGCATCTACATCCAGGTCAATGCCCAATAAACGGCCATCAGGGCTTGATCGCTCCAGGATACCCCTGGCATGCCCCCCAGCGCCTACCGTGCCATCAATGTATGTGCCTCCTGGGCATGGAGAGAGCAAAGCCATCGCCTCTGCATAAAGTACCGGTTCATGGTCACTCATAGGATTCTTTGTTGGCTCAACGTCGTGGCAAAGGCGCGCACTTCCTTCTCCAGCCTGGCGTTATCCTGGGCATAGGCTTCGGGGTTCCAGACTTCCAAATGGTCACGCACTCCAGCGACAATCACAGTGTCGCGTAGTTGAGCATATTCACGGAGGTAGGTGGGGATCAAAATGCGTCCCTGTTTGTCGGGCACGCAATCAATCGCTTCGGTGAAGAAGAAACGGACCAAAGAACGGGATTCGTCCTGCGTAATGGTAGGGAATTGCTCCAGTTTTTCCGATAGCTGCTCCCATCGGGCAATGGGGAAGATAAAGAGGCAGCCATCAATGCCACGCGTAATCACCACCCCGGCAGAGAGCACCGTGCGATACCGGCTTGGGATAGTCAGTCGGCCCTTGTCATCAATCGTGTGTTCGAAGCGGCCTAAGAACATTTGTTCTAAATCTCCCACCTGGGCTCCGTTTGGGGCTGTTTTCGGGCTTGAATTCCCCACAATGCCCCATTTCTTGCCATATTCTACCACATTTTCCCATTTTTGTAAAGGGGGTAGGGGAGATTTCGCACAAAATTTTAAGGTTCGAACACACTATTTTGGGCGCCAAGTAGGGGTGTAAGGGCTTCTACCTGGCCAGTGCTTGGCTTGGTACCCGACCGGGTCTATAAGCCGAGTTCTGTATCCTGGCAGGAAACTGCTCAGGACGGCAATCATCTCTCTGGGGCGGCAGTTACCTACCGCCTCTAGCGGTCTACCCGAGGGTAACGGGACGAGCAGCCCCGGCACGGCTTGCGCCGTGACACCCTCCGTTTGACCTTGCTCCCGATGGGGTTTGCCTAGCCGGACCAGTCACCTGGCCCGCTGGTGGTCTCTTACACCACCGTTGCACTCTTACCCTGCGGCGTAACACGCCACAAGGCGACCTGCTTTCTGTTGCACTGTGCCGTCGGGTCACCCCGCCTGGGCGTTACCCAGCATCGTGCTCTGTGGAGCTCGGACTTTCCTCGAGCCAGCCGTTTCGACGCTCCTGCGGGGGCAGGATGCTGCCGACATGCGCTAGCCCGCGATTGCCCGACCCGCTCGGGTACCAACTTTATTATACCATAAATATCGCTTTTCCGCAAGCCATACCTGCGGAGAGTGTTGAAAAATCCTGTCACCCTGAGCAAAGCGAAGGGTCTCGCGTAACTTTAGCCGTATTTTCCCAAGTACCGTGAGATGCTTCACTTCGTTCAGCATGACATTGAAAGGGCTTTTTCAACACTCTCACCTGCGCTTGGGGTGTAGTTCAGTTTGGGGACAGAATATGGACAAGCGTATACGGCGGACTGTGCTCCGTCTGGAGCGGGATGGATTAGACCTGACAGGCCCTGAAGACCTGTCAGGTCTGTGTAAGATCCCTGGAGCGTGGACAGCGGCGCTTGCCATTGAGCCTGC
>JACIWX010000001.1 GCA_014360755.1 Chloroflexota bacterium | reverse complement strand
AGAGCCTGCCCTGAGTATAACGAAGGGGTCTCGCGTAACTTTAGCCGTATTTTCCCAAGTACTGTGAGATGCTTCACTTCGTTCAGCATGACACTGAAAGGGCTTTTTCAACACTCTCAATGTTGTTACTCCTACAAAGCGGAGGAGCCTCTACCGCTTTGACTGCATCTGTCCGAGTGTTGCGAGATGCTCAAGAGCATTGAAATCTTGTCACCCTGAGCAAAGAGCCTGCCCTGAGTACAACGAAGGGGTCTCGCGTAACTTTGCTGTATTTTCCCAAGTGCTGCGAGATGCTTCGCTCCGCTCAGCATGACACTAATACAGAATTCCTTGAGAAAAGGTGGGGCAGAGCGCCACCTGACCATGTGCTCTGCCCCTTCTTGCCTGGTCCCCGTTTTTGATGGGCTTTTGCTCGTGGCTATTGCCCCCTCAGGACAGTACGCTAGCCAATGTACTGGCAATATTGCTGAGTACGCTGCTGATATTCGTGCCCAACAATGCGACAGCAGCCACAGCGAGGATCACGATGAGGCCGATGATCAGGGCGTACTCGGTCAGGTCCTGCCCTTCCTCACGGCGCAGCCAGGCCCAAAGCGTTTGCCACAACATCTCTTCTCACCTCCTTTCTTTTCCATTTCGAGAGTGGTTTGTGGGAAAGCGGTTTTCTTCCAGATACTGGTTCAGCATCTCCAGGCTGTAGCGGCGATGGCCTCCGGGGGTGCGGAAGGGTATCAACAGCCCCTGCCGCTCGATCTTGTTCAAGGTGAATAAACTGATACGTAAATACTCCGCCGCTTCACGCGCCTTCAGCAATACCTTTTTCTCGTTGTCCGTCACTTCCATCTCCTCACCGGTTCAAATTGTCGTGTAGAAACGAATGGAAATGATGTGAAACTGTTTGAAACCACTTCCAATATAGCCTATTTTTCGCGGTATAACGTGAAAGCGACGTGAAAAAGCGTGAAAGTTTCGTGGAAACTCTGTCGCTACCCTCTCGATACTGAATAGATACCTGATAACCCTGCTTCTATTATGGAGCACGTAATTTGCCATTGTAATATTGTTTTGCTTTTTAGTCAAACTTACAAGCCAATTGAGAGTGTTGAAAATCTTGTCACCCTGAGCGAAGCGAAGAGCCTGCCCTGAGTGCAACGAAGGGGTCTCGCGCAACTTTAGCCGTATTTTCCCAGTACTGCGAGATGCTTCACTTCCCCTTCGCTTTCCCTTCGCTTCGCTCAGAGCAAGGCTCAGGGCGAAGGTTCAGCATGACATTGGAAGGGCTTTTTCAACATCTTACAAGCCAATTGCTTCTACAGCCGGGCTTGCGCTTTCCTTTGCCGTTTGCTCCAAAATCCAGCGCTTGTCGTTATCCCCATCGCCCTGGCTACAGAACACATAGCCACGATGGCGGACGGTGCGCAGATAGACGGGACGCGCTGGACATTCCTCGATCTTGCAACGCAGGCTGCGGATGTACGCGCGTACCAAATCGGTGCTGCCAACGCCGGGGGGATATCCCCAAACATGCTGCAAAAGGCGTGTAGCAGAGCAGGTTTCATTCGCATGGAGCATGAGATAACGCAGCAGTTCAAACTCGGTGGGAGTCAACATGCAGACTCGGCCGTCCCTCTCCACCGTCATGTTGTGGCAATGCAGGATGAGCGCGCCAGCGATCAAGTGATCGCTTGGAGTCGGAGCGGGGGTAGCATTGCCCTGGCGCAGGAGGGAGTTCCCACGTGCGATCAGCTCATGGAGCGGAGAGGGGCGATGCGCATAGGCATCTGTACCGCGCGCCAAGTTGGCTGGTTCCTCTTCAACGCGCAATTGCATGCAGTAGAAAAGCACCTGGGTATGATACAAAGAGAGCGTGGCTTTGAGGCGTTGATGGACTTCGAGCGCACTGCATTGGGGGAGCATGGCATTCAAGACCACCAAATCCGGATGATAGCGCTCCGCTAGGCGCAAAGCGTCCTGCCCACTGCGCACTACGAGCACCTGATGGCCCTGGCGTTGAAATTCTTGCTGCAGAAGCGAACCCAAACCAGGATCGGCATCCGCGATAATAATGAAAGCCATTGCCCGTTCCTTCCTGTCTGAGCGCAACCAATTCGCAACGCGAAATGAACATTGCTGTAACTTCTCGTAGGGGATGACGCAGGAAAGATGAAAATAGGATGAAAAAAGAGGGGGAAAAGGTGGGGTCATGATGACAATTTTTTCATCTTATGCGCTTGCTCCGTGGTGATCGGACAAGATATGGGGCTAGATAACGGCATCCATAGTGGTTGTGCCCGAAGAGATACTACCTATAGAATGTAAAAGCCTCTACTGACCCGTCCTTGATTCCACTGATCGGATAAAGATGAATGCTTTTCATAGTCGAGCGTGTTGAAAATCTTGTCACCCTGAGGCGAAGCCGAAGAGCCTGCCCTGAGTACAACGAAGGGGTCTTATGGAACTGAGGGAGGTTCTTCGCCGCTACGCGGCTCAGAATGACAACGGGAGAGCAGTTGCTCTCACGTTTGGCGTGGACAGCGGGTGGTCCACCTGGAGCAGTCTCACGCTCGGCGTGGACCACAGTCCACGCAGGGTATAAGATAGCCCCATCTACTTGAGGAGCGAATCCGTTCAATCTGTTCCCCAAATCTGCTTACAGTGATTGTTCTTGTCCAGACTTGGCTGCTTTTCATCCGCCTGAGGCTGTGCAAGGCATTTCTTGCCCCGAGGTTGAACTACACCCATCTTGCACCTCAATTGGCGTTTTGTCCCTTTTTGTGCTACACTAGGCACAAATGGGGCCATTGGCTGAGCAAGTAAAGCCATGTAGATAGCATGGCACTGGGGAGGAAAAGATGGATTTGACCAAACGCGTGCTGAGCGTTCTACTCTTCACGATCACAGTGGGGATGCTGCCAAGCAGCCTCACTGCTTGCGATGGGTTCTGGAAAACCCCGACGCCTATACCCACCTCAACCCCAACGATTCCACCCTCGCCAACGGCAACCCTTCCGTCTGACATCCCCGCTGAGGTCATTGCCGCTCGTGACGCCGCGCTGGCCTTTCTCCGCACTACCTACCCCGCCAAAGCACCGCCAGAAGGCATCTCCTGGGTGGGACGAAATACGACGCCACCCGGCGTGGTCGGCGTTTCCTCGTACGAATTTGTCAGCGGCGACTGGCTGCTGTGGATTGGGAGACCCGAAATATCGCCGGGAATGTTTATCTACGAGATGGAACTCACTAACCAGCAGGCTTTTTTCCATTGGACAGGCACGTTCGATGCGCGCTACACCGTTCTGGAATCGAACCTGAATGTAGCCATTGAGGTATTGGTCGTGCGCGAGATCGTGCTTTCCTATGTGCGGGAGCATTATCCTGACCAGGCGCCGGCGGCACTCCTGGCTTGGATTGGCGAGCGCACCACTCCAGAGGGAGCCACGGGCCATGAGTCGTGCCGCTTCACGGCTGGAGATTGGACGATGACGGTGGACTATGACCTGGGCACTGCGGCGCCGCTTGTCTACCAGGTAGAGTTGCGCAATGCCAGCACGGCGTTCGAGTGGCGCGGTCAGGTGGATGCGGAAGGCACCGTTTTGGAGCATCGCTAATTGACTGGCAAGGTTGGTTCCTAAGGCAGGACCATAATTCCTGACTGTGATTTCTGACCACAGGAGCAGGTGACGAATAACATGACTGCCGACAAGACAAGACGTTTACTGCTCGTGATAATTCTTTTCATAGCCATCATTATGGTAGTGTCTCGAACAAATATGGGTGAGAGAGATTTTCTCATCTATTGGTCTGCCTCTCGCTTGTTGGCTACGGGGGGAAATCCCTTTGATTTAAACTCCTTGCTCATCATGGAAGCCGAGACTCGTCCTGAGCGGATGCAAGAGGAAGGACAAGCCCTTGCTTCCTGGAATCCACCTTGGCTCCTGGTACTCTTATTGCCGCTTGGGCTGCTGCCCTTTGATCTTGCCACACACGTTTGGATAATTTGTAATCTCTGCCTGATTGGGGCAGCGACAGCGCTAGCCTGGCTATTGCTGAGTGGAACGTTGGATCGACGCAGCACCCTCATGGCACTAGTGGCGGGCTTGTATTTTGGTGCGTCCTTGGTCACGATCTACATGGGACAAATTTCAAGTTTGCTCCTGGTCGGATTGTTGCTGAGTGCCTATTGGCTGCATACTGGTCGAGATAAGCTGGCGGGTGTCGCCTTGTTCTTGACTACCATTAAGCCGCACATAACGTACTTCGTGCTGTTCATAGCTGTGCTGTGGGCTATTCGCCATCGTCGCTGGCAGGTCTTTTGGGGTATAGTCGCTGCACTGTGGGTTACGACTCTGGTGCTGTGGATCCTCTTCCCAGACTGGGTACCAGCTTATTTGCGTCTGATCCGCAGCCATACCTTCTTTCAGCACTCCACATCTACTCTTGGTAGCCTGGCCTACGCCTTATGGGGCACTAACCTGCTGCGTTTCGCCGGTGTTCTGTCACTGCCTTTGATACCCTTCTTGTTGCGAACGGCTGACTCACAGGGCTGGCTGACGGCAATGAACCTCGCATTGCTCGCCTCCGTCCCTCTGGCGCCTTATGGCTTTACATTCGACCTGGTAGTGCTGCTCCCTGCAATCATCCAGATGGTGACTTGGTTATGGCACAAAGAGTTAACAAAATGGCGCGCCTGGGCAGTAGGTGGTGGCTTGGTACTTGTGTATCTGACCTTCTTCTTACTATTGTCCATCCCCAATCTCTATTATCACTGCTTTGCGTGGGTGCCACTGGCAGTGGCCGGGTTGTATACGCTGGCTTGGACACAAAGAAAGCCAATGCCAGCCTAGGACTCTGATTGTGTGATGGAGGAAAATGAGCCACGACACGACGCAATGGACAGCAAGGGTAACCGTACCGCGGCTACGCCTTGAGCACCTGTGGATGGCAATACCAGCCATCGCCGTTGCCTGGATGGGGTTGATGCATCCCCTGCGGATGCTCGATTTCTGGTGGCATCTCAAGGTGGGAGAGGTGATCGTTACCACAGGCCAGATTCCCCGTGTGGACCTGTTCTCCTTCACTCAGGCAGGCAAGCCATTCATCCACCAGAATTGGTTGGGAGAGGTGCTATATTACCTGGTGTACAGAGCGGGAGGCTTTCCCCTGCTGATCGCGTTCAATACCGTGCTCTTGTTAGCGGCTTTTTTCCCCGTTCTTCACCTATCCCTGGAGGCAACTGCCAAGCCGCGCATCGCTGCTCTGGGCAGTCTGGTTGCCGCCATAACCCTTGGCTGGTACAGCAATATCCGCCCCCAGGTTTATTCTTTCGCCTTCTTTGCCCTGTTCTACTGGATTCTGTGGGGATACCGTGAGCGTCGCCGCGATTTCCTGTGGGCACTGCCCCTGCTGATGCTCCTGTGGGTCAATTTGCACGGTGCCTTTATCCTGGGAATTGGCTTGCTAGGCTTGATATGGGGAACGGAAGCATTGCGTCGGGCACTGTTTGCGCCTGGCGAGGATACGTTGACCGACCGTGCGCTAGCCAAACTCGCCCTGATTCTTGGTTTCACCGTGCTGGCGTGTTTAGCCAACCCAGAAGGCTATCGTGTCTTTGCCTATGTGCGCCAATTGCAGGTGGACCCGGCCTCCCAGCAACTTGTCACGGAGTGGCAGGTGCCGGACATCAAGGAACCGAGCGGCATATTGTGCTTCTTTGCTCCCTTCTTCCTGACCTTGCTGGCCTTCCTCTACAGCCGGCGCAAATTGGGTTTCACAGAACTGTGCCTGTTCCTTGTCTTTGCCATATTCGGCTTGGCGGCGAACCGCAATGGCATTTGGTTTGCGCTCATCGCGGCGCCAATGCTCGCGCGGCATCTCGTTGACTTGGAGATACCGCTTTCCCACGCAAGGGTGCGCCTTCCTGCGCGCCTAGAGGCATTGCGGCAACGCTTAAGGCAGCGCCAGACAGGCGGAGAAGCCTATGGGCTCAACTGGGCGATACTCATCTGCCTCATCTTGTTTACTGTGCTGCTGTCGCCGTGGGTGCGGATGCACCTCAAGGTGGAGCGCTTGAGGCCTGAACTGGTCGAGAAGGGCACGCCCGTTGGGGCTATGGAGTACATCGCTGCGCACCATCTGACGGGCAACATCTTCCACCCACAGTGCTATGGCGATTACCTCATCTGGCGCTTATGGCCACAACAACGTTCCTTTATTGACGGCCGGGTGCACTTGTACCCTCTATCCTTTGCGCAGGACTATATCCTGGTTTTTCACGATGACCGTTGGGAAGCGCGCTTGGCAAAATATGACATCCAGTATTTGCTGTTGGCGAAGGAAAAGAACGCCCAAGCCCTGATTGAGGATGCACGGAACGCAGCGGGATGGATGCTGCTCTACGAGGATGACATCTCGATCCTGTTTGCGAAGAAGCCATAGCGAGGTTGGGCAGCGTGTTGATTCGCGGGATGCCGTGTATCAGGCTATGCCGGTTCCAGCGATGCCAGCAAGCAAGCCAGCGCTCCCACCGCCACCGCCGGCATCAAGGACAGCAGGGACAAGCCAAACGGCACTGCGACTCCGCCTTCCACCACAGGCCCTGGCCCGGCTAAATAGATTGTCAACTGCCCCCAGTCCACGATGAGCAACGCCGCCACGATCAACGCCAGATTGGTCTCTTTCGATGGAAAGTGATGGCGTATCAGCCAGTGGATAACTTGTGCAGCAGGGATTACCGCCAGGACCATATAGTGGTTCCAGGAAATGGGGCTGACGAGGATGCTGATGCACAGCATGACGCCCAAGGACGTCTCCAGAGCTCGCTGCTTGCGTAACGTAAAACAAGCCGCGAGCAACACAAGGCAAGGCAACGCTACGGAAACCAAGGGAGCGACCCTTGCGCTGTGGATGGCAGGAGGAGCTACGATTCCCTCGAGCACGGCTGAACCCGTGCCGTCAAAGAACCGCCAGCCGATGCTGAAAACGGAAATGTTCCAGGCATGGGCATGATAAATCTGGTTAACCAGAGGAAGCACTGCCGTGAAATAGCGCGCAAACTTATCCAGTCCGATGACCAAGCCAGCAGCAAGATACCCCATCAAAATAACTGCGGTAGCCCCGAATAGAGCACTCCAATCTTTCCCCCATACGAATAGCAATAACACAGGCCATGGGACGGGTTTAAGCAGGATGGCTAAGCCTATGAGCGCTCCTCCAAGCAGAAAGCGACCCCTGCGCAGAGCCAGCCAGGCTCCTGCCAACAAAGCCAGTATGGGCACCATCAATTGCCCCAAAGCCAATTCCTGCCAGAAGGGGTGCCAGAAGAGAAGCAGTGCAGCTGTGCCTGACGTAGCCAGCGCAGAAAACCGCCCATCCAACGTTCGACCTACGAGGTATACTGCAAGCCATAGGCAAATGAGCTCCACTATCAGCCAGATCGCTGCGGCCGTCGAATAGTCAAAGAGAGCAAGGGGTGCCAGCAGCAGCCCAACCGGTGGAGGGTGAGGGGTAGGGTGGGGAAAAACCCTGCGAGGGAGACTGCCTAAATAACGCGCGGCAAGCACTTTGGTTGGGAGATAAGGATCCATTCTATCTGCCACTGCTCTAGCCAGTGTATATTCTTGGAGGAAATCCTTACGGTAAATCCACTGAGATTGCAAAAACGCAATAGGGTACCGCAGGCAAGCCAAGCCAAGCGCGATGCCCAGCACAGTGGCAATGCGGCGCGCCCACCGTGCAGTGGGGGAATGGGAATAGAGGAGCCGAGCCAATACATGCTGGCGCGGCGATGTTTTTGGCTGCTCGGACGCAATTGTATTAGCCATTTTGCAACTCCTATTGCACGGAGTCTGTTCTGACCAAAAGGTATAGATTGTCCTCGAAAGGACCAAATTGCGGAAAGATTCGGTCAAGTCTATAGCTACCCTTGAGCGCAGGCACCCGTTCAAACAGTTCCTCTTCAGACAATGGATGCCCTGGTGCCTCCCATTCTTGCCAGGGCCATGCTCTGATGATGAGCATTCGCAAGTCAAAGTCAGTAAACACGGCGCAGGTTGTTCGCTCGTCGCGCAATATCTGTGCCAAGAGATTATCGTTCACTACATGATAGCGCTGTGCTTCTTCGTCCGAGAGACGCGGGAAGAAAGCGAACATATCCATCTCCAGCCCATGAGCAACCATGCGGTTGGCTTCAAGTGCCACATAGGTGTCAAATGTAGCAACTTGTTTGTGGGGCGGGACAAGTGATGCTACGCGTCGCGCTACTAGTTCCAATTCCTGCAAAGGTGAGGGCGAACTTGTATAATATGACTTGAGCCCTGTTAAAAAGACACTCTGTAAAATCAGCAAACCCAATGTAGAAGCCAACACAAGATGAGCGGTTGCTGTCTGGGAGAACCGGTAGTACAAGTCTGCCAGTGCGCAACTGACAAGTACCGCGAGCGCACAGGCAGAGGGCACAAAGTACACTGCCTGAAAATTCTCGGGCACAGCCACATTTGGTAGATAGAGGACAATAGCCACACCTAAAAGAGCCAAGTAATGCCCCTTTTGCTGCAAAGTGCGCTGCAGCCCTCGCATGCCCAACTGCAAAAGAACAAAAATTCCCACTGTGATGGCAGCCTGGAACAGCGCGGGATAATACCACCCAAGATAAGCTAGCATCTCTGCCAGCCTGTGCCCCCAGAAAACAAGCGGAGGAAGCGCGGGTGCTTCCTTTAGTTGGCTATGCCGCTGCAATTGGGAAGTGAACACATTGAAAAGCACGTGTTCCGAAGATCGCATGAGGGGTAATCCCAATAGAATAACAATCTGCAACAATATAAGCAAGAAAATCAAAGCGGCTTTCGCCCTGTGGGCACGGTTCTTATAGAGTGCAAAGACAAAGACGCAGGCCGCTGCTGGTAAACAGGATACCCGGGTAGCCGCTGCCCAGACCATCGCTGAGGAAGCGAGGAAGCTGGCCAATGGCTCCTTGCCACCTGTCAACAAAAAGTACAGCGAGATCATCGCCAGCGCGGTGACCAGCGGTTCCGTACGCGTCGTGGAAAACACCCAGAAAAAGATGGCTGTTGTGCAACAAATAGCAAGCGCAAGAACCGCCGCCATATCCCCAGCCAGGCGTCTTGCCAGATTTGCTGCCAGCAGAACCGTTATCAGTCCTAAGACAAATGAGGTCAGCCTACCTATCAGGATTCCTCCCCCGAATACTTTCTGCGGGAGGCCATAGATATATGGAAGAAGCGGGCACTGGAAATAGGCGAAATCTATATAAGGGTGCTTCCCTTCATAAACTAGCCTGGCTGCATACAGATACCAGCCTTCGTCGTGATTAATCGTACCATATCTGACGAAATACCAGCCCAGAAGTGCGTATAACGCAAGCAGTATCAGAAGAAGAACGGGATAGGTGCGGAATGCTCGCTTTGACCGTCTTTCTTGAAAGTCGCAAAAGGTCATAGCTCCTCCTGGGCACAGCGTGTTCAAAGTGTAGGCTTGACAAGGCTGGACATCACTCCAACCCTGAGCAGGCTAGTGTAGGCTTGCCGACCGCGAAAGCAGCGACTTCATCCAACGCCTGCACAAGCCTTCTGCTGCTAGTATAGCACAATGTGGCTCTCATTTCCAAGCATTGTCACCAAGCGGGTGTAGTTCAACTTCGGGGCAAGAAATGCCTTGCATGGCCTCAGGCGGATGAAAAGCAGCCAAGTCTGGACAAGAACAATCACTGTCAGCAGATTTGGGGAACGGATTGAACGGATTCGCTCCTCAAGTAGATGGGGCTATCTTATACCCTGCGTGGACTGTGGTCCACGCCGAGCGTGAGATTGCTCCAGGTGGACCACCCGCCGTCTACGCCAAACGTGAGAGCACCTGCTCTCCCATTGTCATTCTGAGCCGCGTAGCGGCGAGGAATCTCCCTCAGTTCCATAAGACCCCTTCGTTGTACTCAGGGCAGGCTCTTCGGCTTCGCCTTAGGGTGACACAGGAGACCACCTCGCCTGGGCATGGGAGCCCAGGCACAGATGCCGCCAGGGAATCAATTCCCTGGCTGAAACCTGACCAGTCGGCTAAAGCCGACTGGTGATTGGCAGCAGCCCCCTTCAGGGGGCTTACTGTTTCAGCCAGGGATTGAAATCCCTGGCAAGCTCAATGGCAAACGCCGCCGTCCACGCTCCAGGGATCTTAAACACACCTGACAGGTCTAATCCATCCCGTTCCAGGCGGAGCACAGTCCGCCGTCTACACCAAGCGTGAAACTGCTCTGGGTGGACCACCCACCGTCCACGCTTATCCATATTCTGCCCCCAAACTGAACTACACCCCACCAAGCGGCTGATTTGACACAGCGCGTGAAAAGTGCTATCATAGCGTTGAATTGTTTCGTTTTCTTCGGAAACAGGAGCGAGCAAAGATGCCACTTACAAACCGACAGCGGACATTTCTGGAAAAACTGTTCGATGTGTATTACCGTTATCGGCGGCAGCCCATCCACTACACCACGGTGGCGCAAGCGTTGGGCGTTGCCAATTCAACGGCTTATGAAATGCTTAGGCTGTTGGAGCAAAAGGGTTATGTTTCTTCCGAATATCACCTAGCTGACCGCCACGCTGGGCCAGGCCGCTCCATGGTGCTCTTTAAACCTACACGCAAGGCATTGCGCACCTTCCGCCATCTGGCTGGTGAAGATAAGGAATGGGAAGTCATGAAGGAAAAAGTGCTCTCGCGGTTGGCAACAGAGGGCTTGCCCGGTGACGAAGGGCTTTTGGCGGACCTGATGGCTGCCATTCCGGAAAGCGCAGATCCTTTCTCCTATTGTGGTCGAGTGGTAGCCGCCTCGCTTGTGTTCATCCGTAGCCAATTGTCCAGCCGCGTCCAGGAATTGAGGAACTTCAGAGAGATGATTGACACAGAAGCCATCGGCTTGGATGTTTTAGACCTGCTGCCAGGGGTAGCCTTGGGCCTCTCCTACGCACTGCGCCATACGCCCTCCTGGCTATCCAAACTGCCCGAGTATACGAAACGGTACCAATCCTATCTGCGCCAGATGGATGAAGAAGCGCGTCAGCGCCTGTTGCGCTTTTCCCGCGAAGTAATGGCTGCACTGCGTTTCCCGGTCGAGACAGGATAGTTTTTCTTTTGGGAAATTTTTTCGATTTTTACGGAAAAACACATTCAAGGAGGTGAACGTAAATGGTTAAGGCCGCTATTATTACCGATAGTTCATCAGACATCCCGCCCGATTTAGCACAAGCGTTGGACATCCGTATAATTCCGTTGAAAATCCTTTTCGGCGCGAAGGTGTTTCATGATCGGGTGGATATCACACCGCACGAATTCTATCGCAGGTTACGGGAATCCAAGACGCTCCCCACGACCTCGCAGCCGTCAGCAGGGGACTTTGTACAGATATACCAGGAGGTAAGCCGGTCAGCAGAAAGCATCGTCTCCATTCATATTTCGGGGGCTTTGAGCGGGACAATTGAATCCGCGCACATGGCGAAAACACAGATGGGCGAGTCCATCCCTATTTCCATTGTGGATTCCCGCTCCACTTCAATGGGGCTGGGGTTTATGGTTCTGGCAGCAGCGAGGATGGCTGCCAATGGCTCAAGTGCGCCGGAAATTGTCGCCCACGTGCAAAAACTCATCCCCAGAATGAATGTGCTTTTCGTGGTGGATACTCTAGAATACCTGCATAAAGGCGGACGCATCGGTGGGGCGAAGCGGCTGCTTGGTTCTGTGCTGAGCATCAAACCACTGCTGCATCTCCACGATGGGCAGGTAGATGTATTGGAACAAACGCGCACAAAACGGGGCGCGCTGACGCGCCTGTTAGAAGTGGTCGCAGAGCGGATTGGCACAGCACGAGGAGTGCACATGGCGATCGTGCATGCAGAAGTGCCGCAAGAAGCCATGGCGCTGAGGGAAGAAATCGAAAGGCGATTTCCTTGCCAAGAACTCTATGTGCTCGATCTCAGCCCTGTCCTGGGGGTACACACAGGACCGGGCGTGATTGGGGTTGCTTTCTATACTGAGGAGTAGCCAGGTTGGGGCAAGCGCGAGACACGCCGCTCAGCCTGGCGATGACAGCACTTTCCATGCTCTTGATAACAAATCCTCGAGAAAGGGCAGAAATGGCCAAAGTAGAAATTGCAGAAGTCAAGACCGATCGTGAGCGCCAAGAAATGGTCATGTTCCCGTGGATCGTCAACCGTGGCGACAAGAACTGGGTGCCGCCGATCATCAAAGAGCGCGCGCAGCTATTGGATCCAGCGCGGAACCCCTTTTTCCAACGGGCAGATGTGATCTTGTTGACCGCGCGCAGGGGGCAAGGCTTAGTGGGCACTATTGCGGCTTTCATTGACCACCGCTTCAATGAATACCTCCAGCAGAAAGTGGGCTTCTTTGGCTTTTTCGACGTGTTGAACGATTATGAGGCAGCGGAGGCTTTGCTGCGTGCCGCCCGCGATTGGGTGCGCCAACACGGTATGCGCGAACTGCGTGGGCCAATCAATTTCCACCGCGACCGAGAGCGCGGCATCCTGGTCGAAGGTGCGGATTGCCCGCCTCCGATGCTCTGCGCACACAATCCACCGTACTACAAGGAATTCGTGGAACGCTTCGGCATGGTCAAACACGCCGACGACTTTTGCCGCCGCCTGCGGGTAGCCGATGTGATCGGGCCCAATGGCAGCCTGCCCCCGCGATTGGCGCGCCTGGAAAAAGTGGCACAGCGCCGTACCGACATCAAAATCCGCCATGCGCGATTGGATGACTGGGACAACGAACTGCAACACGTGCGTGAGCTGTATGATGCGACGATTGGCCAGATGCCAGATCACGTCCCATGGACGGATGAGGATATCCGCAAGTTCGCCGAGGAGTTGCGCCCCATCGTAGACCCGGATTTCGTCCTGTTTGGGGAAGTGAATGGGAAAACGGTGGGTTGCCTGATCGCCTTCCCCGATTTTAACCAGGTGCTTATCCACCTCAACGGGCGCTTGGATGGGCTGCACAAACTGCTGGCTTGGTGGTACATGAGACGCATCGATCAGATCAGCATGAAAATAGGAGGAGTGCTAGAGCCGTACCAGGGGCGCGGCATCGAGGCGCTTATGCTGCTGGAGTTGGCGAGATGCGGTGTGCCGCGGGGGTTCCGCTGGGTGGACCTCTCCTTACAGGCTGAGGAGAACGACAAGATGACCACGCTTGCTTCTCATTTCGGAGCGGAAAATTACAAACGCTACCGCGTTTACAAACTGCCGCTGGAATAACTGTCCGATGGAATGGAGTGATGCAGGTCAGAGATAACCAGTTGTACCTCGGGGGGATACGCGCGGCTGATTTAGCCAGAGAATATGGCACTCCCCTGTACGTTTATGAAGAGGACACGATCCGCGCACGGTACGCTGAACTAGTGGAAAGCATACCGTATCCGAAGCTGCGCATCCATTATGCGTGCAAAGCGAATGCCAATGTCGAGATCTTGAGACTCCTGCGCGAGTGCGGCGCCAATGCAGAGACGGTCAGCCAGGGGGAGATCCTTCTGGCACTCCAAGCAGGGTTTGAACCCAACCAGATCCTCTATACCTGCAGCAATATCACGGTAGAAGAACTCCGTTTTGTACTCCAAAGCGGCGTAACTATGAACCTCGATTCCCTCAGCCAACTTAGGCGATGCGGCGAGTTGCGCCCGGGTTCATCCATCTCCATCCGCGTCAACCAGGGAATTGGTGCTGGCCACCACGCCCATGTCATCACAGGGGGTCCGGAAAGCAAGTTTGGCATTGACGTCTTGCAACTGGAAGAAGCCAAGAGCATCGCGGAGCAGTACCGTTTGACCATTATAGGCATCCATCAACACATCGGTTCCAATGTGCTGGACGAAGCGATCCTGATTGAGGCAATGAAAGCGCTACTTGCCACGGCGGCAAGGCTGCCCCACCTGGAATTTGTTGACTTTGGGGGCGGCTTGGGCATCCCATACCGACCCGATGATCGGCGATTGAACCTCCGTGCCTTTGGCCAAGAGGCTTCTGCCCTATTCGCCGCTTTTTGCCGTAGTTATGGCAAGGAACTAACCATGGTCTTGGAGCCAGGCAGGTATCTGGTCGCGGAGGCAGGCACATTGCTGGCAACGGTTACCGATGTGAAGAGGTCTCCCCATCGGACGTTTGTGGGCATTGACAGCGGATTCAACCACCTCATACGCCCCGCCATGTACGGTGCGTACCACCCTATCGTGAACGCAAGCCGTGTGCAAGGGCAGGAGGAAGTGGTTACGGTGGCTGGCAACCTGTGCGAGGCGGGGGATGTGTTTGCTAGGGATAGAACGCTCACCCGCTGTGAAGAAGGGGACTTACTGGCTATCTTGAACGCTGGTGCCTATGGCTTTGCCATGAGTTCCAATTACAATGCCCGCCCTAAGCCAGCGGAAATCCTGGTCAGTGCGGGGCGCGCAAATCTGATCCGCCCCAGGGAACGCCTCGAATGGTCAAGCCCATATTAGGGCGACCAACTAGGGTACCGGCTAAACCGGCATAAGGATTTGCCTAACGCCTCGCTGCCAAAAAGCGGGCAACTTCCTCTGCTGTGGGCAACGAAGGCTGCGCTCCCATTTTGGTGGCTGCCAGCGCGCCACAGGCATTGGCAAAACGCACTGCGTCCGCCAATGTTTGTCCCTCTGCCAGCGCTACTGCCAACCCGCCATTGAAGGCATCGCCCGCCGCAGTCGTATCCACCACGTCCACCGCAAAACCGGGTACCAGTTGCTGAAAGTCGGACGTGACAATCAAGGCACCACGTGCACCCAATGTGACGATGACCACTTTCACGCCTTGCTCAATCAAGCAACGCGCTGCCGCTTCGGCATCGGTCAGGGTGGTGGCTTGGGCAATTTGCCTCCCAGCCAGCAAACTGGCTTCTCCCTCGTTGGGGGTGAGCACATCAACCAGAGCCAGCAGGTCAGCCGGCAATGGCTGTGGTGGTGCCGGGGCTGGGTTCAGCACTACGCGCACACCAGCATGCCGCGCAATTTCCGCCGCTTGTCGCACTGTTTCCAACGGTGTTTCCAATTGGAGCAACAGGACGTCCGCCGCCTCGATGGCTTTTTGGGCACGCTGCACATCCTGTGGCGTCAGGCGCGCATTAGCACCAGGTGCTACGGCGATGCTGTTCTCGCCGCTTCTATCCACAAAGATCAACGCTACGCCAGAAGCCGCTTCGGGGTCAACAGTAATATACTGCGTGGCGATCCCTTCCTGGCGGAAGCCAGCCAATGCCCGCTCCCCGAAGACGTCCTGGCCCACCCGTGCCACCAGAGTTACTTGTGCGCCTAGGCGCGCCGCTGCTACTGCCTGGTTAGCGCCCTTGCCACCTGCCGCCATGACGAACTCGCCACCCAGCACCGTTTCCCCTGGTGACGGGATATGGGGCACTCTGACCACCATATCTGTATTCGAACTGCCCACCACAGCAACTTTAGCCATCTCGCTCCTTTCCGTCTCCTTGATGTGTTGCATCGAGCCTGATTGTCCGCAATGCCTATAGACTTGGAGCACCGCCCCATTGGGGCAAGGCTTGCTCAAAAAGGAATGGCATCCGCGTCGAAATTTATTATAGTTTATACCACTCAAAAGCGAGAATGAGGTATAATGGGGTATCATTCCTTAAGGAGGTCAGCCATGCCAACGATTGGCGAACTCGCACCAGATTTCGAACTCCTCTCCGATGAGGGCAAGAAGGTCAGGCTCTCGGACTTTCGCGGCAAGAAGGTTATCCTCTACTTCTACCCCAAAGCAGGCTCATCAGGCTGAACGGCACATGCCCAGGGATTCCGGGACGAATCCGCCAAGATCGCTGCCGCCAACGCTGTGGTCATCGGGGTAAGCCCTGATGCGCAGAAAGCACTGCAGGATTTCCGCCGCAAGAACGACCTGCCTTTCGTCTTGCTCTCCGACCCCGACCATCATGTTGCAGAAATGTACGGGGTATGGGGCGAGAAGAAGATGTATGGCAAAAGTTACATGGGCATCATCCGCAGCCACTTTGTCCTTGATGAGCAAGGGCGCATTGTGGATGCTCAGATCAAGGTCAGCCCCGAGGACAGCGTCCGCTTGGCTGTGGCGGCAGTTACCGGCTGAAGGCTTATCCCTAGCGAAAGAGCATAGGCAGCGCCAAAATCAAGAAAACCGTCCAGATGATATAAGCGATCGCCCCTGTTCCGATGGCGCGTTGTATCGAGCGATTCCACCGCTCTGGGCCTTTTCTGAATTGCTGGTAAATCATCAAGGCCATGATGCCGATGTTGATACTATTCCAACCAATCACGGTAAGGCGGTTCGGGGTAATCATGTCTTGAACCGTTCTATAGATGGTGGCAGAGAGGGCATACACACTGACTAGCACGGCTAAAATGGCCAGCGCGAGGATGCCCATGCGCAACGCTTTTTCGTGTTCGAGAGGCGGGTTGCTATCGAGCACAGGCGTCGCTCCAATGAATAGCCCCATGATGGCAAAAAGCATGGCGTTGTACACAATCAGCACCTCTCGGCTGCGAAATGGCGCCATAAAGTTAAACGGGATGACGCACAAGTAAATCAGTAGTACCAGCAAGGTCAAGGGTAAAAGCAAACGCATTAGGGTGGAAATCAACTTGCTCAATCCCTGGTCAAAGCGCTGCGCTGTGGGGCTTAGTTGGGGGTGGTATACAATAGCCACGGCAAGGACCGGTATCGCTCCTCCCCCACCTACCGCCAGCAAGCGTATGGCTGTATCAGACAATAGAATCCCCAGCGCTTCAAATAAGCCGTAGGTGATACTGGCGAAGACGCCACCAGCCGCCGCAAAAATCCCCATAGTAATGAATGCTTCTATGGCTTTGACCAGAAATGCAAAGCGATCCGTATAGTGAGATCGTAACCCCAGGACATACAAGCCCACCCCTATCCAAGCCAGCAGCGGGAGATGCAGCATTGCGAGGGTGGGATATTGTGTGTGGCTGGGAAACCAGGTGAACACGCTTGCATAGAGCAGAAAGCCCAATAAGCCTAGCAAAATGGGCCACGCTTGTTTAAAAGATTTCCGCGCTGCTAATGTCAAGAAGACGATAACAAAGCAAGCCTCAATAGGAGCCCAGGCGAGAGCAAGGAACGGAGTCTGATTAGGAAAAAGCAAACGAGGGTCGCTGAGCAACCAGAGGAGAAGACCTGCAAAAATACTGAGCGGGATAGCCAGTTTCCAATGGATGCCTTCATCCGCTCGCCGCACAACAGCGGGTTCTGCCTGCAAGCGATAATACCATGCCCCGTACAGGATGTTGTCAGGGGATTCCTGGTAACACGCGAACATGTCAGCAGCAAATTCCGCAGCCTCGTTTTGGCGCTGTGCTGTTTGGTACAGTTTTTCTAGCGACCGCGGGTCACGACAAGCGGCACGGATTTCCGAGATGTATTTCATGCTTTCGCCCCCTTATGCACTAATCTTGAAGTAAAGACGTATATGATGGTACACGAGTTCCACCGGATACTGGCTTCTGTTTTTGCCAGGTTATCCGTGAAGACGTTCTTTGCACGGACGAACATTTACTCCACCAAGTGGCCAACAGGGATCAGGTAGAGCGGCTTTTCTGCAGCAGGCAGTTGCAGGGCAGAAGCCACCGCTTCATCGTAAAATGCGCCGATGACCACCGCGCCAAGGTCCAAGGCGACTGCTTGCAAGAGCAGGTTCTGGGCAGCATGTCCCGCTTCTAATTTGACGTAGCGCTCCGCCCGTTCTCCGTATTTGATCTCTGTGCGTCGGTAGACGGCAGTGAGGACGAAGATCACCGGCGCCTGTGCAAGCGATTCCTGGTACAAGCCAGCCGCCCACAACGCCTTCCGGATGTCCTCTGGTATCGTTATTTCTGCGCGGTGCTCACGAGGCAGGTAATGGTACACGCCGTTGGCTGTGGCAGCGTAGATTTCCAGAGGATACAGAGCGCCTGCTGAAGGAGCTGTGCGCCCACCCCATGAAGCGGTCACCCCTTGTGCCGCCCAGAAGAGTTGGGCGATGTCTTGCAGGCTCAGTGGCCCATGTCGGTACATGCGCACGGAGCGCCGTCGGAGCAAAACCTCCTCCAAGGACAGTGAGCCCTTGGTACACGGTTGGGGCAGAGGAATCTCCTTTACCTCTGCAGAAGCGGCCGGGGTTTTTCCTGCACGCAGTGGAGTCGGAGTTGGGGGCAATTCCACAAATGGGGGTATGCCTTTCCCCGCGCAGCCACTACACAGCCCGCTGCCAACCAGTGTAACAACACCCATTGCTGCCAGCCGGCGCAAAAACCACCGTCTTGACTGGCTTGACTTCGATTCCATACGAAAGAGGATAGGCATAGCACTACTCCTTGTATGAGGGTGGTGAAAAAGCCCTTCCAATGTCATGCTGAACCTTCGCCCTGAGCCTTGCTCTGAGCGAAGCGAAGGGAAAGCGAAGGGGAAGTGAAGCATCTCGCAGTACTTGGGAAAATACGTCTAAAGTTACGCGAGACCCCTTCGTTGCACTCAGGGCAGGCTCTTCGCTTAGGGTGACAAGATTTTCAACACTCTCCTTGTATGCATGACACGTCATCACGGTACGAAAGGATAGTGACGTAACCATTCTAGCAGAGAAAACCCTGTTCACCAAGCGCACATTGTCTGAGATTCAGGACACGGAGCCCAGGCAGCATGGTACGTGTGGAGCAGGGCGTCTCCCACGCCGCAGCGGATCGGGCATGGGAGCCCGACCTGCCGGAAAGGGTCCTGTCCAAGCGGCGCGAGATGGTTTCACTTCCCCTTCGCGTTGCTCAGGGCGATGGTTCAGCATGACAGTTAGCGCCTTTTCTACACCCTCATAGCAACAGGACATTGACTTTCATCGCACCTGCGGTATAATGCCCCTGTGCAAGTGATGAACAAGGATCAGCCTCACCTTTTACAGCGAATCCAGCATGGGTTGTCTAACGAATGGTTCCTGCTCCTTGCTACCACGGCGTTAGCAGCCTTGTTGAGACTGTATGCACTCGATAGGCTGCCTCCCGGCTTGTACCACGATGAAGCCTACAATGGCTTAGATGCTTTAGGTGTTATCCAGGGAGTGAGGCCAATTTTCTTCGAAGCCAATAACGGCCGCGAACCATTGTTCATTTATCTGGTGGCCCTGTCGGTGTCACTCCTGGGGCGCAGTCCGCTGGCTATTCGCCTGGTGGCAGCCATTTTGGGCATTCTCACCATCCCTGCCGCATACTGGATGGCACGGGAATTATTAGGGCGCCGAGAGGCGTTATTTACTGCCCTGGTGACTGCTGTTACTTTCTGGCACCTCAACCTCAGCCGTGTGGGCTTTCGCGCAGTCAGTTTGCCTTTGCTGACAGCCTTGTTCCTATGGTCATTGGCATGTGGCGTGCACAGGAAACGGTGGTACTATTTTGCGCTATGTGGGTTCTGCCTGGGGCTGAGCTTGTACACGTATCTGGCGGCGCGTTTCCTGCCGCTTTTCCTCCTGCTGCTGACCCTCTATTGGATATGGCGCCGCCAAAAGACCGCCTGGCACGGGCTGCTTCTCCTGGGTATTGTTGCCCTCATGACGGCTTTGCCATTGCTTCTCTATGCCTTCAGGCATCTGGACACGTTCCTGGCGCGCTCAGCGCAGGTTTCCATATTCAATCCACTCATCAACCAGGGTGATGTAATGGGCACCTTTTTGCGCCATTTGGGCAAGACATTCGCCATGTTCAACTGGCGTGGCGATTTCATCCCTCGCCACAATATGCCCTATCGCCCCGTCTTCGATCCGCTCATGGGTGTGCTCTTTCTGTTGGGTTTGGCTACCAGCCTGGGCCGTGCCTTCCAACACCAGGAGTACGCAATCCTGTCCATCTACTGGCTCACCATGCTGGCCCCGACAATCCTGGCAGAAGATGCTCCCCATTTTTTACGTGCCGTGGGGATCCTGCCAGCCCTCTTTGCTTTCCCTGCCGTAGGGCTAAACATGGTATGGGAAGCCTTACAAGCGCGATCCCCCCGATGGGTAGCATCGCTGTTGGCTATTCTGCTCATCGGCACTAGTCTGTACGCTACTGTGAATGATTACTTCCTCCGCCACATGCGGAGCGAGACAGTCTACTACCATTTCGAAAGCGGGGCGACAGAACTTGCCTCCGAGATCAACCGCTTTGTAGGCACAGGCTGGCATAAAGAAGCGGAGTTGCGCGTGTTGCCAACGCCAACTCTCCCCGGAAGGCGAGTATACCTGGACCAGCGCTTATGGCGTGATTGGGCAAGCCCGCGCTACCTGATACCTGAGACAGCGAATGTGGTGTTGCTAGGAGAGCATATATCGCCGTCGTCCCCAAGTGAAAGCGTCTGGCTGGTTGTCTGGCCCTATGCCGAATACCATCCCCATCTGGCTTTGCTCCCAGTGGGGAGCCTGATCTCTGCCCGGGCGGGGCCATGGGAAAGGGGGGATCTCGACAAAGAAGCGCGCCTCTTGTGCGTCATTTATGAGGCGTATCCAGCCAATCAGGTGCCTGCGAATCTGCAAGTTCGCTTCGAGAAGGGGATTACCTTGCTGGGCTACGAGTTGAAACGCGAATCCACAAGCCTGCACCTGCGGTTGTTCTGGCGCACGGACATTCCATTGGATGCGGACTATACCGTCTTCGTCCACTTCAAACAGGGCGAGCAAATGGTCGCGCAAAGCGATGCCTATCCCGCACGGGGTTATTATCCAACCCACTTGTGGAGGCCTGGGGACCTTATCGCTGATGACCACCTATTGACCCCTCTGCCAAGTCAATTCCAGGGCTGTTCCCTCACTGTCGGCTGGTACGATTTGCGCACCATGACCCGTTTACAGGTGCTTGATGAACACAACCAACCGCGCGCCGATGCCGTTACGATCCCGCTGCCTGCGGGAGGATCTCTACTGTACTGATCGTAGCATGATCTGAGCCATCCGGTAAGGTGAGCCGCGTGTGATGCACCGGGTCGTATAAGCCCACCACGAGGCGCAATGGCCCCGAAACACCCGCCGGCACCCAAAGCCCATGGTTGTCCACGATCTGCTCTCCCACAGCCCAGCTTGACGTGGGCCGCAGTTCATTGACAGGGATGGAGTCGTGTTGAGTAATGAGATAACCCTCCACGGTATAGAGGTGTACAAAAACTTTGTAATTCTGGGGGATGCTCTCCAGTGCCGTCCAGATCAAACGCACATTGACTCGGTCTTCTGCTCTGGTCTGGGGAGTAAACAGCACTTTTTCCAGGCGAATACGTCCGTCAAATACAAGTCCCGGTTCAAGGAGCACGGTTTGATCCGTTGGTGTCAGGTACTGCACGTAAAACGTATCCTCACGCCACTGGCCAAACGCAGGAAACAGGTTCGCATCAAGCCATTCCTTGAGCGCGAAATTGGCTCCTACCGTGCCCTTATACAGGACAAACCATAAACGGCGATGCTGGCTTGCTGCGGGCTGTACCCGGTTAGCCAATGCGGGCTCAAGAGGCTCAATCACCGGGTCCCAGCGCAGCACGTAAGACCAAAGCGGATCCTCCGCAGTGCGAAAGCGCTCATAGTGCCCGGCCAGGCTCAATACGTTGAAAAAGACCACGTCATCAGGCAAGGTCTTATCCCGCAGATAGCGGTAATCAGCCTGGGGATCAAAACCGGCAGATACCTCGTAGGATTTGGTATAGACATAATGATTGATAGTGGGAAACACAGACAGCGCAAATAAGATGATGCCAAGTACCCCTAACCACTTGGCTCGCTCCCAATACACACCAAGCGCCCACGCTATGCCAAGGGCAAGAAAGGGGCTAGCGGGAATGAGATAGCGTGCAGCGAACATATGCGCCCTCGCGCCAAGGGAAACGGCAACTAAAGCCAGCAAGATAGCCAAGAGAGGGAGTGCTAGCAACCGCGCCGCTCGCCACTTGTCCCGCGCCAAGAGAAATGCCATCGCTAACAGGGCAAGCAGAATGTATACGGCTATCCAACCACTGCCATAGGCAAACACCAGCCCGAACAGCCCGTCCGGCAGATAGCGAAAGGCATCTGCCAAGCCCAGAGCCATGCCAGTACGGCTGCTGATGCGCTCCCACATCGGAGGCGCCGCGTACCACAACCAAGGAGCGTAGAGTGCGGTGATGGCAAGCGCAGACAGACAGAGCCTGCGCGGACAAGAGGTGCGGATAAGCGTCAACACATAGAGAACGCCTGCTGCAAGGACAAAGGCTGTATAATAAAATGTATAGAGCGCCAATACCGCGCTCAGCACAAAGACAAGGTAAAAGATACGCCGCTCTGCTTTCACAACTTTGAGCAGGGCATATATCGCCAGCAGGCTGAGTGCCACGCAAAGGGAGAACATGCGCGCAACCTGTGCATAGTAGATTAAAAACGGAGAAAGAGCAGTGACAAAAGCAGCCAGATAGCCGATGCTCTCCCCATTTCGTCCAGCAACTGCACACGCCCAGGCTCGTGCTACTGCGTAGGACAGGGGAATCACTGCCAAGCCAGCCGCAACGGATAGAAAGCGCATCAGCAGTTCACTGCGTCCACAGTTCAACCAGAGTTTGAAGACCCAGTAATAGAAGGGAGGGTGGACATCCAGCGCTGTGATGCGGTTGATCTCTGCCCAGTCCAGGCTGCTTAAGCCAATGCTCCAGCCTTCGTCCCAACTCAAGGGCTGTTGGCCCAACTGGTACATGCGCAGGGCAAAGGCAATGAGCATTACCGTGGCCAATATGAGCGTGTGGAAAATGCGTTTATCGGAGCGGTTTTCCATTTTTGCTATGCACCGAGTCATGAGTATAATCGCTTTACGTCGTGAATCCAAACTCGAGGAGGTAGGAGCCTTATCAATGTTGCCAAAGTACCTGATTCGCGTTTTGGTGATCACAAACTTGATCATCGCCTGGGCACTGCTATGGCCCATGCTCATCTGGGCTCAGGGTGAGTGCCCTGGCAATGCCCTGCGCAATCCCGGCTTTGAGGAAGGTTTTAGCGAGCGTGGCGCGGGCGAAGTATCCGTTGCTAATGGATGGCAGCCGTGGTGGCAAGATGGGCCAGGGCAAATGGAAGGGTACAACCGCCGCCCCGAATATAAACCCGAAGACGCTGCCCGCTATGGCAGGCGTCGGGTGCGCAGCGGAAACTTTGCGCAAAAGTTCTTCAACACTTTTTCCACGCATAATGCGGGTCTACTCCAACAAGTGCAGGTCCCAGTTGGAAGCAAGCTCACGTTCTCGGCTTGGGTACAAGCCTGGAGCAGTGGAGACCCCAACCCGGACGCGGTAGTCAAGCCTGGGAACTACCGCGTTTACGTGGGCATAGACCCTACCGGCGGAACGGATTGGAGCTCACCGAACGTCGTCTGGTCAGAACCACGTATGGAGTACAACACCTGGATGCGCCTGGAAGTCAAGGCTGTTGCCAAAGCCAGTACCATCACTGTCTTTCTGCGCGGACAGCCCGAGTTCCGCGTCCAGTTTAACGATTCCTATTGGGATGACGCCTGCCTCACCGTGGTGCGTCCCGCGACCGCCACGCCCCGCCCCACGAATACACCCAAGGATACCCCCACGCCCACCCTCACTCCTACACCGACCATGACGCCTACACCTACCTGCACCCCAACACCGGCTCCTGGGCAGGTATGCGTGAGCACCTTTGAGGATTACAACTACAACGGACGGCGTGACGACGGCGAGAATTTGATTGCAGGGTCTGCTATTTCTCTGCTCGATAGCAACCATTTTGAATTAGAAAGCTATGTTACAGATGGCTTGAGCGAACCATACTGCTTTACAGGGTTGTCGGAAGGCACGTATTTCCTCAAGCGACAGAATCCGCCGGGCTACGTTTCCACCGCTCCCGATGACTGGGCGGTAGCCGTTGTGCCTGGTGGAAAGGCCATGGTTGAGCTAGGAGCATACTTCCAGCCTACGCCAACAGCAACTTCTACGGCTACGCCCACAGCGACGCCAACAGCCACCCCTACGCCCAGACCAATCCTGAAAGAGATGGCGAGCGCTACCTACCAAGTGAGTGGGATCATCCTTGCTGCCTTGGCACTGCTTATCCCGGTTGCTCTGCATTATCTGCGAAGGCGACTATGAGCGCTGCACGCGGCCCCCTATGTGAGGATGCCGCTCTAGAGCCCAAAAAGAAAAGCCAAAACTGTTTTTTGTCCAAGTTACTATGGGAATGGGGGCTAGTTATCCTACTGGCTCTCATTCCTGCTTTCCCTTTGCTCCTCGGCAGCGGACTGGTAAACACGCGGGCAGGGGGCGATAGCCCCTTCTTACTAGTGCGCGTGCAGCAACTGGTGCTCAACCTCCGAGCGGGTGTATTCCCCGTGCGGTGGATGCCCAATGCAGCCTATGGCTTGGGATACCCCTTTTTCAATTTCTACGCTTCACTGCCTTACTACCTTGCCGCAGCGTTGAAACTGGCGGGCTTGGGCTATATCTGGGCGATCAAGCTGACACAGGCGCTTGGATTCATCTTTGCTGCAGCAGCCCTCTATGCATTGTGCCGTGAATTGGGGCACCAACCGCCAGCCAGCCTGTTCGCCGTGCTGGTCTATTCCTGCGCTCCTTTCCACATGGTCAATATCTATGTGCGTGGTGATTCTCTCTCCGAGTTCTATGCCTTTGCGTTCTTTCCCCTCATCCTCTGGGCTTTGCTGCGCCTGCAGAAACAACTGCAGAAAGAGCCTATCTGTCCTGTCTACAGCGTAGCGGCTGTTGCGCTATCCTACGCCGGTTTGATGCTCACGCATAACATTTCTGCCCTGATTTTCAGTCCATTCGTCGCGCTCTATGCTCTATGGCTAGCATGGCATTCCCACAATCGGCTGAAGTACGCCATCATCAGCTTGAGCGCACTGGCGACTGGTGCACTGTTAAGCGCCTGGTTTTGGTTGCCAGCCCTTGCCGAGGCGAAATATGTACATCTAGAAGAGATGACCACCGGTTATTTCCACTACGCACTGCACTTCCGCAGCCTAGACCTAGTACAGCGTAGCCTTATCTTTGACTATGCCATCACAGCAGACAAGCAACCCTTCCGCATGGGTCTGGTTCAGGCTGTACTCGCCCTTGCAGGGGTGGTAGCAATTGTGAGAGGGTGGGTTCGACAGCGGCATATAGAAGCACAGGGCGCTTTTGGGGTACTCCTTCTTGCCTTTTCCACCTGGATGATTACGCCACTGTCCCAACCCCTGTGGGATCACCTTCCATTGCTGCCCATGGTGCAATTCCCCTGGCGTTTCCTCTCGCTACAAGCGCTCGCAACCAGTCTTGTGGCGGCTTACCTGATTCCCAAGCGGCTATGGTGGGGTTGGGGGCTGATGCTTCTGTTGGGTGTCCTGGTCTTGTTTTCCACGCTCAGTGGGTTGCAGCCAGAACGGCTCCTCATCCAGGACGATGATATCTCCACAGAGCGGCTGATGCTCTATGAATGCTTCACAGCGAATGTGGGCACAACCATCCGCAATGATTACTTACCCCGCTGGGTTGACCCGCGTCCGTTCACTTCGGAAGCATTTTGGCTGGGAGGATCAAAACCCGTTCCTTTAGCCATAGAAGGCCAAGTGGCGTCAGCCAACCTAGTCGCCCTTGGACCCACCTCCGAACGTTGGGCGATCGAGGTAGCCTCTCCAGAATCTTTGCTGGCTTTTCATACCTACTATTATCCTGGCTGGGTAGCCTATGTGGATGGCCAGCGCCTAGCAGTGGAGCCACTCCCAGGACTCGGATACATCGGGCTACGCCTGAGCCAGGGCGCTCATGACGTGCTGTTGCGACTAGGACGCACGAAGGTGCAGTTTCTCGCTGAAGTCTTGTCTGCGCTGACGGCGTTAGCACTCATCGGAATAATGGCACGAAAAGTCCGCCCTAGCCGGTACGTGTTAGCCAGTCTGGCTGTAGTGTTCGTGGCTATAACCATGCTCATTGCCTGGCCCAAGAGCAACAAGGTGCTAATAGGGACCTCTGCGATAACACCACAGGTAGCAGCGACAACCCAGTGGGATTTGAGCATGGATTTTGATCGCATCCCTTACCTGCACCACAATCCAGAGGGCATCCGCTTTGGTGACGCAGTCCGACTCCTCTCCTATGAGCTGTCCGCCTTGGAGCTCAGAGCAGGCGAAACTCTGACTGTCACCACGCATTGGAGCAATGCCAAAGACAGCCCTCTGGGGGTGCAGATCGCGGTTGTCTCACCTGCGCAACATCTCTTTGGCGTGCCACAAACCGTAGCCGTCACAGAAGGGCTGCTTACAACCAACTGCGTCACGCACACCTTGCCCATCCCGCAGAACACCATGCGGGGAGTCTATCTCCTGAGCGTTCGGGTACAAAGCCCAGAAGGGGAAATCCGACCGATCAGCGCTCGTGGTGAAACACTGGGTACCACCTATCTGATGCCGGTGCGTATCCATAACTACATGCCATCTCACACGGATGAAGCAATCCTGCAAAAGTTCAGTGAGCGCATTGCCCTTTCGAACGTGCAGACAGTTCAGAACGCCCCAGGTGTATTAGAGGTGACATTGACCTGGCAATCTCTCGCCACACCTCCTCAGAATTATAAAATCGCACTCCGCCTAAAAGACCCATCAGGCTGGGAGGTGGCAAGGCTTGACACACAGCCTAGCTACGGCTTCTATCCAACCAGCATGTGGCGCCCCGGGGAATTGGTTCAAGACCGCTACACTCTGCCGCTCGATGATGGCACTCCTCCTGGCGCGTCGTACAGCCTTCAGGTAACCCTCTATGAATCTGCTTCGCTGCGGCCCATCGGCACAGCGACAATCCCCAACGTAGTCGTTGATCAGCCAACGATTCGCCATAATTATCCAGTGCTCCACGGATTCAGCCCAGCCCTCGCACTCAGTGAAGCACAGTTGTCCACACTGGAAGTGGAGCAAGGGGCAAAATTGACCATTTTGCTCAAGTGGGCTGCTACAGGTCGTATGGAACAGGATTACCAGTGCCGTGTGGCACTGCGCGATGCGGCGGGGGTTGTCCATTCCGCAGAAACTCTGCCGCTAGTCAGCGGATACGCCAACTCCCTATGGCCGAAAGACGCCATCGTTGCCAGTCGTTATGTGCTGCAAATTGACCGCGAATGTCCTGTAGGCGAGTACACGATAACCCTTACCCTGGTCGAAACGCAGTCTGGGAAGGAAGCAGGTTCATTTACCCTGCCCTCTCCGATACGAGTTACCGAAGCAGCGCGCAACTTTGCAATACCGCAGATGCAAATCCCAGTAGGCGCGATCTTTGGAGGCCAGATACGCTTATTGGGTTATGATCTGGAACGCACAGAAAGAGAGCTGCTCCTGAGCTTGCACTGGCAAGCGATCTCTGCCATGAACATAGACTACAAGGTATTTGTGCACCTCTTTGATCCAACAACGGAGACCATTGTCGCTCAGCAAGATGTCCTTGCAGGAGGCGAAAACTACCCAACAACGCGCTGGGTACCTCAAGAAGTGGTGAGCAGCCGCATTGCGCTGCCCTTGGAGGGGGTACCGGCAGGAACCTATCGTCTGGCTGTTGGGCTCTACGATTCTTCTGGGCGATTGCCCATTGCAGCCCCGTCCGAATTTGTTGTTTCCTCCGATCGGCTACTGCTCAGAGAGGTTATCCAGCCCTAACCATTCGACATGTTGGAGAACTAGGGGAAAATCTCGACATTACCCAGCGCAATCTGCATCCCCTGTCCCAGACGAGCCAGGCGCTCATCCAATACTGGCAAGTTCCTCATTGTAAAGGCATCATAAACAGTCAGATACAGCACGCCACGGCCGGCAGCCAGTGGCGGCAAAGACAAATCATGTTCATCCCAGACAGTAACTCTACGAATCCACTTCAGCGTCGGTATCGCCCCCAGAGCAGGGGTGCCGTCGTGTTGCGCACGCCACGAACTGTCCTCTCCTACTATGCTCACAGAAACGCTGTAGTCATGGGTAATGGGTTTGGCTGCTAGGAAGGTCATCCGCGTAGGCAGCGGTTGGCCCTTGTGCAAGGTTTGCGGGTATTCAGCCTTCACCAAAACCATCTCGCCACCCAAGGGGATATACCTGGCATGCGTCGGCGCTTTGGGCAAGCGCACACGAAAACGGAGGGGTGCCCTCCACGGGCCTAAGTAGGCGCTGGGTTCACCCTTGGCATTGTGCAGTTCCAAAGCCAGATTGGTGGCATCAGCCGGCAAGTCATGAACGGTAGAAAAACACTTGCCCTCTGGTACGGCTGGCAAGGCAGCAGCAAGTAAGGAATTCTCCCCCGAGAGCATGACCACCTGCCATCCGTCCGTCGCCTGGCTGTCAGTGCGCCAGTGCAAATACACGCGGAGCTGATCAGGCAAGCTGCGGTCATAGTCTACTCCAAGCAGAGTGTAGCCACACGCAAACGGCTGGTACAATTCGTGCAGCGTCACAGGGCGAGCATGGAGAGGGAGCACTTCGACTGCGGTCAAGTACATAGCATCACGCCCTTCCGCAGTCGTTAGCCGGCGCCAGCCTCCTTCAGCAAGGGTGATATACACCCCCGCGATCACCTGATAACGGCCCGGCTGGATGGTAGGCAACAATGGAATGCGATATTCATCCAAAATCACCTGCCCCACCTCATAACGCGCGGCAGGATGTGTGATGTCACCTTGGCCTACCACGGTCCCTTTCTCATCCACCAAATGGACAAAGAACGAGTAATCCCGCTCTAGCCTAACGACTGGCTGCCAGCATATTTGCACGATGAGTGTATCTGTGGGAGAGATGATGTCCTTCTCAAGTCGGTAGCCTATGAACACGATACGCTCATCGAACCGCGCCTCCAAGGGCTGCATTCCTTCGGGCATCTGGTAGGTGGGAGCGTCTTGTACTAGGAACGCACCCGCAAAGGGTTGGAAGGTATACGGAGTATTCCGAAACTCTGGGTAATAGTTGGTGACAATGGTTGGGCAACGTGCCACACTCTCATTTACGTGCTCCAGCCAGGTTTGGGCAATAGGTTCTGCCCCTTGTGGATAGACATAAAACACTTCCACATCAGGACGCGCATGCTCAACATATTGCAGGTACCAGAGCGGTGTGGCATAGTGCCAGTTGGACAGAATACGCGCACCTTGCGGTGCCCTGGCAAGCAGATCTTCGGCATATTCACGGACAGAGCGATCTTGGCTCAACAGCCAAAAACTGGGATAGTTGCGCCAAAGCATCAACGCTGGCACTAGCATAATCGCCGCTAGGGCGAGTGATGACAGAGTGCGAATACGCCACAACTTACTGAAAGACCATACACCATACGCGCAAATGAATGCCAAGGCAACGTAGGCAGGCATCAGGTATTCCACGGTTTGTGGAGCGCGGTAGGTCGCCGCAGTCAGCGCATTGACCAGAAAAACGCCGCCATAAAGTAACAACAACTTTGGCCGCCGGCGCAACAGGCTAATCGCTCCGAAAAGGCCCAACATCAGCCAGACAGGAGGAAATTCGAGCGTGAGGATGTTCCACAATACCTTCAGCCTCGCCAGCAATACACCGGGTTGGATAAAATAGAACATGTCCCCGCGAAAGCCAAGTGCCAAAACATGGTTGAGAAACCCGGACAAGCCGCGGATGGACTGCGCGCCAAAAGGTGCGCCCAGCGCGCTGCGCAGGGGGAGGTAGAGCAGAACGGTTAGCGAGAGCAAGAATGCCAGCAATGGCTGCAGCCATAGACGGGGTCTGCGCAACAGTGGCGGATTAGAAAGGAACAGAAAAGCTAGGTAGGGTGGCAGCAGCAAAAGGAGCGAACTATGGTGAGCAATGCCCAAGCCCACAAGAAATGCAAAAGCCAACAGATACCTTGGTTGCTTATTCTCCCCATACGCAGCAAGGGCATATAATGGCAAGGCAGTGAACAGCGCAGTGAAACTGCGGATATTCGCCGTCGTGCTCTGCGCCCAGAAGGTAGGGGAGACGCCAAGCGCCGCTGCCGCAATCCAGCCAGCCATACCTGATCCCGTCATTTGTCGGGTCATACGGCTCAATACCAACAAGGTGAAGGCACTGGTAACCGCTGAGAGCAAGTTCACGCGATAGGCAATATCCCCCACAGGGACAAGAGTGCTCACTTTGGCTAACATGGTATACAAGGGGTACCCTGGGGGATGAGCAATGCCCAGGACATGGGCAACGAACTGAAACTCGCCGCTATCGGCTGGCAGGATAGTGGGGGCTAACGTGTGTACATAGAGGACTAGGCTTGCCAAAAAGAGCAGTCCGTCCAAAAACTTTGCCTGTACCCGAGGTATATTGCGGTGAACCAAAGCCACCAACGCAATAAAGCCGATGGAGCAAGCCAGGTCGGGGTTCAGCCGGGGCCAGAGAATGTACAGGTAGAGGATCAAAAGCGGAGAAGGATCGAGAAGACGTTTGCCCTCCAATAGAGCCACAGAAACTCCTGCAAGTAACGCCAGTGTGGCGCTGGCAAGCCATACTAAGTGTAGGGGATTATGGTGTGGGGAAAACTCCACGAGAGTCCGACTCATATAGAGAGCTAGCCCCAGCGCGGACAGCAGGGGCAGGTAAGGGCGCATTTTGCAGCGACCTTGCCGGTGCTCGCCCTGCTCACTCCCACATAGACGCTCAAGTTTGGCGAGCAGTATGTCCACCTCCCTTAATACATGTCCCAGGACATGTCATCGGTCCGCAGCACAAAACAGATGACGCCATCCCAGAACAAAACGCCGCGTTCAAAATCCTGCAACGCCCCATTGAAACGGAAAACAGGGGAGTTTTGATCTTTTGGGTTCGGGATTACTGCCCACCCCAACTTTTCACGCAGCCAAGCATTCTCGCGCCAAAGTTTGCCAAACCTCCCTGGTGGCTGGACATAGAGCGGGCCGCCTGGCATAGGCGTTGGCTCAACCACAGTCGGGGAAACCTCAGGATCAGAAGGCTGAAAGGTATCCACAAATGCTCCCCAGCCCTCAGGCTGCATCCTTTCGAAAAGGACGTAAATCAACCCAGCGTCTGGGCGCCAAATCATATAGCCATTTTGGAAATGGATTTCCTCACCTTGTACGCCGATTTGCTCCCCTGTTGGACAACCTAGCCGTGTGCGCACCGCTTCATTGCGCCACACGTCCCCCAGTCCCCACATCGGAGTAGCAAGGCAGGTGGGTTCTGGCAACGGTAAACCAAAAGTAGGAGTTGGCGAAGATAAGGGTGCAGAAACAGGCGCGGGGGTATTGGTGGGCGCAGGTGTGAGGAGCGCAGGTGCCAACGTAGGCATAGAGACTAATTCCGCTGGATTGGTTTCAAACGGTCCAGGCGTTTGTCCTGGGAAGCGTAGCATCCCACAGCCTGTCAACACAGCCAGCACACATAAAAAGAACCCCAACCATGCCTGGGCCCAATCCAGTTGGGACCGGTGACTTGGAACTCCCATAGCCCCTTTACCGCTTCCCTTTCAGCAAATTGAACCACTCCGGCCAATAGGAAGAGTAGGGAGAGGATGAAGTGGCGGGTATCGCGGATGGCGTTATGGTAGTCGGGGGTGTGGGGGCTACAGGGCGGTGTTGGAAAATAGGGATGACCAGGTTTTCACCGGGTTTGACCCATTTGTACTGCTCACGCGCGACTTGTTCTATGTATGCTGGTGTTTGCACATATTTAAGACGCGCTTTAAGGCTTTCGTGTTCTTCCTGTAATGCAGCGAGTTCTGCATCCAGCATGGCATTGTAGCGCTGGACGCGATAAGCCTCCACAGCCTTCCCACCGAATGCGAGGAGGAAGAAAACAGTGGCTATGGCAGCGAGCACAGTCATGATATCAGCAGGTGGATTTGGCAGGCGTTGTTTCCTATTCCTCATTGTCCATACCCCTGGTTGTACCGCCTTTGCAGAGACTGCAATTCGCTTTACAACTCTTATGCGTAATGATATATCTATTTTGTCACGGAGTCAATTCAGCCACACCCTCTTTGCATAGTGTTTGCCTGCTCACGTTGTCCATGTTACAATTTGTTTACTGCTGTTGCCATTGCGGATATGCCCAAGTCAGTATCTCGGAGAAGGAAGGTAAGGAGGGAAAATGAGCAAAGCAAAGGGGAATCTCGCCGTTGGCCAATCAGGCGGGCCGACGGTGGCCATTAACAGCAGCCTGTGCGGCGTGATCCAGGAGGCAATGGCTCATGATGAGATCGGCGAAATCTATGGCATGTATCGAGGTATCCGGGGCTTGCTGCAGGATCAGTTCATCGACTTACGGCGACAATCCTCCGAAGTTATCGAAGGTTTACGACACACGCCTGGTGCAGCGCTAGGAACTGTACGTTACAAGGTCACGCCCAAGGATTATGAGCGCATTTTAGAAGTGCTCAAGAAACGCAACATCCGTTACCTGCATTACATCGGTGGCAATGATTCGGCGGACACGAGTTGGCAACTATACAAGCTGGCTGCCGATGCGGGCTACGAACTGCACGTAATCGGTGTACCCAAGACCGTTGACAACGATCTGTGGGCTACGGACCACTGCCCGGGCTATCCGAGTGCGGCGCGTTTTGTCGCCATGGCAGTTCGCGATACAGGCCGGGACACGGAAGCGATGGGGCCAGAAAGCCCGGTGAAAATTGTCGAGATTATGGGCCGCAACGCGGGATGGCTCACTGCAGCAGCCGCACTGGCTAGGGAAGAGGAAGGGGATGCCCCCCACCTGGTCTATGTCCCTGAGCGGCCAGTCAGCGTGGAGCAGCTTGTGGAGGATGTGAAACGCTGCTATGAGGAACGGGAGCACGTCGTCATTGCCATGAGCGAGGGAGCTCAGGAAGCACCAGGCAAAACATTGGGGGAGGAATACGCGCCCAAGGAGGTTGACGCTTTCGGACACCGCATGAAAGGCGGCGTGAGCGACTTTGTAGCGACCTTGCTTACCGGGCGATTGGGGCTGAAGGTACGCCTGGATAAGCCGAACTATATCCAACGCTCCCTGATGGTTTGTGCCTCACCGATTGACCTGGAAGAAGCCTACCGTGTAGGAAGGCAGGCAGTTAAAGAGGCCATCGCCGGCCGCATGGAGGGGATGATCACATTGATCCGCGACCCAGGCCCGGAATATCATTGTTCGCTGGGCGTCGCCAGTCTGGGCGACATTGCCAATCGGGAGCGGATGCTGCCTCCGGAATTCATGAACGAGGCAGGGAATTACCCGACTGAAGCCTTTTTCGCCTATGCCCGGCCACTGATCGGCGAATTGCAGCCAAAATATGTGCGCCTGACCAAATATTTCGTCTAGCAAGACAAGGATGCACAGGACTTCCTGTGCATCCTTGTCCATTGCCCCCTAGTTCCTGGCAACACAAACAGAACAGGTTCCCCTGTCCGATATTGGGCGGCGTGGGATCCGCTTTCGTGAGATATTGCTAGATAACTCCCAGTTCCTTGCCTACTTTGGCGAAAGCCTCTAGTCCTTGATCCAGGTCATCCTTGCTGTGCGAAGCAGAGATCATCACGCGGATGCGCGCTTTGCCACGCGGCACGGTAGGGTAGCCAATGGCCATGGCAAAAACGTTGTAATCAAATAGCCTCTTCGAGAACTCTTTGGCTAACGGTGCTTCGCCGAGCATGATGGGTGTGATGGGCGTCACGCTGTTGCCCGTGTCAAAGCCTAGGCGCTTGACCTCTGCTTTGAAGTAGCGCGTATTCTCCCACAGACGATCTACCAACTCAGTGGAGGATTCCAGGATATCCACCGCAGCGAGACAGGCAGCAGTGTCCGCAGCAGTTACGGCACTGGAGAAGAGGAAGGGCCGCGCCTTTTGCCGCAGATAGTCTACGATCTTGCGCTTCCCTGCGATGACACCGCCAACCACACCAAAAGCCTTGGACAAGGTACCGATTTCCACATCGAACTTTCCATGCAAGCCAAAATGGTCCACGATGCCCCGGCCTCCTCGGCCCAATACGCCTTCGCCATGGGCATCATCCACCATCGTCAACACGCCATAGCGCTCGGCGATTTCGTACAGCTTATCCAGAGGGGCGATATCCCCATCCATGCTGAATACCCCATCGGTGATGAGCATGCCACGCCGGTAATTGGGCAGGTTCTCCTTGATGACGCGTTCCGCATCGGCGGCATCACAGTGCTCGTAGACGATGATCTTGGCACCCGACAGCCGGCAGCCATCAATGATGGAAGCATGATTCAGCCTATCCGAGAACACAACATCTTCCTTGCCCACCAAAGGTGGGATCGCGGCTTGGTTAGCACAGAAGCCCGACTGCACATACAGAGCGTCCTCCACACCCTTAAAGGCTGCGATACGCCGCTCGAATTCCAGGTGCAGGCTGAGCGTGCCTGCAATGGAACGCACGGCAGCCGGGCCCACGCCAAATTGGTCGATTGCCTTTTTGGCCGCCTCTTTCATCCGCGGGTCGTTAGCCAAGCCTAAATAGTTATTGGAGCAGAAATTGAGCACCCGCTTGCCATCCACAATGATCCAAGGGCCCTGAGCACTTTCAATGGTGCGGATATGGATAAACAGCCCTTGCTCCTTCAGGCTGGCTATGTCCTCATCAATAAAAGCCAGTTTGTCTTTCTCCATCTTTTTCCTCCTTGTTCAAAAGTCTCCGCGCACCTTTCACACATCACGTTTTACGCAATATGTTTTAGAGCTTTCCCTCCGCGTGCTTCTTGCCCAACTTCTCCAGCATATCTGCCACCATGGACGCCAGGTCATAATCTGGCTTCCAACCCCAATCCCTGCGCGCCGCACTGTCATCAATACTCCGTGGCCAGGAATCGGCAATCTGCTGGCGGAAATCAGGGTTGTAGGTGCAAGCCAGGTCAGGGATATGCTTCTTGATTTCCGCCACCAACTCTGCTGGTGAGAAACTGAACGCAGCCAGGTTGTAATCGGAATGGCGAGTCAGTCGGGAAAGATCTGCTTCCATCAATTGGATAGTGGCTTTGATACAATCTGGCATGTACATCATCGGCAACACGGTGTCTTCCCTCAAGAAGCAATTGTAGCGCTTGTGCTTGATCGCCTCGTAAAAGATCTCCACTGCATAGTCTGTGGTGCCGCCACCCGGTGGCGTCTCGCTACTAATGATGCCCGGATAGCGAACGCCTCGCACATCCACCCCAAAACGATAGAAGTAATAGTCACACAACAATTCGCCAGTGACCTTGGTCACACCATACATCGTGCGAGGACGCAGGACTGTTTCTTGCGGGGTATTATCCCGTGGGGTTTCTGGGCCGAATGCAGCAATGGAACTAGGGCAAAAAACACGTGCTAGTTTGCGCTCTCGCGCTACTTCCAAGACGTTGTACAGCCCATTGATGTTCACATCCCAAGCCAGTTGAGGATTTTTCTCTCCTGCAGCGGAAAGGATAGCAGCCAGGTGGTAAATCGTATCAATATTGTACTTTTCCACAACTGCTTCGATCGTTTCCCGTCGGGTTACATCGATGAACTCAAAGGGCCCGCCATCGCGAAGTTCGGGGCTAGGAGGTTTCTTGTGGCCAGCGGCTACGACGTTCTCTGCGCCGTAGCGCTGCCGCAATGCCGGGGTTAGTTCAGAACCAATCTGCCCAACGGCACCAGTAACGAGGATCCTGGGGCTTTTTCCTGTAAATGCCTTTAGAGCCATCTTCTCTCTCCTTTGAGAAAATCTTATGTTGCAGCGCAGATGTACTATATCACAAGGACACGCTTCTAGCAAAAACAATGGAGCTTGATGACAGAAAACTATTCTTCCACACGGAATGGCCGCAGCACAGGGTCCGCCTCGCTCACACCAACCAGTTGGCTCACTTTTTGTTCCGCTTCGTCCAGTTTCCTCTCGCATAGCTTGGCTAGGAGCATGCCCTTCTCGAATAACGCCAAGGACTGCTCCAGGGACAACTCACCCTTTTCCAATTGCTCTACCACTTTTTCAAGCTGTTGAAACGCTTGCTCAAAGGTTAAATCGGCGATTTCTTTCTCTTCCATCTGCTCTCTCCTATCTCGCTACCAACTCTCAATCCACAGTGCTGGTAAAATGACCATCGCTGACGCGGACATCAAGCGCATCCCCAGGTGTAACCTGTGTGATGCTCCTCACTATTGCGCCAGTATCACAACGGGATACCACGGCGTAGCCACGCTCCAAAACGGATTGCGGACTCAATGCCTGCAAGCGAAGTCTAATGCCCGTCACCTGTGCCCGCAAGACTGTCAGACGATGGCATTGTGTTGTCCACATCCTCTGGCGGCGTTCATCCAGGCTCTGCCGCCATCTATCCACCACAGCCCTAGGAGAAAAACGACGCAGGGTATCCATGGCATGCTCCAGCCTTCTGTTGCTCTCAGCTAGGCGTTGCTCTATCCGCTGACAAAGCATGCCACGGTACTGCTCCATTTGGGCGTGCAAAGCCTGTCGGTCAGGAACAGCAAGTTCCGCCGCTGCTGAAGGAGTAGGAGCCCTCACATCCGCCACAAAATCGGCAATGGTGTAATCCGTTTCATGCCCTATCCCAGAGATAAGCGGGATCTTGGAAGCAAATATGGCACGAGCAACCCGCTCGTCATTGAAAGCCCACAGCTCTTCTAGAGACCCTCCCCCACGCGCGAGGATGATCACATCTACATCGGTATAAGCATTCAATGCCTCAATAGCGGCGACAATCTGCGGCGGGGCTTCCTCTCCTTGCACCAGCGTCGGCGCTAGAATGACCTCTGCCAGAGGATAACGCCGCCGCAAGATATGCAAAATATCCCGTATTGCGGCTCCAACTGGTGAAGTAACGATGCCCAGTCGCCGTGGGAAACGGGGCAGGGGACGCTTGCGCTCTGGAGCGAAGAGCCCTTCTCGTTCCAACTTTTCTTTGAGTGCCAGGAATTCTAGGAACAAGACACCGGCGCCCAGAGGCTGTATCTGATCCACATAAAGCTGATAGCTGCCTTGCATTTCATAGACCGAGATGCGGCCATGCACAATGACTGCATTACCATTAGCCGGTACATGTCCCAATCGGGAGAGTTGCGAGCGCCATAGCACACAGCGCAATTGTGCCTGAGCATCCTTCAGTGTAAAGTACATGTGCCCGGCCGCGGATTGCGTGCAATTGGAGATTTCGCCCTCCACCCATAGATCCTGTAACAAAGGGTCTAGGTCGAACAGGCTTTTTACATACTGGGTAACCTGGCTGACGGTGTACACTTGCATAGCCTAACTATACTGCATTGGGCAATGATTACAAAACAAAAAAACCAGACGCCCCGCATGAAATGCAAAGCGTCTGGTGTGAACCAAGAGAGAAAAGGCGTTACTTTACGACGATGTTGATCAGCGCGTCCGGAACGTAAATGGTCTTGACGATATCCCTGTCGGATATGTAGCGTTGCACCTTGGCACTGCCAAAAGCCAATTCTCGTGCTTTTTCTTCGCTCAACCCCGCCGGTACGGACAGCCGATCGCGCACCTTGCCGTTGACTTGTACAACCAAAGTAACCATTTCCTCCGCCGCTGCAGCCTCATCCCACTGTGGCCAAGGTTGAGTATGGACGCTGTAGGGCCCACCAATGCGCTCCCATAGCTCTTCCGCTAAATGCGGCGTGATTGGAGCCAACATGAGGATCAGGGAACGCACCGCTTCCGACCACGCTTCCGAGTGTACCACAAGCGTGTTCTTTGCTTTCAGTAAGTAGTTATTCATCTCCATCAAGGCTGCGATGGCAGTGTTAAAGCGGAAAGCCTCCATGTCGTCTGTTACTTTGCGAATCGTCTTGTGCGTCATACGGCGCAGGGCAGCAATCTCCTCAGGGCTAGCCTGTCCTTCGGGAGGTTTGGCAGGATTCACCACTACATCCCAAACACGGTGCAAGAAACGGTGTACTCCTTCAATGCCCCGGCTGCTCCACGGGCCACCAGCATCCCATGGCCCGATGAACATCAAATAAGCGCGTGTCGTGTCAGCTCCCATAGTCCGCACATATTCATCAGGGTTCACGACATTTCCACGCGACTTGCTCATTTTTTCGTTGTCTTCCCCCAGGATGATCCCCTGATTGAACAAACGCAACATGGGCTCATCGTGATCCACGATGCCAATATCGCGACAGGCTTTGGTGAAGAAACGGGTGTAAAGGAGGTGCATCGTGGCATGTTCAATGCCGCCGGTATATTGATCCACCGGCATCCAATACTTGTAGCGCACTGGGTCAAACGGGCCTTTGTCATATCCCGGGCTGGTATAGCGCATGTGGTACCACGAGGAACACATAAAGGTGTCCATCGTATCCGTCTCGCGTTCTGCGGGACGGCCACAGCAGGGACAAGTGGTGTGCAAAAATTCTTTATGATATTTCAGGGGAGATTCCCCGGTTGGTAGAAATTCGGCATCCTGAGGGAGCAGCACAGGCAACTGATCTTCGGGCACAGGCACAATGCCGCAATCTGCACAGTAGACGATGGGGATAGGAGCACCCCAGTAACGCTGTCGTGAGATCAGCCAGTCATGCAGGCGGTATTGCACTTCGCGTTTTCCGATGCCCCGCTGCTCCATTTCGTCGGCGATGGCTTCCCATCCTTCTCGGCTTGACAAGCCGCTGAAGCGGCCAGAATTGACCATTGTCCCTTCCCCGACGTAGGCAGCTTTCAATGGCTGTCCATCCCAATCCGGTGGTGCGATTACCACGGGTATAGGCAAGCCATAACGCCGTGCAAAATCAAAGTCTCGCTCATCGTGCGCGGGAACGCCCATGATGGCGCCTGTACCGTAGGTCATCAGTACGTAATCCGCGATGTACAAGGGGACTTCTTCACCATTCATGGGGTTGATCGCATAAGTGCCAATAAAGACGCCATCGCGCTCTCGTTCTGTGGACAGGCGGTCAATCTCCGCCATGCGGCGCGCCTTGAACTGATACGCCTCGACCTCTGCACGATGTTCCGGCGTGGTCAATTCATCCACCAGCGGATGCTCTGGCGAAAGCACCGCAAAGGTCATACCAAACACGGTATCCGGCCGCGTGGTGAAAACAGGGATCTTTTTGGGCGAACCTTTAATCCCCAGGTCAAAACGCACGCCTTCGCTGCGGCCAATCCAGTTTTTCTGCATGGTTACCACACGTTCAGGCCAGTCAATCTTGCTGAAATCCAGCAATTCCTCGGCATACTTGGTGATGCGGAAAAACCACTGCTCCAGGTCTTTCTTGATCACCGGAGTGCCACAGCGTTCACAGTGCCGATCTTCGCCCCACACCTGTTCACGAGCCAAAGAGGTATTGCAATGCGGGCACCAGTCCACAGGAGCCATGGCACGGTAAGCCAGTCCATGCTCATAGAATTTTAAGAAGAACCATTGTGTCCATTTGTAGTAACTGGGGTCGCAGGTGATCGCTTCCCGCTCCCAGTCCCACATGGCGCCCATACTCTTCAATTGTCCGCGCATGCGCTCAATATTGGCCATCGTCCATTTGTAAGGATGAATTCCATGCTTGATGGCTGCTTCCTCGGCAGGCAAGCCAAAGGCATCGAACCCGATGGGGAACATGACGTTGTACCCTTTCATGCGCGTATAGCGTGCCTTGGCGTCGGATGGCGCCATTGCATACCAGTGCCCGATGTGCAAATCACCCGAGGTATAGGGAAGCATAGTCAGAAAATAAAACTTGGGCCGGGGGTCATCTTCCCGGGCATGATACAGATGGTCTACTTCCCATTTCTTCTGCCATTTGGGCTCAATAACGGTCGGATTATACTTTTCTTTTTTCATGACAACCTCCACTACCGCTGCTATGCATGCTACAAGAAAAGAGCGCTTCGCACAGGGGCGAAGCGCTCTCCGCGGTACCACCCTGATTGGTAGAAATCGGATTCTGAGTGCCGATACCCCATCGTGCCGACACTCATACATCCAGTAAGGTGGAGATGAGGGGATTCGAACCCCTGACCTCCTCAATGCCATTGAGGCGCTCTCCCAATTGAGCTACATCCCCACAATACGAATTCTACCCACCTCTAGGCGCGTTAACGGACGCCATGCGTCTGCGGCTAATCCTCATATACCCTCTTCCTAGAGGGCAATAAAAGAGGATTCACCCAGAGGCTCCCAGGCGAGTTCGGCTTCTGTGCTCCCTCGGAGCACCGTTGCCAGGCTCCCACCGCATAAACACCCGGCTCTCTGTGAGGGATAGCCTACTACTCCTGTTCATAGCCTTTCGTTGTATACAGGCGGCTCTTCCACTTGCCGTCTGTGGAGCTGAGGGGATTCGAACCCCTGACCTCATCAGTGCGATTGACGCGCTCTCCCAACTGAGCTACAGCCCCATTTGCAACATTAAGTATAGTGCAATCGCACTCCTTTGTCAAATTTAGGGCAGGCAGCACTACTCATAGCGCAATGCCTCAATTGGATTGAGGCTGGCCGCCCGCGTGGCTGGATAGAGGCCAAAGAACAGCCCAACTGCTAGGGAGAAAGCCACTGCCAGCACGACTGCCTGCAGGGAAACCCTCGTAACCAAAACGCCCGTGCTATTAACGGCAGCAGCAGCCAAAGCGCCAAAGCCTATGCCAATCACCCCACCAAGGATGCTCAACACCATAGCCTCAATCAAAAATTGTACCATGATGTCTCGACGTTTGGCACCCACAGCCTTGCGAATGCCAATCTCCCGTGTCCGTTCTGTTACGGATACCAACATAATGTTCATAATCCCGATGCCACCTACAAGCAGAGAGATAGCGGCAATGGCACCTAGGAAGATGGTCAAAATGTCGGTAACTTGGTTCAATACGCCCAGGATATCCTTCTGACTGGTAACAGTAAAATCGTCCTGCTGGTATTGGATACGATGCCGTTGGCGCAGCAGTGCAGTAATCTGTTCTATCGCTGCATCAATCCGATCCTCGCTCACGGCAGAGGCATTGATTAAGGACACAGCACTGCCGCCTCCCCTGGCTGCCACCGTTCCAAAAAGGCGCGTCTTGGCAGAGGTGATAGGCACAAATACGGAAGTGTCGATGGTTCCCCCTCCGCCCTGCTCCACCAAGACGCCGATAACCCGAAAGGGTATCCGATTAATGCGTATGGTCTGTCCAACGGCGCTTTCTGTTTCGAAAAGATCTATCGCTAGACGGCCACCCAGCACGGCTACCCGTGCTGCCGAAGCCAGGTCCTGTTCATCGAAAAAGTGCCCTTGCTCCAGTTCCAACCGCCGTATAAAGGCAAAGTCTGGAGTCGTGCCGACGACACTAGCATTGGTGTTGCGATTGCGATAGATGATCTGCGCATTGCGTGTTTGCTGTGGCGCTACAGCGGCAACATCAGGGCAATTGGCTGGATCAGCGATGGCTTCCGCATCTTCCATCGTCAAGCTGGCTAAACTGCCTAGGCCAAAGGATGCCCCGCCTTGCGTGAGGCTCCCGGGGATAATGAAAATTAAATTGGAGCCAATGCCCTGTATCTGCTCTGTGATTGCCTTCTGCGCCCCCTGGCCAATAGACAAAAGCGCGATCACCGCACCAACGCCAATGATAATGCCCAGCATGGTCAGCCCTGAACGCAATTTGTTCGCGGATAATCCGCGCATCGCCAAGCGAATGCTTTCTACAATATCCATGGTTATTCCATCACCTTCCCGTAGAACCTACAGCCTCAGCCTTATCCAAGCACGGAGTGTCTACTTTTTCCTCTCCTACGATCAGTCCGTCTCGCAAACGCACAATACGCCGCGTACATGCTGCAACCTCTGGATCATGGGTCACGAAAATGATAGTAATGCCGCGTTCCTTATTGAGCCGTTGGAAGATGCGGATAATTTCCTGACCAGTTTTGGTATCCAGGTTGCCTGTTGGCTCATCAGCCAGGATGATCGCAGGGTCATTGATCAGAGCACGAGCAATCGCGACACGCTGCTGCTCACCTCCTGAAAGCTCGTTCGGCTTATGGTGCAAGCGATCACCCAAGCCTACGCTTTGCAAAGCCTCGACCGCTCTCGACCGCCTTACAGACATAGGCACGCCAGCGTAGATCATGGGAATCTCGACATTGGCAATGGCACTCGTTCGTGGCAGCAAATTGTAGTTCTGAAAGACAAAACCAATCTTTTTGTTGCGAATCTCGGCCAGTTGATTGTCTGTAAGTTGTCTGACTGGTATGCCATCCAAATAATACTGACCACTAGTGGGCTGGTCGAGACAACCGATGATGTTCATGAGCGTGCTTTTGCCCGAACCAGAGGGGCCCATGATGGCGATGAATTCACCTGGAGCCACTTCAAGATCTAACCCACGCAAGGCATGGACTTCAACAGTGCCCATTCTGTAGACTTTGGTGATGCCCTCCAGCTTGATCATCTGGTACGTCCTCCAAAAGGAAAAGAGAACTGTTGTAGGACATTGCGCCGCGGGGTAGAAACAACAACTTCTTCTCCCTCGCGCAAGCCGCTCACTATCTCTGTAACGAGTTCGTTGCTCAGTCCAATGGTAACGGTGCGCTGCTCGACTTGATCCCCGCGGAGAACTTCCACCGAATATCTTGCCGCGGTGTCCCTCCTCACAGCCCGATTAGGCACTACCAAAACGCCTTCCTTCCTGGCGACCACAATATCCACGATGGCGGTCATATTGGGCCGGATAGGCACATTCGTGGAAGTAACTTCGACCTCCACAGCGTAGCTCACCACCCCTTGTGACACCTTGCCCAGTGGATCAATGCGCGTTACTTTGCCCGTCAGTTTCACATCAGGAAACGCATCTAAACTAATTGTGGCATCCTGGCCCACCTGCACAAGGCCAATGTCCGTCTCATCTACGCTGGCGTCAATGTAGTAGCGTTCCAAGTCTGCCAGCACGATGACTGGTGTAGCCGCGCTGACCACTTCACCAACCTCTGCCCCTATGGAGAGCACCGTTCCAGAGAAGGGCGCGACAAGAATGGCATCAGCCAAGCGAAGCTTTGCCTGCTCCAGTGCTGCTTTCGACTGTTCGACCTGTGCCTCAGCGATGGCTAATTCTTCCGGCGTTGGATTGCGCTGCAACTTATCCAACTGAGCTTTTGCCTGGGCTAATTGAGCCGCCGCACTCTTGAAAGAAGTGTCATCAATCGCTGCGACTTGCAGTTTGTAATTGGCTAATGCACGTTCATAGTCAAGGGTAGCCTTTTCGAGAGCGGCTGCCTGTGGCAACATTCCGATGTCTGGCCGCCATGCTAATCGATCGTAGGCTGCCTGTGCATCCCGCAAAGCCAATTCGGCCCTCTTCAAATCCGCTTCCGCAATAGATAGCTGTTCGCCTTTCAAGTTCAGTTTTTTCTTGGCAGACTCGTACAATGCTTGAGCGCTCTCCAGCGCTGCTTCTGCCGCCGCCAGGTCTGCAGCCGATGGCCCAGCCTTAACCTGAGCCAGGCGTGCCTCATTAATCCTTAACGTAGCCTCTGCCTGGGCGATATTCCATTCCAACTGGCGCGTATCCAGACGCGCCAGCTCCTGACCCGCTTCCACTTTCTGACCAACTTGCACATGAACGGCTGCCAGCAAGCCTCCAGAGGGAAACACCAGAGTCACTTTCTTTCTTGGCCTTATACTGCCAGAAGCATTGACCGTAGCAAGAATGGTGTCTCGTCGCACTGGAACGGTTTCATACTCCACGCTCGTCGTGTCCCTTTGTCTTACTGTGCGTAGAACGAGCCAGCCAGCCAACACTAGCACAACGACCGTAATCCACAAAATGATCGTCTTTCTTTTCATCGTTCGTTTTCTCCTCAGCCTAGCGAATTGACCTCTGCTATGGCCATTTATTTTGTGATACTAAATATTTATTCTATGCCCATTGTGGATATTTGTCAAATGAAAGAAGACTGGAAATTGGCATTTCTCCTACTTTGTGCTAAAATGCACAATAGAAGCCATTAGCCACTGAAGGTGTACCAAACTCCAGGAGGCGCTCATGAATCCCTTGGAAATCCCGGAGATCGTTATCAGACGCTTGCCCCTTTACCTGCGCACACTCAATCTGATGGCAGCACAGGGCCAAACGGTTACGTCCTCGCAAGAAATAGGGGAAAGGTTGGGCATCAGTTCCACACAAATACGCAAAGACCTCTCCTACTTTGGCGAGTTTGGCAAGCAAGGAACGGGATACAATATCGAATATCTTCGGGAACAACTGCGGCAAATCCTCCAAGTCAGCCAACGCTGGAAAGTAGCCTTGATTGGCGCGGGTGATCTCGGACGAGCCGTTCTGCGTTACAGTGGCTTCGAGGAAGGCGGCTTTGAAATCACAGCAGTCTTTGATAAGGATGAGCAGAAAATTGGCCGCCAGATTGGAAAATTGAAGGTGCTTGATATCGCCAAGCTGCACGAAGTGATTCGGGAGCAAGGGATCTGCATCGCCATCATTGCCGTACCAGCCAGCGAAGCGCAGGAAGTGGCGGATGCTTTGGTCAATGCGGGGATCAAAGCCATTTTAAGCTATGCCCCCCTCCCCTTGCGCTTGCCATCTAACGTGCAAGTGCATTACATAGATCCGGTTATCGGCTTACAAAGCATGACCTATTACCTCAGCCCAGAACAGATATAGTCCTGTATACAAAAGAAAGGTGTATGCCTGTAAGCACACACCTCCCTTGCAATCTAAGGTCGAATCGCACCGGCTTCATCTAATCTACAATACAGGCAAACTACGTTTCAAGATATTGTATTGCTCCAGCGCTTTGCCAGCCCCGATGGCTACACAGGCTAGTGGATCCTCTGCCACATGGCAGGGCACCCCGGTCTCTCGCGTCAAGTAGCGATCCACGTTGCGCAGCAGGGAACCCCCACCAGTCATGACAATGCCACGATCAATGATATCCGATGCCAACTCAGGCGGGGTCTTTTCCAGGACTGCTTTCACACTGGCAGCAATAGCAGCCAGAGGTTCCACAATGGCTTCCGTGATTTCCCCAGAAGTGATGGTAATCGTCTTGGGCAGACCCGTCACCTGATCCCGCCCTCGAACTTCCATGGTCAATTCCTCTTCCAATGGCAATGCACTGCCGATGCGGATTTTGATCTCCTCGGCAGTTTGGTCTCCAACCAATAGGTTATACTTGCGGCGGATATAAGTCGCTATGGCTTCATCAGTTTTGATACCGCCTACTCGAACAGAGTTCGCAACGACGATCCCATTCACAGCGATAACGGCTGCTTCACTCACTCCCCCTCCGATGTTCACCACCATATTGCCTGTCGGGGTATGAATTGGCATGTCCGCACCAAGAGCAGCCGCCAAAGGTTCTGGAATCAGATAGGCGACTTTGGCGCCTGCCTGAATAGCCGCATCCCGCACCGCACGGCTCTCCACGCTGGTAACCCCCACTGGTACACTAATCATCACCTCAGGCCGGAACAAGCGAAAACGCCCGCAAACTTTGGCGATAAAGTAGCGCAGCATGGCTTCCGTAACGACATAATCGGCGATCACGCCCCCGCGCATGGGACGCATCACCTCAATCGTTTCTGGCGTGCGTCCGAGCATCTGGCGTGCCTCTTCCCCCACCGCCACAATGCGGCTGTCATTCGTAGAAATAGCCACTACAGAAGGCTCGCGCAGCACAATGCCTTTGCCACGCACAAATACCAACACATTTACAGTGCCTAAATCAATGCCTATCTGTTTTGTGAGCATTCAACCTCCTATTGCTCTATCACACTATATTCATTGCGGATCAGATCCCTGCAACCCGCTGGATTCTGGCTCCTAGCAGGTTCAGTTTTTGGTCTATCCCTTCGTAACCCCGATCGACATAGCCAATATCGGAAACAATGGTCCTTCCCTCCGCGACCAAGGCTGCCAGTATCACCGCCGCACCGGAACGAATATCCAGCGCCTTTACCTCGCAACCTCTGAGGTTGCTTGGTCCCTTGATGACAGCAGTTTGCCCTTCCACCTTAATATTGGCTCCCATTTTCTGTAACTCACCAACATAGAGCAGACGGCCATCATACATGGTTTCATGGATGGAACTCTCGCCGTGTGCCTGTGTAAGCAAGGCACCAGTAGGAGCCTGTAGGTCAGTGGGAAAACCTGGATAAGGGAAAGTTTGAATATCAATCGGGGAAAGGCGCTCGCAGCCCGTCACGCGATAGACATCCCTTTCTGGAACTACCGAAACACCAGCTTCGCTGAGCTTACTGCTCAGGGCACCCAAATATCGCGCAACACGGCCGTGGATGGCCACGGTTCCTCCCGTGATAGCAGCTGCGATGGCAAATGTTCCTGCTTCCAGGCGGTCTGGCATCACGCGGTACACCGCGCCATGCAACCTACGCACGCCTTCGATTTGGATAATGCCTGTGCCAGCACCATAGATGCGCGCACCCATCGCATTGAGGAAACTAGCCAGATCAACAACCTCTGGTTCGACAGAGGCATTCTCAATGATTGTAGTTCCCTCGGCTAGACAGGCGGCAAGCATCAGGTTCTCCGTGCCCGTGTGACTGGGATAGTCAAGAGAAATCCTCTCTCCGCTCAGTTTGCGCACTTCCAAGGCATAATTGCCGTTCAGACGATCCACCTTGGTCCCCATCGCTTGGAACCCCTTCAGGTCAACGCCCACGGGACGGGTACCTATGGCGCAACCACCGGGATGGGGCGCTTCAGCCTGCCCCAAGCGTCCCAGGAGCGCACCTACGACGAGGAAACTGGCACGCATCTTGGTTGCCAGTTCGGGTGGAACAGAAGCACGCACCAGGTTCTCGGCTTTGACTGCCACACTATGTGCTCCTTCCACCCTGACAGTAGCTCCGAGGCTGCGCAACAAGGCAATCATGGTGCGGATATCTTCAATGTCTGGCAAATTTTCCAGCAAGCATTCATCGGGAGTGAGCAACGTCGCAGCTAAAATGGGCAAAGCGGCGTTCTTAGCGCCAGAAACGGATACCTCTCCCTCTAACTTGTAACCACCTTCTACTACAAGATGCATCTTCTCACCACGCTGTCCACATGGTCAGTTAGTTGAAAGTCTTTCCTGTGCCGATTGACTTGCGCTATGAGTATATCGCAGATGGCAACGGTTGTCAAAGAAACTGTAAACTCAGCCTGTGCTACTTGGACATCGCTTTCAGTTTAAGGTAGGCAGGGCGCGGCCGGAAATCCGGGTAGCCTGGTTCTGAAATAGCCCACCAATACTGCTCGTTGGCCTCTGTCCAATCCGGATCAGCGATATAGATGAGGCTCATTAAGCCTATCCAAGGCGACCAATTCTCCTTCGCCCACTTGTAAGCACGCACGAAATAGTCTGCCTTGGTCTCCTCATCTATGGCGTGCCAAGAGTACTCAGGGTGAATGGGATCGCTGGTCCAACCAAATTCAAGCACCGCAATCTGCTTATCGGCATCGCCATATTTCTCCATAATGCGGCGAAGATCCTCAACGCGTCGGAAGCAGAAAAAGCGTTGTCCACCATAGTAAGGGTTTTTCGCTGCTTCATCAGGGCTTAACTCTGGTGGTGCCTTGTAGCCGGCGGCATGAACACCCAACACGTCGAAATAGCCATCGCTGTTGCCCCCCATCGCTTGATACATTTGCTCCAAATAGACATCATCGGGCGTGGCTTCAGGAGAATACGTTCCTGTGGGTGACAAGCCTGCACTAATGACCATTGCATTGGGATCTGCTTGCTTGATGCGCCGATAGGCTTCCTTCAACAACCGCACATACTGGGCAGCGTTCGGAGGACGGCCGCCCCATTCACGGGCTAGATTAGGCTCATTCCAGATCTCATAGGCACGGATGCGCCCTTTGTAACGGCTAGCCATCGCGTACAGAAAATCACCCAAATCGGCATAATTGTTAGGCGGGCCATTGGTGGGATAATTGCCTCCCGCCCATTGCGGCTGATGGTCTATGCGCACCAGCAGGTCTAAACCAAGTTTGTTGCACTCGTAAACAATCCAGTCCACCCGGCTCCAATCGAACACGCCCTTGGCCGCTCCTTCCACATCGCGCCAGCCAATATTCTGCTTCACCCAACCGAAGCCAGCCTCTTTAATCATGCCCATATCCCGGCTGGCGACTTCTGGGCGCCACCATAGGAAAGCCTGCATCCCGTATTCAGGGGAGTTCATGCGCAAAGGCTTGGGTGGTGGTACTGGCGGTAAAGGTGTGGGGGTAGGGGCTGCCGTCGGTCCTATAGGAGTAACAGTCGGCAGCACAGGAGTTACTGTTGGTTGCAATTGAGTTGCTGTAGGTTGTACGGGCGCTGTGGCAAGGGGCGTCTGTGTAGCAACCGCTTGAGGCGGAACAGGCGTCACACTAGGTTGCACTGCCTGCTCTGAAGTAGTAAAGGTCGGACGAGGTGTGCGGGTAGCCGCAGGAGCCACTGGTTGTGCAGGCTGGTTGAAGAACAGCAGCCAGACCAAGCCCACCACTCCAATGCACACCAAGGCAAGCGCAATCCATATCACCACTGAATCTTTACTCTGTTTGAAAAACGCATGAGATGGTTTTGTTCCAGTCACCAAGGCACTCCTTTATGTTATTTCATCCAGTCCGCCTAAGTAATGCCAAACCCCTTGCACAAACAGAGCACGGGGAGATCCCCGTGCTCTGCGACCTGCCTTGCGAGCCAGGCTGCAAAATGGCTGGATGTAGGCTATTTGGGCATATTAGCCAAAGCAGCGAAAGCCGGGCGCAGGCTCCAATCTGGCCTGATAATGCTAAAAGCAGCCTTTTCATCATGCGGGCCACAAATGGGGCCAAAGTTGAGGTTCCACAGGAACATGGGCCCGACCCATCCCCAGTTCTTTGCCATTTGATAAGCCTGAACGATAAACTGGGCTTGCTCCATTTCCGTGTTGTCTGCAGCATATTCATAACCGCGGGCTGGCGGCACCCCAAGGCTTTCCACCGAAGCCCAACCAAATTCTGTAACCCAAATTCGTTTCGCTCCATCGCCATATTTCAGCATGATGTTGCGATAGCTTTCCATGGTGCCACGGAAGAACCAGCTCGGATGCCCCTTGGCATTGAAGGTGGCGCTGGGATCTTGATAAGTTTCCCACTTGGCATCCGGCGGGTTGTTATAGCCACTAGGGTGTGCCCCTATCGCATCGCAGTAGTTTTTCAGCCCTGCCTGATACATCTGCTCTAGATAGACGCGGTCATCAATGGCGATGTTCCCATCATTATAACCCGTTGGCGTAAGCGCGCCTGCTACCACTGTAGCATTGGGGTCTACAGACTTGATGGCTTGGTAGGCTACTTTCAGGAGCTCAACATACTTGCGCGCATTGAGCTTGCCCCCCAAGCCGCCCCATTCATAATACAGGTTCTGCTCGTTCCAAATTTCATAGGCTTGCACACGCCCCTTATAGCGCGCAGCCATTTCCCTCAGGAAGGCTCCATACGTGTTCGGATCAGCAGGCGGGCCTTGGTCGGTATCTTCAGGTGGACGAGCCCATTTGGGAGCCTTGACCACGCTGAACAGCAGCTTGATCCCCGCAGCATTCGCACTGTCCACGATGCGGTCCAGCGCTCCCCAGTCATATTGCCCTGGTGCGGGGTTGTAGCGGAACCACTCCACCTGCTGCTTATACCAACGAAAGCCCAGTTGCCGGATAAGGCCAAAGAGCCTGCCGTGATCCCCGTCGGTAATGGCATCCCCTTGGATGCCATAATCAAATCCCGGCCCACGGCTGGCAGAAGTGACCACCGAGGCTGTCTGTGGTTTCGCCGTCGGTTTCGGCGTGGGAGTGGGGGTTGGCGTAGGCGTAGGTGTCGGTGTAGGCGTTGGGCTAGGCACTAGCAAACTGACGTCATTGCTGCGCACGTTCGTCGTGCGCCCCCCGTCATCCGAAATAGCAGCGGCGATGAAATAGGCGCCTGGCGTAGCAGGTGCTTCCCAAACGTAACTCGAGCCGGCAAGTGCTTGGCTTCCTACTTTACTACTTTCGCTGGTAGGTCCTTCTCCTTTTCCCTCCAACAGAGAACTAGCCTGGCGGATTTCCTCGCCAGCAGGTCCCTTGATCGTCCAAACAACAGCGAAATCGCTCTCGATGGAAGGGATAAGCCAGTCTTTGAACTGCTTCACCAAATCCCATATGCGCTGATCATTCTGTGGATCTAGCAGGTCCTCCAAGACCAAGCCACGCACGTTGTAGTCAGCGATAAGCCGCAGTTTATGATCAAGGCTAGCAGCATTCTCTAACCAAATCTGGCAACTTTTACCCTGCTCGTCTTGATATGCAATCCAGCACTCATCTACCTGCCGATCGTACTGCAGTCCACCCCATTGGTGCAATACAGGCAGCAACAACACCACATCCTCGCCACCACCCACCAGCTCTTTGTCGCCTTCCACGGCTACTTGAGCAAGCGCAGACAGAGCCTGCGCATAGGGAATTCTGGTAACCACCGTATCCACAATTTGACGGGAAGACACGGACAGTGCAACCTGCAGTTTCGTGCGGCTCACTTCGCCTACAGCCCAGCGCAAGAGCGCCTCCATCTGACCGCCTGGAGCCCAGGTCGATGGCGATTCCAGAGCCGGGATAACCAGCACATCTGCCAACTTGCCCAATGCTCGCCAGTCATATGCCCCGGTTTCCCAGCGATCTTCTGCAATTTGTCTGGCTTGCGCTACACGGACGGATAATATTTTGCCCTGTTTGTGCAAGGCATCCGCTAATTCTTGCACAAAGGAAACATATTCAGCACGCAAACTGGGATCGAGGCCCTGGTAGTCCAGCTGCACACCCGTGTACATACCTTCTACCGCCAGCATAGTGAGTGCAGTGATATTCCTGTTACGTGCTTCAGGGTTCAGGAGGATATTCGTCAGTACTTGCGGTTGAACGACGCCGTCCTTCTCGTTTTTCACCACAGGGATAACCAGGTATCCTTGCAGTGTGCGGCGCTGGTCAGCACCCCATGCATCGTAAACAGTGCCATCCGCATCGACATAAAATCCGCCAGGATTGATCTCGTTCAGAAGGCCAGTTGCCTTATCAGTCATGCTATCTGCCGTGGTTATCACGGTGGCTATAGCGGGTCTCATGCGCTTGACTTGCACCACTGCGGCTAGAGAGGAAAGGGAATCAAGATAGGCTTCAATTACCCCTTCTTCCGGTATCGCACGCGCCGGCACCCATTCCCACTGCTGCCCGTCCCAGGCATAGACATCTGCCACAATGGGAGACAAATCCTGTGGCAAAGGTAGGGACAAGATTGCTTCTTCAGGAGATGGCCCATACGCTTGGAAACGGTAGACATCGCTATGCAAAGTAACTGGCTCTGCAGACAGTGCCTCCGCTGCCGTACGCAGTACTTTGTCCTTCACGCTAGAGAGGAACTCAAGCCCAGGTAGGGAAGTCATCTTCAAACGGAGCTGATTGGTCAGAGCGCCTGCGGGAATCAAAAGCTGGGCGCCATCGGGCAAGGTCAAAACACCCCCTGCTTTGGGAATTACCGGGTAGTCGTAGTGAAAGACCCGATTTCCGACGGAAAAGGGAGGTAGCCACAGGCTGACTATCAGGAGAGTTACAGCCAGCGTATATGCAGCGTTCTCTGTACGTGAGTCATGCACAATCCGTCTCAGAGTTTGGAGGAAATTGGAGTCCTTCATCTGCAATCCTTTCCTTTGTTCGTTATTTGGACAAATCTGTGCATTACATAATATTAGGGCTGGGATGCATACCAAACTGCACCCAGCCCCGCTATCTGGTTACAACATCCGATTATTTGCAATGTCTGTCTGCTGCCAGCAGATACAATGCGATGTCAGTATGGACATAAGGACGATGGAAACAGCCCCCAATCGCTCTACATCCACAATGAGCACTGATGCCTCCAGTATTCAGAGTGAAAAAATTGTAACACAACACGTCTCTTTTTGCAAAATGCATCATTCCTCAAAATGAGCCGGCGTTCCTACAACTAGCCAGACAGGTAAACAACGCTATATGTTGTATGCTAACGCAGCCAATGCTACAACAGATAGCATTCGCTTGAGTGTGGGTTTCTTTGACAGAGAAGAAAGTGCCTCTATAATGCATTCAGAAAGGAGGCTAAATCGTGAAACACGTTTTGGGGTTGAAATGCATGCTCTGCGGCGCAGAATATGCGGCAAACGAGGTGGAGTATGTCTGCCCTAAGCACGGCAACGAGGGTATCCTCGATGTCACCTACGACTATAATGCTATTCGACGCCACATGTCGAAAGAAAAACTTGCGGATAACCACGATTACTCTATCTGGCGCTATGCCGATCTATTGCCTATTGTCAACCGACAATGGATTCCCAATCTGCAGGTTGGTTGGACACCACTCTATGCTGTGCCACGCTTAAGGGCACAAATGGGCCTAGCACACCTTTATATCAAAGATGATGGACGCAATCCCACTGCTTCGTTCAAAGACCGCGCCAGTGCTGTGGGCATTGTAAAGGCAAGGGAACGAGGCAAAGACATTATGACCGCAGCCTCTACAGGCAATGCTGCTTCATCGCTTGCGGGATTGGCAGCAAGCGTAGGATTGACCGCATACATCTTTGTCCCCGAACGTGCTCCACAGGCCAAAGTAGCCCAACTGCTCATTTTTGGAGCCAATGTGATCATGGTTCGTGGCACCTATGATCAGGCTTTCGATCTGTGCCTGCAAGCATCCGCCCGCTACGGCTGGTACAGCCGCAATACAGCCTACAATCCCTATCTTTCCGAGGGAAAAAAGACCGCTGCACTGGAGATCTGCGAGCAATTAGGATGGCAACCGCCAGACAAAGTTTTTGTTGCAGTAGGCGATGGCTGCATCATTGGGGGACTATGGAAAGGGTTCAAAGACTTCTATGCTTTGGGTTTCATCGAGCGCTTGCCGCAGCTTATCGGAGTACAAGCAGAAGGCTCTGCTGTCCTGGTTAAGGCTTGGCAAGAGGGAACAGAAACGATTACCCCCATTGTGCCCAACACCATCGCCGATAGCATCTCTGTAGGCGTGCCCCGCGACGCGATTAAAGCACTGCGCGCTGTGCGCGAATCAGGGGGACAATTTGTTGCCATAAGCGACGAGGAAATCCTGGAAGCGATGCGCGTACTAGGAAGGAATGCAGGCATCTTTGCTGAACCAGCGGGAGCCACCGGATTCGCCGGCTTGCGCAAGCTGCTGCAACAGGGGCAAATCAACTCCGAAGAACGCATCGTGGTCCTAGTCACCGGCAATGGACTCAAGGATGTGCAAAGCGCCATCCAGGCAGTGGGCAAACCATATGTAATCGAGCCAACCATGGAAGCCCTGCATCAACTCATGACCAGCCTAAATTGAAGCACGATTATCTTTTGTCGCCACACTGAAGGACTGTGCATCATACTTGCCGGCAGCGTTCCAGAACATCCACCCATAGGTCTGGGCATCTGCGGCCGCTTGTTTTTGCAAGCGCATTTCCTCTGCGCCATAGACCACATTGTTCCATGAATAGTGTTGAAGCCATGGGCGGATGCGGGTTTTAGTGCGCTTAGCCAGTTCCATACAACTGCGGTACACCACTTCATAGGGATACAAGAGGGGATTCTCGTAGCCGAGGTTGCCGCTGATAAAAGTTGCCGGATAAAGCATGGGCGAGATATAGTCCATGTAGGGAGCGATGTCCATAACCCGTTGCCCGATGCCCATGTCCTCCTCTGGTGCTACCCACACGGTCAATCCGAAGATGTCCGCCGATAGGAGAACGCCGTAAGGCTTTAACTCATTTTGCAAACGTGCACAGAACTCGTTGATTGTCCTGCAGCGTGATTCCAGGGTGCTCTCTTGGGAATATCTGATTTCACTAATGTCGCCATCCGATGGGAAGCGCAAATAATCAAACTGCAATTCATCAAAGCCAAGTAGGGCTACTTCTTTCGCAATAGCAATGTTATAATCCTGCACCTCTGTGAGAAATGGGTCAAGCCACGCTGATCCCTCAAAGTCCACCCACAATTCGCCATTAGGCTTGTGCACTGCTAGTTCCGGATAAGCAGCAGCCAAAGTCGAATCTTTGAAAACCACTAAACGTGCAATGGTGTAAATGCCCTTCTCCTTACACAGCGCCAAGAACTGTTTGATATCCATCACCTTGGGCTGGTATGCCCCGCTTTTCTGAGCCTTGATTTCCGCGCTGGGATAAGCCAACCAACCACGATCGCTTTTCAAATCTACTACGATGGCGTTCAGCTCTGTGCGATCGACCAGTTCGATGAGTTCACGCACCCTTCTCTCGCTGGTCAAAATGCCCAATGGCATGTAAATGCCTTTCACCTCGAAACGCTGCAGGTAAACATCCATCTCCGTGACCGGACCAACTGAACTCTCGAAGCGGTCATAATCTACGGCTGCAGCGACCAGTGTCAGGGAGGAAGGAGGCAAATCTTGAAAGGCATATCGCCCAGCCTCGTCGGTAAGGGTAGAAGCAACTATTTCTCCGGCTGAAAGCAAGGTCACTTCAACACCGGCTATAGGGTGCTTGTCTGTGCTATCTCTGACCACGCCACGCAACGTATTGGGCCGTAACCAAATGGAGACTAGATTGCCACCATTGTAGCCATACTCAGTGGGTGCATACCCAGTGGCATGGATGGACAAAAGCGAGCCGTTGAGCAGGCGCTTAATGACTGCAGTGCCATTGACATCCGTCTTGAACTGCGCAGAACCCCAGATTACCAACGAGCCAGATACAGGCTGTCCTGAGTAGAGGTCCAGCACCTGAACTCGGGTCTCTGTAGGCTGCAGCGTAAAATCCTGTGCTTTCTGTCCATAGAAAATCGCTGTGCCGGATTCATAACCCGGCATGGACGCACTCAATAGTGCCCCTGTTCGGACCCGGTGCAGGACATAGTATCCTTGTTCATCCGTAGTGGTAGAAAGATGGTTTGCTGCTACAATGCTGCCTGCCAGTGGCGCTCCTGTTTCAGCATCGCTCACAGTTCCTGAGAGCATAGTAGGAGTTAAGGGGATAAGCAAGGATACAATTTGGCTTGGGAATCTAGCCTTGGGCACTTCTACTTGCAGCGGAAGATACCCATCCATATACACAGTGATCGTCCGTGTGCCGCATATCCAGCCTAAATCAAAACCGCCAGCCCCGTCTGCATAGAGAGCACTCCTGCCAGCCTGGATGACTGCGCCCGAAATAGCCTCACCAGTCAAGGCGTCACTCACAGCACCCTGCACCCGTCGAGGATGCCACACAGCCAGAAAAACGATAGGCAGGGATATCACAACCAGGAAAAAGGAGATAACGAATACAAATCGACGCATTGGTCCCTACAATGAAATAGACTATCAAACCAGAATTGCAATTAGCCTTAGTGTACAAGCAAACACCTAGCCAGGCAAAGCCCCCTAAAATCCTCAGCGTTGACGATAAAAATTCTTAAAACTAGAGTAGCATCTTTGGCTCAAGCGAGCACCAGCAAAAAGCGTACAATTAGTTTGCCTTCGAATCTGAACCACTACAGGTTGTGTCTTTGCAGCATCTGTGAATAAAGATACAGCACCCGTAGCGACTTGCCCGTGATTGCCAAAAAGAAGCCTATCGGCTACAATAATCCCCAGTGCAGCGGGGGAAAATCTCCTCTGGTTTTGTGACCTTCACAAATAATGACGTCTTTGTAGAGCAAATATGTTCCTCTTTTGCTCTTTTCCCTGTCACCACTTGACGGGCATTCTTTGCGAACTCTGAATCTCTGGTCATGTTGTCAATATATTAAAATGCAGATATTTCCAGGGAGACTTGACATGAATGCTGAGCAAGCGTGGCAAGCAGTACTCGGCGAGTTACAATTGCAGTTAACCAAGTCCACTTTTGATACCTGGGTCAAAAACACCCATGTGCTGAGCTATGAAGACGGCACATTTGTCATCGGAGTACACAATGCCTATGCCAAAGATTGGTTAGAAAACCGCCTACTCACGACCATTAAGCGTACCCTAATAGGCATTGTCGGCCAGACCGTAGAGATCAAGTTTGTTGTCCATCCGCGGCGCAGCAAAAGGGCCGCACAGGAAAATATCCTGTTAGAGCTAGAGACTCAGGATGAGGAAACCCCTAGTTTCCCAACCCGCGTTGCCTGGACAAAACCACAGACCAGCCATGCCCAAAAATTGCTTGTGAATACGGGCTTAAACCCAAGGCTTACCTTTGAAACATTCGTCGTCGGCAACTCCAATAGTTTGGCACACGCTGCTGCTAGAGCCGTTGCTGAAAATCCGGGGAAGAAATACAATCCCCTCTTTATCTATGGGGGAGTAGGATTAGGCAAGACCCATCTACTGCAGGCAATTGGCAACGCAGCTCTGGCTTTGACCCCTGCTGTGTTGTATGTGTCCTCTGAAACCTTTACGAATGAACTCATCAATGCCATTCGCACACAAAGCACTGAAGAATTTCGCGCCAAATACCGCAACCATGTAGATATCCTGCTTATTGATGACATCCAATTCATCGCCGGCAAAGAAAGCACACAAGAAGAATTTTTCCATACCTTCAACACTCTGTACCAAGCAGGCAAGCAGATCGTGATGTCCAGCGATCGCCCGCCACGCGCCATCAAGCCACTGGAAAAACGCCTCCAATCCCGATTCGAGCAAGGCCTAATTGCGGACATCCAACCCCCTGACTTGGAAACCCGTATTGCTATCCTGCGTGCAAAAGCCGAACTACAGTCCGTCCAAATTCCACCAGAAGTAATTGACTATATTGCCGGAAAGTTTCCCAGCAACGTGCGCGAGCTGGAAGGAGCCCTTAATCGGGTGGTGGCGAACGCGGTATTGACCAAGTCTCCTCTTACAATAGAAATGGCAACCGCAGCTCTGAAGGGAATCCTGACAAGATCCGATTCAATCACAGCAGAACAAGTATTGGAGACAGTGTGTGAATACTACGGCTTGGAACTACACCTGTTGAAGAGCCGACAGCGCAGCCATGCTATTGCCTTTCCCCGCCAGGTGGCAATGTACCTGTTGAAGGAAGAACTTGGTTGCTCATTGCCCCAAATCGGTGAAATTCTTGGAGGACGCGATCATACGACTGTGCTCTACGGCTGTGAGAAAATTCAGGTTGGTATAGAAGAGGATGACCAGTTGCGCCGTGATGTGATGGCTATTAGAGAGCGATTGTACAAAGAGCGCGTGCCTGTGACTCACTAGCTATCAATCTGTGGATAAGTGCCTAATTATTGTGGATAACTATCCCCTGTCTGGGGATAAATCCACCTCTGGAATGTTTTTGTCTTGTCCTTCCCCATGCAGTGTGCTCCTAACTATAGGGTACAATATCACACCCCCCTCAATTTCTAGCGTCTCATTTCATGATCAATACGTTTTTCACGCTATTAAACATTGTCCTGTATTTATCCACAATGCCTGTGCACAAACCGCTCTTCTGCTCCATTACTTGCTTCCCTATCTATGGTAGTACTTTTCACAGCACGCCCTACGAATTGTGCTCTAATAAGAAAAAACCTAGTACCTAGGAAACTTTTTCCCCCTTTTCAACCCATCCTACTACTACTACAAATAGATTGAATTAGATACTTGTATAGAACTCTTGCTCAATCCGGTTTTTGGTTGTATACTACAACAAGTTGACATACCTGTATAGATGTATCTAGTTCAAAACAGTGATACTTTTGCGTCCCCTTTAGCTGTGGTTGTCAGTACCCAAAATGGTACAGAAGGAGCTGCCAATGGCCGATATTTTTATCAGCCATGTGGAAGAAGATGCTCAAGTTGCATTGGAGATTGCGCAAGGCCTGGAGGCAGTTGGGTATACTGTTTGGTACTATGAGCGGGATAGTGTCCCTGGTCTCTCCTATCTCGTGCAAACAGGACAAGCGATCGAACAATCCCATGCTGTTGTGCTCATTATCTCGGTGCATTCGCTTGGCTCCAACCAGGTGAGCAGTGAGGTAGTACGTGCTCACGAAGCTGGCAAACCTTTTATTCCTGTGCTCAGCCAGGTAACCCATAGCCAGTTTCAGATTCGTCAGCCATTATGGCGGCAAGCGGTGGGCAGCGCCTCTTCCATCACCATTCCCCCTGAAGGAATTGCCCCAATTATTCCCCGCATCATCAGCGGTTTGCACGCCCTTGGTATTGAGGCGCAGGGCAAGGGTGAGAGCCGAGAGCCCGAGCCAGGTGGGGTGAAATTAAGCGCATTGCCTAGAGCAAGGCAACCTGAGATAACAGTTGTGCCACATAAAGAAGCCAAGCCGCCGTGGCAGCATAAATGGTTCTGGATTGCAGCGGTAGCATTTACGGTTCAAGGCACTGTCATCGTGTTTCTAGCATGGAAATTGCTCCAATTATCTACTGCGATGACCAGCCCCAATCTAGCTACGTATTCCCCTACGGCGGCTACAAGTGTGTCTTCACCGACATCGGTTCCCAAGCACAGTCCTACGGCGATGAAAATGGCTACCTTTACCCCTGTTGCTACAGTAACTGCAGGTCCTACTCGTGCTTTCACACGGATTCCTACATTGACAGTTATGCCTATTGCAGCCCCCATTTATACGGCTACGCCAGTGGGCATGGCTACACCAGAGGCAATAAAGGCGTACAGGTTGCCTCTCAATGACCCCGTTCGCGTTATCTATGATGGTTCGGCTTTGTGTGTGCGATTTGTTTCTGGGCAGGTAAGGCTAGAACTGGTAGAAGAGGAAAGCCGTTTTCGCATTTCTGAGCAAGAATGCCTTTGGCCGCCGGGAGAGTTGGCTTGGGATGAATCACGAAAGCAGTTTTGGGCTTTGGATGATCAAGGCATTAGCCTTAAGGATCAAACCGGCGCCACAACCACTCTTTTCGAAATGCCGAAAGATTTCCTTGGCAGTCCGACAAATATTGCGTGGGATGGACAATACTTGTGGGTGACTTCTTCAGAGGGCGCGATATACAAGCTTGGGCCGATGGGCAATGAGATAAAGACGTTGGATTCTTATGCTATGGACTTTGGGATATTTCCTTCTAGCCGAGCATCTGGGTTGGTATGGGACGGAACACATCTTTGGGTGCTAGTTGACAATCATTTGACGAAGGTGAATCAAGCCATGCAAGGTGTTTGCAGGATTGATCTCCCTTCGGCGCCAGTTTGGTGGGCATGGAAAGGACTGGCATGGGATGGGCGTTTTCTGTGGGTGATCCACAACGAAACGAACAAGCTATATCGGGTAGACCCACAAATTTGCCACTGAAGAATTGAGATGATGAAAAGAGTAGCCAATAGAGCCTGGCGCCAAACTGTTTGGCGTAATTGGTCTCAGTACCGAGGGGTTTTGATTATTGGGCTGTGGCTAACCACGTTGTACCTGGGGTATGTTGGATTTGCCAAGCATTTTGCTGCGCTAAACGAGAATCGCTCGTTCTGGGATCTTTTCTACCTCACTTTGCAGCTTTTTCCCCTGCAATCTGGAGCAGTTCCTCCGCCTATAGGCTGGGAGTTGCAAGCGGCACGATTGTTGGCACCGGCTGTAGCTGCTTATACGGTTATACAGACTTTTGTAACGATCTTTTATGAGCAAGTGCAATTGTTGCGCTTGCGTTTCATCCGCGATCATGTGGTGATCTGTGGGTTAGGTCGCATGGGATTGCTCTTAGCGCGGGGGTTCCTCCAGCAGGGAGAGCGCGTGGTCGTTATCGAGCAGGATGAGAACAACGATTTCATCACATTGTGTCAGGAAGAAGGTATCATCGTGACCCTGGGGAATGCTAAGGATCGAGGGGTTCTGTGTCGGGCAGGGGTTCCGAGGGCGAAATACGTGTTCTCCGTCTGTGGGGATGACAGCACCAATGCCGAGGTTGCTGTGCACGTCCGAGAGCTGGTTGCTTCGCGCCAAGGGCGTCCATTGACTTGCTTTGTGCACATTGTGGATGCGCGGCTATACCACCTGCTCCGTGAGCGCGAAGTGTCACCAGTCCCTTCATATCGGTTGGAACTGTTCAATATCTTTGACCGTGGAGCCCGGCTCTTGTTGGAAGAACATCCGTGCTTCCATGAGGAAGACGGTGTATTGATGCAACAACCTCATGTGCTCATTGTTGGCTTGGGGCGCATGGGGGAGAGCCTGGTAGTCCATATGGCAAGGAGTTGGTGGACCAACTATACGCAAACTTATGGTTCCCTGCGGATCAGCATCATCGATCGAGAAGCAAAGCGCAAAGTAGCGTCGCTCTGCCTACGTTATCCGAAATTGGAGAAAGCCTGCCAACTGGCTGTCCTGCAAATGGATATCCTCTGGCCAGAGTTTGAGCAAGCGGGTTTTCTGCTCGGCTCTGATGGGCACTGCGATGTAACAGCGGTATATGTATGCCTGGACAACGATGCCCTTGGCTTAAAGACAGGCTTGACGTTACTGCAGCGTTTAAGAGGGCAAAGAATTCCTATTGTGGTGCGCATGGCTCACGAGACGGGGTTGGCGCTGCTCCTGCGTAGCGCGGAAGGAGATGGTTTTGACAACCCCTATGCCTTTGGATTGCTAGATCGTACTTGTAGTCCTGAACTGATTCTCGGCGGCACCCATGAGGTGTTGGCACGTGCTATTCATGAGAGCTATGTGCGGCACCAGCAAGGGTTAGGTGAAACACCAGCGACGAATCCTTCCTTGGTATGTTGGGAGGAATTGCCGGAGGAGATCAAAGAATCGAACCGGTGTCAAGCGGATCATATTTTGGTGAAATTAAAGGCAGTAGGCTATGGTATAGCACCGTTGACTGACTGGGATGCGGAACGGTTCGAGTTCACGGCAGAGGAAGTCGAGAAGATGGCACAAATGGAACATCAGCGCTTTGTGGAAGAGCGGTTACGCGCAGGCTGGAGCTATGCCCCAGGTCCCAAAGACATGGAACGAAAGACCAGCCCTATCCTGGTTCCCTGGGACGAACTGCCCGAAGCGGAGAAGGAAAAGGATCGCAACGTAGTGCGCGAGTTGCCGCGCTTCCTCGCACGGGCAGGGTTGCAGGTGTACCGGCTGCCCTACCAACGCCGGATGGTAGCATGATCTATCCGTGAGCCACGACAGGGTTGCCAGTGTGCTGCAGGCGCAGGGAGACTTGACAGGTGTACTGAGAGAATATCGGGAGAGTCTGGCGATCCGTGAGCGCTTAGCGGTGTTGGACCCATCCAACGCCGGCTGGCAGCGCGATCTGTGGGTTGCTTGCTGCTGGATCGCCGATGCGCTGGAGCGTTTGGGCGACCCCACAGCCCTTGAGTGGTGGCAGCGCGCGTATGACATCTTTTCGGAGATGAAGCGGGCTGGTATGTATGTGTCTCCAGCGGATGAGCAGTACTACCAGCAATTGCGTCAGAAGTTGGGACGCTGAGGCTTTCTTATTGGAGGGAACACAATGCAGAAGACGTGGCGATGGATTGGAATGCACCTTGTGCCAAGTGTGAAGGCACTTCTATAAGTCGTTAAATGCTTCTTAGTTAGGAGACAGCAAATGTCAGACGTCTTTATCTCTTACTCACGGAAGGATATTGCTTTTGCGCGTGTGCTCTACGATGCCCTGCGTGCCAGGGATCTAGAGATATGGGTTGACTGGGAGGATATTCCCCCTAGTGCAGACTGGCAGTCTGAGGTATATCGCGCCATCGAAGGGGCCGATACACTGGTGTTTATTGTCAGCCAGACATCGGTCCAATCAGAGGTCTGTCGCAAGGAAATCGAGCACGGCCTCGGAAACCACAAGCGATTGGTACCGGTGCTGCTGCACGATCTTGATCCTAGAGACCTGCCTCCTGAGATTGCCTCGCTCCATTGGATATTCTTCCGCGAGCAGGATGATTTCCAGCAGTCTTTCGATAAGTTGGTGCAAGCCATTCAAACGGATCTCGACTGGGTGCGTGCACATACTCGGTTCCTCGTGCGTGCTACAGAGTGGGATAGCAAGGGACGGGACAACAGTTTTGCGCTACGCGGCAGGGATCTCCAGGAGGCAGAGGAATGGTTGGGCAAAAGTGCGACAAAGGAACCTACACCCACTCCACTGCAGGTGGAGTACATCCTTGCCAGTCGCAAGGCAGCAATAAACCGGCAAAGAGCCACGCTTGCAGCGGTTACGTTGGGCTTGGTAGTGACTGCTGTTTTGGCATTGGTTGCCTGGGGTCAACGCAATGAAGCACTAGAGGCGAAAGCCATTGCGGTTGAGGAAGCTAGGGTGCGCGCTACGGCTCAAGCAGAAGCAATCGCGCAGAGAGATAACGCAGAGCAACAACGCCGTATCGCTTTGTCCCGCCAATTGGCAGCGCAGGCGCAGACTCACCTTTCCGATCAGCTTGACTTGGCGCTGCTATTGGCTGTTGAGGCCAGCCGCATCGCAGATACTGTAGAAGCCAGAGCTAGCCTGCTCGATGCGTTAGAACACAGCCCCAATCTCACTGCTTTTCTCCATGGCCACACCTCTTCCGTGTTCAGCGTGGCTTTCAGTCCAAAGGGGAACACGCTGGCCTCAGGCAGTGCAGATGGCAGCGTTATGCTCTGGGATACGACGCACCCTGAATCCGGTGGACGGCATCTCACCGGACATACTGGCACGGTGAACAGCGTGGCTTTTAGCCCGGATGGACAGATGCTGGCGTCCGGCAGTTCCGATGGCTCCATCATCCTGTGGAATGTAGCCACTGGCTTGCCTGTGCTTGCTCCTCTCAAAGGGCATCAGCACCATGTGCTCTGTGTCGCGTTCAGTCCGGATGGGAAGATGTTGGCGTCCGGCAGCGATGACCAGACTGTGATTCTATGGGACGTGGCAACAGGAGAACCACTTGGTCAGCCACTCGGACCTCACTGGGGAATGGTACAGGAGGTCGCTTTCAGCCCCGATGGGCGCATATTGGCAGCAGGTGCCTATCGCACCATTGTTCTTTGGAATGTTGCCACCCTCAAACCGCTGATGCCACGCCTGGAAGGGCACAGCCATTATGTGACTAGCCTTGCCTTCAGCCCAGATGGGAAAACACTCTTGTCGGGCGGGGATGCCGATGATGCCATTATGATATGGGACGTCTCAGCCGGGGGAGCAATAGGGGAGATTCCTCTCACTGGTCGCGACGCTGGGGTATTCAGCCTGGCTTTCAATCCCAGCGGAAGAGTGTTGGCATCAGGTAGTGGACATGGCACGGTAACTCTGTGGGATGCGCAGACACATCAGTCGTTGGGCACACTAGCGACCGGGCACGCCGAAGGAGTGCCGTCCTTAGCTTTCAGTTCAGATGGAGCAACCTTGGTCGCTGGCAGTGGGACTCTGATCATGTTGTGGAATACTCAGCAAACGGTGTCCCAACCGCTGGCCCAGCTTGTCATCAACGAGACAGGTTATACTGGGAGCCTGGCTTTTAGCCCACATGGCAAAGTGTTCGCCTCAGGCAGAAGGGACAACGCCATCATCCTATGGGACGCCAAGACAGGGCAGCCCATTGGCCAGCCGTTGAAGGGACACAGGTCTTTCATAACCAGCCTTGCTTTCAGTCCGGATGGTCAGACGTTAGCGTCTGGCAGCGAGGACAATACCGTCATGCTGTGGGATGTGATGACCCAGCAAGCCATTGGCGAACCCTTGACAGGGCATACGCGATCGGTTATGGGTGTTGCTTTCAGCCCGGATGGAAAGATATTGGCTTCCTCTAGTGCGGATAAAACCATTATCCTCTGGGATGTCTCCGCGCATCGACCACTGGGCGAGCCATTAACCGGTCACAGTGCAGAGGTGCAGAGTGTGGCATTCAGCCCAGATGGGAAGATGTTGGCTTCCTGTAGCATGGATAGAACGGTCATCCTTTGGGATGTCGCTACACGGATGCCATGTGGCCAACCATGGCGTGGGCATGCTTTCTGGGTGAACAGCGTCGCTTTCAGCCCAGATAGCCATATCCTAGCATCAGGCGGAGAGGATTCCACCGTTATCCTGTGGGATGTCACGACCGGTCAACCCCTCTTTTCCCCGCTCAAAGGCCATAGTGTAGGAGTGCAGAGCATTGCTTTCAGTCCTGATGGGCGAATATTGGCATCTGGCAGCGGCCGAGTGTCTCCGCCCACAGAGGACAACTCCATTATCCTATGGGATGTGAAAAGCGGTCATGCCATAGGCAAGCCGCTCATTGGCCACAGGTCTGCGGTGGACAGCGTGGTTTTTAGTCCGGACGGCGGTACTTTGTTATCTGGCAGCCTAGATGGCACTATCATCCTCTGGGATGCCAGTCTAGATTCGTGGCGGGCTCGCGCCTGTCGCATCGCCAATCGCAACCTCACCCCGAAGGAATGGCGGCAGTTCCTAGAGGACGAACCGTGCCAGTCCACATGCCCGAATCTGACAGACCTTTGCAATCCATCCGCTTCGGCTTCGTAGTGGAACTATATTAGAGGCACTCCCTATAAGGAGGGAAGTGGTCATGAGGAAAGAGAGTTCATCGTATGCCCTTGGGCATATCGTTGAAGAGCTTACCCAGGGCAAGCCCTATGTCTTCGTGGTGATGCCATATAAATCCCGATGGGACTTTTTCGTGCACATCCGCGAAGTGGTGCGTCAGGCGGTGGGGCTTGCGGCTATTCGTGCTGACGATGTGCATGGTGCTGGCCACGATTTACTGGCCAAGATCCATTTGCTGATCGAGAGGGCAGAACTGGTGATTGCTGAAATCAGCACCCCGAGCGCCAATGTATTCTACGAGGTGGGCTATGCAGTAGGTGTACAGAAACCGTTGTTGCTGCTCGTCGAGGAAGGCGTTGACGTGCCTACCGATCTGAAGGGAAGGGAAGTAATTTCCTATAGTGGCAGCCGGGAAGCAATGGAGGTCTTTGACAAACGCCTGGCAGATCACCTTCGTTCGCGTGTGAATGCGCAGATTGCTTTGCTGCGGGACATGCTGGAAGCGGACATACCCACACCAGCCTACATCGTCGCCAGCCCCAGATACCCTGGCAAGGACAGCCGCATTCGCGCTCAAGCCTATGACCAACGGACGTTTGGCGACAATCTGGGAGTGCTTGGCCTCATCTCCGCTTTTGGATGTATCATGGGCGAGGGCAGAGGCGTGGAATTGGTCTCAGGACAATATAGCCCACCAGACCTGCTGAGCCGACCGTTAAACCTCTACCTGATTGGCTCTCCAAAGAGCAATCCACCCGTCCGAGAAATGTTGCAACGTTTGCAAAAGGGTCGCGAACCCAATTGGACTCTGGGGGCATTTCCCGGCGAAAAGGAGGAAGGAGACTACCTGACTGCTCTCTACCGCACGAAGAATGGTCAGGTGGACTTGGTGGAAGGCAGGACTGAGTATCTAGGCACGGAAGGGGCTCTTATCCACGTTATGGATCACGGGATTATTGTCCGTGGGCCACATCCCGATTATCCCGGCCGCCTTGTGATGGTTCTCGCTGGGCCACATAGCCTGGGCACTGGTGCAGCGTGCCTGGCAGCCACTCGTTCTCCTCTTATCCAGCAGATTAAGGCTGCCTTGCCTGTCGGTGTGGACATTGCGGACAAACGGCACACTTTGTGGGTTCTCGTCCGGGGAGAGATCAGCCGACGGGACACTTTGTTGGATATGGAAGGGGTAAGCGTGCTCGAGGCGGGGATATACGAGTGATCAAGGGGATAGCTTGTGTCGGGGAACCATACCCCTTGCTCACTCGATGGCTTGCAGGAGCTTCGCAAGATCATTAGGAGGAATAATGAACAATACAATAGGTAAAGAGGTCGTCGTCACAGGTGACGTGACCATGGATTGGAATTTGGCACGCTTTCGCAGTGCTAGGAACGATACACCCTTGCGTGCATGGTGGGCTGGCGACCGTACCAAGGCTTGCTGGCATCGCGGTGGGGCAGCGATGCTCGCTGATCTCATTCATGTGGTTGCAAAACAATCGGGCTATATTGTACGCCAAATGGATGCTCCTCGGGAACCTATGCATCCTGGCGACGAGCGCTTCCATCATTCCTATGCGCTATGGGATCAGTTCAAGGGCGGGAAAAGCCAAGAGATGGCTTGGCGTGTAAAAGACCATCTGGGATTAGACCCCAGCCCAATGGCAGAACCTGCTTCATGGCAGAAAGTGCGCAATGACCCGTCGGATCCCATGTTAGTTGTGCTGGACGATGCGGATCTGGGCTTTCGCCATTGGCCTGAGCTGTGGCCGCGTGCCGTGGCGCAAGGCAACTGTCAAGGGTGGGTTCTGGTCAAAATGGCTCGCCCCGTGGCTCGCGGGCCACTGTGGGAACACTTGCACAAGACCTGTGCCCAGCGTTTGATCATGGTGATGACGATTGATGACCTGCGCCTGACGCAGGTGCAGATTAGCCGTGAATTGTCTTGGGAACGCACAGCCCAGGACCTGTTCTGGGAACTGACGAACAACCCGCATGTAAGCGACCTATCGGATTGTGCGCATGTTGTTATTTCCTTCGATACGGCAGGAGCGTTGCTGCTCTCGTGTCAGCAAGGCGAACTCGAATGCACGTTGTTCTTTGACCCCAGGTTCACTGAGGGTGGTTGGAATCTCCAATACCCAGGACGGGTTGTTGGTTATACTACCTGCCTCACAGCGGCTATTGCCTGGCAGATCCTGCGTAACCCGGCCCAACCTGACCTAACACAAGGCATCCAGAACGGGGTCGCTGCAATGCGCCTCTTACACCAGGGCGGCTACCTCGGACCAGGCTCCGCTCGAGATGCCTGCCGGCTGGCGTTCCCGATAGATGCAGTGGCGGCCAGGCTGATGGATGGAGAGGAAGAGCCACTCCTGGCATCTGTCAGGGTACCGAATCCTATCTCGTTCCTGGTGGAAAAGCGTGGGAGTGGCACTGGGTTAGTGACACCATTCTGGACTATTTTACAGGAGCGCTATCCAGAGAACCTGGACGAAGTGGCACGCAAAGTAGTTGAAGAGGGTGTTGAAGCTGCTTTGCAGGGGGTGCCACTAGGGCAATTTGGCAAACTCTTGACCCTGGATCGGCGTGAGATTGAGAGCTATCGCAGCATCCGCGCGGTTCTTGCTGAGTATTGCAGCCGGCCACAAAAACGCCCTATATCCATCGCTGTCTTTGGGCCACCGGGCTCGGGCAAATCGTTTGGCGTGGAACAGGTAGCTAGGTCTATCCGGCCCGATGACCCACAGGCCATTGAGGTGCGCACCTTTAACCTATCCCAGTTCCGCACACCAGATGAGTTGATTGGCGCCCTGCATCAGGTAAGGGATTTGGGCTTGTCGGGCAAGATGCCACTGGTATTCTGGGACGAGTTTGACAGCCAACTGGATGGACAGGCGCTTGGCTGGCTGCGTTATTTCCTCTCGCCCATGCAGGATGGCTCTTTTCAGGAGGGGCAGGTTACTCATCCCATTGGCCAAGCCATCTTTGTCTTCGCAGGGGGCACGTCTACCAGCATGGAGGAGTTTGCCCAAGTGGCGATGCGTGCGAAGGATGCCAAGGGGCCAGATTTTTTGAGCCGCTTGAAAGGGTATGTAAACATCATGGGGCCCAATCCATTGGACGTCAAGTATCCTGCTGGCGATCCCTACTTCCTGATCCGACGGGCGATTCTGCTGCGCAGCCTGTTCGCACTGAATGCCCATTATCTATTCACAGAACCGAATGGCAAGGGAAAACTGAACATAGACCCTGGTGTTCTGCGCGCTTTTTTGCACATCAGCAGCTACAAACACGGGGTACGCTCTATGGAATCTATCATTGCCATGAGCATGTTGGCGGGCAAAAGCCGCTTTGAGCGCTCCTGCCTGCCCTCTGAGGCACAGTTAAACCTGCACGTGAACGGGTTGGAATTTCTGGCACTCGTGCAACAACCTGAATTGAGCGGTGAATTGCTGGAAAGGCTGGCGGCGGCCGTGCACGAGGTCTATAGTGCGAGCCAAGAGGGCAAGCCAGGCGCACCTGAAGCAGCATCCATGCCGTATGAGCAGTTGCCTCAGCATCTCAAGCAGCAGAACCGCGACAATGTGTTGGACATTATGCGCAAGTTAGCTTTCATTGGTTGTGTCATGATTCCAGTGCGCGGCAGCATGGCAACATTTGCCTTTTCCGAAGCAGATCTGGAGAAATTGGCGGAAATGGAGCACGAGCGCTGGTTGCGTGCCAAGATTGCTGCCGGTTGGCGCTATGGTCCCCAGCGCAATGATGCGGAGAAAATCAACCCAGCGATACTGCCTTGGCGACGATTATCTGCCGCAGAACGAGCAGCGCTCGAGCCCGCTGTGGCGGTAGCAATTGGTGACGAACCTCTTCCCGAAGACGAGAAAGAGAAAGATCGCGCATTGGTACGCGCCATCCCGGAAATTGTGGCCAGGGCGGGCTATGCCATTGTCAAGCTGCAGGGAGAGGTGGCTAAATGGTGACCACCCAGTCGAGCCGCTCCAAATCAAATGATAATGTCACTAGGGTGGTATGGTTCTATCAAATGATAACATCACTAGAGTTGGCCTCAAAGTATGTGGCAAACATAGGAGGTGAAGGACATGGCTCATGACGTGTTCATCAGCTACTCGGCTCGGGATAAAGTGGTCGCGGACGCGGTGTGTGCTACTCTGGAAAGCCGCAAGATGCGCTGCTGGATCGCCCCACGGGATGTGCTGCCTGGTGAGAGTTGGGTGGGGGTTTTGATTGATGCCATTGGCCAAAGCCGTGTCTTTGTCCTGGTTTTCTCCGACGGCGCAAACGAGTCATCACAAGTGCTGCGCGAAGTGGGAGAAGCAGTGGACAAGGGCATTCCCATCATTCCGTTCCGCATCGAAGATGTACCACCATCCAAGGAGATGGGGTATTACATCAAGGCGATCCATTGGCTGGACGCGCTAACGCCGCCGCTGGAGAAGCATCTGCAGAAGCTTGGTGACAGGGTGCAGGCCTTGCTGGTCGCCGAAGCCCCGGCCCGAGAGCAGGAGCAACGGCTGGAAGCCATCCTGAGACGGGCCAATCAGGCAACAGAGGCAGGGGACTGGGATAGGGCCACGGCAGCGCTAAATGAATACCTTGCCCTGGTGCCCGGTGACGCCGCAATCCAAAGGGAACTACTGGAGATCCAGCAGCGACAGCGGGAGAGCCGCCTGAAGGCGTTGCGGGACCGCGCCGGGAGCCTGACCCAGGCGGAGGAGTGGAACGAGGCTCTGTCGGCCTTGCGCGAGTACCTGGCACTAGGGCCGGAAGATCGAGAAGCGGCCCAAGCGGAGCTGCAACAGGTTGAGAAGTTGCAACGGATGGCGCGCACATATGCCGAGGGAAAAGCAGCCCTGGTCAGGAAGGATTACGAGCGAGCCATAAGGTTATTGAGAGAATTGGTCGTTGATCAGGACGAAGCTTATAAAGATGCTGCCAGTTTGCTGGCCAAGGCCATTAAACTACGTGGGGTGGGACGACGCTCCCCTTTACCGAAATGGTTATGGGGAGGCCTGGCAGCAGTGGCTCTGGTCGCCCTGGTGCTGCTGATGGTGCGAATACTATCCTCCGCGATTTTTCCCGGGCTACCGCTGACCCCATCTCCTACGACGCTCTCGCTTAGCAGCACACCTTTCGGCCCGACTTTGACCGGTATTGCTATGGTGCCCGCTGGAAAAGCCACGCTAACCCATCCACCTGAACCTATTTCAAGGACAATTACCCCATCTCGCTCGCCGCTTCCCATTAATACCGCTACACCACGACAAACGCTGCTTGCCCCCAGTGCTTCACCTGCTGTGACAGGTACTGGCCAGCTCATTTTTGTTCCCGATGCCCTTGTTGGCGAGTTCTTCTCCCCTGGCCCTTCTCCTGTCGCGTTGGCGGTGGCTGGAGATACCTTGTGGGTGATTGACGGAAAGCAGCGTGTGTTATACCAATTGGACCGCTTCGGCATGCCACTGGCTTCTTTTCCAATCACCTTCACCACTAGCGTCTTGAGTATGGCCTGGGATGGTGCAGCATTGCGCCTGGTATTGAGCGACCCTCCACATAATCCATTGATTGTGCATTTGAACGCTATGGGTACAGTGCTGGACTCATTTACTCAGCGCCTTCCTTGGAAGGGAGATCAAACATGGAGCGGGGCTGACGGCACGATGTGGGAGTATAGAGACGAGTTTCTGTTAAAGTTTAGCGCAGATGGCGAACTACTCCAGACTTTCCATGCTCCCATCTGGGGTGGACTCGAAGCTCTGGCCTGGGCTCCTGACGGACTGTGGGTGATAGGCATCTTTGGTGACTGGTACCGATTTGGTTTTGACGGCAGCTTGCTGCGTTCAGGCAAGCTGAGTGTCGGAACCTTCCCATACTACCCAACTTTGACTTTTGACGAGCAGGGCTACTTGTGGTTGCTCTTCCAGGGCGATCGCAAGATTTACCAACTTTCCTTGCACCAGGTCGAAGTGCAGCTTCAGCCCACACCATTACCCAAACCTGGTACGGAGCTGGCGCTGCCACGGCCTCAGTTAAGGTCGGCAACTGCTGAAGACAAGTCTATTGCGCACATTACGAACAACCTACAGGGTCCGATGACGCTTTCTTTTGGTGACGAGTCAACTATTCTGGCGCCAGGTACGGTTTGGTCGAAGGAGTTGGAGCCTGGGGTCTATACGGTCTATGCCAGTGCCAACATACCAGGGCCAATTGCTTTTGCGGGCAAGGAGCTACTGGTAGCTGGTTACGAATATAGCTGGGTGCTGGAGCGTCCTAACTGAGCTGACCCTGGTAGGCAAGCTGCATATCAACAATGCCTATATCAGTCCTTATGCCTTTGTGGAACTGGGGTGTTCGTGCACCTTTGCCAGTAACAGGGTACCCAACACGTAACACAGACAGGCGCTCAAAAACAGCGCCGTATACCCTAGAAAATCACGGATCGGCCCACCAATGCCGGCGAGCACCCCTGCCCCGGCTGTGGCTAAGTTAGAGATGCCCAGATAGCGTCCTCCCTCTTCTTTCGGAATAAGGTCTGTAGCCAATGCCCAGTTTGCACTGAGAAAGATGCCGGCGGACAAGCCAATGAGGCTGCCGAAGATAAGGATGTCCATGAGGGGGAAGCCCCCAAGCGTGAAGAGGGTGCGACCGTTGGCAAAGACCATAAGAAAGGCGCCCAATGCTCCCAGGATGCTGGAAAGGAGCACCAGCAGCTTTTTGCCCAGGCGATCAGAAAGCACGCCAGTGGGCAGTGCAGTCATGGCAATAGCGACGGCAATGATGGCTAATAGACTGCCGCTCAGGTTATTGGCTTGCGCCAGGCGTTCCGCATAGGGCACTTCTGGTCCAATCACCACATCAGCGACAAAATAGAGCACATAGTTGCGCACCAAATTCATGCCCATGACGACGAACAAGCGCGATAGGAGCAGCCAAAAGTAATCGGGGTATCTGCGGGGATCTACCTTGAAGGTGTCCAGCATCGTTTCGCGCAATGACTGCTTTGGCGCATCCCGGAGCGGCTCCTCGCGCACCCCGATGACCGTGATAAGCATCGTTACGGTGAGCACAGCCATGATGACGCCAATCGCCAGCAGGGTCTGACCCTTAGCCATCAATGCTGCAGTGGCTAGCGAAGTAACAATGATGCCCACGATCTCAGCAAATTGCTTGACGCCTGAGGCGGTACCACGGCGTTCTTCGGGAACCAAATCCGGGATAAGGCCCTGGTATGGACCATGTGCTACATTGGATGAGACCTGCAGCAGGATGTAACTGAGGAATAAGAACCAGTATTTTGTAGAGAGCGCAATGCCCAGCAGGAAGATCAGGTCAAAAAGCGTGCCGACCAAGAGGTAAGGACGCCGGCGGCCAAAGCGAGAGGTGCTGCGGTCGCTGATGAATCCAGCTACCGGTTGTACGATGATGGCAATAATCAGGCCAGCGGCGCTGAGCAACCCCAAGGCTGAGCCCTTGATCGCCTCGTCTACCATCGGCGGGGCAATGAGATTGGGCAAGATGATAGGTCCCATGCTGTTCCACAGGTAAGAGAGGGCGAACCAATAGACACTTAGGTTGAAGTAATCCAGGAAGCGGATCCTTTTCATTGTGATGAGTCCTCCTTTGATTGGGTTATGTGTTGCGTGCTCCGTGTTCCGTATGCGACAGGTTGTGGTGTCAGCCACTTGTCGAAGAAGGCAAGTACTCTAGTTATATACTCATTGGGGTAAAGCTGGTCTATGCAGCGGTGGTCTGCTCCCGGGGCAATCCATAGCTCTTTGGGTTGGCTGGCTGCTTCGTACAGACGATAGGCGTCGCTTACCGGGATGCTGCGATCCCGTTCGCCATGGATAAGGAACAAGGGTCGCGGAGCAAGGCGACTGACCCAACGCAATGGGTCGCTTTCTGGCAGCGAACAGCCTAGGCATTGTCCAGCTGTCCAGACGATTAATCTAGACATAGGGGAAGCAAGAGCGCGTGGCATCCCCTTATTTTGCATATATGTGGCGAGGATGGTCTTCAATTCAGCGAATCCACTGTCAGCTATCACGGCACGCACTGCTTCACTCAGCGGTGCGGTAGCGATCGCTACCGCCGCGCCCATAGAAAAACCTAGTAACCCAACTTGGTGTATGCCCTTTTGTTGGAGGTAAGCAATCGCACCTAGCAAGTCCTGGCGCTCGAAATAAACTAACGAGCTCCTATTGCCATCGCTTTCGCCGTGCGCACGGAAATCAAAGAGGAGGACATGGTATCCGCATGCACGAAACTGAGGGACGTATTGCAAATCGGGAGCCTTGCTGCCGGCATAGCCGTGGCAGAAGATGACGGCACCACGAGGGTTGGGAGCTGGTACAAGCCACCCACGGAGGGCGATTCCATCCAGGCTGGGAAAGGAGACATTTTCATAGGGCAACCCGTAGTCGGAAGGCGTGCCTCCGACCATAGTGCGCTTGGGATGGATGAGGCGGCGCGCTCCGTATAGCGCGGTGCATGCGATCGCCAGAATAAAGAGGACACTTGTCGTCAGTAGCGCGATGCCGGCAGCATACATGGATATATTCTATTTATTTTGTCAACTTTTGCACAACTTGGGGGAAGAAAGCAAATTGTAGTAATATTGGGAGAACGATTTGACCATACGGGAAAGGAACACGATCGTGCGCTATCTCATTCTATCTGACATCCACAGCAACCTAGCTGCTTTTGAAGCAGTGCTGGCTGATGCAGGTCCGTTTGACAAAGTGTGGTGTCTGGGCGATGTCATTGGCTATGGGCCACAGCCCAATGAATGCATTGAGCGGCTGAAGGAACTGCCGCATATTTGTGTGGCTGGCAACCATGATTGGGCGTCAATCAATAAACTCGATATCTCCTCCTTCAATCCCGATGCCCGCCAGGCTTGTCTTTGGACAAGAGAGCAGCTCACCCCGAGCAATTGGGAATTTATTGAAAGTTTGCCGGAAAAGTTGGTTGAGGATAACTTTACCATCGTCCATGGCAGTCCACGCTATCCCATTTGGGAGTATATCACGCATCAATTTGTGGCTGCAGCGAATTTTGCCCATTTTGATACCACGTATTGCTTGTTTGGCCACACGCATGTACCTGTAGTCTATGCTTTCACTGGATCGCAACGGACTTGTGATGCATTCCTTCTGGAGCCCAATGAACCTGTGCCCATTGGGGAGCAACGTTTGTTGATTAACCCAGGCGGAGTAGGGCAGCCCCGCGATGGTGATCCACGCGCCAGCTATATGATCCTTGACAAAGAGGCAAATACCATTGAACTACGGAGGGTAGAGTACCCTATCGAGGAGACGCAAAGATTAATGGCTACCCTAAAGTTGCCGCCGCGCTTGGCCACCCGCCTATCGTTTGGCTGGTGACCTACCAGGATGGAACTTTATCCTTGCCATCCGCGTTTTCATGATGAGTCGAATGAGAGAAGTGCCAGGCAGGAGGATATAGCGATGAAAATCATCAAGTTATGGAGCATGATTTGTATCTTATTGTTAGCCTTGCTTCTTGGGTCCTGTGCGCCGAAGAGCAGCGTCTCTGTCCCTACTCCTGCGCCATTGCCCTACTCCGTCGGCATGGAGGGAGGAAGAGGGGACACCGGAGCAGGAGTCAGCCCGGTGTCTAATGAGGAGCGGATGATCGTGCGCACGGCAGAGCTTTCCCTGGTGGTCAAGGATACGGAGGAGAGCGTAGCGCAGATCAAGGGGATTGTCAGCACGCTGGGCGGTTATGTGGTGAATGTGAGGTTGTGGCGCGATCAGGATCAGCTACGAGGGTCTATTACTGTGCGTGTGCCTGCCGAGGCACTGGATGAAGCATTGAGCCGTTTCAAGGGTATTGCGGTAAAGGTGGAGCGTGAAAGTGGCAGCAGCCAGGATGTAACGGAGGAGTATTCTGACCTCAGCGCACAACTGCGCAACCTGGAGGCAACGGAACAAGAGCTTCTCGAACTACTGCGCACAGTCCGTGAGAAAACAGGCAAAGCAGAGGATATTCTGGCAGTGCACCGTGAGCTGACACAGATACGCGGACAGATCGAGCAACTGAAGGGGCGGATGCAGTATCTAGAGAGAACCTCTGCAATGTCGGCGGTAACCATCGAGTTAATCCCCGATGTGCTGGCCAGGCCCATTGCCGGCACTGGCTGGCGGCCTTCTGAAACGGTGGCTGGAGCACTCCGTGCTCTGGTGCAGACGCTGCGTTTCCTAGTGGACGCTGTGATTTGGATTATCTTGTATATTTTGCCTGTGGCGTGCCTAGTTTTGCTCCCCTTTGTTGCGCTTTGGCTGTTCTGGCGGCGCAGGAGGAGTAGAAAATTGCCGGCAGGGAGCAGCCCAAACTCGACTCCTCTAGACAAATCGCTCTAAGAAGAATTCTTTCGCTCGATTCAGGCTGCGCAGTGTTGGTTTCCCCTTGATTTCGAACCCCAACTGGTCAGCCAATGGCTGAAGCAGTTGACTGAGCAGCAGCGAGCGCACGTTGATTTGTTGTGGCACAATCTCGGCTTGGGCAAGCTGGTAGAGCAACATCAGTGGAATTACCCCCCACATTGTTTCTAAGCCTTCCTCAGGGGTAAGCAGTTCACTACCCAAAACCAAGCCACTTTCGCTGTCTACTATTAACAACATGCAAGGAAAGTACGGGCGCTGATCTTGCTCTCCCATGGGCGTTGGCATTGCGAAGAGGTCCACTTCAAGCACAAGGTTACTTTGTGGGAGTTGCTTCATCTTCTCAAGCAGGTCAAGATCCAAGGCGATCCTGATAGGTGTAGGTTCAGGGGGTGGGACTGGCAGGACTTGACCTTCCCATACCAGCTTGCCTTCCTCCTGCCGCGGCAAGCGTACCAAGTAGTCCTCCTCATTTTCTGTGTCCAACAAGGTGGGGTTCTCTTTGAATTGCAGTGCTACCTCTACCACTTGTTCCAACACATGGGTTAGGAAGCGTGCTTCCCACGCCTCCAAATACCAGGGAAGAAAGCCGGGGCGAAAGCTGCGAAACTGTGGCCAGGACTGTCGTCCGCGGAATTTGAGTCCTAGGGCTTTGATCGTTTGGCGATCCTCCTTGCTCAAATCAGTGCGGTTTTCGAAAGAAGCCTGGAGTTGGGGGATGCCAAGCAATGCTTCTGCAGGTACCTGATCTGCCAGTTGCTGAAATGCCCAGAAGCTGTATAACCCTTGGGCACCTAAGTACACGGCAATGGCTAGGTGCTGACCCAATGCGCCCATCACACTGACAAAGCCCATCTCCCCCGTTTCGGGATCTTGCACACCAAAGACGTCAGTTTCTTCCATCCACTCCCAAGGCGCAGTTTGTTTCACGCGACTCGCAGCCTGATAGAGCCTGCCCCATTCATCGAGCGATGGTTTTGTTGCGGGCAATTGTGCCCTCCTTTCATTTTTCGAAATTCCATCGCGCTTGTGCGCGAACTATCGTTCCTCTCTCGTATATGGCTGCATTAGCGCTGCCGGTGCACCAACACGGCGGCGTATGACTTCGCCAGTGCTGAGCATCAAGACGAGGATGGTGAAAATGAATGGCAACATGTTAAGCAGGTTAGGCGAAATACCGAGGGGTTGCAAACGGTACTGTAGGACCCGCACACCACCAAAGAGATAGGCACCCAGCATAGCACGCACAGGGTCCCACATCGCGAAAATGGTCAAGGCAATCACAATCCAACCAGCGCCGGCGGTCATGCCTTCTATCCAGGCGGTGGTGTAGACCACGGATAGATAAGCCCCACCCAAACCAGCCATCAACCCTCCAAATAGGACGGCCAGGTAGCGCACCCGGAAAACAGGAACGCCCAGCGCATCAGCAGTAGCTGGACTTTCACCTACGGAGCGAAGAGTGATACCCCAGCGCGTTTTGTACATCATGAACCATAGGACAAGCGCTAGGATGATCGCCAGGTACACCATGGGGTCATAACGGAAAAACAGCGGGCCAATGACGGGTAGATCGCTCAATCCAGGTAAGGTCAATGGAGCCAATCTTGTACGTGGTGGCATACCGATGAACCGCTTGCCCACCAAGCCGCTCACACCCAACCCCAGCATGGTTAAGGCTAGGCCAGAGACGACCTGATTGACGCGCAGGGTGATACTAGCGAAAGCGTGTACCAATGCCAGTAAACTTCCCGCAAGCGCGGCTGCCGCTAGGCCAAGCCAGATGTTTCCTGTGGTGTATGTCACACCAAAAGCGGTTACTGCTCCAACAATCATCATCCCTTCCACACCCAGATTTAACACCCCAGAACGTTCGGCAGTAACTTCACCAAGGGTGCCAAACAGGAGAGGTGTTCCAGCTGGAATAGCGGCTTTCAGTACCAACAGAATGAATTCCACGATCATCTTTCTCGCCTCCATTCCAGGCGGATTTTGTAGTGCGTGAAAAGGTCGCTCCCCAGCACAAAGAGCAGAATCACGCCGTTGAAGATATAGATTGTGGCTACCGGCAGCCCTAACGCTACTTGGATGGCGTCCCCGCCTACCAACAAGCCCCCTAACAGCAAAGCGGATATGATGACCAACAATGGGTTGAGGCGAGCTAGCCAGGTAACAATGATAGCGGTGAAGCCATAGCCAGGAGAAATCCCTTGTGGATAGCGCAACCGATAATGGATGCCTGCAACCTCGCCTACGCCAGCCAAGCCAGCCATCCCCCCGCTAAGCAGCATAACCAGGAGCACGGTCTTGAAATAGTTCATGCCCGCATAGCGTGCAGCCTCAGGGTTCTCACCTGTAACGCGGATCTCAAAGCCCCATTTAGTTCGTTGGATAAGCACGTATGCCAGTACGGCCAGCACCAGGGCTAGGATAAGGGTTGGATAGTGAATGCGCGTATTGAGCAAACGCGGAAGTTGGGCAGAGGGCGAGAATTTATCTGTGTAAGGGAATCCCATTTCTTTGGCTCCCTTCCACGGGCCATAGACCAGGTAATTCACTAATTCGCTGGCAATATATACCATCATCAGGCTGCTGAGCGTTTCATCTACCCGAAACCGCGCTTTGAGCAAGGCAGGGATCAGTGCCCACAGTGCTCCTCCTATAAAACCGACCAAGAACATTGCAGGGCGAAGGGCCCAGGATGGCCAATCAGGACGCGATAGGGCTAGACCGGTCGCACAGATTGCCCCTACGAGCAATTGCCCTTCTGCACCGATGTTATACACCCGTGCGCGAAAGGCTAAGGATAGCCCAATGCCACACATCATGAGGGGGATAGCCTTGACGATCGTCTCAGAAAGCCCATAGAGGCTGCCGAAGGCGCCGCGGAAAATGCGCTGATAAGCCACAATCGGGTTAACGCCCAACACACGAAAGAGCACCGCGATCGCCACTAGCGCCAGGAGCAAAGAAACAGCCAAAGTCAGGAATTCTAACCACGGCGGGACAGTCAGCCGTTTTTCTAGTCGGAAGTGTGGCCAATTGTTCATGCCGCCTCCGACATAGGAATTCTCTGGGCGCCAGCCATCATCATGCCGATCGTTCCTAAATCTGCCTGGTGAGCGGGCAAGATGCCCATGATCTCGCCTTCAAACATCACCGCGATGCGGTCGCTGAGTTGCAGGATCTCTTCCAAATCCTCGGAGACCAATAGCACCGCGGTTCCTTGGTCGCGTTGTTGGAGGATAAGCTGTCGGATATATTCAGTAGCGCCTACATCTAGGCCACTGGTTGGATACGCAGCGATCAATAGGGTGGGAGATTGGCACGTTTCACGAGCCAGAATTACCCGCTGGATGTTGCCACCGGAGAGCAGTTTGACGGGTGTTGCTGGACTTGGAGTCGTTACAGAGTATTGGTCAACCAGGCGATTTGCATGGGCATTGATGACCGCATAGTCGAGAAATGCTCCCCGCGCAAACGGCTCCTGGCAGTAATCCTTCAAGATGAGATTCTCTGCCACACTCAACCCGGGAGCCAAGCCCATTGCGCGTTCGCCAGGGATATAACAAACTCCTTGCTCAATCAAGGCGCGTGGAGGTTGGTTTGTTACCTCTTGGCCTTTGAGAAAGACGCGGCCTCGTTGGCTTTTTCGCAACCCAACCAGTGCCTCAACCAATTCTCGCTGGCCATTACCAGCTACGCCAGCAATGCCCAGTATTTCACCAGCCGAAACGGTCAGGGATACCCCCTTGACTGCTGGCAAGCGTCGGTCATCCAACACGTGCAGCGCCTCTACACGCAGCACTACTTCGCCTGGCTGAGCGGGCTTTTTCTCCAGCCGGAAGATCACATCCCGCCCGACCATCAGACGCGCAAGGCTTGTCTTATCCGTCTGTGCTGTTTCCAGCGTGGCTACTACTTTCCCTTGGCGCAACACCGTTACCCGCTCGCTGATGGCAAAGACCTCGTCCAGTTTGTGCGTGATGAAAATGATGGTATGTCCCTCGGCTGCCATGCGGCGGATGATGCCCAGCAGTTCGTCAATTTCACCCGGAGTAAGCATCGAAGTTGGCTCATCCAGTATCAGGATGTCCGCTCCACGGCAAAGCGCTTTGATAATCTCGACACGTTGTTGCTCGCCTGCTGATAACTGCCAGATGCGCGCATTGGGGTCTACGCTCAGGCCGTATTTTTGGGAGAATTCCTCCAGCCACCGTCGGGCGGCGCGTTCCGGAAAAAAGAAACTCACCGGCAATCCTAGCACTACATTCTCAGCGACAGTATGGGTAGATACCAGGCGATACTGCTGATGCACCATCCCAATGCCTAAGCGAATTGCATCGCGTGGTGAGCGGATGGTCGCCCGCTTCCCTTTTACATAAATTATCCCCTCATCCGGTTGGTAAATGCCGTACAAAATGTTCATTAGGGTGGTTTTCCCGGCGCCGTTTTCACCGAGCAAAGCGTGAATTTCGCCAGCGCGCACTTCAAAAGAAATATGGTCATTAGCCAATACGCCGGGGAAGCGCTTGACAATGCCGTGCATGGCTACTGCAAGATGTGGCTCTGATGGATTGGGCACGTCAGGACTCCTTGTACGTCAGAGATGGAGCAGGGGGACACATGCTACGTGCCCCCTGCTTGACAGTTTTCAGTTGTATGGCAACAGTCGCTGGTTAGCGCGGAATAGTGCCAATATTGCCTTCCACGAACCAGTCTATGCTCAGCAACTCACCAATGGAAAGCCGCTGGCCAGCCTTGACGCGCTCCACACCGTTCTGGTCCTTAATGGGACCAGTGAAGGGGTCGAACAGCATTGCTGGATCTTTCATCTGCTCCATGCGCTTCATGACCAGATCGTATACGTTGAGCTGACCAAGCAGAGGATCGGTAACCTTCACCGCCTTGAGCGCATCCGCGAACTTGGGATTGATGGGGTGTTCAAAGGAACCACCTAGTTTAACCGCGCCTTCGCGTAGCAGCCACCAATAATCCACATTTTCCAAGTTCTTGTTAGTGTAAATGCCCAGATATACCTTGGTCAGCATGTCCTCGTAGAGGATGCCCCAATCGACCAGTTGGCCGCTGACACAAGAATCGGGACCGAATTTTTCCATGGGGCTATAGTGGCTGAAGGTGTAAATCTGCTGGCCCTTCTGTGTGTATTCCTGTCCTACCTGAAGCACCGTCGGCGAGTCTTCAGTAAAGGCCAGGGTGTCACATCCCGCGGCAATCAAAGCTTCGGCTGCCTCACGAGCCTTGGCAGGATCGTACCAGGAGAATAACCAGCGCACATCTACCGTGGCTTTGGGGTTCACTTCGCGGACGCCCAGGGTGAAGGCATTGATATGTCGCACTACCTCAGGGATGGGGTGGGCAGCGACATAGCCGACCTTGCCGGTCTTGGTCAATGCGCCGGCCATCAGGCCGTTCAGGTAATAGATTTGGTAGAAATCGGCCATGTAGGTACCAGCGTTAGGCGCTCTCTTGAAGCCAGAGCAATGGAAGAAAATTTTATCTGGGTACTTGTTCGCAGCGGCGATGGTTCCATCCATGAACCCAAAACTGGTTGTGAATACTACATCGCATTTCTCTTCTACAATGAAGCGGTCTAGGAAACGTTCCACATCCGCTTCGGGTACGGCTTCAGCGTAGATCGTTTCCAGCCAGGGGAATTTGTTTTCTACATAAAGGCGGCCTTCGTTATGGGCGTGGCTCCAGCCATAATCACCAATAGGGCCAACGTAGATGAACCCAGCCTTAAGTTTTCTCTCCGGGGCTGGCGCCACGCGGGTCACTTCTACAAGACGGGTAACTTCTTTTACCGGTGCTGGTGCGGCTGGCGTAGGTGTGGCTTGGGGAGCGCATGCTGATAGTGGTATTGCCGCCAGCAATAGGATGATGATCGTCCATACAAGTTTCTTGTCTTTTAACATCCGTTCTCCTCCTCTTTAAGATTGGGTATTTGGTGGATACACTGTTGTTTTTCATGATGAAGGCAAGTGGCTTGGAATGGATCACCTCCTCTCTTTGGATATGATTGCTTATGAGCCAAAACCTCACGCAAATCTACTTCAAATCCAATGAATTTCCAACGCGCTAGGTTTTGGCTTTCTTTTGCTGTTCCATCTCATGGTAGATCTGAAACCAGGTGGACAATTCTGACTTTCTTTGCTCTCTTTCCTGGCGCTTCCGCTCTTCTTCGTACGCTTCGATGCGCCGGAATATCGTGCGTTGTACCTCTGAGGGGCGGTGGACACCCGCAAAAGTAAATGTGCCGCCAGGTCCTGCCGTCTGTATCACTACATCCCCGAAGTTCAAAAGGGCTGCCAGAGGCCCTGGTTTTTTCAATGAAACGTTCTGGATCATGTCCAATGATGCTTCTTTGCGTTCTTCGGCGAAGAAGAGGGGCTTTTTCACAATGTCAATGATCGAATTCTTGGTAACAATGTACTCATCATTTCTCCAATCCTCCCATTTCCACCATAGCCAAAAGACGGAGGCTATCCAAAGCACTAGGGCAGCGAGCAAAACGGGAAGGCGGCGCTGTCCAAGTGCACTGGAGGAGCTGATGATCACAATGGAAATGGTGATCAGCACGAAAGCGGGCAAAGCCAAGTAGATCCGTTTCACCAAGAAAATCCAATGCTTGCGCCAAGTAATGCGATCAGCCTGTTCATAACGCAGCCCCAGGAGGGGTCTCGAGAACCAAAAGCGCTTCCAGGCACCGCGTTTTTGGGGCGTTTCTTCTGGAGGCAAGGGAGGGATTGGCCATTTTTCTTCTGTCTTGTCTTTGCGGGTTTTTCGTTCCAGTTCTTGACGAATTTCTTCTTGCTCTTCGTGCTTCTGTCTGGATTTCAAATGGCTAGCTTGCTTGAAGATAACCTGTTTCATCCCTTCTGGGTCGGGCAGGTAGTCTAACGTGATCGTAGCACCTTTAGCACCAGCGGTTTGAATCGCCATGGTGCCGAAGTTGAAGAGTTTTCCTACAAGTCCGCGTTTGATATTGATGTTTTGAATTTTCGCCAGGGGTGCCTCATCGCGGGTCTCGAAACGAAGGATAACTTGTTCTCGATGGAGGATTCTCTGTGTCGTTACCACATAGAAATCATTGCGCCAATCTATGTAGAACCAGAGCAGAACAAAGGCCATAATGACCGTTACAGATAGAGTAAAGAAAGGCAGGCGCGTGAGTCCATTCAGGCTGGTCACTCCGATGACCAGGGCTATTAGGATCAAGAAGGGTAGCAGCAGATTCCGCGCCAGTACGAGCCAATGCCTCCTGCGAAACAACAGCCAGGGTTCGTCCTTATCCTGCGCAGGCAGAGAACGCGCGCGCAAACGCTCTCTGACTAAGCGCGGAAGGGTCAGTTGTTTTTGAATCCCGGGGTGTTCCTCGAGCAGGCGTTCAAAATCCTGCCTTTGGATACATAATGCCTCGAGAGGAGTAGTAGCTTGAACGCTGCAATCGTAAGCATCGCCCAAAAGGAGGGCATCAATACCGAAGGCTTCGCCTTCGCGCAGATAGCCAATGGGCCTTTCCAGTCCCTGCAGATCTGTTTGGCGCAGGATAGCCTCGCCAGAATCAATAATGTAGAGTGTATCGCCGAACTCGCCCTGTCGGCAGAGGAATTCGCCTCTGGGGTAGTATCGTTTGGTCGCTAACTTAGCCACCAATCCTAGGTTAGCGGATGAGAGCGCAGCGAAAACAGGTACACTTTTCAGACGGAGTGACGTATCCATGCGCCTGATTCCTTTAGGGACTGAGCACATTATACCGTGAGTTTTAATAACATGGTTAAAAGAGCAAATCGCTGCGAGAAGATCCCGTAAGGGGAAAAATAAAAGCCCACACCTGTTGCATCTCTGCGTGTAGGCGCGGGCTGGCGACTGTGCCACAATTCTTCAGTGGGCAAGATAGGACTCGAACCTACGGCCTCCACGATGTCAACGTGGCGCTCTAACCAGCTGAGCTACTTGCCCCTACTTACTATTATAACCGAAAAAGCGATTTTGGCAAATTGGGAAAGAAGCCTTCAAATATCCTGATTTTATGTTTTGATCGTATTTCTTTACAGCGCAATTTGTATCTGATTATGTAGGCTATAATTTCAGGGAGGCCCTAAAAGGCTTTTCTTGTTTGAACGGGCCCACTACAGCCAGGCTCAGGTTTTCAGTGGCGCATATCCTCTGCGCTACTTGCTGCACATCGCTGACCGTTACTGCATCTATCTTTGCAATGACTTGGTCTACTGTCAGAACCTCTTGATCCAGTACCTCTTGATGGCCTACCCATTCTGCGTTCGCGAAAGTATCTTCCAAACGCAGCAGGATACGGCCTTTGGTAAATTCTTTGGCTTTGTTCAGTTCTGTTTCTGATACTTCTTTCGCGCGTAGTAAACCAAGTTGTTCGGTCATCGCGCTAACTACATCCGCTGCTTTCTGAGGAGGAACACCGGCATAGAGTACCATCGCTCCTGTATCGCGTAAATAGGACGTGTAAGAACCAACACTGTAAGCCAAGCCGCGCTTTTCGCGGATTTCTAGAAAGAGCCTTGAACTCATGCCTTCTCCGAGGATGACATTCAAGAGGCGCAGCTTGAAGCGATCCGGGTCATTGATGGGCAAACCACGTAAGCCTATACACAGATGAGCTTGCTCTGTCTTTCTGTACTCGACCTTTAGCCTTGGCCCTGTGGGTGTGTCGCTCACGGGTAAGAAGGAAGGCGGAGTTTTCTCCTCCCAGTCCCCAAGGTAGGTTGTCGGTTGTTCCACGACGGCGTCGTGTTCCAAGTTGCCAGCCAGGCTGATGACAGTATTGCGTGGGGTATAGGTACGCGCGATGTAATCCAGCATGTCCTGCCTGGTGATGGCAGCTACTGATTCTTTGGTCCCTGCTGTATCCCAGCCCACAGGGTGGTCTGGCCAGATCAACTGGGCAATCAAAACATGCACCCATGCCTCAGGCATGTCCATCATACGGTTAATCTCTTGGAGGATTACTTGCCGTTCCTTTTCTACTTCTTCGGGATCGAACTTGGAGTGCTGAAAAATATCCAGCAAGACATCGAGGGCAACAGGTAGATGATGATGCGCCACTTTTGCCCAGTAAATGGTCGCTTCGTTGTCCGTACTTGCATTCATCACTCCACCCAAACCCTCAATAGCTTCGGCAATTTGCTGTGCCGTGGGGCGGCGCTCTGTGCCTTTGAACATCATGTGCTCGATGAAGTGGGATATGCCGCGTTCTGTTTCGCGTTCGTAGCGCGAACCAACACCGGTGAAAATGCCTACGCCTACTGACCGCGTGTGAGGCATACTGATGGTCACAATGCGCAAACCATTGTCTAAAGTAGTTTTTCGATGCATCGTCTATTCCTCTTTTTAGGATACCTTTTGCCAGATAGGGGAGTCGCTCAGTGCCACATGCAGCATTGTTGTTGGATACCAAGGCTATTGCCTTTTCAATTCTGCCAAAAGTGATTCGGCTATTGCGCGCAAGTCCGCTTCATTGCTGAGTGATAGAAACTTTTCCAAGGCCTGGATGGCTTCCTGTTTGTTGCCCTGCAACTTGTAGGCATTGCCTAAGCCGAAATAAGCTCGTGTCAAATCGGGATTGAGGCGTAGCGCCTCTTTGAATTCTGCTATCCCTGCCTCCAGTTGGAACTGTTGTACGTAGGCGGCTCCCAAATTGTAATGGATATCGGCATCCTCTGGCTTTAGCGCGATCGCCTTCTTGAATTCAGACGTAGCCTTGTCAAATTGACCTAATTCATAGTATGCAGCCCCCAAGTTGGAACGGGCATCGATATTTTCAGGTGCCAATTCCACCGCCTTTTGAAATTCCTTGGCTGCTTCCTCCAATTTACCCTGTTGGAAGTAGGCATTGCCGAGCTGGAAATGCCCTTCTACAGAGTTAGCATCTAGGCGCAGGGCAGACTGAAATTCTGCGATGGCTTCGTTAACTTTTCCTTGTTCTAGGAACTGACGTCCCTGTGCGAGATGCGTTGCGGCATCGCCTTGTGTGATGGGGCTCACTTCTGCCGCCTGTTGTCTTTGCGAAAGAATCACAAGCACGACGATGCCCACGATTAAGAGCCCCACTGCAGCTAACAGTACGGGGATTCTACGAAAAGACGGTTTTTGGGGCGTTTCCAAGGCTGTGGTTTTCGTCGGAACAGTTCTGGCACGCGGTTTTCGTGCCGTGCTCATCATCTCGGCGCGCTGTTGATCATACGCAGCCCTCTTGACAGGGTCGCGTAGCGTTTCATAGGCGATGTTGATCTTTTTCATGTGCTCCGCTGCTGCATCAGCAGATTGGTTTACGTCAGGGTGGTATTTCTGTGCCAGTCGCCGGTAAGCCGCTTCGATGACTTCCTGATCTGCATCTGGGTCTACTTGCAAAATGCGGTAATAATTTGCTATTCTAGCCACTTGTTCGCTCCTGACAGTGCTTTATCCCTTGTGGTTGAGCACCACCACTTGCGTTTCTGTAGGCAAGCGGCTCTTATTAATTTCCAGAGTTTTGCTAGGGGTCGGTTCAGAGACCCCCATCTCTTTGAGAAACTTGCTCACCGTATCCAACTTTGCTTGGATCACTTTGGTCTTGTAGTGCATAGGAATCACTATTCTTGGTTCTAGCAGGCCAATCATTTCAGCAGCTTGGTTGGCATTGATCGTTGTCACTCCACCTACTGGGATCAACAAGATGTCTACGTCGCTGAGCGCTTGTAGTTGAGCCTGCGAGGGAATATGGTCCAAAACACCGAGGTGGCATACCGTCAAGCCCTCAAAATCAAACAGGTAGATGGTATTTTTCAAACGTTCTGGCCCTTTGCTTTTCTTCAAGTCGGTAGCGATGCCGGTGACAAACACGCCTTTGGCTTCATATTCGCCCGGTCCATTGATTATTTTGGCATCCCCTTGGATCAAGGCACAATTGCTGTAATCAGGGTGGTTGTAGCTGATGGTAACCAGATCGGCACGCAGTCGCGGGATGGTGTAGCCAACTTCTTTGCTGCACGGATCGGTAACCACAGTGGCGTTGCGTATCTTTAGCCTGAAACAAGACTGGCCATACCAGGTGATTTCCATAGAGTAGCCTCCATAGGCTGTTACATTAACGAATGAGAGCGCTTTGTTGAGCCTTGCCTCTCGTGTGTGTTCGTCCTACACGAAAAAGCGCATAACGACTCGTTACCAATCAGGGATAATCAAGCTTTCCTAGCGCGATGGCTTTTAAGAGACAGGCATCTTTTCTTTGATCTCTCTCGCTGCAGCAAGCAATTTCTCATCCGCATCAAAGATAGCGATGTTTTGCATATCTGCTTCAATGGCTTTCTCGCTGAAGGGTAAGAATCCCAATATCTCATCGCCAGGCAAGTGCTCCAGGATGAACTTTTGGTCCTGTTCGTTGCGTATCTTGTTGCCTACTACATATACTTTGTGGATGCCAATGTCAGCAGCCAATTGCCTGACTGCCTGAGCGGTTTGTAGGCTGCGTTGGCCAGGCTCTACGACCACGATAAAGGCATCTACGGCGCTGGCAGTGCCTCGGCCGAGGTGCTCCAAGCCGGCTTCCATATCTAGGATGACTACTTCGGAGCGTCCTACAAAGAGATGGCGTACGAGATTTTTGAGCAAGGCACTCTCTGGGCAAATACATCCGGCACCCCCTCGCTGTACTGTGCCTAGCACCAGCAATTTGATTCCCCGGTGGGTGGCGGAAAAACGATCTGGGATGTCGTCTACCCTGGGATTTAGGGAGAAAAAGCCACCGATCTGCCCAGGCCGTGCACCAGTGCGCTCCTCGATCAGGTCTCCCATCTGGGCAATGGGTGTGATTTGCTGGGCAACATCCTCAGGCATGCCAAGGGCAGAAGCCAGGTTTGCATCCGGATCTGCATCTATGACCAATACTTTGTTGCCTTCGCTGGCGTAGATGTACGCCAGCAATGCTGCCAGTGTAGTCTTTCCTACTCCACCCTTACCGGTGATAGCGAGCTTGGGCATATCCTTTCTCCTTATTCCAGTGGAACGAGATATTGTATCTTAGCCAGAGCTCTTTGTTCTGCCAGCCACTGGAGAAATTTCTTTTGCTGCCAGGTGGCTAACATATCGTCGGAGACTTTTCTCGCAGGGTCTTTTTCCACCACTTCAATAATGTGATAGCCAAAACTGGTTTTCACAATGCCGCTGGTTTGCCCTGGGTTCAAGCCAAAAGCAACCGCTTCAATCTCTGGTGGCATAACGCCGCGCGGGAAAAAGCCGAGATCCCCACCATTGTCTTTGGTGCTCCTATCCTGAGAATATTGCTTGGCCAGAGCAGCAAAGTTCTCGCCAGCGCGCAGTTTGAGGAATACCTCCATGGCTTCTTCTTCACTTAGTAACAAAATATGGCGGGCGTGCACTTGCTCCACAATAGGCGACATGGCATTTATCACATGCTCCTGAAAGGTGGCACTGAGCAACTGTTGCTTTAACTGGGCTTTAAAGCTCTCACGGGTCATCCCGTTGGCTTGGAGCCACTCTTCAAACTTAGCCGTGTCATCCCCAATCAAGCGCGCCATTTCCGCTTCTACTTGTTCCTCAGAGATCGTAATACCCTCGCGTGCTGCAGCCTGTTCAATCAAGGCTTGGTCAATCAAGGCGTCCAATATCTGACGGCGGAGTTGAGTCAGCAAGGCTGCCTTTTCCTCTGCAGTTTGTGGCGTAGCGCTTTGCTGGCTTAAGGCGTTGACCGCCATAGCAACTTGAGCTTCATATTCTTGCAGAGAGATTGGCTGACCATTAACGATGGCCGCTGCAGCGATGACCTGAGCGGGAGTGCTTGTAGGCTGCACGGGTTGCACAGCAGGAGTGTGGACGGTTGGCGTGGCTATTTGACCTTGAGCCAGTGTTGCCGTCGCCGCGGTCACTGGTGTGCTGACAGGCGTGTAGGAAGGGCGCGTTGGCGCTGTTGGTGAAGTTGCTCCTTTGGCGCAAGCAGCCAGCAAAAGACCTAGCAGTAACGCAGCAGTACAGGCATGGTGCTTCTGAATAGTGTGCATCTTCCTCTTTCCTCGTTGTTTGTAAGGGGTTTTTGACCTCCCAAATACTGAACAAGCGATTGCTATTATACCCGGAAATAGCAAATGCGCAAGCTCACGTAGCAGGCAAGATTTTCTACATTCAAAAGGGTCTGTATGCGAATTTGACTTTTTTGAACATTTTGCTATGATATTACGCGCAATTAGCACTCGAACTGCTTGAGTGCTAATTTTGACAATCAAAAACTGTACAAGGAGGTTGCAGAGATGGCTGAGACTGTCAAGGATATCAGACCTTTGGCTGATCGTGTGCTTGTAGAGCCTATCGAGAAAGAGGAAACCACTCCCAGCGGCATTGTCTTGCCTGAAACGGCAAAGGAAAAGCCGCAGGAGGGGGTCGTCCTGGCCGTTGGCCCTGGCCGCCTGCTCGATAATGGCGAGCGCGCGCCTATGGAAGTAAAGGTCAACGACCGGGTGATCTACGCCAAGTACGCAGGCACTGAGATCAAGAGAAACGACAAGAAATACCTCATTCTGAGCGAGAAGGACATTCTCGCGGTGCTGAAGTAACCTTGCATCATCTACATTCTGAGTCGAAGGAGGGGTAAGAATGGCAAAGCAGTTAGTATTCGGTGAAGAAGCCCGGCGGCGACTTAAGGCCGGCATAGATACTTTGGCCAATGCAGTAGTGACCACTTTAGGGCCCAAGGGTCGCAATGTCGCATTGGATAAGAAATTTGGCGCGCCTACGATTACCCATGACGGGGTGACCGTAGCCAAAGAGATCGAGCTGAAGGATCCGTATGAGAATATGGGGGCCCAGTTGCTCAAGGAAGCAGCTACTAAGACCAACGACGTGGCAGGCGATGGCACTACCACTGCTACCCTGCTGGCGCATATGATTGTCACTGAGGGCCTGAAGAATGTTACGGCCGGCGCGAATCCCATGCTGATCAAGCGGGGTATCGAAAAAGCCACGGAGGCCGTCGTCGAGGCTCTGAAAGGGATGGCTAGGGAGGTGAAGGATAAGAACGACATCGCTCATGTTGCTTCTATTTCGGCTGCGGATAGGGAGATTGGCGAGCTCATCGCTGAGGTCATGGACAAGGTTGGCAAGGACGGTGTGATCACCGTCGAAGAGTCCAAGGGCTTGGCCTTTGAGACCGAGTATGTTGAGGGCATGCAGATCGACCGTGGTTACATCTCCCCCTATTTCGTAACGAATCCAGAGCGCATGGAAGCGGAGCTCGAGGAACCCTACATTCTGATCACGGATAAGAAGATCTCCGCCGTGACCGACATCGTGCCTATTTTGGAAAAACTGGTACAGATCGGCAAGCGCGAGCTGTTGGTCATTGCGGAGGATGTAGAAGGCGAAGCCCTGGCCACCTTGGTGCTGAACAAGCTCCGCGGCATGCTGAACTGCATCGCGGTCAAAGCCCCCGGCTTTGGCGATCGTCGCAAGGAAATGCTGCGTGACATCGCTATTCTGACCGGTGGGCAGGTGATCACAGAGGAGATGGGCCGCAAACTGGAGACCGCTACGATCAATGATCTAGGCCGGGCGCGCAAGGTTGTTGCGACCAAGGATGAGACCACTATCATTGAGGGCAAAGGCTCTGAGAAGGATATCAAGGCGCGTATTGAGCAGATCAAGGCCCAGATTGAGATCACAACCTCGGACTATGACCGCGAAAAGCTGCAGGAGCGCCTGGCTAAGCTGGCCGGTGGTGTAGCGGTCATCCGCGTCGGCGCCGGTACCGAAGTAGAGCTCAAAGAGAAAAAGCACCGCGTGGAGGATGCTCTCTCAGCCACCAGGGCTGCAGTAGAAGAAGGCACAGTGCCAGGTGGTGGCGTCGCTCTGATCAATGCGATGCCGGCTCTGGACAACCTCAAGATGGAGTTGCCTGATGAGAACACTGGCGTGTACATCGTGCGCATGGCCTTGGAGGCTCCGATGCGCATGATCGCGGAGAACGCGGGTAAGGATGGTGCCGTGATCGTCGAGGAAGTTCGCCGTCAGCAGAAGATGAAGAATAACCCCAACATTGGGTATGACGTGATCGCTGATGAGTTTGGCGACATGTACGAGAAAGGCATCATTGACCCGCTGAAGGTGACGCGTTCGGCAGTCCAGAATGCCGCCTCCATCGCAGCGATGATCCTCACCACCGAGGCGCTGGTTACCGATATCCCGGAAAAGAAGGAACCCGCTGCGCCTCCTATGCCTGAATACTAAAAACAGGCACTTGAAGAGCCCCTCGCAAGAGGGGCTCTTTTTATGCCATTGTTCTTCACGTCCCGTTCGCATCGTGGACGGAGCTATTTTCTTTATCGTTGGATGTGCTGAGTGGTGCTTGTCCCATGGTTCTCACCACATCTTGCATCCCGGCTTCGATGTAAGGATACGCCAGCCAGATACAAGCGATTCCAAAAAGGGCTCCGCTGATAACACGACTATAAGGAGTGCTCTCCCATAACGTGAGCAGTTGACCAAGGCCATCTATGGCCATGGGGACGCATAACAGGATAAAGGTTTTAACGGGCAGCGGGCGCAGCCGACGGCGGAGCGGGATAAATGCCAAGCCGGTTGCTAAGAGGGCTAGGTATGTGGCAATATCCCGCTGACAAACGGCTATCTTGTAACCGATGGCAGGATTACCAATGTAGCGCAGCGGCACATCAGGGCCTAGTAGGAGTTCCAGTTCATGGAGCGTATAAGTAGTTTGTGGCCCAAACAAGAAGAACGATCGTTCAGGTAGCTGATGGCAAAATGGTGAGTAGAGCGTGTAGATAAGCCGTGCCATGGATGCGTGGCCGGTTGCCATCAGGACAGGCGCCAGGATGGGCAAAATAGCTTCTACGGCTAAGGCGGTGTTGATGAGCAGCAGCCAGTGCCGCGCTATGACTGCTACGAGGTGGATAAGGACCGCAGCAATCCGCAGCGCCCAACTCTCGATAGCCTTGTTCTTTGTCCTAGGCATGTGCTCTGCCGTGGACGAGGGTGCCCCCAATGTCCTATTCACTGCCGTTGATTTTCCTTTCCCAAATCTGACGCAAGGTCTTGATTTCCCGCTCTAGGTTCCGCTGGCGTTGGGCGAGGATGTATACATAAGCCAGGATGGCAATCCAGATGAAAGTGTAGGCAGCAAAGAGATATCCCAGGTTCTCCATATTACTCAACTCCTTCAGGGCTATGCAAAGTGGACAGCAGCTTGAGGTTGTTCAACTCGTCTTCCAGGGATGCAAGTCCCACGCGGATCAGCAGCAAGCAAAGGTAAAGCAGGGTGAAACTAAGTAAGGATGAGAGCAAAGTCAGGAGCATGCTTGGTTCGATGGCCGCTCCTTCTGTAGTGAAGAGGACGGGGTGGATAGTGCGCCAGAGACGGATGGCCAGGAAGACCACAGGTACATTGATAAAACCCGCGATGCTCAAGACGGCGCTGAAACGCGCCTTACGCTCCTTGTCTTCAACCATCTGCCGTAGCAACAGTGAGGCGACATAATACAACCACATGACCAAGGTGGTTGTCAAACGTGGATCCCAGGTCCACCAGGTGTTCCAGACAGGGCGTGCCCAGATGGAACCGGAGACGAGGACAATAGTGCTGAAGAGGACCCCGATTTCTATGGATGCGTTTTCCACTGCATCCCAGCGTGCTTCACGCCGTGCTAGATACCTGATGCCGCATAGAAAGGCAACGAAGAAGGCTAGGAAACCGACCCAGGCAGAAGGCACATGGAAGTAAAAGATGCGTTGGACGATGCCCATGATGCGCTCAGAAGGCACATAGAGGAAGATGAGATAAAGGCTGATTGTGATGGAGAGTGCAGTCATTGTGATGAGCAGTTGCCATGAGTTCGTCTTAACCTTGCTCATTGTTCACTCCTCAAGCACGTGTTCAAAACTTAGCAACGCGAGAACAATGAAAATGACATCAAAGGCTAACAGCAAACGTATCCAAGCGTATATTTCAAACAGAGGCTGCCCATCCAGAATTTGCGCGGTTGATTTGGTTGAGGCAATAAGGACTGGTACGGCGATGGGGAAAAGGAGAATAGGGAGCATGACCTCTCTAGCACGCGTGTTCACAGCCATCGCAGCGAATAGTGTGCCGGCTGCGGCAAAACCGATGGTACCCAGCACAATCACCATCCATAGCGCAGCATTGAGAATGGGTACGTCGAACAATGCAGCAAAAATGGGCAAGATGATCGCTTCGGCTAGCAACATAAAGAGGATGTTTGCCAGTAATTTGCCCACATAGATGACGCTGCGCTCCATAGGCATCAACCGCAAGCCCTCCATGCATCCTCCCTCTCGCTCCAGGAGGAACGAGCGGTTGAACGCCAAAACCCCTGCAAAGGCAAGCGCAACCCACAGCACCCCAGGTGCGATTTGGTGCGCATTCTCTACGCGCAATTCAAATGCAAAGTTAAAAATGACCACAACCAGTAGGGCGAAAACAGACAGGGTGCTTACTGTCTCCTTGCTGCGTAACTCGGTCAGCACATCCTTCCTCAGAATGGCGGTGATGCCGCGCCAGAAATTCATAGACCGCCCCCTGCATACTGGCGATAGAGTTCACGGATGTGTTTCTCAGACAGGGCGCTGGCTTCAGTTTGGTGAACCAGCCGCCCGTTCAGGAGGACGAGCACTTTATCGGAAATCCTTGCTGCCCAGTTTAAGTCATGGGTTGTCATCAGAATGGTACTTCCGGAGGACAACCATTCGTGTAGTAAATGGGTCAAGAGCTCGGTGGCGTGTTGATCCAGACCAGCGTATGGCTCGTCCAATAGGAGGATTGTTGGGCTATGTAGGACAGCACGGGCAATTGCCAGGCGTTGTTGCATGCCGCGCGAGAGGGTGCGCACGGTATCGTGTTGCCGGTCCAGCAGCTCTACTTTGGCAAGCAATTGCTGAATACGTGTTTCGAGATCCGGTACCCCGTACATGTGGCCAAAGAAACGCAGGTTTTCGCGCACCGATAGGTCGTTGTACAACAAGGGTTGGTGAGTAGCATAACCTATGCGGCGACGGATTTCTGCTCCCCATTTGCCCACATCAAGGCCGTCCACATATACCTGCCCTCTGGAAGGCCGGCTCAAGGTGGAGAGGATGCGCATCAACGTGCTTTTGCCCGCACCGTTTGGTCCTATAATAGTTACAAGTTGGTGATAGGGCACTTTGATATTCACTTCATGCAAGGCAATGATGTGCCCAAAGAATTTGCTCAGTCCCTTGGTTTCCACTGCCCAGGTATTTTGTTGTTCTGAATCCATTCGCGTCATATTGTCTCACTTGTCCGGTCAGCGCCTGGCCAGAGGGCGATCAGGGTGCCCAGCAACAGCAGCCCTCCGCCAATCCAAATCCAGATTACAAGAGAGTAGACATAAATGCGGAAAGTCGCACGGCCGTTCTCTTCTGGCCAATCGAGCGCTACATACAGATCATCCACAAGTGTGGTGCGAATTGCAACCTCGGTCAGGTAGTTGGCAATATTCCAATACCAGTTTTTCTCTGGCTTGAGTGTGCCGATATACGAAGAGCCGCGATATACAGCCAGTGTGGCTATGTGACGCTGTCTTCCGGCCTCGGGAATAACCTCCATGCCTTCGTAGCACAAGGTGTAGTTCTGGATAGTAGCCGTTTCTCCGCGTGCCAAAGAGACTGATGTCTCAGTTTTGTATAGTGACGAACCGATGACCCCCATGGCGATGAGCAGGATGGCTAGGTGCACTAGGCGTGCGCCATAGCGGCGACGGTTGCTCCGATGCGATGAAGCGATTGCGGTAAATAGGCTCTCAGCGTGCAAGCGACTGCGTGTAGCAAAAGCATGTACCAACTCACCGAGGATTGTGGAAGCAGCAAATGCAATAAGAGCGAAGGAGAAGAGGGCATAAAGATGCCGTATGCCAAGCGCAAATAGCAGCACGCCTAGTGCAAACGCGCTGGCAATCGGGATCCGCAGGCGCAGGAGTAGTTTCTGAGGGGAAGATTTACGCCAACCCAATAATGGACAGATGCCGAGCAGGAGGATAAGCCCGCAGGCAAGAGGGGCGAAGACGCGGTTGTAAAATGAGCTATCCAGGAAGATACGTATTCCCCACACTATTTGACTGATGTGAGGGAAAACAATCCCCAGAAGCACCGCTATCCCAAGGCCCACAAAGAGCAAGTTGGTGATCAAAAGGCTGGATTCTCGCGAGAGGGGTTCAATTTCCTGCTCATCTCTGGGGAGATCTCGTCGCAGGTACAAAAGAGCCACGGAGAGCGCGGCGACTACCAGGATAAACCCTATGAGATAGTAAGCGATGGGTTGGGTGCTTTGGGCGAAGCCATGCAGGTCAGAGACGATGATGCCTCCCCGTGTCACTAGCGTGCCAAAAAAGCAGAGCAAAAAAGTGGCGATAGCCAGGGTTGCAGTCCATCGCTTGAAGATGGCTTGGCGTTCCTGAGCCAGGAGCAAATGCAGATAAGCAGTGCCAGTAAGCCAAGGGATCAAGGAAGCACTTTCGACAGGGTCCCAAGCCCAGTAGCCGCCCCAGCCAAGTTCAACGTAAGCCCACCAGGCACCAATCAGAATCCCTAACCCCAAGAAAAGCCAGGCCATAAGGCTCCATCGTCGTAGCCAACTCAATCCAGTGGGCTGTACCTGTCCTGTGATAAGGCCGGCCATGGTGAAGGCGAATGGCACGCTATACACGGCATAGCCGAGGAAGAGCACAGGCGGGTGGATCACCATTCCGGGGTTCTCTAAGGCGGGCAAGATACCAGCTCCCTCCATTGGCCGTACTGGGTATAAGAGGAAAGGATTCTGCACGGTGACCAATAGTAAAGCGAAGAAGAAATGGATAACAGCAAAAATGGTCAGCATGTGCGGCCATAGCCCATTAGGCAAGTGGCGCCTTTGCCTGACGACAATAGCAACCACTGCACTGTAGAGCAGTGCCCAAAGAAGGAAAGAGCCTTCCTGTCCAGCCCATAAGGCAGAGAAAACATACAATGTGGGCTGGTAACTGCTAGTATGTGCGTAGACATATTGCACTTGAAAATCGCGTGACAATAAAAGGTGTAAGAGGATAGCCGTTGCCAGAAAGATCGCAGCGCTCCCGACAAGCAAAGCGTTTTCGCCCCTTTCCACCCACTTTTGACGGCCTGTGTAAGCACCCCACGTAGAGGCCATAGCGCAGTACGCGGATGCAAGTAGGGCTAATAGTAGCGCCAGGTAGCCGATATAAGCCATTGGTTACTCAACTCTTCCGTGCTATTTTCCCGAAGTGGGTTCGGGATGCTCTGCAGTCATTGTAGCGGCTGCTTCATATTTTGACGGGCATTTGAGGAGGAGTTTGGTCGCTTCAAAAACACCGCTGCGTTGATACTTTCCCTCTACCAGAGCCTGTGCGCCATCACGAAACATGTCCGGGCGGGTACCTCGGTAGATAACAGGGAGAACCTCTTCGCCATCCACTAAGTTGAAGCGCAGGGTAAACGTACTGGCATCCCAGAAAATGGAATTGCCATCTACTGTACCACTTACACGCACCGGCTGCGTGTAAATAGCGGGCCCGCGTGCTCTCAGTTCGCTGATAGTTAAGGCATAGATGGTGGTGCCCTGCAAACTACTGAGGATAAGGTAGGCTATGACGAGCGCAACGATGGCCCCGCCAGTGAGTAAATGCCACCTTTTTGGCTCGGGAATGTGCTGCTTTTCTATGCTCATGGCTTGCTATCTGGCAGAAATCCTGCAGCAATTAGTCGTTTGGCTTCAGCCATCATACAGTGGTCCATCACAACCAGCAAACCAGCCCTTCGAGCTCGCTCTGCGGCTTCCTCGTTGCGCACGCCTTTCTGCATCCACACCGCTTTCGCGCCGATTTGGATGGCTTCTTCGACAATAGGTGGAACTGCTTCGGGTCTGCGGAAAATGTCCACGACATCAACGGGCTCTGGGATAGATCGCAGATCGGGGTAAGCGTGTTCGCCCAGTACCTCAGTCTCATTGGGATTTACCGGTATGATGCGGTAGCCATGCTGTTGCAAGTAGCGTGCCACATCGTAGCTCGGTCGCTCTGGGTTGCTAGACAATCCAACCACCGCCACTGTGCGGCTGTCTTGCAGTATCTTCTGAATCGCTTCCTGTTCATCTATTTGAGTCACCATGTTTGTACCAATCTCCTCACGTTTCGGGTAACCGAAAAAGAAAGGCAGCATATTATTGTGCAATTCTCAAGGTAGGTCAAACCAGAATTTGCATAAATGGAGAAGTATTGTACAATGATAATGCAGCGTTTCGCTGAATTAAGGAGGCATTCGTGGAAGGACAGGGGAGAATAGTGGGCCTGTTGCTGGTTATTTTTGCCCTGGTGATAATCCTGATAGGTGGGCTTTTTTTAGCTTCTGGGCTGAAGGAAGGAGGGCTAAGGGTTTCTGGTTTTCTGTTAGGGCTTGCCGTGGTGCTCATCCTGGCGCTGCCGTTGTTGGGTGGAGGGGTTTTTGTCTTAATCCGCGGTCGCAGTGAAGCAAGGCAATTCGCCCAAGCCGCGCAAGAGAAGAAGATTTTGAACATTGTGCGAACTCAAGGCCAGGTGAACATTTCTGATTTGGTGCTGGAAATGAACCTCACCCGTGAGCGAGTCAAAGGATACATTTATGATTTGGTAGGCAAAGGGCTTTTTACCGGTTATATCAATTGGGATGATGGCGTTCTGTATGCGCGAGAAGCAGCCGAAATGCAGACGACGAAATGCCCCAATTGCGGTGGAATTCGTGAGGTGGTTGGCAAAGGAATTGTCAAGTGCCCCTATTGTGGTTCAGAACTCTTCCTGTAGAGATGGTTCTAGTGGGCAACGCAGTAAGTCAGAATAAAAAAATTTAAGGAGGCAGGGCAATGACAGGTGATTTGGTACAGCGCATTCAGAGTGCTTATAACAAGATCGAAGAGATGGCGAAGGACATTCCCGGTTATAAAGGTTACAAGGACAAAGAGGTGCGGCGCGAAGCAGATAAACTGGTCCGGTTGCAAGTCGCACGCGGGTTTGAGCAGCAAATGCGGCGGTTGTACCGTGTGGAAACACATCTTGCTAATACTGGCCGGCTTGGGGTGCTGATGGTTTTGGATCGAGCGTTGATGAGGTTACAATTCTTGATTGACCGGCTGAAGACAGCCAGTTATGGCTATGCTGGCCTTTTTGATGCCGCCAAAGTCAAGGAGGCGGAACTGGATGCCCTCTACAACTATGATGCTGCTATGTTGGACAGTGTGGCGAAAATTAAAGCATTGGTTGATGAGGTAGCCGCTGCGGATCAGGATGAAGAGGTAGTCAAGGCAGGGAACGCGTTGCTTGAGGCACTGGAGGAGGTCAATGATACCTTCAGCAAGCGCCAGGATGTTATTTTAGCAGCCCCTTCAACAGAGGGCACGGCGTGATGGCCATTGTAGTTAGAGGTATTGAGCAGGAGTTTGAGAATATTTCTGAAAGAGGAGAGTAAGATGGCGCGAATTTTTGATGTGATTGAGTATGTTGACCCTTCAGGCCGCGAAATCGTGCATCGCATTCCTGAGCAGGGGTCAGGGGACTTTCGTTTAGGTTCCCAATTAATTGTGCGCGAGAATCAAGTGGCGGTCTTTTTCCGGGATGGCAAAGCACTGGATACTTTTGGACCTGGGCGACACACCATCAGCACCGCAAATATCCCCTTGCTGGTCAATCTGTTGAGCATCCCCTTCAGTGGCCAGACACCCTTTAAGGCCGAAGTCTATTTTGTGAACATGCGAGAGTTCTTAGATCAGAAGTGGGGAACGCCTGAACCAATCCCGCTCAGGGACAAAGAATTGGGCTTGGTTCGCCTGAGGGCGTTTGGCACCTACTCGATGCAGGTTGCTGATCCCCAGTTGTTTGTGAACAAAATCGTTGGCGGGCAAGGGTTGTACGACACGACGCAGATTACAAACTTTCTGCGCAGCATTATCGTCTCCAAATTAGTGGATCTGTTGGGAGAGGTACAGGCATCCCTGTTTGACCTGCCCAGATTGTATGAGGAGATTGGCGCAGGTGTTAGAGCGAAAGCACAGGATGATTTTGCCAACACAGGCATTGCGCTCAAGACGCTGTACGTGAGTTCGATTAGCCCAACAGAAGAGACATCCAAGGCGATTGATGAGCGGGCTGCGATGGGTGCGATAGGCAACATGCAGGCATATATACAGTTCAAAGCAGCGCGTGCCATGGGTGATGCTGCGGCCGCAGGAGGCGAAGCAGGAAGTTTGGCAGGTGCTGGCGTTGGTTTGGGGGCAGGAGTGGGCATTGGTGCTGCCATGGCGGGTGCAATCACTGAGGCAATGAAGGGAGCGCGGGAACAGGCTGCTCCCACGGCAGCAGAAACCGTCGCTTGTCCCCAATGTGGTACAGCGAATCCAGTAGGCGCGAAGTTCTGCAATAATTGTGGAGCCAAGCTCTCTGGCACGACGGCTTGCCCGAATTGTGGACATGAGAACCCACCTGGAGCAAAATTCTGCAATAACTGTGGAACGAAACTTACATAATCCATCTGGGGAGAGAAGCAGCATGGAAGTTCTGTTGCTGAAGGATGTGAAGAGACTGGGGAAGGCTGGTGAGATCAAGAAGGTCGCGGACGGCTATGGGCGCAATTATTTGATACCACGTGGCTTAGCAGTGTTGGCGACGCCTGGCGCAATCCGACGCACCGAAGTACAAAAAGCCATTGCCCAGCAACGGGAAGAGCGCATTCGCACGGATAACCAGGCTTTTGCCGAGCGCTTGTCAGAACTTACGCTGACCTTTCAGGTAAAGGCGAGCGAGAAGGGCCGCTTATATGGTTCTGTTACAGCAGCGGATATTGCTGCAGAGATCGAGAAACAGACGGGTCGTCCGGTTGACAAGCGCAAAATCGTACTGGATGAGCCACTCCGGTTGCTAGGCAAGCATCGGGTTCCCGTCCGGTTGATGGCTTCGTTGGTGCCAGAAGTTACCGTTGTCCTCGAACCGTTGTCAGAAACAGAACAAACGACGAAATGAAGTTGGTTTAGGCGCGATCGTCAAGCGCATGGGCGGGCGAAAGCAGGAGGCGAGCCATGGATGAGGAGGAAAGAGCAATCCAGGCTATGCTCATCAAATATCTGGTTGCTCACACACAGTGCAGTGGCTGTGGGCGACGCTATAAGCCCAGCGATGTGCAAATTCACGAACGCCACGGCGATGTTTGGCTAGCTTCTGTAACTTGTAGTGCCTGTGGGTTACGTGGGCTGATTATGGCCGCGATCCGTAGCCAAGAGGCAGAGGAGCTGGAACCCCTGTTTGAGGAGGAGGTTGAGGAGGGGGTAGCTCTTCGAGAAATGGAGCCCATCAGCGCTGACGATGTGCTGGATTTCCATCGCTTTATCCAGGAATTTGATGGCGATATGGAGGAGTTGTTCCGCAGGCTTAACGAATGAGCTTGATCCCATTTGGAAACCAAAAAGGGCCGCCTTCCTAAGGCGGCCCTTTTCATTTTATTATTTTATTGCTGCGGTGGTTTTTCCTCTGCCTTTTTCGTTTCTGGTGGATTGGGCGAGGCTGGACGCCGTAACATGGGGCGGGTCAAGGCGCCGATCAAGGTGGAGACACCGATTAGAATGAGGATGCCTGGCCAGAGGATGTCAAATTGAAAGAGGAAAAACAACCCAATGAGCCATAAGCCACTCTGTACGCCATACCATCCACGGCCTGTGGCTACTCCTGCCACGATAGATGAGATGCCCAACACAGCCAGGATAGCAGGAAATAGGCTCAATTTGAGCAAGAGAATCACGCCGATGCCAATTAATAGCAACCCCGCACTCAAGGTTCCATAGACCGATGACCTAGATTGCATAGTGATGCTTCCTTTCGTGGTGTATATTGCCCCCATCGGATTTTTGATATTATGTTATTTTGAGCCCTCCCGCATATTTTGAAAAATAGCGGAGAGCAAACTATTATGTTTAGTTGCCGAATGAAGATGGGATAAGGGGATTCCACGGGAGTGGATGGGAGTCGAACCCACCAGGGCCGCTTTTGCAGCACCCCTCAGACGGTTTTGAAGACCGCGGAGCCCACCGGGACTCAACCACCCCCACAGGTAATGATAGAATACTTCATTTTGCGTGTTTGGTCAAGAACAGTAGTATTGTGCGCGCACGGAGTTGGAATGAGGCAAGCCTCGTCTATGGGGTTCTCTGCAAGTTCATCGCCAGGAGATGGCGCATCCAGTCTGTCATAGGGATCAAAATATAACCAGTGGCCGTATCACCGTAGACCTGGTAGCCAGCCGGACCCCAATACCAAGCATAGTAAGCGATATAAGCACAGACCGCCGCATCGAGCAGATCCTCATAGTGCTTAAGAGCCCTACCGTGTAGTCCGCTCAAGTCACGCTCCATCACTTCAAAGGGGCTGAGCATCGCGGGTTCATGATGCTGGAGATCGGCTATATATTCGCATAGTCGAGCCAATTCACAACGTCGTGCTTCCAAACTGCGCTTGAGGCGAGCTTTGTAGCGGATAGTGCGTTCCAGAGAAAACAGGGCAAGCATGGCTGGATGAGGATAGACCTCAAAAACACTGCACATGTTTGCTTGTTTTCGTATATACGGGTCCTGTACAAAGCCCCACTCTGACAATGCAGCCACGATTTCCTCACCGCGGGTGCAACTGCCGGGACGATTGCGATACGCGGGGTAGCAACCAGCACCATAACGGCCAAAAAGACGTGTGATCTGGCGGTCTACGGGGCGTGCCCCTTCCTGATTGGGCACAATCAGCGGGGCATCGACAGCAATCAAGGCGGGGCCAGCGCCAGTCGTTTCGTGTAGAAAAGTAAGCACTGCGTTGTTATCGCCCAGTTGCTCTTGGTAGGCAACCCACCGTGCGCGGTCGTTCTCTGCTTCGAGGGCTACGGCGGCGGAATTATTGCGTGGCGACCAAGCCAAGTCCAGTCCAATGAAGCGCATTTTCAACGGCTTGCTCCCGTTTCTACCCATGTTTCGCGCGGAAAGCCCAAGTGCTGCAATAATTGATTCCAGGAGGCTGTGGGTAACACTCCGCCGGTGGCTTGGTCATGGCCATAGCCAAAATAGCCTTCGGCAACATCTACCTCCACACCGGAGAGCAAATCCAGCAAGTTCACATCAGTAGCCGTGCGCATGGAAAAGGCGACATAGCCTGGCAGGTATCCCTCATTGCCGACCAGGACGATGTATTTCGGCAAGCGCGTGCGCCAGATTTGGGCAATCAAGGGGTGGATTTGGCAAGGGCTGTTGACGCGCACCAATGCCACCTGGCCGCTGAATTTTGGCGCCGCTTTTTTCCCTTCTTCTAGTGCCGCAGCGACTTCATTGCGGTACTCAGCCAGCTTCCTGGCTTCTGGGCTAGCTCCTTCAACGATTTCCCGTGGGTGTTGCGCAGCAAGGATAGCCTGTAGAGCAGTTTCGGCGTCACCGCTTGATGAGCGACGTCCAGCGTTGATCAAGGCAGTAGCTTCATGTAGCCACTTGGCTTTGTAAACTTTTTTGGCCTGCGCAATCACAGAGAATGGCGCTTTCTCACCCAAGTCGCTCAGCGTGCCTATGGCAGCCACCCACAAAAGGTCTTCACAAGGAATGAGTTCGGAGCACAGCCAATACACCAATAACGCGCTGTTGGGGATGGGACGCCAGGTGTAGCTGCTAATCAGAGTGCCTTCAGGTGGTACGCCCAATGGTCGATGGTGGTCGACGAAACAGGTGGGAATGCCAGGCAGGACAGGCCGCTCTAAACAGCCTAGATCCAATACAAAAAGGGCTGATGGATGTGTAGCAGCGACGCGTTGTATGGTCTGAGGCGTGTATGCATTTGCGCCTTTGCCTGTGACAAGGATGGTCAGGTTGGGAAAGTTCAGCCGTCGCAGGGTATGGTACAGAATGGCACCAGCAGCAACGCCATCGGCATCGCTGTGACAAAGCACAGTAGTCGGGTCAGCCCGGTTCAGGCGTTTCAAGAACTCTTGAAAGGCGGCAGATGCTGGATCAAATTCAGGGGGTCGCTCGTCATTCATGGTTTATCTCCTCATTCCAGTGGCTGTCTGAAGTCATAGATCCCGCCTGCCATGCTCCAGCGCGCGCCGCATACTGTGCAATGCAGCGTCGTTGTCTCTTGTGCAAGGGCACTGTTGCCACACCGTGGGCAGCAGAAGATAGATGATGATGGAGAGGCAGCCTCTTCGCCCAAAGCGCGGGTATACACGAAGATGCTAGGTGTGAGCTTGAGCCAAGCAGTGGGTTGCTGCAGCCAGCCATCCACTTTCGCTAGGATGGGCGCTGGCACCAAGCGCTTTAGGAAAGGAATGCGGAAATAGGAGACGCAGAGATAACGTTCGATGCGGAAGCCAGCGTCTATCAGGCAGCGCTCGATATATGCAGGGTGAAAATTAAAGTGTAGTTCAGCGAATTCCCATGGATCATGCTGGAAGGGGTTATGCTGCTGGCGGCGTAGCAGGTAGCGTATGATACCCTTCAGATGGCGCTTGTTGGCGTATTCCAGGATGAAGGGAGAGCCAGGCTGCAGTATACGGTGTATGGCTTGCAATGCGCCCGGGACATCGGATAGGTGGTGCAGGACGCGTACCATCACAGCAGCATGGAATGCGCCGGCGACAAAGGGCATTTCATAGAGATTGGCCGCCACATAAGTAATCGAGTCTGTCCCCAGGCGCTGTTGGGCCTCTTCAAGCAGGGACCTGGAGTAATCCATGAGCACGATTTCCTTATATCCGCGGTATAGGTCCACAAGGCGGCCAAACCCGCCGCCAATGTCAATAATGCGCTCTCCCACAGGTGGAAGTAGCCTTCGCAGGGCGATCCGTTCCACCAAGTCCTCATATTCGCGGCCTCGGCCTTGCCAGAAAGCAGTGCGGTAATTGCTGCCCTCGTAATCGCAAAAGCGAGGTTGAGGCTTCTCAGGGTTTTTCACACGTTCTCTCCTCAACAGTGCTATGTTTCACGTGAAACATAGCATTAGGGCAAATGCCCTTTGTTTCACGTGAAACACTGGGTTGCAAGCGCAGGCTCTGTTTGACATTTTGCGCAAGGTAATTATAATGTCATTCCAAAGCAATTGTAGGACATGAGTTGATTGCTGTCAAAGAAGGAAGTTGTTGACCACCTATTTCATTGGCAATCATAACCATAATCTGAAAGGGATGGAGGTTTTTCTTGGCAAACACAAAATCAGCTTTGAAGCGTGTGCGTTCCTCTGAGAAGAGGCGTCTGCGCAACCGCCGGGTCCGAACGCAAGCGCGTACGTATATCAAGAGGGCCAAAGCGCAGATTGAAGCGGGACAACTAGAAGAGGCAAAGAAAAGCGTTGCCGATGCCATTCGCGCTCTGGATAAGGCGGCAGAAAAAGGCATTATCCATAAGAACAATGCGGCACGACGCAAATCGCGTTTGATGCGCAAATTGAACCAGGCTTTGCAGAGTTTGCAAGGCGCAGCAGCCTAATCTGCACAGTCCCGATTTGGACATGAACAGGGCATCGCTTGCAACATCAGCGATGCCCTGTTTCTATTGTCTCACCTGACCACCTCGAAAATCCACACCGCTCCATTGCTATAAGCAGGGCGGTAACCGGATCTGCCTAAAAACATCTTGGGTGTCAAGGTCCCGCCTTTTGCCCCGATATAGAGGTACGACACGTTTTCCTGCTCCAAGAGGGCGTGAAATGAAGCGTCATCGGCATCCTGTGTTTCGGATACCACTCTGGCCATGGCGGTGATGTGTTGCACATAGTCCGGGGCACCGTACACATAGGGAAGTGTAGGCAGCAAAGTGCGGCGCCCGGTCAGTTGCGGAATCCAGTACCCGCCATCTGTACCCGTGTAAATTCCAAATTGCCAATGACGTGCGTTGATCACGAACAAGGCATCAGGCGGCGTGTTCTCTTTGATCCATTCCATCGCTTGCAAGTCTTCGGCAGTGGCTAAAACAGTAACTGGGTTGACAATCTGAATCATCCCCGAACCACCCCATAAGGCGGTGGCAAGGATGCCCAGTGCCAGGACAATCTGCACCGCTTTCACTGCATGTTGTTTCGCCACCTTTTGTAATGACACTCCTAGGACAGGATGCGCACTATCCCAGAAAAAGGTGATGGCCTGTCCATCTAAGATAGCTAACGGTACAAAAAGCGCGATCACGGCTGCAGGCAAATTCAAGAGATTGGGAGCTAGTATGCCTGCCCACTTTGGATAAGTCAACAGAGCTACTAATGCGCACCAAGTCAATATCCACACGGTTTCTTTTTTACGTTTGAACAATCCCCATATCCCCCCTATCGCCGCCAGAACCATCAATTCACGGTTGCGGGTGATGAACAGCAGCCCTTGTGGGACAGCGATATAGGATAGGTCGCCCTGTAGGTTCAGCCCAGCCGTGGGAATGAAAGTGTGGATATTCGTGATTATCCGCGCCAGCCAGGGCGCGCTGATTGCCAAAGTCACTAGCGCCCATAACCCCATGCGCTTCCAAAGTTCTAAAAGCACGTTCTTGGTCCCCGTGCACAGCCGTCTCACGCTTTCACTGATGGCAAAGGCGAGCAAGAAGCAGAGAGCAAAGACCGTTACCCGGGCATGGGTGAGGAATAACCCCGCTTGTGTTATCGCTGCTATCACAAGAAGGAGGTCATTGCGTTGCTCCCCTTCAAACCAGTCCAAGGCAGCTACCACTGCTGCAGGCAACAGCAACAGGCCGGTTAATTGGGTATAGCGGCCCCAGGAGACGTAATAAGCAGGCATATAGGAGACCAAACCCACTATGAGCGCCGCCATGAGAGCTGCCAACTTCCGTTTGACCAAGCGCCAGGTCAAGAAATAGGACATCAACATGCAAGCGGCATTCAAGACCTGCCCAAGGATGAGCATCGCCTGCGGGATAGCCAACCCGGACAGCCAATGCAAGAATGCCGTATCCGCATGAAAACCAAAGTGGTAGGCAAAGTTTGGGATGGGCAACAAGGGCTCGTAGGTCTGGGGCACCTGACCATGCATGGCTACCAGTTGTGTGATCAAGGCATGCTGCGGCGAATCCACCCATGCTGGCAGAACGAGGTTCCGAATCTGTACAAAGCGCACGAGAAGCGTGAGAAGGAACAGTACCAAAGTACCTAAAGCGGCCAGGCGATTGCTTTCCGCAGCCCAGACGGCGAAATCGGCGAACCGTGTACGAAGCAGACGGAGTGCTGCATACAGCGCGAGCAAAGCAAATGCCCCCCAACACAAAAAGCCATTCCATCGCAAGTTTGCTACGGTGCTCCAAAGAAGGATTACTGGTGTCAGTGCCAAGCTGAGCGCTAAGCACATCGCTAAGTTCGCAATGAGGTCATCGTACTGAGCCCGTCCTAAGCCATACCAAAGCACGTAGCCTGGCAAGAGGAGGAGCAAGGTGAGTGGGAGAAACAGCCATCCGTTATGCCATAATCCTCTTGCAACTTCCTGCCCCATTGCTGCCAGATCGTAGCGGCAGCGCGTGGTAAACAGCAGGTCACCTGAAGAACGGCCATCCAGTTGTAATTCCCCTTCGCCATAGGCATCCACACTACTGTACCAAAAACCAACGCGCACTCCGGGTGTGCCTTCCAGAGATAGTTCATAGGCTTTGCCGGCGGAGTCTTTCTGTGGGGCGAAGGAGAGGCGCAGAGGGACGTTATGAGCAATGGTGGTTACGTCTATAGTCTGTTGGACCAAAGGGGTGGCATTCTGGCTACCACCTCGCAGGCATACATGCAACATGCCCTGACCAGGCGTCTGATACACAGCGGGCAATAGTTCAATTTCGCACAGGTTTGAGCGTCGGCTGAGGAAAGACTGGATCAACGTGTGCGAACCGTCCAGGGGTGGCGTGGCTGCGTCCAGCCGCCCCTGTGTGATGTCTTGGTCCTGGACGTAGGCTTTACAGCCAGTGATCCCTAAGGCAAGGAGCACCAGCATTCCTGCGAACCACTGGTGCCACCTCCCTCTTGCTCCTTGCATTGCTTCACCCGTGATTCTTGGCGTCTGTTTGCTCTTTTTGTTCCTGACGTGCCCGCATTACCAGCCACGCATGGCGTACCCGTTGCACGTACTGGGGATGGAAAGACCTTTGCCCGTAGTGTGCGCGTACATAAGCCTCGGTAATCAGCCGTGCCTCCCTCTCACTGTGGGGAAACGCTTTGAGCAAGGACGCTAGGTATTCGTAAGGCGTTTCGGCTTCACGTCTGGGAAAGCCAGCAGCAGTAGCCAGTTTGATCAGGCTGGCATAAATCTGCCGGATGGTTGCCAAGGCATACTCTTCCCCGCGCAGCCGAGCGAGATACGCTTGTAACCCCTCGAGCATTTTTCGCCAACGGTTCTCAATGGCATCTTGGGCTTCTTTGGTGGCGCTGCTGCCATCCCAAACCGTTTCGTATTCTGCGGAGCGCCCTCCCTGCAGAGTTTGCCGCACGCGGTCCACTGAAATGGCCAGGATCGCCAGCACAACGAGGAAGAGCAGGCCAAGGACCCCCCATTTGAGTACTTGCAGGATCAATAGCAGTGCGCCTTGCGCGGGTTCTGACTGCTGAAATCGCTGCAATCCTTCAGCAATGCGAATAAGCGGTGAAGATTCCTGGCTTTCTACACCCAAAATCCCACTGAAAAGGTAAATGAGGGAAGAGATTAAGAAATTCAGGAGCCAAGCCAGGATCATGAGGAGAGGATAAGCAACCTTGCCTAACCATGTCATCGCAGGGCTGAGTTGCTTGAGGACGGCGGAGACATGCTGCGGTGAGAGCAGATTGGTGAGCCATATGCTCAGACCCGATACAACCATCGTAGCAACGGTGAGGATAAGTGCCCATGAGGCATTGAAAGGAGAGCGAATGCCCACATGGCTGCGGCTCACGCTTTCGATGCGCCCCAGTCCGATGACCAATAATCCAAGGAAGAAATACAGAAAAGCGTAAGGGGTCCCATCCACGGGAGCCCCAAATATCCTGACCAGGAAGAACCAGAGAAAAGCAATAATGCCTACGCGGAAGGAAAACCCCAACGATTCAACGCTGAGATCACGCTGCGCTAAGCGCACTCCCCGTGCCCAGAGATAGAGGTTGGCAAGGAAAACAACCAGGGCTGGGGGGATGGCTTGAAAGATGTTGCCAACTTGCCATATAAAAGTGCCTAGCCAGGAGAAATCAGACCGCATATAGTTTACATAAATAAAGAGCCTGAGCAACAAGAGGGAGTTCAGGACAGCGATGGAGACTATAATGATCCGTTGCAAGTGCAGTGGAGTGGCCCTCCATCCCAGAAAACGGGTTACATACATGCCCAAAAGCAGGGTAGAGAGGATCGCCGCAAAAGGGATGTGTGGGGCGGTATACCCAGAGCCCAAAATGAGCGCCAGCCATGGGGCAAACCAGCAACTTTCCATAATTGCCAGACCTAGGTAAAGCACTTCTCTGCGCCAATTCGTGCGCCAGGGCTCACCGTTGAGGGCATTTGCGGCAGAGGGCATTGAGGCAACTACCCTGTGGCTCATGGCAGCACCTCTGTTTCAAGCCCAAAGGCATTGCCCAAATCAACCACGTGTTGCACCAAAAAGTTAGGCGCTTCACAGGGCAATGGGTTGTCATCCAAGCGCACGAGCACCATACGCCGTCCTGCAGTCTGCAAGCGCGTCATGACCGCCAAGAGTTCTTCAGTGATGACCGCTGTTACCACTAGCAGTGTAGCCCCCCACGGCAAACGCGCGCTTTCTTTATTGAGCAGTGCTTCAATAGAGATGGTTGGCATGGCAGACACTGCGGCAAGCGCTTCCAGGATACGTGTTAATTGATCTGGACTACGACTGGGCAGAACCTTCAAAGCCTGATCTGAATACGGCCAACAACCATTCGCTAGGACCCCTACTTGGAAACGCCTTTGCACGGCATAGTTGGCGATGGATGCAGCAACACTGATCGCCCTTTCCAAAAGTTCGGGAATTGTACCATGCCAGGGCTTGGGCAGCGTAGCCATGTTGAGAAAGATCACCAACTGGTACGTTGTCGTTGGTTCATAGACTTTCACCTGCAGTTTTTGCTGGCGCGCCGTGGCTTTCCAATGGATGCGCTTCAGGTCGTCCTTGGTTTCATAATCGCGTATGCCCACTGCCCGGCATGGATCCTCAAAGATCCATTGCCGCGTCTTGACTTCACCGAAGGGTTCCTTCGGTGGGAGGGGCAAAAACGCAATAGGTTTTACCTCAGGATATACAATGAGCCAATCCAACTTTGGGCGCTCTTGCTGGGAGCTGAAGAGGCCAAAGAGGTCTCCAGACTGCAGGTGGACAGGCCCGAAGGCATACACTCCTCGTTTGTCGCAGCGCAAGCGATAGCGCCACTTGACACGTTCAAACCAGCGCAAGGACATCACATTGCTGAGCAAGCCCACTTCCGGCTTGGTAGAGGGTTGCGCTTCCCCCTCTACCATGGTGACTTGGAGCGGATATTCATCGTCAACCTTCAGCCAGGAGATAGGCAGCAGTTTGCGGTTGGTAACTTGCAAGGTGAGGTCAACCGTTTCACCCAAGAAGGCACGGCGTTCGCTAAAGGCTCGCTCATACTCGATGCCTTGCAGAGAGTATGTGTTCCACGCTTTGCCTGCCAGCGCGGCGACCAACACGAGGATTGCAATAGCCAGCAGCCCACTCTGCTGGAATAGCAAGCCAATCAAAGCAGCGAACACCGCCAGGGCAACCCAATTCTCGTTAAACATTATCTTTCCACAGGCACGGGCACTGAATCCGCGATCTCGGCAATCACCTGCTCAGGCGTGCGGCCGCGTAAGCGCGTTTGAGGATGGATCATGATACGATGCGTCAGGACGGATGGCGCCAGGTACTTGATGTCATCAGGGATGACATAATCCCGGCCGCGCAGTGCGGCAAGCGCCTGGGCTGTCTTATAAAGCGCAAGTGTTCCTCGCGGGCTGACACCGAGTTCAACGGCTGGATGCTCTCGACTGGCACGCGTCATGCGCACCAAGTATTGTCGTACAGATTCCTCCACTCGGATCGAACGCACCTCTGACTGAAACTTGAGCAGCGTTTCGCTGGGCAGGACGGGTTGCAGCGTCTCCAATGGATCTTCATGCTCATAGCGCAGGAGCATCTCGTTTTCATCTTGCTCGCTGGGATAGCCAAGTTTGATTTTCATCAGGAAGCGGTCTACCTGTGCTTCAGGCAGTGGGAAGGTGCCTTCCAGTTCGATGGGATTTTGCGTGGCTAGGACAAGGAAAGGACGGGGGAGGGGCTTGGTCTCTAGGTCAATGCTGACCTGGCGCTCCTGCATGGCTTCGAGCAGGGCTGCTTGTGTGCGCGGCGTAGCACGGTTGATCTCATCTGCCAGCACGATCTGGGCCATGATGGGACCGGGGCGGAATTCGAATTCCTGCGTTTTTTGGTTGAAGAAATAGAGGCCAGTTACATCGGATGGCAGCAAGTCCGGCGTGAACTGGATGCGCTGAAAAGAGCAGCCCAGAGAGCGGGCGAGGGCTTTAGCCAGCGTGGTCTTGCCCGTGCCGGGCACGTCTTCGATGAGGACGTGCCCTTCGCATAGCAAGGCGACCAAGGTTAGTTCGATGACCTCCCTCTTGCCGACGATAACTTTTTCCACATTGGAGACCACTTGCTCCATCGCCGTTTTGATTCTCATTCCTTGTACATCCTTTTGCCTTTGATGGGACTCGTCTACTACAGTTCTCGGTACATCTTGGCTGCGTCCATTGTCCTATTGCCTGTAGTGAGCAGTACTCAGCGGGTAAAGAAAGCGACCCCGAAATGGGCTCGAGGTCGCTTGTATTGCAGCGCAAAGCGTGCGTGCTGCGGTGTTGCAGACGCCAAGGGCGCGTCTATCGCTTTTCGTCAGCCGTACAGGGCTAGAAAGGAAGTTCCTCTTCCACCTCGGGAGCGATTTCTTCAGGCACTTCGGCCTTTTCTTCTCTACCGCCTAGGAAGCGCACGGTACGCGCGCGGAGTTCCAACATCGCGCGGGGCTCGCCTGTGGTTTTGTCATTCCACGTGGACACATCGATATCCCCCTCCACCAACACTAAGCGCCCTTTCGCTAAGAACTGGTTGCAGGTCTCGGCGAGTTTCCGCCAAGCGGTAACACGGAACCAGGTTGTTTTCTCCTGGGGTTGGCCATCGGCGTTGGTCCATCTGCGTGTGGTGGCAATGCTAAAGGTAGTTACGGGCGTGCCATCGGGGGTGTAACGCATTTCTGGATCGCGGCCCAGGTGCCCCACAACCACAGTACTTTGGTACATGATATATCCTCCCTTTTTGTGGATTCAACTCGTTACTGCAGGTTGGTGTTTGAATTCTATCGCACAGTTGTCCGATTGTCAAAACAAGTTGACCATGCTCAGCGTCATTTGCTGACCGGTAAGCAACAGTGGCTGATTAACCTGCGCATCCTGTATAGTTATAGCACAGGCCAGCGCGGTTTCCATTCGATGCCCGCACGTTTCCAAACGGCTGCCGCTCGCTCACGGGCTTCGCGTAGAACGCGTTCTTCATCCATGGTGAGCACATGGCCATCCCGCACCACTACCTGCCCACCGATCACCACCATATCCACATCGGCGCCGGTAGCGGCTGAAACCAATGTAGAAACTGCATCCATGTGCGGGGTCAAGTGCGGCTTATCCAAATCGAAGACGACAAAATCGGCTTGCTTCCCTACCTCGAGCGATCCAATCTCCTTTTCCAAGCCGATTGCTTTCGCCCCATGGATGGTGGCCATTTCCAGCACTGTTTCGGCTGGCATGACCAAGGGATTGAGTGTGCGCGCTTTGTGGATGTAGGAAGCCCAGCGCATGTCGCGCACCATGTCGTAGGTATTGTTGCTGGGGCCACCGTCGGTGCCCAGAGCGACGTTCACGCCTGCTGCAAGCATTTCCGGAATAGGTGCGATGCCTGAAGCCAACTTGGCGTTGGAGACGGGGTTATGGCTGACATTCGTTTGTGTGCGCGCCAGGATAGCGATGTCATCCTCGTCCATCCACACGGCGTGTACCAACAGCACATTGGGACCAACCAGCCCCACATCCTCTGCAAATTGCGCGGGCGTCTTACCGTACTTCTCTTGCAGGAATAGGCGGTCCGCCTGTACTTCCGCTAAATGCACCGTGATGCCCATGTTCCTCTGGCGTGCTAATGCGCTGATCTCGCGATACAGTTCCGGCGTAACGCCACCTGGAGTGCGTGGTCCGAACCAGACACGCAGCCGGCCATTACCGGCGCCGTTCCATTTGTCGTGCATCGCCAGCGTATTTCTGAGGCTTGTTTCGCGATCTTCGATCATGCCGGGATGCATCCAACTGTCCTTTGTGGCATAGGTCCCGATGTCCATGACAATCTTAGCCAATACTGCACGGATGCCTGAACGCAGCACGACCTCCGCAATGCCATCAAATCCATAGCGTTCCGCCAGCATGGATTCGACGAAAGCAGTGGTGCCTGACTTGAGCATCTCCAAGATGCACAGTTCTGCGCTGGCTCGACCATCTTCTTCTGTATAGTTGCCCTGTAGCACCCACACGCGCTTGCCAAGCCAGTCGAGCAGTTCCATGTCCTCTGCGCAGCCGCGAATCATGGCTTGCGCCAAATGCACGTGCGTGTTGATCAATCCAGGGGTGACGATCCTTCCCTTGAGATCGGTGCGTGGTTCGTTTGGGAATCGTTCGTGTAGTACATGGGACTTGTCAATGGCCACAAAGCGTCCATTTTCTACCGCCATTGCTCCATCTGTGATAACGCGTCGTTGCGCGTCCACAGTAACCAATGTTCCATGCTCGTAGATCATCATGTTCCTCTCTCCTTATGGGATCTGCCAAAGCGAACGATGTTATAGGTTTTGCTGCCACTCCACCATGTGCGTGCTATGGCTTGCTTGAAGGGCATCTGAGCCAGTTAGGCACAGCCACAAGCCTCCGTTCATTGCAGTTGACCACCTTTATGCTTGGATGTATTATACCTCTAGAGTGGCGCAGGAACAAGAGCGGTGCAGATGGAAAAGCACGTTGTTCCAAAGGGGTTCATTGACAAATGGGGCTATAAGCTGTAAAATATCTCAAGGTATTGCTGCATAAACCGATTGCCAAGACAGGATAGGATAATGGAAACACAGGATGCTGCGGAAGTCAGGGAAATCGAGGAAATCATACGCCGAGCATTGGTGGAAGACATTGGCTCAGGCGATGTCACCAGTACCTGGACATTGCCCGCCGATTTGCGCTTGCGCGGCAAAATTGTGGCAAAAGCGCCTGGGATTGTGGCTGGGCTGGAAGTGGCGCGTCGCGTATTCGCGGCAGTAGATGAGCGCATCACCTTCAGATGCCGTGTAGCCGATGGCAGCCCCGTCTCACGCGGCGATGTGCTGGCGACGGTGCATGGCCCAGCCAGGAGCATACTCAGCGCCGAGCGGGTCGCCTTGAACTTTTTACAGCGCATGTCCGGCATTGCCACGCTCACCCATCGCTACGTCGAGGCGGTACAGGGCACCAAAGCGGTGATTTTGGATACGCGAAAAACCGCTCCCGGCTTGCGTGTGCTGGACAAGATGGCCGTGCGCCTCGGCGGCGGCAAGAATCACCGCTTCGGATTGTATGACATGGTGCTGATCAAAGACAACCACATCGCCGCTGCAGGGAGCATTACCGCTGCCGTACAACGGGTGCGGGCACACAACCAGGCTGGGTTGCCCATTGAGGTGGAAGTCAAGAACCAGGACGAGTTGCGCGAAGCGCTGGAACTGGGTGTTCACCGCATCATGCTGGACAATATGGACCCAGATCAGATGCGCCAAGCTGTGGCTTTGGCTGGCGGGCGGGTTGAGCTGGAAGCTTCGGGCGGCATCACTCTGGACAATGTAGCAGAAATAGCCCGAACCGGCGTGGATTATATCAGTGTGGGAGCATTGACCCATTCGGCTCCAGCGCTGGACATCAGCCTAGAAGCAGAAGCGGAGGTTGTGGGCACGCTGGCGGAGTATCAAACCCTCTCGGAAGGGGAGGTTTTCGCGCGCATCCGCGAGGCAAAGTCGGAACTCGGTGCTGCTTTGGTCATCCTGGGCCATCACTATCAGCGGGATGAGGTGATCCAGTTTGCGGACTACCGCGGCGATTCCCTCGAGTTATCGCGCATTGCAGCGCAAGCCCGCGACGCCCGCTACATTGTCTTCTGCGGCGTAGATTTTATGGCGGAGACGGCTGCCATGCTCTGTGCACCGGAGCAAATCGTCTGTTTGCCCGCGCATTCCGCCGTGTGCCCTATGGCGCAAATGGCTGATGTGGATCAGGCTCAAGTTGCTTGGCAGCACTTGACCGCGCTGTGGGGCGATGACCTCCTCCCGGTTACTTACCAAAACTCGTATGCCACGCTTAAGGCATTCTGTGGACAGAAAGGCGGGGCAGTGTGCACATCAGCCAATGCCCAAGCGATCCTGCGCTGGGCGCTGGGGGAGAAAGGGCATGTGCTGTTCTTCCCCGACGAGCACTTGGGCCGCAATTCCGCGCTCGCCATTGGCATTCCGGCAGCGGAGATTGCCATCTGGGACCCCGCTGATCCTGAAGCCAGCAGGGACGCAGCCAGGCGCGCGACAGTGGTGGTTTGGAAGGGATACTGCCACGTGCACACCTTTTTCACCGTAGAGCACGTGGAAAAAGTGCGCCGCCAATACCCTGGCATCCAGGTTATTGTGCATCCAGAATGCCCTGCCGAGGTGGTTGCCCGCTCTGACTCCAATGGCTCTACTTCCTTCATCGTGCGGACGGTGGAAAGCGCGCCGCCGGGTTCTGCCTTCGCCATTGGGACCGAAATCCATCTGGTGGCAAGGTTGGCTAAGGAGAATCCCGACAAAGTGATTGTGCCCCTCGCCAGGTCGCTGTGCGGAGCGATGTACCGCATCAATCCGTACAACCTCAGTTATACCCTCGACCATCTGCTGGCGGATGACCCCGTGAACGTAGTACGGGTTTCCCCGGACATTTCGCGTTGGGCGAACCTCGCGCTGCAAAAAATGTTGGCGGTGAAATGAAATGGCCCATATTCAAACCGATGTCCTGATCATTGGCTGTGGCATTTCTGGTGCCACTGCTGCATTGCATCTGGCAAAGAACCCTGACCTGCGCATTACAATCGTTACAGCGGAAGAAGATCCCCATGAATCGAACACGTACTATGCGCAAGGGGGGATTATCTACCGTGGTGATGACGATTCGCCGGAGTTGCTCAGCGAAGACATTGAACGTGCTGGCGCTGGTTTGAGCAACCCCCGCGCAGTGCGTATCTTGGCTGAAGAAGGCCCCAGGCTGGTGCGTGAGTTCCTGGTGGAAGAACTGGGCGTGCCTTTTGACCGCATGCCCGGCAATGGCTTGGAGCGCATCAAGGAGGCGGCGCATTCAACCGAGCGCATCGTGCATGTGGGTGACTATACCGGGCGCGCCATCCAAGAGAAACTCGTGGAAGCCTTGCATGCTTGTCCCAACATCGAATTGTTGACGCGGCACACGGCGGTGGATTTGCTGACCCCTGCCCACCATTCCCGAAACCGCCTGACCATCTATGACCCGCTCTCCTGTGTAGGCGCTTATGTGTTCGATCAAGCCACGGGCAAAGTGGATGCCTACCTGGCGAAGAAAACGATCTTGGCTACCGGTGGCCTGGGGCGCATTTTCCTATACAGCACCAATCCCCCTACGGCGCGTGGAGACGGGCTGGCTATGGCTTACAACGCTGGCGCGCGCATCATCAATGCCGAGTACGTGCAGTTTCATCCCACCGCTTTCTACTACCGCGATCAGGCACGGTTTTTGATTACAGAAGCAATCCGCGGCGCGGGAGGGCGTTTGGTAGATGAGCGCGGCAAGCCTTTCATGCACAAATACGACCCGGAATGGAAAGACCTGGCTCCTCGGGATGTCGTAGCCCGCAGCATCCATCAGGAGATGCTGGCCACCGGCAGCAAATGCGTGTATCTGGATCTCAAGTCGTACTTGCCAGCGGACGAAATCAAGACCCATTTCCCTGCTATCTACCAGCGGTGCCTGGAATTCGGCGTGGATATCACCAAAGACTTGATTCCGGTGGTGCCTGCTGCGCACTACCACTGCGGCGGGGTATGGGTAGATGAATATGGGCGGACGACTATCCGTAACCTGTATGCGGTGGGTGAGGTGTCCTGCACTGGCGTACACGGTGCAAATCGCTTGGGTAGTGCTTCGCTGTTAGAGGGGTTGGTGTGGGGTGTGCGTGCTGCCTACGATATCGCGCACAACCTAGGTGAACTGGGCTGTGACCCCGATGACATCCCGCCGTGGTACAACGGCAACCTGACCGAAGTTGCGGACCCGGCGCTCATCCGCCAGGATATGGCGACCATTCAGCATATCATGTGGAACTATGTGGGGCTGGTGCGTTCAACGCGGCGCCTGGATCGCGCCATCAGCGACTTGCGCAACCTGCAGGTAGACATCACGCGCTTCTACAGCACGACGAAACTCTCGGACGACTTGATTGGGCTGCGTAATGCGGTACAAGCAGCGCTCATCGTGGCGCAGGCTGCTTGGGAGAACAAGGTCAGCCGCGGCTGCCATTACCGCGAGGATTGAGCGGGGTCTCATCCAATGGGCTGCGCACAGCAAATCCGCCGTGTTGAAGGACATGGGTGTAGATCATGGTTGTGCGTACATCCTTATGGCCGAGAAGTTCCTGGACAGTACGGATGTCATAGCCGGCTTCCAGTAGGTGGGTAGCAAAGCTATGGCGGAAGGTATGACAGCTGCCATGCTTGGCAATGCCCGCCTTGCGAATGGCCTGTTTGACTGCGCGTTGAACGTTGTCCTCGTGAAAGTGGTGACGGCGGATGAGGCCTGTGCGTGGCTCGGCCGAACGATGATCCGCTGGAAAGACGTACTGCCAGGCCCATTCTTTATTGGCGTTCGGATATTTTCGTTCCAACGCGTAGGGCAAGTAAACTGCTCCATAGCCTTCTTTCAGATCTTGCTCATGGATCTTCTTGGCATACGCTAACTGACACTTGAGCGGTTCGACCAAAGACTGTGGCAGGACAGTCACGCGATCCTTTTCTCCTTTGCCGTCCCGCACGGTAATCTGCCGATAGGTGAAATCAATATCCTTGACTCGCAGACGCAACGCCTCCATCAAACGCAGCCCTGAGCCGTACAGTAAGCTGACCACCAGATGGGGCGTGCCGGTCAGATGAGAGAGGATGGCGCTGACCTCCTCGCGTGTGAACACTACAGGGATATGTTTCGCTGCCCGCGCTCGCTCAATACCCTCGATGTTGGGCAGTTGTATTTTGAGTACGTCTCGATACAGAAAGAGCAAAGCGGAGAGAGCCACCTTCTGGGTTGACGCTGAAACCCGTCTTTCCACCGCCAAGTGGGACAGATAAGCGCGGATTTCATCAACGCCCATGTCTTTGGGATGACGTTTGTTGTGAAAGAGGATGAACTGCTTGATGTAGTAGAGATATGAGTCTTCTGTGCTGAGGCTCATGTGCTTGAGGCGCATCACCTGGCGAACCTGGTTGAGGAAGGACGAGGAGGCCATACTTGACTCCTTTTCAACTCTTGGCATTAGTGCATTGACGATAATCTCACGTTTGACAAAAACCATGGCTTATTTTATCATATAGACGTCAATTTGCGGCTTTGGATGCGGTTAAGCCGCGACGGTTTAACTACGATTTTGGGGTAGTTAAACCGTCGCACCCTAAATGTTATTTAAGCCGTTTCGGTTGAAAATATAGTTAGACGCCCCCGAACTAGGGCGGTGCTCGAAAGTCTGATGAGGAGGCAAACATTGCCGAAGAGAAGAAACAACGCGCAGGCACCGGAGGCCACCGGCGCCACCGTGGGCTACGAAGCCCAGCTCTGGCAGATGGCCGACGCGCTGCGCGGCAGCATGGACGCCGCCGAGTACAAGCACGTCGTCCTCGGCCTCATCTTCCTGAAGTACATCTCCGATGCCTTCGAGGAGCAGCACGCGAAGCTCGTCGCCGAAAAGGCCCAGGGCGCCGACCCAGAGGACCCCGACGAGTACCGCGCGCAGAGCATCTTCTGGGTGCCGCCCGAGGCACGCTGGCAGCATCTGAAGGCGCAGGCCCGCCAGCCCACCATCGGCCAGCTCGTGGACGACGCCATGGCCGGCATCGAGCGCGACAACCCGGCGCTCAAGGGCGTGCTGCCCAAGGACTACGCCCGCCCCGCTCTCGACAAGACGCGCCTCGGCCAGCTCATCGACCTCATCAGCAACATTCAGGTCGGCGACGAGGCGAGCCGCGCCAAGGACGTGCTCGGCCGCGTCTACGAGTACTTCCTCTCGCAGTTCGCAAGCGCCGAGGGCAAGAAGGGCGGCGAGTTCTACACGCCGCGCTGCGTGGTGAAGCTCCTGGTCGAGATGCTTGAGCCCTACCGGGGCCGGGTGTACGACCCCTGCTGCGGCTCCTCGGGCATGTTCGTGCAGTCGGTGGCGTTCATCCGCGCGCACAGCACGGGCAACGGCAATGGCGGCCGCGCGAAGGCGGACATTTCCATCTACGGCCAGGAGTCGAACTACACCACCTGGCGGCTCGCCAAGATGAACCTCGCCATCCGCGGCATAGACGGCCAGATCGCCCACGGCGACACCTTCCACAACGACCGTTTCCCGGATTTGAAGGCCGACTTCATCCTCGCCAATCCGCCCTTCAACGTCAGCGACTGGGGCGGAGACCGCCTACGCGGCGACCAGCGCTGGAAGTACGGCGTGCCGCCGGCCGGAAACGCCAACTTCGCCTGGGTGCAGCACATCGTCCATCACCTCGCGCCCGCAGGCGTGGCCGGCTTCGTGCTCGCCAACGGCTCAATGTCGTCCAACCAGTCCGGCGAGGGCGAGATCCGCAAGAACCTGATCGAGGCCGACCTGGTGGACTGCATGGTCGCGCTGCCGGGCCAGCTCTTCTACTCGACGCAGATCCCCGCCTGCCTGTGGTTCCTCGCGCGCGACCGGAAGAACGGGAAGTTCCGCGACCGCCGCGGCCACGTGCTCTTCATCGACGCGCGCAAGCTGGGGCGCATGGTGGACCGCACCCATCGCGAGCTGACCGACGAGGACATCACGAGGATCGCACGCACCTATCACGCCTGGCGCGGCGAGAAGGAGGCGGGCGAATACAAAGACGTGCCCGGCTTCTGCAAGAGCGCGACGCTGGAGGAAGTCCGCAAGCATGGCCACGTGCTCACGCCCGGCCGCTACGTCGGCGCCGAGGCGCAGGAGGACGACCTGCCTGCGCCGAGACCGGGCGTCTATTTCGTCTATGCCATCGCATGTGAAGGCGACCTGCCTGGGCAGACAGGCAGCTACTACATCGGACAGACAGACAACCTCCCTCGGCGATGGCGCGAGCATGTATCAGGGCAGGGAGCTGATTGGACGAAGAAGAACAAGCCCCGCTATATCGCGCACTACGAGGAGTTCAGCAGTCGGGAAGAAGCAGTTGCCCGTGAGCAGGAATTGAAGACGACAGCGGGGCGCAGGTGGCTCAAAGAAGCCATCGCCGAAGGACGGGCTAGGCAGGCAGGCGGCGAGCCGTTCTATGAGAAAATGAAGCGCCTCACCGCGCAACTGCGCGAGCAGCAGGCCGAGGCGGTGCGGCTCGATGCTGCCATCGCCGCCAATCTGAAGGAGTTGGGGTATGGCGGGTGAGTGGATGAAAAGAAAGATTGGTTCGCTTGGTCGCGTGGTGACAGGCAAGACACCATCCACGGCGGATCCCGCCAACTTTGGTGGTCACTATCCCTTCATCACGATTCCCGACCTAGACGGGCGCGTCTTCATATCCCGCACAGAGAGGACACTGTCCGAGAAGGGCGCTGAAACCATACGTGCAAGCCTCTTGCCGGCAGGATCCGTGATGATGTCTTGCATCGCGACGGTTGGAAGGTGCGGTATCACAACACGGCCGAGCTTTACGAATCAGCAGATCAACAGCGTCGTTCCGCACGACGGGGTTGACTCGCGACTGCTGTACTACGTCTTCACCCAGCTTGGACACGAATTGGAATCCGCTGGTGGGGGTGGCTCTGTCTACACGAACGTCTCAAAGAGCCGGTTTGCCGACATTGATGTCGTCATTCCGAAGGACATCGCCGAACAACGCGCCATCGCCCATATCCTCGGCACGCTGGACGACAAGATCGAGCTGAACCGGCGGATGAGCGAGACGCTGGAGGCGATGGCCCGCGCCTTGTTCAAGTCGTGGTTCGTGGACTTCGACCCCGTCCGCGCCAAGGCCGAAGGCCGCGACCCCGGCCTGGCCCAGCCCCTCGCCGACCTCTTCCCGGATTCCTTCGAGGACTCTGAGCTGGGGGAGATTCCAAAGGGGTGGGCCGTGGGGTGCGTGGGTGACGAGTTCGATCTCACGATGGGCCAATCGCCGCCGGGCCACACCTACAACGAGGTTGGCGACGGATTGCCGTTCTACCAGGGACGGACAGACTTCGGCTTCCGCTTCCCGACCCGCCGTGTGTACTGCACAGCTCCGACGAGGCTGGCGAAGAAGGGGGACACGCTCATCAGCGTGCGAGCCCCGGTCGGCGACATCAACATGGCGACGGAGGACTGCGCGATCGGGCGCGGCGTGGCGGCCGCTCGCCACAAGACGGGAAGTCGTTCCTACTCCTATCAGTTCATGCGTGCGCAAGCGGATGCCTTCGATCGCTTCGAAGCAGAGGGGACAGTCTTCGGCTCAATTGGCAAGAAGGACTTCCACGCCATCGCATGCGTGGTGCCTCCGCGGGGCCTGGTGGCAGAGTTCGAACGGCGGGTTGCGCCGCTGGACAGTCGGATCGAAGTCACCGACCACGAATCCCGCACCCTCGCCGCCCTGCGCGACGCGCTCCTGCCCAAGCTCATCTCCGGCGAGCTGCGCCTGCCTGCCGCGCTGCGCAACCGAGCGGCGCAGGCAGGGATAAAGGATGCGGAGCGGTTTTTGAAGGAGAGGGGGTTATGACATACGACCTCCAACGTCATCACCGCCGCAGCCTCCGCCTGAAAGGCTATGACTATTCGCAGGCCGGGGCGTATTTCGTCACCATCTGCGCCAACCACCGGAAATGCCTGTTTGGCGAGGTGGTGGATGGTGAAATGCGGATGAACGACGCCGGGCGGATGATTGAAAAATGGTGGTTGGAACTGAACCGCGCATTTCCAAACATGGAAACGGATGAATACGTGGTCATGCCCAACCATGTTCACGGCATTGTTGTTATCGTCGGCCCAGACCATGTAGGGGCAGACCTACGTGTCTGCCCCGATGCGATGGGCGCACACCACGGGGGCGCACACATAGGTGCGCCCCTACCGGCCATTATTCAATGGTTCAAAACCATGACGACGAATGAATACATCCGTGGGGTAAGAACATCGGGATGGACGCCCTTCGCAGGAAAACTATGGCAACGTAATTACTACGAGCACATTGTCCGCGATGAATCGTCCCTGCACCGCATCCGCGAATACATCGTGAACAATCCGCTGCAGTGGGCGCTGGACCGCGAAAACCCCGAAGGGGCCGTTCGCGCACCGTCCCCCGCAAAGGATGAACCGTGGTGCGTCTGACTGAATCCACCGTCGAAGACGCCGCCCTTGCCTGGCTGGAGAGCACCGGCTGGCGGATCGCCCACGGCCCGGACATCGCCCCGGACATGCCCGCGGCCGAGCGCGATGACTACGGCGAGGTGGTCCTCGGCACAAGGCTGCGGGATGCGCTCGCCGGGCTCAACCCGGCGCTGTCCGCCGAGGCGCTGGAGGACGCTTTCCGCAAACTGACGCGGCCCGAGGGCGCGGAGCTGATCCTGCGCAACCGGGCGCTGCACCGCCTGCTGGTGGACGGCGTCACGGTGGAGTACCGCGATGCCGACGGCCACATCCGCGGCGCGCAGGCGAAGGTGATCGACTTCGACGACGTCCAGGGGAACGACTGGCTGGCGGTCAACCAGTTCAGCGTCACCGAGAACAAGCACAGCCGCCGGCCGGACGTGGTGCTGTTCGTGAACGGCCTGCCGCTCGCGGTCGTGGAGCTCAAGAACGCCGCCGACGAGGACGCGACGATCTGGACCGCGTTCCAGCAGCTCCAGACCTACAAGGCCGAGATCCCGGCGCTGTTCGCCACCAACGCCGTGCTGGTCGTGTCGGATGGCGTCCAGGCGCGCGTCGGCACGCTCACCGCCGGGCGCGAGTGGTTCAAACCCTGGCGCACGATCGCAGGCGATACGCTGGCCGAGGCCCACATGCCCGAGCTGCAGGTGGTGACCGAGGGCCTGCTCGCGCCGCGGCGATTCCTCGACCTGATCCGCGACTTCATCGTGTTCGAGGACGACGGCGGCGGCCGCATCGTCAAGAAGATGGCGGGCTACCACCAGTTCCACGCCGTGCAGGTGGCGGTGGGCGAAACGCTGCGCGCGGCGGAGCTTGCCGCCGTGGATCACGTGGCGGAGCCGGGCGCGGGCTATGAAGCGGGCCGAAAGCCCGGCGGCAAGCCCGGCGACCGGCGCGTGGGCGTGGTCTGGCACACGCAGGGCTCGGGCAAGAGCCTGACCATGGCGTTCTACGCCGGGCGCATCATCCGCGAACCGGCGATGGAGAACCCGACGCTCGTCGTGCTCACCGACCGCAACGACCTCGACGACCAGCTCTTCGGCACCTTCTCGCGCTGCAAGGACCTCTTGCGCCAGCCGCCGGTGCAGGCCGAGAGCCGGGCGCACCTGCGCCAGCTCCTATCGGTCGCCGCAGGTGGCGTGGTGTTCACCACCATCCACAAGTTCTTTCCCGAGGAGAAGGGCGATCGGTACCCGACGCTCTCCGAGCGCCGCAACATCGTGGTGATCGCCGACGAAGCGCACCGCAGCCAGTACGACTTCATTGACGGTTTCGCGCGCCACATGCGCGACGCGCTGCCGCACGCCTCCTTCATCGGCTTCACCGGCACGCCGATCGAGAAGACCGACGCCAACACCCGCGCCGTGTTTGGCGACTACATCAGCATCTACGACATCCAGCGTGCGGTCGAGGACGGCGCCACCGTGCCGATCTACTACGAAAGCCGGCTGGCCAAGCTGGGGCTCGACGACGCCGAGCGGCCGAAGATCGACCCGGACTTCGAGGAGGCCACCGAGGGCGAGGAGGTCGAGCGCAAGGAGAAGCTCAAGACCAAGTGGGCGCAGCTCGAAGCGATCGTCGGCGCAGAAAAACGCTTGCGCCTTGTTGCGCAGGACATCGTCGAGCACTTCGAGAAGCGGTGTGAGGCGATGGACGGCAAGGCGATGGTCGTCTGCATGAGCCGGCGCATCTGCGTCGAGCTCTACGATGAGCTGGTGCGGCTCCGTCCGGGCTGGGCGGACGATGACGACGACAAGGGCGCGATCAAGGTCGTGATGACCGGCTCAGCCTCCGATCCTCCCGACTGGCAGCCTCACATCCGCAACAAGCCGCGCCGCGAGGCGCTGGCCAACCGCTTCCGTGACGCCGCCGATTCGCTGCGGATCGTGCTGGTGCGCGACATGTGGCTGACCGGGTTCGACGCCCCCAGCCTCCACACCATGTACATCGACAAGCCGATGCGCGGCCACGGGCTCATGCAGGCCATCGCGCGCGTCAATCGCGTGTTTCGCGACAAGCCCGGCGGTCTGGTGGTGGACTACCTGGGGCTCGCCCACGAGCTGAAGGCCGCGCTGGCGACGTACACCGAGAGCGGCGGCACCGGACGCACGGCCCTCGACCAGGACGAGGCAGTGGCCGTGATGCTGGAGAAGTACGAGATCTGCTGCGGACTCTTCCACAGCTTCGACCGCTCGCGCTGGACGGCGGGCACAGCGCAGGAGCGGCTGGGCCTCTTGCCGCCGGCCCAAGAGCACATCCTCGCCCAGGAGAACGGCAAGGAACGCTTTCTGCGCGCCGTGCGGGAGCTGTCCCAGGCCTTCGCGCTCGCGGTGCCGCACGAGGAGGCGCTGCGCATCCGCAACGAGGTCGCCTTCTTCCAGGCCGTGCAGGCGGTGCTCGCCAAGCGCGCACCGGGCGAGGCCCGTCCCGAGGAGGAGCTCGACCACGCGGTGCGGCAGATCATCTCGCGTGCGGTGGTGCCCGAAGGCGTGATGGACATCTTCGCCGCGGCGGGACTCCAGAGGCCCGACCTCTCGATCCTGTCCGACGAATTCCTCGCCGAAGTGCGCAGCATGCCTCAACGCAACCTCGCGGTAGAGCTGCTCCAGAAGCTGCTCAAGGGGGAGATCAGCACCCGCCGGCGGAAGAACGTGGTCCAGGCCCGGTCCTTTGCGGAGATGCTGGAGCTGACGATTCGCCGCTACCAGAACCGCGCCATCGAAGCGGCGCAGGTGATCGAGGAGCTGATCCAGCTCGCCAAGGAGATGCGGGAAGCGAACGCGCGCGGCGAGGCGCTGGGCCTCTCCGAGGACGAGCTGGCGTTCTACGACGCGCTCGAAACCAACGACAGCGCGGTCAAGGTACTGGGCGACGAGACGCTCCGCGCGATCGCGCGGGAGCTGGTCGAGACCGTGCGCAACAACGTCACGATCGACTGGACCCTGCGCGAGAACGTGCGCGCCCAGCTCCGGGTTCTGGTGAAGCGCATCCTGCGCAAGCATGGGTACCCGCCGGACAAGCAGGAGAAGGCGACGCAGACGGTGCTCGAGCAGGCGGAGGTGCTCTCGGCAGAATGGGCGGCGGCGTGAAAGGGGCGTCAAACAACCGGTTGCAGCGGACGGTCCGCTGCGCGGCCCGCCGCTGAACCGGAGCGTTAGCCGCAGCGACATGTTTTCGTGCGTCAGAATCGTACTCACAGGATAAGGAGGCTGATGATGAAAACCCGAACGTTGCAGTTCACGGTTGCCCTCTTGAGTAGCCTGGTATTGGCACTAGCCTTTGTTCTGTTAGTTGATCAAATCCCGTCGGTGCGGGCCGACCCCGGTGTGCTTCATGTGGCCCCTGGCGGAGACTGCGGTGGAGTCAGTGATTGCTACGGGAGCGTACAAGAGGCGGTGGATGCTGCTGTCCCCGGCGACGAGATCCGCGTGGCGGCGGGCACGTACACCGACGTGCATATGCGCCCTCGTGATGACATCACGACGACCGGCGTTGTCACCCAGGTGGTCTACATCAGCAAGATGGTGACGGTGCGCGGCGGTTACACTATCACAAACTGGGCCGACTACAACCCGGACGGCAACCCGACCACGCTGGATGCGCAGCAGCAGGGGCGGGCGCTGTACATCACCGGCGACATCAGCCCGACGGTCGAGGGGCTGCGCATCACCGGCGGGGATGCGGCCGGGTTGGGTGGCGTCACCGTCCCCACGATGGACCAGCCTTTTGATGCAGGCGGTGGCGTATACGTCATCACTGCGACAGCCGCCTTTCTCAATTGCTGGGTATTTGACAACGTCGCCGATGTGGGGGGTGGGCTGTTCCTCGCCGGCAGCGACGCCACGCTCGGCGGCAACATCGTCACTTCCAACACCGCCGGTTTCGTCGGCGGCGGGTTATGCTCCTTTGACAGCGATGCCACGCTCAACGGGAACTCTTTCACTGCCAACACGGCCGGTGGCTTTGGTGGTGGGGGGTTGGCCCTTATGGGCGGCAGTCCCACGCTCCACGGTGACGCGGTCATCTCGAACACGGCTGAAGGCGAACACGCGTCTGGCGGAGGACTGTTTGTTTCCGGCCGCAGCGATGCCACGTTGGTCAACACCGTCGTCGCTGACAACTGGGCCGACTTCAACGGTGCCGCCCTGCAAATTGCGGACGCGTACGTCGACTTGCTGCACAGCACCGTTGTCCACAACATGGGTGGTGGGGGCACCGGGATACACCTGCACAGAGAACTATCATCCCTTTACACCACCGCCGCCCTGACCAACACCATCCTGGTAAGCCATACGGTGGGTATCCAGGCGGATGAGCACACCACCGCCACGCTCCATGCCACGCTATGGCACGCCAATGCGACCGACTGGAGCGGTAACGTCATCCACACCAACGACTACACCGGCAGCCCTGCCTTCGCCGCCGACGGCTATCACCTGACGGCCAACTCGGCGGCCATAGATATGGGGGTAGATGCCGGCGTGGACGACGACATAGATGGGGAATCCCGCCCCGTCGGTCGGCCCGACCTCGGCGCCGATGAATGGGGTACACGGGTCTACCTGCCGCTGGTGCTGCGCAATTACCAGTAACCGCCACCGGGGTACTAGGGTGGGATGAGGCCACCCCGGGGCCCCAACCAGAAAGGCGATAAGCTGCGGCTAACACGGTGTGGAGCCGACGCCCACCCTTGCGCTTTAAACAACCGTGTTTTGCCCGCGAAGGTGTCGGTGATTCAGGCAGGTTTCGCCAGCGGGGACGGGTGGGCGCGGCTCACACCAACCGTTAGCCGCGCCCTGAACCGGAGGCGATTCATAATCCATCATAAGGGAGGATCCAATGAAAGGTAGAACTGCCTATCTGGTCCCTTTGGCAGTCCCGGTGGGGGCCGGAAGGCCGGAGGCGCCTCGCGATAAGGCGGGGGAAGGGTCCGTTGCAGCGCCTGGAGCTACCACTACCCTAGCCTGGCAGATCGAGACGGTGGATAGCGACGGGACCGTGGGCTTGAGCACCTTGCTGGCCCTCGATGCGTCCGGCTGGCCGCACATCAGTTACTACGACTGGACCGGACCAACTACGATCTCGAGTACGCCTATTCAGTCAGTGAAGCCGAGAGCAGATATTGTCAACACATTTGACCAAGGTAGATCTACCGACCCTGAAGGAGAGTCGTGATGAAACGCTTGCTCATTTCCTTACTCTTCGTTCTCCCGCTGGTGGTAGCAACCACGACCTGCTCGACCGGCTCTCCGGGGCAGCAGGTCACGCCGGAGATGACCACTCTGCCCCGGCGGGAGACGCCGACCCGGCCCGCAGATGGCATGCCGACTCTGCCCCCCGATAGGGAATCACCCTCGGGCGAGGCGACGAGCGGGCAGCCCGGGGAACAGGTCGTCACCTACGTCCCCTCGGAAGGCATCGGGAACATCGCCGTCCGCCTGACCTTCCCCGACACGCCGCGCTACCCCGACGGGGCCGGCGTGGTGGTGGATGTGGCCCCCTTCTTCACACCCGTCAATGACTTCTATGAAGACCTGGACGCCGCCCCCATCGGACTGATCCGCGTGGCCTACCTGTGGCCTGGCAAGGAATCCCGCAGCACGGGGGCGCGCTCCGATGGTCAGTTCGACTACGGCGGCGAGACCAGCATCCGCGCCCTGCGGGATGTCATCCGCTTTGCCGCGGGGCAAATTCCCGACAAGGACGGCCACACCATCGGCGATTTAAGCCCCTTCCCCGTGCTGACCGGCCAGGTGGGGCTGTACGCCTTCTCTCACCCCGGCATCGCCGCGGTCAACGTCCTGGCCCTCTACGGCGACCGGTTGAACGTCCGCTATTTCGTGGGGCGGGAGAATCCCACGGTGGACGCCCTCTCCGCCGTTGAACTGGGCTACTGGGACGAGGCTGGCCGGCCGGTGATCAACCCGCTCTACCGATACCCCGGGGACTACTCGCCGACCGCCATCGCGCTGGATTACACCAGCGTGCGCTGGGACCCCGAGCGGACGTATTCCCAGAGGCCGGATGCGGTGGGCTATCCGTACTTCGACCTGAACGGGAACGGCCGGTACGACCGGGGGGATTTCGTCCTCAGTTACAAGATGCCCATCATGTTCGACAAGCGCGTCTATTCCGCCGACCTGACCCGGGCGCTGCGCGACAACGGCGCGCTGACCGCCGAGGACTGGCCCGCCGGCCTGGCGACGCCCGAAGAAGCGGCCGAATGGTGGGCCTTTCGCGTCACCCCGCCCCGTTACCCCACCCTGGCGCAGAAAACGCCGGACTTGAGGGTGCTCCTGCTCTTCTGCCGCGAGGGCCACGTCCAGCCACTCCCGGACCGCCCTCAGATTCACCAGGCCTACGACGGCTTCCACCACACCGCCGGCCTGTGGACGCGCCTCAACCCGGACGCGGCCTACCTGCCTGCGGACAAGTTTTCCGGCTACCAGGACCACCCCGCCAACACCGAGCCGCAGGACTGGGGAAACTTTGACGATTGGGCCTACCCACCGCTGAGGGCGGGCGCGGTGCTGGCTCCCCAGGCCGCCGTCGCCGAGATGGCCGACCGGACGCACGAAAACAACTGGGCCCCCGACCTGGACGGAGCCCTCTATCCCCTCTATGTCTCGCAGGCGGAGAGTACCGAACCGCCTGCCCAGACCGGGAGTCCCTGCGGCAATGGCGTCTGCGAGGGGCCGGAGACTCCCCAGAACTGCCCCCAGGATTGCGTGCAGACCGGGAGTCCCTGCGGCAATGGCATCTGCGAGGGGCCCGAGACTCCCCAGAACTGCCCCCAGGACTGCGCCCCATCCGGTCAGGGCCAGGGATCGCCTTCCCCCACGCCCTCTTCATCCCTGCCTGCTTCCGACCAACGCCGCGGCTTTATCGTCATCCACGCCGACCCACAAGAAATCCTCAACCTGCATGAGAACTACGACCCCGCCAGCACGGATTACAACCGCGATGGGCAGTACAGCGCGGCGGATGCCTGGCTGGCGTTGATGGACCTGGTAGACCTGGCCGATACCTACAACATCCCCCTCACCCTCCAGTTCACGCCGCCCTACCTGGACTTTATGCGGCAGCCCACCTGCGACCGGCTGCTGGGCGCGGGCCGCCCCTATCCCCAGGGGGCGGGAGGGACGGCCTACACCCGCTGCCTCGACCTGGTGATGGCCTGGGCCACGCACGGACACGAACTCTCTCTCCATCACCACGGCCCCGGCCACGACCCGCTCAAATTCGACGGCTACACCAACCTGCCGGTGTACGCCGTCAAGGGGCGGCGCGCCTGCGGCACGCAGGACGCCGCCTGCGGCTGCCAGGGGAACTGCTACTGGTGCGCCCCGCCCGATTCGCCGCTGGCTTGCCGGGAATACGCCGGCCCACCGCCCGCTCCCGTGGGGATCGACTCCGAATGGAAGGGCCCCATCGAAGGGGCCGACAGCATGATGGCCCTGGTCTATAGCGTGCTGGGCGAGGGCACGGTGCGTTCTTATTGCTCCGACCACATCTCCGAACCCCCCGACATGCCGCTCGACCCGAACATCATCTACACCACCCAGGGGACGGGCTACCTGAGCGACGCCGCACCCATGTGTGTCGGTTACGACCTTGAAGGGACGTACCACGACACACCAAAGTTCACCTGGCTCTACTCTCACGGCCCGGTCTTCACCCGAAACCACCTCCGCGATGTCAAAGCCGCCCTGCAGGAGATGAACGCCGATCCATCGGCCTACGTGATCGGGATGGTGTTCCACGTCAACGACTTCCTCAAGTCCGAACTCAACGTGGACGATCCCCGCTACGGGCGTCATATCCGGGAACTGTTCGCCTACCTCCAGGCCCCCCAGGACGGCGGTGGCCCGGTGCGCATTGAAACGCTCTCTGGCCTGATGCTCGCTGCGGGGAAGACGGCCGCGCCTGACCCCTGCGTGGAGACCTGCTTTACCCAGGATGAGCGCAGCGAGAGCGCCAGTTACACCGTGCCGGCGAGGGTGCAGAAGTGTCCGTAACATCCTCAATGATGTTACTCTTCCTGAGAGGAGCGCTTATGCGACGAACGAAACCAGCCGTTCACATCTTCCTCCTGGTGACCATCAGCCTCGCCCTGAGCGCATGTGCTTCCGAAACCGACACCCAGCAGGCATCCCCGTCTTTCGAGACCATCATCCTGCGCGATGTGCATGCGCTGTGGGGAGGGCGGGAGGTCAAATTGCACAGCGACGGCGCGCTCGATGTGCGCGTCGTCGCTCCCGGCGGGGAGGAAAGCCGCTATACAGCCCGACTCTCTCCCGCGCGGGTGACCGAGTTATCCAACCTGCTGGAAGCGCACCGCTTCGCGACGATTCAGATTCCGCAGGAACGAGCGCCGGTTCCCGATGAGGCGCGCCCTGAAATCGAGGTGGTGTGGCAATCCGGCGAGCGCACTGTGGTCGCCAAATGGGCCAACGACGTTCACCCCGATTTCGACGCCATCTACAACTGGCTTCTCCAGGTCTCCGATGAGGCCATCGGGGAGGGCGAGTAATCCGCCATATCCAGGTGGCAAAGATGCGATACATTATCCATCAGGAATATGCGCAAAAGAGACAACCGCCCTGGGCGGCCCTGCTTTCTTTTGGGCTCACCGTGATTACGGCCACCATCCAACGGTGGTCTGCCGAAGACCTGGCCTGGAGTTTCTGGCTGTCCGGCCTCGTGTTCGGCTTCATCTACCTGGTGGTTTACCACGCGGCACAGCGGGACAACGAAGCGTGGGGGCTCTACTTCTTGCTCTTCCTGTTCTATCTTATCTTCGCGGCGTTTCTCGATGCCATCTTTTCCCTGACGGCGTTTGATACAGCGGGCGCGAGGCTGCGGCCCCTGTTCGCCGACGCGCCCGTCGCCATCGCCCGCGCCGCCCGCCAGCGCTGGTCTTTTCTCCTTTTCAGCGGCTTGACCCTGCTGCCCGATTACATCCTGGATGCCCGCACCGTCCACTTCACCAACCTGAGCAAACCCCTCTTCGCCAAAGACCTGCTGCGCATGATCGCCCTGATTTTTCTCCTGGTGCCCCTCACGCTGGCGCGATTGGGCGTCTTCGCGTTGTACCCTGTCTTGCTGGTCTACTTCCTGCCCTGGGAAAGCGTGCGCCAAATCGTCCGGTGGCTATTCCAAAAAGGAGGCCCGTAGGCGGTGCTGGCCGGGTTCTGGCAGATTTGCTCAGCCGCCTTGACGTGATCGAACGACAAGTGGAGAACAAAACGATGAAAAAACATTCGCCTTGGCGCTTGTGTTGGCCGTAATAACCCTGGCTTGTAGTCTCATCGGGCAAACTGGTGAAGATATGGCATCACCCGCTGCCATACCCTCGGAGGATGGCCCTGCGCGCCTCCAGAGCGAGAGGCGGTGCGGCGACGGCGTCTGCGATGGGCCGGAGAACTCAGGAAACTGCCCCCAGGATTGTGCCGCCGACGGCGCGGTGGAGGGGAGGGAGACTCCGGCGGGAGAGGAGGAGCCCACCGAGGAGGCAACGGTCGCCGGGGAGGTCGTGCTGGGCGCGGTCGCCTCCTCTGCCCAACTCATCCGCGATGTGGGAGATGGCGATTGCGGCATCGAGCCCTGGCGAGGAAGTGACTGCATTTCCCTCAAATACTGGTGGGGACTGCAATTGAGCATCGAGGCTCACACCAAAGTCCTCGTCATCCCTGATGGCGCCGACCGCTGGGTGATCACCAATCATTCGGATGTGGTTAGCAGGTACGGCTACAATCCCGCCGACTTTCAGCCCAGCACGTATTATCATACGGCGACGATTGATTTTGGTACCCACACCGAATGCTCAGGGACGATCCGCGGCGAGGACGGATTCGACTTCCAGGTCATGGGGACGCGTGAGAACGGCCAGATCGAACTGATCCTTTCCGCCGACCCACAGGAGCACACCGAGGGGCATTGCGGCGTGGCGTCGTTTGCATACGATACCACCCACATGCTCTACGGCTGGGCGGTGGCCCTCTCCGGCGATCCCTTCGACCTGACCGGTACCCTGACCGAGGCCGACCTGACCGCCGCGGGGGAGTATCGCCGCGAGTACGTCGCGGACACCAACCCCAGCCCGGAGAACCGCGACCATGTCACCGCGACGCTGGAGTTCATGTGCATGGAGAAGGAACGTGAAGGGGTCTACAGGCCGATCGCCTGTCCGTGGAAGAGATGAGGGCGCGCCGAACCCGGCAGGGGTGCGCTGGAGATTGCCCTGGCAGGTCGTAGGGGCGGCCTGCGTCGCCCTGTCGTTGGTCGGCTGCAACGCGCCGACGGAGACGGCCGCGCCCGAGACGATTCCCTCCGCGACCCCGGAGGCGCGCTCTGTGGCGGCTACCCATACCCCCACGACCACCCCAAGCCACACCCGCGCGTCCTTCAGCCTGTCCGTGCCCCTCTACGTCCTCTCCGACCGGGACGGGCTCCCCCAGGTCTGGCAACTGGCGACCGACGGCGATTTCTCCCCGTTCACAGACGTCTACCACGGCGTGCAGGCCTTCGACGTCGCCCCCGGCGGAGAGGTGCTCTACCTGATGTCAAACGGAGAGTTATGGACGACGTTTGACGACCAGACGGGAGCGGAACAGCGCCGTCTCTATCTATCCGGCGGCGCGGTTCGCATCTTCGAGGTCGGGGCGGGCGGGCGGATCGTTTACGTCAGCGAGGAGGGCGCTCTGTGGGCCGACAATCTGCTCGGCATCCTCCCCCAGTGGCTTGTCGGACGCCCGCCGAACGGGGCCGAGATCAGTGACCTGGCGATCTCGCCGGACGGGCTGCAGGTGGCGTATGTGGTCCGGACACCGGGGGCCGACTGCGCGAGCACCGGGGTCCCCGAGGTGGACGGCATCTGGGTGGTCAGCACGGAGGGCGACACACCCCGCCAACTGGCCCGGAGCCGCTGCCAGGGCGGAGAGGGGGGCAGTGGTTCCCCCGTCGCGTTCCGTTACGTCCCCATCTGGTCGCCCGACTCCACCCGGCTGCTGGTGCCGACCTCGGTCTCCGAGGGCACCTATTACGGCGTCATCGACCTCGCCGAGGGGAGGCTGCGATACCCCGACCCACCCACGCTTCTCAGCGGCGAAGCTGTGTGGAGCCGAGACGGTCAGGCCATCATCGGAACGGAGGGCCGCTTCCTGGCTCCCGACCATCTGCTATGGGTCGACGTGGCCACCCTGGAGGCCTCGCCCCTGCTCGACGGGCAGGCTTTGGGCACGGTCGCCGTGGAGCCCCATCAGTTGGCCGACGGTCGGATCGCGTTCTGGATGGCGGAGTTTGATGCCGACGATCCTGCCGGGTTGACCTATGACCTCTACCTGGGAACGCTGAATGAGGGTGCCTTTTCTTTTGAACGGGCGGTTGCGGCCGGATTGCCCCGACCGTGGAACGTGGTTTGGTTAAATGATGGGGCTGTCGCCGCGATGGAGACGCGGCAGGAGGTGAACGGCGAGCAGGTAACCAACGTGGCACTGGTCTCTGTGACGGGCGAAGTCGTGATCTTGGAGGCGAGCTGGTCACCGATGTGGGGACCCAGCGCTTCGGCCCGATAGCCAATTCGCGACATCGGGCGTGAACACTTCTGCTCGTTTTTTCACCACAGAGGCATGGAGGACACATAGGAATCTACTGCTTTCCAGCGAACCACTTGAGCACCTTCTGTGGATTGTTGAGGAGACACGTCTAATGATTAGAGGCTAGCTCATATCTGCGCTGGCTAACAACTCATTGGAGCCGCCCCGCGCCTGCGGCGCTCTGGTAAATCGCGGCTTTTCGCATTTGCTGGTAAGCTTGTTGCGAGGTTGGTCTTGCAAGCGTCGGCGCGGGCAGCTCAATTCGCCCGTTAAGCGGCGGAAGCCAGAATCCGCGCTAACGTCGCCATAATCACCTCCAATCGCAGGTTACGGAAAGGAGAACTCAAATGGACTTCCTACGCAGGCTGTTCGGGAATAAGCAAGCGGCTTCAGCAGGCAAGCCAAGCGATGTCTCGGTCTTGGCTCAACAATATTTTGAGAAAGGTGCGGAGTATGCCAAGCAACAAAACTGGGAACAGGCAATAGAGGCTCTAAAGGAGGCTGTTCGACTTATCCCAAGCATGCCAAAGCGCACATGGCGTTATGCATGGCTTATGGTGGTGTGATGAACTTTGACTCAGCCCGCCATCACTACGAGATATTGAAACAACTCGACCCTGATCTCGCCAACCGACTGGCAAATACTCCTGCTGGTACGCTAATACTGAGAGGGGGAAACATTATCCAAATGTAGAGAGCGGATGCCGGTGTTGCCATATTTACCTACAACCGCAGGCCACAGAAAGGAGAACTCAAATGAACTTCCTAAGCAAATTGTTTGGCAAGAAGCAACCAACGAGTACGCCAAAGAAGAGCGCAGATGAATGGTGTGAAGAAGGAAACTCTCTTGCGAGTCGCGGCCAATACAGTGAAGCCCTTGCCTGTTTAGAGAAGGCTTTGCAGATAGATCCCAAACACGCATTGACTTGGTTCAATATGGGCTTGATCCTTATGAACTCGGGAAAAAAGGATGAGGCCATCAAAGCCTTCACCACGTTCATAAAATACGCTCCACCCGAGGCGCAGGCGCTTCATGTGCCTACTGCAAAGGGCTATATTCAGATGCTATCAACAGGAGCAGGGATTACTCGCATTGACCTATGATTCTTCTTCAGACAACAACAGACATCAACCTGCTTACACATGTGGGCAGGTCGCCCAACAATGGGTTGCAGGCGACGTTGCTCCGCTGCGCTCCGCGGCGCGGCTGATGCCCACCGTTGGGCGGCTTTGCGGGGAAGCCAATCTCGCTGCATAATATCAGTATGAACGTATCTCTTGACCTATGCAAAGTACTCACACAACTCAGGAGTATGCTGCCGTTGCTGCGCGAGAAATACCACGTGCGGACATTGGAAGTATTTGGGTCCTACGTGCGTGGGGAAGCAGTGAGTGGCAGCGACCTGGATTTGCTGGTGACATTTGACAGGGCGCCAAGCCTCTTTCAGTTAGTGGCACTGGAAAACTTTTTGAGTGACGAGTTGGGGGTTAAGGTAGATTTGGTGATGAAAGACAGCTTGAAACCGGAGATCGGGAAATACATTCTGGCTGAAGCACAGGTTGTGTGAGTCATATGGGGCGAGAGCGGGTGTACCTGGATTATGTTCGGGATATGTTGGAGAGCGCGAAAAAGGCGCTTGAGTTTGTAAGTGGAATGGGATATGAAGAGTTCAAGCGCGATGAGAAAATGCAGTTTGCCGTGGTAAGAGCACTCGAGATCCTCGGCGAAGCAGCGAAGAAAATCCCGGAAGACTTGCGGAAGACGTACCCGGAAATACCATGGCGCGAAATTGCCGGCGCGAGAGATAAACTCATCCACGATTACATCGGGATCAATCTATTGGTTGTGTGGCGTACGTTGTAAGATGATTTGCCGCCACTGATTGAGCAATTAGAAGCCATGTTGGAGGATTTGGGCGTTTCACGCGAGTAAGACCGCCCAGCCCGCGCTTGCACCTGTGCCGCTCCGCTGCGCGGTGCGGGTGATGCCCACGTTAGGCTTCCGGGCTGATCTCAAGGTAGGCAGGGCACACATCCTGCTCGAATCTGAATGGGAGATAGGGATGACCAGAAGAAGGCGCAGAAAGCAAGTCACTTTGGAAGATGCCCTGGGCGTGTGTGCGTGGTGCGGGAAGCAGATCCCTGAGGGTTCCGAGGTGTTCAGCATCGGGGCAAGATTCAGGCCTGGGGTCGAAGTGGAGCACGAGAGAAATGTGATTGAGCTTGCACTCACGCCGACACGCAAGGCCTTGGCGATTGTGCCGACGGAAGACTCGGAGGCAAGACGAGCGGGGTACGATCTTCTGTTCGTGTTGTGCAGCGAGGAATGTGGGACAAGTCTGAGGCGGGTCCTTCAAGGACAGATTGACATCTTCGAAAGCCGTCTTGGGGCATAGTGAGCGGCAGCTGGAGGCCTAGCCCGCGGCTGCACCTGACCGGCTATCATGCTCGGTTGCGAAGTTGGCTGGGCCTGCTGCCGAGGTGGGTCGCGGAGGCTCATCGCCCCAGCCGCCGCGCAAGTGAGCCGCCACCGGTAGGCCTTTCTGAACACCACAAAGGGGAGTCTTATGGCCAAAATCACAATTCAAAGAACAGGCGAATTGTTGCGGAAACTGTTTGATATCTTACTAGACCATCCGGAAGGAATGCGCGCTCAGGATGCTCTAAATTCGCTTCGTAGCAGTGTGCAGCTTACCGACTATGAAAAGGGCGAATACGCGTCAGGCGGCGGATCACGTTTTGAAAAGATTGTCCGCTTTGCCACAATTGACCTGGTAAAAGCAGGATGGATGATAAAAGATAAAGGCCGGTGGATAGTAACCGAAGAAGGAAAGCGTGCATATCACGAATATAAATCGCCAGAGCAATTTTACCGAACAGCACAAAAGTTGTATTGGGAATGGCGCCGAAGTCAGCCGAAACGCAGTTCAAAGGTTGGGGAGGAAGTTGGCGAGAAAAGGGCGGCTATCACTTTTGAAGAAGCAGAAGAACAGGCTTGGAGAGAAATTGAAGAGTATCTGCGAGAGATGCCTCCATATGAGTTTCAGAAAATGGTCGCCGGCCTGCTAAAAGTAATGGGGTATCTATCATGTTTCTTGGGTTGCGCCTCCTGGGCGTGATGGCGGAATTGACATTTTGGCATGGAATGATCCGCTAGGGACAAGGCCTCCTCGCATCAAGGTTCAAGTCAAACGTGACCAAAGCGCAGTCAATGCTGCAGTGTTGCGCTCATTTATGGCTTTACTAGGCGATAACGATGTAGGTATCTTTGTCAGCACTGGTGGATTTACTAGAGACGCCGAAGAAGAAGCGCGAACTCAACAAAGCCGCCAGGTCACACTCATCAATCTCGAACGTCTCTTTGAACTCTGGATTGAGCATATTGAAAAATTGGACGAAGAGACACGAGACCTTTTTCCTCTGAAACCAATTTACTTCTTGGCACCTGAAGGATAGAGAAAGGCCTAACACGCACATCCATCTAGCGGCTTCGCCTCGCTGCGTGCGGCTCAACCGCCGTGCCGTTAGTGTGCCACGTAACTTGGTGCTTCTTATGGGGTGAAAACCCCCGTTGGGTAAGGGAAGGGCTCACTGCTGACCTATAGCGAACGTGCAACAAAAGGCGGCTAACACCGCTTGGTGGAGTTACCGGCAAGAACCCCTTTGGCTTTGCTGAAAGCAGGCTTTGGAGCAATCTCGCTTTCTTACTCCTCGCTTTTCTCAGAATGCTGCTAGATCCAAGAAAGCAGCCGTCTAATGGTGGCTGTTACTCACATGGATCCCTGGTAAAGAATGACATTTCGAGAGCGTTGAAAAAGCCCGCATTGTCATGCTGTGGCGAAGCCGAAGCATCTCGACGATACAGGGGTAGAGATTCTTCGCTGCCCCTTCGTCCTGCTCAGGGCAATGCTCAGAATGACATCATGGTGACCTCTGAATGTTTTTCAACACCCTCAGGATACGCTCAGTTGCTTTCGCACCGATTTATGGTGTATACTAGCGTACGAATTGTCATGGCGCTTGCTTTCCCTCGCCAGGCTTCGTGAGAAGCACCGGCAGCTCTTTGACAATCCCCATAGGAGAAGAGGACGACAATGGCCAGGGAAAGGGTTGCTTCGATGAGGAGTCCAACGAGCGCATGTTTTCCAAATCGTGGTGCGGTCGCCGTTATTGGCTTCTGGCCTCTGGCTGTTTTCCCAGCCTTCGGGGCTTACAAGCAGAGGGAGGTCATTGACCACACTTGGCAGTTCATCGCCCCGTAACGTCGCTTCGGCCGCCCCAATGGCTGCCGCGGTCATGGCTGCGCCCAAAGTCCAAGCCCGCTGCCCCTCCTGCAACCAACCCGTGCGAGCGGGGGCAAAGTTCTGTGACAATCGCGAGGCTTCCCTGGTGCTTGTCTGCGCGAAGTGTGGGACACAGTTGCCCCCCGGGTCCAAGTTCTGCGACAGTTGTGGCGCACCGGCACAATCCGGTGCCTAGTCCTCCCCGTGCAGCCTGTCAATAAAAACTGGCTAGACATGGGGTGATATCTGACCTAGTTCGCGGCGAGACTACTGCGAGAAGCAATGCGCTGCCGTTTGAACGTAGACGTTCTTTTACGCCTGCCGCAACCAAGTGAAGAATCTGCAAGGAGTTCTCAACATGAAAAGAATGGTACATGTGAGGGGAGACGTGGAGGCACTCTGGCAAACTCTGCTCAATACTTTAACGGTGTATGGATATCAAATAGAGCAACAATATCCTTACACCCAGGTCTGGGCAAAAAGAGGGAGCAAAGTATCTTCACTTTTCCTGGAAGGCACCAAGGGCGGCTACCGCGAATTGAACGTTACCTTTTTCCCCCAGGTAAGAGATGAATTTGACGTCCAATTCCAATTTAACTTCCCTTCTTGGGCGATTACTCTGCCGGGAACGAAACGGGAGTGCTTGGCCATGATTGATGAGTTCGTCAGGTTAGCACAAGTGGCTCCGAAGCCAGCCGCACCTGTGACTCAAGCGCCCAAAGTCCAAGCCCGCTGCCCCTCCTGCAACCAACCCGTGCGAGCCGGGGCAAAGTTCTGTGACAATTGCGGGGCTTCCCTGGTGCTTGTCTGCGCGAAGTGTGGGGCACAGTTGCCCCCCGGGTCCAAGTTCTGCGATAGTTGTGGCGCACCGGCAGAATAAATGCCTGAACCGGGTTGATACAGTCAACGGATACATCCAGAACAACTCCTGACCCTGGTTCACCAGTTGGTTTCAGAGCCGCATCAACAGTGGTGCCCTGTAGTCACGGATTCGCGCTGTCCCCCCACCTAAAAGAAAAGGAAGCACTCTGAAAAGGGTAGTTGTAGCAGTTTCGCAGGACAATGTACTGCGATTGTGTAGACCAGTGAGTTCCTACAGCAAGCCCTTCAGCGCCCGCTCGTACGCCTCGTAAGCGGAATGTCCAAACAGGACAAAGCGCACCAGTTCAATTTCCGGGTGAGCCTGGAGGTAGTCCATCACCGTTTTTAGCGCAATGGGCGCGGCCAGTTCGATGGGATAGCCATAGGCGCCGGTGCTGAGGGATGGGAAAGCCACGCTCTTGATGCCATGCTTGGAAGCCAATTCCAGGCTATTGCGGTAAGCGCTGGCCAGGGTCTCTGCCTCTCCTTGTGTGCCGCCCCGGTAAATGGGGCCAACGGCATGGATGACGTATTTGGCTTTGAGTTTGCCTCCAGAGGTGATGCGTGCCTCGCCGGGTGGGCAGCCCCCGATTTTGCGGCATTCTTCGAGGATTTGTGGTCCACCGGCACGATGTATCGCGCCGTCCACGCCCCCTCCGCCCAACAGGCTTGGGTTGGCGGCGTTGACAATGGCTTCCGTATCCTGTTGCGTGATGTCGCCCTGCACCAGTTCCAGTTTTGATTTGCCAATCGTTACCTGCATCTCTCATCCTCCTTACCATGCCAAGATGTGGCGAAGGTGCTCAAGCCTGTTCGTGTGGTTTTGCAAGGCTTCATATTTGGCTTTTTGTATGATAACCCCAATTGACCCAGGTATCAAAAGCCTTGTTTCTGTCGCACACCTGGCGTGGTGATGCCCCAATATGCCAGAAGGCGCACCGCCGTTGCACTGAAAAACGGCGTTTTCAAGGTTTGTAGTGCGCGCTTCAGCGCGCTCCCTAGCGCAAAAACGCTTACTACAAACCGCTGTAGGCTTTGGCTGACTGGTCAGGATCTGCAGGGAAACTTATTCCCCGGCGGTGTTTTCTTGATAGACAACAGCATCCCGTTCCTCTGGTGTGTGGGAATCCTCCCTCATGACCAGGTAGTGCCCTCCGCTGGGCTTGCTGGTGATGCCAAATGGCTCTCCATGTCGGTCCATGGCGACGATGTTGATGTAGCCACCGCTGGCGGTGAGCAGCGGTTGCAAGTCGCGCATGGCTTCCCAGCAGGCTTCCGCCACACTGAAGCCCATCTTCATGTACAGCACGATGCTGCGGGCTGTGCCCGCGCGGATGGATAGTTCGCCGTAGCCGGTGCAGGCTGCAGCGCCGTAGCGGTTATCGGCATAACCGCCTGCGCCGATGACGGGGGAATCGCCCAAGCGGCCGGGATATTTCCACGGCCAGCCGCTGGTGCTGACGCCGCAGGCAATGTCCCCATACTGGTCACGCGCCAGGAAATTGACCGTGCCTTGGCGGAGCCGCGTGTTGATCAACTCCCTGACCAAGGGGAGCAACTCCTTCCGTTCTGCCAGCGCATCCAGTTCTTCGGCGGGGAACAGGTCGCGCAGGCGTTCTTGCCACTTGTTCCGCGCGTGCTCTAAGGGCAGGTCGCAGCGGGAAAAACCCATCTCGGCGGCGAAGCGGTTCGCCCCTTCTCCAACTAGCATGACATGCGGAGTGAGTTCCATGACCCGGCGCGCGATGGAAATGGGATGGGCGTAACCCTGTACGGCCCCCACAGCTCCGGCCGCCAATGTGCGTCCATCCATGATGCTTGCGTCCAATTCCACTTGACCCAAAATGTTGGGCAAGCCGCCTATGCCAACCCCTTCGTCTTGCTCATTCAGTTCGACCAAGCGGATCCCTGCTTCGACAGCGTCGAGTGCGGTGCCCCCTTCGCGTAGTACCTGCATTGCCTTTGCGATACCTGGCAAGCCATTGTGCGATGTAACGACCAACATCATTGTTGTGCTCCTATGTAAAGATATGGAAAGGCATTCGCATTTTAGGCGCAGGATTGCAAAAGAGCAAATGGAAAGATGGCCATCAATGAATATGGGACACGAATAAACGAATGCTGGCACGGCACATTCGTTGTGCATTCGTTGATGGCTGATACCCGGCAAGTTACCTCGAACCGCACCCTGCCGACATAGGAGAGTGTTGAAAATCTTGTCACACTCTAAGCGAAGAGCCTGCCCTGAGTGCAACGAAGGGGTCTCGCGTAACTTTAGCTGTATTTTTCCCAAGTACTGCGAGATGCTTCACTTCCCCTTCGCTTTCCCTTCCCTTCGCTCGGGGCAAAGGTTCAGCATGACATGGGAAGGGCTTTTTCAACACCCTCGACATAGAGTAGTTGACTCCAGGCGGACTTGGACTATACTGCGCGTGAATGGTTCATTATCGCTCGGAATTGAAGGAGCATGGATATGAAAACAGTCCTAATTCTCGGACTTGTTATCATCAACCTGCTTTGTATCCTCTTTAGCCAGGTCAGTTTCAAGTGGTCTGCTATGTCCTCTGATTGGAAGGGAATCCTACGTTGGCAGATCATCGGCAATGTGCTCGGATTTATCAGCGTGCTCAGTTTGACCGCTCTCCTGAAGTTCATTCCCTTGCATCATGCCACTGCCATCAGTATGGGCTTGGGCTTTGTGCTCGTGCAGGTTATTGGAGCGCGTCTTATTTTCCATGAATCCGTGAGCAAGGCGAGTTGGACTGGGGCAGGTCTGATCGCGGCGGGCATTGTGCTCGTCTCCTTGGGGCAATGAGACCATGCCTGCCCCACGGATAGAAGCCAACCAGTTTCCACTGTGGGAGCGCGTGCTCACCGCGCTGCCACGAGCCTTCATTCAAGGTATTGATGCGGTGCTCCGCCATGTGTACCATGTGCAAGAGTTCACCGATGACGAACACTGCTTGCTGCGCATCGCTTCGGCCAAGAGCAACTGCGACATCACGCTTTCCGATGGGACAAAGATAGCCAAAGGCGAGACGATTGGCGAACTGCATCTGTGGAACGAGCACATCCCTCCCATGCCGAGAAGCGGCCCTGACTTTGCGTGGGGCGTGCGTGCTTATGCCCTCTTGGTGCGTTCTTTTCGCGCGTTGGCACACTATGCCGCCACGCATCCTGAATGGAGCCGTGTCCGTGCCTGGCACGGGGAGTCTTCGTTCTTGCCCAAGGGCATCGGTGTACCAGAGTTTTTCTCCCGACTGGGCTTTGATGTCGTGCGCCAGGAGAACCCAACGAGTTTCCTGCGCAAATTTGTGGACTTCTGGGAGAACTTTTACTGGTGGATGCTTGCCTGGGCGTTCAATCCGGCGAGCCTTAAACGCAAAGAGTTGCTCAAGATGGAGCGCTGGGAGGTTTGGCTCTCTAGCGCTAGGCTACAGGAAAAGTACGGCGGTCGGCACCACTTATCCCCCTAGGCTCACTAACTCCCATCCATAATCTATGCGCGGACTGTGGTCCACGCGGAGCGAGACAGTGTCTTCCTTGGCTCACAGTCCCTGCCTATGCGCGGACTGTGGTCCGCGCATAGCAAATAGAGAGTATTGAAAATCTTGTCACCCTGAGCGAAGCGAAGGGTCCCGCGTAACTTTAGCCGTATTTTCCCGAGTACTGGGAGATGCTTCACTTCCCCTTCTCTTTCCCTTCGCTTCGCTCAGGGCAAGGCTCAGGGCGAAGGTTCAGCATGACATTGGAAGGGCTTTTTCAACACCCTCGCAAATAGGGGCTTTCTCTCAATGGGCTGGCGAATCCCATTCGCTAACCCATTTTTCTATTCGTTCGCTGCCGCTTTAGGACGGGGGCGGTGGCGGTAAATGAGCAGGCCGCTGCAGAGGATGATGGAAGCGATCGCGATCCACTGTGCGGTAGCGACCCCCGCGATTTTCCAGGCATCAGGGCGCTGGAACTCGACAAAGAAGCGCAGCAACGGATAGAGGATGCCATAGCACAGGATCAAATCCCCATCTTGCAGGCGATCGGCATAGCGCCGCGAAATGAACATGATCAGGGCAAAATTCACCAGATTGCCCAGGGACTCGTACAGAAAGGTGGGATGAAAACGCGTGGTCAAAGGATACTTTGTGAGATCAGTGAAGGGCGGGATGCGATGCGCTGCATCAATGGTAATGCCCCAGGGCAAGGTAGTGGGATAGCCGTATAGTTCTTGGTTGAGATAATTGCCCCAACGCGCAATGGCTTGCGCAAGGAACAGGCCGGGCGTGGCGATATCCGCCCAGCGGCCAAAATTAAGGTGGTAACGGCGCGTGTACAACCAGACGCCCAGCGCGCCGCCAGCCACCGCCCCATAGATAGCCAGCCCGCCATGGCGTGTGTTAAAGATCTCCAGCGGATACTGGCGGTAGTAATCAAGGCTGGAGATGACGTGGTACAAGCGAGCCCCCACCATGCCCAGGATGAGGCACAGCAGGAGCGCATTCCAGACATGTTCAGGGTTTTCCCCACGCCGTTTGGCTTCGCGCTCAGCCAGAAGAGCAGCTACCATAGCGCTGACCACGATGAGAATGCCATACCAGGCAATGGCAATGGGGCCTATGCGAAAAGCAATTCTCGGACCACCTGTTTCACCCAATTTCATTCCTCCCTTACAATTTTGGTCATTTGGATTTGTTCATTCGGATTTGGTCATTGGATTTGGACAAAGTCTCCGTTTTCCACCTGGAAAATGTAAATACGTTGCTCCGTCAGGTCTCCTGCCGCATCGTAACGGATGTGCCCAACCAGGCTCTGGAAATCCAGGCTACGGATGGCTTCTGCCACTTTGCTCCCTTCGAACGAACCTGCTTTTTTGACTCCCTCGCTGATCACTTCCATGGCGCTATACCCCGGGATGCTGTAAGTGCCTGGGTTTCTCGCCTCCAATTCCTGATACTCCGTCCACCATTTCTTATCGGCGACCAACTTGGGGTCAGGAGTGATACCGCTGACATATGCTCCCTCAGCCGCAGGACCCGCACCATCAATGAATTCGTATAGAAAACAGCCATCGCTGGCCATGAAGGGAACGGTCACGCCCGCTTCGCGTAGTTCTGGCAAAAGCACATACCCTTCTGTCTCATAGCCGGCTAGGAAAATGGCATCGGGTTGCAACGCTTTAATCTGTTCTACTGCCTTCATTTGTGTAGGTGCTGCTTCTGGAATTTCGATGACAGCAACGGGTTCAACGCCCAATCCTTTCAGGGCTGCCACTATCTCGTCGCGCAGGCCACGCCCGTACTCGTTATCGGCGTGCACCACCGCGATACGCCTTGCCCCCAGTTTTTCCACCAAGAAGCGTGCGTCAGCGGGCCCCTGCGCGGCATCGGTAGCGTTCACGCGGAAAAAGTTCGTGTATCCCTTCCGCGTGAGGCTGACATCGCTAGCCGTGGGAGTAACCACAACCAACGGCAAATCCTTATAGATTTCCATCGCCGCCAGCGTCTGTCCGCTGTTGTAATGGCCGACGATGCCAACGATCCGTTCGCCCTGTTGCACCGCAGCCCGAATTTGCTCAGCAACCTGCACCGCTACTTCGGAATCGGCTTCATCGTCTACGGCGACCACTTTGACCTTGTAGCCGAGCAATCCGCCGGAAGAGTTGATCCGTTCTGCCATCAAGCGCACACCCCCTACGACGGTCTGTCCGCCATCGGCTTGCCATCCCGAGAGCGGTGCGGCAACGTAGATAATGACCTCCCCTTTTGGTTGGGGTGGCGTCTTGCAGCTAACGAGCCCGAAAAGACCGAGCAACAGTAAAATTATTATGTCTTGTTTTAGGTTTTTACGTGCAAGATGAGCCCTTTTCACGTATCACAGACCTCCCACACGAATTCCGATCTTGAAATATTATGTTATCTTTTAGAAGAGGACCCGTAAACCTCATCCAGGCTTTCTTGCAGCGCTTGTAGAGCAGCGACTTGATCCGCAATGCTCTCCCGCAGCCGTTGTGCGCGTCCCGAATCAATGTCTTTGGAGCCAATGAGCAATAGCTGCGAGTAGACCGTGCCCAGCGCCGTCAAAGTTGTCTCCAGTTGGTATTCTGCCTTTTCCATCATATTCTGCAACTTTTCCAAATTGGTGAGCTGTTCCTGCTTGCCAGCAATGGCTTGGCGCAATTCCTGACGGACCGCTTCATCGTCCTCCCGTTGCAAGCGGGCCTGCAGTGCTGCGATTTCGCGCGGCAGGTCACGCCGATCCTGAAGCAGTATCTCATCATTCGTATAGCGATCCAGGCGTTTCGCCAAGCCGAAGACGTTAGCAACCCAATCGGCAATGCCGGCAGTGGTGTCCAATAAGTGATCGCGCAGGACCCCCGCTGTTGCGCTGCGCACATGCTCCTCGATCCGTTGGCGGTATTCCAGCGCTTTTTCGACCCTTTGGCGGTACTCACGTGAGCGGATCTCCCTAGGATTGAACTCTTGGCGCAACATGTCTGCAATGACTTGACGCTTGGTCATCTCATCGGTGATACTGGTGTACACGATCAGGACCTCGCCAACCAATCCTAGGATCAGCCAATACCACCACTGCCACCAGGGAAAGGGCTTGGGAAAGAGAGCCACCAGGATCATGGTCATGGCAATGGTCAGAGCACTCTCCAGCCGGAAGAAGGCATGAGCGATGATCGCTCTGGTTGCGCGTTGTTTCAATTCGTTTCCTTTCGCCATGCCGGTCTCCTCTTCTTGTAGTCAAACCAAAGTGCGCTTTATCAGAAATAGGTTGAAAGCAATTTGTACAGTTCACGGATGGTTTCCGGAGTGCCCCGCCGTGTCTGGCCACCTGTGGCTGCCGAGATCTTCTCCAGAGTAGCCAAATCCGCATCATCGCCATAGGCAACGCAAAAGACCACAACAGGCAATCCAGACGCATTGCCCTGGCGCAACCTGTTCGTGAGCTCGCGCAGGGAAATCTGCGAGTCGTTCTCCTTGCCATCCGTCATCACGACGATAGCATTGATGCGTTCACGGTCCTGTTTCTGCTGCAATCTTTCATAAGCCAGGTTAATCGCATCTAAAAGGGATGTATCACCGCCGGCGCTTAGATCAGCGATTATGGAACGCAGTGTCTGGCGATTGGTCGCCAATTCCGCCAATGGCACGACTTCATAGACATCCGACGAGAACATAATCAATCCAACGCGTTCTTGTTCCCCCTTAATGGAGTCGAGAAAAGTCAGAAACGCTTCCCTGGCTTGCTCCAATTTTTCACCCTGCATGCTGCCAGAGACATCAGCCACAAGGTATACGTTTGTTTTGCGTTTGGTATACTGCCAAACTTCCCGGACAATCTCGATGACCGAAGGGCCGGGAATCTGCAGCGTGGTCTTGGGTTGGGTTGGATCTACGCCATTCTCTGCCTTGATAGGTGAGTTGGGAGTATCAAGGGCGATGCTCAAATCAGTGGGCCGGTAGCCGTGAGCCAGGACCAATGCTTGTATGTCCGGCGATAACAAAAAGTCTCTGAAACTGCGATAAGCCATCCGCTGTTCCGCTGTTGTCTCTGACCGTTCCAAAAAGGCCAGTGGATGGTCTGCCCACATAGTGCCCTCTACGGGATAGATGGCTACGAGTTTCTCCTTGTTTTTCAGGTTGAATTGGATCAGCAATTGCTCCTGGACGATAAAGGCATCCAGATAAGCATGGCCCTTTTCTGCCACTTGCTGGATAACTGCTCGTTCTCCCTCGCCATAGTAGCGCACCGTTTTCTCCAGCGCACTGACATAGGCTATCGTGCTCTCGGCGGTGACATCCTCTATGGTTAGGCCGCGGGTCTTGTTGGCACCCGCGTAAAACGTAGCCAAGGTAGCCAATAGCCCGCTCGCGGATGAAGTTGAGGGATGGCTCCACTTGAAATTCGGGTTGGTACGAGCCGCTTGGAGCAAGTCTGCCCAGCCTATCGCCTTACCGGGATAGCCTAGCGAGCGCGCCACATCTGCCCACATGGCAATAACCACTGGGCTGACAGCAAAGCGAGTTGTCTCTCCAACGAGCGGACTCTCTGACTGTTGCTGTGCCAGCCACTCGCTGTCCAACTGTGTGAACCAGATGGATGAATCTGGGCACAGCGCTTGAAAACGCCCAGCCAGCGCAGCGGAGATCATTGCTTCTGGCTCCATTGCAGTAGCAACGACGGTGATGCGTTTGCCGGAGGGAGTTCGGGGCCGCCCCGCGTTGAAACGTTTGACCAGCTCCTCAAAGAGCTCTTGCTTCTCAGGAGAGAAAGCAATTTCCAGCGTAACGGTACTCTCGCTACGGGTATCACGTTGTGCCGCTTGGTACACAGCCCAGCAGGAGATGCAAGCGAGCAACAGGAGCGTTGTGCCGACAATGATGACAGGGAATTTCCGGGAGCGAGAGGCTTGCTTTCGCACTCGCCGACTCATTGCTATCCTCCTATCGTTCCGCCACGTTCAGGTCAAACCAGCGCAACAGGGTCTGCAGTACATCGCGGTCCGGGAAGCGCATCATCGTAGTACGCGGCACAATGGTCATTGCACCCTGGTCCTGCCATTTGACAAACAGGCTATCTGGCTCCGTAACGGAGACCTCGGGGTTGGCTGGCCGCAGCCCCAATTGGATGGCCCTCTTCTGCGTCTCTGGCTGCAGCAGGTAGCGCTCGAACTCCAGCGCCGCATTCTTCTCCAACGCGGTTGTCTCCTCGCCCATCCAGATAGTAAAGGGGAAGTCAAACCAGGTTACATATTTGGGATAGACAATGACCAGCGGGTCTTGCCAGCGGGTCAGGATGCCAGCCATGTTCACCAGCAGGTCGCTTTCCAGCAGTTGCCCGCCATCGCCCATTGAATAGCCAAAAAGGGCTAGGTTTTCCACGGAATACGCACCAAGGCTGCTAAAATCTGTAACAGCGCCCATTAGTTCTTTGAGCCATTTCTGGAAATCGGGGTTGGTCACATCGGCTACCGTGATGTCTGTTTTGCCGTAGTATTCGCCCGCTGCTGCGATCATCGCTGCCAAACCGCCGACGTTCTTCCTGGGGTTAGGTACGACCAGTTTGAAGTAGCCCCAATCGGGAGGTCCACCCAGTTCTGGCCAGCCCCCTTTGGCTGTCGCAGCATCGTGGATCACCTGCCAATTGATGTCGCCATATTTGGCTCGTAGGACCTGTGCACGGCTGGCATAAATGCCCCAGGAGAAAAGGGAAATTGCAATGGGACGGGCGCGGTATTCGCCACCGGTCAAGAAGATGTCCCGACCTAGTTTCTCTTTGTACGTCGCATTCACCAACTCTACCAGGTAGCGGCTATCTGGGATCCAGGCCGTGGGGATGGGGTTCATTTCTTCACGTTCCCAGCGGCCCATCGCAGTTAAACCGTCCATCGGCTCCACGGTAACTTTGATGGGGCGTCCTTCCAACTTGTGGTTTTCGGCGTTGAACTTTCGGGCTGCTTCCTGCACAAAAGGCTCTACAGGCAAGGCACAAATGATACGCACTTCCAGTACCTGGGGTTGTTCGATCAGTGGCTTGACGCCACCCGCCCGCTGTACTAGGAAAGAAGCGCCTACAATAGCTCCTGCGAGCAGCAAAATGATGACAAATACCCAGCGCGTTCTATTCATCTTCCCTCTCCAAAAGCAGCGATGCGCTTGCTATGGCGTGATGCGCATTCCGTAGTGCGCATATTCACGCATCTTCAGAAATTGCTGCGGCTTTTATCACAACCCTCCCGCAGCGTTAGCATATAACGAAACCCGCGGGAGGGCGATACAATGGCTTGATTTACAGCAGCCCAAGCCGGGCTTTGCGCTCAGCAAGCTGCCGGTCAATGGTATCTTTTTCCAGTGCTTCAGCCATCTGGTTGTCCAGGCGCTTGGCATCAATCTCACCCTGTGCCGTGGCTTTGTCTAAGCGGCGTTGGATTTCCTCGCGGATTTCGGCGATTCCTGCTTCTGAGGCTGTGATACCGCCAACGCCCTCGACGACGCGGTGCGTCAGTTCCTTGCTCTTGGCCAGGTCGAGCATCGCCTGTAGTTCGGTGCGCTCGCGCTTGGCTTCCGTCAGCTTGGCTTCCAGCTTCAGTTTGGCATCAAGCAGCTTCTTGTACTCCGCTTCTTGTGCCTTTGCTTGCTCGGCATAGGTATCCGCAAGCCGCCTGATTGTGTTGTAGCGGTACTGAGCAGCCTGGGCTAGATCTTCTTTGCCCTGCTTCAAGAAGAGGTCTATATTGCGATCCAGCTCTGCTGCCTGCGCCTCGAATTCCTCGTACTTGCGTTTGAGCGTCTTGGCTTCGCCCCCTACGGTAGCAGCAGCGTCTTCCAGGGCTTCCAGGTTGTCCTCGACCTTGCGGATGTACTCGTCTACCACAGCCATGCTGTTGGCTTTGAGCGCCTGGCTAACCAGGTAGTTCAGGTTAGCCGAAATCAGTGTCCGTACTCTATCAAGCAGTGATGCCATCTTGTTCTCCTCCTCAATTGCTTATTTGCTTTATACACATTGTACTGCAATCTTGCTTCCCATGCATGACGCCTATCCGACAGAAAGCTGACATTCCGCAAAAAGTTCAGCGCGCTAGACGCTCGCTCTTACTCCGGGCTGACCAATTTATAGCCGCGGCCGCGGATTGTCTGCAGGTATTTCGGCTCTGCGGGGTTGGGTTCCAGTTTCTTGCGCAAACGGCCGACCAGCTTTTCGATGCGTGCGTCGTCCACTTCATCTATGTAATTCTCACCCCAGACCGACTCTACAATCTTGTATTTATCGCAGATCTTGTCCAGGTTGCCGTACAATAGTAGGAGCAGTTTGTATTCCAGATCGGTGAGCATGGGCGCGAGTTTCCCATCCACCCATACTTCACCTGATTCGACGTCAATGCGGATGCCGCGTGGCCCCCGGCGGCGCACCCATTGTTGCCGTCGCGCAAAGCCGGCAAACAGATCCGAGAATACCCTCCTGCCGGAAGCAGAGGCATAGACGATACCTTTTTCCATCAAGGTATCCAAGCCTGCAACAGCCTGTTGCTGGCTTAGCAAGGCGATCAAGGCTTCCTGTTCTGTGGCAGTCAAATCATTCCATAATTTGGCGCACTCCAGGCGGATGTTGGTATCGCTGTCGAGCTGCTCACGCATGTGTTCATAGACCATGGCTGACGGCCTCAGGATTGCTTCCTCTTTGGCTTTGGCTACCGCACGGCTGGTCGCTAGTAGCAGTGAAGGATGGCCGCCAGCGCACTGGACAATGAAATCCATATCACTTGCTGTGAGCGGTATATGGGAACGTTTAGCCCAGTGCTGTACCAAAAGGTGGGCATCTACTTCAGACAGCGGTGCTAAATAATGGACATGGGCAGCAAACAACTCGCAAAATTCACCCACTTCTCGTTCATGACGTATCTCAGAAAGGGGATGGGCTGTGGCCGTTACATAGCAAAGGCGAGGCCAGTGCTTGTCTTTCAGCGCGCGCAGGCGAACAAACACTCTTGGCTCGATCTCAGCGAAAACTTCATCGAACTCATCAAAGAGAAGCACGAGCATCCTAGACTGTTGATCCAGAATGGTTTTGAGGCTATCCTCGAAGGCTAATGGGATGCGGAATGGGCTATCCGGTGCAATCACTGCTTGATAGGCATTTCGTACCGCGGCTTTGAGCTCTGGGGCTGCCTCTTGTGCTTCTAGGGCTTCCAACACGTTGCGCAGAATGACCTCATAGATACCCTGCTCGGTAACTTGTGAGATGAGGTTAAAGTCCACGTAGACGAGCAGGTAGCGCTCTGCTTCAGCGCCAAACTGTTGTGTTTGCACCGCCGGCAGGGAGCGCAAGAGCGTGGATTTGCCCATGTTGCTCAACCCTACAATAGAGCAACATTCTGCTTCGGCTATGCAATTTGCAACATAGGCAATGTCGCCTTCCCGATCGATCATCTGTGTCGCAAATTCGTTAGCAGGTTGGCTTTTCATCCTATCACCTCTCCCTCCCTCATCCTTGATGAGCCAACGGCCGTGTTTCCTGTACTCGCCAGGCTACAGGCCAGGCCAGCAGTGCCGGAATAGCAGCGATCAAAAGCAGAGGCTCGATGCTCTTCAACAGGCCATACAGAGCAAGCGCCAGAGCCGGAGCCACAAAGAGCACCAGGTCTATCGCGGCATCAAATGCACCCAGAACAGTAGCGCAGCGCTCACTGGGCGTGATGTCTGCCATCATCACTGAGCTCATCAGAAAGGTCATGCTGCTGCCCAATCCAAAAATGGCATAAAAAGCAGACAACCCTGCCCATTGATGTGACAAAGCCAGTCCCACACAGGCTAGCAGAATCAAGGGCTGAGCGAGGATGACGAAGAAGCGTCGCCCCCAACGGTCAGACAATCTACCTACAAGATAGGAGCCAACAGTATATGCCGTTGCCTCGCTGGCAAGCAAGATGCTGAGTTGTCTGGGTGTAAAGCCGAGCAGTTGTCCCTTAGTAGGCACGAAGGAGGAAAGGATGGGAAAGGCAAAATTGTTTGCCATACCGAAAAGGAAAAAGGCATACACTGATTGAGTAGTAAACAGGGATTTGAGTGTGCTCCATTGCGCTAGACTGTGTGCACTGCCCTGTGCTCGTCTCTGAGTGTGGACAGCAAGTGCAAGGATCACACAAGCCAACAAGGATAAGAGGCCATCTACCACAAAGGGGACGCGCAACCCCCACTCCGACAACTGCCCGCCAATGACTGGCGCTATAATGAAAGAAAGCCCCTGGCTGGAGCGCAGAATGCCAAAAAAGGCGCCATGTTGCCCTGCGGCAACCTCGGCAGTGAGACCAAGCAGAGCGGGCATGGCAATGGCGTCTGCGATCCCTCCCAATATGCGCCAAGCCAGCAGCCATTGCCAGCGCCCTGCTGTGGCACAGAGGAGCGAGCTGATTCCTCCCAGAAAAGCCCCGCAGACCAGAACCTGGCGACGCCCGTAGCGATCCGCCAGCATGCCGCTGAAAAATTGCAGGAGCACGAGTGTCATGAGAGCCGCGGAAAGGATGCCTGCCATGGCGCGGGTATCGGCACCCAGTTGGGCAGCTAACGCTGGCAGGACTGGCACGCCCACGTGCGTACTCAAAAATAAGATAAAACTGGTCAGAGCAATCCAATAGATAGGCAAGTTTCACTCTCCGGGCAACAATCGGCCAGTGAACCTATCCCAGCTGGAAGCGATGCTCTGGCGTACTACATTCGCCCGTTGTAAGAGGTTGCTTGGAGTTGGGAGGCGGGCCTCTGCCTCGCCCCGGGTTGTCTGCTCGAAAGTGCCCCAGCGGTTGCATTGGAAACAGCGTGGCTGTGCTTCCTTGCTTGTATATCCACAGGCCTGACAACGATACACGGTCTCTTGAGCACGGGCGACACGCAGTCCATCATGATAAGCCACTGCAGCCTTGTCTTCTTGACCTGCGCGGGAATACTCATTTCCTAACTCTTCTTGTGCGTCCAGCAAGTACGGGCTCAAGCACACTGCCTGCTCCAACAATGCTCTGCTCTCCACTTCTTCTCCAACACGGCGCAGTAGTTTAGACAAAAGGAAGGCATACCGTCCATCCTTGGGGTGGCGGCTTAGGCAATCGCGCAGCAGGGTAATGGCAGCCCAAATATCTACCATTTCTCCCGCGGCAGCCAATACCCGTTCCGCAAGGGCATCGGAATAGCCAACCCAGAGTCCACGGCACCAGGTATCCAGCGCTGCATGGGGCTGTTGTTCCAAATAGTAGAGATCACCCAATGCGAGGTAAAGGGGGATGGAACAGGGGTCAAACTGCAACGCCAGTTCATAGTCTTCTCTCGCTTCAGGGTAATAAGCCAAACGGAAGTGGTCTTCGCCGTGGCGCGCGAACAAGGCAGCCAGCCTTTCTGCGCTTTCGCCCACCTTGATAATGCGCAACTGTTCGAGCGCTTCCGCCTCCATGTTGGCTTTGCGATAGATGGCGTACAGGTAATAATGCGTGTCGAGATTGGCTGGATCCAGCTCCAATGCCCTTTGGAATTGAAAAATAGCCGGACCTATCTCACCAAGTCGAAAATGCACCATGCCAAGCCGGATTGCAGCCTGCAGATTGTCAGCGTCTAATTGCACGGCTTGTCTATAGTGTTTCTTTGCCTCTGTCCAGGCTCTCCGTTCCTCATCCAACCACCCCAGGCGCAAATGGGCCTGGACATGCAAGGGCTTCAATTCTATCCCTCTATCCCAGAAAATTGCCTCGGTGAATTTGCGCCGAGCTAGGTCGTAATCTCCCCGGTCAAAGACTTCCATGCCTTCTCGGAAGGCAGCCTCTGCACGTCGCACGTGGAAGGTGAGCGCGTCCGAGACAAGATCAGCCAATGCCCCGCTCCAACTCGTACGATCCTGCTCCTCTTCAGTCACTGAGGTGCGAAAGGCTTGGCGCAATTTCATCCCCACGTTCTGCGCGCCCTTGAAGAGATGGCCCGGGGTGTGCCACAAGGCTGATAGGAAATGCCGCAATGGCCGAAAAGCAACGCCAGCGACAAAACCCAGGAAGAATGCTCCTAGCAGGGCCAATATATCTCCTAATAATCCTATATCTTCCATAACCATCACTCGCTTTTTGTGGTGGCAGGCCGCAGATCCTTGACCACCAGCTCTATCCACCTGCGGCCATTCCAAGTATTGCTTTGGAGCGTATAGACGACATCTATGCGCTCTGAGAGGTTCTGTGCAGCGATTTCTTGAAAGGCGATGGCATCCCAGATTGCCACACCGTCACTCAGTTTAAGCTTCACACCCCCTCGTTCTGTGCTTATAGGACGAGAATCGCGGACCCGCACGTTGTAACTGAGGAAGGTAGGTTTGGGATTGCCCACGCCAAAAGGTTGCAGTTCCTCGATAAGCGCCAGGGTTTTCCCATTGGCTTGGGTCAGTGGCAGAGTGGCATCAATCTTAAGCGAGGGGAGCAAATCTTGTGGTGTGAGTTGGCGCGCTGCGATTTCACGCAACCTGGCGCGAAAGGCATCCAATTTGTCATTACAGATGGTGAAACCCGCGGCTGCGGCATGTCCCCCATGCTTCACTAACAGGTCCTTGCATTCATCCAAAGCCTTGGTGATGTGGAAGGCGCTTATGCTGCGGGCGGAGCCTTTGCTTTGTCCTTCCTCCAAGGCGATAACAAGCGTTGGGCGGTAGAACTCTTCTGTGATGCGACTCGCCACCAATCCAGCGATGCCCACCGTGTAGGCAGGGTGGGCTAAGATGTAGATCAGATCATCTCCCAATGCGAGGACTTCTTGGCGAGCCATTTCCACCATCTCATTCATCCGTTGTTGCCGCTCACGGTTCTGTGCTCCGAGCTGCTGGGCCAATCTGACAGCTTCCTCTATGGATGGCGTGGTGAGCAGTTTGTAACTTGCCATGGCGTGATCCAGCCGCCCGGCTGCATTCAGACGTGGGCCAAGCACAAAGCCAATGGCTGTGGCATCCACCTGTTCTGGTTGTAGTCCGGCTTCTTCTAACATAGCGGCTATACCAGGCCTTTGCCGTTTCTGCAGTTGTTCCAATCCACGGCATACCAAGGCGCGGTTTTCTCCAATCAAGGGAGCCAAATCCGCAACTGTGCCCAAAGCGACCAAGTCTAGCAGTTCCTCTTCTTGGGGCAGCACCTTGGCTTTGGAAACGGGTACCCGGCTCTCAGCGCGCAGCAAGGCTTGGGCTAATTTAAAAGCCAGCCCCACGCCTGCAAGGTGTTTGAATGGATAACGGTCATCTTCACGCCTGGGGTCAATGATGGCCACGGCGGGTGGCAATTCTTCGCCCACCGCATGATGGTCGGTGATGATCAAGTCCAGCCCCCGTTTGCGTGCAAAGGCTGCCTCTTGAATCGAGCGTACGCCGCAATCCACCGTTATAACTAGCCTGATGCCTTGATCCGCTAGGGTCTTCAGGGCGGGGATATTCAAGCCATAGCCTTCGTCCATACGGTTAGGGATATAAGGCATCGCCTGCGCGCCCAAAGCGCGCAGCACAGACACCAGCAGCGCTGTGGCTGCTACACCATCCACATCATAATCACCATAAACGGCAATGGCTTCACCAGCGCGGATTGCTTGTCGCAAACGGGCAACTGCCTCATTCATGCCTTTCAGCAAGAAAGGATTATCCACAGCAAAGCTACGCGTCAGAAATGCCCTTACCTCGTCAGGCGTGCGTATCTGGCGATTGTATAGGAGTTGCATGATGAGTGGTGGAACATCTGGGCAACTCGCCAAGTGCTCTTCAGGAGCAGGCGGCAGAATTTCCCAGCGCTTTTGCAATGCGGCCAATTGATTGCCCCCTCACGTTGCCATCCATTCCGTACAGTTCGTTGTGATTATATGCCAGTGGAGGGAAAATGCCAAGATCCTTCTGGCTGAAAAAGGTTTACGTGTTCTTTCTACGCACATGTTGCCATTCGCTAGGTAGAGTTCCGTTTTGGGTCAATGTCACCAGGGAACTTGTTCCCTGGCTGAATGCAGAGAGTGTTGAAAATCTTGTCACCCTGAGCAAAGCGAAGGGTCTCGCGTAACTTTAGCCTATTTTCCCAAGTACTGCGAGATGCTTCACTCCGTTCAGCATGACATTGGAAGGACCTTTTCAACACTCTCAATGCAGGCAAGAATGTAGGAGCGACAAATTTGTCGCTCCTACATTGTATCTCGAGCCGGGGATTTCCAATTCTTGTCGAGGCGGCAAGCCCAATTTGCCAAGTTGAACCGCGCTCCCATTCAATTTATCTCTTTTACCAGTTGAAAGATTGCCAGTATAATACCATCAACTCCCAGAGCATCAGTAAGTATATGCGTATCCTCCATTTGAGCTTGACTAACTTCAGAAACTATGTCCGCTTGGAACTGGACTTTCCGCCAGGTGTTGTCCTGCTGCAAGGCGATAATGCACAGGGCAAAACGAACCTGCTGGAAGCCATCTATTACCTTTCCCGGATGCATTCCCCACGAACTAGCGTGGATCGTGAACTGGTCAACTGGCTGGCGTGGAAGGAAGACCTACCCTTTGCCCGCTTGGTGGCTCAGATTCAATCGGATGAGCAGACAGATCAAATTGAGTTATCGCTGGTGCAGAACAGCACGGGCAATGTAGATGTCAATGCTGTTGGCGTGCGTAAGCACATCCGCGTGAACGGGATACCAAAACGGGCATTGGATGCTATTGGGCTGCTCCATGTTGTGCTTTTCCTGCCGCAGGATATCAATTTGGTAGATGGCCCACCCCACCTGCGGCGCCAATACCTAGACGATACCATCGGTCAGGTTGATGCGCAGTACTGCCGCGAGTTGCAACACTATCACCGCGTCTTGACGCAACGCAATTACCTCCTAAAGTCCCTCAAGGGGCGAGGCTATGACGAAGCACAGCTCCATTTTTGGGACCAGCGCTTGGTACAACACGGGGCGTATTTGATTGTCCGCCGCCAACAGGTTATCCAGCAGTTGGATGAGTTTGTACAGCGCATTCACCCGCAACTCACCGGCGAGATGGAACGATTGCGGCTGGAATATGATGCCAGCGTGCAACTCGAGAGGCGTCCTGGTACTGCCTATCAAATGGCGTTGCCTACAGAGCCAGGGACGGATACGGCCTCTGCTTCGACCCGTTTGCAGGATGTAGCGGCTTTGTTTGCTGACCAACTGCGCGCGATGCGTGTGAAAGAGCAGGAACAAGGCATCTCGCTAGTCGGACCGCACCGTGATAACCTTCGGTTCTTGGTGAACGGCGTAGACATGAACGTCTACGGCTCGCGTGGACAGCAACGCACTATTGCCCTGTCCTTGAAGCTGGCTGAGGTAGAATGGACTGCGCAGGAGAGAAAAGACAAACCTGTTCTATTGCTCGATGATGTCCTCTCTGAACTCGATGCAGCACATCGGCGTTATCTATTGGATGCCATTGACCAGGCGCAGCAGGTCATTATCACCACGACCGATTTCACGCCCTTCAACGAGGAGTTTCTGTCCCGTGCAACTCTGTGGCGCGTGTGTGCGGGCAGGATCACGACTTCAATGACAAATTCCCAATGAGTCATTGGTCATTGGGATTTTGCCATTGGCCATTGGTCAATCAGTATTGGTTATTGTGCTTAGAGGCCGTTTCTTGGGCATGCCTGGGCGTCGGGGGTACTTGGGCGGTGTAGGCGCTACCTTCTCGACCAGGACCAGAGAGCGCGGTTCCCGTAATCCGGGTAACTGCAATACTTTGACTTCGCGCAGTTTGCCGCCCAGCAAGTGCATAGCTCCCTCAGCGGCTTTTAGCTCCGCTTCGATATCTGCCCCTTTCTGAGCGATCAAATACCCCCCTTTGCGGCATAGAGGCAAGCAATATTCCACCAATACGGCCATATCGGCCACGGCCCTTGCCAACGCGATATCATAACGCTCGCGGTGGTGGGCATCCTGCCCAACCTCCTCTGCGCGTGCCCACAATAGCTCCACGTTTTTCAATCCCAGTCGCTTAACCAAATGCTCTAGAAAGAGTATTTTCTTGTGCGATGATTCTAGGAGGGTCATGCGGAGTGTAGGGCGCATGATTTTCAGTGGGACGCCGGGAAAGCCCGCACCTGTACCGACATCAATGCATAGCAGCGGGGTCTCGGTAGTAGAGAGCGGGACCACATCCGGAATACCTCCAGCAGAGACCATGCCTTGTGCGGGGAAAGCGAGGAGGCAGGTGAGTGAATCAAGGAAGTGCTTGAGTTGCACTTCCTCATAACCCGTTACAGTAGTTAGATTGAACTTGCGATTCCAGGCACAGAGTTCTTGGTAATAGATTTGGAAAGCACGCAAGTGCTCCGCCGCAAGGCACAAGCCCAAGGTGCGTGCTCCATCCCGCAACAACTCCATGCCCAGTTCTCTGGCACCTGCAGCAATTGGCTGGGTGCCCGTGTCTGTGTGTGGTGAATCTCTCTTCACGTTGATCGCTCTAAGCCCTTACCTCAACGTACAGGCGGAACAAATTGCTCCATTGCTGCTTGAATTCATCTTCCTCTTGGAAAAACACGCCCTGAGGATGCCGTGGCCTGGACCATTCTTTGGGATAGCCTGGGTCAACGAAATAGAGCCCCCTTTCGGGGAGAGGGCCTGTAGGTTCGAATCCGTACAGCACTTTGGCGTGTGCCCAGCCACGCAAAAGGTCACCGATTATGACAATAGTTGGCCGGTTTTCCTGGATATTGCGCAGGAGATCTTCCATATTGCCAAACCACTGTAGCCTGGCAGGGATATTTTTGCGCTGCAAATATCCTGAAATGCCCCAAGGGAAAGTAGCCCAGTTGGGAATCTTGTGGATAACGACATGCGGTAATGGCCAACCAACAAAAAGGGGCTTTTCCATCTCCTGTGCCACAGCAGCGCCATCGAAATACGGGCTGTTCAACAGGGCATTGCCAACGATGGCGATGCTGAACGCTGCGCAGTCATTTGTATTGTCGCCTTGGTACTGATGCCAGCGAAAAAGGTCTATATCCATGTGATAATATGGTTTGTAAACGTTTTCCTCAGTCCCGTTACTCATCGCTTGCCACTTATCACTTGGTTACTCATCACGATTTTCTTCTTTTTTGTACACTTGGCGTCCACGGCCTGGGCCCTCCTCTGGCCCGATAATGCCTAATTCCTCCATGGCGTCAATGAGCCGTGCAGCCCGGGAATAGCCAATGCGCAGCTTGCGTTGCAGCAAAGTGATGGATGCCCGGTCGTGTTCACGCACAATTTCTATGGCTTTGTCCAGCAGGTCATCTTTTCCGGCAGCTTCCTTCTCCTTAGTAACCATGTCCTGCCAGAGTGGTTGTTGTACCAGGGCTGCCCCTGGAGGCGGAGGAGGGCTCACGCGATAGCTACGCCAATAGTTCACCAACCTCTGGAGTTCCTCATCAGAGATAAAGCAGCCTTGGAGACGGACCAGTTTGCTGGAATCGGAAGCCATGTAGAGCATATCCCCGCGTCCCAATAATTTCTCTGCCCCACCTGTATCCAGAACTACCCGCGAATCTACCTGTGATGTCACTGCGAAGCTGATCCGTGCAGGAAAGTTCGCTTTGATTAACCCCGTCACCACATCTACGGATGGCCTCTGCGTGGCAATAACCAGGTGGATTCCCGTTGCACGAGCCAGTTGAGCAATGCGGCAGATATAGCGTTCGATTTCATCCGGAGCCACCATCATCAGATCAGCCAGTTCATCGATGAGGACCACAATGTAGGGCAATTGTTCGGCTCCTTGTGCCGCTTGCATTTCGTTGTAGACCTCGATATTGCGCGCGCCTACTTTGGAGAACACACGATAGCGACGATCCATCTCACCAGTTACCCATTTCAGTGTGGCCACTACACGCTCGATCTCCACAACGACAGGGAACAGGAGATGGGGAATGCCGTTGAAATTGGTCAATTCGACCATCTTTGGGTCAACCATAACAAGGCGTAAGTCATTGGGGGTATTGTTGAGCAGTAGACAAGCGGTGATTGAGTTGATGCAAACGGACTTGCCCGATCCGGTAGCTCCAGCAATAAGCAAGTGTGGCATTTGAGCCAAATCAGCCACCACCGGTTGCCCCGCTACATCCTGCCCCAAGGCGATGCGCAACTTGGAATGGACGTTGCGAAAGGCGTCCGTATCCATCACGCTGCGCAGGCTGACCAAGGAAATGCTCGTGTTGGGTACTTCGATGCCCACTAGTGAACGACCGGGCACCGGTGCTTCAATGCGGATGGGTGAGGCCGCTAGGGCTAGCGCCAAATCATTGGCTAAAGCGCTAATGCGGTTTACCTTGACCTTCACTCGCTTGAGCTTGCCAGAGCGGTCTGGTCTTTCGATGAACCCTGGTTCAACGCCAAATTGAGTAACGGTTGGCCCAGGGTTTACCTCGACCACTTTGGCCGGCACTCCAAAGTTAGCCAATGTCTCTTCGATAATGCGGGCTCTGGTACGAATTTCAGCCTGGCTTAGTTCCTGCTCTGTGCCTTTGTCCAGGATCTCCTCCATTGGCGGGAGATGCCATTCCTGCGTTCCTCCCACAACGCGAGGGAAAAGCAAATCTCGCTCAGCCGTTGCTGGCTTGGCTGCCTGAGGAATGGGACGCTTTTCCTCTCTGCGAGCAGGTTCCTCCTTCTGAAACGTCCCTTTGTGCAGCAATGCAGACAATCGGTCCGGCAAACTCTCCTTAGGCACATGGGCGGCTCTTTCTGTCCGTGCCAACCGCAGGTGGCGATACCAATCTGTTAACCTTTGCCACAAAGCCAGCAACTGCCTGGCTATATTTGCCATGGAGATGCTGAAAGCAGCAATCAATCCAACGGTGATCGTGGTTAACAACGCCAATATGGCACCCACATAGCCCAAGCCATCAATGAGTGCCTTACTAATGATCCAACCCAGGTAACCACCGCCCATGCCATTGATAGCGGCAGCCTGCGGGTCATGGACGAAACAATGGAATAAGCCGAGGCTGCCTAGGAACAAAAGCGCAATGCCCAATCCTGTTTCCAGAGGTACCTGGATTTCACGGCCAAAGCCAAATAGGAAAAGCCAGAAGCCTAGTGCCCCCAGCCCCAGGGGAAGAACATAAGCTCCCCAACCAGTTGCCTGACGCAAGAGACGAATCCAGTTGCTCGTGAGTGTGCCGCGGCTGAACGAGAGCAGGCTCAACACAGTAACCAACGCTATGGCTAACAGCAGTATGCCCGCGACTTCGAGCCAGGTATCGAGGGATACGCCCCCTGTTTTCTTTTGCCTCTTTTTCGGCTGTTTGCCTCGATTTGCCATTGCTTATACTTCCATCACCACCGGCAAGATTAGTGGCCGGCGTCGCGTCTCATTGTAAATGAAGCGGGTCAACGCGTCCTTGATGCGGTTGCCCAGCAAAATACGGTTTCCTCCTTCTTTTGCTGCTTTGAGTACTTCGGTGCGCACGCGTTCAAAAAGGTCTTCTGATTCGCGCACATAGACAAATCCTCTGGAGACAATTTCAGGCCCCGATAGAATTCGTCCCGTCCCTCTTTCGATCACTAATGTGACAACGAGAAAACCATTGCGCGACAGGAGCCGGCGATCTTCTAATACGACTTCTGTAATATCGCCCACGCCCAATCCATCCACCAGAACGTACTCGTCTGACACGGTGCCAGCAATTTGGGCTGAATTCTGATCTAGTTCTAGCATTTGCCCGCTCTCCAGGACAAAGATGTTCTGTCGTAGGATGCCCACTTCCTCGGCAAGACGAGCATGCAGCACCAGGTGTCGGTATTCCCCATGGATGGGGACAAAGAACTTGGGCCGCGTCATGTTCAGCATCAGTTTCAGTTCCTCTTGACACCCGTGTCCCGAGACGTGCACATCGAGCAGTTCATCGTAAAAGACCTCTGCGCCCAGGCGAAAGAGGTTATTGATCGTGCGGTTGACCAGCTCTTCGTTGCCTGGGATGGGCGTAGCGGAGACAATGACTGTATCACCAGGTAGTAGACTGATGGGGGCATACTCGTTGCGCGCCATGCGCACTAATGCTGAAGTGGGTTCTCCTTGGCTACCTGTGCACACGATAGCTACCTGGTTCTGAGGCAGGTTTTGGATTTCGTCTATGCTTAGCAAGACCCCATCAGGCACCTGAAGATAGCCCAAATCCATGGCCATGCGTACGTTGTTGCTCATACTACGTCCTGCCACAGCGACATAGCGACCATATTGCTGGGCAGTGGAGATCACCTGCTGGATGCGCGAGATGTTCGAGGCAAAAGTAGCGACGATGATCCTGCCACGGGCTCGCGAGAAGACGCTCTCGAAGATGCGGGCTAGTTTTGTCTCCGAGGGGGTATAGCCAGGCGTCTCGGCATTTGTGCTATCGGACAGGAGCAACAATACTCCCTTTTTGCCTAACTCGGCCAGTTTCGCAAAGTCAGTAGGTTGTCCATCCACCGGGCTGTGGTCGAACTTGAAATCGCCGCTGTGCATGACCAAACCTACTTCGGTCTGAATCGCCAAGCCCACTCCATCGGGAATGCTGTGACTGACATGGAAGAATTCAATGTTGAATGGGCCTAGTGTGAGCACATCCCCAGGACGAATGATGTGCTGCTCTACATCGCTCACCCGGCTCTCGCGGAGCTTGACCTCAATCAACCCCTGCGTTAAGCGTGTGGCATAAACGGGGACTTTGATCTGCGAAAGAAGGTAAGGCAGAGCGCCTATGTGATCTTCATGGCCATGTGTGACAATGACTGCTAGTACCTTGTCTTTGCGTTCCAGGACGTAGCTCATATCGGGAATGACGATATCAATGCCCAGCATCTCATTTTCGGGGAACATCAGTCCCGCGTCAATCACCAACATCTGGTCAGCGTATTCCAAGACCATCATGTTTTTGCCAATTTGGCCTAGACCGCCTAATGGAATTACTTTGAGCTTTTTCTTAGCCAATCCCGTCCTCCGTAAGCGCTCTTAGAACAGGCTCAATTGCTCAGCATGCTGTGCTGCTGGTGCTTCCGAAAACTCGTCTTTTTGCGCCAAAATCTCAGGGATTTTGCGGATATCTTGCTCGATGTCTGCACGATATTTTGGCTGATGCAGCGCTGCCGCGGGATGGAAAAGGGGCAATACAATCACATCGCCCACTTTGACCGGTATCCCATGGGCTTTAGAAATGGTCGCCTTGGGTAAGAACCTAGCCATGGAATAGCGCCCTAGTGTAACAATCAGGCGGGGCTTGATTAGCTCGATTTGGCGGTCCAGATAAGGCCGACAGGCTTCGATCTCGCTAGGCAGCGGATCGCGGTTGTTAGGCGGGCGGCACTTGATGACATTGCAAATGTAGACATCGCTACGTCGCATATTGATGGAAGCCAGCAACTCCTCGAGAAATTTACCTGCGGCACCAACAAAGGGACGCCCCAAGCGGTTTTCATGGTAGCCCGGTGCTTCTCCGATGAACATCACCTCAGCGTGTTCTGGGCCTTCCCCGGGAACGGTATTTGTGCGCCCTCTTGCCAAGGGGCACTTTTGACAGGCAGCAATTTCTGCATATAAATCCGTAAGTTCAGACAAGGGTTCCTCCTCGTAGCAAGCCTTCTTGGCATAAAAACTGGTCAGCATAAACATTTTACCCCAAAAGCCCCATTTTGTCCAAGGTATATGGGGTGGGTTTCTCATCCCGGCGGGCCAGCAGGCAAATTTGACACTGCGTCGAACTACACCCCGCCAATGATCTCTGTTTGGGGTCTAGCACTGTCTGTGTTATAATATGGCTACGAGCTCAAGCCGACTACTGTTCCCCTGCTTTGCACCGTAATTCAATGGGCTCGAGGAGGTTTCTATTGATGATTACAGCGGTAGTGCATAGCATTCGAGCCAGTCTCTTGTCCAACCATCGGGTAGTACTTCTGAAAGACGTGAATGCGGAACGATATCTGCCCATCTGGATTGGCCCATTTGAAGCAGAGGCAATCGCTATGGCTTTGCAACACATCGAACCACCACGGCCTATGACGCATGACTTGTTAAAGTCCATGATTATGGAGCTGGGGGCTACTGTTTCCTACATCTTTATCCATGCTCTGGTAGACAACACATTTCATGGACGTGTCGTGGTGGAAATCGGTGGCCAACAGCGGGAAGTTGATTCTCGACCAAGCGATGCCATTGCTTTAGCCGTGCGTTGTAATGCGCCGATTTATGTGGCTGAAGAAGTGATGGCTCAAGCCAGCATTGTTCCCAGCCCCGAAATTGAACCCGTTGCATCGGTGGAACCGGTTACTCCAGAAGAAGAGGAGCATCTTTCCGTATTTCGCGATTTCCTGAACAGTCTGGATGATTCAGAGGAGGAACAGAAGGACGAATAGATGACGAACATAGACAGATTGCCACCCCAAAACATTGAGGCTGAGCAATCCGTATTGGGTAGTCTGCTGATCGACCGCGAGGCGATTATCAAGGTTGCGCCATTTCTGCAGCCAGGGGATTTTTACCGGGAGGCTCATGGCCAGATTTATGCTGCTATCCTCGATCTGCATGAACGGCGCGAACCCGCCGATTTTATCACATTGTGTGATGAATTGGAGCGTCGAGGACAACTGGATGCTGTAGGCGGGCCTTCCTACTTGACTTCACTCATCAACAGCGTCCCCACTTCTATTCATGTGGAACACTATGCTCGCATTGTGGAGAGGACCGCGATCCTCCGTCGGCTGATTGAGGCGTCAGGCAAGATCGCCGCCCTGGCTTATGAGGAAGCAGAGGACGTAGATGAAGTTGTGGACCGCGCCGAGCAAATTCTGTTTGACGTATCCCAGCGGCGCATCTCGCGGGGCTTGACGCCGATCAAGCGCATTCTGACGGAATACTATGATCGCATTGAGTACCTGCACCAGCATCAAGGAGAGATGGTGGGCTTGCCCACAGGGTTCATTGACTTGGACCGGCTGTTGGGCGGCCTGCAACGTTCCGATTTGATCATTGTTGCTGGAAGGCCTGGTATGGGTAAGAGCAGCTTTGGAATGACCTTGGCTCACAATGCTGCTCTGAAACATAATGCCGTGGTCGCGTTTTTTAGCCTGGAGATGTCCGCGGAGCAACTGGTACAGCGATTGATTGCTGGTGAAACGGGGATCAGCTCGCAGCGGTTGCGTATTGGTGACATACGCGATATCGAATGGGACAAGTTTGTCAAAGCCACAGGCACTCTCGCCGAAATAGCCATCTTTATAGACGATACTCCCTCTCCATCGCCTATGGAAATTCGCACCAAATGCCGGCGTCTGGCGGCGGAATATGGGCTGGACCTAGTGATCATAGACTACTTGCAATTGATGCGCAGCGGTGTGCGCAGTGAAAACCGCGTGCAGGAGATTTCCTACATCTCTCGAGCGCTGAAGGCTTTGGCACGTGAACTAAATGTCCCCGTAGTAGCCATGTCGCAGCTCTCACGTGCCGTCGAATCCCGTCAGGACAAGCGCCCTATCTTGTCTGATTTGAGGGAGTCAGGCAGCATCGAGCAGGATTCGGATGTGGTCATTTTCATCTACCGGGACGAAATGTACAATGAAAATACAGACCGCAAGAACATCGCGGATATCCTCGTCTCCAAGCATCGCAATGGCCCTACAGGCCAGATTTCGCTGCGCTTCGTGAGCGAGCAGACCAAGTTCGTGGATCTAGATACCTATCATGAAGACTTGGGCTATTCGCAGGAGACAGAGTTGCCATGACCGTTTTCTCCGGCTTCCCCAGCGGCAAGCTGACTTTTGCACGGCTCCCGGATCTCTTCTTCAGCGAACTCCTTCCACAAATTGATCACTTGGCTGAATTAAAAGTAACACTGCATATTTTTTGGTTACTCCAAGGCAAAAAGGGATCTTTGCAGTATGTTACGCTGCGGGAATTGCTAGGAGATGGCACGCTGCTGCGTGGGCTGCAGGGGATTGCCCCTTCGCCGGAGGAAGCGCTGCGTGAAGGCTTGGCGAGGGCAGTGGCACGAGGCACGCTGCTGCACTTGGTGGGTGTTGAAGACGGAGAGCAGTTTTATTTTGTGAACAGCGCTCAGGGGCGGCGAACAGTAGAGCAGATACAGTTGGGTGAAATCCAACTGGCTGCAGGAGGTGTGAGAGTTGAACCTGCAGTGCCTACGGAACGCCCCAACATTTTCATCTTGTATGAGCAGAACATTGGCTTATTGCAGCCCATTATTGCCGAGGAGTTAGAGGAAGCAGAGCGGACCTATCCTCAGGAATGGATTGAAGAGGCTTTTCGCATCGCTGTAGAGCGTAATGTGCGCAACTGGAAATACGTGCGCCGCATTCTAGAACGCTGGGCTACTGAAGGCAAAGATGAGGGCAGAGGCAAAATCCGTGAGAAAACCTGGTACACCGAAGAGGAATACAGAAAGTACATCAAGCGCTGAGTCCAAAAGCGAAGGAGTTTGCCCGATTTGTCATGGTGTGGGATATTTGCGCCGGAACGTGCCCCCTGGTCACCCGGACTTTGGACGCGCTATCCCTTGTCAGTGCAAGATCCGTGAGATAGAGCAGCGACGTCTGCAGGATTTGCTCCGCGCTAGCAACCTGGGGCTTTTGACACGTATGACCTTTGACACCTTTGTCCCGGAAGGCCATGGCCTCAACCCACAGATGCAAGAGAATCTCCGTAAAGCCTATGAGAAAGCACGAGCCTATGCGGAAAATCCGCAAGGATGGTTGATCTTAAAAGGCGGCTATGGCTGTGGGAAGACGCATCTGGCAGCAGCTATTGCCAACTATCAAGTAGAACGAGGCCGGCCGGTGCTTTTCGTGGTGGTGCCAGATTTGCTCGATCATCTGCGCGCCGCCTTTGCCCCGGGCAGTGCTGCCAGCTTTGACCAGCGGTTTGAGGCGGTACGCACTGCTCCCTTGCTCATCCTGGATGACTTGGGTACACACAGCAGCACTTCTTGGGCGCAGGAGAAGTTGTACCAGATCCTGAATTATCGCTACAACGCACAATTGCCTACTGTCATTACCACCAATCAAGAACTTGAGGACCTGGACCCACGATTGCGTTCCCGCCTAGTAGAACTGGAATGGTCTTCGATGATCCACATCCTGGCTCCCGATTACCGTGGTAGCGCTGTGGTCGAGCAGTCTGAATTGAGCAGCCTGAGCTTACATAGCGATCAGACCTTTGAGAGTTTTGACCTGCGTGAGCATGACCCAGCATTGGATGCAGCACAGCGGACGAACCTGAAACGCTCCTTATACATCGCCAAAGCTTATGCTGAGAATCCAGAAGGATGGCTGGTGTTCACCGGTGGCTTTGGCTGTGGCAAAACCCATCTGGCCGCTGCTATTGCCAACTATCGGGTAGAGCACGGCTTCCCGGCTATTTTCGTTGTCGTGCCTGACCTATTGGACCATCTGCGGGCGACCTTTGCTCCAGGCAGCAATGTGGGCTTTGACCGGCGTTTCGAGGAGATCCGTCGTGCTCCCCTGCTTATTCTAGATGACTTAGGAACGCATAGCGCTACAGCTTGGGCGCAGGAGAAGCTGTTTCAACTCTTTGACTACCGCTATAATGCGCGCTTGCCCACGGTTATTACTATGACCCGCGATGTCGAAATCGACCCTCGTCTGAAGACACGCATTCTGGATATCAGCCGCTGTCAGGTTTGGGAGATCACTGCGCCTAACTATCGCGGTGAAGCCCGTTTGCCAGGCAAAGGAAAGGGCCAAATGGCAAAAAGTACATTACGGGGTCGCAGGAGCCTAGGCGTCTCCGGATGACATTGGACCTCTTTAGGAGGACATTTTGAAACGCCCCTTCTTCCCGTTTTTCCGATGGTGCTTCTTGCTCGTTGCAGCCTGCTCCTTGCTTTTGCTGGCATGTTGGCTAGGGCGCTCCTCTGTGCGGGCTTATTTGTACAGCGTAACAGGGGAGGAGGATACCTGGGAGCAGATCAAGGGTTTGGGGCGGCTGATCGTGTTGCAACTGACTAACCCGCCTTTGCACCTAGAGCCTTATGCACCCATTGCTTACACCGGTGTCAATCCCTTTGGGGTCAACACCTTTCTTGAGCAAGAAGTAGAGCCGGCGAAAGTAGAGCTAGCCCTGCGCATGATCCATGAAGCAGGTTTCCGTTGGATTCGCCAAGAGTTTCCCTGGGAGGACATCGAACAGAGTGCACGAGGCGATTTTTGGGACCATAAATGGAACAAGAGTGCCTGGGAAAAGTACGACCGCATTGTCGAATTGGCGAATCGCTATGGCTTGCAAATCATTGCCCGCTTGGGCAATCCCCCTGCCTGGTCGCGCGCCGATGGCGATGCCCGGGGCACTTTTGCCCCGCCAGACGATTTTGAAGATTTTGGAAATTTCGTGTACACCATCGTCAGCCGATACAGGGGCAAGGTGAAATATTACCAAATATGGAATGAACCCAACATTTATCCAGAATGGGGAGAGCAGCCAGTGGATGCGGCGGGTTATGTCAGGCTGCTGCAGATTGCCTACTGCCGGGCTAAGGAGGCTGATCCTGAATGTGTCATCCTCAGCGCTGGCTTGGCTCAGACCGTAGAAACCGGCCCCAAAAACTTGAGTGACCTGATTTACCTGCAGCAAATGTACGATGCAGGGGTAAAGGGGTATTTTGATATTATGGGTGTGATGGCCTACGGATTATGGACGGGTCCAGGAGACCATCGCACCAGCCCAGAATTAACCAACTTTTCCCGTCCACAATTAATCCGCGACATCATGGTGCGCAATGGTGACGCGGACAAACCCTTGTGGGCTACCGAAGTAGGTTGGAATGCTGTGCCCGCTGATTTTCCTGCCTTTCCTCTGTATGGCCGCGTCTCGTTGGAACAGCAAGCGCGTTATGCGGTACAGGCTTACCAGCGCGCGCAGGAAGAATGGCCTTGGATGGGTGTGCTGAACTATTGGTTTTTCAAGCGCGCCACAGACACGGAAACAGATCAGGTTTTCTATTATTTCCGCATGGTAGAGCCTGATTTTACTCCTCTGCCAGTCTATGAGGCGATGAAGGAGTATGCAAACCAGCCACCGCATGTATACATGGGCTATCACCAGGAGGATCACTGGGCACTGGAGTGGGAAGGAGATTGGAGCAGGGTCGAGGATGAGCAAGCCGTGCTCGGAGCTCTCAATCGCAGCCAAAAGCCGGGCGATGCACTGCGCTTTACCTTTGTCGGCACAGAACTGGAGCTGGTGGTGCACAAAAGCCCGCAAGGAGGTCGGTTGCAGGTCAGCGTAGATGGCAATCCTCTTCGAGAAATCGTCCTGCACAGCGATTCATCTGCATACGGTGTGCATATTCCCCTCGTTCAGGGGCTGCGCTATGCCCCACACCAGGTGGAGATGGTGACCTCTGGCGTCCCTGGCACGCAGGTGGATGTGGATGGCTTGCTTGTGCGCCGTCCATAATACCCATACCCCGAGCGCTGACGTAAAATGGTTTCTTTGTCCTCCTTTGAGACATATGCTATAATCGCCTATGATATTTGCACAACCTCGAGACAAGGATGGGGTTAATAGACTGGACATCCAGAAATGCGACAGTGAAGACAAGGATTCCTCAAAGGCGAGAAGTACCTGTGGATGCGAAAGTGTATGAATCCCGCCTCCCGGAGGCGGATGCCAATTTATTAAACCAGATACGTAAGGCGCTGCCTATTCTTTCCGATCTGAGTCGCAGCGACCTGTTGCTTTATATCCCCGTAGGAGAAGGGGAAGCTATCGTGAGCGACCAAGCCAGGCCGCATTCCATTTACCCGGTATACGAGGAAGACTTGGTTGGCAAGCGGGTGGATGCGCACGAGGCCCCCTGGGTTTTTCGTGCCCTAGCCAGCACCGAGTTGCGACGGGGGGTTCAGAGTGGCAAAGTGCGCGATGCGCCCATCGTGCGCGAGGTATTACCGGTGTTAGGAAGCGGGAGCCGGGCTATTGCTGCACTGAGCATCGAGACCAACTTGCTGGCGCACGAACGCCACCGCCGACGCAGTCGGGTTTTCCAACGGGCGTTGCAGCAGTTGCAAGAGATGGTGCTGCGGGGCGAGTTGGCTGATGCTGAGAAGCTCTCGCCTTTTGGTGAACACGACGGTATCGTGGTGATTGACCTGCAAAGGCGTATACAATACATGAGCGGCATTGCGGCCAACCTGTACCGGCGTATTGGCTATATGGGGAACTTGTTGCACCAGAGCATTTATACTATCGAAACAGCGGATGCAGAGTTGGTGGATGAGGCACTCAATAAAGGAGCTTGTGTGGAGCGAGAAAGAGAGGAACACGGCCGTGTCTGGATCCGCAAGGCGATTCCGCTCTATGCGCGCAAAGAGTGGTGGAAATTCTGGGTCAGAGGTACGTCAGAAGTGCCTTCTCCAGCTGGCTCAGTGCCAGTGGGCGTGATGCTGACCGTGCACGATGCCACTGAAGCACGGGACAAAGAGCGGGAGCTCAAAGCCAAATTGGCAATGGTACAGGAAATCCACCACCGCGTCAAGAATAATTTACAGGTCATTGCTTCGTTGTTGCGTCTGCAAGCCCGGCGAGCGACTTTGCCGGAGGTGGAGCAAGCGTTGCAGGAAACAGTCAATCGCATTCTCAGTGTAGCAGTGGTGCACGAATTCCTGTCGTATGACAGCGGCAGCGTGATCAATCTACGCGATGTCACGCAGCGCATTGTTGAGCAGATGGTGCAGAGCGTGGTGGATCCCAACAAGAACATCCGTTTTCAATTGACCGGGCCGGCTATCTACTTATCTTCCCAACAGGCGACAGCCTGTGCTCTGGTGATTAATGAACTGTTGCTAAACGCCGTAGAGCATGGCTATGAGCAGCGCAATGTAGGCGAGGTGACCATCGAACTGAATGACGAAGGTGAATGGGTGAGCATTAGTGTTAGCGATGATGGCACCGGCCTTCCCAGTGGTTTTGATCTGGATGAACAAGGTGGCCTGGGATTGCGTATTGTGCGCACCTTGGTCCAAGGTGACCTGAAAGGCAAGTTTATATTACAAGGCGATAAAGGGGTGAAAGCTATCGTGACTTTCCCCAAGACATCTCTAGGAGGTGCTAAGAGTTGAAACGGACGAGGATATTGATTGCAGATGACGAATCTATCATCCTGATGGATCTGCGGGAGATGCTGACCAATCTGGGCTACCTCGTGGTAGGTGAGGCCAGCGACGGCCAAAGTGCAGTGAATATGGCTCGCGAACTCAAGCCAGATCTGGTGATTATGGACATCAAGATGCCGGGCATGGATGGCATTGAGGCAGCCAAAGTACTGACAGAGGAAAAGATTGCGCCGGTGCTTTTGCTGACTGCCTATAGCCAGCAAGACCTAATTGAGCGCGCCAGAGAAGCGGGGGTAGTTGGCTACCTGGTCAAACCTTTCCGGGAGTCGAATCTCGCCCCCGCCATCGAAGTAACGCTAGCCCGGTTTGAAGAGTTCCGCGCTGTGCAGAAGGAAGTAGAAGACCTCAAAGAAGCCCTTGAAACGCGCAAGTTGGTGGATCGCGCGAAAGGCATTCTCATGGATACCCACGGTCTGACAGAACAAGAAGCCTTTCGCCGCATACAGAAGATGAGCATGAATACGCGCCGTCCAATGAAGGAAATCGCCGAGGCGATCATCTTGGCGCATGAGGTAAAAGAAGGCAAGGAGACAAATCCTTAATTACCCTAACTCGGTGCGAGGGTGCACATACATGCGAGAAAAGTCTGATTGTTGCCAGTTACCCGTTGTCGGTGGATATGGACTCCCACATTGAATGGGTAACTGGCAACCGCACATGGACAAACCGTGGATGTTGGAACTGCAAACTGCTGTTCCCAAGGTTGTGCTTTTCCTGTTGATTGTGGTACTTGGTACAGCCCTGGCTTTGTTGCCTTGGAAATGGGCTGGCCTGTTGCTGATGAGTGCCTTTGGATTCCTTGTAATCCTGATTCAACCCCCGTTTGCTCTTCTCCTTCTGGCTTTTGCTGTGCCCTTTGGTTCCATCCGAGAAGTGCCTTTGGGACCTGTGAATATTGGTGCTGCCGAACTGGTAATCGCGCTTTTGTTTGCTTCTTGGTTGGCGCGTATGGTTGCGGCAAGGCGCATCCTTGTTCCGCGTGCGCCTCTGCTCTTGCCATTGTCTCTTTTCCTTGGTGCGATTTTTCTCTCGACTTTGGTCACTACCTCCCTCGAGTTGAGTGTTAAGGAAATTGTGAAGTGGCTGGAGGTTGCCCTGATCTATGGGTTCATGGCGGATATGGTAGACGAGCGTTGGGGACAGCGGTTGGTCTGGGCTTTGCTGGCTGCCGGAAGCGCCGAAGCACTGGTTGGAGTATATCAATTCCTCCGCCAAGCAGGGCCGGAGGGGTTTATCCTCTTTGGGCGTTTTATGCGTGCCTATGGGCATTTTGCCCAGCCTAATCCCTTTGCGGGGTATTTGGGCCTCATCTTGCCACTAGCCTATGCGCTGATGCTAGAAGCATTTTCGTGGCTACGACGCTCCGTGAGGCAAATATTCTTGTGCGGTGTCTTCGTGATGGCTTTTGCCGTGATATTAGCAGCAATAACCATGAGTTGGTCGCGCGGGGGATGGGTTGGCATGGCAGCAGCGCTCCTAGTGGTTACAGCAGCGCGCAGTCGTAGTGCACGGATCAACGCCATAGCGATAGGCTTATTGGTAGCCTATCTTCTCTTTATGGGTGGTGCGCAGTACCTCCCGCCTGCCTTGACGCAACGGCTGTCAGACTTTCTACCCTATCTAGGTGGCGTTGATGTAGCCAGGGTAGAAGTAACGGATGCGAACTGGGCAGTGGTTGAGCGCATGGCGCATTGGCTTGCCGCTATAGGCATGTTCTCTGATCACCCATGGCTGGGAGTGGGCATTGGCAATTACCCTATGGCTTACCCCCACTATGCGATAGGGCGTTGGCGCGATGCGCTCGGGCATGCGCATAATTACTATCTCAACATCGCTGCAGAGGCAGGCATTATTGGCTTGAGCGCATATCTGTTTTTGTTCGGTGCTTGTTTGTTTCAAGCTTGGCGCGTGATCCAGAGCCTTTCTGCCATCGGAGCTGCTCCCGTTGATCAAGCGGATGCAGGGGCAGGGTTTCCCAAACGCGGCTACTGGCGCGCAGTGGCATTGGGGGTGTTCGGCGTACTTGTGCATCTTTGTACCCATAACCTCTTTGACAACCTTTTCGTGCATAGCATGAATGTGCAGCTGGGGCTTTGCCTGGGCCTTTTGGTTGTGGCGGAGAAAAGCGTGGGAGACCAGCATGCGTATCGGCATTGACTACACATCCGCGGTGCATCAAGGGGCGGGCATAGGCCGCTATACGCGCCAGCTTGTCACAGCATTACTAGAACTCGATAGACACAATGAGTATGTCCTATTGGTGTCTGGCAGAGCAAAAACACCGCAGGACGCATCCAAGCCACCTCTGGAGCCTCCGCTTTGGCTGGACCATGCTAAATATCCGAATCTGCGCGTGATGGTGTTGCCCTTTTCCGAGCGCCTTTGGACTATTTTATGGCATCGCTTGCGTCTGCCGCTGTGGGTGGATTTTTTCAGCCGCGCACTGGATGTGTTCCATTCCCCTGATTTTGCACTACCGCCAGTGCGCAACGCGCGGACCATCGTAACGGTGCATGACTTGTCATTTCTGCGCGTGCCACAGTGCTCTTATCCCAAACTGCAGGCTTATCTCTGCCAAGTTGTACCCTTGTCGGTGCGCCGAGCAAACATGGTGCTGGCTGATTCAGAATGCACCAAATCCGATGTCATCGCATTGTTGGGGGTGGACGCTGCTCGTGTCAAGGTCATCTATGCGGGGGTAGGACAAGAGTTTCATCCCGTTGAAGATGAAGGTCGCCTTGCAACAGTGCGTGCGCGTTATCGCTTGCCCCCTCGCTTTGTACTGGGGTTGGGGACATTGCAGCCGCGCAAGAACTTTGAGCGGCTGATTGAAGCCTATGCGCAGGTCAGGCAGCAGGTAGATGCGGAGATCAAGCTGGTCATTGCGGGAGGCTTGGGATGGATGTACGAGGGTATCTTCGAAAAGGTCAGGGAGCTTGGCTTGCAAGAGGCGGTATGCTTTCCGGGTTATGTCGCTGACGAGGATCTCCCGGCTTTGTATACCATGGCTGATTTGTTCGTTTTTCCCTCGCTGTACGAGGGATTTGGTTTACCCCCGCTGGAAGCGATGGCTTGTGGGGTGCCGGTGATCACGTCCAACGTTTCCTCACTGCCCGAGGTAGTTGGCGATGCAGCATGGATGGTAGACCCGCTGGATGTCAGAGCTCTGGCTGCGGCGATGCAGCGTTTACTGAGCGATGCAACCTTGCGCCGTGAAATGATTGCGCGAGGTCTGGTACGAGCACGCCGCTTCACCTGGGCTCAGGCAGCCAAGCAACTGCTTGCTGTGTACGAACAGGTAGCCACCATCCGCTGAATGGATTTTCCCCTCTCACTAGTGCTTTACCTATCTCGTGCGCTCGGTGTATAATCCAACCACATGTTATCCGTTCCTGTACGAGGAGGCGCCCTATGTTCCCGTTACCTTATCGCCATCCGTTTGATTGGCTTTTGTATGCGCTGTTTATGCTAGAACTGGCTTTGCTTGCCGGTGGGCTCGTCTTTGGCAAGTTCAACGAGGAGAAGACGGGCCGGCTCCCACGCCCTTTGCGCATGCTCCTGTCAGCATTGCTGGTGCTGGCTGCTTTGCTCGGCTGGCAAGGAGGAGCACAAGGCACTCCCTTGCAAACTTACGCCGCTCTGATCTTCCTAGGCATGGCGGCCGGTTTTGTCGGCGACCTGATTATGGCGGATTTGATCCCGGTGCCGAATCGGCTCATCTCCGGCATGATTGAATTTGGTATTGGCCACCTATTCTACATTGCAGCCTTTCTGCACCTCTATAAATCTTTCCTAGGAAGGACAAGGGTAGCTCTGATCCCCTTGTTGATCGTTGTCTTGACATTTTGTCTGTGGGCATGGTACAGCTATGTGCGCAAGCCAGGCGGAAGCAAAGCAATCAATGCAGGCAGTCTCGTTTACGGGTTATTGATCGGAGTTATGGTTGCACTGGCTGTAGCCCTTGCCATTGGCGAAGCACGTTTTGTGCCCCTTGCGCTGGGGGCGTGGCTCTTTCTGGCTTCTGATTTCATCCTGGGCAACTGGGTCATCCGTGGCCATGCCTGGAGATCGGTAAATGACGTGATTTGGGTTGCTTATGTGTGTGGGCAAATGCTTATCGTGTACTCGGTGGCAGCGGCATGGAATGCGTGGGGATAAACGCAGGGATCGCGCTCAATGCTGGATATGCACAAGCGTACCTCGGGTGAGGCAGTAGAGAGCCAGAGCAATCAGCAGCGCCGTGCCCAGCATAAAGAGCCCCATGAGAAGCCGCTGTAGTCCCTCGAGGATGTGGTCAAGTCCTTCCCCTGCACTGGTCATGCCATGGGCTAGCAGAAGGGCGCTTGCTCCAACCAAGGCCATGAATCCTATTGTGGCCAATACCATGGCACTGGTAGCTGGTTCAAGGCCCAAAAACCCGCAGAATCTCAGCACAAGTTGATACAGGGCGTCCATACTTGGCCCTCCTCTGCTCAACGCTATTATAGCAATAAAAAGTGCAAAGTCTAAAGCGGAAAGCAGCGCTTATTGAAAGCAATGGTTGTGCCTTATCATGCCAGCTGCCAATTACCTCTTGCTTTTGCGCCAGCCATTGGCAATGGCTTCTTCTTCCGTGCAGAACCAGCGCTCCCCTTTCTCGGGATCAATGGTTGTCTGGTCATAGTAACGCTGACCGGGCATGTGGTAGATCTTTTCGCCGGTGCTGGAACTGATGTTCCCCTTGATCACGCAGCCAGGCGGTGGCGTGATGCATCCTTGGGGGCAACTAGCAGGGGCTGTTGGCGTGCTGGTGGCTGCTTTCGCTGTCGCTGTAGGCGTCGCCGTTGTGGTTGGGGTAGGCGTTGCCCAGCACGCGACAAAACCCGCCTGGCGCGCATGTTGCTCCATCTGTGTCAAGAACGCTTGGTGCTTTACGTCCGGTGGATAGGCGATTGCCCTTGCGTAGCCCATAGCCACCAGTTCAGCGTTAGCCATAATGTACTCATCTGGCCCCGCTATCCACACATAGCGCAGCAACCTGCCGTATTGATCGGTTTCACTGACGTCCTTTTCCAAGTAAATGGTCTTTCCCAGATGCGTAACTAGATAGGCATTGAAGCGGGTAGCCTCTTCGTAACACGGTTCTCCCTCTTCCGGGGCATCGATGCCAATGTACCGCACGCGGTACACCTGGCCATTGATGGTGACTTCAATGGTATCACCATCGCTGATTCGCATTACCTGTGCCTCTTGCCAGCCCTGCAAGAGGGGCAGGGGAATAGCGGTAGGCTTGGGTGTGGGGGTAATGTAGGGGGTATAGGTTGGCAAAGGCGTGTAGGTTGGGTATGGGGTCGCGCTAGGCTGCGGGTCACCATGGCAGGCTGAGAGCAAGAGCATAATGCACATCAGGGCAAGGGTCTTTCGCACAGAAGTTTGTCCTCTCTGCACAATGCGCACAGCAATGCTAAGCCAAGGCCTTCGACAACGGCATTAGATATTATGCCTTGTTTTCTCAGAGGAGGCGAAAATGCCCCGAGGGGAATTCGAATCCCCGTCGCAGCCTTGAAAGGGCTGTGTCCTAGGCCACTAGACGATCGGGGCAAGCAAAAGTATTTTACTCGAAATCGGGCACTTGGTCAAACTGGCAGCACGAGGGGGGTGTAGTTCCACTTCGGGGCAAGAAATACCTTGCAAAGCTCCAGGCGGATGAAAAGCGACCAAATCTGGACAAGAACAATCACTGTCAGCAGATTTGGGGCACGGATGGAACGGATTCGCTCCTCAAGTAGATGGGGCTATCTGATACCCAGCGTGGACTGTGGTCCACGCCGAGCGTGAGATTGCTCCAGGTGGACCACCCGCTGTCCACGCCAAATGTGAGAGCACCTGCTCTCCCATGGTCATTCTAAGCCGCGTAGCGGCGAAGAATCTCCCTCCGTTCCATGAGACCCCTCGGCTTCGCCTCAGGGTGACACAGGAGACCACCTCGCCTGGGCATGGGAGCCCAGGCCCAGATGATGCCAGGGAATCAATTCCCTGGCTGAAACGTAAGTCGGCTGAAGCCGACTGGTGATTGGCAGCAGCCCCCTTCAGGGGGCTTACTGTTTCAGCCAGGGATTTCAATCCCTGGCAGGCTCAATGGAAAACGCCGCCGTCCACAAAAAATTTGCGCGAAAACTATTGACAATTGCCTATAAATGTGCTATAATGTTTACAAACAATCATTTTGAAACAACATGATGATTGAAAACGTTTCTTTATGAACATCAGGGAGTATTATGCTCGCTGAAGAACGCCGTGCGATCCTGCTGCAGAAACTAAAGGATAATGGTTATATCGAAGTTAGTGAAGTGGCCGCACTGCTTGATGTGTCCCCGGCAACGATACGGCGTGATCTGGAGCACATGGAGCAGGGGGGACAGCTCATCCGCACGCGTGGTGGCGCTGTACTGTCGGTGCCCAGCACTACTCTGGAACCCCCCTATGAAGTCAAGCGCCAACGCCATATTGAGGAAAAACGCCGTATCGCTGCAGCAGCGGCAGAAATGGTCCGTGATGGTGAAACCATCATCCTGGATGCTGGCTCCACGACCTATGAACTGGCCTTGTTGCTCATGCAAAGGCGTAACCTCACTGTTGTCACCAATGATCTGCAAATCGCAGTCAAGCTGGCTTCCAATCCCAATATAGCCTTGGTCTGCACGGGCGGTATTGCTCGTGCCAATGTGTACACTCTGCTAGGTCCGCAAACTGAAGCCTTTCTCCGAAATTTGCGTGTCAACAAGACCTTCTTAGGAGCTGATGCCATTCATGAGGATGGGGTCATTGGCAACGTAGTCCTAGAGGAAGTGGCAGTGAAGCAGGCTATGCTGCGTGCAGGTGAGCAAGTGATTGTCCTAGCCGATTCGTCCAAATTTGGGGTCATTGGCTTTGCCAGAGTATGCGACCTAAGTGAAGTGGACGTGCTGATTACCGATACAAGCATACCGACTCGTGCTCTTGATATGCTTAAGGCATGGCCTGTGGAAGTAAAGCTTGTTTGACAAATTGGCACACACGAGATCTACTTAGGACTTAACTGAAGGGTGTTACATAGCTGTGAGGGCAAAGAATTCGGGTAAGCATAGTTATACTGCCAAAGCCGGGGTCACTATTGATGCCGATCTGGTTATTACGCATCTGCGGGTTACGAACTACACTGAAGCAATTTCCGCTCTGGCCGAACGTCTATCTCAACATGGCTATGTAACAGCTGGTTTTCTCGAGGCTGTTCTGAAACGTGAGGCTTCCCAGCCTACAGGACTACCTCTACCTGATATACCTGTTGCAATACCGCACGCAGAAGCAGAATACTGCAAGGTGCCCGCTATCGCGGTGGGTATCTTAGATCAGCCAGTTCAGTTTGGGGAAATGGGCGGCGATTCTGGCTCAACGTTGCCAGTACAGATCGTGTTCTTATTGGCTCTCAACAATCCAGATCAGCAGGTGGAATGGCTGCAGCGGCTCGTCCTGCTTTTTCAGCAACCAGGGTTACTTCAACATTTGAAGCAACTGTCGCAAGAAGACGCAGTTGCTGCTTTCTTGCGTGAACATCTTTTGCCAAAAAGACCGGAAGAACAGCAAAAGCCAGGAGGCGCATGAAAACGGAGCATCTTAGTTTGTCGGACTTGACGAATATCTACCGAATTATGCTATTGAGCAGGAAATTTGAAGAGAAAATAGTCGAGCTCTTTCATAGTGGTAAAACGCGTTGTTTTACTCCTCACTTAGGCATAGGCGAGGAAGCGGTATCAGTTGGTGCGTTTTACGGCCTTTCTAAACAAGATCTGATAAGCCCTCATTATCGAGGGGCTACAGCAGCGTGGCTGGTCAGAAAGCTCCCTGCAACAGAGTTAATGTGTATATATTTGGGGAAAAAGAGCACTGGCTTGGCAAATACTATGGCTGTACAATGGACTACAAACATGACATTGAATGTAATAGGAATGGCCTCCTCTATTTTGGGTGGAGGGATTGAGATAGCAGTAGGTGCTGCATTGGGAGCTAAACTAGGGAAAACCGGCCAAGTAGTAGTGAACTCATTCGGCGATGGAACTACTAACCGTGGCAATTTTCATGAGGCACTGAACCTTGCTGCAGTGTTTAGATTGCCTATCGTTTTTGTATGCCAAAATAACCAGTGGGCTATGAACATGCGCGTTGCTAAAGCAGTAACGGTGGGAAAGATATCCAAGCGAGCTGTAGCATATGGATTTCCTGGTATTACTGTTGATGGTAATGATGTACTCGCAGTACACCAAACAGTGCAGGAGGCAGTACAAAGAGCTAGAGATGGCCTGGGGCCTACTTTGGTTGAAGCTGTAACATATAGGATGTCTCCGCATTCTGAGCGGGACCCTGATCAGTATCGTGCGGAGGCAGAGCGCAGGAAATGGCGACGCAAGTGTCCTATTCTGCGGCTTGAGGCTACATTGAAAGCAAAAGGCATGCCGCAGGAAGAGCTACTCAATATTCAGCAGAATGCGGCGGATGAGATTGCGAAGGCTGTTGATGAGGCGCTGTCTAGACCAGATCTCACGCCCGAAGATAGATTGCAACAATGGTCTGCGATATACAGAGAAATATACATATAGTGAGTTTATGATAGAGTTTTTCATCAATACCAATTATATGGAAGCGTGAAAAGATGGCAGAATTGACTTTCCGTGAAGCACTGCGTCAAGCTCTAAGGGAAGAAATGAGAAGGGATCCGAATGTCTACCTGGTAGGCATCGCGATTGGAAGCTATCGTCGAGGCGGCGTATTCGGTGTAACTGAGGGCCTATTGGAGGAATTTGGAGAAGAGAGAGTAATAGAAACGCCGATTTCTGAAGGGGCTATTATCGGCTCATCTATAGGAGCCGCTATGTTAGGAAAGAGGCCTGTAGCTGAAATAATGGATGCGGAATTCCTTGTTACCTGTTTCCACCAACTGGTTTACGAAGCCTCTCAGATGAGATTCTTTACTTCCGGAGAGGCAAAGGTGCCACTAGTGGTACGCACTGCTTTTGGTGCCACAGTTAACGCAATGCCGATACAACAACAGTCGCCGGAAAGCTGGTTCTTGCAGTCCCCTGGTTTGAAAGTGGTCATGCCCTCCACTCCTGCTGATGCAAAAGGGTTGTTGAAGGCAGCAATCCGCGATGATAATCCTGTGCTTTTCTTTGAACACAAAAAGTTGTATGATATACGAGGGCCAGTGCCCGATGGTGACTTTGTTATTCCTCTGGGCAGAGCTGAAGTCAAGCGAGAAGGTCGAGATGTAACTGTGATAGCGACAGCATGGATGGTGCATGAGGTCTTGGAGGCAGCACGAAGATTGGGCTCCAGAGGGATAGAATTGGAAGTAGTGGATTTGCGCAGTATCTTGCCTATTGATAAGAAAACCATTTTAGAATCAGTGAAGAAAACTCGGAAGGTGGTTATAGCCCATGAGGCTAAAAAGACTGGCGGGGTTGGTGCAGAAGTTAGCGCTCTGATCGCTGAAGAAGCTTTTGAGTTCCTGGATGCTCCTATCATCAGGGTGGCAGGTCCTGACCTACCTATGCCATTTGTCCCATCTTCCGAAGATATAGTACAGGCAGTGGAAAGCCTTTTGCGAGCATAGCCAAAGCTCAAGATTTGCGAAGGGAGCGTGATCAAATGGGTCCAGAATATGAGCAGAGCTACTGGGATCGTATAGATAGTCCCATTTATCACGCCGAGATCGAACCGCTGCTACCTGATCGAGTGCTTGATTTTCATGCACATGTGTGGCGCGCAACGGACTTGGCTTCTCCTCCCAGTGAAACTACACGCACTTCGCCTTCCTTAGTATGGACTACTGATTCTTTCCCCTATCAAGAGTTGCAGCGCACTGTGCAGTGGCTATTCCCAGGTAAACAGTATGAAGTTCTGTGCTTTGGGATGCCCATTCCAGAGATGGATGTGGAACGGAATAACGAACATGTACGCGAGGTTATACGCAACGATCCCCATGCTGCGGGGTTAATGTTAATAAGGCCTGTAGATAAGGCTGACCAGGTACGTCAATCAGTGCTAGAGGGTAACTTCGTGGGGCTGAAGCCCTATTTCACCTTTGTCTATTGGAAAGCGCAAAACGATGTTCTCCTCGACGATATGCTTACTGCGGATCACTTGAAAGTGGCTAATGAACTGGGTCTAATTGTGATGATACACCTACCTCGCAAAGGACGCTTGGCAGATCCAGAGAACATAGCGGCATTGCAGCGGATTTCGGCTGAATATCCTCAGGCCAAACTGATAGTGGCTCATGTAGGCCGTTCCTATTGTGAATGGTCAGTATTTCGTGGATTAAAGCATGTCGAAAGCCTGCCTAATGTCTATTTTGACACGACCTTTATACAAAATAGCGTTGTGTTCCAATTCCTTTTTGAACATGTGGATGCTTCGCGGGTCATGTTCGGGACGGACTTACCTGATAGCGCGGTGCATGGACAAGTGGTGTGTGTTAATGGAATCAATTTGTTTGTAACCAGAGATAAGTATGCGTGGAGCCTATCCTGTCTGGATAATCCCATTGAGTGCACATACATGGCTTATGAATCTATTAGAGCTATTCGTGATGGAGCCAAGCGAGCAGGACTCTCTGAAGAAGCTCTGAAGCGTGTCTTCTATCAGAACGGGCGTCAATTGATCGATAGTGTATTGGCTAACCTTAGAAAGGCTCGAGCATAATTAGTGTTTGCAGAGATGCTCAAGAATGTTATTGAACCGGGTTATGCTATTGGAGCGGCTTAGCTAGTGTGAGACAATGGTCTCATTTACAGCTAGAGAATCTCATTAGGGAAGGGAGGTGATGCTTTGGCCAACGCTAAGAGGATTCTAATAGTCTGCGGCACTGCGATCGCAACTTCAACGGTAGTAGCCATGAAGGTAGAGGAGTTGCTGAAGAAGCATGGCATTAGGGCAGAAATTCGCCGCTGCATGACCTCAGAAGCGCTCACTGCTTCCAAAGATGTGGACTTGATTGTGGCTACCACGCAAGTGCCGGCCGTTGATGTGCCCGTCATCAGCGGCATCCCGTTTATTACAGGGATCGGGACAGACCGAGTCGAAAAAGAAATCATTGACGCTTTACAGGGCAAAGTTAAATCTTAAAAGGAGGGGAAAAATATGGAAGCGATTAAGGCGATTTATGATTTTATTACTGGCCTAGGTGCCAGCGTGATGATGCCTGTTATCATCACGTTGCTTGGCGTGATCTTGGGCGCCAAATTCGGCAAGGCTCTGCGCGCAGGAATCACCGTAGGTATTGGCTTCATAGGCATTAGCCTGGTCATTAACCTTCTCTTCCAATACCTAGGACCGGCCGCAGAGGGGATGGTGAAGAACTGGGGGGTAACGCTCACTGCTATTGACGTTGGTTGGCCGGTGGCAGCTGCTATCGCGTTTGGCACCCGGGTGGGCTCGGTGATCTTCATCGTTGGGCTCGCGGTCAACCTCGTTATGCTCGCATTGCGGCTCACCAAGACAGTCGATGTGGACCTATGGAACTATTGGCACTGGGCATATACCGGGTCCCTGATCTATGTGGCAACTGGTAATTTCCCTCTGGCTATCCTCGGTGCGGTAATCCATGCTGCCTATACGCTTAAGGTTGCAGACCTTACCGCCCCCACCATCCAGAAGTATTTTAAGTGGCCCGATCTATCTATCTCTCATGGTTGGGCTACTGCCTCCATGCTCATTGTCTGGCCGGTGCTGAAGATCCTTGATGCGCTAGGAATTGAGAAGGAGGCGGCTCCGGCAGACTCCAGTGACCTGATGCGTCTGCGCGAGCGATTTGGCGTTCTAGGCGAGCCAGTGTTGGTTGGCTTGATTCTGGGGATCATCATCGGACTTCTGGCCTATGTACCCGCAGGATTGTCATTTAAAGATCTCCTGGGCAAGGTCCTGCAGTTGGCTATGTCTCTATCTGCAGTGATGTTGCTCATGCCGCGCGTAGTGGCGATCCTGATGGAGGGCCTAGTTCCGCTTTCAGATCAGGCACGGGAGTTCTTGCAGAAGCGCTTCGCTGGACGCGAGTTCTATATCGGTATGGATTCCGCGCTGATGATTGGCGATCCTCTGACCCTTACAGTGGCTTTGCTCCTTGTCCCCATCACCCTGATCCTGGCAGTTATTCTCCCTGGCAATAAGCTCCTACCCTTTGGTGATTTGGCAGCCACGCCCTTCTTTGTAGTGATGGCTACGCCAATGAGCGGGGGGCGGTTCTGGAAGACCTTCATTACAGGCGTCGTGATCATGGTCATCATCCTGTACATGGGGTCTATCTGGAGCCCACTGATCACCGCTACAGCTAAGAGTATTGGCTACACATTCCCTGAAGGGGCAGCGCAGATTGGCGGCTTTGCCAACCCATTAGGATGGATCCTGGTCATGATTGCCAAGGCGCTGTTTGGTAAATAACAGTACGTTTCATGGGGCAGTGAGCCACGTGAGTGGCTCACTGCCCCATGCTTAGCATGATTTGTTGGTTGCAATCTGAACAATGAAGCTGCTGTTTCTCTCTCCGCTGAGCGCTGACACCAACTCTTTGACTGTTTGCGGTGCACCATGAGTTTGTCAATAATGAAAGGATATTAGTTATGCTTATCAGGGAATTGGTGTCTTGGGCCCTCGGTCCATCCGGGATAAAAATTGCGGATTGGTATGCAGCACACAATTTGCAGATCAATACCTTTGTTGTAGCTATTGGGTTGCTTGCCATCATGTTCCCACGTCAGAGAGACAGGATTAGCGCCGTATTGCGGGAATGGTGGCAGAAAACACCATTCGCTTTACCACCTGAGGACAGAGAAAGTATAGAACGAGCCAAAGCACGTTGGGAATCAAGAAGGAGGGGAATGGGAAAGGAACGTAAGAAATGAAGCCCATTGAAAGCCTGGACCAATTGCGGCAAATGTGCTATATCTCTGCATTGTCTGGTCACGAAGAGGATATGATTCAATATATGAAGGCAGAGATGTTGCGCTTTGTGCCTGATGTGCGTGTGGACCGCCTAGGCAATGTCATTGCTTGCCTGCCTGGGGCGCAGGCAAACGGGCCCAGAGTCATGATTTCCGCGCATATGGATGAACTAGGGTTCATGGTGCGCAAGATCGAAGAAGATGGATGGGTGCGTCTGACCCGAGTAGGCGGAGTTCCTGAAAAAAGCCTTCCGGCGCAGCGCTTAGTATTGCGCGGCACCAAAGGGGATGTATTTGGCGTGATTGGACCAAAATCCCATCACCTGACGCCTCCAGAGGAAAAATTCAAAGTTACCGAGATCAATGAGCTCTACGTGGATATCGGTGCACACTCCAACGCTGAAGCAGAGGCCATGGGCATTTATCCTGGCACCCCGGTCACGTATCATGGGTTCTTCCAGGAGATGCCGGGGGGACAATTTGCAGGAAAAGCGCTGGATGATCGAGCGGGTTGTTTTGTTTTGTTGCAACTTCTGCGTTTGCTGGCGGGTAAAAAGCGAGCAGCCACTGTGTATTTCGTTGCCTCTGTGCAAGAGGAATTCAATATCCGTGGTGTAGTGACGGTAGGATTTGCCATCAACCCGGATATGGCGATCGGACTGGACGTTGCCGTTGCATGCGATACACCGGATTTGAAAGCCCTTGCGGATATCCGATTGGGAGGTGGGCCCGTCATCAGCCATTATACCTTTCACGGTCGAGGTACGCTGAACGGACTGATTCCTAATCCACGGCTTCGCCAGTATGTTACTGACACCGCAGCTCGTCTGGGCCTTCCTCTGCAGCACTCTGTATTCTTAGGAGGATTGGGGGAAACTTCTTACTTGGCTGTTGTGCGGGAAGGGATACCCGCCCTGGATATGGCATTTCCTGTCCGTTACACTCATGCTCCGATTGAAGTGGGCTCATGGCCAGATATGGAGTATCTGATCGTTCTGCTGGCTGAAGTGTTGAATAGTATAGACTCAACCCTTGATCTGTCCCGGGGGTAGCGTTGTTGGCTGTGTTGTAAAGGGAGACCGTATGGCAAAAAAGAAGAAAGTCTACATTGTGTGTGCAACAGGGATTGCTACCTCGTCTATGCTCCGCGTCAAAATTGAAGACTTCCTCAAGCGGAAAGGAATTGATGCCACGATCAGTCAGTATCGAGTGACAGAGCTGACACCCTCCCGTGTAAATGCTGATGTAATTGTGGCCACTACGGGTATGCCTACGGAGTTTGCCAAGGTGGTTCGGGTCATCAATGGAGTTCCGCTCATCACCGGCAAAGGAGAGAAAGAGGTCTTGCAAGAACTGCTTGATGTCTTGCAAGCAGACAAATAATGGGATTGGAGGCAGTATTGCCTCCAGGGATGAATAAAGCGACGGCAGGCAACGGTCTTTTACGGGTGTTTATTATTCCGCTCTGCACCAGAGTGGCCCCAGGGGTCAACTGGGGAACATAAAACTTTTATAAAGGGGGTGTAAGATGGAAACGATACTCGCAACTGTAGGTAATTTGTTGAACACACTTGGCCCTACGATCGTGCTACCGGTCGTTATCGCACTATTAGGCATTGTCTTGGGCCTAAGCGTTGACCGGGCCATTCGTAGCGGTTTGCTGTCAGCGGTCGCCTTCGTTGGCATTTTCTTGACGGTAGGCATGCTAGGTGAGACACTGAGTACAATTGGGACGGCATTTGCTGAGCGCACCGGCACTGGGCTGGACATTATCGACATTGGCTGGCCAGCAGCATCTGCTCTCGCCTTTGGCACGCCAGTAGGAAACCTGATTATTCCGATTGGTATCGCGCTGAATGTTGTCTTGCTTTTCCTCGGCCTCACCCAGACTCTAGACATTGACTTGTGGAATTTCTGGCATATGGCTTTTGTAGGCGCTATTGTTCATTTTGTCACCGGGAGCTTTGGTCTAGCGCTCATAGCTGCTGCTATCAGTTTAGTGATCGCTTTGTTTCTGGCTGACTGGTCTGCCTCTTTGATCCAGAAGCATTTCAAGATGCCAGGTATTTCGATTCCACATTTGCAATCCGCGGGCTATATGCTCTTGGCTGTCCCCTTTGCTCTAGCTATTAACCGCATTGCCTTTCTAAGGCGCCTTAAGCTGGACCCTGATACCATCCGCCAGCGCCTCGGCCTATTGGGTGAGCCGGTTATGTTGGGGTTAATCATCGGGTTAGTGTTAGCTGCGCTAGCAGGCCAAGCTCCGATTGATGTGCTTAACACCGCAGTCAAAACTGCAGCAGTTATGGTGCTCATTCCGCGCATGGTAGCTATCCTGATGGAAGGTTTGACACCGGTAGCAGACGCTGCGCGTGACTTCATGACCTCACGTTTTGCGGGGCGCGAGTTCCACATTGGCCTTGACTCGGCGGTGTTGATTGGTAACCCAGGAGTCATTGCTAGTGGCTTGCTGATGGTGCCGGTTGAGATCGTGCTTGCCTTGCTTCTGTCTAGAGTGGGTAATCGCACATTACCCTTTATTGACTTGGCGGATGGACCTTTTGTGACCGCTATGCTCGCACCGTTGGTAGGGGGTGATGTGCTCTTGACAGTTATCCTAGGTGCGATCGTGATGGGAGTCGGGCTGATTTTCACCACCTTGCTGGCACCAGCGGTGACACAGATGGTCGTGCAGAGCGGTGTAGCTGTGGATATCCCTGCGGGATATGCTACTTACACAGTGATGAGTGATGCAGCGATTTCCACTTCCTATGGCTTGTACTACATTTTCAGTTTGCCAGCAGTTGCTGCCATCATCATCAGCCTTCTTATCCTTGTAGCTTTGTATTTCCTAAAGAAGAGATTCGCACTTGGAGAGAAGGTGATCTCTGAAGGCACAGGAGACGCAGACTAAATCAACGGTCATGAATTTTGTACAACTGTTTAGGGGGACCCTCACCAGCGGGGTCTCCCTGGGCTTCTTGTACTGGCAACATGATCTAGGCTAAGTAGTTTGTTATGACGTATTGGTTATTGGGACGAATGGTTCTTTTCTCAGTCTTTTGGGTGCTACCCCATAAATCTTAACGTTTAGGGAGGACGACATTGTCTTGGTTACATGATGTTTTCGGAACACATAAACCCATTATTGGCATGTGTCACCTGCGGGCTATGCCCGGTGACCCTGGTTATGACCGCATAGGAGGCATGAAGGCGGTCGTTGAAGCGGGACGCAGGGACTTGTTAGCCTTGCAGGAAGGCGGCGTAGATGCAGTGATGTTTTCCAATGAGTTCAGCCGTCCCTATCTCACGCAGGTAGAAACGGTGACGGTTGCTGCTATGGCACGGCTCATCGGCGAGTTATTACCAGAGATTCACATTCCATTTGGCGTCAATGTAATTTGGGATGCACGAGCCTCTATTGACCTCGCTGCAGCGGTAGGCGCTAAATTCGTGCGGGAGATTTTTACAGGCGTCTATGCGAGCGATTTTGGCCTGTGGAACACCAATTGCGGTGCTGTGGTGCGCCATCAATATGCCATCGGCGCCCAGGACGTACGCCTGTTGTTCAATATCTATCCAGAGGCAGCCAAATATTTGGCTGACCGCACGCTCACTGACATAGCGGTCAGCACTGCCTTCAATACGTTGCCCGATGGCATATGCGTCTCGGGAATCACCGCGGGCCAGGAGACAGACACTAGCCTCCTTGCAGAGGTGAAAAGAGCCGTGCCGGATATCCCGGTCTTTGCCAATACTGGCGTGCGCCTAGACAATGTGGAAGCCCAACTATCGGTTGCCGATGGCGCTATTGTCGGCACTTATTTCAAGCAAGACGGTATCACGTGGAATCCCGTGGACGTTCGGCGGGTGAAGGAATTCATGGCTGTGGTGCGCGCTTTTCGTGGCTAACTAGGGATCGGCTATGATCCAGATAGCACCATCTATGGCTTCGGCTCCCTTTCTCCACCTGGCCGATGTCATCCAGAATTTGGAGGCTGCGGGAGCCGATGCCATTCATTTCGATATTGAAGACGGTACTTTTGTGCCCATGATGACCCTGGGCACACGCATTATCGGTGAATTACGCCCATTGACGCGTTTGCCCTTTGATGTGCACCTAATGGTGCGCTCGCCAGAGTGGATCATCCCCGAGGTAATTTCTGCCGGTGCGAATTGGGTTTCCGTGCATTACGAGGCATGTCCCTATCCGCACCGTACGTTGCGCCTGATCCGACGGCTGGGGGCGCGTGCTGGTTTGGCCTTTAACCCCAAGACGCCTCTGCCTGATTTACGCTACCTGCGCCGTTACCTGGATTTTGTCTTGATCCTGACGACGGAACCGGAATATCCGGATGCTGATTTCTTGCCCGATGTATTGCATAAAGTGAGCGAAGGACAGGGCATGCTTGGCAGACAGAGCATAGATTGGGCAGTGGATGGAGGCATCACACCAGAGAATGTTGGAGCAGTAGTGCGAGCTGGCGCAAATGTGATAGTGGCAGGACGTAGTGTGTTCCGCAACGGAGCGATTGCAGAGAACCTGGCTGCCCTGCGCGCTGCTGCCATTGCAAGCGTCAGCATCTGAGATTATTGCCGTTCTAGCAGAGCTACGCACTCGATGTGGTAGGTCTGTGGAAACATATCGATGGGTTGCACTTCGCATAAGCGATAGCCCGAGGCAAGCAAGCGCTGAATGTCGCGGGCCAGTGTAGCGGGGTCACACGAGACGTAGACAATACGGGGTGAACCTAGTCTTACCAGCGCTGAAAGGGCATTCTTATCCACGCCGGCTCGAGGAGGATCCACAAGAACAAGAGGAGACTGGACATCGAGTGTGGGGATGATCTCCTCTGCCAACCCCCCGATGAAACGCACATTATCCGTGCCTGCCGCGTTGGCTTGCGCATCTGCAAGCGCAACGGGGTTGCTTTCTATGCCAATGACCTGCTTCGCTTTTGCTGCTATAGCCAAGCCAAAAGTGCCTACTCCACAATACACGTCAAGGACAATGCTCTCTGGAGTGGGGTCTAAATAGGCAGAGACCACCGAGAGAAGCACTTCCGTCTGATCAGTATTCACCTGGAAGAAACTAGGGGCAGAGATACGGTACAGTCTATCTGCCACCCGCTCATGGAAGTAAGGGCTGCCGAGCAAAGTCACAGGCGTCCCGTCCGCTAGGAGCAGGACACAGGAAACTGGCAGTTCTGTTTCTAATTCCGGTGGCTGGTCTGCTTCTATCTCGAAAATGATCATTTGCTCTCCTGTATTCACTCCCGCACGCAGAGACAAGCGCTGCAGTCCTGTTAATTCAATGTCTAAGGAATCGAACAAATCCTGTAGGAGTGGATGCAGCAACAAGCATTGTTCAATAGGAACCACACGAGGGTCATCGGCAGCTACAAACCCTAACTGGCCGTCAAGGCTTACGTGAAATTGCACGTGGTTGCGATAGTGCCAGGGGTTGGTCATGCCTAGGGTTGGGCGTACATTAGCCTCTGGTAAGCCGGCAATGTGTTGCAACTGGCTGCGTACGATGGATCGTTTATGTTCTAATTGCGCTTCATAGGACAAGTGCTGCCAATGGCAGCCCCCGCATAAGCCAAAATAGGGGCAAGGTGGCTGGACACGCTGTGGGGATGGTGTCAAGACCTCCAGCAGCCTGGCATGGGCAAAGCGGCCCTTGTCCTGCACAATGTACACGCGCACGGATTCGCCAGGGATGGCATAGGGGACGAAAATCGCTTTCCCTTCGTAGCGTCCTACTGCTTCGCCTCCATGGGCCATATCGCTCAGCACAATAGTCAGTTCTTGGCTCATTGTTTGCTCCTTGAACAAAAAGGGGCGAACACAAGGTTCGCCCCTTACAGGTGTATGGTCTCCACCTCGATCAGCTAGACTAGACCCAGCCGCGCATACGGACGGCTTCCGCCACACGACTCACTGCAACCAAATAGGCTGCCACACGGTTGTTGACGCCGTAGGCCTGTGCCATCTCGTACATAGCGTGGAAGGCAGCGGTCATTTTCTTGTCCAGTTTCTCGTACACCTCTTCGATGGGCCAGTAGTAATTGTAAGCGTTCTGTACTTGCTCAAAGTAGGACACAGTAACGCCTCCGGCATTGCACAAAAAGTCTGGCAAGACAAAGACCCCATTTTTATATAAAATGCCATCGGCGTCCGTTGTGGTGGGGCCATTAGCCAACTCGGCTAGGATTTTGGCTCTGATCTGGCTGGCATTTTTCTCGGTAATTTGATTTTCCAACGCGGCAGGGATGAGTACCCTGACATCCAGCGTGAGCAGCTCTTCATTGGTAATGTTCGTGCATCCAGGGAAATCCATAACGGAGCCAGTGGTTGCTTTGTGCTCCATAACTTTTTCCGGGTCCAGTCCTGCTTCGCAGTAAATTCCACCCCTTGAGTCGCTGACTGCGACCACCTTAAGCCCCAGCAATTCCTGGCCCAACTTATGGGCGAACTGTCCAGCATTGCCATAGCCTTGAATGGCTGCTGTTTTCCCCTTTAAATCAATGCCAAGCACTTTGGCCGCTTCGCGGATGACGTACATGCCGCCGCGCGCGGTGGCATCGCTGCGCCCACAAGACCCTCCTAGGCAGAGGGGCTTGCCAGTGATCACGCCTGGTACATTGTGCCCTTGCATGGCGCTGAATTCATCCATCATCCACGCCATGATTTGCGCATCTGTGTATACGTCTGGAGCGGGTATGTCCATCTCAGGCCCCAGGATACGGCCCACTTGCCGGATATAGGCACGGCTGAGGCGTTCCAACTCACCCTTGGACATTTTCTTGGGCTCGCAGACCACGCCGCCTTTGCCGCCACCTAGCGGCAGGTCTAACAAGGCGCATTTCCAGGTCATCCAAGCCGCCAATGCACGCACGGTATCAATCGTTTCCTCAGGATGGAAGCGAATGCCTCCTTTGCACGGGCCACGGGCATCATTGTACTGTACCCGGAAGCCCTTGAATACTTTGACTGTGCCGTCATCCATCCTCACAGGCAGAGAGACGTGTAATTCACGCATGGGCTCGCGAAGGAACGCATGCATCCCCGGATCGAGTTTTAGGATTTCCGCAGCGATATCGAGTTGTCGTTGGGCATTCTCAAATGGATTGATTTCGTTCTTCATAGGTTTGCCAATTCTCCTTTGAATTTTTCTCTTTGACTATCTGCCAAAGTGGATATCCGGCGGCAGAAGAAATGCCCGCCGGGTTTCGAAATTCTATCACATCAACGGACTGCATGGATCTCCAGTTCCTTGCCTCACCTCCTTGTAAAGCCGGCAAAGCACTGCTTGTGCTGTAAATGATTTTTCGCAACTAACCATTCTACCACAACCAGTGTCCTTCCTCCAAATCAAGCGCTCAGTTTTTTCCTTAGCAGTTCGGCGGTTACGTTGGGGTCTGCCTTACCTCTTGTGGCTCTCATCACTTGGCCAACGAGGAAACGCAATACGGTCTCTTTACCCCCTTTGTACTGTGCCACCGCATCCGGATTGGTGCGGATGACCTCATCCACAATGGGTGCAATCTGGTTGGCATCTGCAATTTGCAATAACCCTTCCTCAGCCACAATATCCCTGGCGGCTTTGCCGGTGTGGAACATGACTTCCAGGACATGCTTGGCGCTGGTCATGGTAATCGAGTTCTCATTGAGCATTACAATGAGTTCGACAAGCTGCTCAGGTGGCACTTGGATAGCAGTTGGTTCTGTGCCAGAGGCGCGGAGCAGACGGAACAACTCGCCCGTGATCCAGTTGGCGATGGTTTTGGGTTGGATGCCCCTGGGCTTTGCTATGGCAACTGCTTGTTCGAAATAGTCGGCGATAGGGCGGTCATCAGTCAACAGCCCTGCATCGTATGCTGATAGGCCGTACTCCGACAGAAAGCGGCGATAGCGTTCATCGGGTAGTTCTGGCATCCGAGAGCGGATTTCCTCCACCCATTCTCTGGAAATTTCCAGCGGTGGAAGGTCAGGCTCTGGAAAGTACCGGTAGTCATCTGCAAATTCCTTGCTGCGTTGCACAAAGGTTACACCGCGCTCATCATCCCAACCCCTTGTCTCACGGTCAATCTTTCCGCCCTGCTGCAGCACTTGATTTTGGCGATTGATTTCATATTCCAGCGAGCGCAGCAGTGCCCTGAAGCTATTCAAATTTTTGATTTCAACCCGTGTGCCCTTCTCAGCCACGCCTGCGGGATGCAGGGAAACGTTGGCTTCGAAGCGCATAGCGCCTTCCTCCATATTGCCCGAGCTAACGCCTAGATAACGCAGGATCCGACGAAGTTTGAGGACGTATTCGCGTACCTCCTCAATTGAAGTGAAATCGGGTTTGGTGACAATTTCCATTAAGGGCACCCCAGAACGGTTAAAGTCAATCAGACTTTGGCCCCCGACGTGAATGAGCTTGCCGGTATCTTCCTCCAGGTGCACATCCTGGATGCCAATGCGTTTCGTCCCCCCACTTACCTGGATTTCTACCCAACCGTCACGGCATAAGGGCAGGTCGTACTGCGAAATCTGATAGCCCTTGACGAGATCAGGGTAATGGTAGTTTTTGCGGTCGAACCGGGAAAACTCGGCGATGCGGCAGTTCAAAGCCAGGCCAGTCATGATGACGTACTCAACCGCACGTTGATTGATAACCGGGAGCGAGCCAGGCATGCCCAGGCAAACAGGGCAGACCAAGGTGTTAGGAGACGCTGCAGCATAGTTGCTGCTGCAGGAACAAAACACCTTGGAGGCAGTGAGCAATTGCGCATGCGTTTCGAGGCCAATGGTCGGCTCGTATTCCATCCGACTCCTTACAGACTCTGGATTCCCAAATTAGCCCGTTGTTAGATCAACTCCTCAAGGGGGCGGTACTCCATGCCAAATGCTTCGGCAACGGCTGGATAGGTAATATAGCCTTTGTACGTATTGACGCCTTTCGCCAGAGCACGATCTTCTTGGATTGCCCGCAGAAAGCCCTTGCTCGCGAGTTTACGTGCATAGGGAAGCGTGGCGTTCGATAGGCCGTATGTTGATGTCCGGGGCACCGCACCAGGGATATTCGGGACACAATAGTGTACCACGCCATCTACTACAAAGGTCGGCTTGCTGTGGGAGGTAGGGCGAGTTGTCTCGACACACCCACCTTGATCCACGGCCACGTCCACAATCACACTGCCTGGTTTCATCGTGGACACCATAGCCCGTGTAACCAAACGGGGAGCTTTGGCCCCTTTGACTAGCACTGCCCCAATGACTACATCGGCGCGGCGCACTGCTTCGGCGATATTGTGCGGGGTGGAAATGAGTGTCTTTAAATTGCCGTGCAATACTTCTGTCAGATAGCGCAAGCGGTCAGCATTGATGTCTATAATCAATACCGAAGCCCCCATGCCCAGCGCAACGATAGCAGCATTGGTCCCAACGGTACCCCCTCCGATGATTACGACGTCCGAAGGCAAGACGCCAGGTATGCCACCGAGCAATTTGCCACGCCCCCCGTTCATTTTCTCCAGATAGTGCGCGGCAATTTGGATGGACATCTTGCCTGCCACCTCACTCATCGGCGTAAGGAGCGGCAGGGAACCGTCTGGGAGTTCTACGGTCTCGTAGGCAATCCCTGTAACCTTTCGCGCTACCAACTGCCGCGTCAATTCTTCATCAGCAGCCAGATGCAAGTAAGTGTACAGGATCAGCCCTTCCCTCAGGTATTGATATTCCTGTGGCAAAGGCTCCTTTACCTTCATCACCATTTCGGCTCTGCGCCACACCTCTGCTGCATCCGCGATCACTTCTGCACCGGCTTCTGCATACTCGCTATCGGCAAAGCCGCTGCCCCCCCCGGCTCCCCGTTCAATCAGTACCTGGTGCCCTTCTTCTACTAGCTGATGCACACCCCCGGGGGTCACAGAAACCCGATATTCGTTATCTTTGATCTCCTTGGGTACACCAATGATCATCTTTGAGCATCCTCCTTATTGTAAGTTCTTTGATTCATTCGCCCCATAGTCGGCAACCTCATGCGTTATTTATGTAGTTTATCTAGACACGTACCACTGGTCGGTTGCTTCATGATAAGCAAGCAAGTACACTGTGCCATCATCAGCGAGCACTTCGAAGCAAAGCCTTGTTGGCTCCCGCCATCTCTTCCGCACCTCCTGAACAGTTCGCTGCTCTTCTCTAAAGGCAAAGGAGCGCGGTTCTTGGGCGTACATATCGCCTGAATAGCATTCTACATGCGTGCGGTTATTCGCGTTCATTGCCTGCCAAGTCCACCTGTGAGGAATCGCCCACGTTCAATTTCTGGGCAGAACCCCGCACGTGGGCGTCCTTGCCAATCAAAGATTGGCTCAAGTTAGCGTCCTCAATATGGGCAAATTCGTTGATAATGGAATCTCGGATAATAGAGCGTATGATTACCGCCCCTCCTGCTACACTGACATAAGGCCCAATGACAGAGTCTTTGATTACTGCCGTTTTCTCGATATACACGGGCGGGATCAACACCGAGTTCTCCGTTTCTATCTCTTGAGCCCCGCCGTGTTCCAAAAGGTAGCGATTCGTGTGCAGCACTGTCTCGGGTTTGCCGCAGTCTTCCCAGACCTCCACTGTCCGTGCGATGAACTTGGCTCCACGGTCAATCATCAACTGGAAAGCATCTGCCAGGAAATACTCGCCCTGCGTCTTGATATCCTTTCGGATCAATTCATCAATGCATTCGATCATCATTTGGGAATTTTTGACATAGTAAAGGCCAATGACAGCCAGGTTAGAAACAGGTGAGGCAGGTTTTTCGACCAGCTTCGTGATGAACCCGTTTTCTAGCATGACCACGCCAAAGCGTCGTGGGTCATCCACTTCTTTGACATAGATGATCCCATCGGCGGACTCTTGTGCAATAGCGCTGAGGTCGGTCTCAAAGATCGTGTCCACGAAAATGATCAGCACAGGCCCAGCAATGTGCTCCTTAGCCAGGTAGATGGCATGGGCTTGCCCCTTGAGCTCCTTTTGCTCGATGTAGCGCGCAGGAAAATGGTAGTTGGCGGTTACATAATCACGTATCTGATCGCCCAGGTAACCGACAATGAAGATGATTTCTTCTATATCCAAATCTGTCAGTTTGTCCAGGATGTGGCCGAGGACGGGTTTCCCAGCCACAGAGACCAGCGGCTTGGGCTTGGTATAGGTATGTGGTCGCAGTCGGGTACCAAATCCTGCCAGCGGGATAATGACTTTCATCGTCTATGCTCCTTGTCCATCTGGTATTCATTTTGGGATAGGTTGCGTAGGGCGGGTTTGTAAGTGTGCCATGGTGTTGCCTGCTCATAGGCGTAGGCAACGCGCAAGACGATCTCCTCGCCCATAGCCGGCCCGCTGATTTGCAACCCCACAGGCAGCCCATCGCAAAAACCGCAGGGTAGCGAGAGAGCGCAAATGCCCGCCAAGTTGTGCCCCAGCGTGAAAATGTCTGACAGGTACATTTGCAATGGGTCGGCGATCTTTTCACCGATTTTGAAAGCTACAGTAGGCGAGGTCGGCCCAACGAGCACGTCAAATTGCTGAAAAGCGCGATCGAAATCCTGTTTGATCAAAGTGCGCACCTTCTGTGCCTTCAGGTAATAGGCATCGTAGTAGCCAGCCGAGAGGGCATAGGTGCCTAGCATGATACGCCGTTTGACTTCAGCACCAAAACCGTGCTGTCTCGTTTTGCGATATGCTTCCCAAATGTCGGCAGCATCTGCCGCCGCATATCCGTATTTGACTCCATCGTAGCGAGCCAGGTTCGCCGAAGCTTCCGCAGGGGCAATCAGATAATAGGTAGGCAAGGCGTATTCTGTGTGGGGCAGGGATGTCTCGGCAATTTCTGCGCCGAGATCTGCCAATACCTGAATGGCTTTGCGCACTGCCGTTTCCACTCCAGGTTGGATGCCCGCAGCAAAATACTCACGTGGCACGCCAATGCGTAGCCCCTTTATCTCGGAGCGTAGAGCTTGGGTATAATCCGGCACAGGTGCATGCCATGAGGTAGAATCTCGTGCATCATGCCCAGCGATTACATGGAGCAACAAGGCACAGTCCGTAACATCTTTACAGAGTGGGCCGATTTGGTCCAGCGACGAGGCAAAAGCGACCAGCCCATAGCGCGATACACGCCCATACGTAGGCTTCAAACCGACTATACCGCATAATGAGGCGGGTTGGCGTACACTTCCACCTGTATCTGAACCGAGTGCGCCCAGTGCTTCATCCGCACTCACTGCAGCAGCACTCCCACCACTTGAACCGCCAGGCACCCGCGACGGGTCCCAAGGATTGTGTGTGGTGAAGAAAGCCGAATTCTCTGTAGATGAGCCCATCGCAAACTCATCGGTGTTGGTTTTTCCCAGAAATACAGCGCCTGCCTGATGAAGCCGTTCTATCACAGTGGCGTCGTACGGTGGGATAAAGTTCTCCAAAATGCGCGATCCACAGGTAGTGGGCGCTCCAGCCAAGCAAATGACATCCTTGACCGCTAGAGGGATGCCTAACAATGCCCCATCCATCCCTTCTCTACGGCGCTCGTCTGCCAGTCGTGCTTCCTCAAGCGCTGTTTCGGGCAACAAGGTAATATACGCCTTGATGTCATTGTCCACATCCACGATGCGGTCCAGGAGGGCTTGGGTCAATTCGACCGCTGAGATCTCGCGGCGTCGCAGCAAGTTGAGTGCTTCGTGGATAGTTAATTCATACAGTTTCACATATCACCTCTCGCTGGAATGACCAACAAGCGAAAGTCACGACCATAACCAGTGTTCCTCACTGATCACTCGTCACTCTAAAATGGCTTTTACTTGAAAATAGCCCTCTACGGCGGCAGGGGCATTAGCCAACGCGTCTTCCCGTGAAAGAGAAGAACCGGGTTCGTCTGTGCGCATCACGTTGCGCAACGGCAGAACAGTAGCCGTTGGCGGAATGGCATCAGTGTCGAGGCGTTGTAGCGTCACAAAATAGTCCAAGATGGCTGAGAGCTGCTCACAATACATCTCTATTTCTTCGTCTGTCAGGCCCAGTTTTGCCAATTCGGCAACGTGTTTGACTTGTTCACGGGTCAATGCCATCGTTACTCCTTGCCATTCGCAGATTTGGACGAAAACAACGCACGTCCTATTAGATGCCACAAGGCTACCAATCCCAATACCAAGCAGCCTTTGCGCTTCTTCAATCCCTTGCCCGATGCCTCATTCGCAACGGGTGTCAGTTCGTGCAGTCCCCGCTGCATAGACGACAAAAGCCATCTATCTGTGCTTGGCAGCGCACCTTGAATGTCCTGGAGGTACTTGCTCCGCTCTGCCGATGGGTGTACAGCAACAGCTTGGGGTGCAGCGGGAGGGCGGATAGCGGCCTCAGCGGAAATAGCAGGCTCTTCGTAGAGCCAGGATGGCAGTTCGCGCCTGGGAGCAACTTCCGCGCTTTCCAGTTCTTGTTTCCCAGATTCTGCCAAAGGTTCAACAGGCTGCTCGACGGCATTTTCTCTCGCCAGCTGACCAGGTGTGAGCAGAGCACCGCAAAATGCACAATAAGTGCTGCCCGGCGGGTTCAATCTCTCACAGGCAGCACAGGTAATAGCCGCCACTGCTTCCAGGCGCTGACCACAATTGCTACAGTATTTACTTCCTCGCCGATTTGGCGTACCACAATATGGACATGTGATCATCGGAACTGCTCCTGACTGGCACATCCATCATCACGACACGCGCAAGTGTTCCCGGCGTGCCTGGTTTTTCTCCCGTTGCTCAATGCGCTTTATCGCTTGACGCGCAGCTTCTGCGATGGACGAGCCAAACACTTCAGTCTCATCGTGCAGCAAGGCAGTCAAGAAGGGCAAGGTTTCTCCATTGCCAATTATACTCAAAGCCCGCACAGCATGCCATCTGACGCCAGGGTCAGGGTCATGCAAGAGGCGCTGAAGAGAAGCCACTGCCCTTGGGTCCGCTATCTTGCCCAATGCGGCGGCGGCGCTGGCACGAACAGGCGCGTTTTTATCTTCTAGGGTATTGAGCAATGCGGGTACTGCTTCTGAACTGCCAATGGCTCCAAGGGCATGTGCGGCAGCCCTCCTCACTTGAGAATCGCTGTCGGACAATGCCTTCACCAACGCGGGCAGAGCCGCCGGATCTGCCAAACGAGCCAGCGCTTCTGCAGCGCTGCAGCGTACTTGTGCACTGTGGCTGCCCAGCGCTTTGCATAAGGCGACAGTTGCTTCTCTATTGCCCAGCTTGCCCAAAGCGTACGCTGCTCCGCTGCGGCGTTGCGTGTTCTTGCTCGCTAGCGCCTCCTGCAAAAGGGCTAGCGTACGTGCATCCTTACACTTGGCCAGGCTTTCACCTGCCTGCCATTGTACGAAAGGGTGTGGATCGCCCAAAGCAGCGATTAGGGCTTGGACGACTTTTGGCTGATTGGTGTAGCGCGCTAGCGCCTCCGCTGCTTCCCAGCGAGTGCGGGCATCCTCGTCTGACAACTCGGCTAACAAGCGTTCGAGACGGGAGCCTTTATCAAAGCGCAGATTCTCCAACAAAGCCTTTATCTTTTTCAGTAAGGATTGTAACAATCTTCCCACGTTTTGGATAAAGTTTGACATCGGGTTTTGGCTCAAGTATACCATGCCTTTCGTAATCTGTAAAAACCTTCATTTAGGCCACCATGACCTGCTTGTGATGAAGCACCCTTAACGAATGCTGGCACAGCCCGTTGGTGGCTGATACCGAGTCATTCGGCCTAGACCGAGTTGCACCTGAAAAAGGCAGGTTGACTTCAGTGGCGAACCAGATATAATTGGGGTGCAGGAGCATGGGGATGCATCCTCAATGGGCTGTATCAAGGGTGGGGGTATACTATTGGCAGCGAACGTGCCGGCTGTAGTTGTCGAAAATTTGTCATTCCGCTATCAGACGCGCTCCGAACGGGCCATTCAAGACATCTCCTTTGAACTCTGGCCTGGGGAGATACTGCTGGTCGCTGGAGCCAGCGGCTGTGGCAAAACTACCCTAATGCGCTGTATCAATGGCCTGATTCCTCGTAGTTACAAAGGAGATTTGCATGGGCGCGTCCTTCTTCACGGCCAAAATACTGCCGGCATGAGGCTGGCTGACATCTCTCGCATCGTCGGCACAGTGCTCCAAGACCCTGAGAAGCAGATTATGGGTAGTTACGTATGCGACGAAGTCGCTTTTGGCCTTGAAAATCTGGGTTGGCCACGTGAACAGATCATCGCTACGGTGGAAGAAACGCTGGAGTATTTGCGGATCAGCCATTTACGCGATCGCGAGACATTTTACCTTTCTGGCGGCGAGAAGCAAAAGGTAGCTATTGCTGGCACGTTAGCCATGCGGCCGTCCATCCTTCTCCTCGATGAGCCACTAGCCAACCTAGACCCCTTTAGTGCCCGCGAAGCACTGGACATGATTCGTCGCTTGGCTGATGAGGGGCGCACGATCATTATCATCGAGCACCGGGTGGAAGATGTGTTGTCCATTCGGCCGGACAAAGCACTGCTCTTGGAACAGGGCCAGCAACGCTATTTCGGCGATTTGGAGGGCTTTGCCCGTACTGTCGAGTACGGGGAGGTAAAACTGCCCGCCCCATTGGTAATTGAGAAAGCCAAGGGCCAAAAAGGAATGGCAATTGCTCCCCCTGTTTTGGAGACTCCCACTAGCAAAGACGAACCCTTGGTCCTATTCGAGGATGTGACCTTTGGTTATGAAGAAGGCACGGTTGCTCTGCGCGATATTAACCTCGCCATTTACCCTGGGGACGTAGTGGCCATCCTGGGTCCCAATGGAGCGGGCAAGACCACATTGATCAAGCAGGCTATTGGCTTGCTGAAACCCACAGCAGGCAGGGTGGTAGTTGCTGGCCAGGACACCCGTCAGACAAGCACAGCACAGTTGGCACGCACTCTAGGCTATGTCTTCCAGAGCCCCAGCCACATGCTTTTTGCACCCACTGTGCGGGAGGAACTGGCTTTTGGCCCCCGCAATTTGGGCTATCGCGCAGAAGACATTCAAGCAGGAGTAGCGGAAGCAATACGCATTTTGAACCTGAGCGGCTTGGAAGACTATTCTCCTCTGGCGTTAAGTTTTGGTCAGCAGAAGCGGGTTAGCATTGCAGCCATTCTGGCGATGCGCTCACGCATATTGGCTATGGATGAACCTACCGCTGGGCAAGACTATCGCAATTATATGGAGTTTATGGATTCCATTTTGCAGTTGCCCTACTTCTCTGCTATTCTCTTTATCACACATGACCTCGACCTGGCTATCTGCTATGCCAACCGCGTCATCCTCATGGACAATGGCCGCATCGTCGCGGATGGGAAACCGGAAGAGACACTTTCTCAGCCAGAGCTGTTGCGAGAATGCCATCTGTATCCAACTTCACTACTGCAGACAAACCTGGCGATGCTGGGGCGAACTGGGCGTTTCATGCGCGCAGAAGCACTAGCTTGCTTGGAGGCAAATCCCTCTGTGGATTCGTCAGCTTTTGGGCTGGTCGGTTGATCTACGCTGCCGAACCCCGCGAAGGGAAGGGCGCGGGGATAAGCAAATCATGAAAAGAAAGGAGAAGGGAGATGCAAAAGAAACTATTGAATTGGGTAGTTCTTTTTGCTGTGCTCATAGCCCTCATGCTGATTGTCAACGTCGCTTCCGGAGGTCAGCTCCAGGGGATTATGTGGGCAGTTTTCGTAGCTATTGGCGCAGTGTTGATATTGATCCTCTACCTCGCCACAGCAGAGAACAAAGCCTGGGAAATTGGGACTCGGCAGGTGGTGTATATGGCTCTTGGTGCAGCCCTTTATGGCGTCTTCTGCTGGGTCTTTAATACGATCCCCATGCCTTCGGTCAGCCAGGTAGCCTTGCGTCCAGCAGTCGTCATCCCTATTTTCTTTGGCTACATCTTTGGCCCAGTGGTGGGATTTTTTACCGGAGCCGCGGGCAACATCCTGGGCGATTTCCTGAGCGGTTGGGGCGTTTATCCAGCCTGGGATATGGGCAATGGCTTGATGGGCCTTGTTCCTGGCCTAGTGCTCCTCTTCGCGGACAAGAAGCGCAGCTTGAATACCCTGACGATCGTTACTATTGCACTCTTGGCTATCTTTGCTGTGCTTGTGTTCGTGAACCCAAGGGTCGTCGGCCCGTGGACAGGTGAAATCGAGGACTTTAGCTTCTGGGCTTGGGCGGCAATCATCGCAGGTGGGCTTGTGATTCTGGGTCGGTTCTTGCTGGAGCGAGTCCACCCGGATGTAGCAACGGCAGAAGTATGGGGAGCACTGGGTGTAATCGTGGGCATTGGTTTTGCCTCCATCGCGGACATCTGGATTAACGGCTACAGTCTGATGACCGCGATCATTGGCGAATTCATGCCCGCAGCCGTGCCGAACATCCTGAACATGGTGATCCTCCTGCCCATTTTGCTGGTAGCCTATTTTGCTGTGGCGCAGAGAACAGGACGATAAATGCTGGTTACCTGGAAATATCGAGAACGGAATACGATCATCCAGAAACTGGACCCTCGGGCCCGGTTCATCTTCATGCTGTGTATGCTGTTCTCGATTATCCAGTTCTGGGACTCGCGCGTGATGCTGCTTTTCCTGGCAATTTCCTTGGGCCAGTTTGTGGTGGCCAAGATCACCTTCCGTGAAACTCGGCGAGTGTGGCTCTTGGTCGGGGGGTTCATCACCTTCCTCACCATGCTTGCGTTCGTGACTGGAAGAGGGGGGACAGGCGTCTACACAGAGGAGCATGTGCTCTTTTATCTCCCCTCTTTCACCCTTCCCATTCTCGGACGCAAAATCACCTTCCCCATCACTGCCGAGCGCATCATGTTTGGCCTTAGCCAAATGACACGCATGTTGGCCATTAGTGGGTTCGCGATCATCATCCCCTATACTGTAGACCCAAGGCTCTATGGCGTTACCTTCCGTGGCCTGGGGCTACCGGACAAATTTGCCTACGCCACGGACTTGGCTTTTCGCTTCGTGCCCACCCTAGGCCGCGATTTCTCGATTACTTTGGATGCCCAGAAAGCACGGGGATACGAACTGGAGCGCTTCGAGGGTGGGATCATAGGCCAGATCCGCAAGCTGGCTCCACTCATCGTGCCTGTGACTATCGGCGCTATCGTAGCCGGCGAGGAGATCGCGGATGCCATGGACCTGCGTGCTTTTGGCGTAGCGCCGCGCACGTGGTTGCACCAACTTACGTACCAACGTCGGGACAAGATCCTCATTGCCATCAGTGTGGGCGTTTTCTTGTTGTCCACCGTGCTGAGCATCTTGGGGTGGGGAAGATTCTGGATACCCGGCTGGCTGTTGCGCATGGCAAAGGGATAAATTGCTGGGGAAAGCCTTCACATCATCAGGCAAAAGCCGGAGCCATACGCTCCGGCTTTTGTTATGGTTGGAGTATAATAGAGCAAACGATGTAAGGATATAATTCATTATGTTTCATGATGAGCGTATTCCAGATAGAAAACCTCCTTGGTTGAGACGCAGGGCAATTACTCCTGAAGTGTGGCAGCAGATGAAGTCTATGCTGGATGGACTTTCATTAGCCACCATCTGTGAGGAGGCGCATTGTCCGAACATCGGCGAGTGCTTCCATGATCGGACGGCGACTTTTCTCATCTTGGGTCGCATTTGCACGCGGAACTGCCGTTTCTGTGCGGTGCAGCATGGATACCCTCAGCCTGTGGATGACAGCGAGCCGCAACATCTGGTGGAAGCGGTACAACAACTGAACTTGCGTCATGTAGTCATCACTTCCGTTACGCGGGATGATCTCGCGGATGGGGGGGCAGCGCATTTTGCAAGGTGCATCAAAGCGCTCCATCGCAACACTTCTGCCACGGTAGAAGTTCTCATACCGGATTTTCGGGGGGATGAAACGGCATTGCGCACCGTTGTCGAAGCGCATCCCGAAGTGCTTGGGCACAATGTGGAGGTGGTGCCACGGCTTTATCCACAGATTCGCGCACGAGCCGATTATCAGCGCTCCTTGCGCTTGCTGCAACGAGCTAAAGAAATGAGGCCCTCCCTATACACCAAATCCGGGCTGATGGTTGGGGTAGGAGAGGAAGAGCAAGAGGTGATCCAGGTAATGCACGAACTGCGGGCTGTGGGGTGTGATTTCTTGACTATAGGCCAATATTTACGCCCCTCGCCGCAGCACTATCCGGTGAAGGAGTATGTGCCTCCGGAGGTTTTCGCTCGCTACGCCCAAATAGGCCGGGAGATAGGGTTTCGTGGGGTGTTAAGCGGACCCTTTGTGCGCAGTTCGTATTGTGCGGGGGCACTGCTGGAGGGCGCACCCCGCAACGCTTGATAAAACCTATCTTTGCTCAGAATCAGGTCCCTTTTGCCGTGCTTTGCGCCACTTTTCCAGCCGCTCTTTGATCACCTTCTCATACCCCAGTTCACCCGGTTCGTACCAGTGCTTGCCTTGTAGGCGGTCGGGGAGGTATTGCTGAGCAACCCAGTGGTCAGGGAAGGAATGCGGATAGAGGTAGCCTTCACCATGGCCTAAAGCCTTGGCATCGCGGCTGCTGTCCTTCAGATGGTCGGGCACTTCGGTGATGCCTTCTTGCTCCACCTCTTGCAGCGCTTTGAAATAGGCTCCACAAGAGTTGCTCTTTGGCGCTGTAGCGAGGTAAATCGCTGCTTCTGCCAGGGCGTATTGCGCTTCAGGCAAGCCTACCCATTCCAATGCCTGAGCAGCGGCTGTAGCGATCACTAGGGCTTGTGGGTCGGCCAGGCCGATGTCTTCTGAGGCAAGGATGATCATGCGTCGCGCGATAAAGCGTGGGTCTTCCCCACTGTAAATCATGCGCGCCATCCAATAGAGCGCAGCGTCAGGGTCGCCACCTCGCAGGCTCTTGATAAACGCGGAAATTGTATCGTAGTGGGCATCACCGTCCTTATCGTACAGTAAAGCACGGCGTTGAATAGATTCTTGGGCAACGGCCAGGTCAACGTGCACACGCCCATCCTTGTCGGCGGGGGTTGTGATTACCGCCAATTCTAAAGCATTGAGCGCGTTACGGGCATCCCCTCCTGCTACATGCACCAAATGCGCTAGCGCATCTTCATCAATCTGCACCGGGATTTTGCCCAATCCGCGTTCCTTGTCGGTAAGGGCTCGGAGCAGGATCGTCTTGATCTCCTCATCGGTCAAAGGCTTCAGTTGGAAGATCCGCGATCGCGAAACCAAGGCTCCAATGACTTCAAAATAAGGGTTTTCTGTCGTTGTGCCGATGAGAATGATCGTGCCGTCTTCGACATGTGGGAGCAGGGCATCTTGTTGGGCTTTGTTGAAGCGGTGGATTTCATCCACGAGGATAATGGTGCGCTGCCCATACATCGCACGGCGGTTTTTGGCTTCTTGCACCAATTGCCGGATGTCGTTGACGCCAGCCATCACGGCACTGATGCTCTCGAAATGGGACTTGGTATGGTTGGCAATGATCATCGCCAGCGTTGTCTTACCTGTACCGGGAGGACCCCATAAAATCATGGAGGATATGCGGTCGGCTTCAATAGCGCGGCGCAGCAGCGTGCCAGGGCCCACGATTTCTTGCTGGCCGACGAACTCGTCCAGCGTCCGTGGCCTCATCCTGGCTGCCAAGGGTTGTTCCTTTTCTGTTTGCAGTTTGCGGCTGTGCTCAAAGAGGTCACCCGTTTTCATCTTTCCCTCTGAAAAAGCCTGCACTCTAAACTACAGATATCCCTTTTTACAGTGTAGCACAAATCCCGGGCCCTTCCAAAAACATTCTGCCCAGTGACAGTTCCTAATCCTTGGATTGGACATGGCGTCCAACTCGTGCTAAAATGCAACTATGACTGAGGCAATTATCTCATTTCCGCCGTTGCTAATAGGCCATGAATGGGCGGTTGACTTGCTGAAGCACAGCCTATCCGCTGATCGCCTGACGCACGCATACCTGTTCGTTGGCCCCCCGCGTATCGGGAAAACAACCCTAGCCCTTTTTCTCGCGCAGGCAGTGAACTGTCTCCATCCAGAAAACAAGCCATGTGGCAAATGCCTGGCTTGCCGTAAGATACAGCGGGGCTTGCACCCGGATGTGCGGGTCATTGACGAGGGGGGGGGTAGCATCAAGATCAACCAGATACGCGAATTGCAGAACGAGGCGACACTCTCCCCTTTTGAGGGACGACAGCGCGTGTATATCCTGTGCGATTTCCAGAACGCTACTTTGGAAGCAGCCAATTGCCTCTTGAAGACGCTCGAAGAGCCGCCTCCCAGAGTCATCCTCATTTTGACTGCTTCAAAGGCAGAATTATTGTTGCCAACGATTGTCTCGCGCTGTCAGGTGTTGAACCTGCGTCCACTCGCGCTGGATCAGGTGGAGCAAGCACTGCAGACATACTGGGGTGTCGAATCACGCCGGGCCAGGCTGCTGGCCAGGCTGTCTGGGGGGCGGATGGGCTGGGCTATTGAAGCCAGCAGCAATGAGGCGTTGTTGCTTGAACGTGAGAAGCACCTTTTGGTGCTCGAACAAGCTCTTAGCGAGAAACGGATAGGGCGAATGAGGCTGGCTAAGCAACTCAGTCAAAGCCCTGAGGAGTTACCAGGCATTCTGGAACTGTGGCAGAACTGGTGGCGTGATCTGCTGTTGGCGAAGAGCGGAAATGCGCAATCAATCACTAACGTAGACCGTGAGCAGACCGTGTTGCATGAAGCGCAGCACTATGCCATGAGCGAGATATACGCTTGCTTGCGCGCTATTGAGCGCACCGCTGAGCAAATTGAGCAGAATGTAAATCCACGCCTTGCTTTGGAAGTCCTGTTGCTCTCATTGCCAAAGTCCGGCGAATCTGGAAGTAATTGATGATGAACAGGGTATGAGGCAATGCCAATAGTGGTGGGTGTCCGGTTCAAGCCAGCAACAAAGATTTATTATTTCGATCCCGCAGGCCTGGATCTGCACCAAGGCGATTACGTGGTGGTGGAGACAGCGCGGGCTCGAGAATTAGGGATTGTGGTCATCCCGCCTAAAGAAGTGCCACAGGAGGAGATTGTTGGCCAACTCAAGCCTGTCATACGCAAAGCCACCGCCTTAGATTTGGTGGACGCGCAGCATTATGCTAGCCAGGAAGAGGAGGCATTGCAAAAAGCTCGCGAGAAAGCGGCTGAGTATGGCTTGCCGATCAAATTGATCCGTGCTGAGTACAATTTTGATGGCTCTCATCTGACCTTTTTCTTTACTTCTGAGCAGCGTGTGGACTTTCGTGCTCTGGTTCGCGACTTGGCGCAGGTGTTCCGCACGCACATCGAATTAAGGCAGATCGGCGTCCGTGATGAAGCAAAGCTCATCCAAGGCGTTGGACCTTGTGGGCGATTGTTATGCTGCACAACCTACCTGTGCGATTTCATCCCTGTGTCCATCAAGATGGCAAAGCAGCAAGGCCTGCCCCTTAGCCCCACAGAAATATCCGGTCTGTGTGGTCGCCTGCTATGTTGCCTGACTTACGAGAATGAATACTATGAAGAAGCTCTGCAGAAGATGCCCAAGATAGGGAGAATGGTCAGCACACCCGATGGCGTGGGTAAAGTTACCGGCTATAATGTGCTGAAAGAAACAGTCCAGGTGGAATTGGAAAGCGGCACTGTCATCGAGGTACCCTTAACGAAGATGAAACTGCAATCTCAGCCTGAGGGGGATGGGCGAGAGAGCAAAAAGAAGGCATAACCCCCCGTTAGTTTTGGTTGTGCTTTTGGCGTTCATAGCGTGCGCGTAAAGTTTCAACCACTGATTGTGGTACCATGACTTCTCCCAACCTGGTTGCGCACTGGGTATATTCTCCGTGAAAGTCCGTTCCCCCGGTTACCAGCAAGCCGTATTTGTTGGCTAAGGAAAGCAAAAAATCAATCTCATCAGGGGTATAGCCCGGGTAATACACTTCTAGGCCGACCAGACCATGAGCTGCCAGTTCAGGTACCAAGTGATTGATCTGCAGTGGGTGAGCCAAAACAGGTAGCCCTTGTGCGGCAAGGATCGCCTGTATCGCTTCCACGGGTGTGAGCTTGGGGCGCTTCACATACGCTGGGCCACCTCGGCTGATGTATAAATCAAATGCCTCGTCTATCGAGGAAATGTAGCCCTTTTCGAGCATAGCCCGGGCGATGTGCGGACGCCCGATGGTGCCCGTACCGGCGAGTTGTTGTATCCTGTCCCAATCGAGGGGCATGCCCATTTGGGCCAGCTTGGCCATGATTTTCTGCGCCCGCTTCAAGCGCAGTTCGCGAAACAGGGCCAATTTGCGGCAGAGAGCAGGGTCTCTGTACGCTATATAGTAGCCCAGGATGTGTACTTCGCAGCGGGGCATTTCCGCGCTGATCTCCACCCCTGGGATGACATCCAAGCCAGTGCCCTTGGCGGCTTCCAGGGCCTCTTCAATGCCCTCTGTGGTGTCGTGGTCCGTGATCGCAATGGTTGTCAGGCCAAGTGCGAGCGCTTCATGCACTACCTCTGCGGGAGACAGTTGCCCGTCAGACGCAGAGGTGTGCACATGGAGGTCAACTTGGCCACCGCTCATCGCTTTTGCACGATGAATTTGATCGCGGTTCGCTCCTGGTCACCGATCATTACTTCGGTGAAAGATGGAATGCAGATGATGTCAATTCCATCCTCCGCCAGGTAGCCACGAGCGATGGCCACCGCCTTGACCGCTTGGTTCACGGCTCCCGCACCGATGGCTTGGACCTCTGCGTACCCGCTCTCCCTGATTACGCCGGCAATAGCGCCTGCCACTGCCGTAGACCTGGATTTTGCCGATACTTTGAGGATATCCATGTTCGTCGCTCCTTCGGTGTCCCTCTGCTGGGAATGCCCACCCGTGGACAAGACTGAGGATTACGCCAGGACCTTTGCCTTAGGATGCAGCCAATCATTTGGCGTAATCAACAGCCCTTGTCTCTCTGATAACGGTCACTTTGATCTGCCCCGGGTACTCCAGACTTTCCTCGACTTTCTTGGCAATGTCCCTGGAAAGGGTGATGATGCCCAGGTCATCAACCTCGTCTGGCTTCACGATGATACGGATTTCACGTCCGGCCTGTATGGCGTAGGACTTTTCAACGCCGGCAAAGGAATCAGCTAGTTTTTCCAAAGATTCGACGCGCTTGATGTAGCTCTCTAGGGTCTCTCGTCGCGCACCAGGGCGCGCACCAGAGATGGCATCCGCAGCCTGGACCAGAACAGCTTCCAGGGTAGTGAATTCCTCCTCGCAGTGATGGGCGGCGATTGCGTTCACCACTTCTGGCGGCCGGCCGTAGCGTTGCGCGATTTCAGCCCCAATGCGGGCATGAGAGCCTTCCGTCTCATGGCTCACTGCCTTGCCTATGTCATGCAGCAGCCCGCCTTCCTTAGCCAGAGCCACATTTGCTCCCAATTCAGCTGCCATGATACCAGCCAGATGTGCTGTTTCGATAGAATGCATCAGCACGTTCTGGCCGTAACTCGTGCGATACTTGAGCTGTCCGAGCAATTTGATGAGCTCTGGGTGCAGGCCGGGGACGCCAACTTCATAAACTGCACGCTCGCCTTCTTCCTCGATAATGGCTTCGACTTCTTGTTGAGCCTTTTTCACTACCTTTTCAATACGCGCAGGGTGGATGCGCCCGTCTAGAATGAGTTTGTTCAGCGCAACCCGGGCGATTTCACGCCGCACCGGGTCAAAACTAGACAGCGTAACCGCTTCTGGGGTATCGTCAATAAGCAGATCCACGCCAGTGATGTTCTCAATGGTGCGGATATTACGTCCCCCACGGCCGATAATACGGCCCTTCATCTCATCGCTGGGCAGTGCCACAGTGGATACAGTTGTTTCCGCGACCTGATCGGAAGCTACGCGTTGGATAGCCAGGGTAATAATTTCCCGTGCTTTGCGCTCCGCCTCTTCGCGGGCTTGTTCTTCCGCTTCTCGGATCACGCGAGCTATGTCTTGCCGCGCCTCATTGGCAACTCTCTGCAAAAGCAGTTCCTTGGCTTCTTCTAGGCTCAAATTAGAGATGCGTTGTAGTTCTTCCAGTTCCTTGCGCCGTAACTGCTCTAGTTCATTTCGTTGCTGCTCCAGTTGTTTCTCACGCGCCTCTAGCTTGCGTGAGCGTTCCTCTAAAGCATCTACCCTGCGCTCAAAGCTTACCCTGCGCTGTTGTAATCGGCGTTCTTGCCTCTCCAGTTCCGCGCGTCGCCTCTTTGCTTCCCGCTCTACTTCGTCCCTCATCTTCAATGCCATTGCTTTTGCTTCCAGTTCGGCTTCTTGAAGACGGGTTTTGGCTTGCGCTAACAGGCTTTCTGCTTCTTCACGGATTGCGTGAACCTTAGTTCGGGCGGTATATTGCCGGACTAGGTATCCGAGTATAAACCCCAGCAGGCCTACCGCCAGGCCTATTCCGATATTCACTAGTGCGTTGTTCATCTTTTCCTTCCATGCAAATATGTTGAACAGTCCCGTGTTATGCCTTGCATCCGCAGACACGAGCCTGAGAAATTAGGGGAGTCAAAGGGATTCCTCCGTAGCGGAGCCTCGCAACTCCAGCCACAGACGTTTCACCGTCTCTTTGACCACCTCGTAATCAAAACCCCGCCGCTGCAAAAATCCGCTTAAGCGGCGGTAGAAAATCTGGTAATCCAGGTGACTGAGCTGCCGTGCACGATCACGTGCAGCCCGATAGGCGCTCTCTGCTTCGTCAACTGCCTCAATCGCCTCTTCCACTACCACATCCGGCACACCCTTACGGCGCAGTTCAAAGCGCAATAAGCGTTGGCCGCGTGGCCGGAAAGCCTCACGATTTTCTACCCAATAGCGGGCGAAGGCTTCATCATCCAGCAATCCTGCCGTGCTCAATCGCTCTATGACGCCCTGGATGGTCGGATCGGGCACACGGTGGCGCTGGAGATATGCCTCCACTTCAGCACGACTGCGTGGTCGGTAGCTCAGAAAATCCAACGCTCTTTCATACGCGACCTCCAAGGCATCGCGTTCCCGAAGCTGCTCTATTTCTTCTGGGGACAAGGATTGCCCCACTTTCAGAGGAGCAGCAAGAAGAGCGTGTAGCCCAAATGCGTACTCGCCATCCAGGTAAACGTTGACCCGTTGGCGGTTCTTCTTTTGTAATTTCAGCGCCGTGATTTTCTGGAGCATAGGCGATACCAATTATCTATAATATCTATAACACAAAAGCTGCGGTCTGGTGACCACAGCTTTCTAACTCGGCATATCGGTTCCCTGGCTTTCCAGGCTCAAGCCAGGGAGTATACTTGGTTCCCCTTGTAACCTGAACGGCGGTTAATCAGGTTTCTAGTACGGATTGGAGTGACCTTGCAAGCATCGTGCGAATCCTTGATGCGTTCAGCCCTAGTGCTGGATAGCTCCAATGGGCCGTGTGCTCCTGGTAAACGCAACCGATTGCCTTTTTATGCGACTGCCGTTCTGCTGTACGCCTCTTGGGTAAAGTCATCCCAATCCTTCTTCCGCCAAATTCATCCCCATCAAAGGGGAACCAAATTTCCCGCTTAGAGAATAGAGAAATGCCTACTTCAGTGCTGTGGTCGAGAACAACCTCTCGCTGCCTCGCCCTTTAGCGAACCGGGCGCCGCAATGCAAGAATTTGTTCTATGTCATTACTCCTCAAGCGTGTAGGGTTCCTCCGGCTCCTCTGTGACTGATTCGATCGTTCCAAATGACTTTTCCGCCAAAGAAGTCACGTTTTGACGGATTTTCTGAGCGATCTCCTCGAGAAGCGCGGGGTTCTCCTTCAGGAATGCCTTGGCATTTTCTCGCCCTTGCCCCAATCGGGTCTCGCCGTATGTGTAGTACGCCCCCCTCTTTTCGATGATGCCTACTTCCACACCCATATCCAGTACATCGCCGCTCTTGGAGATGCCCTCGTTGTAAATGATGTCGAACTCAGCGCTCTTGAACGGCGGAGCCAGTTTGTTTTTCGTGACACGCACTTTGGTACGGTTGCCAATGACTTCACCGCCCTGTTTAATCGCTTCCATACGGCGTATATCCAACCGCACTGCAGCATAAAATTTGAGTGCGTTACCGCCCGTGGTCGTCTCTGGGTTCCCAAATAGGACCCCGATCTTTTGCCGCAATTGGTTGGTGAAGATGACCGCCGTATTCGAGCGTTTGATGGCGCCCACAAGTTTACGCAGCGCCTGGGACATGAGCCGTGCCTGCAATCCAATATGCTGATCGCCCATCTCCCCTTCGATCTCTGCCCGGGGCACCAGCGCAGCCACGGAGTCAATGACAATGACATCCACTGCTCCACTCCGAACCAATGCCTCCGCGATCTCCAGTGCCTGTTCTCCGGTATCCGGCTGGGAGATGTAGAGGTTATCCACATCTACGCCGCACTTGGCGGCGTAAGTTGGATCCAGGGCATGTTCCACATCTATGAAAGCAGCCACGCCGCCTGCGCGCTGCGCTTCGGCAATAATGTGTTGTGCTAAGGTGGTTTTCCCCGAGGACTCGGGACCAAAGATCTCGGTAATGCGCCCACGCGGTACGCCACCAATGCCTAATGCGGCATCCAGAGCCAGCGATCCTGTAGAGATTGTCTGCACATTGTACTGAGAGGAGTCGCCCAGTTTCATAATCGAGCCCTCGCCGAACCGCTTTTTCAGTTGAGATACAGCGATCTCTAGAGCTCTTGCCTTACCACTATCTTCCACCATTTGCCCCTGACTCCTTTCACCTATCAACACCTCATATCTATTTTACATCAAGATGGTAATAAATGCAACTTATGTTCCGGGCTCAAAGGCGCTTATGTCTCACATTCCTCATAATACTCTTGCCTCCATCCACGTTCCAAGCCAAGCGCATCAAAGACTGCTAATGCTTTGAGGTACTCCTCATCGGTAATTTTACGCCCTAGGACTGGATCTCCTACCGCCTTGTGGGCAGGGAAGTACTGCGACATCAGGCTGATGTGGATGGATGGGGAAAGTTCGCGGGCAATCCAAGCCAGCACCTCTTGCGTCCCTGCCAATCCTTCCGGCAAGACCATGTGGCGGATGATCATACCGCGCAATGCTAACCCATTCTCATCAAGCAGAAGCTCTGCACCAACCTGGCGGAACATCTCTTTCAGGGCAGCGCGGTTGGCTTCGACATAGCCTCGAAACCCAGATAAACGACGTGCTACCTCATCATCCGCATATTTGGCATCAGGCAGATAGATGTCTACGATGCCATCGAGCAGGCGGAGCGTTTCCACCGCTTCATAACCGCTGGAGTTATAGACCAGGGGTAGGCGCAAGCCCCCCTCTACAGCGAGGGCCAGTGCCGCGAGAATCTGGGGGACAAAGTGCGTTGGCGTAACCAAATTGATGTTGTGACATCCACGCACTTGAAGTTCCAGCATCATCTCAGCCAGGCGTTGCACAGTAACCTGTTGCCCGATACCCAGTTGGCTGATGGGATAATTCTGACAGAATACACAGCGCGCCGTGCAGTAGGTGAAAAAGATGGTGCCTGACCCCTTCGTGCCACTGATAGGAGGCTCTTCCCAAGGGTGGGCATTCCAACTAGCGACGACAGGATTAGCACCAGCCCGGCAATAGCCTCGTTCCCCTGCCAAGCGATTCACGCCACACTCTCGTGGGCACAGATTGCAATGGCTTAGCATTTCGTAGGCGAGGCCAATGCGTTGTTTCAGCAAGCCGCCAGCGTAGCGCTGGAGGTAACTAGGCAGTGTTATGTTCACCAGTGGGGAAGGCGAACGCTGGACAGACATAGCGCGCTCCTGTGCACTACTGAGGCAGAGATTGTGCAAGGCTTTACCTTTTCCGAGCGGGCAGAGCCATTTTCCGTACCCGCTCCCATTCGGGTATGGTTTCGTCTTCCAAGCCACGGCGCAATTCTATGATCTGGTCGCGCAACAGTGCCGCTTTTTCAAACTCCAGTTGTGCAGCCGCGGCTTTCATCTGTTTTTCGAGTTCGTGAATCAGCCTGAGTAGCTCGTCTTTGGGAATGTCCTTGCTCACGACGTATTCTGCTCGTGGCTCAGCCACAACACGTACACGGTCGGTTAAGTCACGGATTTCCTTGATAATGCTGGTCGGTACGATGTGGTGCTCTTCGTTGTAGCGCATTTGGATCTGGCGGCGGCGGTTCGTCTCATCAATGGCCTCTTGCATGGATTCGGTAATGTTATCGGCATACATGATCACTTGCCCATGCACATGGCGCGCAGCACGCCCTATGGTCTGGATCAGCGAGTTCTTGCTGCGCAGGAAGCCTTCCTTGTCTGCATCGAGGATAGCAACCAGCGAGACTTCGGGCAGGTCCAAGCCTTCCCGCAACAGATTGATGCCTACTACCACGTCGTATACACCCAGGCGCAGATCGCGGAGGATTTGCACGCGCTCGATGGTCTGGATTTCTGAGTGCAGGTAGTGCACCTTGACGCCCATCTCCATCAAGTAATCAGCCAGGTCTTCCGCCATGCGCTTGGTGAGCGTCGTCACCAACACTCGCTCGCCACGTTGCACGCGGCGGTTGATTTCGCCAAGCAGGTCATCAATCTGCCCCTTTGTAGGACGCACGATGATCTCCGGATCCACCAATCCGGTGGGACGGATAATTTGTTCCACTACTTGTTGGGAGTGCTCCAGTTCGTAAGGTCCTGGCGTAGCCGAAGTGTAGATGACCTGGTTGATGTGCTTCTCGAATTCTTCAAAACGGAGCGGGCGGTTGTCCAATGCGGAAGGTAGGCGAAAGCCATATTCGATGAGGACTTCTTTGCGCGCCCGGTCGCCATTGTACATGCCATGCACTTGAGGAAGCGTGATATGCGACTCATCCACGAACATCAAAAAGTCATCCGGGAAATAGTCAAGCAGTGTCCAGGGCTGTTGGCCTGGTGCACGCCCGGACAAGTGCCGCGAATAGTTCTCGATGCCGGAGCAATAGCCTACCTCGCGCATCATCTCCATGTCATAGCGTGTGCGTTGTTCCAGGCGTTGTGCCTCCAACAGCTTGCCTTGCTGCCTCAGAACAGCCAGGCGTTCCTCAAGTTCAGCCTCGATTGATTTCAGTGCGGCTTCGAGTCGCTCTTTGTTGGTGATGAAATGCTTGGCGGGAAAGATTTGGACAAAATCGTGCTCATGGAGGATTTCACCGGTCAGCGGATCAATCTCCGTGATGCGTTCAATCGTATCCCCCCAGTATTCCACCCGCAAAGCCGTTTCTCTGTATGCAGGGAAGATATCCACCGTGTCACCGCGGGCACGGAAACATCCGCGGTGGAAATCCGTGTCATTACGCTGGTAAAAGATCTCCGTCAGATGGCGCAGCAGACGCTCTCTGCGTTTAATCTCACCACGCCGCAGTTGCACCACATCCTGCCCATATTCTTCTGGCGAGCCGATGTTGTAGATACAGGACACGCTAGCGACGATGATCACATCGCGCCGTGTGAGCAGGGAGGAAGTGGCAGCCAGGCGCAGCCGATCGATCTCCTCATTGATGTCCGCGTCCTTCTCGATATACGTGTCGGTCTGTGGGAGGTAGGCTTCTGGCTGATAGTAATCGTAGTAACTCACGAAATACTCTACGGCATTGTGTGGGAAGAATTCACGGAATTCACTGTAAAGTTGTGCTGCCAAGGTCTTGTTGTGGGACAGCACCAAGGTAGGGCGTTGCACCTGGGCGATGATGTTTGCCATGACATACGTCTTGCCAGAGCCTGTAACGCCCAGCAGAGTCTGATGTTTATACCCTTTTCTCAGCCCTTCGACCAGTTTTGCAATCGCTTGTGGCTGGTCACCGGTGGGCTTCATATCCGACACAAGTTGAAACTCTGCCATCCCTTGCTCCACGAACCCGTTTTTCACATAAAATTATACCGCATCTGTGCGCAGTCGTCCAGATGGATACATGGAGGATGTGCGTTCCTGAATGCCATACCCTCGAATGCTAAGACCCAGAAGGGCAGAAATAGAGGAATAAGGCTTTTGAGGTTGCTCATTAGAGGAGGCTGACCGGATCTACATCCACTTGCCAGCCCAGTGGTAAAGTGATGCCAGCGAGCAACTTGGCTGGATCAGGGCCTCGCAGCACAATTTGCCAGCGGAATTTGCCCCGTAGCCGCTCGATGAAGCACGGCGCTGGCCCGATGCATTGGATTTCTGCCATCCCCGATCGAGCAATTTGCGCATTGAGCAAGTGATGCAGTTTTTCTGCTTCTTCCTGGCATCTCTTGGCGCTAGTATGCGTGAAAAGCAATCGCACCAGACGACTGAAGGGTGGGTAGCCTTGCTGGCGGCGGAATTCGAGCTCCTGGCGGTAAAATCCTTCATAGTCATGGCGACTGGCAGCCTGGATGCAAAAGTGCTCTGGGGCATAGGTTTGAATGATGACTTTGCCACCCAGGATGCTACGTCCGGCTCGCCCAGCGACCTGTGTCAGCAACTGGAAAGTACGTTCGCTGGCGCGGAAATCAGGCAAGTGCAATGCGATATCTGCTGTAACGACACCCACCAGCGTCACCAGGGGCAAATCGAGCCCCTTGGCGATCATCTGCGTGCCGATAAGCACATCAGCCTGGTGGCTGACAAACTTGGCGAGGATTTCTTCATGCGCATCTTTGCCCCCCGTTACGTCCCGATCCCAGCGCAGGACACGCGCCTTGGGGAAGAGTTCGTGTACCAGCTGTTCTACTTTCTGCGTGCCAATGCCAAAGAACCGGATGCGCTTGCTGCCACACTGTGGACATACGGTAGGTGCAGCGCACTGAAAGTTGCAGTGATGGCAGAGCAGGGTATCGCTGTCAGCGTGGTAGGTCAATGCCACATCGCAGCCCCGGCACTTGACGACATAGCCACAATCGCGGCACATGACGAAGGTAGCAGCCCCGCGACGGTTTAGGAAGAGGATCACCTGCTCGCCTGCTGCCAGAGCTACCTGCATGGCTTGTTGCAAGGCACGGCTGAAGGGGCTGCGATTCCCTGCACGTAACTCTGCGCGTAGGTCCACCACTTCCACCGGAGGGAGTTCCATATAGCGCACATCTTCATATTCCGCGCCCAGCCTTTTCACACGCTCTGGTTGGCTATCCATGTGGAACTGCTTACGCTGTTGCTCTATGCTGCGTTGATGTCCCATGATGCGTTTGGGCAGTTGCAGCAGTTTGTATTCCCCGCGTTGCGCGCGGTAGTACGTCGTGATGTCAGGCGTAGCGCTTCCTAAAATGACTACAGCGCTGGTTAACTCAGAGAGTTTTATCGCCACATCCCGCGCGTGAAAGCACGGCATTTCCTGATGCTTATAGGTCCATTCGTGTTCTTCATCCACTATGATGACTTTCAAGCGGGGCAAGGGCGCAAAAATCGCGGAGAGCGGGCCGATCACAACATCCGCACGTCCTTCGCGGATACGCCTCCATTCGTCGTAACGCTCACCGCTAGACAGTCGGCTATGCAAGATCGCCAGGCGTTCTGGGAAGCGCGCCGCAAAGCGGCGGATTGTCTGTGGCGTAAGGGCAATCTCGGGCACCAGGACAATTCCCTGTCCTCCTTGCTTCAATACTTCCGCGAGAGCACGCAGATAAATTTCGGTCTTTCCGCTGCCTGTTACGCCGTGCAAGAGAAAGACTTGCCCCTTTGTGGACTCCAAAGCGCTGGCGATGGATTGCCAGGCGGCTTCCTGATCCGGAGTAAACTTGGGCGGTTCAGTGGTGACGAATTCACGGCCTGCCAATGGGTCACGGCGGACTTCGCGCTGACTCATCTGTAAGAAGCCCCGCTCGACCAACCGATCCACAATATTCCGCTTCACCCCTGTCTCTGCGCAGAGTTCTGCCAGTGGGACAGTAACCGGGAATGCATTCCCTTGTTCCTGAGCGCGCTGCAGGAGATAGGCCATAACGGCTTGCTGTTGTGGCGCCCTCGATAAGGCGGAGAGGAGTTCATCTCCAGGGGCAGACGGCAGAAGTACCATGGGTTCTGTTTTAGGCTTAACCCGAGGCCCCATGATTTCCATCTGCTTACGCACCCAGCCTTTGCGCACCATCCGCTCAACGACCGAGCGCCATCGCCTTATCTTGAGCCGACGCCCTGCGAAAGCCAAAGGCAGAGGGCCATGTTGCCGGAGCAGCTCGAGAACACGGCGCTCCTCCTGGTCAGGGGACGCTGTTGCAGCGGCTTCTTCTAAGTATAGCATGGTCTCTGTTTGCCAGCTTATCCCCGGGGGGAACATGCCCCATGCGACAATGTGCAGCGGTGTCCGATAGTATTCGCTGATCCAATGCATCAAATCGAGCTGATACGGGGTGAGCACCGGGTGGGGATCAATAATGGTGAGGATGTCTTTGGTGGCGAGAACGGGGGCCGAATCGGACAAAGCCACGACAATACCGGGCAATTGGCGCGGGCCAAATGGCACCCACACCAGTTGTCCAGGGACAACCTTGCCCTGCATGGGAGCGGGGATAGAGTAGTGAAAAGTCTGCTGCAGGCTAGTGCGATCTGCTGCTTTCTTTTCACCGCGCCCTAGCGGCGAGTGCACTACCACTTCTGCAAATTTTGCTCCTGCACTCACGTGATCCCCTTGCCACAACTTTGCACTGCCAGCAACCCGCCTTTACTGTCGCAATAGTGCCACAGCAGCATAGCCTACCACACTGCTACGGTCACCGGTTACATCGCCGGAGTTCATGTATTTGAGCAACACAGCACCATTGGCACCGAGTTGCTGGGCAGCGACCATCACAGCCATCACCGGACCGCCACCGCAGGCTTCTGCCTTCTGCATGGCGAGCGTGCGCGCCAGACCCTCAGGGTCATAGGCGGTGATATGATCCAAGACCAGTTGATCTAACCGCACGGCAATCTCATAGCGATGGAAATGGGAGAGGTCTGTGCTAGCCACCAACAGGATGGGTTCTTTACCGATGGCTTTGGCTAGTGCCTTGCCCAGTTCTAAGGCGGATTCCCAATCCTGTTCTCCCATCATAATCGGAGTCAACGCAAAATCGCCCAGAACATGTTGTAGAAAAGGCAATTGGATTTCCAACGAATGCTCCATATCCTGTGACACGCGGTTCAGTTTGATGCTTTGTTCCACCTTCTGAAGCAATTCATTGTCAACGGGCACTAGGCCGAAAGGAGTTTCATAGAAGGCTTTGGCGGTAACTGCAAAACGTCCTGGATAGATGCGGTGTACTGGGGATACGATGACCACTCTGGAAAAAGGTTTGCCGCGCAGTTGGGCATAGGCATACGCAGCCACCTGTCCGGAATAGATGTAGCCAGCATGGGGAGCAATCAGCCCCACCAAGTCTCCATCCAATTTCTGCGGAGGCACGTTGTTCAGGAACTCGTCAATCATGGCTCGCAACTGCTTGGCATTGCCAGGATACCAGGTCCCAGCGATCACAGAATGGCGTACGCTGCTAGAATTCCCTATTGCCATTTTCATCCTCCCTTCTATAAGCGGACCACCCGCTGCTTTGTGCGGCATTTCTCGGCGGTGATGATGGCAGCGATCTTCTCAACGGCAAGGTCTAGCTGGCCTTCGCGGTTGACAACGGCGTAATCAAATTCGGTGATATGCGTCATCTCTTCACGTAGAGTGGCAAGGCGCCGTTGCAGAGATTCGCTCGATTCGGTACCGCGCTGGCGTAAGCGATTGAGCAATTCCTCTTCCGAGCCAGGCAACAAGAAGATGAGAATCGCATCTGGCACAAGACGCCGCACCGTAGCGGCGCCTTGTACGTCTAGGCGCATGATGACGTCCTGCCCACTAGCCAAGGCACGACGTACTTGTTCCTTCGGAACGCCTTTATACTCTCCATAGACCCAAGCGTGTTCTAAGAACGCTCCTTCTTGCATCAAACGTACGAATTCGCCTTCGGAGAGGAAAAAGTAATCAACTCCATGCCTTTCGCCTTTCCTGGGCGGCCTAGTTGTGGCTGTGATGACGAAATGGAAGGGATAATTCAATTCTTTCATGCGTCTGATGACGCTATCTTTGCCCACACCAGAAGGCCCAGAGATAACGATCAGCAATGGGTTAGGGTGCTCGAGGTATGGCCGCAGATCAGGCTTGCCTCCGGTGCTGGTTTGGGATGGTTCTGGTTCCAGGAGGGGGTGTGTATCCATCTCTTGTGCTCCGCATGATGATGCCGTTGACGACTTTGTATTTGAAGCAGCGCTTTGCTCCATGTATAATTTTAGCAGACCAATTCACTTCATAGGTAGGGAAGTTCTATGCCGATCTATGAATACCGATGCCGTAAATGCCATCGCCGTGTAGCGATTCTCCATCGCAGTTTCAGCGAAGTGGAAACTGCCAAGCCAAAATGCACCTATTGCGGGCATGATGTGCTTGACCGCCTTGTCTCTCGTGTCGCCGTGCTCAAGTCGGAAGAAGCAAGGCTGGAAGCCTTGGCTGACGATGCTGCCCTCGGAGACCTCGACGAGAATGACCCACGAAGCATTGCCCGCTGGATGAAGAAGATGTCCGCCGAAGCAGGCGAAGACCTGGGCGACGAATTTCACGAAATTGTTGACCGTCTGGAATCTGGGCAATCGCCGGAAGAGATCGAAGCGGCCATGCCTGAACTGGGTCCAGGGGCTGCATCTGAAACAACCGGCTATGGCAGCGCAGAAGACGAATTCTAGAACTTTTCACTGCGCTCCACATTCAGTACAAAAACCGTTGCGCCACCTACCTGTACTTCCACTGGGCGGGGGATAAAGAATTCCCCCGCTTCTGCCACTGGTGGCAAGGGGCTCACGAGCTGGGTCCTGGCGTGGCAGTTCTCTTTGATAATGGCGAGGATCTCGTCCACCTGTGCTGCTTCAGCGCCGACCAGGATGGTAGCATTTCCCTCGCGCAGGAATCCTCCAGTGGTGCTTATTTTGGTACAGCGGTGGCCCCTTTGTTCCAAAGCTCGAATGAGTATTTCTGCGTCATCGCTATGCACAATGCTAAGGATGAGCTTCATCATCTGCCAGCCTCCTCTCCAGCCTCTATGGCCCTGAGGGTTGTACGAATGCATTAGGATCTGGTTGGATTTGCTTCTCCGTCAAAAGCTGCTTGACCCGCTCCCGGATGGAATTTTGTATCGCTGCAATGGAACGTGTTGCATCTACGATAAACCACCGCTCTGGTTCAGCAGTTGCCATCGCCAGGTAGCCAGCCCGCACGCGGCGATGAAAGTCCAACTCCTTCTGATCCATGCGATTCCATTCGCCTGCGCCCGTTTGAAAACTGCCCCGCCTGCGGCGTAAGCCTTCTTCTACATCGATATCCAGATAGATGATTAGGTCGGATCGTAAACCGCCCGTGGCAAAAAGAGTAATGGCCTTCAGCAACTCCATGTCCAAGCCATGTCCATACCCTTGATACGCCAGCGTAGACTCGGCATATCGGTCACACAATACAATAGACCCGGCTTCTAGGGCCGGGCGAATGATTTGACCAACGAGTTGTGCGCGCGATGCGGAGTACAGCAATGCTTCCGCATGGGGCAACATGTGGACATTTTTGATGTCGTGCAGTATAGCGCGGATTTGGTCGCCGATTTCTGTCCCCCCTGGCTCTCGCACAAGCAGGACGCGATATCCTGCGCGGGCGAGATACGCATGCAGGGCTTGAATTTGTGTTGTTTTGCCACTGCCATCTGGACCTTCAAAGGTGATAAAACAACCTGTGGTCATTTTACAACCCACTATTGGTGGATACGCACTCGGCGGTAGGGTTCTTTCCCTTTGCTGTATGACATGAGATTTGCCGCGCGCGCCATTTCGTGCTGTCGTCTGCGCACAAAGGCGTCCTGTGGCGACAATTCGACCGATGAGCGCTCACCACGCAAAATCTTATCAATGGCTTCCTGCGTTTCCTGCATGGCGGCTGAGAAAGGGTCAGTAACTGGCTCGAGGCCAAAGATGTCAGCCAGGCAGTTTTCCATCTGCGTTACGGTATTGCTGCGCAGCACATAGACGGACAAGCCAGCACGCTCCGCATCAGTAATCGCCTGTGGCCGCTTGCGGTAGTAGCTCTTGGACGTCATGAGGATATCCGCTTCGCCCAGATTGTTGACGATCACCACCGGCAGGTTCAGTGCTTTACTGGCTTGACGCAGCCGGTTCTGACTGATGCCATACGGGAAGACGCGCAATGTGCGAGAAGGCGTTTCCACTGGTTGCTCAAAGGCAGTTAGCGGTGCCCTTTGCGGCGCTTCAGGGCGAGCGCTCGCTCTTTCGATATGGATTTCCCCATTCTCGTCCCGATAGCGAATTTCCGGCGGTATTTGACGGCCACGTAGAATGGCATCCACTGCCTCAGCGACGTCGTGGCGAACAGCCAAGCGATCCCAATCCTGGATTTCAATCACTACGTCGAAAGTGGGTGGAGCTTTGCGTTCCAGGACTGATTTCTGCGTCCCTCGGCGACGAGCTTCTTCGTCACTTAAAGTTACAGTCTGAATGCCACCGATCAAGTCGCACAGGGTAGGGTTCATCATCAGGTTTTCTAGGGTGTTGCCATGGGCTGTTGCTACCAACTGTACGCCCCGTTCGGCAATCGTACGCGCTGCAGCGGCTTCCAGTTCGGTGCCCATTTCGTCAATGACAATCACCTCGGGCATGTGGTTTTCAACTGCTTCAATCATCACGGCATGTTGCATAGCAGGTGTTTTCACTTGCATGCGGCGCGCCCGTCCGATGGCTGGATGGGGAATATCGCCATCCCCACCGATTTCATTGGACGTATCCACTACGACGACGCGCTTCTTCTCCGCCAGGACGCGCGCGACTTCACGCAGCATGGTCGTTTTCCCTACACCAGGCCGTCCTAATAGCATAATGCTTTTGCCGGACTCCACGATGTCGCGGATGATGTCAATGGTGCCATAGACCGCCCGGCCAACCCGGCAGGTCAAGCCAACGATGCGCCCCTGCCGATTACGGATCGCCGAGATGCGGTGAAGCGTACGCTCGATACCGGCGCGGTTGTCATCGCCAAAAGCACCAATGCGGCTGACCACATAATCAATTTCTGCTTGCGTAACTTCTTGCTTGCTCAGTTCGATCTCTTGGTCTACAAAACGGGCTTCCGGCCGCCGTCCCAAGTCCAACACGATCTCCAATAGGTCCTCGCTGCGGTTGGCTGCCTGCAAGGCTGCCGCTATAGGCGGCGGCAAGACCGCAATCAGAGCATCCAAGTCATCTGTAATTTCCAATTTTGCCACTGAACAACCTCACTTGTAACAACTGAATACTATACGCGCCCTTCATTCTGCTTCGCTGCGCGAAACAGTAGGTGCGATTTCTGCTTTTTTCTCTAGCGCTGGAACTAGCTTGCGCACCGGCTTCCTTACGCGCACAGTGGTATGCTTGACCAGTAGAGAATAAGTATTTATTAATGCAAACCCCCTTTCCTCCAAAGCGGTTTGCAAACCTCCTTCATAATCGCGCACGGCACAATAAAATGGCCGTGATGGGTAATGGCTACGCAGCGCCAAAGCATGATCCAGCAGTTCTGCTGCACCATTGCTTGCCTCTGGCTGAGTCAGCAAGCGCATACAAACACCACGCGGTCCTGCAGTGATGTGCAGGTAACCTTCCATCTCCCCACGATTGCCGTACAATACATGTCCTTGCTCAGAACCTAGGAGGTTCAGCTGGTATGGCAAGGAATTGCCTTGTTGGCTGTTTAGCTCCTCTGCTTGGAGCACCGATCGAGGAGTGACCCTATGGTACAATTTCTGAACATCCAACTGGTTCTCTGGACGCAGTAGGTTGATGCGCGTGCTCGGTGTTCCTGAGCGCACCTCTCCCGGCGGATGCCAAAACAGCCGTTCATGGCAGTACACCGCAAAACCAGCCTGGCGGAACACCTCTTCGGCTGGGCTATCTGCAGGCACCCAGGCAAACAGGCGCTGCACGTGGCGTTCACCTGCAGCGATGCAAAGGTGTAGCAGCAAGCGATACCAAATAGTAGCTGCTTCTTCGGCCAGCAATGGCATGGGCTTGGTCTGGCAGTCCAACGCAGGAGCCAGGCATAGCAAGTTCCACACTAAGCCAGAGGGATGTCCCCTTGCCTGCGCAAAGCCGCGCAAGCCAGCATCATGATCAGGAGCCTGCAAAACGTAGGTGAAAGTGCCCAAACGCGATTTCAGGAAGTATCCCTGCAGAGCAGCGCGCAAAGGCGTGGGCGGCTCATCCAGCAAAGCGCTTTTAAGATCAACAATGGTGCAAGCGTTTTGCAGTTGTCGCACCAACCAGATATGGCGCAATCCAAAGGATACGATCATTGATTCCCTTAGGGTATAGCCCTCAAGACCTCATCTTGAGAAAGTAGCGGTGAAATCTGGTGTCATCTGCCAGTTCGGGATGGAAAGCTGTAGCCAGCAAATTGCCCTGCCTAGCAGCAACCACCGTTCCATCAGCTAGATGAGCCAGTTCCTCCACCCCAGGACCTACTTTCTGGATATAAGGTGCACGGATGAAGATAGCGCGAAAAGGTTTCCCCCGCTCTTCGGCTGTGCTCACTGCATCCAAAGCGGGAATAAGCAGGTCCGTTTCGAAGCTATCTACTTGCCGGCCAAAGGCATTGCGTTTGACTGTGATATCCATGACCCCGATGAGCGGCTGGATTTGGCCGACATCTTTTGCCAATAGGATCATCCCGGCGCATGTACCCCAGATGGGGATGCCTTCATTGGCCATACGGCGTATGGGATCCACCAAGTTGTATGCTACTGCCAGTTTGCCAATGGTGGTGCTCTCACCTCCTGGGATGATCAGACCATCCAAACCTTGTAACTGTTCTGGGAGTCGCACCTCGATGGCTTCAACCCCCAGGCTGCGCAATGCCTGCACGTGCTCGATAAAGTCTCCTTGCAAGGCCAAAACTCCATATCTTGGCATGTTACCATCCTCGCACTGCTAGGCGTTCGGCCTCCGGGATAACCGCAATTTCCAAACCACGCATGGGTTCACCCAAGCCCTTGGATACTTCTGCAATAATCTTTGGCTCATTGTAGTAGGTAACGGCCTGTACAATCGCTTTGGCGCGGCGTGCCGGATTTTCTGATTTGAAAATGCCAGAACCGACAAAGACCCCGTCCATGCCTAGTTGCATCATCATCGCAGCATCGGCGGGCGTAGCAATACCACCAGCGGCAAAATTAACCACTGGCAGCCGCCCTAGTTTAGCCACTTCAACCACGAGTTCATAGGGCGCGCCCATCTCTTTGGCAGCAGCCATCAATTCCTCGGGAGCCATGCTCTGTAGACGACGAATGGCACCAAGTACGGCTCGTGCGTGGCGCACCGCCTCCACCACATTCCCCGTGCCCGCTTCTCCCTTTGTGCGGATCATGGCTGCTCCCTCGCCAATGCGGCGCAGCGCCTCGCCCAAATTGCGGCAGCCGCAGACAAAGGGGACCTTGAACTGGTGCTTGTCAATATGATGTTCTTCGTCTGCGGGAGTGAGCACTTCACTTTCGTCTATGTAATCTACGCCCAATGCTTCAAGCACTTGGGCTTCGACAAAGTGACCGATGCGGCATTTCGCCATGACGGGAATGCTAACTGCATCCATGATACGCAGGATGAGCTCAGGGTCGCTCATGCGCGCTACTCCGCCATGTGCCCGAATATCGGCCGGCACCCGCTCCAGTGCCATCACGGCACAAGCACCTGCATCTTCCGCTATCCTGGCTTGCTCAGGTGTAACGACATCCATAATCACTCCGCCCTTGAGCATCTGCGCCAGGCCTACTTTGACTTTCCATGTTCCTTTCTCGATCGCCATGCTCATCACCCTCCTTGGAGCTTTATCGTGATACAAGTTCGCTCCTTCTATAGCATATTGTACCTCGATTCTAACCAATTGGCAAGTAAGCCAGTTGCCTTGACAGAAGAGTAGCTGGCGGGCTATAATGCTTTTCGGAGGATGGAATTGGAAGAGGCTGTCCTACTGGTAATGACCGGCACCCATCCTGCGACGGAGATCGAGCAGATGATGGCAAATGCTCGTCTGGCGATCACGCAGGACACCATCGAGCGAGCGCGTACAGTGCCGGGCATTTCCCAAATTGTGCTGAGCACGAACGCACCGTCCTTGGCGGAGTGGGCCAGGGCACAGGGGGTGACAGTAGAGTTGGATGTGCCCGGCAGTTCTTTCCATTTTGGAAAGCATCTGCGGGATTTGGTGGCCAAGTATCGGATTAGGCGGCTCTTTTACATGGGCGGTGGTAGTGGTGCCTTGCTCTCGGCTGATGAAATGGCCGCCATTGTAGACCGCTTGCGCTCAACGGATAGGGTGCTCATCACCAACAACTTTTATTCCACGGACTTGGCCGCTTTCACTCCCGCTGACGTGCTGGACCGGATTGAGCCACCGGCTATAGACAATGATCTGGGGTGGGTGCTCGCGGAGCAAGCGGGATTGCCTAACGAGTCCCTTACCCGGCGTGCTTCCACGCAATTCGATGTGGATACGCCTACTGACCTGATGATTCTCACCGCTCATCCCGGCGTAGGAGCGTATACCCGTGCTTTCCTGGATAACCTGCGTTGGGATATCTCGCATATTGAGCAGGCACTGCGGCGGCTAGTAGATCGCGATGCAGAGGTCTTGGTGGCAGGGCGTGTGTCGGCTGCTGTTTGGGAATATCTAGAGCGAGAGACTGCTTGTCGGGTGCGCGTGTTTGCTGAAGAGCGGGGCATGCGCGCGAGCGGCCGGCAAGCGCGTGGCGAAGCCCGCTCTCTGCTGGGCTACTATTATCAGCAGGTAGGGCCGCAGCGTTTTTTCGAGACACTGGCTGAACTCAGCCAGGCTGTTTTCCTCGATAGCCGGGTCCTGTTCGCACATTTGAGAGTATGGCCACCGGCTGGCGACCGCTACAATTCAGACCTTCGCCGTCCCCAGCACATCGCGGATGCCATCGTGCGCGAATTCACTCAAGCGGCGATGTCAGCACCGGTGCCTGTTGTGCTGGGAGGGCATTCGTTGGTCGCTGGCGGACTTTACGCTCTGGTGGAAGCAGCCTGGGCACGTTCAGGAGCGGATGTACCACGCTATGTAGATCATACCGTCTGGCACAAAGGGAAGACGGTCAGTCAGTTGCCTTGAGTGCATTGTCTCCTATTAGTGGGCAGTGAGAGAATAGTCTATAGAGAGTTTAAATTTACACAAAGGAGTGCTGACATGAGTGATGGACACTACAGTGATTTCTTCAACGTAGACATTGCAGAGGTAGATCCGGACACTGATTTGATTATCCGCTTTGAGGAGGAGCGACAAGCCAGGCGCTTTATTCTCATTCCCTCTGAAAGCATTGCTCCACGTGCAGTACGGCAGGCGCTGGGTTCCGTCTTCAACAACATCTACGCTGAGGGGTATCCACCCCTGCGCATGACGCGCGATGAAGAGGAACTGGTTTTAGAGCATGCGCACCAATTGGCCTATTATCGCCGTTACAGTGACCGCCGTTTCTACAAGGGCGTGGAATATGCCGACTTTATCGAAACTTTGGCGCAGCGCCGGTGCGCGCAATGCTTTGCCACGAAAGAAGTGCCGGCCGAACACATTTTTGTCAATGTGCAGCCGCTCTCTGGCGCTGCGGCGAACCTAGCCGTGTACCAGACATTTCTGCGCCCGGGTGACACTCTTATGGGCATGAACTTGTTCCAGGGAGGCCATCTCACCCATGGCAGCGAGTTCAACCTGTCCGGCCGGCTGTACAAGGTCGTCTCATACAATGTGGACCGCCAGACAGAACGGTTAGATTACGATGCCATCCTATCCTTGGCACGTGAACATCGCCCGAAAATCATTGTTGCAGGTTATACATCGTATCCTTGGGCGCCGGATTGGGCCAAGTTCAGAGCCATTGCGGATGAGGTAGGGGCTCTGTTGATGGCGGATATCGCTCATACTGCGGGCATGGCTGCGGTAGGTGCGTACCCTAACCCCATCGGTTATGCGGATGTCATTACCTTTACTACACACAAGACCATCTGTGGGCCACGTGGGGCAGTTATTATGACCACGGATGAGGAAAAAGCCCAGCGCATTGATGCGGCTGTTTTCCCTGGCGAACAAGGCGGGCCTCACGTCAACAAGTTTGCGGCGATGGCGGTCGCCTTCAAAATCGCACAGACGGACAAGTTCCGCCGCTTACAGTATGCCATTGTGGAAAATGCCAAGGCTTTTGCTGATTCGCTGGCTAAGCGGGGACTCAAACTCGCCTATGGCGGGACAGATACGCATTTGCTGGTCGTGGATTTGCGGGGAATCAAAACAAAGACGGGCTTCCCTTTGCGCGGCGAAATCGCTGCGCGCATACTCGACCTGTGCGGCATCGTGGTCAACAAGAACACCATCCCCGGCGATGAGTTGACCGCTCTTGGCAGTGGCATCCGCATGGGCACACCCTGGGTCACGCAACGGGGCATGCAGCCAGAGCACCTCGACGAACTGGCAGACATTATCGCCAGGGTGCTGACCAATATCCAGCCCTTTAAGTACATTGGGTTGTTAGGTGAATTGCCACGAGGGAAAATTGACCTCGACATACTCGAAGCAGCGAGACGTGATGTAGATGCTCTTGCCATGCGCCTGCTATCCGAAACCAAGCCTCATGGCTTAGGTTATCCACACTTTATGGTCGTGCCGGAAACACCTGCGCTCAAACACACCATTGGCTTACCTGCCTTGGACAAGCGAGTAGCGACACATAGTGATGCGCTTCTATTGGACACCAGCGATACTGGCGTGCTGCGCATCAGTGGCTGGAGAGCGAAGCCATTCCTGCAACAGGTTTCCACGAACAATGTGGCTTCTCTTGCACCCTATCAAGCCCAACGCGCCTTTTTGCTCGACAAGGATGGCGTGTTGCTGGATGATATCGCCGTGCTGCGTTTGGAAACAGACCAACGTGGGCGCGATACATACTTGATGCTGACCAACCCTATCAATACCCCTCGCGTCAAGTCCTGGCTGCGAGGCTTGAGCGATGGCTATATCCTTTTCGATCAGGAAGATATCTTCCGCAAAGTGGAAGGTCCTGCGGTCATCGAGGATTTGGGCGAAGATGCATTACAGGAGCCAGCGGATCGTTTAGTGAGTTTGGCGCTCGTTGGGCCTGGTGGTCCTGAGCTAATACAAAAGATGGGCGCGCCTCCACTGGACGAAGGCACGGTGTGGCATGGCGAACTGGCGGGTATCCCAGTATTTGTCGCCAGGTTAGGCTATGGCGTTGGCGATGTCCGATTAGAGATACTGGTGCACCCAGACCGAGCCGCGAACTTGTGGGCTGCGCTTATAGAGGCAGGAGCCACGCCCCGTGGGGAAGAACTGCGCCGTTCCTTGCGTGCGCGCGCCGATTTGCCCGACTATGCCACTGAGCGCCCCACAGCGCTGGAACTATATGGAGGGCCACAGAAATCCTGGTTTTGCCTGACCAAGCCCTATTTCGTAGGACAAGCAGCGCTCAAACCCGTCCTGAATTCGCTCAAAGAGCGTGTAGCAAAGAAACGAGACTTTGTCTGGCATGAGTCAGAGAATGCCCCCTTGAAGCGCACGCCGCTGTATGGCGAGCACCGCAAGCGCACTACCAAACTGATTCCCTTTGCCGGGTGGGAAATGCCGGTATGGTATAGCAGTGTCAGCGAGGAGCACCAGGCGGTGCGTTCAGCGGCTGGTCTGTTTGATGTGGCGCACATGGGCGTGCTCGAGGTTTCCGGTGAACATGCCGCCAGCTTCTTGGACGTCGTTGCCAGCAACTATGCCCGCTGGATTGACCCTGGCCAATCAGCCTACGCTTATTTTCTTGATCCGGATGGCAACGTGATTGATGACTTTATGATGTATCGGCTGGCTTGGGATCGTTACTTGCTGATTGTGAATGCCGTCAATGCGGAAAAGGATCTGGCTTGGTTGCGTGCGGTGAACTCGCGGGAGGTGGTCATAGACCGAGACAATCCAGCGATGGAAATCGAGGGTCAGGTGACCATCCGTGATTTGAAAGATCCTAGCAGCGGTGCCGATCAGCGCGTGGACTTGGCGCTACAAGGTCCCAATTCGCTGCCTATTTTGCAGAGCCTAACTGAGGATAGGGCTGTCAAACGGCGCCTGGCACGCATCCGCCGTACGGATCACATGCGGGTCGAACTGGCTGGCATTGATTTGATTGTCGCCCGTACAGGGTACACAGGTGAGGAATGGGGGTTCGAACTACTGGTGCATCCTGACCGCGCTGTAGAACTCTGGAATTTGCTGTTGGACAAAGGAGCAGCATTCGGTCTGAAGCCGTGCGGTTTGGCAGCGCGAGACTCTACGCGTATCGAAGCAGGATTGCCCCTATATGGACACGAGTTGGCTGGGGAATATGGCATCTCACCTTCTGAAGCTGGGTTTGCGCCCTATGTCAAATTCCACAAGCCCTTCTTTATCGGACGCAAGCATTGCCTGGAAATGGAATTAAACAAGAGGATGGAGGTGGTGCGCTTCCGCGTCAATGAGACGGGCGTCCGTGCTTTGCGTGCGGGTGATCCGGTGGTCAACAAACGGGGCCAGTACATTGGCCGGGTAACCAGTTGCACGCTGGTGGGTGGGCGACAAATTGGCATGGCTTATGTGGAAAAGCGCTACAACGAACCTGGCACTGAGCTGGGCATCTTCCCACTCTCGCACGGGGAAGAGGGGCCTGCCAAGCCAATCAAGGATCTGACCAGTGGCGACAAGGTTCCGTTGCCTATCTTGGCGATCGTGGTGAGACGCTTCCCAGACGCCCAGGAGAAAGCTACCTGGGGGCAGAGAATAGAATAGCGGTCAGCAGCAACCTGTGCCAAGATATGCGTGGCGTACCTCTGAGGTACGCCACGCGTTCCTTTTAAGATAGCTATTTCAGGCACTGCAGCACTGGTTGCCGTGCTGCGAGCACTTCATCTAAGCGCGCCACTGGCGCCAGATGTGGTGCGCTATGCAATAGCTCTGGATTGGTCTTGGCTTCTTGGGCTATTTGGATGAGCGCGTCGGCAAAGGCATCCAGCGTTTCTTTGCTTTCTGTCTCCGTGGGCTCGATCATGAGCGCTTCGGGGACGATGAGCGGGAAATAGATGGTCGGTGGGTGAAATCCAAAGTCCATTAGCCTCTTGGCAATGTCTATCGTATGCACATCGGGAGCATCAGGCAGGCGGCCAGAAAGCACAAACTCATGCATACAGGTCCGATTATAGGGCAACGGGTAAACGCCTTTTAACCGGCTGAGCAAGTAGTTGGCATTTAAAACCGCATTTTCACTTACCTCGCGCAATCCCGCCGCACCGAGCATGCGGATGTAAGTGTATGCTTTGATGCATACAGCGAAGTTGCCGTAGAATGCTTTCAGCCGGCCAATCGAAGAGGGGGGCATCTGCCAATGGTAGTAGTACATCTCCTCTTCTTCCCACTCTTCATCTGAGGCGGGTTCTTCTTCCACACGCTCTTTGACCACGATAGGACCTGGCAAGAAGGGGGCGAGGACCTCATTGGCACCCACGGGGCCAGCACCAGGGCCGCCGCCGCCATGCGGGGTAGAAAAGGTTTTATGTAAGTTGAAATGCATCACATCGAATCCCAGTGCCGCAGGCTTGACGATGCCCATAATGGCGTTCAGGTTAGCCCCATCACCGTACAGCAGGCCACCACATTCATGGACCAAGCGCGCGATCTCTTGCACATGCTCATCAAACAGCCCTAACGTGTTGGGATTCGTAAGCATTAGCCCAGCTACCGTGTCATCACAATGGGCGCGTAGCTCCTCCAAATCGACATTTCCACGGGCATCGGAGGAAATCTTCACCGTTTCATAGCCGGCCATCGTAGTTGAGGCTGGATTTGTGCCGTGCGCCGAGTCCGGAATGAGCATACGCGTTCGTTTGTGATCTCCCCGTGACTCGTGGTAAGCCCGGATCATGAGCACACCTGCCAGTTCACCGTGTGCTCCAGCCGCTGGTTGCAGCGATACGCTCGCAAAGCCACTGATTTCCTTCAGAAATTCCTGCAGTTGGTACATCAGGAACAAGTTACCCTGTATGGTATCGGGAGGCTGATAGGGGTGGGTCTGCACGAAACCTGGCAGTTTAGCGGCTTCTTCGTTGACTTTGGGGTTGTATTTCATGGTACAGGAGCCCAGTGGGTAAAACCCCGTATCCACCGCATAGTTGAGTTGCGAAAGGCGCACGTAATGGCGCACGAGGTCTACCTCGCTTACTTCCGGCAATGGCAGGTCTTCCCGCAAGTATTCTTTGGGGAGGGGAGTAGCAGGGACATCGCATTCGGGTAGATTAACCCCCGCTCGTCCCGGTGAACTGATTTCATAGATAAGCGGTTCTCTCATGCTGCCTCCTCCATGTCGGGTGCTCCTTCCTCATCTGCGCGGGGAAAGTAGTCAGGGGCGAGGGCTTCAACCAGCAGGTCAATTTCCTCTTTAGTGTTCATTTCGGTAACGCAGATGAGCATGGTGTTGGCTAAGCCGGGATAGTCCTTCCCTAAGTCGTAGCCGCCTATGATTCCCCACTCATCGAGCAAATACTCGTTGATTTCGTCAACAGGCCTTGGGCATCGTAGCGCGAACTCTTTGAAGAAAGGCTTCTGGCTAAGCAGTTGATAGCCGGGCAGTGCGGACAGCCGCTGCGCTGCATAATGGGCTTTGTGATAACACAGTTCTGCGACCTTGCGCAGGCCAGTCTTGCCCATTGCTGCCAAGTAGACAGCGGCAGCCAAAGCCATGAGAGCCTCGTTAGAGCAGATGTTTGATGTGGCTTTCTCACGTCGAATGTGCTGTTCCCGCGCCGAAAGGGTCAGCACAAAGCCCCGTTGGCCATGTCGGTCCACCGTTTGCCCGACAATGCGCCCAGCCATTTTATGTACGTATTGCTGCTTGCAGGCAAAGAAACCTAGATAAGGTCCGCCGAAATTCAGTCCACCTCCCAGCGCCTGGCCCTCACCACACACGATGTCTGCGCCATAATCAGCGGGAGGCGAAAATAGCCCGAGAGAGATGGGGTCGGCGCTGACGACGAAAAGAGCGCCTTTGCTATGGGCAGCATCTGCTAGTGTGCGCAAAGCGGCTGGGTCCTCCAGGTAGCCAAGGAAGTTCGGGTTCTGCACGATGACGCATGCTGTGTCCGCGTCAATCATGTCCGCTAAGACCTCTGTTGCCAAGGGATCTGCTCCCTCGCCCACTATAGTCAGCGCCATGCCTTGGGTGTATGTATGCACTACTGCGCGGTACTCGGGATGCACGCCTGCGGAAAGCACGACTTTGCGACGCTTCCCACGGGATACACTCACAGCCATGAGCACTGCTTCAGCCAGCGCAGTAGCTCCATCGTAATGGGACGCATTGGCAACATCCATGCCTGTGAGGGCACAGATCATGCTCTGATACTCAAAGATGCTCTGCAATGTGCCCTGGCTAATCTCGGGTTGGTAAGGCGTGTAGGCGGTGTAAAATTCAGAGCGCCCAATGACATGCCCCACGACGCTGGGGACAAAGTGGCGATAGGCTCCTGCGCCCAAGAAGCACGGCGCATGCTCCAGATCCACGTTGTATTCGCTGATTTCCCGCAACTCCCGCAATGCCTCCATCTCGGAGACAGGCGGAGGCAGCTTTAACTCAGGATAGCGCAGAGCCTCGGGGACATCGCGGAACAACCCGTCCATGTTTTTGACGCCGATAGCCTTCAACATCACCGCACGGTCGGCGTCGGTATTCGGAATATAGGACATTTAACCTCCTTTCTCTGCCTCTTCTCGGCAGTGTCTCTCATAGGCTTCGGCGTCCAGGAGGGAATCGTATTCTTCTGGCTTGGAAGGGCGGAAGCGGATAAACCAACCGCGGCCGAAGGGGTCTTCGTTGACGAGTTGGGGTGAATCCTCCAGATCTTCGTTGATAGCCAATATCTCACCGCTCATAGGCATATAGACATCCGAGGCCGCTTTCACAGACTCCACTGTAGCAAAGACCTCATTCTGGGCAAATGTTTCTCCTACTTCAGGCAGTTCGACATACACCACATCGCTTAGCTCATGCTGGGCATAGTCGCTGATGCCTGCGATGGCTTCCTCTCCTTCTAATTTCACCCACTCATGTGTGGGCAGATAGCGCCGATCTTTTGCATACTCTACCATTTCTTTTCCTCCTTTTTTATTTTGATTATCCATTGCCCTGCGATGAGAGCATGGATATGACTTATTCAGTCCCCAATATGGTCGCTGTAATTTCTTTTTAACGCGCAAAGGTCCATTCAGGGCGTACGTATTTTTCGCGGAGAAGCTGTCGTGCCAGGCGTTTCTCCTTGGCAAAGAGGATGCTGGGGCTAAGATCCACGCCTAATGCTCGTCTGAAACCCATGCCCAATGCCCGTGCTCCTTCTTCGATGTCAATCTCCCCGCCAACTAGCTCACTGATAGGTGTCAAGTTCAGGCATGACAGCCCATGCAAATTGGTGATTGCACAAGGCTTTAGTGCAATCGTCCCCTGATGTAGAAGCACGCCTTGCTTCCTCGCTTGCGCGGATGTAGCGATGATATGTCCGTCTATTTGTACGTCCGTCGGCGGGGCATAGCGGGCATCAAATCCCAAGAGGCGCAAGCCTTCAATGACCCCTGCAGAGATACGCTCATAGGAAGCAAGCACATTAGATGGGAGCAGTGTATCAGCCATGGAGACGATCAGGCTATAGGAAAGATCTCCGTTGTGAAGGCAGGCTTGCCCACCAGTAAGACGACGCACGTACTTGTATACACTGCACTGCGCTAAAACCGACTTCAAATGAGAGATGCGCTGCAAATACCCCACGCTGCAAAAAGGTGTGTCCCAGGAATAAATGCGCACCGTTGGTGGCACTCGTCCCTCCCCCACCAAGATCAACGTTGCTTCATCAATCGCCATATTGACATAGCCATCTGCAGCGCCAGTAAAAATTAGGCGCCATTCGGCAAAGAGCATTGTCTCCTCCAGACCTTCATGGGCTGAGATCCTGCATGCTCATCAACAGATTAGGCTCCTATGCCTGACTCCTCCTGGTTTCGTGATCATTGCTTATTGGAACAGGCGAAATCATAGGCTGCTCGTCGCTCAATTCAGTCAAGGCGAAGGATATGGCGGTCTCTATTTCCTCCGTGCTGAGGGGACGTGGATAGTTGTAGATGGTTCTCCCTGGCCGCTCGTTGTAATAGGGGCGATTGCAGCCGGGGCAGCCTGCAGTCTCAAATGCCTGACCGTCAGCTAGCAACTCCCGTAGCCTCGATGGGTGCAGACCATAGGACAAAATTTGTCCCGTGGGCGAAAAACTCCAATCCTCGATGCGACAGGTCCCAGTTGCTAGCAAATAGCGAGCTACCTGTATGCGCCGATATGACGACAAAGAAGGTGGCGAATGGCTGGCCCAGGCGGTACCTGGCACGGGAGTGAAGGAAAATAAGCCTACCATTATCCCTCGGTCCACCATTTCCTGAAGGGTGGTGCACATTTCCTGTTCTGTCTCACCCAAGCCGGCAATCAGATGCGTCCCAATGCGGCCAGGAAAGCGTTCCGCTGCCAGACGTAGGAGTTTGAGCCGGCTTTGCCAATCCCCTCCTTTTGTTTCTCGATACACCCTTTCGCACACGGCGTCGAGAGCTAACGTAACGCGCTCCACCCCGCTTTCGAGCAAAGCCTGAATCGCATCTAGGCTCGATGCAACAATAGAGGTGCAGATGGGTATCGGGGAAAGCGCATGGAGTTGTTCGATCACGGAAAGGGTGTGCTGAAAATAGCCTGGAAATACCGTTACCTGGAAACAACAGCGCACGATGTCGCCTTGAGCAAAGCTATTGGCCACAGCGTGGAGAACGTGAGGGAGCGGATAAGGTGGCCAGACAATCCGCGAGAGAAAGTGGGACCGCGCCGTACTACTGCGCGATTGCGTACAAAAGGCGCAGTCGCATCCGCACCGTTCACCGATCATCAAGTAGGCAGTGGTTGGCTTATCCCTTTGGCACAAGTGCTGCAAGCCTATGACGGCTGCCGTTCCCGCAGATACGCCCACCGTTTGTTCCGCTTGACTTGCAACGCGTGGTTCTGCTGTTATCACGACCTCTGGATCACGCAACATTCAGTCTCCCATTGGATGGCTAGCGATAGGTCTTTAGCCTCTTGGATAGCGGCAGGAGCAGGGTTGACGATTTTGTTCACCCCGGCGCGTACTGCCAACCTATCTAACTCACGGCGGTAACGCCCCCCAGGCCTCATACATCCCAGATAAAGGGGGGTATCGGGAAGAATAAGGCGTGCCGTGAGCAGAAAGTCGGTTACTTCGTCCAGAAATGGCGGTTGGCAGTGTGCATAGCGTGTCTCTGGCGTTGGGATGAACACCAGCAGGACAAGGGCATCCAAGCCGACTGCCTTGAGTAGGTGCAAAGCGTGGTATTCGCCCCGGATTTTGCCGCCATGCAAGCCAATAGTCAGGTGCGGCACCACCTTGGCATGGCGGCGTAGCAATTGATACGTGCGCAGGTAATCATCTACCGTATAATCCAGCCCATACACCTCGCGGATGGTCTCGTTATCGCCGACAAAATCAAAAGAGATAATATCTACATAAGGGGCGATGGCACACAAGTCATTTTCAGCAATGAAGCCCACGTGCCAGTTCAAGAGCCGACCGGGACGCAGTGCTTGGATCTGTGCCAGATGCGCCGTCACAGGCACTCTGCCTCGCTGGTCACAGCCTCCAGAAATCAGGCAACTAGTCATGCCTGTGGCATCGGCATCCCGGATGTCAACCATGCCCCGGAGATAGTGCCCATTGCAATGTGCGCAATGCAAGGCACAGTGATTCCCTGTCAGGCTTATAGCCGATGTCCGATTAGGACGGGCAAAGCCAATCTGTGGGCGAAAGTACTTTGACCGAAGTTGCCAGGCTTCTTGCCAGCGTTCCATGGGCAGATTTACGCAATCGTATCTTCCGCGGTGATCTCCAGAACGCCTGCCTCTTTCGTCTTTGGCGACAGCGTGAGCTTGTGCGCACCGGTGGGCAAGGGTGTGCCTTCGACCTGGATGGTTACCTTGTCACCAACCGCAAAACGCAAGGGCGATTGTGCAGTTACTTCTGTTACGGAGACAATGCGGCCATCAGGCAGTTCCACTTTGACTTGCTCCGGCGAGTATGCAACGCCATCTACTTGCAGAGAACCAAGGTCTACAATCGTGCCCGGAGCCAATGTATTCTGGATGGTGAATGCAAAGCCCGTTGCGGTGTTCTTGAGGCTTCCCTTTACATACAGTTTTTTGAGCAAAAAAGCAGGTACTGAGCCCATTTCATCCTCCTTTGATGTTGCGTGTCCTGACACTGGGGTTGACCGTTCAGGGGTTGGTACTGTCGAGCCCCTTTGCCCAATCACCTCATGGTACGCCTGTTCCCCGGATGTTTGCCGCTAGTGGGTGCCTTATATGGGTGATTTTTTTCACAAAAAGTATAGCAGATACAGGCGATATAGTCAACATCTCGCATTATCCCAACCAGGCGCATGCAAGCCTCGCTGGCCATAAAAAGAGCGTCTCCGCAAGGGTAGGATCATCCCTGCGGAGACGCCTAAGGTACTTGGTTCAGCCTGTGGTTAGGTGTACCAAACGAAATACAGCACGATTCCCCCTGCAAGCGCCAATACCCATAGGGAAAATGTGATGCGCATGAGCCATTTGAAATTCCGCCGACGCGAAATGTCGGGTGCTCCCATGTTCGTTGCAAGGACGAGGTAAACGCCCAGCAGCTCAGCGATAGCGCCGAGCAGCATGTGCGGCCAGAGCACGGTCGATTTGTTGGCACCGGGATTGCGCAGGGCAAAGGGTAGGATGCGGAAAAAGGAGGGGTTCATGATTGCGATGATCAGTGCAGCATTGGCAATGACTGCCACAGTCATCCACGTGTGGTGAGCCTGAAATTTACGTCTCTTCGCTTGAAATACGCCCCAGAGGAGCATAACCAGGATGACGACCTGCAAAATCAGATTGGTGTCCGCTACGAGGCTGGCTTTGGTGCCGAAAATCCCACTGCCCATTAATTCCTCCTTTATCCAACTATCTTGGAGAGTGTTGAAAAACATTCAGAGGTCACCATGATGTCATTCTGAGCCTTACCCTGAGCCTTGCCCTGAGCGAAGCGAAGGGAAGGCGAAGGGGCAGCGAAGAATCTCCACCTCTGTATCGTCGAGATGCTTCGGCTTCGCCTCAGCATGACAATGCGGACTTTTTCAACGCTCTCTATTTTGCTACAGGCAAGATATCGTCCATTTGTGAAGACGCCGAAAGTTCCTGTTTTGTTGCGCGTGTTCCCAGACTTGGCGCGCCCGATTAAGGGTTTATGCCGCTGCAGCGTTAGGTGCTGATTCGTGCCTCGCCCCGCTTTACTTGCCGCATGCACAGAATCGCCAGCAGCATCGCCAGCGATGAAAAGAGAAACAGGACACGGTGTCCCAATAGGTCCATCAAGCCACCAGCGATTGGTGGGGCTACGATTGCTGCCGACATGGAAGCAAAATAATACAGACCCGTGTAGGAGCCGATTTTCCCCGGCGGCGCGATGTCCGAAACCATGGGAAATGAGTTAATGTTGATCAAAGCCCAGGCGATGCCAGCGATGATCAACATAGCTGTCAGATAGGACAGGTTCGTGATGAAATAGCCGCCTAGGATAAATACAAGCAGCATCAACAAACCTGCTAGAATAGTCGGTCGTCTACCGAAGCGCGTGGCGATGAATCCAGCGGGCAGCGAAAACAGGAGGAATGCAGCGGAAACATAGGTAAGCATGGCTGCGGCGGTGCTCTCGGCGATGCCCAGGTATTCCTTGCCATAAGTCGTCCAGAAAGTTTCAATGGCATTGTAGCCTATGAACCAGGTAAAAATAGCCAGCAGGATAAAGAGGGCGCTTTTCTCCCGGCTTTGGATGATTTCGCTGATGGTGGGGATGATCCCTGTGCGATCGGTGGATTCTTCGTGTTCCTGTGGTTCACGGATGACGAGCACAACGATCGCGACTGCCAGAAGCATGATGAATGCGCCTACATAGAAGGGCAGTCCTCTGTTAGCACGGTAGAGGAAAGCACCGCCGAGGAAAGCCAGTGTAGTGCCCAGCCCGCCCATGAGGTTGATGATGCCATTGGCTTTGCTGCGCAGTGGTGAGGGGGTAATGTCAGGCATCAAAGCCACAGTAGGCGTGCGGAAGATCGCCATGGCAATGTTCATAATGATGATCGCCGCCATGAGCAAGGGGAAAACAGGGAGCAGAAGGTGTAGCACCGGGATCAAGGCAAAGAAAAGGGCCGCAATAGGTGCGCCGATCATTAGGTAGGGCATGCGTCTCCCGAAACGGCTGCGTGTACGATCGCTTAAGAAGCCTACGTAGGGTTGGATCGTTACGCCTGCGATGTTATCAAAGGTCATGATCGCACCGACAAGCCACAGTGGGAGGCGATATTCGCGCAGGAAAATCGGTACATACGAGTTATAGACGGACCAGATAAGGCTAATACCAAAGAAACCAAAGCCGAGCAGAAAAGTCTTGCGATAATCGAGTTTCATTTGTCCCCCTTTAGGATGTATTGTGATAGCCCGCTTGAGAGGCCAGCGGTGTGCATTAGTGCAAAAATCGTTCCAGCCACTGTATGGACTGAGCCCCAGCGAAAGCCAGTGCTATCCCTTTGGTGGTTTTGCCCAGGAAACAGATGAGCAGGAACTGCCATAGGGGAAAATGCAGTGCGCCTGCAGCAATGCCAGCCAGGTCAAAGATCGGATTGGGGATTACAGACAGGACAAAAATCGTTATAGCCCCATACCGCTGCATCCAGCTTACTAGGCGCTCATATCGTGCTCTGTCCTTGGCTTCGATGATGGCGGCTCCTCCGTAACCAGCCAGATAGCCGCTCAATTCCCCGATGGCCATGCCCGCGCCCGATACAATGCCAACAAGCCAGGGATTAAAGATGCCTCCTGTGATAAAAGTGGCTGCCAGGCTGGGCACAGGCAGCAGGACTGTTGCATTTCCTATGACACTGATGAGAAAGAGCCCAAAGTATCCATACGTAGAAAACTGTGCTACCTGCCTGCGATAGGCAAAAATAAGCGCGGTGATGCCCAAGGCGAGCAGAAGGATCACCAGACGCCACCATTGCAGTGACTCCGCTTGTGTGTCAGAGGAGGTGCCTTTTTCCGACCCCATTCATTCCTCCATTGAGTGGCTGGGGACAGCACAAGATGCTATTTGTCTATCAAGTCGCCTCTCCGACCAAGATAGGCATAGAGGCTACTTTTTCAGCCAAGATGCTCCGGGAAGCGCTAGCGCGGAGTGGCAGTCGTTCTCCAAGGCGTGCCCAGTTTTATAATGTCAGCCCGTGGGTTCTGTATGCCCTGAGTCGCGTTGACCGTATCTACCAGCAAGGTGCAGTGGTTGGCAATCCAGGCATAGTCATAGCAGCTATGGCCAGCCACGATAACCGCGCAATCGTTCTCTGCCAAGAGGCTCTCGGTCAAAGGCTGGGACATTAGTTCTTTTCTCTCGCGGTAAAATACGCTTTTGCCAATGCGGAAACGAGGGACATGAGGATCGTTGTAGCAGACCTCAGCACCGCGCTCCAGGAGCAATTCGATAATACGCTCGGCCGGGGAATTGCGCGCGTCGTCTACATCCTTCTTAAACGCCACACCCAGGATAAGGATCTTGGACCCACGCAACACTTTGTGATGACGGTTCAGTCCAGCAATGACCAGGTCAACCACGTGGTAGGGCATGCTCTGATTGACCTCGGCAGCCAATTCAATGAACTTGGTATAGAAATCATATTCCCGCGCTTTCCACGAGAGGTAGTAGGGATCCACCGGTATGCAGTGTCCGCCTGTGCCAGGACCTGGGTAGAAGGGCATAAAGCCAAAGGGCTTGGTTGCGGCAGCCTGGATGACTTCCCAAATATCAATGCCCATCCGTTCGCAAAGGAGAGCCAGTTCGTTCACGAGCGCGATGTTCACGCTACGGAAGATGTTCTCCAGGAGTTTGGACATCTCCGCAGCACGCGGCGAAGACACCACATAGACCGCTGGCGAAAGTTGGCTGAGCAAACGCCGCGCCAGATCAGCGCATTGGGGGGTGAGTCCGCCGACTACCTTGGGGAGGTTGCCCACATGGTACACTTTGTCGCCTGGATTGATGCGCTCGGGAGAAAAAGCGAGGTAAAAATCCTGCCCAGCACGCAAGCCGCTTTGTTCCAATATGGGGAGCACCTCTTCCTCGGTGGTGCCAGGATAGGTCGTGCTTTGCAGGATAATCAATTGTTCGCGCCGCAAGCGCTTGGCAATGCCTGTGGCGGCAGCGATAATGGCTGAGAGGTCGGGTGCCTTCATCGCATCGAAGGGCGTAGGCACGCAGATGAACACGACATCCGTGCTGGTCAAGATGTCGTAATCCGTTGTTGCCCAGAGCCGTTTTTCTTCCACTAACCTGGCAATATCTTGGGCAGAAACATCCAGGATATAACTGCGCCCCTCCTGGATTGCTTTGACTCGTGCTTCATCTACATCCAAGCCGGTGACTCGGTATCCCGCCTCGGCGAAGCCAACAGCGAGGGGCAATCCCACATAGCCTAAGCCAAGGACACAAATATGTGCGGTCTTGTCTTCAATGCGATCTACAAGCGCCACCCCCTTTTTACTCCTTGGGTTCAATCTTGACCTGCTCTAGGCGCCACAAAGCGTATCCTGCGACAACGACTAGCAACACACCGATGAAATAGCCTTCTATGATACTGGCCTGTGTCAAGAACATGGCGATCACGCCCAGGGCGCAGCAAACTAAATACAAGATCAGCACTGCTTCACGCTGACTGGCGCCCATCAATACCAGGCGGTGCGAGACGTGATCCTTGCCCGGTGAGGTCAGCGGGTTGAGTCCGCGACGCAGGCGAGAGATGACTACCAGCGTGGTGTCAAAAATAGGCAGCCCTAGTACAACGACTGGGATCATCCAGGTTACAAAAGCCACATTGTCAGGGAAACGCAATTTGATGCCCAGTGCCGCCAGCATAAAGCCAATAAACAGGCTGCCGCTATCGCCCATGAAGATACTGGCTGGGTTGAGATTGTAATAGAGGAAGCCCACACAAGCGCCCAAAAGCGCTGCAGCCAGGCTAGCCACCAGATATTGTCCGCTCATCACTGCCAGTAGAAAGAAAAAGATACATGCCACGGTAGCCACACCCCCGGACAAGCCATCCATGTTGTCAAGCAGGTTCATGGCATTGGTGATGCCTACTACCCAAAGCAAAGTGGCTGCTATGTTCAGTACAGGGTGGTGCAGAAAACCCACCTGAACGCCTGAGAGGTAGAGAATGCCGGCAGCCAGCGTCTGGCCAGCTAATTTGAACAGTGGGCGCAATCCATGCCGGTCATCCCATACTCCTAGGAAGGAAACCAGCGTTGCCCCTACCAACATGCTAACAACCTGGGCGACGTAAAACTGGTGGCCAAAGGCCACTAGCGCGATAATGCAGCCCAGATAGATGGCCACCCCGCCGAGGCGAGGGACAGGGTGGGTATGCACCTTCCGCGCACTGGGCAGATCCATAAAACCCCAACGTATGGCTGCCTTGCGCACAAAAGGTATGATGCCCAGCACGATCAGTAGGGCACTGGCAAAGATCAGCATGTACTGCGTCATGTTATCTCCTCGATCTCCTTACTGCTCCGCTTGAGTTGCTTGTTGCTGTGCCTTCAACTGGTCAATAAAGCTTTGCAGCGCGGCCTTCTCGCTTTCAGGAGCAACGGCTAAGGCGCTCTGGGCATGGGCGATGGCTTGGTCTATGCGCCCCACTTGTTGGTACAACAGAGCTAGATTGCGGTGGCTGATAAAGTCGTTGGGGAAGGCTTGCAGTACTTTTAGGTTTTCATCAATTGCTTCCTCTAATCGGCCTAAGCGGAAGTAAATCAGCCCTAAAGTGCTATGTGCTCTGGCAAGGTTAGGATCCAGTTCTACCGCTTTCAAATTAGCATTCAAAGCCTCTGTAATGTTCCCCTGTTCGAAGTAGATGTAACCCAAGGCGCTGTACGCTTCTGCATTATTGGGCGCATACACAAGCGCTTGCTGGTATGCATTCGCCGCCTCATCCAGTTTACCTTGCGCAGCATAAAGGTTGCCAAGGATCAGGTAAGTATCGGCATATTGCGTATCAAGTGACAAGGAAAGGTTAAGTTTTTCTAGGGCGCCATCAAAATCGCCTTGAGCCAGATAAACCAATGCCCATTCGTTGTAGAGTTGCGCATTGTGCGGGCTGAGAGTGGTTGCCTGCTCATAATAGCTATGCGCCAACGCTAGCTTTTGCGCACGCTCTTCGGCAGTCGGGGCAATTTCAGCCCAATTGCGGTGGAGCCGTCCCAGGTTGGCGTAGTGATCCGTATTGAGCGGGTTCAATTGCCGGGCGCGCTCCAAGGCTTTGAAACTCTCTTCAAATCCACGGATTCTCTCCTGGTTGTCCTTGGCTGTGCTTGCCTTGCCCATCCATGCACGCCCTAGGAAAAGATAATAATAATCCTGGTCTGGAGCCAGTGCGATGGCACGGCTATAGAGCTGAACAGCGGTGTCAAATCGCTGCACTTCCTCTGCCTTCAACCCTTGCTTGTAGTAAATGTCCGCTTTCACAATGGTAACATTCGTGGCAATAATTGCTACAGCAACAAAGACGATTAGGATGGGATAAGCCCACAGGTTACCTGTGCGCCAGAGTTTTGGCGGCAGTGGCTTATCTAGGGTAAGGGCTAGGGCAATAGACAAGCCGAGAATAGCGATTGCCTCATAGTAGAAGACGATGGTATTGGCAATATCTGCACCGGGTTTGATGTAGGCTGTATGGATCGCCATGCCAATGATCAGCACGGTCAGGGTAACTGCGCTATAGATACCCAGGGCAGCAAGCCACCAACTTGGCTCTTGCCGAGACGAGGAACTGCGTTCGACTTCAGAAAGGACTACCAGCGCTCCTACTAACCAGGTGAGGATGAACATCCAGAGCGTGCCATAGGAGGGGCGTGGATCACCACGGGCTATGCGCGTTGTCAAGCACAGTTGGATGATGCGTAGTGAATCAATTTCTCCCATGGGGTTGGCAATAAACTCAAATCCCAGGGTAAAGAGAATGACCGCCACGATCAAAGAGCCTATGAGCAGTTGGGTGGTCAGGGAAGGGCGGCTAGCCCCGCCTTCCCCTACCGTTCCGCGCAGCCCTGCTTGCATGGGCGCGGTAGCGCTTGCCTGTCTGGCTCGCTTTTTCGCCTTGCGCCGCGAGCGCTTGCTAGGCCGTTCCTGTGCCTGTTCTCGTAATGGAGCGTAGCGGGACAACACTCCGGGCTGTGCCAAGGTGGCTGGCTTTGCAGGCTCTTCCCGAATTCGGTTCAAACCCAACAGGACGAAGAGCGCCGCATAAACCCAGAAGTGCATACGGGTAGAGGCAATGGCAATGCCAAAGTGGATTTCGATAAAGTGTGCCACAATGGCAGCAAGCAGCGCGATGAGCAATAGGCGCCTCTTCAGGGCGAGGGGTGGTTGTTCGACGCTATAGAAGAAAGCCGCCGAAAACATGAGGTAAAGTGCCGTACCAGCAATGAAACCTACTGGCAACCCCACCCCGGAGAGTTTGTACGTGCCTTCTACCAATTTGGGCAGGAAGATGCCCACAATAGCTCCTGCAATGCTAAACAGCAGGAACAGGTTGCGTTGACGCTTTGTGTCCATAAAGCCAAGCCATTTGAAGCCGTAGTAGAATATGCTGCTGAACAGGAGCATGTAAGCGAGAAAGCCAATCACCCCGGTAATGACCAAGGCATCGAATGTCTCGTTGTGGGAGCGGTCTGGTGAGGCATTGCGTGCCTCATAGTGCGCCAAATCGGGTGGGTAATAGGGGTTATAAGCCACGTGCATCGTCTCTGGCCCATATCCAACGAGCGTACGCAGAGGATTGGCGGTGATCAGTTGCAGAGCGCCTTCCCAGATAAGCACGCGCACTTTGCCTGTGCCAGTCTCTGTCTCAAAAACCTGGCCCAAGCGACCGATGTAGGGCAAATTCCGGAAGGAGGCCAGGGGGCTGTGAGGAAGGTTGATCACAACGAGGAAAGCAGCGATCAACAATGTGTGTATTGTCCAGGAAAGCCATGCCCAGCGCCAGCCTCGTTTGAGCACAACTAGGAGGGCGTAAGCGGGCAAAATACCCACAGGGATGCTCCCTAGCGCAAAGGCTATTGCCCTGCCCAAATCTCTGGCATGGAGCGGAGTTTGATCGCTGGCGCTGCGCCGGAGAGAGATGAGCACCACTAGCATAAACACATAGAGCCCGCCAAGCAAGCCCAGCCAGGGCCCACGGCTCTGGGTAAAGAAGATGCAGATTAACTGCACGCTCATGACAAAAGTGTAGCAGCCAGCCAAGAGGGCATGCGAGATGTCCCCCTCTTGCTCCTTCAGCAGGGCTGAGAAGGACTCGAGCACCCTAGCTAAAGTAATGGGCAAAGCCATAATCAAATAAGCCGCCACGAAGATAGAATTGCCCATGTTGGCGGCTACACGTTGGGTGACATCGCCAGTCCAGGGTAGCGAATCCAGGTTGAAGTGTTGCAAAATACCGTACAGAGAGATGGGCAGGCTGGTCAGAATGATCGTGCTGCACAGGCGATCCACCTGCTCTCGGTAACGCATGGTGCCCAGCATCAGGAAAAAGATGACAATGTAGGAGAAGGTGGTATAGGTGCCCTGCAGGCGCACGTAAGAACCCCATAGGCTGATGTGCGGCGCTACGGATAAGAGCGTGCTCAAGATATATGCCCCAATAAGGAGAATAGTGGGGAGGACAAAGGGGGTATGGGAAATGCGCTGCCACAATCCGACCCGCTCTCCAGTGCTACCTATCTCCTCATTGGCTACGGTACGCGTGCTTTCCCACGCACTGCCATCCATGACCTTGATCAGCCATGCCACAATCATCACCAGTGCAATGGAACGCACCAAGGAGAGTTTATCTGGTTCGAAAACGCGGCTGGAATAGATGTTGAAAAAAAGAGGTGCAACGATTACGGCAAGCAGCCAACCTGCTTCCAGTACTTGATCACAGAACACACTCAATTTGGTCCGCATGCATTCGTCCCTTATACGAGAACTTTGGATACATCTTACCGTACTTGTTCTGAAAAATCAAGTATCTGTGAACCCCTGGGATTGGGGTTTTAACTCATCCCTTTCACATGCTCAGGGCTTGACGGTACAGATTCAACACCCTTTCCACCATAGTGGGTAGAGAGAATTCTTGAAGTGCGCGTTGCCGGGCACGCTGGCCCATCTCTTGACGCAATGGCTCATTCTGTAACAGTGTACGGATAGCTTCCGCCAACGCCACTGAGTCCTTAGGGGGTACGACGAAACCGGTTTGCCCATGTACATTCACGAAAGAAGTGCCTGTTCCCAGTTCAGTGCATACTACTGGCTTGCCACAAGCCATGGCTTCAACCTGCACTGCCCCCCATGACTCGCTGCGGTGGATGGCCGGGAGGACGAAAACATCGCACGCATGGTAAAGCGCGACCAAATCCTCGTCACTGACACGGCCTAGAAAAATTACCTTCCCTTCCAAACCGAGTTGCTGGCTCAGAGCCTGCCACTTCTTGCCTTCTGGGCCCTGTCCGACAACGAGCAGTTTGGCTTCGATGGTAGGCATCGCTTCAATCAAAAAGGAAACCCCTTTATAGTAGCGCAATAAGCCCACGAACAGGAGCAGTGGAGTACCATATCGCTGTCGGATCTCCTGGGCTTGCTGTCGGACTGTTTCTGTTTCGGCAAAACGGTTGAGGTCAGTGCCATGGGGAATGACCACACACTTGTCAGCCAAAGGTCGCAAGTAAGGTGAGCTCTGGATGTAATTGGGGCTGGAGACCGTGATCTTATCCGCGCGTGCCAGCAGGCGGTAGAGGAAGGGTTTGTAGATTTGCAAGAGGTACTTTTGCCGTACGATGTCGCTATGGTAGGTGATGACCATCTTGCGGCTGCGCCCTGCCAGCAGGTATGCCAACTCGCCTATGGGATAAGGGAAGTGCAGGTGAGTGATGTCTGCTTCCAGGCGGTGAACCCAGGCAAAAAGGCTCAGGCTGATAGGCGCAGAAGAAATTGTCGCCAACCGCCCTGCCTTGATGACCTGCACGCCGTTTATTTCTTCGACATGCGTCTTGGCAGTCGGATGTGTGACCAGGACATGGATCTCATGCCCTTGCTGTGCCAATGCCTCAGCCAGCATTCGAATGTGATTTTCTATGCCGCCTACTACAGGATAGTAATCCTTATAGATGTACAGGATCTTCAAAGTTGTATCCCTCTCCTGATTGAGATGCTTTAGGTTTGGGCGCAAACGGTACAATGGGTTCTCCCGACAATCCTTTGACAATGCGTTCCGCAGCGTGCCTATCCCCTACAGGTTTACCCCCTGTGTGCCATTTGCGCGTATTCCTTCCTATCCCGCAATAGATGCTGCCCTGACAGAAGCCCGCAAGGAAAGGAACATGGCCGCACCCATAAGACACACTGCATACAGGCCAAAGCCGGATGCCAGCGGTCCCCAGGGGGCGGGCAGGAGCGTTGCCCACAGATGGGTCAGACGAGAGAAGCCAGCCAGCGCATAGGCAATAACTACTACATGGCGCAGCCCACCTCCTTGCTTCCACAACCATGCCATCGCTGGCAGCAGAAGGGCATGGTTATAGCGTTCCATGTGTAGTAAAATCAGCAAGCAGTACAGCACCCAGAGATAGAAAGCGCCCTCAAATTGCTCTGGAGTGATGCGCATTAAAAGGCTCAGGTACGGCAGCACAAGCAATGCGAAAAGCAGGTATCCCGCCCGTCGAATCGTCTCCGCTTCCAGTGCCCATGGTGGTGTCCATACAACCGTCTTCCGTTGCTCGGTGCTCAACCCGGGCACATCAAAGGACTGCGGACGAGCCAAGCGGTCTAGCAAGGCAATCAGGGATTGATCGTCCACGCTAGGAAACTCAGAAGAGGTAGAGAGACGCTCCATAAGGTGTCGCGCATACTCTTGACTGCCGGTGGGGGTGACAAGGAAGCCCAAGCCGAAGATGCCCGCAACAACGAGTACCATCAGCATAGTCTCCCGCCAGCGGCGCAGAAAAGGAAAAACCCCGAGCCATGCCAGAGGAAAGAGCTTGGCTCCCACTGCGAATCCACTGGCAACTGCTGCGGCAAGCGGTGCCGTTCTTCTCTGGCTGGCCAAAGAACGTCCGATAACCAGCGATGCTACGAGAAGCACGATGCTGGTCTGCCCCAGAGTGAGATCTAGGAACACGGGACCAAAGGTCAACACCAATAGGAAAAGGCCTGCTTGTTTTTTCCACCCCTGCCATCCCATAATGTGGCTCATGGCAACGACTGCCCAAGCAAGGAGAGTGAGATTGAGCAGTACCCAAACCCATGCAGCAACGGGAAAATGGAACAGGGTCAGAGGTTGTAACAACCAGGGCCAGAAAGGTGGGTTATAGATCAGTGGCGGGAGGAAGGGAATATCCTGTGCAGTCTGCAAAGCACGCAGCCAATCAACGGACATGCTGTAAGGAGATTGTCCTTGTCGGATTGCCCAAGCAGCGGCGTAAAAACCAGCCCAGTCTACCAGCTTGGGGTAAGGAAAGAAAGTGCTGACCCTGAGCAGTGCTGTCCCCACATGGATAACAAAACCCGCTCCCCCACAGAGCAATAAGAACCAATATCGCTTTATCGTTCCCCATAGGTCAGGAAAGAGGTGCGAAACCATCTTGGAATCCATCACTGATGCCACCTATGATATCCAATCAAAGCAAGCAAGTGTAAGGGGACCTCAGGCAACAGTGCCACATCGCGTTTTTACCTGAGCGTTTCTTACACCTTAGACCCCCCATTATACAATAAAAATCAGCGCTTGGTGCTTTCTCTAACGAGCCGTGAATAGAGTGCCAAGGTCTGTTGCGCCGTCGTGTGCCAGGAGAATTGAGCGGCTCGTGCCAGCCCCCGCTCGCGCAAATCCGCTCGCAAGGCAGGGTCTGCCAAGACTTGGCGCAAGGCAGTGCAGATGTCCTCCACCTGGGTAGGGTCAAAGAAACAGACCGCTCCTTCCCCTATCTCCAGCAGACTGGAGGTATTGGAGCAAACCACCGGTGCGCCGCAAGCCATTGCTTCTAGCGCGGGTAAGCCAAAGCCCTCATAGAGGCTTGGAAAAACAAAAACAGTAGCCCCGCTGTAAAGCGCAGGCAGAACCGCCTCTGGCACAGGCCCTAGCCAGATGACCTTTTGTTCCAGGTCCAGGGATTGGGCGCGCTGTCGGGGTTCAGGGTAGCGTGAGTCCCAGGCGCCGGCGATAACGAGCGGCAATGGTTGTGGCTGCAGTTGTGCCCATGCTTCTACCAAGTGCACCAAATTCTTGTGCGGTTTGTTGATGCCCACGTAAAGGACATAGCGCTCGGGAAGGGCATATTGAACGCGCACCCTCTGGATTTCAGGCAAGGGCCGTGGGTAGAAGTGGGGATCGGCAGCCAGAGGGATTGCGGTAACCCGTTGCGGCGGGACGTGGAAGATGGAAATCAGATCACGGCGGGTGGTTTCTGAGATCGCCACGACATGGGTGGATGCACGCAGAGCCAGTGCAGTAGCCCAGCGGAAGAACAGGCGTGCCTGCAGAGAGACAGATTCCGGAAACAAGAGGGGTATCAGATCATAAACAGTCAGCACGGTGGGAACGCCAGGGGAGTAGGGCATCAGGTAATAAGTGCTGTGGTACAAGTCCGCCCTCACGCGACGTAGGGTGTGCGGGATAGCCCATTGCTGCTGCAGGGAGAAACAGGAGCAAGGCACATGGAGTAGCTGGATAGCACCCCCTGCTGTTCCCTCCAAACTCGCTCGCAAAGGTAAAGAGGGGTGACAGAGCAGGAACAATTGCTCCCCTCTCTGGAGGGCAGATGCCATCTCCCGCGCCAGGTTCATGACATACCGTCCAATACCCGGGAAATGCTCCGTAGCAGTGCGAGCGTCCAAGACATAGGTGGTCACGGTAGTGCTTCCTCCAGAACTTTCTCCGCTGCTTCCACCATCCGTTGTACTGTGAAATATGCCTCGACCCGCGCTCGTCCTGCCCGGCCCATCGTTTTCCGCAAGGTCGGGTCATGTAGCAAAGCAATCACCGCCTCTGCAAGCGCGGTCTCGTCACCGGGAGATACCAACCGTCCCGTCTCTTGATCAATGACAATCTCTGACAATGCTCCGTGGGCGAAAGCGGCCACCGGCTTGCCCATGGCCATCGCCTCAATGTTCACGAGGCCGAAGGGCTCTGGATCTCCTGGATGGACAAAGACATCCATGGCTGCCAAGGCAGGGCGGACATCAGCCAGGTGGCCGGTGAAGACAATCCGTTCAGCAATTCCCAAATTTGTCGCCAGCGCACGCAGTTGCTGAGGGTACTCATCGCCCGTGTCAAAGATAGCGCCGCCCACGATAGCAAACCAGGTTTCAGGCATTTCCTCCCTTACGAGAGCAGCCGTACGCAGGAAGCGCTCCTGCCCTTTCCAAGGGCGCAGGCGGCCTACCATGCCAACCAGCGGCGCCTGAGCAGGGATATGATATTCTTTTCTGAAGAGTTGGCCATCCATGGCAGGATCAAAACGCTCCAACTCAATGCCGTTATAGTTCACCGCCACTTTGTGTCGGCAAGGCAACTGCGTGGCTACCGCTCGGGAATTGGCGATGACGCGATATGCCCTGGCACAGAGCAAAGCCTTTCCCAAAGTATCAAGCCAGAGGTGGCGAGGACGGGATTCCCCCAGCCAGAAATCATGCATGTGCCAGATAAAGGGCAGCCTTGCCCACCCAGCAGCCGTGGCACCGTAGAACGCAGCGCGCACGGTATTGGCATAGACCAGCGCGGTATCGGATTGGCGAGCCAGTTGGGCTATGGCTTTGGCTCCTCGTAACCAATCCAACAGGCAGCGTGGGGAGCGACGTAACCGAGGCATTGGTTGGATGTGCACAGGGATGCCCAAGCGCAGCGCTTCCTCTGCCAGCGGGCCTCTAGCGCAGACGAGATGCGGCTGCCACCTGTCACGGTTGAGGTATTTGAGAATGAGCAGCAGGCTATGCTCCGCACCGCCAAGGGCCAGAGCATGATCAAGGAAGAGGATGTTATGGGCCATAGGCACTCCACCACGCAGCAAAGTGCAAAATAGTCCATAATTCGCGCGCCAAGTCCCTTTTCCCTTGCCAGTGCAGTTGCGCCATGCGGCGGATAGGATCAGGTTGTAGCACTTGCCATATCGGGCTTGATTCAGACAGGGCTTCCGTGAGGTGAGGGCGCAAAGGCCCACGCAGCCAGGCAGCAATCGGCACGTCAAAGGCATGTTTGGGACGCTGCTGAATCTTCTGTGGGATCTGGTGCGCAAAAGCGGCACGCAGCAGCGCCTTGCTCACCCCTTCACGGCGATGCAAGAAGGGCGGTATCTGGGCAGCCCATTCTACCATCTCTACGTCGAGGAAGGGTACGCGGGCTTCCAAAGAAGTCAGCATAGTCGCCCGGTCGGCTTTTACCAAGGGGTCTCCTTCCAGCCAGACTTTCAGGTCTAGTTCCTGGATGCGGCTCTGCCAGGGATGGCCATCGGTAGCAGCGAATAGAGCAGCCAGGTCCGTCTCGGGAGCAAGGCTTTCCAGGTGGATGCGCCAATCCGGACGATAAAAGCGAAGGCGTTCTTCTGCCTGGGTGACACTAGACAGGATGCTCTGGGCATAAAAAGTCGCAAAGTCGGGAGACAGGCGCGCAGTAGCATAATGGCGACCCCGATGGCCAGCCAGAAGCGATTGTGCCATGCGGCGCAGTGGCTTGCGCAAGGCAACAGGTATTGGCCATGGCCTGGGCCAGCCGTACCAGTTGTAGCCAGCAAACAGTTCATCAGCGCCTTCGCCGGTGAGGACAACCGTGATATGACGACGGGTTTCCCGCGCCATCAGCCAAGTGGGGAAAGTAGCAGGGTCGGCAAAGGGCTCATCCAAGGAGTGAGCCAGCAGAGGCCATTCGCGCGCTACATCCGTTTCTACCGCGATCTCCGTATGGGCAGTCTGAAAATGGTCAGCGACAAGGCGGGCATAAGGGGATTCATCTAATCCCGGCCATCCTGGAAATACCACTGAGAAGGTACGCACGGGTGTCGTGGACTCTCGCGCCATCAAACCGACTACAATAGAGGAGTCAATCCCTCCCGAAAGGAAGGCCCCCAGAGGCACATCCGAGATCATTTGACGGCGCACGGAGCGGGACAAATGCTCTTGCAATTCGGCGAGATACTGTTGCCAAGTGCGTATCCGCTGTGGAGCAAAGCGGACATCCCAGTACCGTTGCAGGTGCAATGGCTCATCGGTTCCAATGGTCAGATAGTGCGCGGGGGGAAGTTTCCGCACATTGCGGTAGATGCTGCGCGGGGCAGGAATATAGCGGGTGGCGAGGAACCAATCTAAAGCCACCGGGTCCAGCTCACGGCTCCAGTTTTGTACCGGATACAGCGCTTTGAGCTCCGATGCGAAGGCGATTCCACCATGCGAAAATTCGACATAATATAAGGGCTTGATGCCCAGATGGTCCCGGGCGAGGAGCAACCGCTGTCGCTGCGCATCCCATACAGCGAAGGCGAACATGCCGTTGAGGTGGCGTGGCAGCTCGTCGCCCCATTCCTCATAGCCGTGGGCTAGGACTTCGGTGTCAGACTGAGTATAGAAGCGATGCCCTTGCTTTTGGAGTTCGGCACGCAGTTCCCGGTAATTGTAGATTTCGCCGTTAAAGACGACGGCGACGGTGCGGTCCTCGTTGAAGATGGGTTGATCGCCGGTTTGCAGGTCAATGATGGCCAGGCGGCGCATAGCCAGGCTGACCGGGCCATCGGTGAAGTAGCCCTCGCCGTCAGGTCCACGGTGCACCAATGCAGCGTTCATTTGCCGCACCGTCGTCGGATCAATCTGACCCCTACGGAGATAGATGCCAATAATTCCACACATAGTAGCCTTTTCGTCAAAGTCCTTGCGCAACTTTTTGGTACACGGCTAGCGTCTCACACGCGGTTCGCTCCCAGGTAAAGTCGCGAGCTCGCTGTAAGCCTCGTTCCCGTAGCCTATCGGCCAGGGAGGGATCGGTCAGCACTCGCAGAATGCCTTCGGCCATGGCTTCAGAGGAATGGGGATTGACAAGCAATCCAGCATCTCCCACAACTTCAGGAAGCGAAGCGACATTGGCGGCCACGACCGGTGTGCCACAGGCCATCGCCTCCAGTACTGGCAAGCCAAATCCCTCGTAAAGCGAGGGCAACACGAAAACATCGGCTATATTGTAAAGCCCGACCAGGGTCTCTTCGGACACATGGCTCATCTGCCGGACGCGATGCTCTATGCCTGAGCTCGCAAGCAAGCAGCGCTGGGCAGGTGTGAAGACGCCCCCCACCTGAACAAAGTGAAAAGCGACTCCTTTTCTGCTCAACAATGCCAGAGCAGTTAGGAGCCTTTCTAGGTTCTTCCGTGGTTGGCAGTGCCCGACGTGGAGGATTACCTTTTCTGTGCCCAAGCCCAGCCTTTCTCGCCATTCGCCAGTTTGTTCCTCCGGCAGGGGATGAAAATGGGGCTCCACTCCTTCTGGTATAGGGATCACTTCCTCTGGGTTCTTGTTCACAAAGTTTAACGCCTCACATCTGGTGAAATTCGAAACGGTAATCCACCACTTTGCCTTTTGGTCCCCTTTCCAGGCTATCCGCCAGGCCAGGCTGCTCAGGCCCAGAAAATGACCGGGAAAGAATAGAGGAGCTACATCGTGTATCGTCACTACTGTCCGATCCCCGTCCAGCCCCCAGAGCAGGTGACCATAAGAGTGGTCCAGGATGTGGTACACGTTGGCAGCGAAACCCCGCGCCCAAAGCGGATACCAGACCATCCGCCACAGCAGAAACAGGCGTCCACGCAGGCCTATCGGCGGGTCGGGAGGGACTAGTAGGCGGAATTCGTGCTCGGGCGCAATTTGCTGCAATGCCGCAAAGAGCGAGCGGGCATAGCGATCCATGCTGGGCCAATTTTCCCTTGGGCTATCAGCGAACAGAACCACGCGCATCCAGGATCTCCTGCCAGAAAAACCACGTCCTTTGGGCGATTCGTTCGTTGGTGAAATAGGCCAAAACCCGTTCTCTTCCCTTGCGTCCAAGGGCCGCCCTTTCCGCCTCAGACAAGTACAACTGCTTTACGGCCAGCGCCAGAGTGTTGGGGTCTCCCTCCGGCACGACAATCCCGGCATCTCCGATGACCTCGGGGATCGCTCCAGCATCGGAACCGATGACCGGCACTTGGCAAGCCATCGCCTCTATCAAGACATGACCGAACTGTTCCTTCCAGCGCGGGGTCATCAGCGATGGGAGCACAAGGACATCCATCGTATTGATATAATCAGGCACCGCCGAGTGAGGGACTGTTGGCACCCAGATCACCCGCCGTGCCAGCCCTCTATCCCCGGCTTGCTTCAACCACTCTGCACGAATGAGCCCCTCGCCTACCAGCAAGCATTGCCAGTCGCCGCTCAAGGTTGCCAATGCGTCTAATAGGACCCACAAGCCTTTTTCTGGAACGATCCGTCCCATGTATCCAATGGTAAAGGTTCTCAGACCCAGTTGTTGTCGCAAAGCCTCATTGCGGGATGGTCGAAAGACTTGTGGATCCACACCAAGTTGCGGAATCGTGGCGATAGGACCGACAAACCCAGCCTCCCGTAGTCGCTGGGCTGCTTCCTCAGTACCTGCAATAGCGCCGTCAGCCCTTCGCAGGTTGAAACGGCGAGCGAGGGAAAAAGGCCAGCGAGGTCTGATCGGCAAGTTTTCCCAAGAAAAAAAGATAATCGGACATTTCAGCTGGCGTTTGAGCAGCAATACTTCCAGAAGTGCTGGTGAAAGGGGCTCTTCGTCCACCTGAATCAAGTCCGGCTTGATACGCCGGAGGACAGGCCACAGCCTCCACGGATGAAAAGCAAAGCCGGAAAGCCGACCCGTGCCCCAGGCAGGTACAAGGAAGTGAGGCCAGCAGGTAGACGGCTCGGCACAATATACTTTTAAGGGATGACGGACCATTGGCGGGGTGACCAAAGTCAGATTCGCGTCTGGTGGGAGATAGGTCCATTTGGCCCGATTAGCCTCTAGGATATATGTGCGGCCGATAACCACTACCCGCATCTTTATTTGACTACCTCCAGTGTGACGTAAAGGTCCCTAGCCGGGAAAATAAAGGCGAGGTAGAGTTCGTAGAAATCAGGGAAACGGTTAGCCAGCCATTGAATGCCTAGCCAGCGGAAGGGACGTCCAAAGCGGAGGCAGCGGGATCGGATGCGAAAGATCACTGAGGTATAAAATGCGGGAATGGGGTGTTGCGTTTCTAGCAGCCGCTGACCAAGGTTCGGAGAGGAGGCTGTCCTCCCTCCTGTGAAATACTCAAAGGAACGCCATCCCAGATGGCGGAGGTGGGTCGGATCGGTAAAACTATAACGGTTGGAAAAGTGAGGAGTAACGATCTCCACTAGGGCTCCCGGCCGGGCAATGCGATGGATTTCTTCCATAAAACCGACAAGATCGGTTACGTGTTCCACAATATGCCGGCAAAGGATGCGATCAAAGGTACTGTCAGCGAAGGGCCAAGGACGCCGGTTCAAATCGGCAATGACATCTGCATCGGTCAAAGTATTCACATCCAGGCCAATCGCGCCAGGGTATTTTGCCCGGCCGCATCCCACATCCAGAATTCGCTCCATTTCAACGACTCCTTGCTATTTCCCCCCACTGTCCCCACCAATCGGCCAGTTCCGCCAAGAGTTTCACCGTGGCTAGGGTGGGACCGAGCCGCAGGAGGTGCGGCAGCCAGCGCGCCCAGCGCGCAGCCAAGCGCAGGACCAGCCGCACCCGAGAGGGTGGCTGCCCGTGGTATTTGCGCTCAAAGTGAACAGTTCCGCGTCCATGCTGCCGGTGCTGCCGCCAGAAGGACCGAAAATGGTAAGGCTGAAGGTGCGCCACCTTCACCGGCACATAGAGCAGCCGATGGCCTTGTTCCACTACGCGCCACTTGAGGTCGGCGTCCTCACCAGCAGCATAGGGGAAAGTCTCGTCAAAGCCTCCCGCTTCCAGCAGTATCTCTTGGCGGTAGGACATGGAATTTGTCCCACCTGCTGGGCATTCAAAACCACCTACATAGGGTTCAGTGCCTGCATGGTAGACGCGATGGGTTACATATGCTTCGAATTGGGCAAAAATATTCCGTTGCAGAATATCATCCGGCGCTTCCAGATAGCCTCCCACTCCCGCTACTTCAGGATACTGTTGATAGCCCTCCGCCAGACGGGCGAGGAAATCCACTGGGATGAGGCAATCGTCATCGGTAAAAGCGATGATTTCCCCCGTTGCTATCGCTATTCCTCGGTTGCGGGCTGCTGCCGGGCCGCGGTTTGGCTCCTGACGGATGTAGCGCACCGAGGGAAATTCTTGCTGCACCATCTCTCCCGTACCATCGGTGGAGCCATCGTCCACGACAATGACTTCATAGTCGGGATAGTCCTGACCCGTGGCCGCAGCTAGGCAACGGCGAAGAGTGTCTTTGCGGTTGTAGGTAGGGATAATCAATGAGAAACGCATGTGCTGGAACTCCCGAATGTCCTCCTGTTGCTGGGCTTCGCATCCTCAAGTAATAACGTCAATCTCGCGCAGGCTGGGCAATAGAGAACAATGGCAAAGCCAATCGTTTTTGGTTCATCATGGTCCTCTTCGCCTATCAGCCGCTTGTCGAAGGCTATTGGCTAGCTTGTCCCCGTACCTTTCCCAGGTAAACTCCCTCGCCCGTTCTCGCGCAGCCCTTCCCATCTCCTGCCGCAGTCGCTTATCAGCCCGTAGGCGCTCCAGTGCATTGGCCAGGGCCTCCACATTTCGGATGGGAACGATGAATCCTTCCACTCCATCCCGCACCACCGAGCCGGCATTTGGCGTGGCCACCACCGGCAAGCCACAAGCCAGCGCCTCATAGGTCACTAGGGCGCTTCCCTCCTCAATGCTAGGGAAGGCAAAGACATCCGCTTGCCGGTATGCCTCCACCGGATTGTCCAGATGGCCAATCAAACGCAGGCCGGGCAGATCCTCGTAGCGCCGCAGGATGAGCTGGCATTCCGGTAACGCCCGACCTACCAACCAAAGTTCTGCATCTCGCCAGCCCAGCTGCCGCCAAGCCTCCAGAAGATAGGGTACCCCCTTGCGTATGCCCACCTGCCCCACGAAGAGAGCCCGAAAAGGGTGCGCGGCAGGTACTTCGGAGGGACGGAAACGGGCAGTGTCCACCCCGAAGGGGACCTGGATTAACTTTTCTGCGGGGAACCCCTCCCCCAGAAAACTCTGCCGTACAAACTCCGAGGGGATAAGAATATAATCAGCCACGGCCATTTCGGCGATAGCCCTAACTGTTGTGGCCTGAGGCGCATGAAAAGACAAGCCCCAGCGAGCGAATTCTTCTTTCAGCAGCCGAGTCTGGTAAACGGGATGGGCACTGGCGCGTTCCACCACCGTCACCGTGCCCATCTCCCGCGCGCGGCGAAGGCTACGCAGACCATAGTTGCCCCAGACGTGAAAGACATTGGCTGGCTCCAAGCGCCGAGAAGCCCAGGTGTCAAAGAGCACGGCCTGCAGGTGCCACAGCCACCCGCTGGAATCCAGGCTGGCCAGTTTGCGGAGTGCCCGGTCGGGCAAACCTAGGGCTCGGATTTTCTCCTGAGGGATCTCGGTGGGCTGATAGGCGCCGCAGAAGAGTCGCTTCAGCATGTCATGGTGATGGAGGCCTCGCACAGCATGGTAAGCAGTGGTGCCGATGCCGCCACCTGCAAATTTGCTTCCGATGGAGTAAATAACCGTTACCTGCTCTGCCATGCCATCTCCCGCAACCAATGGACTCCAATGGCGAGGTCATTTCGCTCCAGCGCGAGGAGGAAAGCCCCGAACAGGAGCAGGAATATCCCCAGTTTAAGGACCAACGCTTCCCAGGGCAGCCTTCCAGCGAAAGTTTCCACCAAAAGCCCACCTCCCCAGGCTACAGCCAGGGCGAGCGCTGGCCAGGCTACCAGCCGGCTGAGGGAGAAATCCACCATTTCCCGCAGGGGGCGGTAGAGCCAGGCAGCCCCCAGCAAGAGCATCCCATCGGCTGCTAGTGCCACGCCGTTAATCCCCCAGAACCGCGCTCCTAGGATAACGGCGGGGATGAAGAAAAGCGTCTGGGCCACGGTGGATTTGCGAAGTTCCCGTGGATGCCCTACGGCCAGCATCATGTTGCCCATCAACATCACCAAGGGGTCCAGTGCCGTATAGACCAGCATCAGCCGGAAGGTCACCAGCATTGGCAGCCACTTGTCGCCAATGACATAGTGGATGAACTCGGGCATCACCAGCCCAAAAGCCCCGGCTACCAGAAAGCCGCTGCGCAGGATCACATAAGCCGAGCGGAAAAAAGCCTGCGAAAGCCGCAGCCGGTCATGTTGCAAACGAGCAAAGACCGGCGTGAAGACGGTTACCAGAGGGTTTGCCAGGACCCTTCGAGGGTAGTGGGCAAACTCGTAGGCTCTGGAATACAGCCCCAGCGGGGTTTTCCCCAGCACTGTCCCGATCCAAAAGTCATCAAAGCGGTCCAGTAGATAACTCAGATTGGAAGCTACCCAGGTGGGCTTGCCGTATTCCCAGAACCAGCGTATGGTTTGTTTTTCCCATCCCAATCCCGGCTTCCACTGCCGGAACGGCCACCAGGTCAGGATAAAGCGCATGCCAATACCGGAAAGTTGCTCCGCTACAAGCGCCCACATCCCCCAGCCTAACCAGGCTAGGAGTGGTGCCACAATCGTCATCGTTACAGAGGCGACCACGTCGGTGACAGCCAACTGGCGAAAAGCCAAATTCTTGCGGATGAACGTCTCCTGCACTTGGCTCAGGTTGGACAAAAAATAGACAAAAATCAACACCGCCAGGACTGCACTGAATCCTGGCATTTGGGGATAGGCTTTTTGCAGAAGGGGAACCAGTACCAACAGAAGGCTAAAAGCCAGCACATCTAGCCCCAGCCGGAGGGAAAAATAGGTGCGTAGGAAGGACTCGTCTGCCTCTTGGTGGTGGATAAGGGCCATGTCCAGTCCCAATCCCCGCAGCTGGGCCGCCAGCCCGATGTAAAAGAGAGCCAGGGCTACCACGCCAAAGTGCTCCGGTAAAAGCAGCCGTGCGAGGAGCACCGAACGCAGGAAACCCAGTGTCAGTGTAACCACTGAAGCGCCAATCGTGTAGACGGAGCCCCAGAGAGCCTGTGTGCTCAGGGATGCTTGTTCTGTTTCTTGTCCGGTCTTCAAGACGAAACCCTCACCACCTATAGCCCGCCCTGCACAACGCCGTCGGTCAGAGCCGCTAACTCGGCGTAGGATACGGTGGTCTTTGGCTCAGCACCACTCGTCATCTGCGATTTATTGCTTCTGCTTTTGCTTTGGTTATGCCGACAAGTTCAGCGAGTAATCAAATTGCATTGAGCATTAGCAGGATCAGAACCATGCCCAAAGTTGTCAGAACCCAGATGCGGCGTCCGCGCCAACCGAGCATGACCCAAGCGCACCATATAATAGCGTAAAAGAGCCAGGCCAACAATTGCCAGGATTCCGCTATGCTCCAGTTCCAATAGACACCACGGGTATACAGCCCCGCTGTAACCGTGAGCAGCAGGGATGCGCTTAGAAAAGGGAGCCCAAGTGACACAGCAACATTGTTGGTTTCTTCAGCGCATATCTTGTGAGATACTTTCTCGGTCAGCAGGCAAGCCAAATCAGTAGCACCAGCATGGACAAAAGCACCGCAAGCAAGTGCTAGCATCAGACGCGAAACGAAGAGCCAAAATGGGGGCAGCGTTTGAACAGCAGGCGTTGCCTGGGCTGCAGGCCATCGAACCATTCCCCAGATGGTCAGAGTGACCGCTCCGAGATAAAAAAGGGCTCCCCATTTCCCCTCGCCGCGGTATGGATACACGAGGTGCCACAGCATCGCTGCTGCGGTAGCGGCAAGGATGACTTCGGGTGCTGTTTGGAGCGGCCAATCACCTCTTTTGGCTAATGAAAGAGCAAGCCCAGTCGCTATACACAGCGGCGCTAGGCTTGCTACAGCGCGAGCCACGTTCCGCCATCCCTTTCCCGGAGATGTGCCAGGCATACGAGCAGCCCGTAGGTAAACGGCAGCGCTTCCTATAAGGCAGAAAACAGCGGCAGTAAAAAAGTGTATCGCACTCAAAGGAGTTGCCATCATGCCTTTTTATCCATGGCGAAAGGGTTTTTGCCGGTTTTACCTTGTCTATTTGGCTCCAGGGCAGTGGCAATATCCTGCACCAGGTTCTCAAACCATATAGGGCTTTTCTCCGTCGCCGGAACATTAGCGGCAAGCCAGATCTTTACCGCCTTACTGCTTGGTTGAAGGGCCAGATATACCCGCTTTAGGGGGTGCCTCGTACTGAGGATCATGCCCAGCATTACCAGGACGATGCCAACGAAGATGAATACCAGCCCATTATCTTGCCCGAACTTGATCAGTGCATAGCGCTGGGGCTGGAAAAGATAGCGATCTCCGGCAATCTCAATGGTCTCCGCGGTATGAAACTGGTGTTGGTAGAAAGGCACTGTTTCCGCTCCGCGGAATGCTTGGACCTGGAAAGCGGGTGTTGCTGCACCTGGCTGGGGAGACTGATACAGCAAGCGTAAAGACAGGTCGCGCGAAGGCACGAGGACATAGCGCTCTAACCCGCTTTGTTGGAATTGACGGCTCAGCTGGCTGCCTGGCAGCAAATCCAGCACAACGATATAGCGCGGAGCCTCTGCTGCACGAAAGTGTAATGCCACCTCCATAAATTGTACAGCGCCGCTCTCGGGAGTCCGCAAGGGGATATTTTGTCCACTGGCATCGTGGGCTTGGACCAAAAGGACTGGCTCAGTGGATGTCAGGTAGAGTAACAAACCGTGATAAAAAAGAGGAGTGTGAGTACGCAGTCTTCTTTGTGCCGTTTCGCCTTCCCCCCGCAAGAAGGTCAGCTCTGCGTGCCCGCTATTTGAGAGGCCATCGTAGGCTTCGATGTCATCTGCGCGGAGCGCCAAATTTGTCCCATGTCCCAAGGGTCGAACCTGCCCGGGTTGCAGAGCCACATTATCCTCCCACCATGCGGTGCGTTCGCTGATCACCAATCCCCCGATGACCAACAGAAGCCCCATATACACCAGGAGTGGGAAAGCCCAGGAATGATCCGCACAGGCCAGCCTGTTGCTCTTTCCTTTCAGAAAGCGATAGCGTTGCGCACGCAAAACTTGGCGGATACGCTCCATCAGCCGTTCGGGTAATTCTAGCAGTGCTGGGTCATGGACGAGGATCTCGCGGCCAATGCCGGCATGCATAACATGCCGCGGCTGCACTATATCTAGTGTGGCCAGTAATAGGTTAAAAGCCAGCAAGCCAAGTAGCCCACGTATCCACAGAGAGCGATGGATATCCAATAAGCCGAGGCGGATGAACCAGTCTGCCACGCCATGATAGTGCTGGCGCAGCGAGGCCAGCCACAAATTGTTGGCTGCTTGATCTGTAAGCGCTTCTGTGGGTCTCTGCGGGAGGATGATGCCAGCACCAATGAGCACCGTCAGGCACGCCAGCAGGAGGATGGTCAGGTAGGGTGACGCAAATGCACGCCACAAACTGTCCAAGGGATCTCCCGAATCCCAAAATTCAGCCCAACGCGCTCGAATAGTCATCACGGTTTTTCTCTATAGCCTTCGATATTAGCATTGCCAGACAATTTATCATACACAGATATGCCCGATTGCTAATCATTAGTCCCTTTGGGCGGAATAGCGAGTCGGAATGCTTTTCTTCAGAGGCAAGACCTCAATGCACATTATCGAGAGAGCAGCCGTTTTTGTCAAAAATCTGTTAGAGCGCTCATCCTGAGCCCTGTCTAGGGCTTGTCCTCATGATCAACCTGTCAACAAGGACCAAGCCAGGTTAGACAAAAATCCTAATCTTTGCTATGATAAATATGCTCACAGGTTTTGCAGAGCCTGGAAGGTGGTAGTTTTTAGTGACGCGCTTAGCCTAACGCAAGGGGTAGAAAGAAAGGAGGTGGCCCAGAAGCAACTGCACTCAGTATTACGCCTTTTCGCAAGTGGCAAGGAAGCGGTTTTGGCCTTGTGCCCATCCCTTAGGATGACCGAACAGTTCTGTTCCTTGCTAGTTGCATAGTTTTCCACGAGAGACATTTTGTTAGGAGGAAAATCGCAATGGCAAGTGTGACATACGATCATGTCACCAAATGTTTCGGAGATGTCATTGCGGTCAACGACATGACACTCGACATCCCCGATAAGGAATTCCTGGTCCTGGTAGGACCATCTGGATGCGGCAAAACCACCGCGTTGCGTCTTCTAGCCGGCCTGGAGGAGGTCACCAGTGGGATCATTAAGATTGGCGACCGAGTGGTTAACGACGTTGCCCCCAAAGACCGTGATATCGCCATGGTTTTCCAGAGCTATGCCCTCTACCCACACATGAGCGTGTACGATAACATGGCGTTTGGCTTAAAGTTGCGCAAGATGCCGAAGCGGGAAATTGACCGGCGGGTGAAGGAGGCGGCGGAAATATTGGGCATCCAAGAGTTGCTCGACCGCAAACCAAGGCAACTATCCGGTGGGCAGCGCCAGCGTGTAGCCTTGGGGCGCGCTATTGTCCGTGAGCCCCAGGTCTTTTTGATGGATGAGCCGCTGTCCAATTTGGATGCCAAGCTCCGTGTACAAACCCGCGCCGAGATCTCGAAGCTCCATCAGCGTCTGCAAGCTACCTTCATCTACGTAACCCATGACCAAACAGAAGCCATGACCATGGGCACACGCATCGCTGTCATGAAGGATGGCGTATTGCAGCAGGTTGATACCCCACAGAATCTGTACGATTACCCTGGCAATATGTTTGTCGCAGGGTTCATTGGCAGCCCAGCGATGAACTTTTTCGAGACCACGCTCAGTGGCACGGTGGAAGAAATGTACGCAGAGGGCCCGGGGTTCAAAGTCCGTGTACCGGCTGATAAGACCCACGCATTGCGGGATTATCTCGGCAAACGGGTAATTTTTGGCATCCGGCCAGAGGACATCCATGATGCGGAATATGCTCCTCCGGGCATCACTGCAGAAACAATCACGGCGAAGGTGGATGTGACAGAGCTCATGGGCAGCGAAGTATTTGTATATTTGCTTACTGATGCCAAGACCTTTATTGGACGCTTTGACCCTCGCACCTCAGCCCGTGTGGGGAAGACGATTGACGCCGTATTCAATATGGCTAAGACTCACTTCTTCGATCCGAACACGGAGCGGGCAATTCGATAAGTTCTCTGTAATAGCGCAAGAGGGGATGGGTTATTTCCCATCCCCTCCTCTGTTATAAACGTAGACGCCTCCATGTTCCTCTGCGGAACAAGAGATAAATCAATGTGGCTCGTGCTGTCCAATCCACCGCTGTGCCTAGCCAGACCCCATTGAGACCCCAGCCAAATACAATGGCAAAGAGATAGACCAGCGGCACACGAAAGAACAGGGTGCCAACCAATGTAGCAAGCATGGGCGTCCTCATGTCCCCTGCACCGCGCAAACTCCCAGCAATGACCATCAAGACAGCGATGGGCAATTGTTCCAGCGCTCCAATGCGTACCGCGTTGCCGGCAAGGGACAAGACCTCAGGCGTGCTGCCGAAGACAGAAGCAAGTGCAGGACCAAACAAGGCAAAAATGACGCCTATTGCTCCCATTAGGACGATGCTGATGCGCATCGTGCTGCGGATGCTCTCCTCTGCCAATTCTGGTTTTCGTGCTCCCAAAGACTGGCCGACAAGCGTGGTGCTGGCAACGCTTAGCCCGAACCCAGGCATGAAGGACAGAGATTCTACGTTAACTGCAATCTGATGCGCAGCCAGGGGGATTTCCCCGAGTGCGGAGACGATGCGCATGAAAAGGGTGAAACCCAAGCGCATGACAAGGGATTCACCTGCAGTGGGCAGGCTAAGCCGCAACATCTTTCCCATCAGTTGTCCATCCCAGGAGAAGATCTCGCGCCAATGGAGTTTCAAAAACCTCTTCCCGCTCATAACCAGGAACAATGCCAAGAAGCCGCCCAATAATTGGGCAGATGCAGTTGCCCACGCTGCACCGCTTAGCCCCAGTGCAGGAAAGGGACCTAGCCCAAAGATCAATAGGGTCGCCAGCAGTATGTGCCAGACATTCATCACCAGGGTGATTGTCATAGGTGTTTTGGTATCCCCGGCACCGCGCATGATGCCATTTAGCACCAGCATGGGGAAGCCGAGCAAGGAAGCGACTAGGACAATGCGCATATACATGCTGCCCATTGCGATGGCGCGCGTGCTGGCTCCCATGAGCGCCAGCAAGGCACTTGCTGAGGGCCACATGAGCGCAATGGCGCCTATTGCAAATAAAAGGGCGAAGAGGATGGCTTGTGTAGCAATACGTCGCGCTTGCTCATAGTGGGCACTACCCCAGGCGTGGGCAACGAGGGTCGTTGCAGCTACTGAAGTGGCGGAGAACAATTGAGTGGCGATGTTCAAGAATAACCCACCCAGGCTGACAGCAGCCAGTGCCGCCGGATCTTTCAGCCTGCCAATGAGCAGCGTATCAGCCAGGTAAACCATGGTAACCAGCAGGTTTTCCATGACAGCAGGTAGTGCCAGTTGGACGATATTGCGTGGGATATTCTCACGCGTCAGCACAAGCGTGGGAACAGCAGTCGTGGAGCGATTCGAAATAGCCACGTTGAATACACCGATCCTTGTATGGGAGTCTCACAACGGTGAAATCATAGCACAGAACTAGATGAACGACAATTGTGTGCGGCTCTGTATGGCAAGCGGGTCCAGGCTAACTAGGGAATCCAGGTCTGCCAAAGCAATGCCCGATTGGCTAGCCCATTGTCGCAAGGCAGTATCTTGGATAAACTGCCAGCCACTGGCGACCAATTGCTTGCGCAATGCCATGGAACGCGCCAGTCTTAGACGGAGCAAATCTTGACGTGCCTCCGAGAAGATGACGAATTTCCGTGCACGGGTGAGGGCCTCTGCAGTGGATATTCTCAGCAGGCGGCTTAACGCCGCTGAATCCAAGATCACAAAGGCGAAGGGGATGTGCTCAGCCTGCACCCACCATATATCCATGCCATGCACTCCGCATTCTGGCAGATAGCCCCAACGCTTGCCCAAATCTACAAGGAGATGTGTCACCTTCTCTCGAGCCCCTTGCCGTTGCTCTGGACGATCTGCTTCCTTCAAAGCCCAACGCCCTGCTGCAAGCTGCTGTCCGTATGATTTCAGACAAGCCATCACCCACTCCCCATCAGGCGTCAATATACCGGGGAAGCGCTGATATACGAGTGACATGAACTCGCTGTACTCAACATCGGCAGCGGCCGCCAAAATTTCATGCACTGCCTGTTCTACCCTTTCCGTAAGGGGAAGGACATCTGGCACTTCCTTTAGCCACCACAGACATTCGTCCTCTTCCCCTTCATCCCGTAACCGCACGAGTGTATGGCCTGTTGCTTCTTGCAATGCTGTCCTGATTTGATCCCGTAGTAGATCCAATGGCGGGAGCGGTTCTTTGCTCGCCATGACACGCTGTAGGATCCCACGCCATGCTAGTGTTTGCCAGATATGGCAATGAAGGCGCGCAAAGGGCACAGGTTCTCCTCGCTGTTGAAGGACTTCTTCTGCTGCGATTACTGCAATCTGGCGCAATTTTGCCTTGAGTTCTTCACTGGACATAGGCCAAGGCGGCGGAGGTGTGCCTCTTGTCCAGGTAAAGCGATAGTCTCCACGCAACCCCGCAAAGGGCTTCGTGGCAGTTTCCGGCACACGGGGGTGGTATAGAACGCTCTCCAGACGCAAATTCGCCCCTGCTGCAGCGAGAGCTAGCGCCTCATGATAGGCCAATCCTTTGTTCTGCCCTATGAAGACAATATGCCCATCTGTATGCAGGATTTTCTGTAAGGCGGAGAAGGCGGCGTTCATAACCCGCAGATACCAGGGCCAATCAGAACTGCGTCGCCTGACCAAAGGCCAGAGCAAAGAGGATTCTATATGCCCATAGAGCCATCCTGTCCATAGGTAAGGCAGTGCCCAATATGTGCGGCCAATTTGTGGAGGCTGAGTCAATATTAGGCTCGTGCAATCTGGAGGGATTTCCGATACGAGTTGTCTAATGGGCATACGTCCCACAAATGCCCTGGCTGGAGGAGTTGGCTCTCCAGTGACTGTCATAAGAGAAGGCTGGGCGACATTCTTCACATTCGTTGCCAACGGCACTTCTACTGCTGGTGTCTGCCGAGCCAAGCCCTGGGCTGTGTCTTCAAAAAGCCGCCAAAGGTTCCGTTCCACAAATCGCGCTGGTGGATGGAGATGGGGAACATGAGGAGAGCCTGGCTCACCTGGTGGTGGGTTCAATTTGCTGCCCAGTTCGAAACAACGCAATAGAGCAAGCCGTAGAAAATCGTGTACTGCCGTACCTGCGAACAGGTCGTCTATTTTGAGCACCAAGTTGGCGAGGACGTAGAGATTGCGTGTGGTGTACAATTCTAGTAGAGTAGAGGCAAATTTCCTACCACTGCCCTCACGCCTAGCGACGCGGTCCAATGCGTACCAATAATGTAAGCCACGGGGCTGGATCTCGCGTAAGATGCGTGCATCACTCTCATCGCAGTCGCGCAAACCCGCATCCCCACAGGCAGTGCAATGGTAGGCCACCCTCTTAGGGGTTTCCTGCCCCCGTTCCCAGACGAAGTAATCAGCGATGATCTCTTTGCTGCATTGTGGGCAGGTAGTACGATAGAGACGCTGTAGGTGTTCACGCAGGGGGACACCAGCTTTGGGTAAATCGCCTAGGCGTGTAACGGCTGCCAGGAGTTCACGCGCAGGCGGACTGATTAAAGCCAGGCGCGTGCGCAGGGCGTCCAGCGGATTGAAGCTAACTGCCACTACGCGACGGCCCAGCGCTAATGCCTCCACAATAATCGCTGGCGATTGGCAAAATGGGTCAACGACCAGTGCGTTTGTCTCCGTATGAGCCTTGATGTAGGCAACGATGACATGGGACAGGTTGTGGGCCTCCGTGTCAGGGATGAAATAATCCACAGAGGTCACATGTGCGCTCCTTTCGCGTTATCCGAAGAACCCATGCCGATGGCAAAACCCCATTCTTTACGGTAATTGTACATATGGTTTGCTCTTATAGCAAAGAAGGGCTAGATAGTTTGACCGTCAAAATGAAATGCGGTAGTATGCACCGTAGCCAATACACTCTAGCGAGGAGGCACATACTGGTATGACGATGGCTTATGCTGCTGCGATTGACCAAGGGACAACCGGCACACGTTTTATGATCTTCGACCATACTGGGCAGGTGGTTGCCTCGGCGTATCAGGAACATCAGCAAATCTACCCAAAGCCTGGCTGGGTCGAACATGATCCAATGGAAATCTGGAATGTTACTGATCAGGTAATTCGGCGTGCGCTCGATGAAAGTGGCATCAAGCCCCAACAGATCCTGGGTATTGGGATTACTAACCAGCGTGAGACAACCATTATTTGGGATCGCGTCACTGGCCAGCCCCTTTGTAATGCGATCGTTTGGCAATGCACCCGCACGCGTGACATTTGCCAGCATCTTATCCAACAAGGACTGGAACCCTTTATCCGCGAGCGAACCGGATTGGTCATTGCCACCTATTTTTCTGGCCCTAAGATCAAGTGGATCCTGGACAATGTGCCGGGTGCGCGTGAAAAGGCAGAACGAGGGCAGGCACTCTTTGGCAATATAGACACCTGGCTGATCTGGAATCTGACTGGAGGTGTCAATGGCGGAGCACATGTTACCGATTATAGCAATGCCTCGCGCACTATGTTGATGAACCTGCGCACGCTGGATTGGGATGACGAAATCCTCGAGGCGCTGGATGTTCCCAGAGAGATGCTCCCGGTAATTCGTCCTTCCAGCGATCGCGATTTCTACGGCTATACCAGGAGCGATGGACCGCTGGCGGCACGCATACCGGTATGTGGTGACTTAGGTGATCAGCAGGCAGCCTTAGTGGGGCAGACCTGCTTTTCCCCTGGCGAAGCCAAGAATACGTATGGCACCGGCTGTTTCATGCTGCTCAATATTGGTGAAGACATTGTCCTGTCCAAGAGCGGTCTCTTGACTACTGTTGCCTACGGTTTTGAACCCGGTCGCTGTACCTATGCTTTAGAGGGTTCTATTGCCATTACAGGTGCCGCTGTACAGTGGCTGCGTGATAACTTGGGCCTCATTAAGAATGCTGCAGAAACGGAAGAGATTGCTCAGTCAGTGGAGGACAGCGGTGGTATTTACTTTGTGCCAGCCTTCTCCGGCTTGTTTGCTCCCTACTGGGATATGGATGCGCGTGGAGCGATCCTGGGCATTACGCGGTACGTGACCAAAGCACACCTTGTGCGCGCCACCTTGGAAGCCATCTGTTATCAAACGCGCGAAGTGCTTGAGGCTATGCACGCCGACGCCGGGGTGAGGCTGCGTTCGTTGAAGGTGGACGGTGGAGCGGTAGCCAACAACTTCTTGATGCAACTACAATCCGACATCCTGGGAGTAGAGGTGGTGCGGCCAATCGTGCGGGAGACCACGGCATTGGGAGCAGCCTATGCGGCGGGGCTAGCCTCTGGCTTGTGGAATAGTGTCGAGGAACTACGTGCCAACTGGGCTATTGACCGCGTTTTCACGCCCCAGTGGGATGAGGAAAAGCGCGAAGCAGGCTACCGTGGTTGGCGCAAAGCCGTGCAGCGAGCCATGCACTGGGTGGAGAAATAGTCAGCAAGTCGGATGGATGCGAACGAGGGAACATGGATGACCCGTATGATGTGATTATCGTCGGCGGTGGAGTAGTAGGTTGTTTCATCGCCCGTGCGCTTTCACGCTATAGGGTGCGTGTGCTTCTTCTGGAGCGCGAATCAGACGTCTGTTCGGGTACTTCCAAAGCCAACACTGCTATTGTCCATGCAGGCTATGATGCCAAGCCAGGCACGCTCAAAGCCGCGCTCAATGTTGCAGGAAATCGCATGTATGATCAGGTTTGCGCCGAACTGGATGTACCTTTCCACCGTTGCGGCACCTATGTTGTAGCTTTGACCGAGGAGGATTTGTATACCCTTGATGACCTGTATCACCGCGGGATGCAGAACGGCGTGTCGGGGATGCGTATTATCTCCGGAGAGGAAATGCGGCGTGTGGAGCCGCTGGTCAACCCTGACGCACGAGGAGCGCTGTACGCCCCCACTGGCGGAATTGTAGACCCCTTTTTGCTGACTATTGCCGCCGCAGAAAACGCGGTGCTGAATGGCGTGCATCTGCGTTTGGAGACCGAGGTCACGGATCTCATCCGGCAAAATGGGAGAATAGTGGGCGTCAGCACAAATCGAGGGCAGATTTTTGGGCGCTTTGTCATCAATGCAGCGGGCTTGCATGCCGATCAATTGATGGCGAAGGCTGGCGTGCATGGTTTCACCATCACACCACGCAAAGGGGAATATTACGTCTTTGACCGCGAGAAGAGCCGGGTGCGCACGGTGCTTTTTCCTTGCCCCACGCCCATTAGCAAAGGCATTCTGGTCACACCTACCACCCATGGCAACACACTGATTGGCCCCAATGCGGTGGATATCAGGGATAAGGAAGACGTTACAGTAACTCCAGAGGGCCTTGAGGAAGTTTTCGCCGGAGCGCAGCGGCTGGTACCAACCCTGGAGCGACGTGATGTGATTGCGGTCTTTGCGGGCTTGCGCGCCAGCGGAAGCACTGGCGATTTTCTGATCGAAGCTCCTGCCCAAGCTCCTGGGTTGATCAACGTAGCTGGGATAGAATCCCCTGGCTTAACTGCAGCCCCAGCGATTGCCGAGTTTGTGCTTGATCTCTTGCGCGAGTGTGGACTGGCATTGTTGGAAAAGGCTAACTACAACCCCATTCGTCGTTCACCACCACGCTTTAGCGAGCTCTCACATCGTGAAAAAGCAGCGCTGATTGCCCAGGATGCACGCTATGGGCGCATTGTCTGCCGCTGCGAAACGGTAACCGAGGGAGAGATTGTTGCGGCGATCCATGCCCCTGTTCCGGCGCGCACTTACGATGCGCTCAAGCGCCGTACGCGTCTGGGTGCGGGTAGATGCCAAGGTGGATTTGACACGCCTCGCGTTATCCACATCCTAGCCCGCGAACTGGGCCTTCCGCCTACTGCGATTACCAAAAAGGGCCCCGGATCCGAGTTCGTGGTGCGCAAGACGAAGGAATGGGATGGTAACGAGAAGGTGTAGCGGTGTTGAAAACCCTGTCTTATGACGTGGTGGTGATTGGCGGTGGGCCAGGTGGGCTTGCCGCTGCCATAGCTGCCCGGGAGCGCGGCGCAGAACGCGTCTGCATCATCGAGCGTGCGGAGGAACTGGGAGGTATTTTGCAGCAGTGCATTCACAATGGTTTTGGTCTGGAAGTGCTCGGCACCGACCTGCCTGGGCCTGCCTACGCTCAGCATTTCATCACCCGGGTATATCAGGCTGGTGTGCAGACATTGTTGGATACTATGGTGCTGGAAGTTACCCCCCAGCGAGTTCTTTACGCTACCAATGCGCGGGATGGCATCCTTGAGATCGAGGCTGGGGCGGTCGTGTTCAGTATGGGTTGTCGGGAAAGAACGCGGGGAGCGTTGGCTATCCCTGGCACTCGGCCAGCGGGGGTGTATACTGCTGGAACAGCACAACGGCTGGTCAATATTGAAGGATATATGCCGGGACGTCGTTTTGTGATCCTCGGTTCTGGCGATATTGGCATGATTATGGCGCGCCGCTTGACTCTGGAAGGCGCTCAGGTGGAGCGGGTGTTGGAGATCGTGCCCTATCTCTCTGGGCTGAAGCGCAATTACGTGCAATGTCTACAGGATTTCGGGATTCCTTTGCAGTTGAGCCATACCGTGCGCGAAATCAAGGGAAATAAACGTGTGGAAGCGGTTGTCGCTGTCGCAGTAGATGAGCGGTGGCAACCCATCCCGGGCAGCGAGGAGGTAATCCCTTGTGATACCCTGCTGCTTTCAGTGGGCCTCATCCCAGAAAACGAACTATCGCGTCGCCTAGGCATTGCGATGGACCCTGTAACTGGCGGCCCAATTGTGGATGAGGGCATGGGCACGTCTTTGTCAGGCTTTTTTGCGGCTGGGAATGTTGTCCATGTCTATGATCTGGTGGATTGGGTAACTATGGCTGGGGAAGTGGCTGGGCGTAGTGCTGCTGCATACGCACTGGGAATGGCGCCGGCCAGCGTATATCGCTTGCGTGTTGTCGCGGGGGATAATGTGCGTTATGTCGTACCGCATTTGTTCCATCCGGAGAGTTTGGCACAAGGACCGCAACAATTGCAACTACGTGTTCGCGAACCCATAGAAGAGAAGGTACAGGTCATCCTAGAGGCAGATGGTGTAGAAATCTGGCGTAAGACAGAGCGTTATGTGCGGCCAGGGGAAATGGTTACGGTGAAGCTAATGCCTGACCTATACGACCGACTCAAGCCTGCCTCTACTTTGACAGTGAGCGTGAGGAAACCGAGGTGACGGACAAGGCTTCTCTTATCTGCATCACCTGCCCGATGGGGTGCCGCCTGGATGTTACAGTAGAAGGGGACAAGGTGGTTTCGGTAGAAGGCCAGGCGTGCAAGCGAGGTTTGGCTTATGCACAGGATGAAATTACCGATCCCAGACGTGTGGTAACGACCACGGTACGTGTGGTGAACGGTCGCCATCCCTTGTTGCCAGTCTACACAGAGCGCCCATTCCCTAAGCATCAGATTTTCCCCTTGCTGCAGGAGTTGCGGCGGGTTACTGTGATGGCTCCTGTACGCGCTGGTCAGGTAATCCTGGCGAATGCCTTGGGAACAGGGATCAATGTGCTCGCTAGCCGAGATATGCCGCTGAGGGAAGAGCCATGCGTTTCTTGATTTTTGGTGCAGGGGCGATTGGTTCGCTGCTTGGCTCTCGTCTTGCCCAGGCGGGGCATGATGTCATCTTGGTTGGCCGCCCGGGGTATGTGCGCGCCGTGCAGGAGCGTGGCTTGATCCTGGAAGGCGGCAAAGCCCCTGGCAGGCATACCGTTTATCCCAGCGCCGTAGTGAGCCTCACGGATCTTCCTCCCCGCCAGTGCCACTGGGATATGATGATATTCACTGTGAAGGTATATGATACGCAAGAAGCTGCCCAAGAGCTGCTTCCTTATGTCTCCAAGGGCATGCCGCTCCTTATTGTGCAAAATGGTGTGGGTGGAGAGGAACTAGCACAGCAGGTGCTGAAAGAGGCAGCAATCATCTCTGGGGTGCTTACCCTTTCTGTCTCGGTGCTAGCACCTGGCCACATACGTCTGGAAACTACCCGTGGTGGATTGAACTTGGCTCCAACTCAAGAGGGCATAGATATGGATCAATGGATTACCCTCTTTTCTTCCGCGGGGCTGAAGACAGCGGCTTATCCAAACTACCGAGCCATGAAATGGTCCAAGTTGTTGCTCAATATATTAGCCAATGCCATCCCAGCCATCCTAGGCATGACGCCAGGTGCTGTCTTTGCCCATCCGGCGTTGTTTGCTATTGAACGGGCTGCTTTTCTAGAAGCCTGCGAAGTCATGCAAGCGATGCGGCTCCCTGTTGTCTCATTCCCGCGTTATCCAGTTCCTCTGTTGGTATGGGCGATGCGCTATGTGCCTGCTTTTTTGCTGCGCCCATTCCTTATGCGCTTGGTCGCATCGGGACGAGGAGAGAAAATGCCCTCCCTATACCTGGACTTGGCAGGTGGGCGCCAGCGTTCGGAAGTATCTTATCTGAATGGGGCAGTGGTAACTCATGCCCAGCGTTTGGGGTTGGATGCACCAGTGAATAGGACCTTGTGCGGGTTATTGACCCGCATTGCGAATGGCCAAGTGCCTTGGGAAGAATTCCGTGGCCAACCTCAGCAACTCGTCCGGCGGATGCGCGATGCAAAGCCTTAGCAATTCTAGTATGGAAGGAGGTGTGGGCGACATGGAAGGATTGCAGATATGGAATGACCAAGTTCTGCTGCGCGTTGCACGTGACGCACGGCTGGCATTTCGTCTGATTAGAGAGGAAACATTTCACGGGGATTTTGAGTTTCAAGAAGGCATTGTTGAAGCAGATGGGATGGCACCGGTTAGCGGATTGCTCTATTACGCCATGCCATGCGTTTTTGAGAGCGTGGTCGTGCAGTTAGAAGGCGTCGCCACTCCAGCGGTGTTCCAAACGGTTGGTGAGTGGCCCATGGACATTGACGATGATCAACTGGAGACTTATCCTCATTTGCATTTCCTGGAAGAGCGCAAAACAGGCATGCCCTGGCGGCTCGAACGCTGGTACACCTTAGCTGGGCCTTACCTGGTCTTCGATAGCCAGCAGTATTTTGAACGTCCTCGCCCGGTACAGCACGGCAAAAATTGGGAACGCTTGATGGTACAGTTGCGCCAAGTGGTGGATTTGCCTCGCTGGACTGCTAACATGGACAAGCCAGTCGTCAATTTGATTTCTGGCAGCCGTTCATATATAATGTAGCCAGATTCGAAGTGCATCCTGGGCTAGCAAGTGAAAAAGCCCCTACCCCGTGCATTATGCCACCCAGGATGAAGTGGTTCATCAAGCAGGAAGTGGTTTGCACTGTACAGCGAGCGATGGAGTGTGATACTCCCTAGCAGCGGGATTTTCAGAGATGTCAGACAAATTGGATCAATTTACGAAGAGAGCGCGCCAGGCTTTGGGTTTCTCCCAAGAAGAAGCCCTGCGCCTTGGCCACCGTTATATAGGGACAGAACACCTCTTGTTAGGACTCCTCCGTGAGCAGCAAGGGATAGCTGCCCGGGTGCTCACGCGGCTGGGGGTTACTTTGGAGCGCGCCCGTCAATTAGTGATGGAAATGCTCGGTCGCGAGGAGCGCTCCACGAGCGCTTCCATCCAACTGGCGCCAGCCACCAAACGCGTGTTGGAATTAGCCATAGACGAAGCCCGACGCCTTGGGCATGGTTATGTCGGGACAGAGCATTTGCTGTTAGCGTTGGTGCGCGAGAATCAAGCCATTAGTGCGGGGATACTGGAACTCCTGGGTCTTGACCTGGAGGAAGTACGCCGGGAGACTTTTCGTGAGATGCAGGCTAGCCAGTACCAGCCTGCGCCGGCAAAGGAAAGCTCCAAGACGCCATCAGTCTTGGAGCAGGTCGGTACAGACCTTACCGAAGCAGCACGACAAGGCAAATTGGATCCGGTTATAGGCCGTGAAAAGGAAATTGAGCGGGTCATCCAAATCCTGTCCCGGCGCACCAAAAACAACCCCGCCCTCATTGGCGAGCCTGGTGTAGGGAAGTCGGCGATCGTTGAAGCCTTGGCACAGCGCATCGTGAACGGCGAGGTCCCTGAGCGCTTGATGGACAAGCATTTGATCATGCTGGACATCGGCTCCTTAGTAGCCGGCACCATGTATCGAGGGCAATTCGAAGAGCGCATGAAGCGCGTGATTGACGAGATTCGCAGGACCAGGAGCATCCTGTTCATTGATGAACTCCACATGATTATTGGAGCGGGGGCGGCAGGTTCCGCCGTAGACGCGGCGAATATCCTCAAACCTGCACTGGCTCGTGGCGAGTTGCAATGCATTGGCGCAACCACCATGGATGAATACCGCAAGTATATCGAAAGCGACCCTGCGCTGGAGCGGCGTTTCCAGCCGGTGCTTGTCGAAGAGCCAACGGTGGAAGAGACTATTGAGATTTTGCGCGGCATTCGCTCCCGGTATGAAGAATATCACCGTCTCAAGATCACCGATAATGCCATTCTGGCAGCGGCGAACCTTGCTGCCCGCTATGTACCCGACCGCTATTTGCCAGACAAAGCCATTGATTTGATTGACGAGGCAGCTTCTCGGGTGCGCACTTTTAAGGCATTCCAGCCTGCGGCGGTGAAAACGGCTATGTTACGCTTGCAGGAGGTACAGAGGGCGAAGGACAAAGCCCTGGAAGAGCGCCGTTACGAGGATGCGTTTCAACTGCGCGAGCGAGAACGAGAACTGCGCGGGAGTTTGGAGCAGTTACAACTGGGACTGCGGGATGTTGCTGAGCCAGAATTGAAGGTTACCGAGGCAGACATCGCCGAGATTGTCTCCATGTGGACGGGTGTGCCCGTAACTCAGCTCGCTCAAGAGGAGACTCAGCGTCTGCTCAATATGGAAGAGGCGCTGCACCGCAGGGTGGTGGGCCAAGATGAGGCAATTACAGCCATTGCAAAAGCGGTCAGGCGCGCCCGCGCTGGGCTGAAAGACCCCAAGAGGCCCATTGGTTCTTTCTTGTTCCTTGGGCCAACTGGCGTTGGTAAGACGGAATTGGCTAAAGCCCTGGCGGAATTTATGTTCGGTAGCGAGGACGCGCTTTTGCAACTGGATATGTCCGAATTCATGGAACGCCACACGGTTTCGCGTTTGGTAGGGGCTCCGCCCGGTTACGTGGGTTATGAGGAAGCAGGACAACTGACGGAGGCGGTACGCCGCAGGCCCTATTGTGTTATTTGCTTCGATGAGATCGAAAAGGCACACGAAGACGCGTTCAACATCCTGCTGCAAATTATGGAGGATGGGCATCTGTCGGATGCGCGTGGACGCCAGGTGGACTTTCGCAATGCCATCATCATCATGACCTCGAACGTTGGTGTGGAGCTGTTGACCCGCGAGACCACGATAGGGTTTGCGGTAGCCAGGGAGGATGCCAAGACAGCGCAAGAGAGCTACAATAAGATGAAAGAGAAATTGCTTGGCGAATTGAAACGCACTTTCCGACCTGAATTTCTGAACCGCGTGGACAGCATTATTGTCTTCCATACGCTGACTGAGGAACAAATTCGGCAAATTGTGGATATCCAGGTCGCTGAAGTAGCCAAGCGTCTGAAGGAGCATAACCTCCAGTTAGAGTTGAGCGCAGAAGCAAGGGATTTGTTGGCAACCGAGGGGTATAATCCCCAGTATGGTGCACGGCCATTGCGCCGTGCCATACAGCAATTGCTCGAAGACCCATTGTGTGAGGGCCTGCTATCTGGTCAATTCAAAGCAGGCGATACTATCCTGATTGAGCGCGAGGGAGACAAACTCCAATTACGCGCCAAAAAGCCCGCCGAGAAAGAGGAAAGCCCTCTGCAAGAGGCATTGCCTGGCGATGCTGACCAGACCGTTTAGAAAGAGTTCGCGTGCCTAAAACACGGACAACGTTTGTTTGTCAACAGTGCGGCTATACTGCTCCGCGTTGGTCAGGGCGCTGCCCGGAATGTGGCCAATGGAATACGCTTGTGGAGACAATTGAAGAGCGTCCTGGCCCCAGTGCCGCACGAGTGGTCACACAAACCGTCCCTCAACCCATTACTGCCGTCCCTGCTGCAGGTTTCGCGCGTATTCCAGTGCCGATGGAGGAATTCAACCGTGCTCTTGGCGGGGGCATCGTGCCCGGATCTGTAGTCCTCATCGGCGGAGACCCAGGCATTGGCAAGTCCACATTGCTCCTCCAGCTTTCTGCCTTGCTGGCTGCAGAAGGGAAGCCGGCGTTGTACGTCTCCGGCGAGGAATCTGTGCAGCAGATCAAGATGCGCGCTGACAGATTGAGTATCTCCGCCGAGCGGCTGTATGTACTCTCGGAGACCAACCTGAACCATATTCTGAGCCAGATTGAGCAGTTGACACCACAATTGGTTGTGGTGGATTCGATACAGTCGGTCTATCTGGAGGAATTAGAATCTTCGGCGGGGAGCATTGGTCAGGTCAGGGAGTGCGCCGCTGCCCTGCTGCGCATGGCGAAATCACGCCATATACCGATGTTTTTCGTTGGGCATGTAACAAAGGAAGGGGCGATTGCGGGGCCGCGTGTGTTGGAGCACATGGTGGACACAGTGCTCTACCTTGAAGGGGATAGATATTACTCTTATCGCCTTTTGCGCAGTGTGAAGAATCGCTTTGGTTCCACCAATGAAGTAGGAGTTTTCGAGATGCAGGAGCAGGGATTGGTGGAGATCACCAATCCGTCTCAGGCTTTCTTGTCTGAGAGATTGGCTTCTGCTACCGGCTCCGTGGTGGCAGTAACGATGGAGGGCACTCGGCCATTGTTGGTGGAGATCCAAGCCTTGACCACAACTACCAGTTTTGGATTGCCACGGCGCACTGCCAATGGCATTGACTTCAACCGCATGCTCCTCCTCATTGCCGTGCTGAGCAAACGGGTAGGGCTCAAGTTAGCCACGCAGGACATCTTTGTGAACGTTGTGGGTGGTCTGCGCATTAACGAGCCGGCCGCGGACCTGGCTGTAGCGGGAGCGATTGCCTCCAGTTACCGCAATATCCCCATTCCCGATGATTGCGTGATGCTGGGGGAGGTTGGTTTGTCCGGAGAGCTTCGCTCTGTCAGCCACGCGGATAAGCGGCTGAGCGAAGCGGCAAAATTGGGTTTCAAGCGTTGTGTTGTGCCGCGCTTTCTGCGCTTGGGGAAGGGTGAAGTAGTGGGAATGGAGCTGCTCCGCGCACGCTCCATCGGAGAAGCACTGGATATCGCTTTGCAGCCATAGTTTGAGCACTGGAGCAAAGACTTCGTTGGGCATAGGGGATGTATCATGAGCGCTATGCCTCTACATAGCAAGGTGGGCGCTGTTGTTGCCCTACTTGCCATCGGTTTGCTCGCTTCTTTTACCTTGACCTGGCCTGCCCGCCTCATTGTCTGGCATGGCCTTTCCTTCACGCTGTCTGGTAGAATGCTACTCGGGCTTGTTTTACTCGGTGTAGCCTGTGCTGGCACGGATTCCATCGTCCGTGGACACGCGGAAATGCACCCCCAACAGCAAGAGGAGGCCATTGGTAGATATGGAGTGCGTCATCCAATTTTGCATTGGATTTTACCTGCCGGGCTGACCACTGCATTCTGGGCACTGCTTGCCCGACCTGGAGCACTAGAAGGGAAGGTAACAGGCGTTGTCGCAGCGAGCGGTGCACTGGCTTTGCTGATCTACGCAGAGTACTATGGAGTAAACTCTCCAGCACGCTGGCGTCCAAAGGCACAATTCGCTTTGCAGCTCATTGCTTATCCGGTGGCTGCCCTGATATACTTCGCCATTCGGGAGAGCCTCCCTGCAACGCGTCTCGCAGCAGACGTAGTAGCCATGGCCAGTGCCTTGCTATGCCTACGGCTTCTTGGGGATGAGCAATGTCCTTTGCTCCAAGTCCTGCTGAGTGCCTTAGGGGTGGGTTCATTCCTGGGTTTGCTCTCCTGGTCCCTGCGCCCACGAGTGACATCCCCGCTGCTCTATTCCCTGTTGTTGGTTGTGGGTTTGTATGTCCTGAGTGGCCTTGCCCGGCAATTCTTAAGGGGCAAATTGCGGAAGGAAGTCTCCCTGGAATACCTGTTCGTGGGTATTCTAGCATTGCTGGTGCTTTTGTTCTACGCGCGGTAACCCTCTTGTTTTTGCGACTCAGTAAGCATGCGACAGGAGATGACGGTTGCCAATGCGGACGTTGTGCAGGCCAACCTCCTGCGCTGCCGCAAGTGCTTCTTCGGCATGGCGCACAGAGGTCGTTGGCAGATCGTGAATGTAGAAGTGGGGATAGAACCCCAACAATGCATAGGGGATAGAAGGATCAAGGGAGGCAATGAAAGCCGCTAGTTGTCGCACTTCCTGTACATCCACGTAGCCGGGTACGAGCAGTGTGCTGGCAATGAGAAGCGGGAGTTGAGGGCGGCGGTGGATGTAGGCCGCTACTGTGGCAAAGTTCTGCAGGGTACGTTCGTTGCTTGAACCAGTCAAGGCACGGTGCAAATCCTCATTCCATGCTTTCAAATCGAACTTGATGCAGCCGCCGCTGTGCAATGAAAGCTCAACCATCTCCTCGACTAGTGCTGGGTGCATGCTGCCATTGGTCTCCCAACAAATCCGGATGCCCCTCTCCGCCAATAAGCGCGAAGCGGCCAGGGCGTGGGCCATTTGCGGTGTCGGGTCTCCACCGAAATAACATACGCAGAAGGTGCGCTGGTCCGCACAGGCTGCCAATTCCGCTGCACTGAGACCCGGTCCATGGGGGGACATCTCTCGATAATGCCAATTCTGGCAAAAAAGGCAATTGAAGGTACAGGCACCGTAAAACACGGCTAGGTTTTTGTAGCCGTAGCGGGTATGCCCTGCGCAGACCCAATCCGCCACACAGTTGGTCGGCAAAGGGTCAAAATACCAGTGTAGCAGTCCTTTGGCAGGCGTGCCGGCATGATGCTTCAGTACCCCGTGCTCATTAGAACGCAATCCGCAATAGCCCGTCTCCCCTTCTCCCATACGGCACTGGTTGCTGCAGAGGTGGCAGCTCTTACCGGCAGGGGTGTCTGGCGGAACTTCGGGTAGGTTGAATTGGCGGCGCGAACGGCGATGAACCTCTCTCGCCAAGGGCAAGGCTTCGGTGGGGCGCTGCCGGATGCAGTCTACACACAAGGCAAGCGATGAAGCAATAAGCGGGGATTTCCGTCCGCAGAGTTTGCACTGCGCCATTTCAATACCCCAGGGCGCGGATGTGCGCTTCGCTGATTCCAAAATGATGCGCGATTTCATGCACCACCGTGCGGCGGATCTGCTCACGCAGTGCCGCCGGCGTACGGCAGGCATGGAGCAATGGGCCCCGGTAGATGACAATGCGATCTGGGGGCACTAGGGTATAGTGGCTGCCCCGTTTGAGGAGTGGAACTCCCTCGTAGAGGCCAAATAGGCTGCTTGGGTGCTCCGCGCCAGCCTGTTTTAATTCGCTAGGGCTGGGCCAATCCGCAATGGTGATGGCGACATTCTCCATGTGTTGTAGGATTTCCTCAGGCAAACCAGCGAGTGCCTCTTCGACCAAGGCTTCAAATTGAGATGGCGATACCTCAGCCATGGGGATTTGCCCATCCCTTGTATCCTGCGTGCCCTGCTTACTGCTCATGACCCAATGCGCACCATCCTTACACCACGTTTTATCTCCACCAGCGGTAATCATTGGTCAAAGCCGCTCTAAAGTCGTCCAGAATTTCGGTGATATTCGCAAAACACCACTGATCATGCGGTAGCCAACGGTACAAAAGCAAGCAGCGAATCTTCTGGCGTGTGGGATCCTGGTTCCATCTGTCAATTTCCGCATAGGCGGCCTGCACCCAGCCAGTGTTCTTGCGCGCCCAGGGATCGTTTTGATCGGTCTCGGTGATATAGACCGGCAGGTGTCTCATGTTGGACGGAATGGCTTCCATGAACTGGCGATAGGTGCGGAACTCGAAGTAACGGTCTTCGAAGGGCGGTTGCATCCGTGCGTAAGAAGTGATCTTCGCTGGTTCGGGGCCATGGGTATAAGTGTGCAAGGCAATGCCGTCGCATTTGTTGCCCAGCAAAGCCAGGAGATCGGCGAGGTACTTGATCCAGTCGCCGCGTTCGTTGCCGGGATACTTTGTCTCCGCGTTCCATGGAGCTACTGCCCCAATGACCACTTGATCATCTTTATGTCCTGGCCGCTTGTGTATTTCCTCGTAGCAACGTTTGAAGCAGTCTGCGTACCTCTCTGGCGTGATTGCTTGTCCGTTGGGACCACCAGGCCATTCATTGGGATGGTTCATTTCATTGCCAATGATCCAGATGTGGCACCCCGTGGAATGCTCGACAAAGTTGCCGCAGCGCACAGCGAATTCCCGGTAGCTCTGTGCGTTGGCATCCCTAGCAGGGATGGTGCCTGGGTAGTAGTTCGGGGGATTGCTGTAGCCATGATTGAGACGCACGATTACACCGTAGCCGTTATTCTGCAGCGCAGAGTAGTCCTTCCCGCTTTGGTCATAAGGATTTCGACCGATTTCCTCGGTGATCAACACCCACCCCGTTTTGCCTTTTTCCGCCATCAGATATTCGCCACCCGGGTCATGGATGCCAAAGATGTACGGCGATTCACCAGCTGGCAATTTCCCTAAAGTTACAGGCTCGGGGATTATGAGTCGCTGGCCAACGCGGATAAGGGCGGGATTGGCGATGCCGTTGAAATACGCGATCGCCCAGTACTTACGTGCATCGTTGTAAAAGCGAAAGGCGATCGCGCTCAAAGTATCCCCTGCTTTTACCGTGTAGCTTGTTGTCTTGGTGGGCCACTTACCCATCCATGAGGCAACGAGATCATAAAGCCAAGCATTCATAGATGCCCCTTCCAAGGCAGTCTTAGCCTTGAAGCGGCGACGGAGCTGTTCATCAATCTCCACGGAAATGGTGGCCACGGGCGCATTGTCCGGAATCGTTGTCCCTGGAACCAAGCCAGATGGCCTTGCCCCTGGTTCGGGTATCCAAAGCTCTTGTCCGGCCTGTAACAGCACGGGCTCAGAGAGCTCATTAAAGTGGATAATTACCCGATATAATGCAGCATTTCCATAATACTTCTCGGCGATGCTTGGCAGGTCCTCCCCTTCCATGACAACGTGTGGTAAGAAATTGTTACCCCAGGTGCCTACCCATTTTTTGATCAAGTCGTTCACAACACTGGTCAGCGAAGTATTGATGTAAGCCACGCGCGCCCTGAAACGCCGATAGAGGGCCTCATCCAGCTCAACAGATATCCTTTTTGCAGCCATTGTCCCTCCTCTATTATGCTCCGCCAAAAAGCGCTGGTTTCTGTAGATACACTAGCAGTGAAATGAACCTTTTGCTTTTGCGTGAGGCGAGATCAGTCCTCACCAAACAGATCGCGGATCCCGATTTCTGGTCCCTGAGAGGCTTCAGGTGCTCCCATGGCTTGGTAAAATGCTTCATCGTACTGCCGGGTGCGCAAAGAGATGGGCATCGGCACAGCATGGCCCATAATCAAGACTTCCTGGCGTGTATCCAAGCTCTCCAGAGCACCGCGGAGAGCGTTGCGGTTGCTTACACCGGTTAGCACAGCATCAATGTCGCGTTCTTCCGTGAGCTTGCCTGTGATGCGCGTGCCTAACTGAGACATTACCTCAGGGTCGATGCTGCTGGGGCGCTGGTCAATTACCAACAAAGTAACATTGTACTTGCGCATCTCACGTGCGATGATCCCAAAGGTTGTCTGGCGGGCAACGGCAGGGTTGAGGAATTTGTGCGCTTCTTCGATGGTGATCATCAGTGGGCGTGGCTTGTCCTTTGGGTTTTTGCTCTCTTCGTAGCGTCGGGTTTTTTCCTCGTAGCGTTGACGGACGCGCCGTGTGACCAGGTTTGAGACCAACAGGTAATCCAGCACGGAGTTGTGGCGGCCAAATTGCAGGATGACGTGCTTGCCTCGGTCTAGGGATTCGATCATATCATCCAAGGCAGCAAAGGGAGCTTCTTCGACGATATATTCCTGACGCTGCAGCCTCTTCAGATTGCGTTGCAAACTGCTGGCAGCCCCTGCATGAGCGCCGCTGTTCTTGCACCATTCTTCCAACTCTTCCTGCGTCATTTGGAGGAGTTTGAGCAGCCATTGACCACGAAAGTGGTCACGCAGAAGGCCAATCGTTGCTTCAGCAGTCTGGCGCAGGTTCAATTCCTCGCTCAGCAGGATCACGTCTGCCTCTTCGATCTGGTTCAGGCCGATTTTGAGCGTCACGTCGGCATTGCGCCCTGAGCGGCGTGCCAATTCCTCATCCAGAGAGTAAATGAGGACCTGGGGGCCAAAGATTTGGCGCAGTCCCTTTACCCAACGGCCATCCTCCGTCTGTTTGTCAAAGGCATATTCATCGTGCATGTCAAAGATCAGGTTGACCGCTACTTTGCTCTTGATGACGCCGCAGATGACCAGCCGGGCAAGAAAACTTTTCCCCGTGCCGGACTGGCCAAAGATGCCATCGGAGCGTTCTACAAAGTGCGCTAGGTTCAAGCAAATGGGGATGTCCATCGTCAACGGCGTGCCCATGGCAAAATATACGCCGCCTTCTTTGCCAAACACGGTGGCAAAATCCAATTCAGTGGCTTCGCGCAGTTCGGCAAAATGTATAGGGATGGTTTTCACCGGCTGTGGCCCACGGCGCATCTCTAATAAAGCACGAGGATCGGATTCGTCAGGCTTTTCCAACATGAGCATTGGCCTGACCTCGACTGTGGCATACGTGCTGGTACCGCTCAATGTGTGGGCGATAAATGGGGAGGTAGCACGCGGCGGATCGCTCAGCAAGCGCGGGTCGGTGGCTTTCAAATGGATGTCGGAGATAAGACTGAAATAGCGGTTGCGCTGGCCTTCCACAACGACAAAACTGCCGATGCGCAGTTGCTCCGTAGTGACGCCAGGATCCAAACGCACCGTAAGCCCGCTGTTGAAGGCTCCATCTACCACTACGCCTAGCCTTTTATTGCTCATAGTTGCCCTCTCCGTTCTGCAATGGCAGATGCCTCTCCTGGATCAATCGCATAGAGAACAGTTAGCAATGCTTCGTGATCGTTCTTTAGCAAGGTGGCGATTTCGCGAGCCGCCACATCGAGCCAGGCACGATCGCTTCCCCGTTGCCGATACACTTCACGTACATTGGCTGCCAGCACCTGCAAGGGCGAGACAGGACCATTGTAGCTCAGGAGCAGGCGAAAATAGAGAAGGTGGTCGGTGAAACGCCGCAATTCTCCAGTCTCCACCGTTTGTACGGAAAAGTGCAAGGGCGGTGGCTGAGGGGGCAGATGCTGCCATACTTGGCCCTCTGCCAGATAGCCGACTAACACAGCGCCGAATTCGGTGCGCAAGATGTGTTTCAGCTCTGGGTGCTCGTGGTAGATCGCTTCATCGAACACTATTTCTGTGCTGCGACGCACGGCACGGCGGCCTGGATCGAGGCCCACCGTTTGGCCATAGGCGACTACTGCGTAAATTTCCATGTCTTGTGCCGGTAAGCTTACCGCGACGAGGCTACCCAGTGGCGGCGGACGGTTTAGTGTAAAGCTCTCGGCTACGAAGCCGGTGCTCGTGGTTTCGACTATCTCGCCAATCCTCATATCCCGCGCCTCCTCTTGCTATCATCCTTTGCTGAGCGGAGTACCGATTGTCCATGTAGCCCTAATGCCCGTTCGACCATCTCCTCTATCAGACGCCTTTCGGTTGTGGTGATTACTGCCTGTTCATGTGCTTCCAATAATGCTGGGGGATATGGTGGAAAACCAGGACTGCGGCGGGACTGGTCGTAGATAACGGCATGGAGCAAGCTCAGCCATTCCGCATCTGCGCTCACCCAGTGGGGCACTTCAACACGCACAATTTCCCCGCCTACATTCAAGTAGAAGAAATCTACGCGGTGCTCGCCATATCTTTCGAGAATTTGGGATGAACTAGCGAATAGTTCAGAGCGCTCTCCTGTAGCCAAGAAGTTGAACAGGTCGCGGTCACGGATTTTGGCCAGTGCCAGGCAGAGATCACGCTTACTGTTTTTGCAGTGTTCGCATTCATTGGGTGATTCCTGACAGATCCATACGCGCAAAGAGTTGGCGACATCACGGCTGTCTGTGTAGCTGATGTAACCAGCCAGGGGAATGCCACTCTGTCGCAAAGAGGACATTGCTTGCAGGAAGCCATAGAGAAGTTTGTCCTGTACCTCCTGGGGCTCGCTTTGCAGCGTCCACAGGATCAGGGGGCCGTCGCGCAGGGCTACGATAGGCGGGCGCTCTCCTGAGGAGCGATGGGCTCTATGTTGTATCACCTCTTGCAGGGTCTGCAGGGATTCCACTTCCATGCGTGCATTCAAAAGCGTGCCCTCGATGGGCACATCGCGTTTCTCTGGAAAAAGGTACAAATCCTCATCACGAAAGTATAACTGGCTTTCAGCATCCAGCACAGCATCTGCATAACGGCCGTAGGTAAGGGCTGCGTACCCCACGTTAAGCACATAAAAGCGGACAGAGCGATGCCGGTCAGGTGGCACGGAAGAGGCATCAACGCCTATCACACAGAAATCCACTGGGGCAGGATGAGCAAGAATAGCCCCGCATAAGGACCCGTGAGGAGTGGCAACCAACCAGGGGAAGCGGACCTGCCGCTGGCGTTGCTGCTCGAGTTTCAAGCGTAACGCATCCGCAGGGATGCTGCGCAGAAGAGCCTGCGCTTGCTCCAGAAATTGTTCCTGGGCAGGCGACAACGCCGCCATCGCCTGTGCCATATGCTCTATCTGCTCACTGACTGCACCCAGTTTTAGTGGCAATCCGGACTCCTCTCTTAGGGTGATCAGGGTGTATTACAATGAGGCTCCTCAATCTGTCCTGTTCGTGCTATTTCAGCGCAGGATGCGCTCATCGCCAATGCGCTTGGTAATGCGCTTGTCATCCAGATGCTCCAATAGGGCCTGGGCGTACTTGCGGCTGGTCGAGAACATATCACGCACCTGAGCCAAAGTGATACGCCCTTCACCTTGGAGATAGTCTACGATTGCCTGTACCATTTTTTGATAGGCATCCGCTGAAAACAACACCGTTTCGCTAACCTTTACCAACTTTCCCTGTTCAATTAGCGCGGCAAGCACTTCTGCTCCTACCAGGGCTTCGCTCTCGGCTAGCGAGGGAGGGGAATAGGGGTTCTTGTGAAATGCTTGGAGCAACTGGTTGACTTGCCGCTGTTGCTCGGCGGTAAAAACCACCTGGTGGTCTGCCAGAGAGAGGACAGTCTCGGTTTCCCTTACGACGCCCTGCATGGCAGCTTTGGCTACGATGTCATTGAAGGCGCGGGCTGGTACGTGTAGCCGGCTCTTTAGCTCCTCTCGTGGCATGCCCGCCCGCAGGGGATAGCGCTGATGATACTCGCGTAACAAGGCGACGATTCTCTCCAGCAGCGTCTCCCAAGCGCTGAGCGACATGACATACTTGGTGCTGGTGGGCGCAGAATCAAACTCCGTGGTTGTATCGAGGAGCACTACTTGGCCATTTTTCAATAGCGAGCGGAGAGTCTGTGCTGCTTGGTCCGTGCCTAACGTGCTATGTGATACCAGTGTTGCTGCCTCGCACGGCTGTTCCCGTTCCAATTCTTGCAACAAGACTTCATCCGGTGTACCGTGCATCAGTTGTTCCAGGCGAGTGAGCACATTGGCTTGAAAGCGGCGATGCCGTCGTGGCGGCAGGGGATCAACCACCACTCCCCCACCAAGCGTCAGGCTTGGTGAAGCCTGGCGGATAATAAAGCGGTCCCCTTTCACTACGGCAACGGGCGCGGATAGGATGAATTGTGCCCAGCTTTCTTCACCAGGAGCTAGCTCTTTGCGGTCCAGGAGGCGCACCCGCGCCTCGCATTGGGCTGTGCCGGTGAAGAAATCCACTACTCGGTTATGCCCCAATGGCCGGGGAGCATCTTTCAATAAACGCAGCCTTGTGTCTAGCAAGGATGTGGGACGCAACCCGCCCGGGGTGGTCAGGACATCACCGCGTTGCAATTGGTCTTTGCTGACCCCAGCGAGGTTCACTGCCACGCGACTGGGTGGAATGGCGAGTTCTACTTTGGCTTTGTGTGTTTGCAGCCCTCGAACGCGCGCTTTGATCCCCGCAGGCAAAATTTCCACCTCTTCTCCAAGGTGCAAGCGGCCATCAATGAGTGTGCCCGTGACAATCGTGCCAAAGCCAGCGATGGTGAATACGCGGTCAATGGGCAAGCGTGGGCGCCCGGTTTCATGACGGGGGGGCGGAGCCTGGAGCAAGCGATCGAGTTCGTCCAGTAACTCGGAAAGGCCTTGTCCTGTGCGCGCAGAGACAGGGATGATCTTGGCGTTCTCCAGGACTGAACCTGCTAGTTCCTTGCGCACTTCTTCCTGCACCAGTTCTAGCCATTCGGGGTCATCCACCAGATCGCTCTTGGTTAGGGCTATCACGCCATCACGAACTTGCAAGAGATCCAGGATTGCGAGATGCTCGCGTGTTTGGGGCATGACTCCCTCATCTGCGGCTACGACAAAAAGAGCAAGGTCAATACCCCCCACTCCGGCCAGCATGTTTTTAATAAAGTCCTCATGGCCTGGGACATCCACTATGCTCACTTCTCGGCCGCTGGGCAGCTTTAACCAAGCGAAACCGAGGTCGATGGTCATCTCGCGTTCTTTTTCCTCTTTCAAGCGATCGGGGTCAATGCCTGTCAACGCGTGCACCAGGGTGGATTTGCCATGGTCTACATGTCCTGCCGTGCCGATAACGCGCATCAGATCGTCCTCTTTTGCAAATTTTCCAAGAGTTTCATCTGCCCTTGTACGTAACTCGCCATGGCTTGCCATAATTCATCTGCCTGAGCCTTGATGTCTTTTTGGTTCTGCTCCAGGCGTTGTTCCAGGTCTTCCAAAATCTTGGAGACCTTTTGCTGCCAGGCGAGCAATTGCTCCAGACGTGCTGTTTGCTCTTCGTCTACTTTCAGCTGGTTATCCTGCCACTCGCGCAGTTCTGTGCGCATCCTTTCCGCAGCCAGTCGCTGCAATTCTAGGGCTTCATTCCCCTGCTGGCGTATTTGCCTTTCCAGTTCACGTAAATCGTACAACGTCTTGCGGTCCCGCTCAAAGTCCTCCGTGAACTTCTCCATCTGCTTTGCCCAACGGGCTATGGATGCTTTGAAAGCCTGCATTTCTTTGCCCAGTTCGTCCACCAGGCGGTCTTGATCTTGCAGCTTGGCTTGTAGAGCAATGATGTCTGCCTGCTCCTTTTTGCCCAGTTCCTCAATGAGCGGAGGGAGTTGCTCGATTTTCGCATCAAGGCGTGGCCCTAACGCCTCCAGGGCAGCTTTGAGTGCCATGATCTGGCTGCTCAACCCTTCGTGGGTCAATCTCGTACTGGTCAGAGTATCTCGAAGGGCTTGTACATCTTGGGTGACGAGGGTGATGCGTTGGTCCTGGGCTTCCAGCCGTTTGGCGATCTCAGCGAGCTGCGTGAAGGCGCGGGTCATCTCGCTGCGCAGTTTGCTGTCCTCTTCACGTAGGACAGCCACCGTATTGTCAAAAGAGCCCAGCGCATCTACCCGTTCTTGTACTTGGCGCACAATTCTAGCGATAGTCTCAGTCTCTACTTTATCTGTGCGCGTGCGGGCTTCTTCTCGTGCCTCCTGTTCTGCAGCGTGTTTTGCCAAGAGGCCGGCAAATTCTGTGCGAATGTTCTGCAGTGAACTTTCAATCTGGGCAAGCCCAGGGAGCTGCGCCTCAATGCGGGTCAGCGCTGCCTGGACCTCTTGCAATTGACGAGCTTGGTCGGTAAGCTGGGCTTTCTGGACATCGAGCTGGCTTTGCAAAGACATCAGCATCGCCTTATCTTTGCGGTGCTCCTCGTCAAGCCAGGTTAGCAATTGGGTCATCTGGGTCAGGTCCAATGTTTCCTCCTCTTCACTGCGGGAACTGATGTTGGGATATAAGGTTGATTGGGAATGCATAGCGCGCCCTAGATAGAGGGACAATACCATTACGTTCTCATTATACTCTGAAAGTGCATTTTGCACAATCTTTTTTTGAGGATATAATTTGGTGTAGACGGAGAGGTCGCATAGCTTGGTCGAGTGCGCACGATTGGAAATCGTGTAGGCGATGAGCCTCGCGGGTTCAAATCCCGCCCTCTCCGCTGTTGTGGCAGGTTTGACAAAAGGAGTAGGCACAGGTAAGATACATTTGGTCGTGCTAGACGGGGAGCTAGCGGTGCCCTGTACCCGCAAGCCGCTATAGCGGGGTCGAATTCCCTCTCGAGGTGCAGCATGTCAGGACTGCTGCGGCCAAGCGGCGTTGAAAATCGGGTCCTACGCGGCAGAGGCCTGCGAACCCCGCCAGGTCCGGGAGGAAGCAACGGTAAGCAGTCCCCTCTGGGTGCCGTAGGGTAGCCTGATTGGAGCTGGCTGTCCGTGGCAAGCTGGTGTGTTGACATCGACAGAGGGTGCACGACCATCGCAAATGCTGAGGGTGGGCATGGTTCCCGCCCTTTTTCCGTTATTGAGATGGGATGACGAAACAGGTGATCGTTGTTGGCGGTGGTGCTTCAGGCATGATGGCTGCCGGCCGTGCTGCAGAATGCGGCGCGGAGGTTTTGCTGCTAGAGAAGACACCACGGCTGGGCAATAAACTGCGCCTGACCGGCAAGGGCCGCTGCAATCTCACCAATAAAGCGGAATTCACTGAGTTTATCACCCATTTTGGTGAGACGGGCCATTTCCTATATGGTGCGTTCTCCCGTTTCTTTGTGGAGGATTTGATTGCTTTTTTTCACCAGCGGGGTGTACCTACTGTGGTAGAACGAGGTGGGCGTGTTTTCCCCGCTTCCAATGATGCCCAGCAAGTTGCAGATGCCCTGGAGCATTATCTGGAGACGAGCGGCGTGCGCATACAGCGCAGGTGCCCAGTAGAGCGCCTCTTGATTGTGGACAAGCAAATCCAGGGTGTCCAAGCAGGAGGGCGCACCATACTGGGAGCAGCAGTGATCCTGGCTACCGGAGGGGCCTCTTATCCGCGGACAGGTTCCAGCGGCGATGGATACCGCCTCGCTGCGGAAGCAGGACATCGTATCGTGCCCATCCGGCCTGCATTGGTGCCATTGGTCACCAAAGAGCCGTGGGTACGCGCACTGCAAGGTCTTAGCTTGCGCAATGTGCAAGGCACTCTTTTGTTGGATGACAAACCCATCCACCAAGAATTCGGCGAGATGCTGTTCACACATTTTGGAGTGTCAGGGCCTATTGTGCTGACGCTCAGCAAAAAGGCTGTGGATGGCATGAGCCAAGGCCGGGTTTCTTTGTCCATCAATCTGAAGCCATCTTTGACTGCCGAGGAGTTGGACGAACGAGTACGCCGAGCGCTGGATGCACATGGACGCCAGCGATGGCATAACTTCTTGGACGAATTTTTGCCCAGAAAGATGATCCCAGTGTTTGTTGCGCTGCTTGGCATCCCGGCCGACAAGCTTGCCCATCAGATTACAACGACCGAGAGAAAACGTCTTGTGGCACTTTTGCAGGATTTGCGTGTGACTATAATGGGCAGCCGTCCTCTTAGCGAAGCTATCGTGACTGCAGGGGGTGTTGACACAAGGGAAATCAACCCACGCACCATGGAATCCCGGCTGGTAAAAGGGCTCTACTTCTGCGGAGAGGTCATTGATGTAGATGCCGATACAGGGGGGTATAACTTACAAGCCGCTTTCTCTACAGGCTACCTAGCTGGTGAATCGGCTGCCCATGCTGTGTTGTCATGACACGATGGGATAGATCTAGTTATGCCGATGCTTTTCAACATCCCGGTTGATATGCCCGGTCGTTACTAAAGAACTATTGAGGAAACAACGGCAGTTGGCTGAACAAGACGAAGTATTGCTTAGAATATCAGCACCGTCTCAGGCGTATCCTTTGCCTGTCACCAGGAGCGCTCGATTGCCAGCGGGGTTCCTTTCCCTGCTCGGTATTGCGTTTCTTGTGGCTGTTATGGCTGCAAGTTATGCACACTCGGGTGTAATGGTCACGCTGGAAGTGAATGGACAGGTGTGGAGGTCAACAACCCACCAGCGGACTGTTGGAGCGTATCTGCGCGAAGTCGGTTTAAACTTGCAGCCAGGGGACGTTGTTCTGCCCTCGCTCGATGCTTCACTAGAGGAGCAGCAAACGATCATTGTGCAAAAAGCGCTACCGGTGTTGATTGAAGCGGATGGACAGATCATAGAACACTATACGCACAGCCGACGGGTAGGGGACGTATTGCGCGAGGTGGGTTTGAACCCTAAAGACTATGATCGGTTGATGCTAGATGGCGTACTGGTGAGCCTGGATGCGTCTCTGCCGCATTATCAATGGACGCCAAACCGCTGGCCATTGGTGCGTGGATGGCTGCATGGATTGGGAGGTGCGCCGACGCCTTTGTGGACGCGCATCAAACTGCAGCGTGCTATTGCTTTGTCCATCCAGGATGGCGCTGTGCAAACCGTCATTCACACTGTCGCGCGTACGGTAGGTGAGGCATTGCTGAATGAAGGCATTGCTTTGTATTTGGGCGATCGGGTGCAACCCCTTTTGGGTACCTTGCTGACGGCTGGCATGCATATCCACATCTACCGTGCCAAGCCGGTGATGATTCAGGTGGATGGCAGGACGATCCAGACCCGCACGCAAGCCCGCAGTGTGGCTGAACTCTTACATGAAACAGGTGTGGAGTTGCTCGGCAAAGATTACACCATTCCACAACTGGATGCGGAGATCACGGCAGACATGACTGTGCGGGTGGTGCGTGTGGTGGAGGATTGGATCGAGGAGACCGTATCTATTCCCTTTGAAACCGTCTGGCGTCCAGATAACACGCTTGAATTAGATCAGCAACGTGTAGATCAACAAGGGAAAGCAGGAGTGCGCAAACGACGCATCCGCATTGTTTACGAGGATGGTCAGGAGAAGGAGCGGATCACAACCGACGAGTGGGTTGAGCGCCCGCCTACCACGCGCATTGTGTCCTATGGCACCAAGATCGTCGTGCGAGAGCTGGAGACTCCGGATGGGGTGATCCGTTACTGGCGCAAAGTGCGCATGTTGGCTACTTCGTATAACGCCCCCACTGCCGGCAAAGATCCTGACCATCCAACGTATGGCATCACCAGACTGGGTTGGAGGGCGCGGAAGGGAATTGTTGCTGTGGATCCAAGGGTGATCAGCCTGCGCACCCAAGTATATGTGCCAGGCTATGGGTTCGCCACCGCCGCGGATACCGGGAGCAAAATTCTTGGCCGGCGGATAGACTTGTGTTATGATGACGACAACCTGGTGCTTTGGTACAAGTGGGTAGACGTGTATTTGCTTGAGCCAGTGCCGCCCGCCGAAAAGATCAACTGGATTCTGCCCAGTTATCCTAGTGAACGGCGTTAGAAACCGTTCTGAGCAGAGATGGACATCCGAGCGCTTTTGCGAGAGTTTGATCTCCGACCACACAAAGAGTTGGGGCAAAATTTTCTCGTGGACCGCCGTGTCTTGAAGCGGATACTTGCAGCAGCAGAGGTTGGCCCAGAAGATATTGTGCTTGAAATTGGCTCTGGGTTGGGCGCTCTGACTGAGGCTTTGGCTGAGCGTGCACAGCGCGTCGTAGCGGTTGAAGTGGATCCAGATCTCGTGGCTCTCTTGCGGGAACGGTTGGCATCGCTCCCAAACGTCGAAATCGTCACCGCTGACATCTTAAGCTTGGATATCTCCCGCCTTTTGCAAGACGGGGCGGGGAACGTACCCACTTATAAGGTGGTAGCCAATATCCCTTACTATATCACCTCGGCTGTGATGCGGCATCTGCTGGAAGCCTCCCCCAAGCCTCAACTTATTGTGCTGATGTTGCAGAAAGAAGTCGCACAACGCATCATAGCCCAACCGGGGCAGATGAGCCTTCTCGCGGTGAGCGTGCAGTTTTATGGGCAGCCACGGATCATTGCCCACGTGCCAGCCAGCGCCTTCTATCCGGTTCCCAAGGTGGATTCGGCTATTGTCCGAGTTGATCCCCACACGCAACAACCTCTTGAGCAAGATGAAGTAAGACCCTTTTTCGAAGTAGTGCGGGCTGGATTTGCCCAGCGGCGCAAACAGCTCCGCAATGCGCTCGTTCACGGGCTGGGTGTATCAGCGGAACGCATTGCACAGGCTATGCAGGAGGCTGGCATTGACGAACAGCGACGGGCGCAGACATTAAGCATTCACGAATGGGTAGCGCTGTACCGCGCGCTCCGAAGCAAGATGGAGTGATTGAAACGCCCTCATACTGGCGTCAACAATGCTGAACAAGGCACGTCAACGGCTCGGCTTTATCTGGTACGTGGCCAAACGAAGACTGCCATGCGATCGAAGAGTTCCCAGTTGGGGAAGGACTGCACACGGTAGGTTTGCTTGCCGTTTTGTTGCGGATATGGATCGTGCACTTCAAAGGATCCATCCTCATGGTACCCTATTACTACCCAAACATGCTCACCAAAGACAAGCCTCACTGGACCCTCAGGGGTATCAATGGTAGTTTCTATTATTTCCTGTCGCTTCGATACCCAGACAATCACAGGGTAGCCCTCAAGTATAGCATCGGCTACCTCTTTGTAACTAGTGCCTTTCATTGCTATGGCCTCGAACTTTCCACCAGCTGGCTCTAGGACGCATTGATTCAGTGTTTCAGCCACTGCGGGGGCGTAGGCTCCATAGTTCTCCCAGTTGATGCGGCCATCTGGATAGCGGTTTCTGCCCGCAGGGTCCCCACGGAAACCTAGATAAGGGTTGGGATTTCTGGGCATGCACGAGAGCAACTCTTGTTCGCTGGGCACATGGTTGGAGAGAGCTGCTATAACCATGCGCATGCCCGCGATCTCACAGGAGAGGGGCAATTCCTGTAAGATCAGCGGCACCGGGAGAACGCGGGAACTAGGGCGTGTTGGAGCGGCTGTCGCTGTGATAGTCGGCGTGGCAGTAGGCGTTAAGGTCAGCGCGGGAGTTGGAGTCGGGGCATCGGTGGGAGTCAGAGTAGGTGACCAGGTTTCTGTTGCATTTTGCGTGGGCATTATCAGTGTACTCGTTGGCGATGGCGTGGGCACACGCGTCGAGGTAGGTGAAAAATAGGAACTAGGGCTATAACCGGTAGCGAGTGCCCAGTAACCAATTCCCAAGAGACCAAGGCTTAGGAGACCTATTATCCAGAGCAGTCTGTTATGTTTCAGCCATGTCAGCACGGTTAGTAAATCTCTATTTCAAAGTCGAGGACATCGGCATCCAGGCGGTAGGCGGTGATTGCGTCTACTACCTTGGTCAGCAAACCATGGGCATAGGCGGGGTCAGTAGCCACACAAGCTACGCCTAAGGTAGCAGCCTGCCAGGCATCCTGTTGTGCGACTTCGGCAATAGATACATTAAAGTCCTTGCGCACACGAGCGATAAGGGATTTGAGTACCTGACGCTTGCCTTTCAAAGAATGATTTGCCGGAATACTGAGATAAATAGTACAAACCCCAATGGCCATTTCTCTTTTTATTTCTGCGTGTTTTGTGGGCTCTTCACGCCGCTCTCTGTGAGGCATGGCTTGTCCCCACTGTATTTCGGCTCTGCGATTTTAACACAATCCAGTGGAATCGCCAAGTGCTAATGCCCAATCACTGCAAAAGAGATTTGACATTTCGCCGCACGCAATTATAATCCGACATTGTAATGAACAGTTGATGGCTTCACAACCGGCAAGCCATTGACTGGCAAGAAGGGAGGGATTATGTGACGCAGATTATCGTGGAGAAGGACGAGCCTTTTGAGAGCGCGCTCAAGCGTTTCAATAAAAAAGTGCAACAGGATCGCGTGCTTTCTGAAGTGCGTCGTCGGCGATTCTATGAGAAGCCCAGCGTCTTGCGCAAGAAGAAAAAAGCTGCCAAGCGCCGCAAGAGTCGCAAGCAGACGTTCAAGCATCAATATGACTAGGGACGGACATCCAAGGTGGCCATGCCGTTTTGTGAGAATGGGCTGCATAAGGTTGGTATGTGGCTATGACCTTGAAAGGACGCTTACAACAGGATTTGCTGCAGGCAATCAAAGACCATGCGGAGCAACGCAAATCGGCTATTCGCTTGGTGCGTGCTGCTATCCTCAATGAAGAAATAGCCAGACAGCACGAATTGAGCGACGAAGAGGTCCTGGAAGTTATCCGTCGGGAGGTCAGGCAACACCGGGAATCGCTTGCTGAATTTGAAAAGGCGCAACGGGCGGATTTGGTTGCGGAGGAAAAGGCGCAGTTGGAGGTGCTGCTTAGCTATTTACCGCGCCAGATGAGCCGGCAAGAGATCGTGCTTGCCGCGCAGCAAGCCATTGCAGAAGTACAGGCGACTAAGCCAGAGCATCTGGGACAAGTGATGCGCATCCTTATGCCCCGTTTGCGGGGAAAAGCCGATGGCAGCGAGGTAAACCAGATTGTAAAGGAATTGCTCGCTCAAAAGAGCCAGAGCGAAGCGAATTCATCCTGAAGAGTGAGTGTATTCACATGATGCGTTTCCAACCAAGCGGAGCCCCAGGAAAGGCTCCGCTTGCTTCAATAAAAAAGGACTTGCATGCTGTTGGGATGCATGTGCTCCTCTTTGCCCTTTTCCTCGTGGTGGGGCTTGGTTTTATCCTCACTATGCCGTTCTTTTCTGGCAGGACCTTGTTAACTGAAGGGATGGTGAGCAAATATGACATCCTTGCGCCCCATCGCGTGGTGTACACCAGCCGCTTGCTGACGGAAGCCGAACAGGCACGGGCAGAAGCCGCAGTGGAGCCCGTTTATACGGTTGATGCAGACATCGCCCGGCAGCAGGTCGCGCGAGCGCATCAAATCCTTTCTTACATCTCATCCGTTCGTCAGGATGCACGTGCATCTCCTGAAGATAAGGCGAGGTGGGTTAGCAAAATCCCTGACCTGGTCCTGCCAGCAAGCGTGATCAGCAACGTGCTCACCCTTGATGATTCAAAATGGGAAAGAGTCTCTGGTGAGATCGTCTCTTTGCTTGACCGGCTGATGCGCGAGGGAGTGCGCGAGGACCGGCTCAACGAAACACGGGCTAAAGTGCCCCAACTAGTCAGTTATGCCCTTTCTTCGCCAGAAGTCGAGATTGTTGTTGCCATCACCCAATCCTTACTCAAGCCAAACAGCTTTCTGGATGAGCAACGGACAGCAGAAATGCGTCGCCAAGCGCGAGAAGCCGTGCAACCTGTGCGGCTAGTTATCGAGCGTGGTCAGGCTGTGCTGCGGGCTGGTGATATTGTCACGCCCTTGCACCTGGAACAGTTGGCAGCGCTTGGCTTGCAGCCCACGGAGTGGGAATGGCATACCACGCTGAGCAAACTGCTCTTTGTGATAGCGGCCGTTGCTACGTTAGTCCTCTACCTATGGCAAGCGCATCGAGAGATGTTGTTAGATCGCAAGCGGTTGCTACTCTTGGGCTTGATCATTTTAACCACTGGTTTGGCAATCAAGCTGGCCATACCAGGGCATGTCTTATTGCCCTATTTCTTTCCTATGGCAGCGGTTGCTATGCTGGTATCGGTGCTCCTGAACGCTCAGCTGGCAATCATGGTCAGCGTGATATTAAGCCTTTTTGTTGGCTTCGTTAGTGGTGGCTCTCTAGACCTCACTGTCTATGCTTTGTTGGGCAGTATCTTTGCAGCGTTGATGGTATCGCGTTTGGAGCATTTGGGAACTTTTGCCTGGGCTGCTCTGGTCATCGCGATAGTGAATGCGGTCGTGGCAGTCTCTTTTCGGCTCTTTGGACAGAGCTATGATTGGGTTGCCCTGATGCAGCTCATCGGTGCCAGTTTTGCCAATGGCGTTATTTCCTCCAGTCTGACATTCACCACTTTCTTTTGGATCGGCGCGATCTTTGGGATCACTACCCCATTGCAATTGCTGGAATTGGTGCGTCCGACCCATCCCTTGGCACGGAGGCTATTGTTAGAAGCCCCTGGCACTTATCACCACAGCTTGATCGTTGGCAACCTCGGGGAACGCGCGGCCGAGTTGGTGGGTGCAGACCCCCTGCTGGTCCGTGCTGCGGCTTTGCATCACGATGTCGGCAAAGTGTTGCGCCCCTATTTCTTCATCGAGAACCAGATCAGCGGAGAAAATTATCATCACCAACTGGATGCCAAAACCAGTGCCCAGATCATCATTAGCCACGTCAAGGATAGCCTAGAACTGGGGCGAAAACACCATTTTCCTCAGGAGGTGCTGGACATCATTGCACAGCATCACGGTACGACCAGCGTGGGCTTTGGTTACTTCTATCAACAGGCGCGCCAGGAAGGGGAAGAAGGGATTGATGAAGCCCAATTCCGCTATCCAGGGCCACGTCCGCGCAGTAAGGAAGCGGCGATTGTTATGCTGGCGGATGGCGTGGAGGCAGCCGTTCGCGCTTCAGCACCTGCTTCTCCTAGCGAAATCGAGCGCATTGTGCGCAAGATCACCAATGACAGGCTTGTGAGCGGGGAGCTGGATGAGTGTGAGTTGACCTTGGGAGATCTAGATAAAATCCGCAATGCGTTTAGTGAAGTCTTGCAAGGGGTTTTCCATCCTCGTATTCAGTACCCTGAGAAAGATAGTGTAACGTCAGCGCAAACGGGGTCAACATGAGCAAAACTGCTCCTGCACTGAAGATCGAGCTGCGCATTGCTCCCGAATACACACGGAAGGTGCGTCGGAGCAGTTTGCGCCAGGCTGTGCATGCGGCATTTGAGAGTGCCGGGCAACGCCGGCAAGGCGAATTGACCGTGGTGATTACCAACGATGAGCAGGTCAAAGAGCTGAACTGCATCTATCGCGGCGAGGACGCTCCAACGGATGTGCTGGCATTCCATCATATTAGTGAAACGGAGGATGCCATGCCACTCTCAATCGCCCCTGTCTACTTTGGTGACATCGTCATTTCTTATCCCCGCGCTGTGGAGCAAGCCACTGAATACGGACATCCGGTCGAGGAAGAACTTTTGCTCTTGGTCATCCATGGGGCATTACACCTCCTGGGATATGACCATGAGCAAGCCAGTGATAAAGAAGAGATGTGGCAGATACAAAATGCAGCACTGGCTAAATTAGGCATCCTGTGGCAACCCTAAAACTTTGCCCTTTCTTCGCTTGCAAAAGAAGAGGGCCCTGATTCTCTGAATCAGTGGCCCTCTTTGGGTTTCCATGCATTCAAGAACTATGCGATGTGCCTTATGCGCTTCCTAACCTGTCTATTTGGTTAATTCCCTCGCTTTCCATTGCGAGGGCCGCTATCAATCTAGCGCAGGCGTAGCACTGCCTGGACATCATAGGATTCCGCTTATCCAGCGTAGCGCACACGGAACAGGCTCTTACGCCCCCTATTTGGGTGGCATGGGAGTCCTTTCTGATTTTGCCCTTTATTTATTTCCCTAGTAGTAGCGGCTCCAAGTATTGTTGTCGTAGTAGAGCACAAAGATGCCCAGAGTATCGCTCCACAGCATCAAGCCGCCCGTGTAAGCCTGCCAGGAAGCATTGAGCCCTCTTTCCTCTGTCGTGGCCCAACTGATCTTGTCCCGAACCGTTACCCCAGGTCGTACCAGTTGTTCACGCCAGACCTTGCCAAATCCTCGCTTGGGCTGGAAGTAACCGGACGGCGGGACAATTCCAGGATCCCATTCCAGTTGGCCCTCTGCCCAGGTGTCAATGAAGCTCTGCCATGTACCATCATTGTACAAGACGTAGATGAGCTTCAGATCGCCACGCCAGAACATGTAGCCGCCAATGAAAGTTTCTTCCGCGCTCCACGTGTTCTTTTCGATCTCGACTGGACACCCGAGGCGGTCGCGCACCGTTGCATGGGTAGACCAGATGCGGCCAAACCCGAGTATGGGAGTGATAGAGCATGGAGGCAGCGCTGGCGTCGCGGTAGGGGTAGGCGTGGGTGCTACCGGTGTCGCGGTAGGCGCTGCTGTAGTCGGCGTTCGGGTGGGCGTTGACGTCGGCGCTACCGCGGTTGAGGTGGGCACACTGGTTGCTGTTGGTGCGGCGGCACCTTCCCTAACGAATTTAACCGCATCAAAACCAATTTTCCGTGAGGCATATGGTTCGCCCGTCACGTCATCTAGGTACACGTACTCGTTGCCGCTGGCAGCGAAGTAATACGTTCCCAGAGAAACCCATTTGTCAAAGTAGACAGATTGATTCACAGAGTAGGAATGTTCTTGGCCATTATGGTAAATACGATAGCGGGCATTCTTCGTGTCCGCGCGGTCTCTGGGGATGAATGCGTAGACTTGATAGTTGCCAGCGCTGGGCAGTTGTGGAGTCCACCTGGCGTAGTTGTAAACCTGGGAATCGCTGTTGTATGTCCAGTATATGTGGCCGTTGTACCCAATGGATTTCTCATACCAACTCTCGGTGGGGCCGCCCTTCTGAAAGCCGCTGCTCTTGTCGTCGACGATAATTTCCCCGGCGGGCGCAGTTGGCTGTGTTGTGGGTTGCGTGGTTGGTTGAGCCGTAGGGCCTGGAGTTGGTGTGCCTGCTGCTCCCCTCTGCCATGTAAAGGTAATGCAAGCATCGCCCGATCCATCGTAGTACTCGATCACTACAGGATGCGTTCCCTTGGTGATGTAGCGAGCAACGGATGCGGTTGTGGCGGATTGGTCACGCCACGCGTCGATTAGCAAACCGCCGTCAATCCATACTCGCACGCCATCGTCCACCGTGACTGTGAAAGTGTAGGTGTCGCTGTAGTCGAAGCCCACGGTGCCTGTCCAGCGCACTGAGAAACCGTCGGCTACAATGCCTGGCGCAGGGGCACTCGTGCCCCAGTTGTAGCGGATATCGTTTTCCTCGCGGATCAGCACGGGGGCTCCAACAAGCCACGGATTGTTAAAGTACTCCGCGCGCCAGCGCATGGTGGTTGTGGATATGGTCAAGCGATCCCACCATAGCATAGCAATGGCAATGCCAATGTTCTCATAGTACTCCATGCGCAGGCTGTGATAGCCGGTGCTGACTTCCACCTCACGTTCGTTCAATGTCGCCGGTTGGTTACGCCATTGGTCAATGAGCAGCTGCCCGTCGAGCCATAGGCGCACGCCATCATCGGTATAGGTCTTGAAGAGGTACGTACCCCCTTCGAAATAGAGCGAGGCAGTCCAGCGTACCGAGAAATGGTCAACCGGGAGGCCATCGGCGGGTTTATTATGTCCCCAATTGAAATCAATCGCCCTGTCATTGCGGATCAGAACCGGATCTCCCATTAGGCTCACGTTATTGAAGTACTCACCTCGCCATGGGAAACTGTCCTGGGCGCCAGAAGCAGCCGGCAGTACGACATTGATACAGGCAATAACAAGCAATGTCGTTACTACCAAATAGCTGGCTTTGTACCACGGTCTTTTTGCTGACATTTCGTCTCCTCCCTTCCCGAGCGTCTTTTGCGGCCCAAAAGTTATTAATATTATACCATATTTATGTACATTTTGCAACTTTTATATTATGGCATTTCTACAAGCATGTCTGCCGATTTGACACAGAACAAATGTTCGTGTATAATGGGGTTGTCTGGGATATATTTGGCAGCCAGGAAAGGAGGGGTCAAATGGACCTATCGCCTAGGCAAAAAAGCATTCTAGAGTTTATTAGGAAATTTGTGCAGGAGAATGGCTATCCCCCAACGATTCGTGAGATAGGGCGGGCGGCGAATATCTCGTCCACTTCTGTCGTCAATTACAACCTCAATATTCTGCAGGCGAAGGGTTATATCCAACGCGATCGCGAGGTTTCGCGGGGTGTGAAATTGCTCGAGAAAAGTTTACTGGAGCAGACGCTGGCATCCGACCAAGGTATCGTGCAAGTGCCAGTGCTTGGACGCATTGTAGCCAGCGAGCCGGTTCCGATTCCCGATGAGCCTTTTTCACCGCTGGATGTGGATGAGAGCATTGCCTTGACGCGCGACATTGTGCAAGAACAAGGACCGATTTATGCCTTGCAAGTCAAAGGGGACTCTATGATTGATGCGCTCGTCTATGATGGGGACATTGTGATTATGAAGGCGCAAAAAGAAGCCAAAAATGGCGACCTCGTGGCGGCTTGGCTAAAAGCGGAGAAGGAAACAACCCTCAAGCGATTTTACCGGGAAAGCACGACTCGTGTGCGTCTGCAGCCGGCAAATCCTAATCTAAAGCCTATTTACGTGCATCCTTCCAACCTGGAGATACAGGGCAAGGTTATCGCCGTTATTCGCCAGCTCTAACCCCCCATGCAGTGCTTAGATAGGGTAGGGATTTTTGGGGCTTGGTAATAGAACATTTGTTCTATTCTGGAGGTATGGCATGGAGCGCAGATTGCTGGAGTTTCAAGCCAACCAAATTGAGATGGTCTTGGCTAGCCATCGCATCCCCTCGCGCGTCGTGGGCGGCACCGTTACCCCGCACACGGTGCGCTTCCAACTCGCCACGCGCATGGACACGCGCCTGGCACAGATCAAGAACCTGGCAGAGGAACTAGCCCTCTCCCTGCATGCCCCATCCTGCCGCGTGGTGCGCAACGGCGGCATGCTCAACATCGAGATCCCGCGCCCGGAGCCGGTTACGGTACCTTTGCTCGACCTCTGCCGCCGCTTGGCTTATGCTCCACCCTGTGCGCCGGTGCTGGGTGTGGACGAAGCAGGCACGCCGTTGCTATTGAACCTGCGCAGCCCCGATGTCGCCCATGCCCTCATCTGTGGCACCACCGGCTCAGGCAAGACCGCTCTGGCGCGGGCGATGGCGCTCTCCCTAGCCTTGCACAACCCGCCACAGCAAGTGCAACTGCTCTTGGTGGACCCCAAGGGGCGCGGCTTCAGCGCCCTCTCCCCTCTGCCCCATTTGCTTTGCCCGCCGCTGACTGCCATCGAGGAGGCTTTGGAGCGATTGACCTGGCTGGTAGCGGAGATGGAGCGGCGCGATGCGGAGGGCATCAGCCAGCCATGGTGGGTGGTGTTCCTGGATGAACTGGCGGATTTGCTCATGGTGGGTGGCAAGGAGATGGAGTTTGCCCTGACGCGGCTGTCGCAGCGTGGGCGTGAGGCAGGGATACACCTGGTGGCGTGCACGCAAAAGCCCACCGCTGCGGTCATCGGCTCGCTGACGAAGGCGAACTTTCCCGTGCGGCTGGTGGGGTCGGTGACTTCCCCGGAGGAGGCGCGGGTGGCGGCGGGGGTAGCGGGCACCGGTGCGGAGCGGCTGCAGGGGCGGGGCGACTTTCTATTAGTACTGAAGGGGCAGACTACACGCTTCGCTGCAGCATATGTCTCGCCGCAGGAGGCGCAGTGGGAAGCACTGCGGCTGCAGCAGGCAACACAGGGAAATAGAATGAGGTTAGTGATCAGGAGGATTAAGTGAGAAGTGAGGAGTGATGAGTAAGAAGTGAGGAGTGACGAGTGAGGAGTGTTGCGTATTCCGTTTTCGTGAAAGGAGGTTCCGATGCGTAAGGTGGCGATTGCGGTGGTATTGGCTTTTGCGGTGACGCTGGCGGCGGTGGTAGGCCAGCGCATGAGCGCAGAGGCGATGGCAGTGGTGGTGGGGGTGGTGTGCGGGGTAGCGGCGGGCATCCCGATGAGCGTGCTGTGGATGCTCATCCTGACCCGCCGGGAGCGCCAGGTGGAAGAGCCGCCCTATGGGCAGGGTGGTCGCTATGGCGCCTATCCACCGGTGGTGGTCATCCAGGGCGGCACGCCGATGCCCAGCGGCCTCCTGCCGCCGTACTACCCTTCTAGTCCGGTGGAGGCGGCGCCGCGGGAGTTCCGCATTGTGGGGGAGGAGTGATGAGTGATGAGTGAGGAGTGGGCATTTTCTACGGGTCAAGCCAGGCGGGATAGGACGTGCTGGGCGAACAAGCCAGCAAGAGGCGGAAAGACGAGTGTGGAGAGGAAGCGTATCAGGGCAGGGCGCGGGCCGAGGATAGCCAACTCGGTGGGGAAGCGGCTGGCAGACCAGAGCGACCAGGCGGTGACAAAGCCGACCACCGCGCCGATGCCCGCCCCCGCCTGGTACAGAGAGGCAACCACAGGAAACACAGCATAAGGGGGACCAGGCACCAAGCCGCCAGCAATGCAGCCCAGGATAATCCCGCGCAAGCCAGATTCAGTTCCCAGCCAGCGCCTGATTTGCTCCTTGGGGATGAGCACCTGCAGCAATCCTGCCACGAGGAAAGAAAGCAACAGGAGCGGCAAGACACCCCAGAGCATCTTGGCTCCAGCTCTTACCCCTGCGACGTGCACGTTGCCGCCGCGTAGGAAGGCAAAAAGGAGCAGAAGCAGAGCAATCACCGCCATGATCCAAGTAGCCGTATCCATTTTTCATACCCTCCTCGCCCAACCTGGCGTAAGGATAGCACATCTGTAGCAGGTTGTCAAAAGGCTTACTGCAGAAGCCACAGAGAGGATACTTACCCAAAAGACACCAAGACATGGAAGGAATACGGAAAATGGATTGCCTCGTTGTAGAACGCGCAGAAAGGGGAGGATTAGATCCACATCGTCAAAACACAAAAGGAAAAACGTCTTATTTTTTGTAAAAACTTTTCCAATAAGCCCTTCCCTTTTGTATGAGAGTGTTGAAAATCTTGTCGCCCTGAGCGAAGAGCCTGCCCTGAGTGTAACGAAGGGGTCTCGCATAACTTTAGCCGTATTTTCCCGAGTACTGCGAGATGCTTCACTTCCCCTTCGCTTTCCCTTCGCTGCGCTCAGGGCAAGGCTCAGGGCGAAGGTTCAGCATGACATTGGAAGGGCTTTTTCAACACTCTCTTGCATGGAATATTTTCCCCGGAGGGCTCTGCGATTGGGGTCGTAAGAGGCTCTCACAATACAGAGAAACTCTGGATTGACAATGCATGAATTTGGGGTATAATGTGAGCAAATCTCTGCATCTCAGGACAAGCCAACGGTGATAGGCTGTACCACCCAAGGAGACTAACATGAATCATAAACCCCTCTTCTGGATTCGGGTTGCTTGTATTGTCCTCTGCCTCTGTATAGGGTTCTTTGTCGCGCAAGGAGCAATGCTCAGCAGAGCCTATCCCGTTTGGGAAGCGGCTGCCCTTTCAGAGCCCAGTTCTCAAGCAAGCGAGGGCATCGCTCAGCCTGCCGCGGCGTATGTGGCATGGCTGCCTTGTGAGGGGACCCCAGAACCGGGGGCGCACCTGCTCGTATTGCAACAGGGCGTCCATGGCTACAGCGGGGCTGAAGACACTACGCTTGCTCGCTATGAAGGCAATCTCTCTAACCAATGGTTTCTACGCGTGGGATACAAGCAGCAAAACAGCGCTTTGATCCGCTTCGATGTGGCTAGTATTCCACCCGGATCGCGCATCCTTTGTGCTGCCCTGTCTCTGTATGCAGAGATGTGGGGTGGCCCTCCCTTTAGCCTGGATATAGGAGCCTATGCGGTAAAGCGTGATTGGGTAGCCCAGGAAGCAACCTGGTATCTGGCTTCCGCCCAGGTCCCCTGGCAAATGGGAGGATGCAATGGCCCAGACGACCGTGCCCAGACGCCAGAGTCAGTTGTTACTGTCAAAAATATCCGCACTTGGTATCATTTCGACCTGACACAGGCAGTAGATGGATGGGTGAACGGGCTGCTGCCCAACTACGGCGTATCCCTGCAAGCCCTGGACAAGACCGATACAGACCAGATTTGGTTCGCCGCCTCCGATGATGTCACCCCTGATGGTTCCATCGCGAACCGCCCCAAGTTGGTCATCCTGTATGTCCCGCCGCCGACGCCGACTCCTAGCGCAACGCCCACAAGCACGCCCACCGAAACCGTGCTCCCGACCGAAACAGCCACGCCCATCGTCCCGCCGACGGATACCGCTACGCCTACCGTGCCCGCCGTGCCTACAGAGACCGCCACGCCTACTACACCTACTGTGCCAACAGAAACTGCTACGGCGACCCCGGTTGTGCCTACGGAGACTGCCACGCCTACTGTGCCTGGTGCGCCCACAGTGACTGCTACACCCATAACGCCAGTCGCACCGACAGAAACCGCTACGCCTACGACGCCGGCCACACCGACAGAAACCACTACACCCACGGCGCCGGCAGTGCCGACGGAGACCGCTACGCCTACGCCAAGCGCTACCCCCATCACCCCGGTTGTGCCCGCCGTAACTGCCACGCCCACGCTGCCACCGATTCCCATGACGCCGACCGCCATTCCAACGATTTCGCTCTACCATCTCTTTTCCCCCATCATCTGGAGGAACTATTCCATGCGCTGTGTAACGTGGGGCTATAGTTTTGCCGAGGAATTCAATGACCCAGCGCTGAGCAGTTGGTCAGGAAGCCTGAACGGCGGCCATCAAGAAGTGAGGAACGGCGTGCTCCACCAGTGGACACAACCCTCCATGGATCGTTTCCCGTTGCTGTGGAGCAATGGACTCTTTGCGGATGCCGGCGATAACTTTACCTTCGAGGTACGCTTCCGCTATTCAAATTTCGCCGCCTATGGCACTACCATAGCCCTCAACTCAGCGCCTGTGGATGGGAAGCGCGTCCTTTCACCATTGCCATTGGCACCAGGCATGGAAGACGTGCTGAACATCCACCATGTTGTGGACACAGCAGGCAATGTTTACCGCTTTGACATCTCCCTCTTCAAAGGTCGTGTGATGTGGATTGGCACTCCAGGGGATGCAAACTGGCATGAAGTGCGCATCACGGTAGAGCAGGGAGAGGTCTACACCTTGTATGTGGATGGCGTACGCGTGGGTTCTATCCGCTCAGCAACGCGCCCGGTGAGCATGTACATAGGCAACCCTACCATTCAGACATGGCTGGGTAACTGGACGCAGTTGCATGTGGATTATGTACGCATTTCGCGCTGCATGAGCTGGGGGCTGGATTAAGAAACGGCTATCAACATCAAACCAAAAGGCGGCTCCCTGCCACCAGAACTGGGCATAGAGAGTGTTGAAAATCTTGTCACACTGAGCGAAGCGAAGGGTCTCGCGTAACTTTAGCCGTGTTTCCCCAAGTACTGCGAGATGCTTCACTTCGTTCAGCATGACATTGGAAAGGCTTTTTCAACACTCTCAGGCATAGAAGCCTAGTCCGCTGTGAGCCAGGGGTTCCAAACACTGCATGGGAGGCTAACATGAAGGCACCCGTTCTCTGGATGCGTTTGCTCTTGATCTTGACACTGCTCTCCACCGGGCTGGGGATAGGGCTCTTTGTGGAGCAACAGTGCCTGCACAGCAAGGCACAGGCTTACCAGGATGCCAGCCCCTATCCCAACCAGTACATCGGGGGCGGGGATAGGGATCTCCTGGATGTCCATTCCGGTGTTCCTTGCGCAGGCACTCCAGAGCCTGGCGCAATCCTGGTCGTATTGCAACAAGGCATTGACGGCTACACGGGTGCCACGGATACCACGCTCAAGGAGGATTTCCCCGATGGCAACTTCGGGGACGTGTGGTATCTCCGCGTAGGCTTTGAGCATGAAGACAGCGCGCTGATCCGCTTCGACCTATCGAGCATCCCACCAGGCTCCCGCATCGTCTGTGCGGTGCTGTCATTGTATGCAGAACGTTGGAGTGGAGCCCCGTTCGAGTTGAGGGTTGGTGCCTACCTTGTAAAGCGCCCGTGGATTGACCGTGAGGCAACCTGGCTTTGGGCGCAATCCGGGATACCATGGCAAGTGCCTGGTTGCAACGGGCTTGACGACCGTGAACAAACGCCGGAAGCACAAGTTACTGTCAGGTATATTTTCAGATGGTATGACTTTGACCTGACCCGGTTAGTAGATGGCTGGGTGAATGGCTGGCTGCCCAACTATGGTGTATCCCTCCAGGCGATAGACAAATGGGATCCCGATATCCTCTATTTTGATAGCGCCGATGATGTCAGCGGCTCCGGTTCCATCGAAAACCGCCCGAAATTGTTCATCCTGTACGTTCCGCCGCCTACCCCAACACCCACCGCGACGCAGACATCCACGGCTACGCCTACTGCTACGCCTACCGAGACAGCCACGCCCACCGAAACCGCTACCCCAACGGCCACGCCTACCGCAACATCCCCCGCTACTGCTTTGCCAACGCCCACCGTCACTCCTACCTCAACGTTCACTGAAACGCCTACTGCCACGCCCACCGAAACCGCTACCCCAACGGCAACCCCCACTATCACGGCTACGCCGACGAATACCCCTACCCCCGCTCCGCGTCGGCTCTATTTGCCCCTGACATGGAACGATTATTCCATGCGCTGCGCACAGTGGGGTTACACCTTCCGAGAAGAGTTCGATGAACCTGCCCTGAACGGCTGGTATGTTAGCCTCGATGGAGGCCAGCAACAGGTGAGCGGGGGTATCCTCTCCCAGTGGACGCAGCCCTACATAGACCGCTTCCCTATGCTGTGGCGCAATGACCTTTTCGTGGGTGCGGGCGATGACTTTGCCTTTGAGGTGCGTTTCCGTTACTCAGACCCGACTGCCTATGGCACAACCATCGCTCTGAACTCTGCGCCTTTCGACGGCAACCGCGTTCCCGCTGCCGAATTACTGCCGCCGGGCATCGAAGACATCCTGAATATCCACCATGTGGTGGATCCGGCGGGCAATGTGTACCGCTTCGATATCTCCCTGTTCAAGGGCCGTGTCATTTGGAGGGGTACTCCCGGGGACACGAACTGGCACGAAGTGCGCATTACCTTGGAGCAGGAGAACCTGTACACTCTGTATGTGGACGGCTTGCTTATTGGCTCGGTAAGGTCTTCAGTACGGCCAACCAGCGTATATATTGGCAATCCCACAATCCAGAGATGGCCAGGGCCATGGACGCGGCTGTATGTGGATTATTTGCGCATCTCGCGCTGCCTGAGGTGGGCGCCTTAATGGAACCCATTGGAAAATCCCTGGACTGCCAGACTCCGGGGCTTTTAGGCTGCTTCCAGGATACGTGCGATTGTCTGGGCATCGGCGTGCAGCAATCCGGATGCCGGCAGGCGCTGTAGTAGTAGCGCTAGATTCGGGTCACGGGCGAACACATCGCGGAAGATGGGCAACGCTTCTTCCAGGCGGCCCAGATCAGCCAGCGTAACGGCGTGCCAGAAGGGCAATTCAGGGATGTCAGGCGCCATTTGAGCAGCACGGCGGTATTCTGCCAGCGCTTCCTCCGTTCGCTTCTCACCCAGCAGGGCATCGCCTTGGTTCATGTGCTCGTACGCCTGGTGCAGGCGCAACAACCGTCGCAATTCCACCAGTGGTTCAGGATGGTCTTCTACACGCAGTTCTACACGTACTCCTGCCCACGGTTCGGGGGTCCGTTCACCAGAGACGACGAGCAGCGCAGCGCTCTGCTTGCCCCGCAGGTCACCTCCCGCCTCCTGCGCCGCTTCTAATGCACACAGCAAGCGCTCCGCCAAGTCCCCCTGTGCCTGGCGGAAGGCATGCGCCATGGCGGGCCAGACTTGGCTGTTCGCCATGATGTTTGCCTGCACACTGAACCCGGGGCCAATCTCATGTCCTGCTTCTGCGATGCACTGGGCGCCGGTGTGCGCGGCTACACGGCCCTGGGCATCCACCATGGCTACCTGACGCAGTTCGCGCCCCTCATCGGCGGCGAGCAGATCTGCTAGCGTTTCAGGAGCAGAAAAGCCCCTGCGCATACGCTCCAAGCCAAGGGGACCATAGCTGACCTGGACCATTGCCTGGGTTGCCACTGCACCCACCCCTGCTTCAGCCCAGCAGACTAGCCTGCCCACCGCAAACCAGTGCGACTGCACTGCCACACCGAGGTCACCTGTCTGTTCATCACGGGCAACAATGGAAAAGGTATGCGCCAGTTGCGAGGGACGAAACATCGTGGTATGCATTTTGCCTCCTCAACTAGGGATTGCTTCCCGAATACACGTATTGTAACCGACATCCTGTAGGGAGTTCAAATGCCGCGGGGGATATTTTGCTGTTCGTGCCTCCTACGGTACAATCCAGGGCGCGGTTTTGCCTTGCACGATCACAAAGGGGTGAAAGGAGCACATGAGCACTTGCGACTTTGACCAAATCATTGACCGATGTGGCACCGATAGCGAAAAATGGAGCCGCTATCCCCGTGAAGCCCTGCCGCTGTGGGTGGCGGATATGGACTTTCGCGCACCAGAGCCGGTGATCCAAGCCCTGCGCCAGCGTGTAGAGCATGGCGTTTTCGGCTATGGCTGCGAGCCACCGGAACTACGCGAGGTCTTTGTCTCACGCCTGCAAAGGTTGTATGGCTGGCAGGTAGAACCTGAAGCGCTGCTGTTCTTGCCCGGCGTGGTGATTGGTTTCAACCTCACCTGCCAGGCACTGACCTCCCCGGGCGACGGCGTGATGGTACAGACCCCAGGCTACCCACCTATCCTCCATGCTCCAGCCAATGCCCGATGCACACGCGATGAAATGGAATTGACCTGCGGAGCGGATGGGCGCTACATAGTGGATTTCGAGCGCTTTGCGGGAACCATCACCCCGCGCACGCGCGTCTTTATTCTGTGCAACCCGCACAATCCGGTGGGACGCGCATTTTCACGGGATGAACTGGAACGCATGGCAGAAATCTGCCTGCGACATGACATCGTCATTTGCTCGGATGAGATCCATTGCGATTTTATGTTTAGCGGCAATCGGCACTTGCCCATCGCATCGCTGGCTCCGGAGATCGCCAAGCGAACAGTTACCTTGATGGCACCAAGCAAAACTTTCAATATCCCGGGCTTGCACTTTGCAGTGGCCATTGTGCCTGACAAGGAGTTGCGGGAGAAACTATGTGCCGCCAAGAGGGGGCTTGTGGGTGAACCGGATATCATGAGTTATCTCGCGGCCTTGGTCGCCTACCGTGACTGTCAATCCTGGCTGGATGCACTATTGCGCTATCTGGAAGCGAACCGCGATTTCACTCTGCAATACGTGCAGCAACGCCTGCGCGGCATCCGCATGGCTAAGCCAGAAGCCACCTATCTGGCATGGCTGGATTGCCGGCAAGCGAGAATCCCAGGCAACCCGCAGGAGTTCTTCCTGCAGAAAGCGCGGGTAGCGCTGAACGACGGCTTGGAATATGGCCGGGGTGGGGAAGGATTCGTGCGGTTGAACTTTGGCTGTCCGCGCGCTACGCTGACAGAAGCGCTGCAGCGCATGGAGGAAGCGCTGGCGACGGTGGGGGAGAAGACGGAAGACGTAAAACGGAAGACGTAAAACGGGAAACGGAAAACGTAAGACGGAAAATGTGGAACATAAGGCCAAAAAGGAAGGAGTAAAGTGCTGAATGCTTTGCGGCGAGAGTTGTGGATCAAAGTGGCACTTGGTCTGGTGGCGCTGAGTGCTACAGCCGCTCTCGCGTTCCCCATCTGGATATTGAGCGTCCGCTATGAGCGACGCATATATACCCGAGTGGAGGATGTGCCAGAACTGCCTGTGGCGGTGGTCTTTGGTGCGGGCTATTGGCCAGATGGCACGCCCAGCGATGTGATGAAGGATCGCGTCGAGGCTGCCGTAGAGCTGTACCACGCTGGGCGCGTGCGTAAAATCCTCTTCAGCGGCGACAACCGTTTTGTGCATTACAATGAGCCAGGGAAAATGCGCGAGTACGCCCTAAGCCTTGGATTGCCCGACGAAGCCATTGTCTTGGACCATGCGGGACGGCGTACCTATGACACCTGCTACCGCGCTCGGGACATTTTTGGCTTGCGCGATGTGATCTTGGTCACCCAGCGCTACCATCTCCCCCGCGCGTTGTACATTTGCGAGCATCTGGGGCTGCACGCCGTGGGCTATGTGGCGGATCGCCGCCCTTACCTTTACATCCGCCAGTACTGGCTACGCGAGATTCCTGCGCTGTGGATGGCTTGGTGGGAACTATGGGTGACCCACCCCATCCCAGTGCTGGGGGATCCGATTCCTATCGAAATGGATGGATGAAAAGCCTAGTTTCCGCCACTAGGCACTCCGCAGCCGCGGGTCAAAGGCATCGCGCAAGCCATCGCCGAGGAAGTTAAAGCCGAGGACTACGCTGAGCACGGCTAAGCCAGGAAACGTCGTGAGCCACCATTGGTAGAATTTGAAACGGCCTAGGGAAATCATCGCTCCCCATTCCGGTGTCGGTGGCACAGCCCCCAAGCCAATGAAACTGAGCGCCGCAATGTTTAGAATGGCACTGCCGGCATCCAGTGAAGCCTTGATGACGATGGGAGCGCTGGTGTTGGGGATGATGTGCCGCGCCAAAATGCGCCTCTGCGGTACTCCCACAGATTGGGCAGCCATGACATAGTCTTCGTGCTTCACACTGAGCACTTGCCCACGCATCAGCCGCGCGTATTCCGGCCACCACACCAGGATCATGGCAATCACGGCATTCTTTAGGCTAGGGCCAAGCACAGAGGCAATCGCCAACGCCAGCACAATGGAAGGGAAAGCCAACGTAATGTCCGCCACGCGCATTACGAGCAGGTCAAAGGCTCCACCGAAGTAGCCAGCCAGCGCCCCAACAAGGGCTCCCATGAGCATGGAGAAGAGAATGACCACCAAACCCACCGGCAGCGAAATGCGTGCTCCATAGACCACCCGGCTGAACACGTCACGGCCCAGTTCATCTGTGCCAAAGAGATGCCGCGGTGAGGGCGGGCTCAGCCGGTCCTCGACTTTCTGTGCCAGGGCATCGTAAGGGGCAATCCACGGTGCGGCGATGGCGACGATCACCCAGATGAGGATTACTGCTGCTCCTGCCATAGCCATACGATTGCGGATGAGCGTGCGCAATCCCCTCGCCCAAGGCGATTGGGAAGAGCGAACAATCCTGCCTACTCCCATTGCTATGCCTCCCGGATGCGCGGATCAATCACGCCGTACAGGATGTCTACAACGAGGTTGACAAAGATGTAAATCACGGCAATGAGCAGGGTTGTCCCCAGCACCGCCGGATAGTCCAGGTTGACGGCTGCCTCCACGGCATAGCGCCCGATCCCTGGCCAAGCGAAGATAGTCTCGGTCATGATGGCGCCGGTCATCAGCCCAGCAAAAGCGAGCCCCAATGTCGTCAAGGTGGGGATAAAGGCGTTACGCAAGGCATGTCGCAAGAGCACCACGCGCTCGTGCAATCCCTTCGCCCGGGCAGTGCGGATGTAATCCATGCGCAGCACTTCCAGTAGAGAGGAACGGGTGATGCGGCATACCAGGGCTAGGGTGAACCAACCCAGGATGACCGAGGGCAGGATGAGGTGATGCAAGGCATCGGCGAAAGCGTTCATGTCGCCAAGCAGGAACGTATCTAGCAGGTACAAGCCAGTAATAGTATGTGGCGCCACCGCGCGCGAGTCAATGCGCCCAGGGCCAGGAAGGAGTTGCAACTTGAAGTAGAACAAGAACAAAGCCATCAAGCCAGACCAAAAGGGGGGCATGGATGCCCCTAGGAGAGAAATGAGGCGCGCTAGATGGTCTATCCAGCTTCCAGAGCGGACGGCTGCCAGGATGCCCAACGGCAGCCCAATCGCCATGGCAAAGAGCAGGGAAGCCACAGCCAATTCCACCGTGGCTGGCAGATACTGCGCCAGGTCTTGTGCTACGGGCCGTTTGGTCTTGAAAGAAACGCCCAGGTCGCCATGTGCCAGGTTCCACAGGTAGTACAAGTACTGTTGCGGCAGGGGCTTGTCCAAGCCCCACTTGCGCACCGCGGCGGCGACGATGTCTGGATGATCCATAGCCTTTTCGCTGACAATGACTGCCAGAGGGTCAGCGGGCACCACACGGGATACCGTGAACGTCAACAGCGTGACGCCAATGAGCATGGGAACCACCAACAGCAAGCGACGGATAATGTGCACTGAAAGACCCATTCTCATCTCCATGCATACCCTCCCGCAGGTTGGGAACCCGCGGGAGGGTAGAAGGGATATTGACTACTTGCTGAGGTCAAAGAAGCTGACAAAGTGCACCGGGTGGTAGGCAAAACCTTTCACGGCTTTGTTCATGACGACAATCTGTTGCGTCTGGTAGAGCATGGTGAAAGGCATGTCATCCATCAGCACTTTTTGCAGGTCCTTAATGGCTTGCTCGCGTTTGGCTAAATCAAATTCGGTGCCGATGATTTTGGCGAGGCGCTCCGCCTCGGGATTGTTGTACCACATGCGCTTGGCAATGCCACGGTCGTGATAGGAGAAATAGTCAGTCCACATGGTGGGGTCGAGGTAGTCAGGCGTCCACCCGCCGAAGCAAAAAGCCAGTCGCTGAGCGCGCATCTCGCTCAGGTAGACGCTCTGCTCCATGGGCTTCAGGTTGACCGTGATGCCCACTTCGGCCAGGTCGCTCTTCAGTTTGGCAGCGATGGTCTCCCGCACCGGGTTGGAACCGTAGGAGAGGTCCACCTCGAAGCCCTTCTCATAGCCTGCCTCCTTGAGCAGCGCCTTGGCTTTTTCCAGATCGCGGCCTTGGGTCATGGCTGGATCCACACCGAGGATGCCCAACGGGATGATGCTAGGTGCTCGGCTGCCGTAACCACGGAGCAGGGCTTGAATCAGCCCTTCGTAATCTACGCTCAGAGCAATTGCTTGGCGCACGCGCTTATCCGACAATGGCTTGGACAACTCCGGATTGGAAGTCATAGCCAAGTAATTCTGGTTCAAGGTCTGGCCGATGACCACCTGGAGATTGGGATCGGCTTTGGCTTGCTCTACGAGGTCCACGTCCAGGCTGTCCAGTAGGTCAGCATCGCCACGCTGGAGCATTTGCAAGGCAGTAGTGGGGTCGGCGACGTGCTTGATGATCACCTTGCCCAATTTCGGTTTGCCCCGCCAGTAGTTCGGGTTGGCTTCCAGGATGATCTCTGCCTTGGGCGTCCACTTGGTGAGGATGAAGGGACCGCTGCCGGCAGAATTCTGATCCAGCCAATCCTTGGCTTTGTCGGTCTGGTCGGCGTCAGGTGCATCGGTTCCGCCGTGTTCTTTCACCACTTTGCTGTCCACGATGCTCATGGCAGGCGCCGCACAGATGGCTAGGAACGCCGGCGAGGGTTCGGTCAAAGTAACCTTGACCGTGGTGTCGTTCACCACCTGGACATCGGCGACGATGTCGGCATAGAAAGCAGGGTTGTCCTTGATGTTCTTCAAGCGCATCCACGAGAAGCGCACGTCCTCTGCCGTGACCGGATTGCCTGAGGTGAATTTGACCCCCGGATGCAGGTAGAAAGTGTAGGTCAAGCCATCCGCCGAAACCTCCCAGCGGTCAGCCAGGCGTGGTGCCACCTTGGTCAGGTCATCGGCGCGGAACTCGACCAGGGTATCATAGGTGGAGTTGTGGATCATCAGGTTGGTCGTTTCATAGGCGTGGTGGGGGTCTAGCGTAACGACATCGTCCATGTTCATGACCATGACGAGCGTAGGCAGTGGGACAGGGGTTGGAGTAGCCTTTGGAGCGCAAGCGGCAAGGTGCAGGATGAGCATAGCCACAATGATGAGGACCAGTATCCAACGTACGGGTTTCATCTTTTCCTCCTTAACTTTTGGGATGGGATAGAGCATGAGAAGGATGACGGCTGCCTTGTTGGCAAGATTATACAAGGGGTCCTGATGCCTGTCAAATAGTTAGACCTTTGGGGTTTGGCAAACCCCAAAGGTCTAAGGGAAGAATGCGGTAACTTGACATTTCAAAGGGATTTTGCTATACTAGCATTGGCTTCTGCGATCCATGGTGCAGGGAGGCACTGCTAGGTGCTGCAAGCACGGCGTCCATCATCGAAGGAGACCAAATCGTGTGAGAGGCCTGTGAGGACCAGGCCTGGTTTCGCGCGGTTTGGTCTTTTTTGTTGCCTTTTGGTAGAGCAGAAGCCAATTCGTGGCGGAAGGAGGTGATGCGTATCGGGTAACGATAAAGGTGTAGTGCGTACATCAGGTTCTGGCTAGCTGCAATGGGCAGCATGTGGGCTGCTCTATCCAATCACATCATTCGAGGAGGAGAATAAGATGGACTGGAAAGCAATAGCCAATGCCCCCTGGCTCTGGTTCTGCGGGTTTGTCCAGGCAGCCATTGGCGTCGGTCAAGCCTGGTATTTCCTGAGGCTGGCGACCAGGCTTCTGGAGAGGCACGGTGGCTATAAGCAAAAGGACATCTGGGCCATTGTCCGAGGAGCTCTCATCACGGCCTTTGGCCCCATCATGGCTGAGATCTTTGTCATGATGGCACTGATTATCGCTATCAGTCCTGCCTATGCCTGGCAGCGGGAAGGCGTCGGTGTTGGCTCGGTCTTCACCGAACTGGTGCAGGTGTCCAACGCCGCTATCGGCGTAGGGCAGGAATTTGGCCAGCCCAGTTTCAACATCGTTGGATTCGCTGCCGCCATGGTCGTGGTCAACGTGTCCTGCATTGGTTGGTCCCTCGGTGCAGCTCTCTTCACCCCTTACTTAGGCAAAGCCCGTGACAAGTTGTCGCGAGGCGATCCCCGCTTGCTAGCGGTCATTACTGTATCCAGCACACTCGGCATCTTCGGGTACTATGCCGCCAGCGAAATCAAGAAAGGAGGCGGACGGCCGACAGCGGTTATTGCCGGTGCGCTTCTCTCCATGTTCCTCTTCAAGTTGGCGGACTGGCTCAAAGTACCGCGCTTGAAAGAATGGGCGCTTGGGATTGCCATGTTTGGCGGCATGTACATCGCGCATTTATTGGGAAGCTAAGGAGGAATGGTCAAAATGGCACCAAACGAAGGTTTTGTGGATCTCCCTGAGGAGCCGTTCGAGAAAGAATACCTCGCCCCGGTTCATCGGGTCGGGTTCTGGACCTGCATTGCAATCAGCGTGGCGATGTTCTTGCCTGCTTTGCTGCTCTACTTGCTCTACGGCGTTTTTGCTCCCTGGGCGGGCATCCTAGCAGGGATGGGCCTTGCTCTGACCTATGCCGTGCCCTTCTTTTTCATTGAGCCCATCAGCTACTACCCCATCTATGGAGATGCAGGCAACTATATGTCCATGACCACCGGCAATGTCTCCAACCTGCGCCTGCCCTGCGCCGCTGTGGCTCAGGCCGTAGCCGGGGTGCCCGAAGGGACACGCAAAGGTGCTGTGATTGCCTGTATTGGTATTGCCGTCTCGGTAATCGCAGGGGTGATCGGCGTGTTCTTTGGCTCTCTGGCTGGCGGGTGGATCACAGCCCAGTTCCCCAAGTGGCTAACCGATGCCTTTAAGGTCTACCTGTTGCCTGCTGTCTGGGGCGCGGTGTTTGGCCAGTTCGCGCTGCGCGGCCCGATGTATGCTATCCCCGCGCTGATCATCGCCGGGATACCGCTCGTGCTTGGCTGGAAGGCATACTTCATTATCCCTATCGCCGTTTTTGGCACCGTCCTCGTCGCCTACGCAATGTACAAATGGTTCAAGATTGCCCCTAAGGCTGGCTAACACCTAGCGAGCAAGACCTCCGAGGTCTGAGAAGACCTTGGAGGTCTCAAATTGGAGAGGAGATGACAACAGCAATGGCAAACGAAGAACTTTTAGCGCGCATCAAAGAAGATGAACTGGTACGCCTCTGCCAGGATATGGTGCGCATCAAGACGGTCAACCCGCCGGGCAATGAGCGTGAGAATGCCGATTACATTGCAGCGTACCTGCGCAAAATTGGTCTTGAAGTAGAAATCCTGTCCCACACCGATACCCGAGCCACCGTAGTAGCACGCCTAAAGGGCAGCGGTGAGAAACCTGGTTTGCTCTATTCCGGCCACCTCGACGTGGTACCAGTTGGGGCACAGGAATGGTTGCACGATCCCTTTGGTGGGGAAGTGATCGAGGGCAAGCTGTGGGGCCGCGGCGCTTCAGATATGAAGGGCGGCAATGCGGCGATCATGGTGGCCGCAAAAGTGCTGGCAGAAGCGAAGGTGCCGTTGAAAGGCGATCTTATCCTCAACTTTAACGCTGGCGAAGAGGGCGAACAACTCGGCGCCAATGCCGCTGCAGCGCATTTGGCCGGAGAACGGGTGCAGGCAGTGGTCATCGCCGAGCCCAGTTCAAATGATGTCTATATCGCAGAGAAGGGCGCTTTCTGGCTGGAACTGACGACATACGGCAAGACCGCCCATGGTTCCACGCCTCACCTGGGACAGAATGCCATCATGATGATGGTCTCTTTGCTGAGTGAATTCGATCGTCTGGCTGTCCCTTACCAGGAGCACCCTCTGCTTGGCGGCTTTACGCGTAGCATCAATACCATTACCGGCGGCGTCAAGACCAATGTAGTGCCCGACCTGTGCACGGTAACCGTGGATCAGCGCACGGTGCCCGGACAGGACCACCGGGCCATCCTGCGCCAGGTAGAAGACCTGATCTCCGACCTAAGTGGGAAGATTCCCGGATTTAAGGCTTCGGTGAAGGTCATCAACGATCGCATCCCAGTAGCCAGCGATCCAGAGGAAACCGTCGTGCAACGCTTCTTCGACGTGGTGGGCGAAGTGAGCGGCAAGCGGCCCGAACCCAAGGGCGTGGCATACTACACCGATGCCGTATCACTGGTGCCTGCGCTCAAAGCACCACTGATTATCTGCGGACCTGGCGAAGCCAGGCTTGCCCACCAGCCCAATGAGTACGTCGAAGTAGCCCGCTTGGTCGAATCGGCCAAAATTTTGACCTTGGCTGCGGCACGGTTGCTAACCTAGCCGTGGACTAGATACAGCAGACTGTAGAGATAGGCGGGGCTTCTCTGCAGAGTGCGGTAGTCCCGCCTATCTGTGTGTACTAAAGGGGGGCCGTGAGCCCTTGTGAAAGAGATTTTTTCCAAGAGGGATAATAATGAGTGCCAAAGATGATGCTCTGCAATTCCTGGAAGCACACTATACCAAATGGATTGAGTTAGCCAAGGACCTCTGGGAACACCCAGAACTTGGCTTGCAAGAAACTCGCTCTTCAAAATTGCTGGCTGACGAATTGGAACGGGCAGGCTTTTCCGTCCAGCGCGGCGTTGATCAACTGCCCACCGCCTTTGTCGCCTCGTGGGGAGATGGGAAACCCATCATCGGCATCCTGGGGGAATATGACGCCCTGCCAGGGCTCTCGCAAAAAGTCTCAGCGGTCAGGGAACCAGTAGAAGAGGGAGCTCCGGGACACGGCTGTGGCCACAACCTCTTTGGCGTCGGCTGCTTGGCTGCCGCGCTAGCAGTGAAAGAGTCTATGGAAAAAGCGGGGATTAAGGGCACCGTACGCTACTATGGCTGTCCGGCGGAGGAGACCATGGTCGGCAAGCCCTTCATGGCTAGGGCGGGGGTTTTCGATGACCTGGATGCGGCGATCACCTGGCATCCGTTTTATGTCAATAGTGTATGGTGGAGTTCATTCTTGGCGATGAACTCTTTCAAGGTGAACTTCCATGGCGTGGCTGCCCACGCCGCGGCGGCACCGCACGAAGGGCGCAGTGCACTGGATGCGGTGCTGCTCATGGATATTGGTGTGAACTTTATGCGCGAGCACATGCCGGAAAAAGCACGCATCCATTGCGTTATCACCAAAGGCGGCCAGGCGCCCAATGTCGTCCCCGCCTATGCCCAGGTGTGGTATTACGTGCGCGCACCCATGCGCGAGCAAGTGGAAGAGATCTATGCGCGCATGTTGGACATCGCCAAGGGCGCCGCGCTGATGACCGGCACCACCTATGACGTAGATTTTCTGACCGGCGGTTACGATATGCTGCCCAACGACACGCTTTGCGAGCTGCTGCTGGAGAAACTGAAGGAAGCTGGCCCGCCCCAATTTACCCCGGAAGAGAAGGAGTTTGCGCGGCAATTGCAAGCCACCTTGCCACCCAACGCGATCGAGGATGCCTTGCGCTCCTACGGCTTGAGCAGAGAGCAGGTCGGTGACCCGCTGTGCGAGGTCATCGTGGAGCCATATGACAAGGGCAGAGTACTACCTGCATCCACGGATGTGGGCGATGTCAGCCATATCACACCGACGGCGCAAATCACCACCTGTTGTCACGCCCTGGGCACGCCTCTGCATAGCTGGCAGAACACCGCTTTTGCCGGCTCGAGCATTGGCTTCAAGGGCATGATGGTTGCAGCTAGGACGTTGGCGCTGGCAACCCTCGATTTGCTGACCAAGCCGGACCTTGTCAAAGCGATTCGTGAGGAGTTTGAGAAAAAGCGGGCAGGCAAGAAATACGTTTCGCCGCTGCCTGAGGGAGCTGTCCCACATTAGTACAGTCCTCTGAGGTTTCCCCGAACCTCAGAGGACTGATCACTAATTCCGCTGGAGCAGAGGCAGGTGTAACTGCCAAGGCAGAAAGACGGGGTAAACCCAGACATCGGCGCCGCCGGCAAAATTGACTACCCCTGCATACAACTTGCTGTTGTAGATGGCCACGGAATTGTCATAGTAAGTTGAGCGGTTTTGCGCATTTCCGAAACCGGCGAAACCAACTTGCTCCCACTGCGTCCCGTTGCTCATGCGCCAGACTTCCATGCCAGTCGCGGAATTCCCAACGAAGAAGTGGAGCTGCCCATCAAAGACCTCCAGGGCACTAATCCCGCGGTTGTCGGCGTTGCCAAAACCATACCTCTGAGAGCTGGCTAGTGGCTATGGTTCGGACTGGGCAAACTGCACCAGTGTCTCCACATTCGCCTCTTTCAAGGCAGCATCAAACCACTTCTGGAAGTTGTATTGTTGCACTTGCGGCAAGAGCTCTGCGTCTATCGGACGTACCTCTTTGCCCAGGACGCGGATGATATGGTAACCATAGTCGCTCAATACCAACTCGCTGGTCTCCCCTACATCCAGGGCAAAGGCGGCATCTTCGAACTCGGAAACCATGACGCCACGTGGAAACCAGCCTAGGTCGCCGCCTTGGTCTTTGCTGCCAGTGTCAATGGAGTACTCCGCCGCTAGTGCTGCAAAGTCCGCACCTGCCTGCAGCTTCTCTAGAACCTCCTCGCCCTTTTCCTCGGTCTCTACCAGGATGTGCGCAGCATGCACTTGTTCAGCTTCCGCAGGACCCCCGTGCGCCTTCAGGAGCATCTGAAAGAGCAAGTAGGTCGTAATCTTTCTGTCCAGTGTTTCCGGAGTCCATCCCATCTCTGCCAGAAAATCCTCCCACGTATCGTATTGCCCGCTCTGCATCACGTCGTTCTGGAGGCTGGTCAGTTCAGCCGCGCGCTGTGCCTCATCCACGACCAAGCCCTCGGCAGCAGCCAGTTGCCGCCCTAGTTGTTCCTGGATCATCTCCTGCAGCACCTGGTCTTGAAAAGTAGGGATGAAGGCCACCATTCGCTCATCGTACCAGTCTATGCTATACTGCACGGTGACCATGTGCAATTGTTGTCGCATTTCTGCCAGGAATGCTTCTGTGGTGATGTCTACCCCATTGACGCGCGCCACCACCGGTACTTCCGGCTTGATGACGTGTTCCCAAGCCACATCCACGCCTCCGATCGGCTGGGCTGTTGGCATTGCCTCAGTGGGCGTAGCCGTTGGTTCTGGGGTGGGAGTGGGTGTAGCCTGCTTGCCACAGGCGGTCACGAACAGGGCTGCCACAAGCAAGGTTACGGTGGCCATCCATCGTATGTTTTTCACAATTCACCTCCATCTATTCTGAAAAGCAATCGCCCAGTGCTCATGGTTGCGTAGTGAGCACTGGGCGATTGCAATCCGTGCTCAAGCGATTGAGAGCAGATACATTGTACTGCAATTTTCATAAAGGGCAAGTTACACACAGCCTTTATTGCAGAGCATCAAGCACGGTGTGCTCAGCGTCATTCTCCCCGGGCAATGCTGCAAAAGACCTCAGCACGACGTGTCAATTCCTCAAAATCGCCAATTGCAATCAACTTCCTATCGGTAAGCCGGCCGCTGACCCCAGCACCGACAAATCCCAAATCAAGGTATTGGCGAAAGTTCTCCTCGTTTACGCCCGCCGTGGCAATCAGTTTGACATGGCTTATCGGCGCCAGGATATCCTGAATGTACTTGAACCCCAGCGTTGTCGCAGGAAAGAGCTTGACAAAGTCGGCGCCACAATCATGCGCCGCAAGAATCTCGGTGGGGGTCATGCCTCCTGGTATGGATACAAGGCCTAACTCCTTTGTACGCTTGATTACCCCGGGATGGTAATTGGGCGAAACAATGTATTTGGCGCCAGCCTGGAAAGCAACATCCACTTGTCCTTCATTCAGCACCGTGCCTGCACCCACGAGCAATGCATCACCATACAGTTCGTTCAACATGCGAATTGCCCTGGATGTCTTGGAAATGCAATCGGGGTCCCGCTGATCGAGGGTAACCTCCATCAGCCTAACCCCACCTTTGAACAATGCGGCAGCAAGCCTCTTGAGCTCGTCATCATAGATTTTTCTGCAGACAACAATCAACTTGTGCTTCTCAATGAAATCACGGGTATCCATACAATCTCCTCAAAGTCAGATTTTTCCACGTTATAAATACATTGCCAATTCTTTTCTTAACAATTCTTTCTCCTGCTCAGTTATCTCCATGAGCGGAGCATGCACATATCCACCCCCAAAACCGCGTAGGCGTTGCGCTTCCTTAAAGGTCCCGATACTGGTACCAGCCTTTAGTTTCTTCACGATATCGTTCGCGCGCCACATGGCAGCTTCAGCACCAGCCATGTCGCCTGCCATGTACTTCTCATAGACTTCAACGAAAGGCTCGGGGAATACGCTCGCTGCCCCAGAAACAGTGCCGTCACACCCGATTCTCAAAGCAGGCAGCAGCAGCCTGTCAAACCCAACTAGCACAGAGAAATCTTCGCGCACCTCACGCACCTGAAGGTAATCAAGGGTGCGGTGCATGTCGCAGTAGCTGTACTTTATGCCTATAACGTTCTTGCATCTCGCCACGATACGTGCACAAACCTCGGGCTTAAGGTCGTTGGCTGAACACTGCGGAATATTGTACATGTAAATTGGGAAATCCTGCGGCAGACTGCGTGATACGGTGATGTAAAAGTTTTCCAGCTCGCGGTCAGTTAGTGGGAAAAACAGGGGCGTTACAACTCCCACGCCGTCGGCACCAATGCTACAGGCATGTTGCGCGAGTCTGATAGTATCTTCGATCCTTGCAGCTCCGACATGGATGTAGACCAGCACTCGTCCTGCTGCTTTGTCCACCACGGCCTTGGCTACTGCCTCACGCTGCTCATTGGTCATGAAGAGCATCTCGCCAGTAGTACCACAAGGATACAGAGCATGTACCCTGGCATTGATTAGGAACTCTGTTTCACTGTCCAGTGCTTCAAAATCCACCTCTCCATCGGCGGTGAAGGGCGTCGTCATGGCGACGACTACTCCACGCATCTTCTTCATAGTTGGCCTCCTCGAGGATATGTAGTATCATTATACGCTAAAAAGCGAAAGGAACACAAGAGATGAGACTAGGTTGTTTTGGCTTTGCGCGGCACATTCCCTTGATTAAAGAAGCAGGATTTGACAGCGCCGAACTTGACATTATGGAAATAGTGGGCATGACACGGCGCCAATTTACTGAACTGAAGAAAATCGCGGCAGATTCCGGCCTCGGTTTTGAGGCATTCTCGGGATTTATGCCACTTACAGAACGAATCTACCGTGAAGATTTCGATATGCATAGGTGGTGGGACCACGCTGAGGCTGCTGCCGACAGGACCGCACAGCTAGGCGCCCGCCTTTGGCCTTTCGGAGCAGGCAAATGTCGCAGCATCCCCGAAAATTGCACCGACATTAAAAGCGTGAAAGCCAAAATCGCGACATTTGTCGCCGGTATCTGCGACAGGATAGCGCCCTATGGGATCACTATCGCCATGGAACCGCTTGGGCCAGCCAACTCAAACTATATCCAGACCATAGGCGAAGCCGTTGAATTTGCCCAGAGCCTTCAGAAGCCAAACTGCAAGGTTATGTGTGATCTGCGCCACATGCAGGCAATGGGCGAGAGCTTTGAGGACATCCTGATCTACAAAGAGTGGATCATCCACGCGCATATTGATTATCCGCTGGGCACCGAGCGCCTTTTCCCCAAAAGAAATGACGGCTACGATTACTCGCCCTATATCGAAGCGCTCAAGGCTTCGGGCTACCAAGGATTGTTGAACGTTGAGGCAACGACATATGGCGACTTTTTGCAGGATGCGATGTCTTGCGTTGAACTCCTGGTGGCTCTCGGCGCTCGATAGAGCAACTTCCAGCGATAACCTGCAAGATCGTGGGTTCAGGCACCAGCGGGCACTAATGCCCTACTGAAAGGAAGGGGGCAAGTTGCTCAAAAAACCCCAGGCACTGCACCCCAAGCCCATGCGAGAGTGTTGAAAATCTCGTCACCCTGAGTAAAGTGAAGAGCCTGCCCTGAGTGCAACGAAGGGGTCTCGCGTAACTTTAGCCGTATTCTCCCAAGTACTGCGAGATGCTTCACTTCCCCTTCGCTCCGCTCAGGGCAAGGCTCAGGGCGAAGGTTCAGCATGACATTGGAAGGGCTTTTTCAACACTCCCTGGAGCGTGGACGGCGGCGCTTGCCCTTGAGCCTGCCAGGGATTTCAATCCCTGGCTGAAACAGTAAGCCCCCTGAAGGGGGCTGCTGCCAATCACCAGTCGGCTTTAGCCGACTGGCACGTTTCAGCCAGGGAATTGATTCCCTGGCGGCATCTGTGCCTGGGCTCCCATGCCCAGGCGAGGTGGTCTCCTGTGTCACCCTGAGGCGAAGCCGAAGAGCCTGCCCTGAGTACAACGAAGGGGTCTTATGGAACTGAGGGAGATTCTTCACTGCTACGCGGCTCAGAATGACAATGGGAGAGCAGGTGCTCTCACGTTTGGCGTGGACGGCGGACTGTGGTCCGCCTGGAGCGGACTTGTGCTCGACGTGGACCACAGTCCACGCCGGGTATGAGATAGCCCCGTCTACTTGGGGAGCGAATCCGTTCAATCCGTTCCCCCAATCTGCTAACAGTGATTGTTCTTGTCCAGACTTGGCTGCTTTCCACCCGCCTGAGGCCATGCAAGGCATTTCTTGTCCCGAAGTTGAACTGCACCCCAAGCGCATGCTGCGCTTGACAAATGGGCATCTTTATGCTATATTGTCAGCAATCGTTTGCGCAAACGGTTGCGCAAACGATTTCCCGCTAACGCAGGAGTACCAAAAACCAAAGAGGGCTCGTACTTCACCGTACTAGATTCTAGTCAAAGGATGAGACGATGGCAACGATGAAAGATGTGGCTCAGGCTGCCGGGGTGTCTGTGACGACCGTATCACACGTGATCAATGAGACGCGTTACGTCAGCGAAGAGCTCCGTGAAAGGGTGTTGAAAGCGATGGAGGATCTGCATTACCATCCCAACACCTTAGCCCGCAGCCTCAGGCAGGGGATAAGCCATACAATTGGCCTGATTGTTCCCGATAATGCCAACCCCTTCTTCGCCGATGTAGCCAGGGTGGTAGAAACCCACGGCTTTAAGGCTGGTTACAGCACTATCCTCTGCAATTCCGATGGCCAGTTGGAGAAGGAGCTGACTTACGTCAACGTGCTCCTAGCCAAAAAAGTGGATGGCGTTATCTTCATTGCGGCCAACAGCCAGAGCGAGCACATCGCGTTGCTCACAGAACAAAAAATCCCTGTCGTGATTGCAGACCGGCATATGCCGGACGTAGAGGTGGACGTGGTCCTGGTAGACAACTACCGTGGAGGATACCTAGCGACAGAATATCTGATCTCATTGGGCCATCACCGCATCGGATGCATTACTGGACCCTCAGATACCACACCCGGCGCTGATCGCGTGCGCGGCTACAAGGATGCACTCACCTTCGCAGGTTTGCCTATTGATAAAAACCTGATTGTAAGGGGCGATTTTCGCTATGCCGGCGGCGCCAGTGGGGCTCAAAAGCTTCTGGATCTCAAGGAACCCCCTACCGCTATCTTCGCCTGCAATGATGCTATGGCTATGGCAGCCATGGCCGTTATCCGTGAGAGGGGACTTGCCATACCAGATGACATCTCCATCGTCGGCTTCGATGACATCCCCCAGGCGTCGTTTACCTCTCCGCCGCTCACTACTGTTGCCCAGCCTATCCAGGACATCGGTAGAATTGCCACCGATCTGCTCATCGAACGCATGTCTGGATCAACCTCTCGCCCCTATCAAAGGATTATCCTTGATGTAAAGTTGGTCATTCGAGGCTCATGCGCACCGAGGAGGACTGGTGATGACTGATTTTGCTGTCCATGGCAACATGACCATGGATTTGACAGTCACCCCCCATGTGCCCCAGGCTGAAGAGATGGCTTATGGACTATGGCTTCTTACTGGCTACAGGTGCCAAAGGAAGCCCATCAAGCAGCCTCTGCTGCCAAGCCGCAGCCGGGTCGCTGAGAATGGGGAGGATAAAACCGAGACGCTGCCGTAGAGAAACCAATAGGACAAGGAGGTGATGGGATAGAGTCGAATGGCGATGAACGCGGATAATTTGACAGATTTTCGGGTTGCAAGTATTATCGGGACTTGCAAACCAATCTCACGGCTAGACTAAGTCCCTGCTGTGAAAATGCAAGAACAACCAAAAACTACTAAGGAGGAATAACAAAATGAAGAAACTGCTCGTCGCTGTGCTTACACTGGTGCTCGCAGTGTCGCTGGTTGCGGCTTGTGGCCAGCCTGCAAAGCCAACGCCCACGCCGCCCCCTGCACCCACCAAGCCGGCTGAGCCAACTGCGCAACCGACCCCAGAGGTCAAAGAGCCTATTATCATCGGTGGCATCACAGACCTTACGGGCAATGGTTCAGTTCTGGGTACTGCAGTTGCACGCGGCTGGGAACTCGCTGTCAATGACATCAACGCTAAAGGAGGGATTCTCGGCCGTCCAGTCAAGCTGATCGTCTACGACTGCCGGAGCGATCCCCAGGAAGCCATTTCCCTCTTCAAGCGCCTAGCCGACGTGGATAAGGCAGCCATCGTTGTAGGCCCTCCATTCTCCAACGTAGGCCTTGCTGTTGCACCTGTTGCCGATGAAAAGGGCCTTGTCTTCTTCGGTCAGTTCGGCGACCCACGCTGCATGTTGGGTGAGAAACTCGATTCTCTACATCCCTACATGTTCCTCGTCCAGCCGTCGGCTATTCAGACCGGCATCATCGGTGGCGCCTACCCGTTTGAGAAACTAGGACTGAAGAAAGCCGCGGTTCTCGTTGCAGAGGATCATGCCTACTGCGTTACGCAAGCCAATGCCTTCCTGGATTATGCCAAGAAGGTTGGCATTGAGATCACAACCTTCCAGAAATGCAAGATCGCTGACACCGATCTGACGGTTCAACTTACTGCCATCAAGAACAGTGGCGCCGAATTCCTGTTCAATGCTTGCAACACCCAGCTTCTTGTTGTAGCGACCAACCAGATGTACCAGATGGGGATGGATATCGTGCAGTGCGGAAGCCTCGACTTCAGCTATCCCTTTGCAACACTCGTATCCGATCCCAAGGCTGCGAGCCGTATCTACTTCCCGGTTAACCTCGACATGGAGGCTCCTCACCTTGCCGATGTGACCGCCGCCTATATCGCAGCTTACAACGAGAAGCCTACACCCAAGTCCTGGATTGCTTATGACACCATCCTGGTCACTAAGGCAGCCATAGAGAAAGCTGGCAGTGATAACCGTGCGGCGATCCGCGATGCGCTTGAGAATATTTCGGGCGTGAAGTGCTTGATCACTGATGATTTCCGCATTGACCCCAAGACTCACATGCCTTTAGGCCTCGGTATGTATATCTACAATATCGAAAATGGCGTGTACACAAACCTGGGGTACTACGTTCCTGAGTATCTCAAGCAATAGGCACCTTTTCTAGTTTGACCTGCGGTGGGCTTGCCCCCGCCGAAACGTAGGGCAGGGGCAAGCCCCTCTTTAGTACGGATAGGAGTGAAACCTGTGAACTTCAGTTACTATCTACAGTTGCTGATAGGCGGAGTTTCCAACGGCGCAATGTACGCGATTATTGCCGTGGGCTGGGCGCTGATATTCAGCATTCTAAAGTTTTCGAACTTTGCGCATGGCGGCACCATGGTGTGCAGCGCCTATTTGGGACTGCTCGCCACCAGGATTATAGGCGCCAACCTATGGCTAACCCTGGCTGTCGCTGCTCTGTGTGGTGGGTTGATCAACATTCTGGTAGAACTCATCAGCTTTCATCGCTTGCGCAAATCCTCCAAACAAGTCTTGTTGTTCTTTGTCTCATCCATTACGATGGGGATGCTCTTGCAGAACTTGGTTACGCTCAGGTTCAGCGGCCTTTTCTACTCCTATCCAAACTTCTTCAAACAACGATTTTTCCGGATTGGCAACATCAGTTTTGACATTTCTAACTTTATGATGCTAGCGATTGCGGCTGTCATACTCGGCATTTTGATCTTGGTATTGCAAAAGACGCGCTTTGGCATGGCTGTTCGCGCCTTATCTGTGGATCCACGCACCACGAGCCTGATGGGAGTTAACGTTGACCTGGTCGTTTTGGCAACCTTCTTCATCGCAGGCGCCCTTGCCGGGGTCGCGGGTGTGTTCGTTGGAATTCGCACGATCCTTTCGCCCCAGATTGGCAGCATGTACACTGTGAAGGGCTTTATGGTTGCTGTCATCGGCGGCCTCGGCAGCCTCAATGGTGCACTGTTTGCTTCGCTCATTCTTGGCCTGGTCGAGACAGCTTTCTCAGTCATCCTCGGCACCAGCCTCGCCCCAGTCGGCACCTTCTTTTTCGTGCTGATCTTTCTATTCCTCCGTCCACAGGGCCTGGCAGGCGTCTTTGCAATGGAAAAAGCCTAGAGGTCAGCCAGCCTTTGCGAGGTATGAGCAATGATCCCCGCACGAATTACCGGCAGAGACGAGTACCCCGCTGGATTGGCAAGACCCAGTTGCCCCGAGGGCTTCAGGCTGCTTATCGCTGTCCTCAAGGCATTTTCGGCCCAACAAGGGTGGGGATAAGTAGGAACGAGTGATACTTGGGAGGTGGGGGTGTCCGCGACATATCTAAGCTACCTGTACTCTTTTCTCATCGACAATGTCCTGATTCTGATGATAGGAATGCTGGGCGTATATGTGCTTACCGGCCTTACCGGCATGTTCTCCATGGGACAAGCCGCCTTTATGGCGGTTGGCGGTTATGCTGCCGCAATGCTTTCGAAATACCTCCACATGCCCCTGCTTGTTACCATGCCTGCGGCAGTGTTGACAGGCACACTATTTGGCTTCTTGATCGGCTTACCTGCGGTGAAACTGCGCCGTGACTATGTTGCCATCGTCAGCCTAGGGTTCAGCGAGGCGTTAGTAGCATTCCTGAACAACACCGCTAGCATCACCGGTGGGGCTTTAGGGCTTACGGCGGTTCCGAAATACACAACCCGTCCCATGATTATTGTGATCTTTGTGCTCATGATCCTCTTCATCTGGAATCTCAAAAATTCACGCTTCGGTCGCGAATGCATCGCGATTAAGAGTGATGAACTCGCCGCTGCCTCCATGGGCATTGATGTCGCGCGGGTGAAGTTGCTGGTCTTTACCTTGGCAGGCGCTATTTCTGCCCTTGGCGGTTGTCTCTATGTCCATACCACCACCTACTTGGACTCCGCGGCGTTTGGTTGGACGCAATCATCCATGTGGATTGTCATGGTATTTTTCGGCGGAGTGAACAGCCTGACAGGATCAGTCTTCGCGGGAATCGTTCTCGGCCTTATCCCAGAAATCTTCCGCTTTTCTGATGCGTTGCGCATCGTGATTTACTGTATCACTGTGCTTTTCATCGTTAATTTCCGCCCCCAGGGGCTTTTCGGTGAGACAGAACTTGATAGGAAAACAATTAAGCGGATTGCGCTAGCAGTGGGAAGGTTTTTCAAAAGAGTCTTCGCCCCGTCTCAAGCGCAGGAAGCAGAGCAAGGATAACGGTGATGGGGAAGTTGCTCGAAATATACAATCTCTCCAAGAGCTTTGGTGGTGTACGCGCTGTCAGAGATGTTTCGCTGTCGATGGACAGCAATCAGATTATTAGCATCATTGGCCCTAACGGAGCTGGCAAGACCACCATCTTTAATTTGATTTCCGGTGTCTACAAACCGGACGCGGGTAGGATCCTCTTCATGGGGAAAGATATCGTCGGCAAACCGCAGCACGAAATCGCTAGAATGGGGGTTTCACGCACCTTTCAAAATATCCGCCTCTTCAAGGGGCTCACCGTTCTTGAAAACGTGATGACCGCACTTGATGCCTACAGCAACTACTCGCTGTTCAGTGCGATGCTAGGATTGCCTCACAAACGTCAAATAGACAAAACGAACATGCTCCGCGCACTCGAGGCACTGCAAATCGTAGGCTTGAGCAAGTACAGAGACGAGCACCCCACCGATTTGCCCTACGGATTGCAGCGTCGTGTTGAACTTGCACGCGCTATCGTCAGCCAACCCAAATTGCTGATGCTGGATGAGCCAGCGGCGGGCCTCAACCCTAGTGAACTGGCAGCGTTCATCGGACTCATCGCAGAACTCAAGCAACGATTCGGTTTCGGGATTCTGATCATTGAACATCGCATGCAAGTGGTCAACGAGTTGTCAGAACACATCTACGTGCTCAACTTCGGGAACCTCTTGACGCACGGCAAACCCCAGGAAGTGTGCAACGATCCCGAGGTTATCAAGGCATATATTGGAGAGGACAGTAGCAGTGTTACAAATCAGAAATCTCTGTGTCAATTATGACCACGTAGTTGCTCTCGACGATGTGACTTTGTCGGTCGAAAAAGGGTCGGCCGTTTCCATTATTGGCTCAAACGGTGCCGGCAAAAGCACCCTGCTCAATACCATATCCGGAGTTGTGAAGCGGCGAAGCGGCGAGATTCTCCTGAATAATAGGCCATTACCCACCTCGCCACACGAAGTTGTGAAGGCAGGCATTATCCAAGTTCCCGAAGGACGCCGCGTTTTCCCCAACCTTACCGTTGCCGAGAATTTGCTCATGGGCGGATGGCGTATCAGTGCTTCTGCCGCAAAAAAGAAGATGCGCGAAATGTACGAGTTGTTTCCGATCCTGGGCCAGCGACGCTCCCAGTTGGCTGGGACATTGTCAGGTGGAGAACAGCAAATGTTGGCTATCGCGCGTGGGTTGATGGCGGAGCCGCAGATCCTATTGCTGGATGAACCGAGCCTCGGCCTTGCGCCGGTACTTGTCAATCAAGTTTTTGATATCATCACAGAGATCGTTCGCTCAGGCATCACGGTCCTGTTGGTGGAGCAAAACGCCCGTAAGGCGATGATGATCTCCGACTACACCTATGTGCTGGAGAATGGAAGGATCCGCAAACACGGCAAGTCTGCCGATCTTTTTAACGATGAAGAAATTAAGCGCGCGTATCTCGGAGGATAACAAGGCATAAACATGATGACAGAGCAAAGAAAAATAAGAGTTGGCGTGATCGGAACGGGAGCCATCGCGCAGATTGCTCATTTCCCAGTTCTGGCATCCATGCCAGATGTGGAAATTGCGGCGGTGTACAGTAGGACTTTTCAGAACGCCCAGCGCGCTGCCTCTCGTTTTGGTGCACAGAAGGCGTGCAAGACATTCACCGAGTTCCTGGACACCGACCTCGACTGTGCAGTACTTCTGACCCCCAAAACAGTGCGCAAGGAATATCTCCTTCCCTTACTTGATCGCAAACTGGATGTCCTTTGCGAAAAGCCACTTGCCATGACCTTGGGCGAGTGCGCCCTGCTGGCAGATGCTGCAGCCAAGTCGGGACGGTTGTTAATGGTCGCCTTTAACCGTCGGTTTGCGCCTTGCAATACCCGCGCATTAGCTGCCTTCGGCAACAAACGCCCCCACCTCGTAATTGCCAACAAGAGTCGCGAGTTCAAGGAATTCCGCGGAACTTTGGAAAATGCCATCCACATGGTTGACCTGTTGCGTCATATTCTGGGTGAATGCGAAAGTGTTGAGGCTCGTGCCTTGTTCACAGATCCATTCTACGAAGATGCATGTACGGCACTGCTCGGGTTTCAGAACGGTGGCATCGGGCTGCTGGTCGCCTCTCGCGAGGCAGGACAATGGCGGGAGCATGTCGAAATGTACGGCGGCGGCATCACGGCAATCAGCGACAATCTCGACAGCTACAAGGTCATCTATCCCGACCGAGAGGAAGGGCAGACCATGACCCCGCTGAACAAGGGTTGGTGCACGGTGGTGCACCGCCTTGGTTTCGAAGATTGCATCAAACACTTTTTCCACTGTGTCAGAACGCGCGAAAAACCGCTGACCTGTGCCGAAGATGCCTACAAGACCCATGAACTGATGCATCGAATATTACGGGCAGCAGGCTTGCCCGACTTATCCAAAAACTGGAGCAATGAGAAATGATGAAGATCGCTGGACACACCATGGGCACACCTGAATACAGTCTTGATGAGGCGATTGCATTTTTCGCCCAAATTGGATTAGATGGCATTGAGATTATTGTGCAGACAGACGGCTACCGCTGCGCTATCCCTCTTGCAGCAAGCGACGCCGAAGTCCTATCCGTGAAGGATAAAGTACAACGTGCCGGCCTACTGGTTGCGGGGCTTACGCCTTACCTCAACCTGTACAATGCGCTTGACGAGGAAGTGCGCCAAAAGGAATGTGCCGATCTGAAACGAGTGATTGACATGGCTGCTTTGCTCGATTGTCATCACATCCGCATTTACGGAGGCAAGTTCGTAGATGGAGAGACTGATCCAGGCGGAGAAAAGCTGCAGGCGCTTGTGAAATCAATGCGCGAATGCGGCGACTATGCGGCAGAACGGGATGTGAAACTGTGTCTGGAAACCCACTTTGGCACTATGACCACTACCGCGGCGAGGACGGCGGAGATCCTGCGGGAGATCAACCACCCCAACGTCGGTGCACTCTATGACCAAGCGAATCTCGCCTTTTTCCCCGCGGAGGAATACGAGGAAGCCATCGAACTGCTCAAAGATAAGATATTTTATGTTCATTGCAAAGACCTCGTCTACCGCGGAGGGAAACCCCAGAAAGCAAAATTTTCCACGGTGGCTTTCGTTCCTGAATCAGAGCGTACTGTGCATTCCCGCATTCCAGGCGAGGGAATCCTTGATTGGCCAGCTATCCTCAGAAAACTGAAGGAAATCGGCTATGATGGCTGGATTTCGCTGGAATACGAGCGCAGATGGCAACAGATTGACTTACCCCCTGCTGCCGAAGGAATGGTGCGTGCCGCAGAGTACATTCGCAATATCATCAAAAACTTATAAGGATACCGCTGGTGAACAAGAGCACTTCTTATGCGGGAATAACGCTTGCACATCCTATTATTGCTGCATCGGCGGGTACAACCCGTGACGCAGAACAAGCGGTAAAGTGTGAGGACAATGGGTACAGCGCGGTCGTCCTCAAATCGGTACAAGAAGAAGTTCTCATGCGCTACAATCCCTTTCCCCGCTTTGCGGTGCTGCGCAGTGGTATCAAAGGCTATGAATCAACCACTTTTTACAGCTATGAACAAGCCTACTACGGCGATATAGACGACTACGCCGAAACGGTACGCCGCTCTAAGGAACGAGTCTCTATTCCGGTCATCGCCAGCATCAACTGCATCAACCCCGAGAGCTGGGCACATTACGCTGCTGTTTGCGAACAAGCGGGAGCCGATGCCATTGAAATTGTGCCGACCTGTCCTACCGGCCTTCTGATCCGCGATCCCGCTCACGATATCCACTCTATCACACTGGCCGCCTTGCAGGCATGTAAGCAGAAGGTCAAAATCCCGGTCATCCCCAAAATGTCGCGGCAGATGGCAAACCCGTTGTATACAGCGATTTGTCTGGATAAAGCGGGCGCTGATGGCTTGACCATGATGAACCGCTCCACCGGCATCGAAATCGACATCGAAACCCAGAAGCCAATTCTGTTCGGCGGTCTCGCGGGACATGGCGGCAGTTGGGCACTCTACTCCATATTGCGCTGGGTTATCGTTACGTATCCCCAAGTGAAAATCCCTATTAGCGCCACTGGAGGCGTCATGACGGGCAATGACGTCATCAAATGCCTCCTCGCCGGTGCAAGCACTGTTCAGGTAGCCACTGTCCTATACCTGAAGGGCTATGCGTGGGTACAAAAGATGTTAGCCGAAATCAACGCCTATATGGAGCGTAAAGGCATCCAAAGGCTCGCCGACATCATCGGAGTTGCGAGCAAGAACATGCTCAGCATGGAGCAATATGACCGCAAGACGCGCTACTTCGCATACTGCGACCACGAACTATGCGTTGCCTGCGGACAATGCGAGAACGTGTGTATTTACGACGCCATCCAATTCGTAGACAAGAAACCAATCATTGACCGGGAGAAATGCGATGGTTGTGGGCTGTGCAAGAGCATCTGTCGTCCAGGCGCCATCCAATTAGCGGTCAAGGAAGAACTAGCACGGTAGGCCACAGGGCACTTTCTCATAGAAAAGTTATCGTGGGAGCGTTCGGAAACGTTGATCAAGATCATCACGGTCTGTGGCATGGGCTTGGGCAGCGGGCTATTGCTCCGCATGAGCGCTGAGCGCGTGCTCAAGCGCCATGGCATTCAGGAATCCGATATTGACATAGAAGTTGCAGACATTGGCACCGCCCAGCGGCAAGATGTTGACATTTTTATAACCACTCCCGAGTTCGCGCCTCGCTGCAGGAAATGGGCAAAACGGCTGGTGGTCATTAAGAACGTGCTTGATGATAAGGAGATGGAACGCGCGCTGATGCCTGTGTTCAATGAAGTGGCTGCCAGCAAGCGCAAGCAAAGACCGCCCAACGTTGAGCGCGTGCTCACAAGCGCTTTCAAAATCCTTTTGGGTGTCACCATCATGCATTGCGGCGCAGCAGTGATCGCTGCGGTGCTCACCCCTATGAGCAAGGTCATTACCCAAGCCTTTCATTTGCAGGCTGTCGTGCCGGTCAATGAGGCGATCACGGCTCTAGCCGCAACCAAGTTCAGCGCACAAATCATCTTCACAATGCTCGGTGCACTCGTCGTCAACATCATTCTGGCGCGGTTTACCCCTCTGCGCTATATTTTCCTGACTGGCCACCATATCTTGTTCATCGCCGCTGTGTGCACGATCATGCTGTCGACATCACACCTATCTAGCATACAAGTGCTTGTCTACGGCGCAATCATTTCTGGCATTGTGATCACTACGATGCCTGCTTTTTCTATGCCCCTTATGCACAAAGCCACCAAGGGTGCAGGTTTCGCCCTAGGGCACCTGGCGACCATGGGCTACTGCGTGGCTGGCTTGATTGGTAAATTCGTGGGAGGCGATCCACAGAAGACCGACTCAGAGAAGATGGGGTTATCCAGCAGCCTGGGATTCTTCCGTGAGGCGCTCTTGCTCATGGGCTTGGCTGTCACCGTTGTGTGCCTGCTCGCTGTGTTTTGCACTGGGTCTATTCGTGTCGCTGGGGTCTATGCTCGTACCTGGGAGTCTATTACCTGGGCTTTGGGGCAAGGGCTCACCTTTGCCGCAGGGGTGGCAATCATCCTTCTTGGTATGCGCACGTTCATCGGAGAGATCGTGCCACTCTTCCGCAGCATCTCTGACAAAATCGTGCCGAACGCCATCCCCGCTCTGGACTGCCCGGCGGTGTTCCCCTATGGCCCCAACAGTGTATTCATTGGCTTCTTGGGCTATACGATCGGGATGTTCATCATGATCGTGATTTTATGGGTTATCAAATACCCCATAACAGTTATCCCCATGCTGTTCCATAGCTTTTTCATGGGCGGCACAGCGGGCGTAATTGGGAATGCCACAGGTGGTCGCCGTGGTGCCTTCCTGGGAGCAGGATTTCAGGGTCTTCTGAACTCCTTCCTACAAGCCTTCTTGGTTACCCTGATGGCCAATTCGGGCTTCAGTGGCACGACATTTGCTGATACGGATTATTGTGTAACGGGAATTATCATCGGCAACCTGAGCGGTTTGATGCCACTGGTACTGGCTGCGTTCGTCGTTATGTTGGCTATTGCTATTTTGGTCGAAGTCAAGATTACTCGGCCTATGCTGGCTGAGAAACCAGAGTAACAGCGTTTGTAACATACCTGATTGGGAGGAAAAATAATGATGAAAAATGCAGATGATGCTGCTGTAGCAGAGACCATCTTGCGGCAACGGATACAAGAGAACGTCGAGGCACTGAACGCTTGCCTAACGGAGATTCCTGCTTTTGAGCGCGCAGTTACATTGGTCAAAGAGTGCCTGTCAAATGGAGGCAAGATTCTGTTGTGCGGCAACGGCGGCAGCGCATCGAACGCTTCGCATATTGTGAATGACTTTACCGGGCACATGTACTTTGACCGGCCCCCTTTAGCGGCAATCAGCCTGGTAGACAACACTTCCACAATAACAGCCACCGCCAATGACTACAGTTACGATCAGATTTTCAGCCGGCAGGTGGAAAGCCTGGGCAAACCTGGAGATGTCCTCATTTGCTTCTCCACGAGCGGCAACTCCCCCAATGTGCTTATGGCAGCAGAGGCAGCGAAAGCCAAAGGTATGTCGGTTATTGGCTTCACCAACAAGGCTGGAGGCAAGCTGGCTAAGATGGTTGATATCTGGTTGCCCGCCGATACGCTCAACACAGCCTGCTCTGAGCATGTGCACCTCATCGTGATGCATGCGCTTGGCGAATGCGTAGAGAAGTTGATGTATGGGGATTTTCCCTTTTGGGCACCCTAAAAGTACGCCAACCCTTGAAGCGTATCGAAGTACTGGTCATCTGGGGGCAACATCTCGCCTGTTCCATGCTAGCCATAGATAAGGCGAGTTCTTGAGGAGGTGTAGTGACGGCTCAAATGACTCCACGGGAACGGGTCATGGCTGCTCTCCATCACGAAGAGCCTGACCGCGTTCCCTTTGATCTTGGGGGCACCGGCACGACTAGTCTGGTAGTGGAGACTTATGAGTATCTGAAGGCGTACGAAGGAATCTCGGCGCCTACTGAAATCATGTTCAAGGCTTTCCGAGTAGCCAGGCTGGACGAAGAGACAATGCGTCGCCTAGATAGTGATCTGCGGCCAGTCATAGTTAAGCCCCCGAAGAATTGGACCCCGCCGCCATCGGAACCCGGTGCTTTTATAGACGAGTTTGGGATCAAGTGGCGTCAGGTCACCTACTCCAGAGGGCACTACTGGGAACTGGCGAGCCATCCACTGGCTCATGCTACTATCTCAGATCTGGATGCGTATCCTTGGCCGGATGTAGACGATCCCGGCCGATACGCAGGGTTGGCTGAAGAGGTTCGCGATCTCTTTCAGAACACACCGTATGCGTTGGTTGGAGACAGTGGTTTCAAGGGATTTTGGGAACCGGCATTCATGCTGCGTGGCTTGACGCAGGCGCTGATGGATCTGATACAAGACCCAGAGTTCATGCATGCCTTGCTCGAAAAGTTATTCGAAGTGAACGCTGCGATCACCAAACGCTTTCTGGAAATTACCGGCCCTTACCTGGCAGCAATGCGCATCGTTGATGACCTGGCTACGCAGACTGCTCCCATTATGTCGCCTACGACCTACCGTGCGATGATCAAACCGTATCACAAGCGATTCTGTGAGCTCATTAGAGAGTACACAGAGGCAGTCATCGTGCTCCACTCTTGTGGGAACATCACCCTCCTGGTAGATGACCTGATTGACGCTGGCGTGCAAGCGTTGAACCCAGTGCAGGTTTCAGCCATCCCTGATGTCGCCGGACTCAAGGCGAAATACGGCGACCGGCTATCCTTCTGGGGCGGGATTGACAGCCAACACGTACTCCCCCACGGGACGCCAGAAGAAGTCCGTGAAGAAGTCAGGTTGCGTATCCATCAATTGGGCAAAGGTGGCGGATACATCGCTGCCGCAGTGCATAACATTCAACCCGACGTCCCACCACGCAATATCATAGCCATGAGCGAGGCGGTACGAGAATTCGGCGTGTATCCGATTCGATAGGGATAGCCAGTAAGATCCTGGTACCCCGTTCTCAATCAGCCCGAATTCCCTCATCGAATGCAAATGCGGAGGGCGAGAAATTCATTCTCCTGATGAACTCACAAGCCTCGGTTGCTCCTTGGATGCGATCCATGCCGGAATCTTCCCATTCGACAGAGAGGGGACCCTGATAGCCCACCCAGTTGAGCACACGATTGATTTTGTCGAAATCGACATCGCCGTGGCCAAGAGATACAAAGTTCCAGCCCCTGCGCGGATCACCAAATTTGAGGTGAGAACCGAGAATCCCACTCCTTCCATCGAGTTTGACGTAGACGTCTTTGACATGGACGTGATAGACCTTGTTCCCAAACGCCTGTAGGAACACCACTGGGTCAACACCCTGCCAGACAAGGTGCGAAGGATCAAAGTTGAAACCGAGCGTCTCACGATTGTCGAATACCTTTAGCAACTTCTCGGCAGAGTAGTAATCAAATGCAATTTCGGTGGGATGCACTTCCAAGGCAAACTTGACGCCATACCTGTCGAATTCGTCCAAGATGGGTGTCCATAGATCAAAAATCTGTTGGAACCCCTCTTCGATCATCTCTTCGCTCGTCGGAGGGAAAGCATACCAGTACCTCCAGATGGGAGAACCCATGAACCCGTTGACGACCTTTACGCCCAGCTCATGCGCCGCCCGTGCAGCAAATTTCATCTCTTCGATCGCCCATTTGCGGATCTCCATCGGCTTTCCAGCCAGTTCTGCTGGCGCGAAACGATCGAGGCGTGGGTCCCAAAGATCCCCCACACATTGCCCGGCCAGATGGGCACTGATAGCCCAGCATCCTAGATTATGCTGCGACAGGAGGTCCCGAATCCCCTTGACATAGGCAGGATCGGTAGCGGCTTTACGGGTATTAAAATGCCCCCAAGTTGCGAGCTCCAAGCCATCGTATCCCATTTGTTGCGCAAGTTTGCACATCTCTTCTAAAGGGAGGTCCGTCCATTGTCCGGTGAAGAGTGTAATGGGTCTTGCCATTTGTGAATCCTCCTTAGCAATTGATTGGTTGTAGGAGAGTGTTGAAAAATCTTGTCACCCTGAGTACAACGAAGGGGTCTCGCGTAACTTTAGCCGTATTTCCCCAAGTACCGCGAGATGCTTCACTCCGTTCAGCATGACATTGGAAGGGCTTTTTCAACACTCTCGTTGTAGTTACTTGTACCCTGAGGCTACTGTTACAGATCTACCCAGACGTTTCCATTTGCCGAGCTTTGGAGACAAGCCTCAACGAACTTGACGCCTTGCACGCCGTCGCTCACTGTAGGGAAGTCAATCATGTCGCTGGTAAAACTACCGTTACGTTTGGCATGGATGCACTCTATGAAACTGCGATATAGGTTTGCCATAGCCTCCAGCCAACCCTCAGGATGGCCTTTGGGCAGCCTGCCGTATTTGGCAGCCTCAGGGGCAATGGAGCAATAACCTTTGTGGTGCTCAACAAGCGGTGCGCCATCCTCCTTGGCGATGATAACTTTTTCAGGATCCTCTTGGGACCAGAAGATCGCGCCCCGGTCACCGTAGATACGCACACGCAGGTCGTTGTCATGGCCAATCGCTACTTGAGAAGTCCAATACATGCCAGTAGCACCGCCTTCATACTCCACCAGCACAAAATCGTTATCATCCAAGACGCGGCCAGGGACCATGATATCCATTTTGGCCAGCACGCGTTTTACCTTCAGGCCGGTCATGGTTGCTATGGCATTCTCAACATGCGTTCCCAGATCGGCCAGGCAATTGGATTTGCCAGACTGAGACGGATCGCAGCGCCAAGATCCTTGCTTGCCTCCCCAATCGCCTTCACGAGCTAGCCACCCTTGCGGGTATTCCGCTATGACAGTGCGGATCTTACCAATCTCGCCTGCCCTAATGATTTCTCGAACATGTTTTGCGGTCACGTATCCCATGTAAGTATAGGTGACCATAAAGAGCAGGTCTTTCTCCTTAGCAAGTGCTTCCAGCTCGCAGGCTTGCTCGCGACTAATGGCTAGCGGCTTGTCACAAGCAACGTGAATGCCCGCCTCCAAGAATGCCTTACACACGGGGTAATGAGTGTTGTTCGGTGTTACAACAACCACAAAATCGATTCCATCATCGCGCGCTGCCTCTGCCTTCGCCATCTCATCAAATCTCTTGTACAAACGCTCAGGCTCTATCCCGAGCGCCGCACCGGTAGCCAGTGTGTTTTCGTACGAGCGCGAGAAACACCCTGCTACTATCCTGGCTTTTCCATCTAAGTTGATTGCTTTTCTATGCGCCTCTCCGATGAATGCCCCTTGCCCACCACCGACCATACCATAGCGCAATGTGCCGTACATCTACTTAATCCTCCACAAGCACATCATATCCAATTCGATTGTACAAATCGAGTTGTGGTGGAGTGGCAACGCCAACGGTGACGAATATGCCTTCACTCCCGGCTGGTTTTCGAGTCCCATGGCGGACGCCCGGAGGGGCGTAGAGGACATCACCTGCCTTGACCGGGATCCATCTGTCGTATAGGAAGAATTCCCCTTCCCCCGCGAAACAAAAGACCAGCTCCTCTGAAAGCGGATGAACATGCGGTTCAAATTCCATCCCTGGATAATGCACACCACTGGTGATGCCCACGTTATGAGAACCAAGGCGTGGCGTTAAGACCAAATGAACCTCGAGACCAGTGGATTTCAACCAATTGTAACCCTGATAGATATTGAAAATCCCTCCCTTTTCTCGTACCTCTTTTTTGCTTGCCATGACAGCTCCTCCTTTGTTCTGATTTGGTAACGCCTGCAAAGCAGGTGCTTTTCACAAACTCGCCACTGTCGCCTTTTGCCGGTTGTGACTGGCGTCTTGGCTATCAACTCGCTAACCGCACCTATGTTGTTCTCATCTCCGAAATTATACAAGCAGTTCCACAAACGTCAATTCGGTAAAGCGAGAGGGTTGAAAAAGCCCTTTCAGTGTCATGCTGAACCTTCGCCCTGAGCCTTGCCCTGAGCGAAGCGAAGGGGAAGTGAAGCATCTCACAGTATTTGGGAAAATACGGCTAAAGTTACACGAGACCTCTTCGTTGCACTCAGGGCAGGCTCTTCACTTGCTCAGGGTGAACAAGATTTTTCAACACTCTCTAAAGCCCCACTGCTTGACAAATTGTCCACATTGAATAATATTCTGTGGTGCTTCGAATCCATGGCATGAGGGAGGGAAAGCAAGTGATTGACGTCGTTGATGTGAAGAAATCCTATGGCCCCATTGAGGCGTTGCGTGGGGTTTCTTTTCATATTGACGAAGGCGAGATTGTGGGATTGCTTGGTCCCAACGGCGCTGGCAAAACCACGATGATGAAAATCCTAACTGGCTTCCTGCAGCCGGATGAGGGCACTGTGCGCATCGCGGGACTGGATGTCCTGATGCAACCTCGTCAGGTTCAGGCACTGCTCGGCTACCTGCCGGAGAATGCGCCGCTCTACCCGGAGCTTTCCGTGCAAAGTTATTTACAGATGATGGCTGACCTGCGCCAAATCGCGCGAGACCAGCAACGGGCTTGCCTATCGGAAGCCATCTACGCTACCGGACTGCAGGAGCACTTGACTCGCCCCATCGGCGAACTGAGCAAGGGCTACCGGCAGCGCGTAGGGATCGCGCAGGCAATCTTGCACCACCCCCGACTGCTGATCTTAGACGAGCCAACACTGGGCCTTGACCCCACACAGATTGTAGAAATCCGCCGCCTGATCCGCCGCTTGGCGGAACAAAGCACGATCCTCTTCTCGACGCACATCCTCTCCGAGGTGGAAGCGCTCTGCGATCGCGTGATCATTCTGATGAACGGGCAAGTCAGAGCCGACGCTCGGCTTTCCGAACTGGCAGCAACCCCGGATGCAGTGGTTGTGCTCTCGGAAGCAGCAGCGGATGTGGAACAGATGCTGCGCGAATTGCCTGGCGTGCGGGGCGTGGAAGCCATGCGCTCTGCTGATGGCTTCCCGGCATACCGTGTCCTGGGCAAACGCCGCGGTGGGAAGGACCTCTGCCCTGCCATCTACGAATTGGCACGCCAGCACAACTGGCCACTGCGCGAACTGCGCCGCGATGTCCGCACATTGGAGGCCGTCTTCAACGAACTGGCTACGCGGGCTTGACGACTTCCACGGATGCTCCGGCCTGAGCGTACTGAAGTGCACGCTGCGAGGGGGTACAGCAGACGCTTCACTGCTCACAAGCACACCATAAACACAGTACCAATGGATTTGCGAGGTGTAGGAATGAAACAAGCATTGGTGATCACACGTAAGGAGTTACAAGGTTACTTCACTTCGCCAATGGCGCTGATCTTTGTCGGCACTTTCTTGGCGATCACTCTCTTCTCCTTCTTCTGGGTAGAAACTTTCTTTGCCCGTGGGATTGCCGATGTCCGGCCACTCTTCCGTTGGATGCCGGTGCTGATGATCTTCCTGGTATCCGCATTGACCATGCGCCAGTGGAGCGAGGAACAGCGCTCCGGCACCCTGGAAATGCTGCTGACGTTGCCTGTTTCGCCTGTGCAATTGGTGCTGGGCAAGTTCCTGGCTGTGCTGGCACTCGTGACAATTTCACTGTTACTGACCTTCTTCCTGCCCATCACCGTCTCGCTGCTGGGCAACCTGGATTGGGGGCCAGTGATAGGAGGCTATCTGGCCGCTATCCTGTTGGCAGCGGCGTATGCCGCGATTGGCTTGTTCGTTTCTTCGCGCACCGATAACCAGCTCGTGGCGCTCATCTCGACGGTGCTGCTCTGCGGTTCACTCTACCTGCTCGGCTCTGGCGGAGTGACCGGCTTCTTTGGACGCACCCTAGGCGAGGTATTGCGTGCCATTGCGCCCGGAAGCCGCTTTGAGAGCATTGAACGCGGTGTGATAGACCTGCGTGACATGCTCTATTACCTGACGCTCAGCGGTGTTTTCCTCACTCTCAACGTCTTCTCGCTCATCAGCAAGCGTTGGAGTCAAGGGGAAGGCACGCGTCCTCAGCGCCGCGCGACCACACTGACTTCGCTGTTGCTAGTGCTGAATCTAATTATGGCCAATGTCTGGGCTTACCCGTTACGCGGCTTGCGTCTGGATCTCACCGAGCAGCGGGAATACACCCTATCGCAGACAACACGTGACTTGCTGAGCAACCTGCAAGAGCCTCTGCTTATCCGCGGCTACTTCAGCGAAAAGACCCATCCTTTGCTTGCCCCGCTGGTGCCCACGATCCGCGATATGCTCCAGGAGTACCGGGTGGCGTCAGGCGGGAAGGTGCAGTTGGAGATCATAGACCCAGCCAAGGACCCAGAGAAAGAAGCGGAAGCCAACCAGATTTACGGCATTCGCCCCACGCCTTTCCAGGTCGCTGGACGCTACGAATCGTCGATCATCAATTCCTATTTCGACATCCTCATCCGCTACGGAGATCAGAGCCAGGTGCTGGGTTTCCAGGATCTTATCGAGATCGTGCCTCGCCGCGATGCTATGCCGGATGTACGCCTGCGCAATCTGGAGTATGACCTGACCCGCACGATTAAGAAGGTGGTCTATGGCTTCCAGAGCATTGACGCGGTGCTGGCTGCATTGGACGAACCGGCAAAATTGACGGCCTATGTCACGCCCAATACTCTGCCCGAACCTCTCGCTGATGCCCCCAAAGCCATCGAGAAGGTGGCGAATGATATCCAGAAGGAAGCGCAGGGCAAGTTCACCTACGCTATGGTGGACCCGGACGCCCCCGGCAGCCCAGTAACCCGGCAGACACTGTACGAACGCTACCGCCTGCAACCCATTGCTTATTCACTCTTTTCACCGGAGACCTATTACCTCTATATGGTCCTGGAGATTGGCGACAAAGCCCAGGTCATTTTCCCCACCAGCGATTGGAGCGAAGCCTCCGTGCGTACGGCCATCGAATCCGCACTCAAACGCGCTTCGCCTGGCTTCCTCAAGGTGGTGGGCTTGTGGACGCCGCCACAACAGCCCACACAGGATGCCTGGGGGCAGATGCAACAGCCACTTTCCACTTGGGAGGAGCTCTCCAATTATCTGGCGCAAGAGCAGGAAGTGCGCACAGTGTATTTGGAAGGCGGCAGCGTGCCGGCAGATATTGACGTGTTGGTTGTCGTTGCTCCACAAGAAATGAACGATAAGGCGCGCTATGCAGTGGACCAGTATTTGATGCGTGGCGGGGCAGTGATCGCAGTGGCGGGCAATTACAAGTTGGTCCCAGACCCGTTTACCGGCGGACTAGGGATAGAGGCGATCAAAAACGGCATGCAAGAACTGCTCGCTAGCTATGGCATCACGGTGGAGAACTCACTTGTCTTGGACCTGCAGAACGAGCCCTTCCCGGTGCCCGTTGTGCGCAACGTAGGCGGTATCCGCATCCAGGAAATTCAAGCGTTGAACTATCCGTTCTTCGTAGATATCCGTCCTGATGGCATGGCGCAGGGTCATCCCATTGTCGCCAATCTTTCTGCAGTAACACTCAACTGGGCTTCGCCCATCACTGTGGATGAAGCCAAGAATGCCAAACGTCAGGTTACGGTGCTGTTGCGCTCGAGCAAAAATTCCTGGACACAGACAACAACGATCATCCAGCCGAATTTTGAGCAATATCCACAACTAGGCTTTGCCGTGAGCGAGGTGAAGCAGAGCTATCCTTTAGCTGTGGCAGTGCAAGGCAGCTTCGAGAGTTACTTCAAGGGCAAACCATCTCCCCTCACCACAGAGGAAGGAGAAACGGCAGCCCAGGCAGCCGCCGGCACCATTGAAGCGTCACCTGAAACCGCGCGACTGGTGGTCTTTGGCAGTGCGGCTTTCCTCGATGACATCGTTTTCCAAATCTCCTCCAGGTTGATGGGAGATCGCTACCTCAACAGCCTGAAGTTAATGCAGAACGCTGTTGCCTGGTGTACGGAAGACCTGGATTTGCTGGGCATCCGTGCACGCGGCACCACTGCACGTACACTCAATCCATTGAGCGAACGGGCGCAATCCTTCTGGGAAGGGCTGAACTACGCTGTGGCTCTGTTGGCACTGCTAGGCATTGCAGGAGTGTGGAATCTGCGCCGTAAGAGCGAACAGCCCATGGAATTATTGCCTGCAAAAACGCTCACCAAGGCGAAGGAGGTGAAATCATGAACCGCACGCAACAAGTCCTCGCTGCTGCGCTAGCCATCCAAATCCTCTTGAGCGTGGTCTTGTTCTGGCCGAAAACGGTCACGACTGGTAGCAGCGGACCACTTCTGCCTGATGTGAAAAAGGAAGACATTGTGGCAATCACGGTAACAGATAATGAAGGCAAGTCGGTGCTACTACGCCAGGTGGCTGGCAACTGGGTTCTGCCCGAAGCGGACGATTACCCGCTCAAAGCCGAGCGCATCACGCAGGCATTGGACAAGATCGTGGGGCTCACCACCCGTCGTTTGATAACGCGTACTGAGGCGAGCTACAAGCGGTTACAGGTTGCGGCGGATGATTTCCTGCGCCGGCTTGACCTGGAGACTGCCAATGGCACGAAATATACCCTGTTCTTGGGCTCTTCTCCCAGTTATGGCAACACGCACGTGCGGCTGGATGGCAGGAGCGAAACATACCTCGCCACTAATCTGACGCCTTGGGAGTTCAGTTCTGCTCCTGGATATTGGGTGGATACCTCGTATTTTAACGTGCCCCAAGATCAGGTAACGAAAATATCCATCCAGAACCCCAAAGGCACTTTTACGCTGGAGAAGGATGCAGATGGCAAATGGACCCTCTCGGATTTGGCACCCGGGGAGGAATTGGCTACTGAGACGGTCAACCTGATCGTTACCAGGGCTACCTCTGTAACGATGCTCAGGCCGCTGGGGAAGGAAAAGCGCCCTGAGTATGGACTGGACAACCCAGTGGCAGTCGTTACCCTGCAAAAAGGCGAAGAAGCCATTACCCTGTCCATTGGCACCCAGGATCCCACAGACAATAGTTATGTCGTGAATGTGTCCACCTCGCCTTACTATGTCCGAGTGGGTGATTACATGGTCAAACCGCTGGTTGAGAACGGGCGCGAAAACCTGTTCCCGCCCAAGGCGACGCCTACGCCGCAAACGTAGGATGCGCTGACAGGAGAATCGGGATTGAAATACCACGCTCTTCGGATTTGGCTGGCCATACTGCTGCTGGCCCTCCCTGTCGTGGCTTGCCAGCGGACGCCCGGCTTTGATGACCGACTGAACGAAATAACCGCTCCCTACCGCTTCAGCATTGCACGCTGGGAGCTGCAGCACCTCGTAGAATGGGCGAAGCCAGCAGCACGCAGCCTCGATTCGCCAACTGTCACCCAGGCAGAAGTGGAGACAGTGCGGGAATACTTCCGCCTGAACGACGAAATCCGCTTGGTGCAATGGCAGATCAATGCTATTGCCGCAGGAAACAACCGGGAGGATTTGGCTGCCAAGGAAGAAGAACTGGAAAAGTTACTGCAGCGCAGAGAAGCCATGAAAGGCGCAGTCCAATGGATATTGGGGCGCCAGGTGCGGGAAGCCTTTAGCGCGCAAGGCATCTTCAATCCGCTGGATCGCTTTATCCAAATCAGGATTAGCTTCCCCCCGCTCAATTTTCGTCTGGCTCGGCCTCCCCACCTCCTGGTCATTTCACCACGGGAGAGGATAGAGAGCCTGCGCGAAATCATGTTGGTCCAGGAATTGAACTTGGAAACGATAGAGGATCTCGAAGCCAGAGTGGATGCGCTGGGTGTCTCTTCGCTGGTAACGGAGTTGGGAGGGTTTGGAGCCACGTACCCCGCCTTTGTTGCAGATGATGCCTCGTTGGGATGGACAATTGCGACCATAGCAGAAGAGTGGCTACACCAATACCTGGTTTTCACGCCTTTGGGGTTCATGTACTTGTTAGATTCCCTTGATGTGGCGCGCAACTATGAGGTCGCCACGATGAACGAGACGCTGGCGGGGATGGTGAGTGACGAAATTGCGCAGATCGTGCTCGACACTTATTACCGCCCCAAGCAACCTGCGCCGACACCACAACCAGAGGTTCGTCCCACGCCAGAATTCGACTTTAACCGCGAAATGCGCCAAATTAGGCTGACGGTGGACGAATTGCTGGCGAAAGGAGAGGTGGAGAAAGCGGAGCAGTTTATGGAAGAGCGTCGGCAGTACCTGGCTTCAAAAGGATATTACATCCGCAAGTTGAACCAAGCGTATTTTGCGTTCCACGGCACCTATGCGGATGAGCCAACGTCAGTTAGCCCCATTGGTGCGGAGATGCGTGAACTACGGAAGCGAAGCGCCTCGCTGCGCGAATTCCTGAACCGTGCCGCTGCCATGACCAGCCGCCAGGATCTCTTGCGCAGCATTAGTACGGATACGAGTTTGAACTTCATGCTGGCTCTTCAATAGGAATTTCCACATAGCCTTCTCTGGCCATTTCTGCACCGTAAGCAATAGCAGCGCGGATATCTTCTTTATGCCCATACGCCTGGAATGGGCTGCCCACAAAATTTACATTTGCCATCCACGATGTGGTTGGCTACAACGCTAAAGCCTAGGCGTTGGATGATCATCTCGCCGCAATGATGGCAATATGTGTTATCTCCCGGATGGCCAGGCACATTGCCAATATAGGCGTAATGGATTCCTTCCTCCATTGCGATGTTCCGCGCCATTTCCAACGTCTCCACAGGCGTCATGGGCAGATTGGTCAGTTTGTATTGGGGATAAAAGCGGCTAAAGTGCGTGGGTACGTCGGGTCCCAGTTCATCCACGATCCAGCGGCAAAGGTCACGCAGATGTCCTTCCTCATCGTTGAGCGTCGGCACAACCAGGGTAACGATCTCCAGATGGATGCCTTGCTGATGGATGGTCTTCATCGTTTCCAGCACCGGGCGCAAAGCACCCTGGCAAACACGGACATAGAAGTCTGCACTGTAACCCTTGAAATCAATCTTGATCGCATCCACGGCGTGGCACAGTTCGATAAGCGGGTCAGGATTGATAAAGCCAGCGCTGATCACCACATTGCGCAGGTGCTTCTCACGGGCTAGCCGTGCGGTATCCAGCATGTACTCGTAAAAAACGGTGGGTTCTGTGTAGGTGTAAGCAATCACAGGGCAATCGTACTCCTGCGCGGCAGCAACGACTCGCTCTGGCGGTAGGTCCACATTCTCTACTTCCTCTGGACGACGCTGTGAAATTTGCCAGTTTTGGCAATAGAGGCAATGCAAGTTGCATCCAGCAGTGGCTAGGGAAAAAGCCTGGCTTCCAGGCAGATAGTGGTAGAAGGGCTTTTTTTCGATGGGGTCTACATGCACGGCGCAAGCGCGGCCGTAAACTACCGTGTAGAGTGTACCGCCACGGTTCTCGCGCACGCCACACTCGCCGCGCTGGCCATCCGCAATCGCACATCGTCTGGGGCACAGATCGCACATCACCTGCGTGGAACCTGGCTGCCCGCTAGGCTTTTTGTAGTAGAGGGCTGGACGCATATACGACGGAAGAGAAGCGGGTGTCGGTGTAGGGGGCAATGGGGTTGGGCTGGGTGGAACAGAGCCACGCTGGCAGGAAGCGAGCGCTTCACCCGCCAGAAGGCACAAACCCGTATGAAATAGGGTTTTCAGGAATTGGCGTCTGGTAACACGAGACATAGCCTAGCCTCCCAACCTGCTTGCTAGTCAGTCTCCGGAGTCTGAACGACTCATCCATACGACATTACTTCACCCATTACACCTTCTAGTTTAGCACAATTCCACGGGATTGGCAAAGTAGGGGGCACTTTATACCAACAGAGATCACAGGGTTCACAGAAAAATATTTCTCAATGCTGACAGTACCTTTGCCACGGAGGACAGGGTTCACAGAGAACTTTTCCCTTCGCGCCCTCTGCGGTGGATCATCTTTTACCGCAGAGAACGCGAAGAACGCAGAGGAAGAAGCGTTTCTTGGCAGGCTCTGCGTTCTCGGCGGTAAAACCCCTCTCACTTCGTTGCCAGGACAACATAGTTGCCACTGCCGTGGTATTCATATACTCGTCCGTTGGCTACCAGACGTATCACGTAACCTGGTGTGATGACCATGAGGTACATTTTCCCAGGCTCTGGCACGCCCAGGCTGCTGTCTGGGAACTGCGTGGCTTCCACACTCTGCACGAGGATAGCTTCGGGCTGCAGATTCAGCCGTTGCGCCAGGTCTGCTTTGGCCAAGTCAATCAGCGGCTGTGCCTCTGCCTCGTTCCTCTGCCCCAGCCGCGTTCCTCCAGAGACGAACCCGCTGACCAACAATACACTCAGGGCAAGCAAAATTCCCCAAAGAAGCAGTTCACGTCGGTTCATGGCGATCTCCTTTCCTCCTTTGTTCTGACTTTCCACCAGTCATGCTGGTGCAAAGTCGCCTATATCAAAGACGCCACCCCTGGAACCAAGGTTCCCTTGAATGCGCCAAACGTCCACTGGACGGGTGTGCTGTGAGGCATGGATTGCTACAGAGGGTGTAAACGCGCTTGTTTTCTCGCGCACACCTATGGCATGGCAATGCTCCGTTCGTTTTTATCCATCTAATGCAGAGAATTTTGACAAATTTAATCCTTTTTGCTATACTACAGGCAAAAGTTTTACCAATCTCGGGACAAGAAAGGGGGCACTCTATGGCAACGATGGATAATTTGAAAGCAGCATTTGCAGGGGAAAGCCAAGCCAACCGCAAGTACCTGGCTTTTGCCAAGAAAGCAGAATCAGATGGCTATCCTCAGATTGCCAAGCTTTTCCGCGCGGCGGCAGAGGCGGAGACTGTCCATGCCCATGCCCATTTGCGTGTCATGGGCGGAATCAAGTCTACCGCTGAGAATTTGCAGGCAGCCATCGAAGGCGAGGGCTTTGAATTCCAGCAGATGTACCCGGCATATCTGGCTGAGGCGGAAAAAGAAGGCAATAAAGCCGCTGCGACTAGCTTCAAACATGCGCTGGAGGTAGAACAAGTCCACTACAATCTGTACTCACAAGCCTTGGCGTCCCTCCAAGCGGGGAAAGACTTGCCTGCAGCGCCCATCTTTGTCTGCAGCGTGTGCGGCTATACGGTCAGCGGCGAAGCCCCGGACAAATGCCCCGTCTGTGGCGCCAAACAGGATCACTTCTTCGAAGTCGCATAGACGGCAATATATATCCTTTCAAAGACTAGCCCATCTCCTGCCGGCATAAAGAAGCGGAGGGGGCCGTAGGTTGATGCGCTCCCTCCGCTCTATCAACAGACTTTCTCCCATATTTTGTGCTAGGCGTTCCTCTCCTATAGTAGCCTCACCACCACATGCGTGTGCACGCTACGAAGAGTGCCCACGCCATTAGGATTAAGATCAGCAGGATGAACCACCCCAAACACCCAATGGGCCAGCAACCCACCGGGCGGTAAGGGTACGGCCGCCAGAAACGTCGTCGCCACCAATGTCTTCGCCATGGCCGGAACCACCAGAACATCCTCCACCTCCTCAAGAAACTTCCTGCTGCGCTAGATGATACACCTCACTCATTCAGCCATCTCTCTTCAGACGATGAAAATATACAGGAATTTCTCGCCTTTTACCTGAAAAAGAACGGACAAACGGCTGACATCTTTCTCTTGCCTACCGCAATGGCGAAAAAGCAAATCCCGCCTCGTGATGAGACGGGATTTATTCTGGCACCCCCGACAGGACTTGAACCTGCGACCTCAGCGTCCGCAGCGCTGCGCTCTATCCCCTGAGCTACGGGGGCGTATTTCACCGGTATTGGAAGAACGAATAATGCAAGTCTGTTGCTAATCTGCCTTCCAGCGGGGAGACTGGGATTCGAACCCAGGGAGGAAGTTTCTAACCCCCTCAACCGCTTAGCAGGCGGCTCCGATCGTCCACTCTGGCATCTCCCCAACGTATTCAATCACCCAGACTGCGGAGGGAGAGGGATTCGAACCCCCGGTGGGACAAGCCCACAACGGTTTTCAAGACCGCCGCAATAGTCCACTCTGCCATCCCTCCGGTAGCGCCATGGGATATTGCATTGTGCTCCTAGTATAGCGCAGAGTGCTGCGAAAGTCAAATACACGTGCCAAACTCAGCGGATGACCTCGATGCCACCCATATAGGGCCGCAACACTTCGGGCACGACAATGCTGCCATCGGCTTGCTGGTAATTCTCCATCACCGCGATGAGCGTGCGCGGCAGCGCTAGTCCAGAGCCATTGAGCGTATGCACGTATTCCGGTTTGGCACCACGCTCGCGGCGAAAGCGGATGTTACCACGCCGCGCCTGAAAGTCCTCGCAGTTGGAAATGCTTGACACTTCCAGCCACTCCTGGCAACCCGGCGCCCACATTTCGACATCGTACTTCTTGGCAGCGACAAATCCCAGGTCGCCTGTGCACATCAAGACCACGCGATGGGGAATGCCCAGCAGACGCGCCACATCCTCGGCGTGCCCAACCATCTTCTCCAGTTCATCGTAGCTGCTCTCTGGCGTGGTGAATTTATACATCTCCACCTTGTCAAACTGATGCCCGCGTTTGATGCCGCGCACATCCCGCCCGGCACTCATCTTCTCACGGCGGAAACAGGCAGAATAAGCCACATAATTCAATGGCAATTTGTCTGCCGGCAGGATCTCATCACGGTGCAGATTGGTCAGTGGCGTCTCTGCCGTCCCAATCCACCAAAAATCCTCTTCTGCATCGTGGTACACATTGTCGCGGAACTTGGGCAGCTTCCCATCCACCCACAGGCATTCCTCGCGCACCATAAACGGTGGATAGATCTCTGTGTAGCCATGCTGCTGGACATGCAGGTCGAGCATCCAAGCGATCAAGGCTCGTTGCAAGCGCGCCCCCAATCCCTTGAGGATGTAAAACCGCGTGCCCGACATCTTGACCCCACGCTCAAAGTCAATGATGTCGAGCATGGGACCAAGGTCCCAATGGGGCAGCGGTTGGAAATCGAATTGCCTGGGCTCACCTTCGGTGCGCACGACTACATTTTCGCTCTCGTCTTTGCCCACAGGCACGCTTGCATGTGGGAGATTGGGCACTTCGAGCAATGCCCGCCGAAGCCGTTCCTCAACCTCTTTCACCTGCTCGTCCAAGGCTTTAATCTGCTCTCCAACCTGGCGCATCTCTTCCTTCAGCCCCTCGGTTCCAGGGCCACCACGCAAACGGCCAATTTCCTTGGAGACTTCGTTGCGCCGGGCGCGCAACGCCTCCACTTGACTGAGCAAATTGCGGCGCTGCTCGTCCAAGTCCAGGATCTCGTCAATGGGCGCAGTAACTTGCAACGTGGCAATCGCTTGGCGTACGTAATCAGGTTTTTCGCGGATCAGTTTCAGGTCAATCATGATGCACCTCCTCCAGATGGAATACAAAATGCCCCCCGCCCTGAAAGGACGAGGGGGCATTCGTGGTGCCACCTTTCTTCGCCTTGGGTGCCATACCCCAAAGCCTCTTTGCTCGTTAACGGGAGCAAGCCGGCAAGGCTTAACCAGGAAAAACTGTTTTCGCCTGCGGCTCCGGAGCGGATTTCAGCACTGTTGCCCACCGCCTTTCCACCTGCGGCAGCTCTCTGCAGGGCGAAGGCAGTGCCTACTTGTCTCCATCATAGCCTGTGCAATATAATTGTAGCACAGATAGAGGATGGTGTCAAATCCGCAGAGACCTCGCGGTTAGGCTTGGGATTGGAACCCCGTGGCTCAAAACAAACATAGGGCCAACAAGTTTATCGTTCCTTTGGGTGGGTGTAGTTCAGTTTGGGGACAGAATATGGATAAGCGTGGACGGCGGCGTTTGCCATTGAGCTTGCCAGGGATTTCAATCCCTGGCTGAAACAGTGAAGCCCCCTGAAGGGGGCTGCAGCCAATCACCAGTCGGCTTTAGCCGACTGGCTCGTTTCAGCCAGGGAATTGATTCCCTGGCGGCATCTGGGCCTGGGCTCCCATGCCCGGGTGAGGTGTGGTCTCCTGTGTCACCCTGAGGCGAAGCCGAGGGGTCTCATGGAACTGAGGGAGATTCTTCGCCGCTACGCGGCTCAGAATGACCATGGGAGAGCAGATGCTCTCACGTTTGGCGTGGACAGCGGGTGGTCCACCTGGAGCAGTCTCACGCTCGGCGTGGACCACAGTCCACGCTGGGTATAAGTATAAGATAGCCCCGTCTACTTGAGGAGCGAATCCGTTCCATCCGTTCCCCCAATCTGCTGACAGTGATTGTTCTTGTCCAGACTTGGCTGCTTTTCATCCGCCTGGGGCTGTGCAAGGTATTTCTCGCCCCGAAGTTGAACTACACCCACTTTTTCCGGGCAATATTCGCCGCCAAAGGACAACTACACCCATTCGCCAGGTCATTTTGCTCAAGCGGTAGGATTGTGGTATCATTGACAGCGGCATCGTGTGTTGCCATTGGATAGTTGCAGGTCCTTTGTTCTCAACCGCTCTCGGCATCGAATTTGCTGCGGAGCCCCGAAAAGGAAGGGGGCTTGCCGTGCCCGTTTTGCAGTTTCGTTTTCTTGGCCCGCTGGACATGCGCTGGGATGACCAGCCCTTGCCTACGCCTGCCACGCGCAAAGCGCAATCCCTGCTCGCCTACCTGGTGATGAACCGCGCCCGACCCCAATCCCGAGATCTCCTGGTGGACTTGTTCTGGGGAGAGCAACCAGAGCACAAAGCACGCCGTTCCCTTGCTACTGCGTTGTGGCACATCCGGCGTTGTTTCCCTATGGAAGGCATCATCCACAGCGACATGTACACTGTCCAGTTTGTTGCGCAGGACGACCTGCGGCTTGATGTGGATGAATACGAGTCCTGCATACGTGCCAATGACCTCCCCAGCGTGCAACGAGGAGCAACGCTCTACCGCGGCGATTTCCTCGAGGGTTTTTATGATGACTGGGTGATCAACGAACGCTATCGGCTGCAAAGTCTGTTTCTGGAAGGGCTCTCGCGCCTGATAGCTGGTTACGAAAAGATAGGAAATTATCACGCCGCACTGGCCAACGCACTGCGTCTGCTGCAGCACGATCCCTTACGAGAGGATGCACATCGGGCAGCCATGCGTGCCTACTGCGGGTTAGGACAACGCAATGCCGCTTTGCAACAATACGCACATTGCTGTACCGTCGTCCAGGAAGAACTGGGCGCTGAGCCCACCGTAGAAACAACTGAGCTTTACCAACAGATTCTGGACGGGCGGCATCCCGTGGCCTCAGTTGCAGACACTGTCCGAATCCCTGCACCAGCTCCTGTGCCCATGGTATCTCGAAGATATAGCCCACCAGCCATTGCGGCTCCTGCACCATTGGCTGGCCGCGAAGATGAACTAGCTTTTTTACGCGAACGCTGGCAGGCAGCAACTGCAGGCAAAGGCAGTCTTGTGCTCATTGAGGGCGAGGCTGGTGTGGGCAAGACTCGCCTCGTCCAAGAGATGGCTAACCATCTCCACTGGCGAGGGATACGCGTGCTGTGGGGCCGCTGCTATGAATTCGAGCGCTACCTGCCATACCAGCCTCTTGCTGAGGCGCTACGTTCCAGCTTGGAGACGGTGACATCCGCAGAGCTGGAACGGTTCCCTGGGTGGGTGCTGGCCGAGGTATCACGGCTGGTACCGGAACTGGTGGAGCGCCAGCCAGGGATTGCGCTGCCAGCGCCTATCAGTCTGGATGAAGAACGGACATATCTCTTTGATGGCGTCGCCCGATTTGTGGCCGAGCTGTCCTCTCACCAGGCGATGCTCGTCGTTCTCGAGGACTTGCATTGGGCCAGCGATTCGACATTGCAATTGCTCCACTATCTTGTCCGGCACATCTCACATTGCCCAATCTTGGTTGTGGGCACATTCCGCGCAGAATCAGTCAGCCCGGGACATCCATTAACCACACTGCAGCAGGAATTGTGCCAGGAGGGATACTGCAACTTGCTCAAACTTGCTTGCCTCTCTGCGACCGCCGTGCAGGCATTGATCGTGGAGATGTCGCACGCAGGAGACGCAGTGATACCTCTGGCCAAACGGTTGTACGCGGAAACGGAAGGCAATCCTTTCTTCCTTATGGAAACGATCCACGCGCTGTTCGAGACCGGCACGCTGCAGTCAAAGGATGGAGCATGGAGCGGGGATTTTGCCCAGTTGAGCTGTGGCAAGCTCCCTCTGCCTACTAGCGTCAGCGAAGCCGTGCGAGTTCGGGTACACCGGCTGAGCCAGGCATCCCAAGAAGCATTGCAGGTTGCTGCTGTATCTGGCGGGGAGTTCGACTTGGACGTGCTCCGTGCCGCATACCAGCATAGTACGGAAGAGACATTGCAAGCTCTGGATGACCTACTCCGCTGCAGACTCATTGAAGAGCGCCCGGATGCCCTGGGCCGTGACTATGCCTTTACCCATCAGAAGATTCAGGAGATTGTCTATGCTGGGCTTCCGTTGCGGCGAAGGCAGTATCTACACGCCTTGGTGGGGCAAGCAATGGAACATGTCTACGCGGCTCAAGTGGGAGAACTGGCTGGCGAGCTTGCCTTCCACTTTCAGCACGGTCGCCTGGTGGCTCCAGAACTCACAGAAAAAGCGATCCGCTATCTCCTACAGGCGGGAGACCAAGCGCGGCTGCTTGGCGCTCATGGCGAGGCACTTGGCTTCTATCATCGAGCCTTACCATTGTTGGAGGAGTCGAATCTGCCTGACCTGGCCGCTCGCACATGGATGAAGACGGGACTCACCCATCACAATGCCTTCCAGTTTCGCGAGGCACGCCGGGCATACGAGGAAGGGTTCACCCTATGGAAGAAGGTCCTGGCACAACAACCAGCGAACCTGGTGGCAGCGCCACCACATGCGCTTCGCGTCGCGTGGTGGGACCCCACGACCCTGGACCCTGCCTTATCAGGCGAGACCGCCTCCGGAGGCGTGATCGACCAGCTATTCTGTGGTCTGGTGGAGCTGAGTCCAGAGATGGAAATCCTGCCCGCCATAGCGGCAAGCTGGGAGGTGCTTGACGAGGGGCGCCGCTACCTTTTTCACCTACGGGAAGATACACGCTGGAGCGATGGACACGCGGTTACGGCTCATGACTTTGAGTTCGCCTGGAAACGAGCGCTGGACCCAAAGATGGGTGCGCCGCTGGCCAGCGCCCTGTATGACATCCAAGGAGCTCAGGCTTATCACGGGGGAGTCCTTTCAGACTCGGAAAAACTTGGCGTACGCGCTCTGAGCGACACCACCCTGTCCGTCGAACTGGCCGAACCCGCGGGCTATTTTCTGCAGGTGCTGGCTCTTCCCGTGGCTTATGCCGTCCCGCAGTCCGTTGTGGAGCAGTACGGTTTGGACTGGGCTGATCCGGCTCACCTGGTGGTGAATGGGCCCTTTCAGATCGAGGCGTGGAAACGTGGCGAGTCCATGACGCTGGTGCGCAACCCCGCTTATTCCATTCCTGTCAAAGGTAACGTGCAGCAAGTGCAACTGTGCCTTTTGGGAAAAGATACCGTGAAAACTCTCTATCAGGCACATGAGTTGGACTTGTTTGATTTGCGAGGCCTGACACCGGCTGAACTGGATCGCTTGCGCCAGGCGTACGCTGAGGACTATACCCCCGCCCCGTGCCCTACCACCTGGTACCTCGCCTTTAACACCCGGCGACCGCCCTTTGATGATGTGCGTGTGCGCCAGGCCCTGGCGCTGGCTCTTGATAGAGAAAGGCTCGTCAATGTCGCCACAGACGGCATCCACTCCCCAGCCAGCGGTGGGCTGGTGCCACCCACCATGCCCGGCCATTCGCCAGGCGTTGCCCTGCCTTGTCAACCAGGGCGAGCACAGCAACTCCTGGCAGAAGCTGGCTACCCTGACGGCGATGGCTTTCCTGGCCAGGGACTGGCGTGTACCGCTTATCCGCGCACGGGGCCTCTGGCTGGCGAAGTGCAAAAACAGTGGCGAGAACGCCTCCATATCCAGGTTCCTTTTGCGGTACCCTCTCTCCCCACCTTCATGCAGAACGTAGAAAGAGAATCCTCCCACCTTTTCCTCAGCGGCTGGACAGCCGACTACCCTGACCCCGATAACTTCCTGCGCGTCTGCCTGCAATGGCAGAAGACAGGATGGCAAAACCAGGCATACACCACCTTGGTGGAGCAAGCCCGGCGAACAGCAGAAACTGTCCAGCGCATGCAGTTGTTCGCAGAAGCCGAGAGCATTCTGATCGCCGAGGCAGCCGTAGTGCCACTCACGCACGAACGGCTGCACCTCCTGGTCAAGCCATGGATCAAGCTCCCCCTTTCACCATTTCGATGGTGGTTCTGGAAGGACGCCATCATCGCTGCCCATTGAGCGGAATTTGACGCTTTTTTGACACCCCTGTGCTATACTGGCCATAGTAAGGTGCACGATGAGAGAGCAGCGGATTCTCCTTAGCATTCTGCTCCTGGGCTTGCTTCTAGCCCAGTCCGCGAGGGTGGGCCATGCCCAAGGGCCAATCCTCTCCCAATCCTTCCCCCTCTCAAGGGAAGGCCAGGCTGGGAGCGGCTTGAACGCCGCTCCCAGCACTTGCTCAGCCGCTGCGCCATACTGCACCAATAATCTTTTGCGCAACGGCGGCTTTGAGACAGGCAACCTCGCGTACCGGACGATTGGTTGGGGGCAGCCAATTGTCTGGGGCGTTCCGGGAGTCTACTCGGCGCGGATGGCTTATTACAACAACGACCACAACTTGATCTACCAGTCCCTCACCTGTCCGTTCGCTGCAGCGGGCATCAGATTCCGGGGATGGGTCGGAGTGTGCTCTCTGGAGGAGTCTGGCCGGTATGACTGGCTGACTCTGACCGTGCGGAGCAGCGATGGATTTGCCTATACGTTGTGGGTATGGAACGACCTTCCATTCGGTACTTGGACACCGCGGGCTTTTGGTTACTTCCCTACGGGGGGCCTCCTGCCTGGCGAAACCTGGCAGGTAATCGTGGAAGCCCAGAACGACTACAGCAACCCGACGACTTTCTCCGTCGATGACTTATCTCTCACCTTCTGCTGCGCCGAAGACCATTACGAGCCCAACAACGACTATTCCAATGCCTACTCACTCGTGCCAGGCGCCACCTACGAGGTGCGCATGTGCCCAAATGGAGACGAGGACTGGTTCAGGTTGCCGGTGGTGCAGGGACAGTTGATCACGGCCGACCTCTACAACCTTCCGGAGGACTTTTATGAACCTGTATAGCAGCCCCTCCCGGCAGTTATGCCCGAATCTCCATGGCACGTTCGATGAGCACTGCCAGGTGATTGCCGACAGCCCGGGCGAGTGGCGGGTGCGCGTCGTCGGCAAGGGGGGAGCCACCAGCAACTCGCCAGCGCTGCTGCGCGTACAGGTGACAGATCTTGTTCTGCAACCCACCAGCACACCTACGCTCACCCAGACGCCTGTGACCACGCCTACGCCCACGGCCACCGATCAGGTCAGGACAACGCGCACCCCAACCACAACCCCCAACACGAGAGCCACCGGCACACTCACACCGGCCTTGTCCCAACGAGTGTTCCTGCCTATGATCATGAAGTAGCGTGGAGCCCCAATGCTACGCTCATTCCCACAGCCACCTTGGCGCTCAGCCCGTGGACGCAGGCCACCGGCGGTGATGAAACTACTGAACTGTCTCACGAGCCTGGCCGTGGTCTTGCTCCCGTTCGGCAGCGATCTATCAGCCGGCGCCAGGGGCGCTGGACGTATCTATTACGTGGCCCCCAACGGCAACGACAACCACCCCGGCACGATAGATCAGCCTTGGCGAACCATCCAGAAAGCAGCCAATACCCTGACCGCGGGTGACACGGTCTATATCCGCGCCGGAACATACCGCGAACGGATCATCCCGCTGCACTCCGGCAGCCCAGGCAGCGAGATTACCTACGCCGCCTACCCCGGTGAGACGCCCACGCTGGACGGGAGTGGCATCGCTCTACCCGATGACCTGGCTGGCTTATTCGAAATTGCCGAGCAAAGCTGGGTTCGACTCACAGGCTTGCGCGTCATCCACGCCGGCCCCTTCTCCAACAATGCCGCTATTCTGGTCCGCAACTCTGACCACATCACCATCGAGAACTGCACCACTTTCCACACCGCCTCATCGGGCATCGGCGTGTGGGGCAGCCAGCAGATTGTGGTGGCCGGCAATACGGTCGAGCAGGCCGGCGTCGGCGGGGGCCAGGAATGCATCACTGTAGCAGGTACCAGCAACTTTGAAGTGCGGGACAACTCAGTGCTGGACTGCCAGAAAGAGGGCATTGACGCCAAAGACGGCTCGTCTAACGGACTGATCACCGGCAACGTGGTCAGCTGCCCCCGCGCCGTAGGCATCTACGTGGACGCCTGGGACAAGCCCACTCACGACATCACCGTCTCCCGCAACATCGTGTTCGATTCGGAGGAGAGCGCCGGTTTCGCCGTCGCCTCCGAGATGGGCGGGCTGCTCACCAACATTCGGCTGGAAAATAACATAGCCTACTGTAACCACACCTACGGTATCGAGATCTCGTATTGCTGTTCGGCCAGCCACCCGATGGATACCATCGTCATCATCAACAACACCCTTTACGACAACGGCGTGGGCTGGGGCGGTGGCATCATCGCCGACAACGCCCAGGCGCAGAATGTGATCATCCGCAACAACATTGCCAGCCAGAACCTGACCTTTCAGCTCGCCGTTGCTGCCGATGTCCCTGCCGGCAACGTAACCGTGGACCACAACCTGATTGACGGCTATCGCGGCTACGAGGACGAAGTGTACGGCGAGGATTACGTAGAAGGCGACCCGTGCTTCGTGGACGTCGCATCCGCAGATTTTCACCTCCACTCCGACTCACCGGCGATTGACCGCGGATCTGCCGCCGGAGCCCCCAACGTGGACATGGATGACGATCCCCGGCCTATCGGCGTCGGCTACGACATCGGCGCGGATGAGTACGCGGAGCGCCTCTACCTGTACCTGCCGCTGGTGGTAAGAAATGGCTCTTAACCACATGTTCAACAGACAGGCTTTCCGCCCGCGCAGATGGCTCAAGAATCCAAGAGGAGGTGTATGATGAAAAACAAATGGACATTCCTAAGCAGCCTGCTGGCTGTGGCGTTGCTGGCCCTGACCGTGGGGTCGGGCCAGGCCCAGGAGCCTGGCCATCAGGGGGATGCGGGCGTCCAGACCACCATCCTGGGCACCGCTTTCACCTACCAGGGTCAACTCAAGCAGGGCGGCAACCCGGTCAATGGCAACTGCGACTTTCAGTTCAGCCTGTGGGATGCCGGCAGTGGCGGGACGCAAGTCGGCACGACCCAGACCAAGACCAACGTCCCGGTGAGCAACGGCCTCTTCACCACCAGCCTGGACTTTGGCAGCGTCTTCACCGGCGATGCCCATTGGCTGGCGGTCGCCGTGCGTTGCCCGGCGGGGAGCGGCAGGTACACCAACCTCAGCCCGCGCCAGGCGCTCACCGCCGCACCCTATGCGCTGGGGCTGCGGCCGGGGGCTCGCATTCAAGGCTCGGTGGGGCTCGGCAGCGTGGTGATGGGAGACAACACCTCCACCAATTTGCTGGGCATGGGCGTGATGGGCACGAGCGCTGGCGGCATTGGCGTGTACGGCAAGGCCACTGCCTCCAGCGGCACCACCAGCGGCGTGTACGGCGAGAGCAACAGCCCTGAGGGCCGCGGCGTGAGCGGCTACGCCAACGCCACCAGCGGCACCACCTACGGCGTGTACGGCGAGAGCGATAGCCCTGCCGGCGCAGGCGTGTACGGCCGGAACGGCGCCACCAGCGGCTACGCCTATGGTGTCCGGGGGGATAGCGCCAGCACCGACGGCATCGGCGTGTTCGGCAAGGCCACCGCCTCCAGCGGCGACAACATCGGTGTGTATGGTGAGAGTACCAGCACCGGCGTGTATGCAAATGCCCACTGGCGCGGCGTGTACGGCTATGCCACCAGCTCCTACGGCCTCGGCGTGCTCGGCTATGCCTCCGCCACCAGCGGTTTCACCTACGGCGTGTACGGCAAGAGCGACAGTATTTCCGGCACTGGTGTGTGTGGCTCTGCCACTGCCCCAAGCTACACGGCTGTTGGCGTGTACGGCGCAGCCATCCCTCCCGGCAAGGCCGGGTACTTCTCGGGAGATGTGGGTGTCACCGGCAACTTCTCTGCCGGTGGCAGCAAATCCTTCAAGATTGACCACCCCCTCGACCCGGCCGGCCGCTACCTCTACCACTTTGCCCAGGAAGGTCCCGAGGTGCAGAATGTCTACAACGGCGTGGTCACGCTGGATGCCCAGGGCGAAGCGGTTGTCACCCTGCCGACCTACTTTGAAGCCCTCAACGCCGGCCCTTTCCGCTACCAACTCACCGCCATCGGCGCGCCGATGCCCAATCTCTACATCGCCCAGGAAATCCAGGGCAGCAACTTCCGCATCGCCGGCGGCGCTCCTGGCAAGAAGGTCTCCTGGGAGGTGACCGCCATCCGCAACGACCCTAACCTGCGCGACCACCCGGTCCAGGCCGAGGTGGACAAGCCGGCCGACGAGCAGGGCACCTACCTCTACCCTGAAGGCTACAGCCAGCCGCCGGAAATGGGACTGGACTATCAGCGCAACCGGGACCTGCTGGAGCGGCACAAAACCGAACCCCTCCGCACCGACGGCGAGCGATAAGGAGGCGGCCATGGGCAAACCATTTCGCTACCTGGTCTGGCTGCTCCTGGCCCTGCTCCCGCTCCTCCCGGCCCTGGCCCAATCCGGCGGCTATGACCTCACCTGGAGCACGATAGACGGCGGGGGCTACACCTGGAGCGAAGGCGGCGCCTACAGCCTGGGCGGCACCGTCGGGCAGGCCGATGCGGGGGCGCTCTCCGGCGGGGGCTACACCCTGGCTGGTGGCTTCTGGGGCGGTGGGGAGGTAGCGCTCGTAGGGTACCGCATCCACCTGCCGCTAGTGGTGAGGTGACCGACTGAGTTGGAGGAGCAGATGACGAGACTTTGCAAACACCAAAGCGCAGATAAAGGAGAAAACAATGGAACAAGGCTCGCTGGCACTCTCTGTAATGAATACTTTCGTGGTGCGCCTATGGACCGAGCGGTCAGCCACGGAATCACGTTGGCGCGGACGGATTGAGCATGTGCAGAGTAGAGAAAGCGCCGCATTTTCTGACGTAGATGGCATGCTGAGTTTCATGGGCCGTTTCGTAGAGATACACCAAGGAAAGGAAATGTAGGATGAACAGTATCAGAGTTTCGAAATCAGTGGCTCTTGTACTTGCCGCCCTTGCCCTTATTGCAGGAAGCACCTGGACGGGGGTAACGACTGCTGCAGAGATACCTGAGATGAGCCAGGTAGCTGCCGCGCTGGCCATTCTCTCCGGCCCCGTCTCTGAAGCCGAGGTACACTCTGCCCTGACCGCCTGGACCTTCAGCGGCAACGTATACCGCGGCCAGCCTGGCGACTATAGCAGCCCCCTTTCCGGCGTTACCGTCGCCATCTACGGCGCCAACTCCTCCGGACGTATGGGGACCTGGATCCGCGAGACAACCACCAACCGCTCTGGGGCTTTCAGCCTAACCGTGTGGGACGACGATGGGTCTTACGAGTACTACAACATCATTGAGACGGATCTCCCCAGCTACGCCTCTACAGGGGCGTTCAGTGGCTCCGGGGGCGAGGTCGTTAGCGCGAACTGGATCCGCTTCCACAACCCGTCCCCAGGGACATACGCCGAGAACTTTTTCTGGGATGTGCCGACGCCGACCGACACACCGACCCCCACTCCCACCGTCATCCCACCGACGCTCACCGCCACCCCGACTGGTCCGACGCACACGCCAACGCCGATTGGTCCTGACATCGGACCGACGCGTACATCCACCCCTACCCACACCGTCGTCCCGCTGACACGCACACCCACGCCCACCAACACCCGTTTGGCGGACACGCCTACACCTACACAGCCTGTCGAGGTCATCCACCGTACCTTCAGCGGGGTTGTCTACCTGGGTGAGCCGGGCGACCGTACGCACCCGCTGCCCGACATTCCCGTACATCTCTTGAAAGCACCGATCCACTGCGAGATAGGCACACTCGTCATGGCGACGCTTACGGACCGGCAAGGACGCTTCGTGCTCGAAGCGCTGATGCCCGCAGGCGAGGACGAGCCCTATCTCAACTTGGCGCTGGGGGCGGAAGACGTCCATGTGGCTAGTGCACAGTCCGAGAGCGGTGCCCGGTTCACGAGTGAGGGCTGGCTGCAGTTTGAGGGGGTCGGACCCGGTGCCTACCAAGGCAACGAGTTCTTCGTCCAGTCGCTCGTCGGCCAACGGCTTCTGACTTTTCCCGCGGGCGCTGACGCACACATCAGCCAATGGTCGCCCAGCAGCAACTATGGGAACTCCAGCATACTGCGCACCAGCTACACGGGCGGCGCTGCTCCCCTGTCCGAACAAGCCCTGCTCCTCTTCGACCTTTCCGCCATCCACTGGAGCACCGAGGTGCAGAAAGCCACCCTACACGTCTATCTACAGGAGGCAGGGGGAGACGCCAAGGTGTGCATGGCAGTACATGCCATCCAAGAGGAATGGTGCGAGGGACCGTTGTGCTGGCTCTTGCCACCTGTCACCTGGACCAAACAGCCCAGCCACGCTTTGGTTGCCTCTGCCGATCACGTTGTGGGCACGGACCCGGGCTACCGAGTCTGGGACGTGACCGCGCTGGTCCAAGAGTGGGTCAGCCACCCTGCTTGGAACTATGGAATGGCTTTGCTGGGCGAGGAAAAGGGCGCTGGCTGGACGCGCATCTTTTCCAGCCGCGAGGGCAGCCATCCGCCTTACCTAACTGTTTACGTCCCAGCGGGCACGCAGGTTGTAACTCCCACCCCTACCAAATCTCCCACGCCCATCGCCCTAGACCTGCAGGTAGATGCCATCGAGGTGACACAGTCCATCCAGTGCAAGGACAACCCCAACTGCCCGGACAATGCCGTGCCCATGATTGCCGGCAAGATGACCTTTGCCCGCGTCTACATCCAAGTAAGCGGTTCCACGCAAGATGTACCCAATGTCTCCGCGCAGGCCATCGCCAACGTAGGCGGGCAGCAGCTCACTGCCTGGGCTATCAACCCCACCATCACTGCCAAACTGTTCCCCGACCGGGCAGAGTTCAACGATACCCTCAACTTTTATCTGTATGGCGTGTCCAGTTCGGGGACGTTGGAAGTGGAGGTGAACCCGTTCGGCACCATCCCCGAGAGCAACTACACCAACAACAAGAAGACGGTCAACCTCAATTTCGTCACGACCCCGCCGCTGCGCATTGTGCCTATCTGGATCTACTACACGGAGGGGGGACACAAGGAGATCGTGGATTGGAGCATGCCTGGAAACCTGCAAGGCTACCTGAAAAAGGTGCTGCCGGTGGGGGACATCCAGTGGTATGTGCCCTCCTCTCCTGTGCTCACCTGGGACCAGGCAATTGGTCCGGAGCAAAGCAGCTGGAGCACGCTCTTGGGGAAGGTCAATGATCTGCGCAACAAGAACACTTCGCTGCCATCCGATGCGCACTGGTACGGCATGATTCCGTTCACAATGCCTCAGGGCAGCATCTGCGGCCTTGGGCAGAAACCTGGCTATGTAGCGATTGGGCGCGTGCCCGTGCACCACGAAAACCTGGAGGACGCCGCCGACATCGCAGCGCACGAGCTGGGACACAATTTCAACCGCGGACATGCCCCTTGTGGGGTATCGGATGCTGCACCGTATCCTTACGCTGGCGCCATCATCGGAGATTACGGCTGGGACTGGAACTTTGCCGCCGGGGGCAAGGTGCCATCGTACCCCGGCGGTTACGTGGTGCCCAAGTCGTCGTACGACTTGATGAGTTACTGCCAGGACGAATGGGTGTCCGAATACACCTATCGCGCCATCCTATCCTACCGCGGGAGCACGATGGCAACGGCAGGTAATGCGCGAGAGGATAGAGAAGGCGTCCAGATGGAGTCTCGGCAGAGGTCAAGCGCTCAGTTGCAGCCGTATCTGTTTGCCTCGGGCTCAATCAGTCCTTCAGGAGCCAGCCTTGATCCGTGGTCCATCCTGGAGCGGCCTGCCGGCTCACAGGACGGGCCAGGCGCGGGTCACTATCAACTGCGCTTGATGGCAGGAAACGGCTCGACGCTGTTCGAACGCCGTTTTGACGTGCAAGCCATCACGCACAGCCTGCTGCCGGGCGCAGCATCGCTCGGAACACAGGAGGACAGCCTCCCCTTCTACGAAATCCTTCCCTGGCACCCCGACACAGCCAGGATTCAGGTCTGGCAAGGGGAGCAACTCTTGGCAGAGCGGGTCGTCAGCGCCCACGAGCCGACGGTAGCGCTAACCTCGCCTCACGGTGGGGAACTGTGGCTCCCCGACGAGCAGTGCCGCATTGCTTGGCAAGCGAGTGACTTGGACGGCGATGCGCTATGGTTCGATGTAGCCTTTAGCCGCGATGGCGGAGAAACCTGGGAGGTTATCGCCACTCGCCTGCAGGGGTCAGAGCTATTAGTGGGCGGAGAGCATTTCCCTGGCACCGAGAATGCCCGGGTGAGGGTGTATGCCTCCGATGGGGTGCGCACGTCTGTGGCGACCAGTGCGGCATTTGCTGTCGCGCGGAAACCGCCGCTGGTCTTTATCACGGCGCCGGAGAACGGGCTAGTAGTGACTCCAGGGGCGGCCTTGATATTCAGCGGCTTCGCTTTTGACTGGGAGGATAGCCCTGTTGCTGACCTGCCCATGCACTGGCGCTCTGACCGTGACGGCTTGCTAGGCGGCGGGAGCGAGATAATGGTGCAATCGCTATCGCCTGGCTGGCATGAGATCACACTGAGCGCCACCGATAGCGACGGCATGGTCGGCAGCGCCAGCGTCCTAGTTTACGTCGGGTACAACGTTTTCCTCCCTATGGCCGCGAAAACCTCCCCCAGCTATAATCCATCCTATTCGAGGACTCTAGGCTACTCCATAACTGCACGCCCAACTGCGGCACATGGACCAATCCTTGCAATCACATGCAGGAGGGATATACTTGGGCAATGCAGCGAAGCATTCTGGAAAGCCCCCGGCCGTGATGGATAGCCCCTGCATCAGCGGGCCATGGGGTGCAATGCGCTTCCGTGCAACGGTAACGTATGATGACTTGGAAGCATGCGCGATACCGTGTTCGCGGTGGCGGCACATTGCCTCGCTCTCTCGCCGTAATGGATAAGCACCGTGGTTATCGGGTCAAAGATGTGTGAGAAAGACAAAGGAGGTACGCCATGAAAATGCGACCGTCTACTATCGTGGTGATGAGCCTAGTACTTTGCCTGAGTTCGGCGATGGTATCTTTTTCCTCTCCACCGATATCGGGAAAGGGGCCGGAAGCGCGAGCCCAACAGAGCCAGAACGTGGGACTGATGGGCCAGATTGGGGGTAACACTCCCGATGTGGCGGTACAAGGCAACTATGCCTACATCGGCGTGGGACCGCGGCTGGTTATCTTGAATATCTCCAACCCCACCAAACCTATCGTTGTCGGGCAGACAGGCATCCTGCCTGACATAGTTAAAGGGATAGCCGTAGCAGGCAACCACGTTTACGTTGCCAATTGGGGGGATGGTGGCCTACGCATCATCAACGTGGCCAACCCGGCCGCTCCGTACCAGACTGGCTTCTACGACACGCCAGGGTGGGCCCGGGATGTGGCGGTAGCCGGGAACTATGCCTACGTTGCCGATTACGATACAGGTCTGCGCATCATCAACATTGCCAGCCCGATTGCCCCGACCGAAGTCGGTTTCTATGACACACCGGGGGGTGCCTGGGGTGTGACGGTAGCAGGGAACTATGCCTATGTCGCCGACGGTGGTAGTGGCCTGCGCATTATCAACGTGTCCAATCCTGCCGCCCCGACCGAGGTTGGCTTCTACGACACACCAGGGGATGCCTGGAACGTGGCCGTGGCGGGCAACTATGCCTACGTCGCTGACCGGGACAGTGGCCTGCGCATTATCAACGTGTCCAATCCCGCCGCACCGACTGAAGTCGGCTCCTATGACACGCTGAGATATGCCAATGGTGTGGCGGTAGCAGGGAACTATGCCTATGTCGTCGATAGTGTGATGGGGTTGCGCATCATAAACGTGACCAACCCCGCGGTACCCACTGAGGTCGCTTTCTACGACACGCCAGGATGGGCCCGGGATGTGGCGGTAGCGGGCAACTACGCTTACGTCGCTGATTTCTGGGCTGGCCTGCGCATCATCAATGTGGCCAACCCTGCTCTTCCGTATCAGACCGGCTTCTACGACACGACGGGGGAGCTCTACGATGTAGCGGTGGCGGGGAACTATGCCTACGTGGCTGCAAGGGAAGGCGGCCTGCGCATTATCAACGTGGCCAACCCGATGGCCCCCACCGAGGCCGGCTCCAACGACACGCCTGGGTCTGCCTGGGGTGTGGCGGTAGCGGGGCACTATGCGTACATCGCCGACGACTGGGCGGGCTTACGGGTCATCAATGTGGCCAACCCTGCCGCCCCGTATCAGGCTGGCTTCTACGACACGCCAGGGTGCGCCATTGATGTGGCGCTAGCCGGGAACTATGCCTACATCGCTGATGGGAGTAGCGGTTTGCGTATCATCAATATCACCAACCCTGCTGCCCCAACTGAAGTCGGCTTCTATGACACACCGGGGAATGCCGGGAGCGTGGCGCTAGCGGGGAACTATGCCTATGTCGCCGATGGGGGCAGCGGCCTGCGTATTATCAATATCACCAACCCTGCTGCCCCATACCAGACTGGCTTCTACGATACGCCAGGGTGGGCCTATGAGGTTGCAGTGGCAGGGGATTATGCCTACGTCGCTGATGGGATTGGCGCTTTGTGCATCATCAGGGTGGCCAACCCAGCCAAACCATCTCTAGCCGGCATTTACGACACGCCTGGGGCTGCTTATGGCGTGGCAGTAGCGGAAAACTATGCCTACATCGCCGATTACGATGGAGGTCTGCGCATCATTAATATTGCCAACCCGACCGCTCCCATCGAAGCTGGTTTCTATGTAGTGGGGAATGCCTATGCCGTGGCGGTAGCGAGGAACCGCATCTACGTCGCTGACGGGGATGGAGGACTGCTGATTCTATACCTTGCTCCAAACCATCTCTACCTGCCAATAGCGATGAGGAGTTTCTCGCCTACGTCGCACCGACCGTGACACGCACACGGATCACGCCTGCACATAGCAGAGAAGGGATAAACGTAAGGGCATCCCTCTTCGATGGGCAATTCCTTGCATAGGTAGGAACAGCCTAGCCCTAGCCAAAGTGTGCTTGGTTCCAGCGGTAGCCTTCATCCAACATGGCTAGATAGTTGCGCACTGGGATATAACTGGCTACGCTGTTGCCGCTGCCTAAGCAATACCCACCGCGTGGCCCGCAGAAATCGAGAATTTGCCGCGTCCTGGTGCGTACCTCTTCCTCAGTGCCACGGCCTAGGATGTCCATATCCACGCCACCCAGAATGGAAATGCGCTCCCCCCAACGTCGGCTGACCTCTTCCACCGGCATGATCTTATCCTCAAAGGAATGTTTGCCGTCTATGCCTACGTAATCAATCAGGTCATCCATGATCGCTGTCAGGTTGCCGCAGGAATGCAAAAGGAAGGGCAAGCCTTTGGCATGGGTGATATCCACCAGTTTTTTCTGGATGGGGAACACATACTGCCGCAAGTGGCGCGGCGAGATCATGGTAGAGTTGGTAAAGCCCATGTCGTCACCGAAAAAATAGGCTCCCACGCCTGGGATATCCACCGCATTAGCGCACGCTGCCGTGGTCAGCTCTTCGATCTTAGTGAACATCGCTTCAATCAGGTCTGGCTGCTCCATCAATGCAATGGCAAAAGGCTGATACCCCATCATCCACATCACCCACTCCAACACACCGCCGCCGCTTTGCGCGATCACCTGCATGCCCTCGGGAAGGTGCTGTGCTGTGTACTCGATCGCCCAGTAGTCAATGTCCTCTACCGATGGCCAGGGATAAGAGTCAAACTCAGCCCAGGAGGTGATCACGCCCACATTCTCGTTCTGCCAATAGCGCGTGGAACCATCAACCGCTGTATCCTCCGCGGTTACAATAGCCCGATTTAGCGGAATGACGAGGATGGCACAGACATAATCGTACCCCAATTGGCGGTAGAACTGGATGGTGAGGTCACAAGCGCGGGCGCGCGACTCACGGTCGAATCCTGTGGGGAACTTTTGCCCTACCACTGCCTCCATGATGGGCACATCAGCAAATAGCTCGATGAATGGCACGCGCCCCGGCGGTCCTTGCCGCAATAGCGTGCGCCGAAGATGCCCGAAGTCAGGAGTGTGTTCAAAAGTAACCATTTGCTTGCTCCTTTGCTCAAGAATTCATCACCAATTATATCACACCATTTGCTCGATAGGCTTTTCCATGCATTTGACAATTCGCCCTATTTATACTATAATTTAAGCGCTTAAGCAAATTGGAGGGCAACGATGTCCACTATCTACGATGTCGCACATGAGGCGAAGGTGTCCATCGCCACTGTCTCATATGTCATCAACAACAAGAACCGCGTCAGCCCGGAGACGGCTGAGCGCGTCCGCGAGGCCATGCGTCGCCTGAATTACCAGCCCAAAACCGCGGCACGCGCCCTGGCGCGTGGGCACACGAATACCATCGCCCTGGTTGCCCCTCTGGACATCTACGGCTATCAGATGTCCCTGATCACGGTCATGAACGCCATTGGCCACACGCTGGCGACCACCGACTATCGCTTGTTCATCCACCCCACCCTAAACCGTCCCGAAGCCTGGATGGAACTCGAAGCCGACGTGCTGGGCAAACAGATGGACGGCGTGATCCTCATGCATGTGCAGATGCAAGACCCCCGCGTGGAATTGCTACGCCGCTCCAAGATGCCCTTTGTCATGATTGGCCGCTGCGCAGATAACACGGGATTGTATTATGTAGATACCGATATCGAGGCGACCGCCCGCCTTGCCGTTGAATATCTCTGTGGCTTGGGCCATCGGCGCATTGCGCTGTTGGGCGAGCGACGCGAAGCGGGAGTAGCGGTGAGGCTGGTCACCGGCTACCGCCAAGGGATGGAGCATTGTGGCTTAGAAATCCGGGATGACTACATCGTTCATGTCGCTGGCACTCCCGCTGCCACTTCCCAGGCTGCTATTGCCCTCTTCTCGCTGCCCGACCGCCCTAGCGCCGTTTTTGCTACCAGTGATGCCGCTGTGCTGGGCGTGATGAATGCCACGCGCATCCTAGGATTGAGGATACCCCGGGACATTGCCATCATCGGCTATGCCGAAAGCCCGCTCTACCCATTCCTAGAACCCCCCTGCAGTGTTGCCTTCGAGGGAGTTGCAGACCTAGGCCGCTTGGCAGCGGAAATGCTGGTTTCCTTGCTCCATGGCCAGGAACCTGCACAGCCGCAGATATTGGTGCCGCCGAGGCTCATTGTACGTGCCTCCACGGAGGCATAGCAAGAAGAACCTTGCCCTGCGTACAGAAGGAGGTGAAGCAAGAGCAAAAACGCGAGATTCATTACTGAGATTTGGAGCGCGCTTCAGCGCAACCGCACTCAACGGGCTTGCTTTCACCAAGCCGCAGTGTGCGTACATTCAGTTTGTACGATCAATTGTTAAGGAGGAAAAACATGCATCACAAAAACCGTTTCGTTTTGCTGTTCGTGCTTGTCGCGCTGGTCATGGGCATCGTGGGAGGATGTGCACCAAAAGCAACCCCTACCCCGGTTCCACCACCAACAAAGGCACCGACCCAACCTGCACCGCCAACAGCAACGCCTTTGCCTAAGCCCACTAAGCCGCCGGTTAAACTCACAGTTTGGATCAACGACCGCGTCGGTGCACCCGGCATGGAGGCGACACATAAGGTCATCGAGGAATGGGCCAAAGAGACGGGCAACGAGGTTGAAGTTGTGGATGTTGGATACTTTGACATGCTGGATAAAATCCCAGTGGCTTTCCCTGCAGGTGAGGGACCGGATCTGGTCATGCTGACCAACAATGCTGCCGGCGGGAACTATCCAGGAGGCCTGATTGCCCCCATGGACGAAGCCCTGCCCGCCAACGAAAGAGCCAAGTACACTCAGACTGCCCTGGATTCCTTCACCATTGATGGCCACCTGCTTGGCGTGCCCATCTGCGCGGACGTGTATGCGCTGCTGTACAACAAGACACTCATCAGCGAACCACCTAAAACCATGGACGAACTGATCGCCAAAGCCAAAGAGATGACCAAAGGGGATACCTATGGCTTTCTCTACACCGTTGACCAGTTCTGGTTCAGCTATCCATTCTGGTCTGGCTATGGCGGCTACGTCTTCAAATGGACAGGCAGCGGTTGGGATACCAACGATGTCGGCTTCTACAACGAAGGAGCCATCAAGGGCCTCAACTTTGTGCGCGACCTGGTCCATGTGCACAACCTCATGCCGCCTGATGTCACATGGGATGTGATGAACAGCCTGTTCACGGAAGGCAAAGCGGCTATGATCATCACCCATCCGAACATGGTGTCTGTGTTCAAGGACGCTGGGGTGGATGTTGGCGTAGCCCGCATTCCAGCACTGGACAATGGCAAGTATCCGCATCCATTCGCTACGTTCACTGGCTTCTCCCTGAACGCTTACTCTCAGCACAAGGAGGAGGCAATGGCCCTTGCAGCCTACCTGGGTAAGCATTTGCCCGTACCCCTCTATAAGGCAAACCCTGGCAACATCCCCGTCTATGAGGACGCGCTCAAAGACCCGAGCCTAGTACAAGATGCGGAATTGTCTGCCTGGATGAGCCAACTCGAAGAGAGCGATCCTTTGCCAAGCATCAATGAGATGAACATGGTATGGTTGCCAGCCATTACCGCTTTCCAAACGGTGGTACATGGCCAGGCTACGGCTGAAGAGGCGCTGAAAGCGGCTCAAGACCAGATTGTACAAGCCATTGCCGAGGCAAAGAAGCAATAAGCCTATCGCAGTCCAGACCTTGGCCCTCTTTCTGTGCGGTGGGCGAGGCAGTATCCTTGCCTCGCCCACGCCCTAGAAATCAGGAGGAAAGGACATGTTCACAGCTAGCAGACGGCGACCAATCGGCGCCAAGTTGTATCCTTATCTCTATCTTCTGCCCGGCCTCACGGCCATGGTGGTCACCACTTTCATCCCAGCCGTAGTGTCGATCATCTTGGCTTTCACCAACTACAGTGTGCTTCACCTGCAAGACTGGAAGTTCATCGGCTTGCGCAACTTTGAGAAGATCATCCTGGGCAGCAAACGCAGCGAGTTCATCGGCGTTTTTACGTGGACTGTGACATGGGCTGTACTGGCTACGCTCCTGGCATTTCTCACTGGTTTGGGACTCGCTCTCCTGTTGAACAACCGCAAGCTCAGAGAGCGCAACCTCTACCGCACCATACTCATCCTGCCTTGGGCAATGCCCTCAACAATCACCATCCTAGCCTGGGCGGGGCTGCTCAGCACCTCTTTTGGCCCTATTAACCGCACCTTGATTCAGTTGGGATTCAAGGCTGTACCTTGGCTGAGCAATCCATTCTGGGCTAAGGTCAGCTGCATGATCGTTAATCTTTGGATTGGCTTCCCTTTCATGATGGTTGCTTGCTTAGGAGCCTTACAGAGCATCCCAGATGAGTTGTACGAGGTTGCGAAAATGGACGGAGCAGGTTCTTGGCAGTTGTTTCGCCACATCACATTCCCTCTGCTGCGCGATGCCACTCTGCCCTTGCTGATCTCCGGGTTTGCCTTTCAATTCACTAACTTCGGCGTCATCTACCTCTTGACGGGCGGGGGACCCTACACCAATCCAGCTTCTCTGGCTGGTGCTACGGACTTGCTAGCCACCTACATGTACAAAATGGCTTTTTCCTCAAATGACCGAGACTATGCCCTGGCGGCAGCCAACGGTATGCTCATCTTCCTCATCGTGGGTTCATTGACCGTGGTGAATTCTTGGCTCACTGGCGCATTCCGGGAGGTGGAAAGATGAACCAAGGAACACCAGTCCAACGCAAGCGTATCCGCTGGCGCGAGTTGGTGGGCATCAGTCTGTCACGCCTGGTTCTCGTTGTAGTCTGCCTGTTGACTATTTTCCCTCTGCTGTGGGTGCTCACCTCATCGTTCAACATAGGGACAAGCCTGTACTCCAGCACCCTTATTCCGCGCAAGTTGACCATGGCCCATTACATCAATCTATTCCGCAAGACCAGCTTCGCCATCTGGATGAAAAACAGTGCCATCGCCTGCATCGGTGGCAGTATGCTTGCCCTTTCGCTGACTGTTACCATGGCTTATGCTTTCTCCCGCTTCCACTTCTGGGGCCGCCGCTATGGATTATTGGCTCTCATTCTGATCCAAATGCTGCCTTCGGCAGCCATCATCGTGGCTATCTTTCGCATCCTGCAAGCGCTGCATCTGCTGAACACTTTCCTCGGACTGATCCTAGTCTATGGTGGCACGACCATCCCCTTCAATGCTTGGCTAATGCGCGGCTATTTTGATTCCATCCCGCGCGAACTGGAGGAATCTGCTTACATTGATGGCGCCACACAATGGCAGGCTTTTGTGCGCATTGCCTTGCCGCTGGCTATGCCCATGGTGGCAGTTACCTTCATGTTCAATCTGATTTCCTTTTACAACGACTACATCTTAGCCAGCATTGTCCTCACCGGAAAGCAAAACTATACGGTAGCCTTGGGCTTGCGTTCCTTCCAAGCCCCCTACGCCGCCAACTGGTCCCTGTTTGCCGCTGCTTCGATATTGGGCTCTATTCCCATTGCCTTGATCTTCTACAGCCTGCAGCGCTTCCTGGTGGAGGGACTGACCAAAGGAGCACTAAAAGGATGACCCTTGCGATAGACAACAAATTACGCCGCTTGCGCTGGGTGCTGGTATGTGCCATCCTCCTTGCTGCCTGTCAGCGCTTCCCAACTACGCCCACCGTAAAGCTACCGACGGCGGAACCCACTCCTACGCTGATTCCGACCGCCACTTACGAACCATTTGTCCCAACGGCAACACCCATCCCAGCGGTCAATGCCCCATCCTGGGGAGAGGATACCACTCTCTATCTGATCCTCGTAGCCAGCTTCCATGACTCTGATGGCGACGGCATTGGCGATTTGCGCGGCTTGACCGAGAAGCTGGACTATTTGAACGACGGGAATCCCAACACAAACGAAGACCTTGGGGTAAATGCTATCTGGCTGATGCCCATCTTTGCCGCTGCCAGCTACCACGGCTATGACACAACAGACCACTTTACCATCCGACCCGAGTATGGCAGCCGTGAGGACCTGATCCATTTGGTAGAAGAGTGCCACAAACGGGGCATTCGTGTGCTGTTAGATTATGTCATGGCGCATGTGTCCAACCAACACCCCTTCTTCCAGGATGCCTATGGCAACCCCTCTTCTCCCTACGCTGACTGGTTCTTGTGGTACGATGAAGCGCATACGCGTTACAAATCCTTCGCCAATATCCCCATTGTGCCTTCGGTAAATGGTGACTGCCCTGCCGTACGGGAGTATGCGCTGCGCGTGGCGCGATATTGGATGGATTTGGATGGAGATGGAGACCTAAGCGATGGCGTGGACGGTTTCCGTTGCGATTATGCCTTGGGTCTATCGCATGAATTTTGGAAAGAGATACGCAGTGGAATCAAAGCACTGCGCTCTGATTTCTTGTTGTTGGGCGAAGTGTGGAGCAATGCTGCTGAAATTGCCAAGTTCTACGAAGGACAATTCGATAGCACCTTCGATTTCCCGCTGTATTACATACTGGCGAGCCACCAGGATGCTGTGGGACGCGGAGTGTTGGGTGGCACAGACAAGCCCGGCTTCATCCATGCATCCCTAGTACAGCGTGCCAGACTCTACCCATGGGGTGCTCAAAGCGTGATCTTTCTGAACAACCATGACACGAACCGCATCATGAGCACCGTGCAGGGCGATGTGCAACGGGCAAAATTGGGTGCGACGCTCCTGTTCACGTTGCCAGGCACGCCTCTGGTCTACTACGGGGAAGAGATTGGGATGGCTGGCGTTAAGGGCAATGGGCAGCCCTATTGGGATGAGTACCGCCGCGAGCCAATGGATTGGTATGCTGCAGAGGAAGGGCCAGGAATGCCAATCTGGTTTCGCCCGGATGACCGCAATAACCATCCCCATGATGGCATCTCGGTGGAAGAACAGCAGGGCAACCACGACTCTCTGCTTAGCCATTACCGGAGATTAATTCGCCTGCGCCAATCCTATTCGGCGTTGCGTCGTGGCAGCTACGAACGGGTCGAAATCATGGAAGGGCCATCTACGGTATATGCCTATTTGAGGCAAGATGCTCAGGCACACCTGTTGGTTGTGCTCAATTTTGCGCGAGAGCCAGCACAGGTGACGGTTAACCTAGGCTCTTCCACACTGCCCGCACCACCGTGGGCTGCATCCGACCTCCTGGGCCAGAGATCCCTGCCGCCCATTAGAGAGAACACCCTCTCACTGGCATTGGAGGCACAGGAAGGCTTGGTCCTGGAACTGCGCAGGCCACACTGAAAGGCGCTGATCAATACACCCTGATATCGGAGGCATCAATTGGAAGACTTTATCTTTGGCACAACATCGCTCACTGACCAGGTGGTGAAAGAACACCAGGAAACCTTGCGTGGTTTATGGCATGGGCATCGCATCGAACCGCTGGACCCTTTACCTGGCCAGCCAGTGAGGCTCCATCTGCGCGTAGGATCGCAGATCACCGCCCAAGGAGTTTGGTGCTACTATACCGTTGATGGCCGCGAACCCAAGGGGCGGGATGGTATAGCCACGGTGGGCATGGCTGTACCTTTGCGCCGCGTGAGCATCCATTGGGAAGACCTCGTTTGGAATTACGTCGAGGAATGGGAAGGAGAGATACCAGGCCAACCAGAAGGGACTCTGGTACGCTATATCTTGGAAGCGGGGGGTCAATACGCTTCAGGCGGCGAGGGATCTACTACTGACACGCCCTTCTTCGCCTACTCTGTCGACCGCTGGACAGTGCCGGATTGGGCACGGGACGCCGTGATTTACCATATCCTGCTGGATCGCTTCTACCCCGGCGATGGGCACGAGTTCATCCCGACGGACGATCTGGAAGAAATCATGGGGGGCACCCTGGCTGGCGTAAGACAGAAATTGCCCTACCTGAGAGAACTGGGGTTTAACTGCATCTGGCTATCGCCAATCAGCGCTTCGCCCAGTTATCACCGTTATGATGCCACGGACTATTACCGTGTGGCAGAGGCGCTGGGCACGAATGAAGACCTGCATGAATTGGTCACCCAAGCGCACAACTACGGCATGCGCATCATCCTGGATTTTGTCGCCAACCATGCCTCCCACCAGCACCCTTTCTTCCGTGCTGCACAAGCAGACCGCCAAAGCCCTTACTACTCATGGTATACCTTCGAACGATGGCCTGATGAGTACAAAGCCTTCTTTGGGGTCAAAGAGGTGCCTCAGTTCAATCTGGAACACCCTCCTGCGCGCCAATACATGCTAGAAGTAGCGCGATACTGGATGCGTGAACATGGTGTGGACGGTTACCGGCTGGACTATGCCTTAGGCCCATCGCGCAATTTCTGGACTGACTTTCGCCGTGCGGTGCGTTCTGTGCGTTCAGACGGATTCACCTTTGCTGAGGCAGTGGCTCCGCCAGCGATGCTACGTACTTTCGAAGGGCGACTGGATGGCTGCCTAGATTTCATCTGGTGCGAGACAGCACGGCAGGCTTTCGCCACTGGTCAGCAAACGATGGCGGATTTTGAGCGCTTCCTGCAACGACACGAATCCTATTTCGGGCACGGCTTGATCCTGCTCACCTTCCTGGATAACCACGATATGAACCGCTTTCTGTGGATGGCGGGTGGGGATAAGCGCCGCTTGCGTGTGGCAGCCGCCTGCCAGTTTACCCTCAGCCAACCGCCTATCGTCTACTATGGCACAGAAGTGGGGCTCAGCCAATCCGCTGATTGCCGTCCATACTTGCACCATGCCCGCTTGCCCATGATCTGGGATGAACGACAGGACCGCGAATTGCTCGTATGGTACCGCCGTCTGTGCGCTGCCCGCCACCGCCATCCTGCCCTGCGCCGTGGCGACAGGGTACCCATCATCAGCGATGGACAAAGCGGCTTGCTCGTCTATCGCAAAGTCAAGGATGACGACTCGTGCCTCGTCATCCTGCACGCTGCTGAGGGTAAATTACAGGCAGACCTGCCCCTCACAAGCGGTGCCTATTACGATCTGCTTTCAGACCGAGAATACAAGGTGAACCGCAACTCTCTCCGCCTCACACTGGAGCCGTGGACAGCCGCTATTCTCGTCCAAACCCACTAGAGGGATTCAAGGAGCAAACATGTTCAGAGACATCCTTTACTACAAACCCAATCTCTATGAAGTCATCGAACGGTACAAACGGCTTTATGCAGCACAAGGACCAGGGCATGTCTGCATCTATGCCACCCCACCGTTTGAACCACCTGAAAGACCGCCCCCTCTCACAGAGGTGAACCTAAACGATGGTTTGGAGGATTATCTAGACCTCTGCCTGCGCAACTACGAAGCCATGCTGGAAGTCACGAGAGCCATCCCTGATGACCTTATCCCTAGCTTTGGCCTGTTCTTTGGCATTGGCGATTACAGCGCCTTTATCGCCGGAGAAGTGATCTTTACACCAGACACCTCTTGGGCTGCACCCATTATCCACGACTGGATGGATCTGGATGAACTAGCCTTGCGTGAAGACAATTACTGGGTACGTCTGCTAGAGCGTGCTGTCCGCTATGCGGTAGAGCGCATGCGCTCTGCGCCTATCCCTCTTGTGCGGGGCTACTACTCGCCGTTGGACCTAGCCCATGCCTTGCGCGGCGAGCGCATCTTCACTGACTTTTTTGATGCGCCAGAACAGGTACATCGCCTGATGGCTTTCTGTACCAAAGCCACCATCTGGATTGCCAAGCGACTGCAGGCAATCATCGGCTACTATTGGGGAGGGAACATCGCCGGAGCTTGGTTGCCGCCAGGTACCATCTGCATGTCAGAGGACATTGCTTGTATGGTGTCGCCGCAAATCTATGCCCAGTTTGCTCGCCCATACACGCAGCAGGTGATTGATGCCTTCGGGCACGGACAGATTCATACGCATTCGCTGGGGCTACACGTCCTGCCGGAAATCACCCAACTGCGCAACCTAGTAGGCGTGCAGGTATCCGATGACCCCAATACCCCGCGCCCCTTCGATCAGCTGGATACCCTGTTACCAAAGACCCACAACATCCCTCTCTCGATCGGGTGCACGGCACAGGACGTGCGAGCACGCATTGAAGAGTTGGCTCGCAGCACAAACATCATTCTGGCTAGCAATGTCGCTAGTGTGGAGGAAGGACAAGAAATAGTGGAACTTGTGCGCCGATTTTCTGCCTAGGCCTGGCGTGGCCCAGCAGCCCACCTCTCAGCTTTGCGTATGAGTTCTTCCGCTTCAGCCTGGGTTTCACACCAGGTCACATACATCAAGCCTTCTGGGTTCAGGGCTCTCAGCACGCGCTCTGCGTACCGCGCTTCACCGTGCAGATGCAAAAGCTTGCCAGCTTTCTGAATGCGCTGGTACATGGGTATCCATTCTGAAACGGGAGGCTGTCCTTCCCCTGGAGTCCACTGAATGCCCTTGAGTGCCGGGATAGCCAGCAGGCGATCCAAATGTTTGATGGCACCTGGGCCGTCTAGGTGATACAGGGCAAAATCCAGATTGGCAAGCAAAATCTCCAGCTCAGGGATCACAAAACGCTCAAACATCGCCGGCGAGATCATGCAGGACACATCCGACTGCACGTTGTACATCTTACCTGGTGCCCAGACTCCCAGCCATTGGATGCTCCCTTCATCATTCTTCTCCACCATCTGGTACAGTTCGTTGTAGCAGCGAACCCAGATGTGCGCCAGTTCGATAACCGCTTGCTGCACCTGCTGTGGCCGGTCCACCATATCCAGAAGCACGGCTTCTGTTGTGCGCAGGATCGCCAGGACATCGGTACACCCACTCAGGTCGGTGATGCCGGTAAGTGCCTTGCCCGCGAAGAATTCACAAGAACGACGGGTCAGATCCTTGGTAAATTGCCACCACGAATTGCGCTCATCCAATAGGAGAGGACGGTCATATTGGTAGGAAATAGGGCTGTACCAGACTGTCTCCGCATCAAAGTGGGGCTGTGAGTCCAGGTAAGTGGACAGGATCACCGGCCCTAGGTTGATCCAGTGTGACGGGACCGCCTCAGCACCGAAATACTGCGTGCGAAAGTGGTGATCTGCCGCTGGGAGGAGATAATCCGGATCAGTCCACAACCGTACTGGGTCAGAAGGAGGAGGTGGGGGCTCCGGACCTGGTATAGGGACATCGCGCGGGGCATAGACCTGCAGCGCTGCACGCCCAACAGCCTCTCCGTTCCAAAAAGCGCTCAGGTGTTCTTTGGCTTGTGCCCAATCTTCTTTGTATTCCAATGTTCCTCCTGTATCGAATGGATTGAGCGCTCACGCGGCACTGGTGGAAAGCCTTAGCCGCCCTTCTCCACTGTATTCCTGCAGCAAACCTCCGCCTGATTCCTCAAAGGCTATTCAAATTGGCTGTTGTATAACTCCGCATAAAAGCCGCCGCGTGCCAACAACTCCTCATGAGTCCCTTGCTCCACGATATTGCCGTCGCGTATCATGAGAATCAGATCGGCATTGCGGATGGTGGAGAGCCGGTGGGCAATAATAAAGCTAGTACGCCCGCGCATCAGGTTATCCATTGCTTCCTGAATGAGCAACTCGGTGTGCGTGTCTACGGAACTAGTTGCCTCATCCAGGATGAGCATAGGCGGGTTTGCCAGAATCGCCCGGGCAATAGTCAGCAACTGCTTCTGCCCCTGTGAAAGGTTGGTTACCTCTTCGTTGATCACCGTATGGTATCCTTCGGGCAATGTACGAATATAGCGGTCGATGTGCGCTACCCGCGCCGCTTCGATAACTTCCTCTTCGCCGGCATCCTCCCGTCCGTAGCGGATATTGTCCAGAACGGTGCCATTGAATAGCCAAGTGTCCTGCAGCACCATACCAAAGAGACGCCGCAAGTCGGCACGCTTGAAACGGCGGATATCATGCCCATCTACCAAAATGGCGCCCTCGTCCACATCGTAGAAGCGCATCAGTAATTTGACCAGCGTCGTCTTGCCCGCACCGGTCGGTCCCACAATCGCTACCTTCTGCCCAGGACGGATTTCAGCAGAAAAGCCCTTGATGACAGGCTTGCCCGGCAGGTAACTGAAGCGGACGTCGCGGAATTCCACCTGCCCTTGCACCTTCTCCAATTCTACTGGTTGATCCACCGTATCAGGTGGTTCTTCCGCTTCGGCCAGGAACTCGAATACCCGCTCCGCTGCCGCTACCGTTTGCTGCAGGATATTGGAGATATTCGCCAGTTGGGTGATAGGCTGAGTGAATGAGCGGACGTACTGGATAAAAGCCTGGATGTCACCAATAGCAATGCGCCCACGAATCGTCAGGTAGCTGCCCAAAATGACCACTGCAACATAGCCCAGGTTGCCAATCAAGCGCATGAGGGGCATCATGATGCCTGAAACAAACTGTGCTTTCCAAGCCACGTTGTAGAGAGTGTTGTTATAGTGGTCAAACTGGCGAATGCTCTTCTCCTCACCATTGAACGCCTTGACGATGACATGCCCTCCAAACATCTCTTCCACGTGTCCGTTCACATGGCCGAGATACTCCTGTTGCTGAGCAAAAAACTTCTGCGACCTGCGAATGATACCCATGACTATGCCTGTAGAAAGCGGCAGGATAAGCAGGGCAACCAAGGTCATTTGCCAACTAATGCTTAGCATCATGGCGAGCATGCCTACCACCGTGACCACAGACGTGATGATTTGCGTCAAAGTCTGGTTGAGCGTCTGGTTGACAGTGTCCACATCGTTGGTCAAGCGGGAGAGGACTTCACCATGGGTAGTGCCATCAAAGTAGCGGAAGGGCATGCGATGGATTTTCGCCATAATGTCTTTACGCAACTGATAAGTCACCTGGATCGCTACGTTGGTCATCAACCAGCCCTGTACGTAGCTTAGCCCTGCTGAAAGCAGGTACAGCCCCAGCACGGTGAGCAAAATCCGTCCGATGCCGACAAAGTCAATCTCGCCGGTGCCGGTGAATTGGGCAATCAGCCCTTCAAACAGCTTGGTCGTCGCTGTGCCGAGCACCTTCGGTCCGAAGATGGAAAAGGCGGCGGAAGCAGCAGCCAGCAGCAGGACAACCAGAACGCTGATGCGGTATGGGCCAAGGTAAGCGATCAATTTGCGCAACGTACCGCGAAAGTCGCGTGCTTTTTCTACAGGCCCCATAGCAATATGCCTTGGACCGCCAAAGGGCCCCCGCCCACCGAATGGACGCGGCCTGCCCATGGGGTCAGCACGAGGAGGAGTAGAGAAATTCCGAGACGGACGATCCGTTGTGCTCACGCCAGCACCTCCTGCAGTTTCATCTGTGATAGCGCAATCTCGCGGTAGATGTCACACTGCTCCAAGAGTTCCTCATGGGTGCCTTGAGCAATGATCCGCCCCTCATCCAATACGAGGATCCAATCGGAGTCTTTGATGGTCGCCACCCGTTGCGAGACAATGATGACAGTGCTTCCACGCACGAATCGTTTGAGCGCACGACGCAAACGGACATCGGTCTTGTAATCCAGCGAGGAGAAACTGTCATCAAAAATGTAAATGGGCGGCCGTTTGACCAAGGCACGAGCAATGCTCAGGCGTTGTTTTTGCCCCCCGGAGAAGTTTACTCCACCTTGGGCGACCTGCGCAGAGGCCCATTCAGGTTGGGAAAGGACAAAGTCGCTCGCCTGGGCAATTTCCAATGCCAAACGCATGGCCTCCTCGTCAGCGTTCTCGTCTGCATAACGCAGGTTGCTCTCAATGGTACCGCTGAACAAGTTGCTTTGTTGGGGGACATAGCCGATCTTATCCCTCAGGTCGCTCAGCCGCACCCGGCGGATATCCACTCCGCTGATGTAGATCGCCCCCTCGGTCACATCGTAGAAGCGAGGGATAAGATTGATCAGCGTGGATTTGCCAGAACCCGTTGTGCCGATGATGCCCACCGTCTGCCCGGCAGGGATAGTGAAAGTGATGTCATGGAGTACGCTCTCCTCAGCACCAGGATAACGGAACGAGACATGGCGAAACTCGATCGTGCCATCGAATGGTTCGGGGAAAGGCACCGGTTCTTCAGGGTCACGAATGGTCACTTCAGTCTCCAGCACCTCTGCGATGCGGTTAGCCGCAACATCAGCGCGGGGGTACATCACGAAGAGCATGGAGAGCATAGTGAAGGAAAAGACGATTTGCATGGCATACTGCAAAAAAGCCATCATATCCCCAACCTGCATCGTTGCCTGAGCCACCTGATGGGCACCAACCCAAATGATGAGAATAGAGATGCCATTCATCAGCAGCATCATTAATGGCATCATGACGACAAAGACGCGGTTGACAAAAAGGCTCGTCTGAGTCAGGTCGCGGTTAGCTTGATCAAAGCGCCTGTTCTCATACTCCTGTCGGTTGAAAGCGCGCACCACCATCATGCCTGAGAGGTTCTCACGGGCAATGCGGTTCAACTGGTCCACCAGGGACTGGATGATGCGGAACTTGGGCACAGCAATGCTGAAAACGGTAAAGACTAAACCGATGAGGACCACCACTGCGAGTGCGATAATCCACCACATTGAGGCGCTCTTGTTAAGAGCATGAATGATGCCGCCCACGCCGATGATAGGGGCATAAAAGACCATCCGTAGCATCATCATGGTTACCATCTGGATCTGTGTAATATCATTGGTAGAGCGCGTGATGAGCGAGGCGGTGGAAAAGCGCTCCAGTTCGGCACCGGAAAAGCGCATGACCTGCTCAAAGAAACAGCGCCGCAGGTTGCGTGCCAAGCCCGCCGCAGTGCGCGATGCCAAGAAACCAACGGTTATCGTGGCTACGGCGGAGACCAGGGCGATGAGGAGCATTTGCCCGCCTATGCGCAAAATGTAGGCATTCTGGATGCGGAGCATGTCCATACCAAGGGCCTCGTACTCGCTACGAACTGCGCGTGCCGCTGCCTGTAAAAGCGCCTTCTCGCCACCAAGGGCGGCGAACCGCTGCTCTATCGCCGCATAAATTTGCGCTCGCTGGTCATCGGACAGGCGACCTAAGAGAGCAAAAAGGTCCACTCCAGGCGGGAGTTTCGAAAGGTCAAAGATTCCTAGCCCTGGCATTAGAGTGCGAGCCTGGTCTGGATGCGCCTGTATCTGTTCCACACCAAAGACGATGAGCAATGCCTTACCCATTATAGGGTTAAGACGCTTCACAGTCACAGCATCGTTATCCTGTAGGACATAGATTGGCTCCTGAGCCAGCGTGGGGTATTTTTTGAGATATGTTTCAGAGTCAGGAGAGGAACGCTCCACAAGCCGATAATAGGACAAAACCTCTGCCTTTTCTTCCGCATTGAGAAAGAACAGGAGGTGATCCATCGTGCTCTGGCGCAGAGCTTCCGGCACGGCGTTTTCCACACCGCCTTGCTGGATACCCACGTTGACGATGCGCGACATATAGTCAGGAAGGGCTAGATCAGCATTGGCTTGCACAAAGAGCAGTACCACAACAAGCAGAATCACCCAAGCAAACGGCTTCAAATATTTGAGCAATCGTAGCATGAAACACCTTTCACAGAGGAAATGATTATTTAGTGTTGCAAAATATATCGCAAATGAGTCATCTTGTCAAATCTGCACGCACGCTCAAAAACATGCCCTTAACCCAAGGTTGGCACAAATAGTTGAAGCGCGAGGGTATTGAAAAAGCCCTTCCGATGTCATGCTGAACCTTCGCCCTGAGCCTTGCCCGGAGCGAAGCGAAGGGAAAGCGAAGGGGAAGTGAAGCATCCCCCAGTACTTGAAAATACGGCTAAAGTTACGCGAGACCCCTTCGTTGCACTCAGGGCAGGCTCTTCGCTTCGCTCAAGGTGACAAAATTTTCAACACTCTCGAAGCGCCCCTTGCAGTTTGCACACAATGCCTAAAAAGAGTAAAGTATACACAAACTGACATCACACACTGAAGGACTCTGCCATGGACAAGCAGCCTAGTTCGCGTACGTGTTTCGTCTGTGGCCGCCAAAACCCGGTAGGGCTGAAAGTGAGCTGGTACAACGACCACGCCTCCCAGCGCGTGCGGGCCACTGTAATTATTCCAGAACATTTCAACGGTTACCCGGGGATTGTGCATGGTGGCATTATTGCCGCGCTTTTGGACGAGACGGCAGGACGTTCTTTGCTGCTAGACGGCGATGACAGCAATTTGATGGTTACGCTCAGGCTAGAGGTGAAATATCGTAAGCCAGTCCCCACTGGCCAGCCGGTAACTTTGCAGGGCTGGGTTATCCAACGCACATCCCAGAGAGCCAAAGTCGCCGCCAATCTCCTGCTGCCCGATGGCACCCTTGCGGCAGAGGCAGAAGCCATCCTGGTGCGCCCGCCGCAAGAGTTTTTCGACCGTTGGGAACCGGAAAAGCCTTTCTGGCGCATATACGATGATTGACCGCTTCCAGCCATCAGTGGGCAAGCACTGACACGAGCGGGGAACAAACCTGCTCAGTCCTTCGTCAAATAAGTGAGCCATTGAGCCCAATCTGGAGGAGGCGTTATGTTAGATCATATTTCGCAGCAATCCGTAATGATGCGATACCTTGCGGCAGTACGGGGTCACTCTCGTGCCTTGCTGTCACTCTTGCTCATTGCAAGCGCGGTGCTAGGCTGCGCTGCGCCGGCAACGCCAACCCCAACTCCTGTGGCCATTGGCGGGCGTGGGCTAACTTTTATCCGACCCGCTGCCTTACTTATTACGGAAGGAGGTACAGGCGGTATGCGTTTTGCACTCAGTCAAGGATCGGAAGTGCCCATTCAGCCCACCACTGTGCCGGCAGCGCAGACAGAGCCACTCTCCCCCGAGGAGATACAGGCAGTGCTGGATAGGTTGCCACCGCTTGCCATGGAACCTGAAGACAAGCAAGAGTTTCGCTTGCCACCTGAGACGCTGCCTGCTCCACGCCCAGGAGAGACCATCCAACAACCCTTCCCGCCGCCAGCCGAGGTTGAACCAGGCGTGCAACCTCCGGTCGGTCCATTGAAAGTGCTCCGCTACAGCCCAGAGGGCAATGTGGACCTGGCACCCTTCCTCAGCATCACTTTTGATCAACCGATGGTGCCTCTTACGGCTCATGCCGACTTGGCAGCCAAAGACGTGCCAGTGAAGTTATCGCCTCTCCCAGAAGGTTCCTGGCGCTGGGTAGGCACAAAAACACTGCTGTTTGAGCCAACCTTCCGCTTCCCTATGGCGACCCAGTACACCGTAGAGATCCCAGCCGGCACGACCTCTGCCATAGGCGGCCGGCTAGAAGAAACCATTACCTGGACTTTCACCACGCCACCGCCACGGGTACAGTCTACGCATCCCTCAGCAGGGCCTCAGGTGCGCGACCCGCTGATGTTCGTCGCCTTTGATCAACGCATTGACCCCACCGCTGTGCTGAAAACGATCCAAGTCAAAGCGGGTGGCAAGGTATTTCCCATCACCTTGGCAAGCCGAGAAGACGTAGAAACAAACGAGGAAGCCTCCCGCCTAGCGAAGGATGCTGGCGAGGGGCGTTGGTTAGCATTCCGTTGCACAGAACGGCTGCCCTACGATACCACTGTTACTGTGGACATCGGCCCTGGCACGCCATCAGCGGAAGGGCCATTGACTACAGACACCGTACAAAGCTTCTCCTTCACGACATATGGCCCGCTGCGCGTGTTAGAGAGCAAATGCGGCTGGGAGGCTGAGTGCCGACCAATGATGCCTTGGCTGATCCGCTTTAGCAACCCGCTCAACGAGGATGCTTTCGATGAGTCACTGGTGCAAATTGAGCCAGAACTTCCTGAAGGAAAGCTCTGGATCATGGACGATACTTTGCACATTGAGGGGTTATCAAAAGGCCGGACAACCTATCGGGTGACCCTGAAAGCGGGCATTAGCGACCAGTTCGGGCAGACCCTTGGCAAGGATGAGACCGTTACCTTCCAAGTTGGTTCTGCCGAACCGACCATGTATGTTCCCTGGGATAACCTCGTTGTGATAGACCCTGCCAGCAAGCCAACGTACTCCATTTTCACCATCAACTACAACACGGTGCATGTGCGGGTATATGCCGTGAAGCCAGAGGACTGGCCCCAGTATCTGGAATACTTACAAAAAGCCAGCCGTAGCGATCAACCCGGTGAGCCACCGGGGCGTCGGGTGATGGACCAGAAAGTGCCCATTACTGGCGAACTGGACTCCCTGATCGAAACACCCATTGACTTATCCCCTGCATTAGAAGGCGGAAAAGGGCATGCCATCCTCATTGTCGAGGCAGATCAGGCATCTGTGCCCTGGCCGGCGTACCAAGAATGGAAACCGGTGATCCGCGTTTGGATACAGGCAACCAACATCGGATTGGATGCCTTCGTGGATCAACAACACATGACTGCCTGGGCTAACTCGCTCAAGAATGGAGCACCCTTGCAAGGGGTGGAGCTCACCCTCTTCCCCGGCAAGGTTGCCGCTAAGACCGGCTCTGATGGGCTAGCCAAGCTGACATTGCCCTCTTCCGCAGAAGAAAAAAGCGCTTACCTCGTCGCCAAACTCGGGGATGATACTGCCCTCCTTCCTGAAAGCACAAGTTGGTGGGGCAGAGGATGGCGCTATGGAGAGATACAAGACCAACTACGTTGGTACGTCTTCGATGACCGCCAAATGTATCGTCCCGGTGAGGAGGTACACGTCAAGGGATGGGTTCGCCTGGTTGGGATGAGCGAGGGCGCCGATGTGCTGACCATCCCTGAGAAAGGCACATCAGTTTTCTATGAAGTCACAGATTCCCGTGGCAATCGAATCTTGGAAAACACGGTGTACCTGAATGCCCTTGGCGGTTTTGACCTTTCATTCAAGCTGCCGGAGACAATGAACCTAGGGTACACCACCTTACGCTTTACGCTGGGTGGTACTGTAGCAAGCGGAGCTGAGTATCACCATTCTTTCCAGGTGCAGGAATTTCGGCGTCCGGAGTTCGAAGTTTCTACTCGCATCAGCGAAGGACCTTATTTCGTAGGAGAACACGCCACAGCCACCGTCGAGGCAAAATACTATGCTGGCGGCCCATTAGCCAACGCCGAAGTTACCTGGAATGTAACTTCACAGCCAGGGACTTACCGGCCACCCAATTGGGATGATTTCACCTTTGGCATCTGGATTCCGTGGTGGCGCGGCTTTTCCCGTTGGGGCATCCCTGAGTACGAGAACATTCGCTCTCAAACTTTCACAGGGACGACTGATGCGGCAGGTAAGCATAGCCTGCGCATCGACTTTGAAGCAGTTGACCCGCCGCAACCGACCAATGTTACCGTGGAAGCATCGGTCATGGACGTCAACCGCCAGGCTTGGTCTGCCTCCACGCAGATTTTGGTGCATCCCGCTGACCTCTATGTGGGCTTGCGCACCAGCGCTACCTTCTACGAGAAGGGAAAGCCGATCAAAGTAGATGCCATCGTTACCGATTTGGATGGCAACCCTGTAGCAGACCGGCCAATTGAGATACGCGCCGTGCGCCTCGACTGGCGATACGTGAAGGGCGAATGGCGTGAGGAGGAATTAGACGAGCAGCGCTGCACGGTTGGTTCACAGAATGAGCCAGTGAGCTGTACTTTTGAGACGCCGCAGGGCGGCACCTACCGCATTACCGCGACCATCACGGATGGAAAAGGCCGCCGTAACCTCACCCAGATTACCCGCTGGGTCAGTGGCGGCAAGCAACCCAGCACTGCCCGCGTGGAGCAAGAAGAAGTTGACCTAATCCCCAATCGCCAGGAATACCAGCCTGGCGACACGGCAGAAATACTGGTGCAGTCGCCATTTGTTCCTGCCGAAGGACTGCTCACCCTGCGCCGCGCTGGTATCATCTACACCGAGCGTTTCCGCATGGATGAGTCAACATACACCCTGAGGATACCCATCAAGGAAGCATACATTCCTAACGTGCATGTACAAGTAGACTTGGTGGGCGTCGCGCCTCGTCTGAATAGCGAAGGCGAGGTAGATGAGAGCTTGCCCAAGCGTCCTGCATTCGCCACCGGCAGCCTAGACCTCTCCGTGCCCGCCTATTCGCGCACGCTCTCCCTGCAAGTAACACCACGGGAGAAGGAATTGGCGCCAGGCGGGGAAACAGTAGTGGATGTTACTGTAAAAGACGCCTCAGGTCGGCCAGTGCAGGGCGCAGAGCTAGCCGTGGTCGTAGTAGATGAGGCTATCCTGTCCCTGACTAATTACCAGCTAGCCGATCCGATAGCAACCTTCTACCAGCGTCGTGACTCAGGCGTGGCAGATTACCACCTGCGAGCGTATGTCCTCCTGATTGACCCTTCCAAACTCGCGGAACAAGCACAAGCCTACCAAGCGCGCGCTGCCATGCCTATGGCACCTGTGCCGACAATGCTGGCCGAAAAATCTTTCGGCGCTGAAGCGCCAGGTGCAGGACTGGCTGCCCAGCCTATTCAGATACGCATGGACTTTAACCCACTGGCTACTTTCGAACCAGAAGTGCCCACTGATGCCGATGGGCACGCCTCAGTAAGAGTCAAACTCCCTGACAACCTGACCCGCTATCGGGTGATGGTTGTGGCAGTTGCCGGCGACAAAGAATTCGGCAAAGGCGAGTCAACCATCACCACGCGCTTGCCGTTGATGGTGCGGCCTTCGCCACCGCGCTTCCTGAACTTTGGCGACCAGTTCGAACTGCCGTTGGTGGTGCAAAACCAGACGGACGAGCCAATGCAGGTAGACGTAGTGGTGCGGGCAACCAACATGAAACTGCTGGGCAGCGCTGGCCAGCGCTTGACTGTCCCCGCCCGGGATCGCCGTGAAGTACGCTTCCCGTTCACCACCGATAGCGCTGGCACGGCACATTTCCAGGTTGCTGCTGTATCAGGCTCCTGGGCTGACGCGGCGGAATTCTCCTTGCCTGTGTACACCCCAGCCACGACGGAGGCATTTGCTGTGTATGGCACTGTGGACGAAGGTGCCATTGCCCAGCCAGTGCTCGCTCCTAGCGACGTCTACACCCAATTTGGAGGCCTTGACATCAGTACATCCTCCACTGCGCTGCAGGCTCTGACGGATGCTGTACTCTACCTGGTGGAGTATCCTTTCGAATGCTCGGAACAGATTGCCTCGCGCATTCTAGCCATCGCCGCATTGCGCGATGTACTGAGCGCCTTCCAGGCCGAAGGATTGCCCAAACCAGAAGAACTGCTCCAAGCGGTGCAACGCGACATCGAGACATTGCAAGGCATCCAAAATATGGATGGAGGCTTTCCTGTCTGGCAACGTGGGCGAGACTCCTGGCCTTTCCATAGCATCCATGCCACCCATGCTTTAATCAGGGCTAAGCAAAAGGGTTTTGCCGTGCCCGATGAAATGCTATCGCGCGCGCTGAACTATGTACGCGCCATTGAAGACAAATTCCCATCCTGGTACAGCAAGGACGTGCGCAATACCCTTATTGCCTATGCCCTCTATGTGCGGACTCAGGTTGGAGATGCGGATATAGTTCGGGCGCGCAAGCTGCTCAGGGACGAAGGCGTGACTGGCTTGCAACCGGAAGCGCTGGGCTGGCTGCTCTATGTGCTCAGTGGTGATCCGCAATCCACAAGCGAGGTAGCTGAAATCCGCCGCTTCCTCAACAACCGCGTTGTGGAGACAGCGGGTGCTGCTAGCTTTACTACCTCCTACCGCGAGGAAGATGGCTATCTGCTACTGGCTTCAGACCGCCGTGCAGACGGCGTGATTCTGGAAGCCCTGATCAAAGACCAGCCACAGAGCGATCTGATTCCCAAAATCGTACGGGGCTTGCTTGCCCACCGTACACGGGGCAAATGGAGCAATACGCAGGAGAACGTCTTTATCCTCCTGGCATTGGACAAGTATTTCAGCACCTATGAAGCGCAAACGCCCGAGTTCGTGGCGCGGGTTTGGCTCGGCGATCAGTATGTGGCGGGATTCAATTTCGTAGGCCGCACCACGGAGTACCAAGCAGTGCAAGTACCCATGTGGTTCCTGGCTCAACGCGAAGGTATGCAGAACCTGATCCTGAGCAAAGAAGGTCCAGGCCGGCTCTACTATCGCCTGGGCATAAGATATGCCCCCAAAGACCTGGAACTGGAGCCGATGGAGCAGGGCTTTACCGTGTTGCGCACCTACGAAGCCGTGGACAATCCGCAAGATGTACGGCGAGATGAGGAGGGGGTTTGGCATATCCGCGCCGGGGCGCGTGTGCGTGTACGCTTGACCATGGTTGCGCCAGCGCGCCGCTACCATGTTGCGCTGACAGACCCACTGCCTGCAGGATTCGAAGCCCTCAATCCAGCCCTGGCTGTCACGGGCAGCATACCGCAGGATCCTGCAGACCAGAAGAGCATGCGCTACTGGTGGTGGCGTTGGACTTGGTACGAACACCAAAACCTGCGCGATCAACGCGCTGAGGCTTTCGCTTCCCTGCTCTGGGAAGGCATCCACAACTACACCTATGTGGCTCGCGCTACCACGCCTGGCAAGTTCGTTGTCCCTCCACCCAAAGCCGAGGAAATGTACTCGCCGGAAGTCTTTGGCCGCGGAGCGACCGATTGGGTGGTGGTGGAGTAAGTATAGGAGCATCACCCCAAAACATGCCTCAAGCGTAGCGAAAACGGCTCCCATGCCACTGCATCCCTCAGATGGCATGGGAGCCTTTCCATATCATCTAGCAGCAGCCTTGGGATAGAAAGCTGTCAACTTGCCAAAATTTGACGCATAGGGTATATAATGTAATAAGCGATAAATCCAAAATATGGCTCTACAGGAGGGTGAACGTCAGAGATGGCTGGGAAGAAAGTCCTTTTGGTGATGCCTCCTCGGGACTTTGATGACGACTGCTATGAGGGGATCCGAAGGGCTCTCGAACAGCAAGCTCACACGATCCAAGTCGCCTCTTTGGGAACGGGTGTCATACGCGGGTCCCAGGGCACTGCGGCTCTCGCTGAGGTGAAACTCGACAACGTAAAGTCATATGATTACGATGCGATCATTTTCATCGGTGGTGAAGGCGCCACCCTTCTCTTCGATTACGAAAAGGCACGCCAACTGGCTAAGGATGCCAAATACAAGGTCTTGGGCGCCATTGGCAACGCCGTTGCCATATTGGCTCTGTCTGGAGCAGCGGAGAAGAAGCGTGCAACCAGCCCGACCGAATGGGCAGGATGGTTAGTGGAGGGCGGCGCCACCTATACAGGACGCCCTTTGGAAGTAGATGACAAGTTCATCACAGCCCAGGATGCCACGGTGGTTGAACAGTTCGCTAATGCTGTGGTCAAGGCTTTGCAATAATGCATCAGAGGCATAGCGCTCCAAGCGCGGTTTCTTTGTCCGGCTCTAGGATGTCGTAAGGTGTAGGAATGATGGAGCACAGGAGGCCAGGCTATCCTCAGCGGGACATTCTGTACCTCATAGAGACTCTTCTCCCCCAACGCAACGACAAAGAGCGCCTGGTCGAAGCCATCAAAGATGACCCGGACTTCATCGAGGCAATGCTGGGGGATGAGAGACTCTTCGACAGGATCATGAAGGATGAAACGATCCTGCTGCAGGTCACTCCCAAGCTCTTTTTCAGTGTGCTGCTCAGGCAGGCACGCAAAGACCTGCGGCAAGCAAGCTACACCATCGAATTCAGATCTCGCCAGAAAATCCCGGTCTTTGACACCGAACACGTTGTGGACCTGCTCCAAGACCGGGATGTCTGCGAATACTTGGCTGAGATGCTGGCGTCCTTCACGCGCATCGAGAGTTACACCTGGCCTGTGCGGGTGCGCAAAGGGGTATGGTTCAAGTACCGCTTCAACGAACTGGATGTAGATAGCCTGATCCGACTCTGCCAATCCGTCGAAGAGGACTACAGGTTTTCCTTGTACAAGCGTATCGCCGACGTATGCCTTTTCCTTACGGGTATGTTCCCAGAGTATGTACAGGCAGGCTCACCCACGCCGGAAAGTCTGGGGGGCAAAGGAAAGAAGGATCTGGAAGAATACGAGGAAGAAGGCAAACAATTCTACAAGTTGGCAGCGCAACACGAAGGAGCCATTATCATGGATTTGAAACAAGTCCTCGACAAACTAGCCGAGAGTTTCACCCTTGCTGAGAAGCCGCTCAAGTTCCTTTCCGAACACTATTTACATGCCCGAAAGCACCAGCTGTTCGGCATTTAACCGCTCTACGCCGGCAGAGAGCATCGCCTTGGCGATAGGTATAGCTGTTTCTAGGGGCGAATATTGCCAGGGAGTTTACACTCCCTGGCAAGTCTTTCCAAGCAAATCACGCAGCAGAGCAATCGCGCGCTGGGCACAGGTATCTGCATCGGGCTTGGGCATCACCTCGAGGGAAAGGTATCCTTCGTAGCCAATCTCTCGCAATGCTGCGATCACGCTGGCAAAATCGATATGGCCCGCACCGGGATACCAGCGGTTGGAATCAGCCACGTGCACGTGGAAAAGATTCCTCCCTGCTAAGCGTATGGCTCCTTCGATGGAGACCTCCTCAATATTCGCGTGAAAGGTGTCAAAAAGCAATCCGACATGGTGCGCACCAACCGCTTGGATCAATGCCAAGCCCTCCGCTACTGTGTTGACCAGGTTGGTTTCATAGCGATTGATAGGCTCCACGACAAGCCGGACATCCGGAGCGGCGTACTGCGCACACTCAGCAAGGGCATCTACTAGCCAATCCATCGTTTGCTCACGTGAAATGCCCTCCTGCGCCCGCCCCCGAATCAGTCCAATGATCACCTGGGCGCGCAAAAGCCGGGCAAAATCAATGTGTGCCTTCACGCGCTCGAGCGCATGGCGACGCACAATCTCATCCGGATCGGTAAAGGACAGACCTTCCTCAACATAGGCTTGGCCCGTACCAATCGCCGGTACTTCTAATCCTAAGGAACTCAGCACCTTTTGTAGATAAGTTATGTCAAGCAAACGAGGGTCACGCACCGCCAACTCGACGCCATCATAGCCCAGCCGAGCCATTTTTGCGGCGTGGCGCTCCCACTCGCCCTTATAGGCAACCCCTTCAAAAACTGTCGGCTGCAAAGAAAGGACAATGCTACATTTCATCTGGAAATCCTCGGAAAGGACCCGGTGCTTCCATCTTCAGCGAAGTAACACGAGCAGCAAAGCGACATGCCTCTGCGGGTGAAGAGGTCAGCCTCCGTGCTAGATAGGCCGCAAAGCACGTATCACCTCGCCCTGTCCTGCCTTTCAGCTCCCTGGGTGTGAATGGTACTTCGTGCACCGCCCCATCTGCGTAAACCAACACGCCTTTGGCATGGGTCAGCACGATCTCGCAGGGCCCATAGCGTGCCAGTTCCTTAGCAGCTGCTGGCAGGTCGGTCTTGCCAGTGAGGACCTGCGCTTCCGCATCATCTACCTTGAGAAAGCGCACATAAGAGAGCCCCTCTTCTTTCTCCTGCCAATCCCGGAAGACCAGTTCGTCTCCCTCACGCACACGGACAAAGCCCTGTACATCCAGCGCAACGGGTCCCCTTTGGGCGATGGCGCGCACGAAGGGGATGTCCACCTCGCCAGCCATAATGGGGCCAATCAGCCATATCTTGGCTGCTATGGACGGCACATCGTCCAAACGAAATGGCCCCGCAAAGCCCAATGGCTTGCATTGGCGTCGGTCCATGTCCGGGCTGAGGTACACATTGCGAATGCCGGAAGTCTGCCCTGCGGGCTGCGCAAAAACCAGGATACCCGCTTCTTTCAGCTCCTCCAGGCGTGGGAAATCCGCCTCTGCCAGCCGCGTGACAACCGCCACCTGCAAACCCAGTCGGCGCAGCGCAAGTGCTCCGTAATAGACCGAACCGCCGGAGGCGACCTCCTCACTCCCACCAAAAACCAGTTCGTCCTTAGCAAAATGGCCAATGACAGCGACGTCAACAGAAAGGCGAGGCATCGGGATTAAAAGGGATAGGCTAACGTATAAATATGCCGCCAGCCTGGCTCAAAGGGCTGCTTGGTAACCGCTTCCAGTTCTTCCTTAGAACGCATGGAGACCAATTCTGCAGGCGGCAATTTCCCAGGCGGGAACGCGGTCATGATATCCTTGACCAGCTTCTCCAGATAATCCAACAGTGCCTCAACACCCGCGCGCGCCTTTTCGGCGTCAGCCAGTGTAGCCTTGCCCACTACTCCAGGCTGATAGGCTGCCACTTCGATAGGCCCACATCCGGCTTGGCCGTACCAGGCAATCGGGCGCTGCAAAAGGTTGCCGGCTTTATCAATGTGCCCCTCGGGGAGGAAGCCAATGGGTTTGGTGTCCACCGCATCCTCCATTTTCACATATTCCGGCAGAAGAGCCAGTGTCCAACTGGTCTCCACTTCATCCGCGTGGATAAAATTGGTCTCGTAGGGTCCACCCTGCTCCTTTGTCTTGAGGTATCCAGGAATAGCATGATACCAATTGACATTGACAAAGATCCCCGGTACCTGGAAGGTCTTGGCAAATTGGTGGATAGCTGTGGGAATCACATATTCCTGACCATGGCCATTGAGCAGGATTTGTTTGCGGAATCCAGCATTCCAGTATCCAGCCATGAGTGCCTTCACCATGCCAATGAAATACTCTTCCGGGACGACAATCGTCCCTGGCATGCCCACATGATGGTAAGGGTGGGAACCAAACCACAAAGGTTGGGAAATAGTACAGCCGGTAGCGAGGGCTACCTGCTCCGCCATGCGGGTTACCAGGAAAGTATCCTCACCGTAAGGGGCATGCGGCCCATGAGCCTCTGTAGATCCGATGGGAATAATAATGAGATCGCAGATCTTGAGCCTCTGTTCGATCTCTTTACCAGTCATATTTTGGAAATACAGGCCGCTGGCCTTTTCCATATGCCCACCCTCTGGTGGAATCTGCCATTTACCCATTTGTTCTCTCCTCCTATATGCTTAGAGTGTAATTTACGCTCTGCATCGTTCCGCAGAGCGTTGCAAAAGATGCACAGGACCCTTCGGAATGTTCCTTCCGAGGTCCTGACTATCTGCGTTTCTTGAGCAACCAAAGTTAAAGTTTCTTGTACTTTGTCTGGATCAACTCATTGACCGCGCTGATGTCCCTGCGGAAGGGACCTTCTGCCTCCATCTTCAGACTAGTCACGGCAGCAGCCCAAATGGTAGCCTCAGAGGGCGGCGCGGTCAGGCGTTTGCACACATAACTGGCGATGCAAGTGTCTCCTCGTCCGCTACGACCTACTAACTGCTGGGGGAAAAAGCCGGCTTCATAAAATTGGCCATCAGCGTAAACCAACACGCCGTCTCGGTGGGTAAGCACAACCTCACGGGGACCAAGCGCTACAATCCTGCGTGCTGCCGTCCGCAAGTCAGACTCACCAGTCAGCAACTCTGCTTCTACGGCGTCGGTTTTGAGCACATCCAGGCAACTCAGTACCTGTTCCTTCTCAGGCCATGGCGCGGGGATGAGCACGCCATCGCGCTCTATGCGGAGAAAACTCTGCACATCAGCGACAAGGAGAGCCTCCTTCCTCCGCAGCTCTTGGATGACATCCAAGCCTACTTCCCCGCGCATAGATGCGCCGATGAGAAAAGCCTGTGCTTGCAGGGATGTAACTTCGGCAGGCGTGAACGGGCCAGCCGTGCTGGTAACATAGATGATACGCTGATCTACATCGTTGCTCGGATATACCAAGCGCAAGCAGGTAGAAAAGGGCGTGTAGCGCACAAAGACATCTACACCCAGCCGCTGCAAATCCTCTACCACATGAGCGTCTTCTCTGGCTAAGCGGGTAACGACAGCCGTCCGCAACCCCATGCGCGCAGCGACGTTTGCACCATAATTGCAGGCACCGCCATTCACCACCCTTGTGCCCGTCGCGGAGACAATCGTATCTTTGGTATAATGGCCGATGAAAGCTACGTCGTATTGCTTCATGTGCTCACTCCAGGATCACCCGGCAGCGAGCCTCCGGAAGACACACTTTCACAGCCTCTCCGGCGTTGAAGCGCACCTTGCCGTCCGTCTGTACCCTGATCTGCACGCCTTCAGCCACGATCACGCGATAGTCAATAGTATCACCCAAGTAAGTCAGTTTATGAACCACTCCTTCGAAAGTGTTTTCTGCCTTTGCAAAATCCACCGGAAACAGCCGAACATCGTTGGGACGGATGAAAACCAAAATGTCCTGCCCCACTTGTGTCCCTTCCGCCGCAGGCACCATCAACTTGATATGATTCACCGCCACTATTGCCATTCCACGTTCGATGGCAAGAACCTTGCCACGGATGAAATTGGACAGCCCAATGAAATCAGCCACAAATCTGGAGCGAGGAGACTCGTAAATTTCATCAGGCGTACCTACCTGTTCGATACGCCCGGCATTCATCACCGCTACACGGTCAGAAAGGGCCAAGGCTTCTGCCTGATCATGGGTCACATACAAGGCGGTAATGCCCAGTCGGCTAATCAGATCCCTTATCTCGAAACGCATCTCCTCGCGCAACTTGGCATCTAGATTGGACAAGGGTTCATCCAGCAACAGCACCTTGGGGTGATACACCAACGCGCGAGCCAATCCCACACGCTGTTGTTGTCCACCCGAGAGCTGGCGCGGGTAGTGCTGTGCGTAGGATTCCATGCGAATCAACCGCAGGGCATCCATCACCATCTCACGCCGTTGCCCCTGCGGGACGCGTCGAATCATCAACGGAAACTCCACATTCTCATAAACCGTCATGTGCGGAAAAAGGGCAAAGTTTTGGAAAACCATGCCCAATTCACGCTTATGAGTGGGCACATCCGTCACGTCCACCCCATCAATAAAGACCCGCCCTTCATCGGGTGTAACTTGTCCGGTGATGCAGCGCAAAGCAGTGGTCTTCCCACAGCCGGATGGGCCCAGCAGGGTCATCAATTCCCCACGCCGAACGGAAAGATTGACATTGGCATTTGCCACAATGGGTCCGTAGCGCTTGGTTACGTTCCGCAACTCAATCATATTATCATCCATCTTACACCCCTTTAAATCCCCCCACCAGTTTCTCTGGTTGTACCTGTCGCTGCACCATGAAAAGCACAAAGAGGGAGGGGATGATCAAAATAATGGACAGGGCACTGGTTACCTCCCAATAGCCTTCACCCACTGCTAGATATGTGCGTACAGGCAAGGTAATGGTATGTGGGCCGTAGGTCATTAGGGTCAGTGTAAACTCATTATACGAGGTCGTGAAAGTGAAAATAATGGATGACAAGATACCCGGCAAGACCAACGGGAGGGTTACGTGGAAAAAGGTGCGCAATTGGCTTGCTCCGCATACTGCCGCCGCTTCCAAAACCCGTTCATCCAACCCCTCGAAAGTAGAGGACAACACCAAAATAGCATACGGAGCACAAATAGCTACATGCGCCAGTGCTACTCCCAAGTGCGTATCTACCAGGTGCAGGCGGTAGAAGATCTGAGCGATTCCCAATGCGTATGCAATGGGAGGGATCATGCGCGGCAGTAGGATAATAGATGTGAGCACTTCTTTAGCGGGCACTTTGCGGCGCCCCAGTGCCCACCCCGTGGGTAAGGCGAGAAGGGTGGAAATCGTTACCGCTATCGCAGCGATGATCAGGGTGTTGCTCAGTACCTGAGGGATATTGGCAATGGTCAATGCCCATTTGTACCAATCTAATGTCAATTCCGGAGGCAGCCACCTCTTGCCAAACCAGTTTCTGCCCACGGATTTCAGCAAAATGATCAAGAAAGGAGAAGTGATCCAGAGAAAGAAACTCCACAGGAAGGTATAGATAAAGAGCTTTTTCTGGTTGATCAGGGCGTGCCAGTAGCGTTTTGCCAAAGCGGTCATGCCATAGGTCTCCTCAAGATGCGCATGTAGAAGATTAAGAAAACTACCTGCAATGCTGCCATGATCATGGCCATGGCACTAGCAGCAGACCAACGTGCAGGGATAAAGATGCCAATCTGCTTGTAAATCGCAACGGACAAGGGCCGGTAATTGCCCCCCGTGATCAACGGGATACTGAAAGCACCAAAGGCAGCCATGAAAGTGAGCACTGAACCAGAGAGAATGCCAGGCATAATGAGCGGAATCACGATATAACGCAGCACCTGCCAAGGAGTGGCTCCTGCAACCCTTGCTGCCTCCTCAAAGGCAGGGTCTAGCCCCTCCAGTGTGGATAGAGTGGTGATAGCGGTATAAGAAAAGTAATGCCATACATAGAAAATGACCAACCCAGTCAATGTATAGTTAATCGTGAGCGGAGCTTTGAGTCGAAATACTTGGAGCAAGAGCAGGTTGAACCAGCCACGGCTGCCCCAGAACAACAAGAGCCCCAGCGCCCCAATCAAGCCAGGCACGGTGATCGGGACCAGAATCGTGAGACGAAACAGGCGGTGCCCCACCGGTTTGCGACGCAATAACAACGCCAGCGGGACAGAAAGGAGAATAGATAGGAACGTAGAAGTGATCGCCAGAAAGAAAGTAAGCCAGATAATGCCTCGGAAATCAGGGTCGCTGAGAAACGCAGCGTAGTTTCCCAGCGTCCAACCAGAGGTCTGGCCCTCTGGGCGCAAGCTGCGGAATAGGGTAACTAACATCGGGTAGAAGAACAGGCCAAAAAACCCGGCCAGCCCCGGGGATAGCAGCAAAAAGGTAATCAAATTCTGCCGTTTGTTGGTAAAATGAGACATAGTGTGGTTTCCCGCCACTTTCGCATGCAGCCTGGGCTGTATCTCCAGCCCAGGCTGCATAGTTGGCAATCAGGTCTACTTGCCAAGCAGGACTTTGGGCCCTTCCGTCTTGATCCAGTCGGTAACCTCTTTGTTGGAAAGGCGGACGCGATATGCCTCTACTTCTTCCCACTTGGGGATCTTGCGCCACACAACATCGGGGATCTTGTCCCAGATTTCCGTACCAGTGTACTGCCACATGGTAGTAATCAGGCGGATCTGCTGGTCATCCGAAAGCAAGTAATTGATGACCTTCATCGCTACTGGCTTGTACGGCTCTGGAATGTTGCCCGGAATAGCCAGGTAGCCATCGGAGCCAGCAGGCATGCCATCGCTGAGGGCAGCAGCAGCAATCGTCGGCGGCATGGTTCCCTGGCTGATAGACCACAATGAATAGTCCATGGTATATACGGCGATCCAGGTATCGCCTGCGTTAAAGTCTTCGAACATGTTGGTGGGCTCATTGGCGATTTTGCAGTAGGTGAGAAAGTCCTTTAACTTGTTGACTGCGTCCTGGAATTCAGGCTTTTCCTGCAGTTCAGCCAGCGGAATAGGCTTGCCTTGGGCATCGGTGAGTGGGACATAGGCGTTGAGGAAGCTATACGGCAAGCTGCGGCCGGAACCGGACTTGGAATCTGGACGCATCCAGCCAATGTGGCCTTTCCACTCTGCGCGCCGTTCGTAGAATTCCTTCCAGGACTTGGGGGGATTCTTGACGTACTCAGTATTATAAATCAGAGTGTACTGGCTGCGCCAGTAGAGCGCACCCGTGCCCTGGATGTCCACGCCCTGCGCCAGTTTGAGGTAATCCTCGCGGCATTTGGTCAGGTTCGGGATCTGGTCCTTGAGATCAGGCCACAGTTTGACCAGCGGGATCCCCTGCTGCACCATATTGGCAATGTGCTCAGGCTTGACGAACAGCAAGTGGACATCGCCCTTACCTGCCTCCCAAGCCTTCATGCGCTCGATCAGCTCTGATTCGCTGCCGACCACATAGTTCACCTTCACCCCCAACTGCTCCTGGATGGAGGGGATGACGATGTTTTGCCAGTACCACTGGAAGTTGGCACCGGAGTTGGTGTCCACTATAGTGATCTCAGTCGGTGGAGGCGGCGGGGGAGTTGGCGTGATCGGCACCACCACTGTCTCCTTGACGACCTGGGTCTCCTTTTTGACAATGACTTGCGGCGTAGGTGTAGGAGCTGGTGCACAAGAAGCCACGAGGATCGCCACAACTACGGTTAAAGCGAGCAGTTTCCATACTTTGTTACCCATTTGCCTTCCTCCTTGAAAGAATTGGATAGTGAGACCAATAACCTGGTCCCCACAGCCTTTCACAGGCATTTCTATGTGGTTGACCACCCCCTTTCTTCCCACCTCGTATGAAAACCTCCTGCCATTGTTCCGCCGTTTGTTTTTCATTATAGCCTCCAGAGGCGAACATGGCAAGTCCTGCTATGATGGCTATGCTTCCCCAACACTCCTCTCATTCCACCTCAAAGTACGGACTTAGCACGTGCAGCGCAGCCTTCCGTGCTGCGGCAGCCAACTCTGCCGGCTCACGCTCCCAATAAGCGGGGCGAAACAGTTCCACAGAGCAAAAGCCATCGAACCCAACCCCTTTGAGCCGTGCTAGGATGTCATCCAGCGGGATCACTCCCTCACCTGGCAGCAAACGATGGGCATCCTCTATCGTGTCCTTCGGCCGCTCTTCCACATCGTTGATGTGGAAAATAAAGATCTTTTCCGGAGAAACTCCCTCAATAGAATCTAAAGAGGAACCTCCAGCATAGAAATGGCACGTATCAATCACTAGCCCCACATTGGGCCGGTCTGTTTCCTGGACAATTTCCCAACACTGCTCCAAAGTGCGCACCGAGCACCAAGGGAAACCCAAAAACTCAAACGCTAGTTTGATGCCATAGGGCTTGGCGATAGCAGCCAGTTCCCGCAGCACTCTGACCGACTCCTTCTGGATCTCCGCTCTGCTCACTCCGCCTTTGGGCGTCGGGCTGGGCACCACCACAATCGTGTCGCAACCCAATTTCTGTGCCCACCCACAAAGCTGCTGACAGCGTGCGGTGATCTGGGCATAGTCTCGTTCTCCCCGGAAGGTAATGAACTCAATCGAGTTGATACTGGCAGGAAGAATGGCGTTCTGCTTGAAGAGCGCGCTTAATTGCTCGCAATGATGATCTCGCAAATAAGCGTCCAACTTTGCTGCCCAGATTTCCAAGGCTTTGAAGCCAGCCGCACTCGCCGCAGCAATATCGGTAGGCAAATCGGCTTTCATTGTGGTGGCACCATTGAAGCCCAGTAACATGCATTTACCCCCTCTCGTTCCACACTAGGCGTTCATACATACGTAATAACCCGAGTGATTCCGCCACATACTGCCACACTTCCTCTCGCCACCCCTCGCCCTTGATTGGCGTAAATGGGTCGGGTCCCGAAGCAGTGCACTCGATGATCACGGAACCATCATAGCCAACTTCATGCAGGGCACGCATTACACCAATGAAATCCGTGTGCCCTCGTCCAACTGCCTGCCGATTGGAATCCGCCGCATGAAAAAGAAAAAGGTGTTCTCTGACCGCCAGAATGGCTGAGCGCAAATCGGCTTCGTCAATATTCATGTGGTAGGCATCGAGCAGGATGCCCACGTTTTCCATGCTCACTTCCTGGATGAAGCGCAACGCTTCCCGGGCCGTGTTCAAGAGATGGGCTTCATAGCGATTGAGCACCTCCATAGCAAGAGAAAGTCCTTGTTGCTCTGCCCGTTGGGCAATGTGGCGTACTGCCTCAACAAAGAGGCTCCACTCCTCTTGATAACTGGTTACAGCCCGTACACGCCCTACCGCGCCATGACAGCAGACGATGGGGTTATCCAAAGCGCTAGCCAGGTCCAGCAAATGGTAGTAGTAATCGAGTGCTTCCTGGCGCATACGGCTATCAGGATGAGCCAGGTCCACATTCTGCGGGGTAAGGGAAAGGACACGCAAGCCATGCCCGCTCAAGACACCCTTGACCTCGCGAGCGTCAACACGCGCAAGATCGCCCATTAACTCTACCCCGTCATAGCCAAGGGACGCTAACCGCGCTGCTACTTCGGGCAGGGGTTGATCCCCAAATATCCATGTACAGACTCCATAGCGCATCTGCAGCCTGTCACCTCCCTATACTTGGATCAACCTCGCGCAGTTTGACCGGGCGGTTCTCTGCATAGGACTTGCCGGCAGCGTAAGCCATCACCACAGGAACACGGGCATCCCAACCTGTCACCGGTGGCGTTTTGTCCTGCAGGATGCTCTCGATGAATGCTTGCATCTCGGCTATGTAGGAGTCCGTGTACCGCTCGATGAAAAAGAACAAGGGCAACGAAGAGTGAACTCCTGTAGCCGTACTCCATTCCGCTGTATCGGGCTTCTTGTTGGAAACGACGACTACTCCCCCGGAGCCAAACACCTCGACGCGTTGGTCATAACCATAGACAGCCCGGCGGCTGTTGTCAATGGTGCCAATAGCCCCACCCTCAAAGCGCAAAGTGATGACCGCTGTATCAATATCACCAGCCTTCCCTATTTCGGGGTCCACCATGACGCCGCCTGCAGCATATACCTCGGTAACCTCGCGGCCAAGGAGATAACGAGCCATATCAAAGTCATGGATGGTCATGTCCAGGAATATGCCCCCAGAACGCTTCACGTACTCAATGGGCGGTGGTTGCGGGTCACGGCTGGTGATACGTAGGATATGGGGCGTGCCGATCTCGCCAGCAGCGACCAACTCGCGCACCTTCTTGAAATTGGCATCAAAGCGGCGGTTGAACCCCACCTGCAACTTGACCCCTGCTCTTTCTACGGCAGCCAAGACACGGTCAATGCGTGCCAAATTGAGATCCAGCGGCTTTTCGCAGAAAACGTGCTTCCCGGCAGCAGCGGCTTCTTCCACAATCTGCGCGTGGGTGTCGGTGCTACTGCACACAACGATGGCGTCAATATCCGGATTGTCCAGCAAGGTACGATAATCTGCACAGGCAGTAGGGCACTGACAATCCGCTGCGCATTTCTCCGCCGCCTCGAGAGCGATATCAGCGATGGCTACGAGCCTAGCGTTGGGAATGCGGAAAGCCAGATGCTGAGCATGCAACTTGCCAATGCGCCCAGCTCCGATCACAGCAACGTTGATTTTTTGCGCCATTTTTCCTCCAGTGGGACAAGAAGGATTGGTCTAATCCTTCATGAATCGGGCTTCACCATGATCTTCCCATGCTGCCGTGCCCCAGACTGGGCAATAGCATCCACCACATGGTCCAGATCATAGCGCGCTGTAATAATCGGCGTCAGGTCCAACCTGCCAGAAGCGACCAGGCGGATTACGTTAGGGAAGTTGCCATGGCCAGAGTGGCCTTGCGAGCCAAAGATTTGACCTCGTCGCACCTGGAACTTTTCGAGATAAATCGGCACCCGCTGCGCAGCACGGCCTATCTGCACAATCTTTGCATTGATGGCTAGGCTTTTCTCCATCTCAGGCACAGTCAAATGGGGAGCCCCCGCCGCCTCTACAAACAGGTCAGCACCCTGCCCTCCGGTTAAATCCAGGATCACTTCGCTTGGCTTGACTTCTCTGGGATCGTAGACATAGTCTGCCCCAACCTTCTTGGCTAGTTCTCGTCGCTGCGGGGAAACCTCGAAAGCGATGATCTTCCCCGCACCAGCCGCTTCGGCGAGCCCTACCGCTGCCAAGCCAATGGGCCCCGTACCGAACACGACCACATACGCACCTGGCCGAAAACCACCCGCGCGCTCGAACATAGCGTTATAGGTGACGCAGGTGGGTTCTGTCAAGGCACCCGCTTCATAGATCTTATCTTCGCTATCAAAGACCGCACGAAAATCATTGATTTTCCAGCAATATTTGGCACCAATGACAATATACTGGGCAAAAGCACCGGGGATGGTGAAGCCAATCTCTTCCAAGTTTTCACAATGGTTGGGGAACCCATTGCGGCAAGGGGTACAGTAACCACACCAAATCATTTCCTCGGCGGTAACCATATCGCCAGGCGTCAAGCCTTTTACCTGGCTGCCCACCTCTTCAATCACACCGGAAAACTCATGCCCGAGGATAGTAGGGAACTTGGTAAGTCCAGGATAGAGGATGTAGCCTTGCTCATCTGTCTCATAGAAATGGATGTCTGAACCACACACTCCGCAAGCCTTCACCCGAATCAAAACCTGATCCGGGCCAGGCGTTGGCCGCTCCACTTCTCGAACCTCTAGCTTGGGGTTGCGCCAGACACTGCTACCGGTGATGGCTTTGCCGGTTTGTCGTTCGAAATCAGAGAGCACATACCCTTCTCTGGGCTTCCACTCCGCACTGAGCACGAGCGCTTTCATGCGCTAATTACCTCCTCTCAATAATTTGTTTGCATCGGGCAACAAGAAGCCCGCACAATCAATTTCCCCTGCAGCATAATGTTGTGTACTTCTTTCTCTCCCGCAAGCAATGCAAGCAGCATACGCATGGCTAGTTGTCCCATTTCGTGCTTTGCTTGAGCCACGGTGGTCAAGGGAGGCTCGACATAGGCTGCCAAGGCGATGTCATCGAAGCCGATGACGGACATGTCTTGCGGCACCCTGATTTTTGCTTCTCGCAACGCTCTCAACGCCCCAATCGCCGTCATATCGTTATAACAGAAAATAGCGGTAGGTAGTGGAGATAGTGCGAGCAGTTTTTCTATGCCCTTCTTCCCGCCTTCCATGCGGCCATTGCCCTTGGTAACCAATCGGGAATCATATTGGATTCCATGGGTTTTTAGCGCTTGTTTGTAGCCCTGCAGACGGTCACGGTTCGAACTCACTTCAGGCGACCCACCAAGGTAGCCAATCCTCTTATGCCCTAGTTCAATGAGATACTCGGTAGCCAGCCGTCCTCCATGGACATTATCCGTGGCTACAGACCAAACGTATTGGCCAGCCCGTTGGTTGTTAATGAGCACAATGGGAACCTTCATCTCCTCAAGCATAGGGAGGTAAAGATTTCCCACCCGTGATGAAGTTACAATAACGCCATCTACACGATTCTCGCGCAGAATGCGCACTGTGGCAATTTCTCGTTGCGGTTGGGCATTGGAATTGCATAGGAAAACGCTGTAGCCATGATCCAGCGCCACTTCTTCCACCCCGCGCACAATCTCTGCCACAAAGGGGTCGGCGATCGTAGTAACCACCAACCCAATGGTGCGGGTACTCTGCGTAACCAAGCCACGGGCAATCGCACTGGGCACATATCCCATCTCTGCAGCGAGGCGTCGTATCCGATCCCCCGTTTCCTCGCTAATCAGGGGGCTATGTCGCAGCGCACGGGAGACAGTGGAATGGGAAACCCCTGCTGCCTTAGCGATATCTTTGATAGACACGCCCATAGAACGACCTTTTGCACACGTCTGCATAAACATTTTAGCAAACAAGGGCCTTGTTGTCAAGTGCGGTCCCCTCTTCCTTAAGGTGTCAAGATTTTCAATACCCACGGAATTACATGGTATAATACGCCCGCATCAGACAAACCTAATGGAGAATGACTAAGGAGCAGATGATATGATCCGTATTGATGGGCCCTGGTTCAAAGACGAACACGGACGGACGCTCATCCTGCGCGGCGTGAACTTGGGCGGTAGCAGCAAGGTGCCATTCCGTCCTAATGGAGCAACTCATATCCGTGAGGGGTTCTACGACCACCGCAATGTCTCCTTTGTCGGGCGACCCTTTCCCCTCGAGGAAGCAGACGAGCACTTTTCCCGCTTGCGCGCCTGGGGATTTACCTTCTTGCGCTTTCTCATCACCTGGGAAGCGGTCGAACATGCTGGCCCAGGCATCTATGACGAGGAATACCTGGATTATCTTTATGCCATCGTGCGCAAGGCAGGTGAATATGGCATCCAACTGTTCATTGACCCGCACCAGGATGTCTGGAGCCGCATGTCGGGTGGTGACGGAGCACCAGGCTGGACATTTGAAGTGGTGGGCATGGACGTTACTCGCTTCTCAGAAACCGGGGCAGCCATTGTCCATGCCATCCACGGCGATCCTTTCCCACGCATGATTTGGCCGAGCAACTACAACAAGCTGGCTGCTGCCACCATGTTCACCCTCTTCTTCGCTGCAAACGACTTTGCCCCGCACACCAAAGTGGATGGCGAGCCAGTGCAGGAATTCCTGCAGCGCCACTATTTCAATGCCATGAAGCGGGTCGCTGAGCGGCTGTCTGGGCTACCCAACGTCGTGGGCTATGATACAATGAACGAGCCCTCACCAGGATACATTGGCTGGCCCAATTTGAACTACACAGGCCCATTGCTTCTGGGAGAATCACCAACTCCCTTCCAGTCCATGCTGCTAGGCGCAGGCTTTCCCCAACAAGTGGCTGTGTGGGAAATGCGCATCACGGGAGCCAAGCTACGTGAAAAGCGGCTGGTCAACCCACAAGGCGTGCGTGTCTGGCGAGAGGGGTATGATTGTATTTGGAAGGAACATGGGGTATGGGATGTGGATGCAGAAGGCACGCCCCGTTTGCTCCGCCCAGATTACTTTACTCAAGTCCATGGCCGCCGCGTGGACTTTGTAGAGGACTATTTGCGCCCCTTCCTCAACCGCTATGCCCGCGAGATACGCTCTGTAGCTCCGGAAGCCATCATCTTCTTAGAAAGTGTGCCTTCACAGAAGCACCCTCATTGGGGACCCGAAGATGCACCAAATGTGGTCAATGCGGCGCATTGGTACGATGGCTTGACCCTCTTCACCAAAAACTTTCGCTCCACCCTTACTGTGGACTTTCACACCGGCAAGCTCGTTCTCGGCCCATGGCGAGTGAAGCGCTCTTTCTTCGAGCAAATTGCCCGTATCAAGGCAGAGGCAGCGAACAAGATGGGCAATATCCCCACTCTCATCGGCGAATTTGGCACCCCCTTCGATATGCAGGGCAAACGAGCATACCGCACCGGCGATTTCTCCCTGCAGACGCGGGCAATGGATGCCAGTTTCCAGACCATGGAAGCCAACCTGGTCAGCTGCACCCTGTGGAATTACACCGCTGACAACGATAACATCCACGGAGATCAATGGAACGATGAGGACCTCTCTATCTTCAGTCGCGACCAACAGACAGATCCTCATGATATCCACTCTGGCGGTCGGGCGTTGCGTGCCGTCGTACGCCCTTATGCTCGGGCGATCGCCGGGGAACCGCTGCACATGAGCTTTCGTTACAAATCCCGTATTTTCGACTTTGCCTTCCGCCACGACCCGTCCATCCAGGCACCGACTGAGATTTTCGTGCCGAACTATCAATACCCTCGCGGCTACTTGGTCAAAGTATCAGATGGCAACTACCAGGCTGATCAAGAGAATCAGACGCTCACCTACCAGCACAGCACGGAGCAAGAAATACACCATATCCAAATAAAACCGCTCTGATAGCTACACAGCGCCTATGCTATTGTGAACATCATACCAGCCGACAGGCGTATACATCCCGAATGTGCTCCAGGAAATAGTGCCCTTTTGACTCTGTCTTTAGCAGACCTTTATACTCTTCCAGCGGCACATCTTCATAGCAGTAGCTTCGCCCATTATTGAACACGATCTTCAGGATGTGCTCTTTTTGGTCATAGCCAATGGCGTGGATCATACTTGATTCCACAATAACGAGTTTCATTTCCTTATCCCTTACTGTTTCAGGATTACGGGCAACCGGACGTAATAGCGGATCGTCCGCTGTGGGATTGCTGATACCTCATTGCTGCGCGGTGATTCGGTGCCAGCAGCATCTACCGCGGTGATTGTGTAGTAATAGATCTGGCCATTGACTAGTCCATCATCGGCATAGACCGTTTCGCAACTCGTACCCACCAGTTCGTATGGCCCACCGGGGACTGTGGAACGGTAAACGCGATAGTAAGCCACGCCAACGGTAGCCGAAGGCTCCCACTGCAAGAGCACCCGACCACCGATTGGATCAGTTGCCGCTACCAAGAAGCGCGGAGCGGCTACTTCGCCGACAGTGCGCATTGCCTGGTTGTTATCCTCTTCCAGCTCCCCGATCTGTTCCTCGGCATCCACAACAGCAATGATTTCGTGGCGTCCAGCACTGGCTATCCAGGGTATGGCAACTTCATGCACGCCATTGTACCCCAGTCGGGCATTCATCACTACTTCACCAATCCGCTTGTCCGGATCGGTAGCGCTATCCACGAAAAAGCGCACTACGACATTGCTCCCCGCCGGCACATCTGCGAAGGCCAAATTCTGTACCGTAGCGGTAATGAATACTATCTCACCAGCATCAGGATGCGCATCCGAAAAGGACAAGTCAGCAATAGCGAGGTCAGTGCCAAAGGAGATGCTGATAATAGCGAGCATCTCGTCTAGCCCTTGCACAGCGCCAGCAATGTGGAGATCACTAGCTTGTGCGGTGCTTTCACGCACATCCATGACCAACGTCCCTCCAGTGCCGGCTTCTACTGCTGCAGCGAGCTGCCAGTCTCGGGCGGGATCCGTAGTGAGGAAGCCCGGTGGTCCCCACTCCAAGATTGGCTCATTCAAGTTGGCCACTGCCACCGCTACATCACCGGCATATCCTCCAGGTCCATCAGCCGTAAAACCGCGGTAGAAAACTAACGCATAATTGTCCGCGTTGACCAACACTCGTGGACGGTCAGCCACTGTTGCCTCACCTACCGGAGCTAACTCCCAGCCGTCATTGTTCTCGCGGACTGACCAAAGCAAGTCCTGCAACCCCTCGCCATAAAGTTGACCCAACGCATCACGGCCACGGGCAGTAAAGACCACCACCGCGCGGTTATCATTGTCAAAGCCAACCGATGGCCACAAAACACCCGGTGGCCAGTCGTTCGGAATAACTACCTCACTCCAGGCATCGCCATCCCAACGAGCATAGGCAAGACGGCGGTCATCAATAGTCATTGGGTCGCTGTCCAAATCACGCACCCATACTGCTATGGCATTGCCCTCTCTATCATAAGCCACAAACGGCTCCAAATCAGCCATTTCCTGATCGGAGGCAATAGGTGCTGGGGAATTCCAACTGCTGCCATTCCAGAGAGCAAAATAGATTTCCCAGTCCCCTCGCGTTTCCACCCGACCATCCTCATCGTGCACCCACACTGCCAAAGCCTGCCCAGCAGGGCTAGCAGCCAGGGCCACACGTCCATCAGGAAGGACATCATTTGTGATAGAGGCAGGTTCGCTCCGGGTAAAAGTCCCTTCTACAAGCCCAGCCGATACTGCATAGTATAGTTCCTGAGCGTTCAAAATCTGGTTCAGGTTCGTGATAACCTCTGTACGGTCGAGTTTGTTCTGCGTCCAGACAGCCAGCGCCTGCCCCGTCGAAAGGAAAATCACTTGTGGATCGGATTGCCAATAGTCATCCGTAGTCAAACGCAGTGGCGCCCCCCACTTTCCGCCCTCGCCTAAAGCATAGTACAATTCGGGGTTAGCCTGCCCCGGAAGGGGATCCTCGTCGTGGACCCACAAGGCTAATGCCCTGCCAGTGCCATCTGTAGCCAAGGCCGGCGCCATAAAATGGTCAGGAGGCGGCGAAACCGGCGGCTCTTGAACTACAGCGATCGCCTGACTCTTGGCGCACCCCTCTGGCCAGTCAGTTTGGGCCATGTCGTACCAGCCGCTATCCCACTCTCCTGCGCCCCAGAAAAGTTTGACATACAGTTTGGCGCGCAATAGGAAATGGACACAGGGTGTGTCGAGGTATAGCACGCTCTTCCCCAGCGGTGGAGTGCTGTCATAGACAATGGGCAGGTAAAAGGTGAGAGTCGGTTTTATCTGCGAACCAACTGTGGCCACACCAAACAGGATGTCCAGGGCAATGTCCACTTGTACATAAGGGGACACTGATGGAATCGTCCGGATTTCATCCACGGTGAGATCGCTCAGAACACGCCCTTTGATCTTCAAATTGGCTTCGTAGCCAATGTCCACACTGAGCTTGACGTCAAATTTGATACCTAGTACGTAGAAAGTAGCAATGGTCTTGTCATCAACAATGTTCTTGTTGTAACCAGGTAGTTCGAACTCTGGTGATTCGAAACGAAGCGCCTTGAGACGGTACCATGGATCATCTGCGCTGCGTTCCAGTTCGGGAGTCAGGGTGTACTCTTCGCTGAACATGCTGGCGCCCAAGATAGTGGCTTCCAGCGTCCCCTTCGCGCTGAAACTCCATTCGCCAGCCAGTTTAAATACTTCGGTCAGGCTGATGTCTGAGGCAAACACACTGCGCAGCGAGCCTAAATATTGGAAACGAATATCCTTCTCAAAGCGTAACGCTGGGTTGTTGGGTAAATGACAGGTGAAAGTGTACTGCTTAGCCGAGGTTGACCAAGTCACCCGTGAATGCAGCACCCAGGATTGGCCATACCAGACTGGCTTGGAGATAACGTACACAGAGACGGTAAAAGTAGGCGAAGCCAGGTCCTGCTGGTCGTAGGCTACCACCTCCAGCTTTTGGCGACCAGGTTGTAGTTCGCTCATATCAAACTGCGCCGTCCATCCATCACTAGAATTGGAATCCGTCTCCGTCCGACCACCCAGGGTAAAAGATACTCGATTCACATCGCGGCTGCCAGCCATTACTTGAGCGGTGAACTTGTTCCACACAGGCACCCCTAAGCCAGGTAGTGACACGAAGTAGCCGACTTCTGGCCCATCTATCCCATCTAGCTCGGCTGTTACCGACGTAATCACAGGCGGACGCGGTGTCGGAGTACGAGTGGGTGTTCGCGTGCGCGTAGGGGTATAGGTTCGTGTTGGGGTATAGGTTCGTGTAGGTGTCCGTGTATGGGTTGGTGTAAGGGTACGCGTAGGCGTCAATGTGCGGGTAGGCGTGGATGTCCGCGTCGGAGTTGGGGTGCGAGTCGGGGTAGGTGTACGAGTCGGTGTAGGCGTATTGGTTGGCGTCGGTGTCTCTGTCGGGGTGGGAGTGTTCGTAGGAGTCAGAGTAATCGTCGGCGTTGCGGTGGGCCCGGTTGGTGTAGGTGTTGGGGTTGGGCTTGGTGGTAACAATAGGGTGGGGGTAGGTGTATTCGTAGGCGTTCGTGTGCTTGTGTAGGTAGCACTTGGTGTACGAGTGCACGTAGGGCTGGGCGTACCCGTACGCGTTGGCGAAGGGGTAGCACTAGCGGAAGGAGTAGCTGTCGCCGTATGGGTCGCTGTCCTAGTAGCAGTAGCGCTTGGCGTGGACACGCTGGTCATTGTAGGCGTAGCAGCACTGGTCTGTGTGGGTGTCGGAGTAGCCGTTTCAAGTGGTATCAGGGTAAAGTCCTGCCCGCTAGCAGCACAAGGAGGGTCGGGGGAAAGCGCTGGCGAGCGTGACTGTGGTATCCAGGTGTACCCTGGCGGGACTGTCGCTACGTTTAGCGTAACGTCATACGTATTACCGCAAGGCATAAGTGGCTGACCAGGCCCCGGAAGGGAATAGTTGCCATTTCCATCAGTGAAGGCCCACCACTGTGCAGGCGGCCCGATTGCAGCATCCCAGCAAATCACCTGGATACCCGAAGCGGGAGTGTTGTCTTTATAGCGGACGGTGCCACTGATCGTGCCCTGTAGAACAGTGCTGCCAACAGAAGGATAACGGGCATGAATAGGCAAAGGCCAGGCCAAGGTGACCAGAGCCAAGATGAGGCAGAGTATGCGTTTCATTTCGCACCTCCTGTGCCAAAGGGCCACAGGGCTTTATTGCATGGCGGCGAAGAAAAAGAGGAATTGGTTAATTATTTCCCATTATACATCAAGTGTAAACAAAAGTCAACTGCCACTGTGCTGAGAGTGTTGAAAAATCTTGTCACCCTGAGCAAAGCGAAGAGCCTGCCCTGAGTACACCGAAGGGGTCTCGCGTAACTTTCGTATTTTCCCGAGTACTGGGAGATGCTTCACTTCCCCTTCGCTTTCCCTTCGCTTCGCTCAGGGCAAGGCTCGGGGCGAAGGTTCAGCATGACATTGGAAGGGCTTTTTCAACATCCTCACTGTGCTCGCGCCAGTCACTAGGCAAAGCCAGCGCATGGAACCTTGCGCCTTGTCCTGAATTCAACTACGGGGACAGCAAGGGTTTTCAACTGCACAATAAAGCGATTCCCCCTGTATCACAATGAAAGCAGCGCCTGGTTCCCCATTCGAATCTGTTGCTTCAGCTCCTCCATCGCTTGCGCATCAGCACATGGATAAATGGAATTATTGTGTAACAGAGGGTCAGCGTCTGCGGGAATGTACCCTGCGTTGACCGCGTTCCGCCATTCGGCAGTCCCTGGCACAGGCGAGAACTCGGCAGCATGCACCTGGATGCCCAGCGAATGGGCAAAAGCAACCGTAGCGCGCACCTTCTCCAGAGTTTGCCCAGGCCGTCCAACGAGCACGTATGCAGCCACTTCGCGCGCTGTGAACCCTGTCGCTTTCAGAGCCTCCACTGCATGGCTAAACGCCACCTCATCCACCTTGCCACCATCGCGCTTTTCCTCTTCAGGGTCAATCGTCTCCAGCCCCAGACGGATCGTAACAAAACCCGCACGGCGCATCTTTTCCGCCAAAGGCTGGTCAATATACCGCGCATGGAGGCCATTGGGGGTGTGAAAGCGTACGTGCAAGCCCCGTTCAATAATGGCATCCAGGATGGGATGAATATGCCGCTTGGCATCAACTAGCAAGGCATCGTCGTAGAAGGCAATATCCTGTGCCCCCAAGGACTCGACGCACCAGGCAATCTCCCTTACTACCTGCTCTACGGAGCGTCGCGCAATTCCTCCAGGGGCAAGCTGATGCACCGCACAGTAAGGGCAGTGAAAAGGGCAGCCTCGGGCGGTCTGAATTGCCACATAGCCTTGCGGACGACGCAGGTCATGTGCAGGAAGGATGTCAGAAGGAGCGACAGCCAATACTCGCGACTCGCCGGTGACCGCATTGACCCACGCTAAGGCTTGCGCCTCCCCAGGCCCGCTGAGCACGGCATCTGCTCCAGAATAGGCGCGAGCATGCTCGGTGCACAGTGAGGCATACACGCCACCCAAAGCCACAGGCACGCCTGGCCAGCGCGCTTTGACACGCCATATCACCTCGAAAGGCCCTGGGTACCAGTAGGTCATCATCGAAGTGACCAGCACGGCATCAGGACGTGGTTGGGCAGCCAATTCTGCCTCAAAGATCTCTACAGGTAAGCCATAGCGTCCCCAGCGACGCCGAACATGGGCTATGGCGCGAGGCTTTGGCAGTTCAACCTTGGCAAAATGGCCACAACCGTAGGCATCTCGGGTAGAGATTGGTGCTGGTGCCGCAGGGTGATGCCGGTCCAGGCAATCAACCAATGCTACCTCATGTCCAGCCTGACGTAGCACGCCTGCCACAGTCAACAAGCCTAACGGCTCAATCCATAAATTGTAAGCCGCAAAGTCATAAATCCAGGGATTGATGCATAGAATGCGCGCCATGTCACAATCCTCGCTCAGACTGCCGAGTTGCCCTATTCTAATCTGGCTCACCTCCTCAAGCAAACAGCAAGAGAGGAACCCGCATCCGTTTGACCTGCCGGATGTTTTCATTTATTATTCCTATTGCGGCATAAGAAATCGAGGAGAATTCTCATGCAACAGGAAATCACTGCGCTATCCCCTCTGCTTGATGCGCAGGGCAAACTCGTACAGGTGGGTTGGGCACGGCACCCGCTCTTGGATTGCAATCTCGAGAATGTCCGCTTCTATCCTTTCCGCGCTCTGCAATTCCTGCGCATCAAACGATGGGATTACTATGGAGTTACGACACCTGAATATTTCTTCTCTGCGACACTATCCCATATCGGCTACCTTGGGCTGGTTTTCGCCTACCTATTGGACTTCCGCACTGGAGAATTGATCGAGGATACTCTCATGGTGCCACTGGGAAAAGGCATCTACCTGGCGCGAAACAGCGATCAGGGTGATTCTTATTTTGACAACGGACGCATCCGCGCCGCGTTTCATCTGGAAGAAGAGAAGCGTCTTCTGCAGGTGGATTGGCCGTCTTTCCACAAGGGCCAAGGCATTGCTGCCGATGTAACCCTTTATTGCCCTCCACAGCACGAATCCATGGTCATCGTTATCCCCATTGGACGCCGCCGTTTCTACTATAACCGCAAAGTGAACTGCCTGCCGGCTACAGGCTGGGCGCAACTCGGGCAGCGACGTTTTGACTTCGAGCCTAATCGTGCATTGGGCAACCTGGACTGGGGACGTGGAGTTTGGGAATACAAGAGCTTTTGGGTATGGGCAAGCGCTTCGGCTTTCTTGCCCGATGGCCGTACGTTGGGCTTGAACATGGGCTATGGCTTTGGCGACACCAGTGCCGCCACGGAAAATGCCTTTATCCTCAATGGCCGCATCCATAAACTGGAGCAAATCTCCTTCGAGTACGATGCGAAAAACTTTATGCGGCCATGGAAGATACATTCCCCCGATGGACGCCTTGATCTGGAATTTGTGCCCTTTAAAGAGCGCGTGGCACGGAGCGATCTCTTCTTGCTGTACAGCGAAGTCCACCAAATGTTTGGACGCTATAATGGCACGTTGCGCAGCGATGATGGCGAGGAACTACACATTCATGACGTGATTGGCTGGGCGGAGGAGCATCATGCCAAGTGGTGAATGCCGACTTATATCCAAAGATAATGATCCACTCGCCGGTTATTGCTGTTGTCAGGCACGGCGAAAAAGCCTTCTTGTAATGCTTGAAGGCACATCTATTGCGCAGTACAAAATAGAAAGCGAAACTACTTTGCTCTGTATTCGAGGATGTTGAAAAAAGCCCTTCCAATGTCATGTTGAACCTTCGCCCTGAGCCTTGCTCTGAGCGAAGCGAAGGGAAAGCGAAGGGGAAGTGAAGCATCTCCCAGTACTTGGGGAAATACGGCTAAAGTTACGCGAGACCCCTTCGGTGTACTCAGGGCAGGCTCTTCGCTTTGCTCAGGGTGACAACATTTTTCAACACTCTCTGTATTCAAGAAGGGAGGATTACTTGAATGCCCGTCCAAATCAGTAACTTCCCTCGCAATGGTTATGCCTGGTGTTCGCTCTTGCTGGCAGTTGTCCTGATGTCTTGCGCTGCGCCGCACACTCCCACTCCACTGCCCTCCCATAGCACCACCCCATTGCCTATCAGCACTCCAGTCACTACATCTGCTCCCACCCAGGCAGCCACCATCGCTATACAAGACATCCGCCAACCAGCAGTTGCAGGCATGTTTTACCCTGCCGATCCTGCAGAATTGCAGGCAATGGTGGACCATCTACTGCAACAGGCAAAGCAGGAGCCACAGGAGCCTCTCGCACTGATTGTGCCACATGCTGGTTATGTTTACAGTGGGGCGGTTGCTGCGGCAGCGTTCAAGCAATTGGAAGGGCGTAAGTATGAAGCCATTGTGGTGGTTGCTGGCAATCACTATGACCCAGATTTCAAGCGCATTTCCGTCTGGCCTACGGGTGCTTACTCCACTCCCTTGGGCCTTGTACCGGTGGACAGCGCACTAGCCGAGGCAATAGTAGCCTCTGACCCGCAGCACATTATTGCGGATCGCCGTTCGCAATTGGCAGAACACTCTATTGAAGTGGAGTTACCTTTCCTATTGCAAGCACACGGCCCCGCTCCCTTCGTCCCTATCCTGATTGGGCAACAGTCCTGGGAAAACTGCCAGGCGCTCAGCGCAGCTCTAGCCCAGGTCCTGCGCGACAAAAAGGCACTGATTATCGCCAGCACGGACATGTCTCATTACCCCAACTATGAAGACGCCATGCGAGTGGACCACGCCACGCTGTTGGCGATCACCTCTCTTGACCCACAGGCAGTCATTTCAAATACCAATCATTGGCTTAGCAGCGGGATAGACAATCTGTTTTGCACACTATGCGGCGAAGGAGCGGTGCTAACAACGATGCTGGTTGCCCAAAAACTAGGAGCCAACCGTGCTACCGTGCTCCAATATGCCAATTCGGGTGATTCCCCCTATGGCGATAAAGATCGCGTAGTCGGATACGGTGCCATCATGTTTTGGAAAGAGGAGGCAACAATGTTGATGCTAAATGAGGAAGAGAAAACAACCTTGCTGCGCATCGCTCGCGAGACGCTGCAGCAGTACTTGAGCAAAGGAACCATTCCTAAATATGAGGTTCGCGCTCCCGCGTTGCTTCAGCAAAGCGGCGCATTCGTCACGCTGAAGAGAAGGGGCCAACTTCGTGGTTGCATTGGCCACATGACTAGCAACCAGGAATTGTACCGCACAGTGCAGGAAATGGCTATCGCCGCAGCGACCGAGGACCCCCGCTTCCCACCTGTAAGCGCCAACGAGCTGGCAGAGATAGAGATCGAAATCTCCGTGCTCTCCCCCCTCTATCTCGTCCAAGATGTCAACGAAATCCAGGTAGGGCGGGATGGCTTGTATATCATCCGCGGCCCTTATGCGGGTGTGCTCTTGCCCCAAGTGGCAACAGAATGGGGCTGGGATCGCGAAGAGTTTTTACGAGAAGTCTGTCTCAAAGCAGGATTACCTCCCGATGCCTGGCAGAAAGGGGCTATGCTCTACCGTTTTGAAGCCCAGGTTTTCGGAGAAGGCGGCTGAAAGCAACAGGCGCCGCATAGCGTCCTGATTTCACCTCCCGGCCGAACCCGATTATAATCATGTCACTTTATCCCTACAGGAGGAAACAACACCATGCCCAAGCTTTGGATGATCAGCATCGCGCTCATGATCCTTATCCTAGCCTTGTTCCCTATGCACGCGTTTTCCCAAGAACCCTGTCCGGGCAATCGCCTGGCTAATGCTAGTTTCGAAGAGGGTTCTCGGAATACTGCCGAAATGGGCACACGGCCTTCTTCCATCGTTGCTACCGGATGGAACCCGTGGAGTGTATGGGGCTATGCGCCATATAGCCAAGAGGCAGAGTTCGATGTCGAGGACATCACACGCTTAGGCCGTTACTCGACCTATCGCGTACATGCGGGCCGATTCTCGCAAAAGTTTTCCTCCAGTTATGCCGTGCATATGGCAGGTATCTACCAGCGCGTTGCGGTACCAAAAGGCAGCACAGTTACTTTTTCCATTTGGGTACAGATCTACACCGGTCAGGAAGCCTCGACATCGGGCGGGGAATTGGTCTCCGATTTGAACCATCCCGGGAACTATCGTGTCTATGCGGGAATTGATCCCTACGGACGGGAACCAGCGGGGTTTGGGGCGCCACCCCCTGAGGACATGATATGGTCTGATCCGGTGATAGACCGCGAGACGCGTCGGGTCAACGAGCAAGGGCTGCCCTATGACGCCTGGGTACAACTGAAAGTAACTGCGAAAGCAGCAGCCGATTACATCACTGTCTATACCAAAGGACAACCCGAATTCGCTGTAGCCCACAATGTGTCCTATTGGGACGACGCTTGCCTGACCGTTATCCCTCCCAAACCCACAGTAACTCCGACTACACCGGTTACGCCTACTCAACCACCGACGCCATCGCCCACATGCACGCCAACTGTTCCGGCCACCGCAATACCAACGGAAACGACCGTGCCTACTGCCACCCCAGCGCCAACGGAAACAAAGGCACCCACACCAACCCTAACCCTCGTCCCAACTGATACCCCACTGCCCACAGCAACGGCGTTGCCCTCCAGTACTCCTGTGAAAACGAGCGCGCCGGTAAGTGGATCCGAAGAGGCAGGCAACAATCCATTCCTGCTGGTAATTTTTGCTGTGCTATGGCTCACGGCGGTAGGATACATCGGATGGTCCGTATGGCAGAGGCATCAGGCAACAGATAGCAAAAGGTAACGGCTCGCTGATCCTAAAGACGCTCAGGAAGTAACTACCTTAAGTCGACAATTGATTCGCTTTCAAGCACGAGGCAAATTTGACATTATGAACTCTTTATGCTAATATATGGTTGCGTCATCTGCTGTGTTCGTGATGCGCCAGAGGTTTTGAGCCAACACTTGATTCATTCGGGGATCGCTTTCCTCTCGGGGCTGTAGTAACCCGTTACGGTGAGGCAAAACCGCAGAGGTTAGATTCCCACCTGCGAGAGCAGGTTCGAAACTAAAGTGCACACGGCACGGCGGAGGCGCTTTTTTCGTGAGCTGGCTCACTGACTACATCCATGCACGGGGAAAATTCAATGAGAAGGGACAGAGTTGCCGAAGACATATATACGTTCAGCAGTGACATTTATGCCCAAGTTACTGCTGGCATCATCCTAACTTCAGAAGGCACGATCGTTATTGATACCCTCCCCTTTCCCCATGAGACTCGGGAGATGCTCTCCTTTATCAAACAGCATAGCAAGGGCCCCATTCGTTATGTGATCAATACACACTCTCATTCCGACCACACCAACGGTAACTACTTGTTCCCCGAGGCGGAAATTATAGCGCATCGCCTCTGCCGTGAGACTTTGCTGCAATGGGGAGAGCAAAGCCTAGCAGAAGCAAAGCGGGACAACCCAGCCCTGGCTGAAGTCGAAATCCGCCTGCCCGATATCGTCTTTGAACACGATATGTTCATCCATCTGGGCAACCGTTCGCTCTATCTGACGCCGCTCCCTGGGCATACTCAGGATTCCATTGGTGTGATGGTCGAGGGGGATCGCATTTTATTCGCCGGGGATGCGGTATTGCCTGTACCATATATCGTCTGGGGTGACCTCGATGCCACGGCTCAATCCTTACGCACGGTGCGCGCGTTAAAACCCGAAAGCGTCGTACAGGGGCATGGGGTGTTGCTGCTCAAAGGCGAATTGGCAGACGAAATCGAATCAAGCCTTCGCTACCTGCAGATAATTCATGATAAAGTACAAAAGTTGGTCCAAGAGGGTGCGCCAGAATCCGCTCTGGCAAAAATAGACATCGAATCCTGTGGCAAATCACGTGTCCCGCTCGATGGTCTAGTGCAGTATTTGCACCAAGAAAACCTGCTCGCCCTCTATTCGCAGCTCAAACAAAAAGAGAAACCAGCGAAAAAAGCAAAGAGATAACAATCCCCTTGCATCAAGCCATCGCAGAAATTGCTCAGATGACTATCCTTCGATCACGCTGTCTATGGGATGCGCGAACATAATGCGCGTGGTCATGCGGAAGGAAAGTTTCTTCCAAAACTCCAAGTTATCCCCCGGCACAGTAACCGCCAGGTTTGTTGCTCCCCGCTCCTTGAAACGCCGGGCTGTTTCGCGCACCAGCGCTGTGCCGATACCGCGCCGCTGATAAGCAGGATGGACAGAAACAATATGGATAAGCGCTTTGGAGCCATCATACACGCCACGGCTTAAGCCCACTGGCTTGCCATCCTCTTCCGCAACCAGAAAGACAGCGGCCGGGCATTCGTGCACCCGCAGCATGGCTTCCGGACCCTCTGTAGCCGGATCCCCATACTGCAGATTTGCCTTTAGAATTTCCACCAACGCTTCTGTATCCTCTGGCCGAAAGTCCCGGATAACCATATCCCTCCTCCCTTTTTATTGATTCTATAATGGAGCACCGATTCCGTCAACTTTCAGTTTGTGAGGGTGTTGAAAAAAGCCCTTCCAATATCATGCTGAACCTTCGCCCCGAGCCTTGTCCTGAGCGAAGCGAAGGGGGAGCGAAGCATCTCGCAGTACCCGGGAAAATACGGCTCAAGTTACGCGAGACCCCTTCGGTGTACTCAGGGCAGGCTCTTCACTTCGCTCATGGTGAAAAGATTTTCAACACTCCCTGTTTGTCGTAAAAAGCAACGCTATTATGCGCATCATGTCATCTGTAAAACAGCGATAGCCCCTAGAACGCGCCCAACTGGCATTGCCCGATGCGCACGCCCATCCCTTCTGCTGCATTGCTCACCTGCTGTCGGGATACCTTCAATTTTTCAGCGATCTGCCAGGCAGCAATACAGGATAACTTGCCATCCTCACCCAAAGCAGAGCGGATCGCGGTAGCGAGTTCGGTAGGTATCTCTTTCATCGGTTCTACGCGGCGATGCTTGCCCTCTGCTTTGGACCCATATCCAAAGAGGCCCAATTGACATTTGGACAAGCGCACTCCCAGCTCGTCTGCCGCCTGCCCCACTTTCAAAGGATCTAGCCCCAGGCGCTGTGCAACGACAAAAGCAGAAGCGCATGGCAATTCCCCATCCACTAATGCATTGCGGATAGCTTCGGCAATGTCCTCCATATTTCCCTCCCTTTGGCTTGCTTGCTACGCTACAGTATAATGCATTCGCGTGCGCTTGCCAATTGGATAAAGGGAAGTGCATGTTTTGACCTAATTTGACCTAAACCAGAAGGAGCTTGCCACATGCGCATCTTGATGCTGTCATGGGAGTACCCTCCCCATATCGTGGGGGGATTGGGCCGCCATGTCGCTGAACTCGTGCCCGCATTGGTGCAAGCGGGGATCGAGGTACATCTAGTTACCCCACGCTGGGCTGGCGGCGAGGCAAAAGAAGAAGGCGATGGGCTCACGGTATACCGCGTGGACCCCCCTGATGTGCCTATGCCTGATTTTTACACGAGCGTGTGGCAAACCAACATCCGCCTGGAACAAGTGGGGGGTACCTTGTGCCAAGAAAAGGGCATTGACCTTATCCACAACCACGAATGGCTGACTGCTTTCAGTGCTACTGCGTTGAAACGCAACTTTCGCATTCCTTTGTTGAGCACCATCCATGCCACAGAACAAGGCCGTGCACGGGGGCACCTAGTTAGCGATATGCAGAAGGCAATCCACAGCGTTGAATGGTGGCTCACCTATGAGTCTTGGCGCATCATCTGCTGCTCCCAATACATGGCAAAAGAAGTGATCAACTATTTCAAGGCGCCAGCGGACAAGATAGACGTTATCCCTAATGGCGTGCAGGTAGACCGCTTCCAACATCTGGAAGGAGTGGACCTCTCGCGATTCCGCAGCATGTACGCCTTGCCGGACGAGAAAATCGTCTTCTATGTCGGGCGTATTGTCCATGAAAAGGGTGTGCATGTTCTGGTCGAAGCAGCACCGCGCGTGCTGGCGGAAAACCCGTCCGCTAAATTTGTCATCGCAGGCACGGGCGATCTGCTCCCAGCACTACGAGCACGGGCTTGGGACCTGGGGATTGGCCACAAAGTATTGTTCACCGGTTTTATCCCCGATGAGGACCGCGACCGTCTCTACAAAGTGGCTTCCTGCGCCGTATTCCCCAGCCTATATGAACCGTTCGGAATTGTCGCTTTGGAAGCTATGGCTGCCAAAGTGCCGGTCGTGGTCTCCCTGGTGGGGGGCTTGCAAGAAGTCGTCAAACATGCTGAGACAGGCATTACTGTCTATCCAGATAACCCAGAGTCGCTGGCTTGGGGCATCAACCATACTTTGGCTCGCCCTGATTGGGCTGCGCAGCGTGCCGAAAACGCCTACCGTGTGGTGCGGGAGGAATATAACTGGCGGCGCATTGCCCAAAAAACCATCCAGGTCTATGAGCGTATCGTCGCAGAACGAGCCAGGACAGCATGGTAAAAGCCAATGTGAAATCCCAATGACCAAAACACGTTGACTACTGCTGACATCCATTGCTGACCTATGCGCCTAGACCTTCACGTCCACACCTGCTATTCCTATGATTGCACCCTCTCCTTGGAAAAGTTGTCCGCCATCGTACAACGAAAAGGACTGGATGGTGTGGCAATCCTCGACCATGATGAGATCGAAGGCGCCCTCCGCCTGAGGGAGTGGGCGCCATTTCGGGTAATCGTGGGAGAAGAGATCGGCACACTGCAGGGCGGCATTGGTGCCTTGTTCATCGAGGAACGGATCCCACCGCACCTCAGTGCAGAGGAAACGGTGGCACGCATCCACGAGCAAAAGGGACTGGTCTTTATCCCCCATCCCTTGGCACGAGGTGTGCCGGGGAAAATCGTAACAAACAAACTCTATGAAATCCTGGACCAGGTGGACTTGCTCGAAGGCTACAATGCACGGATTCCCTTTGCGGTTGATGACCGCCGTGCCCGTGAACTAGCAGCGCAATACGGCTTGCCCGTTGCTGCCGGTTCCGATGGGCACTTTGCCTGCGAAATTGGCCGTGCTTGGACGGAAATGGATGATTTTCGGACACCGCAGGAATTTCTCACTAACCTGCAGCGCGCACGGCTACACTACACTACCAAAACGCCATACCTGGTACCCGCGCTTACCGTGGCATCCATTATGCCCTTGACGGCTTGGCGCCTGATGCGTCGCATGATCCAAAGGAAGCAAGACACCAGGCGCCATCGCTAAATATCCCCTCATTAGTCATGAATGGCGGGATGGGGACGCTAGCACGACGCCTTGCTCAGCAAGTACCTCGCACAGGATCTCCACTGCTCGCTCCGCCACCGGTGCGCAAAAGCCGCGTTGGCCCGTTCTCTCGAACCGCTCACGTATGGGAGCGCATTGGGTCGTGCCAAAGGCCGCCAGAAAGCGCTCACGGAAGCGCGCTGCCAATGCCCGTGCGACAGCCTCATCTTCCCCCGGGCGTGTACGGCCATAGAGCGCTCCAATGACCATAACTCCTCCGCTCAAAGCCCCGCACAATTCCTGGTGCGTGCCAGCCAAGCCACCCGCGAATATGCTAGCCATCCTGAACATAGGTGGGGGAATCTCACCCAGCAGATGCCCGCCCACGGCAAGCATCATGGCTTCTGCTCAGTGGTAGCCCTGACGCATCAAGTCGCCAGCCTGGCTGGCTAGTTCCGCTTCGTTGATAGCCATGATGTCAACCTCCGTTCAGCGATACGCGCAGCACTGTCTAGCGAACCCTGCCGTCCTCTAACCAGTATGCTCAAGCCTTCTAGAAGTGTTGCTTTCAGGCAAGTGGGGATGTACAGAATGCGCCGGTTGCAATCAATTAGCGGGTACCTACTCCGGTCAGCAGCCCTATGCCCGCCGCCCCTACGCCGAGGACGATGCTGATGAAGAGGCTAAGGATAAACAGCGCCACCCAGCCAACCAGGGTTACGATAATCGCTTGACCTGTCTCCAGATCCAATCCCTCGCGGATAGCCATAATGCCAGCAACCAGGGCTAGGATAGCGCCAATCAGCCCTGCCAATGCCCCAAGGCATGGGATAAAGCCCAAGATGCCCAGAAACCGGGGCGCGTTGGCATAGCCGATCACGCGCAGCATATTCTCCACCGTGCCTTTGCCCTTGAACATGGCTTGTCCGATGAAATAGGAGACATAAGACCACACGAGCCAGCCCAGGATTCCACTGATAACACCCACCAAAAAGGTTAACACAGGCCTGTTGGCGGTGGCAGCCGAGCCAATGGCGGACAGCACGGAAGCCACAGCCACTACAACCGCTGCTTCTGTCGTCGCATTTGGATCGGATTCAATCTCCTTGAAGACAGAGAAATCCAATTGGATGATGCGCATTATCCGTTCAATCATTTTGCCCCCCTTTGAGATAATTTATTCCATTTTACGGCCTTTGCCATGTTCAGTCAAACAGACAATGCGCTTGCGCATTTGCAAGATCCACTTATAACAGAGAGTGTTGAAAATCTTTTCACCCTGAGCAAAGCGAAGAGCCTGCCCTGAGTACACCGAAGGGGTCTCGCGTAACTTTCGTATTTTTCCAAGCACTGCGAGATGCTTCACTTCCCCTTCGCTTTCCCTTCGCTTCGCTCAGGGCAAGGCTCAGGGCGAAGGTTCAGCATGACATTGGAAGGACTTTTTCAACACTCTCCATAACAGGAACTTGACTGGTCTGCTAAATTGCCTATATTCAGTCTATGAATGCTATTCCCTGGCTTCTGGAACCGAATAACCCATCGGTACGCTATCTGGCACTTCGCCACTTGCTGGAACTCCCGGAAGATGACGCAGACGTACAGACAACCCGCTCTGCCATCCCTGGTTCCCCCATTGCGGCGCACATCTTTGCCCGTCAAGCCCCAGGTGGTTATTGGGGCGATCCCACCTCACCCTACCTGCCCAAGTACAAATCTACTTATTGGACGCTCATACTCCTTGGACACCTGGGTCTGAACTACGAAGATCAACGCGTGCAACGAGCAGTGGAATATATCTTCCAATTTCAGCAGCCAGAGGGAGGCTTTGCCGAGTACGGCGAAGAAGGCGCCCGCCGTGAACATAGTTATGTTGCAAATCGTAAGCGGGCACGCGGCCAGGAGCCTCCTAATGAAAAAACCTTTGTGGCTGACCTGGTGCATCAAATGACTCTCTCTTGCCTTACCGGGAACATGGTGGCAACCCTATTGCGCCTGGGCTATAATGACGACTCGCGCCTATGGCAGGCGGCAGACTGGTTGGTAAGCATTCAACATAGCGATGGCGGCTGGCTGTGTCCCTATTGGAAGGCTCATATCCACGACAAGCATTCCTGCTTTCATGGCACCATTTGCGCTCTAGAGGGATTGGCAGAGATACCACCTCATAGGCGCTCACCTCAGGTACTAGCAGCATTGGCTCGAGGATCCGAATTCCTACTGATGCACCGCTTGTACCGTTCTGATCACCACAATTGGCAGGTAATCAACCCCAGGTGGCTAGAATTGGCTTTCCCCTGGTTCGGGGGATACAGCCTACTACGTGGCCTGTGGGTGCTGACAAAGCTAGAGGTGAGCGATAAGCGCATGGATGATGCACTGACCATCTTGCGTAAGAAACGGCGTAGCGATGGTAGGTGGATGCTGGAGAGAGCCCCTAACCCCACGCACGCCATTCTAGAGAAGAAAGGGCAACCCAGCAAATGGGTGACACTCAAGGCGCTTGAAGTGTTGCAGAGCACCTGGTGAATGCCAAAAAATTTGGTTCTACAAATATTGTGGTAAATCCATCTGTGCAGTTTGACAAAAAAGCACTTTTAGTGTATTATATGAATAGTTGCTCATGTATTCACATAATATCACTGGAAAGAGGAAGGCATGATGGAACCAGAAGCCGACCGTTATAAAACCGAATACATTGATGCAGCAAAAGTGCGTGAGGCGCAGGCACAAATGGTAGACGAGCCAACGGCAACCCAATTGGCGCAGTTTTTCCGAGCGCTCAGTGACCCTACCCGCGTGCGCATCATTTCTGCTCTCTCCGCAAGCGAACTATGCGTTTTTGACCTGGCCGCTACATTGGGCATGAGCCAGTCAGCGATCTCGCACCAGCTGCGCCTCTTGCGCCAACTGAGGCTGGTCCGATGGCGCAAGGTAGGTCAATTGGTTTACTATGCGCTGGATGACGAGCACGTCTCATCACTCTTCCAACAGGGTCTGGACCATGTAAAGCATAGCTAACCGTTGGCGGGGACGCGTTCCGAGATCTGGAGCGTAGCGCCAATGACATCCGAATCATTGTGAGGACAACAATGACAACAACACGACAAATTGCCTTACCTATCATTGGATTGGACTGCATGGACTGTGCACGAACGCTAGAAGGTGGAGTCACCCAACTAGAGGGCGTGCAAGCAGCACAACTGAACTTTTCTACCGCCACCTTGACCGTGCAATACGACGCACAACGGGTGAGCCCGACAGAAATTATCACCCGCATCCATGAGCTAGGCTATGACGTTGCGCTGGGCAATGAACTTGTTTTTGAACTGGATGGGATGGATTGCGCGGACTGTGCTGCCAAGCTGCAACAGGCCATTGCCGCCCTTCCCAATGTGATTGAGGCAAAGGTGAACTTTGCCACCGCGAGAATGCATGTCCGAGGCATTGCCAACCAGGATTTGCCGCAGGCAGTCATCCGGCAAGCAGCCGACTTAGGGTATACGGCGCGATTGCCTTCGCCCGCTATCAGCCAGGCTAAGGCACCGCAACGCCGTTGGCGGGATTATTTGTCCCAACGAGCGCGCCTGATACTCACCATCGCTTCAGGCGTATTTTGGGCTACCGCCATTGTCTTGCGTTTGACAGGTGCAGCCGAGCCAGCCGTAACTATTGCCTATGCTTTGGCTATGATCAGCGGCGGCTATCATGTCGCCAAGAGCGGATGGGCTGCATTCCGCACCACACGCAGCCTGGACATGAATGCCCTCATGTCCATTGCTGCCGTCGGCGCTATGGCCATTGGAGAATGGGCTGAAGGAGCCACTGCCATGTTCCTGTTCTCGTTGGGCAACACGCTGGAAACGTTGACCATGGATCGGGCGCGACAAGCCATCCGCAAACTGGTGGAACTCTCTCCTAAAGAAGCCACACGCGTGCATGGCGATCACAGAGACCGCGTCCCTGTGGAACAACTACGAGTGGGGGATCTAATCGAGGTCAAACCTGGCGAGAGAGTGCCAATGGATGGCATCGTAGAAAGTGGAGTATCCGCTCTGAACCAAGCCCCCATCACGGGCGAATCTACGCCGGTGGAAGCCCGCCCTGGTTCACCAGTGTATGCCGGGAGCATCAACGGCAATGGAGCATTGTTGATCCGTGTCACCAAGCTGGCCAAGGATAACACCCTGGCGCGGATTGTGCAGATGGTGCAAGAAGCGCAGACACGCCGCGCACCCATGCAGCGCTTCGTGGACACCTTTGCCAAATACTATACGCCAGCAGTCATCACTTTAGCTACAGCCATCGCCATTGTGCCACCACTCGCCTTCGGTGCCCCATTTTTCACTTGGTTCTACCGCGCATTGGTGCTGCTGGTTATCGCCTGTCCATGTGCCTTGGTGATCTCTACCCCTGTGGCAATCGTCTCAGCCATTTCCAACGCTGCCCACCACGGCGTTTTGATCAAGGGCGGCATGTACCTGGAAGCGCTGGGCCGCATTCGGGCGATAGCCTTTGACAAAACGGGGACTCTGACAGAGGGGAAAGCAGCGGTAACGGAAATTGAGCCCGTTAACTCCTCTGCATCTCTGGACTCCGCCATGCCTCCCGCTGTTCCCAACGACAGCGCTTTCACGGCAAACAATATCCTGGCTCTGGCTGCTTCCATTGAAGTGCACTCGCAACATCCCGTCGGGCAAGCCATCTATGAAGAAGCACAGCATCGCAGGCTGACCTTGATACCAGCCTCGGACTACCAGGAACTGACCGGCCTGGGAGGGCAGGCACGCATCAATGGTCAAATCCACTACATAGGCAGCCATCCCCTGTTCTGCGAGCGCGTACCCCATGAGCAACAAATTTGCCAGCGTATCAACGAACTGGAAGCAGAAGGCAAGACCGCTGTATTGGTGGGCAGCGAGGAGAATGTACTGGGCATCATTGCCGTAGCCGACCGAGTACGAGAAACTAGCGCGGATGTGATTCGGGCATTGTACGACTTGGGAATTGCCCAAACTGTGCTGCTCAGTGGGGATAACGAACGGACTGCCCAGGCAATCGCCAGAGCAGTGGGCATCACGCAGGTGCAAGCCAACCTATTGCCACAGGACAAGGTACGGGCAGTGGAAAACTTGTTAGCAGAATATGGCAATGTGGCTATGGTGGGCGATGGGGTCAACGACGCGCCGGCCATGGCAAGGGCAACGGTGGGCATTGCCATGGGAGCAGCCGGCACTGATGCGGCATTGGAAACCGCAGACATCGTCCTCATGTCCGACGATCTGCGGCGCATTCCCTATCTGATCCGCCTGGGGCGGCGCACTTTGCAAAATATTCAGCAAAACATTGCCCTGTCTCTGGCCATCAAGGGCCTCTTTCTGGCATTGGCTGTGGTCGGCTTAGCGAATCTATGGATGGCCGTCTTTGCCGATATGGGCACATCCCTGATCGTCATTTTCAATGGCATGCGGCTGTTGCGCGATTCGTGAGGGAGAAAAGCATGCTTGAATCGTCCAAGGCAACTGCGATACGTGAGGGATTGCGCTTTGATCCCGCCAGCATGGCTGCCCAGATAGAGCGATTCGTGCGAGCAGAAGTCGCGCGGTTGGACAAACGCGGCGTAGTCCTTGGACTGAGTGGAGGGCTTGATTCCACCGTCTGCGCATACTTGTGCGTGCGCGCGTTGGGCAGAAAACGCGTGCGCGCATTTATCATGCCTGAACGCGATTCTGATCCACAGAACATCCGTGACGCCGAACTCGTCGCACAGACCTTAGAACTAAACGCAACTTGCATTGACTTGACGCCCATGCTGACACAGCTAGGCATTTACAACCTGATCTCAAAAGAATCAGCCGCAAATCGGCATGCGATAGAAACAGCCCTGCGTTTGTTGGCCCGTGTGACACGCCAGCCATCGGCATTCAGCCTGGGGATTGCCTTACTCTATAGTTCCCATCCCAATCGCTGGGAGCGCCTTATGCACAGACTCCTCGGCCAGCCCGTTGGGTACATCTATGTCTTTGCCATCACGAAGGTTCGCCTGCGCATGATGCTCTTGTACTACCATGCATTTTTGAACGATTGCCTGGTAGTGGGCACGACTGACAAATCAGAGTGGAGCATAGGCTTTTACGACAAGTACGGCGATGGCGCGAATGACATCGCCCTGTTGCGCCACCTGTACAAAACGCAAGTGCGCGAACTGGCACGTTACCTGGGCATACCCTCGCAAATCGTGAACAAAGCATCCTCAGGGGATTTAGCCGCTGGCCTCCCAAACGAAGCACTCATCGGGCTGACCTATGAGCAATTGGATGCTGTGCTCTGGGGGATAGAGCATGGCTTGGCCGAAAAAGACATTGCCGTGCAAGCGGGGATTACACCAGCGGCCATCGCAGCAGTGCAAAAGGCAATGCGTGCTGCCCGGATCCGTGATGCATTACCATCGCATCTGTAACATTTCATGTACACATCATCACAGATCATCACAGACTGATTAGCAACGCCCGTTCCCCAGTGGGGTTTATGTTGCAGGAATCTAAAATTTGCCTAAAATTCCTGTATCTTATTCAGGAGGGATCCTGCCACATGAACTCATACAAGATTATCGTAAATCCTATCGCCGGCAGAGGAGCAGGGGAAAAATCGATCCCGCGCATCAAGCAACTGCTGCAAGAGTATGGATTGGATTTTGACCTCGTCCGTACAGAGCGTCCCTGGCACGCTGCGGAACTGGCACAGCAAGCGGTGGCAGATGGCTATGCTGTGGTGGCAGCGGTGGGTGGCGATGGCACCGCCAATGAAGTGCTGAATGGGCTGATGCAAGCCAAGCAGGCTGGCGTAGGGACGGCCACCATGGGCTTCATCAATGTTGGCCGAGGCAATGACTTTGGCTTCGGCGTCGGAGTGCCGGCAGGAGCAGCGGCTGGTTGCCAAGTGCTCCAACAGGGCTATCGCCGTCTCATTGACATCGGACGGGTCGAAGGTGGTCTATATCCCCAGGGCCGTTACTTTGGAAATGGTGTGGGCATTGGTTTCGATGCCGTGGTCGGTTTCGAAGCATTGAAAATGAAGCACCTTACCGGTTTCTTAAACTACCTAGTGGCTGCCCTGAAAACCATCTTCCTCTACTATCGCGCTCCGCTGGTGCAAATCGAATACAATAACGAGGTTATCACGCAGCGATCCTTGATGATTTCCATCATGAACGGTCGCCGCATGGGCGGTGCTTTTATGATGGCTCCGCAATCAAAGATAGACGATGGGCTGTTTGACCTATGTATTGCGAGTCAAACAAGCCGTGCCCGCATCTTTGCTCTCATCCCACAGTTCATGAAAGGGACACAGGCTTCCCAACCGGAGATCAAAACAGCGCGGACAAAACGCATCGTCGTTACTGCTTTGGAAGGCGTTCTCCCCGCGCACGCCGATGGCGAGACATTGTGTACCGAGGGACAACGTCTGGCTGTGGAGCTTTTGCCGCGCCAAATCGAAATCATTTGTCAGGCAGCGGAGACAGCCCCATGACATGGACGCAGAAGCTGGTGCTCGCCATTCTCAGAGTACTCATCAACATCCTCTGTCAGGTGGATGCAGGACAACTGAAAAAGGTGCCCATGCATGGCCCGCTCATCCTGGTTGCCAACCACGTAAATTTCCTGGATGTCCCCCTGCTTTTCGTTTACCTGCAGCCACGCCGGGTAACTGCCTTTGCCAAAATCGAAACATGGGACAACCCTATCCTGGGCTTCCTGTTCACCCTTTTCGACGCCATTCCCATACGACGCGGTGAAGCGGATACGACGGCCTTCCGCCGCGCGCTTGCCGAACTCGAGGCAGGCCATATCTTAGCCGTAGCCCCTGAGGGAACGCGTAGCAGAACTGGGCGCTTGCAACGAGGCCGTCCCGGCGCCGTCATGTTAGCCCTGCGCACAGGGGCACCATTGCTGCCCGTCGTCTACTATGGGGGCGAAAACTTTTCCCGTAACCTGTCCCGCCTGCGGCGCACTGATTTTCACATCGTGGTCGGCCAGCCGTTCTACGTAGATGCCCATGGCGTGAAAGTCACGCGTGAGGTTCGCTGGCAAATGACCGATGAGGTAATGTACCAATTGGCAGCACTACTGCCTCCCGCCTACCGCGGTTACTATTCCAATTTGTCTGCCGCCACGGAGCAGTACCTGCGTTTTCCACCCGATTCGGAAAGCAACCTCCGCCGTGCACTGGCTGCCATAGCAATGGCTAACGAACCACCTAGCGATCACCCATAGGAGCCGTGCCAAAATGTTCTCTGCGGATAGGGATTACCCACCCGTGCTTTTCCGGGACCGCGTAGAGGCTGGGAAAAAACTGGCTCAGAAGGTGCAGGAATTGGCTTTGGACAACGCGGTGATCCTCGCTATCCCCGCCGGCGGAGTGCCAGTCGCCGCCCAGATCGCGCGAGCCCTAGGCGCACCCATGGACTTGATGATTGCACGCAAAATCCAGTTCCCGTGGACGACTGAGGCAGGATTTGGCGCCGTAGTTTCCGACGGCACGGTGTACCTGGGGCCACATTCCGCACACCTCCCCAAAGCGGTCATCGAGGCACAGATGGAGAAAGCGCGAAGAGAAGTGGAACACCGCATGAGAGAATTCCGGGGGGATAGAAAGCCCATTGACCTCCTGGGCAAAGATGTCATTCTGGTTGACGATGGGCTGGCAACCGGCTCAACCATGCTTGCAGCAGTACAATCTGTCAGAAAGCAGCGCCCCAGGCAGGTAATCGTAGCCGTGCCGACAGCATCGGGCAGTGCTGTAAAAATGCTCAAACCCCATGTGGATGCCTTAATATCCCTTTATATTCACCCAGAATATCTGCCTTTTGCAGTGGCATCGGCATATGAGCATTGGTATGATTTGAGTGATGAGGAAGTGAAGAAATATCTTATGGAAATGAGCCAGACTGCCAGCAAGAATTCAACCCAGGAACACAATTTGCTCGGAAAATCCGGTTAGGAGATGGATTCCGTGAAACCTTGGAAAACTCTTGCCCGACGCACAGTCTTTACGCACAGCAAATACCTGACGGTGGAAACCCATACGGTGGAACTACCAGACGGGCGGATTATTCCTGACTGGCCATGGATCATCACCCCCGACTATATCAATGTCATCGCTTTGACGGAAGAAGGTAAATGGCTCTGCTTCCGCCAGACCAAATATGCGTTAGAAGGCACCTCTCTTGCTCCGGTAGGAGGCTATATCGAACCAGGAGAAGACCCCCTAGAGACCGCAAAGCGGGAATTGCGCGAAGAAACCGGCTACGAGGCTCCAGAATGGATCCATCTTGGCAGCTACACAGTGGGTGCTAACCGCGGCATCGCCACAGGGCATCTCTACCTGGCATATGGGGCATATTATGTAACACAACCAAAATCCGATGACTTGGAAGAACAGGAACTGCTCCTCCTTGACACCACCGAGGTTGAGAAAGCGCTAGCCCAAGGGGAATTCAAAGCGTTGAGCTGGGCAGCCAATGTGGCGCTCGCCTTGCTCTACCTGCGTAGATCGGGCAAATTGTCCTGACAAAGATTTGCAGAATGTCAAGAAAATCAGTTCCTCTATGTCCTCTGTGAGCCTTGGTTAAGCATAACCCGCGCGTTGCAAGCGGCGCATCGTTTGGATTGTATCTGCTTCAGCACTTGTCTTGTCTGGGCGCAAGCGGACAATGCGCGCAAAGCGTAAAGCCATGCCCGATGGATATTGTGGGCTGTCCTGAATGTTATTAAAAGCAACTTCTACCACTACCTCAGGCCGGACGAATACCGTGCCGAATTCCTCGCCAACCTTCAGCGCTAACAGCCGCTCTGTCATGCGTTGGAACTCTTCATCGGTCAGCCCCTTGAACGTTTTGCCTACTTCCAGCAGTTCTCCGCTTTCTTCATCCCGGGCTGCTAGGTGGTAGTTGGATAGCCAGCCATGGCGGCGGCCATAGCCCCAGTCGGCAGCAACAATAACCAGGTCCAAGGTCACTGCTGGCTTGATCTTAAGCCAGTGGCGACCTCGGACGCCAGGAGTGTAAGGGCTTTCCAAGTTCTTTGCCATGATGCCCTCGTGCCCTGCCATGCGCGCTGCGTCAAGAAAAGCCTCCCCCTCGGCTACAGAGTGAGACACCAGACTTTCTACCAGCGGAATCTGACCATGTACACGCTGGAGCGCAGCTACTCGCTCTCGGTACGGCCGATCGAGCATCAATGTGCCCTCGAGATATAGCAGATCGAACAAATAGAGCTGCACCGGCACCTGTTGTTGCATGGCAACAATATCATGTACCCGGCCCAACCGCCGCATCAATTGCTGGAAAGGCAACGGCCGGCCATCTGCATCCACAGCAATCACTTCCCCTTCCAGAACCGCAGTTCGCGCAGCGATTTCCCGTCTAATCTGTGCACAGACTTCGGGCAAACTGGCGGTTAAATCAGACAAGTGGCGTGAGAAAAGCCATATCTGCTGCCCATCTTTGTGTATCTGCACCCGCGCACCATCTAGCTTGTACTCCAAAGCCAGTTCACCACCCAGCAGGTCAAAGGCTTCCGCAACCGAGGCAGCAGTTTGGGCTAGCATAGGCTTAATGGGCTGGCCTAGTTTCACAGCGCTGCGTTCTAATCCAGCATTGCCTTGACGCAAGGCTATGTCCGCCACCGCTCCAACGTCACCGATGAGCATATTCGCCCTTTGCACCAACTCCAATGGTGCTCCGCTGGCTAACGCAATGGCCTCCAGGAGCAAGCCTTCGCTCATGCCGTGCCGCATCTCCCCTACGGCGAGTTTGACGAGGTACTTGGCTTCCAACGGAGTAGCACGCTGCAATAGTGCACGGAACCGCTCATCCTTGCGCTGACGCGATCCAGTCCCACTTGTTGCCGCAATGTCCTGAAAGGCTTGCCACACTTCGCGCAACGTGAGAGGGGGCCCCTGCACCTGCAAACGAGTGCCTCTTTCCAGCATGAATTGTACGCTCTGCCCGAAATCCACTGCCTCCCCGGCTATCCTCTGACGCTGTTGCGGAGTGGTCTTCACGATCTGGTTAACCACACGCATCACTGCCGCACCGCTCAAATTCAGTGGCTGGCTTCCTCCCTCTGGAAAGACGCGTCCGATGACCATGAGCGCTGCCAGGGCAGTTTCATCCTCTGCCACTGAGCGCAGGTAGTGCGCCACCAATGCGGACATAGCCTTGCGGGCACGCGTTGCCGCTAATTGTTCCCCCAGCTGCGCAAACTCAGCGAAAGTAGACACGAAAGACTTCCCCTTAGAATCAGAAACCGGGTTTGTGGCGCAAACCCGGTTTCCTCATTATGGGCAAAGATTCAAATACGATTCTACTTCGGTTCCTTATCAGGATGCAGCTTCTTGAATTTGGCTAACAACTGCTCCTTGGTCTCTTGGTGATCCGGATCCGGCACACAAGCATCTACAGGACACACAGACGCACATTGCTGCGTGTTGTAAAATCCCACACACTCGGTGCACTTGTCTGGATCAATCACAAAACGGTCCTCACCCTCACTGATTGCCTCATTGGGACATTCTGACTCGCAAGCCGCGCAGGAGATACAATCTTCAGTAATTTTGAAAGCCATTGGTTTTCCTCCTTTATAGATTGTGATTGCTCCAAGGGATACCCTGAGCATGGTTTGAACTGCCAGTCCATCGCCCGTGGTCACCCTGAGAGGCTAACAACGTTATTATACTTTCCACCCTGTCAAGATGACAAATCGCATCCTGCGATGATAACCCCTACACAGAAGAAGCGGTGGTACTGCAGGATAGACAATATGGGTTTAGGCTTCCGCTACCCCGCTATCGCTGCTCATTGCTTCTAACTCCATCGTCACCAATGTCTTCGCCAGTTGCTCAATCGCCATACGCTGCTTGCGGTAAAAGTCCGATTCACTGATCGCCATACGTTCCACAATCTCACGGATAGGCCGTCCTTGAATGAATTTCATCTCGAGAATGTTGTAGACCACCCACTCGCTGGCAGTTAAGCTCCGCTCCCCGGGTGGCCTCAGCCGTTCGATGGCTGCTCCCAGCACTGCACGCAATGCACGAACGGGGACGCCTTCATTTTCTTCTAGCGCCTTCCGCACCAGTCGCGTGCGCATCAGGGGGCTGTCCACTAAGCCAGGCCCACCCCAATAATGGCGCAAAGCATCCCGCACCACTTTCGGAAAATCAGGAGCATAAACTGGGTTGCTCTCCAAACGTTCCAGGCGGGCAGGAGCAGGATAGAATGGAGCACTGCGCCAGCGCTGAATTTCCTCAATTTCTGGCACGATCTGGCGCAATGCCATGAAAACATCTTGCTGTAGATGCATGTCTTCCAGAGCCAGTTCTGCCTGGCTGACGAAATTCGCTACAGTAGCCAACTCCTCCAAAGTGAAAGCGGGGGCACCGTTACGGGCTTCTACGCCCAGGATACCCAGCGTAGATTTGCGATCTTTACTGCGCAATGGCAGGAGCCAATACCCATTCCGCAATACAAAATCTTGGTTGTGCAATTCGCCTCGCTGACTAGAATTGGCAGCAAATGAAGGCAGTAGTTCATGCCAATCGCACTCTTTCAGAAACTTCGTGGCTGCTTCGCGAGGGCCACAAAATACCTGGAGCTCTAGCGACCCTTCCTGCATCGCCACCACAAAGCCACTGCGCACCCTGAGCAAATCGCACAAAGCGATGAGCACATTCTCCAAAAGCTGCTCCAGGTCAGTGCTGGTCAAAAGATGGGTATCCAATTGCTCTATCCAAGCCACCTCGTCCCGGTCTTTGCGGTAAATTAGGCGATCAATGTATGGCTTGGCCAGGTTAATCAGTACCTGTAAAAGGACGATACTGCCAATCACTGCAAAAATGAGCACGGTGTCACGAGGCAAGCCCAATATCGCCTCCACCCTAGGAATCACCAGCATGAGGAAGATCACCACTGAGCCAACCAAAGGCCCCCGCAGCAAATAGTGAATCAAGTTGTGTTTGATCACTCGATCGGGCATGAACACGCCTTGGTAAGCTACAGTATAGGCGCTCACGACTGTCATCAAGGCAATGCCCAAATTGCCCACCAGGGAAAGCCCCAAGACCAGATTCGGAGACAGTGCCCGCGCCATGGTTGGCACCAGCAGATAAGGGAAAACTCCAAAGCCAGGTGCGATAATGGCTATACTCAGATAAGTCATGCGCCGGCGTGAAGTGGAAGTCAAACAGCGTTGCCGCGCACGGAACACATTGAGCACAGCCGCAAAGACGGTGATGAAGAAATACACTGTGAATGCCCCAAAGTAAGGCCCTGGAGCCAAATGGGAAATCTCATAGGAAGTAATCCCATCCTTGACAACTAGGTCAGTCGCTGCAGCCAGGACCAAAGATACCAGCCCCAATGCATAGCTCACCGTCACTGCTATGCGCCGCCACGATGACAAGGAATTGGTTGTCCGCAGCAATGCATCAGAGAAATGGAGACAGGCAGCTGGTACAAAAGCGATGCCCAACCACTGGAAACGCAGCCAAAGCAATGTAAGCGGCTCGGAAATCACGTTGTAGACAAGGATGTCCCCGATATACACAATGATGATGAAAGCGAGCAGCGCAGAGAAAGCACGGGCCACTGCGCTGCGGAAGTTGTGTGTAAGGATGTAAGCCAACAGCGAAAACCCAATTATCACGTTGGCAGAAGCAATAACCTGGTTGCCCAGTGATAACCCTGCTGTTATCCAACGTTCTGCCATGACTCAATCCTACTGCGTGAAGAAAATAGTGGGAGACGAAACCAGAGCATAATCTCCTTGATCTTCATTGTATCAAAAGAGATTTCCCTCACCCTCTGCGGACCACCCATAAAACAAAATAGTACATAATCACACCAGTGAACAACAAACTGTCCACGCGATCCAACATGCCCCCATGGCCCGGGATGAGAGAACTCGAATCCTTGACCCCCACCTGACGCTTCACCAGAGACTCTGCCAAATCGCCAAAGGTAGCGCCGAGAACTAGCAAGATCCCCAGCAGCAAACTTTGCCATGCCAGGAGCCCCATCCAATGCCCTGCCACCACTGCCACCACTATCCCAGCCAGGAAGCCTGCAATGGCTCCCTCTTGGGTTTTATGAGGGCTGATATGGGTAAAGAAACCCCGCTTCCCCCAAAACCGCCCGGCAAAATAAGCGGCTGTATCACAAGCCCAAGTGACGGCAAAGGTCAGGAGCAGCCACCCTAACCCTTGAGGGAGATTGCGCAAGGCAATCATGTGGGCAAACAAGCCGCCCACATACAGTGCCCCAGCCAATGTAAGCGCCCAACTCGGCAAGAAATCCTTCCAGTTTCCTTTCAGAATCTGCCATACCATCGGCAGCATGACCGCAGCCGCTAACCCCCATTGCCATACTTGCCAGCGTGGACAGTAGGCGTTCAGCAGGAGGAGTGCAATAGCCGACATTCCCACGACATAGGACGGCTCATAGTTTCTGTTGCGCATGATATGATAGAACTCATAACCAGCCCGCAGCGCTGCCATGGCCACCATAATTGCAAAATATGGTCCCCCTGCATAGGACACGGCCAAGACAATAGGGATGAGTACCATAGCACTGAGAATGCGATGTTTGAGCACGTAGCATATTCTCCCAAGGCTCAAAAAACTACCCAATAGATCCGCACAAAGGGACTAGGCGCTATTGAGATTGGCTCGCCCCTGAAGGGGGAAGCCCGCCGAATTTCCTGACCCGCTGGCCATAAGCGACCAAAGCTTGGTACAATTCCTCGGGGCCAAAGTCAGGCCAGTAGGTGGGCGTTGAATAGAATTCGGCATAGGCAGCCTGCCAGATGAGAAAATTGCTCAGGCGCATCTCGCCTGCTGTGCGGATGATCAAATCAGGGTCGGGCAATCCCGCCGTGTAGAGGTAGCTAGCAAGAGCCTGTTCTGTAACCTGATCCGCAGTCAAGCCATCTTTCATCATGCGCTGGACTGCTTCTACGATTTCCCTCCGGCCACCGTAGTTCAACGCTACATTGACGATAATACGGTCGCCGGCAGCCGTTGCTGCGATCGCTTCGCGGATCCTCCTTTGTAAATTATCCGGCAAGCCTTCCAGCGTCCCCAAGTGACGCAACTGTACCCCATTCCTACGCAGCTCATCCAACTCCCGGTCTATCACCTGGGAAAGCAGAGCCAACAGCCCTTCCACTTCTTCACGCGGCCTGCTCCAATTCTCCGTGGAAAAGGCATATAACGTGAGGATTTTCACGCCATATTCTACACAAGCGCGCAGGATACGCCGCACATTCTCAGTCCCCGCACGATGACCAGCCAGGCGTGGCAAGCCACGTTGTTGCGCCCAACGGCCATTGCCATCCATAATGATGGCAACATGTTGGGGAATGACTGACAACTTGGCTGGCGTGCTTACACCCTGCGCTGCGCTACCGCTCATCCCGCCCCCTAAATCTCCAGGATTTCCTGCTGTTTTGCCTTTCCAATCTCATCCATCAGCGCGATATATTTGTCATGAATTTTTTGCAATTCATCGCGGGCTTCGAAGAACTCGTCTTCAGTAATGAGTTTCTCCTTCTGCAAGTCGCGCAAATCTTCCTGTGCATCGCGCCGGATATTGCGTACAGCAATGTGTCCCTCCTCCACCCGGCGAGCCACCACCTTGCTCAATTCCTTCCTCCGCTCCTCAGTAAGGCGCGGGATGGATAGGCGGATTACCACGCCATCATTGTTTGGTGTCAAGCCAAGTTCCGATTTGAGGATGGCTTTTTCAATTTCTCCGATGCTACTCGGATCCCAGGGTCGGATAACCAGGAGCCTTGGTTCTGGTGCAGAGATAGCCGCGATTTGATTGAGCGGCGTGGGAGTGCCATAGTAGTCCACGCGCAAGCGCTCCACCAAAGCAGGCGATGCACGGCCGGTTCTGATCGCCATCAGATCCTCTCGCAGCGCTTCAACGGCCTTGCTCATCCTGACCTCTGCTTCTTTCAAAACGTCTTCAAACATCATACCCTCCTGGTTAACGACTGATAATCGTCCCGATTGGTTCCCCACAGACTACACGTTCAATACTATTGGTTTCGGCCAACTTGAAGACAATAATGGGCAGGTCATTGTCCATACACAGGGATAATGCTGTGCTGTCAATAACCTTGACTCCCATGTTGAGCGCCTCGATATAAGTTAGTGAAGCAAAGCGATGTGCCTTCGGGTTAATCATGGGGTCTTCGTCATAGACGCCATCTACCTTCGTCGCTTTGAGCAGCACATCTGCCTCGATTTCCATCGCCCGCAATGCTGCCGCGGTATCCGTAGTAAAATAGGGATTGCCCGTTCCGGCACCAAAGATGACCACGCGCCCTTTTTCCAGGTGCCGGATCGCACGACGTCGGATATAGGGCTCGGCGACGGCACGCATCTCGATCGCTGTCTGCACGCGCGTGGCCACCCCTCCCCTCTCCAAGGCATCCTGCAATGCTAGGGCGTTGATCACTGTAGCCACCATACCCATATAGTCCGCCGTAGCACGCTCCATGCCTCGTGCCAAGCCATTGATGCCTCGCCAGATATTTCCTGCTCCAATGACAATAGCAACTTGCACTTCGAGGTTGTGCACGCGTTGAATCTGCGCGGCGATGGCCTCTACGGTGGGTACATCAATCCCCCAGCCAGCCTCGCCTGCAAGCGCCTCGCCATTTAACTTGAGCAGAATACGGTTGTATTTCGGCCTTGCCATCGCGTGCCTATCCTGCAATAGTTATGACTCGCCCAATTCTAGACGGACAAACCGCCGCAGCACGATATTCTCCCCAGTAGCGGCGATCTTCTCATTGATGACATCTTGCACGGTCTTGTTCTCATCCTTGATAAATGGCTGGTTCAGGAGACAGACTTCTGCATAAAACTTCTGCAGCTTGTTCTCGACAATCTTGTCCAGCACATGCTCTGGTTTGTTCTGGTCAGCCATCTGAGCGCGGTAAAGGCGCTTCTCGTTTTCTACGATTTCTGGTGGTATATCCTCCGGCCTCAAGTACAATGGACGAGCCGCCACAACTTGCATCGCCAAGTCATGGGCAAGTTGCCTAAACTCGGGCAAGCGAGCGACAAAATCTGTCTCGCAATTCAACTCCACCAAAGCCCCAATTTTGCCCATGTGCACATAGGACTCCACCAGCCCTTCTCTAGCCACACGGTCAGCTTTCTTGGCAGCGATGGCCAATCCCTTCTCGCGCAAAATCTCCTGTGCCCGGCTCATGTCGCCATTGGCTGATTCCAATGCTTTCTTGCAATCGAGGACACCAGCGCCAGTAAGCTCGCGCAGTTCCTTAATCATTTCCGATGTGATGTTCATTTATTTCGCTCCTATAAAGGTTTGTCGTAATCTATCTTTTCGCCCTCTTCAGCAGAAGGAAGTGCTTCTTGTGCGGCTTCTGCCTCTTCCTCTATACTCTCGAGCTCCCAATCTTTCAGCTCACCAACTTCTTCTGCCGCCAATCCCTCTTCAATACTGGCAGCTTCCTCCACCGACGACACTGTCTCTTCTGCAGGCAGCGCCTCCTGGGCTGCGCTAGGTATTGGTGCGCCTACCGCTTCTACCTCTTCCTCTGCCATGATGACTCCACGCATCTGCTGGCCTTCGATGACAGCATCGGCGATCTTCGAGGCAATCAACTTGATAGCACGAATCGCATCATCATTCGCAGGGATGACGTAATCAACGGGATCTGGGTCGCAATTGGTGTCCACCATGGCAACCACGGGAATGCCCAGGATATTGGCTTCCTTGACGGCGATTGCTTCCCGTGCTACGTCCACAACAAAGAGGGCGCTGGGCAAATAGTACATGTTTTTGATGCCACCCAGGCGCTTTTGCAACTTGAGGAGTTCACGCTCTTTCCAAAGCGCCTCTTTCTTGGACAGCGTCGCAAACTGACCCAGTTCCTTCTGCTTCTCCAGTTCCAGCAAATAGTTTGCGCGCTGACGAATGGTGCGGAAATTGGTGAGTGTTCCTCCTAGCCATCGCTGGGTAACATAAGGCATGCCACATCTCTTGGCTTCCGCTTCCAAACTTTCCTGCGCTTGTTTCTTCGTACCGACGAATAGAATAGTCTCCCCTTCTGCCGCCGTATCGCGGACAAAGTTGTACGCCTCTTCTAGCAGCCGGATCGTTTGTTGCAGGTCAATGATGTGGATGCCATTACGCTCGGTGAAAATGTACGAGCGCATCTTGGGGTGCCAACGGCGGCTACGATGCCCGAAATGCACCCCCGCTTCCAAAAGTTCTTTCATGGTTACAATTGCCACTGTCGCTCTTCCTTCCTTTCGTTTTAGTCTTCCGTCCTCCTCATCCCGAAATGGAACCAGCCATTGCCCGGCTGGCACGCCATTTCAGTCCGAGAACGTGTTTGATGGATTGATATCCGAACAATAACTATACCACAATTTGCGCTAATAGCCAAATTTACTGGGTTGCATGTTTTTGACAGAATATAGTTTTTGTGCTATATAAATACCTGAAGGGCGTGGCATCTTTGGCAACCTGACTGTGATGGAGAATCTCAAGCTGGCTACCTACGCACGGAAAGATAAGGACCAAATTGCCAAAGATTACCGGCGTGTGTTCGACCTCTTCCCCCGCCTGGAAGAACGCAAAAACCAGATTGCCGGGACACTCTCCGGTGGTGAACAACAGATGCTGGCCGTGGGGCGTGCACTGATGACTCGTGGCAGGCTGATGCTCCTGGATAAGCCCTCGATGGGCTTAGCCCCTATCCTGGTACAGGAAATTTTCTGCATCCTACAGGAAATCAACCGTGCCGGCACGACCATCCTACTAGTAGAGCAAAACGCCCATATGGCTTTGCAGGTAGCCCATCGTGGCTACGTCCTGGAGACAGGCACGATCACGGTGCAAGGCCCGACAGAGGAACTGGTGCGCAATCCCAAGGTAAAAGAAGCATATCTGGGAGGATAATCGCTCTCTATTCACGGTAATCCTCCCGCGGGCTCCCAACCTGCGGGAGGGTTATTTGTTGATGACATGCAATGCAGAAAGGAGGCAAGTATCCGTTGCACAACCACGTTTGCTGGGCTGAAATTGATCTGGATGCCATCGCCCATAATACACGCCAGTTAAAAAAACATGTGGGCGAGCACACCGAACTGGCGGCGGTGGTCAAGGCTAATGCCTATGGCCATGGCGCGTTGCCAGTGGCGCAGGTCGCTTTGGAGAGCGGGGCGACACGCCTGACCGTTGCCCGTGTGGACGAAGGGGTACAGCTACGGAAAGGGGGGATAACTGCCCCTATCCTGGTAATGGGCTATGCTACCACAGGACAAGCCGAGGATATTGTCCGCTATCGCCTCACCCCTACAGTGAACACGCTCGAACTGGCACATGCCCTATCCGCCGCCATTCACGTACAGAATGCCGGTCCTTTGCCAGTGCATGTGAAGGTGGACACCGGGCTGGGCCGCTTTGGCCTCCTACCTGAGGAAGTGCTCGATTTCACCCGCGCACTGTTGACCATACCCAACCTCACCTTGGAAGGCTGCTGGACACATTTTGCCTCGGCCGATGAAGCCGACCAGTCCTATACGTACCACCAGTTTGCCGTGTACAACCAGGTATTGCGCCAACTGGAAGAGGCTGGCATCCATGTCCCTCTTAGGCACGTCGCCAACAGTGCTGCTACGCTCAGTCTCCCAGAGACGCACCTGGATATGGTGCGCTGTGGCATTGCCATCTATGGCTTGCGCCCCTCGGCTGAGGTGAAAATGGTGGTTCCTTTACGCCCAGCCATGACGCTCAAAGCACGTGTGGCGCGCATCCGTACGCTCCCTGCCGGTTCCAGCATCAGCTATAACCGCACCTATGTCACTTCAAAGCCGACGCCAGTGGCGTTGGTGCCCATCGGTTATGGCGATGGCTACCGCCGAGGTTTATCGAACAAAGGCATGGTACTCATCCATGGCCGGCGTGCCCCCATCATCGGCCGGGTATGCATGGACCAATTCATGGTAGATGTGAGTGGCATTCCCAATGTTCAACAGGATGACGAAGTGGTAGTCTTGGGACGGCAAGGGGAAGAGGAAATTAATGCGGAAGAAATCGGCGCCTGGGTTGGCACCAACAACTATGAAACCGTTGCAGCCATTCTCCCTCGCGTGCCGCGGGTATACCTCACGCAGGACAAAGCTTAAGTAATATCAAACGGAACACGCAATACGGAACATGTTTTCCGTTTTTACGGTTTCCGTTTTACGTTTTATCTTTCCCGCCTCCCCACCATACTCCCAGCCACACCAGATAGAGCACATTGGTCACGCTAACCACAGCGGCTGGCAGAGAGGCACGCTCGCTGAACAACGCTAGCGCAGTAGCAGCAGTCAGGCTAGTGTTTTTGATCGTGCCCATGAGGATGCTGGTCAGGCGCTTGGCGCGGTGAACACCTAGCCGCAGTAAAGCCCATTCCAAGACAAACCCCAAGCCAAAGTTGGTGCATAAGCCAATGAAGAACAATAGCACCAGGACCTGCGGTTGCTGCAGGATGCGGTCGCGGTTGAGGCCAATGACAGTGAAGATGACCAGCGCAAAAGCCCAGTTGACGATACTGCCGCGCCAGCGCTTGATAGCACTATCCAGCGGACTAGCCATAATCAGCCGTGAAAGGGCAAGCGGAATGATCAGCAACTGGAAAAGGACCGCTATCAAGCGCATGGGGCTTACCGTGGCAGAACCGAGGAACAGGGTAACAACCAAGGGCATGAGCAGCACCACCGACAGGTAGACTCCCACCGAACCGACTAGGGCGAAGGGGATATCACCGCCCAGCAAGTAACTGAAAGGGATAACCGCCACTCCGGTTGGCGTAGCGGCAAGGAGCACGATACCGGTCCACACATCGGCCTCAGGCATAAGCAGGTGTGCCAGCGCCAGCAGCAATGCCCCATTGAGCAGATAGGTCAGCACGATACCGCTCAGCGTTGCCCGCACAGCCTTGCCAAGTGGACGGAAATCGCGCAGTTGTACCTCCGTCACCGAAACGGTCATTGCCACTGCCAGCGCCGGCAGCGTGAGGCTTTGTGTCAGGCGCGCTATTCCAGCCAGAACAAAGCCCAGCACAACCGACGAAAGCAGCAAAAAGTTGCGATCGCGCAATAAACGGAGCAATCTAGGTAACATGCGGCAATGGTTTGTCCTTTCTGAAATACAACCGGGAGATACTGAACCCAGAAGGCTGCGTTCTAATCAATCACCCGCACTTTCGCTGGGTCGTAGCGATCTTCGCGGCTCTTTCTCTCCGCTGGATAACCAATGACCACCAGTGCCAGTGGCACCAAATGCTCTGGCAAGCCCAGCACCTGACGCAAGGCAGAGACTCGCTCCTCACGAGGATAGCAGCCGCACCAGACCGCGCCAAGTCCCTTGGCGTGCGCAGCAAGCAACAGGTTCTGTGTCGCTGCGGCACAATCCTGCACCCAGAAACCTTTGCTCACCTCACGCTGCAAGTCCCCACAGACCAGGATAGCCAGCGGCGCGCCTTTGACTGGTGCATAGGGGTGCGCTTTGCCCAATTCATCCAGCGTCTTGCGGTTGCGCACAACAACAAAGTACCAGTCCTGTTGATTGCGGGCAGAAGGCGCAGCCATCGCTGCCTGTAACAATTCTTTGATCACTTCATCGGGTACCGGCTGCGCCGTGTACTTGCGGATGCTCCTTCGAGTGAGAATAGCTTCCATGGCGTCCATGTTGTGTGTCCTCCGATATGTTCTAGACCTTTGGGGTTTGGGAACCCCAAAGGTCTGATACCTATTCAAAATCCTCCAGCAATAGCGAGGCGATGGGCTCCCTCGTGATACCCTGTAGGTGAGATTTCACCATCCCTTGCATGCCATCAAATCAGGTCAGCACGTCGTCCCTTTTCAGGTGGGTCGCCTTTGTGGACAACAGCGTATGATAAGATGAGTATGGCCATTCACGAAAATCGTTCACCAAGCCATGCTTTTGCGGATTAAGGTGAACGTAAACCACCAATTGCGTAAACTAGGCATCTGAAGTAACGGGAATGCGTCTAAACGGGTGTTCAAATAAACTGCCTGTGCGCCCATATGACTTGTTGATTGCCTTGGCATAGGCGTTAAACCAGTGTGAGAATTGCTGACTCGGCGATAAGGGTTTTGGAGTTTCACACCAGACCCCAAAAGTCCGCTGAATTTCCTCTTCTGTCTTGATACGTACCAACAGGTGAAAGTGATTGCGGAGAAAGCAGTAGGCATATGTATCGGCTACGGGTTCGACATACTTGGCATAGAGCTGCAAGAAATAGCGGTAGTTGTGCTGCTCCACAAAGATATTCTCACCGTTGTTGCCCCGGTTGTAGATATGATAATAGACGCCGTATTCGAGCGCATTGAGGTTAGACATGCTCATCTCCTACCCTTTCTAAACCTTTGGGGTTTGTTAAACCCCAAAGGTTTAGACTACGCCATTATTCTAAAGCGAAATCAGCCACCAGGCAAGTTCAAACGGGCAGCAATTTTACCCAAGGCCCTCACCCACGCAATCACTACCAAACTGTACTGCGCCCCGCCCCCTTTTGCGATCACAAATCGCCGGAGTATAATGCCTTACGGGCCGCCCAGGTCAAAAGGAACTTGTATGGCCTTATGAACGTCTTTGATACAATCTGCTCACTCCTGGGGTTCATTGTTTTTCTATGAAATATACCCGCTTCAATATTGGTAATGAATTCAGACCACGGTCGGCTTACTTCAATGACGACTGGCGCAGGGCTTTTGTCAAGGGGATGCTGATCGTCTTCCTCGTGGCAGGGCTGCTGCTGTGCGCCGCGGCTTTGCTGGCTACTGGCGTCTACGCCTACGTCGCAGCACAGTTGCCCTCTGCCGAGGAACTGAGCATCCGTGCCAATACCTTCGAGAGCACCAAGATCTACGACCGCAACGGGGTGTTGTTGTACGAAGTCTTTGACCCCAGCGGTGGACGCCGCACTTTCGTGCCCCTGTCGCGCATCCCTTTGTACGTGCGCCAGGCGACGATCGCCACTGAGGACCCTACCTTCTATGCTAACCCTGGCTTCAATCCGCTAAGCATCGCGCGCGCTCTCTGGCAGAACTTGCGCGAACGAGACATCGTTTCAGGCGCTAGCACGATCACACAACAATTGGTCAAGAACACCTTCTTGTCCCCCGAAGTAACCCTCAAGCGCAAGATCAAGGAAGCTATCCTGGCAGCGGAGATCACGCGCCGCTACAGCAAGGATGAAATCCTGGAACTATACCTGAACCAGGTCTACTATGGCAATATGGCTTATGGCATTGGCACGGCGGCAGAGGTCTATTTCAACAAACCAGTGGAAAAACTAACCCTGGCTGAAGCGGCTTTGCTTGTCGGCATCCCTCAGGGCCCAGCTATCTACGACCCTTACACCAATTTCGCTGCAGCCAAAGTCCGGCAGGGCATTGTCTTGGATCTCATGGTGAAGCGCGGCTACCTGAGTGCCGAAGAGGCAAGGCAGGCAAAGCTCGAGGAATTGCACCTGGCGCCACAGCGTATTGAGATGAAAGCACCGCACTTTGTGGTCTATGTACGCGAACAACTGGAGGCGCAGTTTGGCACACAACTGGTCTACCGTGGTGGGCTGCGTGTCTACACTACGCTGGACATGAAGATGCAAGAGACAGCAGAGCGTATCATACGCAACAAGATCGAGTCGCTCGCCGCATTGGAAGCAACCAACGCGTCGCTCGTCGCACTGAACCCACACAACGGACAGATTCTGGCTATGGTGGGCAGCGCTGACTTTTACAACGAGGAAATTGATGGGCAGGTCAACGTCGCGCTACAACCGCGCCAACCAGGGTCAGCGATCAAGCCCATCACCTATATCGCTGCCTTTGAGCGTGGCTGGACAGCAGCTACCTTTATTATGGACATCAAGACCGAGTTCCCAGATGGCGCCAACCCACCCTATGTGCCACAAAACCACGACAAAAAGGAACACGGCCCGGTATTGGTGCGGGACGCGCTTGCCCGTTCACTCAATATCCCCGCAGTCAAGACTTTGCAGTTTGTAACCCTGCCAGGCATGCTGGAGATGGCCCATCGTCTGGGCATCACCTCGCTGAACCGTGCCGATTACGGCTTGTCCTTGACCCTCGGTGGCGGCGATGTAACCTTGCTGGAACTGACCACGGCTTACGCTGTTTTTGCCAACGGTGGGCATCGTGTCCTGCCCACGCCCACCTTGCGCATCGAGGACAGCAAAGGCCGGCTGATTTTCCAAGCCCCCACAGAACCTGGTGCCCAAATCCTAGATGAGCGCCATGCCTATCTGATCACCAGCATCCTTTCGGATAAGGAAGCGCGGATACCCACGTTTGGTCCCAACAACGTCTTGGAACTCTCGCGGCCAGCGGCAGTCAAAACAGGCACTACCGATGACTACCGCGATGCCTGGACTGTTGGGTACACACCCGATTTGGTCGCCGGCGTGTGGGTGGGCAACAGCAACCACAAACCGATGAAAGGCGTTTATGGCTCACGAGGAGCCGCGCCCATCTGGCATGACTTCATGGAAGAAGTGCTGCGCGATTCACCGGTCCACGATTTCGTGATGCCTGACGGCATGGAAATCGCCGAGATTTGCCCCGTGTCCGGCAAGCTGCACACAGACAAATGCCCTGCTGCGCGCAAAGAGATCTTCCTCGCAGGCACGGCACCGCAAGAGCCCTGCGACATCCATGTGGATATGCGCCTCTGTACGGTAAGCGGGCAGCGTGCGGGGCCCTTCTGCCCCGAAAATGTCGTGAGGACACAGTACTTTGAAGTCTATCCCACTGAATACCGCGCCTGGGCAGAAGCGCAAGGCAAACCCCAGCCACCTGCGGATACCTGCACCGTGCACACGCGACCACCACGTGTGGAAATCGTAGAGCCGCGCGATAGCAGTATGGTCGAAGGCATTGTGCCCGTTTATGGCAGCGCCCGCATAGATGACATGGATCATTATGAGGTGCAATATGGTATTGGCGAAAACCCCATAGGCTGGGGGATCATCGCACGCCAGAATATAGCGCTAGAGGACAGCGTGTTAGCAGCGTGGGATACGCGGGAACTGCGAAACGGTTTGTACTCCCTGCGCGTGGTGGTGTATGATCGGCATGGGAATCACGCGGCTTCGCCAGCAGTACGAGTCAATGTCGCCAATCCAACACCGACAGCCACCGCAACCCCGACAAACACGCCAACGGCTACGGCCACGCCGACGAGCACGCCAACGCCTACATCTACCGCCACGCCAACCGTAACGCCAACTGTCCCGTACACCGCCACGCCAACTCCCACTGCGACCAGCCCTGAACCAGCCACACCAACCCCGACTCCATGGCAACCAACGGAGACGACCACACCGACAGTACTGCCAGAACCATCAATAACACCAGAGATGTAGGGGCGCAATTGAATTGCCGCCCCGACAACGACGTATACGTCAACGCATCCCTACGATAATTGCAACCCACCCTATATCGGTTTTGACAGCACCGCCCACCTGGATTAAAATAAGCCATAAATTCCCCTTAAGGAAAGGCATCCATGCTGCATAAATGGCAGCAGTTGCGAGAAGATTGGTCACAACGTACGTCTATCCTGACGCTCTCAGGTGCCCTGCTGTGTCTATGGATGGCCTTCATTGCCCAACGTAACCTGGACCAGCACCAGACCAAATCGCTACCCTTGGCTATGCTCGGATTGGCAGCTTTTGCGTTTGCCATGCTCTTGTGCCATATAGCGCTTGAAACGAGCAAAGGGACACAGGAGAGCAAGCCTTCCACCATTTTCCTGCCAGCAGTTGCCACGACCCTTGCCCTGAGCCTGTTGGGCTGCCTAGACTTTGGCGGCAACCGATTTCGGCCACTGGGACTCGTGCTGTGGGTGAGTGGCTTACTGTTCACCCTTTTATACCTCTGGCTAATTTCCCCGGACAGTGTCGTGGGAGAACGCCCCAACTGGTGGCGGCAGCGGAAGCAATGGTGGCTTCCAGCTCACTGGCTGGTTATTGCCGCCATCGTGTTAGTAGGTGCATGGTTCCGCTTGCGGCTTCTCAGCGAAATCCCCGCAGAGATGGGCTTTGATCTGGCGGAGAAATACTTTGATTCGTTGAGCGTTGCCCGCGGTTCTTATTTTATCTTCTTCCCAGCCCGCCTGGGACGGGAGGGGCTGTTCTTCTACCTCGTGGCTCTGGTAGGACGCTTCATGGGCATGCGCGAACTGACGCTACATATCACTTCGGCATTGATCGGCATATTGACTATTGTCGCCGTGTACCATCTTGGACAAGAAGCCTTCAACCGACAGGTCGGGTTGCTGGCCGCTTTCCTGCTGGCAATCAATCGCTGGCACATCGTGCTCAGCCGCACTGGATTTCGCGCTGTTACCATGCCGTTTTTCACGATCCTGGCTCTCTATACCTTCATCAGAGCCTTACGTCTGCGGCGTCCACTGGACTTTGGCTGGGCGGGTATTGCCCTGGGAACGGGCGTTTACAGTTACCGCTCCTTCCTCTTTGTGCCTGTCGCCCTAGCCATTGGCTTTGCATGGTGGGTCTTCGCCACTTCATGGTCAGATTTCCGCACGCTTCTCCCTGGCCTCACAGTGATTGCCTTGATCGCTGCAGTCGTTGCCGCTCCATTGGCGCGCTATGTCTTGGAAAACCCCGATAAATATCTGGCACGCGAGCGGTATCAGCTACAAGCCATTGAAGCGCAGAAGGAACGCAGCCAGGGGCTGCTTGCCTACTTCTGGTGTTGTATGCTCGGCTTCAATTCCATGGGTGACGGCGACCCGCGTTTCAATGTCCCCTTTGCACGCTTGATGGGATTTGTCAGTGGCGCGCTCATGGTGCTGGGGTTGACTTATGCGCTGTGGCGCTGGCGCCACGGTTATAACGCCTTCTTGCTCGCCGCCTGGTTCACTCTCATCCTGCCCTCCGCATTGAGCATGCTGCCCGACGAGTATCCCAGTTCCTTGCGTATGTCAGGAGCGATTGGCCCTGCCATCATCCTCGCAGCACTGCCCTTGCCACTCATCAACAAGAGCATTCATCAGATAAAACCCACTCTCCCGGAACTCAAGCCCCTAGACAGCGCATGGAGCATCTCCTTGACATGGAGCGCGGGGCAAAAACAGCGCGTATGGACGTGGCATTGGCACTGGGATGCGGTAGCCCGCTGCATCCTAGCCTTAGCAGTCGTTTTGCTGTGTGCATACGAAACCGCCGAAGTCCATCGCTTCTACTTCCAGGATTACATCGTGCACCTGCCGGACATGTCCAACTATTCCTTGACAAAAGCGATCGCCGATGAAATCGCGCACTATCATCATTTGCCGTCCACCTACATCAAGCCTTGGCCCAACTGGTTTGACAGCACTGTGCTGCAACTGCATGTCGGGACAGACCGCAGCTGGGACCCATTTGTAAAAGCCTTGGTTCCTGACCAACCTCCTCTATCCATGATAGAGGGGACAGCGCTGTTTATCCTGCACCCGGCTGATCACACTGCATTGGCGACATTGCAGACATTCTTTCCCCGCACCGTGACCAGGCTGCATCACTATCCCAATGGCGAGCCGGCTTTTTATGTCATCTATTGCGAGCGCTGAGAGAAAAGCAATAAGGCAAGGAAAGGATATGGCTGGTTTCTCTGATACTTCGAACAACGATACCGCACATCCTAGCAAATGGCAACCGTCACAAGGCATCTGGCGACTCCGTCCGGTGCACATGGCGATGGCCGCCTTTATTTGCCTGGCGATTGCCTGGGCTGCTCAACGGAGCCTTGACCGCCAGCGGGGCACAACCACTGGTGTGTTAGCATATGCCGTCGCCGCGGTCATTTTCGCTCTCCTGATGCGTCATACTGCTATAGAAACGAAAAACGGAGAGGAAGCCACAGCGACTGCGACTCCATCATACACCATGTTAGCTATCGCTCTAGGTACCGCTCTTCTCGGCTGCTTGGATTTTGGCGACAATCAATTCCGTCCGCTGGGGGTAGTCCTCTGGATAGGCGGCCTGTTCGCGGCGATGCTTCATCTGCGCTTGATTCTGCCGGGGGACTCTCTAGGACACCGCATCAAAGCCTGGTGGCGTGAGAAAGGACTCTGGGTGCCCGTGCACTGGCTGCTGCTTGCTGCTATCCTGTTAGTTGGCGCTTGGTTCCGCTTTCACCTCCTGCATGAAATCCCGGCTGATCTCGGTCCAGATCTAATTTACCACTACTACGACACGTTGGACATCCTGGAGGGCAAGTACCACATTTACTTTCCCGAGAGGGAATCGCTTATCTTTTACTGCACCGCTCTTTGTGCCCGCTTTATCGGACTGAGCCAATTCACACTGCACTTTACCTCCGCTCTGGTCGGTTTGGCAACGATTGTCGCCCTATACTGCTTAGGTCGGGAGATGTTCGACGAGCAAATCGGGTTGCTGGCGGCGTTTCTGCTGGCAATCAACCGCTGGCACATCGCGTTAAGCCGTTCCGCGTATCCGGCGGTGTTCACGCCTTTGTTTGCTACCCTCTTGCTCTACACCCTTGTCCGCGCTTTGCACCGCAGGCAATTCTTAGACTTTGCCTGGGCAGGCATGATTCTTGGATTGGGCTTTTACACCTATACGCCCTTCAAAGCCTCGCCACTATTTATCGTGATCGCTTTAGGCTTGTACTTTTTCACCCGGCGCCGGATGGTGACCCCATTGCTATGGCGTCAAGTCCTGGTGATGTTTGCAGTGGCTGTTGTGGTCCTTTCCCCTGTAGCCCGTTTTGCGATGGAGAGACCAAGGGATTATTTCGTCCGCGAGTTGGTAACCCTTAGGCTGAAGCGGGAACTGACAGAACCCGAACCTGGATTGCTGACCTACTACTGGCGCAGCGTCCTGGGCTTGAACTACTTTGGCGATGGCACATCGCGCTGGAATGTCCCCGGAGCACGGCACATGGGCTTTGTCAGCGGCATGCTCATGGTGTTAGGGCTGGGATATGCCCTCTGGCGCTGGCGCCACGGCTACAACAGCATCTTGCTTGCAGCATGGTTTATCTTGATCCTACCTGCCGCCTTGGGCATGTTGCCTAGGGATACCCCCAGTAGTTTGCGCATGTCCGGGATGTTGCCACCCGCCGTGCTCTTGGCTGCCTTGCCCTTGCCTCTCATCGCTCGGGCACTGCAACAGGCTAACTCCTATGATGGCATTGTTCAAACAGGACAAAGGGAAGAAAACGCCTCGCCCTGGGTAGAAGGCGGTATCTCGCTGACGATCGAATCACCGACCAAGCGCTATGCCTGGACTTGGCAGCCACGTCCGCTGAACATCTGGCCCTTGGTATTGATTGTCATCACCACCTGGTTGCTCATCTTCGAGGTCCGCGAAGCCAACCGCTTCTATTTCCAAGAGTTTGTCAAGACTGCGCCGGATAGGGCTAACTATTCCAACGCCAGAGAAATCGCGCGTGAGATTGAGCACTATGGCAACTTGCAGTCCGTGTACATTAAGGTGTGGAAATTCTGGTTCGATGGCAGTGCATTGCGGGTTAACCTGCGCCTGAAAGACCACAACTGGGAGCCATGGGTAACAGTGCTTGACCCCCAACAACCACCCTTGTCTACTATTCAAGGGCCTGCACTGTTCATCGTGCATCCTGATGACCAGCAAGCACTCGCTACACTGCGCGCCTTCTTCCCCCACGGTGTGGCTCTGCCACGCTACTACCCTGATGGCTCCGTCTCCTTCTATGCCTTTTATACCGACTAATAACATCTACCCATAACGCCCTGCCCCTCTGCCCCCTTTGCTCCTTCGCGCCCTAGCACCTCTGCCCCGCTCCCCCTGCCCTTTTGCGCCCCCACGGGTTTTGCTGTATAATTGGCGTAGAGTTTTACCACAAAAGCATTTCCAAAGGAGGAGCAAAATGCCAGACTTTCCAAACCCATTCGTCAGTAATGTGCCAGAACGCAAGATGAATTTCGAAGAACTGACCAGAGCCATCCGTATTGACATCGCTGGTGAATTAGAAGCCATCCACCTCTATCAAGCTCACGCTCAAGCAACCGATAACGAATTGGTCAAAGAAGTGCTGCTGGACATCGCCGATGAAGAACGAGTGCACGTGGGTGAATTGCAGCGCCTGCTTACCCTGTTGTTGGACGACGAGGCAGAACTTCTAGCCCAGGGCAAAGCCGAGGTAGATGCTGAGGCTGCCAAATTGGGTATCCAAACCGCCTCAGGAAGCGCCTCAGCCTCCGCAGGCGAAGCGCCCACCATTGGCTCATTGAGATAGCCTAGCATAGAAGGAGAGGATCCCATGGCAAACAAGTATTTAGGTCGAGAAGATGCGCCTATCAGTGCTGCAGTTTGGGAAAAATTGGATGCGGCGATGATCGAGGCGGCAAAGGCACAGCTCGTTGGCCGGCGTCTCCTCTATATTGAAGGTCCTTATGGGTTAGGGCTGAAAGCCATCCCATTGGAGGATGCGGTCATTACGGCTGCTGCCGACACCCCTGAGGTTCTCACTAGCACGGTGATCCCTGTACCTCTGATACGTACCACCTTTGTGCTTGGGACACGTGACCTGGCCAATTATGAGCGAGAGGGAGTAACATTAGACCTGAACAAGGTTGTGGAGGCTGCTATTGCCTGTGCCCGATTGGAAGATGACCTCATTTTCAACGGCCTGGCGAAATTGCGCCTGCCCGGTTTGCTCAATGTGCCTGGCCACAACAAGGTCAAATTATCCGCGTGGGAGAGAGTAGGGGATGCCGCCGACGACCTCATCAAAGCCCTGACGGCACTGGATGGCAGTGGCTTCCATGGCCCATACAGCCTGGCTCTGGCACCAAGCCGCTACAACCTGCTCTTCCGCCGCTACCCGCAGGGCAACCAAACCGAAATGGAACACCTGCAAAGCATGGTTACCGCCGGCATCTTCAAAGCTCCCATCCTCAAAGACGGTGGCGTACTGCTGGCTTCGGGATTGCAATACGCCTCCATCGTCATCGGGCAGGACATGAGCATTGGCTTCATTGGTCCGAGCGATGGAGACCTGGAATTCTCAATCTCCGAAAGCGTAGCCCTGCGTGTCAGGCAGCCTAAATCTATCTGCGTGCTGGAAGCCTAGAAATATCCCAAGCAATGTATTGCAGTCAGGAACCCGCTTCGCGATGAGGCGGGTTCCTGTTTTTGAAATCGCTCCCCATTCAGACCAATTGAGAAGGAATGCATGGAGAGGCACTACTCAAACCACATTTGTCACCCGGAACGAAGGAAATCTGTCAGTGTTGTGCCTTTCCCGGGATGTTGTACTGGGCATAGTCCCCTTCGAATTCGGTAGGGATTGTGCGCAGTATCTCCACCCAGTGCAACACACGCTCCCCTCCCTTGAGCAACTGTAGGAATGGCCCCTGCACCTTGAGCTTGCGCATGGTAATGGCTTTGGTTGCCCCTAACTTGCCTCGTAAGACATCCACCCACGTCCCATAGGGCGCGGACAGGGTGAACAGCGTAGGCTTGGCGCCTTGCCAGATGTCCACAAATTCTCCATCCCGGCAGTCAAAGCCAACGATAACCGGCTCTTTGACTCCCTTATCCGGTTCAGCCTCTAGGACCAATGTGTACGTCTCGAACTGCCCTTTGGCTAGGGCACGGTATTTTTCATCTGCATTGCTGCGCTTCATCACTTCTTGTAGATATTCCATGCTGCCGAGCTTCATCGCCCCTCCTCCACCCTTTATGTTTTCCGTTTCCCGTTTCCCGTTTTTCTTTTTACGCTTCTCTCCCCGCCTATCCTCACCAACACTTTGATCGCCTCTGTATCTGGCCTGAGCATTTGCTCAAAGCCCTGTTCTACCACGTCCTCAAGTGCAATCTCATGGCTGATGAGCGGGTCTACCCTTACCCGCCCCTGCGCCAGATAGTCCAGAGCCGCTGGGAAAGCCCCGTGCCCCAGATACCCGCCACGAATATCCAGTTCGCTCAACACCACGCTCATGAAATCCGTGGGCACAGGTTCTGGGCACAAGCCAAGGACAAAAACCTGACCTCCCCGACGCACCAGACCCAGCGCACTCTCGAATGCAGGTGCTGCACCCGTACAGACATACACCACATCAGGTCCCAACCCATCAGTACGCGCCGCCACTTCTACAGCCAGGTTATCCCGTTGCGGGTGAAGCACATACGAAGCGCCCAATTCCCGCGCTATTGCTGCCCGCTTCGGATTGACCTCAACCACAAGAACCTGCCGTGCCCCTGCCAAAAGCGCACATTGCAAGGTCAAGAGGCCAATGGGGCCGGCGCCCAGCACCAATGCCCAGTCCCCTGGCTTGAGGGCAGAGGAACGCACCCCGTGCAGCGCGATGGTCAGCGGTTCCACCAATGCACCTTGGCGTGTGCTCACCCCCTGCGGCAGGCGGTGCAAAAGCGAGACGGGCAATCGCACATACTCAGCCATCCCGCCATCTAGGGTAATGCCTGGGGAAAGGAGCTCCTGACAAAGCGATGGCCGGCCTTGACGACAAAACCAGCACCTTCCACAAGGCAGCGCATTGTCAATCGTTACGCGCTCCCCAATTGCCCAACCTTGCACACCCTCCCCCAAAGCCACAATCTCTCCGGCAAACTCATGGCCGATGACCAGGCCCGGTTCATACATCCCAGTCTGATATGCTTCCAAATCGGTACCACAAATGCCACAGTAATGCACACGCACCAGAACCTCGCCAGGCATCGGTTCGGGCGTGGGCACTTCCGTTACTTCGATGTGGCCGGCTCCACGGAAAATGGCTGCTTTCATCGCTCACTCCTCTGGGCATGGAGGCTCACAACCCTCCATCCACAAGCCATCCAGCACCTCCAAATCCGGCGGCACCAAGTGTACCTCGGTGTCCACGATCACATCGAGCACGGCAGGAAGGCCAGAATCCGCCGCCCTTTGCAAAGCGGGCCGGATCTGTGCCGGCTCGGTAATCCGTTCTCCATAGCAGCCGAGGGCTTCTGCCAACTTGTCATAGCGCGCATCACTGAAATCCACCCCGATATAGCGCTCGTCGTAGACCAGTTTCTGCCCGCCCTTGATCATCCCCCAAGCTCGGTCATTGGCAATAATAACGACAATGGGCGCTCCCTCCCGGCGCGCTGTCTCCAGTTCCATGGCATTGAAACCAAAAGAGCCATCGCCAGTGATACAATAGACAGGGACATCGGGACGAGCCAGTTTTGCCCCCACCGCATAGGGCACTCCTGCCCCCAAATGCCCTGAATCAGCAGCCCACAGGAAAGAACGGGGCTCATAGATGCGGTTCATATAAAAAGCCCATACAGCGGTCGTGCCACCATCCACTGCGCAGATAGCCTGGCGGGGGAAGAATTCGCGCACCTCACGCATCAAGCGCAGGGGGTGAATTGGCACTGCATCGGAATGCGCCCCCTCCTCCCATTGATGGAACCAGGCTTGTTGGCCTTCACGGGCATCTTGGAACTGCGGATTTTCCGGCTTTGGCCCAGTGCGTGCTTTGACTGCGGCGAGCAGAGCACGCAGAGTGGCTTTCGCATCTCCCACCAACGCCAGGTCAACGGGGCGGTTGAGGGCTATGTTCTGTGGCTCGAGGTCAATCTGTATCCAGCGCTGTGTGCTTGGCTCCCCCCAGGCGGGCGGGCGCCCCCAGAAATCCAAGTCACCCATACGACCACCCACCAGCAGCACCACGTCCGCTGTGGCTTGTGCACCCAGTGCACCAAAACTGGAAGGAATGAGGCACAGCCGATGGTCTTCGGGAATGACTCCCCGTGCACCAACGCTAGTGGTTACGGCTGCCGACAGGTATTCGGCCAGCTCTACGAACTCTGGCCAGGCTCCCGCACGCAGTACCCCACCTCCTGCATGGAGGAGCGGCCATTGGGCATGGACCAGCATCTCCGCTGCCTGCTCAACCAGTTGCGCATCTGCTACCGGAGGGGTAACAGCACGGTACTGCTGAGGAGATAAAATGGGGTACTCATCTGTATCCACCTTGTCGCAGAGCACATTGGAGGGTAGATCGAGGTAAACGGGTCCCGGACGGCCCGAGGTTGCTGCACGAAAAGCCCATTGCACCAATTGCGGCATCCGCCGCACATCGTTCACCAACGCCCGCCACTTGGTAATGGGTGTCATGAGCGCAATCTGATCCAACGCCTGCATCGAACCATGCTCCGGATAGCAGCGCCAGGTCTGGTTCTGTGCACCAAGGACGATCATGGGGATAGAGTCAGCCCAAGCCGCATACACGCCGGGGACTAGGTCGGCTACCCCCGGCCCCACTGTTCCCAGGCATACCCCAGGCTGTCCAGTAACCCGCGCCCAGGCATCAGCCATATGCGCTGCTGCCTGCTCATGACGGGTGGTAATGAATTTGAGACCTGCCTCATGCCCCAGGCGGTAGATAGCATCGGTGATGGGGTTGCACTGATCGCCAGGGATGCCAAATACACACTGTACGCCTTCTTCAATCAAACAACGCACCAATGCTTCTGCACCGCTGATTCGCGCCATCGCCTTCCCTCCTTTGGTTAGTGAGTGTGCTGGAATTCCAGGTACCACGCTCGCGCACCTGGTCTTGCCTGGCAATCTATTGGCAGCGAAAGTATAGCACATGGACGACAGCACGGCAAGTCGCGGAAATTTGTGCTACTCCTCAGTAAAGGAAGATGCCTGATGTGCTCCTCCACCACTAGAGCATGAGGTCGTATCTTTCCATTTGCCTAAACCGCTACGCTGTGCTATCATTTGTCGAGTCTGAAATAGGAGAAAAATGATGAAGATAGTAACCTTCAGTGACATCCACGGAAACTTGCACGCACTGCAGGCTGTGCTAGCTGACATTGACCGCCAGGAACCCGATCAGGTCTACTGCTTGGGCGATTTAGTTGGTTATGGTGCGCATCCCAACGAAGTGATCGATTTGATCCGCACACGCCAGATTCCCACCATTATGGGCAACTATGACGATGGTGTGGGCTTTGACAAGGATGATTGTGGCTGCGCCTATACAGATGAAGAGATGCGCCGCCTGGGCGATCTTTCCCTCGCATGGAGCAGAGCCCATGTAACTGCTGAGAACAAGGCGTTCCTGCGTTCCTTGTTGCCCAACGTGCGCCTCGAAGTGCATAGCAAAAGGGTGTTGCTCGTCCACGGCAGCCCTCGCCGCATCAATGAATATTTGTACGAGGATCGTGCCCCAGCCAGCCTAGCGCGCATTGCTGCCATGGCAAATGCTGACATCCTGGTTTTCGGCCATACCCACCTGCCCTATGTAAAAGAGGTAGAGGGAGTGCTGTTCGTTAACGATGGCAGCGTGGGCAAGCCCAAGGACGGTGACCCGCGCGCCGCCTATGCCATTCTGGAGATTGGGGAAGAAGTCAGGGTTACCATCCAGCGTGTAGCCTACGATGTGGCAGCGGCAGCCGCCGCAGTCAGGGCAAGCGGATTGCCACCGCACTTTGCCGACTTACTGGAAACAGCCAGAGAGTAATCAAAAAACCTGGTTTCTGGGAGAAACCAGGTTTTTTGAGACAACAAAAGATGGGCCATCCGTAAGATGTACATTGCGCCATCCGCTACCTTGTGGACACGCCACACCTTACTGTGATGACCCCAGGGACCAGCCAGGGGCACATGATCAGGATAACTATTGCAATTATACACTGCCAATGTAACTTTAGGGTTGCTATAAGGTATCAGTAAGGTAACAATTTTTCTATCAAATGGCTGATTCTTAACGGCATAAGCTCCTAATACGTGTACGAGTCCACAAGTGCCCACGTGCTATCATACAGGTATACCGTATCATGGTCATTGTTCCAGACTGCTTGTGTTCGGCACCAGTACAAATCAGTGGCTGTGTTTGTGCCGCAACCTGTGCGCAGCTTAACATGCGCACCAACTGCCAGCATGAAGGTCGGAAAAGTATAAGTGTGTCCATACTCGTCTCTGACGCGCCAACCCGTTATATTGGCAGGTGCTGTCCCTCTATTTTCAAAACACACGTATTCACCGTTCAGGTTATTATGATCGTTCCCTGGTGCGTCAAACTGGGAACACCAAGAAGCAATGCGCACATTGGATATAGATGGTACTACTGTCGGTGTGGGTACAACGCTCGGTATACGTGTAGGGGTTGGCCATGGCGCGGCACTTGTTTGAATGCTCCTAGCTACACAGACCACGTCAAAGAGATCTATACGACCATCTCTATTGGCATCTTCTGGGGTGCCAGGTAGTGCCTGAGTATCATAACGGCAAGCCACAGCTACCAAGTCAAACAAGTTGACTACACCGTCACGAATGACATCGGCGTTACAAGAAACCGTAATAGCGCTCCAGCATCCCCGCCCAGCTTGCCGCGCTTCCCGCTCTAATTGCCGGAATAACTCTACATATTTCACGTTAGGCTGGATCGTCATGACTTGAGCATAGCCACGTCGTACCAACTCAGCATTTACAAATAGATCGCCTACATACACATAGCGTAGCAGTCGTCCGTATCGATCAGTTGGAGATACATCGCTCTCGAGACACACCACCTGCCCCGCAACCAGAGCCCGATTTTCAGCGGTGCTTTGCTCATAGCATGGTTCTCCTGCTTCGGGCGTATTGATGCCGATGTAACGAACCCGATAGGTAGTGCCAGCGATGTCTACTTCTATCGTATCGCCGTCAATCACAGAGACAACCCGCGCCCATGTGCAGTAAATCGGGGCAGGTGTTGGAACTACAGCAGTACCAGGCAACAGAGCAAGAACGCGCAATGAGGACAGGCATAGCATTATTGCCAGAAGCATACAAAAGATAGACAACCGCCGCATATTGGCCTCCTTTATCTACCCTGCATACGAGTTCATGGAGCAACACAAGTATCTGCTGACCCAGGGCATTTCTAAACTGTTCAGACGTGCAGCCTTTTCACTCTGCTATTCGCAATCAAAAGTACAGAAATAAGAAGGGGCAACTTACTGCGATGAGTATTATGTCCTCTTGAATACTCAGTGCAGGCAATCCTCGGCGGTTCAGTTGGAAATGTGCATGGAAATCACTAAGGATCAGTACTCTACCGAGTTAGCCACTAGATATAGTATCTACAACGCCCAAAACCACTACTAATAGTGGTCTTTTGTTAAGAGTTGACACTCTATTTATAGCGAATCAGCTGGTCTATTTTTCAGCAATCAAAAGCCCCGCCGACAACTCTGCACTGCTAGAAAAAGCCAGCCATTGCTGTTATCGCCCTAAGCATGTAACTGTCACTTCAAGGACAAAGCCACCCGGAGTAGCGGTAGGCAAAACATGAAAATGAATATTTAGCGACTCCTTTCCATTATAAGGGATGTCCCTGTTCCACATCTCTACACTATCCACAATCACGTCGGGCCGCTGGCTAACTACCCAATAATCATCCACATGGATTGTGCTGTCAGACAGGTTTTCCACGAATACAGCGCAGAAGGCACTATCCCCAGGCCTCACCGCACCACAATAGGCAGGTAGGACACGAAAGGTGCCGTCGCCAGAAGGCGACGTTATCACCCCCACTGCGTAGGAGGTCTTGGTCTGCTGCCACGCAGCACGAACGCCCAAGGCCATTGCTAACATAATAACAAGAACCAGCAATAATCGCCTCATGCGCAACCTCCGAACCCACAAATAGCATTCCTGTATAGACAATCAAAAAGCCCCGCCGGTGAACTTACACGACAGGGCTTCTCCAGTAAAACATCTCCACGTTGGTGTGCTCGCTTACCGACGCCGCACTGTGGATTTGGAAAGCGTCACAATGCTTTTTCTGCCATTTACTTACAGCTACTATCCCATGAGCCGCACAGGACTCGAACCTGTAACCCGCTGATTAAGAGTCAGCTGCTCTACCGAGTTGAGCTAGCGGCCCACAGCCCGCATTATAACCAAAAGTGTCTTCCTGTCAAACGCAGCATGTAGCGCGTGGAATATCCTGCAACCTGGAGCAAGCGGAGAGGAGGGAGCCATCCACGAATCTATCATGGAATAACGAAGGGATTGCGCTAGCATTCGTTTATTCGTGTCCACATTCGTTGATGGCCGTCCGCCACACCCTAATTCATGTTTGCCTCGAAACTGGGTCCGCTGCACTGTTGTAGAATCTCCCCTACGATCTGACTTTGGCAGAAAGACAAAGACGCGCTATACTAGATATGGCCACAAACGGAAATACGGAGCAGAGCATGACGATTATTTACCTGAACGGCGAATACCTGCCGTTGGAAAAGGCAACGGTATCGGTGGAGGATCGTGGATTCCTTTTTGCGGATGGCGTCTACGAAGTAGTGCGCTACTATCAGGGACGGCCCTTCCAGCTCGAGGCTCACTTGCAGCGCCTGCAGCGCAGCGCGCAGGGAGCATGCCTGCCCTTGCCCAAGGCTGTGGCGGAATTACCCGCCATTATCGCACGCTTACTGGCTGAGAACAACCTGCAGGATACCAACTTCTACATCGAGTGCACCCGGGGCACCGCACATCCCCGCACCCATGCCTTTCCTGCTGAACCGCATCCCACGCTGCTGGTCATGCCACAGCCCATCCACAGCCTGCCTGCAGAAGCCCGGACACGTGGCGTGAGCGCTATCACGGTTCCTGACCTGCGCTGGCAGCGCTGTGACATCAAAAGCATTATGCTCTTGCCTAACGTCATGGCAAAAACTCAGGCTCGGGAGAGAGGAGCATTTGAAGCCATCCTAGTCCGCGACGGGATCGTTACCGAGGGTTCCAGCACGAATATCTTTGCCGTGTTGGACGGCGTGCTGGCAACCCACCCCGCTAACCACCACATTCTGGGCGGTATCACCCGTCAGATCGTGCTACAATTGGCTGCAGCCTTGCGAATTCCCGTGCGCGAAGAACCATTCACCGTGGAGCAAATGTATCATGCCCAAGAGGTCTTTCTCACCAGTACAACGTCCGAGGTCCTGCCCATCACCCAAATTGATGGCCAGACAATAGGCAATGGCCAGCCCGGCCCGGTAACCATGCGCCTGTTCCAATCTTTCCAAAGGATGACGGAGAGAGAAGGCTAAGGAGCGTCTTGCTCAACGCTCCTTTCGCGCCCCTAGGGCGAGACAAAGGAGCTAGCGAAATGTCCCGAAAATTTCGCTGTATCAACCTGTTCCTGGCAGTAATGCTGCTGAGCATAGCGCCAGCCAACGCCCAGCTTGCACAGCCACCCATCACCGTTACTCCCTGTACCGAAAACTGCTTCTGCCACTCAGGCAGCATTATAGTTCATCCCGCCAATCCTACGCCGAGCGATGAAATTCTCGTGATCACTTCTGCACCGTGGAGCAGTTCTTGCCCTGCAGTGACCTGCACGCAGTCCATGGATGGCAATCGCATTTACCTTGACTTCACCGTAGTGGATCTGTCCACTATTGTACCAGTGATATGTCTGACGGTCATTAGCACCTGGACAATGACAAATACCATAGGTACTCTACCCCCAGGCACATACACAGTGCAAGCCAATATCAACGCTGGGTCCTGCTGGAGCGTTGCGCTGTCTACCACCTTCGACGTGAGCTTACCCACTGTGCCACAGGTCACATATTGGCAATATTTGCCCCTGGTGCTCGCTCTTGCGGAGGAGTAGCCTAGAGAAAGCGCAGTGAACTGCCAACTACCCACCCAAGCAATGAGGTTGACTAAAAACGAGAACCCAGGTAAACTATACTTGTCATTTGCAGTAACTTCAATGAGGAAGTGGCGTGTCCATAGAAGTTGATCTGATTGTGCACGGCGCGGGCCAGTTGCTAACGTTAGCTGGCCATGGGCCTTGTTCGGGTCAGGCAATGAGCGATTTAGGTATCATCGCAGATGGCGCAGTCGCCATTGCCGAAGGCCGTATTGTTGCTACAGGCACTAGTGCTGAAATACGAAGCCATTACCGTGCCTCCCACACATGGGATGCAGCGGGGCGGGTGGTCTTGCCGGGCTTTGTAGACGCCCATACGCACTTGGTCTTTGCGGGGTCGCGAGAGGACGAATTCGAGCACCGCATTGCCGGCGCAACCTACCTGGAGATCATGGCGGCGGGGGGTGGCATTATGAGCACTGTGCGTGCGACGCGCGCTGCCTCGCTAGCACAACTCATAGAAGAAGCTCAGCCCCGTCTGGCACGCATGTTGGCCCATGGAACCACCACCGCCGAAGCCAAAACTGGCTATGGTTTAACCACTGCCGATGAATTGAAGTGCTTGGAAGCTATCCACCTTTTGAACTCTTCTCAGCCGGTGGAATTGGTGCCCACCTTTCTCGGTGCCCATGCACTGCCAGAGGAGTACAGAGATCGGGCTGAGGCTTATATAGACCTCATTGTAGACGAGATGCTGCTTGCCGTATGCCAAAAGCATTACTCCCTGCCCGGCAACGGCTCACCTCGCGCACTGCCATTCTGCGATGTCTTCTGCGACGAGGGCGCATTTGACCTGCAACAGACAGAGCGCATTCTGAAGGCAGCCAAGGCGCTGGGAATGCCGTTAAAGGTACATGCCGATGAATTCGCCCACCTGGGCGCGGCACGCCTGGCAGCCAAACTGGGCGCTGTTTCGGCGGATCATCTGCTGCGCACGCCAGCAGAGGAAATAGCCGCCATGGCTACAGCTGGGGTAATTGGTGTGTTATTGCCCGGAACACCCTTTGGCTTGGGCCAACACGAATACGCCGATGCACGTACGATGATCTCGGCAGGCCTGCCCGTAGCATTGGGGACAGATCTAAACCCCGGTACCTGTTATTGCGAATCCATGCCCTTGATGATGGCCCTGGCTTGTCGTTTCATGAAGATGACCCCTGCAGAGGCCATTGTTGCGAGCACGGTCAATGCCGCCTATGCCATTGGCAGGGGCACAGATTTGGGCCGTCTGCAACCAGGGTTCGTCGCTGACTTGCTCATCTTGGCAGTGGATGACTATCGGCACCTGGCTTATCGCTTTGGCACTAATTTGGTGCAGACAGTGATCAAGCGTGGCAATGTGGTCTCTACTGCCTCTTCCACATAGAGAAACGAATAGCAATATCGCTGTCTAGTGCTAGAGAGTGTTGGAAAGACCCTCTCAGTGTCATGCTGAACGAAGTGAAGCATCTCGCACTGCTTGGACAAATACGGCTAAAGTTACGCGAGACCTTTCGCTCAGGGTGAAAAGATTCAACACCTCAATTCGAGATAGTATATAGAATATGAAGGAAGGAGAATCATGGTAGATCAAGCAAAGGTCGAAGAATTGAAAAAGATCGCCCATCGCATACGCTGTGACATCATCTGGGCACTAGCGCATGCACAATCTGGCCACCCAGGTGGCTCCCTGTCTGCTACAGACATCTGTGTGGCTCTGTATTTCTACGCCCTCAAGCACGACCCGCGGAATTGCCAGTGGGAGGGACGCGACCGAGTGATTTTCTCCAAGGGCCACGTCTCTCCGCTTATCTTCTCCCTGCTGGCGGAATCGGGGTACATTGAGCGGTCAGAGCTGAGGACGTTCCGTAAATTTGGCAGTCGCCTGCAAGGACACCCCAATATCGAGTGCCCAGGCATCGAAGTGGGCACTGGTTCCCTTGGGCAGGGCTTATCCATCGCCGTAGGAGTGGCTTTGGGATTACGCATGGACGGCAAGCCCAACCGCGTCTACTGTATCATGGGCGATGGGGAGAACCAGGAGGGCTCTACCTGGGAAGCAATCATGTCCGCCGGGCATTACAAGCTGGATAACCTTTGTGTGATCTTGGACAACAACGGTTTACAGATTGACGGCTGGGTGGAGGATGTCATGGGCTTACAGCCATTGGCTGACAAATGGCGGGCCTTCCGCTGGCATGTGATCGAGATCGATGGCCACGATATGGCACAGTGCATGGAAGCCCTTGACCAAGCAAAGCAGGTGAAAGGCCAGCCCACGGTCATCATCGCCAAGACGGTAAAGGGCAAGGGCGTGTCCTGGATGGAGAACCAAGCCGAGTGGCATGGCAAAGCGCCCAAGCCCGATCAATGCCGTGAGGCACTGAAAGAACTGGCCTGCCCGGCCGAATATTTCGATTTCTAAGGAGTAGACAATGTCCGAAATCAAGTGGAAAGCAACTCGGGATGGATATGGAGACGCTCTGGTTGAGATGGGCGCCCAGGACGAGCGCATCGTTGTGCTAGGCGCTGATCTGACCGACTCGACCCGCGCGCTCTGGTTTGCGCAGAAATACCCTGACCGTTTCTTCGACTTTGGCATTGCTGAACAGAATATGCTCAATGCCGCAGCGGGACTGGCCATGGTGGGTAAAATCCCCTGGGTCAGTACCTATGGCGTCTTTGTGGCAGGTCGAGCCTGGGATCAAATCCGCACCACCACTTGCTACAGCAACCTGAATGTGAAGATTGGCGGGGCACACGGGGGCATTTCCGTAGGGCAGGATGGGGCAACCCACCAGGCACTAGAGGATGTAGCTACCATGCGCGTGCTCCCCAACATGACCGTTATCGTGCCCGCTGATTATTACGAAACCAAGAAAGCAGTCATCTGGGCTTGTAAGCACGTGGGCCCAGTGTATGTGCGTTTCGGGCGCGAACCGGTCCCCATTGTTACCAAGCCAGAAGATCCATTCATTATGGGCAAGGCAAACCTGATTAACGACGGTACCGATGTAACCATCATGAACAACGGCCCCGTGCTCTGGGAATGCATGAAGGCAGTCCAAACGCTGAAAGAGAAAGGCATCTCTGCGCGCCTACTGAATATGCACACGGTGAAACCAATAGACCGGGAGGCTATCGCCAAAGCCGCACGGGAAACGGGTGCTATCGTTACTGTCGAAGAGCATCAGGTGATGGGGGGCTTTGGCAGCGCCGTCGCCGAGGTGGTGGTGCAAACCTATCCTGTGCCCATGCGCTTCATCGGCATCCAGGATCGCTTTGGCGAGTCCGGCACGCCAGAGGAGCTATTTGAGGAGTTTGGCCTCACGGCAAAGCACATCGTTGCTGCGGTAGAGGATGTATTGAAGGCGAAAAGGGGCTAACCCTTTCCGCCCTCTATTCCTCGGCCTCGTCGGACCGAGGGGCGTCAAGAATAACCGGATCGTTGCCCTCAGGCTCATGCGCACAGGCTGGCAGCCAAAGGGCAACGATCAACAATACAATGGGCAGCCAAAGAGGATGTATCGTGTTCAAGGCACCTCCCTCCTGACCATGAATTGTGCGTGCGCACAGAGCGCACATCTCCTGCTTCTGTAGGCATGCACACTTTCATAAATGATGACGCCAAAACCTGCACCGGAGTTCCCTTGCCCAGGCTATTTTTCACCGCTAATCCGCGCCCTATGAGGTGGGAATGATTTCTATGCGAACCACAGCAAGTACAAGCATATCCTGTTCAGATGAAGTGTTCGTCAGTACGGATGTCGAGACGGATGGCCCTATCCCCGGCCTGTATTCCATGCTCAGTTTCGCTTCCGCCGCTTACTTGGCTGACAAGACCCTGCTGGGCACTTTCTCGGCAAACCTGGAGCCATTGCCCGGAGCTTCTACACACCCCAAAACGATGCAATGGTGGAAATCCAGACCAGAGGCATGGAAGGCTGCACGAGAGAACCCTGAAAAGCCCGAAGAAGCCATGAAGAGGTACCTGCAGTGGCTCAAAGCACTGCCAGGCAAGCCCGTATTTGTCGCCTACCCTGCTGCCTTTGACTTCATGTTCGTCTACTGGTACCTGATTCGCTTCACAGGCGAGAGCCCCTTTTCCCATTCGGCGCTGGACATCAAAACGTATGCCATGGCGATGCTGAAAAAGCCCTACTATGAAAGCGTGAAAGCGAAGATGCCACGCCGGTGGCTCAAGGAGTGGCCGCACACGCACCGTGCCCTTGATGATGCGATTGAGCAAGGAGCCTTATTCTGTAATATGCTGGCAGAGAACTGCGGCCAGGTGCCAAGCAGCAGAAAATGATGCAGTTCGCTGTAGCGCAGAACGCGTTTTATCACATAGTGCAACCGACGGTGCTATGCCATATCCCGTAAGCGTTCTGCGTCGCCTAGCGTAGCATTCCTCGGCTCTTGCACTAGCCAGTGCAGTATCACCCAAGACAACGCACTGAGCACGGTTGCGGCGAGGAATAGCATACTGTAGCCTCCACGCGAAGCAATCCAGCCACCAATCAGCGGAGCGATAGCAGAGAACAAGCCGGGAACTGTATTCGCCAAACCCATATATGTAGGCCGTTCTTCAACACTGGCGAATTCCATCGGGAGCATGATGCCAGAAAGGATGTCTGCCGCCACAACTGCACCAATCACGGCAAAGACTGTGTACATCCATATAGGCGAAGGGGCCACCACAGCAATCAACATGGAAAGCGCTGACAGGCATACGCTGATTTCCAACACCAATTTGTGCCCGTAGCGGTCAGCCAAGGCCCCTGCAAACAGGTTAGCCACCGCCTGCCCGCCCAGAAACACCGCTGTATACAGGCCAGCCTGGCTATCCGTTAGATGCCAACGCTGTACCGCATAGACGGTCACAAAACCGATGCCCATATGGCCAAGCACTGCCATAATTCTGCTGGCGAGATATGCGGCAAAATTGCGATCTTTCCGCAGCACAATAGGCAGATATCGCCCATATTCGCGCAAAGACAGGGTAGGTTTCTGAGATTTCAGAGGTGGTTCCCGAGTGAGAGATAGGGCAACCCATGAAGCCAAAATAAACAGCGCCGTCAGCGACATACAGAAGCCGAAGTTGATGGGAAAGGGATAACGATCGAGAATCGCCGCCGCCAGGCTTGACCCAACTAGTCCCAAGGCGGTGCCTAAAAAATTCGCGATGCCCAGCAAACGCCCCCGGTAGTGCACAGGGATGACTTTGGCTACCATGTCCTGCCATGCTATCGCCACGACCCCAGCACCAACGGCGCGCCAAACCAAAGTGATGAAAAAAGCCCACAACGCTACAGTCGGTGCACGCCCAGCAAAGAAAAAAACGGACACCGCCATCAAGACAAACGGCAATCGCTCGGTGAAAAAGCCAACGTTGATCACCAACGTTTTCTTTACCGGCAAGCGCTCTACATAGTGAACTGTAAGCAACTGCGGTAAATACCAGCCCGACCCCACTATCGCGGCAACCAACCCAATCAGAATGCGGCTGTCCGTTAAATGGCTCACATAAAGAGGCAAGATAGTACTAGGCGCAGCAAAGCTCAGTCCGAGCCAGAAAAATGCCCCGTCCAGCACATTCACTACAAAATTCCAACGAAAGTGCCGCTCGACTTCTACTTGAAAAGCAGCCCCTTCTGCGTCAGGGTGTTCCATGTTGTCCACTATGCAAGCCTCGGTTCAGGATATGTCCAGATTCTTGCCTGTAGCGTGAGGGCCACAGCGTTGGCGCACCACCAAGTTTACCCAGGTCTGCCTGGGACACAAAATAGACTATCCGATTTCACCCGTTCCGCCCATACCCCTAGTTTGTCAGGTCAGGAAAATCATGGCAATATAGGGCTAGTGCGTGATGAGTGATGAATGATGAGTGATGAGTAAAGCGTGAGAGCAGAGAGACTGGCTATGGTTGAGGCACAGTGCGCAATGAGAGATGAAGGCAAGGGCTTTACCTTAGAACTGCCACATGGGGTATTGCAATTGCCTGTTTTCTTGCCAGATGCCACGCACGGTGTAGTACGTTCATTGGACGCCAGCGACCTGCTCCAGTGTGGCGTGCAGGCGCTACAGATGAACGTCTTCCATCTGATGCAAAAACCAGGATCCTCCACCATCAAAGCATTGGGGGGATTGCACCATATGTTCGCCTGGCCTAAACCCATTGTTACCGATTCAGGAGGTTTTCAGGTCTACTCCCTCATCCACCAGAACCCCAAGTATGGCAGCCTCACCGAGCGGGGCATGCTCTTCCGTCCAGAAGGGTCTTCAAGACGCTTTCAACTCACCCCTGAGAAAAGCATCCAACTCCAAGTAGACTATGGCGCCGACATCGTGATTTGCCTCGACGATTGTACCGATGTGGATCAGCCCCTGTCCGTACAACAAGAGTCGGTGTACAGGACAATCAAGTGGGCCAGGCGCTGCAAAATGGAATTCGAACATCAGGTGGAACTACGAAGGCTAGAACCGCGCCCACTCCTGTTCGCCGTGGTGCAGGGCGGTGGCTCCCACGAGTTGCGCCAGCGCTGCGCCGAAGAGCTACTAGCCATAGGATTTGACGGTTTTGGGTTGGGCGGATGGCCTCTGGACAGCAAAGGCAATTTGCTGGAGGAGATCATCGCTTATACCCGTGAGTTGATCCCGCCCCAGTTCCCCATGCACGCTCTGGGCGTTGGCCAACCAGCCAACATCGTCACCTGCGCCAGGATGGGCTATGACCTGTTCGACAGTACCATGCCCACCAGGGATGCACGTCATGGCCGGCTCTACATCTTTGCCGACGATCCTATGTCCAGCAAACTTGAGGGAAACTGGTATTCTTATCTGTACATCCAAGATGCACAGAACATGAAGGCGGATAGCCCTCTCTCTCCTTATTGCGATTGCCTCTGTTGCTCAAACTACTCCCGGGCTTACCTATATCACTTGTTCAAAGTGAATGACAGTTTGTTCTACCGCTTGGCTACTTTACACAACCTGCGATTTGTGGTGCAGCTCATGAGACGCCTGAGAGAACTGAGCATAGATGAAAAACGATGCACATGAATTGGCCCGCCTTGTAGAAGCAGTCCTTCAGAGCCCGAAATATAAACATGTATGCCCAGAAGTGGTCCGCAACATCGGCGCTCGAGAGCTAGCGACGAGGCGGAACTGGAAGGAAGCGCTAAAGGCGACCAAAAATAAGCTCCACCAGGTGGGCGGTGCATATTTTGATGCGGGTACACGCTATTCCCAGTGGTTAGATGCACTGAAGCGGGCGGCACAAATAGCAGACCATACCCTGCTACGCCACATTTGCATGGAGATCATGGAGCACCACTCTTCAACGAGAGAGCGCCTAGGCATCCTCGATCAGTTCTACACGCGCACCCTTGCTGGGCTGCCTCCTATCCATCGTGTGTTGGATATTGCCTGTGGACTGAATCCACTGGCAATACCTTGGATGGGCCTGGACAAGGATGTCCAGTACTATGCCTACGATATGTACACTGACCTGGCGGATTTTCTGAACGAGTTCATGACTGCCATTGGCGTGCAGGGACGTGCTTATGCGTGTGACATCACCCATTCTCCTCCCCCACACCAGGCAGATCTCGCCTTCCTTTTGAAAAGCCTGCCCTGCCTCGAACAGCTGGATAAGTCAGCCAGCCTGCGCCTTCTGGAAGCAGTCCAAGCTGATTACCTGCTGATTTCATTTCCAGTGCGCAGCCTGGGCGGGAGGGAGAAGGGGATGGTGCAGAATTATGAAGAGAGGTTCTGGGAATTAATGTCTGGCAAACCTTGGCCGGTGCAACGGTTCGCATTTGCTACCGAGTTGGCATTTTTGGTAAGCAAACCAGAATGTTAGGAAAAGATGGCTTCACAGAATGAGCCATTAAGCCATCATAGGATAGGGGGATAACGTGCAGCAAACAGCGTCACATGACATGCAAGAAATGCTCAAGGGATTTGTACAACCTTGGTATCAAGCCTTGGCTGACCCTGCCACGGCGCAGCAAGCGGTCTTGCAACGCTTGTTGCAAGGCTACGCGCACACGGCCTATGGCCAAGACCACCATGCCCATACAGTTACCACGATCGAAGAATACCGCCAGGCTTTCCCCATCATCACTTATGAGGACATCAAGCCGCTGATCAAGCGCACCATGGCTGGCGAGACCAACCTATTGCTTTCTGAACCCCCCATAGGCTGGGCTATCACACGGGGGACAACAAAAGGCGAATCCAAATTCATTCCCATGACACCCACCGATTTGAAGATGCGTGTGAGCGCAGGCCGTGCGCTCATCCATTATGCGTTACATACGGGACGGTTGGACATTTTCCAAGGCGTCAACCTGAACCTCAATTTCCCCTCTGTCGTTGGCAAGGTACGCGTAGGTGATCGCGAAGTGGAATACGGTTACAGTTCTGGTATCTACGTCAAACACGTCTCCAGGAGCACACCATTGCGTTCCCTTCCTACACAAGATGAAATCGATGCCCTAGGAGGAGGCAAGACTATCCAGGATTGGGAACGGCGTTTTGAATTGGCTTATGAACGTTGCAAGGACGAAAATGTAACTGTCGTCGGTGGCGTAGCCCCAACTGCAATCACCTTTGGACGTTATCTGCGCAGGGCACACAGGGTATATCCGAAGGACTTGTGGCATGTGCAGGTCATGACGCTGGGCAGCGTGCCAGGCATCAACACCCACTATGCGCCTGCTCTGCGGGCTATGTATGGCCCAGCAGCCATTTTGGAAATTTACGGAGCGACAGAAGGGATGTTTGGACAACAGCGTGATGAACGCCGCGCCTGGGTGCCAAATTACGATTTGTTTTTCTTCGAGGTGGAGACCAGACGCGGGCTCGTCATGCTCCACGAGATGCGCCCCGGCGAGATGGGCAGCCTAGTAGTTTCCACGCCTGTCCTGCCGCGCTACAAGATCGGCGACCTGATCCTCGCCTTCGACGCGCCCTACTTCCGCTGCATTGGCCGCGATGAACCGCTCACTCCCTGGCGCTACTTCTGGAACCGGCTCGTGAGCCTAGACTTTGGTCCCCCATGAGCGAAGGGGCTCTTGTTGCACTGCACAGGCAAGAGCCCCTCAGGGCCCCTTGGCTAGAAACGGCTCCGGAACAAACCACCGAGGAGGATGGCCAGCCCAATGCCAATCAGAATAATCGGTAAGGTCAAACGAAAGCCGATTACGCCACCCAACCCAATTGCAGTCAAAACAATGCCACCAATCAATGTACCAAGCACTGGCCGGCGATAAGCGGGAATGAGCAGCCGAATAGCGGCCTCGGTCAAGAGCAACAATCCCGCAGCAAGGAAGATGAGGTTCCAGACTCCACCGAACTGTTCCCAAGTGATAAACCCCTGCGATTCTGCCAGGAGAATCAATCCAACAGCAATCAGGAACAATGCCCAGAGGACACCACTCACGGGATCTCGTCCCCATCCTCCGCCCTTTTCTTCCTTTTCGTCACGCTTCTCTTCTTCCTTCTCGTCCTTCTCATCGTACCTGCGTGCACCGCCGCTTTCCGGCCACTGCCCGCCTGGCATCCCTTCGTTCGCCATCCCTTTGCCTCCTCTGTCTTTGAATCAATACCCTTGACCGCCATTATATCGTGCAATGCTCCACAGGGCAAACGGCTGAAACTGTCTTTTATGTGTTATAATAGGCACGGAAATCAAAACGGAGGGCTGAAAACATGCGTCTGTCTAAACTATTTGGGCGCACTTTGCGCGAAGCCCCCGCCGAAGCAGAACTCATCAGCCATCAGCTCTCGCTGCGTGCAGGATTGATTCGCCCACTGGCGGCTGGCATCTACAGCTACCTGCCCCTTGGCTGGCGCGTCTTGCGCAAGATTGAGCGCATTATGCGCGAAGAGATGGACGCCATCGGCGGGCAAGAACTACATATGCCTGTGGTCAACCCGGCAGAAATCTGGCGCGCTACTGGCCGCTATGACGCCCCTGCCCCGGGCCCAGCCTTGGTGCGCTTCCGCGACCGCACGAACCACGATCTGGTATTGGCAATGACCCATGAGGAAGTCGTGGCAGATTTGCTGCGGCGGGAGATAACCTCCTATCGCCAGCTCCCCTTCATGATCTACCACATTCAGACCAAGTTTCGGGACGAGGCACGCGCCCGCGGGGGACTCATTCGCACCAGAGAATTTACCATGAAAGATGCCTATAGTTGCCATCCAGATTTTGACAGTTTGGATGAATTCTACCCCCAGATGTATCAGGCTTATGTCAACATATTTCGCCGCTGCGGGATACGAGCGCTCCCGGTCATTGCGGACTCGGGTGTGATGGGCGGTGCCATGTCCCACGAATTCATCGTGCCCTGCGATGCAGGCGAAGATACGCTAGTCCTTTGCTCTCATTGCGGATACGCGGCTAACGCCGAGAAGGCGACTTTTGCCAAGCCCGCTGGTATTGCCGAAGAGGAACGTCCACCCCAAAAAATCGCCACTCCAGGCTGCATAACGATCGCCGATGTGGCAACCTTCGTCGGCGTGCCCACCCATCAAACACTCAAAGCGCTGTTCTATACCACGGAGTGCGGCGAAATCGTGATGGCACTGATCCGTGGCGACCTAGAGGCAAATCTGGTCAAACTTGCCAACGCCCTCGGAGGTGCCGAGTTGCGCCCGTCCACCGAAGCGGAATTGCGGGCTGCCGGGATTGTCCCAGGCTATGCCTCGCCTGTCAGCCTCTCAGGATTTCGTGTCATCGCTGATGATTCCATCACCATGGGCAGCAATTTCGTGGCGGGGGCAAATAAAGAAGGGTATCACCTGAAGAATGTCAACTACCCGCGCGATTTTACAGTTACGATGATCACAGACATCGCCATGGCCCGCCCTGGAGACCACTGCCTGCAATGCAACCATCCTCTGCAAACGATGCGCGGCATCGAGGTCGGCCACCTCTTCAAGCTGGGCACGCGCTATAGTGAAGCGCTAGGCGCAACGTACCTAGACAGGAATGGCAAGGAACGGCCCATTGTCATGGGCTCGTACGGCATAGGCACAGGCAGGCTAATGGCAGCGATTATCGAAGAAAATCACGACGAACACGGCATTATTTGGCCCGCTTCCGTTGCCCCCTATCAGCTTCACCTGCTCTCTTTGGGGGCAACGCAGCCCGAAGTCCATTCTGCCGCCGAGCAGCTATACCAGCATCTGTTGGAAATGGGCTACGAGGTACTGTACGACGACCGTGAGGAAAGTGCTGGGGTCAAATTCAATGATGCAGACTTGATTGGCATTCCTTGGCGCATCACAGTAAGCCGCAAGACACTAGCCCAAGAAAGCGTAGAACTCAAGCGGAGAAGCGAAAGCATCTCTCGCCTAGTGCCTTTGGCAGAGCTGGATAGTCTGCTAGCCGAGTGGGTATCCCCCACAGAGGCGCTCTCAAAATAGAGCCCTCCGTTTCATTACGCCATAACCTGCATTTGCACAAAATGAATAACATGGTTATAATATTTTTGTGCGGAAAAACGCTGCTGAAAAGTGGGTCGCCCCCACTTTTCTTCTTACATGCCTTCTGTTCACATGTGGGCCAGGTTAAGCCTGGCTTTAGCAGAGTAGAAACCGCTCATCATGAAACGGAGAAAAGGAACTAACTGGTTCAAGATCGTGGTATTGCTCGTGGGAGGTCTTTTTTGAAGAACGATTTTCTCATCGCGATCACTCAAGTATGTGCAGAACGTCACCTGCCCAAAGAGGTGGTCTTGGAGGCTATTGAGCAGGCATTGGTCCATGCCTACAAGCGCAACTTTGGCACAGGTCAGAATATAGAGGTCAAAATTGACCCAAATACAGGTAAAGCGCGTGTCTTTGCGCAGAAAGAAGTCGTGGAAAAAGTCAAGGATCCACGAATTCAGATTTCGCTGCAGGAAGCGCGGCAAATTGATGCTATGGCTAAGGTGGGCAGCATCATCCGCATCGAGTTGACGCCCAAAAACTTTGGGCGTATCGCAGCCCAAACAGCCAAACAGGTTATCCTGCAGCGCATTCGCGAAGCCGAGCGAGAAACCATGTACGCGGATTGGTCCGATCGTGAGGGCGAGGACGTCCTCGGTACCGTGCGCAATATTGACTCCGCCGGCAATGTCATTCTGTCTCTGGGCAGAGTGGAAGCAGTCATGCCCAAGAGCGAGCAAATTCCGACGGAGCATTATACACCCAATCAGAAAATACGCGCCTATATCTATGAAGTAGAAAAGACCAACCGTGGCCCGCGTATCAAGGTCTCACGCACTCATCAGAAGCTGCTGCGCCGTTTGCTGGAAAACGAAGTGCCGGAGATTTATCAGGGCACCGTCGAAATAAAAGGCATCGCTCGAGAGCCTGGTTCGCGCTCTAAAGTGGCGGTGGCAGCTACTCAGCCAGGCGTTGACCCGGTGGGCTCCTGTGTGGGCATGCGAGGCGTGCGCATTCAGAATATCGTGAACGAATTGAACGGGGAGAAAATCGATGTCGTGGCTTGGTCCGCAGACGAGAAGGAATTCATCGCCAACGCACTCAGTCCAGCCAAAGTAGAGCATGTCTGGCTGGACCGCGAGACCAAGACTGCTACGGTCGTGGTACCCGATAACCAGCTCTCGCTCGCCATTGGCAAGGAGGGGCAGAATGCCCGCCTAGCAGCCAAGTTGACCAATTGGCGTATTGACATCAAGAGCCTTTCTGAAGCCGCTGAAGAGATCGAACGACGCGCCAGGGAGGCTGCCGAAGCAGCAGCGAGAGAACGAGAGTTGGCTGCTAAACGTGAGGCTGCTCTTGCCCTCCTGGCAGAAGCGGAACGGAGCCTAGCGCAAGAAGAACAAGAAATAGCAGAGATGGTTGGCACGGCAGAAGAAGCCCTGCCTTCCGCCGAACCGGCTGTCGCACAAGAGGCAGCGGTCTCTGAACCAACGCCAACCTTAGAAACGGCTGTAGCGTCTGAGCAGGAAGTCAGCCCAGCACAAGTGGCTCAGCCCGAAGGAGCAGCCCCTCTCGGCGAAGCCACTGTCGAGGCACCAGAAGAAGCAGCCACAGTGCTGCAAGCAGCACCCGAGTTTGAGGAGCCAGGCGAAATCAGATGGGAATTCGAAAAAGAGTACGAAGAAGAGGAATACGAACCAAAGGAAGGGAAACGCCATAAGGGTAAAGGCAAAAAGAAGGGCCGTCTTCCACAGCGCCGAGCCAGCCGCCATCTTGATTGGCAGGATGAGCTCGAGGAGTGGTAAGATACGCTCCTTTGAAAAGACTAGTATATCGCGTTTGAGAAATAGGAAAGTATGACGCCGAAACATATCCCTTTGCGTACCTGTGTCCATTGTCAACAGGTGCGCCCAAAACGAGAACTGATTCGCATCGTCCGTACCCCGGAAGGGGCTATTGAGATAGATGAAAAGGGCAAAGCTGCCGGCCGCGGGGCATACTTGTGTCGAAACAGGGCGTGTTGGGAAGGCGCTATAGCGCGGCAGCGCCTGGATTATGCCCTAAAGACCACCCTGAGCCCCGCGGATAAGGAACGGCTTTTGACTTATAGCCAACAGTTACCGTATGATAGCCAAGAATAGTTTTTGCAGTTCTAGGAAGGGAGAACGGGACAGCCGGTACGGTTGAATGGTAGGAACATACAGATGCATATGCTAAACACTGCGTTTGGCAGGAAATCCATGCAGGGGCAAAACAGCACCCTGGGCAAGATGAAGGGCGAGGGAGTACGTATGGCCAACTGAGTCTTACGCGCCATTTCCACATTTCCCCCTCGTTATCCTCCTCACTTGCCCCTCAGCAGGGAGTACATATCTTTACCCTGCAGGTCAGATCCTTGCATCATTCAGAGCAATCGAGGCTGAGCTCCTACTTTCCCGCAGGTCAATAGGACCTGTGTATTGCTGCCGCATGCCAAACGGCAACAGTCCAAAAAGAAAGGGGGTAGGTTATGCACGATAAGAAAACCACCCGCAATCGCTCGACAGACAAAGAGAATAAGGAGCCGATATCTGCAGCTCCACCCGTGGAAAGGAGTGCCCAGAAAAAGCCCAAAGTTTCACAACCGAAGGGCGCGGTGAAAGCAGGCGCCAATCAGGGGAAGGGTACCAAGCCTGATCAGCGCCGGTCTCCGAAAGGAACGCAAAAAGTCGCCAAAGCCGGAGCGGACGTGGACAAGGCTCACAAGCGTGTGCAAGCTCCGCCGCGTGGCGGTGCAGAGGGCAAGTCTCCGCGGAGTGCACCGCCTGCCGCGACCAAAGCCCCTGGCAGGGAGAAGAAGGCTGCTGCGGTGCGACCACCTATGAGTGCTGAAGTTGCCGCAGGAGACACGGCCACGGAACGACCCCGTGTCCTCGAAACCGTAGCGGTCGCTGAGGCGGAAGCCACCGCCACACCAAACTTGGTCACGCTACCTTCGTCCATTACTGTACGGGACTTGGCCACGCTGCTAAAGACTAGCCCCATCACTATTATTCGCGAGTTGATGAAGAACGGCGTGATGGCTAATATCAACCAAGAAATTGACTTTGATACCGCAGCGATTGTGGCGGCAGACCTGGGCTTTGAGGTGCAAGAAGAGCAGCCACCAGAGCCGGTCGAAGAAGCGCCCCCGGAACCCACACGCAAGCGTCGTGAGTACACTGCGGAAGAATTGGCAAAATTGGTGCCACGGCCGCCTGTAGTAACAATCATGGGCCATGTAGACCATGGGAAGACATCCCTGTTGGATGTGATTCGCCAAACCAATGTTGTTGCCAGCGAAGTCGGCGGAATCACCCAGCACATTGGCGCTTACCAGGTGGAAGCCCAGGGGAAGAAAATCACCTTCTTGGACACCCCTGGCCACGAGGCATTCACTGCCATGCGTGCCCGCGGTGCGATGGTTACAGACATTGCTGTGTTGGTTGTTGCTGCAGATGACGGCGTGCAACCTCAGACCATTGAAGCCATTGACCATGCCCGTGCTGCACAGGTGCCCATTATCGTGGCGCTGAACAAGATAGACAAGCCCAATGCCAACCCTGAGGTAGTGAAGAAGCAACTTTCCGATGTGGGGGTCCTAGTAGAAGATTATGGCGGAGACGTCATCTGCGTGCCTGTCTCTGCTAAGCAGAAAATCGGCCTGGAAACCTTGCTGGATATGATCCTCCTGGTTGCAGAAATGGCAGATCTGAAGGCGAACCCAGAAGCACCTGCTTCTGGAACGGTGATTGAGAGTTGGCTGGACAAGGCAAAGGGACCCCTGGCCACTTTGTTGGTGCAGGAAGGTACATTGCACGTTGGCGACGCCTTGGTCATTGGCGATCTCGCGGGCAAGGTGCGCGCCATGTTCGATGACAAGGGCAAACGTCTTGAACAAGCCCCGCCTTCCACACCTGTGGTTGTCTTGGGCTTGAGCGATGTGCCCAGCGCTGGAGAGACCTTTAAGGTAGTTAAAGATGAGCATGAGGCACGAGAACTGGCCGCTGCTGAAGCTGCCCGTCGCCAGCAGGCGATGGAACAGCAAAAACGGAAAGGCCTCAGCCTGGACGAGTTTTTTGCCAAAGCACAAGCCGGTCAAGCCAAAGAGCTCAACCTGATTCTCAAAGCAGATGTGCAAGGCTCTATCGAACCAATCGTCAATTCCGTGGAAAAACTCGGCGATGAAAAACTGAGGGTCAAATTCTTGCATACGGGAACTGGCAACATCAATGAGTCCGACATCATGCTTGCCGTTGCCTCTCAAGCCATTGTGATCGGCTTTAACGTGCAAGTAGATGCCGCTGCCAGCCGTATGGCGGAGTCCGAAGGGGTGGATATACGCCTCTACAATATTATTTATCACCTCGTGGATGACATAGATCGCGCTCTGAAAGGGTTGCTCGAGCCAAGCTATAAGGAGGTAACCATTGGCCATGCAGAGGTGCGCGCTATCTTCCGCATTGGCCATCGCAAACAGGTCGCTGGCTGCCAAGTCATAGACGGCATCGCAGCGCGCAATGCCATGGTCCGTGTACGCCGTGCTGACGCCGTCATCTTCGATGGCCAGGTGGCATCGCTGCGTCGCTTCAAAGAAGATGTGCGTGAAGTGACTGCAGGGCTGGAGTGCGGCGTGGGAGTGGACGGCTTTAATGATTTCGCCATAGGCGATATACTAGAATTCTACAGAAAGGAACAGGTAGGAGGTCCAGGAACATAATTGGGCAAAGATCACTTTGCCCGTGCAGAAACTATGCCTCCTGTGTCGAAATATGCCAACACGTCGTCAGGAACGAGTAAGTAGTCGCATTCAAGAAGAGATCAGCGAATTGCTGCAAAAACAAATACGGGATCCACGCTTGACGTACGTTACCGTTACAGGCGTGGAAATCACGGCTGACCTGAAACTGGCTACGGTTTTCGTCAGCGCGCTCGGCGATCAAAAGTCGCGCAATGAGGCTTTAGCGGGCTTGCAGCATGCCTCGCGCTACATCCGTCGGGAATTGGCGCAACGCCTCCAGATGCGCTTTGCGCCAGATCTGCGTTTTATGCTGGACGATTCCTGGGAGCGAGTGGCACGCGTGGAAGCTCTCTTGGAGAAACTGCACAATACACCGGCGGATGAAAAGCGGGATATGCCAGCCCAGGATGAGAGCTGAGCATTCATGCAGTGGGCAGTAGGGAAACATGAATAGCGCTAAGCGATACCTCCAGGCAGCCCAAATGGTCTATATCGCCTGCCATATCATCCCGGATGGCGATGCCATCGGCTCGCTGTTGGGGCTTGGCTTGGGATTGCGGCGCTTGGGGAAATCGTGCACCATGGCTTGTGCCGATCCGGTGCCAGCCAAGTTCAACTTTCTCACTGGCTGGCAAGAGATTACTGCTCAGCCTCCCAAAAATGAAGAGGTCATTGTTACCATAGATTCCAGCGACATCGAGCGCTTGGGATCGCTGTACGATGAGCATATTTTTCGCAGCCGGCCAATCATCAATATTGACCATCATGTAACGAACACACGTTTTGGCACGGTTAACCTGGTGCAACTGCTTCCTTCAACGGCAGAGATCGTGTACGCGCTACTACGGCGTCTGCAAGCACCCTTGGATAAGGACATTGCTACAGCACTCCTCGTCGGCTTGGTCACAGACACACAGTGCTTTCGCACCAGCAACGTTACCGCCAAACAGTTGCGCATGGCCATTGCCCTGATGAAAGCAGGAGCATCGCTCACCGACATCACTGAGCTTGTCTTCAACCGCGAACCAATCTCCACCATATGCCTATGGGGACAAGCGCTAGCCCATGTTCAGAGGCGCGGGCGCGTCATGTGGACGGAGATAGACCAGCACATGATGCGCAAGTGCGGGGCTGCCCCTAATGAAGGCAATAGCCTGGTTAGTTTCCTGGCTAGCACGATGGGAGTAGATGTAGCCATTGTCTTCCGCGAAAAGGATGACGGGCGCATCGAGGTGTCCATGCGTGCTGGGCATGGCTGGGATGTTTCTGAAGTGGCGCTCAAGTTGGGCGGGGGTGGGCATCCGCGCGCAGCCGGATGCACCATTGCCGGAAAGATGGCGAAAGTGCGCGAGCTCGTTTTGGGCGAGATCGAGGCTGCTTTGCAAAAACAGGCGATGGCGAGGGAGGAGCAGAACGCAGAGGGCGGCTAACAACACGGAGTACTCCTTGTATTGCGCATCATGACAAACATGTCTACGCAAGAGCTCTGTGGCATTCTGAATATGAACAAGCCACGTGGCATGACCTCTCATGACGTTGTGGCCCGTGTGCGCAAGATCACCGCTCAGAAAAAAGTAGGGCATGCCGGCACGCTAGATCCGCTGGCTAGCGGTGTTCTGCTGCTTTGTCTGGGCCAGGCAACCCGCGTGGCAGAGTATCTGGCAGCCAGCGACAAAACCTATCGGGCGCGCTTACGCCTGGGCATCAGCACAGATACCTACGATGCGGAAGGACAGATCACAAGTCAATCCGAAGTAACGGTATCCCGTGCCCAGGTCGAACAAGAACTGCAAGCGTTCAGGGGTATCCAGGATCAGATACCCCCGATGTATGCCGCCATCAAGCACGATGGCATCCCATTGTACCGCCTTGCCCGGCGCGGACAGACAATCGCCAGACGTGCGCGGAAAGTGGAAATATACAACATCCAGCTGCTGACCTGGGAGCCGCCCGAGTTGGAAATTGAGGTGCACTGCAGTAAGGGCACATACATACGCTCTTTGGTGCATGACCTAGGGCAGCGCCTCCACTGCGGTGCCCACCTAGTGAGCCTGATTCGTATCGCCAGTGGCCAATTCCGTATTGCAGAAGCAATCACGCTGGAAGAACTGGAACAGGCGCGGGCAAAGGGCACTCTGGCTAGCTTGCTCTACCCGCTCGATGTAGCGCTACAGTCCTTCCCAGCCGTTACAGTCGACCAAGCAACAGAAGACAAAATCATCTCGGGACAGCGTGTGCGTCTGCCCAGTGTGCCTCAAGACAGGTTATGCCGTGCTTATGCGGCTGATGGCCGCCTGCTAGCCTTGCTCCGATGGGATAAAGAGGACTTTTGGCAGCCACACAAGGTGTTTGCCCAACGGAGGGACAATGAAGATCATTCGTGACCTGCATCAAGCCAACATAGAAGGTGAAACTGCCCTAACCATTGGTGCTTTTGACGGCTTGCATCTGGGCCATCAGGAACTGCTTCGGCGCTTGACACGTCGGGCACAGCAAACGCAGCGGCTCAGTGGAGTAGTTACTTTTGATCCACTACCCAAAGCCATCTTATCGCCTGCCAGCAACGTCATTTGCCTGACAACCATCGAGGACAAGATAGAGCTCCTCGAACAGTGGGGGTTGGACTTGTTGGTTATCCTGCCCTTCACACCAGAATTAGCACGCACATCCGCACGGGATTTTGTACAGGCGCTGTGTACCTATTTGCACATGACCGAGTTGTGGGTGGGGTGGAACTTTGCCCTGGGCTACGGCCGTGAGGGCGATGTACGCACGCTCAAGAGGCTAGGCAAAGAGATGGGATTTCGCGTCCACGTTATCGCACCGGTGAGCAGTGGGGAAATCGCTATCAGCAGCACGCAGATTCGCAACCTGTTGAGCTCAGGGAACGTCTCTGAGGCTGCTGCGATGCTTGGACGTTACTACCAAGTGCGAGCCCATGTCTTGTCAGAAATAGAACATGATGGACAACTATCCCTATCCAGTGCGCACTTGAAATTTATACCGCATTGCGCACTGCCTGCTAGTGGCGTTTATGCCGCCTATGCGCTCATCCGAGGCCGTCCTTATCCAGCCATCGTGGACACAGGTTTCGAGACGACCCTCGGAGAACAGGGGACAAAAGGCAGAATATACTTGTTGGACTTTCATGGCGATTTGCCGGGTGAGGAAATCCGCGTCCAATTTGTGGAACGGCTGCATCATCAACCCTATCCTCTAGACGCACGGACGCTGCGCACGCAGATGGAAAAGGACATCGCCAAAGTGAGGGAGGTCTTGTTATGACGCTTAACCCAATTCAGCCAGCTTCCAGACAGCGCTATGAACAACTGGAACACACGGCAGATTTAGCCCTGCGCATCTATGGCCAAGACCTGCGTGAACTGTTTATCAACGCCGCCTTTGCCATGTTCAGCCAGTTGGCGGATATAGAGCACATGGCAACCCCCATAAGCCGCCAGGTAGCCGTAGAAGGCATAGACTATGAATCACTGCTGGTCAATTGGCTGAATGAACTGCTCTACCTGCACGATGCCAAGCGCGAAATTTACGCCGCTTTTGACATCCACGAACTCTCGCCTTACCAGCTCAAAGCCACCGTGCGCGGTGACCGAAATCAAGACATTCGTAGCATTATCAAGGGAGCTACTTACCATGGTTTGGCGATCGTCCAGACCGCAGAGGGGTACACAGCCACGGTTGTTTTTGATGTATAATAGAGTTGTTGCGGTAAGGAATGGCAGAGCCATTCCCAACCGTTAGCCAGCAGAGGAGGTATCACATGGTAAGCAAGAAAGACCTAAACCGTATTGAAGAATACTTGTGGGAAATCCCGGCGGACTATCGCAGCGACATGCGCGTGCCCGCGCGCATCTATGCAGACAATGATTTGCTGGAAGCTGCGTTGCAGGACCGCTCAGTTGAGCAGCTTATTAACACTGCCTGCCTCCCTGGCGTCGTGAAGTACACCTTGGCTATGCCGGACATTCACCAGGGGTATGGGCCGCCTATCGGAGGCGTGGCAGCGATGAGCGTGAAAGATGGCGTTGTCTCGCCAGGAGCAGTAGGTTATGACATCAACTGTGGGGTGCGCCTGCTGCGCACCAACCTTGAAGCGGAGCGAGTCAAGCCGTTGATGGCTGAAATCATGGATGCCCTCTATCATGGCGTGCCCAGCGGCGTAGGCCGTGGTGGAGACGTGCGCGTATCCGGTAAGGACATGGATGACGTACTGGAACAAGGTGCTGCCTGGGCAGTGAAAAAGGGCTATGGCACCAAAGAAGACCTGGAGCACACCGAAGAGCAGGGCGCATTGGCTGGGGCTCGTGCTAGCGCGGTGAGCCGTAAGGCAAAAGACCGCGGCAATGATCAACTGGGCACATTGGGTTCAGGCAACCACTTCATCGAGGTGGGCGAAGTTGTAGAGGTATACGACCAAGAAGTGGCTGAGAAGTTCGGGGTATTCCTGGGCCAACTGGTCGTATGGATCCACTCCGGGTCGCGTGGGTTAGGCCATCAGGTCTGCGATGACTATATTAAGAGAATGCAGGGCTCACTCAGCAAATATGGCATCCGCCTCCCTGACCGCGAACTAGTCTGTGCGCCGGTTGACTCGCCGGAGGGTCAGGACTACATGGCAGCCATGGCTTGTGCTGCCAACTATGCCTGGGCAAACCGTCAACTGCTCATGCACCGCGTACGCACCATTCTAGATCAAGTTTTAGCCCCGCATTTCAAGGGGCGCAGCTTTGAACTCATCTATGACGTCGCGCACAACATCGCCAAGATCGAAGAGTTCACCATCAATGGCCGCACAATCAAAGTAGTTGTGCACCGCAAAGGAGCCACCCGCTCTTTTGGTCCTGGTCATCCCGCCCTCCCTGCCGATTACCGCTCAGTAGGACAACCAGTTTTGGTGCCTGGCGATATGGGCACCGCTTCTTACCTGCTGGTCGGTACCGCAGAGGCAGCGGACAAATCTTTCGCCTCAACCTGTCACGGGGCGGGAAGGGTGCTCAGCCGTCACGCAGCGATGAAACAAGTGCGCGGTGAAGAACTACAGCAGCGTTTGGCAAAGCAAGGCATCACCATCCGTGGGCCAATGAAGGGCCTGGCTGAGGAAGCCCCCGAAGCCTATAAGGACATTGACCGGGTGGTCCACGTCGTGCATGAAGCTGGCCTGGCGCGCAAGGTAGCCAAGATGGTGCCACTGGGCGTAATGAAGGGCTAGAAAGCTTATCATTACCTTTTGTCATTGCCCCTCTCATCTGGCTGGCGATCATCCTGGCAACGGGCTGGCGCTGGGAACACTGGGATGGGCTTGTCTATGCGCTGGCTTTGGCTTTGGGATTCACTGTTTTCTACACCCATCCTGTTATCATCCAAATCCCTGCCTTCACAGGTTTTCTGGGGCGCTTGGTGCAACTGCAGGCACGCTATGCCGAGAACGTCATCTTGCCCTGGGAAACCAGATGGTGGTGGATCTTGCTGACAATATCGGGATCAGCATTGATTCTGGGGCGTTTCTTATCTAGCGCTCGCTCGGCTCAAGAGCATAAACGAACCCTCTTTCTCATCTTAGGTCCATCTTTGCGCCTTGCCTTTCTTGCCACCTGTGAGTTTTTGCTCCCCGGCTTATATTGACTCATGAGGTCCTGAGATAGCCCATACATCCCTGGAAAAGACAACCCGGTGCAGCGATATGCCCAGTGCATTCAGCCAGGCGTTATGAAAATCCAAGCCCTCGCTCTTTCAGGCTGACATAGCGCTGATGTCCAATCACCAGGTGATCCAGCACCTCGATGTCCAGCAATTTGCCAGCTTTTACGATCTGTTCAGTTACGCGGATGTCATCGGGCGATGGCGTGGGGTCTCCGGAAGGGTGGTTATGGGCAACGATAATCGCCACACAATTGAGGCGGATGGCTTCACGGAACAATTCTGCCACGCGGATGACCGAAGTGTTCACATTCCCCACGTAGACCGTTGGCGAAGCCAAGACGCGATGTTTGGTGTCCAGCAGCAACGTGCGCAGGTGTTCCTGTTCCAGGAATCCCATCTCTGGCATGAGCAAATTGGCAGCATCCGCTGGCGAGGTGACTTGTGGGCGCTCATCTGGAGAGGCGACGAGCAAACGTTTCCCCAACTCAAACGCCGCTTGTATCTGTGCTGTCTTGGCTATACCCAACCCATGTTCGCCAGCCAGTTCACCAAAACTGGCGCGCGCCAAGCCGGCTAGCCCGTGGTAACTGGAAAGCAAGCGCTGCGCCAAATCGAGCACATTCTCCCCACCGACTCCCGTACGCAGAATGATTGCCAATAACTCGCTGTTGGAAAGAGCAGCCGCGCCATAATGCTGCAATCGCTCACGTGGTCGTTCGGAAGGAGGCAGTTCCCGAATCATGGGGTGATAGGATGCCTGGCTTTTTTGGTTCATCTTGTTCCCCCTCGGTGAGTGTGCAGCCATTATATCCCCTATGATTCCGCTTGACAAACCCGTACCTTGCAGGTATTATCACAAACGCAATAGAAAGACAAAGAGCAGAGATTCTGCAGGAGGCATTGCGATTCCAGATCAAGCGCTGCTAAGTTATTACGCCTATCGTTTGCTCGGTGCTGTGATGCCGTTAGTTCCCCCACGCATCGGTTATGCGTTCTTCGCTTGCCTTGGCAATCTGGCATACGCCATGTCGAAGGCTTCGCGAGAGAACGTATTGGATAACTTGCGCCATGTGTTGGGGACACAGGCTGATAAAACACGCCTGGAACAGGTGGCACGGCAGATATTCCGCAACCAGGCGTGCAACTACTATGACCTTTTCCGCGTTGCTTCGCTCAGCGCGGCGCAAATCGAGCGCTTGGTCAATATCCATGGCTTGCAACATATAGACGAGGCATTATCCGCCGGCAAGGGCTTGATTGTGGTCAGTGCCCACTTCGGCAACCTCGATGTCGTAGTTCAAGCGTTTGCCTTGCGCCACTATCCGATTACAGTCATTGCGGAGCACTTGCAACCGGAGAAATTGTATCAGTACGTTGTATCCTTACGCGCGAGCAAAGGCATCAAAATCATCCCAGTGGACAGTTTCCTGCGCCCTCTCTTCAAAGCGCTGCGCAATAACGAAATCGTCGGCTTGGCGGCAGATAGGAACTTGACTGAAACAGGGACTGTGGTCGAGTTCTTCGGCGCGCCAGCACTGCTTCCAGATGGGCATGTCCGCCTAGCTCTGCGCACAGGCGCCAAACTGGCAATGGCATTCAGCATACGCAAGCCAGACAATACCTTCGAAGTGTTCGTTGAACCTCCCTTGCCGTTGGAAAACACCGGCGATTTGAAAGCGGATGTCCGCTCAGGCATGGCCAAGCTAGTTGGCATTTTAGAGAAATACATTGGCCAACATCCTGAGCAATGGGTAATGTTTCAACCTGTCTGGAAACTACCAGAACATCTGAGAAATAGCGCATGAAAATCGCACTGGTTACTCCTTACGAGTATCCATACCCCGGCGGCGTTACAGAACATGTTTCCCACCTTGATCGCTGTTTCCGGGAATGGGGCCACGAAGTCAAGATCATCGCGCCCTGTTCTGAAGATGCTCAGAATGTACCCGATAATGTCATCCGAATGGGCAAACGTATTACCCCTGTACCTTTTGGTGGTTCTATTTCCCGCCTTACTTTGTCACCGCGCATTTACCGCCCTGTGAAACGGCTGCTCAGGGAAGAACAATTCGACATCATCCATCTGCACGAACCGCTTATGCCCGCCCTGCCCCTCTTCGTCCTACGCCATTCCAAAACGATCAACGTTGGGACATTTCATGCTTACCGTGAGAGCCGCCACTGGGGATTGGAGACCGTAGGCCCGCTCTTGCAGCCCCTTCTTGAAAAACTGCATGCGAGAATATGCGTCTCCGAAGCAGCGCGGGAGCTTGCCAACCGTTACTTCCCTGGCGAGTACCGCATCATCCCCAACGGCATTGATGTGCAGCACTTTGGCGGGGCACACGTCCAACCCATCGAGAGGTACAACGATGGCCGCCCCAACATTCTCTTTGTAGGGCGACTGGAAAAACGCAAAGGATTTCGCTATCTCATTCGTGCCTTCCCCTACATCGTACAAGCCTTTCCCGATGCCCGGCTGATTGTTGCTGGCGCATACAGCAAAGAGGATAAAGAGCCTTTTGTGCGCTACGCGCGCATGCTCCATTTGAACAGCGTCAAATTCGTCGGGCTTGTCTCGCGCGAGGAATTGCCACGCTACTACAAAACTTGTGATGTGTTCTGCGCTCCATCCATTGGCTTCGAAAGCTTTGGCATTGTTCTGCTGGAGGCTATGGCAGCCGGAAAACCCATCGTGGCAAGCAATATCCCGGGATACCGCTGCGTGCTAGAGGATGGACAGGAGGGTATCCTGGTCGAACCAGAAAACGAGCGCGCCCTGGCTGAGGCGATCATCAGGTTGCTACAAAACCCAACCTTGCGACAGGAAATGGGCGAGCGCGGCCGTCGTAAGGCTGCCCGCTATGATTGGCCCATCATTGCCCGCCAGGTCCTCGATGTGTACGAAGAACTCCTACAACAGAAAGCAGAGGGTAAATTATATGTTGAGTGATAAATTCAGAGAGTGGACCTATGGGATCAGAGCATCTATCGCTCGCTTGCTCGGAAGCCTGGGTATCTCACCCAATGCGTTGACGATACTTGGCTACTTGCTCAACCTGCCCGTGATGTATGCATTGGCGACCGGCCATATGCCACTGGGAGGCATTCTATTGGCTATTGCCAGTGTATTTGACAGCCTGGATGGTTCGTTAGCGCGAGAAATGAACCGGGTTACCACCTTTGGCGCATTTTTGGATTCCGTCGCCGACCGCTTCTCAGAAGGGACCGTGCTCTTGGGGCTTTTGCTCTGGTATCTCCAAACCGGAGGCAGAACAGAAATTATTTTGATTTATGCTGCTATCTTCGGCTCGCTAATGGTTAGTTACACCCGCGCCCGCGCCGAAGGGGTGGGCATTGAATGCAAAGAAGGGCTGTTGACGCGCTTTGAACGGGTAATCCTGCTGGTAGCAGGCCTTGTCTTGCAACAAGTGTATCTAGCACTCTGGGCGCTGGCAATTTTGACCAATATCACGGCACTGCAGCGTGTTTACCATGTCTGGCGCACGACGAGCAGATAACGCATCTCATCACTTATCACTCATCACTCATCACTTATCACGAAAACAACGATGGCAACCTTGACTTTTCTCGGTTCAGGAGCAGCAGTGCCAACGATAGGGCACGACAACACATACTTAGCATTGGAGAGCGAGCAATCCACGCTGCTCATTGACTGCGCCGGCAGCCCGCTGCTGAAATTGCAACTGGCTGGGATCGAACCCTCTCGTTTGGAGTACGTGATCCTTACGCACAGACACCCCGATCATATCTATGGTTTCCCCGCTTTGATGCTGGGACTATGGTTACTGGGCTGCCGCACACCCGTACAAGTTTTCGGCGAGAGGGAAACCCTGCGCGCTGCTCAGGCGCTCTTGGGCATTTTCCACCCCACAGAAGAATGGCCCGAATTTTGTCCCCCTGCCTACCATGAAGTACCATTGAAGGAAAATAGCCTGGTCCTTGACCTGCCCGATTTGCTCATTACTGCTTCGCCGGCAGCGCATGTCATCCCTAGCCTGATGATCAAAATCCTGAACAAGGCTTCGGGGCGCACCGTCGTCTATTCCGGTGATACAGCGCCTTGTGAGAGCCTGGTGCGCCTGGCGCATGTTGCGGACGTTCTCATCCACGAGGCATCCGGTGAGTACACTGGCCACTCGTCGGCAACCCAGGCTGGCCAAGTAGCACAACGTGCTGGCGTGAAAAGGCTATATTTGATCCATTATCCTGCTCTGACTACTAACCTGAATGCCTTGCTCGCTCAAGCGAGGGAAGAATTCACTGGCGAAGTAGAATTGGCGCGAGATTTTGCTACCTGCGAATTCTGAGATGGTGAGATTATGGCGATCACAAGCGAGACTCTCAATTTTCTAACGGACTTGTTGGGCCCAGACCGCGTCTCGACACGGCAAGCCGATCTGGATGCACACGCACAGGATGAATCCTTTCACGCCCCTCATCCACCGGACGTCGTGGTCTGGCCACAAAACGCGCAGGAAATCAGCGCAATCCTCAAACACGCGAACGAAAAGCACATCCCCGTTACCCCCTGGAGCGGCGGGTCCAGCCTGGAAGGCAATCCCATACCTGTGCAGGGCGGCATTTTGCTGGCGTTGTACCGCATGAACCAGATTATCGAAGTGCGTGAGGCTGACCTGCAAGTGGTCGTGCAGCCCGGCATCATCTATGATGAACTGAACCAGAAACTCGCCCGCTATGGCCTCTTTTTCCCTCCTGCACCTGGCTCCAGCGATGTAGCAACTATTGGTGGCATGGTGGCGAATAATTCCAGCGGGATGCATGCCGTCAAGTATGGGGTTACCAAAGACTATGTCCTGCAACTAGAAGTAGTGCTTCCTACTGGCGAAATTGTGCGCATCGGCCGTCCGGTGATCAAATCATCCAGCGGCTATGACCTATGCCGATTGATTGTAGGTTCCGAAGGCACCTTAGGTGTGGTTACCGAGATTACATTGCGGCTCCGCATCCGCCCAGAAGCCGTGGCGGCGGTAGCCGTGTTCCCATCTATGGAAGCAGCAGCAGAAGCCATCTACGCTATCAACCGCTATGGTCCCACGCCTGCCGCATTGGAGCTGATGGATCCAACCATCGTGCGCATCGTAAACCAGTGGACAGGCTCCTCCCTGACTGAAGCACCCACGCTGGTGATGGAATTCCACGGCTTGCCGGCAGGCATCGAGCAGGAAATCGAACTCGTCGAAGAGACTTGCCGCGATGCCGGGTGTGTCTCCTTCGAAAAGGGGTTAACTCCCGCGGAGCGGGAACGGCTGTGGCACGCCCGCAAGCAAGCTCATGAAGCCGTGAAACAGGTCAACGCAGGATGCCGGGCAGAAATTGGCGACATTGTGGTTCCTATCTCACGCTATACAGAAGCCGTCGCCAAAGCATATGCTTTGGCTGAGGAATTGAATGTACGCATTGCTACCTTCGGGCATGCTGGTGACGGCAACTTGCACGTCGAGATGCTTTCTGATAAAAGCGACCCTCAGGAACAAGAGCGTGCTCACGCCTTCAACCGGCGCCTAGTGGAATGGGTGTTAAGCATTGGTGGAACCTGTACCGGTGAGCATGGCGTGGGCATTGGCAAACGGGAGTTCATGTACGCCGAACATGGGCCCAGCTTGGAACTGATGCGTAAAATCAAGCAGGTGTTTGATCCAAATGGGATTATGAATCCAGGGAAGATTTTCCCAGAGCAGTAATGAGTGAGGAGTGATGAGTGAGGAGTGACGAGTGAGGAGTGACGAGTAAAGAGCACAGGGGATTGGCTAGCATGCACACAGGCAAGAGAAATAAAACAAACATCATCTATATCGCGTATGGGCGAGGGACGATACCTTTCCACGCAGATCCTGCACTTGCTGACTGGCATGTGATTCGGCCTGCTTTCGCGCCGCCGCTACCCCACGCAGAAGAAGCTTTTCGCACTGCTTGTCGTAACCCCATTGCCAGCCGTCCCTTGCGCGAAGTGATTCGCCCGGGAGATCGCGTGGTCATTGTTACTTCGGATGGCACCCGACCGGTGCCAAACCACCAGCTCATCCCCTGGCTGCTGCAGGAGTTGCCCGTGCCTCCAGAGCAGGTAACGGTGCTGCTGGGCAATGGCAGCCACCGTGCAAATACCCCGGCAGAGATTGAAGCCATGTTTGGCCCGGAGGTCGTCAAAAAGGTTAGGATATGCAATCATGACGCCTTTGATCCCCAGCAAAATGCATATATTGGCCAAACTGCTGAAGGCCACAAGGCTTATCTGAATAAACAGTATGTCGAAGCGGACAAGCGCATTGTTGTTGGCTTCATCGAACCGCACCTCTTCGCCGGTTTCTCCGGGGGCGCCAAAGGCATTATCCCCGGCGTAGCCGCCATTGAGACCATCATGCATATCCATCGGTTTGACCTCATTGCCCATCCCTTGAGCACCTGGGGCACTATAGAAGAAAATCCGATACGCCGCGAAATCGAAGCCATCGTCAGCCTCTGCCCGCCGGATTTCATGGTCAACGTTACTTTGAACTCGGCTAAAGAGATCACGGCCTTCTTCGTAGGTGACTATATCGTGGCACATCGTGCAGGCTGCAAGCGCGCGAAAGACGAAGTGATGCAGCCTGTGCCTTATACTTTCCCCATCGTCATCACATCCAATAGCGGCTATCCATTGGATCAAAACCTCTATCAAACGGTGAAAGGCATCTCCGCCGGGGCGCGCATCACGGAACCAGGTGGCACTATCTTTATCGCCAGCGAATGCAGCGATGGCATCCCTGATCATGGCAATTTCGGCACACTCATGCGCGTCGGTGCTTCAGCCGATGACATCTTGGAACACATTGTCAATTTGGAACAGGCTATCCTTGATCAATGGGAGGCACAAGTTTACGCCTACCTCATGCAAAAGTACGACATACGCATCCTCAGCGCCATGAACCCCGCTGAGGTGAAGGCTTGCAAATTGCACCCGGTAGATGACTTGCAGTCAGCAGTGGAAGAGCAAATCCGAACCATAGGTAATCGCCCGCGCGTGGCAGTGCTGCCTGACGGGCCGCTGACCATACCCTATGTCACTACGTAAGGAGGTGATGCCGAGAAGAAACCGCTCATCTGCATCCATGATAGATTTGTGAGAGGTTCTTTGTTTAGGGCCAGATTCCAAAGGAGGAAAGGAAACGATGGAGAAGCCCTGGTTAAAGCATTACGAACCTGGCGTGCCAGCCACCATTCCGTATCCAGAACGCCCATTGCATAGCAATCTGGAAGAGGCTGCGCGCAAGCACCCCGACGCGATTGCCACCATCTTTATGGATGCCAAATTGACCTACGCGCAACTCAATGCCCTTGCCGACCGCTTCGCTGCTGCCCTGCAACAACTGGGGGTCAAGAAAGGCGACCGTGTGGCTATCTACCTAGCCAATTGCCCCCAATTCATCATCGGCTACTATGGTGCACTCAAAGCGGGAGCCATTGTCGTCTCGTTCAACCCGCTGTATGCGGCGCGTGAGGTGGAGCATCAGCTCAAGGATTCCGGGGCAGAGACGATGTTGGTGATGAGCCGCTTCTACCCCATCGTCAAGAGTGTGCGTGACCGCACCGCGCTGAAGCATGTCATTGTTACCAACATCAAGGAGTATTTCCCGCCGCTGATCAAATTCCTTTTCACCGTGGCGAAGGAGAAGCATGAGGGGGATCGGCAGGACATCTCTGGAGAACCCAACACCTACTGGTTTCAGGACTTGCTGAAGAAGGCTCCTGCCAAGCCTGCGCCGGTGGAAGTCCATCCCAGCGATACGGCTTGTCTGCTGTACACGGGAGGCACCACCGGAGTGCCCAAGGGCGCTGAGCTCAGCCATGCCAACCTCATGGCTAACGCCGTCATGTGCCGACATTGGGTGCCGGACATCAAAGAAGCGGGAGAGGTAATCCTCACTGCACTGCCGTTATACCACAGTTTTGGCATGACCACTTGCATGAACCTGGGTGTCTACGCGGCTGCTGCCTTGCTGCTTATCCCCAACCCGCGCGACATCCCGACGCTGATGAAGAACATCAACAAGTATCACCCCACCTTCTTCCCTGGTGTGCCCACCATGTATGTGGCGTTCAACAATTTCCCCGACCTCCACAAGTACAACGTCAAGTCCATCCGCGCCTGCATCAGCGGCGCTGCAGCCTTGCCGGTGGAAGTACAAACCAAGTTCCAAGAATTGACCGGTGGGCACTTGGTGGAAGGCTACGGCCTGAGCGAGGCTTCGCCGGTTACCCATGGTAATCCTGTCTATGGCAAGAACAAGATCGGCACTATTGGCGTGCCCTTCCCAGATACAGATGCCAAGATTGTAGATTTGGAGACGGGCACGAAGGAGTTGCCGCCTGGTGAAATTGGTGAGCTGATCGTCCGTGGGCCCCAAGTGATGAAGGGCTATTGGAACATGCCGGAGGAGACGGCACTTGCCTTGCGCAATGGCTGGTTGTATACCGGCGACATCGCCAAGATGGATGAAGAGGGCTACTTCCAGATTGTAGATCGCAAGAAGGACATGATCATTGCTGGTGGGTTCAATATCTATCCACGCGATGTGGAGGAGGTGCTCTACCAACATCCCAAGGTGAAAGAGGCAGTGGTGGCGGGCATCCCTGACCCCTATCGCGGTGAGACGGTGAAAGCCTACATTGTGCTGAAGGAAGGGGAGACGGCAACCGAGGAAGAGATTATCGAGTTCTGCCGTGCCAATATGGCGAAATACAAAGTGCCAACGGCGGTGGAATTCCGTACCGAGTTGCCCAAGACCATCGTGGGCAAGATTCTGCGCCGCATGTTGGTCGAAGAAGAGAAGAAGAAACTGGCAGCCAAGTAAAAACACCTTGACAAAAACCGGTTTGGCGGGACTATAGCCAAGTCCAAACCAAATCATGGAGTGTCTGCAAAGTGAAAAAGCGCGCCCTCGAGTGTTTCGGCAACACCCAAATGCTCGCTATCAATGGGGAGCGCAAGAATTTTGCTGCACTCGGGTGACAAATGTGGAATTTTGCTATAACTTGAGCGACTGACTCCCAGTCTGGAGTAAAAACATGAGGCTTTTGAGGACAATCTTCCTGGCAGCCCTTGCCTTGGTGACATGTACATTAATGGCTAGGGCACTTTTCCCCACCAATTACAATGTCTATCTCCCTCTCATATCACGGGCATGTCATATTTATCTTCCCTTGGCATTCTCGATGCCCATGCCCACGGCAACGCCAACAAACACCCCAACATCCACTCCGACAAATACAGCCCTGCCTCCGCCCCCTCCTCCGCCCTCCCCCTCGCCCCCACCCACCTATACACCGGTGCCCACAAACACCCCTACACCTAGACCTACGAATACGCCGCTGCCTACGCCGACACGCACGCTAGTCCCGACTCCTACCGCCACGCGCAAACCCTGAATACAGCCATGCATGTTGGCTCGGTGAGCCAACATAACCTGAATTCACAGCCCATAGCCAATATCACGCAATGCTGCGGCATCTTTGCGCCACTTGGGCCGCACTTTCACCCACAGTTCAAGAAATACCTTGGTATCCAGCATGCGCTCGATCTCTTCCCGTGCTGCGGCGCCGATTTTCTTGAGCATTTCTCCCTTGGTACCAATCACAATGCCTTTCTGCGATTCCTTCTCCACGTAGATTGTCGCGGCAATATAGGTCAATCCTGGGCGGCGTTCCTTAAACTCCTCGATTACCACCGCAATGGCATAGGGCACCTCCTGGTGGAGGAAGTGCAGCACCTGCTCCCTGATCAGTTCTGCAGCGATAAAGCGCTCGGTGAGGTCGGTCACCTGACCCGCGGGATAGTAGCGTGGGCCCAGAGGCAACCGCGCAATGACCTTGTCCAGCAGCCTGTCCAAATTCTGTCCACGCACAGCGGAAATCATCATCCAATCCGCGAACTGACCTAGGGCAAAATACGCCTCACTATGCGGCGTCACCTTGTCCGGTGGCAGCAAATCCATCTTATTGAGCACCAAAATGACCGGGGATGAGCATTTCTTGGCTAGAAACTCAGCGACCATACGATCTTCTTCCGTAGGCAGCACGCTGACATCCACCAAAAATAGCACTACATCGGCATCGGGAACTGCCCGCTGTGCCGTTTTGACCATATACTCCCCTAGCTTATGCATCGGCTGGTGAATGCCAGGCGTATCCACGAAAATAATCTGGGCATCTGGGCGCGTCAAAATGCCCAGAATGCGGTTGCGCGTCGTTTGCGGTTTGTGCGATACAATCGCTACCTTCTGGCCAATGTAGGCATTGAGCAATGTGGATTTGCCCACGCTCGGCCGACCGACCAAGGTGACAAACCCGGCACGGTGGTCCGGGGGCAACTCTTCCTCGAGCGGCAATTCATTCATAAACAACCTGCTTTCTGCGGCATAGGCTAATCTTTGGTTTATCGTCTAACCAAGGCGGAACGGGTTAAAATCCGTATGATAATCGTAATAATCTTCGTTCTCCGCGCGTTTCAGGAAATTGGTGATAGCATACGTAACCGGCGTGGCACATGCTTCAACGCCCACTTTGAACACATAATTGGAGACGATCACGCTGATCAAGAGCGAGGACGACAGGACACCATAGAAGGCAATCATCACAAACAGCAAGGTATCCACCCCTTCGCCGACAATCGTGGAGGCAATAGTGCGTGTCCACAGCCAGCGCCCTCGTGTCCATATCTTCATCTTTGCCAGTATATAAGAATTGGAAAACTCGCCGGAGAAATAAGCAATCAGGCTGCCCAGGACAATGCGCGGTGTGATGCCGAGGATAGCCATATAGGCTTCCTGGTGATCCCAACCCGGCGCAGGCGGCAGCATGCCCACAATTGCCAGCACCAGCGCCATTAGTGCGGTGCAGAAAAACCCACTCCAGATAACCCGACGTGACCTGCTGTAGCCATACACTTCCGTGAGGATGTCACCAAAGATGTAGCTAATGGGAAAGAGGATCGTGCCGCCATCGAAGGTAAAGGGCCCCAGCAAAAGGATCTTCGAGGAAGCCACATTGCTGATAATCAATACAGCCACGAAGAGGACCATCACGAAATCGAAATACCGATAGGGCCTTATCGAATTCACGCGCTCTGTTGGGTGGTTGACCACGGCACTCCTGTAAAACCTACTGCTCTTCTGCCTCTTGAGGGCCTTGTCCGATCACTGCCCCTTCCCAGAGGCGACAAAAAGCGCACAAATCGGGCACGCTGGTGGGTTGCCCACAACGCTGACACTCGCCCAGTTCCACCTCACCTGCTTCTGCCGGCAGCAAGCGCCCTTCCTCTCGCGCTTGCAAAAAGCTCAGGTAGAACATCTGCTTAGCACCGGGAGAGCGCTCCTCAAGCTGGTTGAGCAGTTCTTTGTAGAACAGCGTCGTGGCGCCTCTGGAGTAAGGGCACTCTTCATAGATGTAATCAATGCCACGCAACAAGGCATAGGCAGCCATTTCGCGTTCGTACAAGCGGATCAATGGCTTGACCTTGCGCACCAGTTTCGGATGCGTGGAGGGCAACACCGGCGCTTGCCGCGCCAAATAACCCGTAGCCCAATGTAACACATTCTGAAAGAGCACAGCCGCCTCATCATCAAGATTATGTCCAGTGGCAAGCACGGCATAGCCCCCTTCATAGGCAACCTGGTTCATGATGTGCCGCTTAACTAGCCCGCATGTGCCACAGGTGCTGCGCCCCGGCTTGCGGCGCGAGACTTCTGGGGTGCTCATGCCGTACTCTGCCGCGACATTGACCACCAAGAACTTTGCCCCGCGTTCGGCCGCAAAACGCTCCACTTTCTGCTGCGAAACATCGGAATAGCCGCCGTCTGGGATACCGAGGTGGATGTACAAGCCATCCGCCGCATAGCCCAGGCGCAACAGGATATCCCACAGGCTCAGGCTGTCCTTGCCCCCGGAGACCGCTACCAACACCTTCTCATCAGGAGCAAACATGCGAAAATGCTCGATAGCACGCTGCACCTGTTGGGGAACCCACTCCAGGAAATGATCCTGGCACAGGCTGAGCCTGTGCTGGCGCATGTTGATTACAGCGGTCGCACCGCACTTCCTACACTTCATAGCTCATTTCCTGTGCTCTATCCGCCAGACACCACAGCAATGAGCCGAATCGTATCATCCGGCTTGGCGATCACATCATCCGTGATTAGCTTGCCATCACGCATAGCCAACACTGCCTCAGGTTGTAAGCCGACTTTTTTGATGGCATCGCGCACGGTGATATTCCCTTTCAATTCCCAGACCTTATCTCGATAGATAATCTTCATATGCGAACCACACCATTCCTGAGTACTACCTACTGGTTACCTGAACCACCCAGGCAGGGCAATCAAGCTGCCGCGCCGTCCTCAGCCAGCACGCGTTGCAAAGCAGCAATGGACACTTCCAACATGTGGTCATCTGGTTCCTGTGTCGTGAGCTGTTGCAGCCAGAGGCCAGGCACCAGGAGGAACCTCACCAAAGGGCGGTCATGGTGTCGGGCAGTGAATTTAATGAACTCGTAAGCCAGTGCAGCAACAATCGGCACCAAAGCCAGCCGGGATAGCACGCGCCAGGCGAGCGGCGGCCGGCCCAAAAGCGCTGACAGGAGCACAAAGAGGACCAACACAATCAAAAGGAAACTCGTGCCACAACGAGTGTGAGCAACGGGAAAGGATTTGATTCCCTCAACCGTCAAGGGCGCACCAGACTCGTAAGCATTGACGGCTTTGTGTTCCGCCCCATGGTAGGCAAATACACGTCGGATATCAGGTAATCTGCGGATAGCCAGTAAATAGGCTAGGAAAAACAATAGGCGAACCAGGCCTTCGACCAAATTGCTGAGCAGAGGTACAGTGATATACCGATCCACCAAACCGACCAACAACATCGGCAGCAGGACAAACAAGCCAATGCCAAAGGCTAGGGAAACCAACAAGGTCCCCCACATCATCGGCCCACCAAACTGCACGTTTTCTTCCGCTAGAGCAACATCCGCGGAGTACATAAGCGAACGTGTGCCGAGGACCAGAGTATCCCACAACATGGTCAGCCCTCGCACCAAGGGCAACTTGCCCAGAGGGCTGTTGTAAATACCTGAGGGCAATGGTTCACTGTGCACAACGATCTCACCAGAGGGCTTGCGCACAGCCACGGCCATGTGACGTGCGCCGCGGATCATCACTCCCTCGATGACAGCTTGGCCGCCGTAGTGAACTTCACTCACGTTTCTTTCCTGGGTCGCGCAACACGGTGGCATACTCGGCAGCGTGCCTCGTAGACTTCTTCGGCACCCACCAGAATCACCGGGTCATCATACGCCGCGGGCTCACCATTGATGAGGCGCTGCGTACGACTGGCTGGTGCTCCGCAGCACTGGCAAATCGCCTGCAACTTGTCCACCTGTTCCGCCTGTGCCATCAGGACCGGCATGGGGCCGAAAGGCTCACCCCGGAAATCCATATCCAATCCCGCTACGATGACGCGCAAGCCACGATTGGCTAACTCGTTCGCCACCTCCGTGATAGACCAATCGAAAAACTGCGCCTCGTCAATCGCCACTACTTCCGTATCGGGATCGAGATGCCTTAAGATGTCCATAGCCTCTGCGACGGGCGTGGCTCGAAACTGCGCTCCGCTATGCGAGGTCACCTTCTCATGCACGTAACGCGTATCCAAACTCGGCTTGAATACCTGAACTTTCTGCTTGGCGATAACGGCACGCTTGACCCGGCGTATCAACTCCTCGGTCTTGCCGGAGAACATGGAACCGCAGATAACCTCAACCCAGCCCCCTTCATAGCGATGGTGAGACACGGCAGTCCTTCTCTCCTTTTTACTATGATAAAAGAGACAGAGTGGTTACTCTGCCTCTTCGCTCTTGTTGCTTTACCTAACAGTGGGCTTACTCGGACGCAGGTTCTGCAGAGGATTTGCTTTCAACCTTTGCCCGTGCCTTTTTGGCATCCTGTGCAGGCTTCTTGCGCCCTGCTGCTTTCGGAGCCGCCTCTGTTCTACCTTTGCTCTGGCGCTCTTTGCCACCGCGTTTGCCCTTGGGCTTTTCCTCAGCAACCGCCGCTTGTTCGGCAGGAAGTGCCTCTTCTACTGCCTCTTTCCCTTCCTCAGGGACAAATTCGAAGATGCTCTCTTCCTTGGCTTGCTTTTCCATACGGCGGCGGGCGGCCTCTTCCGCAATGCGATCCGCCACCTCCTTGCGTCGCTGAAAGCGCTCAACCTGACCAGCCGTGTCCACAATGCGTTGCTCACCGGTAAAGAAGGGATGGCAGGCGGAACACATCTCGGTATGGATCACTTCTTGTGTGGAGCCAGTAGTCCACGTGTTGCCGCAAGCACAGATAACCTTGGCTTTGGGATAGTATTTGGGATGAATATCTTTCTTCACTGTTCTACCTACTATTGCCTCTCTGGATAGACACTCACGCGTTTCTTGTTGCGTGCCATGTCCTCAAATTTCACATAGCCGTCAATGGTGGCAAAAATGGTGTAATCTTTGCCCATATCCACGTTGGAACCTGGATAAAACCTGGTCCCACGCTGGCGTACAATAATGGTACCGCTGCGCACCAATTCTCCATCAAAACGCTTCACACCGAGGCGCTTCGATTCGCTGTCACGATTATTGCGATTGCTGCCGCCACTCTTTTTATGTGCCATAATCAACCTCCCCGAACCAACTAAACATTGATCGCGTCAATGCGCAAGCGCGTATACGGCTGCCGATGTCCTTTCTTGACCCGATAGCGCTGCTTGGGGCGAAAGCGAAAGATAATCACCTTTCGCCTGAGCCCATGGGCTACAACCGTGGCTGACACCGAGGCACCTTTTACCGTCGGTTGGCCAACCTGAACCTTCTCCCCATCGGACACCAGGAGCACTCGATCGAGATGGACAGTTTGGCCCTCTGCTGCGGGCAATTTCTCCACATCAATCGTCTGCCCCACTTCTACTCTGTATTGTTTGCCGCCTGTTTCTACAACAGCGTACACCGAGAATACCTCCAAACAAGTGCATTCATCCTGCACGCAGGCACAAAAAAAGCTCGCACCTGCGTAGCAGGATATGATTATAACGAGATATGGCAATTTTGTCAAAAACTGCCAGCACCGTGAACACAGTGAAGTGTCCACACCCAACTGCGGGTACCAAATGCGCGAGAAGCCCCTGACTTCCCTTGCTCAGGACGATGTCCTATATGCAGGACATTGGTGGTGAACAAGTCCTGCACCCTTTCTGTCACGGTGCGCAGTTCTATCGCTTGTCAGCCAGCCTAAAGCGGTTAGGTCTCGCGGACATCCACCAACTTGATGCCCAGTTTCTCCAACTTAGGCCACAGCTCTTCCTTGTCCACATCCTGGACTTTCAGGGTGATGAGGCGGTTGGTGGGATCCTCTCCTAGGAAAGTGCCCAGAGCCACGATATTCCCCCCCATCTGGGCGATTTCCTGCGCCATAGACGCGAGCATGCCTTTTTTGTCAGGTACAAGCAGGGTGAACCGAGTACCTTGGGTGCGTGCCCCTAGCAGTTCCAAAAAGATTTTGAACAAATCTGTTTCGGTAATGATACCCACCAATTGATCGCCACGCATCACGGGCAAGCCACCGATCTTGTTGTCCACCATGATCCGTGCCGCCTCTTCCAGCGGGCAATCCTCGCAGATCGTGATGACATTCTTGGTCATCAATTCGCGGACGGTGATCTTGGAAGTCAGGTAATTGATTTCCCACACGCTCAACGAGGTCGCCGGCGATGGCGAAGCGTAGAGCAAATCTTTTTCCGAAACAATGCCAACCAGCTTGCCTTCCTTATTCAGGACAGGCAAACGCCGCACTTTGTTGTCGCGCATTACCTTCAGCGCATCGTACAGCGACGTATCTTCCCTGATCGTGATTGGGTTGTGAGTCATCCTCTCGCGGACTAACATGTGCTTGCCTCCTTTGCATTCAGTATTAAAAATACTTACTGCCTGTGTGGAGCAGGCAGCTACAACCTTGCTCTAAAAGCCTACGTCCTTTAGCGCCTGTACGCTATTCTCCCCTCTTCATAGGCATCTCCGCCGTGCGCGTCATTGGCTACGATGGCAGGCAGTTGCTCAAGTGCTAAGCGCAGGATAGCCTCTGGCCCCAAATCCTCATAGGCAACCAACTCTGCCCTTTTCACCGCGCTGGCTAGCAAAGCCGCCACACCCCCAGGCACGGCGAAATACACTGCTTTGTACTTGCACAATGCTTCGCACACCGGCATAGAACGCTTGCCTTTGCCAATCATCCCTTTTAAGCCAGCTTCAAGCAAAGCAGGGGTATAAGGGTCCATTCGCCCACTGGTTGTCGGGCCGGCTGAACCGATCGGCTTGCCTGGTCTCGCTGGTGTTGGCCCCATATAGTACACGATTTGGCCCCGTAGGTCAAAAGGCAGTGGCTCACCTCGCTGCAGTGCCTCGACCAGCCTCTTGTGAGCTGCGTCGCGCGCCACATAGACCGTGCCGCTGATGTATACCTTATCGCCCGCCCTCAGCCGAAGCACTACGTCCTCTGTCAAAGGAGCCATGATGTGCAGCGCTTCCTGCTCATGGCTTTGCCTGTTCAACCTGCTCTACCTCCATGATCTGAGCATCCCCTTCCACAGTCTTTGTGATCACCCCAAAGACCACCACCTTGCTCGTCATATATGCATCCAGGTCCAACCCACTCTTTGCAGCACTGAGCAGGCATATCAGTTTGTTCTCACGGTCAACCAGGACATGCGTACCTTGCATATAGATCGAGGGCCCTAGTTCTTTGATATAACCTGTGCGCCTGGACAGACGATAGGGATCAGTAGACGGCTCCACTTTGCGCACGACAATTTCCTTCAGCCACGGACTACGATCTACAATCTCTCCAGTAACCCGCGCGGTCTCGCCAAGGAACTTTATCACTTCCTCAATCTCCCCTCCCACAACCACATACGTAATGCGCGACTTCGAAAGCCATTGTACGCCAATAATCAACTGGCCATCATCACTCATCACCAGCCCTTCCACTTCGCCCAAGTATGCCTCCTCTGAAGTGGGCGTGGGCACCAACGTAGGAGTGGGTTGAGTTGGCACTGGCGTTGGCAATGGCGTAGGCGACGGGACTGGCGCAGGCGTACGCACTACGGCACACGCAGTGGTAAAGATCAAGAGTAGGCAAAGTACAGGGCTTCGCACCAAAGCGGAGATAGACCTGTGCTTTCCATGCCCTCGTAGATTCCGATGGAGCCACTGAACGAGCGCAGATTTTCTACACATTACAGCACCGCCTCTTTGTGTCGCGCAGAATGGCATTGCAAATTCACGGCAACAGGCAAGCTGGCAATATGGCAGGGATAGCTCTTCACATGCACCGCAAGGGCGGTTACATTCCCACCCAAACCTTGTGGGCCAATGCCAAGGCCATTCACCCGCTGCAAAATCTCCGCTTCCAAAGCCGCATCTTCAGGGTTCTCGCTGGGTTTGCCCACTTCGCGCAGCAAAGCCTCCTTGGCAAGCAGAAGCGCATAGTCTGCCGTTCCGCCTATGCCCACGCCAATAATGACAGGGGGACAAGGATCAGCGCCTGCTTCATCCACTACCTGAACCACAAAGTCAATGATCCCCTGCCGCCCCATGGCTGGAGTCATCATCTTTAAACAGCTCTTGTTCTCACTGCCACCGCCTTTAGGCATCACAGTAATCTTGAGCCGGTCTCCAGGCACGATTTTGGTATGGATCACTGGCGGCGTGTTGTCCTGGGTGTTGATGCGCGCTGAATATGGTTGTTTGACCACAGACTTGCGCAGATAGCCCTCTCGGTATCCGCGTCGCACTCCTTCTTCAACGCACTGGTTCAGATCACCGCCCACAATGCGCACATCCTGCCCCACCTCCAGAAAGACCACAGTAAAGCCCGTATCCTGACACAGCGGGAACTCCCCGCGCCGCGCAATAGCGGCGTTTTCGAGGATCTGGCGCAAAAACTCCCGCCCCATCTCTGAAGTTTCTACTTGGAGCGCCTTCTGCACAGCCTGTATCACATCTGGAGGCAAGTCATAGCACGCTTCTATACACAACCGTGCCACAGTCTCTGCTATTTGCTCACAATGGATCTCACGCACGCAATCTGCCTCTCTGCCAAGCAATGTACGACAACCAATTCGCTGGTCCTGAGTGCCTCCATTGACATGGAATGTATGAATTCTACCTAGGAGATGTCCTAGTCCTCGCTTTTGTTCCCCAGCCTTAACGTATCCTCAATCAGCCCCTGCCCTACAGCCCAACGCAGGAACTCGCGGTCCTCTGCAGTGAGCTCCGCTTTGGCGAGTAGGTCAGGCCGGCGTTGTGCTGTGCGCAGCAACGATTGCTGCCTCCGCCAGCGAGCCACCTCAGCATGATTGCCTGACAGCAGTACCTCAGGCACAGCCCATCCACGAAAGACAGCAGGACGCGTGTAGTGCGGATGTTCGAGCAAGCCGGTGGCATGCGAGTCCTTTAACGGTGCCAATGGGTCACCTAACGCCCCTGGCAAGAGGCGAGTAACCGCCTCAACAATGACCATCGCCGGTATTTCTCCACCGCTGAGCACATAATCGCCAATCGAGATTTCGTCCGTGACCAAATGCTCGCGTACCCGCTCATCCACGCCCTCATAGCGTCCGCAAATGAGCACTAGGCGTTCGCGTTGCGCCAGTTCATAAGCAACCGTCTGGTTGAGAAGGCGTCCAGCCGGGCTGAGCAGGATGATTTGGGTGGGATCATCCCTACCTCGTGTCGGCATCTCATTTCCCAGGATTGCTTCAACGGCGCGGAAAATGGGCTCCGCTTTCATCACCATGCCCCCACCCCCGCCATAAGGCTCGTCGTCGGTGACATGGTGCTTGTCCGTGGTATAATCTCGAATATTATGTATAGCAATGGTTACCAAGCCAGACGCAACGGCCCTCTTGAGGATGCTCTCCTCAAAGACACCAGTGAAAAGCGCTGGAAACAAGGTCAGGATATCAAAACGCATGCTCCCCTTCCATGCCTGGGTTGTACGCACATGAATTTTAACATCGAGATGGAAAGGCGTCAATTGCTGCTGGCACCGAGTTGACTTTCTGCATTATCCGTGTTATGATATAAACAAGATGATGCATCGTCCTGCTGGCGCTGCATCGAACGCACTCCACACATTACGATAGACCGTCGCAGGGCACCATGACAATACCCACACCGAAGTTTCCTGCCAGCAAGTCCTTGGGTCGGAATATTGAACCTGACCCATCAGCGAGCGGAGGAGAGAAATGGGTGAACAAGCGTACTTTATGCAAACTAGTGAGCATCCAGGCCTTGCCCTGAGCCTGGAGGAAATTGTGGATGCGGTTGAAGACGAACTCCTCGTGGTTGACAGTGAATACCACGTATGCCTAGCAAATAGCGCTATACGCCGCAAACTCCCTGCAGGAACTACTTCCCCTCTTGGCTTACACTGCTACGAAACGTTTGAAGGTAGAGAGGAACCTTGCCATGCCCCTCCATGGGATTGCCCCCTGACAAAAGTGATGGAAGGCGGTAACCCCGCTACCGCCATCTACTTTTTGCGTGGCATGCCCGGCGAAGCCAACGCCAACAGATACATCAAACTCACCGTGTATCCTATCAAGAACCAAGAAGGTGGCGTGGTTGCTGCAGCGTGCATGAGAAGGGACGTTACTGCCGAAAGGCAACTGGAATCAGAAGTCCTTACCCGCCATCACCAACTTCTGGCTTTGAACCGCATCTCCAGTGCAGTGAGCGGCTTGTCCCACTTGGACGAAATCTTGAATGTGGCGCTGGACACGGTGCTCGAAATCATCCATGGGACCATTGGTGGAATTCTCCTTGTGGATAAGAGAACACAAACCTTGCAATACCGTGTACAGCGAGGCTTATCGGCAAAATTTGTCGCAGAGATGCAACTCCAGATTGGCGAAGGCATCGCAGGAACCGTCGCAAAAACGGGAGAATCTATCTTGGTCAAAGACATCTCCCAAGATCCACGCACCGCACGCCTCGAACTGGTAAGCGCCGAGGGGCTGAAAGGATTTATCAGCGTGCCGCTGAAAGCGAAGAATGAAGTCGTGGGCGTCATGAACATCGCTAGCCACATGCCCGGCCAGTTTGCTAAAGAGGATATGTACCTCTTGGAGTCTATAGGCTACCAGCTCGGCACGGCGATTGAACAGGCTCGGCTGTATGAACGGTTGAGGAACGCTTCAGAGAGATACCAGAAACTCTTGCAACACGCCCTTACTGCTCAGGAAGAGGAGCGGAAAAGGATCGCCCGAGAGCTGCACGATGGCACCAGCCAGATGCTCACTGGCTTGGCACTAAACCTTCAGGCAGCCATGGACCTAGCGGAAATGAACGGTATCCACGATGAAAGGATCGAGGAGAGGCTGAAAAAAGCCCACGCGCTGGCAGTCCAGACCAGCATCGAAGTAACCAAGCTCATCAATGACCTTCGCCCCACCTTGCTGGATTCACTGGGACTTGCCCCTGCGATACAGCGTTATGTAGAAACCTGGCTTCAACCCAAGGGCATCAAGACCACGCTGAGAACCCGTGGACACGAGCGGCTGCCTTCGGAGGTCGAAGTGGCGCTCTTCCGCATCACCCAAGAAGCCATCAACAACATCATGAAGCACTCCGAAGCCAAGAACGTCCTGATTGATTTGGAATGCGATGGAGAAAAGTGCTTATTGCGCATTGAAGATGATGGGAAGGGATTTGATGTTCAGGAAATCACCAAAGTGGAAAAGACCGGTCGGGGCGTTGGCTTGTTTGGCATGAAAGAAAGGGTTACGCTAGTAGGAGGCTCTTGTACGGTCCAATCACAACCTGGGAAAGGGACGGTAATCATCTCTGAAGTTCCACTAACGGGGAGCAGAAAGGATGCAGAAGATCAGAGTGCTGGTGGTAGATGACCACACCATTGTGCGAGATGGCATCTGTTCTCTGCTTGCACTGGTCAGTGACATTGAGGTAGTTGGTGAGGCTTCCGATGGCAAAGAGGCAGTGAGAAAAGTAAGACAACTGGCACCGGACGTGGTCCTAATGGACATCGCCATGCCGATTATCAATGGGCTAGAAGCCACACGCAGGATACGGAAAGAGTTCCCTCATACCAAAGTTCTGGCACTGACCCAATATGATGATAGGGAACAGATTTTTTCTATGATTGAAGCGGGAGCAAGAGGCTTTATCACGAAAGTAGCCGCCTCGTCGGAACTAGCCGTAGGCATTCGTGCGGTTTACCGCGGCGAGTGCTTCCTATCTCCCTCAGTCGCCAAAGCCCTGGTCGAGGAGTACCAGCAAAGGGCGACCTCGAGCGCGCGGGATGAACCGTACCAGCAGTTAACGGACAGGGAAAAAGAAGTGCTTCGGCTTACCGCGGAGGGGTATACAGTGCGGGAAATCGCTGACATCCTGGACATCAGCCCCAAGACGGTCGAGGGATACAAGACCAGTCTTATGGCAAAACTGGACCTCCACCGCAAAGCAGACCTCATCAAATACGCTATCCGTAAGGGTCTCGTTAGTTTCTGATCCCATCCATTAGCCCTTCCTCCAGAAACCCGGCTTTGGACCGGGTTTTTTATTTCCTGAAATAAGGGATTTTCCGGGAGAAATTTCAAGAGAATAAGCCTTCTTGCAACGGGAAATACCTCTTTTCAGGATCCTAGAAATCTGCTATGCTGTATTTGCAAATCAGGAAAATCCAGAGGTCAAAGGTGACATATGCCTGCAAGCAACTTTCCTGTGAGCAGAAAAGCCTCTTTCGATGACAGCCTCATGCCTCCTTGCCAGATAGCCTGCCCATTGCACATGGAGATCGGCGAATACGTTGACCTGATTGCCCAGGGACGGGTCATGGAAGCCCTGCAAGTGATCCGCTCCGGTAACCCCTTCCCTGCCATCTGTGCCTATGTATGCACCCATCCCTGTGAGGATACCTGTCGCCGTGGTCAGGTAGACCATCCTATTGCTATCCGAGCGCTGAAGAGATTTGCGATCGAATTCGGTGGCGACAGGATGATTCAAGAAGAAGCCCGCACTACGTACAGCGAGAAGGTCGCGGTCGTGGGCTCCGGGCCGGCAGGCTTGGCTGCTGCTTACTATCTGCGAAAGCTGGGCTATCCTGTTACCATCTTCGAGGCGCATTCAGCCCTAGGAGGCATGCTGCGGGTTGGCATCCCCCAATACCGCTTGCCACGCGAAGTGCTCGATATCGAGGTGCAAAGGCTCACCCAAATGGGAGTGGAAATCCGCACCAACACACGCGTGGTCTCTCTCGATTTGCTCTTTGAATTGGGCTACAAGGCGGTTTTCATCACTGTAGGCGCGCATCAGGGTTTGAGGCTAGGCATCGAGGGAGAAGAAAGCCCCGGTGTTGTAGATGGAGCAACCTTTTTGCGCGAGGTCAACCTGGGATTTCAGCCCTCTGTGGGAACAAGCGTAGCGGCCGTGGGCGGAGGGAATGTAGCCATTGATGCAGCACGCACCGCCCTGCGCCTAGGAGCGAAAGAGGTCAAAATCTTATACCGTCGCACCCGCGCCGAGATGCCAGCAGACCCTGCAGAAATAGAGCAAGCCTTGGAAGAAGGAGTAGAAATCTGCTTCCTGGTGGCCCCCATCAAGATCACCAGAGAGAACAAGCGTTTGCGCGTGACTTGCATTCGCTTTGAACTAGGCGAAACAGATGCCTCAGGAAGGCCTCGCCCGGTACCCATTCAGGGCAGCGAATTCGACATGGAATTCGATACATTGATTACAGCGATTGGCCAAGCGCCTCGCATCCCAGAGGATTTCCATCTGCGCATCGGTAAGGGCAGCACAATCCAAGTGGATCCAGTAACCCTCCTGACCAATCGCCCTGGGGTATTTGCTGGGGGCGACGCCGTGACCGGACCAGCAACGGTAACCCAAGCCCTAGCCGCAGGCAGACAGGCAGCACAACGCATAGATGAATACCTTCGTCACAAGTACCCCTTGCCACAAAAGGAAAAGCCCCCCATTGCCAAAGATCTCCTCCCTAAAACAATCGAGGTAATCCGAAAAGCTCACCGCCTTGAACCAGAGCGCCTTGCCCCGCAGGAAAGGGTGCAGGGCTTTCGCCCTATTGAACTCATCTACGACTGGCAAAGTGCGGTGGATGAAGCGCGGAGATGCCTGCGCTGTGGCATGGGCGCAGAAATCCTATTCCAAGATCGTTGTGCCACCTGCCTCAATTGCCTGCGCGTCTGTCCATATCATGTACCCTATTTGGACGAAAATGGCACCATTCAGATACCCGCCGACCAATGCCAAGCCTGTGGAATATGCGTTGCGGAATGCCCTGCACAGGCCATTGTACTGCGCAAGCCACGCGACCGGCGGTACATTGACGAAGAACTCCACCATGTCTTCAGTACGGCGAAACAATCCGGTTTCCGTCCCTTGATTGTGAGCTTTGCTTGTCAATACGGGCTCTTTGGCACCGGCACCCTCTCTGGCCTCTGGAAGGAAGCACAAGCCAGTATTTCGATCGTGCCTGTCCTGTGCGTCGCTACCGTAGAACCCGAACATATCTTGCGTGCTTTTGAGATGGGGGCAGAGGGCGTATTCGTTGCCGGATGTGGGGAGCAATGCGCCAGAGAAGACACCCATTTCTGGGTAAGGCAACGGGTTGAAAAAGTGAGAAGGGCGCTGGGGCAAATGGGGCTGGAGCCTGAACGCATCCAAGCATTTAATGTGCGTGTCAAAGAGGAAGACCCCGTTCAGCGCCTGCATCAATTCACAGAGCAGATTGGCCAGCTTTACCTGGCTGCTGTGCTGGCTCAGGAGGTGAAAATGTGATCGTTGCGGAACAAAAACCCTTGGAAGAAATTCAGCGCATGATCGCCCCTTACGAGAAGGTGCTGATCCTCGGTTGCGGCACATGCATGACTGTCTGCGGCGCTGGCGGCGAAAGAGAGGTCTCCTTCTTACACAGCGCCTTGCGCCTTGCACAGGCTAGAACGGGGAGCAACACGCACCAGTTTTCGGAATACACGGTCAAACGCCAGTGCGATCCTGAATTCATGGCTCTCATCGCGGACCGAGCCCGAGAGGTTGATGCTATCCTCTCGCTTGGCTGCGGGATCGGCGTGCAAGTAGCCGCAGAGCATTTCCCGGATACGCCGGTCTTGCCCGGAGTCAACACTTCATTCATGGGCACGATCACCGAACTAGGAGTATGGGATGAACGCTGTGCCGCTTGCGGCGATTGCCGATTGGCAGAGACAGCGGGCATTTGTCCCATCACCCGTTGTACAAAGGGCATCCTCAACGGCCCTTGCGCCGGCACCAAGAACGGCAAATGCGAGGCTAATAAGGACATAGATTGTGCCTGGATCCTCATCTATGAGCGCCTGGAAAGATTGGGGCAACTGGAGAAAATGCGCCGCTATTATCCACCACGCAATTTCCGCACCATCCCCAGGCCCAGGCGGCTGGTGAACCTCGTCAAAGCGGATATGGAGGAGGGCAATGGCTAAATCTTTGTTCGAAGAAAAACTGAATTCAGGCAAGTTCATTGTAACCGCAGAAGTTGGTCCCCAGAAGGGCGTGGATTGTTCGGAGATGATCCATCACATCAAACTGCTCAAGGACAAGGTGGACGCACTGAATGTAACCGATCATCAAAGTTCTGTCATGCGCTTCCCTTCATTGGGTGGCTGCCTACTGGTGAAAGAACTTGGCGGTGAACCAATCCTCCAGGTAACCTGCCGTGACCGCAACCGCCTAGCACTCGAAGCAGATTTGCTCCTTGCCTATTCCAGGGGTATCTGCAACGTGCTCTGCCTCACCGGCGATTCGGTTGACGTAGGAGATCACAAGGAAGCAAAGCCTGTCTTTGATCTGGATTCCGTGCAATTGCTACGCATGATCCGCACACTGGAATCAGGTAAGGACATGGGTGGAAACGACCTCAAAGGCGCGCCACAATTCTGCATCGGCGCATCGGTCCATCCTGCGGCGGATAGGATTGAGCCACAACTCGTCAAATTTGAAAAGAAAGTCGCAGCCGGAGCGCAGTTCTTCCAGACGCAAGGTATCTACGAATTGGATAGCCTGCGTCGGTTCATGCAATATGCCTCTCAATTCGATGTCAAAATCTTGGCAGGCATCATCGTCATGGCTTCAGCCAGGATGGCGCAGTATATGAACGAGAACGTCCCTGGGGTGATCGTGCCCCAGTCCGTTATTGACGAACTTGCCAGCGCCGAAAAGGGGAAGGGATTGCAAAAAGGCATTGAGATTGCCGTGAGGACGATCAAAGCCATCAAAGAACAGAATTTATGCCATGGCGTGCATATCATGGCCGTCGGTAGAGAAAGTGTCGTGCCGGAAATCATCGAGGCGGCCGGATTGTGAATAGTCCGGCTGTCCTCGGCTTACGCTCGTCAGAAGGAGGGACTGAGATGAAAACGCAAAAGACAATCCTCATTGTAGACAACGAGCCAGAATTTCTGGAATCCTTGCGCAGGACTTTGGAAGCCAAGGGGTATCGCGTGGTTACCGCTAGCAGTAAGGCACAGGCAAAGGAAATTGCCAACCAAGGGCGGTTTGATGCCTTAGTCCTTGGCACACTCACACCACGGGGTGAGGCATTCGCCTTTCATCAATGGCTCAAACAGAACCCACTGACGAGGGACTTGCCATTCCTGGTCATTGATGCGTGCCCAGAGAGAAGGCTCCTCGAAGGATGGAGGAGAGACGAAGGGATGCAATTGGAAGCGGATGATTATGTCACCAAACCGATTGAGCCCGCCATGCTTGTGCCGCGCATCCAACGGCTGCTCGAACGGGCACCGGAGAGGATCAAAGTCTTGGTAGTGGACGATCACACCGTGGTGAGGGAAGGTATCCGCGCTGTGCTGATGCTACAACGGGATATGGAAGTGGTCGGCGAGGCTGTGGATGGGCGCGATGCCGTCCAGAAAGCTTTGGAACTGTTCCCAGATGTGGTGGTGATGGACATCGTCATGCCAAGGATGGGTGGGCTGGAAGCTGCCAAGGAAATCTGCCGCGCATGCCCCAAGGCAAAGGTCTTGATCCTGACTCAGTACGATGACAAAGAGAACTTGCTCGCTGCTGGCCAAGCCGGTGCCTATGGCTTTATTCCCAAGAGAGCAGCCAGTTCCAAACTCGTGGCTGGCATCAGGTCAGTGTATAACGGGCAGTACTTCCACGAACCCATCCTAGCAGCCTAATCATAGGCTCACAAAACCAAGATCTTCGCCCCTCTGTGGGCTATGCTATTTCCTGCTCGCGGCAGCCTACAGTCTGCCGCTTGGCGGGTGGACTGTGGGCTGCTCAGAGCGGGAATTTTTGCCCCCTCCTTTATGGATTCTGCTAAATCCTCTCTAGGATATGCTATAATATAATGCAGCGCAATGCATTGTTGCATTACTGACTGTAGGAATTCAACCAGTACACCAATCGCACAATAAGGAGAGGACGCCATGGAAATCACCACCGTCAAGATTGAGAAACCCGACGATGTGAACCTCATCTTAGGTCAGTCGCACTTTATCAAGACCGTCGAGGACCTGTACGAAGCACTGGTTGGTGCCGTGCCGGGCATCAAGTTCGGACTGGCATTCTGTGAATCCTCAGGGGCTTGCCTAGTGCGCTGGATCGGTACCGATGAGGAAATGATCGCATTGGCGAAGAAAAACGCCTACGCCCTCTCAGCCGGGCACGCCTTCATCATCTTCCTCAAGAACGCCTATCCCATCAATGTGCTCAACGCGGTCAAGATGGTGCCAGAAGTGTGCCGCATCTACTGCGCCACTGCCAACCCCGTGGAAGTAGTCATCGCCGAAACGGAAACCGGCCGCGGCATCCTCGGCGTCATAGATGGTCTCAAATCCAAAGGCATCGAAGACGAAGAGGGCATCGCCTGGCGCACCGGCTTCCTGCGCAAAATAGGCTACAAACTGGGAAAAGGTTAAGTGGAAAGTGATAAGTGATAAGTGACAAGTGATGAATAGCGAATGGTGGAGTAGCGCTGCTCCGTAATCTTGAGCTTGGGCAGAGCAAAGAATCCCTTATTGTCATTCTCAGAATCCCCATGCCGCGGGCGGTATGCGGGAAAGCAGGACAGTGTCCTGAGTAGCACCTTTTCCCGTTGTCATTCTAAGCGCAGCGAAGAATCTTGTGTAACTGAGGCAGGCCCGATTATCTTGCCTAGAACGGGTGTAGTTCAGCCTGGGAGGCAAGTTGCTGAGAGGCAGCCGTCAACGAATTCACAACGAATAAACGAATGTACTGTGTCCGTATTCGTTTATTCGTTTCCCCATATTCGTTGATGGCCCTCCTTCGCACTTTAGGTCATGCTTGCCCCCAAGTGGAACTACACCCGCTAGAACCACTTTTCCTGTAGCATCTGCAGAAAACCCTCCTTTTTCATACGCGCCAGTGCATCAGCGATGCGTTTCCACAGGTAGCCGCTGTCCGGACGCATGGCGATGACATATTGCTCATCGCTGAGGAATCTTTTCAGATAGCGTATGCCGCCAGGGTCGTGGACAAAACGATAGACCGCGATGCTGTCGGCAATGGCAGCATCCACCTCTCCGTCATGTAATGCCTGCAGTGCCTCCCAGGCACTGGCAAAGGGCACAATATGCAGAGGGATACGCCCCTGCTCCTGTATCCGGCGCGCCTCCAGATGGCCCGCACTGCCCAATGCCACGCCCACCTTTTTGCCCCCTAGACTGTTCACGCCCCCGATGTGCCGTTCCCCTTCCCGAATTGCCAGCAGCAAGCCCGCATTGAAATAGGAGGGCGAGTACAGCACGTCCTCGGTCAACGTTTCATCATACGGCAAGGCAGAGACCAAGAGGTCGCATTTGCCGGTCAGCAAGGCATCGTAGAGGCCATCGAAGTGGATATTGATGAACTCGGCGCGCACCCCCCACCGTCGCGCCAGTTCTTCCACCAAATCCACATCGTATCCGTAGAAATGCCCGGCTTCATCCTGTACCTCAAAGGGCGGGTAAGTCGCATCCATGCCCACACGCACTACCCCAGTGCGCTGAATCTGCTCCCACGTCGGGTCAGTCTGCCCATGAAACCAGGCGCGAACCTGGAGCAAAGCCAGCGTCCAGCAGCCCAAAGCCAGGAGCAGCCAGAGCCATCGCTGCAGAGCACCTCGCCTCTTCATCTCTTTCGCCTCATGCCATCCATGCCCCTACTCCCCCGCCTGAGGCCCTTTCCGTGCATAATCCTGTACCGTGCTGTAGATGGGCTTCGGCGTGAAAGCAGGCGTGACGAAGGTGAAACCATCCTGGAAATTGCGCGCCGGCCGCGGATAGCGGAAAGCCCACATCGCGACCATGGCGCACCAGGGCCATTCTTGTAGTGCCTTCTCGTAAGCGCGTATCGTGTATTCGATGCGCAAGCCCGGGGGCACGGCCTTTGCCCAGCGCGGATGGTCGTTCCATCCCGCCTCTGTGATGAAACAGGGTAACTCCCCATCGCCGTTGCGTGCCATCACCTCGTGTATCAGTTCTGCACGGGCAAAATTGATGACATCGGGGTCGGCTGGGTCGTCCGGGGGCAGAGTCCATCCATAAGCATGGACGGCTACCCCATCGAAGAAACCCCGTGCGCCGGCATCGTACATGCGCTGCAGAAACTCCAAATCGTCCATGCCCCACTCGCTGCCCGGTGGGGCAAGCGTCGGCGCCAAGCCCGCCGCGAGGACGACCGCATCCGGATCCGCTTCCTTCGCTCGTCTGTAGGCTGCCTGCAGCAAGCGCGTATAAGCCTCAGGATCCGGTTGGCGATAGCCCCACTCGAAACTCAGGTTAGGCTCGTTCCAGATAATGACATAGCGAATGCGTCCGGAGAAATGCTTTACGAAGGCATAAATGAAATCGGCGTAATCGGCAAAATGCTCTTCGGGCAAATAGCGGGGAGTGGTCTGCTCTGGCCGTGCCCATTCGGGCACAAAGTCAATGCGCGCCAGCACGGTCAAGCCCTGTGCCAGGGCATGGTTCACCACCAGGTCGGGGTGCGTCCAATCGTAATGGCCCTTCTCACGCTCGTAGTATCCCCAGGGGAAGTACTCTACAATCCACGGTGCGCCCATCTCGCGCACCATCTCCAGCGTGCGCTTGATCTTCCATTCCTCGACCTCATCCGTCAGGCGTGTGTGCACGCCCATCTTGGGATTGACCGTCTGCACCGTCTGTGGCGGCCCGATGCGCACCACTGGCTGTGGCACCCGCCCCGCCAGCCAGAGCAGCGGCAACGCCAGCAGCGCGCGCAGGAAAAGGGGATGCCGCGCAACCCTGCGCAGACATAAGCGAACGTCACGGAAGAAACGGGAACAATGCATGGCGCTATTGTAGCGTCAATGCACGTAACCGACAACACGATGTAGGGGCGCAATTCCATCACGCCACTACATCACACCCCCGTTCCCGCCCATTGGGTGAACATCCCCTACGGCGATACAGTAGGGGCGAAGCATGCTTCGCCCCTACAACACAAACCCACATCCCATCCTATTGGCCACCCCGTCCCATGACAACGCGTAGGGGCGCAATTGGATTGCGCCCCTACGTCACACATCCCGGTTATCTCCCATTAGACGGGTATTCCCATCGCATTAGGTGTAGGGGCACGGCATGTCGTGCTCCTACACCCCATCGCTATGGCAGGCACATCCCCTTCATCAAGGGGAATGGGGGATAACATCCCGTCAACCGGCATCCTTTACTCCACCAACGGGGTAGTGAAGGCAATGCCTTCACCTACCCCGCCGTTTCCATCCCGTCGAGCGGGATTCTTTTATTTCCACTATCCATTCTACACCCCATCTTGCTTTTTGTCAACACGTAGGGGCGAAGCATGCTTCGCCCCTACTACCATATCCCCATAACAACGCGTAGGGGCGCAATTCCACGGCGCCCCTACGCCACCCATCCCGGGCCTTGCCCCCGATCCACAGGCATGCCATCGCGTGGGGTGTAGGGGCATTCCGCACCGACGGATATTTGCTGTCGCTCTTGTCCCTATGTTATACTATGCCTATGGAACAAGGTATGGATACCATGACGCGCAATCGCATCCGTGGCTGTGCCGTGGGCGCTGCCGTCGGCGATGCGCTGGGCATGCCACTGGAGGGCAGTTGGCGCCAGCCCGCCGACCGTCTGGTGCGCGAGATGCGCGCCGGACGCCTGCCGGCAGGCACCATCACCGATGACACGGAGATGGCGCTGGCACTGGCGGAAAGCCTGCTAGCTCACTGCCCGTTGGACCCCGCGGACCTCGCACAGCGCTTTGTCGCCTGGTTCCGCGCTGGGCCCGACGACATCGGCAATCAGACCTATGCCGTGCTGGCACGCATTGCAGCGGGAGAATCCTGGGAACAAGCGGTGGCAGCGGTGCAGCGGCGCTGGCCCAAATCAGCGGGCAACGGCTCGGTGATGCGTTGCTGGCCGGTGGCTCTGGCTTATTGGGATGATTCAGATGCACGCCAGTCAGGGCAACGCCTAGACGCATTGCTGGCAGACAGCCGTCTGCAGAGCCAGGTTACCCATCTGCACGCCGACTGCGTGGCGGGCAGTGCCTTTGTTAACGCCGCCATCTACTACCTGTTGCACGGCACGCTGCCCACCGATGCCATTGCACAAGCATTGGAAGCAGTAGAGATGCCCGAGCCACTGCGACGGGTCATCGCTGCTGCTCCGCATCAAAAACGTGCGGATTTGGCGAACAGCGGTTGGGTGCGCCACACGCTGGAGAGCGCGGTGTGGGGCTTGCTCAACACGGATACTTTTGAGGAAGCGCTGGTACAGGTGGTGAACCTGGGCGGGGATGCAGACTCAGCCGGCGCAGTGGTGGGAGCGCTGGCAGGAGCCGCTCATGGCTTGGACGCGATTCCCCTGCGCTGGCGAGAGACTTTGCGCGCAGAATGGCCTCTTGGCAGTGGGCGCATCTGGCGAGCGGATGACTTTATCGCCTTGGCTGATGCCTTGGCTAGCTGCTCAAAACCGTTTGAGCAGTCAACTTCCTGCACCTAGAATTCGTTTCATGGCATCTCTCACTACATCCAATGAACCTGAGTACATAGCATGAAAACACAATCGTACGAGTTCTTTGGCTTCCTTTCCTTTGCCTTGGTCGCTTTATGCTACATCGCTCTGGCTTACTACACGCCTTGGAACCCTTACCGCATCTGGATCGCTGCCTGTAGCGTCGCTACCTTTGTTGTCTATGGCCTGGACAAGGGCATCGCCGAGCTCAATGCCCGACGTTCAAAGGGCAAGGAGTTGAGGCACATCAAGGCACACGATGCCGTGAAGGGCGTCTCTGGGATCAACGGCCCGGGTCCGCTAGGCAAGGACTCTCGGGTGCAGAATGCCCTGCTAAGCACGACGCTCAATGAACGCCGCCCACAGGAGAAGAGCCTGGCACGCGTGCCAGAGAACTTGTTGCACCTCCTCGCTCTGCTGGGCGGTTTCCCTGGCGCTTGGTTCGGCATGATCTTCTTCGGCCACAAGACCAATTTCCGCAAACACCCCAGTATCTGGTTCTTCCTTGCGCTGGGCACGGCGCTTCACATCATGCTGAACAAATATCATTTCTTTGGGGTCCAGTGAGGGCATGATTCCCTGCCCTCTTTCGCTGACCCGGAATCTCACTGAGGACTTGCTGCCAATGATCAAAGCCTTCATTTTTGACCTTGATGGCACGCTGGTGCAAACCGAACCGATGAAGAACCTGGCCTATGTACAGGCCGCCCGTGAATTATCCATGGACGATTTGAATGAAACCGAATTGCTGCAATCCTGCACGGAGCTCATCGGCGTCCCAGCGCCGGAAACGGCGATGGAGTTGGTGCAGCGCTTTGGGTTAGAGAAAGCTGCCCGTGCGCGCCTAGCGGAATTCGGGGCAGACTCTCCCTGGCAAGTCTTTTCACAACTGCAGTTGCGCTACTACAACCGCCTGTTGGATGACACGGCAGCCGTACGCGCGGCACAGTTGTCGCACAATATCTCCCTGCTGCATGAGGTACGTAGGAAGGGGTACCCCACGGCACTGGCAACCATGTCTTATCGCCACGAAACGCAACGGGTGCTGGAGGCTCTGGCTTTGGCGCATGCCTTCGCAGCCATCGTCACGCAAGATGACGTGCAACGGGGCAAGCCCGACCCGGAGATATACCTGCGCGTCGCGCAAGCCCTAGGTATTGCCCCGACGGCTTGTCTGGTGATCGAAGACTCCCTATCTGGTGTGCAAGCCGCGCTGGCAGCCGGGATGTGGTGCGTTGCCGTGCCCACCCCTTTGACCAGCCAGGCAATTCACGATGCCCACGTTCTAGATGAACGCTGGATTGTGGACGACCCGACAGCGGTTAAAGCGGTGGTATGGAGTGTGGTGGAAAAAGCAAAACGTGAGCAGGGAAGAGTGAGGAGTGACGAGTGAGGTTTGTAGTGCGCGCTTCAGCGCCTCCTCTCGCTTCACATGGACTACGCGCCTAGGCTGGACAATGTGCTAGCCCCAAGCAGGCACTGAGGCGTGTAGCCTGAGAGCATGTTCACTTCCAGCCAGGGCTTTCCCTGGCATATTGAGGGAGGAGAAGGCTATGGAACTGGGAATGATTGGTCTGGGCAAGATGGGTGGAAATATGGCACGGCGCCTGCTGCGTGCCGGACACCGCGTGGTGGGCTATGACAGCAACCGAGAGAGGATGCAGGAACTCGCTCAAGAAGGCATAGAGGAAGCCTCTTCTCTCGCAGATTTGGTGGCAAGGCTGAAGCAGCCCCGCATCGTGTGGTGCATGTTGCCGGCTGGCGCAGCAACGGAGAGCACCATGGAAGCGCTCATCCCCCTTTTGGCGCAAGGCGATGTGGTGATTGATGGAGGGAACGCGAATTACAAAGACACTCTCCGTCGTAGCGCATGCCTGCGTGAACATGGCTTGCACTTGGTGGATGTGGGCACCAGCGGCGGTGTGTGGGGCCTCAGCGAAGGCTACTGCCTGATGGTTGGCGGCGAGGAACAGGTCGTGCAGCGCCTTGCCCCCATTTTTGAGGCGCTCGCCCCTGCCCCCGACAAGGGCTGGGGATACGTGGGACCAAATGGCGCCGGGCATTTCGTGAAGATGGTGCACAACGGCATCGAGTACGGTTTGATGCAGGCTTATGCAGAAGGATTCGAGATCCTCCATGCGAAGAAAGAGTTCCATCTGGATTTAGCACAGATTGCGCAAATCTGGCGCTATGGCAGCGTCATCCGCTCCTGGCTGCTCGACCTGACTGCGGCTGCTCTGCAGGAGGACCAGACCCTAAGCGGCATCAAAGGCTGGGTGGCAGATTCTGGCGAAGGGCGCTGGACAGTGGTGGAAGCGATTGACCTGGATGTCCCTGCGCCAACGCTCACCCTGGCATTGCTCATGCGCCTGGCTAGCCGACAAGAGGAGAGCTACGCCGCCAAACTGCTGGCAGTCATGCGCAAATGGTTCGGTGGGCATGAGGTGAAGAGGGTGGAGGGAGAAGGGATGAGTAATAAGTGACAAGTAATGAGTGATGAGTGATGAGTGATGAGTGATATAAATTGTAAAATTGCCTGTTTTGCGATATTTGGTTATAATAAAATGGTGTTTGTCCGCATACGGGCTAGCACAAGCAATTGGGCATAGGGCGAGGACAGGGAGGATTCGTTGGAACGAACAGGATTCGTCGCACGGGTTGCGGGTGTGGTGATAGACGTCGAGTTTCCCTCAGGCGAGCTGCCATCCATCCTGAACGCATTGCGCGTCGAACGGGACGATGGCTCCTCGCTGATTGTTGAGGTGCAGGAGCACATCAACCCCTTCACCGTGCGCGGCATTGCCATGAGCAATACTTCAGGATTGCGGCGAGGTTTGCGCGTCGTGGACACTGGCAGCCCCATCCGGGTTCCCGTGGGCCCGGCTACCGTAGGACGCATGTTCAACGTCTTGGGGCAGCCCATAGACGGCGGGCCTCCGGTAGTGGATGCTGAGTTACGCCCCATTCACGCGGAGGCTCCTCCATTACAGCAGCAGCAATTATCTACCGAGATATTCGTCACCGGCATTAAAGCTATTGACCTGCTCATGCCCTACCCTCGTGGGGGCAAAATCGGCCTGTTTGGCGGTGCGGGCGTGGGCAAGACCATGCTCATCATCGAACTGATTCGGCATACCATCCGCGAGCACAAGGGCATTGCCATGTTCGCCGGCGTTGGCGAGCGCAACCGCGAGGGCAATGAACTGTGGCTGGAGATCAAGCGCAGCGGCGTATTGGACAGCACTATCCTGGTTTTCGGCTCCATGAATGAGCCACCGGGTGCTCGCCTCCGTGCTCCGCTGACGGCTCTCACAATGGCAGAGTACTTTCGGGAGCAAGAACGCCGACAGGTACTCTTGTTCATAGACAACACCTTTCGCTACATACAAGCCGGTGCTGAGGTCTCTGCATTGCTGGGACGCTTGCCAAGCGCGGTTGGCTACCAACCTACGCTGATCAGTGAGATGGGGGAGCTACAAGAACGCATCACTACCACCACCCGGGGCAGCATCACCTCCGTGCAGGCTATTTATGTGCCTGCCGACGATTTGACCGACCCGGCCGTGGTGGCAGCCTTTGCTCACCTCGACGCCAGCACGGTCCTGTCCAGGCGGCAGGTGAGCCAAGGGTTTTATCCCGCCATAGACCCGCTGCAGTCCTATAGCAGGCTGCTGGCGCCGAATGTCGTCGGCGAGGAACACTACACCATTGCTCAGGAAGTGCGCGCCCTGCTCGCCCGTTACGAAGAACTGCGCGATGTCATCGCCATCTTGGGCATTGAGGAACTGGGTGAGGAAGACCGCTTGGCGGTCAACCGCGCACGCAAACTACAGCGCTTTCTCACGCAACCGTTTTTTGTCGCAGAACCTTTCACAGGCTTGCCCGGGCGGTTTGTGCCGTTAGCACAAACGCTGCGCGGTTTTCGCGAGATCCTCGATGGCTACTACGATGACCTGCCTGAGCAGGCTTTTTACATGGTCGGAACCATTGATGAGGCAATAGGCAAGGCACGTCGCCTGATGGAATGATACTGGACGGGATAGAATGTTTGCACCCTGGCATCTGATTATATGGACACCCGAAGAAATAATATTGGAAGCATTCCATGTGCACTGGATACAGGTACGCCTGGCAGATGGGGGCGAGATTGGCATCTGGCCAGGGCATGCCCCCTTGTTGGCAGAGACTGTGACGGCACCAGTTCGATATGCTGATGACACCGGGGAGCACACCCTGCCCATCAAAGCCGGCATCTTGCACATCACGCCGGGCCAGGTGTCCATCTACACGACCGGGCTGGCGGAAGCAGAGGCTGCAGTTGCTACGCTGGCTGAGCCGGGCGAAGAGGAGCGTTTTACGAGGCTGATGGAAACTTTGCTCCGCAACCCACAGGCTCGCTGATGGTGGCGGTAATGAGCAACGCCAACATCTTGGACTAGTACCATGACGAAAAAACAGAAACGCGACATTTGGAGCTCGGCATGGGCAGATGCCTTACGAGCCATGTCGCTGGGCTGGGATCTCGGTGTGCCCATCTGCGGTGGCGGAGTATTGGGCTATTTGCTCGACCGCCATTTCCAAACTGGCTACGTGGTGACTTTCGGCTTGCTCATGTTGGGCGTGATGGTGGGCTTTTACAACGTTTTTCGTAAACTGCAGTATGAAATCGCACGAGACCGATACCGGGCAGAACAAGAGCAACAGGAGGAGGAAACATCGCAGGACTCGGATGGCTTTTTATCGGAATCACTATAGGTATAGCCCATGCCGCCACACTGTGGCAGACGGTGAAAGGGCTGGAACCGACCAGGGGCAGCGAGATGCTGCTTTTGGTCTGGGGAGGAGCCATGCTGCGCAGTGTGGTCGTGGCTTTATTGCTGCTTGGGGCTTTGAAGCATTCCTTGGCTTCTGGGTTGTGGGCTTTGGCAGGCTTCCTGTTGGCACGCCTAGCCTGCTGCGGTGTCGCCACACTATCCATGGCAAGCAAAGAGCCAGTGCCACCGAAACAGGAGGTAAATAGATGAAGGGTCTATTCTCAGAGGTAGTTTTCACCATTTTTGGCATCCCCGTACGGGATACTGTCCTATCTACATGGATCATGTTGATCCTGTTGACTGCCATCGTATATCTTCTTGGCCGAAGGAGGCCAGCGGCGCTGGAACTGCTGGTCGAGTTTGTGTTGGACAGCGTTTCCAGTGTCATGGGACGGCCCGCCGCCCCCTACTTGCCATTGCTGGGCACCTTGGCTGTTTTCATTGCTGCTGCCAACACGTTAGGCGCCGTGCCCATTTTGGTATCCCCAACCAAAGGCATCAATACGCCCTTCGCCTTGGCACTGATCGTTTTTTTCTCCGTGCATTATTTTGGGATACGTGATAAAGGCTTGACGCGCTATTTGAAGGAGCTCGCTGACCCCATCTTTTTACTGCCTCTGGAACTCATTGGGCAGTTCAGCCGTACGCTTTCCCTTACATTGCGTCTGTTTGGCAATGTGCTCAGCACAGACCTTATCGTCGCAGTGATTTTCTCGCTGCTTCCGCTCATTGTACCGATACCGCTTATCGCCTTCAGTATGTTGACCGGCCTGTTGCAGGCTTATATTTTCACTGTACTGGCTGCAGTCTATATCGGCGCTGCCGTAGCGGCCAATGAATCAATCCCAAGTGAGAAAAGGAGTTAGACTATGGATTCCGGAACTTTGATCACCATCGTTACTATCATTACAACGGCTATCGCCATTACCTTGGGCACCATTGTACCTGCCTGGGTTGAGGGTCGAGCAGTGGTGAAAGCCCTAGAGGGGATGACCCGTCAACCCGAAGTGGCTGACCGCTTACGCGCCACGCTGTTCATCTCCATGGCCCTGCTGGAATCAACCGCAATCTACGTATTGTTGATCTGCCTGGTCCTCATCTTCGCCAACCCGCTGCTCGATCGCTTCTTTTAGGGGCTAGGACATGTTGAGTCTGGATCCAGCCACGATCATTTTCCAGGTCATTAACTTCATCGTTTTGGCGGTAGTGCTGAACCGCTTCCTGTTTCAACCCGTCTTGCGCCAGGCTGCCCAGCGGGCAGAAGAGAAGGAACGGCTGATGAAAGAGCTGGCTGAGGAAAGGCACCGCGTGGCAGTTCTACGCGCTGAGTTGGAACAAAAGCAGATGGAACTGGATCAAGAGGCAGAAAAAATCCTGGCAAAGGCGCGCGAGCGGGCGGAAGCGGAATATCAGGAATTGCTACAGCAGGCGCGTGCTGCCGCGGCGCAAATGCTTGTCGAGGCTCAAGCAGATATCCACCGCCTGAAGCAACAAGCCATAGACGAGTTCCATGAGCAAATGGTCGATGCCATTCTGGAGGTCAGTGCCAGTATCACCGCACGTGTGGCGCCCCTCGAGGTTCAAGGAGCACTCATCCGGGGGCTGATCGAACGCATTCGCGAGATGGGACGTTCTGAAATGGATCGGGTAGAAGCCATACGGCGCTCCTTGGGTACGCGCGAGCCCATTGCGTACATTACCTCAGCGCAGGAACTCTCTACGGAACAACAAGGACAACTGGCGCAAATCCTCACCGCTTTGGCAGATCAGAACGTGAGCATCAAACTGAGCATTGATCCTGCCTTGATCGCTGGCATACGCGTGCGCCTGGGCGATTTGGTCATGGACAATTCCCTCGCTGGCCAGTTGCAGGAACTGCGCCAGCAAGTATCTGCAGCGCTGAAGGAGCAGGTAGGCAATGCCTAGGCCAGAACCTGATGTGGCAGCGGTACTGAGTGCCGTACGCCGACAATTGGCACAACTGGATCACAAAGTCCGCGTCAGTCAGGTTGACGCTATCCAACTGATCAAGGATGCCGTACTGACTGCTCCTGGTTTGCCCAAAGTACAGCCTGAGATTGACCCGCTGCTTACCGCGTTGCGTCAAAAAGCAGCAGAATTGCCCATGCAGGTGCGTTTTTACGATGTGGGCACGGTGCAACGCATTGGGAATGGCGTAGCCACTCTTTCTGGCTTGCCCCGCGCGCGCACTGATGAACTGGTCGTTTTCCCCACTGGAGTTAGGGGCTTGGTGCTGAATTTGGATCATAACCAGATAGACGCCATCCTATTGGGTTCAGATCGAGGCATTCAAGGTGGAGACCAAGTTACCGGAACGGGGCGGCGCCTGCGTGTACCCGTGGGACGTGGGCTCTTGGGGCGCATCGTGAACCCCTTGGGAGAACCTTTAGATGGCTGGGGACCCATACAAGAAGCCGAGTGGCGCCTCCTAGAGCGAGACGCCCCAGGGATTATCGAACGTGCGCCAGTAAACGCTTCCCTGCATACCGGCATCAAAATCGTGGATGCGCTGATACCCCTCGGTCGAGGACAGCGGGAACTAATCATCGGCGACCGACAGATTGGCAAGACGACACTGGCTGTGGATGCCATTCTCAGCCAAAAAGGGAGCGGGGTTCTTTGCGTATACGTCGCCATTGGCCAGAAAAAGTCTTCTTCGCTGGATGTGATCGAAACACTGCGCAAACACGATGCTCTAGCCTATACCATTGTGGTGGTCTCCAGCCCAGATGACCCGCCTGCACTGCGCTACCTAGCACCCTATGCAGGCTGCACGATGGCTGAGTTCTTCGTGGACGAAGGCCAAGACGTGCTTATTGTCTACGATGACCTATCCAAGCATGCCGACGCTTACCGTGAGTTGAGTCTGCTCCTGCGCCGTCCACCGGGCCGCGAAGCGTACCCCGGAGACATTTTTTATCTGCATGCAAGGTTGCTGGAACGCGCCTGCAAACTGGGAGAAGAAGCAGGTGGCGGATCGCTGACCGCCTTGCCCATCGTAGAAACAAAGGGCGGCAACATCTCCGCCTATATCCCTACCAATTTGATCGCCATAACGGATGGGCAAATCGTGCTGGATGCCGATCTTTTTAACCGCGGCATCAAACCCGCAGTAAACGTTGGCTTGTCTGTTTCGCGTGTCGGGGGGGCAGCACAATCTACCGCTATGCGTGTGCTTTCCGGTGATCTACGTCTACAGTTGGCACAGTACGAAGAGGTCTCGCGCTTTGCACGCTTTGGGACAGAAGTGGACGAAGCCACGCTGCGGCAAATTCGACGCGGTGAACGAGTGCGTGCGGTGCTTGCCCAACCGCCTAACCAGCCACTGTCCTTGGCAGATGAGGCAGTCATCCTGCTAGCCGTCAATGAAGGTTTCCTGGATGACATGCCCCTTGCGGATATACCTAGCTTTCAATCAGAACTATTGCGCTATGTACGAAAAACTGAACCAGATTTGTACCATGACCTCAACCGTACAGGGGCATGGGACGACGAAACTCGTGCAACGCTATTGCGGCTGTGTGCAGAATGCGCCGCCATATATGCGAGGAGGGAAAAAGCAGCATGAAAATGGTGATGGCAGTTGTGCCAAAAGCAGGGGCTAACGAGGTCATCAATAGATTAGTCGCGGCTGGTCATACAGCGACGTTCACCGAGACCAGAGGGGGTGTGCTGCGTCAGGCTAGCCAGACCCTTTTTATTGCTGTTCCAGACGAAAAGCTCGAGGAAGTGCTATGTCTCATTGACCGTTCCTGTCACGCACCTGTATCACTAGCAAGAACAGGTGCGCCAGGCCAACCAGTCACACCCAGCGAGACACCTCAAGTAGGTGGTGCGATCATCTTCGCATGGGACATCGAGCGTTTCCAAAGGTATTAACATCGCATGGAGGAACTGGAACGCCTCAAGGCGCGCCTGGAAAACATACAAGCAGTAGAGCCTATACTGGGTGCCCTACGCACCATTTCCCTGGGTAGCCGTCTCCTTGCTCTGAACAAAGGGCGTAGTGTAGAGCAATATTCTCAGCGCCTGCTGCGCATCCTCGCCCTGATCACACCCTATCTCCGTCAGTGTTCCCCTACGCAGCGCCAGGAACGCCGGCCGGGGGAAAGCATCGCCCTTCTCGTCATCGGCAGCGAACGTGGTTTGTGCGGGGCGTTCAACGATACGGTCGTTTCGTACGCGGAGCAAATCCTGGCACAACATGCCGTAGGCGTGAAAGTACGGCTAATGACATTGGGATCGCGCACTCAACGCACATTTCGTCATCGGGAACGCGTACCGGTGTGGGCAAAACCGCTTTCCGTAACCGCCCTTCCGCCCTACGAACTGGCTGTCGAACTGGTCTCGGAATGGTTGCGAGGCTATGAGCAATACGAACTGGATATAGTTGAAGTGGTCTATAACGCTCCTAGAGGGCTCATGCGCTATGAACCCACCGTAGTGCGCCTGCTCCCTCCCACCATCCCTCCCGTCCCAACGGAGGAATCCCTATTTCCCCCCATCATCGAGACCGAGCCATTGGGACTTTACATCCGCTTGGTTCAACTCTGGCTCACCGCTAGGCTTTACCAGATACTGTTGGAATCCGCTGTAGCGGAGCATACCGCACGTTATCAGCTCCTGGATGGAGCCACACAAAATGCGGAACGCCTGATTGAAGAGTTCAAGCTCAGCCTACAAGTGGCCAGGCAAGAGGCGATCACGGCGGAAATGCTGGATTTAATCAGCGGCGCCGGTTTGATCGGACCACGGCCAACGTAACTCGCGCTATCTCCCTCTGCCTACGACAGCCCTTCCATAGAAGGCGCAGCAGGTAACTTACTCTAAATATCCTTTTATCCTTTTCCAGGCGTTGCGCAGCTCAACACTCACAGCATTGCCAGTACAAGTCGTGACCGGTTGGCCATGCACCATTGCTCTCGTCACCACGGTATCGAAAGGAACATGGCCCACCACTTCTATCCCGTTCGAGGCGCAAAAAGATTCGATTTCCTGGACTTTTTTGAAATTGAGATCAGCCTTGTTGATCAGCACCAGAGCCAGCACGCCAAAATGCGCGATAGTGCTCAATATACGTTGCAGGTCATGCACGCCAGAAACCGTCGGCTCCGTCACTACTAGTGCGACATTCACGCCTGTGCTGGCAGCAATTACTGGACAGCCAATGCCTGGTGGTCCATCTATCAGCAGAAGACGCGCTGCAGTATCCCGTGCCCATAGCCATGCTTGTCGCCTCACCACCGTCACTAACTTGCCCGAATTTTCCTGCCCAGCAAAAAGGCGTGCATGGAACAGGGGGCCAAAACGCGTCTGAGAACGGTACCACTGACCAGCGTGCTGCTCTTCCATGCGGATAGCACCGGCAGGGCATTGGTAAAAACATGCGGCGCAGCCTTCACATGCCAAAGCATCTACCGCGTAATTTCCGTTGCAAGGGAATACGGCGTCAAAACGACAGACCTCAGCACACTTGCCACAGGCACTGCAGGTTTGTGCTCGGATAACCGCCACCTGTCCACTGAGAAAATCGTGCTCTTCCAGTCTTGTAGGGGACAAAACTAGCTCCAAATTGGCTGCATCCACATCTGCATCAGCAATAACAATCGGAGCTTCTTGTGAAGCCAAATGGACTAAAGCCGCTGCGACAGTGGTTTTGCCTGTACCCCCTTTGCCACTCAGAACAACTAGTTGTTTCATTACTCCATAACCCGTCACTCTTGCGCCGACGCGAATTGCGTCGGCGCAAGAGTGCGTCAACCTTTCTTCTTAGCGTTTATGGCTTCCAGACTTCCCAAACCCTGCCGGCCAAGGCCGGCCCTGGCTTGAGCGTAACTTGCCCTGGCTGCCAACCCGAGGGGGTTACTTCACCGGTAGCCCGTACATGCTGGAAAGCCTTGATTTGCCGCAGCAACTCTTCCGGATTCCGCCCCACCTCCGGCGTGAGCACTTCCATCGCGCGAATCACAAAATCGGGGTCAATAATGAAGCGGCCACGGATGTCCACGCCAGCTTCCTCATCGTACACGCCATAGATAGCACCGATCTTGCCCCCCGCATCTGAAAGCATGGGGAAAGGCACCCCGCCGCTGACCATCTTGGACAGTTCTTGCTCCTGCCAAATCTTGTGCACAAAGCGGCTATCGGTGCTCATAGCCAATACTTCTACTCCGAGTTTCTTGAACTCGTCGTACAGGGCAGCAACCGCTGCCAATTCGGTGGGTCAAACAAAGGTAAAGTCCCCTGGATAAAAGCATAGGACAATCCATTTGCCCTTGTAGTCTGAGAGTTTGACCGGCTGGAAACCCACCCCTGCAATGAACGCGTTCGCTTCGAAATCAATCGCTTCCTTGCCCACTCGTGCCGTCATTTTGCGCACCTCCTGTGATGATGTAACTCCTGCTGCCGGGACAGCCGATTCCGCCGCCGGCACAATTGGCCCTCGCGCTGGCTTGACACAACCCTCTTTCAGTTCTGGCATCTTACCCCCTCCTAAGAATTTCTCGATCTTTATTTACGTACAGATTTTTGGTTATTATTTGCAGCATCCACCCCCTTTCTTATCCTCTAATCTGTACTCCCTGCTAAATTCGCCAATCCGCTGATAAAGATCAAGAAAACGCACTTGGTAGTCAGGTAGAGCCTCGACAATGGGCCGCCCCTCTGCATAAGCCTCAGCAATGCGCCTGTCTAAAGGAATGCGCATGAGAATGGGTATGCCCTGCGTTTGGCAATAGCGGTCTACACCATCATCGCCCACGCCATCACGATTGATCACAACGGCCACAGGCAGCCGCAATTCATTATACGCTACCTGCACCGCGAGCCGCAAATCGTGCAACCCAAACGGCGTGGGCTCTGTGACCATGAGCACCAAATCAGCGCCACGCATCGTTTCAACCACCGGGCAAGCAGTGCCTGGCGGCGCATCCAGGATCACCAAGCTATGTGATGCATCCGGTGGGATAGCACATCGCTTCAACTGACGGATGATAGGTGTGGCCATCGCCTCGCCAATGTTCAGGATACCATGCGCAAAACGTATCGTGCCTTGGGCAATGCCCTGCTCAATCACACCGCTCACATGCAGCCTCTCACGGATAGCCTTTTCCGGGCAATTCAGCGTGCAACTTCCGCAGCCATGGCAAAGTTCGGAGAAGAAGAGCACTTTGCGCTGCACGACGGCAATGGCATGATATTGGCAAACCTCGGCGCACCGGCCACAGTATGTGCAGCGTCCCAAATCCACCTCAGGAACCAACAACCCCACTTCCCGTCGTTGTTCGATAACCGGATGCAAAAAGAGCGCCGCATTAGGTTCTTCTACATCGCAGTCAACAAAGGTAACCTCTGCACCGCCCTTTTTCTGCGATGAAACGGCAAGGGCCAGATTGACCGCTACGGTGGTCTTACCTGTGCCACCCTTGCCACTGGCTATAGCGAGGATCATGCTTCTTTTCTCCTGGATATAAACGTTATTCGCGAATCATCCTGGTACCACACTTAGGGCAAGTCAGTGCTGTACAGGGCTGCCCTGCGACATGCGGCTGCTTGTGCCCACAATTTGGGCAGACGCAATACCCGCCTGGCCCAGCGGCTTTAGGGCCGCCCATACGCCCTCGGTCAGCACCTCGTCCACTGCCACGTCCCATGTTTTTCACCTCCTTTCCCTACCCCCTGCGACAACCACTCCCATCAGAACAAGGAGGCTGTTCGCAGCGCTCTTCACGGCCACAGCAGGTGTGGCCAGCTTGTTGTCTCCTGCCTGTACTCACCAGGGCGGGTGCTGAAACCCGCTTCTCCAACAGCGTAGCACCGCAATTGGGGCAGGTAACAGCATCTTGGCTGGAGCGCAGCCAGGCCTCAAATCTCGTATGACAACTTCGACAACGGAATTCATAGATAGGCATGTTATGCTCCCGCTACAATGCGCTTAGCGACCGCGCCGTTGCCGCTGGCGCTGCCTATGTCCTCCCCAGCGCCAATGATCCCACAGCGAGATCCCTAGGGCTGCTTGCCCCTGAGCATCTGGTGTAGCCTGCCTGTGCCTCCAGGCTTCTAGCAGATAAGCAGCCGCCCGCGGTACAATCTCCCGCCCCAAGAAAGCCAGAGCCATGCCCAAGTTATAGGACCGTGGACGAATTGGGCGGACAGGCACGGAAGCTGGCTGCTGTACCAGGGGCAAGTTTGGGGAAACCCCGACGATCTCACCCTCTACTACAGGAACCCTTTCCTCCGCCACAAGGATCGCTCCCTGCGGGCAAACTTCTACACAAGCCTGACACTCGCGGCACAAGCCTGCATCGATGCTGGCTAAATGATCCACAAGCCGTATCGCGCCAGCAGGACAGACATCCACACATGCGCCGCAACCCGTACACCGCTCGCTATCTACACGCAATGCCACTCCTCACCTCCTACCAAAAGACACATTCACGTTCGGCTTTTTCCACCACATCCACTACCCATTCCGCCACCAGCCGTCCACCGACCCAAGCCTGTGTGAGCCGGCGTGTTTGCTTCCATAGCGGTTTGCAGCTTCCCTGCTTTGTAAGCCTCTATAGCCTCCCTTACCGTGCCCTCGCCAACCAAGTAAACCGGCACATTGGCAGCCTGGAACACTCCATAAGCATTCGGACCTACGCTGCCACTCAACACAGCCTCTGCACCACGTTCCACGACAAACTGGGCAGCCTGAATCCCTGCCCCACCCGATGCAGATAAAGCTGGATTGGCAACGGCTTCGAAAGCCATCGTCTCCGTATCCACAAAAATAAACGTGGAACAGCGTCCAAAGACAAGACTGACGGGAGAGCCCAAATCATCTCCATTTGCGGTAATGACGATCTTCATCTTCACCCCCTTCATGATGAGTTGTTATGGTCTATATCGAGCGAGGGCAGATCATAACCATTGTGCTTGGTGTCCCCAACCTTCCCTATCAATCCTCTCTAAAAACTCCATCACCAACCTCGCATGAAAAAGCGCCTGCCGTGTCTACGGCCCATATGCAAGCCCCGACTGTATCCTATCCATCTTCCTGGATAGAAGCCAAGCAGTGGTTGGCAAATCGGTAGCGCTCCGCCGAGGCGAGGGTACAGCCACACAGGCACACCAGCCAAACCGGCAAAGCCAAAAGCAGGCTTGCCTGACGCAGGATCAGGGAGCTGCAGCACACAATACCCTTCACCCCGACCAGTCAGCGGTCCTTCGCCTCGCGGCCCAGTACCATCAAAACCAGGCATCTCTTATCCACCTCCTCACTGTTTCTCTGCAAATCACCCGCACATCGGTACCAGATACTTGGGCGAATCTCATGAACCGGCACCCTACAAAAGAACTCATAGCACTCTAAGGTGCTGGAGCGGGCTTGACATGAAATCAGCAGTAGCAAGCCCGCTCCGATTCTTTTCAGGCTTCCTGTTCGAGTTCCGTGATGCGCTTGTTGATGGCATCGAGCTGTTCCTGTAGCGCCTTGGCTTGGGCCTTTAGCATGTCAGCTTCCTGCTCCTTAGTTAGGGTCGGCACACCCCAGCTCGGCCCATACCCAAAGCGTACCCAGCCGGGAAGCCCTGTGGCGTAGTACCAGTGGCGCCAACGGAAGCCTCTGCCCCAACCGCCACCAAAACCTACGCCGAAGCCGCGGCCGGAAACCGGGTTCATATAGCCGGGAACGCCATAGCCAGCACAGTAACCAGCGGCTCGCCCCGTCATGGGACCCATGCCCAGCGGTCCTGTACGGTCTCCTCTTGGCATACTTCTCACCTCCTTTCTGCTATTCATCCAGGATAACAGTATCATGCTGCCCAGGGCAAGCGATTGTTAAATACTTTGTGTAATTATATGCATTATGCACTTACATTATAAGTGAATCTATCTAATTTGTCAAATCGCCCTCCATACCTAATGCTCATTTGACAAAGCCGCAACCCTGCGCTATATTGCTACTTGCAAAAAGTCAATAGATGCGCTCTAAGCACGCAAAAAAGGAGATTGATCATGCGCAGAGGAAGACCCTGGCGTGGTGCAGAAGAGGGGGAACCTTGCCCTCGCCGCCTGCGCCGCTTTTTAGAACCTTGTTTGCTTTTGCTACTGCATAAGCGAGACGCTCATGGCTATGAACTGGCTGAGGCAATCAAACTTTTCGGCTTTGATGAAAGAAATCCTGTGGACGCCAGCCTGATTTACCGCACACTGCGCTGGTTGGAGAGGAATGGCATGGTCACCTCAACCTGGGATACGACTTCAACCGCCGGTCCGGCTCGTCGTGTTTACCATCTCACCCAGGCGGGAGACCGTTACTTAGCAGCCTGGATGGCCGACCTACGTGAAACGACGCGTATGTTAACCGCTTTCCTCGCCGAGTACGAACGACATATGGCTGAGGGACAAGGCGAGTATCATAAAACAAAATCTACACAGTCATTTTGAGAGGAGAATATGGTTACCGAAGAAGAAGTTCGCAACGCATTGAAGAACGTGATGGACCCCGAACTGGGGCGCAGCATCGTAGACATGGGCATGGTACGCGAAATCCGCATCGCCGACGGAGAGGTGAACGTGGTCCTGGCTCTTACTGCAGCGGGCTGCCCGCTGCGGGACAGGATTGTCAATGACGTCAAAGCGGCGATTCGCAGCCTTGACGGGGCGCTCATTACCAATGTGCAGCTGGCTGAGATGACCGCCGAGGAACGAGCCAAGGCTTTCGGCGCGCCGGAAAAAAGGCGCCCTCTGGCTGAGGCATTCAACGATGTAAAGCATGTCATTGCCGTGATGAGTGGCAAAGGCGGAGTGGGCAAGTCCTCCGTGGCAGCACTGTTAGCAATCGCTCTGCGCAAAAAAGGGGAGCGGGTTGGCTTATTGGATGCAGACATCACTGGTCCCAGCATCCCACGTATGTTCGGCCTTCATGAACCACCGAAATGGAGCCCCTTTGGCATGGTGCCGGTGGTGAGCTCTACTGGCATTAAGGTTATGTCTATCAACCTGTTGTTGCGCGATGAATCTGAGGCCGTTGTCTGGCGTGGCCCATTGATCAGCGAAGCGATTAAGCAATTCTGGGGGGATGTGCTCTGGGAGCGTCTGGATACGTTAGTCATTGATTTGCCACCTGGCACCTCCGATGCCACGCTCACCGTGATGCAATCCATCCCTCTCAGCGGAGTCCTGTTGGTGACTTCGCCACAGGACCTGGCTGGTATGGTCGTGCGCAAAGCGGCACGCATGGCGCAAACCTTGAACATCCCCATCCTTGGCCTAGTAGAGAACATGAGCTATGTCCAATGCCCAGCCTGTGGGCACAAGATTGATATCTTTGGCCCCAGCCAGGCTGAAGAGACCGCACGGGCATTGGGCATACCAATGCTTGGCCAAATTCCGCTGGATCCGGAATTGGCCATGCGCTGCGACAATGGTCAGGTCGAATTGTACACTGGGGATGTGTTTGACCCTATCGCCGCCCGTGTCGTTGAACTGGTGCCAGAGGCCAAAAGCAAGCCACTGTCTTCCTAGCATTGCGCACGCAACGGTGAACACTTGAGGAGGAAAAAACCTTGTGCCAGGCAAATGTATATCTGCTTCGAGACGGGCAAAAAGAGGAGATCATGCGCGAAGCGACCTTCCTGGAGGTGACTGATAAAGGAGTGCGCGTGGCTACCTTCTTCGAGGAACCTCGCTTCGTGCCTGCCAAAGTGGCCACGGTTGATTTCCTGAAGCATACTGTGACGTTGGTACCATATGAAGGAAGAGAGGAAACACATGGCCGCACGGAGTGAGCAAGACAAACTGCGCCTTTTGCTGCCTCATTGGATCGAGCACAACGAGGAACACGCCAACGAGTTCCGCCGTTGGGCAGAGAAGGCTGGCCCAGCGCAGGCGGATATCCTGAGCGCAGCCGATGATTTGGAGAAAGTAAACCAGACACTAGCACGGGCGCTGGAGAAGCTTGGCGGGCCCCTGGAACATCCCGAGCACGCTGCACATGCATGATGCGAAGGTAAAACGTTGATGACCAAGACAACGCTTCCCAGCATGGTCTATGGCCCCGTGCCGTCCTGGCGTTTGGGGCGCTCGCTAGGCATAGACCCCGTATCCACACAGAGCAAGACCTGTTCTTTTGATTGCGTTTACTGCCAATTGGGCAGAACTGCTTATCCATTGGCCGAGCGACGCCTCTTTGTTACCGCAGAGATGCTTCGTCAGCAACTGACAGCAGCCAAAGAGGCATCTATTGATACCATAACCTTCTCTGGCGTGGGTGAACCAACACTGGCTGCCAACCTGGGCGAATTGGTGGAAGTTGTACGCGCAGAATTAGGCGGGCATCCCGTAGCGATCCTAACGAATGCTTCGCTCATCTGGCGGGAGGACGTACAGCGCGATCTGATGCGCTTTGATATCGTAGTAGCCAAAGTGGATGCCCCAACGGAAGAGCTTTTCCACGCGATCAACCGCCCCATCGGTCAAGTAGAGCTCGCCCAGATCCTCGATGGCATCCGCCATTTTCGCCAAGGCTTCACTGGTAAATTGGCTTTGCAGATGATGTTCATAGAGGCGAATCAAAACCAGGCCAGACAAATGGCCGCGCTTGCCCGCACCTGTCGCCCCGACGAGGTACAGCTCAATACACCACTGCGCCCCTGCCCTGTGCGCCCCTTGTCCGTGAGCGAGATGGCAGCCATCGAGGCTGAATTTGCCGGGCTGTCAACCATCAACGTCTATACCGCGGAACGCCCTCAAGTTGTGCCCTTGGATATGCAAGCCACGCGCCGCAGAAGACCACGCGAGGCACGTACTATTCAGGACTAAACGCTGTGAATGGCGATCCGAAAATGATCATCGCAAATGGAAGATCTGATTCAAGAATTTACCAATGAGCGAGTATGGGCAGTGGTAGGCGCATCCACTGACCCGAATAAGTATGGATACAAGATCTTTCGCACCCTGCGCGAAGCGGGTTATACCGTATATGGTGTGAACCCGCGCGGCGGTTACTTGGAAGGCCAACAACTTTATCGCAGCCTTGCCGAGCTGCCAGAACAACCCGCCGTTGTAGACATTGTCGTTCCGCCAAAGGCTACAGAGGAAATTGTGCAACAGTGCGCTGCGTTAGGCATCAACCGCGTGTGGATGCAACCTGGCGCAGAATCCGAGGCAGCGATAGAATTCTGCCGAAAACATGGCATACGGGTAGTTCATGGGGCGTGCGCCATGATCAGAAGGCGAATGTGGAGAGAGAAGTCATGAAAATAACCTGCGTAGTAGACAATGCTGTTCAGGCTGGATCGCGTTTCTGGGGTGAGCATGGCCTTTCGTTTCTCATAGAAACTGAGGGAAAACGCCTCTTGTTTGACACCGGACAGAGCGGCACCGTATTGCTGCACAACCTCCAGGTAGCGGGGATTGATCCTGCCAGCATCTCCGCCATTACCCTCAGCCACGCTCACTATGACCACACGGGTGGACTAAAAGCGCTGCTCGCACAGATAAGCAAGATACCGCTCTACGCGCATTCCGATCTTTTCCGCGAACGCTTTGCACGGCGTGAGGCCAAGCTGGAAAGCATTGGGCTCTCTATAGGGTATGAAGATCTCTCACACTATGCGGACCTACGCTTGAGCGCCAAGGCGCAACAAATCCTGCCTGGTGTATACACGACAGGAGAGATTACCTCTCGCCCCGAAGTAGAGGGGCGCAGCGCGCGCCATCTGGTGCGGGACGGCGATCAATTTATCCCAGATCCCTATCAGGATGACCTGTCTCTGGTGCTAGAGGCGGACCAAGGCTTGGTGGTGCTGTGCGGTTGCTGCCATGCCGGATTGCTGAATACACTGCAGCACGTGAGGGATAATTTCGGCGGCCCGATTATCGCCGTCATTGGAGGCACGCACCTAGAAAGCATGAACCAGGAGCAGCTCCATCACTTGGTGCAGATTCTCCACACATATGGCACGCCGTGCTTCTACCCGAACCACTGCACCGGACAAACCGCTTATGTTGCTCTTGCTACCGCTTTCGGCTCAAGGGTCATGCCCTGTCCCGTAGGCACTGAGTTGGTCTTTTAGCATTGGCAGAAATTTCACTCGCTTCCATGCCGCGCCCCGTATCCAATTTGACACCGTGTATATCCTCCCATAGAATATGGCAAGCGTTGCAGAGCAGCAACGCCTCAAACACTATTTTCTGGGAAAGGTCAATGAAATGAACCCCAAAGCACTGCATAAAATCAGTTATGGAATGTACGTAGTGAGCTCGAAAAAGGACAGCAACTTCAATGGGCAAATCGCCAACACCGTCATTCAAACAACTTCTGAACCGCCCATGATCGCGGTGTGCCTGAACAAACAGAACCTGACCCATGAATTTGTTCAGTCAAGCAAGGTCTTTACCGTCTCTGTCCTCTCCCAAGAGACCCCGATGGAATTCATCGGACGCTTTGGCTTCAAATCCGGGCGCGAGATAGACAAATTTGAGGGGGTAAGTACCAAACTGGGGGCAACAGGGGTGCCCATTGTGCTGGATAACGCGCTGGCATACCTAGAAGCCGAGGTCGTAGGTAGCGTGGACGCTGAAACGCACACCCTGTTCGTTGCACGAGTTCTCGATGCCGACATCCTGGACGAAAACGCTGAGCCAATGACCTATGCCTACTACCATCAGGTCAAACGGGGCAAGGCACCGAAAACTGCGCCAACCTATATCAAGGAAGAGCCCAAGCAAGAAAAGGCTAAACCAGAAGCCAAAGCGGCGAAATATGAATGCACCGTTTGTGGCTACATCTATGACCCCGCAGCAGGTGATCCAGACTCGGGCATCAAACCAGGGACACCTTTTGAAGACCTGCCAGATGACTGGGTATGCCCTGTCTGCGGTGCTGGCAAGGATCAGTTTAAGAAAATAGAATAAACTGAAAAACGGAACTCGTCAGATACCAGGTTTTTTTCTTAGAAACCTGGTATCTGAGACGAAGGAGGTGCACCATCGTCTGATCTGGCCATCCTAATGGATAGCGAGGGATAACAGCGCACGGACTGCGCTACCCGGCGCAGTTGACGAGGTGGAGGTTCCCTGCCGCAAGGCAGGGCTAACCCGCACATCGCAAAGCGGGGAAAATCGAAGGGTCAGCGGAAGCCTCCGGGAAGTGCCACCTTCCCCCTTTTCCCTCCAAAATGGAGCATCCTTACAAAGCCCGCAGGCGACTGCCAGGACAAAAGAGGATGCAGTGGCAAGCTCGACAGCAGGCAGGCATGGATTCCCCCTAGTGCTGATCAGCAAGCGGTACACGCATCTCATATGCCCATCTTGAATGCCGGGCTGTTGTCATGCGTGACCGTGAATGCATCCATGGCTTGTGTCTGCTCACAACAAAATTTTGCTATTGGAGGGAAACAATGTGTGGCATCGTCGGCTACATCGGAACCCGTGAGGCATCCTCTATCGTCCTCGAAGGCTTACGCCGTTTAGAATACCGCGGCTACGACTCTGCTGGCCTCGCTGTGCTGCAGGATGGCCAACTGCTCCTGCGAAGAAGTGTTGGAAAGATCGAAAACCTGGCAGCGCTCCTTGCCCAGCAGCCTGCCCGAGGCTACGTTGGGATAGGGCATACACGCTGGGCTACACATGGCGGTATCAGCGAGGCCAATACCCATCCCCATACAGATTGCAAAGGCGAAATCGTTGTTATCCAGAACGGCATTGTGGAGAACTACCGCGAACTCAGAGAGCAATTGCTAGCCGAGGGACACATCTTTCGCTCACAGACGGATACTGAAGTCATTGTCCATCTCATCGAGAAGTATTACCATGAACATGGCGATCTGAGTACTGCGGTGCGCTTGGCAGTAACCAGGTTGAAAGGCGCTAGCGCGATCGTCGCCCTCAGCACGCTGGAACCTCATCATCTCTTGGCTGCCCGGCTGGGCAACGCAGGAGGAATCGTCGTGGGCTACGGCCAGGCTGAGATGTTCATTGCTTCGGATATGCCTGCCATCCTCGAGCACACGCAAAGGGTCAGCTTCCTGGAGAACCAAGAGATAGCTGTCATCACCTCTGACGGAGCGCGCTTTTTCTCCTTGTCTGGCGCACCCTTGGAGAAGGACATCCATACCATCCCGTGGGATCCGGTGTCAGTGGCTAAAGAGGGCTATCAGCATTTTATGCTCAAAGAGATCGAAGAACAGGCGCGCTCCATTACCGATGTCATCCGCAGTAGGTTGGATTTGGAGGCAGGAAGGGTGCGCCTCGAAGGATTGCACGCCTTTTCCGCAGAGCAGTTGCTGTCCATCCGTCGTATCCATGCCGTTGCCTGTGGCACTGCTTGGCACGCCGCACTTCTTTCCAAGTTTCTCATCGAGAAACTAGCCCGCATCCCGGTAGAAGTAGATTACAGTTCCGAGTTTCGCTACCGCGACCCACTGTTGAACCCCAAAGAAGATGTGCTGCTCGTTATCAGCCAGTCAGGGGAAACCGTAGACACACTGGCTGCGATGGAAGAAGCACGGGGCAAGGGCGTGCGCTGCATTGCCATTGTCAATGTGGTGGGCAGCCAAGCCGCACGCCTTGCAGACGGGGTCATTTACCTCAATGCTGGTCCAGAGATCGGTGTGGCTTCGACAAAAGCCTTCACTTCTATGCTCGCAGCTGCATACTTGTTGGGGCTTTACTTAGGCCAGCAACGTGGCATCTTAGACAAATGCCAGATGGAAAAATTGCTGCAAGACCTGCTCGAACTGCCCAGTTTAGTAGGCAAGGTTCTAGCGCAGCACGACGTGTACAAAACATTGGCTCAACGCTATTTCAAGTGTCGTGATTTCCTGTACCTAGGCCGTGGCATCCATTATCCTATTGCCTTGGAGGGAGCTCTAAAGTTGAAGGAGATCTCCTATATCCACGCCGAAGGCTATCCTGCTGGCGAGATGAAACACGGCCCCATTGCGCTCATTGACGAGAACATGCCTGTGGTAGCCATCGCAGTGCGCGACCACGTGCGCGACAAGATGCTGAGCAACATGGAACAGGTCCGTGCCAGGGGCGGCATTGTAATCGCTATTGCCACCGAGGGTGATCAGGAAATCAGCGAAAAAGCCAACCATACCATTTTCGTGCCAGAAGCATCCCCATTGCTCACGCCAGTACTGACCGTTATCCCATTGCAGTTGCTAGCCTATCATATCGCGGTCCGCTTGGGCTGTGATGTGGACCAGCCGCGCAACCTGGCCAAGTCGGTTACGGTAGAATAGAGAGAATTCAACCTTACCGAATGATCAGCACAAATTCGCTCTTCTGCTTTTCGATTTGCTTCAAAACAGCCTGTATTTCCCCGCGATAGATGCGCTCGGAAGGAAGCGTGAGATCACAGGCTAGCATCACCTGCTGCTTGTTGCCGAATACTTGCGCAACCTCCTTCAGCAGAGCCACCATACGGTATGGCGTGTCCATCAGGATAACCGGCAAATGCATCCCTCGCAAGCGTTCCAACTCCCGACGACGCTTGTCCTTCTCGCGCGGCAAGAACCCCCCGAAAACAAACTGCTCCATTGGAAAATCGCATACAGATAGCGCCGCCGTGAGCGAGGACGGGCCAGGAATCGGCACAACAGACAGACCCGCTTGCACTACGGTGCGCAGCAGGAAATGCCCGGGATCGGCGAAAACGGGCGTCCCACAGTCGGAAATCAAAGCCAGTGATTTGCCTTGCGCCAGCAGTTCCACGATCCGCGCTGACTCGCTCTCCTCGTTGTGCTCATTCACAACCATGAGTTCGTTTTGGATGCCCAGCTTCGCCAACAAGGTGCTACCTTCGCGGTACTCTTCGCAAATGACCGCAGCAACATTCTGTAATACCTCAATGGCTCTTAGGGTGATGTCCTTAGGATGCCCTATCGGCACAGCCACAACAAACAGACGGCCCGGTTCAGACATGAAATCTCCCGCTCCTTTTGACCATCCCCGTTTCCCATGCCTCACGCAATGCCTATCTCCCTCGATCCTACACTCCAGGGCACATTATGCCCCACATTCCCATGTCTGGCAAGCGCAAGAGTGCAGTTCAGTTTGGGGAAAATATGGATAAGTGTGGCGGCGGACTGTGTCCACCTAAATGCTTCACCACAAAGATACGAAGATTTTGGTCATTGGTCATTATTCATTAGGATTTGTCTCTGTGACCTCTGTGCGCTCTGAAAAGGCGTTTCACCGCCTCTCACGCTCGGCGTGGACCACAGTCCACGCCAGGTATAAGATAGCCCCGTCTACTTAAGGAGCGAATCCGCTCCCCAAATTCGCTGACAGCGATTGGTTCTTGGCTAGACTTGCTGCTTTTTATCTGCCTGAGACGATGCAAGAGATTTCTTGCTCGGAAGTTGCACTACGCCCAAACGCGATGCCTATTTGGAGCAGGAGAAAGAGCAAGGGTATAATAACACTATGAGGATCGTCTTCGTTGGCCCCTTTGCCATGGAACCGAAGCGTACGATGGCAGTGCGGGCATTGCCCCTCGGCAAGGCCCTGGCAGCACGCGGGCATCAGGTCGTGATGCTCCTGCCGCCGTGGGATAAACCCCAAGACGCGGGAAAAGAGTGGATAGAAGATGGGGTTTATGTGCGCAATGTCTTGCTACCGGCACGCTTGCCCCTCTTGCAACATCTATTGCTCACCTGGCGCCTGTTGCACAGCGCCCTGAAGCACAACCCCGCTGTCATCCACTGTTTTAAGCCCAAATCCTACGCTGGCCTGGCGGCTTGGGCTCTATGGCAATGGAAGCGCATGGGGCAAACGCAAGTTAGGCTGGTGGTCGACACGGATGATTGGGAAGGACCTGGCGGCTGGAACGAATTAGGACAATATTCCTGGGTCCAAAAGCGCTTCTTCGCTTGGCAAGAGCGGTGGGGCCTCACCCACTGCGATGCCGTGACAGTGGCCAGCCGGGCACTGGAGACGATCGTCTGGAGCCTGGGCGTACCTCCAACGAGGGTACATTACCTCCCAAACGGCTGGTGGCCGGAGGAGCATAGTGTGGCTGCGCATAAAATCGCTGCCCTGCGTGAACAATATGGGTTTGGCAATGCCCCGATAGCATTGCTCTACACTCGTTTCTTTGAGTACCGCTTGGAGCGCGTGCTGGCAATTATCCAAGGCGTGCTCGCAAAGGCACCTGAGACGCGCTGGCTTATCGTGGGCAAAGGTCTTTTTGGCGAAGAAGAGCAGTTGTTGGCAATGGCCCGTGAGCAGGGATTGGCACCATATATTGCTTATGCAGGGTGGGTGCCGCCGGAGCAACTACCCGCCTACTTCGCCCTGGCAAAGGTAGCTATCTACCCCTTTGATGACACGCTGATCAACCGCACCAAATGCGCCGTGAAGTTGATAGACTTGCTGGCTGCGGGAGTGCCAGTGGTCGCTGATAACGTGGGACAGAATGCGGAATACATTGAGCATGGCATCTCCGGCCTATTGGTCGCCCCTGACGAGACGGAGCACTTTGTAGATGCCGTAGTGCAATTGCTGCGCGATCCGGATTTAGCCAGGCGCCTTGGCAAAGCAGCCCAAGCACGTATGCGAAACGCATTTGCTTGGCACAAGCTAGCCGAACGGGCAGAAAGAGCCTATCAATCTCAAGAGCCAGGAACCAGCATCCATAACAAGGCTGCTGCATCATCCCTCTGCTAGGAAAAAACCGATGCCTGATTCAACGCACTCGCGTCTAACACAGAAAATCCTTATTTGGCTATGGTATTGGCTACCACCACTGTTGCTTATGGCTCTGATCTTCTACGTGTCCTCCCAACCGCGTCTACCTCAAGCGCCGGGGCCGCGCATAGATGCTTTACTGAAAAAGCTGGCACACGTTACTGAGTACACTCTGCTCTATATACTGCTCGTGCGCGCCTTTCACCACAGCCAGAACAATCTAGAGCGGGCTATGCGCATCTCGTTGTTGGCAACGGCAGTTTATGCTATCAGCGACGAAGTGCACCAGGCATTTGTGCCAGGAAGGCATGCTAATGGGTACGATGTCCTGATAGACATCAGTGGGGGGCTACTGCTATGGGGACTACTGCGCAGCCGCGGATGGCTGCGCAGGTTCCGCACGCAAAACCACTATTTCGCCGAATAGACGCTCCTGCTGTACTTGCACTCGGCCTGCCTTAAGCAGTTCCAAAAGGGCCAAGAAGGTAATAATCATCACTGGGCGGGATCCCGCTTCGCGCAGCAAGTCATGAAAATAGAGGATCCCCTTTCCAACCAGCAGAGAATCGATGTACTGAATCCGGTCCGCAATGGTCACCGTGAGAGGTGTAACTACGGCATCAGCCGGTTCCGGAGGCGGTTCCAGGGCAAAAGCCTGACGGGCAGCAGCAATGAGTTCTTCAAGGGAGACCTCGCGTAGATCCAGTTTTCTTTCCAGGCGAGGCGGGGCAGAAAGGCGCAAATAGGCACGCAACCCAAGTTCCTCCCTTTCACGCAGGTGCAGCGCCAACTCCTTAAACGCCTTATATTCCCGCAATTGCCGCGCTAACTCATCGCCGACATCCTCCTGCTCCCCTTCGGCTACCACAGGTGGCGCCGGCAGCAATGCCCGCGACTTGATCAACAGAAGTTTGGCTGCCACGACTAGAAATTCCGCTAAGTTGTCTACACTGACCCGCCCGGGCGTGCAGATATATTCGAGGTACTGGTCCGTCACCGCTGCCAATGATATTTTGGTGATGTCCAGCTCTTGCCGTTCGATGAGGTGCAACAACAAATCGAGCGGCCCCTCAAACACCTCCAACTTAACGCGATAGGGGAACGCTTCGGATAATGCATTGCTTGTGGATAGGTTGACCTGCATAGTCAGTGCTCCTGACTTGCGCAATTGCGCACATACCAGTATGATTAGACCAACCAATTGAGTTAATAAATGGTCTTCATTAAACATTATACAGCAGGACGCTGACCCTGTCTACACAACCCAACTAGCCAACAGGAGGACCACATGAGCCATCTCTATGATGAGATTCACCAACAACCCGAAGTCATCGCGCGGCTGATTCACGAGGAGAGCAGGACAATCGCCCATATCGCTGACAGCCTGCGCCAACGTGAGCTCCGTTATATCCTTATTGCCGCGCGGGGGACATCAGATAATGCCGCCACGTATGGAAAATACCTTTTTGCCAGCATCCTCCGTCTGCCGGTTGCCCTTGCTGCCCCCTCGCTCTATACCATCTACCACACGCCACCGCACACCGGCAAAGACGCGCTAGTTATCGGCATCTCACAATCCGGCGAATCACCGGACATCATCGCGGTGGTGAACGAGGCCAGGCAACAAGGGGCTTGTACTTTGGCGATCACCAACGAGCCCGATTCACCGCTGGCACGCACTGCTGAGCACGCCATTATCTGCCACGCCGGGAAAGAAATGAGCGTGGCGGCGAGCAAAACGTACACTGCACAACTCACCGCACTGGCATTGCTGGCTGCCTACTGGAGCGGAGACGAACAGAGGAAAGCGCAAATCCAACACCTGCCCGAGGCAGTAAGTAAAACCTTGACCATTGCCAACGATGTGCGGTCTCGAGTGGAACGCTATCGCTATATGGAGACATGCCTGATCCTGGGGCGCGGATACAACTATGCCACGGCCTTTGAAATTGCACTAAAGATGAAGGAGCTGAGCTATATCCTCATCGAGGCTTATTCGTCCGCCGATTTCATGCATGGCCCTATTGCAGTGGTGGAACAAGGATTCCCCGTGATCCTAATCGCCCCTTCTGGCGAGGTGTATGCAGACATGCTCAACTTGGCGCGCGAGTTGCATGGCAAGGGAGCAGAATTGATCGCGATCTCAGATCAGCGTGAAGCCCTGGATTTGGCGGTCACTCCACTGAAATTGCCGGTTACCGTCCCTGAGTGGCTTTCGCCAATCACTTGCGTCATCCCTGGACAGTTGCTAGCCCACGATTTAACTCTGGCAAAGGGGTATGACCCCGATCATCCCCGGGGACTGCGCAAAATAACCCTCACGCATTGATCACCAAGATGTCACCAACTAATGAGCCTTTGCCATCTTCGCACCTACAACCCGCGGGATTGCAGAAATCGCCTGGCGGGATTCCTTATCTCGATTGGGGTGGACATGGTCCTCTGGCACATTTTGCCCATGCCAACGGATTCCCGCCAGGCACTTACAATGCATTTATCCGGCTTCTTACGCCCTACTTCCATGTACTAGGCATGGAATGCCGCGCGCTCTGGGGCGATCAAGACCCAGCCCGCTTTCGCCATTGGCGAGAACTGGGTGAGGACCTGGCGCGCTTTCTCAGAGAGATGCGCCTGCACGGCATAATAGGCATCGGCCATTCCCTGGGCGCCGTCACTTCCTTGTTCTGCGCCGTATCTCATCCCGAACTGTTCCGCGCCTTGGTGTTGATTGACCCGGTCATCCTGCCGCTACACTTCGCTCCTATTTTAGCGCTGGCCAAGTTGTTGCGCCTCAACCGACGGGCGCGCCTCCCTGCTGGCGCACGGCGGCGGCGTATGGAGTGGCCCAATAGGGAGGTCCTGTTTCGTGCCTACCGCTCCGCGCCCGTCTTTGCTCGCTGGCAGGATGTATTCCTGCGCGATTATATCGCCAGCGGAACCACGGAACAGGCTGGTGGTAGCGTGCATTTGCGCTATCCACGGGAATGGGAAGCGCGCATCTTCGAAACCGTTCCGCTCGATGTGTGGTTGGATATTCCCCGACTTCGTCTACCTCTTCTGGTGCTTCGTGGCCAGTATTCCAATACATATCGGAAAAGCGCCATGCGGCTGATGCAGTGGCTCCTGCCACACGGCGTGTTCAAAGAGGTAGAGGGAGCAGATCATTTCGTACCGATGAGCAAGCCAGAGGAGACCGCAGCCATGATCCATGCGTTTATCCAAGGTGAGAGAAGCAAGGGGCTATTTTAGCCAAAGAGTGGCGGGCATTCCAGATAACATTCCAGATAAGACGACCTTAGGAAAGCACAATCAATAGGAACCTTTTAGGGCCTGTCGAAACCATGCGATCGTCTGCCGCAAGCCCTCTTCCAGCCCAACCTTAGGCTCCCATCCCAAGATTTGCCGTGCCCGTGTAATATCCGGCCGGCGCCTCTTCGGGTCATCTGCCGGAAGTGGCTTGTAGACGATGCCCGCTTTATTGCCTACCAACTCGTTAATGAGCAGCGCAAAGTCCAAAAGCCGCATTTCCGTCGGATTGCCTAGATTGACCGGTTCGGCATAATCCGATTGCAGCAGGAGATAGATGCCCTCAATCAGATCGGAATAGAAACAGAAACTGCGTGTTTGCGAGCCATCGCCATACACCGTCAGAGGTTCACCACGCAGAGCCTGGCCGATGAAATTCGGCACCGCACGGCCATCATCCAAGCGCATGCGCGGGCCATAGGTATTGAAGATGCGCGCAATGCGGGTTTCTACACCGTGATAGCGATGGTAGGCCATGGTCAGAGCCTCTGCAAATCGTTTGGCTTCGTCGTATACGCCCCGTGGGCCAATGGGATTGACATGGCCCCAGTAATCTTCCCTCTGTGGGTGCACCTCAGGGTCGCCATAGACCTCGGATGTGGAAGCCAAGAGGAAACGCGCCCCCTTAGCCCGTGCCAATCCCAATGTCTTGTGTGTGCCCAATGCCCCCACTTTTAGTGTCTGAATGGGGAGTTGCAGGTAATCAATCGGGCTGGCAGGCGACGCAAAGTGCAGAATGGCATCCAGTGGGCCTTCAATATAGAGGTATTCGGTGACATCCTGTTTGATAAAACGAAAGCGCTCATGCCCAGCCAAATGCTCGATATTCCGCACGCTGCCCGTGATAAGATTGTCCATTGCAATCACATAGTGGCCTTCGCTCAAAAAGCGATCACAAAGGTGAGAGCCTAGGAATCCAGCACCGCCCGTGATGAGAATGCGCATCGCTACTTGCCTACCCCGTTTTCTTCCCCACTCGACTAAAACGCACCCGGAAAAGGCCCTTGATGTCCTCCCAGGCAGTGTTCAAGATATTCACTCGGCTATCCGGGTCATCCCGCCATTTCACTGGCACTTCGTAGATTTTGTAGCCGAGACGTTCAGCCAACAAGAGCAACTCGCTATCAAAAAACCATGCCTGATCCTTGATTAACGGGACAATCTCGCGCACCGCCCGGCGTGTAACCGCCTTGAACCCACACTGGGCATCCGAGAACTTGTTGCAGAACATCAGTTTAATAATCAGATTATAGATGCGCGAGATAATTTCGCGCTTCAGCCCACGTTGCACCTGTGCTCCTTTTTTCAGCCGGGAGCCAATCGCCACATCGTACTCACTGTCAATGAGGGAGTTGATCAACGGGGGAAATGCACTCAAATCGGTAGAGAGGTCTACATCCATGTAACTGAGAATGTCTGCATCGCTCTCTGTCCATGCTTTGCGCAATGCCCTTCCGCGCCCCTTCTGATCCAAGTGGATATAAGTAACCTCGCCCGGGTAACGCTTGCTCAGTTCCTGCGCAATTTCCAGAGTCCTATCCCGTGAAGCATTGTCGGCGATCACAATACGCCATTGATAATCCACATGCTCCCGAAGAAATTGCTGCAAGGTATGAACGCTCCGTTCCAAGTCTTTCTCTTCGTTATAGACAGGAATGACGACATCCACCCGTACTTGTTTGGTGTCACGCATAAACTCTCCTTCTCAATTTGCGGAAGCGTACCTGGCTTCCATCGCCCGTATCAGACCAAAACCTAGGAAAAAGAGAAAAGCCAGGTCTACCAGAAAATAGGAGTTGTCAATCAAGCCATGCGCCAACATGGCCACCATACTGGCAATTAGCCCCAAAATGATAGCACGCTCATTGCCATCCGGCAAATCTCGATACAAGCGCAACGCTGTCCGGAAAAATGCCCCTTCTAGCCAGATCAATACTACCACGCCACCGATTCCCAGACGTGTCCAATAGTCTAATACAATGTTGTGCGGATGTGACAAGTCTGGCTCTTGCCAAGCCTCTGGCAGCATATACTCGGGATAGCGATAGAGGAAATTGTCAAGTCCTACACCCGTAATAGGATAATCGCGAATCATCGCCCAGGTTGCTTCCCAAAGTTTGATGCGGCGGAAGGTTGTGCCTTGTTCCAGATTGAACAGGGACACAACCCGCTCTGTACCAACCAAAGGCAAGAGCATGAGCAAGCATAGGGCAATGACAACAAGGGCAAATAGAGTAGCGCGCCGTCCCCGCAACAAGCCCACTGTCAGCGCCGCCGCAGGGAAACTCAGCAACCATCCTCCTCGCGAGTACGTCAGAAATAGGCAAAACGCTAATGGCAAAAAACTGATACCATACCATCGGCGCCTCCACCCCCTCCCAACGATGGGAAAGGAGAGCGCAAAGGGGATAATCCGCCCTAGCAGCAAACTGAGGTTGTTCGGTGAGGCGTAAATCCCGCGCACCCGGCGCACGCCCTCAGCGACGATGACGTCGCCGCTGATAAAATACTGATACAAGCCAAGGAAAGACATCGCAACCCCTGCCATTAGCAATGCATCCACCAAGTGTAGATGCTGTTTCTCATCCAGTGGCACCTGGCGAAGCAGAAAGTAGAGCAATACCGGTTCAACAATGACCACGCGGAACTCGCGGATGCTGACACCCCGGTACGTGGAGACCAGCAAGGAAAGTGCCGCAACACAGAAGAAAGCAATAACAGCCCAATCCATCGCGTTCAGGGAGTGCAACCAGTTGCGCAGCCGATGCTTAAGATGAAGCAAATGAGAGCGCACCGTATTTCCCAATCCCTGAAACCATTGCGAGAGCAACCAAACCACAAAGCATAACAACGTGAGCGTTTCAACGACGGAAAAGGACTTGCCTAAAATCGCTTTGGGGCGCAAGAAAAACGGAATAGAAAACACCAAGTAAGTCAAACCGATATCTAAACGCAAAGAGATGAGCACACCGCTAAGAGCCAATGCCAGCAAACTCGGTATGCTCCAGGGCAGGAAATAATAGACCGCCAGTAACAAGCCAGGCAGTGCCCACTGCAGCCACTGGGGTGCACTTTGATAAATAGCCAGTCCATAGCAAAGCCACGCTCTCCACGGCGAAGCAGGCCATACACGCACCAACACGACACAGGCAAGCAAAGCCATCGTCGCAACCAGCAAGAGTTTGAAGGAATAAGCAATATTGTCTGTCCCTATCCTGCTCACTGGTGCATAGATGGCTTGGTGCAGGGTGCTATAGAATGGCGTGGGCGTGAAATCCGGATCGAGCAGGGCAAAGCCCCATAACGGATCATCCAAAGGGGCCGCTGGCTGAAGCTGTGCCCAGCACATCACCCCCAGCCAGCCCCATTCTTTCCGGGCGCGCTGTATTGCCTCCGACGTTCGCCTCGTTTGTGTGGCTACCTCATCTGTGCCCCATGGGGAAGGTTGTCCCTCCCAATCCCTGGGCAGAGCATTCCAACCAAATTCCACCGCCCAGATGGGCACTGCGCTGTCTCCATGCCGCACCATCTCCTCGCGCAGCAAAATCAACCGCGAGAAGTTGAGCACTTGGGGGGAAACCCGCCGATCTTCAGGGCCACTCCAAAAACCGTATGGCTTGGCAGCCAGCACATCGAAATAACCTTTGCCACCTGCCTGGTAAATACCGCGCAAAAAGAGCACTTCGCTCATATTGCGCCCACCGCTCTCTACATTTGGAGCAAGGCCCGCACAGAGAACAATGGCATTGGCGTCCCACTGCTTCAATTCTTTGGCGGCTACTTTCAGAAGGCGCACATACTCCGCCGGATCAATTGGTCGTGCACCCCAATGGGGTGAGATGTTCGGTTGATCCCATATCTCGTAATAAGTGATTTGCTCGCCGTAACGTTGCGCAAAAGCGCGCACAAATAAGCCATAAGTGGTTACAAATTGGGGTGGAGCAAAGCGGTTATCCCTGTCTATGGGGCTGCGTGCCCATACGGGGGAGGCATCCAGCACGGCGATGAGCTCCAGGCCTAGCCGGCCGACCTCTGCTACGATACGGTCCCAGCGCTCCCAATGGTACTCGCCCGGAGATGGTTCGATCTCCGCCCAGGGGAAATGTTGCCGTATCCAATGAAAGCCACCCTCTTTTGCTAGGCGCAGAACCCGTTGCAAATCATCCTCTGATGCATACTGCTCAAGGGAGGCATTCACGCCATATAAGCGATCAGAATACGCCTGCACTGCCGGCAACGCTTCAGAGAGCACGCCCCGTTGCATATAGCGGTGCTGGCTGTCCAGCCAATAGCCTGAGAAAATGGACGCACCGATAACCAGGCAGCAAAGGGCCGGGAGAATGACCAGAAGATACGAATGCCTGGCTTGCGATGAAAGCATATCAGCCATATCTACTCGAATCCTTGGAGTCAGTAATCTATCCTACCATAGCTTTGGGTCGCTGACAAATGGGGATAGTAGCCAGCGTGCTTGGCTTGTTTGACATTGTATAGGCTCTGGTGTATCATTAGTTATTGTCTGAATCTTGATGATTACTGTTGTGCAAAGGAGAGTAAGTTATATTTATGGAAGAGATCGTTCTGAATGCTGAGTTACGGACTGTCACCGGCAAGGCAGTCAAACAACTGCGGCGAGATGGATACGTCCCGGCTGTGGTCTATGGCCACCGCACAGAGCCAATGAATCTGCAAGTGCCAGAGCGTGCATTACATCAAGTTTTGAGGGAAGCTGGCACAAACCGGTTAATCACCCTCAACATAGCAGGCTTGGCAGAGCCCAAGCGCGTCCTCGTACGTGAATTGCAACGCGACGTCATCAGCCGGGCGATGCTCCACGTGGACTTTTATGAGGTGGTGATGACGGAGAAAATCACTGCCGACGTGCCTATTGTCCTAGTTGGGGAATCGCCGCTGGTGAAAAGCGGCCAAGGGCTCTTGTTCCAAGGCTTGGATGCCATCGAAATTGAATGTTTGCCCGGCGATTTGCCTCCCCATGTGGAAGTCAACCTAACGGAATTGACATCCCTCGACCAAGCTATACTCGTCCGCGATCTTGAGCTAGGCGAAGCCATTGAAGTATTAACTGATCCAGATGAAGTAGTGGTCAAGATTCTGCCACCTGAAAAAGAGGAAGCGGAAGAGGTAGCTGCCGCCCCCGAGGAGATGCCTGAAGTAGAAGTTGTGGGCAGGAAAGAAAAAGCCAAACCTGAAGTGGGTGAAGAGCCCTCTTCTAAAGAGAAAGAATCATGACGCTTGCGTGTCATGCCATGAAACTAGTTTAACAGAGGAGAAGGCCTGTGTTCAGCCCACTCAATGCCATTCTGGGGCTTTTCTCTCGCGACATGGCGATAGATTTGGGCACTGCCACTGTCCTGGTCCTCGTGCATGGCCAGGGCATTGTGATCAATGAGCCCTCTGTTGTTGCGATTGAAAAGAAAACCAAGAAAGTAGTGGCTGTCGGTGCCGAAGCCAAAGAGATGATTGGCCGTACTCCATCGAGCATTGTCGCCATACGGCCACTGCGTGATGGGGTCATCGCCGACTTTGATGTCACGGAGAAGATGCTGCATTACTTCATTAACAAAGCCCATGAGCGCACCCGTGTCCCCTTCCCCCGCCCACGGGTTGTGGTAGGCATTCCCAGCGGCGTTACAGAGGTCGAAAAGCGCGCTGTGCATGATGCCTGTCTCAGTGCAGGCGCCCGCGAAGCCTACTTGATTGAAGAGCCCATGGCGGCTGCCTTGGGAGCCGGCTTGCCCGTTACGGAATCGGTAGGCAGCATGATCATTGACATCGGGGGCGGCACAACGGAAGTGGCGGTTATCTCACTGGGAGGCATCGTGGTCAGCCGCTCCATCCGCATTGCAGGCGACGAAATGGATGAGGAAATCATCCAATATGCGCGTCAAAAATACAACCTGCTCATAGGGGAGCGCATGGCTGAACGTGTCAAGATTGCCATCGGCTCAGCCTGTCCACTGCCTGAGGAAAAAACCATGACCATTTACGGGCGTAATCTGATTACCGGATTGCCCCAGGCAATCGAAGTGAGCAGTGTCGAAATACGCGAAGCACTGACCGGCTCAATTAGCACTATTATTGCCACGGTCAAGGAGACGATCGATGACACGCCCCCCGAACTTGTGGCGGATCTGATAGAACAAGGTATCGCGATGGCAGGGGGCGGTTCCCAACTGCAGGGCTTAGCCGAACGCTTGACCCAAGAGACCAAAATGCGCGTCTATGTTGCGGATGACCCAGTAACTTGCGTCGTACGGGGCGCAGGGGAAGTGTTGGAACATCTCGATGCCCTGCATAAGGTACTGGCTTCCACGCAACGCGTACGAGCAACGCGTTAGAGACATCTTCCCATCGCCTATGAAGGCGAAGTGGAACTCGCCGACGGAAGACTGATGGACTCCTGGCAGGAGCGTTGCCTTGGAGGAAAGTTATTTTGAGTGTATTGCAGAATCGCTCAAAAGCTTTGACATTGCTCTTAGTAATTGGCTTACTGGGCGGTATTGTGTTGCATCCCACCGGCTACCTTCAGCCAGTAGAAAACGTCGTCTTTACCGTGCTGGCGCCGCTCCAATACAGCTTTCACTGGATCAGTGTCAGGATAGCCCACGGTGTGCAGACTTTGCGCGATCTACGCACACTCCAGAGCCGCATCCAGGAATTGCAGGATACCGTAGACCGCCTCATGATCGAAAACGTGCGCCTGCGCGAGGCAGAAATTGAGCGGACAATCCTGCGCGAGCAATTGCAATTCAAACTGGCAAACCCAACCTATGAACTGCTCGCTGCTGAGGTCATCGGGCGTGACCCCAGTAACTTGCTCCAGTATATTATTATTGACCGCGGTGCCAATGATGGCGTCGCCGTAGGAATGCCCGTGGTTACTGCACGGGGTCTGGTGGGCAGAGTAACATCGGTGTATCCGCAGTCAGCGCGAGTCATGTTGTTGACCGATCCCGCGAGCTCGGTCAACGCGCTCATCCAAAGTTCACGCGCCACTGGCGTGGTGCAGGGACAAGGGCAACGTGGCTTGGTCATGCGCTACATCGAACAAAGTGAGCAGGTCGCAGTGGGAGACATTGTCCTCACCTCTGGTCTGGGAGGGAATTTTCCTAAACGGTTGGTTATTGGCCAGGTTACGGCTGTGAAGCGGAATGATGTGGAGATGTTTCAGGAAGTGCAGGTTCAATCTGCGGTCCGCTTTGACCGCCTGGAAATCGTCTTGGTGGTTCAGAACTTTGTACCCATTGACTATGCTCCTTAACGTGAGGTGGGGCACAGCGCGGCTGGCGATATGCCTTTTCATGAAATCTTGTATTACAAAGATCCCCATAGTCAGTCTGGTGTCTGATGGAAAGGAGTACGATTAATCCCTATTTTGCCGGGGCATTGTTGCTTACTGTAGCCCTATTGCAGACCAGCGTGATGCCCAATTTCTTGTTGCTTGGGGTGGTCCCTGATTTGACGTTGTTGGTCATTGTGTCATCGACTCTCCTACAAGGCACTCGCGAAAGCATTGCCTGGGCACTTGCTGGTGGACTCTTGCTTGACTTGCTATCTGGTGGCACCTTTGGCGCTATCACCATTTCCCTTTCCTCCGCCACTCTGGTAACAGGGCTAGGCAGCCCTAGCGTGTTTCAAGGCACGCTTTGGCTGCCTATCTTGGCCTGCATTGTGGCTACTGGCATTTACAATATAGTTTATCTGTTGATCTTGCAGTTATCTGCGCACCCAGTGTCATGGGGCACGAGTTTGCTGCAGGTAAGCATACCGAGTATGATAGCGAATGCACTGGTTATGTATCCCGTATATTGGTCAGTGCGTTGGTTACACCAACGCATAAGCTAAGAGCACTGGGGGTTCTCTGCTTGCAAAAGGGACAAAGAGCGAAAGTCAGGATGCTTGGGAGATGAGTAACAGCAGTGCTACATGGAGAATTGTGCTCTTTCGTGCCTTCGTCTTGGTAGCTTTTGCTGTATTGGCTGGCCGGCTATGGCGTCTACAGATTCTGCATAGCGGGAGCTACCAATTGCAAGCAGATGCCAATCGCTTCCGCCTGGTACCCGTTGACGCGCCCCGCGGGGTAATTTATGACCGCTATGGCCGCCTCTTGGCGCGCAATATCCCGAGCTATACCATCTCAATTATCCCCTCTGCCCTACCCAAAGCAAAGGAGGCTAGAGAGGCTGTCCTGAGCCGCTTGTCCCAATTGCTCGATATCCCCGTGAGCAGCAAAACGGCATCGCTGGGCAGTTCCGGCACTGTACAAGGGATTGAGGAAATTCTAGAACAAAATACGATCTCGCCCTACCTTCCGGTGGCGATCAAGAAAAACGTGGACAAGCAAGTTGCCTTTCTGATCGAGGAAGAGAACCTCTACCTGCCAGGAGTCATCGTGGAAATCGCTCCTAGACGCGAATACCCGACGGGGAGTCTTACCTCCCATATCGTGGGCTACGTAGGATATATCCCTGCAGAAAAGGTACAGGACTACCTTGATCAAACAGAGGAAGGCTACACCATCAATGATCAAGTTGGGCTGATGGGTGTAGAAGCAGCCTACGAGAAAGAGATGCATGGACGCAAAGGGCAAAAACATATCGAAGTGGATGCATACGGACGTGAAGTGAACGTGCTGGCTATAGACCCTCCACAGCCAGGATACAGTCTCCTCTTGACTCTAGATCTGGATCTACAGCATGTGGCAGAAAATGCCTTGCGAGAAGGTATGCAACGTGTTGGGTCAACTGCCGGGGTAGTGATCGCCATGAATCCACAGACAGGGGAAATCCTGGCGATGGTCTCGCTGCCTAGCTATGACAACAACCTCTTCGCCAAAGGTATTACCGCTCAGGACTATGAGCAATTGCAATCCGACCCGGAACGACCATTGGTCAATCACGCCATCAGTGGCCAGTATCCACCCGGTTCGACATTCAAGATCATCCCCGCCGCCGCAGGGTTAGAGGAAGGGGTCATAGACTATAGAACCAAGATTACCTGTGCTGGCAAACTACTGCTGCCTAATAAATACTTCCCAGATGACCCCACGAAGGCACAGGAATTCAAATGTTGGAACCCTTGGGGACATGGCGCATTGAATGTCATTGATGCGCTGGCGTACTCATGCGATATCTACTTCTACCAGGTGGGCGGCGGATTTGAGAACTTTACCGGATTGGGAATTGAGAGGTTGGGAGAATATGCTAGAGCCTTTGGCCTCGGTGAACCAACAGGGATTGCCCTGCCCGGCGAAGCCGCCGGGTTGGTCCCGGATGACCGTTGGAAACGAGTGAACTATGGCGAACCCTGGGTGACTGGCGATACCTACAATGCTGTGATTGGCCAAGGCTATGTTTTGGTCACCCCCCTGCAATTGCTCAATGCTACGGCCGCCATCGCCAATGGCGGTATCCTATATCGTCCCCAAGTCGTTTATCGGGTTATTGACCATGAAGGGCATGTCATCCGCGACTACACTCCCGAGGTCATCCGCCGATTGCCAGTCTCAGCACAGAACCTCGAGATTGTGCGCGAAGGCATGCGCGCTGCGGTGACTCGCGGCACTGCACACCGCGTGAACCTAGCTGAAATCCCTGTGGCAGGTAAGACGGGGACAGCCGAATACCCAGGCCCTCGTGATGCTGAAGGAAATCTCCCTACCCATGCTTGGTTCACTGCCTTCGCGCCTTATGACGATCCAGAAATTGCCTTGGTTGTTTTCGTCTCCGGAGGACACGAAGGAGCCAAGGTTGCTGTGCCGATCGCAGCACAGATTTTGCGCGCCTATTATGGTTTGTCACTGCTACCTAGTGAAGAATTAGTAGCACCGCCCCCAGGAGATTAGTCTATGACACCAGCCATAACGATACCGCCCCGCTCGAACGGGGAGACAACCATCTGGATTAAGGGAACACGCAAGGGGCTGTCCATCACTCTAGGTGAGGGAGATTGGAGCGAACTGTTGCATGAGTTAGACCTGCGGCTTAGCCAGGCTGATGCCTTTTTCCGTGGCAGCCAAGTGAACCTGAGCACCGGGAAGCGAGATTTGGACCAAACGGAATTGAAGGAGCTGATGGACACGCTGTTGAAGCATGACATCAAACTTATATCCCTCCGCACCGGTTCTGAAGCTGCAGCGGAGGCAGCCCAATCACTAGGAGTGCGCCTGGGCTTACCAGAAGCTACTCTGGATCAAACAGCGCCACGCACATCTCCAGAAGAGCCAAGCGAAGGCCTCTTACTGCGACGGACGCTGCGCTCAGGGCAATCAATTAGGCATCCTGGCCATGTGGTCATCATCGGTGATGTGAACCCAGGCGCAGAAATCATCGCCGGTGGCGATGTAGTGGTATGGGGAAAGTTGCGCGGGATGGTACATGCAGGCGCATTGGGTGACAACGGGGCTGTTGTGTGCGCTTTGGAGCTCACGCCTACCCAGTTGCGCATTGGTACCCACATCGCAACATCGCCTGAAGAGAAGAAGAGCAAAGGCATCCAACCCGAGGTTGCCTTTGTGCTCAATGGCCGTATCGTAGCGGAACCATGGAGCGGAAAGTAAACAGATACCGAGGAAGCAAGTTGAGCAGAGCGAAAAGGATAGGATGACATGGCAGGTAGAGCAATCACCATCACCTCTGGAAAGGGAGGAGTAGGCAAGACAACCGTTACGGCAAATCTGGCCGTCGCTTTGGCGTTATTGGGGCGGCGGGTGACAGCAATTGACACAGACATTGGGCTGCGCAATCTAGATATCATCATGGGCATGGAAAGCCGCATCATCTACGATATTGTAGATGTGGTCGAAGGGCAGTGCCACTTGCTCCAGGCTCTGATCCGCGACAAGCGCTTACCCAATCTGCACCTGCTTCCTGCTGCCCAGACCAGCGACAAAACTGCCCTCAGCCGTGAGGACATGATCGCCATCTGTCAAGAACTCAAGGCGGACAACGATTTCGTCCTCATAGACTCGCCTGCCGGCATTGAACATGGCTTTCAGAACGCCTTGGCAGGCGCCGACGAAGCGATTATTGTAACAACCCCAGAAGTTTCTGCCGTACGGAGCGCCGATCGCATCATTGGGTTAATTGAAATGAACGGCAAGGGGCCAGGCCGGTTGATCATCAATCGTATCAAGCCGGCAATGGTCCGCCGCGGTGACATGTTAGACACTTATGATGTCATCGAGTTCCTGGCTATTGAACTGCTCGGAGTAATCCCAGAAGACGAAGCGGTCATCGTCTCTGCTAACAAAGGCGTACCGCTTGCCTTCGAACAAAGCACGCAGGCGAGTCAAGCTTTCCACAATATCGCGCGCCGCATACTGGGCGAAACCGTGCCCTTTATGCCCATTATTGAGGAACGCGGCGGCTTGCTAAACCGCTTGCGCAGTCTATTCCGTTTTCCATAGTTCCAACCAGATAATGAGTCAGCACCCAGACTTGTAGGAACAGGCATAGCAGAGAGGAGAACAATGGACATCTTCTCCAGATTATTTGGCAGATCAAAGACTAGCAAGGCGATTGCCAAGGAACGGCTTCGCCTGGTACTGATCCATGACCGGTCAGGAATCCCGCCCGAACTGTTGAACGTGATCAAAAACGAGATCATCACGGTGATTTCGAAGCATGTGCGGGTAGAGCGCGAAGGCATTCAAATCAGGTTGTCACACACACAAGGACATACCAGACTGGAAGCTGACATCCCCATCATCAGTTACCGTCAGGCTCCAATTGGAAGTCCCTTGCGGACGACACCAAAAACGGAAGCACAAAGATGAGAAGGCGAGTTTGGAGGAATTTCGATTTTTTGCTCCTGATCACCACTATAAGCATCATGGCTATTGGCATAGCCTTAATTTACAGCGCAACGATTTCTACAGAAGCCCATGACCCGCTCTTGGAACGGAGCTTTTTCCGCCAGATTTTGTCTGCGAGCAGCGGCTTGCTTCTTCTGCTGATCGCCGCTGCCCTCAATTACCAATTCCTGGGCAGTATCCACTGGCTTATCTACATCGCGGCACTTGGCATCTTGGGCATAGTACTGATGATAGGGCAAGTAGGATTTGGGGCACAAAGTTGGCTGACATGGCGACGAGCAGTACAACCTTCGGAGTTAGTCAAAGTGCTGCTCATCGTATTTCTAGCGAAATATCTGGCAGAGCATGAAGAACGCATCCAGGAACCACAGTGGCTTCTCTTTTCAGCACTTCTTATGCTCCCGCCTATATTCTTAATTTATCGTCAACCAGACCTGGGTACAGCAATAGTGCTGGTAGCCATCTGGATTGGGATGGTCTTCACAGCGGGCGTGCGTTTTCTCTACCTGGGCTTGCTCGGCCTTGGAACTGCAGCCATAGCGCCTGTCATTTGGTTTTCTCTCAAGGATTACATGAAACAGCGCATCCTTGTGTTCTTGAACCCAGCCAGCGATGTCTCAGGCATAAGTTATAATGCGCAACAGGCACTAATCAGCATTGGCTCCGGGGGCTGGTTGGGCAAGGGTTTTTTGCACGGGACACAGAGCCAGCTCTATTTCCTGCGCGTCCGGCATACCGATTATGTGTTTTCTGTCCTATGCGAGGAATTTGGCTTCATCGGCGCTCTAACGTTGCTGGCCCTATTGGTCATTTTACTATGGCGCATCTTGCGCGCGGCCAGCATGGCGCAAGATACCTTTGGGCGTTTGATCGCCTGTGGCGTGGCCACGATGATCTTTTTCCAAAGTTTTGTGAACATTGCCGTCAATGTAGGGCTTTTGCCGGTCACAGGACTGACCTTACCCTTGGTCAGCTATGGCGGCAGCTCATTATGGGCTACACTCCTTGGCATTGGATTGGTGGAAAGCGTGGCTATGCGCCATAAAAAACTAGAATTTGGAGATTAGAAGGATTGTCCATGATACGCGTGCGTTATGCTCCGAGCCCAACGGGATACCTTCATGCAGGCGGCGCCCGCACTTGTCTGTTCAATTGGCTGTTTGCCCGACGACACAACGGCCGGTTCATCCTGCGCATTGAGGATACAGACCGGACAAGGTACCAGGAGCGGTCACTGGCAGACCTGCTCGAGGGCTTGCGCTGGCTTGGATTAGATTGGGACGAAGGCCCAGAAGTAGGTGGTCCCTACGGCCCGTACTTTCAATCCCAGCGGCTACCTCTTTACCAGGAATATGCGCAGAAGCTAGTGGAAGCCGGCCATGCATACAAGTGCTACTGCAGTCAGGAACGGCTCCAGCAATTGCGTGCAGAAGCAGGGCGACGCAACCAACCTACTGGCTACGATCGCCATTGCCGGGAGCTAAGCGCTAAGGAACGAGCGCAGAAAGAAGCCGAAGGCATTGTACCCGTCATCCGGCTCAAGGTGCCCCTGGAAGGAGAAACCTCGTTTCACGATTTGATCCGCGGCACAATCTCCATGCAAAATAGCCAGATGGATGACTTTATCCTGCTGAAATCGGATGGCTACCCTACATATCATCTGGCCAATGTGGTGGATGACCACCTGATGGAAATCTCGCACATCATGCGCGCCGATGAGTGGATTCCTTCTACTCCCCGCCACGTGTTAATGTACCGAGCCTTTGGCTGGACCCCACCGCTCTATGCCCATCTGCCAGTCATCCTGTCCCCCACTGGGAAGGGCAAGATGAGCAAACGCAAAACAATTGGATCTGACGGCAGGGAATACCCCGTCTTGATTCGCGAGTTCCGCGCTGCTGGTTACCTGCCCGAAGCGCTGTTCAACTTCCTAGCCCTAGTCGGATGGTCCTATGATGATAAGACGGAAATCCTGACCCGTGAGCAAATCATCCAGCATTTTGACCTGGAGCACGTCAGCAAATCGCCTGCCAAATTCAGTTACGATAAACTGGACTGGATGAACGGCGTCTATATCCGCCAATTGGATCCCGACGACCTAGCTCGGCGTCTCAAACCATTCCTGGACAAGGCGAAATTCGAAGCAGATTTGCACACTATTCGGCGCATGGTACCACTCATCCAGGAACGCATGGTGAAACTGACCGATGCGCTAGCCTTGGTGGATTTTTTCTTTGCCGAGGAACTCTGCTACGATCCGCAATTGCTCATTCAGAAAGGGATGGACGTCGAGCAGACTCGGCAGGTGCTGGCTGAATCCGAACAAGTATTGCGCGCTTTGCCTGTCTTCGAAGAAGCAGATATCGAGGCGGCATTGCGCGCCAAAGCAGAGTCAATGGGTTTGAAGGCGAGGCAATTCTTCGGCACATTGCGCATTGCCACCACAGGCAAAGAAGTTGCCCCGCCTCTATTTGGCACGCTGGCTATCCTGGGCCGCGATAAGGTGCTGAAGCGCATTGCCCGCGCTCGAGAACTGTTGATGGCAGCGGCATAACTGGAAAGGCTGTGTACTTTCAAGGTCTTGCTCCCATTTGCCATTCACGGCAATTTGTGCTAAAATAATATTGCGCTGGGGGATCGTCTAGTGGTAGGACAGCTGACTCTGGATCAGTAAGCCGAGGTTCGAATCCTCGTCCCCCAGCTTACGAATGAAACTCTTTCTGACAAGAAACCACAGCACGCGGCCCGAACGTCAACTAAGTCTCTACTCTGGCTTGGGCAAAATGTGCAAAATCCGCGCAGGTAAGTACCACAATGAGATAGGCTCATCATCCCATTGACGCTTTCTAAGTATGTGTCTAGAGGCTTCGCTCCCTGCCCCCTGGAAAAAGTTGCCATAAGCAGTGCGTCAATACAGTAAGCAACGCCGTTGCCCTACGCGCTGTCACTGTTGCCTCGGAAACGGGAACACACTCACGAATAAAGTTCCAGGAGAACAAACGAGAGATAGATAACTCTGGCACACCCCATCTCACGACAGCCGCAGCCCAGGTCAATCCTGCACCAAATCCAAGTAAGAGAACATGATCACCCGGATTTAGACGCCCCTCTTCCACGGCCTCGCACAGGGCAATTGGTATGGAAGCTGCTGAGGTATTACCATACTTATGGATGTTAATAAAAACCCTCTCCTCTGGTATCTCCAGTCGTTCGCAAACGGACTGCACAATGCGTGCATTCGCTTGATGCGGTATCAACAGTGTGATATCATGGGGGGCAAGGCCAGCCATAGCCAAAACCTCGAGTGCAACTTGGGGCAGGGTTGTAACAGCGAATCTATAGAGTCGCCTTCCATTCATCTTAATGTGGTGCCAGCCCCGATCTAGAACTTCCTGACAGAAGGGATACTTGCTACCTCCGCCCGGTACGAACAGTGCGTCATAGTCAGCACCGCTAGACCCTAGGCAGCAGGCGAGAAGGCCAGTCGGTTCTTCGCTGGCCTGCAAAACTACTGCTCCGGCTCCATCGCCAAAGAGCACACAAGTATCACGGTCCTGCCAATCGAGGAACTTGGAGATGATCTCAGCACCAATAACTAATACATGGTGATACATGCCGGTAGCGATAAATTGTGTGCCGACAGCCAAGCCATAGACAAAGCCCGCACAACCAGCCCGCAGGTCAAAGGCGGCAGCGTGTTCTGCTCCCAGCTCGTGTTGGATCATACTTGCAGCAGCAGGGAGGAGGTAATCTGGCGAGGATGTGGCTACAATGATCAGATCTAGTTCATCGCCATCAAGGCCCGCGATCGCCAGTGCTGCCCTGCTGGCAGCGACAGACATCGTTGTCACTGTTTCATCAGGAGTTGCGATCCGTCGCTCCCGGATGCCTGTGCGGGAATAGATCCATTCGTCGCTAGTGTCCACAATTCTCTCCAGATCTTGATTGGATAGAATCTTCTCTGGAAGGTACTTCCCCCAACCTATAATACGCGCGTACTTCACGATACAACCCTCCCCATTTTACATCCTTTGTCCATGCTACATTCACTTGCAGGGGCGCGAAACTAGCGTTTTAGTGCTTGCCATAAGAGTAATGCGAACAACAATAGAAATAGCAGAAGCGAGTTAGTGCTTGTTTCGCCATAAGTTCGGCGCACCCCAAGCGAATTCCATATACCATGCATTGCATACCAGAGCAGTAATAACAAAATACCCGCTGTTGCACTCCTAGATTCTGGCGATAGGGCAGCAAATTCTTCCTTCAGCCAATCAGATGCACTCCAATATAGGACATAGATAACAATAGCCACTGTTATAAGTGCAAATACCAGCATCACTTATTCAAGAACCAGCAAATAGAGCCTGTTCAGCAAGGCAGCCTACTCCTTTGCACATTGGATACACGACCGATTAGCGCCTACTGGAGCGCAGGATGGACAGGAGCAACCACAGGCCAAGGGCAGCCACCGCCACGAACGCAGCAACGCTCAGCCGGAAGCTCCAGATCTGGCCAGGAGCATAGGCTGGTGTCAGCATAGCCAGGCTGACGATAAATGCGGCGACCAGCACACTGACAGCCAGGCGATTAGCCACTCGGTCCAGGTGGCTTAGTCCATCCTTGAGATTTTTGACATTCAACACAAGTTGCAACTCGCCCTTCTCCAGTTGCTCAAGCAGGCGAGAGCTACGCTGTGGAAATTTAGCCCATAGTTCACCCCATGTAAAGGCACTTTGCACCAGTTCCCTACCCCAATCATGCGCAAAGAGCATTTGCCAAGGCAACTTGCGGATATATGGCTGGCTAACTGCAAAGAGGTCAAAATCTGGATCCAACTGCAACCCTAGCCCTTCCAGCATGGCTAGGGTCTTGCCCAGAAGCCACCATTGACTGGGAAGGCGCAGGTGGTATTGGAAGGCAATCGGAGTTACATCATTCACTACCTGGCGCGCTCGTATCTCTTTCAATGGCCGCCCGTAGTATTTGGCCAACAACTTCTGGATCTCACGCTCCAGGTTCGCACGATTTATGTGAGAGGGTGCAGCCCCTACTTGTACCAGTTCACTAACAATCTCCCTCGGATCCAGTTGCACAGCCGCAATGTAGAGACGAATCAGATGCTCCCTATCCCATGGGGTGAGGTACCCCACCATCCCAAAATCCATTGCTCCAATCACCCCGTCCTCCATAATAAAAAAATTGCCGGGATGGGGATCAGCATGGAAAAATCCATCCTCCAGCACCTCTTTGATAATGATGCGCGCACTGTTCAATGCGACCAGATGGCGATCGATCCCAACCGCATCAAGCGCCTTGATGTCATTAATCTTGATACCATGGATGCGCTCCAAAGTCAGAACTTTTTCCGTCGTATAGTCCCAATAAACCCTCGGTATGTAGAGAGCTGTTTCATTAGCAAAGTTCCGACGGAAGCGATCCGCATTACGGCCCTCAGACAGGTAGTCCATCTCATTACGCAACGTATACGCAAAATCCTCGATGATGTCAGGCAATTCGTAGACCTCGCTTAGAGGAGTATGCTTAGCCGCCCATTGTGTCACATCGCGCAAGATTTCCAGATCCACATTAACTACCTCTTCAATCCCAGGCCGTCTAGCTTTGACCACTACCTTCTCACCACTTCGCAAGGTTGCGCAGTGCACCTGCCCAAGCGAAGCAGCCGCCACAGGCTGGTTTTCAAAAGAAGCAAAAACACGGTCTAGAGCACCGAGCTCTTCCTCAATCTCTGCTTTGATCTCCTCCCAAGGTGCAGGGGGCACCATATCTTGTAAGTGACTCAACTCCATTAGATAGACTGGCGGGATCAGGTCCGGACGCGTGCTGAGGATCTGTGAAAATTTAAAACGTCGGTCCCAGTTCCTCTATAGCCATGCGCAGCCGCTGAGGGAGAGAAAACCCCTCCTGTTCTGCTGCTTCCGGTTGCAGAGCCCGCTTGGGTAGATTTAGATAAGGTACCAGGCCCAGTTGATCTATGAGGGCCCCCAAGCCATGTTTGGCTAGGATAGCCATGATCTCGCGGTAGCGTCGCAGATGCCTGCGCGTTTGCCCTATTTCTCGCATGACTACGCTCCTTCTGGAGAACGAGCCACTCGCTCGTCAGCTATCCTGTTTTTGCCCCGGAAGCACCCCATGGCTCTGATCAAACTCGGCCGGTGGCTCAGCCATAGGAGGCTCTGCACAGAGCATCGCAACATGTTCCATGGCCTCCAACGCTGCTGGCAAGCCATGCCCGTGTACGCATGCTCCATCAGATTAGTCGCCTGTGCTGGCGGCTGTTCACAGTCCAGATATAGAGGCATCAACTTTTTTGACAGCGGAAGAATATGTCTGGACCTTGCGCTGGGCTGCTCGAAAGCGAGGGAAGTCTAAGCGTGAGCGTAATACCTGCCGGATCGCAGGAAGGGCCGCAACAGCAGCATTCTCTCCGGCAGCGATGCAGTCTGCCACTTTGGCAAAACCGGACAACAAGTTGATATCATTGTCCAGCATTGGCTCAATCAACACTTCAGGTCGCGCTTGTGCCAATTTCTGAGCAACGAGCTGGCGTTCCATGATACCTACTGTGCGCTGCAAAGTTTCCGTGAGCGTCTCAACTGCTATAGGCAGCAGCCGATGTTTCCCTTTTCTGAGCAATTGTGAATAGTCCTGCAGCCTCACCGAGACATCTACAGCGATTACTACATCGGCACCCATGCGACGTACAACATCCGCGGGTAGATTGTTGAGTACACCGCCATCAACTAGGAGCCATTCGTTCATGTGAAAGGGTACAAAAACCCCAGGGAGCGAGATAGTCGCTCGCAACGCATCCGCAATGGAGCCCTCCTTTAATATCACCTCTTCGCCTTTGATAAGGTCAACAGCAATCAAGGCCAAGGGAATACGCAGGTCCGCGAAAGTAGCGCCACCCAACTGATGCTCGAAATATTCCCGAATGCGTTGACCCCTTAATAAGCCCTGATTGGAAAAAGAGCGGTCAATGAGCCTGGCTAGGTTCCGCAATTTACCCATGCGCAAAGCCTCTGCCTCTAGATAAGCTGTTCCCAACCCAGCTGCGTAACCCGCGGCGATTACACCCCCCATACTGGTACCAGCCAGAAAATGCACGGGAATACCCTCTCGCTCGATCACTTTCAAAACGCCTATATGGGCAAGGCCACGTGACCCGCCACCGCTAAGCGCTACTCCGACTTTGGGACGATGAAAACACAGCCTCATACTACCCCTTACTCGCCTCTTGATATTCCCTGATAGCTTGCAGCAAATGCTGCCTGTCAAAATCTGGCCAGTAAACAGGAGTGCTCCAGAAAATTGCACCAACTACCTGCCAGATTAGGAAATTGCTCAGGCGCATTTCCCCGGCAGTACGAATAACAAGGTCTGGTTCTGGCAGGCCGGCAGTATACAGGTAACGACCAAAGGTGGTTTCGTCCAAAGCATCTGGATCGAGCTCACCGCGCTGGTACGCTGCTATCGCGGCGCGGCTGGCGTCTACAATTTCAGCCCGACCACCATAGTTAAGAGCCAGGTTGAGGATCAACTTATCTCCGTCACACGTCTCATCTATGGCCTGATCTAGTGCAGCGCACAGCGAAGAGGGCAAACCTGTACGCCTACCAATCACGTTTAAGCGCACTCCATTGCGGCGCAACTCAGCCACTTCGCGCCGGGCATACTCCTCGCATACACGCATCAAAAAGGCCACTTCCGCTTCTGGTCGGCTCCAGTTCTCAGTGGAAAAAGTGTACAGTGTAAGCACACGGATCCCGATCTCAGGACAGATACGCACTACGCGCCGCACAGCTTCCACTCCGGCTTGGTGCCCTGCTACGCGTGGCAGACCCCGCTGCTGAGCCCAGCGTCCGTTGCCGTCCATGATGATCGCTACATGACGGGGGACAGAATTGATTTGGTCATCTCCTGGCAAGAAATTCCCTATGCATATCCATGCAATAGCTCCATAAAGCCACGAGTCTCTATCCTTCTCCAATTGTACAGGCTCTCACAGAACGGCCCAGCCTTCGAGCAACTGCTCTCGATTTACAGCAGCAGGCAATGGCTACCGAGGGAAGCGGCCAATCAGGCCTATCTTCGGCCAAGGTACTTCCTTTCCCAGATGTCTTGGCTGAACTCCCCGATATCCATCCCATAGGCAACCATGCCCTTGTAGTATTCCTTATCTTCGAGAGCCTGTTGGGCTGCTTCATCCTCAGGTTCAGGATGATAGCGATCAATTAGCTCTCTGAACATGCGGTAATGGTCACGGATGGGGCAAGGGCGCAACCAGTTTCCTTCCCTCAGCGGCTCGCTTTGACCATAGCCATAGTCACGCTGCCACTGACGAATGGCTTGGAAGAATGGAGCTTCCCAGACCTCATTCAACGTGCCTCCCTGCGCGTAAATGTCCTTGATGTTAGCGACAGAATACGGCGCGAATACACACGGCATGACCTTGCCGTTCCAGTCGATGTAAATGTAGCCACCTTCCCTGCCAGCCGAGATGCATCCCTGAACCAGTGGACCGTGGTTCCAGAAGTCAATGAGAGCAATGCGCCGCTTTTCAATCACCTCCCAGGATCGGCGCCATAGCTCGATACGCTGTTCCGGAGTAGGCATCAAGGTAAGAGTAAAACTCCGCCCAATGGGCATATAGTGGAAGATGAACCCATAGACAGCGCCCTGTTCACCAAAAAAGAAGTCCAGAAATTCATCGGACAGAATTTCTTCAGAATTGAAACGCGTCGCGGTGACCGAAATGCCAAAGGGCACTCCCACCTCGCGCAAATTGGCCATTGCGGTTAAGATGCGATCGAACACCCCCGCACCCCGGCGTTCATCCGTACGCTCGCGCATGCCTTCGACCGAGATAGCTGGCGTCAAATTCCCCAGTCTGGCCAAGCGTGCTGCTACCTCCTTATCAATGAGCGTGCCGTTGGTATACATTAAAAACATGCAGTCAGAATGCTTCTCCACTGCATCGAGTAGGTCTTTGCCCTCAGACCGGTAAGCCAGCGGTTCACCACCCGAGATAACAATAAAACGATCGTTCCACAACTCCTTAGCCTCAAGAATGATACGGTCGAAAATAGACCAGGGCAACTTGGCGGCCGCCGGGCCCGAACTGGCGTAGCAGCCAGTACAGTGCAGATTACAGGCATGGCCTGGGCTAATAGTAATAAACCACGGTGGCTTACACCCATGTTCCTCTACAAAAGGCAAATCAGCGGGCTGATTTGCTAGCGATGGCAGCCACAGCGTGCGTAAGAACACGTTCACGATCCCATCGAACACATACGGGGAGAGCGTCTTCTGACGCAAGGCTTTGTTCACGGTGCTGAAGAGAGCACAACCCATCAGTTTACGTTGGCGCGTGATCTCACGCCAAACCGGCGCGACATTATCGTCTCTGTCTAGATTAGCCTCCAGCCACTGGCCTATGAATCGAAACACGGGCTCACGTATAGCATTGTTGTAGAGCAACCGCTTCCCAACAGCGAAAAGGGGTCCGCCGACTCGACTTGTCATCAATCTGCTGCCAAGCTGTACCATGTCCATCGCAACTCCTCCTCTGAAGAATAGCAGCCATACAATGCGAATACGCCACTGGTTGAATACGCTCCAAGAAACAAAGGGCACAAACCGTTACGGTAAAGTTCTTCACTTCTCATGCAGACACTCGTTTTACATACTACCAAAGGGAAGACTGGGAAAATACCTCATAGCTTCTGTCAACTTCTTATCCTTCAGGCGGCATAGGATCGAAAGCAGGGCAACTCTGACACTCGACCAAATCATCAAGTCCAGAATGGGTGAACGCACAACCTAGCTCTACCTTCACCACGTGATTATCATCTCTCTTATCCAGGATAGTGTAGAATTCCAAATATTTGCACTGAGTGCTCGCAGCAAACGCTGGCACTGGGCAGTCATGGCACAATGCACAATTCTCTCCGAGTGCATAAAAGTTCAAGCCTATGCTACAACCCAGGCCATGTTGCGCAACCTCAAGAAATCTGCATTGGATGTTCATTGTCATCAACCTGCCAGGATATCCATTTCCTTAGCATAGCCAGTGTCTCTGATGACTAGAGAGAAACCAATGAGTGGGCTCCCATGCCCAGTCCACACTCGTGGGTCTGGAACGCAGCCCGATGTAAGTAAGCATCTCTAGCATGGGAGCCGCTTCGCGTGAACTGCTGGGACAGACTCCTAACCGGTTTTTGCTTTTGGGGCTAAGCCGCCTGTCTTACGAGCCAGGTCTTCAATGTCCGCGCGCGTGGCAAATCCCATGTCCGAGAGCACTCCGCTCAATTTTGTCGTGATTTTCTTCTTCAACTCGGAGCGCTCCAGCTCGCCATGCCTCATCAACTCATCGTGCTTTGGCAATTTCTCTATGATAGAGCGAGCCTTGTCTCTGCCCAATGCAAGGAGGCCTAAGCCAATCACAAACCCCTCCTCGATCCGACGCAACATTTCACTCACCTCCTTTCCGTATTAGCACCGAGGCAAAACTTGCCGCTTTGAACATATACACGTTCCTTAAATCCCGTCCTATATAGTGTCGCTCGCTATCCAGCCTAGTTTCAATCCCGGTTTTAAGAGTGACCGTTTAAGATTTTTGCAATTCCATGTGATTACTCCCCTCTTCACCTTTTGAACAGTCTCTGCAGTGTCGCTTGAACCTCACGTCCAGAAGTAGGCGACAACAGCAGGATTGCTCCAGCACCCATGATTAAGCCAATGAGCCAACCGAACCCTGCTGCTAAAGTCAGTCCCCCAAATGTTATCAGGATGGGTCCTAGATCTAGTTCTCTCAATAATTTTCCTCCTATAGCATTGGAACAAATCTCATCGCCGGAACCTTAGCCCCCATTAGAACGAAGTCTACCGCCCTCGGCTTAGTGCACACTCCTTAAAAAATAAATAATTCTAATAAAACCAAAAAATGGTTTACAAAAGAGACCTACGCACTGATGGCTTGCACCACTTCTTGCACAAACTCAGTAAGGGCCTTTTTCTTCGGCGCGCTTAACTTGCTCACAATATCCTGATACCTCCTTATCTGCGAAAAGAATATGCTCATAAAGCGGCGGTTGACTCGTTCCACCAGGGAGAGCCCAAATGTTAGACCTGCCAAGGCGCTCAATCCCACTTCCCCCGGCAACCCCAGCGTTGCTAGCCCATCCGAAAATCCGCTTTGCATTAGCTCTTCCCTTAGCAGGTACAGATTTAAAATCATGGAGGTAACCATTTCAGCAGCGAAGATCAAGGGCGATTCGCGTTCAGGGACTCTACTGAGCAGCTCATCCAATAGTTCCTCATAGTTGCTTCTTCCTTGGCGCACAGCTTCCAGGATGTGTTGCTTAACAACTCCCCATTCCTTCTGGTTCCAGTCCTCGCCAGCCAATTCTGCCAACACCGCCGTTGCCTTCTCTGTGGGGTAAAAAGCAATAGTGGAACGGCCAGGCCCAGCACCTTTTCCAGGGATTATGTACTCTGAAACTACCAGTCCCCTTTCTTCCAATAAGCGTAACATGTCGTAGGCGGTAATAGCGCTCACACCAAGGCGTTCACCTACTACACTGTAATGCAGAGGATGTGCGCTCTCGCGATAAATATCCAAGAACTGCTCAAGGAAAACTCTCTGGCGTCCGGTGAGTTTCAAAGATCCTCCCTTAAAGCTCCACAACCTGTCGGCCCTGTACCTTTGCAGCGCTGTAGGCACAATTTGTCCAAAAAAACAAAATAATTTATTATGGTTATAGCACAATTGGCTTATTTTGTCAAACTTCCTATCAATGCTAATAGTAGAGTCCGTGCTTCATGTGCTATAATCATCTTGCTTTTCTACAAAGGGAGTCCCCATGAGCGTCGTGGATAGAGAATCAGAAATTGCGCAATTGAGCGCACTCTATGGCGTTCCCCTTCGCCAACGCTGTGTGCTCCATGTGGGTGATACAACCACCCAACATTGGCTTAAAAAATACCGTGGGCGGGATGGCGAAGTGGTGCTGTTCATCCGCCTCCGCAACGGGGATTTGCTCCTGCATACCAAAGATTTTTACCCGGCAGGGGTGTTCCGCGTACCCTCTGGAGGGATTAAGATAGGGGAAGGTCTGTGCGATGCCTTACGGCGCGAAGCCCTTGAGGAGACTGGATTAGACGTAGCCATTGAACGCTTCTTAGCCGTACTTGAATTTGAATTCCATTGCCAAGGGCTTGTCATCCCTTACCCCTCCTACCTCTTTCTGTTACGCGAAGTGGGTGGAGCACTGAGAACAATAGATCAAGAGGAGCGCATTGCCGCTTTCACTACAGTGTCTATGCCCCATCTATTTTCTGTAGCCGAACGTTTGGAGAATCTCCCCCCTGAGTGGCATGACTGGGGCCTGTTCCGGGCTTTGCCGCATCGTGTGGCAGCAGAATTGTTGCACCAAGTGTGATACGATGTCAGAAAAGCAGTATGATGTCATTGTCGTGGGCGCAGGCCATGCGGGTTGCGAGGCAGCTCTCGCAGCAGCACGCATGGGTGCCCAGACGCTCCTATTAACCATGAACCTAGACCTCATCGCACAGATGCCCTGCAACCCGAGCATCGGTGGGCCAGCCAAGGGGCATCTCGTGCGCGAGATTGATGCCTTGGGCGGCGAAATGGGCCGCAACACAGACCGTACCTTTATCCAGATACGCATGCTCAACATATCCAAGGGACCAGCAGTTCGTGCCTTACGTGCCCAGGCAGACAAGCGCTTATACTCACTGGCGATGAAGCACACACTGGAACGCACCGCAAACCTCGATGTGGCGCAGGCTTTGACCGAGCGATTGCTGGTGCGGGATGACCATGTATACGGCGTCATTACCAGTACGGGGCAAGTGTACCGGGGACAAACGGTCGTGCTCACAACAGGCACATTCCTCAATGGACGTATCCTCACCGGGGAGCATTCTTATCCGGCTGGTCGTGCTGGCGAATTCCCGGCTGTGGGCCTCTCGGCCTGCCTACGGGAACTTGGCTTCACCTTGGGCCGCCTGCAGACCAACACGCCGCCACGCGTGGATGCTCGCACGATTGACTTTAGCAAAACTGTCCCGCAATACGGTAGTGAAACGCCACTCTACTTCAGTTTCGAATCCCGTGCTGAATCTGACCCCCTTATTTTGCATGATCCCCGTTCCTGGCTCAACCCGATTTATCCTATCCCACAGCAAACGTCATGGCGCTTGCAACTCCCTTGTTACCTAGTATATACCAACGAGGAAACACACCGTATTGTGCGCGAGAACTTGCACCGCTCTCCCATTGCGGCAGGTTTTATTGCCGGCACAGGACCTCGTTATTGTCCTTCTATTGAGGAGAAAATCGTCCGTTTTCCAGACAAAACAGCACACCAGCTCTTTCTCGAACCAGAGGGCTTTGCTACCGGAGAGGTATACGTCCAAGGCTGTTTCACCAGCCTGCCGGAGGAAGTCCAACTAGCAATGCTACGCACGATCCCGGCATTGGCGAATGTACGCATCATGCGCGCCGGCTACGCGATCGAGTACGATTTTGTCCCTCCTGCGCAGATCTCTGCCACTCTGGAAACCAAACTTATTGGTGGGTTATTTCATGCTGGCCAGATCAACGGCACTTCGGGCTACGAAGAAGCTGCTGCACAGGGCTTGCTGGCTGGCATTAACGCCGCCCGCAAAGCGGATGGCAAAACACCCATTGTCCTACGCCGAGACCAGGCATATATCGGGGTGCTGATTGATGACATCGTGACCAAAGAAGTTACTGAGCCTTACCGCATCTTTACCTCACGGGCAGAGTACCGCCTGTTGTTGCGCCACGACAATGCAGACCTGAGGCTTAGCCCCCTGGGCCATGAAGTCGGCTTGATCAGCGATGACAGGTATCGCCAGGTGGAGCAAAAGCGACAGCAGATAGCCACAGAACTGCAACGGCTGGCAAACACCTGGCTGCCGCCGTCCTCACAGGTGAATGAAGTGATGGAGCGCTTTGGCTTTGAACCATTGAACAGGGACATTAACCTATTGCAATTGCTATGCCGCCCTGAGGTGAATTACGGCCTCATCGCTGCTCTCGCGCCAGCGCCTACCCCTCTTTCATCAGAGGTAACCGAACAAGTAGAGATTGAGGCCAAATACAGGGGATATATTGAAAAGCAACTGCTTGAGATAGAACACATGCGTCGCCTTGAGGATTGGCGAATCCCACGGGAATTGGATTATCGGCAGATCACCGGACTACGCAAGGAGGCCCAAGAAAAGTTGGCATTCTTCCGGCCACTAACTGTGGGGCAAGCAACAAGGATCCTAGGAGTTACGCCGGCAGATATTTCGATCCTGCTCATTCACTTGCGACGCTCAATGCCTCTAGAGGAAAAGGACCATACATCCTAAGAGGCGCCTCCTTTGAGCACTATAGGCAGGAAAAGTTCGACAGAAAGACGCTGATAGAACACGTCCCAGTTGCCCGCTGCCTCACGCTTAGCCCAGACCGCATGTAGCCCTCCGTTTGCGCTCACTGCGAGTTGCAGATCAGACACTCCCTCTATGTCACTGAAAACCACCGTCGGTTGCCACCAAGGGCTGTTATAAGCCTTGACCCTTTTGCGATAGAGAATTACCGTGCTCTCATCCCAACCAGCGTAGATGATGTTGCCAGGAGCGGTGGCTGCGTCTGGCAAATAGGCATCCGCTTCGTCCTCAGAAATCCTCTCAGGGATAGACCAAAAGCCTACCCTCCCCCATGTGTAATAAATCGTGTAATAATTGTTCACCCTCTCTTGCCAAAGGATGTGTGCTTCGCTGCTTCCATCCACTGCTATGTTGGGGATGATGGACTGCTCCGCGGCACTGTCGGACAGGTTCTCGGGCAAAGACCAGTTCGCTCCATTCCAGCGGCTGTAATATATCTCGTAAGGAGCGCTTGGTGTATTCCGATCTTGCCACGCTACATGCACCACTCCATTCATGTCCACAGCGATGGTCGGCGCACCACCCAAGGCGTTGGGAATCGGCTCATTGAGCCAGTAGGTGCCATTCCAGTAAGCATGGTAGATGACATTATAACCGGGGGTGTTGTCTGCCCAAACCACATGGAGCATCCCATCAGGAGCAATGGCAAGAGCAGGTGAGGAAGAAACACCACTGGTATTGGAGACATTGCGCGGCAGACTCCATGTGCTTCCATTCCAGCGACAATAATAAATCTCATAATTGCCACCAAATTCATTGACCAGGACCAGATGAGCCATGCCAGCAGCATCTGCTGCTATATCAGGTTGCTCGCCCGTGGCGACGCTGTAAATTGATGACCAGATGTCTCCACGGCGAAAGCGATGGTAAACCCGGCCGCGCTCTTCCCAGACAACATGCACGCTATTCCCCGACACAGCCAAAGCGGGCGCCCGAGAATCTGTAGAAGAAGCAGAGACATTGAACGGCTCTCCGCTAGGAGAAGCTAGCTTTGCCTTGCTCGCAGAGAAATTCTCAGACAGCGCCCCATCCTCTCCCATTGAGGAAAGACCGAAATAGAGGCAAAGAGAAACAATGAGCAACCAAGTTCCAGCACTGCTGAGTCTACTACCCAAAATGCTCTCCTGAGTGCGCCAATACCTAAATCAGAAAACTGTGAAAGTCAAGCAATGATCTACAAGCAAGACGTTGGGTAATGAATTGCTTTGATGGCTGGTTATGGAGACATGCTGCAACCGCTGAACCATCCTGGGGAAGTATATCTTAGTTCGGCCTTGAAAGCCGAATACGCTGTGCCAGCAAGGTGCCATCTAGACGACGAAGCGCCCTCGCCTGTGCCCACATGCCTACCTCGGCAGGGGCACGGCTATCGTCTATAAAGGTGCGCGCATCCACATACACCGTCGTCCCTGCAATGACCCAGTACTTGGCATCGATCTTCTCCACCACACCCTCGATGTCAACCTGCGGCGTAACACCAGGGCCTTTGACAGTAATGGACTGAGCCAAGACGGAACCATCAGGCTGAAGTATCCCCTGTACTTCGGCAATGAGACCCAGCTCGGGAACTCCTCGGACCACCGTAGCCACATTGATGGCTACGGTAATTCCATTGACTATCCAAGTCGTGTCCGATAACCCCTCGATGGCACCCTCGAACTCAACCTCCGCATAGGCCCCAGCTACCACAACCTTGATGCTTCTGGCAAGTACGGTGTCATAGGGCAAACGAATCCCTTTTACCTCAGCCAAAGCACCAATCTCAGGTCTGCCCTGGATCGCCGTGTTCTCCGCAATTAATACCATGCGGTTGCACACAATCCAGTAGCGTGGATCGATTTCCTGGATAAGGCACCGGAACTCCATATTGGTCCCCCACGGCGATTCCCCTTGTGGTTGGAGAAAGAAATCGTCGGCACAGAGCCGACCTTCATCATCGAACCGTGCGATGATTGTCGCATGTACCCCTGCCTTTGCCACTCCTGCTATGGGAGAAGCAGGTTCCACACGCACCTCCTGGCCGCCAATGGCCCAGGCCATTGGCTTGACCTCGCTAATCCAGCCTACTAACTTGACCAAAGGTCGCCTGAACAGGATCCAACGAGTATTGGCTTCTTGTATGGGAGTTGGCTGGCTTTGGGCGTTGACCGGCAGCGGTTCGACTACGGCGCTCAGCGGGATAAGCAGTACCGCCACGAGTAACCAAAATATCACCCAATGCCAATCACAGATGAATCGTCGCACTTTCACCCTTTTTCCTTACTCACATTAGCCAGAGCAGCTTGCACCGCGGAACTCGGCTCTATGCTGGCGTGGGTGTTGGAGTAGCGGATGCCTGCACAATGATCCTGCGTCCCAATACTGCACCATCCGGCAGAAGCAATCCTTGAACTTCAGCGGTTTGGCCAACTGCAGGTGTGCCTTCGATCACAGTTTGGGCATCAATGCGCACAATAACCCCTTCGACGACCCATTCCGTGGAGCTTATACTTTGAATAACGCCTTCGAACTGGACCTCTTCCTGAGGTAACTGGATCACTATCTGCTTGGCGATGAGCGTCCCATCTGCTTGACGCAACGCCTTAACTTCGGCGAGCAGGCCTTTTTGTGGAGTGCCTTCGATGCGCGTATCTGCGGTGATGATCACGGTATAACTGCCAATGACCCACTGCGTTGAGCTCCAACTGTCAATCAACCCTTGAAACTCAAAGGGTTGCTCAGCAGGTGGTTCTGCCTGCTCAATGGTGATTTCGAGCGCCAGTAGAGAGCCATCCTCCTGACGTGTAGCGATCACCGACGCAATAGCCCCCACCGCTGCTCTAGCAGACGATTCGTCAATGCGTGTCTGCGCATTCACTTTCACCATTTGTCCGCCTACTGTCCAGATAGCGGCTGTGATTGCTTCAATGCGGCCCTTGAAGCGAACTTTAACCTCGCGGGGAGGCGCTGCCGTTGGCGGAATAGCGGTTGCAGTAGCAGTCTGTGTCACAGTGGGCTTTGGCGTTGACGTCCGACTGGAAGTGGGTGTGGGTACCAGCGGAGGAGGCTGAACCGGTGCCTGTGCCGGTGGAGATTCCGTAGGAATGGGGGTCTTGGAAGGCGTTGAAGTAAACGTTGCCGTCGGCTTGGGCGTAGGAGAAGGGATGGGTTCTGTAAGCACTGCTTCTGGCTCCGCAGCAATACGTACAGCCAACAAGGTGCCATCGCTGAGAGAGCGTACATGGACACGCACAAACGTGCCCAGAGCAATATCCCCTTCGAGGGCAGTCTCAGCAGAGACGCGGATGACCACTCCACCCACTGTCCAATGGGCATCCTCTATGCGATCCACATGGCCTCGGAAAGACAGTTCAGCGATTCGCTGGCTGCCGGCAATAGCCTTTGCTTCCTCACGTCGGCGTTCATCTAACTGTTGCACAAGCTGAGCTTTCGCCTGACGGTCAAAGGTGATCAGAAGCTGGAATTCTTCTGCTGCTCTTTTTACCGCATACAGTGGATCGCCGGGCAAGCTTTTGGCCGAGGCAGCGACAGTGCCCACGCCTAACACCGCACTGAGCAGGAGTGCGACCAAGACTATGGTTACCGTGCTTCTGCGCATCAATGATTGCAGGCTGGGCCATACTGGGAGCGGCCGCGTGCGCCTTTTCGCTGCTTCCGCTTCCTTCAACCGCACCACTTCGCTCAATAGTCTCTGCCGGCCTTTTTGCAATGCTGCGGGAGGCGGAACCTGTTCTTGCCGCAGGGACTTGAGCTGCAGTACAAGGCGCAACAAAGGCTCGAGGTCCTTTGCCAGCGCGGGTTGCTGAGCAACACGGGCTTCAAGGGACTCTTCACTATCGATTTCGTTAAGCCACTCGTCTAAAATGGCCTCAAGCCGGTCTGTCATAACTCTTCTCCGCCTATAATTCGGCGTAATGCAGCCAGTGCCCTGAACTGCAATGACTTGATCGCTCCCTCCGATTTGCCCATGAGTTGTGCTATCTCAGCATTGCTCATGCCCTCGAGGAATTTCAGCGTAATCACCAAGCTTTGTTCCTCCGTCAACTGGCTGATCGCTGCGCGCAAGCGCTGCTGCGTGAGCGATCGTTCCGCCACATCTGCCGGATGCTCGTGCGAAGCGACAGGCCACTCATCCAGTGGCACGTCATCTTGCCGGCCTGCGCGGAAATGGTCCACTACCAAATTGTGCGCGATACGATACAGCCAGCCTGAAAAAGATGTCTGCCACGCCTTGGACGAACGAATAGCCTCTAGCATGCGCAAGAAAACAGTCGCCGTTAAATCCTCAGCCAAAGGTGCATTGCCCAGGCGATGGTAGATATAATTGTAGATGCGTACTGAGTACCGATCATAAATCTCAGCAATCGCTGCTTGATCGTACTCTCTAGCCCTTTTCAGCAGCGCCGATTCCTCGTTCGACTGCATGTAAGGGCTACTCTCCTCTCTACAAGACGTTGATGAGATAGCCAAAGATACGCATATCCTTCCACTATTTTCCACGGCTTGCACGCTATCCCTAATATACCCCCAATTGTAGGTTTCTGTCAAGCGGGCGCATTGAATCATGGTTGAATTCGTCGTGTTGCCTCCCCCTGATTTCCGCATTACAATGTAGAAGCCATGTCAATACGGCTCAAAAATGTGGCCAACTTGCCGATAATGGGTGGGCAGCGTGCCACCGCATAAAGCGCGGTGAGCGGCAATCGTCTCCAGCAAACGCGCCAAATGAGCAAGGCTCAGCGGCGAAAGGACTGTGCGCTCGGGCTTGTCGCCTCTATCTGCACGAAGCCACTGAGAATAGTTGACACAGGAGCCGCTGTGGTAGTGAAAGAGATAGCCTTCCAAACCGCAGATAAGCAGCGCCAGGCTCATTGGCTCGACGGAATAGGGACAGATAGCGAAGAGGACGTGGGTGAAGCGCTGCTCTTCCAGCGCGGGGAACAGGATGTCGCGCGCTATACCCAGCGCAGAGGTCAGCACGGCAAAGCTTGCCCCCGCTCGGAGTGCAGCATAGCCAAGGATACGGATAGAGCAATCCATACAGGCAGGGTGGAATGACGTTTCACTGGCTGAGCTCACTGCTGCGCGCGAGAGATACAGGCAGTCGTGGTTAAAGCGCCCAGCAGGGCAACCAAAGGCATCTGTTGTCAGATTCTGCGCTCCGGTCGAGGTAGCGGGGAGCGGCTTCTGACAGAAACCCGTGCCTACCAGAAACCGCTTTCCTGCGTTGGCTGCACGGCGCACGAACGCTTCTTCCTCATCAAAGAAGAGCATGCGCCTCTCTGGCGCATCTGTTCCCAGGATCCGCCAATACCTCCAAAAGCCACGCAGCGTGCGGAGTGGATAACGCAGGATGACATGGCGCATGAAAGCATACCCATAGGCTTGCGCTAGGCTATGGAATGAAAAATCAAGCAGACGCAAGAAACGATTCGTTTTCGAAACATGCATCGGGAACATAAACCGTTCCTATTCTACCATATTCGACCTGGATCGTCATGTACATGATCAGATGGCTTGAGGAAATCACAGCAGAAGACCGCCTCCTGGTTGGCGGCAAAGCATTCAACCTAGCTCAAATCGCACGGGCAGGCTTTCCCGTACCAGCCGGGTTTTGCATCACTGCAGCCGCTTACCAGGATTTCTTGGCTACAAATGGCTTAGAACGGGAGATACATGCTTTAACGTCTCTGCCTCCTCGCCAGATAGAGCACGCAGCATTGGAATTGCAGCAGCGCATCCGCACGGGTAGCCTGAGCGATTCCATGTGCGAAACACTCCTGGGCGCCTACCGCAAACTGACGGCCAGCGAAGAGCAACCACCTATTCCAGTTGCCGTTCGTTCCTCAGCCAGCATTGAAGATATACCTACTGCATCCTTCGCTGGGCAAGGGACAACGCTCCTTAACATACGCGATGAACAGCAATTGCTATGGGCCATTTTGGAATGTTGGGCTTCGCTCTGGTCACCGCAAGCGGCGCTCTACCGCTCACAGCGTGGGCTAGGACAAAGCGATGTAGCGATGGCTGTCCTCGTGCAACGGATGGTGGATGCGGATTTTGCTGGCGTAGCTTTTTCCCTGCACCCGGTTACAGGCGCAGAGCAAATACTCATCGAGGCAGCCTTCGGCCAGGGGATAACGGTAGTCAGTGGAGAGGACGACGTAGACCGCTATGTTATGAGCAGAGATTTGCTGCGCGAGTGCGAGCCGCCCTTTATTGCGCATAAACGTCATAAGTGGGCAATGGCTGCGCAAGGCGGGTTGCAGCGCGTCGAAGTGCCTGCGGAGGAGCGCAACGTTCGTGTGCTGACTTCTGAGCAGGTCAGAAAAGTCGCAGAAACGGCGCTGGCTTTGGAGCGCCATTTCAACGCCCCCCAAGATGTGGAATGGGCTTTTGCCCAAGGGAGATTCTACATCCTGCAGTCGCGTCCCATTACCACCAGCCCACGCAGCTTTTTCACCGATGTGATTCCGGGAGATAATGACATCTGGACATCGGGGTTCCTGAACGAACGGTTCCACCAGCCTGTTTCCCCACTCGGCTGGTCTGTTGTCAATGAGTTGCTGGAGAGATTGGCTTTTCGCGATCCCTTGCGCTATCTGGGGCTGAAAAACGTGGAGCGGCTACGCATTACAAAGCTGTATCGTGGACACCCATACGTGAACCTCTTTGTGTTCCAGACCCTCTATAAAGTCTTTCCCGACGCTCTTTTGCCTGAAGATGCCTACCGCTACTTCCCATCTGGCAAGACGGAACTGCGACGCCAGGTCCAATACCCGCGCTCTCTTTTTGACCCCCGCTTTCTGCTCTCCATGCTTTGGCACTTCCTGCACCAGCCGGCAGTGTGGTCACCCTGGCACCATTACCGCATCTGGGCCGCTTTTGCTGTGCAACATGAGCAACGCAGCCAACAACTTGAGGAGCAATTGGACGCTTTGTGCGATGCCTCTGCGGCAGCCGAATCTATCTGGGCAGTGATCCAGCAAGCACAGCGTCTCAATGCCGCACTGCTATCCCTGCACCGCTGGAGCCTGACCTTTGCCGACCTGACGTATACTCTGCTGCGTCGCCTAGCCAAAGCCTGGGTCAAACGAGAAGACTCCTCCTACCTGTGTAGTCTTTTGGTAACTGGTTTGCCGAACAAGACCTTGGAAATGGATCACGCCCTCCAGTCTTTGGCACAAATTGAAGATGCCAACACCTTCCAAGGAGCACTAGCCGATTTCTTGAAGCGCTACGGGCATCGCTCCTTCTCTCTGGATATCTACCAGCCACCTTTCGCTGCCCAACCAGCCCAGGTCATTGACCTTGTGCAGCGCCTGAAGCAAAGGGGAGGCGTACGGAGCGAAAAACCGTCCATAAGCGCCGAACAAGCACTGGAGGCTATCTCGAACTCCTTTGGTCATGGCCCAGTAGCATGGCTTAAGCGGAGGATTTTTCGCCACGTGCTCCACCTCACCCGATGCTACCTGCCGCTACGCGAAGACCAACGCTTCTATTGGCAAAGGACACTGGCTCTCATGCGCCAGCTTTTTCTGCTGCTTGCCAAGCATTTCGTCGAAGCAGGTACTCTCAACCAAGCCGCGCAAATCTTCTTCCTGACAAAGGCAGAAATTGAGGCTTATTTCCGTAATCCTGCTGAAGGCAAAAATTATGCGTTATTGGCGCTGACTAGACAGCAGCAATTTAACCGCTTATGCCAGGAATCCGATATGGCTGCAGCGCAAGCTTACCCACCTTTCCTGCACGGCAATCAACCCCTCGCCATCGAGGAAGCTAGGCGTGGGACGCAATTCCAGGGGCGAGCGGTGAGCCCTGGCTTGGCAAAAGGTCCCGCGGTTGTGCTCTTCTCCCCAAGCGAATTTCATAAAGTGAAACCAGGCGACATCCTGGTGGCACGGGGTATAGATCCAGGATGGACGCCTATTTTCAGCCTGGTGAATGCTTTGGTCCTCGAACACGGCGGACAACTCTCCCATGCTGCAGTAGTCGCTAGAGAGTACGGCTTGCCCGCTGTCGCTGGCATTCCTGGTATTACCCAACTGCTGCACGATGGTGACCTGATCGTGGTAGACGGCCTCCTTGGAACAGTAACCAAAGAGATGGAGAAGTGAACTTCGCAAGTGCCCCTCATCTGAGTATAATACCCAACGAGGAGAGCAGCGAGTGGCACCAATTGTAACTGGCCGTAGTCTAGATTTTATTAGCCATAGCGTAGCGCAAACGCAGCGCATTGGGGAACGCCTGGGGCGCTTGCTACAGGGAGGCGATTTGATTTGCCTAGAAGGTGAACTCGGCACAGGCAAAACTTGCCTCGTGCAGGGCATCGGGCGTGGACTGGGGATAGCTTCTGCTATTGCTAGCCCCACTTTCATCATCGCCAGTGAATATCCTGTGCCGAATCACAGGTACAAGTTCTACCATATAGACCTGTACCGCATCGAGACCGTGGCAGAGGCACGCGCCGCGGGCCTGGAAGATTATTTCTATGGGGATGGGATCTGCGTCATCGAATGGGCAGAACGTGTGCGCGAACTCCTGCCTGAGGAGAGATTATGGATCACCCTGCATTACATAGGGGATACGAAGAGGGCACTGCTCTTCAAGCCCCAAGGGAAACGCTATGAGGAATTGTTACAACGCTTCCGTGCGAAAGCTTTTGGAAGCCAGTAGACAACAGCCAATGAACAATCTATTACACTCTTTCGCATCACATTGCTTGTCACTCCTTGCTCTGTACATTTTACTTATTGCGCCAAGGAGCCTCACTTGTTACTAGCGATTGACACTGCAACGCGCATAGCAGGTATCGCCCTGTATGACCAAGATGGCTTGCATGCCGAGTACATGTGGCAGACAAGCGATAACCATACGGTGGAACTAATGCCCTATATTGTGCGAGCCTGTGAACAACAAACCCTGGCTCCTTCTGCCCTCACTGCGGTAGCGGTCTCACTGGGCCCTGGTTCCTTCACTGGCTTGCGGGTCGGTATGAGCGTAGCGAAAGGATTGGCATTGGCACTGAATATCCCCTTGCTAGGGATTCCCACCCTTGATGCCACAGCCTATGCCCATTCCCATCAGCCTCTGCCAGTTTGTGCCGTCTTGCCTGCCGGCCGAGGGCGATGGTGCACCGCTTTTTATCAGGTCGTTGCAGGAACCTGGCGACGCCGTAGCGAGTATGCACTTGCCACCTTAGACGCGCTCAGTGACTTGCTCAAGGAGCCAACATTGGTCTGTGGAGAAATGGACCAGCGCCTGATTCAGGCATTGCGCGAGGCAGTGCCTGGGCATGCCATCATTGCCAGCCCGGCTTTTGCCATACGACGTGCCGGTTATCTGGCAGAACTCGCTTGGCAGCGTTTTGCGGCAGGAGAACGGGATAACCTGTCCTCACTTTCTCCCATCTATTTGCAACATGCGTAAGGTTGGGTTTGCCATGAGCAACGACATCCCCTACATGGTGGAGAAAATGACCCTTTCCGATGTCCCCGAAGTAGCTGCTCTCGAGAAGATGATCTTCTCCATGCCCTGGTCAGCCCGTGCTTTTGAATATGAACTGCAATACAATCCAATGGCACATTTTTTCGTTGTGCGGCTTGCGAGGACAGACACCAGCCACGTTGAGCATAGCCCTCAGAACAGCGAACGAGGAAACGATGCCAATAAGGACTGCTCAGCGCGTAAAATCCTCGGCTATGGTGGCTTTTGGCTTATCCTGGACGAGGCACATATTTGTACTTTGGGTGTGCATCCTGACTGGCGGCGTCGGGGGATCGGTGAATTGCTGCTCACCCACCTTATTGACGAAGCAATAGCACTCCATGCAGCCGTTCTCACCTTAGAAGTGCGCGTCTCCAATATCGCCGCCCAGAATCTTTACCAGAAATACGGCTTTATGGCCGCTGGATTGCGCAAACGATACTACTCGGATAATAACGAAGATGCACTGATCATGACTACCGAACGGATTACTTCGCTATCTTTTCAGAGGCGTTTTCAAGCCCTGAAATCTGCCTTGCGACAAAAACTCGCTGCACAGTTGACGCAAGCCGCCCTGTAGTGCTAGAATATCAGTTGAAATACGTGTATTCTGTGGAGATTGAGCGATGCAGCGTAGGACAAACTGGCTTCTAGGACTTTTCACGGTAGCAATGGATGCCGCCATGATCGCGGCATCTTTTGTCGCTGCCTATTTGCTGCGCCGCGTTACGGAATACCCGCGCCCCCTTGTTCCTCGCCCATTTAGTTACTATAGCGGCATGTTGTTGATTCACATCATCACCCTGCTTGCCACCTTTTTCCTCTACCGACTATATCACTTCAAGCGCGGCCTCTCGCGCATTGATAAATCCTATTCCATCATCGCAGCCATCTCCTTCGGCACTATTGCCTCAGTAGCTCTGACCTCTTTCATCTATAAGAACGAACTAGATTATCCCCGCGCCATGGTCATCTATGCCTGGATCTTGTGTATCCCCTTGGTCATGATGGGGCGGCTGCTCACTGATTACCTCCACACCAAGTTTCGCATTGCACATCCTACCCGCGTGCTCATCGTCGGTGCGGGCGACGTGGGGAGGATGATCCTGCAAAAGATCAACCAGTCACCCAAACTAGGATATCAACCGGTTGGCTTTGTGGATGATACTCCTGGACGCAAGGAGGTGAGCGGATTGCCCGTTCTTGGCAATCGGAACCAACTGGGCTTTATCATCCGTGAACAAGACGTACAGGAAGTCATCATTGGCCTTCCAGAGGCAAGCCATGAAGAAATCCTGGACCTCATCTCACAGGCTGAGCGCGAAAGGGCTACTGTACGCGTCTTCCCAGATGTGTTTCAAATCATCGCCTCCGAAATTAGCATTGATGACCTGAACGGCTTGCCTTTGCTCACCGTTCGCGATGTGGCACTGCGTGGCTGGCGGCTAGCTGTGAAACGCGGCATGGATATTGTCGTCAGCGCGGCCACGCTGATCCTCCTATCACCATTGATGTTGTTGATTGCCCTCTTGATCAAACTCGATTCGCCTGGGCCGGTATTCTACACCCAAGAGCGTATGGGACTGGACGCGAAGCCATTTCAAATATTAAAATTCCGTTCTATGCGCGTGGACGCAGAGCAACAAACTGGCCCGGTCTGGGCTACGCGGAATGACCCGCGGGTCACCCGCCTGGGTGCCTTTATCCGCCGCTACTCCCTTGACGAACTGCCACAATTCATCAACGTATTGCTAGGCGATATGAGCCTAGTAGGGCCTCGCCCAGAGCGTCCCGTATTTGTGGAGCAATTCCGTCAGATTGTGCCACGCTATATGGAACGCCATAAGGAGAAGGCGGGTATCACGGGCTGGGCTCAGGTGAATGGCTTGCGTGGCGATACCTCCATTATCGAGCGCACCAAATATGACCTGTGGTACATCGAAAACTGGTCGCTGCTTCTGGACATCAAAATCCTGATCAAGACCTTCTTTAATATCTTCCGCGATAAAAACGCATACTAAGCGACCAATGCCCCCTCTAGGAAAAATGAAATAGAAGTACCCAAGAGCCTTTGACCTGAACAAAGGCTTTTCTGTTAGACTTTTATATGAATTGGCCCAAACATATTGACAAGAACGGCATATCGTGGTATGATTTTTTAGCACTCGATAGAGATGAGTGCTAAAGCATTGTTTCTTGTGGGGAAGGCGGACAGGGAAATGGTAGAAGATTTGACGGAGAGAAAACAGGCCATTCTGGGCATTGTGGTACGGGAGTACATTGCAACAGCCAGGCCAGTCGGCTCAGATACCATTTGCCAGCGCTATGGTCTAGGTGTAAGCGCAGCTACCATCCGCAATGAATTTGCAGAACTGACCGAAATGGGCTATCTCATGCAGCCCCATACATCGGCTGGACGTGTGCCGACAGCAAAGGGCTATCGCTACTTTGTAGAAAAGCTCATGGAGGAGTCAGATCTGCCTTTGTCGGAGCAATTGATGATCCGACACCAGTTTCATCAAATTAGCCTCGACCTAGACCAATGGATGAGGCTGGCGGCTGCTGTCCTGGCTCGCACCGCTCAGAGTGCTTCTCTCATTGCCGTACCCCAGGCCCGGCAAGCCCGCTTTCGCCATGTGGAACTCATCTCTATCAGCGAACTGACCGGCTTGATGATCCTGGTGCTGCAAGACAGCTCTGTACACCAACAAATGATGGTGTTCAGCAAGCCCGTGGCGCAGGAAGAGCTGAGCCGGGTTTCGAACAAACTGAATCAGCAATTCGCAAACTTTGATGCCCATCAGGCTCAGGCAGTGGTACAAGCGACAACCTATACGGAGCAAGATGCCCTTGAAGCAGAGGTCAGCAAACGTATCGTCGAACTGATGCAATCCCATGAAGCACAGGGCACCCGCGAGATCTATCGCGATGGGCTGGTGCATATCTTACGCCAACCAGAGTTTATCGAGATCGAACGGGCTCGCCAAGTCTTGCAGGTCCTGGAACAGGATAACACACTGCAAGCGATTCTCAGCGAGGCCCAGGTGTCCAATGGCATTCAGGTGATCATTGGCAATGAGAGCAAGTGGGCTGAGCTCCGAGATTGCAGCCTGGTTTTGTCTGGCTACGGTTTGCCCGGCGAAGCAAATGGCGTTCTTGGCGTACTGGGCCCTATGCGCATGCCGTATGGGCGAGCGGTTTCTGCCGTGCGCTATGTCGCTAGCCTGCTGAACGACTTGCTGCACCGTCTGTACGGAGAATAATGGCAGCACAGGCAGATTCACTGAGAGTGTTGAAAATCTTATCACCCTGAACAAAGCGAAGGGTCTCGCGTAACTTTAGCCGTATTTTTCAAGTACTGCGAGAGGCTTCATTTCCCCTTCGCTTTGCTCAGGGCAAAGGTTCAGCACGACATTGGAAGGGCTTTTTCAACACCCTCATTCACTGTTGCTTGACACTATGCAGGAGGATGCAACGACTATGACCGCTGAGGACAAAAGCCAGGTATCGAACCAAGTGGAACAACAAGTACCATCCGCAGAATCGAAAGCGGAGGTAACAGAGGCTGCAACACCGCCAGAAGAGAAGGGACCAGACGTTGCGTCCCTTCAGCAGGAGATTGAGAAACAGAAGAAACTGGCTGAGTATCATCTGGAGCAATGGAAACGTACGGCAGCAGATCTGGAGAACTATCGCAAGCGTGTGGACAAGGAACGGGCAGACTGGCTCAAGTTCGGCCAGGCGTCTTTGTTCACCCAGTTGCTTCCCGTCCTAGATGACCTGGATCGGGCGTTCCAGACGCTGCCAGCGGTGTTGCGCAACCTTTCCTGGGTCGAGGGTTTAGCGCTCATTGACCGCAAGCTGCGCCTGGTATTGGAGCAACGAGGATTGAAGGAAATCGAGACAGATGGCAAACCATTCGATCCATCTGTCCATCAAGCCGTGTTACACGAAGAAAACAATGCCTACCCTGATGGCCAGGTGATTGCCACCGTACAAAAAGGCTATATGCTGCATGACAGGGTGCTTCGCCCGGCCATGGTGGTGGTAGCAAAAAACACGAGTAGCAAAACAGCAGAGGCCAAAGAAAACGGGGCTTCTGCCGAACAAGCAAGCAAAGAAAAAGAAGAACATGCTGCAACTGAGTAATTCACTTCCAGGAGGAGATATATGGGCAAGATAGTAGGTATTGACTTAGGTACAACCTTCTCTGTGGTTGCTGTGATGGAGGGGGGTGAGCCTGTTGTCATCCCCACTTCGGAGGGGGAGAGGCTCTGTCCCTCGGTGGTCGCCGTAAACCCCAAGACTGGTGAACGCATGGTGGGTTGGGTGGCTCGCCGCCAGGCTATCACCAACCCGGAGAATACCATTTTCTCGATTAAACGCCTCATGGGCCGCAAGTTCAGAGACCCTGAGGTGCAAAGGGCGATGAAGCGCCTGCCTTACAAGATCATTGAAGCGCCGAACGGAGACGCCTGGGTCGTTATGGGTGGCAAGTCATACTCACCGCCTGAAATTTCAGCGATGATCCTGCAAAAACTCAAAGCCGATGCAGAAGCGTACCTAGGTGAGCCAGTCACGCAAGCCGTCATCACTGTTCCGGCTTACTTTAACGACTCGCAGCGCCAAGCTACGAAAGACGCGGGCAAGATCGCCGGCTTGGAAGTGCTGCGCATCATCAATGAGCCTACCGCGTCTTCGCTGGCTTATGGACTGGACAAGAAGAAGGATCAACAAATCGCTGTCTACGACCTGGGCGGCGGCACATTTGACATTTCCATTCTGAGCATTGGCGAGGGCGTATTTGAGGTGATCTCCACCAATGGCGACACCTACCTGGGTGGCGATGACTTTGACATGCGCATCATAGACTGGATCGCGGAAGAGTTCAAGAAGGAACACGGCATTGACCTGCGGCAAGACCGCATGGCTTTGCAGCGTCTCAAGGAAGCAGCTGAAAAAGCCAAGAAGGAATTGTCCACCGTGATGCAAACGGAGATCAACCTGCCCTTCATCACTGCTGACCAGACTGGGCCTAAGCACCTGGTCATGACCCTGACCCGTTCCAAACTGGAACAACTAGTGGGTGACCTGGTAGAAAAGACCCTTGGGCCGGTCGAGCAGGCACTGAAAGACGCCAAGCTCAGCCCTTCCGATATTGATGAGGTCGTGCTGGTAGGTGGCCAGACGCGCATGCCATTGGTGCAAGAGACCGTGCGCAGGTTCTTTGGCAAAGAGCCCAACAAGAGCGTCAACCCTGACGAAGTAGTGGCAGTAGGCGCGGCGATCCAGGCTGCCGTTCTGAGCGGCGAGGTCAGGGATGTGCTGCTGCTCGATGTCACGCCACTGACCCTGGGCATTGAGACCTTGGGCGGAGTCGCTACACCGATCATCGAGCGCAACACCACCATCCCGACGAGGAAGAGCCAGATATTCTCTACGGCGGCTGATGGCCAGACCAGTGTGGAAATCCACGTCGTGCAAGGGGAACGTCCCATGGCGGCGGACAACAAGACACTTGGCCGCTTTATCCTGGATGGCATACCGCCTGCACCGCGCGGCGTCCCACAAATCGAGGTAACCTTTGACATTGATGCCGACGGCATCCTGCACGTTAGTGCTCAGGATAAAGCCACTGGCCGCGAACAGAAGATCACCATTACTGCCTCGAGCGGGCTCACCAAGGAAGAAGTGGAGCGCATGGTGCGTGAGGCTGAGCGCCACGCCGAAGAAGACCGCCGACGCAAGGAAGAGGTTGAAGCGCGTAACAATGCCGATACGATGGCATACACGGCGGAGAAGACACTGCGCGAACTAGGCGATAAGGTGCCTGCTGATATCCGCAGTGAGGTAGAAGGCAAAATCGCTGCGGTGCGCTCTGCCCTGCAAGGCCAGGACATCTACCGCATCCGCAGTACGACCCAAGAGCTCAGCGAGGCTTTGCAACGCATCGGCGCGGCTATGTACCAGCACACGGGCTATACCTCGCCTCCACCTGGTGGAGAGGGCAAGCAAGAGCCACCAGATGAAGGCACCGTCGAAGGCGAATACCGAGAGGTATAAGACACGTTCCGCTTCGTAGCACGCAAAAGGGGGATTACGGTGGCAATCCCCCTTTTCGTTTGGCTCTCAGCAGGCATTGATGGTATACTATGAACAAGGTATAGCCGGAATAGCAGATGCTGAAAGACCGTCTTATGGGCACGAAGCGCGATTATTATGAGATATTGGGCGTAGACCGCGATGCCAGCACGGAGGACATCCGTAAGGCTTACCGTCGGCTTGCCCGCATGTATCATCCTGATGTGAATAAAAGTCCTGAGGCGGAAGAGCGCTTCAAAGAAATCAATGAAGCATACGAAGTGCTCAGCGACGAACAGAAACGGCTGGCTTATGACCGCTTTGGCCACAGCGGGTTGGAAGGCGGCTTTAGCGACTTTGGCTTCCCTGACTTGAGCGATATTTTCGAAAGCTTCTTCGGCGGTTTTACCGGGACTCGCACCCAAAAGGGCCCGCGTGCTGGCGAGGACCTCCGCGCTGACTTGACCCTGTCCTTCGAGGAAGCGGTATTCGGCGTCGAGAAAGAACTGGAAATCGAGCAACTCGTAATCTGCCCAACATGCGATGGCACTGGCGCTGAACCCGGCTCACGTCCCACCCGCTGTCCCGAGTGCGGTGGCAGCGGTCAAGTGCGTCGCGTGCGCTCTTCCATCTTTGGTTCCTTTGTCAACGTCTCTACTTGTCCACGCTGCGGAGGAGAAGGGCGGGTCGTCCTCCATCCCTGCCCAGAGTGCCAGGGGCAACAGCGGGTACGCCGCAGGAAACGCATCACGGTAACAATCCCGCCAGGGGTAGATGACGGCATGCGTATTCGCCTCGCTGGCGAGGGCAACGCTGGCATCTATGGAGGCCCACCCGGGCATCTCTACGTCTTTGTTTCGGTGAAACCGCACCGCTACTTCCAGCGCGAAGACAATGACATTTACCTGAACATTACCATTAATATGGCTCAGGCCGCCCTAGGTGATGAAATCACAGTCCCCACCCTCGATGGGGATGTGAAACTGACCATCCCGCCGGGCACTCAAACTGGCCAGACCTTTACCATCAAGGGGAAAGGGGTGCCCTACTTACGTCGGAATGGGCGTGGGGATCAATTTGTAACAGTATTCGTTGCCACGCCCACGAACTTGACCGCGGAACAAAAACGGCTGCTCCAGGAACTCGCCAAGACCATGGGCCGGGAAGCGATCCCCCAAGACAGCCGCAGCCTGTTCGAAAAACTCAAAGATGCTTTCCGCATCTAGAATATGCCGAAGTACTGGTATGAAACTGCTTGAGATCAGTGTGGAAACAGATGGTGAGGCTGCAGAAGCCGTGAGCGCTGTGTTTAATCAATATAACCGAAATGGGACAGTCATCGAAGAGGCATGGCAGGGAGCCAACCAGCTCCCACTAGTCAAGGTGAAGACATTCCTTTCTACTGAGCGCAGTCAGGTTGTCCTGCCAAAGATCGAAGAAGCCCTATGGCATCTCGGGCAGCTCTACCCGATTCCCTCTCCATCCGTGCGCTGGCTTTCCGAGGCAGATTGGGCAGAAGCCTGGAAAGCTGACTATACGGTGCAGCACATTGGGAAACGTATCGTGATCAAGCCATCATGGCTATCGTACACCGCCACCTTAGATGAGGTAGTCATCGAACTAGACCCAGGCTTGGCTTTTGGAACAGGTTTGCATCCTTCCACCCGCTTAAGCCTGGAAGCTCTTGAGCAGCATTTGAAACCTGGTGACCAGGTACTGGATGTAGGCACTGGCTCCGGCATCTCAGCTATTGCTGCCGCCACACTGGGAGCTAGCCATGTCGTTGCCTTGGATATAGATGACATGGCGCTACAGGTGGCACGGGAGAACATTGCCCGTAACGCCGTAGAGAGAATGGTATCGCTACAAAAGGCATCCTTGGTTCCCATGCCTTCTTTCACCATATCAGGTATCGCGGCAGTTGGCTTCCCGCTCGAGGAAGGGAGTCGCTCCATAGGTGGGGACCAGCCACGACTTTTCAACGCCTCTGGCCTTTGGGATGGCGCCTTCGACTTGTTGGTGATGAACATCACTGCTGATGTGATTGCCAAGTCAGCCCATGCTATCGCACAATGCCTGTCTATAGGCGGCATATTTATTGTCTCCGGAATCATTCAGTCCCAAGAAGAACTGGTACGCCAGGCTTTATCAGCAGCCAATCTCACGATACGAAGACGCCTTATAGAGAAAGATTGGGTTACCTTCATTGGCCAATACCCGCGCCGCGGGACAAGATGCAATAGAAAGGAGGGCACGCAGAGCAGCCTCGCCTGAGCCATCGCACTCCATGCCCAGCAGTGCTTCTCTGCCCTTTCCGATGCATCGCTTCTTTGTACCCCCTAATAGCATACAAGGGAATACGGTAACGCTCAGCGGTTCAGTGGTCCACCAGATCCGCGATGTCTTGCGCCTCAGTCCAGGCGATATGATCGTCGTGCTGGATGATTCTGGCTGGGAATATCGAGTGCGTCTGGTTATGGTTGAACAAGCCAAAGTCGTCGGACAGATTGAGCAAAAAGTATTGACGCGCACAGAACCCAGAACCAAGATCACTCTTTATCAGAGCCTGCTTAAAGGCGACAAGTTTGAATGGATCTTACAAAAGGGCACAGAATTGGGCGTGGTTGAATTTGTGCCTGTGGTTTCAGACCGCTGCGTCATTGGCAGTGTAGATGATGTGAGCAAGGTCAAGTTCGGGCGTTGGCAGAGGATTACACTGGAAGCAGCCGAGCAATCACGGCGCGCTCGCCTGCCACGTTTGCACCTCCCTATGCTCTTTCCCCAGGCTTGTGAGAGAGCACGTCGTGCAGACTTGGCTGTGTTGCCTTGGGAAGAAGAGAAAACGCGAACACTGCGCACCATGTTGGCTACATCAGATGCGTCTCCTATCCAAGTGCGGGGCAAGAATCTAGTGATCCGTAAACCATTTTCCATTAGCATTATTGTTGGGCCAGAGGGCGGGTTCACTAGCCGGGAGGTTGACCAGGCTCGCCGCTATGGCATTGCCCCGGTCACCTTAGGCCCACGCATCCTGCGTGCTGAAACCGCTGCTTTGGCTGCGATCACGATCATCCTCTACCAACTTGAAGATATGTAACATCTGGCAACAGGCTTTTATATTCACAGGGCATTCGCCCTCTAGACAGGAGTGTTATGGGCCGTATTTACGTCGCCCTTGATATTGAAACCACTGGAGTGGATTCAGACCGCGATGCTATCATAGAAATCGGTGCCGTCAGGTTTCGCGACCACCAAGTGCTGGATACTTTGTCCACACTAGTCAATCCACAACGCCCTATTCCCTACAAAATCCAGAAACTGACCAGTATTGCTCCGCAAGATGTACAAAGTGCACCTAGTTTGGCCTCGGTGATCCCGCGCCTGGCTGGCTTTATGGGGGATTATCCCGTTGTCGGCCATAACGTAGGATTTGAGGCTTCCTTCCTCCGCAAGCATGGCCTCTTGCTGCGCAACCCATTGATTGATACCTTTGAATTGGCGCGCATTCTGCTTCCGAAATTGACCACCTATAACCTGGCAGCGCTTACCGCTATCCTTGGCATCGCGCTCCAAGATCATCACCGTGCCCTACCGGATGCGTTGGCGGCTAAAGACCTATTCCTTGCCTTGGTCGAGCGGGGATTACAGATGGACCTGGCTGTCTTGCAAGAAATTAACCGCTCTGCTGCACGCAGCCACTGGCCACTGCGACAATTTTTCCTGGACCTCGAACGGGAGCGAGCACGTACTGCCTTCACGAGCAATATACGGGAGCAATTACTAGCCAAAGGGAGCTTGGACAGCGACACCCTGGGCTTGGTGATAGATCGTCGTGTGCAAATCGAGCCTCTGCGTCCTACACCCAGCAAGAACCTGCTCGATGAACAGGAACTGGCTTCCATGTTATCACCCGGTGGGTTGCTTGCCCAGTGCTTTCCGGGATACGAACACCGTCCACAGCAGATCGAAATGCTCCGTGCCATCACGCGGGCTTTTAACGAAGGGGGGCAGGTCCTCGCAGAAGCAGGCACCGGAATTGGCAAGTCCTTGGCCTACCTGTTGCCCGCGATTCATTTCGCTGTACGCAATGGCCGCCCCGTTGTTATCTCGACCAATACCATCAATTTGCAAGATCAGCTCTGCAACAAGGACATTCCAGATTTGCAGAAGATTTTGCCCTTTGCTTTCAGAGCGGCTCTGCTGAAGGGGCGCAACAATTACCTCTGTCTGCGCCGCTTGGCCCTTTTCCGGCGCAGCGAATCGTTGGAAGCAGAAGAGGTACAGGTATTGGCGAAAATTCTGGCTTGGCTCCCTGTTACTGAGACTGGCGATGTAGCTGAACTATCGCTGCGCGACCAAGAGATGGGAGTATGGAGCCAAGTGCAAGCGGAGCAGGAAAGCTGTTTAGGCGATCGTTGCCCGCACCTGAGGAAGGGACGCTGTTTCCTGCACAGGGCACGTCGCAATGCAGAGGCAGCGCACATCATCGTGATCAACCATGCCCTGTTGCTATCCGATATGATGGTTTCCAATAGAGTCCTTCCCGACTACCGTCATTTGGTGATTGATGAAGCGCACCACCTCGAAGCCCGCGCCACGGAACAGTTGGGCTTTGCCGTGAACCATCGCCAGGCGTCTTCGCTCCTGAGAGGACTCAGCCAACAGACTATCACTGGCCAATACCGTGGCTTCTTACATGAGATTCCACAGCACTTTCGTGCCAGCACGGTAAGCACAGGCGTACAACAGCAGGTCAATGCCTATCTTTCCGCCCTACAAGTCAAAGTAGAACAGGCGTTAGTGTCTTTAGACAACTTCTTCATCACATTGCACGCCTTTATTAAGGATACCTTTGCTTCAGAACGGAAACGCTCCAATGAAAACTATGATTCCCAAATTGAATTGACCAATGGCGTGAGGAAGCAGCCAGGCTGGTCTCAAATCGAGATTGCAGCGGAAGAGCTGAACAGTGACCTGCTCAAAGTGGAACAAGGTCTACAAGGCTTGCATGACGGCTTCTCCAATCTGGAGGATCAGAACATCCTGGATTACGATGACTTGCTGCAAGAAATTTGGGCTCGGTTGGAACACGTGCGCGAGGTAAGGGAGCAACTGCAGGCAATTGTCAACCAACCAGTGTCTGGGGGTATCTACTGGCTGAGCATAAGCACCAAAGATGAGAACATCACCTTGCATTCGGCACCCTTGCATGTAGGCTCCCTACTGGTGCAACACCTCTTCTCTAAACTGGAGACTGTGGTCCTGACCTCCGCGACGCTGCGCACGGCGAAGGATTTCTCCTATATCCGTGAACGCTTGGGATTACAGGATGCCGAAGAGTTTGCCGTCGAATCACCTTTCGACTATGCCAACTCCACCCTTCTCTATCTCCCCACCGATATCCCCGAACCTGCTCAACCGAATTACCAGAATATGGTATCCAAGGCAATCGTCGATCTATGCCTAGCCACCAAGGGCCGCGCTCTGATCCTCTTCACCTCCCACCATCAACTGCGGAACACGTACTACACAATTGCCCGGCCACTGGAAGAAGCAGGCATCATCGTCTATGGGCAGGGCGTAGATGGCTCGCGCCGGCAATTGCTGGAGAATTTTAAAACCACCCCCCAATCGGTCTTGCTAGGGACAAGGAGTTTCTGGGAAGGCATAGACGTAGTCGGTCCTGCACTGAGTTGCCTGGTCATCGTGCGCCTGCCTTTTTCCGTACCCTCGGATCCCATCTTTTCCGCACGCAGCCGCACCTTCGAAGACCCCTTCGGACAATATGCCGTGCCCGAGGCTGTACTGCGCTTTCGTCAGGGGTTTGGACGCCTGATCCGTAGTTACACCGACCGCGGTGTAGTTGTTGTGCTTGACAAGCGCATCCTCAGCAAGAGCTACGGTGCATTCTTCCTGGACTCGCTGCCCGACTGCACAGTGTACCGTGGCCCACTGAGCGAGTTACCGCATAAGGCGGCACAGTGGATCGAGCCACTTAAGCCAGTATCTGAAATGCCGAGGCGTGGAATCTAGGTTGCCACTACAGCGATTACTTCAGACGAGGGCACTGGCGGCGATGCTACTGTCATCGGGACTTGACAGGTAGCCAATTTATATGCCACCATCTCTAGCAGGATGGTCAACTGAAATGGTTTGAAAATCACTGGGGCACCGGTGCTATTCAGGAAACGTTGCGTTGCTACATCGGCTGTATCGCCGGTGCAGAAAATAACCCGTTGGCTCAGGTGTGGATAGAAACCACACAAATGGCGGTAAAATGCCCGTCCGTCCAAAACGGGCATCCTAACATTGGTGATGATCAGGTCGTAATCCCGGCACGCAACTCGCTGCAGGGCTTCCTGTCCATTGCCAGCCGTATCCACCGTGTACCCTGCAGTTGTTAGCACACGCGCCAGGATATCCAAGATTGCCTGCTCATCGTCAACGAGCAGTATCCTTTTTGGCTTCAAAGTATGAGAAGAACGAGCCATGAAATAACCCTTTTGATCCTTATTTACTGCTTTCCCCCGGCTATGCCCACTCAGGCTCGTGGTCGTTCATCCACACAATCAATTGCTCGGCAAACTGCTCAATGGAATTTGCCCGGATTGCTGCGATGCTGCGCAGTTCATGCGCTTCCAGATTGAACTGAGCCAAAGCACGCCGGGGATTGCTTAAAAGCGTGCTGCGGAAACCATCATCAATAACCGCTGTGCCAATGATTTGAGAAAGAGATGCTGTTGTCATAGTCCCCTCCTAATCAGTGTACTTATCGCCTATCCCTCTGCCCATCCCAACATCGCACCTTGTATGAGCAGAAAAACACCTGCTGCCACGAACACATCACCGAGACTAAAGATCGTGGGGATCGGGAAGGGTTTGGCTAGGACAAAGATATCTGATAGAAATCGCAGTTTTGTCTGCTCCGCTCGTAAGATGATATTCTTGCTGCTATATACCCGTGTGCCAGGTTCCAAAGACGATACGAGGCCAGTATGTCCTGCTTTCACCACTGCTTCGGGCGTGACAGGCATCCATCCCCCGTTAGCAACCATTACGACAAGGTTCAACAACAAGCCCAAACCGATCAATTTAACCCCGGGGAGATGGCGATTAGCCCACACCACTGCTAAAAGCAGTAAGTGGGAGACCACAAAGAGCACCTCTTGCCACCCCCAGACCCCCACACTCTTACGCACTGGGGTCTGATAAATAAAGAGGGCTTGAATGGCGAACGCTGCTACCGCCAGAAGCCCCCATCGCAATGGAAAGCTAACTAGCCTGGTAAATCGTCCCCCTCGTAGCAGCGCAGCGACAATGGAAACCACGATCGCAGCTACAAGGATCATACTATGAAAAGCCTGTTCGGCAATGTACTGCGAAGTAGTTTACACACTGGCCACGTAGGCTGGGCGAAGATCATCCACCGCCAGAACCACTGAAAGCCTCAGGAGCACCGCTGCCAAGCACCAGCGCGCTGATGACCAGCAAAATCCACACAAAGCGTACGGTGTTGCTATTTGCGAGTTTATAGACGGTTGGTAGCCACTTCTTCATGTTGTTATCTCCTCCAATAGTTTGCGAGCAATGCACAGTCCATTAACACTGCCTATTGCTCATTTTCACTTCATATTGTAACAGAGGGTGCTTACAAAAGTGCTTACAAAAGTGCTTAAAAACGGGCTACCAAATGAAAAAAGGCTAGAAAATGGCCCTCTCTTCACAAGAAGTTTCTCCGCAGACAAGTTTCTTAACTTGGCCTGATTTTCTCATACAGAATTTGCTCGTAAAGTTCAGTTGTTTCAGCCGCCGGCTTGGCATCCAGCTCCTCTTCTAAGAGCTTGGCTAGCCGATGGTACGTCTTGAGTGCGGCATTCCGCTCACCCAACAAAGCCAAGCAGTACATAATTCCTTGGTAAGCACTCTCTTGATAATTGTCCACTCGCAGCGCCTTTTCGTAAAAGTCAATCGCCATCTTGTAGTTGCCTTGCTCACGATGATATTGTCCCAAGCGCAGCAAAGCGAGGAGATACTGTTGGCGTAGCTCTTCCCTCTGAAACAGACACCACTCCTGTTCCGCAGACAGATCCGCTAAAAAGTCCCCACGGTACAGATCAGCAGCCAATTCGTAGTATTGGACCGCCTTGACTGGGTCTACCGCCCAGATGGAATCCGCTTGGTGCATGGCTTTCTGAAACTCCTCGACGTCAAACCAGTACTGTAAGCGCCGATTAAAGAAATACTGCTCATCCTCGTATTTCACACAATCCTGTTGGGCAAGAGCACGGCGCAACCGGTAGAGAGCCACATGAAAGGAAACGCGCAACTTAGCGGGGGGCAAATCCGGCCATAGGTCATTGGCAATTTGCTCTTTGCGCCGTTGTCTGTGGCACAGAAGATAGAAGAAGAGCTCCTTGGTCTTGGCTGTGCCCCATTCAGAGTTCGTAACAGCCTTGTCACCCCGTAATACCCTGCTTTCACCCAGAGCGTAAATGCGCAAAAGGGGTTGCGCAGGGGCTTCTTGCTTTGCCATGACCTCTATCGTGGGGACAGTTCCCGCATTGACTTTTTGCAGCAACTCACTGACCAAGGTACCAGCCATGCTATTTGTAGCAGCGTATTCCAGCACCCGCTTTGTCTCTCTGGCTACCGGCAGGAGAAACTGGTCATAGCCCAGCGCCAACAGGCAATCCAGCACTGTGTGCAGACAATCCAAGGCTTCCTGGAAACGGCCTCCAACGTAGTATGTCTGCGCTAAGTAGAGGCTTGCTTTAGCCAGTTCCCGCTTTGCATTGCTGCGCATAAAGACATCGCGTGCCTGCACGAGATGCGTTTCTGCTTGTCGGATGTTGCCTTGCTGGTAATGAAGGGCGCCTAGCGAAATCCGATATAGCGCCATTTCGTACGTAGAATCCCGTTCCCGTGCTCTTTCATAGGCTTGGCGCATGAAATCAATCGCTTGGGCATAGTTGCCCATCAGGCGGTGGATGTTGCCAATGGCATCGAGTAAGTAACTGATAATGAAATTATCCCGGCATTGACGCGCTGCCTGCAAGCCTTCCTCATAGGCTTTCAATGCCTCGGCATAGGCTCCTTGGTCTTTGTGGACATCCCCAATACCTGCTAAGATAAAAGCCATGGGGCGATCCAAGCCTGCCTTGCGCGCCTGTTGCAGCCCTACTTCATAGAGCTGAAGGGCTTCGGCATATTCCCCGCGATAGTAATGGCCCACGGCGAGGTTGTTCATGGTCAAAGCCGCCATGCCCACGTTGCCCAGCTTCTCCCAGATCTCGAGCGCTTGTCGGAAGTGCAGCTCCGACCCTGTCAAGTTGCCAGCACGCCGTAAGATGACGCCCAAGTCGTTGTGGACATAGGCAATGTTGGTCGTAGAGTTCAACTGCTCGTATATTTCAAGGGCCTGGCGCAATTCCTCTTCGCCCTGAACTAGGTTGCCTAGGTTTGCCTGACACATGCCAATTTGCCAATGGGCGTCGGCAATGGCTCGCATCACTTCAGGCTGCTGCCCCGCGCTCTGTGCCAAAGAAATAGCCTGCTTACAGGTTTCTATTGCTTCTCTGAATTCACCCTGAAAGCGCAAAACGGTGCTTTTATGTACCAATGTCAGTGCCTGTCCCTGCAGGTCGCCAGAGCGAACAAACTCAGCATACGCCTGGTTGAAGAGCGCCGCCGCCTGATCCAATTGCCCCATATCCACATGAATTTTAGCCCGGAGCCACAATAGCCGTGGCCGGCCTTGAAGCAAAGCCGGAGGCAAGGCATCTATCCAACGGACCAGCGTCTCGAACTTGCCTGCGTCGAAAGTCTCTCGTGCCACTTGCATAATAGCTTCTACAGCGCTGTGGTAATCCTCGGCGGCTAGGTAATGTTGAATCGCTTGTTCTGTTGCCCCACTATCCCAGAGTATCCTGGCAGCGCGCAGATGCAGCGCGCGGACCTTTTCGGGCTTTTCCTCCTGTATCTTGGTGAGGAGGAATTCACGGAACAAGTGATGGTAGCGATACCATCTCTCCTCTGCCCTTTCCAAGCGGATCACAAATAGGTTCTTCTCTTCCAGCGATTTGAGCATGTCACGTGAGTGGCTGATGCCGAGGAGCTCATCGCATAGCAGGGGGCTCATTTCATCGAGGATAGAAGTGGAAAGCAAAAACTCTTGCACATCCGGAGGCTGAAGGCTGAATACTTCGTTAACCAGATAGTCATAGACCTTGCTGTCAGAGCCCTGGATGCGGATGATGCCCTCGAAGAGGCCCTTCCACATGGTATGCGTGGTCAGCAATATGCCCGTAATCCAACCTTCTGACTTCTCGGCTAGTTCTTGCGCAGCGGCATCGGAAAGGCGTTGGCCATAGCTCTGCCAAAGCAGTGCCTGAATCTCCTCAGGTGTGAACCGCAAGTCTTTCGCACCTAGTCCGGCGATCTGTTGACGAGCGGCAAGCAGCGCCAGTCCGCGTGGAGTAAGCACCGGAATCGTACGGCTGGAGATAATGAAATGGCAGTTCTCAGGCAAATGCTGGATCAGCGTATCCATGATTTGGTTGACGGCGCGGCTCTCGTCCACCAGATGATAGTCGTCAATGACCACCACAAAATAATCGGGAATTTTTTCATAGATTTCATTGACCAGCGTGCCGACGAACAGGGTAGGGTCAGAGAGTGCTTCACTGGATTGCAGGAGATTGCGCGAATTCTCCCCAAAGGCGGGGAAATGGTGGTGGATCGAAGCAATGAGATAATCCAGGAACACACGTGGGTCGCGCGCCGATTCTACCATGGAAAGCCAGCACACAGGCAAATCGGTATCGTGTGCATAGTCAATGAGCAAAGAGGTTTTGCCATAGCCTGCCGAGGCCGAGATCAGCAACAACTTGCGGTCAATATGCTCGTGGATAAAGTCCACAAGCCGCGGCCGGTGCAGCAAATCAGGGCGCTTCTTAGGCGTCAATATTTGAGTGATGATCAACGGCGAAGAATTCACCATGTCCTTGCCACGCTATGCAAGCCAGTCTTGGTCAAATTCCACTTCCTCATTATAACACATTGTGTGCATAAATAGGGTAAATTGACAAGGCAACGCATCGCCCTATAATGGGCTTTATGGAATCTCCCTTCTTCGGGGCTTCAGGCCTGCTGAGATACATTGGGTTGCTCTTAAGCGGCGTTTGTCATCAATTTCCTGAGCATTCATATTTCATCGCCGGCGTTCAACTGCCCTTATGTGCGCGCTGCACTGGTATGTATTTGGGCGCATTGCTCGGACTATGTGCCTCTTGGTGGGGGGGACGTCCCCGTGCCAGCCAGTTTCCCCCTAGAAATATCTTGATCCTGATGACGCTGTTCTTTGCCTTCTGGGCGCTCGATGGCCTCAATTCTTATTATTACTTCCTCATGGACAGGCCAGCACTTTACCCCCCGAACAATCTCCTGCGCCTGACCGCAGGAATGGTGAGCGGGCTCTCCTTGAGTCTCCTAGTCATGCCCACGTTCAATGCTACCCTATGGCGAAAATCGGATGACCAACGCATCATCAACACGGCGGGGGAACTCCTCACGCTCCTGCTGCCCGCCCTCATCCTTGAGTGGCTCGTGCAAGCGAACATCGTAGTGCTGCTCTACCCCCTGCTCCTTGTCAGCGTGCTGAGCGTGCTCACCATGCTCACCATCGTGAATACGACCATTCTGGTCCTCCTGTTCCATCGCGAGCAGCGCAGCGAAAGCTGGCGCGAAGCGTGGCTTCTCCTAAGCCTAGGGCTAGTGCTCTCTATCGTGGAAATAGGCAGCCTCGCTTTGTTACGCCACCTGGTAGCCCCTATCCTCTCCGCTGCGCCATGATGAGAGTCCCACTGATGCATCCTGCCTGTTACACCTGTGTCCAAGCCTTTTGAGGATTCGCAAAGCTGCTGTATACTAGTATTATCTGACACTGAGCACAAGGAGGTCCCGATGAAAGTCTCTTGCCTGCAAGAAAATCTGGCCAAGGGGCTGGCCATTGCCAGCCGCGCTGTGGCCACCCGCAGTACGCTGCCTGTGCTTTCAAACATCCTGATGGCTACGGACGAAGGACGATTGAAATTATCGGCAACTAATTTGGAAATCGGCATCAATTGCTGGATTGGGGCCAAAGTAGAAGAAGATGGGGCCATTACCGTGCCAGCGCGCTTGCTCACAGACTTTGTCAATTCCTTGCCCCCAGAGCGCATTGACATGCAGTTGGTGACGCGTACACAAACGCTCAGCCTAAAATGTGCCAACTATGAGGCGAATATCAAGGGCATTGATGCGCAGGAATTCCCCTTGATTGTGGCATTAAGCGAGGACACCGGAATCAGCTTGGAACCGCCTATATTGCGTGAAATGATCAACCAGGTCTCCTTTGCTGCCGCCTTGGATGAAAGCCGCCCCGTACTCACGGGCGTTTTGGCTGAGCTTTCGGGCACGCGATTAACCATGGCCGCTGCAGATGGCTTCCGGCTCTCCGTGCGCTATACGGAATTGGCCGACCCAGTTCCTGAACCAGCCAGTGTGATCATCCCAGCGCGCGCCTTGCAGGAAGTGGCACGCATCAGCGCAGATGAGGAGAATCCCATCCGCATGATTATCGCCCCCCACCGCAGCCAGGTTTTCTTCCGCATGACCAATATTGATCTGGTATCGCAACTGGTGGAAGGCAACTTCCCGGACTATAAACAGATCGTGCCCAAGAGCTACATCACACGCACGATTGTGGATACCGCCGAGTTCCTGAAGGCAGTGAAAATCGCTTCCTTCTTTGCTCGCGATGCAGCAAATATCATCCGGTTGCGCATCGCGCCTGGCGAGGCAGGTTTAGGAGGGCAGATGACCGTCATGGCAACAAGTGTGGAGCTGGGCGACAACTTGACCGAACTAGACGCTGCAGTAGAGGGAGAGCCCATCGAAATTGCCTTTAACGCCAAATATCTCAACGAAGTCCTCAGTGTGATTACCAAGCCACAGGTGGCGCTGGAAACCTCCGCTCCCTCCAGCCCGGGTGTGATCCGGCCAGTGGGGGATGAGACCTTTGTGCACGTCGTTATGCCCATGCATATTGCACGTTAGGGAGATTACCAGGCGCGTACAGGCTTACACGGCATCCTATCCACCTCCGGTGAGATGGACAACCGAAACGGCTCACAAGCAATATGGTTGATTACCAGTGTCGCTCCTATTCGTATCTGCGATAATGGCGGCTGGACCGATACCTGGTTTGCCCAATATGGAGCGGTTTTCAACATAGCAGTTTCGCCCCACGTTGAGGTGCAGATCCAAGTCCGCCCTCACATACCCGGTCAGGAGCGCATTATCATCCATGCCGAGAACTATGGCGACCGTTACGCTATCTCTGCTAGCCAAGCGCATTGGAGTCGCCATCCATTGCTCGAAGCAGCCATCGCACGCATGGGCGTGCCAGAGCGCTTGGCCATCGAAGTTACCATCTACTCGGCTGTGCCAAGCGGCTGTTCCACGGGGACGTCAGCAGCAGTTGCCGTAGCGCTCATCGGCGCACTGGACTGCCTCACGCCGGGACGGATGAGCCTTCACGAAGTGGCTTACACCGCCCATGCAGTAGAGGTGGAGATGCTCAAACAGCAATCGGGCATCCAAGACCAGTTATGCTCAGCCTATGGTGGCATCAACTACATCGAGATTACCCAGTATCCCCATGCCATTGTCTCCCCCATTCATGTGCCCGATCCCATTTGGTGGGAACTGGAGCGCCGCTTGCTCCTGATTTATCTTGGCAAAACCCATAGTTCTTCCCAAGTCCATGAGAAAGTAATCGCGGAATTGCAGGACGAGGGCCCAGATTGCAAACGCCTACAGGATTTGCGGCTGACAGCAGCCAAGTCTCGGGATGCAGTTTACGCTGGCGATTTTGCTGCACTGGGACGTGCGATGAACGAAAACACAGAAGCACAAGGACGGCTACATCCCGATCTCATTAGCCAGGATGCACAGCGAGTCATCCAAATTGCTAAAGAGCACGGGGCTATCGGCTGGAAGGTAAACGGTGCAGGTGGCGAAGGCGGTTCGCTAACCATCCTCTGCTCCGCATCCTCCCCTGCCAAAAGGGAATTGATTCGTGCGATTGAAGCAGCCAACCCCCTTTACCAGAACATCCCTATCCACCTGAGCCGGGAAGGGTTACGGGTCTGGCAATATCCGGTGCGCCATCACGAGGAATGACTAGTCTCAAAGAGTTGTTCTTTGAGTTCTGGGGCGTAGCGCTCAATCATCTCCATCGTGATTGCCCCCTTGCGGCAGATTTCGCCATACAGTTGCCCGCTGCTTTTCAGGGTACGTTTCCCTGTTTCCAGATCAAGCCCAATGAGGCCGAAACGCGCACTGAACCCCTCTGCCCATTCGAAATTGTCCACCAAGGACCAGAAATAGACTCCTTTCACTGGCACGCCATCCGCGATCGCGCGGTAGACGGCAGACAAATGCGTGATGAGAAAACGTGGCCGTTTGGAGTCATCGTTGTCCGGCACGCCAAACTCGGTCACGTAGATGGGCTTCCCATACCGTTGCAAGCGCTTGAGCAGCCGATACAGCCCTTCGGGGTAGATTTCGCCCCAGCCCTCCATGCTGAACTCTGCGCCTGGCATGACCGAGCGCCGTCCAAAGAGCAACTGGGGTTTAGTAATGTCAAAACTGACCATGTCACGCGAGTAATAGTTCAACCCGATATAGTCCTGCGAGTCAACTAGCGCAGGAACTTTCGCATTCCCACTCAATGGGAAACGGAGCACCCCATCCACAGGCGGGTCGAGCACAATGCCATTGAAGAGGTAATCCTGCAGCCTGGCTGCCCAACGATCCAGCATGGAATGCGGTTGCATCGGGTCGAAAACGCGCAAATGCTGCGCCAGCCCCACTCGGGCTGTAGGTTGCACCCGATGAATAGCGCGGTAAGCGAAGGCATGCCCAAGCATTTGGTGGCGTATCACGCGGAAAGCGAGCCGGATATCCCGTTTCTGCGGTGGCCAATTGCCCAGCAGATAAGAATATGCCCCGTAGACGTTGGGTTCGTTGACCGTACACCACAAGTCCACCAAATCACCGTACTCTTCTACTACCTTGGTTGCAAAACGCTCAAAATAGCGTACAGTGCTCTCGTTTTCCCAGCCTCCTTTCTCTGCCAACCACAAAGGGCTGACAAAGTGAAAAAGGGTTACCATGGGTTCTATACCGCGTTCGCGTAGGTCACTCAACATCTGCCGGTAGCGCGCAATCGCTTGCCCATCCCATTCCCCTTCACGAGGCTCGATACGGCTCCAGTCAACAGAGAGGCGTAACGCATTCTGGCCCATTGCCTGAGCAAGGTCAAAATCCTCGCGATAACGGCCTGCCCACCACTCGCAGGCGCGCCCTGCGTCCGTGCCATCCTTCACGTGCCCGGGAACCCGCTCCCAAGCCCACCAATCGCTGGGCGCTGGTTCGCCTTCTACCTGATGTGCAGCCGTGGCTGTACCCCAACGAAAATCCGACGGAAACCGCAACGCTTCTCTACCCATCCTCTCCACCCTTATGCCTCATGTTTTACGTTTTACGTTTTGCGTTTTGCGTTTTATGCTTTATCCTCACTCCTCACTCATCACTCCTCACTATGGATATATCCTCTCCAACATGCGCGGAAAAGCGATCGTCTCGCGGATGTGCGAAATCCCGCAAATCCACGCTACTGTACGCTCCACCCCCAAGCCAAAACCAGAGTGAGGGACTGACCCGTAGCGGCGCAAATCCAGATACCATTCATAAGCCTGGCGGGGTAGATTGTGCTCTTTGATGCGCCGCTCCAGCAATTCGTAGCTCGCAGTACGTTGCCCTCCGCCAATGATTTCACCATAGCCCTCTGAAGCCAACAAATCCACTGACAAGCAGACCTCTGGTCGCGTGGGGTCTTCCTCCATGTAAAAAGCCTTGATCGCCGTGGGATAATGATGGACGAACACAGGGCGGTCAAAATGTTCGCCAATCGCGGTTTCATGGGGTGCACCAAAGTCGTCGCCCCATTTGAAATCAAACCCCTTTTCCTGCAATAACTTCACCGCCTCATCGTAAGTGATACGTGGGAAAGGTGGCACCACCTTTTCCAACTTGGAGGTGTCTCGTTCCAAAGTCTGCAGTTCCTTGGCGCGGTTTGCGAGCACCGTTTGCACAATATAGCTGACAAACTGTTCCTCTATCTCCATGCATCCTTCCAAATCCACATAAGCCATCTCTGGTTCCACCATCCAGAACTCGGTCAAATGACGGCGCGTCTTGGATTTCTCCGCGCGGAATGTCGGCCCGAAGCAGTACACCCTGCCAAACGCCCCAATCGTTGCTTCATTGTAAAGTTGGCCACTTTGGGTAAGGTAAGCTGGCTCGCCAAAGTAATCCGTCTCAAACAGTGTGGTGGTATCCTCGCAGGAAGAGGGGGTCAAGATAGGGGTGTCTACATTCACAAAGCCGTGGCTATTCAGCCAATCGCGGATCGCTTTGACCACCTCTGCGCGAATACGCAGGATAGCATGTTGGCGCGCGGAGCGGATCCAAAGATGGCGGTGTTTCATCAGGAATTCGATGCCGTGTTCCTTCGGCGTAATGGGATAATCCTGCGTAAGCTGCACAATCTGCAGGCCAGTCAACAAGAGCTCATAGCCTCCGGGAGCACGCTTGTCGGCGCGGACCTGACCTGTAACAATCAGGGATGATTCCTGTGTCACACTCTGTGCCGCCGCGAATACATCTGGGGGCAAATCCTTTTGAGAGGCTACGCACTGGATAATGCCTGTGCCATCGCGCACGAGAAGGAATTGCAACTTGCCTTTATCCGTGCGATTGTACAACCATCCTTTAATCGTTACTTCCTGGCCTTCAAAAGCGGCAATGTTCTCGATATACACCCAGTTGCTCATAGCACACCTCCTGTGTTCGATATTGACAATCGTTTTCTCACACCAGCTGGCAACAACTGCATCACCAAAGCCACATCAGGTTGGCGGAAGGTTCCCACCGCCACAAGAGTCGCTAGGTACGTTGCGGCTGCGACTGGGATGGTCAGTAGGGCTGTGGTGCTGCGCAGTAGCCACATGATAGCAGCCATCAAGGCAGCCGCCACACCTGGCCGCCAGAATATCTCCCCCCATGGCAGCGTGGTGAGATTCTTGCGCACACAATAGTAAAATGGCAGGAACAGTGCTACTTCTGATAGCGCAGTTACCATCGCAGCCGCAACATATCCATAGCGAGGAATAAGGAGCAAGTTGGTCAGTATGTTGAAAGCAGCGCCAAATGTAAACGCTTTGGTCAAAAAGCGTTGCTGGTTAATGGCAATCAATACGTAATGGGTAACGCTATTGATGAAACCAACAGGCATATACCAGATGAGGAACTGCAAAGCGATCATAGAATGCGGCAGGTATTCCGCCCCAGCCAGCACCAGGATTAGTTCCCGCGCAACAAAGGTAGTCCCCACCGCGACGGGCAGGGCAATCATGACCAGTAGCTTCACGGATAGGATATAAGCGCGGATGAGTGACTCACGGCTGGACTCGGCAAAGCGCGATATCAAGGGGAAAATGGCTAGGGTGAAATACGAGGGAATGATATCCAGCGCACGGATGTAACGGTAAGCGGCGCCATAGTAGCCAACCTCGACATCGCCCCGCAAAGGCCGGAGGAGCAGCACATCTACCTGGAAAAAGATCCTCGATAACAAGTTGTTTACCATGAGCGGAAGCGACTCATTTGCCATAGTGCGTGCAAAAGGAGAGTCGAATTCCAGTTGAGGGCGGAAGAACATACGAGTAGCGAGGAAACCCAAGATCAACGCCGTGCCGATATTGACCAGCAATGTGGTGGCAGCCATCCCCACAAAACCATAGCCCAGGAGCAATGCCAACGTGCCCAATGTAACCCGCACAATGGTCGTTACCGAGGTGATCGCCGCCGGATACTCCATTTTCTCGTTGGCATAGAAGAGTGCAGTGAAGGAATCGGCAACTGAAGAAGGAATCAAAGCAACAAAGAAAAAGAAGATCGCAGCAACAGTATCCCCCGTTAAACCGAAAAAGCGTACGTAGCCATAGACAATAGACCCCAAGATGGGCAACAGCACAAACCAAAACAGCAAGCGCAGCACCACACTATTGCTCACATAGCGGTTCGTCTGCTCACGATGCTTGGCAATTTCCCGCGTAATGAATGTGCCCAGGCCAAAAAGGAGCGCCGTTTCAAAGTAGCCAATAAAGTTCGTGGCAAACTGATAGCGTCCTGCCTTTTCCGGGGCTAGGATACGTAAATAGAGCATGGCGAAGACCATATCAATCACGCGGTTGAGCAAAGACAATGCCATGGGGGTCAGCGCATTCTTCGCCACTCGTTGCACATCACGTTCTTCTTGCGCACCGCTATACAGGCGACGCCACAGCCAGTAGCTCACAAGCAACAGCAAGACAACACCTGCCATGAAGCTAGTGAACAAGCCTAACTTGAACGACAGCGGCGTGTATTTGAAACGCACGCGATGCTGGCCTGCATCAAGAGCCACCGCACGGAAGGTGCCATTTGCCCGGTAGACGGGAATTTCCTGCTCATCCTGACCCGGTTGGGTGTCATAGGCTTTCCAGCCAGGGAACCAGTTATCAGCCAGCACCAAGTAGCCGCTGCGGGGTAGAGTCACTTCAATGACCACCTCATTCAGCTCATAAGCAACAATTGTAGCAGGCATCCATCCTGTCCCTTCAGCCCAAGCAGCGCCTCCTACTGGCTCAACCTCCAGGATCACAGTCTCGCGTGGATTGAATTGCCGCAGGGCTTCCCGCCTGGCTGTTGCATCGGGGATCACTTGCGCTTGATAGACTACAAAAGCACGCGGCAAGTAGTCCTCATTACGGTAGACCCGAACCTCACCCTCGTACACAAGCGTGCAATTAGGCCGCTCAATCGTTGCCGTAGTGATGACATATTTGACGTTGAGCAAATCCAACAGAGGAGAATCCAATGAAGTGTCCTTGCTCAGGGGCGCAATGCGGTTGTAAAGCAGTTCCCCCTGGGGCTCAACCAATTGCATATAATCCACATACTGCTGCATGATGATGGAGTCATAACCGCGCACATCGGCTAAATCGTAGAACATACCAGCGTTGGCATTGAAGGTCTTTTCGCCCGGCGCATTGAACGTAGTAAAGCGCCATAGTGTTTTGTCTTGGCGTAGGAAAGTCACCACCGGTGGCGTAAAGTCTAAGATAGCCGGGTCTGCAGCGGGATTAAACGGCATACCGATGGTGAACAGCTCAGCCAGGATGACCCCAAGTGCCAACAATTGCCACAGCGGAATTTTGCCTAGGCGCAGACGAGCAGCATGCGCCAGGAAGGTCAGCCCTGCGCCCAACAGCGCCAAGAAAAAAATCAGGAAATTGCGAAACTGGTAGGAGTAGAACGCTCGTCCATCCGCAAAGGCTTCGGGGGCTTGCGCCAGCGAAAACATGACCCGTTCCGCCAGTGCAATCACTGGCTTGGGAAAAGAGAGGCTCAATACCAACGCTCCCAACCCCAGCAAGCCTAAGGCGAACGCCAGCGTGCCGAGCAGGCGGACAAAATGAGCCCTTCCACCAGAGGACTCCTTGGCTAGCCAGGATGCCCCGCAACCGGCAAGGATGGAAACGCTCAGCGTGTATGGGAATATCCAGCGGAATGGGGAATGCAGTTGCTTGATGCCTGGCAGCAAATAGTAGAGAACAGCGTACAGCGGGGTGCCAAAGACAAAGCACAATGAGATAACAGCCAGCGCCAGAAAGATCCAGACATATTTTGTCCTGGATTTCCAAACGGCTACTAAAGCAAGCAGTAACGGCAGAACACCTACATAGCTGCCGCCCTCCACGTAGTTTTTGACATCCCAGTAGATGGTGCGAATAGGCATACCTTGTGCGTTGCGCAGCGCCGTAACGACCTGCCGACTGAAGACATCCAAATAGCTGTGGTGAGCCGGGTTGCCAAAGAAATCAGGCACCACAAAAGCAACCAGCCGTCGCCACGGATAAGCCCAACCAATAATCTGCTGATACGTGGCTGATTCCTGACGGAAGTTTTGCGTCACTACTTCGTAGAGCGGGATAATCTGGATCGCTGCCAATCCCATGCCAATGGCGACAATCAATATAATGCCTGCCACCAGTTTGCCCACCTGCACCCCATTGCGACCCTGCCACCACAGAATGGCAAGGCGGCACAAGGCATAGAAAGCCGTCACCAACACCACGTAGTAGGCAATCTCCACATGGCCAGCCAGGAACATGAAGCCCATGGCAATTGCCCCTAGGGCTATCCAAGGGATGTAGGATACAGGCTGAGGTTTCTGCCTTGGATACTGATTCTCCTGTGTGCGCACCAGGCGCTCTACGATGGTCAACAGCAAAGGCAGCCAGGAAGCCGCAGCGATGATCATGGGGTGGACCACACTGACGATCATAAAGCCGCTGAAAGGGAAAACGACGGCCGCAACCACACTGCCTATGCGCTCCAAGCCAATAGTACGGGCATAGCCGTACATGAACACGCCAGCCAGGAACAACTGCAGGACAGTGAAGTAGCCATAAGCCTTCACCAGCGGCAAAATATAGAACAGCACGCTCAAGGGGTAAAGCGCCGAATGCTGACCTGCCGCCAGGAAAGGCTGTCCAGACAGGATATAGGGATTCCACAGGGGGATCTGCCTGCTTTTCAGCGCCTGAACAATCAAGCGCTTCCATACATAGTTCTCTAGGATTAGATCGCTGAGCAGTTCATTATGAGGGATGTCCACCTTGAACTGGGCAGCATATTTCTGCCACGGTGGGAAAGCAAAGAGATTGTCCAACGGCAAAAGCGTCTTGCCCCCCAAAATCACCGGCCAGAGGAAAACGACCAAAAGGATGAGCAATCCCAAGACAAGAGCTAGATTGATGAATACATCCTTTCTCGTCAACAAACCTACCGCCTTTCACATGACTGGCAGTGATTATACTAGGAGAAGGGGGGATGGTCAACAAATGATTGCGCAAGCGCAAAGGCCATTTGCTAGGGGGAGAGGAGTGTGCTATGATACAAATAAGCACTGCGCAAGTTGTGCCCAAATATCCTACAGGAGGTGGCAAAGATGCCCGTAGTCAAGGTCATCGAACTGGTCGGCAACTCGAAGGTGAGTTGGGAAGACGCAGCGAAGAACGCTGTGGCGGAGGCCGCCAAAACCGTGCGGGGTATCACGGGAATTGATGTGGTTGGGCAGACCGCGGTCGTTGAAAATGGCGTAATTACCGAGTACCGCGCCAATGTAAAAATCGCCTTCGTCGTACGCGGAGATGTAAGTTAGATCGTAGCAAGGAACGCCGCCCCCCTGCCCGACAAAACAAGCGCTTCGGACAACCACTGGAAATTGCAATAGGCATACTTGCAGCCAAGCACAGCAGTCAAACACATGGCTGCATTGTGTTGTGCTCTAGACACAACTACGTTGCTGAAAGGCACAGCACAGTCAGAGTATTTCCATGCGTATGGAAACCTTGCCTTAAACCTTGTGCCAAGGAAAAGTTGCCGCACTGATACGAACGTCATAAGGAGAAAAGGATGGATTACACCAAGATTCTCAAAAGAGCGCTAGAGATTACCTGGCGATACAAAGCATTGTGGCTTTTTGGCTTCCTGCTTGCCTTTTTTAGCGGGAGTGGTGGAAACATCGGCCGAGGTTTCGAATACAGGATGCGTCCTGGAGATCAACTCCCACCAGGATTGATTTGGGGCATTGTGCTTTTCGCGATAGTTCTAATATTTGTACTAGTGATTGCCGGCATAGTGATCACCACTATCAGCCGCGGCGCCCTAATCGGGATGGTCCGCGAGGTAGAGGAGACGGAGCACACCACCGTCCACAGTGGATGGCGCATTGGCTGGGCACGATTTCTGCCTTTGATTGGCATCGACCTGGTTACTGCTATCCCACTGCTGATTATTGCACTTACTTTGATTGCCCTGGGGCTCTCGCCATTGGTATTGCTGTTCTTTCAGAAGCGGGTGCTCACCATCCTGGGTGTCTTGCTAACCGTGTTCTTCATGCTGCTGGTCATAGGTCTCCTCATCGTAGTCGGAGCAGCCTTTGGCTTATGGCGTGATCTCGCCTATCGCCAGTGCGTGCTGAAAAGAAAGGGGGTTTTGGACAGCCTTCGAGACGGGTACCACCTCGTACACCAAAACCTGCGGCGCGTTAGCCTGATGTGGCTGCTGCTCTTTGGTATAGACCTGCTTGTCGGACTCATCACGGCACCGCTCGCCTTGGCTGCTTTCGCGATGGTAGCCGCACCGACGGGCATGCTTTATGTTGCTACAAAGTCTGCGCTCCTGGCGATTCTCCTCGCCCTATTGATGGCAATACCTGTCAGCCTATTGCTGGCATTCTTGGGAGGAATCTATCAGGTCTTTCGCTCCGCTACCTGGACGCTCACCTATCTTGCACTCCAGGCAGAGTCCCACTCTCCTTAGGCGCATTTTTCTGCGCTTCGAACTGTAACAGTCTACTGCACCGGCGGGCTGACGGGCACATCACCAAGTGCAATTCCGCAGAAACGGCCGTGGTGCAGCCTTGCATCAAGTTGGCTGTTCAACTTCAGCCAAGTGCAGCTTGATAAACAGCCAAGGCGCCGCCAAACTCGCCCATATACCGATCAGGGCATAGCGTAGCAAGCGGAAGAGCAGTCCACCAGGCAATACGGCGCTGAGGCCCAGGTACAATGCCAACAGCACGATGAGCCCGATGACAAAGCGAATCGCGCGTTGCGTTGCTGAGCCAGCGCAACGGAAGTGTACCCATTCGTGCTCCAGTGTCACCCCCGTACTGAGGCCCAGACACGCCGCCATCGCAGCAACGGCATCTTTCTCCGTATGAATTGCCAACAGCAACAATGGCACAGCACAACCCAATGCCAACTTGGCAATTAGGGGCAACTGCGCAATGCGAGTACCGTACGCGCACACAAACCAGTTGTAACCTGCTACAATCACCAGTGCAATGGCTGTCCCCACCAGCACATCTTGGGGATAGTGCACGCCCAGATATACGCGAGACAGAGCAACCAGGACCATCACCAAAATTGCCAAAACCCAAAACCAGGTACGCCGCACCTGAGTAGCCAGATAACTCCAAACGGTTGAGGCAGTTTGAGCGTGTCCGCTGGGAAAAGCATAGCCTTCTGCTGGGGCAAGCACCTGCACCGTGGGGAACGATGGCCGTGGTATCGCAAAGATCGCCTTCAGCAGGGTGTTGAAATAGGCTGAGCCGAGATAGACAAAGCCCAAGCGCATCGCCAATCTTTTGTCCACTACCCAGTACAAAAGCGGGATCATCAGTAGATAGAACTTTTCATCACCTAAGAAAGTACTGCCCTGGAATAAGACATCCAAGGCAGGATTGCGAAAAGACTGCAACCACTGGATAACCCCTGTGCCCCAAAGCACCAATTGGTCCATGCCTTGCATCTCCTTCCCGTCAATATATGCCCAACGATTGCGAGGGCAACTACCAATCCCGTAGAAATTGCAGCACAATCTGTGCGCAGGCAACCATGTCTGCCACAGCAACGTGTTCTTCCGTGCTGTGTTCTTTGCGCAAGCCTGTGCTCAGATTGACCACCTGCAACCCGGACGCATTGTAGATGTTGACATCGCTACCCCCACCTGTGGGTGTCAGGATAGGTTCAATGCCCACAGCGCGACATGCAGCCATCAACCGCCGGACAATAGCATCCTCCTCGCTAAAAGAGTAACCCCCGTACGATCGCATAACCTCTATATCTACGGTTGTGCCGTAGCGCTGGGCTGCCATCTGAAGGGCTTCCACCATTTTGTTGACTTGCGCCTTTAATTTCGCGGGATTTCGGCTGCGTGCCTCGCCCATGAGTTCCACACGATCTGGGACGATATTGCGCGCTATGCCTCCTTTGATAATCCCGATATTGGCGGTTGTCTCCTCGTCAATGCGGCCCAGCGGCATGTCCACCAGGGCATGGGCAGCAACAAGGATAGCATTAATCCCCTCTTCTGGGCGAGTGCCTGAGTGGGCCGCTTTGCCGTGCACCACAGCCGCAATATTATCATGCGTAGGGGCAGCCACGACAATTGTCCCTGGCGCACCCCCAGCATCGAAGGATATGCCCGCCTTCGCTTGTAAGCGAGATTTGTCCAGATGCTTGGCTCCGACAAGTCCAGTCTCCTCCTGTGCTGTGATGACAACTTCTAGAGGAGGATGAGGCAATCTGTCCTCCATAACCACCTGCACAACCTCGAGGATGATCGCTACGCCCGCCTTGTCATCTGCTCCTAATATCGTTGTACCATCGCTATAGACCACCCCTTCTCTCACCACGGGTTTTATCCCACGCCCAGGCATCACCGTGTCCATGTGGGCAGCCAGCAAGAGAGGAACTCCCTGTCCTGGCAATCTAGCCACGACATTGTGCACCTCATCCAATTCCACAGTGAACCCAAGTTGGCGCAAGCGCCTCGCCACTTCTTGAGCCATCGCCATCTCTTCACCCGATGGGCTATCAATGCGTACCAGGTCCAGAAATGTGTCCAAAAGTCGTTTCTCGTTAATCATCAATGCCTCCATGTTTTGCTTCATTGAAATTGCCTACAGCCAACCGCTCTGATTTTGCCACCTGGCTGGCTGACATTATAATATGAATACTCCGATTCACGGAGAGGTCGCATAGTCCGGTCTAGTGCGCGCGACTCGAAATCGCGTGGGCGCAAGCCCCGTGGGTTCAAATCCCACCCTCTCCGCTGGAACAGCGAAGCGCCTTCCGCATGGGAAGGCGCTTTCTCATGAAAGGGATAAAACCTCGCTCAGTCTGTCCGCTACTGCTACACGCACCCCGAGCTCCCTCTCAATGTCCTGCTGCCGATAATCGTCCAATGTAACTTGGCCGCTAGCATCGAACATACTAGCGGGCAAAACTATCAAATCCCCCGTGATTCTGCCACGTAAAGCCTCTATAACATCTGCTGCTACCAATAAGCCAGAAACAGTAACGGTTGGACCGAAGAACTGATTGGGCACGCTCACTACGTCAACATCGGCATCGGTCAAGCTGGTCAACTCCCTGGCAATAGCCTGTAATATAGGAGCAATCAGCGTACCACAGGCAAAGGTTGTTCTACGATGAGCCCACTGAATCCGCCCTCGCCGTTTTACCCGTCTCCAATCGTCGAGCAACTGTCGCGTGAGCCCGATGCCATTCGCCAATTGCGGGAACCCATCATAAGCCTTCGCCGAGGGAAGGCGCAAGCCGGCCATGAGATACAACTCATCAGCAGCATAAACCAGAGCGATGCCACGCTGCTGTCGATAACTGTACTGCCACGCCCTAATTTGCGCTACGATGCGCTTTGCCTCCTGCGAGGTTACAGGGCGTAAGCCACTAGAATGATACCGCGTAATGCCCACCGGAACCACACCGATGGAACAGATTGTAGGGTAGAGACCAGCCAGATCTTGTACTGTGCGCTCAAGCGCTGCACCGTCGTTGAGCCCAGGCACCACTACGATCTGGGCATGGACCTCAATACCCATGTCGCCCAACCTTTGGATTTGGGCCAAGATATCCGGTACGACGGGCACGCCCAAAAGGCGCGCTCTAAGTTTGCGATCTGTAGCGTGTACCGAGACATATAACGGGCTTAATCTCTGTTCGGCAATACGCGCCCAGTCTTGCTCTTCGAGGTTTGTCAAGGTGATAAAATTGCCGAAGAGAAAGGAATAGCGGTAATCGTCATCCTTAATGTAAAGGCTCTTGCGTAAGCCAGGGGGCATCTGGTTGATGAAACAGAAATCGCATTGGTTTCGGCATCGGCGAATGCCATCGAAGGTGGGAGCAATGAACTCCAAGCCAAGATCTTCGCCATATTCCCGCTCAACGGTAAGGGTCAAGGGCGCGCCGTTACGCTCTACAACGAGTTCCAAGAATTCCTCCGCGCTGTAAAAACGGTAATCAATCACATCCCGAAGGATATGGCCATTAATGGAAAGAAGTACATCTCCCGGGCGCAAGCCCGCTGCTTCTGCTAAGCTACCTGGCACAACGCGCGCTATTCGGCCACCGCCAGAATGCCTCATGAGAGCTGCCCTTGCTCAGCATGATTTGAAACAATGAGTCGCTGCGTCGCCTTTTCTAGATCGCTATAGACACCCCGGTAAGCGGGCGGTAATAACGCGGCAAGGCGATACATCGCTTCATTGGTCATGTGATGCAGCAGCGTACGGCGTTGCGCGCCTTCCACGGGACGGAAACGGAATGGCTCGCCAAAGACTACCCGCAGAGGAGTGCGACGCAGACGCCTCAGATAATATCCCATCTGCTCCTGACCACTGAGCGCCACTGGCACAATCGGTACATTCGTGCGCAGGGCAAGCCATGCCATGCCATCACGGCCCTCTTGCAATGTATGAGTACGGCTGCGTGTTCCCTCTGGAGCCATTAGCAAACCATGCCCTTGCTCCAGCACTTGGAGAGAGGTGCGAATCGCACTCATGTCCAACTCACCACGCCGCACAGGGAAAGTGCCGTATAAGCGCATGATCAGCGCGAAAAGTGGATTGCGATAATTTTCTATTTTGGACATAATGATAATGAGCCGCGGGGACAGGGCACTGACGAGAACCGGGTCAAGGAAATAGATGTGGTTCATCATCGCGATGAAAGGTCCCTGCTTAGGGACGTGGTCAATACCGTTGATTTCGATTTTGAACACTACATGGAAGAGGATACGCAGAACAAAATCAGCAATACGCCGGAACACACCGCCCTCCTATTACGAATCCCTTTCCCGAATGAGTTTCCACACCAGTTCCATCACCTGGGCAATACTCAAGTGAGTTGTATCAATAACCACCGCATCGGCTGCAGGCCGTAAAGGTGCTACATCGCGTTCGCTGTCTATTTTGTCACGCCTGCGCATGGCACGCAGAATCTCCTCGTACGAAGATTTCTGGCCACGTCGCAGGTTCTCCAAATGGCGCCGCCTGGCGCGTTCCTCAACGGTGGCGTCCAGGTAGATTTTCAGCGGAGCCTCGGGCAGCACCACAGTGCCAATATCACGCCCCACCATAACTATTTTCCCCCTCTGGCCAATGCGGCGCTGTTGGATCGTGAGTGCGGCGCGCACACCCGGATACGCAGACACTGGCGACACATGCTGGTCTATCTCTGGACGGCGCAGGTCCCAAGTTACATCTTGTCCATCTACATAAACCGTGTACTGTCTCCCATCCGCTACGGTTGGCTGGATGACTTCAATGTGAACCTGCTCTGCTAATGCGGTAACTCTTTCCTCATCCGCCGTGTCAATGCCTTGTTGCAAGGCTGCCCAGGTTACGGCGCGATACATCACACCTGTGTCAAAATACAAATAGCCTAGCTCTTTAGCCAGCAGTTCCCCAATCGTGCTTTTACCCGCGGCTGCCGGGCCATCTATGGCAATCATATCAGGATACGGCAATCCAAACTCCTCTATTCTATGTTGATAACACCGTTCAAGTGCAAACAGTGCGTTTACTCCCCATCAAGCCCTGCATCGCTCTCACAGCGCAGGATTCCCAGTTGAGAGAAAACCGTGAAGAATGTCTTCACTCTGGCTCATCAGGCAATCCGACCGTTCGTCTGAGTAGAAGGCGTTCCTCCTCTGTCAATGGACGATATTGGCCTGGCGGCAAGTCGCCTAGGCGCAGAGGTCCTATCCGCACGCGTATCAATCTGCGTACAGGATGACCTATCGCTTGGCACATGCGGCGTAACTGTCGCTTGCGCCCTTCATGGATGACAAAGCGCAACCAAGTGCCCTCAGCATTCTGCTTCAGCACTGTTACATCCGCTGGCCAGGTGAAGCCATCATTCAAGACCACGCCTTCGCGTAAATGTTGTAGGGCATTCACATCAGGCTGCCCCTCCACCAACACATGATATTCCTTCTCATGCTCATGGCTCGGATGGGTAAGCCGGTGTGCCAACTCCCCATCATCAGTCAAAAGTACCAGGCCTTCGCTGTCCTTGTCTAACCGCCCCACCGGGTAAAGACGTTCCTTGAGCGGGATCAAATCCATAATTGTGGGGCGCCCTTGTGGATCTTGGACAGTACAAACGTACCCCACGGGCTTGTGAAGCATCAGATAAGTGCGCTTATGGGACAGAGTAATCGGTTTGCCATCTACTTCAATGGAATCACGATCGGGGTCCACCTTGCTTCCCAATGTGGAGACCACTTCTCCATTTACCTTCACTCTCCCTGCTGCAATCAACTCTTCGCATTTACGACGCGAAGCCACTCCCGCTCTAGCCAGAACTTTATGCAAACGCTCCACAGTAGATTTTGCCTGCCTCATAAGATAATCTATCGCAATGCGTCTATGATAGAAACCGAACGCTGCGACTTATTTTACAACGGCTGCCAGAGATGGTCAATGTCGCTGCGATCCTAGCACAATCCAGCCTTGGAACAGGCATAACCTGTGGTGCAATGGATGGATATCAACGTATATGGAACACGAATAAACGAATGCGCTTCGCCAGCATTCACGGTCAATGCGTTGATGGCTAATGCCTAGCGACTTGCCTACATATGCTCACTTTTTGTAACTAAATCGTAACCAATGAAACGTGTCTGCGTCATATCCTATGAAGACAACTGGACACCGAGAAAACGAGCGCCTTTGCCCCACGCAGAACAAACTAGGAGGTAACAATCAATGAAGGGCAGACGCTGGCTATTGCCATGCTTCCGTCAACTGAATAAAAAGATCACGTTGCTCATGATCGGCATCCTTGCAACACTAGTGATAGGGACAACCGTTGTTCTGGCTCATTATGCGCAAGTAGTGAGCAAGTTACCGCCTTTCCAGATAGATCCCACGCTTCCAGATCAAATCGTCCTTAATGCTGAGCAGGGCTTGGGACAGTGCCACTGGGTGGATCCAGAAATTGTATCGCTTCCTTATGTCAATTGGGCTTATGACGCCAGCACTCGGGTAAGCGGTTGGTGTAGCATCGAACCTCAGAGTGGCGTGTATTATTGGGGAGCAATAGATGCAGACATCGAAAAGGCGCGCAAACTCGGCAAGCGCCTTTGGTTGCAGGTTTTGACTACAGAAGGAATGACCCCACAATGGGCTGTAGAGGCAGGGGTCCAACTGGTTGGCTCACGCGGGGGCACCCCTGTACCTTGGAATGAGACGTATCAAAGATTGCTCCGAAGGGTCGTCCACGCCATGGCCGCGCGCTATGACGGCAACCCAACCGTCGAAGCCATCGTGATGATGGCTGGTGGTTGCTATGGAGAGATGACCATTTGCAATGCAAAACAGGATGAAGCTGCTTGGCTGGCAGCCGGCTATACCGATGCCAGATTCGTAGAAGCAGTTAAGCAAATCATCGACATCTATTTGGAAGAGGAGTACGTATGGGAAGACGGAAGTCGCACCCACGGATTCCTCAAGACTCCCGTGGTTTTACAACTGGGTACAGGTCTATACGGTTGGGAAGCAGCGCGCAAGCCGGTTGTGGATTATGCCATGGAGAAATATGGCATGCGTGTTTGGCTCAAGTTCAATGGTCTGGGCGGACAAGGCAAAGTAGATGAAATCTATGCAGCATACAATGCTACCACACGCGTAGGCTACGAACCAGCTCCAAGTGTAGATTTCGTCAATAACCCTGATTACTATATCCGACTGGCATTGGATCACCATTCCAGTTATCTCTGCTTGCAAGACACCTTTTTTAATGTCACGGATGCCAAATGGCAGGAAGCCCGCGAGCTAGCAGCACGTTACCTGGGCGCGCAAATCGTCTTCAGGGGCATTGAAGCACCACCTACCGTGAGCGCTGGGCAGGAATATGTCTTTGCAACCGAATGGGTGAACCGTGGTACTGTGCCGTTGATGCGCGCACGCCGGGTGGGGATTCGGGACATCCCCGTCTCCTATGACATCCAAATTGCCTTTGTCCATCGTCCTACCAACCTACCAGTGTTTGTGCACAACTTTACCCCTATTGTGCCCACAACACAATGGTACTGTGCGCAACCTGTGCGCATTGAACACTCAATCCGTATCCCGCCCTCCGTACCGCCAGGGGAATACGACCTGCGCATCGCTCTGGTAAATATCGCCCAGCCGGAGGAAAGCGGTTGGTACTATTACCGCCTGGTAAATGCAGAACTGGCGGATGGCAACGGCAGGTACACCGTAGGCAGTATCACAGTGGCTAGTGAGGGCACACCGTTTCCCACAGGCATGCCAACACCCACCAAAACCATGACACCCATCCGCACCGCCACACCTACACCGCTTCCCACAGCCACTGTGGCTCGCACCATGACTCCGACACCTGTTCGTACTCCTACATCCACCAGCACAGCCACGCCAACCCCATCACCTACCCTGTGGCAGACCACCATTATTTTGCAGCAGGGACAAAATGGTTACACCGGGGCCGAAGACACCTACATGTATCGCTATGAGCCCGGGAAGAATTACTGCACAGACAAAATGCTAAAAGTCGGGCAAAAGCAACAAATTGCCACGATCTTGCGCTTTGACCTAAGCCCTATCCCAGCCAATGCCCTTGTCACAAACGCGCGATTAGAACTCTACGCATTCGGTTGGAGTGGTTATGACACAACTATTGAGGCTTTTGCCATCCTTCGCGATACCAAGCCATGCGAAGCCACATGGAACCAAGCCGCGAATGGCAACCTGTAGGGCAGCCGGGCTGCAGCGACCTCAGCACAGATCGGCGCGCGATGCCCGAAAGCAGCGTGCAGACAAAAGGCATAGGCAAATGGTACGCGTTTGATGTAACAGGGCTCGTACGCTCTTGGTTAGAAGGCAGCATGGGCAACAACGGAGTGCTCCTGCGTGGCACGTCGCCAGTATTGTCAGATGCGTTTTACTTTGCCAGCGCCCAGACCGATGCCATAGAGTTACACCCTAGATTAGTCATCACGTATTGCCTAGCAAGCAGTCCTACATCAATGCCCCGCACTAGCCCAACACCCACTCCAAGCATTTGCCCTACGAACACAGTACCAGGTAGTGCTACACGAACTCCCACTGCCCCACTGACTGCCACACCAACGCCATCGCCGGCATCCATCGGAAGCGAAATCACTGTTGTTTTACAGCGAGGAACCAACGCTTACACTGGTTCTGAGGACACCTATATTCACAAGTGGAACCCCGACACCAATTACTGCTCGTTGAACTCGTTTCGCGTGGGTTACCGACAACAATATGCCGCGTTGTTGTATTTTGATCTGGCATCCACCCCGGCGAATGCCTTGGTGACAGAGGCTTACCTCGAAGTCTATGCGGGAGGCTGGGGTGGATCAGATATGACCCTTGAGGCATATAGAATCTTGCGTCGCTTGGATATCTGTCAAGCAACCTGGAACCGAGCCAGCGTTGGCAACCCATGGGCATCGCCAGGTGGCAATGATACCACAACTGACCGTCCTGCTACACCTGATAGCAGCCTGACCACTCGAGGCGTGAACAAGTGGTATCGTTTCCGCTTGACATCGCTCGTCCAGGATTGGGTAAGCGGCCGCCTAGCCAACAATGGGATAATGCTGAGGGGCTCTTCGCCTTCGTCCAGCGATATATTTTACTTCACCAGTGCTCAGTCCGAGTCCATCTCCCTGCGCCCCAGGCTGGTTGTTACCTATCGCCTCGTCGCCAATCCCACTCCGACGCCCAGCACTAGCCATACTCCCACACCACAAATCAGCCCTACCCGCACGCAAACACCCACTCCTATACCAACGTCAGCCGCAACGCCTACGACGACACCGATAAGCAGTACCACGCCAACGCAGATCCCAAGTGCAACACATACTGCTACCGAGACGGGGACACCAAGCCCTAGCGCTATTGCGACCAACACACCCACACCTCAACCCGGTGTAACAGTAACACCAGTTACCACCGAACGAACAGTGATTCTGCAACAGGGGAACGAGGGGTATACAGGTTGTGAGGACACTTACATCTACCAACAGGAAGCAGGGGGCAACTACTGCTCATTGAACATGTTCAAAGTCGGCTACCGCCAGCAATATACTGCCTGGCTGCATTTCGACCTCTCCCCCATCCCAGCCAATGCCATCGTAACTCGCGCTACCCTCCAAGTGTACGCCGCCGCCTGGGGCGGATCTAATATCTCCCTAGAAGTGTACCGCGTCCTCCGCAAGGTGAGCGCATGCCAAGCCACCTGGAACCAGGCGGAATCTGGTATCCCCTGGGGCGCCCCAGGGGGCAACGACACCGCCACCGACCGCGCCGCCATGCCCGACAGCAAGGGATTAACCAACGGCATTGGTAAATGGTACACCTTTGACGTCACTATGCTGGTGCAGGACTGGCTCAATGGCCATTTCGCCAACCATGGCTTGTTCCTGCGCGGCGCATCGCCGTTCGAAACCGGCACCTTTGACTTCGTCAGTGCTGACAACGCCTCCGTGAACCTCAGACCTAAACTGGTCATCACCTACTTTGAGGGTCCCTCCCAGTAACTGCATCGCTCGCGCTCCCAAGTGCGCAGAGAACGCCTCACCACTAGCAATGAGCCATCTCTGCGCACTTGGGACTCTGGGCTGAGTGTGAGCCGCATAGACATACTCTGTTACATGAGGATACCCACGCGAGGGTGTTGAAAAAGCCCTTCCAATGTCATGCTGAACCTTTGCCCTGAGCCTTGCTCTGAGCGAAGCGAAGGGAAAGCGAAGGGGAAATGAAGTATCTCGCAGTACTTGGAAAAATACGGCTAAAGTTACGCGAGACCCCTTCGTTATACTCAGGGCAGGCTCTTCGCTTTGCTCAGGGTGACAAGATTTTCAACACTCTCCCCACGCGAGGCTTGCCGAAGACCCCAAAACATGCTATAATTCCCGTGCTATGCCCATCTAGTGCATGAGCATAGCGTCTGCAATTTGGCTAACAAATGCGCTTCATGCATCATTACAAAGTATCAAAGACAACATAAGTGAGGAGTTATGGCATGACTGGCTCCACTCCCTCTGATTTTATCCGAGACATTATCCGAGAAGACTTACGGACAAATAAATATGGCGGACGGGTCCATACCCGGTTTCCCCCGGAGCCGAACGGCTATTTGCATATCGGACACGCCAAGTCAATCTGCCTCAACTTCGGTGTAGCAGAGGAATTCGGTGGATTATGTAATTTGCGCTTTGATGATACAAATCCCACCAAGGAGAGCGCCGAGTACGTCGAAGCCATCAAACGCGACATCAAATGGCTTGGCTTCGACTGGGGGGACCGGGAATATTACGCCTCAGACTATTTTGAAAAGTTGTACGATTACGCAGTACAGTTAATCAAGGCAGGCAAAGCTTACGTCTGCGATCTGAGCCAGGAAGAGATTAGGGAATATCGGGGCACCCTCACCGAGCCTGGACGGGAGAGCCCGTACCGTAATCGCTCCGTTGAGGAAAACCTGGATTTGTTCGCACGTATGCGCGCTGGCGAGTTCCCAGATGGTTCCCGTGTGCTGCGTGCCAAGATTGACATGGCTTCTCCCAACGTGCTCATGCGTGATCCGGTCATCTACCGCATCCTCCATGCCACGCACCACCGCACCGGCGACAAATGGTGCATCTATCCCATGTATGACTTTACACATTGCCTCTCCGATTCCATCGAGGGCATCACCCATTCGCTGTGCACGCTGGAATTCGAGAACAACCGCGAACTATATGATTGGTTCCTTGACCAATTGGGAGTGTACCACCCCCAGCAGATTGAGTTTGCGCGCCTCAACTTGACCTATACGGTGATGAGCAAGCGCATCCTGAAACAATTAGTCGATGGGGGCTATGTCCGTGGCTGGGATGACCCTCGTATGCCCACGCTCTCGGGCCTGCGGCGGCGCGGTTACACCCCAGAGGCCATCCGCAATTTCTGCGACACCATCGGCGTGGCTAGGACGAACAGTGTCGTTGACATCGAGCTGCTGGAGCACCATGTACGGGAAGACTTGAACAAACGCGCGCCGCGCGTGATGGCTGTATTGCGCCCGCTGCGGTTGGTCATAGACAACTATCCAGAAGGGCAAGTGGAAGAAGTGGAGGCAGAGAACAACCCAGAAGACCCCTCCATGGGCACGCGCAAAGTGCCATTCTCAGGTGTGCTTTACATCGAGCAAGGTGATTTCCAGGAAAATCCCCCGAAGGGGTGGTTCCGCCTGGCGCCAGGTCAGGAAGTGCGGTTGAAGCACGCTTATTATGTCAAATGTACACAGGTCATCAAAGATGAGCAAACCGGCGAGGTGATCGAGTTGCACTGCACCTATGACCCCGAATCGCGCGGGGGCTGGACCAGTGATGGCCGTAAAGTCAAGGGGACATTGCATTGGGTCTCCGCTGCCCATGCGTTACCGGCTGAGGTGCGTCTGTACGATCGCCTCTTCACCGTGCCCAACCCCCTTGAGCAAGGCGATAACTTCCTGAACTATGTGAATCCCAATTCTTTAGAGGTTTTGACCGCATGCCAAGTCGAGCCTAGCTTAGCCGGAGCCAAACCCGGCAGCCATTATCAATTTTTGCGGCTGGGCTATTTCTGTGTTGACCCAGATTCCTGCGATGGGAAACTTGTGTTCAACCGCACCGTTTCCCTGCGCGACACGTGGGCAAAGATGCAAAAAGCCCAGCAAGCAGAGTAGCGGGTTTACCTTAATTCTACCTGGGTAGCATGGACATGGATACAACCCAATTGAGCGTATGGCGTGACGCCGCATTAACTTTCCTCGCTCTAGAAGCGATTGTGCTGATCTTGTTACCAGGGCTAGCACTGTACAAGATTGTGCCGGCTATACGACCACTCACCATGCGTTTGCAAAGATGGCTGCTCCAAAGCCGCTTGGTGGTTATGCAGATCCAACGGGCTACGCAGCGCGCTATGGGGGGAATCGCGGCTCCATTTGTCTGGTTGCGCAGCGCAGTAGAGGGTACGCATGAGGCATTGAGGCGCCTGGGCTGGAGGTGATCTACCATGGGAAACGATGAACCAAAACGAACAGCATTGTTAGGAGCCATTTTGGGAGCATTGTTCGGTTCGCTGCTTGCCCTGCTTTGCCAACGATGGGCTCGCCAGCGTCGGCTACAAGGAAGGAAACCGATTCAGGTCAGACAAATTGTCCGTTTTACCCTGTCCCTCATTCCCGTGGTGCGTCAGTTTCTGAAATTGATTTCGTGAATGCACAGGATGCAACATCCAGGTTAGTTTTGGTTGACATAGCAGAATTTTTGCCTAAAATCACGCAAGTGGAGTGCCTACGCAGTTGTATTCTATTGCTCAAGTCGAACTGTGAGCAGCGCTGACCATTATTACAACAAGGAGGCTGAAAAACGTGTATCGCATTACTGCCAAAGAAGTGCTGGCACCGGTAACAAAGTTGTTCAAAGTATATGCCCCGGAGGTGGCACGCAAAGCCAAAGCAGGCCAGTTTGTCATCGTACGCGTGGATGAAAAAGGGGAACGCATCCCCCTGACTATCGCGGATTATGATCGCGAATCGGGCGAGCTCACCATAGTATTTCAAGAAGTGGGTAAAACCACCAAACAATTAGGCAAAATGAATGTGGGCGATGAGTTGGCTAGCTTAACAGGTCCACTGGGGCGGCCGACGGAGATCGAAAACTATGGCACCGTGATCTGCGTCGGCGGAGGAGTGGGCATCGCTCCCATCTACCCTATCGCTCGTGATCTGCGCGCGGCAGGCAACACCGTCATCTCCATCATCGGCGCGCGTAATAAAGAGCTGCTCTTCTGGGAAGAGAAGATGCGCTCCGTAAGCGATGAGTTGATTGTTTGCACCGACGATGGCAGCTATGCCCGCAAGGCACTAGTAACGGAACCACTCAAGGAAGTCCTCGAATCGGGTCGTAAGATAGATATCGTCTGGGCGATTGGCCCAGCAATTATGATGAAGTTCTGCTCCTTGACAACCAAACCTTTTGGCGTCAAGACTATCGTCAGCCTAAACTCCATCATGGTGGATGGCACGGGTATGTGTGGGGCATGTCGGGTCGAAGTGGGAGGTAAGACCCGCTTTGTTTGTGTAGACGGTCCAGAGTTCGATGGGCATGAGGTGGATTGGAACCTGTTACTGGAGCGCCAGCGTATCTACCTGGAGCAAGAGAAACGCGCTCTGGAGAAGTTTGAGCGGGAACATCAACAGGCATGCCCTTGTGAGGAGGTTGGGTAGACATGGCTAAGGTTGCACCGAGAAACGAGATGCCGCGCCAGGACCCGAAAGTCCGCGCGCGTAACTTTAACGAGGTAGCGTTAGGTTACAGTCATGAATTGGCGGTGGCGGAAGCCAACCGCTGCTTGCAGTGCAAAAAACCCACCTGCATTGACGGCTGCCCGGTACAGGTGCGCATCCCAGAGTTCATTCTCGCTTTACGTGAAGGGGATATGTGGGGTGCGGTAACGGCACTGAAGGACAAGAACAACTTGCCAGCCATCTGCGGCCGCGTCTGCCCGCAGGAGACACAGTGCGAAGCTTCCTGTGTCCTGGGCAAGAAATTTGAACCGGTGGCGATAGGCCGCCTGGAGAGGTATGTGGCTGATTGGGAGATCGCCCAAGGTGTGCGTACGCCGACCGTGGCTCCTCCGAATGGCAAGAGCGTGGCCGTGATTGGCTCTGGGCCAGCTGGGCTGACCTGCGCCGGCGACCTAGCTAAGATGGGCTATAAAGTAACCATCTTCGAATCACTACATGCGCCGGGCGGGGTTCTTATCTACGGCATTCCCGAATTCCGTTTGCCCAAGCACATTGTAGCTACCGAAGTAAAATACGTGCAAAGCCTGGGCGTGGAAATCAAGCTGAACACCGTGGTCGGCAAATTATACACGGTGGACGAGCTCCTCGCCAACGGCTACGACGCCGTCTTCCTGGGCACGGGGGCAGGGTTACCCATGTTCATGAACATCCCCGGCGAAAATTACAACGGGGTATACAGTGCCAACGAATTCCTGACCAGGGTCAATTTGATGAAAGCCTACCTGTTCCCTGAGTACGATACGCCCATCATGATCGGGCGTCGTGTCGCTGTAATTGGCGCAGGCAATGTGGCAATGGACGCAGCGCGCTGCGCCTTGCGCCTGGGCGCCGATGAGGTTCACATTATCTACCGCCGCACCAAAGCGGAAGCGCCAGCGCGTGCTGAGGAGCTAGCCAATGCCGAAGAAGAGGGCATCCAGTTCCATTACCTGACCACGCCAGTGGAGGTTTTGGGCACGGAGAAGGGCTGGGTGCGCGGCATCCGCTTGCAAAAGCAGCAGTTGGGCGAGCCCGATGCCAGCGGCCGGCCGCGGCCTGTACCCATCCCAGGCTCAGAGTACGACATGGAAGTGGACATGGTCATCATGGCTTTGGGCACACGCCCTAACCCCATGGTTTTCACCGATACCCCTGACCTAGAACGAACCAAGCATGGCACCGTGGTAGCCAATGAGGAAACGGGCCGCACCAAGAAGCCGCGTGTCTGGGCTGGCGGTGACATCGTAACCGGTGCTGCGACCGTCATCAGCGCCATGGGCGCCGGCAAACGCGCTGCGGCGGATATTGATGCGTACCTGCAAAATCCTGACCAGCCGTGGTGGGTAGAGAATACCAAATAGGAAAATGTGAAGAGGGGGGCTTCCCGCGGGAAGCCCCCTCTTTGATTTTCCCTTGCCTATCGCGAATAAAATAGAACACGGAACGCACCTGCCTCTCATCCAAATCTACCGGTGATGTAATCTTCAGTGCGTTTGTCTCGCGGAGTGGTAAAAACTTGGTCTGTTGGCCCATATTCAACCAACATACCTGCACGATCCTTATCCATCATTAAGAAAGCTGTATAATCCGAAACTCGCGCTGCCTCCTGCATATTGTGCGTAACGATGATGATGGTATAATCCCTCACCAACTCCCGCATGAGATCTTCTATCTTGAGTGTAGCGATGGGATCCAGCGCTGAGGCAGGCTCATCCATCAGGATGACTTCCGGTTGGATGGCGATTGCGCGGGCGATACACAGCCGCTGTTGCTGACCGCCAGAGAGAGTCAGGGCGCTTGCACGGAGATGGTCCTTGACTTCGTCCCACAATGCAGCCTGTCGCAGGGATTGCTCCACTAGCGCATCCATGTCGCCACGGAACCCATTGATGCGTGCTCCCCAGGCAACGTTTTCGTAAATTGATTTGGGAAACGGGTTGGGCTTCTGGAAAACCATGCCAATCCGTCTCCGCACCTCCACGGGGTCTACATCTCGGTCATAGATATTGCACCCCTCAAAAAACACCTCACCTTCTACGCAGCTACCGGGGATCAAATCATTCATGCGGTTGAAAGTGCGCAACAACGTGCTCTTGCCACAACCCGATGGGCCAATGATAGCAGTGATCTTCCGGCGCTGTATCTTTATTGTGATATCCTTTACCGCGCGAAAATCACCATAGTACACATTCACCCCACGTGCTTCAATCACACAATCAGCGTCACGGGGTTCCATGATAGGCAAACTTAATGAAGAGTTAGCCATGGTATCTGTAAATATCGTCATGAGATCCCTTGTATCCTCCTGCTATATCGGTTACGTAGTAACACGGCACCGGCGTTGAGCGAAAGCAGCAAAAACAGTAACACAAGGATCGCTGCACCTGCGAGGTTGCGAAACTGATCCTGCGGCCGCGAGGTCCATTGGTATATCTGGACCGGCAAGGTGGTGAACTTGGAAAAGGGTCCATTTGGGTCTAGTGACACAAAGGTGGATGCACCCACTACCACAAGGGGTGCAGTCTCTCCGATAGCACGGGAAATCGCCAGAATGGTACCGGTAAGAACGCCCGGCATAGCGGATGGGAGTACATGGTGCCAAATCGTTTCCCATTTGGTAGCCCCCAATGCGTAACTCCCTTCACGCAGGGAACGCGGCACGGCTCGAATGGCTTCCTGCGCATTAATGATAAGCAAAGGAAGCACAAGCAGTGCTAGTGTCAGCGATGCCGACAGGACTGTGCGTCCATTCGCTGTTGTAGGATCATTAACTCCGAAAATCACACCGCTGGTCAGCGGCTCCAAGGCACGTACAAAGACCGCCAAGCCCAATATCCCATAAATGATAGAGGGCACGCCCGCGAGATTATTGATATTCGTCTGGATAATGCGATTCACAACGTTATCGCTCGCGTATTCTTCGAGATAGATTGCTGCTCCCAAGCCTAGTGGGAATGCTACGAGAATCGTGATCGAAATCACCCATAAGGAGCCCAAGATGGCTGTGCGCACGCCCGCGAGAGCTGGCACACTGGATTGAGGCCGTCGGATAAAATCTGGGTTAAGCCATGCACGGAATTGCAGTCTCGCGCTAGGGTAATTCTCCACAATGAAGGCAGCGATCTCTTCGCGATGAAAAACAGAATCCACTAACTGCCAGCTCATGAGAATCTCTGGCCGAATTACCCGCTCTTGCACTAGTTGGTAGATATTATCACGGCTGCGCATAGCAAAGGGTATCTCGCTCTCCAGTCGTCGCATCACTCCCTTAGAAACATACTGTTCAAGAATGGACACGAGCTGCTCTCTGGTCAATTCCTCTAAAGGAACGCCGTTGATCGTGAGTGTTTCCGGCTCCACTGTATTTTGTACCGCTACTAGGCCAAAAGATTGGTTCACAATGTTGTAGAGCAAAGCAGTCAAGGCAATAATCCCTACAATGGTAGATAGAAGAAACAAAAAGTACCATATCCTACCTACCCGGTGACGCATGGCGATATGGCGTTTGAGCAAGTGATCCTTAGGCAAGGTACATGCTACAGGAAGCGCTGAGGGCCTCTCAGACACGCTCATTCATAAACCTCCCGGAAGCGCTGCACAAACCAACGGCTAATAACGTTCAGTGTCAGCGTGATAAAGAACAACAACAATCCAATGGCAAAGATGCTATTATAGTCAATGGAATCATAGCTCAGATCCCCGCCGCTAATGCGCACAATATGGCCTGTCATGGTTTCGGCTGCTTTAAAGGGGTTGAAAGTGAAAGCAGGACCTGCGCCAGCGGCAATGGCTACAATCATTGTCTCGCCAATAGCGCGCGATATTCCTACAATGAACGCGGCTGTGATGCCCGAAAGTGCTGCTGGCACCACGACTTGCACGGCGGTTTCGAGCTTAGTTGCCCCCAACGCATACGATGCCTCACGTAGCGAACGAGGAACCGCGCTCAAGGCGTCTTCGGACATCGAACTGATCAGAGGCAAGATGAGAATACCCATCACAATACCAGCAGAAGCTGTATTGTAGATTTGTACAACATCCCGCCCAAAGATGCTGCGCAAAAGCGGGGTCATAAAGGTAAGCGCGAAATACCCATATACTACTGTTGGAATGCCTGCTAGCACTTCCAAAATGGGCTTGAGTAGGCTGCGCGCACGCGCCGAGGCGTACTCGCTAAGATAAATAGCGACGCTTAACCCTAGTGGAATAGCAACGAGCATTGCGATGGTCGTGGTCATGAAGGTGGCATTTACCAAAGGCAAAATCCCGAACCGATCGATAGCAGGCTGCCAGACTGTCGTGGTGAGAAACTCCCGTAGATCCACTTGTCCGCTGCCAAAGAAAAGCCACGATTCCCTTCCTAACACGAAAACAATCCCCAATGTGGTCAAAATAGAGATCGCACCACTGAAAAGAAGAAACCCTTGGATAACGCTTTCCCCCATCCGCCTGCGTTTACGCAGAGAATGTGTGCGCTCCAGGCTACTCTTCCATATACATACCCTGGCTGTGTCCATATGATTTGCGCGCTTATCGCCCTCCCATTCAAAATTCGCAAGCACAGCAAAGTGGGGGAGGGGTCTCCCTCCCCCACTACATGATCCTCAAAGCACTCTTACTGGCTTATTGCCTCTAGCCAAGCCTTTTTAGAAGCATTCAGTACTTCCTCACTTGCAGGGAAGTAACCAACCCTACGAATAACCTCGTTGACATGGGTCAGATAGTAGTTGATGAACGCTGCTACCTGAGGCTTTTCCTTCATGATCTTGGCTGTGGAGTAGATGAACAACGGACGTGCTAACGGATATTTCCCACTATCCACGGTCTCCGCATTGGGAGCAATACCCTCGATGGAAAGCACTTTCAGCTTATCCGCGTTTTCCTGGTAGTAGGCGTAGCCAAAGTACCCAATGGCATAGGGACTCCCCAATACTCCTTGCACCAAGACATTGTCATCCTCGCTAAGCTGCAGGTTAGCAGCCTGCAGGAGTAATTCTTTCTTCTTGCCCAGGATTTCTTCCACAAAGAAATCGAATGTGCCACTGTCCGTACCGGGGCTGAAGCGAAGAATGTCCTCATTCGGCCATGTTGGGTCTACATCTGACCACTTGACTGAGGTGGTTGAGAAAATCTTTGCTAACTGCTCTTTCGTTACATTTGTTAGGAAGGTATTCTCTTTGCTGACCACCACCGCTAGAGCATCGGTACCAACCCGGAACGCAATGGGCTCTCGGCCAATAGCCCTGCAAGCCTCTAGTTCGCTGCTCTTGATGGGCCGGCTGGCATTGGAGATATCCGTTTCGCCAGTCTTGCAAAAGCGCTCAAAACCTGCGCCGCTGCCAATGCTGTCAATGGTAATGTTGCCCTTGTATCCCTCGTCCTTGAACATCTCCGCAATCGCCTCGGAAAGAGGGTAGACCGTTGAACTGCCTGCAGTAATAATATCCCCCTTCACTTCCAGCGGATTCACTTCTGGCAGCACAACGCCCGTAGGGGGTTTGGTTGGTGCCACGGAGGGCAAAGGCGTAGGTGTGCTCACAGGTGCCTGAGTAGGAACCGCGGTGGGCACGGGTGTTGGCGTAGCCGTAGGCTTTGCACTGCTACATCCGGCGAGCAGCAATGCCAACACTAGAGTTACAAATAGAACTTTTCGCATGGTAGTTTCCTCCGAATCTTTCTTGATTGTTTTTTCTTTATCCAGGAGATATACTACCACACGGACTTTAACGCTTGGTCAAGGGTATGTTAAGGTTTTGTTAAAAATGGCTCAGAAATGCTGCTCAACCTTGTTCTTTCCACAAGGGCAACGTAAAATAGAAGGTGCTTCCATGACCCTCTCCCTCGCTCTCGGCCCAGATGCGCCCACCGTGAGCCTGAACGATATGCTTCGCAATGGCAAGTCCGAGACCAGTTCCTCCGCCAGATCGCGCACGATCAGCTTTGTAGAAGCGTTCAAAAATACGAGACAGGTCTTCTGCAGCGATGCCCATACCCGTATCACGCACCGCAATGACCATCTCTTCACCTATTACCTCCGCCGAGACGGTCACCTGCCCGCCTGGCGGGGTGAATTTGATCGCGTTGTGCACCAGGTTTGTAACAACCTGCTGCGCCCTTTCGATATCCGCCTGCACACGGGGGAGGTCTGGTAGCAAAGTTACCATGAGGTCTAACCCCGCTCGCTCAGCCTGCGGGCGTAACCGCTCCACAGCCGGCAATATGACCTCTGCGACTGTTGCAGGAGCTAGTTGTAAAGGAACTTGCCTTGACTCGATGCGCGATAATTCCAGTAACTCATTGACCATCTGGGTCAGTGCCTCCACCTCGGTCTCCATGCGGTTGAGAAAGCGCAGCGCTGTTTCCGTGTCCTCGAGTGCACCGTCACGCAGGGTCTCCACCAACGCTTTCAACGATGCAAGGGGGGTTCGCAGTTCGTGTGAAACGTTGCTGATAAAATCACGCCGCACCGTTTCCAGACGGCGGATACGGGTTAGGTCTTGAAAAATGGTCAGGGTGCCCTCCATGCCCTCGTCGTCCAGAGGCGTTACAATGACCCGCAGGAAGGTGTCCTGCCGATACACCTCGATGGCTTCCTCCACTTCCTCCCTACGCTCGCGGCTGCGCTGCCAGAGTTGAATGAGTCTGTGGTGACGCACGACCTGTGTGAAAGGTCGGCCCACTGCTTCTGGTTCGGTGGTGTCCAACAACCTGGCGGCGGCAGGATTGATCAGACGCACTTTCTCCGCGCCGTCCGTGATAATCACGCCGTCTGCCATGCGCGAAAGCACCGTGGCAAGCAGCCTCCTTTCCTGGCTGACGCTCTGCACTCTCTCCTGCAACTTCACAGCCATGCGATTGAAAGTGTGACTCAGTTGCCCAATCTCGTCGCTGGTAGTCGGTATCACCGGTGCGCCCACGTCTCCCTCTGCCATTCGCATTGCTTCGCGTGTCAATCGACGTATCGGGCGCACCGTGCGCTCTGCGATAAGCACCGCAAAAAGCGCTGCCAATACGGACGTAGCGAGCGCCGTCAGCAGGATGCTCTGACGCAACCGCGCCGTGTGGATTTCCACCTGGCGCAGGGGGCGTGCCACACGTACTATGGCCATTACCTTTCCGTCCACTATTGCCGGAACTGCAGTGTACATCATCTCGTAGCCTAGGGTATCGCTGAAGCGCACGCTGTTACCTTGCCCATCAGCCAGAGCCTGTTGCACCTCTGGCCGCCACAGGTGGTTATCCATGCGCATCCGGTCCTCGTGGGAATCGCCGAGCACGACGCCATCAGGCGCGATGATCGTGATGCGAGCCTCCACCAGCCGCGCCCACCGACGGGCTAAGGTGTCCAGCGCATCGGTTGTCGCACCCTGTGACAGAGAACGCACCAATGCATCACTGGCAAGACGCGCTTCGGAAAGGAGCTGGGCTCTCACATCAGCCACATACACCTCACGCAGAAAGCGGCTCAGATAGAGCGTAAGGCTGGCCATCATCAAGGCTATGAGAAGGATATAAGGAATGGCTATACGCCAACGGATATTATGGAACATGGTTACCCCTCAAAACGATACCCAAGGCCCCGCACGGTAACAATACGCACGGGGTGAGCAGGATCAGATTCAATTTTCTCACGGAGCCAACGGACATGCACATCTACTGTCCTGGTTCCACCGGCAAAATCCCAACCCCATACCCGTTCGAGAATCAAATCGCGCGATAGGACCCTGCCGCGGTTGCGCGCTAGAAACACCAGGAGTTCGTATTCTTTGGGCGTTAGAGGCACAGTTTTGCCACCTCGCTGGACCTCTCCCCTGGTCAGGTCTAGAACCAAATCGCCAAAGACGAGTTTCTTGGCATCAGGAGCGACAGTGGCTGCCATCTCTCCTCGGATAAGACGTACACGGCGCAGCAAGGCTTTCACGCGAGCCAGGAGTTCGCGCATGGAAAAGGGTTTGGTCATGTAATCATCTGCCCCTACTTCCAGTCCTACGACTTTGTCAATCTCATCGTCTCGCGCAGTGAGCATCAGAATTGGTATATTCATTTCCTGGCGCAGAATACGACAAACTTCAAACCCGTCTATTTGGGGAATCATCACATCCAGTACGATGACATCAGGACGTTCTCGCCTAGCCAAGTCTATCGCCGTCATCCCATCGGCAGCCGTGATCACTTGGTAGCCCTGGCGCTCCAAATTGTATTGCAGTGTCTCCAGCAGGACGGGATCATCCTCTACAACAAGTATCTTATCCTTGACCTCTTGCTCCATTTGGTACCACCTACGATCTATCCATTGTGCCATCAGTGGCAGGACACGAATCCAACAGTCTATTCAGCTGCGAAGTACCGCCGGCGTGCGCTAAAGCATTGGGTAGCCTGCGCACTAGCACAGAGCCTAAAAAATCCGCTTCTTAGCCAGGCTTTCCTTGCCATCGTCAGAGCGGTTCATCCTGCCTACGCTTTGCCCTCGCCTTCGTCACAGGATCATAGATGATGAAAAACACCATCCCCGCCAGGGCAATCCAACCAGTCCAATCGCCCCAACGAACGGCAAGCGATTCGCCGGTGCCAAGAGGCACATCCGCGATGACCACTTGCCCGACTTTATCACCGCCGGGAGTGACCGCTGCGGCGATGATCCGCCCATAGGGGTCAACAATGACCGAATCGTTGCCGCTGTTATCCGCCTTGACCAAGGCAACGCGGTTCTCAACAGCGCGGAAGACCAGGTGTGTATAGTGCTTCGTAGCAATTCTGGGGCCAGTCATGCGAAGGGACCAGGATCAATTGTGCACCATTGCGGGTAATCCTACGAGCGGTATCGGTAAAATCGAGATCGTAGCAGATAATCGTGCCAATTCTTCCCAGCGGCATATTGTAAACAGGATAAGTCCCGCGCGTCGGGCTGCTTTCCCCGGCAAAGGTTACAGGATGGTCTTTGCCGTAGACGCCCAGGAATTGACCATCAGGTGCCAGTACCGTGGTCTCGTTACGCCAAACCCGCTCGGTTACCTGAACAAAATAGCCCAACGCCAGATACGCATTGGTTTCAGCAGCCAGGCGGCGAAATTCTGCCGTACGTGTCACCTGTGGATCGCCCTCGATGGCCATTTCCGGCCAGACGATGATCCGGGCGCCGGCCTGCGCCGCCTGACGGGTGAGTTCGCCGAATTTGTCTACCCCGCTCCAGGGGATGCCCACATCATAGTGCAGCGCGGCGACGCGAACCGTTGGGGTTGTCGGAGTGCGGAAGAGGGCCAGGCTGAGGCTGGTCCAAGCAACCAGCGCAGCCAATATGCCCAGAACCCAGTTGCGCACTGCACGCCGGGCAAGAGGCGGGATGTCCGTGTCCAGTTTCCAGCGCTGGTCAAAGAGGTACAGCAAGCCCAAACCCATAGTTGACAAACATGATGAGCAAGCCCAGGCCGAAAATGCTGAAGATGCTCACCGGCTGGATCAGCCAGGGCTGCCCGTACAGCGTGTTGGCGACAAAAGCCCATGTGCCCATGATGGGGATGAAACCACGGATCATCTCAAAGCCAACCCAATTGAGCGCACCGTACCAGACAAACCAGCGATAGCCGGTGCGTTCATGGAAGGCACGCACACCGCTATCGGCGAGGTAACTGAAGGCGGCGATGAGCAGCGGAAGCCAGGTCATGTACAGTCCGCTGCCGGCAAAGATAGGGGTCAGGTAGCCGCCCAGCCAGCCACCGACGGTGATAGCCGAGGCAAGGTTGGAGAACCTCCGCGGCATGACGCGGAATTGGGCGACGAGCATGGGCACAAAGCCGACCCAGATGAAGGGCCAAACATGGTAGGGCGGGAAGGAGAGAGTCAACAGGATGGCGCTGACAACGGAAAGCAGGATGCCGCCGCCAATGCGGAGCCAAAAATGTTTTTGCGATGGTATCACGTTTTTACCCCCTAAGCAAGCGCGATGTCACACTAACGACAGGATAGAAGCAGGTAGACGGTAGGCATGAGAGTGTTGAAAATCTTGTCACCCTGAGCGAAGCGAAGAGCCTGCCCTGAGTATAACGAAGGGGTCTCGCGTAACTTTAGCCTCTTTCCCCAAGTACTGCGAGATGCTTCACTCCGTTCAGCATGACATTGGAAAGGCTTTTTCAACACTCTCGTAGGCATGAGGCACAATGGGCAGGGTGGGCGACGCATTTCTACACCGGAGCCAGCGTACCGAACCAAATCAGCCAGGCAAGCACTGTTTTGGCCACCAGGCTCAGAATGATATATACCCGCTCACCAAAAAGATAATCACGCCAGGGCCCTACCTTCTTATACTGCAGCACCATATTGATAGCGAAAATATTGAACAGGACGAAGAGAGTGGGTACAATGGCGTAGACAAAGGCTGGAGGCTTGGCTTCCCCTGAACTGACTGCCCCATTGAAATACAAAAAGATCACGATCCATGGAACAATGCCCGCCAGACAGCCGTAGATAAACGCCCGCCAATTCGTATGCGCCGTCGTTTGGTTGTGGACCTCCATCATAATGCCAAACAGGTTCATCATCGCATTCACGCCAAACATCGCAATGAGCGTCCCCAGATCCCAAACGCCGACCAACATGCCGATCAGCACTACCATCAGCGAGGAACTGAGAGCATATTCGTAGAAACGAATAGGGTTCATGCCCTTCTTCAGGTTCTCGACGTAGCGCCTGTAGCCGACAGTGGAGAGATAGAAATGAGCCACAGCCGAGATGAGCAAAAAGAGTGCCACGGCGGGACCGAAGCGCAACTCGTAAAGCAGTTGCGGGTTGGGCTTTAGCGTAAAGGTGGCCCGATCAAAAGTAAGGTAGTTGGTGAATATCGGGTAGGTCTTATCGTTGCTGACCACCCACATAAAGATGCCTTGAACCAGGTGCAGGAAGCCCATGATCAGATTAAAGCGGCGCAATCCTTTGAATATCCTCTGCTGTGCATCTGCAAACTCGAGTGGTGTGCTTGATTCTGAAGCCATTTTGTTTACTCCTCCTTTTTGTTCTAATCTATAGGGCCGCCCAACGGCCTGCTTCACCGGCGCCGCGTAGCGCAGCGGAGCGGCGTCAAGTGGAAGCGCGTGTTGGGCAGCCTCCTTGTCGATCACGGCAATGACTGAAGGAACGCGAACAAATCGGCCAAGTCGGTATCACTCATCTGCCATCGGGGCATATCCTGGCTCAGTAATTCCCCATTGGCGTGCTGACCGTCTACAACGGCCTTACGGAAGGTTTCCAGGTCATATTCGCTGTGATCGCCACCGTGTTCGCCCACTTCGCCAGCCAGCGCGGTAATGCGGATATCTGGAGCATCCATCACAACCATGTGCATGATATGCCTGCCTCCTTGTGCGGCCAGACCGTGGCACGCGGCACATGTCAAGTACGAACCCATCATCATACCGCCAAAGGCTGGGCCGCCCTGATACCTGATCTGTCCCCCGCGACCGCTGGTGCCCGTAAAGTAAATCCGCTCGCCATTCGCAACGCTGGGGGAATCGCCTAAAGGGGTTTCAGACACACTGCCCGGTTGGGGTGGCAAGGATTGCCAGCCTAACCCGCAGGCTGTCAGGGTGAAGCCTAGTCCCAACAAGACTAGCATCACTACACCACGCAGTAGGCCCGTTTTCATTGTGTACCTCCTCAAGTAGCAATCAACCAGCAGATAGCGCCGCGGAGAGGCGCTCACCGCGCAGCAGTTGGGCGTTGATAGCGACAATGACTGTACTGAGCGACATGAAAAGTGCTCCGATTGCGGGAGATAGCAAGATACCCCAGGGGGCCAGGGCGCCCGCCGCCAGCGGTAACGCGATCACGTTGTAGCCTGCTGCCCACCACAGGTTTTGGACCATCTTGCGGTAACTGGCGCGGCTAAGAGCGATAACTTTGACCACATCTAGTGGGTTGCTCTTGACCAGAACCAACCCGGCTGACTCAATGGCGACATCTGTACCACCGCCTATGGCGATACCCACATCGGCTTTGGTTAGGGCAGGGGCATCGTTAACGCCATCACCAACGACAGCCACGCGCTTGCCTTGTGCCTGCAGCTCAGCTACTTTCTGAACTTTATGCTCCGGCAGCACTTCGGCGAAAATGTGGTCAATGCCCAGGTCGGCGGCCACCGCCTGGGCCACCTCACGGCTATCACCGGTCAGCATGGCGACCTCAATCCCCATCGCATGCAGGCGACGAACGGCTTCCTTGCTTTCTGGGCGCACCACATCCGCGACGGCAAAGGCGGCGACCACCTGCTTATCCGCCACCAGGTAGACTACCGATTGGGCCTTCTCCCCCGCTACGCGCGCGAAGCCGTCCAGGTCCGCAGACGGGCGCACGCCCAGCATCTCCAACAAGCGCGGGCCGCCCACATAGATCTGCTTGCCATCGAGAGAAGCCTGCACGCCTCGTCCTTTCAAAGCGATGAACTCGCTTACTGCAGGCAGTGTTAGGCCACGATCGTGCGCTGCCCGCCGGATAGCCTGGGCAATGAGATGCTCTGAGTCGCCTTCTATAGCGGCCGCCAAGGCCAGGGCATCACCCTTATCCCAGCCCTCGGCCACCGCTACGCCCGCTACCCCAAACTTGCCTTCGGTCAGTGTGCCGGTCTTGTCAAAGACCACCACACCAATTTCGCGCGCAGCCTCCAGCGCCAGCCGGTCACGAACCAGGATACCATTCTTTGCCCCCAAGGCCGTGGTGATGGCGACCACCAGAGGCACGGCTAGACCGAGGGCATGCGGGCAAGCGATGACTAGCACGGTAACAACACGCTTCAGGGTTTCAACATTGAAGCCAATGGCGACGCTCCACCCAGCGGCAGCCAGAGCTGCTACACTTATGGCGATGTAAAACAGCCAGCCGGCAGCCCGGTCAGCAAGCACCTGGGTGTGGGACTTGGACTGTTGGGCTTGTTCAACAAGACGCATGATGCCTGCCAGGGCGGTCTGATCACCGATAGCCGTAACACGGACACGCAGGCTGCCATCACCGTTGAGGGTGCCAGCGATGACTTTGGCGCCAGGCTCCTTATTCACCGGCCGGGATTCGCCGGTAATCATGGCCTCATTGACTCCGGATTCGCCCTCGACGATTTCACCATCGGCTGGAATACTAGCGCCCGGGCGCACCAGCACCAGGTCCCCCGTTTGGAGGGCAGCGACTGGCACGATCTCTGTGCGACCATCAGGCAGGAGACGCTCCGCGGTATCAGGCATGAGTTTGGCAAGCTCGTCAAGCGCGCCCGAAGCCTGCCGGATGCTGCGCATCTCCAGCCAGTGCCCGAGGAGCATTACATCAATCAGGGTCACCAGTTCCCAGAAGAACCCTTCGCCCAGCCTGACAAGTTGTGCCAACAAACTGTAGATAAACGCAATGGAGATAGCCAGCGAGATAAGGGTCATCATGCCAGGCCGGCGATTGCGCAGTTCCGGGACAGCCATTTGCAGGAAGGGCACGCCGCCGTAGCCAAAAATGGCCAGTGAGAACAAAAAGGGAATCCACTCGCTGCCGGTAAAGGTCGGCGCTCTGAAACCTAACCAGCGTTGAAGCACAGGGCTAAAGAGCAGCACCGGAATGCTGAGCACCAGACAGACCCAAAAACGGGTGCGAAATATCTGCTCGTGTCCGGTGTGGTTGGTGTGACTCTTGGCATGAGCAGCATGGGTGTCGTGTCCGGCAGCTTGCCCGGGCGTGACAGGAGCAGCATGGCTCCGTGGAGTGTCGGCCGCGGGTTGCACATGTTCATGAGGGATTGGATGAGCCATATGGACATCATGTTGCTCACCGTGTTCGCTTTGAGGTTGGTTCATAAAGTACCTCCACAAATCACGTTTATCGCTTCCTTGACCCTATCCTGGATGGGCGCGGGGTTGGGAGTAGATTCGCCAGTGCCCTGATATCGGCCGCCCTACTATTGATTATGCGGACGGAGTCCACCGCGCGGCCTTCTCGCGCGTCGGCTCCATTCGTCTGTTAGGCTGCACCCTACAGACGGTCGAGCTCACGACACACCCGTTCATAGCATCGTGGGCAGATTCCATGGGTCACATGTGGCAACAGATCGCGTTCAAACAGCCGCATCTCGACTACCGCCTCCTCGACCTCGCACCAGCGGCCCGCAACATCTACCGATTTGCACCACCCGCACATTCGCAGCAGGTCATTGCCGCGAGGCGCGTACCGATCGAGGAGCGCGACCGCAGTCCGCTCTTCGGTCCGCGTGAGCATGGTCTCGATGCGCAGGCCATTGGGTATGCGTGGTTTGATCGTCATGTTCAAATAGCGACGACGCGCTGGCGAGTCACAGCGAAAAGGAATAGTAATGGACCTTCTGGTCTGCAAGACTCGCTGGAACAGCAGCTCATAGAGCTGAGTGCTCGTCGGATCCGCCACGTAGGACAAGACTGATTGGCCGAGCGGTCCGGGCGGAGGCACTAGTTCCGGCGCATCGTTGGCAATGGCAAACTCTGACCACCCTTCGTCTACCCAGATAATCCGAAGGTCGGCATCCAGCTCGTAAGCGCAAGTTGTCGGCTCTCTCACCATCTTGGATCCTTTCTCCAAAGGATGCATTAGGCTAACGGTTGGTGTGAGCCGCGCCCACCCGCCCCCATTGGCATGACCCGCCTGAAGCATTGACACTTGCGCGGGCCAGACACCATTCATTAAGGCGCAAGGGTGGGCGTCGGCTCCACACGGTGTTGGGCGGGTGACGCGAGATCCATTCAAGGCTTACCGTGCTCATTTCATCTTGCTGATCAATGGCAAATACACTCTCCGCTCCGGGGATAACCGTACTAGCACCGGGTAATCTTTGAGCAGCAAACTCTGGATAAGCAGGTGGTCCCCTTCCTCTGAAACTACCAGAGGCTGTTGGATTCCATACACCGGATCCACTCCATACGCGATATGCCCTGCCAGGCCGGGCAAGCGCAAGGTGGCCTCCGTCGGTATATAGTCGTCGCTGGCCGCGCTGTGATCCCAGAAGGCCACCAGGCGATCGCCGTTGGCAAGCTCCAATGTATAGCTGACGACATTAGTGATGGCCGTGGTCAGGCTGAAGGGGAACGTTTCGGCGTGGGCGCCTGCGAGCAGCGTGGCCAGGACTTTTGTGGGTGTAGCAGCCTGGCGATGACATCCCACCAGGGGGCCTGGGGCAACATCCATGCCGGCGTTCATCATGATCGCCCGGGCATAATACTTTGCAGCCCGGCTGTCGGAATACATGAAGTAAACAGGGCCGCAGGATGGGGAGCCGGGAGGGCACTCATCTGGACTGTTGTAAACAATCTCATCCGCTCTGAACGTCCCGGTAAAGCCATGGGCGCGGGCAGTTTGTTGGATGGATTGAACGAGGGCCGGGTAGCCGGCATAGTATTCGGTCGCCAAGCCGCCTATCTCCGGCGAATCACCAAAGAACGGGTGCCACGCGACGATATCGGCCATCTGCATCACGTCATCGTTCTCGATGAGCGTCAGTAGAAAGGCGCGCAGGTGAGGCGCGTTCATCCCCGATACACTGCCAACCACGACCTTGGCCCCCGGATCACGGGCCTTGATCCGCGGAATGGCCTGGGTGGCTAATTCGATGTAATCCTCAATCTCAATCGTCTGGATGGTGTTCTCGTTTGTGGGCTCGTTCCAGAGCTCATAGACGTCAATGCGGTTGCCGAAATGGTCAATGATGGCATCTACATAGGCGAGGTAGCGATCGATCTCGTCCTGGGTCTGAAAGCGCGGGATCGGCACACTACCACCGCCGTTGTACCAGGCCTTGTCCCAGAAGATGAGATTGTAGATCGGCGTCATGCCTGCTTCGATAGTCATGGTGAAGAACCGGTCATAGCTGGGGTCAACGGGCAATTCGGGTATATCCCAGTAGATGTATGTAGCGTCACCCTCGCTGATGGTCGCGCGCATAACCTTGATCCCCAACTCATTGGCGCAGTCGATCGGTGCGTCAAAGGATGGCAGGTTCCACATGCCGCTCACAATCACTCCAAAGCCGTTATCCGCCAGTTCGGGCGACTTTTTGGTCCGAACCCATGCTGCGGGATTGGTATTACCCAGTTGGAAAAGCGCGGCCCTATGCGCGCCGTTGGTTGGAGGAGAGAACTCGCTGGTGTTGCCTGAACCATCGGTCGTGGTAGCAGTCAGGTAAGGGCCGATGAAGGCAGTAGCCCGGTCAAGGGCAAAAAACCCCCTATCATCGGCGAACGTTGACCCCTCGAACTGGCGTCCTTGATTGCTATCGTCTGAAAACACTTCAACCCGGCAGCCGGGGCAGGTGAAGCCCTGGACGACACCTTCAGCAATGTCAAACGTCAGCACAATGGGGGGGGCAATATCGGTATTTCCGCCCTGATAGAGGGAGATGCCATCGCCGTTTTCGTAGATGCTGTTGCCTGTGACTGTATTCCCCTGACTCGCCGGAGTCTGAATGGCGACCGCAGCTCCCACATTGTGAGCGATGATGTTCGCCGACCCAACGACATTGTGGCTTGCCCCGTCGTGAAACCAGATGCCATTCTGCCCATTGGGGATGGGTTGCGTGCCATCGTTGCCAACGCCTATCAGGTTCTGGTAGATCAAGTTATAACTACTGTCGGCATTGCAACAACCCTGAATCCCGTTGCCGGCATTGCCACTCACAATATTGCCGACGATTGTGTTGTGGTAGCTACCGTTGATATGCACACCATCCCCTGCATTTCCCCAGGCAGATAAGCCATCGGCACTGACTCCAATCAAGTTGCCTTGAATGGTGTTCGAGTATGCGCTCGCATTGAATAACCCAATCCCGCTATGGTTTTTGCTGCCGCTGAGCAGGTTGCCTTGCCCCAATGGGCCAGTTCCTACCAGGCGATCCCCGCCGACCACATTGGCGTGCCCGTGGATCTCAATACCACAGCCACTGAAATTTACGATTTGCAGACCGCGCACGGTAACACCGCTGGCCTGGATATTCAACCCTGGAGTCAACTCTCCACCTACAATGCTGCCATCCAAGATTACCCCGGCATCGCTGGCATCAATAGTCAGATTGTCCTGGGTGATTGTCGGCAGCGCACTGGTCAACGTGATCGTCATCGGGTTGGATGGCGGGAACACCGAAGGTGAAAAGACCACTGTATCTCCATTTGAGGCATTGAGCAAAACTTGACGTAAGCTACCAGGTCCTGCATCTGCATTGTTTGTTACCGTCCATAGGCTTGTCGGGATCGGTTGCTTCTCAACAACGCGATGAGCATTTGCGCCTGGGTTTGTGACAAGAAAAAAGACTACAAGGGTTGAGACGACACTGACGGCGCAGCGGTAATGAAATCCCTTTTTTGTCGGCAACATAGATGGCCTCCTACTAACCTGAGCCCAACGGCTGGCATCAGGCGCTTGGCCGAAGCGTAGCGGAGGCCAAGTCGCCTGCATGCCATTGTTGGGCGGCGGCGCTGGCGTGTGGATGACTAATTCAATTACCACAACCCAGGCAGCAAGCGGTAACGCACTTGCGTTGCATAGTCACAATAGCCCTCTAGTTCGTCTTGTAGGAACCTATCTTCCAAGAGAGTGCGGATGATTAGCTGACAGAATGCAAGTGTAGCCGGTATGAGCGCCCAAAGTGAACCAAGCAAGAGCGGACTGGCTAGACTGCTCACTATAGCTCCAGCATAGCCCGGATGACGTACATATCGGTAAGGACCTGTGGTCACGACTACGTGGCCCCGTTCTCGCTGGATGCGGGCAAAAGACGAGAAGAACCTGTTTTCCACTGTTGCCCAAGTGCTTATCGAGTACCCCAGGACGGTAATGACAAACGCAATACCATGGAGCCAGAGTGGAAGACTCGGTGACCACTCGAAGCGCTTATCCAATCCAGCGACGATCAGCATGACGGTACCGAGAACAATACCGAGAGGCATGAGCACTTTGTCCCACTGTTCAGTGTCTTCCTTACCCGAAGCTTGACCACGCTCTGCTGCCAAGTCCGGAGTCTTCCAGAGGATAAGAATCCTGCTTGCAAGACTAAAGGCAGCTGTCAGACCGACATAAATCCAGGCCATGTCCCAATCCAGACGTCCTGAAGAGCCAAATAGAACCACTGCGGGCAGCGCCAACAAGATGATAATCCCTATCAGCAGTTGCCCCCAGCTAACTCGGGCGGTCATAGCAGATCTTTCGTCGGATCGTCTGTCCGGTGTATGGATATTCATTGGCTTTCTCCTAGAAAGCTCTCAGTTGCTGGCTCCAAGCCGCCCAACGGCCAGCATCAGCCGCACGCGGAGCGAGCGAAGCGAGCGGAGCGTGTCGGCTGCATGCAGTGTTGGGCGGCACTACCTGGCTTTACGACGAAGACGAGGTATCCAGGCTGGCACACGCCTAACGTATTCATCCCACTGCTCACCGAATTCCATTGCCAGCGCTTGTTCTTCCCGTTTGGCACGGATGACCAAGGCCAAGAAGTTCACTGTGACAAACACAAACGTCCAGGTGCGATAAAGTAGCAACCCGCCAATGGCAGCAACTTGGAGCCCCAGGTACAAAGGATGGCGCACCAAAGCAAAAGGCCCGTGAGTGACTAGTCGATGCTCGACATTCAACTGCACCCCGAAGCCGCTAGAGGCCTTGTACATCTCCCCCAGTGTCCTTACTCCCCATAAGTACAATACCAGACCGAAGAAATAGAGCAGCGCACCGAGGCTCAAAGCCGCGACACGAGCAGAAATAGTAATTGTGACTGGAACTGGTTGCCACAAGATGAAGCACAGACCAATCCAGAGTGCGCCAAATAGCAGTTGGAGTGGCACGCGCAACACCTTGGCTGCTGCACCTGTTGTCCGCCCCGAAGGGCGCTGTAGTCCTTGCCACACTCCCCGCCACAGCGCAATTGCCAGGGTTACAAGTCCCACTGCAGCCCCGATCCAGCTTATCCATCTTTCAACGACATCAAGTATCATTTCCGATGCTGTCCTGTTCGTAGAGTGCCGCCCAACTATATTTTCAACCGAAACGGCTTAAATAACATTTAGGGCGCGACGGTTTAACTATCCCAAAATCGTATTTAAACCGTCACGGCTTAACCGCATCAAAAGCCGCAGAATGACGTCTATGTGGCAAATTCAGCTATATTTTTGTTAAATGTAAGATCGTCGTCCATGCACTAATGCCCAGCTTTGCTACTCATCTCTTGTAAAGGCATAGCGGCGCTACGTCCCTACGACATCTACACCACGCGGGAACTGCTGGCAATAAAAATATGCGCACGGCCCTCATTGACACCCGCATCTTCCGACGCGGCAGAATGACCGTGCGCAAGCCCATGCATCGAGCATCTATATTTTGGATTCCGCCAATATCTTTGTTTCACGGGAGACACTGACAGGCTGTTTCACACCAGCGGGAGCGACGGGATTCGAACCCGCGATCTCCTCCTTGACAGGGAGGTATGCTAGGCCGCTGCACCACGCCCCCACAGCGTGTTGCATCATAGCACAGAAAGCAGCATTAGTCAAACCAGGAAGGCGCTGATTTTATCCACTGCAACGGGCAAGACAAACAGCACCCCGTTCACTGCCACATGGCAGGCAATGCTGGCCGTCAGACCGTAGCGTTGATAGAGGTAGCCGTACAATAACCCCAGCAAAGTTAGCCCCACCACCACCGCCGCAATCACTGCTGGGTAGACATTGACTACAGAAATAAAGTACACTGCCTGCATCAAGCCAAAAAGCAGCGCCCCTTCGAGCAACCCCTTTTCTCGCTGCACCATGCCCCGGAAAAAGCATCCTTCCAAAATAGGCATCAGGAATACCGCACGCTCTACCAATACCTGTAAATCACTCACACTGTATAGGCGCGCGGCGGTCGCATAAAAGAAATCGCGTTGAAAGAGGGAAAAGGGCAAAGCAACCATGGCGCCCACCACGGCGCCTCGCGCAAGATTCTGCAAACTGTAATCGCTCTTCAGGTGGCCGCTTTCCGCATAGAGCAAGACCAAGCCTAACTGCACCAGCCAAATCAGAGTAAGCCGCACATCATGCTTTAGGCGAAAGGTTGCCACCCCTACCCCGAACAAAAGCATAAAAGCCAAACGGGAATTTAGCACCCAACTTCCGGCCGACATGCGGGATGGAGCGAATCTCGCTGTCCTCGCTTGAGACTCCTGACGAATGGTCGGAGTAGAAAGGTTCTCTGTCGCTTCATAACGCTTTGTTCTTGGGCGCCTCGTCCGCCGTGCGTCCGGAGGCATGTTCTTCACCTCCCTTCATCGCTGATCTTAATGCCTCTAAGGATGGCAACTCGCTCAAATCCGTTAGGCCAAAGTACTGCAAGAATTCAAACGTAGTGCCATAAAGGATAGGGCGCCCCACCTGCTCCAGCCTCCCCACTGCTGCAATCAGACCGTGCGAAAGCAAGGTGCGCAATACCCCATCGCAATTCACGCCTCGTATGGCTTCAATCTGCGCACGCGTGATCGGTTGCCGGTACGCAATCAAAGCCAGTGTCTCCAAGGCTGCCGCAGACAGCCGCGTGCGGTGATCCAATCCTAAAAAGCGCTCCACATCAGGGGCAGCCTCAGGAGCAGTAACGAGCTGGACGCGGCGGTCTGTCCGTTGCAAGCGCAAGCCGCGACGCTTATAATGGGCTGACAGTTGCTGCAAGGCTTCCTCTACTGCCTGCTCGCTTGCCTCCAATACCTGCGCCAATTCCCGGATGCTGACCGGTTCATCAGCCACAAAGAGCAACGCCTCGATTCTGGATGTCAAATCGAGCGGATGGGTATACTGTTCTTGTCCCTCGCGTTCCATCTGCGGGGCCATAGTCACAGTTGACATGAAACGATCTGCATTCCCCTGCGTAGCCAACTAAAACTGGCTGTATGGATCAGGCGCAGCACTCTGTTCCGTCTCTGGCTGCTCCGGGAGGGCAGCCTCTGGGGGCATGGCTTGTGGCGCGGGAGGTGCAGGTGGAGCTGCTTTCGCCCTGCCATGGGGCACCTGCTTCAATTGCACCTTGATTTTCGCCACCTTAAGGCCCATCTTATGCTCGATGAGATCACGCGCTGCTTGCGAGACTTCCTCCACTTTGCTCGGGATATCTATCTCGGCCGAGGTCTCGATATCGAGCAAGACATCTACTCCGCCGCGCTTACCGCGCACCACAGGCCGCACTTTGAACACATCACTGATTTCATTGAGGCGATATTGCAAGCCCTGCGCCACGGATGCCGTGCTTACTTCCGCCTGTGTGCCACTGATTGTGCGTACAGTAAGCGTCTTTTTCGCCTGTGGACGCACTTCCAACCACAGCAGCACGATGAGCAAGAAAATCAACAGGACGTCCACCACCAGGAAAAACACATAGCTCATCGGCCAGCGCGTCACCAAGGTATCTTGCGCCTGCTGCAAGGTGTAAATCAATCTCTCCAGCACCGTATTGGGTACAACAGCGCTGATAATCAGTAAAACAACCAGCAACAAAATCTGCAAAAGAACCACGGCCCGGTTGAATGCGCTCATCACAACACCTCCTATGCACGGATATTTCAGTTTATTTTACATTATACATCAACTGCTTACGCGATGCCAAACGAGGAATTTCTCTATCATTTAGCCAATTTGCTACGCAGTGCAAAGCCACCAATGAGCAGCAATGCCGCAGCACTGATCATCAATCCTACGCGAAATGAAAGAGGAGCATAGAGAAACTCGACAGTGTGCTCCCCGGCTGGGAGGTAAACAGCGCGGAAAAGCAGATTAGCGCGCAGCAGCGGTGATTCCCGGCCATCTACAAGTACGCGCCAGCCCGGATACCACGCATCCGTGAACACCAGATAGCCATCTGCTGCCGTTTGTACTTGCACCACCGCCCTGCAGGAATCATAAGCCACGACTTCCGCTTTGTCCACGCCCTCTGCAAAGGATTGAGGAGCAATAACCTGCTCTGTCGCGAGCAGCACCTCTGCGCGTGGATCGAAATCCGCTTCGCGCAGAATACGCAGTGCCTCGCTATCATCAGGAATCGCCCTCGCTCTGTGCACCACAAAGACACGAGGCAACGCATCGTGGTTGAGGTAAACCGCCACATCCTCGCTGCGGTATGCCAATGTGTGATCGCCTTTGTTCGCCAGATGCGCCAGTTGATGGCGCGCCCCTTGCACATCAATCAGGATCAGGCGCTCGATACGCAGGTACGCAGATGGCACCAGAGGCTGCACTTCCACTGCTTGCACGGTGAACGGAGCCTGCAAACGAAATTGCGCTTGGTACACATAACCTGGGTGGTTCTCAGGGGGAAAACCAGAGCGGGCAGGCCATGAACGGGCTACAGGGGCTTGGGAGTGGCGCACAACGTCGCGGACATCGCTGCGTTGATAAGCCCATTCTGCAGTATGCCAGCCGGCACGCAACAGGATCGTTTCGCTTTCACCACCCACCCCGTGCAGTCTAATCTCCGCCACCGGATGCCCTTCCGGCCAATCCACAGAATGGCTGGTGTAGGACTCGACCTCTACCATAGCCACCTGCAGAGGAGGTATCGCCACTGTGCGCCCCACAGGATTCAGGGCAAAGGGATTCTCCACATCATAAAACTCACTGGCTTCATCTACAGGCAAGACCTGAGGGATGAGAAAATACTTCACTCCCAAAAGGTCTAACATGCGCGGCGTCATCTGCTCCGCATATTGGGCATAATAAGCGGGCACGAGGGGGAAATAGCCATTGGCGGCAGATAGCCCATGGATGAGCGCGATATTCGGATAATAAGACTCGCGCATCACCGACAAAACCGGCACAATTTCCTCATGCGTATACAAACGCGACAGGTCGGGCTGTGAACGGAAAAAGGAAAGGGAACTTGGCTGCGCCGTGAATTCTGCCAGCGGCATGGTCTGATTGTACGTTACATTATAGACTGCATTGAAGGCAAACAGGTCTATCACTACCATCCCCAGTGCAATGGTGGACAAGATGCGTTGCGAAGAACCCCGGCCCCACCACACCCAAGCCAACCATCCCAGCGAGAGCGCAGCCAAGGCAATAGGCAGCCAACGCCAAAGGTCAATCCATTGCTCTACCGTGGGGATACGCAAGGTAGCAAGCAGTGTCAAAACGGCAAGGGCAACAATGCCTAGCCAACTCAAGCCACCTTCGACTATTTCCGGGAGATCTCGCACGCGGCTTAACAGGGCGTGAAAGCCCAATCCCGACAGCATTGCAGCCGAGAAAGCGAACAAATACAGGTAGCGCGCCGGTGCGCGGAAAAGGCTGAAAACTGGCAGGCGCACTAGGCCCAAGTACAACGGATTCCAGCGGCCTAAGGCGAATAACAACCCAAAGAGAGCCAGGACGGCAAAGAAACGCGCTGGCCTAAATGGCTTGGCTGCTATTCCCAAGCGCGCCTGTGCGATAAACGGGGCAAGCAGAGCCAGAAGAAACGGCAACCAACCCACATAGCCTACCCACTCCACAGACGTATTGGGATAGGGATTGCCTAGCACGAAGGGAGAGAGAAGGCTAACCAGATACAGAGGATGCAAAGAAAAAGAGGTAAGAAAAGCAGGATCCAATCCACGAGAGCGGATGGAAAACTGCGTCAACTCATAAGTGGGCAGTAATTGTACTGCTGCCAAAGCGATTCCGAGCAAAACGGAGAAGGCAAAGAGGGCCAGAACTTTACCCTGCGGCCTGATAACCCAAGCCAAATAGAGGGCATACGCCATCAAGGCTAGGAAGGTCAGCAGCGCAATTTGTGGATGGCCAGCCAGAAATTCAAACCCAATGAACAGTGCGAGCAATGCTCCATCAGCGGTACGACGCCGGGGAGAATCCCCTGCCATGAAACGATCGGTTACGAAAAAGAGCCACGGTAGCCAGGCAGCACAGGCGACTATGTTGATGTGGTTGAGATGAGCCACGAGGAATCCACCCAGAGCATAAACCAACCCAGAGCATAGCGCTGCTGCACGCCATACCCTCAGCCGACGGGCATAGATATACGCGCCAACAGCAGCCCAAATAAAATGCCCCAGAATAAAGACATTGAGCGCAGCAGGCACGGGCAGCAAAGCGTGCAAAATGAGATTGGGTGGATAGAGCGCTCCCAATTCTCCCTCAGCAAGCAGTGGATAACCCGCGAATACATCTGGCGTCCACAAAGGCAGGGAAAAACGCAGGAGTTCAGCTGCATACACACTGCGTAACGGATAATGCAAGCGGAAGATGTCGCCAAAGTAAAAAATACCTCCCAGTGTAGCCCTCCAGAAGATGGCTAGCACCAGGAAAACCATCACCAATATAGCAACCCAATCCTTGCGTTCAACCACGATGCTCCCTCTCCATCATTCGATGCGCTGCATGGTTTCAGCCCTCATTTACATATCAGGGGTGTGGTTTGTCAACAGCGTTTCCGTCGGTGTAGGCACCTCAGTTGCGGTGGGCTCGGGCACTGCTGTATCGGTCGGCGTCGGCGGAACCGGTGTATCCGTGGGCACTGGTGTGTTCGTCGCCGTGGGCACTGGTGTGTTCGTCGCCGTTGGCACACGAGTCTCAGTCGCCGTGGGCGTTCGCGTCGGCGGCATCGTCTCAGTTGGCACAGGCGTCCGAGTATCCGTCGGCACAGGCGTACGGGTAATGGTCGGGGTAGGCGTATAAGTTGGCGTGACAGTCTGTGTCGGTGTCGCCGTCGGCGTTCGGGTCTCTGTGACGGTAGGAGTAAAAGTAGGCGTAGGAGTGCTCGTCGGCGTAGGCGTACTCGTCGGCGTTAGCGAAGGCGATTGGGTACCCGTTGGCGTAGGTAAAGGCGTAGGCGGAAGCTCAATCACGGTCAAATCATAACTTGCATCCGGGCTATAGTTACCCTTGTTGCTGATGGTAGCCACTGCCACTGCTTCTGCCAGCGCCTTAAAGTACACTTCAGAACTAAGGCTTCCTGCCTGGGCGTCGTCATTTTCATAACGCTGGCCAGCCACAGAGACGACAACTACCGTGTCCACGCCAATAGCCAGGTCGCTGGTGATCACCCCATAGACCCGCCCGGCTTTGACGCGGAAACTAGCCCTGTCCACATCGCCATCCGGATAGAAATTGTGGCGCTGGGTCTCACCTAGCGCGATTGGCTTGGGATTGACATCATCGGGCTCAAAAGCGTCCGTAAAGACCGGTGTGGGCGACATTGTGGAAGTCGGTGTAGCCAGCAATGCCGCACGCAGCGTCTCCCGCCGTGTCTCCGCTGTAGCAGTCAAGCCAAGCACTGTTCCTCGCGACCCACTATAGGACTGCGTACCCAGGTAGATCGCAACGCCCAAAGCCACCAAGGCAATGGCAAAAACAACGCCGCGCACAGGTATCTGTTCACGCAGGCTACCCAATGCGACGCGCATATTTTGCCATCCCCCGCCCTTCATGGCTGCCTGCAGAGCAGCCTTCATTTCTTGAGCAGACTGATAGCGGTCAGCAGGATTTTCTTGCAAAGCCTTCATCACCACCGCACTGAGTGCTCGCGATACCTTGCGGTTCAGGCGATGGGGTGGCACGCGATTGCGCAGGTATAGCTTGCCCGTCAACATTTCATACAACACCAAGCCCAGTGCATACAAGTCGGAGCGTTGATCCAGGTAACCGGTGGTGCTGGCTTGTTCGGGCGATTTGTAAGCCGGTGTGCCGGGATGAGCCCGTGCTTCCTGCGTACGCCGGGTCTCATGCCCTACCTGAGCAATGCCAAAATCAGTGAGCTTGGCTTGCCCTTCCTTCGTAAGCAAGATATTGCTGGGCTTGATGTCGCGGTGGACAATATCCAATTTCCAGATGGCATCAATTGCCTCACAAAGATCAAGGGCAATAGACACTGCTCTCGCCGGCTCCAATGGGCCTGAGGCGAGCAAGTTTTTCAAACTACCGCCATCCACATATTCAAGGATCAGATAAAGGTCCCCCTCGTTATCTGATTCCAAGGAGTACGCAGTAACCACATTCGGGTGAGAGAATTTGCTCACTACCTGCGCTTCCTTGCGGAAACGCCGTTTATAATCCTCATATTCCTCAGGGCTTACCTCGGCGCTCTCGTGCAGCAATTCCTTGATCGCTACGTAGCGATCCATACCCGCATCATGGCCCAGGTATATTTTGCCGAAGCCGCCTTCTCCAATCTCAGCAATAACTTTGAATTTGCCTGCTAAAACATCGCCTATTTTCAATGCCATACGGTTCTCCAACGCTTATTTTTCACGTGAGCCAAGGAAGTCCTTAATCTTTGCTAGCACGGCCGCGTATATATCGTTTGAAGCATCAAACCAAACGATCGTAGGGTCATCCCCCCGGAACCAATTCGCTTGATGGCGCACAAAACGGCGCGTATGCCGTTTGATAAGCGCCACCGCTTCCTCCAAAGTGACCTCACCCCGCAGGTACATGCCAATCTGCCGATAGCCAAGGCCAGACATCGATGGCAGTTCATAGCCATAACCACGCCTAACCAAAGAACGCACTTCTTCAACCAAGCCAGCCGCCAACATGCGCTCCACACGCTGGTCAATACGCTGGTAGAGCAGAGGACGTGGCATGGTCAAGCCAATGGTCAGGACAGAATACGGAGGCGGCCTCGCCTCCTGGAGGCTGGAAATAGGCTTCCCCATGCGATAACAGACTTCCAAAGCACGCACCACACGCCGCACATTGCGCGCATCAATGCGCTCCGCGGCTACAGGATCCAACTCCTTCAAGCGGCGATGCAGTTCCTCATACCCCTTCGCTTCCGCTTCCGCGTACAACTGTTCGCGCAAACGCTGATCTGGCGGCACTCGAGGAATACTAAGCCCCTCCAACACGGCTTTCACGTATAGCCCGGTCCCTCCAACGAGCAATGGAATATGGCCACGGTACTGGATGTCATTGATGGCTTCATAAGCCAGCGGTTGGTATTGCGCCAAGGTAAATGTTTCATCCGGATCCACGATATCCACGAGATGGTGTCGTACCCGTTGACGCTCCTCCACGGTCGGCTTGGCTGTGCCGATGTCCATATAGCGATACACTTGGCGCGAATCAGCAGAAACGACTTCCACCGGCAGGTCATCAGCCAAGCGCAGTGCCAAAGCCGTCTTTCCCACCGCCGTAGGCCCTACAATGACAATGAGGGGACGGATATTTGCCACAGAGGTCATCCTGTCTCCATCACAGCATTGCGGATTAATGTAATTCGTTGCAGAACACTACCTGTCGTGAACTCCACAGCCACCACATCAATGCCCCACTCCACATCCAGGTAGCCCTTTTCCTGCAGATACTGTCGCGCTACCGTAGCCAGCCGCGCTTGCTTGCGAGGGGTAACTGACTCCTCTGGTGACCCAAAAGCGGTACCTCGGCGTGTGCGCACCTCAATAAAAGCCAAGCGCTCCTTGTCGCGTGCGATGATATCTATCTCCCCCTCGGCTGAGCGATAATTCCGTTCCAAGACTGTATAGCCAAGTTGCTGCAAATAACGCACCGCCAGGTCTTCGCCTTTTTGTCCTAGAGCCCGTCGTGTATCGCGCAACGCCTTTCCCCTTTTCTATGGGACCATTCCTGCAAACTGCTGCTAATTGTAGCACACGAATACAATACGCACAAGTTGACAAGGCTTTCTGCACAGGCTTTTCCCCATAACTTCTACCGCCCAGTTGGCCAAGGCCAGCTTGCCTGCACTCAGCCAGGGAATTTGATTCTCAGGCAATATTTACCCCGAAACGGAACTCCATCTTAACACAAGGAAAATTTGACAAAGCGGCTATTTGGGGTTAAAATGTCAAACGTATGGCGCATTCGTCTAGCGGCCTAGGACACCTCCCTCTCAAGGAGGAGACCGGGGGTTCGAATCCCCCATGCGCTACTTTACAGCCAAGGATTCCAAAGCATACAAGCCTTACGCCAAGGGGGAGTAGCTTTTCGCAGCGAGGCCGTCAACACGGCGCTTATCGCCCGGCCCGCTGGTTGGTAGAGCGCATATAATGGGTTTATGCACTCTGTCAATAAGCGAGACCCTCGGCTTTTCCCATCGTCGTGGGAAAGCCGAGGGTCTTTTGACGTTAAACCCATCAATCAGGCATGATTGCGTGATAACAGGCTTGTTCCCAAAAAGCTCAGATGTTTTCATAGCCAGGAGATAAATCATGACGAAAGAAGAAACAACTACTATAGATAATGAAGAGCTGCCCAATGGCTTGGCAAAACCGCATGCCCAGCCTCTGGATACTCTGGTGCGCGTTTTGCACACTGACCTCAAACACGGCTTGAGCACAGAAGAAGCCCAAAGGCGCCTGGCTATCTATGGCCCCAATAAACTCCAGGAGACAGCAGGCGTCTCTTTCTGGCAGCTCGTCCTTGATCAGTTCAAGAATTTCCTGGTCTTGCTGCTGATTGCCTCGTCCTTTATCTCAATGGCCATCGGGGAGTGGGTGGACGCAGCCGCTATTCTCGCCATCGTGATCATCAACGCCGTGTTGGGCGTGCTCCAGGAATGGCGTGCCGAACAATCACTGCAAGCATTGAAGCGCATGGCGGCGCCCACCGCCGTGGTCATCCGCGATGGCCATCAAGAAACCATTCCCTCGGAGCAATTGGTTCCTGGTGATCTCGTGGTGCTTACCGCCGGCAATAATGTCCCGGCTGACCTGCGCCTGATTGAGAGCGTCAACCTGCGCATTCAAGAAGCTTCACTCACTGGAGAATCTACTCCTGTTGAGAAAAATGCTTCTGTCGTACTGGATGCTGACATCCCTCTAGGCGACCGTCGCAATAGTGCCTTCATGGGCACGGTTGTTACATACGGCCGGGGAAAGGGCATTGTTACTGCGACCGGGATGCACACACAGTTCGGGTTGATCGCCCAAATGCTGAGCGCAGTTACCGCAGAGGAAACCCCTCTGCAACGACGCCTGGAGGAGCTGGGCAGAGTACTAGGCACGGCAGCGCTGGCTATTTGCGGCATCATCTTCCTCATCGGCATCATCCGTGATACGCAGCCTGGCATTGTCCTATCTCAGGGTATTGCTGCATACTTGAGTGCACATGAAGGGGAAATCCTAGAACTATTCATGACTGCGATTAGCCTCGCCATTGCTGCTGTTCCTGAAGGCTTGCCTGCCGTGGTAACCATCTGTCTGGCTCTGGGGATGCAGCGCATGGTTCGTCGCCACGCTCTGCTGCGCCGCCTGCCAGCCGTAGAAACGCTTGGTACTGCCACGGTAATCTGTTCCGACAAGACAGGTACATTGACCCAAAACGAAATGACCGTAACCCAGGTGTGGGTCAATGACAAATTCTATCACGTTACCGGACAGGGATACACCCCCTACGGTGAATTCAAACAGGGTGGCCAGACCGTTGATCCGCGCTCCATCCCGCCTCTCATGCTCCTGCTGCAAGGCGCTCTCCTGTGCAACGATGCGCAACTAGAGCGCATCATACAGAACAATAGCGAGACAAAAGAGACTTGGCGGATGGTGGGAGACCCCACGGAAGGCGCACTCGTTGTCCTCGCCGCGAAGGCAGGCCTATGGCGCGAGCAATTGGAAAAAGAACAACCTCGCGTGGCAGAAGTGCCTTTTGATTCGGCGAGCAAGCGCATGACCACAGTACATGCTGTGCCTGGAGGAAACCCTCCTTTTAGAGCCTATGTCAAGGGTGCCCCAGACATCTTGCTGCAACTGTGCAGCTATTTCCAGGATGATGGGCAAGTTAAGCCCCTCACTGAAGAAATGCGCGCCAAAATCCTGGCAGCCAATGACGCCATGGCGAGCCAGGCTTTACGTGTCCTAGCAGTGGCATATCGGCCCATCTCCGAAGCAAAAGCGCTGGATTGGGCCGAAAAACGCAATCTGGTCTTCCTGGGACTAACTGGCATGATTGACCCTCCTCGCCCTGAAGTATATGACGCCGTAGCGACCTGTCGGAAGGCAGGGATCAAAGCCGTCATGATCACAGGCGACCATCGCGACACGGCCGTTGCCATCGCCAAAGAGCTGGACTTTCTCACCGCAGGCCACTTGGCTCTTACCGGACCAGAACTGGACCGCATGGATGATGAAGACTTTATCAAAATCGTGGACAATGTAGACGTCTATGCGCGCGTTTCACCCGAGCATAAGGTGCGCATTGTAGATGGGCTGAAGACCATTGGCCATATCGTCGCCATGACAGGCGACGGCGTAAACGATGCCCCTGCATTGAAACGAGCCGACATTGGTATTGCCATGGGCATTACAGGAACCGATGTAGCCAAAGAGACTGCCGATATGATCCTCACCGATGACAACTTTGCTTCCATCGTCGCTGCGGTTGAGGAAGGCCGCATTATCTATTCCAATATCCGCAAATTTGTCTACTATCTCCTATCCTGCAACATTGGTGAAATCCTGGTCATCTTCCTTTCCATGTTGGCAGGCTTACCGATACCCTTACGCCCTATCCATCTCTTATGGCTGAACCTGGTTACCGACGGTTTGCCGGCTTTGGCTTTGGGCTTGGAGGCTGGCGAGCCGGACATCATGAACAGGCCACCTCGCCCACCGCGCGAACCGATCATCAACCGCGAAATGATCTGGAACACCGCTGTGCAGGGAATCGCGATCACGGCTTCTACGCTTGGTGCATTCGTGCTGGGCTTGCGTCTTTATCCAGATTCTCTGGTAGCAGCGCAGACGATCGCTTTCGTTACGCTGATTTCCGCCGAACTATGGCGGGCTTATACCTCGCGCTCGGAACGTTGTCCCTTGCTGAAACTCCGCGTCTTCTCCAACCGTTATATGGTGCTGGCAACGCTCAGTTCTTTTCTGCTCATGCTGGCAGTGGTGTACTTGCCAGTATTCGAGCCCGTCTTTTACACTTTCGAGCTGCCTTTGCGTACCTGGCTGACCATTTTGCCCCTAACGCTGATCCCATCTATTGCTGCTGAACTGAGCAAGTGGATCCTGTCACGCCAGGAATGCAGACAGCGCAGCACCATGAAAGTTTCATAGGCAAAGCAACTCGCCAAGTTCAAATAGAGAAACAAGGAATCAAGCAGTCCAATCACAAGAGAGTGTTGAAAATCTTGTCACCCTGAGTGAAGCGAAGAGCCTGCCCTGAGTATAACGAAGGGGTCTCGCGTAACTTTAGCCGTATTTCCCCAAGTACTGCGAGATGCTTCACTTCGTTCAGCATGACATTGGAAGGTTTTTCAGCACTCTCAGCACAAGGAGTGAGAGTATGGGCGTTATCGAAGCCAACCATCTGACCAAGTACTATGGCAAAGCCCGTGGTATCATTGACGTTTCGTTCCAAGTAGAAGAGGGGGAAATCTTTGGCTTTATCGGCCCGAATGGGGCAGGCAAATCCACCACAATTCGCTTATTCCTCTCCCTCATTTATCCCACCAGTGGCAGTGCTACAATCTTTGGCAAGGACTGTATCAAGTACGGACCAGAACTCAGAAAAGAAATAGGCTACTTGCCTTCTGATGTTTTCTACTACGAACGCATGAGGGTGATTGACCTGCTCAAATATTCGGCCAGTTTTTACCACAAAGACTGCACAAAGCGCATGCATGAATTGGCCGAACTCATGGAACTGGACCTGTATCGCCGCATTGAGGACCTCTCCTACGGCAATAAAAAGAAAGTGGGCATTGTGCAAGGGCTCTTGCACCAACCCAAGTTGCTTTTCCTCGACGAACCTACTGCCGGCCTAGATCCACTCATGCAACGAAAATTCTTCCAACTCATCCGCGAGGAGAACCAACGTGGAGTAACGATCTTTTTCTCCTCGCACATTCTGAGCGAAGTGCAACGCCTGTGCAACCGTGTCGGCATCATCAAGGAGGGACGTATCATCGAAATCGCGGATATCCGTACCTTACAACAGAACAATTACAAGAAAATTCGCATCGAGGCCAGCAATCTCGATGCCTCCTATTTCGACCTCCCTGGTGTGACCAACCTGGAGCATCACAACCACACCGTCCGCTTCTTCTTCAAAGGCGATATCAATGCGATCATGCGCAGGATCAGCGGTATCGAAGTCTCCGATGTAACGATTGAGGAGCCAACGTTGGAAGAAATCTTTATGCACTACTACGAGTAGGCGATGACCATGAGCATAAATGTATTCAGACAAGAATTCAAGATGAACTCGAAATCGGTAGCCACGTGGTCGGTGGCAATAGCCGTGTTGATCTTGGTCTATATGGCGCTGTTCCCCTCAGTAGCCAAGGATGCCGAACTGTTGAACGAGATGATGGCTAACTTCCCAGAGGCATTGCTCACTGCCTTTGGTCTGAACGGCATCAATTTATCAACAGTCCCAGGGTATTACAGTTTTGTCTTCCTTTTCGTCCAAATCTGCCTGGCAATTCAGGCAGCAAATTACGGGTTTTCATTGGTCTCCATAGAAGAAAGGGAATGGACAGCCGATTTTCTGTTGTCCAAGCCCATAGGACGTACCCAGATTCTGACCAGCAAATTGCTGGCAGCCCTAAGCGGTTTGACCCTCACCAACGCCGTCGTCTGGATCAGCAGTCTTGGCTGTATCGAAATGTTCAAAGGCACCAGGACCTACGAAACCAAACCGCTGCTGCTCATGTTGGCAAGTGTTGCGATATTCCAGTTGTTCTTCCTAAGCGTGGGCTTGGTGGTGTCATTGCTGGTGAAGCGTATCAGGAGTGTAACGCCCTACTCGATGGCACTTGCCTTTGGAATGTATGTGCTGAGCGTTTTTGGTGACATGCTTGGTGAGAATACCCTGGAAAAAATAACCCCTTTCAAACATTTTGAGCCAAGGTATATTGTGCAACACGGCGCTTATGATCTGCCTTTGGTATTGTTCAGCGTCTCAGTAATCGTGATTTCCCTGGTAAGCAGTTATATGCTCTATACCAGGCGGGATATCCCAGCTATGGCATGAGGAGACAAAACATGAATATCTTTGTGCAAGAACTGAGGGCAAATCTGAAATCGCTGCTGATCTGGGGTGTCATCGTGGTTTTGTTCATCGCACTTGGGTCATCCAAGTTTTCTGCTTATGCCGGCAACCCAGAGATGCTGGCTATACTGGGCAGTATGCCACAGGCTTTGCTGGATGCATTCAATATGCGGGCTTTCAACCTGACCACCATCACTGGCTTTTTCGGGGTGATGTTCACCTACTTTGCACTCATCCTGTCTATCGCCGCGGCTATGTGGGGCAGCGACATCATTTCTAAGGAAGAGCGCGACAAAACCGCCGAGTTTATCCTGACCCTGCCCGTGACTCGCAGCCGCCTCGTTACTGCCAAAACCTTGGCAGCCCTGGTCAACTGCATCGGCCTGCTATTTATCACATGGGGAGCTTCTCTTGTCAGCGCGGCATCATACCACCCCGACAGCACATTCTATCACTTTCTGCGCCTGTGCATGCTGGCGCTGTTCATTATCCAGTTGACCTTCCTGGCTATCGGCATTTTCCTGGGCTGTGCCCTGAAGCGATACAAACTGGCCAATTCGGTGGCAGTATCTTTGCTGCTAGGAACTTATTTCCTCTCCATTATTTCCAGTTTGGATAAAGACCTGGAGTTCCTCAAATACCTTTCGCCCTTCAAGTATTTCGATGCGAGCGTGCTGCTATTCGAGTCAAGGATTGACCCCTTTTCTGTAGGGCTCTCGCTTGCCATCATTTTGCTGTGCATGGTGGGTGCATATCTGACGTACACTAGGAAAGACCTGTATATTTAGCGTGCCTCCTGCGCTTTAGCCCGTATTTCCGCCCCCTAACGCCTTTTTGACAACAAGCGATAAAGCAGTAAAATAATCCTACGAACGCCTGAAGAGGAGGCTACCATGAAGTGGAGATATCCCGCGCTGTGCTTTTTGCTTTTCGCGAGCACTCTGGCTTTCGGCGCATGCAAGCGGTTCATCCCAGCGCCAACCGCAGCCCCGACGCAGGCGGCTGCGACGCCAACCCCCACAGAAAGCAGTACTGCGGTACCCAGCGAGGCTCGTGGGGCTCGCGATGCGGTACTGTCCTACCTCCGAGAGCACTATAGCGCAGATGCGCCGGCAGCAGGATTGTCCTGGTCTGAAGAACGCGCTACCCCACCCGGACTGGTGGGAGCCGAGACCTACCGCTATGCCGCTGGTGATTGGATTATCACCATCTCCTACCCGGTTACATCCCCTGACATGGTGCTGTATCAGGTTGTCGTTACCAATGCCGCCACGGGTTTTCAATGGTTAGGAGTAGTGGATGCGGCAGGCAATGTCAAAGCACCTGAGAAGGAAATGACTGATCCAGTTCTGGTTGCCCGTGACCTGGCTCTGACCTACGTTGGTGCTCACTACAACGTGCAAATTCCGTTAGCCGAGTTAACTTGGACACGGACACGCATGACGCCAGAGGACATAGTGGGGGCAGAGACTTACCAGTACCGCGCCGGTGATTGGGTAGTTACGATCTCCTACCCTGTAGTAGCGCCAATGCAGGTTACTTATCAGGTGACCGTGTCTAACGAAACCACTGGCTTTCAGTGGCAAGGCGAGATCGGAGCCAACCGCGAGGTAAAAGAGAGCGCGGAGCCTGCCGGTGGTCAACCAGTTGTTGCGTGGTTCGGTCGCGTCATTGGCTTATCCGCTGAAGCACAGTTCGACGATTATCTTTCCCTGGAACCAAAAGGCACTGGAGAAGTTGGCTTGCGCGGCGCTACTCCGATGATCGAGTCCCAAATCAAGGAACTGCGGACATTAGGAGTCCGTGCCCATTTTTGGGGCACGCTCACCTGTGGCGTGTCAGACTATGGAGGCTGCCAGCTTGCCGTAACGCGCATACGACGCGAAGACGAGGAGGCTTTCTCGGCGCCCGATACCGTGGAACGTTGGGAGGGCAAGATCGCCAGCGCTCCAGCAACGGCTGAGTACGATGACTATTTTGTCCTCGCGGGCAACTTCCCAGTACGCTATGGCATTGACAGCAAAGATCCCGCACTCAGTGCCCAACTGCAGCGTCTGCGTGACACAGAGACCACGGTACGCGTATGGGGGCAACTCACCTGCGGTGCCACAGATGCCAATCGCACGCAGATTCAAGTGACCGCCATTGAGGTGCTCGGCAGTGCTCCACAGCCAACGCTTCTGGCGGCAGAGGGCTGGATCGGCAAGATCATCCTATCGGAACCCGGATCTCCGTACGATGATTACTTTGAGCGCGAAGATGGCCAGCGCTATGGCATTCAAGCCCAAGATGCCAAACTGGCTGCGAGGTTAGAAGCACTCCGCGCCGAGGGCGCCCAAGTGAAAGTATGGGGACAAATCTCCTATGGCGTTTCCGATGTCGAAGGCCGGCAGATCCTGGTAACAGAAATCGAGGCCGTGGAGTAGATTGAACAGGCGACATGAGTTCGCACATCTATACCCAATGTAATCCCGAAAACTCTGCAAAAGCAAGGAGGACTTATGCCAGCCAAAACAGTTGCTGAATTTCAGAAAGAACGCGCAGAACTGAACGAAATTGTCATGCAGTATGCTGATTTAAATATCAAGCGCTTCTACAGCCTGGATTCTCAGGCGTATCGCGAGGGCGCCTTGCCAAGGGATGTCAAAGAACTGCTCGGCTTGGTCGCCTCTCTAGTGCTAAGATGCGATGATTGTATCAAATATCACATCATCCGTTGCTATGAAGAAGGCGTATCTAGTGAAAAACTGACCGAGGCTTTGGCTATCGGGTTAGTTGTAGGCGGTTCCATCACCATCCCCCACCTGCGCAGAGCATTCCAGGCATGGCATGAATTGCAGGAATCAAATGCCAAAGGCAAGCGACAAAGTGAATAGAGCCTGAGTTTCGTACCCTAGAAAAGGAGCAAAATGAGCAATCCGGTGAGTTGGTGGGTAATCGCGGCGGCTTTGATCCTTCTGCCCATTGTTTGGATCGGGATAAGGAAGAAGGACCCCTTTTTCATCCTCGTAGATGACCGCAATCGCTACAGTCTCAGCCAACTTCAGATCGTCTTGTGGACTATTCTGGTGCTGTCCCTACTGCTTGGTGTCTTCCTGGCGCGTAAGTTCGCACCTGTATCCGTAGCAAACCCGTTAGCTATCGAGATTCCCAATGAATTGCTGCTTGTGATGGGGATCAGCGTAGGATCAACTACTGTTGCCAGTGCCATCAAAGCGAATAAAGATGCCACGAGAGCAGCCAAAATCAGGACAAGGCAGGTCAAACCAAACGAAAAGAGTACCCGGGCAGCAACGACAACCAAAACCCGCTCTTTCTGGGATCTCCTCATGGAAGAAGAGGGGGACCCCAACGTACCTGAGAGGATCGATCCCACCAAATTCCAGAACCTCTGGCTTACCCTGATTGTGGTTATAGCCTATGCTGGCATTGCCGTGGCTGTATTTGCGCCCAACGAGGTATACGCTGCGACTTGTAAATTGCCGGGGTTCAGCAGCAATCTGACTACCCTCTTGGGCATCAGTCACGCTGGCTATCTCGCTGGGAAGTTGCCAAATAGGAATTAAATGCTGCTCGTATTTGCGCTACAGATTATTCCCAACATACTTCAACTACCACCATGCGGTGGTCGGAAGCGGTTGAATCCAAAACCCTTGCATCGATTGGCTTCAGCCCGCGCACCCAGACGTAATCAATGCGCTCTTGCGGCTGCTCGGATGGCGAAGTAGATAAAGGCTCAAAACCGCCGCTGATGAAGGGATCCACAAAGCCCGCCTCTCGCAGCCGCTGATAAACAGGGGAATCAGGCGTAGAATTCAGGTCGCCGCCGAAAACCGCTGTTCCCTCGCCCATGAAGGACAGCGCCTCGTGTAACTGAACAGCCCTCTCCTCTGGCTCCAACCCAAACCAGGTGCCATAGGCATCCAGTTTCTTTTCTCCTATGTTGAGGCGTGCATGTATGATGGCCGTCTGCTCCAGGCGGCTAGTGAGAAGCCGGCCTTCCGCTTTCTCCAGGGGAAAGCGATAGAGCATGGCAATGCCGGTCAAGTGTTCTATCGTTGGCTGGTAAAACACGTCCATGCGCAGACGCCGTGCCAACCAAAGTGCATCATCTACGCTGTAACTGGTGATGCGCCCTGCGTCCACCTCCTGCAATGCCACTACATCAGCCCCACTTTCTTCAATGGTTTTGGCAATCTCTTCCAAGGAGAACCTCCAGGTTGTGTTGTAGCCATAGTGGATATTATAAGTGCCCACACGGATCGTAGGGCTCACTCCCTTCATACTTGGCGATGGCGGAAGGGCAACCGTTGCACTTAAAGCCACCAGCACTACCGCCGCTGCTGCCACTACCCACTGCCCGGATTGTGCGGCAAAGGGCTGGGGAGGTCGTAGCCCTCTCACAACCGCCGGGAGCATGGCTACTACAACAGCGATAAAGAGGATAGGAACCCCAGCGCCACGGAAGAAATCTAGAGTATAGGCATAGGTGAAAGCAAAGGCATAGGCAAAGTTGAGCAACAGGAAGAAAAGAAATCCCAGTGCCAGATGCAAGCCAATCCACTCCTTACCATGCTTTGGATCACGTAGCACAGAGGGAAGAGAAACGAGCACAACCCATTGCATCAGTAGCAGGGAAATTGCAGAGGGCAAGCCTTTTGCCAGATGCCCTACTGCCAGTCCAACGCAGGCAAGGAGCAAGAAAAACACTCCCCAGGCGCGGGATCGTCCTCGCCATGGGTACAATGATCCGTATATGGCATAAAGGAGAGGCAATAGTGTAACAAGCAGCAACGCAGGCGTCAAAACCGTATAGCTCCAAGCACTCCAGCGGGCTATTGCATGAGGCAGGGCAAGGAGAGACGTCTCCAAAAACAGAAAAGCCCCGCTAGCCAGCCCGCCCAGCAAGCCAAGTTCCGCTAGCCGTGTTTCTCTTCGTGGAAACCGGGATGCGAAAAAGCTCAAGAAGAAAAGCACCCCAGAAAGCAGCCCTTGCACGGGCAACCACCATCCGTGGAGCGTGATGTCAAAGGTATTTCCAGCAGCCCGCAGCAATTGGTCCACAGCCAACGCCGCTATCCATGCCCACGGGAAAAGTTCAGTGTCTTCTCTCAGCAGGGAAACAGTGTACAAGCCACCCGCAGCGACAATACACAGGGAACTATACAGCCGGATTTGCGGATCATTTAAGGTCAAAGGCAACCTGGCAAGGAAAACCAGCCAGGCAGCGATCAGCGGGAGCCGCCTCGGTGAGGAGCGTGCCACAAAAAGCGGGGCTAAAAAAGCCAGGAACACTAGCAGGTTGGCTACAATGGCATAGGCCGTCAACGGGCCCGCAAAGATGGCATCGTAAATCACGCCAAAGAGCACTGAGAAAAGGACTCGCACAGCCTGGATGAAAAAGAGGAAAATGGCGGTTGCTTCTACCAGACGCAGAAATGGTTGCTTCTCCATAAAGCCTCCTTAGATTGCAAAAGCATTCCCTACCTGGATGGACACCCTCATGAATTTGCCATGCGCGCGGCAATAAAATCATAGGCACGAGCCCACACTGCTTCTCGTTCGCTGTCCACTGTGATGGCATGTCCAGAGTTGGGCCACCAGACGATTTCTTTATCGTCGCTCCCTAAGCTATCGAAAAGAATCTGCGCACTGTCCGCAGGGATGGTTCGATCACGGCGTCCCTGCATGATAAGCACCGGCACCTTCACTTGGCCTAGGTTGCTACGCACTTCTTGCAAGAGTCGGTTCACTTGCTCACCAAAGACAAGCGGCACTCTCCGATAAAAGAATATCCTTTCTCCCGCCTCAGGATCGGTCAAATCCACCTCGCCGCTGGAATGATACCATTTGACAAAGTGCTTGATAATGGGCAGCCACCTTAACCGCCAATCGCTCAGGTAAGCAGGTGCAGCCATGACAATAGCTCCCGCAATGGGATAACGAGCAGCCAGATAAAGCGCGAGCAAACCGCCCATGGACAACCCCGCGACAAACACACGCTCGCATGACCCTTGCAGCCGATACAATCCTTCCTCAGCCGACGCAACCAGGTCTTGCCAGCTGGTCCTGAGCAAATCTTCGGGAATAGTCCCATGGCCAGCCAGACGCACGCCAAGCACCGTCAATCCCTTGGCAGCCAGATATTCTCCCATGGGGCGCATCTCCGGCGGGCTGCCCGTGCCACCGTGGATGAGGAGGCACCCGACCGGCCCACCTGTAAAGAAGAAGGGGTTCAAATCCAACATTACCATCCGTTAAACGGTTTCTAATATTATGCTTATTATCATTTGGGGGGAATATCTTGACACACCGACCAGGAGCACTTATCTTGTAAGCCTATCTCGCTATGTCTCCTTAGTCACGAGTTCTACACTACCCTTTGCAGAACTACCCTCTATTTATATCTCCTCCATTTGATTTTTTCTGGTTTCTCTTCCTTTCCTTTCCTTTCGAGAGGCGGTTTTCTAAATAGCAATAGATATTTGAACCCCCTCAAAAAGAAGTTGAATTTCTTAGCCCGATAATGCCAGAGAGCTGTATGCGAACTTTGACCGCGCCTTACTACACATACTATGTCTATGGGTTCAAAATACTTCTCGAGCATACTATATATTCTAAAACCAACTGGGGTGAATTTCCTTCTGACCCATTGATCCCCGATCAGCCATCCTACAACCTTCCCAGGTTTAAGGATCCGATGGATTTCAAGAGCCACCTTTTCTAATTCTTCATAAAATCGAGGATCCTCTGCAGAAATCTTGCCAATGTCAGCAGGGTCATCTGAGTAATTAACATTATCTCCATAGGGTGAATCTATGAAAACCATGTCAACCGAATCGTCTTCCAAGGGTATCTTGCGAGAATCATTCTTTATTACCTTAGGATGTTTTGGGTTAATGTCATAACCAATGACTCTCCTGCCCTCTTCTTCGCAGACATCAATTGTCGTGCCACTGCCTGCCATTGGGTCAACTACTAAATCCCCGGGTTTTGTGTATCTCTGTATCATATTCCAAATGATAAATGCCGGAGTCACGCCTTGAAATTTATTGTCACCCTTGGGTTTTTTCCCATAGCTTTGCGTTGGGTAATCCCACAAGGTGGTTGTTTCCAAAGTTGGTTTTTCATCCTCCTTTTTCTCAAATTGCTCATCCCTTTCTGGAAATAAACTCAACGGTAATTGATTCTTAGCCTTCATCGGTTTTCACTCTCCAACAACTTCTGCAAATCAGAGAGAAATTTATCAAACTTCTTGACTTTATCACTTTCTTCAATCTCTTCCTCACTCATTACATAGCTCCCATCAGTGTCTGCTTCAACAATCGCTCGCCCCTTCTTAATGGGCTTTCTTGTACTCAATGTCCTATCCTCATCTGGGGTAATAAAGAATACTTTAATATGTTTAGTTACCGTATCCTGGCTCAATTTAATCTTCCAGTAACCTGTCTGAGCAATCCTTTCCCGCAAAGTGACTTTGCTGGAAACCACAGCAACAATGACACAATTCCTCGGATCATAGATAACTATATCTACATCTGGGAGATGCGCTCCGAACTCACCATAATCCACCAAAAGATTTCGTTTGACTCGGCTGAGTTCCTCTGACAGATTACTACTATTGGACCTTTCTAGAACATTTCCTTCAACGATTTTCAGGCCTAGATTCTCTACTTCATCTTTTATTATGTGAATAACCAGTTTCTCAAGATTTTTCCCCTTAAAGGCACGCCAAGATTGTTCATGGTCTTTACCTGGGGTGGGCAACTTTAACCAGTCTCGCCTATGAATAGTTTTCGCTTCTCTGAGTAATTCAGAGACATGTTTGTATGCATCTTCGCCATACCTCTTTTTGAATTCCTCATAAAGAGTGAGCAAATCAGAAAACTTCATTTTGAATTCCTTTATCTGCTTAGGTTTTCGTTCCCATTGCATTCCGCGAATCAGAACGCTTATGAATCGAAGTAAACAAGCATCCCGGCGCCCCAAACAAATGAGCGAAACGATGCATGCTGCTCTACGATAACTCCTTATTGCCAGTGAACTCTTCTTCCACCCTAATCACTGTGCGCCCCACTATGCCTTGGCTATGAGAAATTCTTTCACCTAGCACAATCACCTTTGGCTAGCTCAAGAACACACTAGGCCGACCTCTCTAACAAATCATCAAGCCACAACTCGCCATGATCGGCCCGCTCTTTGGCTTCTCCTTCCTTCATAACATACAATATACAATAACACCTAACTGAGGTCAACTTTGCACATTTGCTTTTTGGTGCAAGCTATTCAGCCGTTCTCTAAGCGCTGCGACTTGCTCCTTCCCTAGGGGATAGAAGCGCAACGAGAGCCGGAATACCCCCAACGCCGCAAGCGGCAGCAGGCTCATCCCCAGGCGGATGCCCATGCTTACAGATGGCGGCTGAATCGCTAATTCGGGTGCGTAACCGCTCAGGCTCAGCACCAGGCTGCTGGAGCCACCAATTAGTACCATGACCAACCGCTCGATGAAAGCATTTACCCCAAAGTAGCTGCCTTCCCGGCGCTGGCCGGTGCGCAATTCGTCCTCATCTATCACATCGCTGAGTACAATATCCCGCACCAACGTGATACCCGAGTTCGCCGCACCAACGAGCAAAATCATCATCAGTGCCTGCGCCAGATTGGCTACGACCAGCACCGGGAGCATAAAGACCACGAAGAGAGTTACAGCCAGAGCCAACGTGTTCTTAGAGCCAAGGCGCAGCGCAACCTTCCTCCAAACGGGGTAAAGGCCCATCGAAGTTGCGAACATCCCCAAAAAGATCAGGCTCATCTGCTCTTCTGGAGCATGGAGCACGTACTTGGTGAAGAATGGCACCATTGCCGAGAGCCAGCTCCAGATGTAACAGATCATCAGATTGGCACCGACAAAAGCCAAGAACGAGCGGTTGACAAGGGTCTCCTTTAGAGCATCCAGGAACGGCAACGCTTCCTCTGCACTGCCCTTCGGGCGTTCCCTACTGCCCAAAAGCGAGAACCCAAAAGCGCTGGCGCCGATAAGACCCAAAACCAACCCGGCAGTTCTCCACCCGCCCAGATCACCAAACTGCCGAGAAAACAAACCAACCAACACCGGCATAATTGCTACCCCCAACGCCGTGCCAATCATTGCTGCCACCTGGCGGTAAATGGACACCTCCGTCCTTTCCGTCAGATCCTCAAATGCCTCGGGGAAGAGAGCGGTGTACGTAACGCTCACGGCAGTATACACCAGGTCAAAAATGGCGATCACGAGTGCGAAATAGAGGAAAATGCCTGTATGTGATGGATTGGCAAGAGGACGTCCTCCCAATGGCGGAGACCATACCAAGAAAAAGAAGAGAAAAGCAAAGGGGGTGCCCAGAGCGATATAGGGAATGCGCCGTCCCCAGCGGGTACGCGTGCGATCCGAGATCAACCCAATCAGCGGGTCATTGATTGCATTCCATATCCCATAAGAAATGGCAAAAGCCAGACTTACCAGCCTGGGCGCAAGATGGACGACATCGGTGTAGAAAAAGATGAGGAATGTCTGCACGGTGTTAAAGAAAAGGGCTTGCCCCAGATTGCCTACGCCATAAGCGATTTTCGCGAATCTGCTCTTCATTGCCAGTGCTCCTTTCAGGATGAGAATGGGTACGACATGGGTGATGTCACTTGTCTTCCTCTACCACCTCCAATCCAACGAGCCTTGCCGCAGCGACGAATTCTTTCACTTCCTGCAAAATCTCATCACGATACACGGTTTTCCTCCACAACAGAGCAGGGAATCCACCCTAAGGGACAACCAACTTGGCCCATCCGTCCTTTTGCCAGTGAATACCAAGATAGAGGCAAGACACGGGGATGAGAGAGCAGGCCGAGGGTTAGCACGATCACTCGCCATTGCCGGTAATAACGCACCCGAGGGAACCAGGTTGCGGGGTCGTTATACCGCCTGTGCTCGCGAGCACAGGAAAATTTGTCTGCTAGCCGCGCGGCTCCGGCATCTGTATGGGGCGCGGTCATCCTGCCCTCCTCTAAGTCAGAAGCGACTCTTTCCTGAATTATAGCAGCGAAAGGGCAGAAAAACAAAGTTTGCTAAGGAGTCAAAAAGCAAGAGAAGCAAGTGCCAATGTCTAGACAGCCATTACGCTCCTGACGGGAGTTGTGCTATAATAGTACTCCAACAGGCTCTGGTAGTTCATGCCCATACGTGTCCATTTCGCTCAGTGCTAGGAGAAACTACATGTTCAAAGATATTCACAAAGCAGTCGTCGAAGAGTATTCTGGCGTACGAGCCAAAGAGTATGTAGCTGAGATCACCCGTTACCATCGGATACAGGCAAGCCCTGGGTTCCGCGCAGCGGCGGAGCGATGCCGTGACCTCCTGGCGGCATTTGGCCTTCCAGCGGAAGTACTCTCATTTCCTGCCGATGAGAGGACGCAGTATTGGGGATCACCGATGTTTCAGGAGTGGGCTGCGACAGAGGCTTCTCTGCACCTAATCGAACCTGCCGACAAGGCGCGCAAGCTAGCTGACTTTGCAGAAGTCAAATGTTCGCTTATCCAGCGCAGCACGCCTGTGGATAACCTGGAAGCAGAGCTTGTCTTGCTCGAGGATGGTGAGGATGAGAAAGAGTACGAGGGCATTGACCTCCAAGGCAAGGTAGTCTTGACCAAAGGCGACCTCGACCGCGTGCGTGAGCTGGCAGTAGGCAGGCACGGCGCTGCAGGCATCCTCTTTGACGGCATGCGTGAGTCACCGCCCATCCGCCAGCGCATTGACCTGCCCGATGCCGTGCAGTACACATCCTTCTGGTGGCGTCCAGGTGACAAACGGTGCTTTGGGTTCGTCCTGTCTCCCCGTGCAGGTGAAGACTTGCGGAAACTGATCAAATCCCAGCAACGCGAGGGGAAACCACCGCCCAAAGTACGTGCGCGAGTAGTCAGTCAATTCTACGACGGGCACATCGAAGTAGTATCGGCGCTCATCTCGGGCGAAACAGAGGAAGAGGTGATCGCCGTAGCCCATCTCTGTCACCCCCAGCCATCCGCCAACGACAACGCTTCTGGCAGCGCAGCCTTGCTGGAACTAGCGCGTACATTGCACCATCTGATTCAGGTTGGCAAATTGCCACCGCCCAAGCGAAGCATCAGGCTGCTTTGGGTGCCCGAAATGACCGGCACCTATGCGTACCTGGCTACGCATGAGGAAGAGATTCCTCACATGGTAGCAGGCATTAATTTGGACATGGTGGGACAGAATCAGGAACTGTGTGGCAGCGTATTTATCATTGAAGGGACACCAGCAGCCACGCCTTCCTTCGCCAGTGACCTCCTCGAACGCCTGCGCGAGGAATGGATGGCTCAGGCAGAAACCCTCTCCAGTTCATCCGCCTATCCCCTGTTCCGACACACGGTTACTCCCTTCTCGGGTGGCAGCGATCATTACATTCTCTCCGACCCTACTGTCGGCGTGCCTACCCCGATGTTGATCCAATGGCCAGACAAATTCTACCACACCTCAGAAGACACCCTGGACAAAGTAGACCCGCGCATGTTAGCCGTTCTCGGTGGGCTGGCTACCATCTATGTGTACTTCGTTGCCAATGCCGGGGCGCGTGAGGTAGACTGGCTAGGCCACGAGATGCTGGCTAGGTTCAAAGCACGCCTGGCACGCAGTGTGCAAGACCTATTGACTGATGCCCTGACCACAAAAAACGGCGAAGAATTAGCACAAGCCGCCGCACGTTTGGCAAAGAAAACGGCATTCCTCGCCGATAGACAGCGAGAAGCCATGCGCTCACTCCTACGTCTGGCTCCTGAAGAGAAGTGGCTCGTCCGCGACCTAAGCCAAGCGGTCGATCACGCTGTGCAGCAAGAGATAGAGCGCGCCAATAGTGCCTTACACCGCCACGCACAACAATTGGGCTTGCCCGAGATTCCCGCGCTGCCCCAGAAGGAAGCAGATGAATGGGAGAAACAGGCTACAACGATGGTACCGGCTCGTTTGTTCCGTGGACCAGTCTCACCAGGCGCATACATGCATAAGCTGACCCCGCAAGAAAAAGAGGAAGCCTACGCTTGGATGAAAGAGTACCGCCGCCAGTACTACGGAATGAGCACGGTGGCTAACTACTGGGCAGATGGCAAGCGCACAGTGGCAGAGATCGCCAACCTAGTAGAGCTAGAAACGGGTCAGCGCAATGTGCAACTGCTGGTGAAGCACTTTCGTCTTTTGGCTAGGCTGGGCTTGGTGGCACTGCACAGCATACAGGGCTAAAAAGAGACGGACTAGATATGGGAATGTGAGCGATGTACATCCGACCACCTACCCGTCGGCCCCGTCGCTGGCCATGGTTCCTACTCATACTCCTTCTTCTCACCGCTACCGCCTATTGGTATGTACGTTCCGAGGGACAGGATCTTATACCCCTGCCAGGCTTTCTCAGCGGGCAACGGCCAACCCCGACGCCCACAGGAATCAGCAGCAGAGAGCATATGGCTCTGGGCGATCGTTTTTTTGCTAACGGCAAAATGGACGAAGCCATTGCAGAGTACCGCCGCGCTATCGAGCTAGACCCTAGTAATTCCACTGCCCACGCGCGCTTAGGACGCCTGCTTACCTTGAGAGGTCGCTATTCAGAGGGCTTGCGCATGGCTCAACGGGCAGTCGAAATTGACTCTGAGAACGCAGAGAATCAGGCTATCCTGGGTATGGTGCTGGATTGGAACGGCGAATATGACCGTGCAGTGGAAGCCTGCCTGAAAGCGATAGACCTTGATCCAGCCTATGCTACAGCCTACGCTTACTTGGCTGAAGCCTATGCGGACAAAGGGCGTCTGGAACATGCGCTACAGGCAGTAGAAAAAGCCCTCTCCATTGATCCACAGAATTTTTATGCGCATCGCAATCTGGGTTACATCCTGGAAAGGCTAGGCGATTCTGAAGGGGCTATCGCCGCATACATCGAAGCAATCTCGTTACAACCCAACTTAGTCTACTTGTACCTCAGCCTGGGTCGCTATTACCGCGCTGCTGGAGATTATGAAGGGGCTATGGCACAATTCCAGAAAGCAATTGAAGTTGACCAACGTGATCCTACCGCATATGACAGCCTGGGCTTGGTATACTTTGACCAGTGCGACTATGAGCTGGCTGCCGCCCAGTTCAAGAAAGCAATAGAAGTAGATCCCGAGTTTGCTGCTGCCTACGGACACATGGGGTGGTGTTACTATGCCCAGCTCCGTTATGAAGATGCCATTCCCCAATTTGAACGCGCCATCTCCTTGGGTGCTACTGCTATTGAATATTACTATGAATTGGGCTTGTGCTACGTCTATATAAACGATTGCGAAAGGGCGCGGCCTTGGTTGGAAAAGGCTTTGGAAATCGACCCGTCTGCTCAGCCCGCTTTGCAAGGGCTGAAAGCATGTGAAGGGAAATAGGTGTTAGGAGGTAGGTTGTGACACGTACACAGAAAGGACGAAGAAGAGCAGCCTTATTCTGGGTACTGAGTCTGTTAGTGGCAGTGAGTATGGTTTGTGGCACCGTTCTTGTCGTCTGGCCCAGTCCACAACGGCGTCCGCAAGCTACACCCACCATGACATCTATTTCACCTACTCCAACACCAGCGATGGTTACACCATCGCCCAGCCCAGCCACGCCAACGAACACGCCCATGCCAGTGATAGTGCCAACGCCTTTCGCTCAACCCACTTCCTAAATATGGAAAGTTCCCGCGTGCACTGGGACAAATGGGTTGAGCGGCTCAAATCCGTGGACAGTGTGCTACGCAATGAACCAGGAGGGCCCGACTGAAAAACTTCGCAGCGGCTATTTGCCAAAATTAGCCTTTGCTGCTATAATGGATTCGAAAAATGGGCGCGTAGCTCAGTTGGTTAGAGCGCACGGTTCACATCCGTGAGGTCATAGGTTCGAATCCTATCGCGCCCATGTTTCTTTTTCCAAGACGTGCTTTACTGCGTTGGCGCAAGCACACTTCTAGACAGGGGGTTGAGAGTGCCCTCGCTAACTTACTCGTCGCGCTTGTTGCTGGCTATCCTTGGCTATCTCGCCTTGTATGTCATTGGGACAAACATCGCCTGGGCATTGCACATGCCCCGGCCTGGCCGCTTTGGACGGGCAATTGAGTGGATCAGATTATGGGGCACTAGGCTATGGCTGAACGAGGTACTGCGCTTGGCGTACTACCTGATTCCACCTTACCTCGTGCTTTATTATGGCTGGGCTAGCCCACTGGATCTGGGGCTCGCTGACCTCGATTGGATCAGAGGGATAGGATTGAGCACTGTCCTTGGTAGCGCAAGCCTGTTCTTGTTGGTGCTGATCTGGTGGCAATACATACGCCTAGTTAGAGATGCTCCTCCCATGCAAGAAGTGCAGTGGCTGGCGCAACCCTGGGGATGGGCTTTTATCCTGCGAGAAGCCACCCTATTAGAATCATGGTGGGCTTTATGCCGTAGCCCGATGTTGTTACTGGCTGGATCTTATTTCGGTGTCTACTTGGGGCTGGCCGCTGTCTACGCGGCAGCTTTGCTCAATGCGCGCACTCGATATGCCCTTGGCGTGCCTGGCTGGCGCGAAGGAGTAGTATTAACTGGCTCGCTAGCGATGGTAACGGCTACCCTATACGCATTCGTCCACAATCTGTGGCTTTGCATCGCAGTCCACTTTATCTTGCGTCTGGCAATCCTGCATCTGTTACGCACAGGGAAAACTCTGGGACGCTCCATCGGTGAGGAATCCCCGCTCTAGCCAGATGGCATTGCATGAGGCAACCGTTCGGAGAACCTGTCTTTGGGATAGGCACTACCTGAGGATAAAAGCTAGGATGAAGAGCACTATGAACATAGCCAGTGCGATAATAGCGATCTTCCTCAGGTCCGCCAAAACATAATGGTATTCCTGCGCCAGGTCCACCTTGGCTGGGGCAGAAACTTTCGAGGCTGCACTGGTTGCCGCCAACATAGGCCGTGGCTCCTCGGCCTTAGCGGCCGGTACTACGGGTTTCTTGCTTTGTACTGCCTTGCGGCGTGATCGTTTGCCTTTCTTGGCCATGGAAATATCCAGAAACTCCTTATCTGCAGAATCTTCTTATGAATGCCTCATGATTATAGCCAAAGCCGCCTAGGAGTCAACTTGCGCGCCCTCTGCACCTCGCTTTCATCATACCTTGCGCCGACTCCTTCGTCGCATCAGATGGAATAGGAGGGTTGCCTCTTCCACCCCGAGTTTTGTCACTCCCACAGCATACACAAGCAGTCCAACCATCCCTGGCACAACCACTTGCATTGTCCGGGCGATGAATCCTCCACCAGGTAATACAGCGCGTAACATGGTAAGGCTCAGATAGACTAATATACCCATCACCACAGAAGCCAGCACAATTTTGCCCATAGCCAGGGGCAGCCGCTGTTTTGCCAAAGAACCTACACGGCGGTGCAATAAAATGAGCATAATGATGGCATGGCTAGTCAACTGCACAGAGTTGGCAAGAACAAGCCCAATCATACCAAATCCTGCGACAAAAGCAAAGGTTGGGGCTACTCCCAGGTAGATGAGCACGCAGACAATGCCTACAACCACTGGTGTCACGGTGTCTTTTTGTGCGTAGAAGGCAAAGATCAGCAATAAATCCACTGCTGCGAAAGGTGTTCCCAGCAGATAGCCGACCAGGGCCCGTGCAGTCTGCTGCGTGTCAAAGGCGGTGAATTCACCGTGCTGGAAAATAAGCGAGATAATCGGCACACCCAAGACAAAAAGGCCTGTTGTCGCGGGAACAATGAGCACCAATACAAGACGAAGCCCCAAAGCCAGAGTTTCTTTGAACTCCTCACGACCACTGCGCAAATTCAGGCGGGACAAAGCCGGCAACACAGCCATAGAGACCGCTGTGGACACCAGCCCTAGGGGAAACTCCCGCAGGCGGGTTGCGGCAGCCATCCAGGCAATGGCCTGCTCCCCCACTCGCGAAGCCAGGTTGCGGTCAATGACAATCCCTATCTGGCTGATGATCAGGCTGAGGACTACGGGAATATACAGCACAACGATGCGCTGTAGCGCTGGATGCTTCAAACTCAATGAAAAGCGGATCCGTCCCCGATAAAGCCCTGGGATCTGTACCGCCATCTGCAAAAACGCACCCAACACGATGCCTAGTGTGAGGCTGGCAATACCAATGCGACGTGCAAGCAACTGTGTGCCCAGGATGCCACCAAGATTGAACACAGCCGCGCCTATAGCGGGATAGGTGAAAACTTGCTGCGCATAAAGCACTGCGGTCAGGATACCAGACACACCGAAAAATACCACCGCCGGCGATATAATGCGAATCAAGGCAGCAGTCAGGCTTTGCAACCGCGCATCAAACCCTCCCACCAACAGACGAGCCAGCAAAGGAGCTGCCACTTCAGCCAGGATCAAAAACCCGCCCATCACCACAACCACCAGGCTGAGCACAATGCTCACCAGACGCCAGAGTTCTTCTCTTTCCTCCTTGGCGGCATATTCGCTAAAAACCGGAACCAAAGCGGCGCTCACCATGCCTCCGACCAACAGTTCGTAGATATTTTTGGGCACAAGAGAAGCAGCTTCAAACGCGCTCATCTCACCTGTCGCTCCGAAGAAATAGGCATTGCGGTTGTCACGTATCAAGCCAAAGATGCGACTGGCGATATTGCCTAAGGAAACGATGAGTGCTGCGCCGGCGATGCTTTGCCCTTGAGGCGGACTGTCCAGATTGGGTGTCTCCGATATTTCACACTTATTTCCTTGCATTCCTTATCTCCAGGATGCGGGCAATCAGTTGGGTTGTAGAATGACCTGGGGTATAGGGCAGGATCACCACTTGACCGCCATAGCTCTCGACAACGCGGGCTTCTGGCAACGCTTTGCCTGTCTGACCCTCGCTATTGGCAGCGTAATCCCCACCTTTGACATAGATATCAGGTTGAAGAGCATAGACAAGCTGCTCGGCGGTATCTTCATCGAAGAGAATGACATAGTCCACACAAGCCAAGGCGCAGAGGACCTCTGCTCGCTCCGCCTGGGGAATCAGCGGCCTGCCTGGTCCTTTCAATCTGCGCGCTGATGCATCGCTGTTCAGGCCGACAAAGAGAGTGTGCCCTAACTCGCGTGCTGCCTGCAGATAACGTATATGCCCGACATGCAGCAAATCAAACACCCCGTTGGTCAGTACGACCGTCTTGCCTTGCCGGCGCATCTCCTGGCAGATGCTCTTTGCCTCATGAAGAGAGATGACTTTGCCCATCCGCCCCTTTCCTCGAATGTCGCGTTTGCCCCGCGAGTACGCGGGATAGAATAGGGAGCATTTCCTGCACGGCACGGGCACGGTGACTGACTCGGTTCTTGACCTCGGGGGAAAGCTGAGCCATAGTCATACCGTACTCCGGCAGGAAGAAGATAGGGTCATAGCCAAATCCGTGGCTACCTCGTGGTTCAAAAGCAATGATCCCCTCACAGACCCCTTCCGTACTATATACCTCGCCATCTGGCGTAGCCAGCACCAGGACACAACGGAAACGAGCAGTGCGCTTTTCCCAAGGGAAGCCTTCCAATTGCTGCAGGAGCAATTGGTAGCGATCTGCATCATTGGCGTCAGGGCCAGCGTAACGCGCCGAACGTATGCCCGGCGCGCCGTCTAAAGCATCAACCTCCAATCCTGAATCATCGGCAAGGGTTGTCATGCCACTGGCTTGCACATAAGTGAGCGCCTTGATCCGCGCATTTTCAACGTAAGAAGCCGCCTCTTCGCGCACGGTGATTTCTAGCCCCAACATTCGCGGGGTCCAGAGTCTGACTTCCAAAGGGGCTAACAATTGCTCATATTCGCGTATCTTGCCTGGGTTATTCGTAGCGAGAAACAAATCAGTCATGGGGCTAATATAGCATACAATTGCTTTTCTTTCCAATTTGACCAAATTGCCCACTTTGAGTAATATAGCGCTTGTTATTTGAACAGCACAGGTTGGATAATGGCACTGTAATGTCTCGTGTACTTGTGGCACATTCATACTTTCGGGCCAAACATCGTTAAAATTGCTATTATCTCATTGGATATTGAAAAAGCACCATCCCGGTATCCGATTGCCACCTATGGGATGAATCATAAGCCGGAGGATTGGTAGAGTGCCCCGAAAAAAGGGAAGGCAGCCGCTGACGCTGATTGTGGTGCCACATTCTGAGCGCGCGCCCGTGAGCTTTTCTGTGCCTGCTTGGCTGCTGCCATTGACCTGTGTGCTGAGCCTAGCCCTGTTCATCGGCATAGGTTTTTTGGCGGTGCATTCCTATCGCCTCAGCCACGAGATCCACGAACTAAGGCAAGATAAATGGCTGCAGTTGGCGCGTGAACGGGAAATGCGCAATACGATCCTCGTGCAGCAAGAAGAAGTCCGCGCTTTATCCCAACAGGTTGAAGAGTTTCAGTCCGAACTGGCAAGCATCAGTGGTTTAAGCAATGAGATCCGCGAGCTGATTGGCTTGCCTGCACCCACCACTACCCCCATTGCTAGTCTCGCTCTATATTCCGACTCGTCTTATAGAGACCTCGCCTACGATGATCATCTGGCTGCCGCTGATTCGGATGGCAGGGGCGGGCGCGTCAGCCGTGAGCTATCCGCGCGCAGCATGGCTCTGGCAATGGAAAAGAGCGAGGATGTCATTGGCATGCAACTAGTCCTGCCCAGCACTTTCCGCGAGCTATTGTATTTGCGCGAGCAGGTGCACCAGCGTGTGGAAAAGATCGAGCCTGAAAAACGCAGTGATCCGGCTGAATTGGAAAAGCAATTGCGGCTTCTCGCCGCAGCACCCCATCTATGGCCCACAGAGGTCCGCCGTATCAGTTCAAAATTTGGCTACCGCACCTTATACGGCAAACTAGAGTTCCACAATGGCATTGACATCCCGGTCTGGTATGGAAGCAAGGTTCTAGCCACCAAAGATGGGGTGGTAACGAAAGCCGGGTGGCAGTCAGGTTACGGTTGGACGGTTGAGTTATCACACGAGATGGGCTTTACCACCATTTATGGCCACAACTCTAAACTTTTGGTGCAGAAGGGCGACGAGGTCAAAGCAGGTGATGTGATTGCTCTCTCAGGCAGCTCTGGACGTTCCACTGGCCCCCATTTACACTACGAGATACGCCTAAATGATGTGCCAGTGGATCCTTTGAAATACCTCGACACCGACGTGCCATATTTCATCGAAAAATAGCAGAGATGGAGGGAGAGTGTTCAGAAAAGAACGCACTTTCGTCCCTTTTACCGGTAAGATTGAGAACATTGTGGGACCTTCTGCCAGTTTCCACGGACATCTGAAAGCAGAGGGAAACGTACGGATCGATGGCTATTTTGATGGCTCTGTGGAAACAACCGGCAATGTGATCATTGGTGAAAAAGCAAAAGTAACTGCTGACATCACCGCCAGCAACGTCCAGGTATGGGGTGCGGTCAAGGGCAATATCACTGCCTCTGGTCGTTTGGAGATCTTGCCCTCAGGTCGTGTTTGGGGAGACATCAAAGTTACCTCCCTGCTCATTGATGAAGGGGGGATGTTCCGCGGAAAAAGCGTCATGGCTGGAGAGGAGCAGGAACCATTCGCACTCGAGCCGCCCACAGCACCAGGGGCAGAAACAGAAGGAGAACCTAAGGAATAGCCGAGCCTCGTTCCCTGCAACCCGGCCGACAGTACCCTAAATAAAATTGAGGATCACTTCAAAATGGAAAGGCTGGTGAGAATTCTCACCAGCCTTTCGCCTATCGGCGGTAGGTAATGACCAACTTCGGACGCAGGCTAGCATCTCCATTTTGTGCGCTGGCGAAATGGAACGAACTGGTAGAATATGTCGCGCGCAAAAGCACGCCATTGTTCACTACGTCGCCACTGACCCATTCCTGGACAAGCCTTGTGAGATCAAAACTATACCATTTCTTGACGCCATTGGTAGTGATCGAGCTCTCGGCTAGAGCGCGGCGATCGCTTAAAGTGTCGTTACCACCTGGCACCCCCCAAGGATTCCCTACTTGGGCCTGGTTCCAGGTAGTCTGGCACAAAGCAACGCTACGCGTAATGGCATAAGCACCTATACTGAGGTCAGCCCCTCCCCAGGCAGTAGCATAGATTTGCAAGGTAGCCCGTGTAACCAATGCATCCGCAGGTATAGAAGAAAGGTCAAAATAAAACAAGGCAGCAAACTGTTGTTTGTACCCGAGGCGCAGCACATCTGCGGTGCAGTAATTGTGATTTGGGTCATATCGATAAATATAGGTATCCTCGCTGCCTTGGTAGCCATTGTTCCCCTGCTGCAAAACAATCGTAGTTTCTACCCCAGAAGGGGTGGATGAAGGAGTTGGCGTACCAGTCGGGGTAGACGTAGCAGAAGGGGTTGGAGTTAAGAGAGGCGTACTGGTAACTGCTTGAGTAGGCGTATTCCCCGGGATAGGCGTCAGCGTAGGGGTCTGCGTGGGCACTGGGCTGACTTCAGTAACTGTTGCCGTAGGTGTAACACTGGCAGCACGCTTGTAAGTGACCACCAACTTAGGACGCACACTGAGGTTACCATCCTGCGCACTGATGAAATAGAACAACTGCGTCGAATATGCTGCACGCAATAGCACGCCATTGTTCGCTACATGTCCACTGACCCATTCTTGGACAAGCCTGGTGAGATCAAAGCTATACCACTTTTTGATGCCGCTGGTAGTCACGGTGCTCTCCGCTTCAGCAGAGCGATCACTATAGATATCGTTGCCACCAGGCAATCCCCAGGGATTCCCTGCTTGAGCCTGCTTCCAGGTAGTCTGGCACAAAGCAACACTGCGCGTAATGGCATAGGCACCTATGGTTATATCGGATCCACTCCAGCCCCCCGCATAAAGCTGGAGCGTTGCGCGTGTAACTATAGCATCTGCGGGGATCGCCGATACATCAAAACGTAGAAGAGCGGCATATTGCTGCTTGTATCCCACCTTGAGCGCGCTTTCCATACAATAGTTGCTATCCGCACTATATTGGTAGATATAGGTATCCTCGCTGCCAGAATAGCCATCACGCTCTTGCTGCAATGTAATAGTAGTATCCATGCCCCAAGGAGTGGGAGCGGGTGTAGGCGTATTCGTCGGTACAGGTGTAGATGCGTTTGTCTGGGTTGGAGTAGGACTGACACTAGTAGCCGTTGGAGTAGGCGATGCACCACTGCCATAGCGATATGTGATGACCAACTTGGGATGCAGAGGAACGCTGCCTTCTTGTGCACTGGAAAAGTAGAACGCACCGCTGGAATATGCCGCCTGCAAGAGCACGCCATTATTCGCCATAGCGCCATTCACCCAATCTTGAACAAGCCTCGTCAGATCAAAGCTGTACCATTTTTTGACGCCACTGGTAGTCAACGTGCTCTCCGCAACTGCCCGGCGATCACTGCTCGTATCATTGGCGCCCGGTCTGCCCCATGGATTGCCTGACTGTGCCTGGTTCCAAGTGGTCTGGCTCAAAGTCACACTGCGCGTGATGGCATAAGCACTGATGACAATATCCGTAGAATTCCAGGCTGCCGCATAGAGTTGAAGAGTAGCGCGGGTAATCGTCGCCCCCACGGGTATGGATGAGAGATCGAAGCGCAAGAGTGCCGCATATTGCTGCTTATAACCCACCCGTAATACTGGCTCGAGAGAATAGTTATCATTCGGAGCGTACAGATAGATGTAAGTGTCTTCACCACCAGAATAGCCATCGCTTATCTGTTGCAGTGTAACCGTAATCTCTGTCCCAGGCGGGATAGGCGTAGCCGTGGGCGTAGGCGTCGCAGGGAATGGACTGTACTCATCCGCACCAATGTCCACTTGAGCGATGAAATCTCCATTGCCATCAATCGGCCGGGCGTCGCCCTCGAAATCGAAAAGGGGCGCATCCTCTGTAGAACCTGCGTCAATAAGCGGAGCTCCAGGGGCAAGGTGATAGTCCCCATTTGCCGGATCTTTCAGATAAGGATCAACGCTCAGGTTGTTCGGTTGCGGAGCAACACCGCTGTAATCTGCCTGCAGGTTCTGCCAAACATCGTTATAGCGGATAAGAGGCACGGCTGTGCCATCACCTCTGATGCCAAAAGCTTCATAAGCAATGATATTGTTTGCTATCCTGGGGCTTGATGCACCCAATAGGTCTATCCCAACTGTGCCTGGCTTCCTGATGCCCAGGATCGTATTGTTGATGATGTAGGGAGAAGCGCCATTGACTAGAATTTCCACCCATTGATTAGCGGTCAGGACATTGTTAATGATACGCGCCATCGCATTTTCAATATACACGCCATCGCCTCGCCCCGCGCTGTTCTCCCGGATCACGTTGCGGTCCACAGAAATATCTGAACCGCCCACAATAGCCAGCCCTCCGCCGATATTTAGATTCCCACCAGAAGCCCTGTTGTACGCAATCACATTGTTTTCAATAACCGCCTTGCTGTAACTAGTGGCATAAATACCCCCGCCGCATACAGCGGTATTGCTGAGAATCGTATTGCCACGGATCACGGGCCAAGAATTCTCCAGATAAATGGCACCCCCATTTCTCTCCGCCGTATTGTTGATAAAGGTGTTGTTTGTGATGATAGCCTGGTATTGCTTATCATTGTAGACGGCGATAGCGCCACCATTTTTGGCATGATTGCCGATAAAGACATTCCCACTAATTATTGGAGCGGCATTTTGTACGTAAATGGCTCCTCCACCTTGCGCTGAAAGCAAGGTATTGCCAACAAAGACATTATTAACAATCGTGGGTGATGCGCCTTCAATAATCCAAATGCCCCCGCTTTCCCACTCGCCCACACTGTTACTGATCACGTTATTGCTGATAATTTGCTTCTCATGAGGCCAATCAATATGAATGGCACTGTGCGGAGAGTTACAGATAATGGTGAAGCCATCCAAAACAGCACCAGTCAGATCCTGAGGGTAGCCAGATACCGCAGGGGCTTGCCCACTCCAAATAATGAAAGTGCGATCAAAACCAGCACCTTGAATCCTCACACCCCCGCGCATAGAGATAGCTTCCCGGTATTCACCCGGCCCAACCATGACCGTATCCCCAGGCAGTGCATGCTCCAATGCCGCTGATATGCTGGTATAGGGACAGCCACTGGGGCAGACATAAAGCGTATCCGCCCGCACCGAGTATGCCCAGATTCCCAGAAGACACACGCTACACAAAATAGCTATAGCAAGCAGTATGCCTCTGGCAGCAAAGGCAAGCAGTTTATGACGAGTTTCTCCGACACATCTCATAATAGTTTCCTTTCGTACTGTTCTAAGGGCTTTTGTGCATCAACAAGATCATAATGGATTTGCCAACGCCGCGTTTTTACATTGGCAAGCCCTAGTTCCCGCAGCCTTTGCTCTAGCACAGTAGGAGGATAAGCACGGCCCGGGAGGAAGAAGGCATCTATCCCCACTCGGTTTGTCACTACCAGTTGCCCTCCTGGGCGCAACACACGCACCATCTCAGCCAGAGCTTCCCAGGGCTTGGGTAAGAATTCCAAAGCCTCGATACAGGTAACAGCGTGGAAAATATCGCTGGGAAAAGGCAAGGTCATTGCATTATCCCTGACCCACCCTACGCGATGACCATGCGCGCGTGTCTTGTGCTTAGCAATAGCCAACATGCGTTGCGAAAGATCGAGTCCCACAATTCGTCCCTGGAAATCCCATTGCCGCAATAGAGCTACAGGTAGGCGTCCTGTACCTGTTGCAACGTCTAATACCAAAGGTGATCGGATGCCTTGGAGTGCCGCTAACAAGGGCCTAGCCAGATGGACGCCATCTTCATGCGGCAGCACCTGTTTCACCTGGTCATAATGCGATGCGTTCCAATCATATAGCGCGATGACCACTTTATTCCCTAGATAAACACCCTCTGTGAGGATGAACAGCCAATAGAGAACGGCTCCTATGGCTGCAATAAGGAATGGTGCACTAACCCAGCTCATGGCTTATACCTCAGGGCCAGCGCAGTCAAGAGCATACTGACTGCCACATGCCATTGTATCACCTGAAAGTACTTTCCACGCTGCTCTCGTGTCCTCAGCAGTTGGGCTAGAAGTAGCTGTGGTGATCCAAGTAAGGTCACGGCTGCTGCCACAACAGGTTGGTTGCAAGCGAGCAAGACCGCTATCACAAGCGCTTGCGGCACAACCTGCCAGATCAATCCCTGGTCTATCTGGTTAGTAATGAAGCACCCATAAAAAACACAGGCAAAGCACGCAGCCACCACGACGGACGGCGGAGTCAAAACGGCAAAAGCAGCATGTCCCAACAGCCACGCAAGGCACAGCGGAACTGCAATAAAGATTACCGGATTGGCAATCCACTGCCAGCGACTGAACCCTACAGTATATGCCATCACAAGGCCCAATGCAGTCATAGCAATGCTCTGCTGACCGAGCTGAGCAGCCACTGCGAGGGCAAAAACAGTGCCGGTTATCAATTGCACAAGCGCTCTGCTCACTACCGGCTTTGCTTCCTGCCACCATGTAACGAGAAGGGACAAGCGGGCAGCAAAGCGATAACTCGTCGAACCGATCAGAGTATAAGGCAGAGCCCAAATAGACTTTGGCTCCGCCCCGTCTGGCAAACAATCTCCCTGCTGCGCGTGTTGCCTGATCCGGGTGCCCGCTCCCCAAACTGTACCCAACAACGGGCCAGTCAAAAGCAAGCCCAAAAATAGGCGCAAAACGCTACTGCTTGTCCAAGCCCAAGCAGCGGATGCAATAACCCCGCAAAGAAATGACCATAGCAGCGCCAGCCAGGAGAAAGGAGTAACCGGGTAGAAAGCCTGTCCATACAAATAGTCGCGATCATCTAGAGCGCTTGATGGCACGGTCTCCATAGATCACTTCTTCCACAGATCTTTGGCTCGCGATGTAACAGACAGCGAAGGCCGAGCCTGAATACGCACACTGGCTAGCGCCTCTTCAGGCGATAAGGGGTCATCCGACAAACGTAGATAAAGATAGCGCGTCACATCCCGAATAATGGCCGTAATAGGCAGGCAAAGGATAACTCCCCAGATACCGGCGACCTCACTCCCAATAACAAGGGCAAGTATGGCTAACGCTGGGTGTATGCGGAAAGTTCCACGGGCAACTTGTGGTACAAGCAGGTAATTCTCAATCTGTTGCACGATGACAGCCCACAAAGCCACCCAAAGTAGCCTGGATGGAGAGGTTGCCAGGGTCACTAAAAGCGCAGGTATGGCTCCCAATAGCGGGCCCAGAACTGGAATCACTTCAAAAATACCCGCAATAGTGCCCAAAAGCAAAGCAAAATCTATACCAAGGATTAGCAAACCGATAGTAGTCAGAATAGCTACACTGAGGCAAAGGATCAACTGTCCTCGCAGGTAAGCACCCAAAACGCCATCAATCAGGCGCAGGATATTCCGCACATCCTCGCGATAAGAATTAGGAACCAGTCCATAGAATTGAGTGCGGATTTCAGGCTCATCACGTAAGATATAGAACATCCAAAGCGGAACCACAATCAAGCCCAAAACGAAGCTAACAGTAGTGAAGACTACGTTAATCCCTTTAAAGATGCCCGTCTGTAAGGTCCTGAGCAGCGACTGAATTGTGTTCTCAAAACTGTGCTGCAAGGCAAGGCGAATATTTTCTGGCACAACCCTGTTGTATGCGTCCAACCAATCCTGTACAAGCGCAGGCGCAGCATGGTAAACATTGCGCGCAAAATATGGCAGCCGTTGGATGAGAGAGCCCACCTGCACGCCGATCGGCGGGATCACGGATGTCAATATCGCATAAATGATCAAAAGAGTCAGCACGTAGGCAATGAGAACCGACACGCCACGCACCACACGCTGGCTAAGCGATCTCCGCACATGGTCATCCAACCAGTTGATAAAAGGCAACAGGATATAAGCAAAAACACTACCTAAGAGAAAAGGCAACAATGCTCTGCGAGCCTGATACAACAACCAGCCAAGGAGGAGAAGCAAAGCAATGGTGATCAGAGCACGAGCGCGCTGCCTTTTGCTCCAGTGATTCATCATCTTTACCCCTCAGTTTGCTTCACGGGTTCTGACGCTTTCCATCTGCTTAGTTTGGGTTTGAGCACCAGCTTTACCCACAGCCGCAAGAGGTCAACCCCCACGCGGAACGTGCGACGAAAGTTGAAGAACTGAGAGCGGCCATAGACGCGATGGTAGTGGTGTACAGGGACCTCGGCGATGACAAAACCGGCGTCCTGAATTTTCTTCATCATCTCGACACAGATAACGCCACTATTAGACTCCAGTTGCACCTTATCGAAAATCTCTCGCCTCATCAAGCGAAAGTCACAATCCACATCCCTCAGCTTCAGGCCAAAACTCAACTTGGCGATCCAATGATACATGCGCCCAATCACTGTTCTGTACCAGGGATCGGAGCGGCTGATCTTGTATCCATTAACCATGTCCACGCCATCTACAAGCGCGGGATACAAGAGCTTCAACTCACGTGCATCATATTGGGCATCCCCATCGGTATAGAAAATCAATTCTTTGCTCGCATTGGCAAAACCGGTGCGCAGCGCCCCTCCATAGCCCTTATTCCGTTCATGGTGGATCACGCGGACATGGTTATATACCCTAGCCAGTTCCTCCAAGATCTCTGGCGTATAATCCACACTGCCATCATTGACCACAATTACCTCATAGTCATCGGTCAACTCCCGCAGGGTTAGCAGGGCAGAGATCACCATGCTGGCGATCGTGCCCCCGTCGTTGTAAGCAGGGAAAAATGCGGTAATGCTCTTAGCCATATACACTCCTATGCATGCCAATCACGAATATATGTGGCAATTTGGCGAACTTTGGCATCCGTTAGTTCCGGATAAATAGGTAGAGATAGCACCTCTTCGGCGTACTGCTCCGCAATAGGGAATGAACCCCGACCCAGGTTCAGCCAGCGATAAGCCTTTTGCAGATGAATTGGAGTAGGATAGTGGATCGCCGTCTCCACCCCTTGTTCAGCCAAGTATTTTTGCAGCGCTGCGCGCTCTTTGCAGCGGATGACATACAAATGATACACATGTTTCGCATAAGGCATATCCACAGGGGGCTCCACTGTGCTGTCACCAAGGAGAGCAGTGTAGAGTGCCGCGATATGACGGCGACGCTCATTCCACTTATCCAGGTACCTTAACTTCACGCGCAGTATCGCCGCCTGCAATTCATCCAACCGGCTGTTCATACCTAATAATTGGTGATCGTAGCGGGATTTTTGGCCACCGTTGCGCAACATGCGCACTTTGTCCGCGATCTCGGGATTGTTGGTAACGATCATACCTCCATCGCCGAAAGCTCCCAGATTCTTGCTTGGATAAAAACTAAAACACCCCACATCCCCCAGAGTTCCCACAGGGTGCCCCTTGTACAGAGCTCCATGTGCCTGCGCCGCATCCTCGATGACAAACAGGTTATGCCTACGCGCAATATCCAGAATGGGGTCCATGTCTGCCGGCTGTCCATAAAGATGGACTGGCATGATCGCCTTGGTACGGGTTCCGATGGCTTCTTCTAACCGCTGCGGATCTAAGTTATAGGTCTCAGGATGGATGTCCACAAACGTAGGGACGGCGCCCACCGCCGAGATAGCCAGAGCAGTAAACGTGGCACTGTTCGGAGCAGTGATCACCTCATCGCCTGGGCCTATGCCGCAAGCCATCAGCGCCAGTTGTAAAGCCTCAGTACCGTTCCCCACTCCCACAGCAAAGGCTGCGCCACAATAGGCAGCAAATTCGCTCTCGAAGGCAGCCACATTCTTGCCTAAAATAAACCACCCGCTATCGAGCACGGACTGGATTGCGTTGTCCAGTTCAACTTTAATGGCTTGATATTGCAGTCGGAGATCGCCGAACGGGATCAAGTCACGCCCACCTCTGTCCTTATTGTTCCCATTATAGCCCATCCGCTGGTGTCTGCAAACCTCCGTAACAAGATAGCACATCAAACTGAAAATTCTATGAAAGTATCCCGCCCTGAGGGTGACGTTTTGTTTCTGTTCCTCCCTACCTGAAAGAGGCGAGGCATTCCTCCACCATTTTGTCCAGAGGAAGTGTAGGTTCACCTGGGTGTAGCACAAAATGAGCCAAGAACTCGACGTTCCCAGCAGGACCACGCAATGGTGACGGCATCACGCCACGGACATGGAGCCCCTGCTGCATTGCCCAGCCCAGCACATCATACAATACCGCTTGATGCACAGCAGGGTCTTTCACCACGCCCCCCTTGCCTATCTGCTTTCGCCCAGCCTCAAACTGTGGCTTGATCAAAGCGATGATTTGCCCATTGGGTTTGAGCAAACGCATCACCACAGGCAGTACCAATTTGAGTGAAATGAACGATACATCAATGGTGGCAAGGTCAATCGGTTCAGGCAACCCACTCAAATAGCGCACATTGACCCGTTCCATCACCACAACCCGTGGGTCCTGACGCAACCGCCAAGCCAACTGCCCATAGCCTACATCAATGGCATAGACTCGGGCTGCACCATGTTGGAGGAGACAATCCGTGAACCCCCCCGTGGATGCTCCAATATCTGCGGCCACAAGACCACGCACATCAATGCCAAAAGCCGTCAAAGCAGCCTCGAGTTTCATCCCTCCCCGGCTTACATAGGCTGGTTCTCGTTCAATGTGTATCACCGCCGTCAAAGGGACACGTGTGCCAGGCTTGTCAATGGTTTCACCATTGACAGACACCTGCCCAGCCATGATCAGTCGCCGGCCTTGTTCCCGGCTTTCTACCAGCCCACGCTTGAAAAGCAAGATATCGAGCCGCTCTTTCTCCACAGGACTAGGATAAGCGCAGTCGCCAGATAAGTCAAGTTGACGGCAGCCTAGAATTGGCTATTATTTAGAGAACAAGACGCTTACTCACATGGAGGACTCGATTGAAGACGCTCGTTTCATTACTGAAAGCAATGCGACCAAAGCAATGGACGAAAAATATCTTTGTGCTAGCCGCGCTTGTTTTTGACGGCAAACTCTTCGTGCCCAGGCTTCTTGCTAAATCACTCTTAGGCTTTTGCCTCTTCTGTGCCATCAGCAGTGCGGTCTATCTCATTAATGACCTGTCCGATATGGAAAGGGATCGCCAGCATCCCACCAAACGCAATCGCCCCCTAGCCTCTGGAGAACTGGCTCCAGGACTGGCTGTGATTGTGGCTGGGCTGCTTATTGCTGTTTCCATTCCGGTAGCCTATTTACTCGACCCACTGTTTGCAGCCATTATCAGCCTTTACCTGATCACAATGATCCTCTACTCTTTCTGGTTAAAGAACCTGGTGATCATTGATGTGCTCACAGTGGCAGCGGGTTTTGTGCTGCGTGTAGCAGGAGGCGTCGTAATTGTGAAAACGGCGCGTTTTTCACCATGGCTTTACCTTTGTATGGTGCTGCTTGCTCTGTTTATCGCCATCAGCAAAAGGCGCCAAGAACTAGTGTTGCTCAACGAAAACGCCAACGAACATCGCAGCATATTCAATGAATACAGCCTCCCATTGCTCGATGACATGATTCGGATGGTCACTGCCTGCACCGCCATGGCTTACTCTCTCTACACCTTCTCCGCGGCTGGTTTGCCCCCCAACCATGCCATGATGCTGACTATCCCCTTTGTCCTGTATGGGTTATTCCGCTATATGTACCTTGTCCACATCAAGGGAGAAGGGGGCGAACCAGAAGACCTGTTGCTGAAGGACCGGCCTCTCCTCCTGACAGTTGTTCTATGGGGACTGGCGGTCATCATTGTCTTGTATTTCCACTAGATTATCGCCATTGGTTTGCTATTCGGTGGATTGAACTAGAGGTTCGGCGATGGTGAAACCTTTGGTGGCGATTGTAGGTCGCCAGAATGTAGGCAAATCTACTCTGTTCAACCGCATCGTGGGAGAGCGCTTGGCAATCGTAGAGGATCTGCCTGGCACCACGCGTGACCGTCTTTATGCTGATGCGGAATGGCAAGGGCGCGTTTTCACTCTCGTTGACACTGGCGGCCTTGTGCTTGGCGCAGAAGATGATTTGCTTTCGCGTGTGCGTTTACAAGCGCAGCAGGCTATTGCCGACGCGGATGTAATCATCTTTGTTACTGATGTGCTGGAAGGAGTAACACCAGCCGACCAACAAATCGCCGAGATCCTGCACCGGGCACAAAAACCAGTGTTCCTCGCAGCCAACAAAGCAGACACCTCACAGCGCCGTATGGACTCTGCGGATTTCTATTCACTAGGGCTGGGCGAAGTATACGCTATATCCGCACTACATGGCTCTGGCGTCGCAGATCTGCTAGACGCAGTAGTAACGCTATTCCCTCCAGAAGAACTCGAGAAGGAAGGGGAAGCAAAGGCCGTCGAGATCGCCATCGTAGGACGGACGAATGTGGGCAAGTCAAGCTTGCTCAATGCCTTGCTGGGCGAAGAGCGCGCCATTGTCAGCGAGATACCTGGCACCACCCGCGATGCGATTGATACAGTTCTGGAATGGCAAGGACAATCCATCGTGTTGATTGACACCGCCGGGATACGCAAGCGTGGCAGCATTGCTCCAGGGATAGAAAAATACAGTGTGTTGCGCGCACTCAAAGCAATCAATCGTGCGGATGTTGTCCTGCTGCTTATTGATGCAAGTGAGGGAGTAACCGCCCAGGATACTCACATTGCCGGCTATATCCTGGAGGCTAGCAAAAGCGTGATCATCGTCGTCAACAAATGGGATCTAGTGCCTAAAGAGAGCGCGAATATGGATTCTTTCAAGAAACATATACGCCGCCAACTCAAATTTATCCCCTATGCACCAGTCTTGTTCGTCTCAGCGCTAAGAGGGTGGCAGATTGATCAGATTCTGGAAACAGCCCTCCGAGTCTATGAACAACGCTACCAGCGTATACCCACTGGCCAACTCAATGACCTGCTGCAGGAATCCATTGCTCGCCATAGCCCTCCTTCCAAAGCAGGCAAGCGCTTGAAATTTTACTACGCTACCCAGCCCGTCGTAGATCCACCGACATTGGTGTTCTTCGTCAATGACAGCCGCCTAGTGCATTTTTTCTATCAACGTTATCTGGAGAACCGCATCCGTGAGCGCTGGGGATTTGAGGGCACGCCTCTGCGCTTGCGTTTTGAAGGACGCGAGCGCAGGTAATAGAGACCAGAGGAGTACCACTTGCCATACACCCGTCTCTTCTTGATGCCTTAAGATGAACAAGTCGCGGGATAAAGAGCCATTGAGACACAGAATCGCCCATTACGCCCTGATACTGTTCTCGACTTTCCTCATCATGCTGTCGCCCCCAGCGCTCCGCCCCATACACACTCCGAACCCTCCAGGACGGGTTGAAACAACATCTGGAATACGTACTGTGTATCTGCAGGGCAAGCCCTACGAGATGGGCTTACAACAGGGGGCTCTGTTTCGCAAGGAATTGCGCCAGCTCGTCCAGAATTACCTCTATGACTATCTCATCCTGGAGCAAGGGGTGGCGCATTTCTGGCTACTCGCCTATGCCCGCATAGCCGACCAGGACATACCCAATGACCTACGTGCGGAAATGCAAGGCATCGCTGACGGCGCTGGCTTACCGTACCAGGATATCTTGCTTCTCAACACGATCCCAGATCTTCTAGCATTAGCCAATCAATTGCCTGTATGGGAATCCCCTCTCTTACGGCTCGCTGCGCTGCAGCAAAGCAATGCTGAGTCGAACGTCGCCTCTGGTATGTTTTGGGGTGCATGGGGAAGGGCAACGATAGACGGAGAATTGCTCCTAGGCTATAACCTGGATCACTCCGAGAGCGATTTGTTCTCCCCTTACCTGTTGACAGTGGTACGTCAGCCGGCTTTCGGCAACGCTTTTTTCTCCGTAGGCGTCATGGGCATGGTTGGCGTATGGACAGGAATGAATGAAGAGAAAATCGCGGTAGCATTATCCAGTTCCCCTGCGGTAGGCACAGCAATGCGGGGACAACCTTTGCCGTTTTTACTGCGACAGGTTCTGCAGCATGCTGGCAACCTGGACGAAGCGGTCAATATGCTCCTGGCTGCTCCTCATAGTACCGGTGGCAACGTATTGCTTGGCGATGGCAAGGCTCCCAATGCCATAGTCCTCGAGCTATCTACCCATCACTACGCTATCTTTGAATTGGGAGGAGAAGAAGGGCTACTGGCACGGACAAACCACTTTATTGACCCAGAACTGGCTTTATTGCGAGAAGAGACCCTTACCGTACAAGAAAAGGAACTGAGCAAGACCCGTCTTGAACAGATCCAAACCCAACTTCACTTTAACCACGGCTGGATCGGCGTGGAAAAGGCACTTACCTTTCTCCAGGAGGACAGGGAGATGACCACCCAAAATGTGCCGGGAGCACCAGTCATCCCCTTCTATAGCGCGCTTTTCTGTCCTGGCAGGCTCACTGCCTGGATTGCATACAACGGAAAAGTCCCAAAACCTTATGCCCTGCTCAATCTAAGCGAAGCATTGCTCGGGCACGGCCATAGATGAGCGTGTTGAAAATTCTGTCACCCCAAGCGAAAAACTTAGTAGACAAGGGGGCATAGGGGTGAGGCTCCATCAAAAAAGCAGGTCGAGGACTATGTCCTGTCATGGATAAAATTACCATCATGTTACCTGACAGAAGCCGAAATGTAACATAAGTGTGCTATACTGTAAGTAGGAATGAGGCAAAAAGATGGCTAATGGATCGGTAACACAAGCGACAGGGCAATGGATGGCTACAAGGAAAAGCAGCCTCAGCACCAAAGAGCAGTGGGCTCCACAAATAATGATGGCGCTCGATAGCCTTGTCCGTTCGAGCCTGCTGAGCACAAGCACAGGCGAGATCAGCACGCGTGTCTCTACTACGGACACCGTTCTGATGACCCCATCTGTGCCCTTCGTAGAAAAGATAACGGCAAACGACCTCCTCGAACTGACGATAGAGGGGCGAATTCTGGGCAAGCGAGGGCATCCTAGCCTCGCACAGCAAATGCATCTAGCCATCTACCGTGCCAGGGCAGACGTGCGCGCCATCGTTCACTGCAAAGCCCCTATGACTACTGTGCTTGGAATCTGTCAATTACCCATCCCACCCATTACCATGGAGGCTATCCCTTTCACTGACTTGCCACGCATTCCAGCCTATCCCTTGCTCAAGCAGCAATGGCTGCGCGAAGTAGCCGCAAAATTGACAGACGGAATCCCCGCAGCCTTGCTACTTCATGAAGGAATGGTCACCATAGGGCTAGACCTGCAACAGGCCGTTAGGCGAGCCATCGCATTAGAGAACACAGCCCGCATACTGGTGATTTGTCACTTGCTGCACCAAGTCCCTAGTGCATTGCCCCCTGAAGCGGTAGATGTCCTCAGGAATACCCCATTTATAGGGTAAACTTTTTGAACCCTTTTAGTCGCCTCCAGGGCGTTGTACGCTGATGAACGGGATATAATACACCCCCAGGTAAGGGATACCAGGATCTTCTGGTCGGCTTCCCAGTTTCACTTTAAGACTCCGCTCCCGTGCTCCCCTCCATAACGTTATTTCCACTTTATCCCCAGGCCGATACCCGCGGATAATCTGATCTAGGGCGTTTTCCTCTGTAACCCGCTTCCCATCTACCGCAATAATCACATCTCCGGGTTTTATGCCTGCCTCATCAGCCGGACTGTCATCAACCACCCTGGTAATCAGAGCCCCATTTACTACAGGCTTCCACGGAAGGCTTTCGGGAGGAGTCGGCTGAGGCTTTTGGGGTACGATGGGGGTAGGCTGCTTCTCCTCAGGCAAAGGCAAGGGTATTACCGCGGTGGCTGCTCTTCGGCCTGCCCAGTAGCCAACGAGGCCGCCCGCAAGTGCGCCCAAACACGTGCTTAGCAAGATAGCCAGCACTCCTAGCACAATGGCCAAAATATAGAAATTTTTGTCCTGCTTCATGTGCTTCCCTCCTCTTCAGAGCCTATTGGATGGTTTGCAGACCATTTCCATGGCAGAAGGCTGACTGCCTCGGGTTAAGCGCTTATTGCTCGACAAAATCCACGCGTTGGAAACAACCTGAAGTGGCAACTACTTCCAAATCACGTGGGGTAAACGGAACGGATTTCCCATTGACAATGAGCTCAACAAATTTGACCCTTTGGCCGGGCTCCAAGACCCACTCATACCAGCCGTCAACATTAGTCGTAGCAGGATTGGCATCAGATTGCCATTCGTATCCATTGATCATGATTCTGACTTTTGCTCCCGGAATAACCCTCCCCGTTCTGTCAAAAACCTGTCCTTTGACAGAGCCCAGTGACAAGGCGTGGGGAATGCAGTTCCTGTAGATGATCTTGAACGTGCGCTGCGGTGGCAGTGGCGTTGCCGTAGCGGTAGGCGAAGACGTTGGGATAGGCAGTTCGGTGGCTGTGGGTGAAGGGCTGGGAGACGGTGAAGGGGTCACGGCGGCTAGCATGGGCATCGGCGTCGGTGATGGCGTTTCAGTTGGGATAACCAGAGCAGCAGTAGGTCGTGCGACGAAACTCTGCCAGACAAGCGCAAGGCGTTCCCGCAGCAAGAACGCACTGCCAGCCACGACAAGCAGGATGAGAAACGTCCCTATCACAGCCAGCAACAAACACAACCCCTTCCCTCTACCTTGCCGTGACTGGCTTGCTGCCTGCAATCGCCGGCCACACTTGCCACAGAACTTGCTATCCTCCGGATTCCAAGCACCACAATATGGGCAGTACATAGGCAATCCACTCCTTCGCTACTGATACCAGAGCGCATGCATTACCTATTTACATTATAACTATCCAGCGCAGTGCCGACAAAGCGCGCGATAATTTGGGGATATGCCACCGTTTGACAGACAAGGTAACGTGCGTATCATAAAGCACGGATAACCATGCCGTAGTAAGGAGACGATGATATGGCTTATGAGGTTCCCATCGAGGAACTGCGTAACATCTGTGATCCACAAGGCTTGAATTTCTCCACAACGGACCAAGTTGAACCCTTAGTTGGTATTCTTGGACAAGAACGCGCTCTGCAGGCTCTTCGTTTTGGTTTGACTATCCAAAGCGATGGCTTCAATGTCTACGTTGCAGGACGGCCTGGCACTGGCCGCACCAAGGCAGTCATGTCATTCCTGGAAGAAATCGCCCGAGACAAGCCCACCCCTTCAGATTGGTGTTATGTCAATAATTTTCGGGATCCCTACCGCCCAAAAGCGATTCAACTTCCTGCTGGCCAAGCCAAACAATTCCGCTTGGATATGGAGACGCTCATCGGTGAAATTCGTAGAAGGTTACCCACGGCTTTTGAAAGCGAGCAGTATACGAAGAGGCGCGAAGCAGTTGCAAAAGCGTTTGAGGAACAGCGCCAACAAATCCTGACACAGCTTGATCAGGCGGTGCAACAGATGGGCTTCCGCATCCAAATTGCTCCCGCGGGCTTGATGCTTGTGCCAATCAAAAACGGGAAGCCCATGAGCGAGCAAGACTTTACCTCTCTGTCAGAGGAACAACGGCAGCAAATCTTTGCCAAACGCATTGCTGCGGATACAGAAGTGAACACGGCGATGAAACAAGTCCACCTCGCCGAAAAGAAGAGCCAAGAACAACTGCGGGAACTCGATCGTGAAACCGCTTTGTTTGTCATTTCCCCTCTTATCGAAGACCTCAAGGAAAAGTACAAGGCGAGTGCCGATGTCGTTTCTTACTTAGAAGAGGTACAAAACAGCATCCTGCAAAATCTGGCTAGGTTCCGTGGCGAAGAAGAGCCACAGGCAGCATCTCCCACCCCATCACCTGGTGCAGCCACCTTCTTCCGCCAGTATGAGGTCAATGTCATGGTGGATAATTCCGCATTGCATGGGGCGCCAGTGCTCACTGAAATCAACCTCACATACCACAATCTATTCGGACGCATCGAGCGCGAGGCAGAATTTGGGGCTTTGGTCACGGACTTTACGATGTTGAAAGCCGGTGCCCTGCACCGAGCCAACGGCGGGTATCTCGTGCTGCCGGTAGAACCACTCTTGGATAATCCGGTAACCTGGGATGGCTTGAAACGAGCCTTAAGCAGCAAGCAAATCACGATCGAAGACGTCTCAGAACGCCTGGGCGCTATTCCGGTGAAAAGTGTACGGCCTGAGCCAATTCCTCTCTATGTAAAAGTGATCCTGATTGGCGACCCCCATTCCTATTATCTCCTCTATAGTCTCGATCCAGATTTCAGCGAACTGTTCAAGGTCAAAGCAGATTTCGATGTGCGTATGGAACGCAACCCTGACAATGTGCGCGCCTACGTAGCCTTCATCAGTGGGCTTTGCCGCAAAGAGGGGTTGCGCCATTTCCGACGCGAGGCGGCAGCCAAAATCGTCGAGTATGGATCTGCACTGGCTAAAGACCAAAGAAAACTCTCGACCCATTTTGCACAGATTGCGGACGTTGTGCGCGAAGCGAGCCTCTATGCCGAACAGGATCACGCGGAATACGTCACAGCAGAACATGTTCAAAAAGCCATTGAGGCGAGGATTCGCCGCTCGGATATGCTCCAACAGCATATACGAGAGTCCATGCTCGATGGCACGCTTCTTATTGACACAGACGGAGAAGTCCCTGGGCAAGTGAACGGACTATCGGTGCTCACCCTGGGCGATTATCAATTCGGATATCCGACACGGATCACAGCGACGATTGGATTGGGGCGAGACGGCGTGCTGGATATCGAACGGGAAGCAAAATTGGGAGGACCGGTGCATACCAAGGGAGTTCTAATCCTAAGCGGGTATTTGACCCGTCAATATGCGTGGGATAAACCCCTCACCCTATCCGCCCGTCTTGTATTTGAGCAGAGCTACCAAGAAGTGGAAGGGGATAGTGCTTCTAGTGCCGAGCTGTATGCCCTTTTGTCCGCTTTAGCAGAATTGCCCATTCGCCAAGGCATCGCAGTTACTGGCTCGATTAACCAGTGGGGACAACTGCAAGCCGTCGGTGGCATCAATGAGAAAATCGAAGGCTTCTTCGACCTGTGTGCTGCCAAAGGGTTGACAGGGAAACAAGGGGTCATTATTCCACAGAGCAATGTGAAAAACCTGATGCTCAAAGAAGCAGTGCTTGAGGCAGTTAGCAAGGGGCTATTCCATGTGTACGCGGTAGAAAATGTGGACCAAGGGCTTGAGATCCTAACTGGCGTTGCCGCAGGGAGCCGCGGGGCGGATGGCAAATTCCCCGACGGTTCCGTCCATGCCAAAGTGGATGGCAGGTTGCGCAAACTCGCCGAGGATCTACACAACTTTGGGAAAGCAGAAGACTAAACGCTCCAAGCCAGTTTGACAGTATACGGATGTTGATTATAATGTAAAAAGATTTTTCCGCGCCCCAGGGCGCTTTTTTGCTAATTGATTTTTAGAGTTTTGCGAAAGCGAGTGATGGCTAATGACTGATAAACCCACTTATCTGACCGCTGAGGGCAAGCGCAAACTAGAACAGGAGCTGCAATACTTGCGCACCGTGCGCCGGCCCGAAATAGCCAAGCAAATCCATGAAGCCAAGGAAGGCGGCGACATCATGGAGAACGCTGGATATGACGAAGCCAAAAACATGCAGGCTTTCGTCGAGGGGCGGATTATGACATTGGAAGCCCTTTTGAACAAAGTCCAGATCATCGAAGAGCCCGGACAGGGCGATGTAGTCTGCCTTGGCAGCCGCGTCACAGTGATGGAAAGAGGCGGCAGCCCAGAGATTTATCACATTGTTGGGCCGGCTGAGGCCGATCCGCGCCAGGGCCGTATATCGGACGAGTCCCCACTGGGTCGCTCTCTGCTGGGGCATCGTGTAGGCGATTGGGTTACGGTGCGCACTCCTGATGGCCCAATCGAATTCGAAATTCTCGCCATAGGTTAGCATAGGAGACCCATTGTGCCTGAGACAAGTGACCAACGAGAGCAGAGGCTGGAAAAGCTGACTGCTTTGCGCGCTGCAGGCGTCGAGCCCTATCCAGCACGTTTCTCATGTACCCACTCTGTAGCCCAAGCACTCCACGTGTTCACCTCCAGCGAAGGGTCAGCCGAATCCCCGGTGGTGCGCACCGCAGGACGCATTATGTCCATACGGGTGATGGGCAAAGCCTCCTTTGCGCATATCATGGACGGCAGCGGCCGCATTCAGATTTACATCCGTCAGGATGAAGTAGGGGAACAGGCTTACGAATTTTTCCTGAAAATGTTCGACCTGGGCGATTTTATCGGAGTCGAAGGGCCCTTGTTCCGCACGCGGACCGGAGAGATCACCATCCGCGTCCAGTCCTTTCAAATGCTGGCGAAAGCGCTGCGGCCTCTCCCCGAAAAATGGCATGGCTTAACGGACGTCGAGTTACGCTACCGACAACGCTACCTGGACTTACTGGCTAATGAGCGAGTACGCCGCACCTTCATTACGCGCACGCGGATTGTATCAGCCATACGGCGTTTTCTCGATGAACGCGGTTTCCTAGAGGTTGAGACGCCCATCCTGCAGCCCATCTACGGCGGCGCCGCAGCCCGCCCATTCGTAACCCACCACAACGCTTTGGATTGTGACTTCTACTTGCGTATCTCGGATGAGCTCTATCTCAAGCGCTTAATCATCGGCGGCCTGGAGCGAGTTTATGAAATTGGCCGTGATTTTCGCAACGAAGGTATTTCTACAAAGCACAACCCCGAATTCACACAGATTGAAGTCTATCAGGCTTACGCGGATTACCACGAGATGATGCGCCTCACAGAAGAGCTATGGTCTACAGTGGCGCACGAAGTGCTGGGGACAACGACGATTACATATCAGGGGCATGAAATCAACCTAACCCCACCCTGGCGACGATGGCCTATGCGCGAAGCGATTAAGGAAGCCACAGGCATTGACATCGCCATTCACACTGATTTGGAATCCTTGCGCCAGCAGATCCAAGAACGCCGCCTGGAGCTCGATATAAAGCCAACCTGGGGCAAGCAGATAGAAGAGTTGTTCAAAGAATATGTCGAGCCGAATTTGATTCAGCCGACATTCATCCTGGATTATCCGTTGGACATTTCGCCTCTAGCCAAGAAAAAGCCGGATGCGCCTGGACTGGTAGAGCGTTTCGAGTTCTTCATCGGCGGATTGGAATGTGGAAATGCTTTCAGCGAATTGAACGACCCTCTAGAACAGCGTGAGCGCTTTGAAATGCAATGGCAACAACTCCAAGAAGGCGATGCTGAGGCACACCCCATGGACGAGGATTGGATTCGGGCTATGGAATACGGCATGCCTCCCACGGGGGGCCTTGGCTTCGGCATTGATCGCATGACCATGCTCTTCACCGATAACCCCTCTATCCGTGAAGTGATCCTGTTCCCTGCTTTGAAGCCCAAATCGGGAGAATAGATGAGATCCCGTGCCATGGCGAAGAAAACTAGAACCTTTGCCCTGCCTCTGCTGATTGCCCTCCTGCTCACCTGCCTGATTGGCTGCGAGGTTGCAACTTCGCTGCGGCAAGCTGCTACACCCACCTTCACCGCTGCCCCCACCGCTACCGCCACAGCGACCTCTACACCCACTCCTACCGCTACTGCCACAGCCACACCCACACCCACGGCCACGCCAACTATTGAGCCCCTACGCCTGACTGTGAACCTAGACCCTCCGCAGGTCAAACAAGGGCATATGCTTTTGCTCAAAATCTCGGCTAACCGGGGAATTACCGCCAGCGCTACTTTAGACGAACGCCGCCTGTTCTTCATCCCCGGTTCAAATGGTGTCTGGGCACTGATAGGGATATCGGTAGGAAGCGCCGAAGGGCCTCATCCGCTTCAAGTCTCCGTGATGGATAGCTTGGGTACCAGTCTTTCGTTCTCCTTGAGCGTGATGGTGCTGGCAGGAGGCTTTGGTACAGAGCACATCCAAATCCCCCCTGATAGGGTCAATCTACTCGATGCACAGTTGCTGCAAGAAGAGGCTCAGCGACTGGATCAAGTTTTCGCCCGCATCACACCGCAGCAGTTCTGGCAAGGAGTATTCATCTGGCCATATGCTGGCAGAGTTACTTCCCCCTTTGGCATCCGGCGAACCTATAATGATGGGAGCGTAGGCTATCATGGCGGGATAGATATTGCCGGTGAACCTGGCGCTCCGGTTGTGGCTGCCAACCATGGCCGAGTAGCACTGGCTGCTCCGCTGCAAGTCCACGGCAATGCGGTCATCCTGGATCATGGTTGGGGTGTGTATTCCGGCTATTACCACCTCTCGGAGATACTTGTCCAGGAAGGACAACAGGTGAAGCAAGGTGACCTTATAGGACGTTTGGGTAACACCGGCCTTTCTACTGGCGCACACTTGCATTGGGAGATGCGCGTGGGAAACGTATTGGTCAATCCGCTCGAATGGACAAGTCGCCCGATTCCTGAATAGGAGGGATATGGTAAAAGCAGCGTTTCCTTACCGCGACCGCCCGTTGAATTTCGGCCACCGTGGAGCGCCTATGGCAGCACCAGAAAACACCCTTGCCTCCTTCCAAAAAGCCCGCGAGATGGGAGCAGAGGGAGTCGAGTTGGATGTCATGCTCTGCGCCGACGGTGAGCCTGTGGTCATCCATGATTTCAGCGTAGAGCGAACAACGAATGGCCGTGGCCGTGTGAAGGAGCTCACCTTGGCGCAATTGAAGGCATTAGACGCCGGTTCCTGGTTCAATCCACAGTTTGCAGGGGAGCGCATCCCGACACTGCGCGAGGTAGCGGCATGGGCGGGAGAGGACATGTTGCTCAACATTGAACTCAAAAGCACAAGCATCCACGGCGATGGCTTGGAGAAAAAGGTTATCGCCATCGTGCATGAGTTCGGACTGGAGCAGCGCGTGGTAATCTCCTCATTCAATCCCTTTGCTCTCCGGCGGGTGAAACGATTGGCTCCCCATGTGCATACGGGACTGCTCTACGCCGGCGATCTGCCCATCTATCTACGCCGTGCCTGGTTGCGGCCATTGGCTCACCCAGATGCGCTTCATCCCCATTATGAGATGGTTGCTCCAGATTACCTAGCCTGGGCGCGGCGTAAGGGATATCGCGTGAACGTATGGACTCCAGACCAAGTAGCGGATTGGCATCGCCTTATCGCGCAAAAGGTGGACATGATCATCACCAACCGTCCAGATGCATTGGCTATGGTGCTAAAAGCATAGTGCATCGCTATGCCAAAGTGGGTAGCGTACAGGTTTGTGGAGGGATGACTTATGGAAAAGGAGCACCACCCGGTAGTCGAATTGGCGCGAAAAACCATCGAACATTATGTACGCCGACACGAAGTGATCCAACCACCGCAAGAATTAACACCCGAGATGAAGCAGCGCGCCGGGGTCTTTGTTTCACTACACAAACACGGCGCCTTGCGCGGTTGCATTGGCACCATTGAGCCTAGATCAGCCAACGTCGCACAGGAGATCATTCAAAATGCCATCAGTGCTGCCGTGCACGATCCCCGTTTTCCGCCCGTCCAAGCCAATGAATTGGATGACCTGGAAATCTCGGTGGACATCCTCAGCCCACCAGAGCCAATTGAGTCTATGGCTCAACTCGACCCCAAGCGCTACGGGGTGATTGTGCAATCAGGATGGCGGCGCGGCTTGCTGCTACCCGATTTGGAAGGCGTGGATACGGCAGAGTATCAGGTGGATATTGCGCGACGCAAAGCAGGCATCGGCCCACACGAACCCGTGCAACTGTATCGCTTCGAGGTTAAGCGTTACCATTAGTAAGGAGTGAAAAGTGACGAGTGGCAATGGGCTCCACTCATCACTTATCACTCATCACTTTTCCGGCATAATGATCTCCACTGGCACCTGACATTGGGCGCGGAAAGCCTCGGCATCAGCACGCGAGCCAATAATATCGCCCCAATGCATGGGTACTGCCACTGCCGGCTTGATGGCATTGGCTACCTTTGCCGCCTCCGCCGCAGTCATGGTGTATTTCCCGCCCACCGGCAAGAGTACCACATCGGCTTTGACTTGGTTCATCTCTGGAATGGCATCCGTATCACCCGCGTGGTAAATGCGCCGGCCCCCGGCGGTGATGATATAGCCCACCCCACCCGCTTGTTTGGGATGGAATTGCTTGGCGGGGTTATAGGCAGGCACAACCTCGATCTTCACCCCCTTGACCGTTAGCGTATCACCCGCTTTCACCGTCTTTACGTCGCCCTTTAATTGCGCCGCGACGCTTGCCGTAGTAATGATGGTAGTGTCAGGCTTGCGTATTTTTTGCACGTCCTCCGCCGAAAAGTGGTCATAATGCTCATGCGTAATCAAGATCAGGTCAGCCGGTTCGGCACTGCGGAGTTTCCAGGGGTCAATATAAATCACTCCTTCTGGCGCTTTGATCTTGAAGCTGGCATGTCCAAGCCAAGTAATGCCTTCCAGCAATTCGTTCATCCTTTCACCTCCTGCACATTCTGTCCCATGCACCGCTGTCAAGCGTTATTATGAGAGTGTTGAAAATCTTGTCACCCTCAGCGAAGCGAAGAGCCTGCCCTGAGTATAACGAAGGGGTCTTGCGTAACTTTAGCCGTATTTTTCCAAGTACTGCGAGATGCTTCACTCCGTTCAGCATGACATTGGAAGGGCTTTTTCAACACTTTCTTATTATACCCGCCTTTGTGCAGCACTGCCAAAATCATCATCCTACAATCTGCACTCCGGTCAGAGGTGTGGTATAATTGGCTGTCGCCAGAACCAGAAGGGGACGAAATCAAGCCAAAGCAGGAAAATTGCCAAAGGAGGAGGAAATGGACTTTGCACTGACCGAAGAGCATCAAATGGTACGCAAGATGGTACGCGAATTCGCGGAAAAGGAAATTGCACCCTACATCAAGGAACTCGACCGCAAACACCAGTACAGCCGCGACATACTGACTAAGATGGGACAGCAAGGCATCCTCGGCATCTGTATCCCGGTCAAATACGGTGGGGCTGGCATGGATTACATCTCCCTCGCCATCGCCTGTGAGGAGCTGGAACGCGTAGACACCTCAGCGCGGGTAGTCCTGTCCGTGCACATCGGCTTGAATAGCCTGAGCCTGCTACAATGGGGCACGGAGGAGCAGAAGCAGAAATACCTGGTACCGCAGGCAATGGGGCAGAAAATTGCCACCTACGCGCTGACCGAACCCAATGCTGGCTCAGATGCGGTCGGCATACAGACAACCGCACGCAAAGAAGGCGACCATTATGTGCTCAACGGCGAGAAGATGTGGATCTCGCTGGCTGATGTAGCGGATCACTTTTTAATCATCGCCTGGACAGACATGGAGAAAAAGAAAAAGCGCGACCACAGCGGCATGTCTGCTTTCATTGTCGAGCGCAGTTTTCCTGGAGTCAAGACGGGAACTATCCACGGCAAGTTGGGAGTGCGCGCAGGCAATACGGGCAGCATCACCCTGACCGATTGCATGGTGCCTGCGGAGAACCTGCTGGGTCAAGAAGGCGAAGGATTCAAGATCGCCATGAGTGCCTTGGACGGTGGCCGCTATACGGTGGCAGCAGGAGCAGTAGGGCTGATTGAAGCCTGTCTGGAAGCATCTGTGCGCTATGCCAACGAGCGCTATGCCTTTGGTGTGCCCATCGGCCAGCATCAACTGGTGCAGCAGATGATCGCCAAGATGGTGGCGCGCCGAGATGCCGGGCGATGGCTGGTTTACTACGCAGGCTGGCTGAAGAACCAGGGCATCCGCAACACGCGCGAGACCTCACTAGCCAAGTGGATCAACTGTGATGCCGCCTTTGATTCCGCCGCAGATGCCGTGCAAATTCATGGCGCCTACGGCTATTGCGATGAATACGACGTCGAGCGCTACCTGCGCAACTCCAAAGGTGCCGTCATCTACGAAGGCAGCCGCGAAATCCACCAGCTCATCCAGGCACAGTACGCCCTCGGCTACCGCCAAGACAAGCCGCTGCGCTGCGAACTGCCCGCCTATGACCCGGTGGAATGGCAGAGCGAGGGGTAAAATCTCTATTTCATCGCACTACACCCGATGTCTGCCTTGCACTTGTGTGTAAATGTGCTCAGTATTATAATTGTACTTGCCCATAGTGCTTTATTTCACAATCCACAGACAAGGAGGTCGCGACATTGAACATCATCGTGTGCATCAAACAAGTGCCGGATACAACGGAGGTCAAGATTAATCCGGAGACGGGCACGCTCATCCGCGAAGGTGTGCCTAGCATTATTAACCCCTTTGACACCTACGCTATTGAAGAAGGATTGCGCCTGAAAGAGAAATTTGGCGGCAAAGTAACGGTCATCTCCATGGGCCCGCCGCAGGCGATGGAAGCGCTCAAGGAAGCGGTGGCCATGGGCGCTGATGAGGCTATTCTGCTGTCCGACAAAGCCTTTGCCGGCTCAGACACCTGGGCTACGGCGTATACGCTCTCCCAGGCGATCAAAAAACTTGGCGAATTCGATCTCATCCTCTGTGGCAAACAAGCCATTGATGGTGACACAGGACAGGTGGGACCAGGAATCGCCCGTCAGCTTGGCATCTCTCAGCTCACCTACGTCTTCAAGATCCGCCATCTAGATCCAGAATCGCGCACCATTGTGGTAGAACGCTTGCTAGAGGAAGGGCGAGAGGTAGTAGAAACCAAATTGCCCGCTCTACTCACCGTGGTTAAGGACATCAACCAACCACGCTATCCAACCTTCCTTGGCATCCGCCGCGCCACGAGAATGCAGATCCCAGTCTGGGGTGCGGCTGATTTGCCAGGTGCTGATAGCAGCAAGTTCGGTCTGAAAGGCAGTCCCACGCAAGTCGTGCGCGTCTTTAACCCACCCAAGCGCGAAGGCAAGGTGGAGATTATTCAGGCAGATAGCGTTGATGAAGCAGCAAGCATCCTTGCCGACAAACTTCTCGCCGAAAAAGTCATCTAGGAGGACATCATGCCACTCTTGGAAATCAACAAAGAAGAATGCACCGGGTGTGGAGCCTGCGTCAGTGTCTGTCCATTTGGGGCTCTCTCCCTGGTAGACAACATCGCTACAGTAGATGACAAATGCACTGCTTGTGGCGCTTGTCTGGATGTCTGCCCGGTGAACGCACTGAGCCTGCCTGAGCGCCCAGAAGCAGCCGCAGAGGATCTGAAAGCATACCAGGGAGTCTGGGTGTGGGTCGAGCAGTTTCAGGGCGAAGCCTGCAGCATTTCTTGGGAAATGGTGGGCAAAGGCCGCGAATTGGCCAACCAACGTGGCACCATCCTGACTGCCTGCGTCCTAGGCCACAACGTGGGCCATATCGCTAAGCAGGCTATCGCCTATGGCGCTGATCGCGTTTTCTGGGTTGATGACCCTACTCTGGCTGTCTACCGCACCCAGCCTTATGCCAATGTATTGGTCGAACTAGTTCGCCAGTACAAGCCCGAGATCTTTATTTTGGGCGCTAGTTCGCGTGGCCGTGACTTGGCGGGATCCGTAGCTACCGAACTGTACACCGGTCTGACTGCTGATTGCACCGGGCTTGATATCGACCCAGAAACCAATCTGCTGCGGCAAACCCGTCCGGCATTCGGCGGCAACATCATGGCCACCATCATCTGCCCGAACTACCGGCCACAGATGGCAACCGTGCGCCACCGTGTTTTCGAAATGCCCGTCCCTGATGAGAACCGCCAGGGACAGATCATCCCCATCAAGCCCAACTTGAGCGAAGACCAGATTGCCACCAAAGTGGTTGACTTTATCCGGCAGCAAGGCGAGGTCAACCTGGCTGATGCCAAGATCATCGTCTCCGGTGGGCGTGGCGTGGGTGGACCAGAGGGATTTGAGCCTCTACGCGAACTGGCGGAAGTGCTCGGAGGAGCAGTTGGTGCTTCGCGCGCGGCTGTAGACGCTGGCTGGATTCCCTACGCCCACCAGGTCGGCCAGACCGGACGCACGGTGCGCCCTGACCTGTACATTGCGTGCGGCATTTCGGGGGCGGTACAACACCTGGCAGGCATGGGCACCGCCAAGATCATTGTCGCCATCAACAAGGACCCCGAGGCGCCTATTTTCAGCGTGGCGAACTATGGCATTGTCGGCGACCTGTTCCAGATCGTCCCTGCCTTGACGGAGCAATTTAAGAAAAAGCTACGCAGATGACAGTAGATGCACACCCCAGCGGGCATGTTGTCTGCCGGGGTATCGCCTTGCACTGCACCCTTTAATGGAGGTCAGGTATATTGCTCAAATCTGACTTATGGCATGATATCCCATCTGGAACTCAAGCCCCAGATGTAGTGTACGCGGTAGTGGAAATCCCTAGGGGCCAGCGCAACAAGTATGGATACAACAAATATCTGGGCGTCATCCAACTCAGTCGCGTGCTTTTTAGTCCGATGCACTACCCGGGTGACTATGGCTTTATCCCTCAGACATGCGGGGACGACGGCGATCCCCTAGATATCCTGGTAATGGTTACCGAACCCACATTCCCCGGGTGTATTATCGAGGCCAGACCTATTGGCGTCTTTCACATGATGGATGGAGACCAGGCAGATGATAAGATCCTGGCCGTGCCGGCCGCCGATCCACTCTTCGGGAGCTATCACTCGATCAACGATGTGCCGCCCCACTTTCTTGCAGAAGTTAGCCACTTCTTCGAGACATATAAGCAACTAGAGGGTATTGAGGTCACGCCCGTTGGTTGGGAGGATGCAGAAGCGGCGCGAGAGTGCATACGGCGTGCCATACGCTTCTACAAGAAACAATACTGCTAAAGTTCCCGCTCAAGCAAGCGAGTCGTTCAGGAAAGGCAGGGCTATCGCTGAGGATGCCGAAAATCACAGTGAACACCAATTGGTGCAAGGGGTGCCACATTTGCGTGGAAGTGTGCCCAAGGGCAGTTTTGGAAATAGAGAGGAGTGTTTTCCTGCGTGGATTCCACCCTGTCCTGATTGCCAGACCTGAAGATTGCTCGGTATGCCGTCAATGTGAGCTGCTGTGCCCAGATCTGGCGATTATGGTAGAAGAAGGGCAGAGTGAGGAGTAACGAGTGAAGAGTGAAGGGTGCAATATCTAACAGGACATAGGAAATGGACCAGGCTTTGAAGGAACAAGAAGGGCTACTGGAAAGGCGTCAGTGGACGAAGGTGCCTAGCCTATTAAGGCCTGGGCGCTACTTTATGCAGGGCGATGAGGCCTGTGCCGAAGGAGCCATTGCGGCAGGATGCAATTACTACGCGGGATATCCTATTACGCCAGCCAGTGAGATCATGGAGCATATCTGCCGGCGCTTTGCGCAACTGCCCGGCCGAGTCTTTATTCAGATGGAAGACGAGATCGGCTCTATCGCCTCTGTTCTCGGCGCGTCCTGGGCTGGAGCACGGGCAATGACCGCCACCTCTGGGCCAGGTTTCAGCCTGATGCTGGAGAACATCGGCTATGCCATTATCACCGAAACGCCTTGTGTAGTAGTGGACGTGCAGCGCGCTGGCCCCGGCACTGGGCAGGCTACCCGTCCTGCCCAGGGCGATGTCATGCAAGCCCGTTGGGGTGCGCACGGCGATTATGAGATCATTGTCCTCTCACCGTGGTCCGTGCAAGAAGCGTATGACGAAGCCATCCGCGCTTTCAATCTCGCTGACCGCTTTCGTGTGCCGGTTATCCTGTTGATGGACGAGGGCGTGGGCCACCTGCGTGAGAACATGGCTGTACCTGCCGAGACGCCCATTTACCAACGCTGGAAGGATCCCTCACGGCCACCCTTCGGCGAAGCAGAAGTACCTCCCATGCCTGCCTTTGGCGAAGGAGCGAAACTGCTCGTTACCGGTTCCACCCACGATGCGTGGGGGTACCGCCGTACCTCGAGCCCCCAGGCACAGCAACAGTTGGTGGAGCGGCTGGCCAACAAAATCTTGAACCATCGCGAGGAGATCCAACGGACACATAGGCATTATTGCGATGAGAGCAACTTGGATGTGCTGCTAGTAGCCTATGGCTTTACTGCGCGCAGCGCCTTGGGTGCAGTCCGATTGGCGCGGGAAGCGGGAATCAGAGCCGGGCTGTTGCGCCTGACCACCCTGTGGCCCTTCCCAGAAGATGCCGTCAGGGAACTCGGAGCACAGGCTTACCGAGTGATCGTACCTGAGATGAACCGTGGCCAAATGCTCCGTGAAGTACAGCGCGTTGTGCCGCATGCCATTGGCTACCACCGCACCGATGGCGAGGTCATCACCGCACCCGAAATCTGGGCTGCGATGCAGCGTGCCCTGCGTTCTGACAAAAAGCACGTTTTGGAGGGGAAGGAACAGGAGCGATGAAGAGAGGGACCACTGCTTCCATTGTAAAATACATCCGTCCACGGACGTTCCCTACCCCATTCTGCGCCGGGTGCGGGCATGGCATCCTACTGGGAGCTATCCTGCGCGCCATAGATGAATTGGAATTGGACTTTTCGCAGATGCTCTTTGTCTCCGGCATTGGCTGCGCTGGTTGGATACCTAGCCCACATTATAACACCGATACGCTGCACGTAACCCATGGCCGCCCGGTGGCCTTTGCCACTGGAGCAAAGCTGTTTAACCCCCAACTCAACGTCGTCGTTATCGGCGGTGATGGCGACATCGCTTCCATTGGGGGCAACCACCTCATCCATGCCGCACGGCGCAATGTGGACATCACGGTGATTTGCGCGAACAACCTCATTTACGGCATGACCGGCGGTCAGGTTACGCCTACCACCCCACGCGGAGCACACACCCGAACCACACCAGCCGGCAACCCTGAGTCGCCTTTCGACCTAGCGCGCCTAGTCGCGGCAGCAGGGGCAACTTATGTCGCTCGCTACTCTGTCTGGCATGTGCGGCCTTTGATTGCTTCTATCAAGAAAGCCCTACAGCACACAGGCTTTTCGTTCATCGAAGTGCTCAGCACCTGCCCCACCCAGTATGGCCGTCGCAACGAAAACCCCACACCCGTCGGTATGTTGCGAGCACTGAAGGAGAACTGCGTGACAATGGAGCGTGCCAAAACAATGAGCCTAGAAGAATTGACAGGCAAAACGATCATCGGCGAGTTTGTAGGATAACGTTTGCTATCTTAAGCCCACATAGGGTGTTATCATTTACAGAGCAGAGAGCGTGGTAGTCGGTTCAAAACTTGCATTTTCGCCAGATTCTGGTTATAGTAATTGTACAACACGCATTTAACTACTCTTCAAGGAGGTTCTCATGGCAAGGAACACCCCGCTAAAAATCGTTGCTGCATGTGGCTTGGGAACCGGCACAGCCCTTTTTCTCAAAATGACAATTGATGACATCCTCAAAAAAGCCAATGTGGATGCCATTGTCGAGACTGCCGATGCTTCTATTGCGCAGGCTGTTTCTGCAGACATCGTGGTAACTGCCCAAGACCTGGTAGAACTGGTGCGGCGAAATCCCAGAGTGAAAGAGATTGTTGAGATTACCAACTATGGCAATCTACCTGAAATCCGGGAAAAACTTCTCGATGCTGTAAAGCGCCTGGAGCAATCATAGCATGGGGCTGGATTTTCTCAGTGCGTTGGGAGATCGGATTCAACTGGTAGATACTGTTTCCTCGTGGCAGGAGGCAGTCAAGATGGGAGGGCAAATGCTTGTGGAGCACGGCATTGCCAACCCCGAATATGCCGATAAAATGATCGCCGTATGTCAGGAACTGGGTCCCTATATCGCTATCGCGCCAGGGATAGCCATCCCTCATGCCCGTCCGGAGGATGGCGCGAAAAGTTTTGGCTTATCCCTCCTTGTCGTAAAACAGGGAGTGGAATTTGGTTCCCACAATGATCCGGTGTACCTCGTTTTGTCCTTCGCCACACCGGATAAGGAATCCCACCTTGAATTTCTAAGACAATTAGCCACCCTGTTGCAAAACGTCGAGGATGTAGCGCGCGTAATCGTGGACAAGCAGACTCCCGAACAGGTGCGTTCGTATTTGCAACAGGTGATCACATCCCAAAGCAATGAAAGGAGGTGATGCTTCAAAGAAACCCAGCACATAAGGGCATATCCGATTGTTGGCTCACCGCGGTGAGCCAGAAAGACCCAAAAACAATCCATTGAAAAGGAGGCGAATATGGCGATCGTAAGTTTTCTTCAAAAGTTTATGCAAGAGCCGGCATTGTTCCTTGGCATCATTGCTATGGCTGGCTTCCTCATCTTGCGTGAACGGGTCGAGAGAACCATCGCAGGAACACTCAGGACTGCCCTTGGCCTCTTGATCCTCAGTAGTGGTGTGAACCTGATGGTGCAAGCCTTGCTCCCTCTAGGGGACCTCGCGGGGAAAACATTGGGCTTGCCACCGCTCAAGATTGACATCGGTACCAGCAAGATCATCGCTGATTTTGGCACGCAAATCGGCCTGGTCATGCTCTTTGCATTCCTCATCAACGTATTCCTAGCCCGCATCACTAAACTCAAATACATCTACTTGACCGGCCACCTGATCTTCTGGAACGCCGTGATCTTTGTCTCAGCATTCCGGTACCTTTTGGGACTGGAAGGGGCTGCCTTGCTCATTGTGACCAGCATTTTTGTGGGGCTCTATCAGACCTTGCAGCCATGGTACACCAGCAAATTTGACCTCTTCGTGAACGAGAACGCTGGGTTTGTGCTAGGGCACTCGTCCTCTATTCCCGTGTTGGTCACTTCGCTGCTCACCCGGCTATTCTCAGCGAATGGTACCAAAAAAGCAAGGAGCATGGAGGAGATCCAGTTCCCCAAAGCACTTGGGTGGCTGCGCGAACCTATGCTCATGATGGCTGCCACATTTCTCGTCATCTACATCCTCATGGCATTAGCGAATGTGCCTTTCGTCACGGAAAAAGCCGCTGCTGCCGGTAAGGACCCCGCTATTTGGGTGATCCTCCAGGCTCTGACCTTCGCCGCTGGCTTTGCCATCTTGATGATGGGTGTGCGCATGATCATTGCTGAGCTCATTCCATCCTTTAAAGGCATCGCTGAGAAGATCGTCCCCGGCGCCATACCGGCCCTGGATTGCCCGTTGTTCTTCCCCTATGGCCAAGTCTCGATGGCTTATGGCGGTCTGATCGGGATGCTGTCCATGATGGTGGTGTCCATTCTCTTTGCCGGCTTCAAGTATCCCTACTTCATCTTTGCCCCGACCATGTCCGCTTGGTTCCATGGCGCAACCGCTGCTGTGTACGGAAATAAGTATTGGGGCATCCCTGGCGCCATTTTAGGTGGAGTGGTCGCTGGCGCGCTGATGGGGCTTGGGCAGGCAGCCATGTGGCCATTCATCGGCTTCGCCATTGGCGATTTCTTCAGCTGGGCGTCCGATACCGACTATGTGATTTGGCCCTTGCTGATCGCTGTGGTCTCGCGCATCCTGGGCAGATAATCTCTTCTGTCCCCGGGTGATCATCGCTGCAAGGGTGCAGCGCATCAATATAGGGCGGTTTGCTGGAGAGCAGCACCGCCCTATATTGTTTCATTCAGAGAGCACCCACTTGGCAAAGACGGCATTTACTTTGCCAAGTACCGGCTGCGTCCATATTCCAGAATTTCCACAACGCGGCTCACCAATGCCTGCAAGAGCGCCTCGCCTTTCTCACGGGTAGCCACTGTCGCATCTCCAAGCACTCCCGTCTTGGTGATTTCCTCCCAACGCACCTGACGGCTTCCAAAATCTGGAGGTAATTGTGGCTCATCACGGATTGCCCGTTCCATATGCACAAGTTCAGGCTGTGCATAAAGGAGCAACGAAGTCTCGATCTCATCGGCATGGAAATAACCTCCAGGCAGAGGGCGAGATGCGCATATTCGCGAAGCAGCCTCTGCTAACCCGGGATAGGAGAAAGCATAGGTGATAAAGCCCTCGATGGAGAAAAGGCGCCGTGCTGCTGCTTGAATAGCAGTCATATTGCCCAAGTGGCCATTGATGATGGCAAAAATGACTGCGCCTTGCCGGTGTAGGCTGACCCCAATCTCAAAGAGCAGAGCCGTCAGCGTCTCATTGGGGACATTCAGCGAACCGGGAAAGTGTTCCAAACCCCACACTTGTCCATAAGGCAGCAGCGGAAGCAGCACTCCACCAGTACGCTTCGCAACTTCCTCTGCCATCTTCATAGCCAGAAAGTTATCTGTCCCTGTGGGGAGATGCGGCCCATGGAACTCGATTGCTCCAATGGGCAAAATGGCTATCCTGCTTTGCTGTAATGCTTGGCGGAATTCTTCTCCAGTCAGTTGTTCGGCATGTGGTATACTCATGGTTCTGCCTCCCCAAAGGCTAGGTAGCGCCGTGGATTTTCGATGAGGAATTTCTCTACCAGCCGCTTTCCATCAAAACTCGCCTCGGTGGCCTCTTCAATAAAGCGGGGCACCCATTTCCACAACATCCAGTCCAACCCAAGGCCATAGCCATAGGAACGGAAGTAGGATTTGCGCGCTGTATCGCAGCCAAGGAGAATCTGATCCTCATGCCCTCGTCTGACGAGTTCAAGAATGCAAGCAATGCGTGTGGACTCGGGATAATATTTAACTTTGCCTAGCCCATCGAAACAGAGAAAAGCACCTTTCTCTGCGAGTTTCCGATGGATGTACGGATCGGGATTGCGATCCATGTGCCCAAAACTGACCCGCGCTAGATTTACCCCCATCTGGAGCAAGAGTTCCGCTTGTTCCAGTGCCATAGTCCCACTCTCTGTATGGGCATGAAGCGGCGCCCCCGTGGCGAGATGTGCTTTTGCTACCGCTCGCAGTACCTTCTCTTCGAGAGCAGAGATACTGTTATAACCAGTGCCAAACTTGATCTGACCGGCGCGGTAGCCTGTACCTTCGATGCCATCCTCGACCTCTGCAATGAATAACTTGGCTAGGTCTTCTTCGCTAGTCTGGTCAATCCACTCAGCGAATGTTTTTCCAGTACCAGGCATTTTCGCTGACCATAGAAATCCCTTATTGAGTCCGGCCGTGGCAATTATGTGGATGCCCGACTTCTTTGCAATTTCGGCGACCGCGGAAATATCTCGGCCATAATCAATGCATGTGGCATCAACGATTGCCGTACCGCCCGCTGCTTTGAAATCTAGGACATCCTGCAAGGATTTCTCAGGGTCATCGAGGATGAGATCGTCCTCGCCTTTCTCCACCCAATACGGGGGGCGGCAAACCAGATGCTCATGGCTCGAAGTGATCTCCAGCTCCTCTGGAGCGATGTCGCGCAGTAAAGTGCGAATGAATGTCATGCTCAATCCCTCCACAAACAATTCAAGTGGATTTATCTCCATACGCATTATACCACAAATGAACTTAAAAACTACCGTGCGCCGCCCGCTCTGACCCCGCCATAGTTTCGCCGCACGATGGCTTGACCAGCCGGGCTGCGCGCGAATTGCATGAAGGCAACGATTTGCGCCTCAGGGTCTGGCAAACTGACCAGCAAAAATGGCCGCGTGAGCGGATAAGAGCCATTCTCCACGGTCTCCCGACTGGGCAGCACATTGTCTATGGCCAAAGCAGCGATGCCTGGACCCAGGTAGCCTAGGGAAAGATAACCGATTGCTCCTTCGTGTGCCGCTATATAGTCGCGCACCGCCTCGCTGCTGGGCATGATCAGTGCAGTCGTGGTCACGCGGCGGCCGCGCATGACGAGATCTTCAAATACATCTCGTGTAGCAGAACCATCTTCACGGCTGATGACCTGTATATCCCCTGCTGGGCTATCTAGTTCTGCCCAGGAGAGGATTTGCCCCTCGAAAATCTTGCGCACCTGGTACATGGTGAGTGAGCGCAGGGGGTTTTTCTCATTCACTACGATAGCAATGCCATCCTGGGCAATCACGGTGTAAGCCAGCAAGCGTTTGCCTGTTTGGCTATCGTATTCTTCTTCAGGACGCAACCGACGAGAAACAAGCGCCAAATCTGCATTCCCTCGTTGCAGTAGTTCTATGCCCGCCGCTGACCCTACCGCGCTGAAATCAAAGCCTACATATTCATACCGCTCAGAGTAGGCAGCAGCTAAATCGTGCAGCAACGGCTGCATAGAAGTTGACCCTGCCAGGTGCAGCAGAATGGGACCGTGCGGGGTGGGCGGAGGTTGGCCGCAAGAGCCAATCAAAGCCACGGCGAGGGAAAGCACGATTAGGAAAAGGATGGCAGAGAATTTTGCGGACATAGCCGATCACACAAACCAGGGCACATCATTTGAGCAGATAGATGACAAGAGTAGCAAGGCCGAGCAGCCAGCAGTAAGCAGCAAAAACCTGCACACCGCGTTGTCTGACAAAGCCCAATAAGAAACGGATGCACATGTAGCCACTGAGGAATGCCCCCAGGAAACCTACCGCTAACGGCAGCAAAGTAGCATCCAAATTCGGCAATGCGAGCAACCGCTTCACCTGCAGCAATCCTGCACCAAAGATAATGGGAGTGGCAAGCAGAAAGGAAAAGCGCGTCGCAGCCTCGCGCCGCAATCCCAGCAACAACCCTGCGCCAATGGTCGCACCGGAACGGGAGATGCCAGGCACAATGGCGCATCCTTGGGCAATGCCAACCAACAGTGCTTGCCACCAACGCATATCCTCTGCTGGGTGCTCCTTGCGTCCAAAGCGTTCAGCAAGCATCAGCCAAAGGCCGGTTACCAAGAGCAACATCGAGACACGCACAGGGCTGTGGAAGAGGGCCTCGAAGCGCTCTTCCCACAGCACCCCCATGAGTGCTGCAGGCACGGTACCCAGGATAATCCACCAGGCTAACCGAGCCTGCGCGACACCCGGTTCATGCCCTAATAAAATCTCCCTGGTGCCCTGCTTAGCTGTGCTTAGTATCCCAGAGAGATGCGATGGGGATTCCTCGCCTCGCCCAGAATGACCAAAGAGTACCTTGATCACACTGTGCCACCAGGCAATAGCCAATGCCAGCAAATCGCGCCAGAAAACAGTGAGCACAGCTAGCAGAGTGCCCAGGTGCAGAACAGTGTCAAAAGCCAAGCCTGGATTGGGCCATTGGAACAGCCAAGGCACCAGCACCAGATGGGCTGAACTGCTAACAGGAATAAACTCTGTCGCTCCTTGGACCAAGCCAAGGATCATTGCTTGAAAAATATCCACTGCACCATTCCTCTCACAGATGATGTCATACGGAAAAAAGAGGGAATCCGAAGCTTGTCGTGAGCGCTTCAGCGCTAAGAGCGCCAGAAAACTTATCAATGGCAATCTTCTCAATCAACAGCCCTCCCCCGCCGGCGTGCCAACTCCTCTCTTCTCTGTCCCTCCTCGTCCATCACCGGTACATAGTGCGCTAGAAAACTCGCTTTCAAGGCAGCAAAATTGCCCTCCAGGATCGCCTGTCGAATGCGCCGCATCAGGTCAAGCAAGAAATAGAGGTTATGAATGGTATTCAAACGCAACCCCAGGATTTCACCAGCTTTATACAGGTGATGTAGGTAGGCTAGTGAAAAACGCTGACAGGTATAGCAACCGCAGCCTTCTTCGATAGGCTGATCCTTTTCCGCGAACTCAGCCTTGCGCAGGTTAATGCGTCCACGGGAGGTAAACAACGCCCCGTTACGTGCCAACCGGGTAGGGAGTGCACAATCAAAGATGTCAATACCTCTTTCCACGCCTTCGAATAGGTCCTCTGGTGAGCCAACGCCCATCAGATAGCGCGGCTTATCCTCCGGCAAAAGCGGCACGGTAAAATCGAGCGTCTCCCACGTCTTTTCCTTCGGTTCTCCCACACTCAAGCCGCCAATGCCATAGCCGGCAAATCCGAGTGAAGTTAGAAACTCCACGCTCTCTTGGCGCAGATCAGGGAAAATGCCGCCTTGCACAATGCCAAACAGTGTCTGATCTGGCCGAGTATGAGCGCGTAAGCAGCGTTCAGCCCAGCGATGGGTACGCTGCAAAGCTGCCTTGTTATATTCATAATCCATTGGATCTGGGCATTCGTCCAGAGCCATGATGATATCGGCGCCCAGTTTTTCTTGCACCTGTATCGCTTTCTCAGGAGAGAAAAAGTGTTCAGAGCCGTCAATGTGAGAGCGGAAAACGACCCCGTCATCGCTGACCTTGCGCAAAGTCTCCAAACTGAATACTTGGAATCCACCGCTATCAGTAAGGATGGGCCCAAACCAGCCCATAAAGCGATGTAAACCACCAAGGCGAGCAATCACATCCGCCCCAGGCCGGAGGTAGAGATGGTATGTATTGGCCAGAATAAGCGTTGTGCCCATTTCCTTCAACTCATCGGGGGTTAGAGTCTTGACCGTAGCCTGGGTACCCACAGGGGCGAAAACAGGCGTAGGAATAGCGCCATGAGGTGTGGTCAATACGCCAGCGCGAGCGCGGCTAGCGGGGTCGGATTTCTCTACAACAAAACCAAATTGTGCATTCATTGTCATGGTGTGCTCCCTTGACTGGCTTGCTCTGCTACTGTGGCAATCCATCCCTCATACACCAACTGCTTTATGCTTTCGATATGCGGATACATGACCTCGTCAGTGGCAATAAAAGGCACCCGGGCGCGGATTGCCCTATATGCTGCTTCTGTGCCACGCCCTAAGCGCAGTACAGGCTGTTTCCGCCTTCTGAAATCAATGCCCTGTGCAGCGCATAACAACTCCAAAGCAATAATCGTTTCTACATGCTCAACGATCAGCTCTGCTTTGCGTGCCGCTGTCACACCCATGCTCACGTGATCTTCGGCATTGGCGGAAGTAGGAATCGAATCAGCACTGGCTGGATGTGCCAGCACTTTGTTCTCTGAAGCCAAGGCAGCCGCTGTATATTGCAGCATCATAAAGCCAGAATTGAGCCCACCTTGTTCAGTCAGAAATGGAGGCAACACGCCGCCATTGCTCGCGGGATCCAGCAAGCGCGCAATGCGCCGCTCGGACATATTGCCCAGGTCCGTCAAGGCTAGGCCTAGATAATCCATCGCCAGCGCTACTGGCTCCCCATGAAAGTTTCCTCCCGAAAGGGCGATAGCCGTTTCTCCTTCGCGGAAGAGCAACGGATTATCCGTAGCCGCGTTCAATTCAATGGCTAGGACAGATTGTACATGGGCGACAACATCGCGCACAGCACCGTGCACCTGTGGGACACAGCGCAATGTGTAAGCATCCTGCACATTGGTCTCATCGTCAGCCCGTACGAACTCGCTGCCTTCGAGCAATGCCCTCATATGCGCAGCACAAGCTACCTGGCCAGGATGGGGGCGCAGGGCATGTAGACGTGCATCAAAGGCTCGCAGCGTGCCATGGAGCGCTTCCAGGCTCATGGCAGCGGCAACATCGGCGGTCTGCAGCAATCTCCAAGCCCGGTCACAGGCTAAGCAGCCAATGGCCGTCATCAAGCTTGTCCCATTCAACAGAGCTACACCTTCCTTGGCTTCCAAAGCAATGGGTTTCAACCCACTTCGTTCCAGGGCTTCCGCCGCGCTCAAGCGCTCACCTCGGTATATGGCTTCGCCTAAGCCAATCAACACCACCGCCATGTGTGCCAAGGGCGCCAGATCCCCGCTAGCCCCAACAGAGCCTTGCGCAGGGACAACGGGATGCACACCGCGATTCAGCAAGTCCAGCAATGCCTGCAAGGTCTCCAAGCGGATCCCGGAATAGCCTTTGGCTAATGCATTGGCGCGAACCAGCATCATCGCGCGCACTGTGGCTTCAGGCAGCGGTGGGCCCACACCTACCGTGTGGCTCATCAACAGATTGCGTTGCAATTGTGCCGTTTGGTCCGTTGCAATGACACGATCCTTGAAAGCGCCAAACCCGGTAGTGACGCCATAGACCACTTCTCGACCGGCGATGAGGCGCTCTACCAATTCTCGTCCAGCACGAACCCGTTCCACGGCCGCAGGGGCTAGTTCAATCTGAACTGTTTCTGGATGTTGCCACGCTCTGGCAACCTGAACCACTGTATTTATCGTAAGGCTCTCGCCATCGAGAATTACCTTTGGCATACGCCCTCCTCATCCTCGAGATTGGGCTTATGGAAACCCTTGCCCTGACCCTTGAGCATGGGTGCATATTGAAACCTATCCATTGGGGCTATTGTTGCACAGAGCACTTTTACTGTCAAATAATATCTGCGCTTGAACACGCACTACGCATCAGGCCTCAGTTCGCGTATACCAGCCTCTGAGGCGACAATAACCAATGAGGCTAGGCCGACGAACAAGCCATTGTCCACCACGCCAGGGATGCAGTTGAGCGCACATTCCAGTTTGGCTGGGTCTTCGATCCGCTTAAAGCGGCAATCGACAATATAATTCCCTCCATCAGAGACGTAAGGCTCAGCACCGCTCATGCGCAGTACAGGTTCGCAGCCAAAGCTCCTGAGTTGGTGCAGATAGGTACCCCACCCGAAAGGAATCACTTCGACAGGCAAAGGGGCCTTGCTGCCCAGCACTTGCACGACCTTGGAGTCATCCACGATGATCACTACCTGGCGTGAGGCGCGCGCCACGATCTTCTCACGCACCAGCGCCCCGCCTAACCCCTTGATCAAAACCAGATGGGGGTCTACCTCATCCGCTCCATCAATAGTGAGGTCAATCACGGGGTATTCACGCAGGGTGGTAAGCGGAATTCCCACTTCCTTGGCAATTTTCTCCGTTGCCGTGGATGTGGGCACGCCAACAATATCATGGAGCCTGCCATCGCGCAGCCGTTCGCCAATCATCTCCACCGCATAGCGCGCGGTAGACCCAGTACCCAAGCCAAGCACCATCCCACTCCTCACCATCTCAACAGCCCTGGCTGCTGCCATTTGCTTCAAGTTCATCCCCATGTGTCATTCACCTCTACTTAATCCCTGAGATCCTGTTCAAACAAGCGCCGATGAAACCCAAAATGCTCGCGGAGATGCTCACGGACAAAAGCCGTATCATGTCTACCTGCATAGACACGGTACTCAAACGGAACTCCCAAAGATCGCAATGCAGTGGCGAAGGCATCGTTCTGCGGGCGATCAAAAGCTTCTTCCGCCGTGCAGAACCAGAGCGCTGTGCCTGCAAGGTACCCCGCCCTCTGCGCTGGGCTATATTGTTGCCAAACCGCCAGATCAGTGCCTAGCAACTGACCAAGGCGGTAATGCTCTGGGAAAAGCTGTGCGATATCTAAAGGTCCTAATAGCGAAGAAACTGCACCGAACCATTCAGGGTATCGGCTGGCAAGAAGCATTGCCCCATAGCCTCCCATGCTGAACCCACAGATACCGCGCCCGCCACGCCTAGCAATAGTGCGGTAACGCTGGTCAACAAACCTGACCAACTCCAGCACATATCGGCCATAGGAAGAAGACGGCAACACCGGGCTGTCCAGCCACCATCCTTGCTCGCCATCCGGGATGACAAGCAAAGCCTCGCCAAGCTCGGACACGCACCGCTGCGGCTGCACTTCATGCAGCACCGAGTGGCGGTTGTGTCCTGAGCCATGCAGCAGGTACAGCACCGGATAGCGCTTCGCGTTCTGTTGCTCATAGCTGGCGGGCAGGTACAGTACAAAAGCCATGTCCTTTTTCAACACCTGACTGCGCCAGTGCACCTCCTGAAAACCAGTGGGCTGTTCCACCTTGTGACCAAATAACTTTCCCAAGCGGAATCGGATCATCGTTCTCACTCTGTAGGCCGACTACGGCCCAACCATACACCCAGGAAAATCCCCACCGCTCCCAGCGCCTGCAAGGCGTGCATATTCTCACCGAGGAAAATCCAAGCCACCATGACGGAAATCACTGGTGTAACGTAAGAATAGACGGCAGTTCGTACGCTGCCCACTCGTTGTACCCCTATATTCCAGATCACATAACCAATGCCGATAGCGAGGACCGATGAGTAGAACAACCCTAGCCAGCTTCCATAAGAAATGGCATGCCAGTCCTGAGTGAGGAGATCGGGAAGCGCTGCCAGGATCAATAAAGGCGTGGTCGCAGCCATAATCCAAGCCGTTGCTTTTAACACGGAATGGCGCTGTAAGAGACGCTTCAAAAACACCGTATACGTTGCCCAACTGATGGTCGCACAAAGCACCAACAGATTCCCTTGCAAGGTACGCCTGTCAATCGCAAGCCCATTCTGAGAACCGGTAAGGAGGAGGAAAATGCCCAAGAAAGAAAGCAAAATGCCTGCCCAATTCCGGCTCGAGAGTTTTTCTGCCTTGGTAATGGTGCTCACGAGTGCCACGAAAATAGGCGAAGTGGACAGGATGAGCGAGGTGTTGCTCGCTCTAGTGCGAGCCAGACCATTGATGAACAAGATTTGGTACACCAAATTGCCAATAACGCTCAACAGCAACACCAGTCCCCAATCACGGCGTGGGATTGTCAAGTCGTGCTCTATCAACCAGGCAAGGAATAGGGTGAGCACGGAAGCTCCAGCAAAGCGGAGGGCATTGAAAGCCATAGGCGTCATCTCATGCAACGCAGTCTTGACCACCGTAAAGTTGACGCCCCAGATGACCACCATGGTCAACAAAGCTACATCTACGAAACCAAAAGAGTGCGACTTATCCAAGGCGCTCACCTGTTCGTTGCAGTGACTCAACCAGCATAGAAACTGCTTCATCAGGCGTATGAGCCAATTGTAAATACGCCATATCAGGTGTTCGGATAATTAGCGCTTCCGCGCAAAAGCGAAGCAGGCCGCTCCATGGATCGTTCAATAAGATGAAGGGCCGCGGCGGGATCGAGCGAGTTTGCATCATGCTCCAAACAATACTGACCTCAGTGAGTGTACCTATACCCCCTTTCAGGGCGATATAGCCCTGCCCCATTTCGATGATCGTGCGGAGGCGTTCCAGGAAGGTCGCTGTGCGTACCTCCTTATCCAGCCATGCATTGGCGGTCAGATGTGCGAACCAACTGGTAGTTACACCGATAACGGAGCCACCAGCTTCTTTTGCCCCACGGCTTACCCCTTCCATCACGCCGCCATATCCGCCATTGCATACCGTTAGCCCTGCTTTTGCCAGAAGTGCGCCCACCATCCTGGCCTCTTCATAGGCAGGACTGCCGGGTTCAACTTGCGAGCTACCAAACACTGATACAATTCGCGCTTCGTTAGTCATTCTCTAACCCCGATTGCTGTCCCGTTTTCTGCCTTCTCCTGAACCACTGCTTGTGGAGGGCTTTGAAACCGCTTTCTTGCTTCTACTGCCTATGACGTTTTCACGCGCCTGATTTCAAAAACTACCGGGTTATGGGCATCTGGACAAGCATGCGTTGCTACATCCTTATGCGCTGCATCCAGCCAAGGGAAATCCGCTCCATAACGCATGGCAAAGATCTTGGGCAAGAAGCTGTACAAAGCGCTCATGCAAATGCGGCCGTTGACCGTCTCGCCATCAAAAACAATCTGGTCGCCGACCTGGTGGCCGAATTTGCAGGTGCCCTTCACCGCGCGCACGGTTACAACAATTTGATATGGTTCAACTTGTTTCGCTGCCTGTGCTTGAGTAAGCGGTGGAGTGAATACAGCCAGTAATTGCAGATCCGTCTGTCCAGTATTCTTGACGCCATGCACCACACCTGGCTTGGCGTGGGCACAAGAACCGCTCTGACAGGGCACCAACTGATCCCCGACATAAAAAGCCCCCTCCCCGCAAAGCACATAAAAGGTCTCTGCCGAGTGTTCATGGACATGGGGTGAAATCTCTGCCCCGGGGGTAATGCGCACCAATTTCACCTCAAGGTCTTGGCTGATCTCGTGATCCACCAGGGATTGGGTGTACACCCCGCGACAAGTGCGATGCGGTACCCAAGTTAGCAATGTCGTATCAACAATATGGAGATCCGCCATAATTCTTATCCTTTCTCTACATGGACTGCAATGTACCCAATGCAATACGTGCATCGGCTGCTCGTTCCATACCGCAATCTTGCAGGGCGATTATACCTCATGGCTGGCGATAGCGGCAAAGATCGCATGAAGAGAGAATCCCTTGGAATTCACGGATGGTTTGGGCTATAATCCACTACGCAAGGCTCATGCGTAGCCAAAAACCAAGAAAGGAGCAGAATTTGCGCCAGGTTTACATTGCGCGTTGCCCCAGCTATAGCCAACAGGATATAGAAGCAGCGTTGCACAAGAGCCTGGAGGCTCTGCCAGGGTTGCAAGAGCGAATCAAGCCCGGCCAAAGGGTAATCCTGAAGGCGAATTTGCTGCAAGCCCAACCGCCAGAAAAAGCGATTACCACCCACCCTTCGCTTGTGGCAGCCGTAGCAACATGGGTAAGAAAACTCGGAGCGACACCGATCATCGCCGATAGCCCTGGGCCAGGCACTCTGTTCAACCCTCGGTCACTGCAACGTGTGTATCAGGTTACTGGCATGACCGCCGCTGCCGAAGCAGGGGGTGCCATCCTCAATTACAATGTTCACACGGTTCAAGTTCCTTACCCTGAGGGCCGTGCTATCCAAAAGCTGGATGCGATGAAGGTCATGGTAGAAGCAGACGCCATCATCTCCCTCCCTAAGCTAAAGACCCATGACCTAATGCTATTCACAGGAGCGGTAAAGAACCTCTTTGGCACCGTGCCAGGCATGATAAAATCCAGTTACCACGCCCGCTTTCCCTCCGTGGAGAGGTTCTCCGCCATGTTGATAGACATCCTCAGCTACTACAAGCCAGTCCTGACGGTTATGGACGCCGTTGTCGGCATGGAAGGGGATGGCCCCTCGGCTGGCAACCCGCGCCACATCGGGCTGCTATTAACGAGCACGGACGCGGTGGCTTTGGATATCGTAGCGACCTCTATCGTGGACATTCCCCCTCTGACTGTACCCACGATCGCCGCGGCAGTGCGCAGAGGCTTAACTGCCGGGAGGCTAGAAGACATCGAGGTATGGGGAAACCCTATCGAAACAGTGAAGGTATCAGGATTCAAATTGCCCCGAACAGGGGGGCAACATGCGCGCATGATCCCCCGTTTTGTGCCCGCGTGGATCACGGACCAATTACTGGCAAAGCCACAGGCCGGACCCAAATGCACCGCCTGTGGTACATGTGTCGAAAACTGCCCCGTTCAAGCCATCGCTATTGTGGACAACAGGGCGCGCATGGACCTCACCCGCTGCATTCGCTGCTACTGCTGTCATGAACTATGCCCGGAGCACGCCGTTGAACTACGCCAGCCTTGGCTAGCGAAGGTGGTCAACAGGCTACTCAGTGCTTAAATCCAATCGGCCGTTCCTCGCCAAATCCATGTTCAGGTGTCTTGATCTCACCAAACTGCGCTTCGAATTTGGACAGGTTATCCCCTAATGCGCGATGCAATAACTTGGCATTGATAGGTGTCATGATCACCCGTGCATAGACTTTGGCTTTGGGCACATTGGGCAATATGCGGGCAAAGTCAATCACGATCTCCGAAGCAGAATGGGTGATCATGGCGAAATTCGAGTAGACGGCTTCTAGCTCTGCCGGCAATTCGATGCTGATCTGCATGGGCTGTGGTTGCGGTTTCTCTTTGTTCATGCTTTTCTCCTATTCCTAATCCTAGTTATGGTTGCGGACGAAATTCTACCCAGACCAATTTGCTCCAGTCAGCTTTCACCGACAACGGAACGGCAGGCAAATTGACCAGCGTGACGGTGTAGGTAACGGGGTTGCCCAGTCCATCAAAAGCAAAGACGCCTTCCTGATTCGTGGTCGCAGGTGGCGCGGACCAATCCCAGGCTGATAGCCCAACCTGCACGCCAGCGATAGGTTTGCCCTCTGCATCCAATACCTGCCCGCGGATCATCATCGCTGTTTGCAGGCCTACGTCCTCTATCTTGACAACCTTGCCCACGAACGTCCCGCGAGGAGGAGGCATACTCGTAGGCAGCAAAGCAGCCGCACAAGATTGCGCTGCCTCTTCCCGTTTGACTTTCAGTTCATCGCTAAAGTTGATTGCCAGAGCACGATCATATTGATCCCTAGCGGCACACCACTCCCCTTTCGCAGCCAAGACGTTGGCATAGGACACGTGCGCATTATAGAGCCTCTGCCGGGTGTCCTTGTAATTGGGTTGCAATTGGTAGAGTGCTTGGAATACCTCGATTGCACCTTCCCAGTCAGCTCCCCAATACCCCAGCCCAGCAAGGTACAAAGTGGCTAGGCGTTTCTGCTCGCGAATAGCCTGTTCTGTGGGACGCAATTGCAGCGCACGGTCAAAGTAGCGGATCGCCTCTTCCAGGCGGTTTTCCTCAACGAGCCTCAACCCCGCCTTGTAGTAAGCTTCTACAAGCAGCATGGACACCTGTTCCTGCTCATACTCAGGATCAAGGGCTTGGACTTGCTCCAATTTGGTAATGACACCTTCCCAATCGCCCTTGTTGTAAAGCTCGCGGGCTTCGTTGTACAGTAGGATAGCCGTTTGATAGCGTACAGCCGAGGTGGGCGTAGGCATCTTGCTCAATAGGGTTTCTACCTCAGCCAGTTTCGCCGCTGCGTCGCTATGCCTGGGATCAAGCTGCAGCGCCAGGGCAAATTCTTCTCGCGCCAGTTCATAGTTCTCTGCCATGAAGTATTCCAGCCCTTTGTGGTAATGCTCAATGGCTGCAGCACGGTTCAGGCGTGTTCGCTCTTGTATCCCCTGATAGATACCCAGAAGCCCCAAGCCAAGGATCAATACAATGGCACAGCCAGCCAACATGCCTGCGATCATCGCCCAGCCGCAGCCCCCTGGCCGAGGCGTGGGCTCTGCACCCTCCACCTTGCCCGTGCTCGGTTCTTGTTGCTCTGCTCCCCCGGGCTCGATCACCAACAGATGCCCACAATTGGGACACACAAACACGCCATCTTCCACCTCAGCCCCACATTGATTGCAATACATGAACCTGCCTCCGTGCTCTAGAATGCTGCCTCATATTCTAAAAAGATTGCTCCACCCTGTCCACGCAGTAACACGTCCAATTGCCCTGACTTCTGCGCACCAACAGGAAGAGGCACCTCAAGCAAGAGTGGCTCCTCTGGAGCCAGATATACCGTTCTCTGGAAAAAAGTCTGGCCATTCCACCTCAACTGCAACTGTCCGGACTGTGCCTTGCTCACGGCGATCCCCACACGAACCACATCGCCTTGCAGGGTAACTTTGACTACCCCTTCCTCATTCGCTATGTCCAAACCGCCAATCTGGCTGAACGGGAACCAGATTTCGCGCCAATTGACTGCTTGGCCTGCTCCGATCACCACGTCGTCCTCTGGCCAGAACGTTTTGCAGGGCCCAGCCCACATCTCGAAGTATTCCGATGCGTCATCCGTGTATTCCCCACGGGCCGGAAAATCCTTCCCAAATGCAAAGAGTTTGAGGCCGGGTACCGCTTTGGCTGGGAACACCCGCACAATGCCCAGCTCTGTATCATGGTTATAAGCACCGGCATAGCCCCGCTCTATATCTGCAACAAAGACGCCCAGCCAATTGTGCCAGTTCCGATAAAAAGACAAGTCGCGACCATCGTAAAAAGGCCAGGGCATTATCTGGCGTTCACCTGGCAACGCGCTGTCACCGCTGCTGTGCACAATCACGCGCTCCGTTGGATAGATGAATTCGGTGTTTGGTGAGGCACTTGCTGACCCCAGGGTCAGCGCGGCATTGAGCCAGAACTGGCAGGCAATAGGCTGCGAAGTTGGGTTCACCAGTCGAGGCTCAACCACGAAGTAGGCCCGATCAGCAGGCAAAGTGACTCGTATTTCCGCACGTAAGCGGTCATCGCGAATATCATCGCGTAGGACAATGGAGACGCCATCAGCGTGTCGTTCGATGCGGTACATCCACGGCAAACCCCATTCGTATCCATGCTCCTGCACAGGTAACGCCCACTCCATGCCCCCGGCTGCCAGCCACCAATTCTCCGCACGGCTGAGCGGCCCCCAATAAGACGGCTTCAGCACTGCGTTCTCATAGAAAATCTTCTTCCCACTGGGCTTGAAAACACATTGATAAAGCCTGCCTCCCAGTTCTGGCAAGAAAGTAAGTTTCAGATACTGATTTTCCAAGACAACACCGTTAAAAGCTCGCGGCTGTGGCTGCGGATTTGTCGCTTCATACGCCGCCCGGTCCAGTCCAAAGACCTTGAAATGGTAACGGGCATCCATTTTCTCTTTCAAATATGGCTCATAGGGGTAACTGGGTAAGGTGATGGTCGTCGTGTACACTTTCACTCCCGCAGGCGCAGTAGCAACCTTTTGCAAAGTAGCAGAAGGTAACGGCGTTGGCTCCGCGTTGATGTGCACCGTTTGTGACGCCCGTCCCACGTTGCCAGCACTGTCCTGCGCTTCAATAACCACATCATGAGCACCCGTTGCCATATCTCGCGTGTCCCCAACGTAATCCAGAAACTTGCCATTCCCCTCCGATACCAACGCACCATCAATAAAGAGACGCAGCGCTGTAACCCCTTCATTATCCGAGGCCTGCGCATGGATAGGCATAGACTGTCCGCGTTGCACTGCGGTCAACCCTGGCTTGAACATCACCACAGGCGGAGTGGTGTCACGCAATAGCGCAGTGATTCTCACTTCCTGCCCTGAAATGAGCACGACCTGGCGTTGGAAAGGCTCGTATCCATCGTGCTGAATGCGAAGCCGATACTCCCCAGCACATAGGTGCAGACTCAAGGGAGTGTAGCCCTTCCGCGCCTCATCAAGATAGACTTCTGAACCAATGGGCAAAACTTCAATGACCAGGTGAGCAAGAGCAGGCGTAGACGAAGGGCTGGGCATTGATACAGGAGAGGGTGTCGTGCAGGCCATCACAGTAGCCAACAGCCATAACATGGCCACCAAAAACATAACGACGCCCCATCGCCGTTCCATTCTGAACCTTTGACCCGTAACCGACTTCATCTGTTGACCGTCATTATACTTGAATTGGACAGGTATGACAAGGTCAACGGTAGGAGAGTGTTGAAAAAGCCCTTCCAATGTCATGCTGAACGAAGTGAAGCATCTCGCAGTACTTGAAAATGCGGCTAAAGTTACGCGAGACCCCTCGCTTTGCTCAAGGTGACAAGATTTTCAACACTCTCACGGTACATGAACGGGCTTAAACATATTGTCCCCTTTTTGCTCCAACCAGAAGCAAGCAGGGGTTGTTGACTTTGTTTCACTTTGATTCTATGTTATAATTGACCGTACGGTTATCCCACGAGGTGCTCTGCCATGGACAACCAGTCCGCTGTAGGTCGAACCCAGTGGCTGCAAAAAAGAATGGTACCAATCGTTGCGATATTGGCTCTGGTACTTCTCACACTCTGGGTCTGGAAACAGCGTGTGATTCTCTCCTCTCCTGTTCCGACCCCAACCATGCCCACTCCAACTCCTCAGCAATGGCTACAACTGAGCGCTCCTTTCGATGGCAAGATACATGCCTTAATAGTCGAGGACCCCGATGGCGTGCGTTTGCTGTATGCCGGCACTGATGGCGGTGTGTTCAAGAGCGAAGACGAGGGCCGGACATGGATTGCCTGCAATAACGGGTTGCATGATCGCCTAATACGTGCTCTGGCCATTGACCCGGATGAGCCACGCCTACTCTATGCTGGAACCTGGAACGGCAAAGTCTATGTGAGTACGGATGGGGGGAATCAATGGAAACAACCCAGTGAGCAGCTATCGCCATATGAAATCCGCGCGCTCTACGTGCATACATTTAACCCTCAAAAACTCTATGCCGCCACCCCCATGGGCGTCTTTACCAGCACGGACCGTGGCCAGCGCTGGTATCCTGCAGGGGACTTTACCAGTACCTTACAGTGCATGGCAATGGACCTGGAGCAGCCCGACACCCTCTATGTAGGCACTTCCGCATACGGTATTTACAAAAGCACGGATGGGGCACTCACCTGGTTCCCCTTGCCTTACAATGATCCCGTTGACGTTCTGGCGCTCACCGTACCACCTCGTGCACGAAATACTGCTTATGCCATATCGCGAGGCAAAGTCTTTAAAACCGAGGAGGCAGGGGTTTTCTGGAAATATGTGGACTCATACCGCGACACTGCTGAAGCACGTTGCCTAGCTGTCAATCCCAAAAACCCGCAAGAAGTCTATGTCGGAGTGCAGGATGGCTTGTACAAAAGCATAGATGGCCGCAAGAGCTGGTTTAGAAGCGAGACAGGCCTCAAAAACCCTGATGGACAGCCTGTAGATGTGCAGATTATCGTGGTAGACCCCATAAAAACCAACATCGTTTATGCCTGTTCGGGCAATAGACTATTCGTCAGCGAAGATGCAGGCCACACCTGGGAACTGCGCTCCGCCATCAAAGCGAGCAGCGAAGCCAATATCCTGGCTCTAGAAACAGACCCTAAGGATGGGCAGACTTTCTATGCCAGCGTAGCTGGTGGCGGGTTGTATAAAACCACCAATGGTGGCGATGAGTGGCAGCACCTCGGGGAAGATGACCTCACAGCAGTGATCCGATCCTTCCAGCAAATAACCGCTATAGAGGTAAACCCTCTCGAATCTCGCATCATATGCGCGGGCACAAAGGAGGGTGTAGTGTTGAAAAGCAGTGACGGAGGCATGACATGGACTTTGGCTGGGGCAGTTACGGAAGCCTTGATTAGCAGCATCGTGATTGATCCTGAACAACCTACGCGCCTCTATGCGGGAACACAGGGGAAAGGAATGTACCGTTCTGACGATGAGGGCAAAAATTGGGTGCAAAAAGGTGAGGAGATCGGCACAAACGTGCAGCGGCTTGTCCTTGACCCCAGGGGGCCAGAAACGATCATCTATGCGGTTACAGAAAGAGGAGTCTTCCTAAGCCGCGATAATGGGGAAAGTTGGCAACAGTATCTCATTGGCGCTTCTGATGTCGCTCCACCCATCAAAGGTAGTCTCAGAGCCTTTGCCATCACTCAGGTCGGAGCAGAACAGGTCCAAGGTCAGGGCCGCGATGAGGTTGTAATCTTGCCTCAAAGTAAGCTGGCTCCAGGATCAGAGCTGAGACAATTGACCGTGAGCAAAGCCATGCCGAATCTTGCCTATGTCTTGGCTAACCGTCAAGGTGTACTGTGGAGCCAGGATGGGGGCATCTCTTGGTCATCACTGGGATCAGGGCTAGAAGGACTTGAATTGCGGGCGCTGGCGCTGAGCCCGGATGATCCTGAGCTCATCCTGGTTGGCACGGATAAAGGCATCTATCGCTATCAGCCACGAAAAGGACAGTGACAGCATAGCCAAAAAGAGAGGGCGTTGAAAAAGTCCTTCCAATGTCATGCTGAACCTTTGCCCTGAGCGAAGCGAAGGGAAAGCGAAGGGGAAGTGAAGCATCTCGCGGTACTCGGGAAAACACGGCTAAAGTTACGCGAGACCCCTTCGTTGCACTCAGGGCAGGCTCTTCGCTCCGCTCA